>CAXXEH010000003.1:4800000-6505585 GCA_963677935.2 Prolixibacteraceae bacterium | reverse complement strand
GATCTGATCGCTCTCCATTAATGCCACAGTAGGGACCTTGTACAAGGCAATTTCCTGGAAAATCATCTCTTCATTTGTATTGTAATACGCTTTAAGTACTTCAATCTGCTTGTCGATCTGTTTTACAATATTCACCACTTTGTCGGTTGTTTCATTAACAACAATGGTGAATTTACTGATCCCTTTTAATGCAGACTGTGATACGGTCAGACTTTCGATGTTGACTTTACGCCGTGTAAATATGATGGTGATACGGTTCAGCAAACCAATGTGGTTTTCGCTGTAGGCTGTTATGATATACTCTTTCTTCATCTTGTTGAATTTTTAATTTGAACCTGATTTGAAAATTTATTTCAATTCATCTGCACTAAGAATGATTTGGGCAACCGATTTTCCCTGAGGAACCATCGGAAAGATATTGTCTTCCTTCTCAATCTTCACCTCAAGTAGATATGGCCCAACACACTCAAGCATTTTCTTCATCTCACCCTCAAGGTCTTCACGCTTATTCACCATGCTTCCCGGTATACCATACGCATCGGCTAACTTTACAAAATTGGGACTCAGTATTTCAGTAAATGAATACCTTTTTTCAAAGAAAAGTTCCTGCCATTGCCTTACCATCCCAAGGAAATGGTTATTCAGGATCACAATTTTAACAGCCAGGTTCTCCTGAGCGATGGTGCCCAATTCCTGGAGGGTCATTTGCATTCCGCCATCACCGGTAAAAACGACCACTTCGCGATCAGGAGCACCCAATTTAGCTCCCATTGCTGCGGGTAAACCAAAACCCATTGTACCCAATCCGCCGCTGGTCACCCAACTGCGCGAGCCAATAAATTTCGAATAACGGGCAGCTGCCATTTGGTTCTGTCCAACATCGGTAATTATCACTGCTTTACTTTCTGTAAGATCCGAAACCATACGAACAACTTCAGCCATTGTCATACCAGGCTTTTTAGGCACAAGGTCATTATTGATCACCTTTTCAATTTCAATATCGTTGGCGGCTTTAAATTCAGCGAGCCATTCGGGATGCTGTTTTTCTTCCACTAACCGTGAAAGCAATCTGAGGGTATGTTTTGCATCACCTATGAGCGCAACATCCGTTTTAATATTTTTATCCACCTCTGAAGGATCAATCTCAATATGAATAATTTTTGCCTGTTTGGCGTAGGTGGAAACTGTACCAGTAACCCGGTCATCAAAACGCATACCTACCGCAATCAAGACATCACATTGATTTGTCTTAATATTAGGGCCATAGTTTCCGTGCATTCCAAGCATCCCCATATTTAATGGATGGTCGGTTGGAATGGCAGACAATCCGAGTAAGGTCCCTGCTGCCGGTATTCCTGTCTTATCCAGAAAGCTGATCAGCTCCTTTTCTCCTCCAGACAACATAACACCCTGTCCATATAAAAGATAAGGTTTCTTTGCACTGTTAATCAATTCTGCAGCCTTCTTTAATAATGATTTATCCGCAGGATATTCGGGAACATAGGAACGTATCTTGATGCATTTGGAATAGGAGTATTTTAACATCGCAAACTGGGCATCTTTGGTAATATCGAGTACTACCGGACCGGGGCGACCAGTTGAAGCGATATAAAAAGCCCTTGAAATCGCTTCCGGTATCTCTTCTGCACTGGTAATCTGGTAATTCCACTTCGTTACAGGCATCGTGATACCAATAACATCTGATTCCTGAAATGCATCAGTACCCAATAAACCCGAAAGTACCTGACCGGTAATACACACAAGGGGAGTTGAATCAATCAGGGCATCAGCAATTCCGGTAATCAGGTTGGTAGCGCCGGGACCGGAGGTGGCAATACAGACGCCAACTTTACCCGAAACGCGAGCATACCCCTGAGCGGCATGAACTGCACCCTGTTCGTGACGGGTAAGTACATGTTTAAGATCGTGATGGTGATCGTGCAACGCATTGTAAACAGGCATAATTGCACCACCAGGATATCCAAAGATTGTATCAACACCTTCGGCAATCAAAGAGCGGATAACCGCTTCGGAACCTGTAATTTCAACTGGTTCCTGATCAAGAATATTGTCGTTTGTAACAGATGTCATAACTTTTTTGTTTTAGATTAATCAATTATTCTTACCGCACCCTTATCTGCTGAAGCAACAAGGTTTGCATATGCTTTTAATGCTTTACTGATGACCCGGTTTCTGGTTTGGGGTTGATAAGCCATCTTACCGCGAGCCTCTTCGGTCTTTTTACGGGTGTTCAACTCCTCTTCCGTAATAATCAGTTCAATCCTTCTTTGCGGGATATCAATTTCAATGCGATCGCCATCCCTAACAAGGGCAATGGCGCCTCCTGCAGCAGCTTCGGGTGATACGTGTCCGATTGAAAGACCTGAAGTTCCTCCTGAGAAACGTCCGTCAGTCAGCAAGGCACAAACTTTATCGAGTTTCGAGGCTTTAAGATAAGAAGTTGGATAGAGCATCTCCTGCATTCCGGGGCCCCCTTTAGGACCTTCGTAACGGATAATAACCACATCGCCAGCAGTAACCTCCCGTTTTAAAATCCCTTCGCAGGCATCGTCCTGCGATTCATAGACCCTGGCAACACCGCTAAAACGGAATACTGAAGGATCGACACCGGCTGTTTTCACGATGCAGCCGTCAAGTGCAATATTACCGTAAAGTATTGCAAGACCACCCTCTTTGGTATAAGCATTTTCGATATCACGGATACACCCTTTCTGTCGGTCAACATCCAATTCAGAATAATATTTATCCTGGGAGCCTAACTGCAGATTTCTTCCCATATTTCCCGGAGCCGAAGTATAAAGTTTTCTGGCCTCATCATTTGCAGCTGGTCGCTGAATATCCCAGTTATTAATTGCTCCTTCAAGAGTCCCTTCTGTCACACGAGAGACAGAAGTATTGAGCAAACCTCCTTTCTCCAATTCACCAAGAATCGCCATAATTCCACCGGCGCGGTTTACATCCTGAATATGATAATGCGAACTTGGGGATACTTTACAGATACAAGGAACTCTTCGCGACAATGCATCGATATCCTTCATCGTAAAATCGACTCCGGCCTCGTGGGCAACGGCCAGTAAGTGAAGTACCGTATTGGTTGATCCCCCCATGGCGATATCAAGAGTCATGGCATTCATAAATGCATCGCGCGTAGCAATACTACGTGGCAGAACTTTGTCATTACCGTTCTCATAGTAATCGCGGGTGATTTCAACGAGTCGTTTGGCCGCTTTTTCAAACAATTTCTTACGGTTTAAATGAGTTGCAACGATAGTTCCATTACCGGGGACGGATAGCCCTAAAGCTTCTGTCAGACAGTTCATTGAATTTGCAGTAAACATCCCTGAGCAGGAGCCGCATGTAGGACATGCTTTTTGCTCCACTTCAGAGAGGAGGGCCTCATCCACACCGGGATCTGCTGCCATCACCATTGCATCAACCAGGTCGTATTTCTTATCGGCAACAACGCCAGCTTCCATGGGTCCTCCTGAGACGAAGATACAGGGAATGTTTAACCGCATGGCAGCCATCATCATACCCGGGGTAATTTTATCGCAGTTTGAGATGCAGATCATCGCATCTGCCATATGACCATTGACCATGTATTCGACGCTGTCGGCAATCAGGTCCCTGGAGGGAAGGGAATACAACATTCCGCCATGTCCCATTGCAATTCCGTCATCAATGGCAATAGTGTTAAATTCAGCAGCAAAACAACCCTGATCTTCAATCAGTTTCTTCACCATCTGTCCTATCTCATGCAGGTGGGCGTGACCGGGTACAAATTGTGTAAATGAGTTGACTACAGCTATTAAGGGCTTGCCAAAATGCTCTTCCTTCATGCCATTAGCCCTCCAAAGGCTACGGGCGCCAGCCATACGCCGCCCTTGTGTTGTCGTATTACTTCTTAGTTCGTTTTTCATCTGATGCTATGTTTGTTATTTAAAGTTTGAATTCAAAAAAAAGCCTTTCTCAGTTTTGAGAAAGGCTCATATATGTTTTATCATACAATAGTTCACCTTCCTCACCCTGTATAGACGAGAATTAGAATGACTAGAAGAAGAATACTATTTGAAATGATGCTTTTCATGCTTTAATTAAAATGCAAATGTAATAATTAAACAACTGAAGTTTCATTTTTGTTCTATCAGGAATAGTCCCGACAGTCGCTTTTAATTAAACTTCGGGGCAAAACTACAAATAAAATGATTAACTCAAAATAAATTCGTAAGCAATTCACATTATTTTCATACAATCCGATATTAATTTTGCCATTTTGGTGATGTTTAAGATTAATCCATTTATTTCACATTATTTTTCAACTCAAATAGCCACCCTTCTTTTACAATTGTACCAAGTCTCTGATAAACCTTCATCTCAGGAAATGTCAGAAAGATTTGAAACAAATAACATGATCCGAACAAAAGTTGATTCAATTTGTTTTTCAAAAAACACAAATTAAATATTTAGGGTACGAGTTAGTATTTATCTCAATTTTACCAGATATCTTTAAAAGGTATTCGACTTTTATAAAGCAAATTTTACAATTTATTCATATTACATGTTTCAACATATATTGTTTATACATATATTTGCACCGGAATATAAAATATTTAAAAAAAGATATGGAAACAAAGAATTTATTTAATGAAATTACTACTACGATTTAAAAAATAACAGATAAAATTTAGAATTATGACAACTTCAAATATATCAAAAACAAGGAAAATTTCTGGCTGGATAATAGCAGGATTACTAACGGCTCTTTATGTTTTTAGTGCGAGCGGGAAATTATTTTTTCATCCGGAGCAAATGGAACAACTCCATTTGGGTAATTGGCGGATAATTATTGCCCTGGGCGAAATAGGTTCTGCAATTCTATTCCTGATCCCTAAAACAAATAAATTGGGCACTTTGTTGCTTAGCTCATATATGGGCGGAGCAATCATCATTCATATGACTGGTGGAATGAGTATTGTGATGCCAACTGTAGTTTTAATTCTGGTCTGGGTTGTCGGGTTCGTGCGGAATCCGGATCTCTACAAGCTAAATTAATATGACAATTGAAGAAGAATTAAAGGGGCGCTTCAGAAATGATTATCATAAGGGTTTGATAAATCTGACTTATACTGCCAAACAGTTAAGTTACGAATTTTTCAAGTCCCTGAAAATGCATGATATCACAGAACAACAATACAATGTATTGCGTATATTGCGTGGATTTCGAACTGAAGCCCCGCTTTGTATCGGTTATATTAAAGAAAGAATGCTTGATAAAGACTCTGATGTTAGCCGGATTGTTGATCGCCTTTTTGAAAAAGGGATGGTCAGCAGAATCGAAAATCCGTCAGATCGCAGGCAAAAGACAATTGAGATCACCGCTCAGGGATTGTCCTTACTTGACAATATGTACGACTGTGAGAAGAAAGCAGATACTCTATTAAATAACCTTAATGAAGAAGAGGTTACTGAACTTAACCGGATTCTGGATAAAATACGAAATAAGTGAAAAAAGAGATAATATGAGTTGGAGATTGTTGATCTGTTTATTGATTTTCGTTTTTGCAGTTTTACCTGATTCGTGCAAAGAAGAAAATGAGAACCATACGGATTTGGCAGGATTAGTAATTCAGTCGGGATTTATTTGCGGTTGGGGCTCAGGGACTGATTCTATCCAAATTACCAGAGACAAGATCAGATATGTGTACTACATTCCAAGGAAATCCTCCCTTCCACAGATTACAAAAGAAAGAGCTGTTCCTGAGAGCGAATGGAACGAGATAGTCAATTGCGTGAATATAAATGAATTTACGAAATTAAATTATAACACCTGCAATGTATGTTTTGATGGATGCGACGAGTGGATATACCTCCAAAACAAAAGCATCACACACCGGATCTCCTATTCAAAGGGGGCTCAAATTGATACGATCAGCACGTTGCAAAATAAATTAGCCAGGTTGAGAACTGAATTTGGCAATTAAATCGCCAGACTATTTTTTCAGTGCCTCCGCTTCACGTGAGTAGATCTCGTTTAAAAACGTTTCGACAGCTTTTTCCGCAGTTGCCTGTTTACCTTCAAAATTATTAATAATCAGGGCAAAGATGATCTTCTTATCGTTCTTGTCGGTAAAAATTCCGGCCAAACTTCTTACGCGAGTCATCGAACCTGTTTTGGCTCGAAGGTTATTCTCAAGTTTAGTCCCTTTAAATGCATTCTGAAGTGTCCCGTTTACACCTGCAATCGGAAGCGAATTAAAAAAATCGTCACGATTTGGGCCAAGATACATATAGCGAAGTATTTCGGCCAAAGTCTGCGTACAAATCCCATTCGACCGGGATAGTCCGCTGCCATCGGTTGGATAAAAACCATCTAAATACACGTTCTTCTCAAGCCAGAATTCCTTTAATGCAACTAAACTCTTATCCAATTCTGACGAATCTTTTTTCGCACGTCCTATCTCGCGCAACAAATGCTCGGCATAAAGATTTAGGCTTTCATGATTCAGGGGAACGATAAGCTTCTTCAAAGGAGGAGAACTTTTATCCGAAATCAGGGTAAAACCATCACCTACCGATTTATTGACGCAAAATACTTTTCCAGAAATACTTATACCATTATTTTTCAAAACATTACAGAATTCATTGGCTGCTATTCCTGCGGGATTTGGCATTGAAGCTTTAACTGCAAAATCGGACCGTCCGACAGGAATTGTACCTTCAACTTCCTGGGAGAAAGAACCTGGAGCTCCTATTACATTAGCCAGATCGCGGTTAACTTCTGAAGAAAGAATGCTATTCCTCAGCCGGAGGCTATCCATTTGCGGTTCCGTACTTGTAATGGAAACACATTTACCAGCTTCTGCAGGAGAAGAAAAATGGATCTTATAACAGTTGTCGGAATAAGTAAGAGCTGATACACCCGCACCATAATAGTTTCCCAGATCGTCCCACTGCCATCCTCCCGGGACCAATACGCCCTCCATTTTTGAAAGATCCACCAATATATCCCCCTGAATTTTTTTAATCCCGGCTTGCTTAAGGGCATTACACCACTCTTCAAATGTACCTTTATAATGATCTGTGAAATATTCTGAGTAAAAGGCCGGATCGCAACCACCTTTTAATACAAGGTTTCCATTTAGCTCACCTGTAATGCTATTCATCTTTCCGCTGAACCCGATCTGAGTATGAAATTTATACTCAGGACCCAAAATTTCGAGAGCAGCTGCCGATGTGACCACCTTCATCACAGAGGCAGGAACCATGCTCACCTGAGGAGTTGCATATACAACACTCCCCGACTCAGCATCAATTAAATATGCCGAGACGCCTGCATTTTTCAAGGCAATTCCATGAATACCTACATTTGACTGTGCCAACAGCTCTGAAAAAATCAGACAACCCCAAATCACAAAAATAAATTGCTTCATTTTATCATCATAAAAAAAATCGTTCAATAAAATCTGTCAGGTTTCGATTCCTAAAGTTTAATCAGGATTGAAGAACACCACTTTACAATTTTAAGTCACCGCCAAAATAGATAAATTCCCTGAATTTTCAATATTCAGACTTTACATGTAAGGAAAGGATGAATTTAATTTATCAAAAAAATGGCAAACCGGATAAGGGTCTATTCGGCGTTGGCTGTCTGTTAGGTATAAGGTAAATCTTAATAATAGAAGCCATGAAAACACAAACTTTCCGATCAGTGAAAAATGCATTAATGATATCAGCTGTAATATTGATTATATTGGGATCTCCACGGGCTGCACTTGCAACCACCGATTTCCCGAAATCAAATCAGCCCGATACACTCACCTACATTCAGTATAAAGGTTCGGTAGTTGATCAGGAGTCAAGAACGTCACTTCCCTTTGCATCCTTATCGCTTGAAGGGACAAACATTGCCTCGATCACCAATTCAGAAGGGGAATTTTCATTGAAGGTTCCAAAATATCTTAAGGAGGGGAAAGTTACTGTTTCCTTTATCGGATACAAAAATAAAAGTATAAGTCTTTCACAGTTTAAACCTGAAAAAACAAGGATTGAACTTGAAATGCTGATCGTTGCCCTAAATGAGGTACGAGTTTTTCCAAAAGATCCGGAGTTGCTTATCCGTGCAGTGATGAATAAACGGGCAGAGAACTACTTCAGCGATCCAACCTCAATGACGGCCTTCTATCGTGAAACAATCAAGAAAAGGAAAACCTATATCTCGCTTTCTGAAGCTGTTGTTCAAATATATAAACAACCTTACATGTCGCCCCGCTATGATTTGGCACAGCTTTATAAAGCCAGAAAAAGTACCGATTACAGCAAATTGGACACTTTAACTTTCAAACTTCAGGGTGGTCCGTATACTACATTATACCTCGACATCATGAAGAACCCCGAAATGATCTTCACCGAAGATATGCTTGGTAATTATGAATTTAAACTGGAGAATATTACCAAAATCAACGAACGGCTAATTTATATACTGGCATTCAAACAACGCCCATTTGTATCGGAACCACTCTATTTTGGGAAATTATACATTGACACTGAAAGTCTGGCCATTACTAGCGCCCTTTTTAATCTGAACGTTGAAAATAAAATTTTAACAGCCGATATGTTTATTAAGAAGAAACCAGCCACGGCCAAGGTTTATCCGACAGTGGCATCATATCATATCGATTATCGCGAAAGGAACGGCAAATGGTACTACAGTTATTCAAGAGGTCAGATTACCTTTAAAATTGAGTGGAATAAAAGATTATTCAATACGGTTTATGAAACGACCATTGAGATGGCGGTTACCGACTGGGAAAAGACCAGTGATCGTCCGGTGAAACCTGCAGAACGCATGAGACCTACCGTTGTAATGACTGATGAGATTTCAGGATTTGCTGATCGGGCATTCTGGGGAGATTATAATGTGATAGAGCCGGAGAAACCAATTGAATCAGCCATCAAGAAAATTCAGAAAAAACTTGAAAAAGCGAAACTGTAACAAGTTATAGATTTATTTTCCAGTGTCTTTGTAAAATGTTAGTAAATCAGAAAGTAAAAACCCCGGAATTGGCACCGGGGTTTTTCATTGATAGCTTCGTTATAAAACGTTCAATTGTGAATTGAAAAATTTATTCGATTGTAAATTTAACCTCTTTTTAACAGTGGATTACATAATCCATCGTTTATCAAACAATGAATGATTATCTTTGTCCCGTTTAAAGAATTAGAATATAATTTCTGTATCACACTGTTGTTCTGATAGCAACATAAATGTTTAATATTAAAAATACTCAAAAACGATGTTAATCTACAAAGTAATCGGAAGAGAAATTTTGGATTCCCGCGGAAACCCAACCGTTGAGGTTGAAGTTACACTTGAAAGTGGAATCATGGGTCGGGCCGCTGTACCATCGGGTGCATCAACCGGCGAAAACGAAGCCCTCGAACTTCGCGATGGAGATAAAAAACGTTATCTTGGCAAAGGGGTACTTAAGGCAGTTGAAAACATCAACACCACCATCGCAGAGGAGATTGTAGGAATGAGTGCCCTTAATCAGGTTGCATTGGATAAAAAGCTGATCGATCTTGATGGTACCAAGACCAAATCGAATCTTGGTGCAAATGCAATTTTAGGTGTTTCACTAGCAGTCGCCAAAGCAGCTGCAGCCTATCTTGAAATGCCACTTTACCGTTATATCGGCGGAACGAATGCAAAAACATTGCCTGTTCCAATGATGAACATCATCAATGGTGGATCTCATTCAGATGCTCCTATCGCTTTCCAGGAATTTATGATCCGTCCAATCGGAGCAACATCATTCCGTGAAGGGCTCCGCATGGGTGCTGAAGTATTCCATAGCCTTAAGAAAGTGCTTCACGACAGGAACCTCAGCACTGCGGTAGGTGACGAAGGTGGTTTTGCACCCAAACTTGACGGAACAGAAGATGCATTGAACAGCATTATCGAGGCGATCACAAAGGCTGGTTACAAAGCTGGTCGTGCAGAAGATGGTGGCGACGTTTCAATCGGATTGGATTGCGCTTCTTCTGAATTCTATGAAGACGGTATTTATAATTACACCAAATTCGAAGGGGTAAATGGCGCAAAACGGACACGTGAACAACAAGTAGACTTTTTAGCTACCCTGGTTGCCAACTATCCGATTGACTCTATTGAAGATGGCTTCGATCAGAATGACTGGGAAGGCTGGGTAATGCTTACCAACAAAATCGGAGACAAATGCCAGTTAGTTGGTGATGATCTATTTGTAACCAATGTTGAGTACCTGAAAAAAGGAATTGAACTTGGCGCTGCCAATTCGATCCTGATTAAGGTAAACCAGATTGGTACACTGACCGAAACCCTTGATGCCATTGAGATGGCACACCGTGCAGGTTATACCAGCGTTACTTCACACCGCTCGGGTGAGACCGAAGATGCCACCATCGCTGACATCTCTGTTGCAACCAACGCCGGACAGATCAAAACCGGTTCATTAAGCCGTTCAGACCGTATGGCAAAATACAATCAACTACTTCGCATCGAAGAGGAATTGGGAGCCAGCGCTATTTATGGCTACAAAAAAGTGAAAAAGGGATAATTTTATCCTTTTAAATAATAGAGAAAGGCGCTCCAAAAGGGCGCCTTTCTCTATTATTGAAGAATTTTAAAATTAGAAATGGAGCAATTTTAGAGCATTGAGATCTAACGATTATCCACCTTCTCAGGGTAAAGGTCGTGGTTCATCATCCTAAACTCCGCCATAGCCACAAATCTGGTATCAGGTTTTCCGTAATTACAATAAGGATCGATACTGATTCCGCCACGAGGTGTAAATTTGCCCCAAACCTCAATATACCTCGGATCCATTAGCCGGATCAGGTCCTTCATGATGATATTTACGCAATCCTCATGAAATCCGCCGTGGTTGCGAAAGCTGAAAAGGTAAAGTTTCAGGCTCTTACTCTCCACCATTTTAATTTCAGGGATATAACTGATGTAAATGGCTGCAAAATCGGGTTGACCGGTGATCGGGCAAAGTGAGGTAAATTCCGGACAATTAAATTTGACCCAATAATCATTTTCAGGATGACGGTTCTCAAATGTTTCAAGTATCATTGGATTATAGCTGAAATCATAGGCAGCAGTTTTCCCTAAACTCTTCAAATCATCCATTGTTTTTTGATTTTAAATATTTCTGTAATCCCCTGTTTCGGAGCTTGCACGACGGGCAATTACCACAACCTTCACCAGGAATGCCATGATAACAAGTGATGGTCTGATCCCTGACAATTTCAAATACACCAAGTTCGTCGGCCAATTGCCAGATCTCCGATTTGTCAAGCCACATCAATGGGGTATGAATGCGGTATTCATAGTCCATCGAAAGGTTCAGCGTTTGATTAAGAGAAATAACAAATTCATTCCGGCAATCAGGGTATCCGCTGTAATCGGCCTGCCCAACACCGGTAATCAGGTTACCTATCCCATTTGCCTTGGCAAAAATAGCCGCATAAGTTAAAAACAACATATTTCTCCCTTCAACCAAAGTATTTGGCGGACGGTGATCGGGCTGAGCTGATTCAACCTCTATCGCATTATCCGTTAATGAATTATGTGAAACTTCGCTCATCAGATTAATCTTAAAGATGCTCAGTGGGACATTTGCCTCTTCTGCAATCTGTTTGGCAGCAGACAACTCTACAAGATGTCGTTGTCCGTAATCAAAGGCAATAGCCAGAACCTCCTTAAAATGTTTCTTCGCCCAGAAAAGACAGGTTGTCGAATCCTGCCCGCCTGAATAAACGACTAATGCTTTAGACATATCAGATCTGATTAATTAAAAACGGGTTGTAGGATATCGATTCATCGAACGAATCGACCCCCTCCACTCTTTTGACCCATTTTACGACAAGAATCGTAAATGGAAGTATCACAATCTCATAGACTGTTTTAATACAAGCTTGTGTAATAATCATTCCAAATAAAATATCAAATGGAAGGATGCCTGCAAAGGCGATTGAGATAAATATAAAGGAGTCGGCTGTTTCGCCAATGAGCGTCGAAAGAATAGCCCTCACCGAAAAGTCCTTACCTTTCATCAGCACTTTCACCTTACTCATTACCATTGCATTTAAGAATGAGCCAACAAGATAAGCCATTAAACTGGCAGCAATAATACGTGGTGTATTGCCTAAAATGGTAGAAAATGCCTCCTGTTGATGCCAGAAAGGGGCAGCGGGGACAACGATGGCCAGGGTGAAAAACAGCACTGCCAAAATATTAATTGCGAAACCTGACCAGATAATCAGCCGTGCTTTCTGATAACCCCAGACTTCAACAATCACATCATTAATAATATAGGCAATGGGAAAAATCAACACACCTGCCGGGGCAGCCCAGGGTCCGATTAAAATAATTTTAGTGGCTAATATATTGGAAATCAATAAGCAAATTGCAAACAGAATTCCAGCAAACATAAACAATACAGAAACGGTCTTTTTCATATCACTTGTTTTTTACGTGGTGTTCAAGCACACGGAGTATAACCTCAATTTGAGGTGCAAAGGTAGAAACAAATTGTGTAAATCAATTATCACTTTTTGTAATAGAGATCTATCAATTTTAATTTACTTTTGATTTAAAAAGTTGATATACTGAAATAATAGGAAATAAATAGAAATTTAAGAAATAAAAAAGAATGAATCAGAACCTTAAAGAATTAGTAGATGTATCGCAGTTATACGGGAAAGATAAAACTTTTGTAATTGCAGGTGGTGGAAACACATCCTTCAAAGATGAAAATCATATCTGGATCAAAGCCAGTGGTGTCGCGCTTGAGACGATTGAGGAAAACGGGTTTGTCTGCCTTTCACGCGAAAAACTTAAAATCGTATCTGCCAAAACCTACAGCCCTGACCCTTCCCAACGGGAGGCTGAAGTTAAGGCTGATCTAGCTGCGGCAATTGTATCAACCGGAGGTAATCGGCCCTCTGTGGAGACTTCGATGCACGAAATAATTGATTATCAGTTTGTCGTCCATACCCATCCAACGAAGGTGAATGCGGTGATGTGTTCGAATAATGCACAAAGTGTTTGCAGTAAACTATTTGGAGATCAGTCGCTTTTCATTCCCTATACCGATCCGGGATATATTCTTTTCAAAAAAGTTGAAACGGAGATTTTACAGTTTACGGCAAAGAACGGGAAAGCGCCACAAACCATCTTCCTCGAGAATCATGGGGTATTTGTGGCTGCAGACACCGTTTCAGAGATTAACGATATCTATGCCTCTATAATGGATAAAATCAACCAAAATATTGGAGAGACACTTCCTAATGATGAACAGAAATCCTTTAAATCACCTATAATCGACGCCATACGGGAGTTAAATCCGGGATTTGAAAGCTTTACAGCGTTGGGGATCGGGAGCGATCTTATCCACCATTTTTCGAAAGATTGTGACAGTTTTTCAAAAGCAAACACCGCCTTTACCCCTGATGATATTGTCTATTGCAAAGCCCATTACCTGTATGTTCCAGCCTGTTCCGACGCTAAAGATCAGCTGGCTACTGCTAAAACAGGTATTGCTGGTTATGTTGGCACTTATGGGTATTTGCCAAAAGTATTGGTTATAGAAGGTGAAGGGGTAATTGCCGTTGAGGAAAATCTCAAATCGGTATTAAACGTTCTTGAAGTTTATTCGAATATACTAAAAATTAGCTTTTTATCTGAAAACTTTGGTGGTCCGAAATTTATGAATAAAGCTCAGATTGAGTTTATTGATAATTGGGAAGTTGAGAATTACCGTCGTAAAATGGCAAAATCTTAAATACCTTTCTTATGCATTTACTTGACATTGACCTTATGCATCCCCGCGATCAGATTGTGCTGATTATCAGCAGAATCTATCGAAAAGGAATGACTACCACTTCGGGTGGAAATATTTCGATTATCGATGATCAGGGAGATATCTGGGTCACCCCATCGGGAGTCGACAAAGGGGCACTCACCTCGGCTGACATCAATTGCATTAAATCTGACGGAACCATTTTGGGAAAACACAAACCCTCCTCAGAATTTCCATTTCACCGTGCGATCTACAAGATTCGTCCCGATTTAAAGGCTATCATTCATGCCCATCCGCCGGCATTGGTATCTTTCAGCATCGCACATGTCATCCCCGATACCAACGTGATTCCACAGGCTAAATACGTTTGCGGCCCTATTGGTTATGCCGAATATGCGATCCCGGGAAGTGAAGAACTGGGTGAAAAGATTGCCGCCGTTTTTGCCCAGGGTTACAATGCTGTGATCATGGAAAATCATGGAACAGTTGTTGGGGGTACCGACATGAAAGATGTCTATCAGCGGTTCGAAACACTTGAATTTTGCGCCAAGACAATCATCAATGCCAAGACCATCGGGAAAGTAAATTCGTTGAAGGATGAGCAGATCGACGCATTCGAGGCTCAGATACCTCGGCTTTTGCCTGAGATGGAACAGGTGACTCACCCATCTGACGAACGTGAACGGCGTGAAGAGATTATGCGGATTGTCCGCAGGGCATGCGATCAGGGGTTGATGATCAGCTCTTATGGAACAGTTTCGGTTCGCTGGCGTGACAATGATTTTCTGATTACTCCCACCAATGTACTGAGATGGAACATCATGCTGGAGGATATTGTACAAATAAAGGATGGGAAGCGGGAGCCGGGAAAAATTCCAAGCCGGGCAACCTGGCTTCATCAGGAAATCTATCGTCGAAATCCTCATATTAACTCAATCATTCTAACACAATCTCCTTATTTAATGGCATTTAGTGTTACGGGACACAAATTTGATGTCAGGACAATCCCGGAGAGCTGGATTTTCCTGCAGGATGTCCCCAATGTTCCTTTCGGAAGCCATTTTAAAGGTGAAGATACGATCCTTAACCTTATCGCGCAGGATACCCAGGCGGTTATCGTTGAGAATGACTCCATTCTGATTACAGGAGACAAGTTGCTTCAAACATTTGACCGTCTGGAAGTCGCAGAATTCAGCGCAAAATCGCTCACAATGGGGGTTCCTATCGGCGAACTTAAACCTATTGGTGACAAAGAGATAGAAGATCTCAGGAAGAAATTCCTCGGCTAATCGGTTACAAAATTAATATCTACCAAAATTATTACATTTATGGCTGCACAACTACCGTGCAGCCATTTTTATTAAAGACCAGATTCACCGCTGTTTATGATTAAACAATTCGCTAAGGGATTTTCAAAAGCAGGATTTAATGGTTTCTTCTTTCTGATGATCGGGGTTATTTTCCTTGCGTGGCTATATCCTCCGGTTGGGGTTGCAGAAAGTCCGCTCCACCTTCCCGCTATTGCAGGGTTTGGCGTTTCTGTGATCTTCTTTTTTTACGGGGCAAAACTAAGTCCCGAAAGTTTGCTAAGCGGATTAAGCAAGTGGCGACTCCATATCATCGTTCAGCTCTCCACATTTCTGCTATTCCCACTAACGATCATCTTTGTTCGCGCAATTTTTCCCGAATATTTCTCAAATAACATCGGAATCGGGATTTTTTTCCTAGCAGCCTTGCCCTCAACGGTATCATCGTCAGTGGTAATGGTCTCAATTGCACGCGGAAACATTGCTGCTGCCATCTTTAATGCAAGCGTTTCGAGTATCCTTGGAATATTTATTACACCGATATGGATGAGTGGTCTTCTTGAAAAATCGCAACCCGATTTTGATATTACCCATACCATTCTTCAACTCTGTTTACAAGTGTTATTTCCGGTTATACTGGGTTTATTTCTCCACCATAAACTGGGAAATTGGCTTTCAGGGTATAAAAACACCCTTCGAAACTTTGATCAGTTGATCATTCTTATGATCGTATATACCTCGTTTTGCGAATCATTTTCGGGAAATCAGTTCAAAAACTTCTCCATTTCAGAAATTTTTGTTTTAGGTGTATTGATGTTGACCCTCTTCCTGGTTGTTTTTTTCCTGATGAATCAGATTTCCCAATGGATGGGTTTTAAACGGGAGGAGAGGATTACTGTAATTTTCTGCGGATCAAAGAAATCGTTGGTTCAGGGAGTTGTTATGGGTAAAGTCTTGTTTTCAGACCCCGCTGTACTTGGTGTTGTTTTGCTCCCTTTAATGCTTTATCATGCCCTTCAGTTAATGGTCGGGAGTACCATCGCGAAGGCAATGGGGCGGGAAGGGAATGAGGAGACGTTGGGGGTAAAGGGGTCGAGGGAGAGAGTGGGAGACTAAGATAATGAGAAACTTAGGGACTGAGAGACTTAGTGACTGAGTGTCTAGTCCTGAAATAGGTTTACAGAAAAAGTAAACTAAAAACAGGAATATGAAAGTTTCATTATGATTACATTTTCTTCAAAAAACAGTGAGCCATTGAAATTTTGTCTCAAATCAAACATTTTAAAACAATAATCTTGGTATTTTCGTCAATCCAATTAAATCCAATAAATTAATCGTTATGCACCTCACAAAATTCTCACCTTTAATTCTTTTTATACCTCTCTTTTTCGCCTGTCAGACCGGACTTCGAACAGGATTAGTCACAAAAATTGACCCATCAAACGTAGATACATACTGGGGACATACCGGTATCGCCACTTCAGCTGATGGATTATTACTTAAAAATCAATCGGATGTGATGAAGACAAAATTTCAGATAAGGAATTTTGAATTTACAGCAAAACTGAAAACCACTGCAGGAGCCGAAGGTGAATTGGTTTTCGCAATGCCCGCTGAACAAGATTTGGATAAAGGTTATATCATCACCATTAATAACAGCGATTACCGCAATGGAAATCCGCAAAAAACAGGTAGTCTGTCAAAAATCAGAAATAACTTTGTTCGAACTGCCGTCGATGGGGAATGGTTTATTGTAGGGTTGACCGTATCCGGAAATTATATTAAAGTTACAGTCAACAACAAAACTGTAAGTGAATACAACGAACCGGTAAAATTGGAACGTACAGGCGACATCATTGGCCGCGTGCTGACAAATGGGTATCTATCGATTAAGAAATCAAACTCAAATGGCGAATTATTAGTCGGTGAGATGACATTAAAACCGTTGAAAGAGGGACTAAAAGATGAAAGCTGTCCGGTGGCATCCGACAGTTTAACGAAGGTAATTGATCTGCTTAATCAGCAGGAGTTTCCGCTGATCGACTTTCATTGTCATCTCAAAGGTGGTCTGACTATGGATCAGGCCTGTCAACATGCCAGGGACAATGGATATAATTATGGCGTTGCAGCCAATTGTGGTTTGAAATTCCCGGTGACAAATGATTCAACATTAAATGCCTATCTCGATGGTATCAGTAAAGAACCGGTTTTCAAAGCGATGCAGTGTGAAGGACGTGAATGGGTTACCCTCTTCTCCCCCGCCGCGGTTGCCCGTTTCGATTATATCTTTACAGATGCAATGACCTGGAGTGATTTGAAAGGACGTCGAATGAGGTTATGGATACCTGAAGAGACCTTTGTGGATAATGAACAGCAGTTTATGGATATGTTGGTTGGCAAAATCGAGGCGATACTTGGAGCGGAACCTGTTGACATCCATGTAAATCCCACTTTTCTACCCGCCAAACTTGCCCCAGATTATGACCGTTTATGGACAAATGAGCGGATGGACCGGGTGATTAAAGCACTTAAGACCAATGATGTTGCTCTCGAAATAAATGCCAGGTTTAAGCTCCCCAGTATCACATTCATACAACGGGCCAAGGCGGCCGGGGTAAAATTCACTTTTGGAACCAATAACGGATCAAACAACGATCTTGGCAGACTCGAATATTGCCTCAAGGCAATCAAGGAAGCCGGAATAACCGCTGATGATATGTTTCTTCCGCGCCCGGCAAAGGATAAAAAAGTGATGAAATCGGGTCTACCTTCAAAAATTACAGGTTAATCTATAACCATTTTGTTTAATCATTTAATTTAAAAGAGATGTTCAATAGAAATATTTATATCGAGCGAAGGAACCGGTTACGTGAAAAGATGGGTAGCGGGGTTATTCTGATCCCGGGGAATACGGAATCCCCCATGAATTATACCGACAACACCTATCATTTCAGACAGGACAGCACTTTTCTATACCTTTTCGGACTCGACACTCCTGGTTTTTTCGGAATTATTGATGCAAATGAGGGGATAGACACCCTTTTTGGCGATGATATCTCAATTGAGGATATCATCTGGATGGGGACAAAACCATCTGTAAAAGATTTGGCATCTTCGGTTGGCGTTGATTGTACCGCTCCATTTAACCAGCTTTTCGAGACGATTAAAAAAGCCGGCAATCTGCATTACCTCCTGCCATACAGGGCTGAAAACAAGCTTCTTCTAACAGAGTTATTAGGTATAAACAGTACCGGTCTTGCAGGTAATGCATCGGAGAAACTGGTAAAATGCCTTGTTGATCTGAGGTCTTTAAAGGATAAATTTGAAATTGAAGAGATTGAGAAAGCGTGTAAAACCGGTTATCAGATGCACGTAACAGCCATGAAAATGGCCAGACCGGGAGTGATGGAACAGGAAATTGCCGGTTTGATTGAGGGTATTGCCTTATCGCATGGAGGGGGAGCTTCATTTCCGACTATTCTGACCCAGAACGGACAAACACTTCATAATCATGATCATTCGTTTTTGCTTGAAAAAGGGAGATTGATGCTTGTCGATGCGGGCGCCGAATCGAATGCTCATTATGCCTCAGATTTTACACGTACCTTTCCCGTTGGCGGTAAGTTCACACAAAAACAACTCGACATCTACAATATTGTTTTAAAGGCAAATAATACGGCCACCTCTTTGATTAAGCCCGGAGAAACCTTTCTGAGTATTCACCTCAAAGTTGCGGAAGTAATTGCATCGGGATTAAAAGATCTTGGTTTAATGAAGGGAGATGTTAAAGAGGCTGTTGTCAATGGCGCGCATGCGCTCTTCTTTCCTCATGGATTGGGTCATATGCTGGGACTTGATGTTCATGATATGGAAAATTACGGACAGATTTACGTCGGCTATGATGAAGAGATTCGTCCTGTTGATCAGTTTGGAACTGCCTATTTGAGGTTGGGACGCCGTTTACAAAAGGATTTCGTAATCACCAATGAACCAGGAATCTACTTTATACCTGCCCTGATTGAAAAATGGGCTGGAGAGAAGATCAACAGCGAGTTTATTAATTTTGACAAAGTAAAGACCTACCTTGATTTTGGTGGGATTCGGCTTGAAGATGATATTCTGGTGACCGAATCAGGAGCGAGGATTCTGGGTGAACGAATACCAATCAATCCGGAAGAGTTGGAGTCGTTACAATAATTATAATAAAATATACCTGACAGGTTTTGAAAACTTGTCAGGTATATCAATTATTTCGTCTCCCCCGCTTTAAAAATAGTCCATGGCTGTGTGGGACGATCTTTCATTAATCCTTTCATCCAGTCAAACTGAGGGTGTTCATCAAGAAATTTGTTGCTATTAAAAGCCATCCCGCACGCCGATCCCCAGCGGGCTACAAAAGACATCTCCTCCGCCATCCGGGCATCAACGACTTTCCCGTCAAGGGTTCCCTCCGGATTATAGGGAATATCCCTGCCATATAGCTGCTGATCAATTTCCCAGTGACCGCAAAGCGATCTCCCTCCGGGATTTATTTTGTTCAGATAGGTATCAAAATGATCTGCTTCGAAAGCTTCGGCAAGTTTCAGATTGATTTTGCCCGTGTTCTCCTTCATCAACTGCTTCCATCTGACACGCCTGGCAATGGAGGAGTTTTTAATATTCGTTTCATCTTTGGTGGTTTCGAATCGCAGAATTCTAAGGTCTTCCGCGACATTCGATCCAACGAAATAACCGTCTTTCTTCCTTTCAAGTGCCACATATTTTAATCCAAGCTCCAACCGTGCAATCTCATTTGTCTTAATATCTCCAATTAACCAGGCATTTGCATATCCGCCATTGTTGTTTTTCTTCATCATTTCACACCACTCATCAATAGTGGATGCATACTGTGTGGCGTGACGCATACGCGAGAATTCTGGTTCACCTTTTGGATCAAATGGGAAAAATCCACCAATAGTTGTTTCAGAACCCACAAGTCCTGCATCAGTAATGAAGAAATCGGTCTCACTATGGATAAAGCCACTGATCGATTGCATGAGGATTCGATGCCCTTTATCCGGAACGATGTCCACAATCATATTACAGACCGGATTCTGATATCCGTCCATCGTATTATGTCCAAGGACAATCTTTCCGTCTGATGTCATGCTACCGGTGGCGATAAAAGAGCTGCACGATTCCCTGGGGGGTAGGATTGAATGTGAATGAATGGAGTCTTTTACATTTGGCCACCAATTGTGCATCAATTCGATATAACCGTTAAGGGCAACAAGTTCGTCACGGGTAGCGGCAATTCCTCTGCAGTTCATTCCCTCAACAATTCCAGCGATTTCGGTCAGATTTTCTGCATCAACTTTTGGCGTTAAAATTTCTGCACCTTTTTCTACAATCCAATTCCAATCCATCGCAGTCTGATAGTGCCAGCCTGCGCTTAATACGCGGATCGCCTCTTTGATCTCATTGGCCATCAGATAGCCATGTTGAAATCCCCGTGCCTGAGCCCCACCTTCAATATGCAGATAGGTCCATCCGTTCTTTTCATGACGATTTGCTTTTAACAGCCAGTTTTCCTGTTCGGCACTCAGCTTTGTGCTAGTCTGCCCTTGGAGCAAAACACAACTTAGTAAGACTGGCAACAAAAGAATAATCTTCATTTTTTAATATTTTTTATCCGGCACTTAGAGATTTACTACAATTTATTCCAATGTTTAAACGATTCAATGTTCCTGACGTTAAATATATCTTTTGCCTCAGCAGTGTAGATATACTCCATTTCCACTTTAAAATGTTCTGTAATCTTCCCTCTTACCATTTTTAAGGTGGAGTTCAATAAATGGTTTTGCTCGGTAAAAGCTTCGGGAAGAATAATTATAGCTGTTGGCAGCCATCGTTCGGGAAACAAACCTTCGTATTTCCCCCCCTTTCGATAAGCATCAATTTCATTTTTGATCAGCTCGATTGATTTCCTGATTCCTTCAGGGGTGCCAGGCTGAAGGGCATGTTTGTGTAAAGAATGGTTTATTGCTGCAGTATTGGGAACAAATAACCCCACAGTATAAGGATTCTGGTTGTTATAAAGCATTGCCTGGTCAATATAAGGCGACTGGTCAACAATTGACTCTTCAATCCCCTCAGGAGAAAATTTTTCGCCGTCGTTTCCGATTAACAGACTTTTAAAACGACCTAAAACATAGAGATATCCATCTTTTGCAAGGTAACCAAGATCTCCGGTATGGAGCCAGCCGTTTTTCAAAGTTTCTTCTGAAGCTTTAGGGTTTTTCCAGTAACCTTTCATCACATTTTCCCCTTTGACAACAATTTCACCTTTCTCTCCCAAAGGAACCCCAGCACCATCAACATCGCAAATTTTAATATCGAGATATTTCACCGGTTTACCCGACGATCCGAATTTAACCGACTCAGGACAATTGGCAGAGATAACTGGAGCAGCCTCTGTAAGGCCGTAACCCTGGAAAACGGGTGTTCCTATCGCAAAGAAAAAACGTTGAAGTTCAATATCAAGCAGAGCTCCCCCTCCTATGAAAAATTTCAGATTACCACCAAAAGCCATCCGTATTTTTGAGAAGAGAATTTTATCAAGCAAAGCATACTCGGGTTTCAATAACGCACGCCAACCTTTTCCCCGGTTCCATCCGTCGCCGTTATACCGATAGGCGACCTTCAATCCGTGATTGAACAACAACTCAGTAATTTTTCCCTTCGATTGAATACCTTTTTCAATGCTCTTCCTGAAATTTTTGGAAAGTGCAGGAACACTCATCATTATATCAGGTTTAAACTCCTGAATATTAACAGGAACATTTCTAAGGGTCTCCATAGGCGTTCTTCCGGTCTGGACAGATCCGATCGAAGCTCCCTTGTACATGAAGGTGTAAAGGCATGCAGTGTGGGCAAAGGAGTGATCCCAAGGGAGAACCGCCAGCGTTTTATAATCTGAACCAATATCCAAAACCGTATTGGCCTGGATCACATTTATGGTATAGTTGAGATGGGTCAGCATAATTCCCTTTGGATCGGCAGTTGTTCCTGAAGTGTAGGAAATATTGGCTACATCATCCGGTTGAACACTTTTCCATACCGCTTCAAACCTCCTTTTGTTCTCTTCTGATTTCAGAAACTCCCCTCCCCTTCTCCGTATATCATCAAAGAAGAGATCTTTAGAACCTGGATTCTCAATGCTGTCCATATGAATTACATATTCGATATCGGGGATTTCATTAATGACATCCGCTATTTTGGACACCTGTCCGGCAGAAACGATCACCATCCGGGATCCCGAGTGAACCAACCTGAATTTTAACTCTGTAGCTTCCAGCTTGACAGAAAGAGGGACATTTACAGCTCCGCAATATAAAATACCCAACTCACTAACCAACCAGTTATTCCTCCCTTCAGAGAGTAATCCGACCCGGTCCCCTTTCTCCAGACCCAATGAAAGTAAGCCTGCACCAAACTGGTAAACCTGTTCCCTGATCTCAAGGTATGTCGATGAGATATAACGATCTGTGGTTTTTTCCCACAGCAGTGGATTATTTGGGAATTGCTCCACGCGCGATTCAAAAAGGTCGATGAGTGTTCTCATTATTTCGTCCTATTTTGTTCCGAATTTGTAAATCGTTTTTGACTTGAATGTCTCGCCAGGTTTCAGGAATGTTGATGGAAATTCAGGGTGGTTTGGAGAGTCAGGATAATGTTGTGTTTCGAGTGCCACACCTGCATAGCTGCCAAATTTCTCCCCATGCTTTCCAATTAAGTTGGGAATATAATACCCTGTATACAATTGGAAACCAGGCTCATTTGTAGACACTTCAATCGTCCTTCCCGTTGATTCCTCTGAAAGGATGGCTGCCTTAACGATCTTTTTGTTCGGATTGTCGAGGACGAAATTGCAGTCATAACCATCAGCTAAGGCGCCAATTTTTGACCCTATTGTTGCAGGAGTTGTAAAATCGAAAGGTGTACCGGCTACTTCAACCATTTCTCCGGTAGGAATTAATCCGTCATCATTAACCGTTTTTGTTTTAGCAGGGATATATAATGTATGTCCAAAGATATTTTCCTTATTCGATGTAAGATTAAAATAGGTATGATTGGTTAGATTAAGAACAGTCTCCCTGTCGGTAATAGCCTTATATTCAATGTGAAATTCGTTTTTATGGTTCAGGGTGTAAGTAACAGTGATATCGAGATTTCCCGGAAATCCCTCCTCCATATGGACACTTCGATATTTCAGCTCTACTCCAACAAGATCGGGTTTCTCGATCTTTTTCGGAACCCAGATCACTTTATCGAAGCCGGTGATTCCGCCGTGAAGGCAATTCTTTCCATTATTAATTGGAAGGGTGTACTCTTTACCATCGATCGAAAATTTCCCGTTTGCGATTCTGTTCGCATATCTTCCGGTTATGCATCCAAAAAATGGGCCACCCTCAATGTAAGCATCTGTAAGATAATCGTCTAACGACTTAAATCCCAGAACGATATTCTCCCTGATTCCATTTCTGTCAGGTGTCTTGACAGAGGTTATTATCCCCCCGTAATTGGTAATCTTAATGGTTATTCCATGATCGTTACGCAGGGTATAAAGGTAAATTTTTTCGCCTCTGCGGGCATTTCCGAAAACATCGCGTGTGAGTTCCATAAAAAATGAAATTTAGTTATTTGGACACAAACGTAAAGAATAAATATAAAAAAAACATATTTTTAATGCCTGAAAAACTAATCTCTGTGAATATAACGAATATCTTCAATGTTGACGAGGCTGCGGGAATCCCAAAGTACAGGCAGATCATCAATTCGGTCTGTATGGCTATCGAGCAGGGAATACTTAAAAGAGGGGATAAAATTGCCTCGATCAATCAGATTTGCGGGAAGTTTTCTCTCTCACGCGATACCGTAATGTTAGCTTTTAATGAATTAAGAACCAGAGGTATTGTGATATCCGTTGCCGGAAAGGGGTATTATATTGAACGGACGGATCTGAATTTCGACAAACAGGTCTTTCTCCTTTTTGATGAACTAAATGTATTTAAAGAAGATTTATATACATCGTTCCTTGGTCATTTAGACAACCGAACAAATGTGGATATTTACTTTCACCATTTCAACTACCACGTATTTAAACAACTGATTGGCGATGCAGCCGGAAAATACAGCGCATATATTATTATGCCTGCAATATTTAATCATTCTATTGATGTCGTCCGTCAGCTCCCTCCCGATAAAGTTTTTATACTTGACAGGCTCAAGGATGATCTGACAGATTACCCGGTAATCTACCAGGATTTTGAACAGGATGTTTATGACGGGATGATGGCAGGTAAAGAGTTGTTTTGTAAATATCAAAAACTGATCATGGTGTTTCCGGGAGGTAAAGAGCCAGAGGAACGGGTTGCCGGTTTTAATCGGTTCTGTACCGAATGGGGACTTAACGCAGAAATTATCCGTTCAGTAGAGAAGAGAAACGTCCAAAAAGGGGAAGCTTACCTGGTCGTATCCGACCGAAATCTGGTGCGAATCGTGAAAAACGCAGCTTCGATGAATTTTCAGTTGGGCAAAGATGTCGGACTTGTTTCGTTTAACGATACCATGCTGAAGGAGGTTGTTGCTGGGGGTATCACCACAATTTCAACAGATTTTATTCAAATGGGCAGATCGCTGTCCGATATGGTACTGAATCACAAAAGGATCATGGTTCGGAATCCATCAAAACTGATTGTCAGAAATTCGTTGTAATCCTTAATTTCAGAACGAGATTAAAGTGTTATTAAACATTTTTTGAACAGGTACATTTCGGCCAATTTATTATACATTTGCCCCTACCAGTACCTACCAGTTTATACATTAATTTTTTTAAATATGACAATCGAACAGTTAAAAGCAAAGTTTATTGAAAAATTTGGCGAGGGTGATGTAAGTGGCTATTTTTCGCCTGGTCGCGTAAATTTAATTGGCGAACATACCGATTATAACGGCGGTTTTGTTTTTCCGTGTGCACTCAGTTTCGGAATCTATTGCCTCGTACGTAAAACCGACCGCAAAACAGTAAAATTCGCTTCAGTCAATATGCCTTTTGAGGCAGAGGTAAAAGTAGAGGATTTAAATAAAGCCATAGGTAAAGAGTGGGTCAATTATCCGATTGGCGTATTTGCCCAATTCATGAAAAAAGGGCTGACCTTTGATAAAGGAGCCGATATGTTATTTTACGGGGATGTTCCAACAGGAGCCGGACTCTCTTCGTCTGCAGCCCTGGAGGTTGTTACAGGTGTAGTAATTAATGACTTGTACAATTTTGGAATCGACAGAATCGAACTGGCTTTGATGGGTCAGAAAGCCGAACATGAATTTGCATTGGTCAACTGCGGAATAATGGATCAGTTTGTCTCTGCAATGGGTAAAAAAGACCATGCGGTTTTCCTCAACTGTGATACACTGGCGTATGACCTGGTCCCAGTTGTGCTCGACGGAGTTAAAATTGTGATCAGCAATACCAATAGTCCCCACAAACTGGACTCCGGAAAATATAATGAAAGGGTAGCTGAATGTCAGGCTGCCGTTAAGGCAATACAACCTTTTCAAAAAATTTCTGCTCTGGGAGAGATCTCTTGGGAAGATTTTCTGAAAGTTGAAAATAAAATTGAAAATGAAACCGTCCGCAAACGGGCAAGACACGTTGTGAGTGAGATCCAAAGAACCGAAGATGCCGTAAAAGCGCTCAGGGCCGGGAATCTGGTGAAATTCGGTGAATTGATGAACGGTTCACACGACTCATTACGTGATGATTATGAAGTTACAGGCTTTGAATTGGATACCATGGTTGAAGAAGGTCGCAAAATTGAGGGTGTCATCGGAACACGAATGACAGGTGGCGGCTTTGGAGGTTGCACCGTCAGTCTTGTGAAAGAGGGTGCTATTGATACCTTTATTGATCAGGTCGGAAAAAACTATGAGGATAAAACCGGATTAAAACCCCTATTCTATGTAGCAGAAATTGGCGATGGAGGAAAGAAGTTATTTTAAAATTTGGTATTATTGCCAACTGAAATCGCCATGATTGTAAAATCACAAACTGAAATGATTAAATCATCAGATTAATTAACAAAAATAAATTTATTCAAATTATGACTCAAAACAAAAGTTATGCATTGCCAATTGCAATGATGTTTGCATTATTCTTTATGATTGCCTTTGTGACCGGTCTTCCCAGTCCAATGGGAGTAATTGTCGCAAAACAATTTGGAGCATCTAATTTTCTGTCTCAATTAGGCTTCTTTGCGAATTTTATTGCATATGCCTTTATGGGTATTCCTGCAGGAATATTACTTGAAAGAATTGGATATAAAAAGACTGCGTTGATCGCTGTAGTTGTGGGATTTTCGGGTGTTGCGGTTCAATACCTCTCAGGTCAGCTTGGCAGCTTTGTTGTTTATCTTGCAGGTGCATTCATTTCAGGCTTCTCAATGTGTATGTTAAATACCGTGGTTAACCCGATGTTGAACACACTTGGTGGTGGCGGTAAAAAAGGGAACCAGCTTATTCAGACTGGTGGATCTTTAAACTCTGTTGCGGCTACAATCGTTCCTGTTCTAGTAGGTTACCTGATGGGTGCCAATGCTGCTGAACGTACAATCGACAAGGCAAATCCTGCACTGTTCATGGCAATGGGGATTTTTGCAATAGTTTTTGTAGTTCTTTACATCATGAATATTCCTGAACCTCGTCTGATCGGTAAGGTAAAAATTAAACATGAACATAGTCCACTTTCTTTCCGTCATTTTATCTTCGGCGCTATTGCCATTTTTGTTTACGTTGGAATAGAAATCGGAATACCAAGTACTGCTAATCTTTATATGACCTCTGCAGGTAATGGCGGACTTCATATTGATGCCACTATTGCAGGTTCTGTGGTTGGCACTTATTGGTTTCTGATGATGATTGGGCGTATTTTCGGGGCTTCGCTGGCCTCCAGATTCTCTAGCAAGACCATGCTTTCAACGGTCTCATTGCTGGGTTTATTTTTTGTTTTACTGGCGATCTTACTGCCGGTTACGACTACTGTAAGTATGCCTGTATTTCAATCTAACATCTCATTCGGTCTTGCACCTGTCCCAATTGGAATTATGTTTTTGATCTTCTGCGGATTGTGTACTTCAGTAATGTGGGGTGGTATCTTTAACCTTGCCGTTGAAGGTTTGGGAAAATATACTGAAGCTGCGTCAGGAATATTTATGGTAATGGTTTGTGGCGGTGGTATCTTACCTCTTATTCAAGGCAAGATTGCAGACCTTACTACTTATGCTGCAAGTTATTGGGTAATATTCTTATGTCTTGCATATTTGTTGTTCTATGCTTTAATAGGCAGCAAGAATGTCAATAAAGATATTCCTGTCGAGGTTACTCTTTAATGATGCTATAAGTTCAGCAATATAATTATCTCTAAAGTGGCAGGAGAATCCAATCGGATACTCCTGCCACTTTTGCGTCCGGCAAATATCCCGGTTGCATCCGAATATTTGTCAAATCTGTGGTTTTGTTGACTAAATATTTTAATTTTGAGGCCTATGGTATCTCAATATTATGATATAATCGGCGATGTACATGGTCACGCCTCGATCTTAAAGAAGCTCTTAAAGATCATGGGGTATGTAAAAACCAATGGAATCTGGAGTCATCCCGAAAGGAAAGCTATTTTTATTGGTGATTTTATCAACAGGGGTCCCGAAATCAGGGAAACCATTCAGATTGTACGGCAAATGACAGAATCGGGTCAGGCACTTACAATATTGGGGAATCATGAGTACAGCGCCATCTTGTACCATATTAAAGACTCTGGGGGGATGTACCTCTCGCGCCATATTGCCGGGAACCGGAACCAGATTCAAAGTACACTTACCGCATTTAAGGGTTTTGAGGCAGAGTGGAGCGACCACCTGAAATGGTTTCGTACACTCCCATTTTTTATTGACCTTGGAATGATCCGGATTGCCCATGCCTACTGGAATGATAACGACATCAATTACCTCAAAAGCTTCATCCCTGAAGGACGTTTGAAAAAGGTTTTTTTGAGAACAATTCATGAGAAACAACATCCTGCGGCCTCTATCATCTACCGGCTCCTTAAAGGATTGGAATACCGTTGTCCTTCAGATCTGATTATTAAATGCACTAAAGGAATGAGCCGTAAAGTATTCCGGATGAACTGGTGGGAGTCGCCAAAAAACAAAACCTTTCGGGAATTATCATTCGGAAATAAATTTATATTGCCCGATTATACCGTTCCGTACGAAATTGCCCCTGCCTTTGAGCCGTATAATCCCGGTAAACCGCCCGTTTTCCTGGGGCATTATTGTCTGAGCGAGGGTGCTGCAATCTTTCAGAATAATATCTGTTGCATCGATAGCTGCGTGGTCGGTTCAGAACAACTATCCGCCTATCGTTGGAGCGGAGAAGAGATGCTAAAAAATGAAAATCTGATCAGTGTCTCTATTTGATAATGTTCAATTAATCAATTTTAAATTAATCATTGAATATTAGATCATTGAACATTAAATAACATTATTCCCACTCAATTGTTGCCGGTGGTTTGGAGCTGATATCGTAAACAACACGATTTATTCCTCGCACCTTATTGATAATGTCGTTCGATACTTTCGCTAAAAATTCGAAAGGAAGATGCACCCAGTCTGCAGTCATTCCATCGGTTGAGGCAACCGCACGCAATGCAACAACATTTTCATAAGTCCGTTCATCACCCATAACGCCCACCGATTGAACAGGCAACAACATCACCCCTGCCTGCCACACCTTGTCGTAAAGACCCCACTCTTTCAGCCCGTTGACAAAGATGGCATCGGCCTCCTGAAGCACCCGTACCTTCTCAGGTGTAACATCGCTCAGAATCCGGATACCAAGACCCGGTCCCGGGAAAGGATGTCTGCCCAGCAGTTCCTGTTTAATTCCAAGAGCCCTTCCGACACGACGAACCTCATCTTTGAAAAGCAAGTTTAGTGGTTCAACAACTTTTAAGTGCATTTTTTCCGGGAGACCACCCACATTGTGGTGCGACTTAATGGTAGCCGACGGACCATTTACCGAAACCGATTCAATCACATCGGGATAGATCGTTCCCTGTGCTAGCCATTTCACATCTTGAATCTTATGCGCTTCTATGTCAAATACTTCAATAAAATCACGACCAATAATCTTCCGTTTTCTCTCCGGATCACGCTCACCTTTTAAATCGTTCCAAAACCGTTCGCTCGCATCAACTCCAATAACATTGAGTCCCATATCCATATACGAATCGAGCACATCCTGAAATTCATTTTTACGGAGCAAACCGTTATCGACAAAAATACAGGTGAGATTTTTCCCTATTGCTCTGTGGAGTAATACACCCGCAACAGAAGAATCGACACCCCCCGAAAGTCCAAGAACCACTTTGTCGTTTCCAATCTTATCGCGTAGCTGTTGAACAGTCGTTTCAATAAAGGAATCCGGAGTCCAATCCTGTTTGCAGCCACAAATATTCACCAGAAAGTTTTCAAGGATCTTTGTCCCTTCGGTTGTATGATAAACTTCAGGGTGAAACTGAATAGCATAGGTATCTTCTCCCTCTATTTTATAGGCGGCATTTTCGACATCGCCCGTTGAGGCAATAATCTTATAATGTTGAGGCATTTTAACGATGGTATCACCGTGCGACATCCACACCTGCGAATTTTCACTGATCCCCTGAAGTAAAATACTCTCCTTGTCAACAACCCGGAGATTGGCACGACCATATTCTCTTGATCCTGAAGCCGCCACTTCGCCGCCAAAAAAATGTGCCAGGTATTGGGCGCCATAACATACACCCAACAATGGATACTTTCCCTTGATTTTACTCAGATCGATTCTTGGACCCGTCTCATCCCTCACCGAATAGGGACTTCCCGAAAGGATAATCCCTTTTACACTATGATCAATTTCAGGATAATGGTTGAAAGGATGAATTTCGCAGTAGACATTGAGTTCGCGAACCCGACGTCCGATCAACTGGGTATATTGAGAGCCAAAATCAAGGATGATTATTTTTTCCTGCATGAGCGTGAATTTTAACGAATAGTATTTTGGCACAAAGATAGGGATAATTGCTTTAGCCGGAAATCACCAGCTGAAATTGCCATGTAAAAGTATTTCACCACCCCGTAAGAAGAGAATTAATGAAAATAATTAGATCAAAATTTATTTACCAAAAGTCATTTGTCTTTGCTGCCAGACAGCCTTGGATCGTTGATTAAAAAATAAAATTGTTTTGCAGATATGGACAAAGCTATTGAATAACAGAACATTAAATTCGAACAAACAACCTTAAAGTCTGCGTTTTTCTATGAAACGTCCATGTTTGGTGCTGACAAAAGTTTAAAAGCTAAATTGATTTAGCAAAGGAAATATTTTTAATAAAATCGTATAAGATGATCAGATTTAAGTATTTTTAGTCCCTTATTTCTGCTTAAAAGAATGAACCCAATTTAAATTTTTATCGATATGGAGAACAAGTATGAACTAAGTCGTCGCAAATTTATATCAAACACAGCATTGGGTGCTATTGGGACGATTAGTGCGGCCGGATTACTGTCATCATGTACAGGATCAGAAAAGAAAGGTGGCAATGCCAGGCTACCCGAAATGCTTAACGAGGCTCCCGATGGGAAGGTGTTAAAAGCCGGATTGATCGGTTGTGGCGGCAGGGGAACCGGAGCTGCAATGAATTTTTTTGATGCAGGGCCAAATTTGCAGATTGTTGCCCTGGGTGACCTTTTTCAGGATAAGTTGGATAGTTGTCGCGCAACATTAAAAAAAGAGAGAAAAATCGAGATCGATGATGCCAAATGTTTTACCGGTTTCGATAATTATCAGAAAGTAATTGATTCGGGAGTCGATATTGTGTTATTATGTACCCCTCCCCATTTTCGCCCAGCTCATGTTGAAGCTGCAGTAAATGCAGGAAAACATATTTTCATGGAAAAACCGATCGCAGTCGATCCTGTCGGTGCACGTTCGGTTCTCATTTCTGCAAAGAAAGCGGAGCAGATGGGGCTCAGCATTGTTAGTGGAACAATCCGAAGGGTTCAGAAAGATTATATGGAAACCTGGCGCAGGGTAGCTAACGGTGAGATCGGAGAGATTGTCAGCGCGCATATTGTCCGAAATGGTGGTGCTCTCTGGGCTAAAAAGAGGTTGCCCGAATGGACCGATATGGAATATATGATCCGTAACTGGGCAAATTTCTGTTGGTTATCAGGCGATCATATCGTCGAGCAGTTTATTCACGAAGTTGATGTAATGAACTGGTTTCTTGGGAAGATCCCGGTAAAAGCGATGGGATGGGGTGGTCGTCAGCGCAGAATGACCGGTGACCAGTACGATTTCTTTAGTATCGAATATGTATACGATAATGGGATGCAGGCCCATTGTGCCGCACGTCAAATCAATGGGTGCAGTAATCTGAAGCGGGAAGTTATCACCGGGACAAAAGGATATGCTGATTGTAGTGGAACCCTTTTTGACCTGAAGGGAAACCAGATTTGGCAATACCCTCATCCCAAAGAGGGAGATACAGACCTCACCTGGAAAGTGAAAGATCCTTATGTTCAGGAACATGTCAATCTGGTCACTTCGATCAGATCGGGCAAACCAATAAGTGATGCAGAAGCTCAGGTGAATTCAACACTAATCACCATCATGGGACGTATATCAGCATATACCGGTAAAGACGTGACGTGGGAGGAGATGCTTAACTCCAACCTCTCACTTGGGCCCAAAAATTATGCCTTGGGACCTGTACCTAATATTCCTGAGACAATTCCTGTAATCGGAACAGAATCAAAATTAATATAGTGGATTGAAGTTTAAAAAGATCACCTAATATTTAAGATTATGAACAGAAGGCAATTTACGAAGAATACAATCATGGCTTCCGCGGCGATCTCTGCCGTTTCCGTTCCCGGATTTGCGACAAGCGTGGCTCAGGAAAAGCGAACGATGAAAAAGGGGATAATGTGGGACTGTCTAAAAGTCGGGAAGACAATTGCGGAACGATTTGAAGCTGCAAAACTGGCAGGTTTCGATGGTGTTGAGGTGATGAGTCATCTCGACAGGGATGAGGTTTTAAAGGCACGCAACAAAACGGGATTGGTTATTCCCAGTGTTTGTTGTGCTCTGCACTGGAAATTGCTGTTGTCAGACCCCGATCCCAAAATTCGTGAAGAGGGAGTCGCCGCAATAAGGGTGGGTCTCGAAGATGCAAAAGCCTTTGGAGCAGATACCCTGCTTCTAGTTCCCGGACGTGTAAGCGAAACTGTAAATTACGACGATTGCTGGAAAAGATCTGTGGAAGAGATTAAAAAAGTGGTTCCGTTGGCAGAACAGCTGAATGTGAAAATTGCAGTTGAAAATGTTTGGAACAATTTCCTTCTCAGCCCGATGGAAGCTGCGTATTACGTGGATCATTTTCAAAGTCAGATGGTTTGCTCTTATTTTGATTGCGGAAATATCCTGGTGTACGGTTGGCCAGAACAATGGATCAAAATTCTCGGTCCGCGCATTGCCAAAGTTCATATCAAGGAGTTCAGCCGCAAAATCGCCGAGAAACAGGGGAGGGGGGCCGGATTTGGCGTTAAACTACTGGAAGGTGACGTAAACTGGACGGCGGTGATGAAAGCGCTTGACGATATCAATTACCACGGGTGGACAACCATTGAAATGCCGGGTGGCGATACCCCCGAAGGGTTAAAAGACCTTTGCGACAGGCTGATTAAAATTCATGCGAGTTGATTTTATTTTCATATCTCATAAAAAATGCCCGGAAAACCCGGGCATTTTTTATTGAAAATAAATTATAGTTTCCTGATCCAGATATTCCTGTAGCTAACAGGATTTCCATGATCCTGAAGCTCGATGGAACCCGGACCATGAAATTTGTATTTGGGTATTCCAATGTATTCAGTCGGACCAAACAGCTGAACGTTATTTTGCACAAGGACACCGTTTTGAAGCACCGTGGCACGGGCCGGTGTAAACAGGGTGCTATCTGCTTTAAACCTTGGTGCAGTATAAATTACATCATAGCTCTGCCATTCACCCGGTTTCCTGCAAACATTTACAAGTGGAGCATACTGTTTGTAAAATGAACCCGCTTGTCCATTTCGGTATGTACGGTTTTCGTAATTATCGAGAACCTGCAATTCGTAACGTCCCTGCATGAAAATTCCGGAATTTCCACGTCCCTGACTTTTACTCTCAGGATTCACTTCGGCAGGGGTGCGCCATTCAATATGTAACTGGTAATCTTCGAATTCCATCTTCGTTTTAATGGTTCCGGCACCCTTGGTTACCGTTACGCAATTGTCCGCAACATTCCAGCCCGGAGCTTCGCCTTTTCCATTAGTCCAGTTCTGGAGGAACATTTCACTGGTTCCATCAAAAAGTACAATGGCATCAGATGGGGCATTACCAACATTTTCCGCCGGAGTTATTACTGTAACCTCGGGATCCCAAAACTCGGTCATCTCAGGTTTCATTTGCGCATTTTCGGGGTTCTGATTCTGTGCACTGGCAGTGAAAGCACCTACAACACACAGGCCTAAAAGAATTTTTTTCATTTTTCTTGTTGTGTTTTTACAATTAATTTATCAAACAGTAATTTAGATCTGCAAACTTATAAAACAGACAGATTTAACAGCCACTTTTATAGTTAAATTTTTATAATCCAAGGTCAGTCATCACCTGATCAATCTTCTTATTGGTTTTCGCCTCAACGGTATCGTATTGATCGTAAGAATCAAAGCGGTCTTTCACTTCGATATAAAATTTAATTTTGGGTTCGGTTCCCGAAGGTCGCACCGAAACTTTAGTACCATCAATGGTGAAAAATTGAAGAACGTTGGATGTGATTTTTTGTTGAATCGGTTTCTCACTCCCCGTTACCAGGTTCTTCTCTTTTAATGTCTCATAATCCTTCACCACCGAAAGGGCTGATCCTGCCAATTGCTTGGGTGGATTATTCCGAAAATTAACCATCATTTGTTCTATCTCTTCGGCGCCGGTTTTCCCTTTACGAACGACATATTTCATTTTCTCTTTTGAATAGCCGTATTCGAGATAGATATCCAACAACATTTCAAACAGTGTTCGTCCGTTATCTTTGGCCCAGGCAGCTATTTCAGCCATCAGGGCGCATGAACTTACAGCATCTTTGTCGCGCACAAAATCGGCTGGCATAAATCCAAAACTCTCTTCACCCCCACCAATATACTGCTTAACACCCTCATTTTCACGAATTACCTCTGCAATATACTTAAACCCGGTATAGCAATCGAAATATTCAACACCGTTTTTTCTTGCAATTTCGGCTGCCACTTCAGAGGTGACGATCGTTTTAACCACATATTCAATCCCTTTCAACAGTCCCAGTTCTTTCCTTTTTGTGATGATATAGTAAAGAAAGATCAGTACGGTTTGATTTCCGTTGACCAAAATGAATTCTCCCTTGTTGTTTTTAATAGCAATACCCAGCCTGTCGGCATCAGGATCAGAGGCCATTACAATATCTGCATCTGTCTCGATCGCTTTCTTAATGGCCAGCTCCATGGCTGCCGGCTCTTCAGGGTTAGGAGAGATCACCGTAGGAAAATCACCACTCACAACATCCTGTTCCGGTACATGAATGACATTGGAAAATCCCATTTTCGCCAATGCCATGGGGACAAGTTTTACTCCGGTTCCATGAATCGGGGTATAAACAATTTTAAGATCCTTCTGACGTTGAATAACATCGGGTGATAGCGAAACTGAAACCACTCGCTGAAGAAACTTTTCATCCATTTCAGCTCCCAAAATTGTAATATTTTCTTTGGGACCATTGAATTTGATATCATCAATCTTCACCTTAGCAACTTCATCAATAATATTGACATCATGCGGTTCAACAATTTGTGAACCGTCGTCCCAATAGGCCTTATAACCGTTGTATTCCTTGGGATTATGTGAGGCAGTGAGGATAATTCCGCTCTGTAAACCGAGCTCCCTGATTGCAAAAGAGAGTTCAGGTGTTGGTCGTAAATCCTCAAATAGATAAACCTTAAAACCGTTTGCCGAAAAGATCCCTGCTGCCGTTTCTGCAAAAAGGTGACTGTTGTTTCTGCAATCATAACCGATCGCCACACCAATTTGGGGAATATGGGCGAAAGCCATCTTAAGGTAATTGCTCAGACCCTGGGTAGCCGCTCCGACGGTATATATATTCATACGGTTAGTGCCAACACCCATGATTCCACGCAGACCACCAGTTCCGAATTCAAGATCACGGTAAAAAGCATCAATTAATCCTGTATTGTCTTCAGAATTAATTAGCTGCAGAACTGCTGCCTTGGTTGCCTCATCATAGTTGCCGGAGAGCCATTCATTGGCTTTTTGCAGAATAATTGCCGGTGTCTCAGTTGTTTTCATGTTTTTTCGATTTATGACTTATATTCAATTTTATCTGGATGTTAAAATAAATATTCAAATATAAATCCGATTTTTGACTTAAGAAAATAGCTTTAAACGAGTGCAAGTGCAAATTAACCTTAAAAAAACAAATAATCATTTGATATTAAAGGGATAAATCCTATTTTTGCGGCACAAATAAAATAATGTCTAATTTATTAATTTTAAGATCAATTTGAATGAGTGAAATTAACGAAAACCCCGAAATTAACGAGGCAGCGGAATTACCCGTTGAAGAAACACAGGCAACTGAAGTAGTTGCCGAACCCGAAGTAACAGAGGAACCCGAAGTAATAACAGAAGCACCCGAAGTAATTGAGGTACCTGTTGTCCCATTTGTAAAGGTTCTGAAGGAGACATCGGCAAAAGCTGATGAAGATTTTGACTGGGATGCTTTTGAAGGAACTAAATCAGTCAATAGTACTGCCACCAAGAAAGAGATGACAGACATGTACGACAATACCCTTTCGATCCTGCAGGAGAAAGAAGTTGTTGACGGTAAGGTGATCTCTATGAACAAACGCGAAGTTGTTGTTGATATCGGCTACAAATCAGACGGTATTGTTTCTGTAAACGAATTCCGTTACAATCCGGCACTCAAAATTGGTGATAAAGTGGAAGTTTATGTTGAGACCCTTGAAGATAAAAAGGGACAGCTCACACTTTCGCACAAAAAAGCCCGCGCAATGCGTAGCTGGGATCGTGTTAACGCAGCGCTTGAAAATGACGAAATTATTACCGGATTCATCAAATGCCGCACAAAGGGTGGTATGATTGTAGATGTATTCGGAATTGAAGCCTTCCTGCCAGGATCACAGATTGATGTGAAACCAATCCGCGATTATGATATTTATGTGAACAAAACAATGGAATTCAAAGTGGTTAAAATCAACCATGAATTCCGTAATGTGGTTGTTTCTCACAAAGCGCTTATCGAAGCCGAACTTGAGCAGCAGAAGAAAGACATCATCTCTAAACTTGAAAAAGGACAGGTTCTTGAAGGAACCGTTAAAAATATCACCTCTTATGGTGTATTTATCGACCTTGGCGGCGTAGACGGATTAATTCACATTACTGACCTGAGCTGGGGACGTGTGGCTCATCCTAACGAGATTGTTCAGCTTGATCAGAAGATCAATGTTGTTATTCTCGATTTCGATGATGACAAAAAACGTATTGCACTTGGTCTCAAACAACTTTCTTCTCATCCTTGGGATAACCTCAGTGCAGAGCTTAAAGTGGGCGATGTAGTGAAAGGTAAAGTCGTTGTGATGGCCGATTACGGTGCATTCATCGAAATTGCTCCCGGAGTTGAAGGTTTGATCCATGTCTCTGAAATGAGCTGGTCACAACATCTTCGTTCGGCTCAGGACTTCCTTAAAGTTGGGGATGAGGTAGAAGCAACTATTCTTACCCTTGACCGTGACGAACGCAAAATGTCACTGGGTATCAAGCAAATGAAGAATGACCCATGGGATAAAATCGAAGTTAAATATGCCATTGGATCCAAACATATTGCCCGTGTTCGTAACTTCACCAATTTCGGCGTATTTGTTGAAATCGAAGAGGGAGTTGATGGTCTTATTCACATCAGCGATCTAAGCTGGACAAAGAAGATCAAACATCCATCTGAATTTACAGCTATTGGCGCAGAAGTTGATGTACAGGTTCTTGATATTGACAAGGACAATCGTCGTCTGAGCCTTGGTCACAAGCAACTGGAAGAAAACCCATGGGATGTATTCGAAACAATCTTTACTGTCGATTCAGTTCATGAAGGAACAGTGATTGATCTTTTTGACAAAGGTGCAGTAATTTCATTGCCTTATGGTGTTGAAGGTTTTGCTACTCCGCGTCACCTGGTTAAAGAGGATGGTTCGAACGTAAAAATGGACGAGAAGCTCGATTTCAAGGTAATTGAATTTTCAAAATCTGCGAAAAGAATCATCCTTTCACACTCACGTGTCTATGAAGATTCTAAAAAGTCTGAAGAAACAGCCAAGAAAAAAGCAACTGCAAAACAGACTCAGAAAGGGATGAAAACGTTGAAAGACAATGTGGAGAAAACCACACTTGGAGATATCAGCGAATTGGCAGCCCTTAGAACTCAGATGGAAGAGAAAGAGAAGAGAGATAATTAATTCAGTATTGATGGGATAATATTTCTGAATTTGCAACTATGAATTTTATCATCCGAAATGAAGCAAATTTTTCCAGTATAAAAGTAGGCTACGAGCGGTTGGATAGTTTTATATCTCCCGATTTGAAGGCTGAATTAGTACTGCTCTCGACAAAAGGGATATGCAATATTATACTTGACCTCGGGGATTGTAATTATTGTGATTCATCAGGATTAAGCGCAATTTTAGTCGGAAACCGACTTTGTGAGGATTCAGAGGGGACATTTATCATTTGCAACCTCACTCATGTTGTCGAAAAGATGATTAAGATGGCTATGCTTGATTCTATCCTGCTGATCACCTCCAATGTAGAGGAGGCGGAAAAATTACTCATCAAAAAATCTGAACTTTAACAAAGATAAAAACCCGGTCTAAAAGCCGGGTTTTCTTTTTCTATTGTAAAATCAAAACTTTTCAGGTAGGTTTGAAAAAACTTTGAGTATGCTTCCTTTTACCGTCACTATTCTGGGCAGCAGTTCTGCACTTCCTACCTTAACCAGATTTCCAACCTCTCAGGCTGTTAGTCTAAATGAACGAGTGTATTTGATTGATTGTGGCGAGGGGACCCAAATTCAATTACGCAGGTTTGGTATAAAAGCCGGCAAAATCAACCATATTTTTATTTCACATCTTCACGGAGATCACATTTTCGGACTTCCCGGACTAATCTCCACGATGGCCCTGGGAGGAAAAAAAGGGGAATTGCACATCTATTCCCATTCTGAACTCAAGATCATGATGGATCATCTGATGAAATACATCAATGATTTTGACGACTTTAAAGTTGTTTATCATCCGCTGAACTTCAGAAATAGGGCTGTAGTCTTCGAGGATTCGAAGCTCATAGTTGAATCTTTCCCCCTGAAACACCGGATTTCATGCTGCGGATTCCTTTTCAGGGAAAAACCACATGAATTACATCTCCGAGGCGATCTGATCGAATATTTAAAGGTTCCCATCAGAGAGCGGGTTGCCATAAAAAACGGCGCCGATTACCAGAAGCCTGACGGAACCATCATTCCCAATAGTGAACTCACCTACCCTTCCGATCCGGTCCGTTCCTATGCTTTTTGTACCGATACAGTACCCCGAAAACAGATTATCCCCTTTATTCGGAACGTAGATCTGCTTTATCACGAAGCTACCTTCAGTCACGATCTAAAGGACCTAGCTTTAAAAACCTACCATTCCACCTCTAAACAGGCGGCTGAGCTGGCGACCGAGGCAGGTGTTAAGAAATTAATTATTGGTCACTTCTCCAGCAGGTATAAAAATGTCGCTCCACTTGTTGAGGAGGCCCGGACTGTATTCCCGAATACCTTTCCCGCCAACGACGGGGAGAGGTTTGAATTATAATATCATTTCGGGATTTCACCACAATAGGCACATTAGGGCACATTAACTTATTTCGGGATTTCACCACATTAGTCACATTAGGGCACATTAGCTTATATCAGATTTCTATTGTGGTCTACTGTGCCTAATGTGGTTATTTTGGTTATTATTCCTCCTCAAAAAACTCCTTATTGAAATTGACCAGGTACAGCCGTTCTGTCGGGCGGGTGAAAGCAGTATAAATCCACCGGAGATATTCGCGGTCGATCATCTCTTCAGTCAGGTAACCATGATCAAGAAAGACCGCTTTCCATTGGCCACCCTGCGATTTGTGACATGTGAGCGCGTATGAAAATTTCACCTGCAAAGCATTAAAATATTCATTTTCACGTATTTTCTCCCACAACGTCCTTTTGTTACGAATATCGGGATAGTCCAGTGCGATTTCGTCAAATAACTTCTTCTGATCTGCCTGTGTCAGCGATGCAGCTTCAATGGTCAAGGTATCAAGGATAATCTTGCAATCAATTTCGACATCTTTGAAGTCAATAAATTTTAGGGTGACATTCACGAAATGAAATCCATATTTCTCTTCGTACTTACGAATCCTTACAACTTCAGCGATATCGCCATTAGCAATAAAACCGAGTTCTTCGGATTGTTTGGCCCAATGGTAGTTATTCTTCACACTCATCACCAGGTCACCAATGGAGATCTGCTCTTCACGGTATAGCACCGATCGGCGGATACCTTCGTTGAATTTATTGGCTCGTTTATTCGATCGGGTAACGACAATTGTCTCGTCAATCCCGAATTTATGGTAACAACCCGAGATCTCTTCAATCAGATCGGCGCCGCCAATTCGTAGAATGTCATTAAATCCGGCTGTTTTAATCTTCCAGTATCCCTCATATTGCTCCTCCAGGAGCAGGTTTCTGATCATGGTAGCGTTCTCCAGGATGCCCGACTTGACGGATTGCCGAACCACATTGGTCAGTTCACACATCACCACCTCAAGATCAAAATATTTGAGCTCTTCCTCTTCAAGAGCGGGACTTATACTAAATCCTACGGGCGGAAGCTGGGCTGTATCACCTGCAAGAATCAATCTGCAGTTTTCGCCTGACATCACATATTCAATAACATCTGAAAGGAGATAACCTGAACCAAAAATATTGTTTTCCTGTGGGTTATTTGAAATCATGGAAGCTTCGTCGATGATGAAGATGGTATTCTTATGCAGGTTTCTGTCCAACGAAAATTTCCCGGTGCCACCACTTGCAGATTGTTGACGGTATATTTTTTTGTGGATCGTTGTTGCCGGTTTTCCGGAATACCTTGAGAGCACCTTTGAAGCCCTTCCCGTAGGGGCCAGCAAAACAGTTTTCATCTTTAAACTCTCCAAAACCCTGACAAGCGCGCTGAGCGCTGTGGTTTTTCCTGTTCCGGCATACCCCCTCAACAGGAATACAACATTGGAATGTTCAAGAGTTATGAATTCAGCTGCTTTATCGGCCATCACTATCTGACAGACTGTTGGATCAAATTTGATCTCATCGATGATTAGTTTGGAAATGTATTTTTTTAACATAGCAGCCCTTTTTACCCGATTCGTTAGCAAAGGTTTGTCATTTTTTTTAAATTTGTAGCCATACGAACAAATTCATTCGAAATAAAAATGCGTGATATCTGTTTTATTGACAAAACTTTCGATAGCACACAAACTCAGTCATACCATTTATCCATTCAGATTAGTCTGGATGGATTCTATTATACAGTTCTTGATATTCCAAGGGGGAAATACGTTGTTCTTAACGGTCACAACTTTTTTCTTAAGAGGGCTCGTCTTTTGGCGAAACATGTACGCGAAGTGATACAATCGGAGGAGATCTTAAATTATGACTTCAAAAGTGTCGAGATACTTTACGCTACACGTAAGTTTACCCTTGTTCCACAGGCATTTTATAGCCGGGGTTCTCTGGACAAATATTTGTGGTTTAACAATGTTCAGGAAAGGGGTTTTGTAGTTCGAAAAAATCTTTTTCCTAAGGCAGGGTGTTGGTGTATTTTCGATATTCCTCAAAACTTAAATGAATTTTTGTCTTCAAAATTCCCCAAAAGCACAGTCAAACACTCCCTTTTCCCTTTAGTGGAGGGTGTCCTGAAACGAAATCGTGCTTTTCCACAAAGAGTACAGGTTCACCTGAATTTCTTCCGGGATGGTTTCGAAATGGTGATTATTAACGGCTCAAAATTGGTTTATTGTAATATCTTTAACTATAAAACCGAACGGGATATTTTGTATCACGTGCTTTTCACTTACGATCAGCTAAAATTGTCACAGGAAAATACGGAACTGATTTTTCACGGACAAATTCCTCAGGTTTCACCTGTCTATCATTTGTTTAAAAAGTATGTAAAGTTAACCTCTTTCGCCAGGCTGGATACCACTTTTCAGTACAGTTACACCTTCAGCCAATTACCCGAACATTACTATTCTTCACTCTTAAGCGTTTATAAATGCGAATAATCGGCGGCATCTTCAAAAGCAGAATCTTTAAACCCGGAAAGAACTTCAAGGCAAGACCGACGACCGACTTTGCAAGAGAGAATCTGTTTAATATTCTCTATAACCGATATGATTTTGAAAATAAAAAGGTACTTGATCTTTTTGGCGGAACAGGTAGTATCTCCTTCGAATTTATCTCCAGAGGTTGTCCCGATGTGACATGTGTTGAACTTGACCGTTTTCATTACAATTTTATCTGCTCTGTAATTGAAAAACTCGATATCAAACGCTCTGTAAAGGCATTGAATGTAGATGTTTTTAAGTTTATCGGACGATCGCCTGATCAATTCCACATTATATTTGCCGATCCGCCATATGAATTGAAACAACTAGCGGAAATTCCTGACTTAATATTAAATAGTCATCTGCTGTATGATGATGGATTGCTGATTCTTGAGCACGGAAAGACCAACGATTTCTCTTCTCACCCTTTATTTATCGAATTGAGGACTTACGGAAGTGTCCATTTCACCTTTTTCTCACGAAAAAATTAGTATTAATTTCCCAATATAATTGGTATACTGATAGATATAGATCTTCCTCAGCATTTTTTTATCTATTTATTTTAGATACATTTGTAGTAACAAAAAATGGAGTATATTTGCAGCGCCTTAGGAAAAACAGGGCATTTAGAAAAAAGTTCTTAGTTTTCTTAAAAAGATAAAAACGGTTTGGTAGTTCAGTTGGTTAGAATACATGCCTGTCACGCATGGGGTCGCGGGTTCGAGTCCCGTCCAGACCGCTGTTTTTAGTTTTTTTTTTGGTTTGGTAGTTCAGTTGGTTAGAATACATGCCTGTCACGCATGGGGTCGCGGGTTCGAGTCCCGTCCAGACCGCCAAAAAAAGTTTTATCGTACCCTGGTTTGGTAGTTCAGTTGGTTAGAATACATGCCTGTCACGCATGGGGTCGCGGGTTCGAGTCCCGTCCAGACCGCAAAAGCTTCGGAAGAAATTCCGGAGCTTTTTCTTTTTATGATTTTTGTTACTTTAGCCACGATAAAACAGAAGTATGTTAGAGAATCTCAATCAACCTTATCCGTTTAACAATAATTTTAAACACAACGTAAAAACCATTGGTTTGGTTGGTATGGGATTCGTGTTGCTGGTGCTCTATTTTCAACCATTTGGGATCAATTTTCTCCGGTCGGAACATGACGGTTATTTTGTTTTGGGGATAGGATTATTAGGTGTAGGATCGTTGTTCGCAAATACGCTGATACTTCCCGGGATCATGCCCAAGGTTTTTGACTCCACTCAATGGACCATCAAAAGGGAGATGATCTGGAATATTTGGCTCTTTAGCAATCTGTTTATCCTGTTTTCATTTATGGCATGGCTTGTAAAGGAGATTGAATTTACCGATTTACCGATTTTCAGGACTGGTGCGCTTGCGTTACTCCCACTTGTCCTTTTAAATCTGATCAACTACAATCACTCCCTTAAAGATAAAATGGTTAGCGTTTTAGACAATAGTCGAAGACACTGGTTCGGTGAAGAAAAACCGTCGATTATTAAAAAAGTCGATTTTAAGATAATGGCAGAGAACGGTAAGGATGCTTTTTCTGCAAATCTGGAGGATATTCTCGTTTTTCACTCCTCCGGGAACTATATCGAGATTTTCTGGCTGGATAATCTTATTTGCAGAAAGAAGCTTTTCAGGCAATCGTTTGCCGTGGTGGAACAGAATATGATTAACCAGTCCGGATTTGTAAAATGTCACCGTTGCTGGATGGTTAATCTGGCAAAGATTGAATCACTTAACGGAAATTCCAAAGGATATTTTGTCGAAATTAATAAACTTGGATTTAATGTTCCTGTCTCCCGAAATAACATTTCTACCATTCGGAAATTAGTACCCCAAAAATAAGTCACCCTCTTATCAGCTGAAAACAATGATCTCACATTTGTTTTTCGTCCCAGAGAGAAATGCATTTCATCCCAAATACCAGTATTTGTGCCCTATTTATGCAGCATAAACCATTTTCTGCGGGAAAATAATTTTAGTGATTATACTTGTGCCACATTTTAAAATCACCAGGGGTATAAATTCATTTACCCATTTGGTAAAAAACAATATTTGCGGCATGAAAATGAAAAATCTAAACATTGGAGGTTTAAAAATCACCCTCCCAATTATTCAGGGGGGAATGGGTGTTGGAATATCGTTATCGGGGCTGGCCTCAGCTGTTGCCAATGAAGGTGGTGTGGGGGTGATATCTCCTGCCGGAATAGGGTTTTTGTACAAGAAACACTCCCGTGATTATCTCCAAAACTGCATCTTTGGTCTAACAGAAGAGATCCGGAAAACAAGAGAAAAGACACGGGGAATAATTGGTGTAAATATCATGGTTGCATTATCGAATTATGTCGATCTTGTAAAAACATCAGTCAAAGAGGGTGTTGATATTATTTTTTCAGGCGCCGGATTGCCGCTTGATTTACCAAAGTACCTAACTCCCGAATCGAAAACCCGATTGGTTCCCATCGTCTCCTCTGCCCGTGGTGCAGCCCTTATTTGCAATAAATGGAAAGCCAACTACGACTATTTACCCGATGCAATTGTTGTTGAAGGCCCAAAAGCAGGAGGGCACCTTGGATTCAAAGTGGAACAAATTTCAGATGATAGTTTTGCCCTTGAGAAGATCATTCCTGAAGTAATTGCCGTTGCCAATGAGATAGGGGCAAAACATGGATGTGTTATCCCTGTAATTGCAGCAGGCGGTATTTATACGGGCGCCGATATTGATAAATTTTTGGAGATGGGGGCTGCCGGTGTCCAAATGGGTACCCGTTTTGTCACTACTGTTGAATGTGATGCTTCCGAAAAATTCAAACAGGCTTATATAAATGCCCGTGAAACCGACGTCAGAATTATTAAAAGCCCGGTAGGTATGCCAGGACGCGCAATAACCAGTGAATTTCTTGATGAGGTTGAGGCGGGAACCAAACAACCGAAGGTCTGTCCGGTAAACTGTATTAAAACTTGTGACATAAATACCGCTCCATATTGCATAATTGCATCATTATCAGCTGCATTGAAGGGCAACTTCAAAAATGGATATGCCTTCGCCGGAAGTAATGTTTGGCGTACAGATAAAATCGTTACGGTAAAAGAACTGTTCACTTCCTTAATTAACGAATTTAATGATTACCGGAGCAAAATCAGCCTGGCGCTGATCTAAGTTTAAAGATTCAATCAGATTATATGAGATGAGCAAGTTAACTTGTTCATCTTTTTTTTTATTTTTGACCATTAATTTTAGGTCACAATAAATATAAGGCTCCTGTTAAGCGTCAGAACTTCTCATTTCTTCGATTTAGATGGTTACGAGCCGGAAATAAATACAATTAATCATGAATTATTTTAGTGCAACGAAAAAAACAATTCTCCTCTTTTTATTATTTTTTGCAACAGGTTTGATGAGCTTAAAAGCTCAGGATATTCAATCACAGGCGATTAAATTTGGGAGAGTTTTGAATTTAATTGAGAGTTTTTATGTTGATACTACCAACATCAATAAATTGACTGAGCATGCGATAACTGAAATCCTTTCATCACTTGATCCCCATTCCATCTATATTTCAAAAGATGAAGTAGCTGAAATGAATCAGCCACTCGAAGGCAATTTTGAGGGTATTGGGATCTCTTTCAATATTTTTCAGGATACACTAATGGTAATGACAACCATTCCCGGTGGTCCTTCAGAACAGGTTGGCCTCAGGCCCGGAGACCGGATCGTGAAAGTTGACGAGAAGAACATTGTAGCCATTGGACTTAAAACGCCGGACGTTTATAAATTACTGAGAGGGAATAAAGGGACCAAGGTAAATCTTTCAATCTTCCGAAAAGGGGAAAAGGCTCCGCTCGAGTTTACCATCATAAGGGATAAAATTCCTATATTCAGTGTTGATGCATCCTTTATGCTGAATAAAGTGACGGCATATATTAAGCTCAATAAATTTGCCGCAACCACCATTGATGAATATAAGGAAGCAATGAAGTCGCTCAATAGCGTTGCCAAAGTAAAGAGCCTGGTACTTGATTTACGCGGTAACGGTGGCGGATTCCTGGGTGCTGCGTATGACCTGGCCAATCAGTTTCTTGAAGAGAAAAAATTAATTGTCTATACTGAAGGCACCCACAGTTCGCGTCGCGATTATTACTCAACCACACGTGGAGACTTCATCCAGGGGAATCTGATTGTTTTAATTGATGAAGGGTCAGCCTCTGCTTCTGAAATTGTAGCCGGAGCCATACAGGACTGGGACAGAGGAGTTCTGATCGGTCGTCGCTCATTTGGTAAAGGACTGGTCCAGCAACCATTTCCTTTAAGTGATGGATCAGTAATCCGGTTAACAACTGCTCACTACTATACTCCTGCCGGACGAAATATCCAAAAACCGTATAAAGATGATATTAAAAATTACAGGAATGATTATTTAAAGCGGTTTGAAAAAGGTGAGATGTTTAGTAAGGATAGCATTGCCTTCCCCGATTCACTGATGATGAAAACGCTGGTTACCAAAAGAAAAGTGTATGCAGGAGGGGGTATTATGCCTGACATTTTTATCCCTATGGATACCTCGATGTACTACCGGTATTTCAATAATCTGGTTCGGAAAAATGTGCTATTCCCCTTTGTTGTAGGCTTTATCGATAAGAACAGGGATATTCTAAAAGCGAAATATAAAACGTTTGATGATTTTAAGAATAATTTCCGTGTTACCGACGATATCATGGAAGATTTAATTAAAGCTGGTGAAAAAGAGAAAATTAAAAGAGACGAGGAGAGTTTGAAAGTCTCCGGGGTGATCATCGCACGACAAATTAAAGCGCTCGTAGCCCGTGATATTTATGATACAGGATCTTTCTATCGAATTATGATCGAAGATGATAAGGAGGTAGAAAAGGCCATTGAAGTGCTTTCTGATCAAAATGGGTTTAATCGCTATCTGGGAAAATAAGACATGGGGCTCATTACTAAAGATATATTAAGCCTGATTCATAAAATATGAATTTATTTCTTGATTGGGCTTTTTCCAACAAAATAGAATTAGGTGGAACGATTTTTGGTTTAATCTATGTTTGGTTCTCCATTCGTCAAAGTTTATTGACCTGGCCAATGGGAATAATCACTTCACTGCTTTATTGCGGCGTATTTTTTGCTGCAAAACTTTATGCCGGAATGGGTCTTCAGTTTTATTATCTGTTTATCAGCATATACGGTTGGTGGAGTTGGAAACATGGCGGTCAAACAGACTCAGGTCAAAAGCAATTAGAGGTAAGTCGTACCAGTTCAATTCTCTGGATCAAACTTTTTATCCTCAATATGTTCTTAACTTTCTTGTTGTATTTGATACTCAGCAGGTATACAGATTCACCCATTCCGTTTGGCGATGGGTTCACGGCTTCACTCAGTATCCTTGCTACCTGGATGCTGGCCCGCAAAAAAATTGAACAGTGGTTAATCTGGATCTTTGTAGACTTGGTATCGGCTGTCCTATACTTATACAGAGGTCTTTACCCTACAGTTTTTTTATTTTTGGTCTATGCAATTATGGCAGGAGTCGGATTCTACGAATGGCAAAAGAAACCAGAAAAAGTGCCATGTTAACTGAAATGAATATTACCCGAATCGTTATTACAGGACCTGAATCAACAGGTAAAACAGAATTGGCAAAAGATCTGGCAGAGAAATTGGAAACAGTCTGGATCCCTGAATATGCACGAACTTATGTCGAAAATCTTGATCATCCTTACGACTTTGACGATGTGATTCAAATAGCCAGGCAACAGATCGATCAGGAAGCCCGGTATGCAGCAAAGACTGGAGATGGAATCCTGATTTTTGACACATGGTTAATTATTACCAAAGTATGGCTCGATCTGGTTTATGGCAAGTGTCCCGATTGGATTACCGATCATATTCGCTCTTCCAAAATTGATCTTTTTTTAGTTTGCGCAACCGATTTGCCCTGGATTGCTGACCCTGTCCGGGAAAATGGCGGAGACAAAAGAGAAGCGCTTTTCCAAATCTATTGCGATGAGATCCGTTCTTTTGGTTTTAAATATGAAGTAATTTCTGGCACAGGAGAAGCCAGAACCAACAATGCCTTGAAAGCGCTTACAAAATATGGATTGAACCCATAGCTCAATTCGTTTGTTATCAGTACGGAATCGCAATTGTGAATAATGAATTTCAGAAATTAAAATAAATGAAAATTAAAGAGGACGTTAATTCCGGTGCTTGGACAGCTGCTACTGTCAGATCTTTGGTTGATGCCAGCTCATTTGACATCCTTGTTCACAGACACAGGACAGGAGAAGACATGCCTTCGACTGAAAAATTGAGAGATATTGTCGAACGTGTTCGCCAGATTATTTTCCCTGGTTACTTTGGAGAGATTAATCTGAGATCCGATACCCTTCCCTACTATATGGGGGTACTCGTTGATGAAGTTTATGAATTGATGGCTGAACAGATATTTTCAGGACTCTGTTTTATTTGTGAAAATGAATCAGATCGTGATCTTACCGGCAAAAGGGAACAAGCAGAAAAAATCGCCCGCGAATTTGTAGACAGCCTGGCCGAGCTGCGGAGGATTCTAATAACCGATGTAAATGCAGCATATCTTGGCGATCCTGCAGCCAATAGTGTGGGAGAAGTTATATTCTGTTATCCTGCAATCCGTGCAATTTCGAGTTACCGTATCGCCCATAGTCTTTTCGAACTGAAAGTTCCTCTAATTCCCCGAATCATCACCGAAATGGCCCACTCCGAAACTGGAATAGACATTAATCCGGAAGCGGTTATTGGTGAATATTTTACCATCGACCACGGCACGGGTGTAGTGATCGGATCAACAAGTATCATCGGAAATAATGTGAAATTATTTCAGGGGGTAACCCTTGGCGCCAAAAGTTTTCCCCTTGACGAAAATGGCAATCCTGTAAAAGGTATTCCACGACATCCTATTGTGGAAGATAATGTGATTATCTATTCCAATGCAACAATTCTAGGAAGGATAACAATTGGCCACGATTCGGTGATTGGCGGAAATATCTGGGTGACCAGCGATCTTCCTCCATTCTCAAGAGTTGTACAGACAAAGACCCGAAATGCCGATTTTTTTAATGGAAGTGGGATATAATCAGTAATTTTAATCCGTAGAAAGAACTACTTTTGTCGCTGCAGTTGCATAAGACAAAATTGCGGACCAACAAAATTTAAAGTTGGTTATATTCAGTTAAGTAAAAGAAGTATTTGTGAGTAAGTTTAAAATAGTTGCCAAAACATTCGCCGGATTGGAAAACGTTTTGGCCAGTGAGATCCGATCATTGGGTGGTGAATCGGTTGTTGTCGAAAGACGGGCAGTATCATTTTTCGGTGATCAGAAGCTCATGTATAAGGCAAATTTTCACCTTCGTACTGCTTTAAAGGTCCTTAAGCCAATTGCAGAATTCGAGGTTACAAAACGCGAGGAACTCTACGACCACGCAAAAAAAATACCCTGGACCAACTACCTGGCATTAGGAAAATCATTCGCAATTGATAGTACGGTACAATCCGAAATGTTTGTCAACACAATGTATGCTTCCCTTAAAGTGAAAGATGCAATCGTTGATCACTTCCGCGATGTAACCGGCAAGCGCCCTTCCGTAAATTCTGAAGACCCTGATGTCAGAATCAATGTTTACCTGATGGGTAATCATTGCATATTGTCACTCGACAGTTCGGGTGAGTCGCTTCACAAAAGGGGATATCGTCTTGGACAAGGGGATGCTCCAATCAATGAAGTTCTTGCTGCAGGGATGATCATGTTAACCGGCTGGCATGGTGAGAGAGACTTTCTTGATCCGATGTGCGGCTCAGGAACATTACTCATTGAAGCTGCACTGATCGCAAAGGGGATACCTCCCGGTATGTACCGAAAGTCTTTTGGCTTTGAGAACTGGCCTGATTTTGATGATGCACTTTTTGCTGAGATCTATAACGGCGAATACGAAAAAGAGTTCACTGGTAAAATAGTTGGTTCAGATATTTCTGTCAAAGACATTGCAATTGCACGAGCTAATATAAAAAATGCAAGCCTCACAAAAGTTATAGACCTTCAAGTTCAGGATATTATGACTCTTGAGCCCCCGTTTGTAAGTGGAATTATTATTACGAATCCCCCCTATGGCGAAAGGATGAAACCTCAATCTATTGCGGAATTGTACACTACTGTTGGAAACACACTTAAAAACCGGTTTGCAGGATTTGAAGCATGGATCATCTCCAGTTCTTTGGATGGTTTAAAGAGTATCGGTTTAAAACCGGCTAAAAAAATCGATCTTTTTAATGGCGCCCTGGCATGTAGCTACAGATGTTATGAATTATTTCAGGGGTCGCATAAACAAGCGGTAATTATTAAAAAGCGACTGGATTAACCCAGATCACCACACACCTGGTAATTCTCAGGCTAAATGAGAACTAATGGTGTTCAATATTTCTGTTACTGATAGGGAATCTCCATAGGTTTACCCCCCAGAAAGTCGCTAAACCTTGCTTTGGGTTGGCCGAAGGCATTGAAAACAACAGCATTGTTGCCTGCCGGTGCAATTGGAATCCAGCTTAACCTGATCTCAAGAACATTAAATACGAGCGATTCGTTATGAACACGAATACCTACACCAAACCCTGCCATGAATTTGTCGTTAAAGATCTGCCCCAAATCGTTCGAAAGAAAAGCGGCATCAGCGAAAAAATAATGTGCAAACCTGAAGCCCGATTTATGCCATCCCCAGAACCGAACAGCTTCAATATTGATTTTTAATCGGTTAGTTCCCCTTGTATCCGTTGAGAAATAATCACGTATTCCAAACCTCCTGTTCACCACAAGGTATTCCTCTTTAAACCGATTAATACCGCTCAATAGTTCTGTATTTACAAAGTACCTGTAAGGATGCCGGTTAATGTAAACAAAATTGGAAAAGTAATTATTGCTTATTAATATTGCCCCCTGTTCCAACTGTGAATTACTCATGAATCCCCCCAGACCAATCTGCCACTTAAAGTAGGCGCCACCATTAAAAATATTGGCTTTTGAATAGTTAAAATGGAAATAGGGGCGTGATCTGTCTGGCTCTATATCGAGACCCGCAGCTACCTCTGCGTACCGTCCATAAGGAATATCCTCAGTGATTCCATAGCCGTAGACCTGATTGTTCTTAAATAGATAGCGTTTGCTGATCCCTATTGCCCCAAGAAATAAATCATGATTTCTGAACAGACTGTTATTGAATTCTTTACTCGCATTGTGGTAAAAATTCTGATGAAAATACCTCCCTGCTACAATAATATTTCCTACCGTTGAATAACTGTTTTTGTTCGTAATCTGAAGGCCATACCAGATGTCTGAATTAAAATAGGAGGCCGCTGTATCGGTTTTTGTATAAGAATAGGGGGTAAGAAAGTGATCAGTATAGACCCGTTCCAGGAAGATGCCACCTGCCCAGTCCTCCTTTGTCGCAATAAATCGTTTGTCAATAAAAGCACTAGAGGCATTCTTTTCAAAGGTGTTTGTATATCCAATACCGGTCCGGATAAACTTTCGGTCAAGGTCACTTATTTCGTACCTGAAACTACCCTCCCATTTAGGCACCTCCGATAAATTATAACCTGTCCTCACCGAAAACTGATGGCCGATTCCAAACATATTCTGATCGGTGATCTCCCATTCAGTCGAATTGGAACTAAGATTTCCATTTATACCATATTCAAATTTCTCCTTAATAATCACGACAACATCGACCACTTCAGCATTCTGAGCCGAAAAAGAGAGAATGATAGCAACATCCTGGATATAGGGCAGATCGCGAATGAACTTTTCATTTTCTGCCATTAATTTAGGATTTACAGTCTCTCCCGAATTAAAAAACAACTGCCCACGGAGTTTCTTCTCCGTCGTTTTCATATGGATGGCATTGGCTGTTTTATCAACCCATCCCGAAGCTAACCTGGAGGTATCCTGTAGGGTTGGCCCAAAAACATCAATTAACTTTATCCTTATGTTTCCGATTTTCCGACCTGCAAACGGCGTAAAATAGAGGGTACTATTTACATTCATCTGGGTTTTTAATGGCTGATTATCCCTGATAATCAACGAAAATAAGTTTCTGGTGAAGAAATTATTTTCACCTCTGCTCTTTAAGGTAGATAAGGAGCTTTTGTTTAGAAGCTCCGTATTCAGGCTTGTAGATTTCCGAATGGTGTCACAGCTGCTCTCTGAAGGTTTTAACAACGTATATCTGGTTTTAATATAATCGTTGCTCTCCCTTAACATCTCAGGTAAACTATCTTTTGAAATGAAATGATCCGATATCAGAACAGCACTCTCATTGGCGGAACAGGGCGAATACCAGAAAGCGACTGTCCTATTCGATTCAGGCATTGACGCAGTAATATGACCGGAAACGAATACCACCAGCATGATAAAAAATCCATATCTAATAAATAAGAGTATCAATCCAATCTGAAATTTTGAATATTGAAATGCGATTTTATAAAATTTCCTGATCAAAGTTATTATTTAATGGAAAAAATATAGAACTAATGCATTATTTTGCCTGTTTAAATAATGAGTCTAAGTATTAAAAGCATTTCCTTTGAAATATGAGAAAACCGGAAGCGATAATTTTTGACATGGATGGGGTATTAATCGACAGTGAATCTATCCATTACAAAATAGAGAAACAATTATTCAATCAACTTGGAATCTCTGTTCCCGATGAGATGCACCGACGCTACCTGGGTGTTGCGGGCGATTTTATGTATGCCGATCTTAAAACCAACTTCAAATTGTCGGCTTCAGTAAGTGATCTCTTGGAATTTGATGATTCTTTCAGATGCGACTATTTCCAACGCCTACCGGTTTTGCATCTTAATGATGGGGTTCTCCCCTTGCTTAATCAACTTAAATTGGCAGGAATAAAAATGGCTATAGCCACCTCCTCCTCCCCCGCCCTTGCGAATATTTTGCTGGAGAGATGCGGAATTACTTCCTACTTTGATGCAATTGTTACTACAGCCGAATCCGGGAAAAGTAAACCTGCCCCTGAAGTATATCTTCTTGCGGCTCATAAAATTGGAGTTTCACCCGAAAACTGTCTGGTTTTTGAAGATTCGCCAAACGGAATTGCTGCAGCAAAAAGCGCCGGAATGTATTGTATTGCAGTTGAGACAGAAAGTGTTGAGTTAAATGAGCTTTCGCAAGCAGATTCTATCATTCAAACATTCAATAGCATCTCCACCGAAAAATTATTCTAAATCTTCGCTCTCCATCATCTTGTTTAATTGTATGTTTAATCACTTTTATGAATAAAATATTATCCGGAGAGGCTTTTGATGTCATCCGCTACCGAAATTTCAAACTCTTTTTAGCATACCGGTTTATGATGACTGTTGCCACGTTGATGCAGTCGGTTATTGTAGGATGGCAACTCTATAACATCACAAAAAACGTCCTTTCTCTTGGAATGATTGGATTAACAGAGGTTATTCCACAGGTGAGCATCGCTTTGATCGCCGGCCATTTTGTCGATATCTGGGACAGGAAGAAAATCATATTCTACACCTCCTTCCTGCTTTTGATTGGCTCCTCTTTACTAACTGTTTATAGTATTCCTACATTAAACATTCAGCAATTGTGGGGTGTTGCGCCCATTTTTGTAACCATATTTATCACCGGTTTGGTGCGGGGAATTGTTATGCCTGCCAATACGGCCTTAATTGGTCAGCTTGTTCCGCGTGAATTACTTACCGCTGCATCGACATGGAGCAGTACAGTCTGGCATATTGCTGCAGTTACCGGACCTGCCATGGGTGGCCTGGTCTACGGTTTTTTTGGAATCGTCCCTGCCTATACTCTGGTATTTGTATTTTATCTGCTCTGTTCTGTTTTCCTTTTGTTTATTAAGAGTCCGGGTAAAGTAACGATGGTTACAGGAGCGGCTGAAGGAATGATAGACCGGATCAAGGAAGGGGTTTTCTATGTTTTTCGTAATAAAGTGTTATTGAATGCTTTTGCGCTGGATATGTTTGCCGTCTTTTTTGGTGGCGCAGTCGCTTTACTTCCTGTTTTCGCTTCAGACATTCTGAATGTTGGTCCTGAAGGCCTTGGCTTTTTAAGGGCATGTCCTGCTATTGGAGCCATATTAATGTCGGTCATCCTCACCTTTAAACCACCGGTATCCAGGTCGGGTTCCCAATTACTCTACAGTGTTTTTGGATTTGGCGTTTGTATGATTGTTTTTGCCTTTTCGACCAGTTTTTTACTTTCTGCATTTTGCCTTTTTCTAAGTGGAGTGTTCGACAATGTAAGCGTAATCATCAGAGCGAGTATACTTCAGATATTCACATCCGACGAGATGAAAGGAAGAGTAGCAGCGGTAAACAGCATTTTTATCGGATCATCGAACGAGTTGGGAGCATTTGAATCGGGTTTTGCAGCCCGATTCATGGGACTCATACCCTCCGTCGTCTTTGGCGGTGTGATGACCTTGTTAATCGTTTCGTTCACGGCATGGAAGTCACCCACCTTACGAAATCTGGCTTTAAAGGAGAATATTTGAGAATAGTGAAGGCTTCACTTCGATCAGAAAGAAAAAGAACTGAAGGTTTAATAACTTAGTGAAGCCTTCACTAAGTTAGAATTTCACCAGTCGTCTACCATGATAATCAGATGAAGGGATGAGTTCCCTGATTTCATCAAAATTCTCCCACGTTACTTTCCCGGCAACGATAATTTTTAGCTGATCACCTGCAATTTCAATCATTTTGAGAAGCAGTTCACTACCGTCAACTGCTGTGGGCTCTCCACCGGAGGTGAGAATCCGGTCCACACCGACATTTTTTAACTGCTTAACAGCATACAGAATATCTTTTGATTCGTCGATCGCTTTATGAAAGGTAACCTCCATTGGACGGGCAAGTCGAACCAGGTTTGCAGTTCGCTCAATGTCGATGGTCTGATCAGGATTCAGCAATCCAAACACGACTCCGGTTGCCTTTAGCTGCCGGCATATCTCAATATCGTGACACATGATCTCATATTCATCCTCTGAATAGCAAAAATCTCCCCCACGCGGACGGATCATTACCATCACCGGAATATCAAATTTTTCGGTTACCTGCCGGATGGTTCCATACGATGGTGTGGTTCCTCCGCACGCAAGATGCTCACAGAGCTCGATTCGCGTAGCTCCCGAGGCAATGGCAGCTAACGTTTCCCTGAATGATTCAACACATACTTCTTTGACTGGTTCCATTTTACTTATTTTGGGATAAAAGTATAAAAATCGATGAAAATTGATTAGTAATACCAGAAATAATAGTTAGAAACAAAAGGTGTGACCAAACAATCTTTACGCTTTAATTATTCCATTTTAGTATTGTCCGGGAAAATGGTATTCAATATTAAAAGGTTCTTCGCTACACTTTGTTTCGCTCAGAATGACAATTGTTTAGACAATAGGAGAGGGGGGTTGGAAGTGGCTCCGCCACTTCCAACCCCCCTCTCCTTCTCCTTTACCATATCTTACTGTCATTCTGAGCGTAGCGAAGAATCTTTGATTTCCCAGTGGACAATAGTGATTCTATTTATAAATTTATATTCACAAAACTACTTGTTTGATTGAAAGGAGGGTACGTGTAAATCCTGACCAATAAAAACAAATCTGTTTCCCAATCATACTGTTAGTTATATATTTGTTTTTCACCGCTGTCATCTGGTTGACATTCATTTTCTTTTTTTTGTAACGAAAATTTGAATAGTTTTATCAAATTAAATAATTACCGATGCAAAGAAGAAAATTTTTTACCCATACCGGAACCGGCATATTGGCCATGGGTGCGGCAACACCCTTGCTTGCAGCAACTTTAGAGCATCCGACCGGTAACAAAGGGAATAATCTCCTGAAAAACGGAGAGATTCAACACATGGTTATTTTTGATCTGAATCATGAAAAAGGATCTCTGCTGGCAGAAAAATTTCTCAAAGACGGACAACAGATTTTAAGCCATATGGAATTCGATTTCAAAGCACGTTAAAACAGGTATTATGGGAATGGAAATCGAACGTAAATTTTTACTGAAAAGTCAGGAGTGGCGAGCCCTGGGTATTCCAATCCATTATGCGCAGGGATATCTTGTCGCCGACGGCGAACGTACCGTGAGGGTAAGAATTGCCGGTGAGAAAGGATATCTCACCATCAAAGGAAAATCAAACGGGATAAGCCGAAAAGAGTTCGAGTATCCTGTCCCGGTTGAGGATGCACAGGAGCTGATTCAATTGTGTCCCCTTTCCTTGATTGAAAAGTATCGGACCAGGGTTTTATTTGAGGGAAAGGTGTGGGAAGTCGATGAATTTGAGGGTGAGAACAAAGGGTTAATACTGGCCGAAATTGAATTGGTTTCGGAAGATGAAACTTTTATAGTTCCCCCATGGATAGGAGAAGAGGTAACGGGCGATATCCGCTATTACAACTCACGGCTTGCGATTCACCCGTTCCGGAGTTGGGAATGATTTATTGCCCTAGAATGTTTTGCAAACGACTTAAGTAAGTAATAAGAAAGATATAATGTATTAATTTGAATTTCTATTTTCGCAATTTGGACCCCTCTAAATCTCCCCAAGGGGAGACTTCTGGTCGGCAATATGAGCAACTTTAGCTCATTTCTCCCCTCCTTTGGAGGGGCGGGGGAGGTCAGGAAAGCCAAAACGTAGAATAAATAATTACGACAATATATTATTCAAACTACTTAATGGTTAGAATATAATGTCAAATTTTATTTCTAAGGGATTGCGTCGTCACTCCTGACAATGTCGTTTTTTTAGTTGAAATAGTAATTTATTCAGAACAAAATAGTCACAGAATGTTAAAAAAGTTTTTGCCGCTCATTGCAGGATTATGCCTCCCTTTTATATCCCTTTCGCAGGGCCATACCACCATTTCGGCCAATACACCCCGTATGGTGGTTGGTATCGTTATTGAAGATTTTAATCCCGATTATATTGAGCGTTATTGGGAGAAATTTGGAGAAGGTGGTTTCCAGCGAATCTTTTCCAGGGGATTTATTTGTGCCAACCACCACTATGATAATTTGCTCCAGCGACCATCAGTAAACATGGCCACACTTGCTACAGGAACCATTCCTGCCCGTCACGGGATTGTAAATGATAACTGGATCGATCGCTTAAAAAATAAGGAGGTGAAAGCCATCAACGACGATTTCTATACCACTGTCGGATCTGACTCCAAAGAGGGTGAGCGATCGGCGATGAAACTGATGACTCCAACATTAGGTGATCAGCTAAAACTGATAACAAAAGGAAGATCGAGGATCTTCAGCATCGCCCTGAATGACATTTCTGCAGTTCTTGCAGCCGGTCATGCAGCTGATGGGGCTTACTGGCTCGATAAAACCTGCGGAAAAATGATCTCAAGCTCCTATTATGTCGAAACCTATCCCAAATGGGCGTTTGACTATAATGGTTTTAAAATGGCCGACAACTATCTTGGGATGAATTGGACCTATTTAAAGGAAAACATCACCTACACCGAAAGCATCTCAGATGCCCAGCTGAAAGAAACGGGATACTTCGGAAAATATAACAGCTTTCCCTATGACCTCAACAAATTAAAGAAGGAATCAGGCGGCTCCTATAAAATACTAAAGACCACTCCATGGGGGAATACCCTGGTTAAAGACTTTGCCCTTCAGATGATTCCAAAAGAGCAGCTTGGCTATGACCTGATTCCCGACCTTCTTACCGTGGTCTTCTCCTCAATGGATTATGAACGATATTCTTTTGGCCCCTTCTCCGTTGAGATGCAGGACACCTATATGCGTTTGGACAAAGATCTGGCCGAGTTGTTGAAATACCTTGAAAGTGGTTATGGAACAGATAATCTGTTGATATATCTTACCGGCTTAACAAGTATTTCGTATCCGGCCGATTATCTCAAGGAGAAATACCGCATGACCGCCGGAATCTTTAACCCCGAGAGCGCCATTGCCTTGTTAAAATCGTACCTGAATATCAAATATGGGAATGAAAACTGGATCGAACTGTTTACCAACCAGCAGATTTATCTCGATCGTGAACTGCTTGAGAAGAAAAAAATCAATCTTAAAGAGATGCAGATCAATGTAGCCTCATTCTTAAGTCAGTTTGAAGGAATTGCATTTGCTAAGGCTGCCTGCCAATTGGAAGCCGATAATTTTCCGGGTGGGCCTCTCGAATCTTTTCAGAATAATTTTCACATTAAACGATCAGGTGATGTGCTCATCAGGTACGAAGATGGCTGGCAACCAAAAGATAAGTTTAATCCCCTTGATTATACCGACAACAATCAGGTTCCTTTGGTATGGTATGGCGCCGGAATCACAAAGGGGACTACGATGCGAAAAACAAGTGCCACAGATGTTGCACCCACTGTCGCCGCTTTTCTGGGTATTGCTCCCCCCTCTTCGATGACAGGAAGGGTGATTGAGGAGTTGTTTAAACATTAATGAATATTAGTTCGTAATAAAAAAATAGTTCCGATCGGAATTTAATCATTTAAGGGATTGTACTGTTTTTGAGCGCCATATCCGTTGCGTCCGAATGGTTTATCTTACGTCTCTACAATTTACCAGGATTTCTTACCCCGGGTTATTGAGATCCGGCACTTTAGGGCTTTGATGCCCTTCAAACCTGACGGTCTTGAAATATTTCGTTAAGCAAAGGAGGCTTAAGACCTAAAAAGATGCGGAACATCGAAATATTAGCTCAACTGTATTTTGATATTACGGTGCGCGGCACCTAACCTGTGTTTAGTTTCCTAATAAATTATATCCGATGATGAACGAGATTTTTTGATAATCGGATGACCAGCCATAGTCATAATCAATTATTTTTTGCTTTGAATAATACCGAACCTCGAAACTTAATCGCTTATAATTGAGTCCCCCTCCATATCCTACTACTGATCTTGCTTTCAAAACCAATGGCATCAGTGAACTATCCAGATCATTGGGAACATCAACATGGGAATTAAAATCAGAAATGGCGCCTGTATTGATCAAACCATTTAAAAAAATCCTGGTTTTATCGTTTAATAAGAAATAGTATCGGATCCCGGCAATCAGTTCCAAGGACTTGTAATCGATCACTGCATCTTTGTTTCCGAATTCTTTTTGAGCACTGAAATACTGATAGGCAGGTTCAGCCAGTATCCCGAATTTATTATTGTAAAAAGGCAAAAGGTATTCAGCCTCCAATCCAAGCCGAACATTAATTTGATGATCAAAATCTATCCTTTTATAAGGGGTGTAGTGAGAGACAACGAACATTGAAAATGAAGTAGAATTTATTCCCGGAGTAATCCGGAGATTAAATTTTCCCTTATTAATTTTTCCATCATAAATGGCAAAAGCATCACCATTACATTTGTTATTTTCCCTGAAGTATTTTACAAGATCCTCTTCGCGATAATCAATACGTTGAAAAGTACCTGCTGATGCATGTGAACAATTAACATCATTGAGGAGTTGTTGCCGAAAACGAATATTAGCCGTAATATGGTTATTGTCATCAAGATATTTCTTAAAAACCAATTGCTGAATAAGAGAATCATTAACCGAATAAAAATATTTTATTGAGTTCTCTTCGGTATAATTGTAAAGTGATGCTTTACCCTGCACAAGTACCTTTAAGAACAATTGCTCCTGATTCCAGACCGGATTTCTTGCATCTGATATTTCAGTAAGAGAACGGTCAATTTTTGTATTCGCCCTGATATATTTGGATGAGCCATATATATTAAACTCTTTTATCGATGTGACATCTCCTTTTTTGATGGTCCCATTTACAGTTAGTTTATACTCACATTCCACCGGCGTTTTTTCCCATTCATAATTTCGGATATAACACTCAGTTTTATGATTCTCATTATCGATCAGGTACCCTTTTTCAAATTTGATTTGTCCATAAGTGGCAGTTATACTTGATGCCAGGATTAAAAACAGGATTTTGTTCTTCATAGATTTATTTTTAATTAGTAATCTTATTATAGGATTTTATTTATCTGTAAGACTCCATTTCTTTCGCATCAATTAATAGTACCCCACGCTCCATTGTTGCCACCGCTATTTTCAAATTAGCAGCTTCACCAGGTTTGAACAATACTTTATTTATTAGCGTGTTTATCCTGACTTTATAAAAACCGAAGTTGTGAATAATGGTAACTTTCCCATTAATATCACCGAAGGCATAAGTTTTACTATCCTCATTAAAATCAACAGCCGATAACCAACCTAAACCATGCATTGATTTATTTTGAATCGTTATATGATGCATATCAGAAACATTCCAGGTAATTATTCGGGCATCATCGCCACATGAAATAAGTCTCGAACCATCTTTATTAAATGAAATAGCTCTAACCCAGTTCCTGTGGCCATATAATGTCGTAATTACCGTTCCTTTTTCTGCATCATAAATATTGATCGACTTATCGCCGGCTGACGAAGCAAAAAATTTCCCGTTTGGTGTAAATGCAACGGATGTGATCATATTCGTGTGTTTGGTAAATTCACCTATTATTTTGTTTCTTTCGATGTCGAAGAGATAAACCTTATTGTCAGTTCCACCCGAAATCAAAAATCTGCCATTTGGCGAAATTTGAACGGAGGTGATGATCCCTTTTTGAAAGGTAAATGTTTTTAATATCTTTTTATTGATAAAATCCCACATTATCAGGGTACTATCCTTACCGCCGCTAACCAATAAAGTGCTGTCTTTCGAAATGTCGATCGTTAAAATCTGACTTTTATGTCCGTTTTTAAATTCGCCTATGAGCTCTTTTGAACCTGTACGATATATTTTGATGTTGTTATGATCTGCTACCCCAAGAGCTTCGCCATTGGCAGTAAAGCAAATGCCATAAATCCGTTGACTATCTGTTTTATACGCAGAAAAGGTATTTCTTTTTTGAGAATAACCCATTGAAATGAACCCCATTAAAGCAATCAGTACAGTTATTTTTTTATTCATTGCATTATTGATAAAAAAAATGTTTGTCTTTTTTTAATTTCAGGATTATTCCCAAATTCAACTGAGACCCTGTAAATTGCTTTTCATTGTAGAGGATGGATGTTATCCAGTTATACTGAAGAGAGTAAGAAAAAACCAATCCAACAGATTGGGTGATTGACCACTCCAATCCAATGCTGGTTTTTACCCCAAAGAATAAATCATGACTGTTTTTGGGTGGGATAATCGGATCGTTTAAACTCTTTATCTGAAATACTGAATCACACAATGTGACATTGGATAATCCAACCAGAGGAGCTATTTCTAAAAACGAATTAACCCGGTTGATGAAATTGGATCCTGAATACTGATTATGAAATTGAATTACAGGAGATATGGATTGCATCACTATTGTGGAACCCTGAAAGTCTAAACGATCTTTATATTTCCAGTTCGAAGCCTGTAAAAGCGTCAATGCCATTCCCCAACTGATGTAGGGATGATTTTTATAAAGCACTTTCAATGATACCCCATCGACATTATTCATATTATTATATAATGAAGGATAAATGAAGTTCTTTTCCTCAATTAATTCCTTTCCATGAGGTATCCCGGTTACATATTCCGCATAAATATTAATGTGGTTATCTAATTTTTGTGCCTTGCAGGTGACCACTTGTGAACAGAGATAAACAATAAGGCAGATTAAGATTATTGAACTATTTTTCATAAACCCACATTTTAAAATACCTTATATTCAAATTCAAAACAGCCAGGGTAAATAGTTTATTATTCGCAGCAAAGGCATAAGGGTAATGGATATTCGCAGGTATGTTCAAATCAGTCCTATTTTCCCAGGTGTCAAAAGCTGCGCTGTATTCATATAATTTATCTTCGTACAAACAATACCCTGATTTGTCAGTATTTGTAGTATTAAGGGTAGACTGATCGGCAATTTTAAAGGGGAGGTTCTCCTTTTTTATCCATTTGTCCGTTTCGGGAATATAACACCAAAGGTCATTTTTCGACGTCATAATGAAACCACTTCCGACATAACCCTTTCCATTCATACTAAAGGAGATGGCGTTTCTTCTGTAGTCGCCCGGGAAAGAAGCAATTTGCTGCCATGCCTTATTCGTGATGTTGTATTTCCAAAAAACTTTTGAATACGTCCAGGTATCGCTTGCTCCTAAGCCGAGGTAGATATTGTCCTTTATGAGGAATCCCGTAAGCCCGACCCTTATCCCGTTTCCATTAAATGGAGTGAGCATATCCAAAGATTTAGTCAACGGGTTAAACAAGTAAATGTTACTACCCGTAAAGAGATAGGCATTGTCATTAAATACGAAACTAAGGTACGCTGTGGCGAATATCGTGTTTGTCAGGATGTAGCTGAAGGTATTGGTCACAAGGTTATAACTGTATAAAGAGCCGTCTGTAAGAGCAAAATAGGTGTTACCGCCGATTGTAAAACACGACCTGATATAACCGTACCAATCGTTATCATTTACATCATTATAAAGCAGAGACCAATGGCCGATGTTGATTTTCCCATCCAAACTTTTAAAGGGAATTTCTTTCCCGTACGATGTTGCCGAGGCTGTCTGAATATAAGCCCTAACATAATAGGTCTTTCCCGGAGTTAATTTTTCATTCGTTGGAAGTGAATAGGTCACACCTACATTTTCTTTATTGATAACCCTTATTCCATTGTAATCATTCAAATGTACACCCCAGACAAATCCGGATTCAAGTATTGGGAATTGTCCAATATTTGAAATCCTTGCTGAGAAAACTGCACTTGAATCGGTTATATTGATTACATCTCCGGTATAAACTAACGGATAATCAAATTTAGTTTCCTTTTTGCAGGATATGATTGTTATTAACAGTAATAAAATCAGGTTTACTTTATTCATAGCAATTCCCTTTTACGGGACTGTCTCTTTCATATTTTAATCCTGGATTTAACCTTTTGGATGGTCGCCCCGATCTTCTGTAAAGAGGTACAAACTTAAATATAAAATATTACATTAAATATTTAATTTATCTTTATTAAGTTGAAGAACGAAATAATTACCTCTTTCTATAATTTACTGCTTTCATTTAATCGGTGTTAAGCGATACCCCCCACCGCAGGATTAAGGCTCTGCTATTTCTGAGTATTGATCCTTTTCATTAAAAAAGTACAATTGTTTGATTTGGTCCTTTCAGGGCATTGATGCTCTTCAAACCTGGCGGTTTTGAAATATTTCGTTAAGCAAATAAGGCTTAAGACCTAAAAAAGATGCAGAAAATCAAATATTAGACCAAGCGTATTTTGATATTTCGGTGCACTGCACCTAACTTGTCCCTAATCTGATTTTACTATAAATATTTTGCAGCTCTGCTGCATTCATGGGTACTATGGTGCAGAGCACCACGATATTTGTAGCAGATTAATCGAGATTTAGCTTAAGCCACATAGTGGCGACAGAATAAATTTGGAATGATTGTCCAAACAAAATGGGATATTAAATGATAAAGTTTGCTTTTGGCTCAGGCGGCGAAATCAGCGCGAGGTGGTCTAAAAAGCCAGAAAAACCGCATTCTATCTCTGTGTGCCTCTATGCCTGCTCTCTGTATCCCTGTGATATAATTAGTTAAACAGAGAACCAGAGAGATTTCACAGAGGGCCACCGAGTTTCTGGACAGCCTCATTTTGTTCTTTCCCATAATATGTCGATAAACATTGTATCCCATTGAGATATTTTTTACTTCTATCGAAATATCAATTACAGGCTTTATTAAATTGGATTTCCATACCCATTATAAGAGACTATTTTCTCAATTGGTTTACGGATCTTTGTGCGGGTTTTGCTTGCTGAATATCCTAACGTGATAATGAGTTGCACCCTCTTGGAGGAGGGTATGCCGCATATTTTTTTAACCTTTGCCTCATCGAACCATCCAATCATGCAACTGCCGAGACCTTCGGAGGCAGTAGCCAGACAAATATGCTCGGCAAGAATTCCGATATCGATCAGCGGGTAGTGTTTCCGTTTTACCCATCCTCCAATGCTGGAGGTCATATTCGCCGGCTCTTCAACAAGCACAAGATGGATTGGCGCCTGTTTGGTAAAATGATTCATCCCCAATATCTTCTCAGATGTCGCATCCGCGACTTGATTTCGTATCTCAGGGTTGTCAATTACAATGATATGCCAGGGTTGGGCATTGCAAGCCGAGGGTGCCATCCGGGCACACTTTAAAATCCTTTCGAGTTTATCTTTCTCTACAGGCTTATCCAGATAACTTCTGTCACTTTGACGGGTTAAAACTAATGAGGTAAAATCCATTATTTGCTTTTTAAAAAGCAAAGGCGGAACAAATCAATGTCCCGCCTCTACAATCGTATATTTAAGAATTAATTCATTAAATCAAGCTTCACCATATCCTGAATATCGAGCATTCCAATTGGAAGGCCATTCTCGGTCACGATAATATTATCCACCTGGTTGGCGTTAAAGATATCGGCTGCCTTCTGCAATACTGCATCACTCTCGATCGAAATTGGATTGGCAGTCATGCATTCGCCAACTAATGCGGTGTTGATATGATCGCCCAGTTTGCGCATCTGACGACGAAGATCACCATCGGTAAAGATGCCGGCAAGTTTTCCGTTTTTGGCAACAACCGATACTGCACCCATTCCTGAATCAGTCATCATCAGCAACGCATCAATCACTTTACAATCGATATCGACTACGGGATTCGCATCCGAAATGACACTCTTCACCTGAATGGTCATCAACCGTGTGTGCTGAAAGAACTGGTCGGTTCCCAATTTGGTCAGGTGATTGTCGGCCAGCTTTTTCATAATGCTCCAGGGGAGTGTAATATTGTGTGCTCCAAGGGAAAGGGCATCCTTTACATGTTCAGGATATCTTACCGAAGAGAACATCACTTTACAATCGTATTTATACTCTTTAATGACGTCGACAATTTGTTTGACAAGGCCAAGGGCATCGTGGCCCTGATCCTGCATACGGCCAACCAGTACACAAACATAATTCGCTCCGGCTGTTAGCGCCATATAAGCCTGCTGAATGTTGTAAACAAGATGCAAATTGACTAAAAAGCCCTCAGTATGAAGTTTTTTGCAAGCTTTCACCCCTTCCAAATTGACAGGAATCTTGAATACTGTCCTTTTGATGTCCAATCCAAGGTTAAGCAAACGATGCGCTTCGGCAACAATCTGATCGGAGGTTTCGCCTAACGCCTCGATCATGAGAACCGGGACCATTTTTGACAATTTAATAATTGCACCATCGATATCGGTAATACCGTTTTTGTGCATAAATGTTGGTGTAGTTGTTACACCATCAATGATCCCTAGTTTCAGGGCTTCTTCAATTTCAGCAAGATTAGCCGAGTCAAGAAAAAATTCCATATCAATTATAAATTTAAATTTTATGATCTGTACTTTACTTCAACGTTATGAATTTCGATCAGTGGTTTCAAAAATTCGGTGACATCTGCGATGCACATCTGACTGGCAGCATCGCATAATGCTCTTGATGGATCGGGATGTACCTCAACAAACAATCCATCGATTCCAGCTGCTACACCTGCACGTGCCAGGGTGGGAATAAATTCTCTTGAACCACCTTTGGGATCTGAACTGGGTATTCCATATCTGCGGATGGAATGGGTAACATCGAAAACAACAGGATATCCTGTATTTCGCAGATGGTAAAAACTCCGGGGGTCAACAATCAGGTCGTTATAGCCAAAGGCATAACCCCTCTCGGTAACCAGAATCAGTTCATTCCCGGCTTGTTCCACCTTCCTTACCGGTTTTATCATGTTTTCGGGTGATAAAAACTGGGCATGTTTAAGGTTGATCACCTTTCCTGTTTTAGCAGCCTCAACAACCAATGTGGTCTGCATCACGAGGTATGCCGGTATCTGAATCACATCCACCACCTCAGCTGCTGCTGCGATCTGATCGGGATAATGAATATCGGTCAGTACAGGAACCTTGAATTGTTCTTTAATTTTTTGGAGTATGGCCAGGCCCTTTTCGATTCCAGGACCTGAATAAAAATCGGAAGAACTGCGGTTATCCTTCTGGAACGAGGACTTGAAAATCAGTGGAAGATCAAGCTTTTGAGATAATCCGACCAGAAACTCAGCCGTATCCATCATCGTCTTCTCATCTTCCACGACACAAGGTCCTGCAATTAGAAATAACTTATCGGCGCCGCATTCAACATTACCAACTCTAATTATTTTCTTCATAGTTCTTGCTTTACATTTTAGCCAAAAGTCCCCTGAGTTTATCGCGGGTGATGATCTTTTGCCAGTCCGGACCGCTTACATGAGCCCACATAAAGACCAGTGTAAGTGTGACGTCGATCATTTTTTCGATCTCTTCAGGTGTACAGTTTGCAGTAACACCTGTTGGCAGTACAATATTACTTTTCCTCATCATCTCCTTGAACTCTTTCACCGCTTCGGGATAAAATTCTTCGAGCTGATTAAAAACCACACAATTTCCGATTCCATGATGAATTCCCAAAACGGTGGCAAGTCCGTAAGATATGGCATGGCAGGCGCCAACTTCCGAATAGGTAAGTGAAAGTCCGCCAAGGAATGAGGCAACCATCAGTTTTTCGTCATTCTCGGGGGTTCTGCTATCTTCACCTAAAAAGATCTCCCTGCATAAGCGTGATGACTCAGTGCCCAACGAATCGCCCATCACTGTTTTACGGTGTCCATTAAATGCCTCAACGTTATGAATATAGCAATCCATAGCTGTATAGAATCTTTGAGGATCGGGAACAGTTTTGATCAATTCAGGATCCATCACCAACTGATCAGCCGGAGTAAAGTTTCCTTTGATTCCAAGTTTTTTCTCGGGACCGCTAAGGACGGTAGTCATTGAAACTTCAGCCCCGGTTCCCGAAATTGTTGGAACCAATGTGCAATGAACCCCCTTGTTTTTAATAAAATCGAGTCCCTGATAGAGCGCAGATGAACCTTCGTTGGTAAACATCAGGCGAATGGCTTTTGCATAGTCCATAACGCTTCCACCGCCGATTCCAACAACTGAAACAGGTAGCGTTGTGCGAAGGGATTTTACTTCATTAACTATTTGGTCTACTGTCTTTGTTTTCGGTTCATCAGTGATATCGATCATCTTAAGGATATCCTGCGGAAGAACCGGGATACGGTTCATGAATTCTTTCCCTTCAAAATATTCGTCAACAAGAAAAATTACGTATGAATCCTTTTCAATACGTAATTCGCCAAGTACATCACCTAATTGGTCAAAGCTGTTGCGGCCATAAAGTATCCGTCCGACTGCTTTTAAATTTCTAAACATATTCAATCTATTTAAGTGCATTTTTAATTGCCGACCTCATTTTGGAGGCCAGGGTGTTTAACTCTTCTTCGCTCCAGTTCACCATGATCTGCGTCATCATCAGTCGTTGCATAATAGCATCCGATTGGGGGACTTCCAGATTCCTGTAGTCGGGAGCATTGTTCATCTTCATAATGGGAAGGTTGTAGATCGATTTCATCTCTTTCAGATGACCCCATTGCCGGTGGAAATGGAAATTATTCCTGTACCAGTAGGAAGCACTGAGTTCCTCTTTTTGAAATTCATCGAATACCTTTACCGCTTTTTCAGGATCAGGTAAAAAGAAGGATAAAAAGGTGGCTGAATCACCATCTTCATCAGGCACCAGTCTCAGTTTGATTTCAGGAAATTCCTGTATCACCTGTTTCAACACTTTTTGATGTGCTTTTTGTTTTTCAATCATATAAGGCAACTTGCGAAGTTGTGCCAAAACCACTGCCGCTCCAAGTTCCGATCCGCGGAAGTTATAACCAAGAATAGGATGCTGTTCCGCTCCGCGTGCATTCCCAATATGATCATGTCCATGATCCGAATATTTATGGGCGCGGTCGTACAACTCGTCATCGTTGGTTGCTACAGCTCCACCTTCTCCTGCAGTGATGATCTTATAAAAGTCGAATGAAAAGGCCGACATTTTACCAAAATTCCCCAGCATCTTCCCTTTATAACTCCCACCAAGTGCGGGAGCTGCATCTTCAATCAGGATGAGGTTATGTTTTGCACATACAGCCATAATCTCGTCCATTCTCCCCATCGATCCGAATACCTGAATAATCAGTACCGCCTTTGTCCTGGGAGTAATCGCCTTCTCTATTCCTTCAGGGCTAAGGCATAAGGTTTCGTCAATTTCTGCAAATACGGGAACAGCTCCTGCTACCAGAACGGCCTCGATCGGTGCAATAAATGTATAGGGAGGAACAATTACCTCATCTCCGTAACCAATACCGCAACATGCCAGAGATAAAGAGTCAGCGGCTGTTCCACTTGCACAGAAATGGGTGTGTTTTGCACCTAGATAGGCACTGAATTCCTGTTCGAATGTTTTGGCTTTCCAAATCCCATTACGTTGTGAATCATGATTATAACGAAACAATATTCCAGTTTCGAGAACATCCAATACTTCTTTTCGTTCTTCATCGCCGAAAAGTTCGGTACCTGCCATAATAAAACTATTAATCTATTAAAATTCTCCTTTTCTTAAAAACCTGTAAAATTACATTTATTTTGAAAACAAAACCTGATAAATGGCAATATAAAACGGGTTAAGTACAAACAGTGAAATGTTTGTGTAATTGGCAATTATCCATTTATCCCATATTGCATCATTGATCAAAGAAAGAATATAGCCATACCTGCGACGGCTAAAAATGCTCCGGCAATCTCTTTCCAATTGAGCTTTTCATGAAAAATCATCACCGAAGGAATTAAGATAAAAACCGGAACCGTGGCAATCAAAGTGGAGGCAATCCCTACCGAGGTGTGTTGAAACGCCAGTAAACTGAGGGAAACACCAAGAAATGGACCAAAAAATGAACCGATTAACAGCGGTGTCATTGCATGGTTTTTTTTCAATGAAAAGGTAACCGATCGCCATTCTCTTGCGAGTGTAATAATGATTACAAAGCCCGCTATCCCGGTAATTGTCCTTATCTGAGATGAGGAAAACGGGTCGTAATTTCCCATACCTAATTTTGAAAAAACTGCACCAACACCCTGACCTACTGCTCCTCCTAATGCGAGCAGTAATCCTTTTACAGGATAGTTCAATCGCGATTTATTAGTTTCATCATCAGGGCGTTTCAGAATCACAACAGCAATTCCGGACAGTACGAGTATCATCCCCAATCCATTTAACCAGTTCAGTCTTTCGTGAAGGATCATCGCACCAGCAAGAGTTGCCACAGGGGGCGCAAGCGACATGATTAACATCGACAATTTGGCAGACTGGAATGAATATGATTTAAAAAGACAATAATCGCCCGCCACAAATCCAATTAGTCCCGATATGGATAGCCATTTCCAGGCCTCGGGAGTCGCATCAGAAGGTGTCCATTTCCCATGTAACACTTTCGACCACACCATAAACATTCCCATGGCAAAAACTAACCGTGCGATATTTACAGCCAATGAACCCGCACGACGTGTTGCTAATGAGAAAGATAATGCTGAAGCAGTCCAACATATGGCAGTAAGTATTCCCGCGATTTCACCTAAATGAGCTATTTGCATTGCAATTTTTGACAGGCAGCAAATGTAGTGATACCATTTAAACTATTATCGAATCCTGCAATTTTTTGATGATTCTAATTCTTAAATCCAAATAATTTCCTACTTTTATTGCCTTGAAAAATTGAGGACTTTGAGGTTTATTACAAACCATATATTAATCTTAATTATAAAAAGGAGAAATCAAATCATGAACACACCATTCTATGGACATCAAAGGCAATACCATAGTATCAAGGAGGAAATTGATACTAATATTGCTAAAGTATTGGAAAGCGGCGCCTATGTTATGGGCCCGATGCTTAAACAATTCGAAACAGAATTTGCTGCTTATGCCGGGACCAAATACGCAGTTGGCGTTGGAAACGGAACAGATGCTATTTGGCTCGTATTAATGGCGCTTGGGTTACAACCAGGAGACGAAATAATTACTAACGCAAATACCTTCTTTGCAACTGCTGAAGCTATTTGGATTACAGGATGTAAGGCTGTTTTAGTTGATTGCGACGAAAAAACAAGATGCATTGACGTTAAAAAAGCTGAAGCTGCCATTACATCAAAAACCAAAGCAATTATTCCTGTACATCTTTACGGACAGTGCGCACCAATGGATGAAATTCGCCAGCTCGCCGATAAATATAAATTATTTGTAGTTGAAGATAATGCCCAGGCCATTGACGCTGCCGGTGATACATTTAAAATTGGAGAGCTATCAGATGCCGCTTGTACCAGTTTTATTATTCAGAAAAATCTTGGAACCTTTGGTGATGGAGGAGCAGTATATACAAATAATGCGGACATAGAGCTTGAAGTACGCAGACTCAGAAACCATGGCTCATTAAAACGTGATAATCATAGCGCCGGTTTCAATAGCCGCCTGGATGATATTCATGCCGGCGTTCTTAGTGCAAAATTAAAACACATCACAGCATGGAGCGATCGGCGGAGGAATATTGCAGCTCGCTATACCGCCGGTTTGCAAAATTGTGATTTCATTACGCTTCCTTATGAAAGACCAGGTTATCGCCATGTATATCATCTTTATGTTGTTGAAACAATTGATACTGCCGATCGCGACAAGCTACTCAATTATCTTGTAGCAAATGGCGTGGATGCTAAAACTCATTATTCAATACCAATTCATAAGCAGAATGGCTATCCATGGGGCAAAGATGCCGAGATACGCGGATCATTGACAAACGCCGAGAAGAATGCTGCTTCGTGTATTTCATTGCCGATGTTCCCCGAATTAACCAATGAAGAAGTTGACTACTGTATTCAGGTAGTGAATGCGTGGAAAAAATAATTTAATAGTTTGATTATACGTTATATGTATAAATATAAAGTAATGGTCGTAGGAATGGGTAAGCGTGGTAAACATCACGCTACCTATTTCAATAAAAATGAAAATTTCGAGTTGGTAGGCATCTGCGACATCGATCTGGCAAAACTGACCGATGTTGCACCTGCTTTAGGTAACCCTAAAATTGGGACCGATGCCAATGCAATGGCAGCCGAACTGCAACCCGATGTGTTCTGCTTCTGTACCCTACCCAATATTCGTTCTGAAATGATTCAGATCGGTATTAATTGCGGGGCTAAACTGATCGCTTTTGAAAAACCTGTAGCACTCACGACTGAAGAGGGTTTAAAAATAAAGGAGTTGCTTTCGAATAGTACCGTAAAGGTTGTTGTAAGTCATCAGCACCGATATGGAAAGCATTATTCGGCAGTGAAAGAAATTATAGCATCGGGCAAAATTGGTAAAGTACACACAGTATATGGGTATGCTCATGGATGGGCTGCACACATGCTGTCGCACATCATTGATTATGCCATGTGGTTCAACAATTACGAAAAAGGGCAATGGGTGATGTCGCAGGCTGCCGGCAAACATAAGTTCTCCGATATTCATACATCACCTGATTATATTGGGGGATTTGTGCAGTTTGAAAACAATGTTCGTGGTATTTTTGAATGCGGCGGTGGAACCCCTGATATACCTGAAGTAGAACGTTGGTGGGGAAAAAATAAAATTGGTGCTATCGGGACTGAAGGTTATGCAGAAGTATATACCGGAAACGGCTATAAGGCGGTAACAAAAGATGGTATTCTTACCGGTGAAGGAGTTATGAACTATGATCTGGATATGCCAGGATACATTCAGGATATGGCTGACTGGTTAAATAAAGGTATTGTTCATCCTTGCTGTTTTGAAAATGCATATGCAGGATTTGAAATAATGATGGCCATGTTCCGGGGAGCTACTTATGGAGGGCAGATCACTTTACCATTACAGAATCCAATCAATGAGCTTGAAGAATTAAAGAAAGCCATGTCTGATTCTCCCCTTAATGTAACGCTTGAAGAAAGTAAAAAAGAATATGCGGCTTATCATTCAATCTGAAGCAGTTAGTGTTGCGAAATGGTCTGCGGTGTATATTGCCCGTAGGATAAATGAATCGACCAGCACATCGGATAAACCGTTTGTGCTTGGTCTTCCTACTGGGAGTACACCCCTTGGGACTTATAAAGAGTTGATTCGGATTTACAATGAGGGGAAGATTTCGTTTAAAAATGTGATCACTTTCAATATGGATGAATATGTGGGAATACCCAAAGCTCATCCGCAAAGTTATCACTCCTTCATGTGGGATAATTTCTTCAGGCACATCGATATTCTTCCTGAAAATGTCAATATTCTTAATGGAAATGCTGCCAACCTAAAGGCAGAATGTGCCGATTATGAAAGGAGGATCAAGGAAGTTGGTGGAATTGACCTCTTTTTGGGTGGTATTGGCTCTGACGGTCATATCGCTTTTAATGAACCGGGTTCAAGCCTTGCGTCGCGCACCAGAGATAAGACGCTCAATGAGGATACCATCCAGGTTAACAGCCGATTTTTTGATAATGATGTGAATAAGGTTCCAAAAACAGCCCTTACTGTGGGAGTTGGAACTGTGATGGATGCCCGGGAGGTTCTAATTCTCATAACAGGTCATAATAAATCCACGGCATTGCACAAAGCTGTCGAAGGGGGCGTAAATCACATGTGGACCATCACTGCACTTCAGCTCCATCCCAATAGTTTGATTGTTTGTGATGAAGCATCTACCCTTGATTTAAAAGTCGGAACCTACCGCTACTTTAAAGATATTGAAAAAGACCATCTCGATCCCGAATCGTTGTGGAACGACGATAAATATTTAGGCTGGTAGATTAAATATTAATTGCCATGGTAAAACATCATAGCAATTAATATTTGATTATACAGTGAATCATATCTGTATAGAAGCTTCCCTTTCTGCCAGTAGCTTGTTGCCAATAGCCATTTGACTCAGGAAAATTTAACTTCCCTGCCCTAAATGTTACAGAGGCCAACAATTTAATTCCCCATTCCCTACCTGACCGAAAATTTATAAATGGTCGTAGAAATAAAGGTTTCTCCGGGACGAAGTATCGTTGTTGGAAAATTGGAATGGTTAGGAGAATCGGGCAAATGCTGTGTCTCGAAACAGAAACCACTCCTTTTTATATAGGCAATTCCGCTCTTACCAATCTGGGTACCATTTAAGGAATTACCGGTGAAAAACTGTATTGATGGTTCTGTTGTAAATACTTCCATCAATCGGCCATTTTCAGGCTCATAAGCGCTTGCCGCAAATGAAAGTTCCCCTTTCTCTTTTTTATTCAGAATCCAGGCGTGGTCGTATCCTCCGGCATATTTTAGCTGATCATAATCTGCTTCAATAGCTGAGCCAACGAGCCGGGGTGTTTTAAAATCCATTGGAGTACCCAATATATTGCGACAAATACCTGTTGGGATCATCTCATTACTGGCAACTTCGGCAACACTATCCCCGTTGATATATACCTCTGTGCCTGTAACAATCCCCTTCCCTTCTCCCTTCAGATTAAAATAAGAGTGATTGGTTACATTCAAGACTGTAGCCTTATCTGTAGTGGCCCGATATCTGATCTCCAACTCATTATTCTTAGTTAGTTTGAAAGTGACATAAAAATCAAGCACCCCTGGCATACCATTTTCACCATCCGGACTTAGGTAATGCATTTCGACTGATTTCCCTCCGGGTGAATCTATTGTTTTGGCGTCGAATACTTTTGAGGAGAAATTATCAGCTCCGGTATGAAGCGTGTTGAGCCCGTTATTAATCGGAAGATGATAGGTAACCGAATCGAGTGTAAAGGTCCCCTTTGCGATCCGATTGGCATAACGTCCAACGGTTGCTCCAATACTTTTCGATCCTTTAATATATCCTTCAATGGAGCTGAATCCAAGATTAATATCTTCAAGATTACCCTTCCGATCAGGAACCCAAATATTTACGATTTTCCCTCCGTAATTGGTTAAGGTTACTTTCACACCGTTGTTATTTTTAAGGGTAAAGAGGGTAACCTGTTTCCCATTAATCACTTTTTGGAAAAGTCGCTTTTGGTCATTGGTATTTTGGTTGTCAGCGCATGAAAGGATGGCAAATGCCACACTGATCATCGCTACGATTTTAATCAGCTGTGTTTTTAGGAAATACATAGAAATAAAATAGAAATTAGAGTGCGATTATTCAAAGAAATGATGATCGAGGAATTTTTTCTCGATGGGGTTGACCTTATTTAAAACAAGGGTACGATAGGCCATACGCGCCACCTGTTCAACCACCACTGTGTGATCAAAAGCGCTGCTTACATCTTTGCCCCAGCAGAAAGGTCCGTGTCCATATACCAGGACTCCAGGAATCCGCATAGGATCAATATTTTGTGAAAGGAATGTGTTCACAATAAGTTTTCCGGTTTCCAATTCAAGGTCGGTCTCTACCTGTTCAATGCTCATTGGCGGAGTACATGGTATTTCGCCATTAAAAAAATTGGCATGTGTAATACCCAATGGAGGAATTCCTCTCCCTGCCTGGGCCCAACATGTCGCAAATTCGGAATGGGAGTGCAGGATGGCGCCGATCTGACTAAAATTTTTGTAAAGGACAAGATGTGTATTGGTATCTGTTGAAGGTTTGAGGTTTCCTTCAATAATATTCCCATCCAGGTCCATCACAACCATATCAGCAGGAATCATCTCTTCGTATGAAACCCCGGATGGTTTGATTACTACGAGACCACTTGCCCTGTCGATGGTACTTACATTTCCCCAGGTATAAATAACAAGACCTTGTTCTACAAGCTTTAAACTCGCTTTGTAGACCTGGTGTTTCAGGTTTTCAAGCATACAGAGACCGGATATTAATTAAAATTGATTTAACACCGAAAGATCGCTAATATTTTTCATTTTATTGAAAAATTGAAAATATAATTTACAAACGATGGAAATGATGGTGTAAATGTTTTGATTTGGTAATAAAAAAACCGGATTAGAATATAATCCGGTTCTTTTATGTTATTTTCAAATGTTTACCAGATTTTAGCACGTAGCGCCTGATCGAGGTACATTGGTTGTCCTGGTTTAATATTGAAAGCGGTATAAAATTCAGGGATATTTCTTAACGGACCTCTTACCCGAAGATTTCCAAGTGAATGCGGATCCTCTTTGGTACGGCGAAGGATCTCCTTGTCACGGATATTTTGAGCCCATACGTGAGCATAAGCCAAATAGAACCGCTGGTCGGGTGTAAATCCGTCGATCTTTTCGGTCTCTTTACTTGCCAACTTAAATGCCTGGTAAGAGATATTTAAACCGCCCAGATCGGCAATGTTTTCACCAAGACAAAGTTTGCCATCAGCATGAATTGAATCAAGCACAACGAAACGATTGAACTGATCGACCAAAACCTTTGTCCGTTCATCGAAACGTTTTGAATCTTCGGGTGTCCACCAGTCGGTCAGATTCCCTACTTTATCAAATTTACGACCTTCATCATCAAATCCGTGAGTCATCTCGTGACCAATCACCACTCCTATTGCGCCATAATTGACCGCATCGTCCCCTTTCAGGAAGAAGAAAGGTGGTTGCAGAATGGCTGCAGGAAATACAATCTCATTCATATCGGGAGAATAATAGGCATTCACCGTCTGTGGCGACATAAACCATTGTGACTTATCGACTGGTTTATTAATCTTTGAATAATTAAAAGCAGTTTCGAATTTATTCGAGCGGATAACATTCTCAACATAAGAATCATCCGATATTTCAAGGCCTGAATAGTCGCGCCATTTGTCAGGATAACCGATCTTTACATTAATGGCATGAAGTTTTTCAATTGCCTTTACTTTAGTATCAGCGCTCATCCATTCGAGGTTTTTAATCCTCTCGCCGAGGGAAATGCGCAAATTTTCCACCAATTTAATCATTCGCTCCTTTGCTTCAGCTGGGAAGTATTTGGCAACATAGAGCTGTCCAATGGCCTCGCTTAGCGCACCGCTTGTAACTCCCAATACCCTTTTCCATCGTGGACGCATCTTTTCGGTCCCCGACATTGCCTTGCCAAAGAAATCAAATTTTGCATTGACAAAATCATCCGAAAGATAGGAGGCTGAACTGTTTATCAGTTCCCAGCGAAGATATACCTTCCAATCGGTAACAGGAACTTCTTTGATTACTGCGCTCACCTCGTGTATAAACTGCGGTTGGTTCAGATTGACTTCTCCCGGATCATTGACACCCTGAGATACAAAGTAACGGTTCCAGTTAAAAGCCGGGGAAAGTTCTGTTAATCCTTTGGTTGTTGTTTTATTATAGGTTTTGTTCGGATCACGTTGTTCCAGACGTGTCATTGAAGCTTTTGCCAGGCGGGTTTCAAGATTCATGATGATCTGAGCCTCTTTTTTTGCAGTAGCCTCATCATCACCAAGCAATTTGAACAGCTTTTCAATATAAATGAGATACTTCTCTCTCAAATCCTTTGAACGGGCATCATCATGCAGGTAATAGTCACGGTCAGGCATCCCGATACCACCCTGCGACAACTGAGCAATGACCATTGAACTGTTTTTAGCATCAGTTGAACCGTAAAATTGGAATAGTGGAGAGAATCCATAAGTATGAAATTTAGCAATCTCAATTTCAACATCATCCTTAGTCGAAAGTTTTTCAACCTCGCCAAAATAGCGAGCCAGGGGTTTGATTCCTTGCTGTCCTAACTTTACAGAATCCATACCCAGATTGAAAAGGGTTGCAGTTTTATCGGCGATCGAACCTTTTTCATTCTTCTTTGAAGCGGTCTCTTTAACCAACTCATTCAATTGTTTTTCAGCCAATTCGGATAACTTATCAAAAGATCCGAAACGTCCGCGGTCGGCAGGCAACGGATTGAGTTTCTTCCAGCCATTGTTGGCATAGGCATCAAAATCGTGACCAGGATCCACAGAGGTATCCATATCTGACAGACTGATTGCCGGTACTGTTTTTTTCTGCTCTTTCTCCGTGCAGCTGTTAAATGTTCCTGTCGTCATTATACCCAAGAATAGAAAAATTATTAATGTTTTATTGCTCATGATTTTTAAGGTTTTACAACGCCTAAAAATATCTTTTTTTGATTAACCTAAACATGATTTGCATTGGTGTTGATAAAAAACAATTTCAGGAGATAAAAATACTGGAATTCAACATGATACTTTCAGTTTAGATGACGTAATCCAGGTCATTACAGGCGGATGCTGTCCATCAGCAACTAATAGTAAACAGATAAATAGTTATAAATGAAAACTTTTCTGTTACTTTTACCTACCATTTGCTTGAAAATAAAATGGTCAATACAAAATTTGAAATCTCGCAGGATGGTGTGCAGTTTAAAACCTATCTGGAGGGGAAAAGCATTAAAACAAAATGCCCAATGTGATGTTATAAACATAAATCATTCAGATGCTTATTAAATATTTACTAGCAAACATTTGGCAAAATAACTATGGAAGACTTTAAAAGTAGTACAGCTCAATTAATTACATCTTTAGTTAATTATGTTCCAAGGGCAATATCCGCAATTATTATCTTATTGTTGGGGATTTGGATTATCAGACTTACCGTCAGAAGATTAAAATCTGCTTTAGTAAAGGGAACGCTGGACAATTCATGGGCCCCATTTTTTACCTCCGCCACCAATGCGATTCTTTACGTTCTGCTAATTTTGTCGGTCGCCTCAATCGTAGGTATCGAGACCACCTCCTTCATTGCGGTTCTTGGTGCGGTAGGTCTTGCCATTGGATTAGCCTTACAGGGAAGTTTCAGTAATTTTGCCGGAGGAGTTATGATTCTGTTGTTCAAGCCCCTAAAAATAGGAGAATACATCCAGGCCAATGGGATAATTGGTCATGTGACTGAAATTCAGCTTTTCCAGACTACACTTCAGAGCTATGACAATAAATTCATTATTTTGCCCAACGGATTGCTGTCCAATAATATGATTATTAATTTTTCACGATCCAAAACCCGTCTTGTAGAATGGGTATTTAGCATCGGATATGAAGACAATATCGAACAGGCCAGAAAATTAATTATAAATGAGATATTTACTGACGACAGAGTTCTAAACAAAACAAAACCCTTTATCTGTGTCACAGCTTTAACAGAGAGTACAGTTAACATTACAGTACGTGCAGAAGTGAATCAAAAAGATTATTGGGATGTCCTCTACCAATATCTTGAAAAAGTAAAAATAAGGTTCGATCTGGAAGGTATCCATTTCCCGTTCCCTCAAAAGGATATTCATATCATTGAGCCGAATCAGGGAACTAAAAAGTAAGTATTTCCGACAAATCCAACTATTTTGATCGTTTCCAAATTTACATATCCACTATTTTTCTGGCCGAAAATGTAGCTGACATTAGTACCTTACCATTGCAGGTTTTTGTCCATTCACCAACAAGTTCATTGCCTTTAAATGTCGCATTTAAAATGATTTTTTCCTTTTCTGTTGAGGAGGTAACGACAAATCCGCTACTCAGGCATTGAAGCGTTGTTCTGGCATTGCTTTTGTCCTTTAAAGGGGTTAAGAATTTTGGGATAAATGAAGTATTGCTAAGATTATAAACGTAATATTTCAATTTCACTTTTTACACTGTGTCTGGCTACCCCTTCCATCATATTCCGTGTTTCCGTATCCAGCCCCGGGTTTAATATAATACAGCTCAGCCTGAAGCATATTGGTTTCATTTGTATATAATTTGTTTTTTAGCGGCCAAATGGAATCGTAGATCAGCTAAGCTAATAGCCATGATGAAAGATTCAATTCGGTTGGTGATATTCTTATCATGACTTTTTCATTTAATACAAGATTAATCACTACTGTCCGGGATAAAATAGGAGATTCTTCGCTACGCTCAGAATGACAGTAAGTTATGTTAGTGGAGAGGGTAAGGGGGTTGGAAGTGGCTCCGCCACTTCCAACCCCCTTACCCATATTATCTAAATAATTGTCATTCTGAGCGAAACGAAGTGTAGCGAAGAATCTTTTTAGGTGGATTTTCTTTGTACCGGACAACAATGAAGATTAATATAGTTTCGCTGGTTCCAAAATTGGCATTTGTAAATACTGCCATTGCCTGTGCAATTTCTTCTGCCCTTGTCATTGTTGCAAACCGGGATTTCAGATCCGGATCAGGTGCACCAACTGCAAAACCTGCGAATTCGGAAGGTTTATCACGCCGGATCACATCAATCAGCTCTTCGTACGGATCGGGATTTCCAAACCAGGTATTGTTGTTCCAAAGGGGTGATGGATGCGCATCGTTGCGCACATGTGGAGGACAACCATTATCGGCTATCATATGCAGTGTTTCGCCAAGAGAACGCCATGCCTTGGCCATACATTCCTCCTTTTTGTCTTCATCCGCCTCTTTCAGGGCTATTTGCATCCAAAGTTTTCCACGTTCCCAGGTATATTGGTGGTCCTGTATACTTGTTGAATGTTCACCTGGTTTACCAAGCGCCCATTCAATACCATCAATTCGAGGGTTGGTGAACACATATTTTTGGAGCGATCCCATGATCCTTGCATTAGTGATGTCGGTGAGGTAACGATCGCATGCGGGTCGTGTCGGATCGTAGAAATGCCTCAGGGATGCCGGAACTTCCGGTACATCTGCCGAATATCCTCCATCTGAAATCCATTGTTTCGGAGTCATTGTGGCTGATCCTTCATCGGAATAGCCATATCCAAAACCGACGGCGGCCACATCGCCTGCACTAAAAAGCCCATCCTTGATAATGGCTGTTCCTTTGAGTGTTACCCCTTTTTCGAAATAGAAGATATATTTTTTAAAATCATTCGATGAAAAATCTCCTTTGTTATTTTGCTTTAAAAACGCGTCAACCATTAGTGAATTGAGGTCCGGATGCACTTTCTTATTTCCATAATTTGTAAAAATCACTATGATAAAAGCACCAAGAAGTAAGCTCAAGGTAAAGTGGAGGGTTCGCGTACTTTTCATCCTCAAACAAAGCGGTACGCGATGCAGACAATGATGGTTGGTAGGTACCAAAATAATAGAGACCGGCTAGCGCCAGACCAACAATAACGATTATACTTAAGGTAATATTCAGAAACTTATGACCTCTATTCCCGGGTATATTGCTTTGCTCTTCCTTCAAAGGTGGCTTTATTGATGCAAATTCAGACTTTGCCTGTGGGGCAGCAATATCAGAATCAGCTCCGAACGGAGTGCCACAGTTTGTACAGAACTTCTCACCGGATTGAATTTCCTTACCACATGTGCGACATTTAGGTTTCACTTCCTCTTTTGGCTGAACCTTCTGAATCGGTTGAATTATCTCTCCACATTTTGTACAAAACTTTACCCCTTCAGGTAAAGGAGAACCACAATTATTACATAAATGACCCGTATCGGAAAGAATAGCAACAGGTGGAACAGGTTGAGGAGTATTGGACGCCTTTTTTCCATTCTTTTTGATGAGAATGAAAATCAAAACCAGAAATAATATCAAAAACGGCACTGCGTACCACCAAGGAGGAATAACAAGATTATTCCCTTTTGTACCTGCGGTTGAGATCACGTTCTTTTGATTCGACTTAACGGGATTTTGGGCAGCAATAGTCTTATAGTGTGTCAATTCCAGCTTGTCAAGAACCATATCAATTCTTTGGGGGGTGCTTACTCCTAATCCGTCAGCATGGACAAACTCTCCATCAGCCACCTCAACGACCTTACCGTTCGCTTTAGAGGTAAAGCTGACTGAGCCTTCAATGACCTTAAGGGTTGACGAGGCATCAGAAGATTGAATGATAAATTTAGCCTTTTTTATTTTTACTACTGCCTGGCTCATATCAACTTCCATCACATTTTCAGCCAGAGCGCCAAAAACATCAGCCATCATTGTCCCATCCGACAGTGTTAACTGATATGATTTCCCAGGTTTCGAATTCAGTGTGATCTGCGTCATATCTTTAGCTGCTACTGTGCAGATTTCTCCAAAACTCATGACGGCAAAGCTTTTCTCCCTGGTCCGAAGATAATCGCCGGGCAAAAGTTCCACACCTGAAGTGGCACGATTCCAAACCCCGGAACTTTCGGAATGACGTATCTCAACCTGCCCGGAAAGAGAATTTATCCGAACACTGTAATCGGGAGCAACATGGGTTATATTCTGGCCCAATACTGTGATCTGTATAAAGGCTAAAGTTATAATTGCCGATAGAATCAGGTTCGTTTTATTCATTTGTAGATAATTTGGTTTTTATTAATCAATGCAACCTGCAAACCATCCTTTCAGCCTTTATTCTTAATTGACAATACATTGTGATTAATTGTAGTCAGAAAATTAGTTATGGTAATATATCGGTTGGCTACCGGGGCAATATATATCTTTCCTGTTCCTGAAAAGGTGTTCACAATGCCTTCACCAGATGTCCAGGAACTGAACAACCCTTTAGTAGCCTTTGCCACCGAAAGATTTATTCCAGCCGTTCGGGCAACTGCAAATGGGCCATCGACTACAAATTTCTCGTTATTCAACTCAACTAACTCCAAGGGTCCGTTGGAAATGATGACCACCTTGCCAAATCCGGCAACACGTGTTTGAAAGAACCCTTCGCCTGAGAACAGACTAGAAAAGGCTTTGTTGGTAAATACACCAATCTCAATACCCATTTCGGATGCATAATAGGCGCCTTTATCGAGTATCCACTCCTCCCCTTTCAGATCAAGCACCGTAAATTCACCAAATGTTGGTTCCATATAAACGATTCCGCTTCCACGTATGACCGGTTTAACCGCGTGTTCCTTCGTTACCATCGATTTCAGAAAACCACCGGCAGATGGCAGGTTTGCCTCGAGCTCAAGATTTCCCCGCATATAATACATCCCACCCGATTCGTACCTGAAGGCACTGTTCTGAAGTTCAACCCTTACCATTTTCAAAAATTCTCTCTCTTCAACTTCAAACTTAACCGGAGCATACTGATTCTGTACCGGAGGAGGTGGTGGCGGCGGTGAGTAGGAAGGTTGTGAGGCTGGTGGCGGTGTTGGGGGAACATATGCCTGGTGTTGTTCAGGAGTAGCGGAACTCCCTGTAACTGAATTTCGTGTTCCACATTCGGGACAAAAAACTGCCCCCTCGATAAGTTTGGTTCCACAATTGCTACAAAATGCCATGGTAATAGTTTTTAGACTGAGTTAATAAAAAGATAGGACTTGATCCCTCAGCAACTCCCTTACACGGACTGAGGATTTAAAATTATTCAACCAATACCTTCAACAAAAAATATCCCCAGAAATGCCGTTAAAATCAGGGCCAGAAAAAAACCGATCCCAATCATTGCAATAATAGAAAGCGCCACATATCCAGTCACCTTTTCGGGAGGTGTATTTTTAATAATTGGCATTCCAACTGCCAGCAAATAGATTGCGTACAACCCAATTAGCAGGATAAGCAGACTGGCAGTAACAGAGAAAAGTAAAAATATTCCTGCAATCCACTGAGGAGTAGAGCTATAAATTGCCAATTGAAGAGAACGGCCAAAATTTTTCTGCGAATCAAACGTAGGCGCCAGCATGTCGATCACCCAGGCAAGCAGACAAACACCAATAATTGCAGAAAGGAGCTGAGTAAGCGCCATTTGGATTCCTCCAGAGATACTCTGATTCACATTTCCAAAAAATGAAACACCAATTATTCCAAATTTAATAAAACTTGAAATGGCAGGGATCAGGGCCAGAACAAATGCATATCCCCCAATCAGTTTGATCACATTAGGTTGTTCACTTGCCACGACAAGCCACTCCTCCTTCGGCTTTGTGATGATATTAGTAACCCGTTGAAATAGATTTGTTTTACCACTAATGGCTTCAGTAAATGCATTGGCTGCTTCCCTGGTTTGCTGATAAACTGGGTCCTGATGCTGATTGACCTGCTCCTGTTCGTTCCTCGTCTTGTCCGAAGAGGATGGTGGGGTTGAATTAATTGAAGTCCCACAAGCTGCACAGAACTTCATCTCTTGTTCCAGCTTTGCTCCACAATTTGGACAGAATTTCATAGGCTTCGAGTTTTAAGATTAATTTTTGAACTACTATTTATCTGGTTGATTTCATCAGAAGCAAAGGAATTACTTTGATATTTAGCAAATTTAGAATGTTTTCTGCACTAAAACAATAAAGTTACCTTGAATTACAGACATTTTTTTATCTTCTGAAATTTGGTTCGTTTTAGAATACTGAACAATGAACATGCAAAGTCCATTGTTTGTTAAAGCATTAAAATTTAATGATATGAACAACGAAAAAGAGACTACCCGTGTGGAGGCATTCAGTGATGGCGTATTTGCAATTGCAATCACCTTGCTGATCCTGGAAATAAAAGTCCCCAGGTTGGAAATTTCAATGACCAATAATCAACTTTTTACTTCCCTGATCAATTTATGGCCATCCTACTTCGCATTTTTACTTAGTTTTACAGCCGTACTGATCATGTGGATTAATCATCACGGTTTCTTCAAGTACCTAAAAACCATTAATACAAGATTTTTATACGCCAATGGATTTCTTCTTTTAATGGTTACGTTTATCCCATTCCCGACAGCAGTCCTTGCAGAACACCTCAACTCATCAGCGGCAAATGCCGCCTGCGCATTTTTTTGTGGCTCAATGATTCTTGTAAGTGTCGCCTTCAACGTATTGTGGCATGCAACTGCCTACAAGAGGGCGTTGGTCAAGGATGAAATTCCGGATGCACTAATCCTAAAGATTCGGAATGCCTATTGGTTAGGCTTTCTGGTCTATTTGATCGCATTTATCCTTACATTCTATTATGCCCTCGCAGGTCTGATTCTCTGCATTTCATTTTGGGTATTCTGGATCGCACTCGATTATAGCCAAACCCGCAGGAAAATATCCAGGACAAAAAAATAAATCCCGGAATAAATTAAAATTATCCATTTTTGATTCATTACAAAAATAATATCTAAATTTGTTTCGTCAAATCCCGAAATGAAATCTGAAATGACTTCAAAAATAAAATATTTCACAGAGAATCAGGAGAAGCTGGCTCGTTATGGGAAAGCGCTTTCACATCCGGTGAGGGTTTTTATTCTTGATTACCTGGCCAATAATTTAAACAAATGCTGTTACAGCGGCGATATGGCGGAAGAATTGCCAATTGCCCGTTCAACCTTATCAGAACATTTAAAAGAGTTAAAAAAGGCAGGATTGATTCAGGGTGAAATAAATCCCCCCTACATCAAATATTGCATTAACCGTGAAAACTGGCAGGAGGCCATAACCCTAATGAATCTTTTTTTCGATTTGAAGATATGAAATAGCCATGGTTGTAAATCACAAACCGAAATGAATTCGCCAACCGGCGGATGGCTATTCTATTTGGCCTCTAAAAACAAATTATATACAAATGAAAATCAGTAGCTTTCATCTTCAAATCTTCACATTGTTACGTTATAAATTTTTCAAATTATGGAAATCAAAATTTTAGGGTCGGGTTGTACCAGGTGCAAAACCCTTGAAAAACTCACCCGGGAAGTGGTGGAACAAAATGGGATTGAAGCCACTATTATTAAGGTGGAGGATATTGTTGAAATCATGAAGTATGGAATTATGTCCACTCCGGCCTTGGTTGTTGACGAAAAAGTTGAAATTAAAGGGCGCGTTCCTTCAATTGAGGAAATCAAAAAAGTGTTAATCAAATAAGAGATTTGTTATGAAAAAAATTATCCTGTTTACTTTTGCAATTGTTTTGATTAACAGCCTTTTCAGCAATGGTCAAACCGCTACAAAAGAGACTAAAAGTGTATTATCCGGCAAGGTCGAAGCCTGGTATTTTCACATGTCGGTACGCTGTGTTACCTGTAAAGCTGTTGAAGCTGAAGCAAAAAAAGATTTGGAATCTCTTTACGGTGATAAAGTAAGTTTCCGGGCTATCAACCTTGAAGATGACGCAAACAAAGCTATTGCAGAAAAGCTTAAAATCTCGGGGCAAACACTTCTTCTTGTGAAGGGGGATAGACAAATCAATATTACGAATGAAGGGTTCAAGTATGCACGCAATAATCCTGAAAAGTTCAGATCGATCATCAAAGAAAAAGTAGACGGACTGTTAAAACTGCAGTAATGAATTTTCTGACCGATCTCCTGGACAACAGCACAATGCCTTGGCTTTCTGCATTTCTGCTGGGTTTAATGACCGCCATTAGTCCATGTCCTTTGGCTACAAATATTACTGCGGTTGGTTTTATCAGTAAAGATATAAAAGATCGCAATCGCGTTTTTATCAACGGTGTATTGTACACTTTTGGACGTGCAATATCCTATACTGCAATTGCATTGGTGATCTATTTGGGCGCCGATCAATTTAAATTTTCGGGTTTTTTCCAGAAATATGGTGAGAAAATCTTAGGTCCCTTACTCATTATTATTGGTCTGCTAATGCTTGATGTGATCAAAATAAAATTTCCTGGCCTGAGTGGTCTGACATCAAAAATGGAGGCCAAAACAAAATGGGGATACATGGATGCAATTCTTCTCGGCATGGTTTTCGCCCTTGCGTTCTGTCCTTACAGTGGAGTTCTTTATTTCGGGATGTTAATCCCAATGACTGTCACCAGCGTCTCAGGGCTTTATCTTCCTTTGATTTTTGCACTCGCTACGGGTATACCCGTCATCATTTTCGCATGGATACTGGCTTATACCATTTCAGGCATAGGTAATGCTTATAACAAAGTCAGGAGTTTCGAGATCTGGTTCAGACGAATCATTGCTATTCTGTTTATTCTGGTTGGTATTTACTATATCATTCGGGTAATTTGAAAATTATTTAATTTGTATGAATCTTCAAATTTTCAAATCCAGACATTTTCAAATTTTAGTGTTTTTATTGCCGGTCTGGTACATGGTTTACCACAACCTCCAACCCGTGACCGATTGGATCGTCGATTCAGAATTGGGACTTACGAAAGGTGCTCATTTCACTGAATCGTTACGATTTTTCATTTTCGAGTTCCCCAAAGTGATGCTTTTGCTAGTGCTCATTATCTTCTTTGTAGGAATTATCCGCACTTACTTCACTCCTGAACGTACTCGTAAGGCGCTTGAAGGAAAAAAAACTTTTACAGGTAATGTGATGGCTGCGACTCTGGGTATTGTCACCCCATTTTGTTCGTGTTCTGCCATACCCCTGTTTTTAGGATTTGTGGAATCGGGTGTTCCTCTGGGGGTCACATTTTCGTTCCTCATATCAGCACCGATGATCAATGAAGTGGCCATCATCCTATTATATGGGATGTTTGGCTGGAAGGTTGCTGCCATTTATGTTGGAACAGGATTGGTTATTGCCATTTTAGCCGGATGGGTGATCGGATTATTGAAACTTGAAAAATGGGTAGAACCATGGGTATATCAAACCCATTTGGGTGATAACGGGCTTCAGGAGGAAAAACTTAGCTTTTTAAACAGGATCAATCTCGGTTATGATGCAGTGAAAGAAATTGTTGGCAAAGTCTGGATTTATGTCGCATTGGGCATACTTGTTGGCGCAGGCGCTCATGGATATGTTCCGGAAGAATTTATGGCTGCCTTAATGGGCAAATCTGCCTGGTATTCTATTCCTCTCTCTATTCTGATCGGTATTCCGCTATATTCAAATGCCGCCGGAATCGTCCCAATCGTTTCTGTCCTGATTGAAAAGGGTGCTTCACTTGGAACAGCACTGGCCTTTATGATGGCGGTAATTGGCCTTTCACTTCCTGAAATGGTTATTCTCCGAAAAGTTTTAAAACTTCCTTTAATATTCACTTTTATTGGAATTGTTGGATTCGGGATAATGATCGTTGGGTATTTGTTTAATTATATTTTTTAAAATGAAAACAACAGACAAACCTGGATTACAGGATTTTCACATTGATGGCGTAAAACACATCACTCCTTCAGATGCATTGGTCGCTTTAAAAAATGGCGAGGCAGTCCTACTTGATGTCCGCGAAATTAATGAGGTAAAACTCGAAAGTATACCACTTGATCGTGTTATAAATCATCCGATGTCGGTAATCGAGGATCGGTTACCCTACATTTCCAAAGATCAGAATATAATTGTTGCCTGTCCGATTATAAAAATTTAAAACCGATCATATAATGGAAACCAAATACGTTATGCGATTTTTAATGTTGCTCATTTTATCGGTAAGTCTGCTACCAACTAACTATGCCCGGAATACTCCTCAACCAAAGTCGAAAGAAAGTGCCGTTAAATATAAGGTAACCTTTATCGAACTGGGTTCTGTTCGCTGCATACCCTGCCAGCAGATGCAGGTGGTCATGAAATCAATTGAGAGAAAATATAGTAGTCAGGTGAAAGTAGTTTTCTACGACGTCTGGACACCCGAAGGTAGGCCATTTGGCAGACAGTATGGTATCGAGGCAATTCCTACACAAGTATTTCTGGATGAAAACGGAAATGAATTTTCAAGACATGTGGGCTATTTTCCGGAAGAAGAATTGATAAAAGTTTTGAATTCAAAGGGGGTCAAATAATCAAATAAATAATTTAACCAATAATTCACGCTATCATGAAAACAAATTCTTTAGGTTTTATCGGTGGTGGACGGATCACCAAAATTTTTCTCCAGGCTTTTGCCAACAAGAAAGCTGCATTCCAATCAATCGTAGTTTTCGATACAAATTTAGAAGTACTAAACACGTTAAAAAAGCAATTTCCTCAAATAAAAATTGCAGAAAACCTTCAATATGCAGCTTTACAACCGACAGTTTTCATTGCCCTCCATCCGCCGATGATCATGGAAACACTCGACAAAATTGGGGAGACTGTTTCGAGTGATTCCCTGGTGATTTCACTTGCGCCAAAGATTACCATTGAAAAAATAGCATCAAAACTCAAAACAGCGAATATTGCCAGGATGATCCCCAACGCCACTTCCTATATCAACGAAGGGTACAATCCGGTAACTTTTGCACCCGGATTTATGGAGAACGATAAGGGAAAACTTCAGGAGTTGCTCCGATTACTTGGGAATACTTTCGAAGTTGCTGAAAATAAGCTCGAAGCGTATGCTCTGCTTTCGGCAATGCTTCCCACCTATTTCTGGTTCCAGTGGAATGAACTTACAAAACTAGGTATCCAAATGGGTTTAGGTGAAGAAGAAAGCAAAGATTCAGTTCAGCAAACCTTGGTGGCATCGATCAATTTGATGTTCGAATCGGGACTTTCGCCCGAAGAGGTAATGGACTTAATACCCGTAAAACCTATTGGTGAACACCAGACCCAGATTGTTGAATTCTATCGGACTAAACTGATGGGATTATTTGAAAAGATTAAGCCATAGCAATGTTAAAGAAAACTCTTCGCAGATAGTATTCATTTTGTTTTTTAAAGTTTCATAAATATTGGTTGATGCAAAGAGCTCTCATCCTACCGGAAAAATGTATAAATTGCTCGCCCTGTCACATTGAATTACATTGCAGCTCAACCGCAGTAATCAGGGAATCAATTGAGGATAAACCATGGATTGACTTTTACAAATGTACCGGATGTTTAAAGTGTGTAACAGTCTGCCCTACCAAGGCTATTTATTATATCACTCAGCCTTGCTCCGGTAAACCAAGGATGGGATGGTAGAAACGGATAACGGAAAGGCATGGTTTGAAAAAAACGAAATGTATCAGACCGAATTAAAGGCTTTATACGAAAAAATTTAACCATAAAATATGGAAAACTTCGACCGGAAAAACCATTGGGAAAATATTTATCAGACGAAACAACTCAGCGAGGTTAGCTGGTACCAGCCGACACCGCAAACTTCACTAAGGTTTTTTGAGAAGTTTAACCTCCCCAAACAAGCCAAAATAATTGACGTTGGTGGTGGAGACAGTCTCCTGGTTGATCATCTGCTTGACAGGGGTTATGTGGATATCACAGTTTTAGACATTTCCGAATCGGCACTTGAACGGGCCAGATCAAGGCTTGGAGATCGGGCTGCCAATGTAAAATGGATCGTAGCAGATGCAGCCACTTTTGTACCTGAAGAGCAGTACGATTTCTGGCACGACAGGGCGGCATTTCATTTTCTGACACAAGAGTTGGAGATTGAAAACTATATCAACACTGTTCAAAAAAGTATAAAGCCATCAGGGATATTGGTAATCGGGACCTTTTCGGAGCAGGGACCGAAAAAATGCAGCGGGATAGAGATCAAACAATATTCCGAAACATCTATGACCGACAGGCTCAAACCGTTTTTTGAAAAGATCGAGTGCATATCGGTTGAACACAAAACCCCTTTCGACACGATCCAGCAATTTATCTTTTGCAGTTTCAGGAAACCGGAATAATCCCCTGTCCCAAAACTTTTATCGGGGGGTATATCGGGAAGCTTATTTCGCCCAAATTAATTGGCCGGAGCAAATTCTGATTCACGAAACCTCCAAAACATTAAGATTGGGCATATCCGGAACCGGAAATCATCCAAAACATTTGATTTGGGCTTATCCGGAACCGGAAATCATCCAAAACTTTTGGATTGGGCATATCCCGAATCGAAAATCATCCAAAACTTTTGAATTGGGCAAATTATATTATCAGTTTCTTAAAATTACGTCTTCATTTGAAATTACATTTCCAGTAGCATAATCTGCCATCCCATCACTAATTATCACCTTTTCAAAATCAGAAAGTTTGTAGATTTCAGCGCCATTTTTTTCATCCAAAAGTTGATTCAGACAATCAAGCAATAGTTCATCTTTTGAATTAAGAGCTTTTTCAATAATGCTATTTTGTAAATCTTTAGTTGACATACCTATCCTATTTCTATTACAAATATTTTAAACTGGGCGCTGAATTCGATTAAAAAATAAAAACAAATTTATAACGCAAATATACGTCGTATTCATATTTGACGTATATTTACGCCGTAATTAAAAAGATAAGAAGATGGTTGTATCAAAAACAGAACTTTTCGATGAAGTGCTTCAGAAGAGGTCTAATATATTCAAGGCATTGGGGCATCCTGCGCGACTACAGATTCTGCAATTTCTTGCTCAGACAAAAACATGTATTTCGGGTGATATTTCTGAGGAGTTGCCCCTAAGCCGGACTACAGTCAATCAACATCTGAAGGAATTGAAGGATGCAGGGTTAATTCAGGGACATGTATCGGGGGTAAAAATGAATTACTGTCTTAATTACGAGAAGATGGAGGAGTTGAAAGAAATTCTGACCTGTTTTCTGAATGAAATTCAAAGGCCTGGAAATTTTTTATGTAAGTAACAGCATTTTTAGAGATCATAAAGAAACAATTATATATAAAAACTTAAATCAAAGATTATGAATACAAATAAACAATGGTCAATCTTATCATTTTCAGCGTTAAGTATTTTAGCATTTACAGCATGTGGTAATTCAAATGCAGGAAGCAAACAATCGAATTCAATATCAGTGGTAAAACAGAATGCAACTGCTGAAGTGGCAAAAAATTTACCGGAAAGCAATTCGAAAATTCAAGCTGAGCTAAACAAAGCAAAAAATGAAGGAAAAGCTGTTTTTGTAGTCGTAACAGGAACCGGATCAACAGAGACCGATAAAGCCAAAACAATTGCTAAAGAGGCCAATGAAATATATAAAAATTCGGCAATAATTGAAATGAACAGGGATGATACATCGAACGGCCTATTGGTAAAAGAATGGCGATTATCCGGAGCCCCACTGCCGCTTATTTTAGTGATATCTCCCAAAGGACTCCCAACCGGAGGATTAATTGCAAGTCAGGCTACTGCTGAAAACCTTGTAGCCCTTATACCTTCTCCCAAAATGGAAGAATTAATTGCTGTTTTAAATGGAAAAAATCCTGCATTTGTGGTCTTTACAAAACAATCATTCCCTGATCGCAAAGAAGTACTTCAGGAGTGCACAGCAGCTGTAACTATTTTAAAAAACAAAGCTGCAATAATTGAAGTGGACCTGGATGACAAGATGGAAGCAAATTTTATTGATCGTCTTGAAGTTGACAAATCTTCGAAAGAATCAACAACACAGGTTGTCAATATACAAGGTCAGATTGTTGGGACCTCGTCAGGTACACCTGATGCTGCCAAATTAGCGGATGCAGCCATTGCTCCTCCTAAAAGTGGCTGTTGCCCAGGAGGCGCCGGATCTGCAGGTTGTGCAAAGTAAACAGTCAATATTTTAATTGGTTATGAGATTAACAGATTTAGCCATAAAGGAACTTTGGCACCGTAAGTCGCAACTTGTATCAGGTTTATTAGCTATTACTTTAGGAATAGGAGTAATTGTAGGCATCCGATCTTTCTCTGTCGTTTCGGAGAAAGCAGTAGCTGTGAATCTTGATAATTTAGGGGCAAATATCATGGTGCTCCCACAATCGGCAAGCGTTGATAATTACTATTCGGCAGATATTGATGCTCCAACTTTTCCTGAAAGCTATGTAGAAAGAATTGTCACTTCGACATTGCCTGGTGTGGATAATTTATCACCAAAGTTGACGCGCAGGGTTAAAATTGGTACCGCGAATATCGTTTTGACAGGTATATTGCCCAAAAGTGAAATTGCCTCAAAACCTATCTGGCAGCAAGGTGGGTTGCTCGGTAATAAGGTTGCCGCGAGTTGTGCAACTACTGCCGGAACACAACCAGCAAAATATTTGGATGCAAAGTTGCAGCGCAAAGGGATTGAAACTTTGGCTGAATCGGATTGTTTTGTCGGATCAGCAATAGCACAAAGACTTAATCTTAAAGAAACAGAAGCCCTAACCATTGAAGGCAGGATTTTTACCGTTGTTAAAATTTTACCGGAAACTGGTACTATAGATGATGACAGGGTATTTGCAAACCTTCACACCGTTCAGACCATCCTGGGCACAGGAGAACAAATTAGTGCAATCGAAATTATGGGTTGTTGCAGCGCCATTTCGGATGGCCTATTAAGCAAACTAAGAAATATATTGCCCGATACACGTATCACAACAATCGGACAGATCGTTTCTACCCAGATAGAAAACAACAAACTAATGAATAAGATCTCGCTTGTATTTTTGATCATCATCCTGTTTGTCGGTAGCATTTCAATTGGAAATTATATTTGGGCAAATGTAAACGAACGGCGAAAAGAGATCGGGATACTCCGGATGATTGGCTACCACAAAAGACATATCTATTATATTCTGATCCTTAAGGCAGTAATCATGGGAGTGGCTGGTGGAATAGCCGGATATATTGTAGGCACACTCTCTGCAATATGGCTTGGTCCTGAATTTGCAGGAATCGAAGTAGGCCCGATTTACCTGCTACTTCTGTTTTCGATTGTCATTGCAGTTACAATCTCAATATTAGGTTCAGTTATTCCAGCCTACCTGGCAGGTAAAATAGAACCATTTTCAAATATGCAGGAGGATTAATTATGCTGATAAAAATCCAAAATCTAATCAAAACTTATCGTCGACAAGATGGGGCAATCAACGCAATTGACAATATCTCTCTTGAAATCGCTAAAGGTTCTTTCATTACCATCACAGGCGCTTCGGGTTCAGGCAAAACAACTTTGTTATTGATCCTTGGTGGTCTTTTAAGGCCAACATCCGGACAGCTAATTTATGATGATAAAGAGATAAACCTGCATAATGAAGAAGAGCTTGCCAATTACAGGAGCAATCATGTTGGCTTTGTGATGCAGAGTTTTGCCCTTGTACCCTATCTTACCGCTGTTGAAAACATCATGATTGCTTTAAATGTGAAGAACAAAAACACCGGTGAAAATAAAAAGCGGGCCATTGAATTGTTAAAATGGGTAGGTTTAGACGACCGCACTACTCATTATCCAAAGGAACTTTCGGCAGGGCAACAACAACGTGTAGCCATTACTCGTGCCCTGGCAAATAATCCTGATTTATTGCTTGCCGATGAACCCACAGGCAATCTTGATCCTGGGTTATCTGAAGAAATCCTGGGTATCCTGAAAGAGATCAATCAAACGCAGCACACTACTGTTGTGATGGTTACACACAGCCCGATGGCTGCAAAGTATGGTGACACTAAGATTCTGTTGAAAAACGGGAAATTACAAGCCACTCATACCCCTGAAATTGAATTAGTAAATCATTAATTAGAGGGGAATAGTCATGATAAAAATATAAATAATAGAAGATGACAAATAATTCAACGATATCTTAAAAAATCAATTTTTAAATATTATAAATGAAAATATTAATACTCTGTACAGGAAATAGTTGTCGCAGCCAAATAGCTCACGGCTTTTTACAATCGTTCGATCCAAACATAACCGTTTGCTCCGCAGGTACAGAAGCATCCGGCAAACTCAATCAGCAGGCAGTGGCTGTAATGAAGGAGGCAGGAATCGACATCAGTGACCACACCTCCGATTCAGTTGATTTGTACCTGGATCAGGAATGGGATTATGTGATCACGGTTTGTGGAGGAGCAAACGAAAATTGTCCAGCCTTTTTAGGTAAAGTTAAACATCGGCTTCATATTGGGTTTGATGATCCAAGTCATGCAACGGGCAGTGATGAATTCATTTGGAGTGAATTCAGAAGAGTGAGGGATGAGATTAAGAATAGATTTTATGAATTTTATAAGAATATGCTTATGTGTTAATAATTAATAATGGAAAAAATGGAAAAGAAGAATGCAATATTGGAAGAAATTCAAAGGTTACTTTCAAGTATAATATCTTCTTCGAAAAGAAACGATTAATCTATTAGCATATTAGCACTTTAACCCATTATCAAATTTGATATTATGAAAGCAGAAGAATTAAAAATGGTCGTAAAAGAAAAATACGGCGAGATTGCGAATCAAAGCAAGCTGATCAACCAATCGTCATGCTGCGGAAGCACAGGTTGCTGTGGATCGGTTGATTACACCATCTTCAGTGACGATTATTCCGGGCAGGCGGGGTACAATCCAGATGCCGATTTAGGTTTAGGATGTGGTATTCCAACCAATTTTGCTGCCATAAAGAAAGGTGATCACGTACTCGATTTGGGGAGTGGCGCCGGTAATGATTGTTTTGTGGCCCGCGCTTTAGTGGGTGAATCCGGTAAAGTTACAGGTCTCGACTTCACCGATGCCATGATCGCAAAAGCCAATGAAAACAACCGGAAACTTGGCTTTAAAAATGTTGATTTTGTACAAGGCGACATCGAAGATATCCCCTTGCCGGATGATTCCTTTGATGTTGTTGTTTCGAACTGCGTATTAAACCTGGTCCCCGACAAGATTAAAGCCTTTGCTGAAATTATGCGGGTTCTAAATCTGAATGGACATTTTTGTGTTTCAGATGTGGTTATCAAAGGTGAATTGCCCGAAAAACTTCGCAAAGATGCAGAGATGTATGCCGGATGTGTTTCTGGTGCTATTGAAATGGACGAATACCTTGAAATCATTCGGAAAAAAGGTTTCCAAAATATAACCATTCATAAACAAAAGCCAATTGAAATTCCCAATGAAGTTCTTGAGAACTATCTTTCACAAAAAGATATTGAAGATTTTAAAAACGGTGAAACCGGGATATTCAGCATTACAGTTTCCGGGTATAAATTATAGAAACAGTGATTTAAAATTATCATGAATAAATCATCTTCATTTATCGCAAAAAGCTCATTACTAAAGGGGAACACGTGGCTCAAAGGCTTGTTTGGCGTTGAAAAGGAAAATATTCGTGTTGATGGTCATGGAGTAATTGCGCAGACACTGCATCCTGCAATTTTTGGAGACAAGCTGAATCATTCGTATATCACCACCGACTTTTCAGAAAGCCAGGTTGAAATGATTACGCCACCCTTGCCGACCATTAAACAGACATTGGGTTTCCTCGAAACGATTCATGATATTGTGAGTCTTGAACTCAATGATGAATACCTCTGGCCGCAAAGCATACCACCAATATTGCCCAAAGAAAATCAAATTCCAATTGCAAAATATGCCAAAGGTGGCAGCAAAGAAGTGAAATACCGCGAAAAACTTGCACTCAAATATGGACGAAAAAAGCAGGCCATTTCAGGTATTCATTTCAATGTTTCGCTCGATGAAACATTGCTGGAGATGCTTTATCAAAACACTTCACAAGCAATTTCCATTGAAGAATTCAGTGACGAAGTTTATTTGAAAATCACACGTCAAATCTTACGTTACCGGTGGCTTTATGTATTGATTTTTGGCAGTAGTCCCATTGTCGATCCCACCTATGAATTAAGATGTTGCGATCTCCCGCTCTATTTTAATGCTAAAACCCGCGGATTATCACTACGCAACAGTTGTTTCGGATATGGAAATCTGATCGATCTTTATCCTGATTACAGCACCGTCAAAGGATACCTGCAAAGTATCGATCAAATGGTAAAAAACGGAACGCTGACGGCGACCAAAGAACTTTATGCTTCTGTCAGACCTAAATTCATCAACAATTCCAACTCAATTTCTTATGTGGAGGTCCGGTTTCCTGATATTAATCCATTTAGTAAGATTGGAATTACGCCCGAGATGCTACATTTTATTCATTGGCTAATAATTTATGGTCTGCTTAATGATGAGCAAAATGATTTTACAACCGAATTTCAGTCTATTGCGAATTCGAATCATGGAAATATTTCGTTGTTTGGCTTACACGATCCTATTGAGCTCTTAACTGAAAGTGGCTCGAAAGTAAATGCCTGGGATAAAGCCAAATTTGTGATTCAGGAAATGATTGATCTGTATACCACACTTGAAATTAGTAACGACGACTATCTTCATTCATTGCAGTATGCCCAGGAAATGGTTAATCATCCTGAAGGTCGAATCGTTCACCAAATATTAAATGAAACGGATGTTAAAGGATTTATTCCTTTTCATCTTGAAAAGGCAAAAGACTATTTACAGCAAAGTAAACAGAACATCTTCAATTTCAAAGGGCTGGAAGATATGGAACTTTCGACGCAATTGCTACTTCGCGAAGCTGTTCGTCGGGGTGTTGCATTTGACATCCTCGACCAGGGCGAGAATTTCATTCGACTGAAGCGAAATGAGAATATTCAATATGTCAGTCAGGCTACAAAAACTTCGCTCGACAATTATGCAAGCATTTTAATGATGGAAAATAAAGTGGTCACCAAACAAATTCTTGGAGAACACGGCATAAGGGTTCCGAAAGGGTTGGATTACACCAGTAAAATGAGTGCAAAATCCTCTTTTAATTTATTCAGGGACAAGGCAATAGCGATCAAGCCTAAGCTTTCTAATTTTGGGTTGGGCATTACGATTCTGAAAAATAATAGAGACTTGACCATTTTTGAAAAAGCCATTGATATTGCATTTAATTTCGATTCAAGCATCCTTATTGAAGAGTTTATTGAAGGCAAAGAGTTCCGGTTTTTTGTGATGGCCGATGAGGTTGTGGGTATTTTACACCGGGTACCAGCAAATGTTACAGGCAATGGTATAGATACAATCCGTGAATTGGTTGTTGAGAAGAACAAAGATCCATTGCGGGGAAAAGGTTACCACACGCCGTTAGAGAAAATTCAAATGGGCGAAGCCGAACACCTATTTTTAAAAGCCCAGGACAAAGATTTTGATACTATTCCGGATAATGGTGAAACAATATTTCTAAGGGAAAACTCGAATATCAGTACAGGTGGCGACAGCATCGATTTTACTGATGATATTCATGAATCCTATAAGCAAATTGCAGTAAAGGCAGCACAGGCATTGAATGTGAAAATCACAGGACTCGATATGATTATTCCGGACTGTAAACAAGAAGCAACTGATGGTAATTATGCGATTATAGAATTGAATTTCAATCCTGCTATTCATATTCATTGTCATCCTTTTATAGGGAAAAACCGCAGATTAAATGAAAAGTTATTGGATCTGCTTGGATTCCCGCTTATAATGGAGTCTCACAAACTATCGCACAGTAGAATCTGCCTTAAGCTGCAATGCTGTGAATTAATTAAGAATAAATGATAACACCATAATTCTTAACTCATAATAAAATCAACAACTATGGGAACAACAAAACACCTATCCTTTTTCGACCGTTTTCTTACCCTCTGGATATTTCTAGTGATGTTTGCAGGGGTTATGATTGGCTATTTTATGCCAGCCATCGCAGGTTTCTGGAATTCGCTAAGTTCAGGAACAACAAATATTCCAATCGCGATTGGCCTTGTTCTGATGATGTACCCGCCTCTGGCAAAAGTAAAATATGAGAAACTCCCTTTAGTTTTCAGGAATCTGAAATTATTAACCTTATCACTTACACAAAACTGGATTGTCGGTCCGTTGGTAATGTTCCTGCTCGCGATTGTTTTTCTCCACAACTATCCAGGCTTGATGGTCGGCGTAATTCTTGTAGGTCTGGCTCGCTGTATTGCAATGGTTTTGGTGTGGAATGACCTGGCGAAAGGGGATACCGAACTTGCTGCCGGATTAGTTGCTTTTAATGCCATCTTCCAGGTATTCTTGTATTCCGTGTATGCCTGGGTGTTTATTACCATTTTGCCCCCACTTTTTGGTTTAAAGGGAGCTGTGGTAAATGTTTCAATATCTGAAATTGCAGTAACGGTTTTAATTTATTTGGGGATACCTTTTTTGGCAGGACTTATTTCAAACTTTGTTCTTCGAAGCTGGCAAGGAAGTGACTGGTATTTTACCAAATTTATACCTAAGGTTTCGCTGTTAACCCCCGTTGCTTTACTGTTTACCATATTTGTGATGTTCTCACTGAAAGGGGAAAAAATCATCGGATTGCCTATCGATGTGATCAGGGTTGCCATACCCTACACGATATATTTTGCCCTGATGTTTTTCTCAACTTTTTTTCTTGCGAAATGGTTAGGTGAAGGTTATGAAAGATCAACCACGATGGCTTTCACAGCAGGAAGTAATGATTTTGAACTGGCAATTGCGGTGGCTATTGCAGTATTTGGCATTAATTCACAAGCAGCCTTTGCAACAGTTGTCGGTCCGTTGGTGGAGGTCCCGGTGATGGTAGCACTGGTTAATGTGGCGTTTTATTTCAAACGGAAGTATTTTGCTTCTGCTACAACTAAACAAGGTGTAAAAATGATCTAAGTACTTACAATGACGTACTTTGTCATTAATATTTTTTCTTGATTCCAAGATGAATACTCTCAATGACAGGTGGGTCATGGCAAGAAGAGAGATGGGAAGGGATGGCGGCTCTGCCGCCATCCCTTCCCATCTCTCTGTTAATCAAACGATCGGTCATTGCGAGGAGCTCCAAGATAGTTTTAAATGAAATGATTGACATCCTGAGCGACGAAGCAATCTTTACCTCGGGTCTACTTTCCTTGGCTACCTTTTTTTAGTAAATCCAGTACCCCATTGATAAACGTTAAAGGATGAACAGGATTTCCGGGAACATATAGATCGATTTTATGTTTTGATAAGAACTCACGGTTTAAGGCGGGACTATCGGCAAAGATTCCGCCACTGATGGCATCGGTTCCGGCTAAAATTATAATTTTAGGATTTGGAACAGCATTATAACAGCGCTCAAGTGGCTCAGCCATATTTACAGTGATCGGTCCTGTGATTACGATGCCGTCTGCATGGCGTGGGGATGCCACAAAATCGATCCCGAAACGGCTGATATCGAACTGAACATTATTGGAGGCATTTAATTCCCATTCACAGCTATTGTCACCCCCGGCTGAAACCTGCCGAAGCTTTAGCGACCTGCCGAAAAGCCGGTGTATTTCGGTGCGGATCAGCTCAGGATTAAGGACAATCGGGTGGTCGTCCCCCTCTTTAATGATCAGTAGCTCCCTGTCATTGGTAGAGAGTTTGTACTCCTTTGTAAAAGTAATTTTATCCGGAAACTGAATCGCACACTCTCCGCAGAAAGTACATCTACCCAGATCAATACGCACAGGAGAGGCTGAAATTGCCTGCGTTGGACACAGATCGGCGAGTCGAAACTCATCCACTTCCAGGTTGCTGATCACAGGCCTTCCCCTGAAAATACCCGGTAATTTTGCTGAAGTAACGTCGGGAATAAATTGCTTTCCCTGATGCCATAATATTTTTAGATTATCAAACATAGCTTTTCAATTTGCTTATAAATCGTGACCACAATAAGATAAATTAAAACTCTTGTTACAGATCGGGAAATCGGAAATGTCATTATTCCTCACCGATTGAGCCAATGCCATCCAGTTATGGTGGGATGGATCTTTAATTTTATAAACCATCAGATTACCCTCCTTATCCGTGATTGCACAATGGCAAATCTCGCCTCTCCACCCCTCTACAAGCGAAATAATGAACTGATCTTTTTGAGGATTGAAATCAAAATTTCCGGGCTTTTGGAAATCAGGCAACTCCTTGAGCAGCTCCTTAATATATAAAATCGATTGTTTGACCTCCTCTTTTCTGATTTGTACACGGGAATAAACGTCACCATGATGTTTGACGATCGGATGATGAATAATTGTGTTGTACAGATTATGTGGATGCGAGGCGCGGATATCCCGGTTTAGCCCACTCATACGGGCAGCCATTCCAACAGTTCCGATTTCAAACACTTCATCATAGGTTACAACACCGGTTTTCTCCATACGTGACAAAGCACTAGGAAGGTTGAAGAGCTTTTTGGTGATTTCCAGAAAATCGGGTTCATAGGCCTCAAATATCTCCAGAAGCCTTTTAGAATGATGTTCAGTGAAAGGAAAATTGATTTTCCCGACCCTGATTAATCCTTTTGAAAGACGGTTCCCACCCCATTCCTGCATGAAATTAACGATTGGGGTACGCAGCCTTCCATAAACAGAATTCCCCAGCTGATAGGCAATGTCGGCACAGACAGCGGCCAAATCACCCGTATGAATAGCAATTCGCTCCAGCTCGAGCGCTATTGTGCGGGCAAAATGCAAAGAGCGATCGGGAGTATAACCACATAGCGTTTCCCACAGGTTAACAAAAGCGGTGGTATGACCAACAACAGTATCTCCTGCAATACTTTCGGCAAGGGTGGTTCGTTCCAAAAGTTTACTCTTTTGAAGAAATAGTTGTTCAATACCCCTGTGCTGATATCCCAATTGAATCTCCAGGTGGAGAACCTGCTCACCATTGCAAATAAACCTGAAATGGCCGGGCTCAATCACACCGGCATGTATAGGCCCAACCCCTACCTCATGAAGTTCTTCACTTTCAACACCATAAAAAGGATAGTTTTGGATGATTTGATTCTGATCAGCACGGTTAATGGCATACCTGACCGGTTTTAACCAGGGATGGTCAGTATACTTTATCCCAAAATTTTCGTGGATCTCGCGTTCAAATTTCTCAAAATTATGATTCCTGGCAGTCAGAGAATCAAATTCACCGTTTTTATCCACAAAAGATGAGGAGACAAAGATCTGATGCACATCATCATCTGCAATACAACAAATCAGCTTTATCATGTCTGCAACCTGATAACCAAAATAGTGCACACAATGGCGGGCCGGATTGCCGGTTAATAATTCCACATTCATTTCGGCAAACCTAAGATAATCGAGTACAGGAATATCCTTATTGGCAACGGCCTGATTGTTAATCAAACTGATATAATTTACTGTTGTCATGATATTAGTTTTACGGCATCCTGCAATAATGTAACAAAAAGAGCTGGGGGATTATATGCGAGATAAACGGCCAGTCCAAGCAATACAAATTGTGAAAGTGATTCCCAGGGAGATATCCTGGGTATTTTAGATTCGTCAATCGACAATGGCGGAATAAACAGCAACTTGAAAATATTGGAACCAAAACCCCAGATAATCATAGTCAGTAAGATCAGAACAGCGAGTAAAATCAAAATATAGTGAGCTTCAAATAAAGACTGAAAGATAAGAAACTCACTAATAAACAAACCTGAAGGAGGCATTGCAGTGGCCGAAATAAATCCAAGAAAGACCACGATTGCCCCTATTTTATTGTATTTAAAATAATCACCTACATCATAAATACTCTTACTTTGGTAAACCCAGTAAATCTGATTGTACTGTAGAAACAGGCTTGGTTTGATCAGGGTATGCAGTATGACATGCAAAATTGCTGCATAAACACCAATTCCACCGGCTGCAAGTCCGAGGATCACCAACCCCATGTGTTCGATACCCGAATAAGCAAACATCCGTTTAATATTTTTTATCCTGGTCATGTAAACGGTTGCGACAAATATCGAAAGTAAGGCTGCGACAATCATAACAGTGTTGGCCCAGTGCTGAAGGGGAGTGTTTGACATCAAGGCATACATCCTGTAAATGCTCACAAAACCTGCATTCATTAAAACGCTGGCCAATAAGGCGCCAGCCGGAGCAGGGGCTTTATCTTTAGCATCAATCCCTGCTGTATACATAGGTACCAATCCAAGTTTAGCAGTAAATCCTGTAAAAATGAATAGGAATGCCAGTTTCAGCCAAAACGGATTAAGCTTTGCGGCATTGGCATAAAGGGACTCAAATGACATATCATCCGTCCCGGTATCCTTAAGTGATAAACTTAAAAAGAGAATCCCAATATAAACAAAGGTGATACTAATAGCACAAATGAAAACATATTTCCAGACCCCCTCCAATGCCCGAAGGTTTCGATGATGATAGATCAGTGCAGAAGCGCTCAATGTCGTAATCTCGATGAAAATCCAGGTAACTGCGATATGACCTGATAGATAGACAACACTACAGGCAGAAATAAGCATAACCATTGAACCAAAGAACAGACCTCTCGATTTAGGTGTCTCATCCACATTGTGTACTTCGATATACCGGTATCCATGAATAATCACAGGAATAGCCACTACACATAACGCACTTAATAACAGTACACCCAAAGCATCAGGCTTAAAAAACTCCAGCTCCTTTATGTTGATATGGTTGAATTCGTAAAAACCAAAAATAACCAGTAAGGCCATGAAAATAACCAGCAAGGTATAATTGACGAAAATATTGCGGTTATACAATAGCCAACCGCTAATGATAAAAGCCCCTGTTAAAAAAATCCCTATCATCTTTTTTAGTCTTTAAGGTTACGTAAGTGATCAATATCAGGATCTTTCAATAAATCGCCAATCCGGTTAAAGAAAACTCCCAGAATAAGTACACTGGCAAAAATATCGAGCATGATGCCCAGGTTGACCAACATCGGCATCTCATTCCCGACCGCAAGCGAAAGGACAAAAACGCCATTTTCGATAATAATATATCCGATTACATGTGTGATGATTTTTTTCCGGGTAACGATCAGGTACAATCCGGTGAAAATTGTCGATAATGCCACCACAAAAAAGGTCTTGTCAAGATTAGCATCTTTGATTGAACTCGAAAGTATGATGGTGGCTACGGTAATGAATGTCACAATAATCAGCGACACGAAGTTGGGGAGGTAAGGCTCTGCTTCACGGGTAATTCCATTTCGTTTGATGACATAATTGATAAACCAGGGAACTGCAAGGGCTTTAAAGACAATCGTCTCAAGCATAATCAGAATCAGGTTAACCGTACTGATTTTGTTAAGGGTTAGAAAGGTCACCCCAAAGAGGATAAAGCCCTGAAAAACCAGGATATTCAGGTAGGTAAAAAGCCTGTTTGCAATACTGATGTAAAGCAGCGACATTGCTAGTGCTATTAAAAGTATATCTGTCATATTTCCAAGTTTTATACAAATTTTCCAAGGACCAGTAATACACCGAAGAATATCAGCAAGGAAACTGATGTAAGGATAAAAACGAACTGCGGATTATGCCCCATCCTGAAACGGGCCATAAATGATTCAATGATTCCAACTGCCACGGCAAATCCAATTTGAATGGCAAAAAATATCGGAATAGAAATCTCGAGCGGTAACATCCCGATAAAGAAGTTGGAAATAAGCGCCCCGTACATTGCAAATTTGAGGTTGGTGGTGTACATAATCAGGCCCAGATCAAAACCACTATTGTCCAGGATCATCACTTCGTGGATCATGGTCAGCTCAAGATGGGTCTTGGGATCATCGAGCGGCATACGGCTATTTTCGATCATGGCAATCAGCACAAGTACAAACGAAGCCAATCCTCCAAGCAAATAGGAGATCTGCGAGCCGTAGTGTAATGTACTGAAAATATCGTGAAATGAATTTTGTCCTGTAAACAGTGCAAATGATCCTAATAATATAAAAAAAGCGGGTTCAACGAGCATTGAAAAAAGCGCTTCCCGACTCGCACCCATCCCTTCAAAGCTACTTCCGGTATCCAAAGCCGAAATAATCATCATAAATTTCCCAAAAGCAAGTATATAAGCAAACATGATAAAATCTCCTTCAAATGAGATAAATCCGGGATTGGTTCCATGCGGAATCATCAATACAGCCATAATAACGGAGGCAAAGTAGGCAGTTGGAGCGATCTGAAAAATAAAACTGGTAGTTGTGCTGACCACCGAACCCTTTTTCCATAATCTGAAAATATCGAGCATGGGCTGAAAAATTCCAGGTCCTTTCCTGCCTGAGAGTATGCTTTTTGTCCGGATAATGAATCCCGAAAAAAACAAGCTCATGATAACGATAAGTAATAAGCTGACCATATTACAGTTGGTTTAAAAATTTAATAATCACTAATATTTTTTCGATTACTGATGGCAATAATACGGCGAACCCCACAAAGGCAAATCCATAAAGGATATAAGCCTGAATATTCCCGTTTTGCAGGAATACAAATGAATTCAAGACCTTTCTGATAAAATGTAATGGTCGGTCAATCAGCCATGTTTCAATTTTATCGTTCGCATGTGTCCGCTGCATGATATTTCCGGGATACAAACCTGCTGCCTCTTTCTTCTCCTTTTTAATAGAGAGGATGGGTTCTGCAAGTTTACGGTAAGATCGGATAAATGAGGAGGCCGTGTATTGCATTTTAGGTGTTGCACCGGAATAGGCACAGCCCCAGGTTTCCCCAGGGTTAACGACCCTCCTTCTGATAAATACATACCTTAGAAAATAGAATACCAGGATAAGGGCAATAAATGAGAGTGAATACCAACCCACAATGGTGAGTTTACCAAGTGTTTCGCTGAATTCAAATTGGGTCACTGGATTCATGACCGGCAGGTATTGGGAGACAATTTTTATCAGAAATGGGCTGAATAGCAATGGAAAAACACCTATAGTTATTATAAATAAAACGATACCATACATCGGCCAGATTCGCTGAGGTTTTTCAATGCTTTGTTCTTCAGGTATCTCTTGTCGTGGAGCACCCAGAAATACAATTCCAAAAGCTTTTGTAAAGCAAATCAGGGCGAGACCACCTATGATCACCAAACCCAAAATGGTAAAAAGAATTACCAGAATGAACACAAAATTGCCGGTCGACAAACCATGAAATAGACCATTGTAAAGAAAGAACTCCGAAATAAACCCGTTGAAAGGTGGCAAGCCACAAATGGCTAAAGATCCGATTAAGAAAAGGTATCCGCTATGTGGCATCTTTTTGATCAAGCCACCTAAGGATTCGATATCCATGGTATGTCTGAACTGATAGACATTCCCGGCACTGAAAAACAGAAGCGATTTGAACAGCGAATGATTCAATACATGGAGTAAAGCCCCTCCAAATCCGGCATAAACAAGCAATTGATTGCCATATCCAAGTCCAAGACAACCAAGGCCGATACCAATCCCAATGATTCCAATGTTTTCGATGCTGTGATAAGCCAGTAATTTTTTAAGATTATGTTGTACAATTGCCAGCATCACACCATAGAGACCAGTAAGCACTGAAACCAATAAAATGAAGTAGCCAATGGTAATCATGTCGGTTTTGATGACCATCAGCACCCGAAGTATGCCGTAAATTCCGATTTTAATAATTACCCCAGACATTATGCCTGAAATATGTGCAGGAGCGGCAGGATGTGCCAATGGAAGCCAGGTATGAAAGGGGACAAATCCTGCTTTTATGGCAAATCCCGTAAAGAAGAAGAGAAATAGAGCAACGCCTGCAATGGTTGGCTGTGATGTTGAAAATAAAGAAATTGCATTGAAATCGAATGAACCGGTTTTAACTTTTACCCACATAAATGCGATTGTGAGGAAAAGGATGCATACATGCGATTGAATCAGAAAATTTATTCCGGCTTTTAAGGTAGCGCTTTTATAGTGCTCGAAGATCACCAAAACAAAAGAGGATAGTGCCATTATCTCCCAAACGACAAGCAGCACAATGCTATTCTGTATCAGACATATATCAATTAATGACGTATATAGCAGAAGAAATGCCGCAGCATGGAGCGCAAGATTGTCGGATTGGTCCATATATTTCTTCATATATTGGACTCCATACCACACTCCGGTTAGAAAAGTAAAGCTGATGACCAGGATAAACCATGCCGACAAATAATCGATTCTAACCGGAATCTGCCCGGTTGTCCATGATCCCAAATAGGAGTATTCAACAGGGCCATTTACAAAAACTGAAAAAGCAAGTGTTGAAATGATGGTAATCTGAAGTGTGATAGTGAACAATACAAGCACCCCCCTTCCTCTTGTTTTCAAAAGGGGGATCGCAAATAGTGCCGCGATCGAAAGGATGTTAAATATTTCAACAACTATCTTTTCCATATCTATATCAATGGATTAGATTAAATGCGGTTCCAAGAAAAATCAGGATTATAAAAAACAAGCCATAAAGCACATACGATTGGATGTATCCATTCTGTATAAACTGAAAGTAATTGAGTGTGAATGTTAACCTTTTTGCCAATGGGACTACCAAATATTTCTCCAATAAATCGATATAGTTGGTTGAAAAACGATATGGTTCGGGATAAATCCTTTGCTTTGGAAGTTTTTCTGCAATCCTCTTTTCCTTGACGATAAAACTAAACAACAATCCGAAAGAACGGGTAAACGATTGCCCCGTGTACTGCGCCTTTTTAACTTCTGCGACATAACCGCAACCCCAGGTTTCATATAAAACAGAATCACGCTTACGTACCAGTAACCATCTGATCACATAAACCAAGACCAACAAACCTATAAATATCAAACTTACCAATCCAATATTGGTCAGATTGTTTATTACAGGAAACACGGTACCTGTTGCAATGGGAAGTTGAGTTAAAAATGCGTCAGTTACCACTTTTACAGCCAATCCGAAGTAAAACCCTGGTACAAATGCAACGCTGAACATCGCTGCAACAATAATATACTGAGGTAAAAGCATTACAAAAGAGGTTTCCTTTGGTTCATGATGTAACTTTTCACGCGGATTGCCAAGAAATATCACTCCAAAGGTTTTTGTAAAAGTAATCAGTGACATCCCCCCTACAATTGCGAGACCGGTTATGGTCAAAACAAGCAAAATCGACAACGAAATTGCCTGGATACCGAGCAATCCCTTAAATAATCCATTGTAAATAATAAACTCCGAAACAAATCCGTTAAATGGTGGAATCCCGCCAATGGCCATCGATCCGATGAGGAACATCACAGCAGTGACAGGCATTTTTTTTATCAATCCGCCTAAATGCTCAATATTACGGGTATGAGTTTGCTGGTAAACACTCCCTGCGCCGAAAAATAATAGTGATTTAAACAATGAATGGTTCAGTGCGTGTAGCAGCGCGCCACTAAATCCAAGAATCGCCATTGTTGTATCCTTATTCCCGATTCCAATCAATCCAACGCCAAGACCTATCCCAATAATCCCTATATTTTCAATCGTACAATAGGCAAGCATCTGTTTAAAATCGTACTTTAAAGCCGCATTTGCAATTCCATAAAGCGAGGTAACCAATGAAAGGATAAGTATTATTTCGCCCAGAAGCAACCAGTCGTGCCTCAGGTACATGATGATTCTGAGAATACCGTAGATACCCAGCTTAACAATGACCCCTGACATTACACCCGATATATGCGACGGGGCGGCAGGATGGGCATGAGGTAGCCAGGTATGAAAAGGGATAAAACCGGCTTTGATGGCAAATCCGGCAAAAAGTATAATAAAGACCCAGACCGATGAGTTGTTTAATGGCATCTGAGCCAAAGCTCCAAAACTAAATGAACCCGTAATGAAGTAAAGCCAGATAAAACCCAAAGTCAGTAAAATAACGCTTAGGTGCATTTGAACCATATAGTTAATCCCGGCTTTCAGTGTTGCCTTATTTTGAAATTCAAAGATCACCAGCATCAATGATGATAGTGACATCAATTCCCAGGAAATCAGAAATGCCACTCCATGGTCAAACATACAAACCCAAAGCATGGAAGCATGGAACAAGGAATAAAACACCCAATGCAATTCACGGCTCACCTTCAGATGAGAATAGGCTTTGAGGTACCCGGTGCCATAAATAACACCCGTAATAGAAGTAAAATTGATGATCAGAATAAACCATGCTGAAAGACTATCAATTCTGATGGAGATATCACCTAAAATATGTGGAATACTTAGTACTCCTATCTGAGGATCACCAACCAACGCCATGATGGAAGGAATCGATGATAAGATCGTATTGACCAGAACAATTGATAATGCGAGAAGTGGCCGGTATCTCTCCCTGATAATGATTAAACCTGCAACACCTAATCCCAGCACCAGCGCCATCAATCCTATAACATGCGTAGTTCCCATATCACCTATCCAAAAATAATCAACCTAATTTTATAAATACAAGATTAGGCAATTTATAGTTTTAAAAATAGAACTTAAATCAATCTAATATTTGATTTTTATCAATTTTTTAATAGATTTGTGCTATTAACAAATTCCACCATGTCAATCCTGCCTGATAGTGTAGCAGAAAGGTTTATTTTCAACAGCAATTCAGCCTTCGCTGGACTACCCGATCATATCAGGGAGGAGTTCCTGAGTCAGATGATCGTAAAACAGTTCAGTAAGGGGCAAAACATATTCACTGAGGGGACCTATCCTGCAGGGATCTATTTCATAAAAAAAGGGAAGGTCAAAAAATACAAGTCGCTAAACGGAGGAAAAGAACAAATCATTTATGTCTGTTGCGAAGGAGAGTTATTGGGATACGCCGCCTTTTTAAGCGAGGAGTGGTATCCTGATTCGGCTGCCACCTTAAGCGATGCCATCATCGGTTTTGTATCAAAGGATAAATTACTGCGATTACTGGACCAGTTTGATGAGTTATCAAAAATGCTGATGCGGAACCTTAGTCATGAATTTGGGGTACTGGTCAATGTTATTGCCACGATTACCCAGAAAACGGTAAGAGAAAGGGTGGCGCTTACACTGCTGATTCTTCATGAGAAGTTTAAGGATGGTCTCAATGACAATAATGAAGTGGAGATCATCCTCACAAGAGCAGACTTTGCCAACATTGTTGGTACGGCAGTTGCAACGCTGGTGAGGTTATTACATGATTTTAAGGAGGAGGAGCTGATCCGAATCCAGGGTAGAAAAATAGTTATTCTAAATAAACTCCGGTTACTCGAAATAGCTGATATTGCAGATATTTTATAGCGGAGGAATCATTTAAATTAAATTAGATCATTAAATTGCCTGAAATTTTATCCTATGGGAAGGTTAATCAAATTTATCTTCATTTTTGCTTTTCTGGTTGCTTTTTCCTGTCATAAGAAGGAAGAAACCTTGGTTTCGAAAGAACTCCCTGAATGGCTTCAGTTAAAAATCGCAGAATTGGTGCCGGATCAAAAACTGTGTGAAATTACGGATGTTACATTCATCGAATACAAGGGCCAAATATATTATCACGTTTACTGTGGAATCTGGTCATGTATGTATTGCCAGCTTTTTGATCAACAAGGGAACAGACCAAATTGGGACAGTGATGTCTGGCAAGACTTTCTTGCAAAAAAGAGGGAGATTCAGACTGTTCCTGCCTGTACGAATTAAAGTTTTATTAAAAATTGGGATTTATAAAGATATTGCATGGACTTTCCCACCTTAATTTCTGACTATAGTCTGCTGACAGTATTGTTCTTATCTGTTTTTGCATTTATTGCAGGCTTTATCGATGCAGTTGTCGGGGGAGGTGGATTAATACAACTTCCGGCATTGCTGGTAACATTGCCCAATGCTCCATTGCCAACCATTTTCGGAACAAATAAGATTGCTGCGCTCTCCGGAACCTCAATGGCTGCGGTTCAATATGCCAGGCGTATCAGGTTTAACTTCAGCCTGCTATTTGCGATTTCAATTGCATCATTTATTGCATCTTATTTTGGCGCCAAAACTGTTAGCATCATCAATCCGGCAACGCTGAAGCCTGTCATTTTAATTATTTTAATCGCCATTGCTATTTACACTTTTCTGAAAAAAGATGTCGGATTGGTTGTTTCCAGGCACCTCTCCCTGACACGTCAGATCGTATCAGGGGTCATCATCGGTTTGGTAATCGGGTTTTATGATGGTTTCTTCGGTCCCGGAACCGGAAGTTTTTTTGTGTTGGCGTTTGTTTTATTACTTGGCTTTGAATTTGTCCAGGCGTCAGCCTATGCCAAGATTGTTAATTGCATGACCAATATTTCAGCGCTTGTCGTGTTTATCCGCCAGGGAAATTTCATCCTGGGTATAGCTGTTCTGATGGCGGTTTTCAATATCGCCGGAGGGATCATCGGGAGCAAAATGGCCCTTAAAAGAGGAAACGGTTTTATCCGGGTCTTCTTCCTGATCATCGTATCGATATTGATCGTAAGATATGGATACGATGTGATTAAAACATTATAAAGCAATATTAAAACCTTTCCCTCGGAGTATATTTGGTATGTAAAAGCTGATGTGATCTTTCGCCCATCGGCTTTACAAGAAAATCGTTATAAATTTTTAGTATTTCAGGATTTTGGTGCGATTTCCGAAGCGGCATCCCTTCATCTTCGGCATAAATGGCTTCGGCTCGTTTTCGGCGGATTTCGGGACTGGTCGGAATGGGTTGACCACCGCCACCCAGACACCCTCCGGGGCAGGCCATAAACTCGATAAAATGGTAGTGCGACTCGCCTGAGATGATTGAATCCATCACCTTTTTTGCATTGATCAGGCCATGAGCTACAGCGCATTTCAATTCAATACCATTCAGAAATGCCCATTCTTCCAATGGATTTTCGATTTTGATGGATGCCTCTCTCACCCCATCCATTCCACGAACCGGCATTATATTCAGATTTTCAAATGGCACTTCGCGACCAGTAACCAACTCATATACTGTTCGAAGGGCAGCCTCCATCACACCACCTGTTGCACCAAAAATAACTGCGGCACCGGTGGACTCACCCATCAACCGATCGAAAGGGATATCTTCCAGCTTTTTAAAATCTATTCCCGCCTGTTTTATCATAATTGCCAATTCGCGGGTTGTCAACACATAATCAACATCCCGGTATCCGCTGTCGTGCATCTCAGGACGGTTCGATTCAAACTTCTTCGCCGTGCAGGGCATGATCGAAACTGAAACAATCTTATCAGGATCGAGATGATGTGCATTGGCATAATAGGTCTTGGCAAGGGCGCCGAACATTTGCTGGGGCGATTTGCAGGATGAAAGGTGATCAAGATATTCGGGATACATATGCTCGATATATTTGATCCAACCAGGAGAACAGGAGGTTGCCATAGGAAGTTTCACATCCGGATCGTGATCGCATAAAGCCCTTTTTAACCTCATCATTAATTCAGTCCCCTCTTCCATGATGGTCAGGTCGGCAGAAAAATCGGTATCCATAACAGAGTCAAAACCTAATCTTTTTAATGCTGCAACCATTTTACCAGTCACGCGTGTTCCATATTCAAATCCCAATTCTTCACCTAAACCAACACGTACAGCAGGAGCGGTCTGGACGATGACATGAATACTTTTATCGGCAATTGCCTCCCAAACCTCTTCGATATAATTCTTTTCGACCAGCGCGCCCGTTGGACAATGATTGATGCACTGACCACAATTGGTGCAAATCACATCATTCATCGGTTTATCGAAGAAGGTTGAAATTTTCATCCGATCCCCTTTGTGGGCAACGGTCAAGGCATTAACTCCCTGTAACTCTTCGCAGGTTCTCACGCACCGCTGGCACCGGATGCACTTGCTGTCGTCCTTGATGATGGATGGCGAAAACTGATCAATTGTGTAGTTTTTCAATGGCACCAGGCGGATAAAATCCTGTGTCATAATCTTATAATCGGATGCCAGTTTCTGCAGTTCGCAATTCCCGTTCTTGTAACATCGTGTGCAATCGGCATTATGCTCCGAGAGTAACAGTTCAATAATATGTTTACGTGAGTTTCGCACTTTAAAGGAATTGGTAAGGATATCCATCCCTTCCTCGCACGGGGTGGCACAAGCTGCAGACAACCGTTTCTGTCCCACAATTTCGACGACACAAACCCTGCAGTTACCAGCCACACAGAGGTCTTTGTGATAACACAATGTTGGTATGATCACATCTACCTGTCTGGCGGCATCCAAAATAGAGGTTCCCTGTTCAATCTCAACCGCCAGCTCATTAATGGTTATTTTTACTTTTTTTGCCATAACAGTTCATTCTTACAGCATTAATAGATCATCTCTTCCCTGAAGTTCTCAACAATCGACGAAAAGGAGTTAGCAACAGACTGTCCAAGTCCGCATTTGGCGGTATACTGCATTGTTTCAGTGAGTCGTAACAACTTATCAAGATACTGGGCATTCTTTTCCCCGCGTTTGACCGCTTTAATTCCATTGAGCAGCTGCTGACAACCAACGCGGCAAGGGGTACATTGTCCGCACGATTCTTCCCTGAAAAATTCAAGATAGTTATCAAGGACGTTGTACATGGAACGCGAGCTATTGAAAAGCATCATTGAGCCACCAGTTGGAAGCGAGATCCCGGTCAATTTTCCCTGAAATCCAATTGTTGTTTCCCGAAATCTCTTGCGTGGCACTAAAAAGCCCGATGCACCACCTACCTGAACTGCCTTGGTGTCGCCATCTCCAAATTCATCGACAAAATCGGCCAGGCTCATTCCTAACTCCAGCTCATAAATTCCAGGTTTAGGGGTATCGCCCGAAACAGAGAATAATTTCGATCCGCGTGAATACTGAACGCCCAGATCATAAAACCGTTTGGCTCCATATACAAAAATAGTATAGGTGTGAGCTAACGTTTCTACATTATTAATCACTGTTGGCTTGCCCATATATCCGTAAGAGGATGGGAATGGTGGTTTATTTCGTGGCTCGCCTCGTTTCCCTTCCATCGATTCGAAAAGTGCAGTCTCTTCTCCACAGATATAAGCTCCGCTACCCATAAAGATCCTGATTGTAAAATCAAAATTGATCTCCCGGCAATAATCCTCAAACACAGCTATCGCCAATTTCAATTCGGGCTGAAGGAAAAAATATTCTCCCCGCAGGTAAATATATCCCTCTTTCGCCCCTATGACATGTCCGCAGACGGCCATTGAGGTTAATACTTTTAATGGCACCTTCGACAGAATTTCGCGATCCTTAAAAGTGCCCGGCTCACCTTCATCTGCATTGCAAATCACATATTTGGTTGAATCGTCGACCTCTGCAGTAAGTTTCCATTTCAATCCTGTAGGAAATCCGGCTCCCCCGCGCCCCTTTAATTCTGAACTAATCAACTCATTAATTAATTCATGGGGTGGCCTGTTGATGCTGTTGACCAGAATCTGCTTCCAGTCGTTTTCATCCTTAAAAATGAAATCAACACGTTTAAGCTGATAAATAGGTGCCATTTATTCCTCCTTCCCTTTTTTATTGATGTAACTGGTCAGAATTTCACGGACTCTTTCCGGCGTCAGGTCGGTGAAAACATCGTAATTGATCAACATTGCCGGCGCCTGGTGACAACATCCGAGACAGTTGGTCTGAAGCAGGGAGAAATTTCCGTCAGGAGTTGTCTCTCCAACATTAATTTTCAGCATGTCTTCGATTGTTTTCAAAATCTGATTTTTCCCTTTCATGGAGCAGGTGATGGTTTTGCAGACACGAATGATGTATCGGCCCATCTTTTTGTATTCCAGAAAAGAGTAAAAAGTTGCAGTACCATAAACTTCAGATGCAGGAAGATCGAGTTCGCGGGCAATCTCAATCATGGAATATTCAGAGAGGTACTTTTCCTGTTCAACAACACCCTGAAGAATAGGCAACAGGTTATGCCTGTTCCGACCATGCTGGTCAGCCAGGTTTTTAATAAGTTCTGAAACGGGGTACATTTGAAATAATTTAAAGTTCAAGATAGAAGAACTTTTTCAAAAGGCATTTGTTTTGCCCTAATTATTAGATCTTTGGATATAAACTGTATGAAGTAATTCATGCGATTTATGTCCCAGAGGAACACCAAGAAAATCACGATACAAGATCATGACATCCTTATTCTCATGCGATTTCCTTACTAACTTTCCTTCATCTTCCCTGTAAATGGCCTCCAATCGCCGCGTCCTGATCGCATCATTAACGGGTCGTGGCTGTCCGCCACCACTGATACATCCACCGGGACACCCCATAATTTCGATAAAATGGTAGGGACTTGTCCCGTTTTTGATCTCCTCAAGCAACTCTGCCGCCCCTTTGAGTCCGCTGGTAACAGCAACTTTCACCGTCACACCATTGAGATAACTGAATTGGGGCAAAGCATTTTCAATTTTTAACTCAGCTGTTTTAATTCGGTTTAAACCGGAAAGTGGTTTTATATGAAGTTTTATAACCGGAAGCTCACGTCCTGTAACTAACTCATATACTGTACGCAAAGCGGCTTCCATCACTCCTCCTGTGGTTCCGAAGATATCGGCAGCTCCGGTTGAGAGACCTAACGGACTGTCAAATACCCCCTCAGGGAGGTTTCTGAAATCAATTCCGGCATCTTTGATCATCCTTCCCAGTTCACGCGTTGTGATCACTGCATCGACATTGGCCAACCCTCCATTGTACATTTCGGGTCGGGTTATTTCGAATTTCTTAGCGGTGCAAGGCATTACTGAAACGACAAACAGGTTTGCAGGATCAATCTTCATCTTTTCCGCAAAATAGCTTTTTGTCAGGGCACCAAGCATCATATGAGGAGATTTGCAGCTCGACAAGTGGGCTAACTGGTCAGGATACCGATGTTCCATAAACTTTATCCAGCCGGGACTGCAGCTAGTAATCATTGGTAAAACGCTTTTTTCTTCCGTTGAAGTGAAGGTGTTTTTCACCCTTTCCAAAAACTCCGATCCCTCCTCCATGATGGTGAGATCAGCTGCAAAGTTGGTATCGAAGACGTAATCGAAGCCCAGTTGGTGCAATGCAGAAGCCATTTTACCTGTGACCAGTGTCCCCGGATCGTAAAAGAAGATTTCCCCCAGAGCTGCACGTACTGCAGGTGCTGTCTGAACAACCACAGTTTTAGATTTATCGTATAAGGCATCCCAGACTGCGGCGGTAGCATCTTTCTCCTTGAGCGCTCCCACAGGGCAAACCAAAACACACTGCCCACAGTTGGTACAAATCGATTCGCCGAGTAATTCGTCTTCAGCCGGACCGATAAAGGTCGAGAAACCACGATGGTGCGGGTTCATCAAGCCAACACCCTGAATCTCGTTACACACCGTCACACAACGACGGCAAAGAATACATTTTGAGCTGTCGCGAACAATGGATGGGCTTGAACTATCAATCACATCTTTCGATTTGGCGCCTTCATACCTGAATTCAGTTAGCTGAATAAGATTCCCAAGATCCTGTAATTCACAGTTTTGGTTTCTCCAACAACTCAGACACTCCTTAGGATGGTCCGAAAGCATCAACTCGAAAATCACTTTCCTGACACTACGAACACGCTCGGAGTTGGTATGAACGATCATCCCTTCAGTTGCGGCGGTCACACACGAGGCCATCAGGGTTTTCCCTCCTTCTACCTCCACCACACATATCCGGCATGAGCCGATCTGGTGGACATTCTCCATATAGCAAAAATGGGGGATCAGAATATTATTTAGTTTGGCTGCTTCAAAGATAGTGGTCCCATCTTCAACCTGAATAGCTTTATTGTTAATGGTAAGATTTATCATAGCATTTTAATTACGGCATATTAACGTCGGGAACATTGTAAACATCTCATCGCTTCGGCAATGGCATTGAGCTTGTGAAAACCCTGCGGAACTTCATCAAAATTATTTTTCCGCTGGTCCAGATCAAGGTATCTCATCTGCAACCGCTCATGTTCTACAGTATTCCCCTCCTCAATCCCTTTTGCAGGGAGCTCTATCGGCTCGCCAATATTTAATTTGCCTTTCCCTCCGAGATATTTGTCAATCGATTTCGCTGCATTTTTCCCGTCAGCAATGGCAGTGATCACAACGTCGGAACCACGGGCAACATCGCCTCCGGCAAATATTCCGGCTTGCGTGGTCATTTGTGTGTCGGGATCCACAATGAAAGTTCCCCAATCGGTAATCCCAACTTCTGCTTTTGTAATAAAAGGGAAATCGGAATATTGACTTACTGCAGGAATTGCAAGATCGATTTCAAGTTTAAAATTGGAATCAGGAACAACCACAGGCACCCGGCGTCCGTCTTTACCATACCTGCCGGGTTTCATCTTGACACATTCAATGCGCGTGACAGCTCCATTCCCGATAAAACGGACCGGAGCAACCAGCTCGTGCAATATTACACCCTCCTCGATTGCATCTTCAATTTCCCTTTTGTCAGCTGGCATCTCCTCTTTGGTTCGGCGGTATAGAATATGAACCTTCTGAGCACCCAAACGAAGAGCGGACCTGGCTGCATCAATAGCTGTGCTGCCACCGCCAATTACTGCAACAACTCCTTGTACTTCAACATTCTTCTTAAGATTGATATCACGCAGAAAATCAAGTCCATGATAAACGCCGGTTTTCTCCTCGCCTTCGATTCCTATCTTTCGCGAAAGCTGGGTTCCTGTAGCGATATACACAGCATTGTATTTCGATTTTAGCTCATTAAATGTAACATCTGTGCCAATCTTGGTGTTATAAAATATGTTGATTCCTGCCTGAGTAATCGAATCAATCTCTTTCCTTAATGCCTCTTTAGGTAGTCGGTATTCAGGAATTCCATAGGCCAGAATTCCTCCGGCAACACCTTTTTCTTCATAAATATCAACCGTATAACCTTGCCGGGCCAGATAATACCCGCAGGTCAGACCAGAAGGACCGGCTCCAATGATCGCTACTGACTTTCCGTTTTTCTGAAAGATAAGACTCATAAACGGCTCACCGGAATTGAGCACATAATCAGCTGCATACCGTTTCAGATCGGCAATGGCAATTGGTTCGTCGAGTTGTGCACGCCGGCATTTGCTTTCGCAGGGATGCGTACAAACCCGACCACAGATCGATGGGAACGGATTTTCCTGGCGGATCAGGTTGTAGGCATCACGCACCCTTCCAGCTGCGATCAGGGCAATGTATCCAGGTACATTTACACCTGCTGGACATGCATTTTGGCACGGGGAGATAAAAAGATCACTACAAACACCTGAACGACAATATTTATGACGAATATGCTCATCATATTCATGCCTGAAATATTTAATGGTACTGAGAACCGGGTTAGGAGCAGTCTGCCCTAAGCCACAAATGGCCGATTCCTTGATTGAATTTCCAAGCTCTATCAGCAGTTCAACATCACCTTCTTTACCCTGCCCTACGGTAATCCGCTCAAGGATTTCGAGCATTCGCTTTGTCCCGATACGACATGGGATGCATTTCCCGCATGACTCGTCCTGGACAAAATCCATAAAGAACCGGGCCATATCAACCATACAAGTATCTTCATCGGCACAGATTAAACCACCCGAACCCATGATTGCACCGTGCTGAATCAGCGAATCATAATCAATGGGGGTATTCAGGTGACCTGGAGTAAGACAACCACCCGATGGCCCTCCGGTTTGAGCTACCTTAAATGATTTGCCGCGTGGAATCCCACCTCCCACTTCATAGATAATCTCACCCAGGGTAATTCCCATTGGAACTTCAATTAATCCCTTCTGAACGATATCTCCGGCAAGGGCAAAGACTTTCGTCCCTTTACTTTTCTCGGTTCCAATGGCCGAGAACCATCCGGACCCATTAAAAATAATAGCGGCAATATTTCCAAATGTTTCGACATTATTAATAACAGTTGGCTGGCCAAATAAACCGCTTTGCACAGGATATGGGGGTTTTTGACGTGGTTCTCCCCTTTTCCCTTCGACTGAATCCATCAGTGCGGTCTCTTCCCCACAAACAAATGCACCTGCCCCGATTCTGATTTCAATATCGAAACTGAAATCACTCATCAATATATTCTTTCCTAAGAGTCCAAGTTCCCTGGCAGCCTTAATGGCCATGGTAAGACGTTCAACAGCAATGGGATATTCGGCCCGGATATAAACAATCCCTTTTGATGCGCCAATGGCAAAGCCTCCAATGAGCATCCCCTCAATCACACAATGGGCATCCCCTTCGAGCAGACTCCGATCCATAAAGGCGCCCGGGTCGCCCTCATCCGCATTGCAGATAATATATTTCTGATCACTTTTGGCAGCATTGGCAAAAGCCCATTTCAAACCCACAGGAAAGCCACCCCCTCCCCTGCCGCGTAACCCGGATTTTTTTACCTCATCAATCACCTGATGCGCCGTCATTGAATTGAGCACCTTCGCCAAAGCATAATAGCCGTCATGGGCAATATACTCTTCGACAGAGCCATAGTCAATGCTCCCACAATTCTTAAGTACAATTTTTTGCTGATGTTTAAAGAAAGGAATATTGTTTAAATTGGGAATGATCTCGCCTGAGTCGGGATCCTTATAGCAAAATTTCTCGGCAATCTTACCCTTTTTAATGTGATGATCAACAATATATGCGGCATTAGTTGGCTTCAGATTGCAATACAGGATGTTACCCGGATTAATGATTAATGTCGGGCCAAGCGAGCATGCCCCCATACAACCTGTCAATTTAATAATGACTTTCGACTGTTGGTTTGTGCTCTCCAAAGCCTTAATAAACGCTTCCTTAAAATCTTTGCAATCAGAAGATAGACAACCTGCTGCATAGCAAATATGAGCGGTAAACTGAAATTGTTTCTCCTTGTAGAGAAAATCGCTTTTTATCGCCTCAAGATCTTTAAATGTGGAGATATTCATAACATTAAGGATATGATAATGAGATTGTAATTCAGATTTATTCGGGCAATTCTAATGTCAGTTTGTACAGGCTATGCTTCTCCCTATTTCAGCATTCCAAGTATCAGAGGGATTTTATTCGGGCTCACCTGTTTGTAAACCTTATTGTTGATGGTCATAGCCGGCGCCAGTCCACAGGCGCCAATACAGCGCATGACCGATAGGGAGAAGATCTTGTCATCGGTGGTTGTCCCGACATCGATACCCAAAACCGATTTCAACTTATTCAGTACCTCCTTTCCCCCACGAACATAGCAGGCTGTTCCCAGGCAAATTGAAACGGTATATTTACCTTTGGGTTGTGTCGAGAAAAAGGAATAAAAAGTTAAAACACTGTTAATTCTGGAGGAGGAGAGCTCCATCTGTTCAGCAACAAAATGCTGAACTTCAACAGGGAGGTAACCAAAAATTGCCTGCGCCATATGCAGGATTTGAATCAGGTTACTCTCTTTTTTCTCATAATCAATAATGACATTTTTCAGAAGGTCGTATTTCTCCTCCTCTGTCATTGAATGGACATTGCAAACTTCGTCTGTAGTAATCATTCTCCGGCCTCCTTACAATTGGGTTAACAGAATATATGATGTGAACTTTTGTCTGCGTGAATGCTTCCAGCCCTTGTATTGAACTTAAAGTGTTTCAAAAATAAATAATCTTTCTCAATATAACGCTGATTTTTGCTGGATAATTCTGACTTATAAAGAAATTTTTAATATTTGCTTCAAAAAGTCTAAGAAAACATTGTAATCAATAACCGGAGCGACTGCCAGGGGATATTGTAGGGCGTTTTTTTAAGGTTGCACTTATGACAAAAAAACATAAACTGTTTCAGTTTCAATAACTATTGCTATATTTGTATGATATTTCATACATTATTTATCCTATACATACTTAATGACTGATTCATCAGACATAACATGGACATCAACAAGCGACGCTGCTTTGATAAAAGCCTTAGGTTCTTTTATCAAATTTCATCGCTTACAACAAAATAAAACACAGGTTCAACTTTCCAGGGAAGCAGGCATAGCACGGTCAACCTTATGTTTGTTCGAAAAAGGTGAAAATACAAGTCTGCTGGTATTTATCCAGCTATTGCGGGCGTTGAAGCAGCTGCAGCAGCTTCAGGCATTCCAGGTAACCCGCAGAATCAGTCCTATTCAGTTAGCTAAACTGGAAAAGTCGGAACGCCAAAGAGCAAGAAATAACAGTGATAAGGAATCCAAACCTAAATCTGACTGGTAATGGAGAAAACTGCAATCGTAAAAATCTGAAATACCAATATAGGCGCTATTGCCTGGGATGAAGTTACAGGAATTGGTTAATTCGAATTTGAACCCTCCTTTCTTAGAGGTCACTGGGATCTGTCTCCGCTTAAAATGCCTTTGGCTGAAGCACGTGGCCGCATTTTTTCTTTCCCTGAATTAAGAAACAGTAAAACTTTTAAAGGCATACCAGGTTTATTGGCCGACGTTCTGCCAGACAAATTATTGATGCCTGGTTATCCCGAAATGGCCGGCCATCCGGAAGTATTAATCCGATTGAAACACTTTGTTTTATCGGGAAAAGAGGTATGGGCGCCCTGGAATTTGAACCACCCGAACCTAAAGGGGCAAACACTGCAACAATGATTGAAGTAAACGACCTTGTTGATATAGCAAATGATATCTTAGCCGGGCGCAAACATTTCTCAGCTAATCTGTCTGCCGACGAGGAAAAAGCTTTACTTGATATTCTGAAGATTGGCAACTCTGCAGGTGGGGCAAGGGCAAAAGCAGTAATTGCCTGGAATCCGGATACCAATGAGGTGCGAAGCGGCCAGGCAGATGCTCCTAAAGGTTTTTCCCATTGGCTGATCAAATTTGATGGTGTTACCGACAGCCAGTTTTGAACGGCTCATGGTTATGGCCGTTTCGAAATGGCTTACCATCTGATGGCAAAAGATGCGGGAATAGTGATGACTGAGTGCCGGCTTCTGGAAGAAAACGGGAGAGCACATTTTATGACCCAAAGATTCGACCGGGTACCCGGAAAAGGAAAAATTCACCTTCAGAGTTTTTGTGCCATGCAGCATTTTGATTTCAATAATGTAAACTCCTACAGTTAGGAGCAACTCTTCGAAACAATGCGGATGCTTGGGTTGCCTTATCCTCAGGCTGAACAACTATTCAGGCGCATGGTCTTAAATGTGATTGCACGCAATTGCGACGACCACACTAAAAACTTTGCTTTTTTGATGGATAAAACCGGCATATGGTCCCTTTCACCGGCTTTTGATGTATGCCATTCCTACCGACCCGGAAGCGCCTGGGTAACTCAACAGTCACTTAGCGTAAATGGCAAAAGACAAGGGATCACCCGCGATGATTTATTGTCAGTTGCCAAACAAATGAATATCAGGAAGGGCAATAATATAGTAAACCAGATTAATGCGGTCGTGAATAATTGGCCTCAATACGCCGAAGCGACAAGTGTCGATTCGAAACTAAGGGATGCCATCAGCTCAACATTAATCAATTTAAACCGGTAAAATATTTACCAGTTCTGGAAATTTTCCAGCAAATAAAATTTAAAAGGTATGTCACCTCTTGTCATACCGGTTTGTTAACTTTACCGACTAAAGCAGCATTAAGTAATTATCAATGAATAATGCTCAATTTTCAATGCGTTTTCTTATTGATTATCTGCAATTTATAAAGATCCAATTACGACATTAAATTATTAAGGTTACTTAGATAGCTGATAAAAATAACAAATTCACCAACAAACACTAAGTTATGAGGGGTTTTACATTTTCGTGGAAACGTTTTGTGGGAATCACACAGGCAAAAGAAAAGATTGCAAGGGAGACAGGTGTTCCAATGACTAAATCGGGGCATGATTAACCAATGCAAAACAGCCAGCGGAATCAATAGACAGCGCAAAGAAAAAGTCTGGAAGTATGCGCTAATTCCTCATGATAAAACAGATGCCAACATTACCTTTAAGAGGTTGGTGACTGAATATGGGAAATGAGGAGGAACCCAATAGCCACCGGTAAAAAATCAAATTATTCAAATAAGCGGCTGATTGAGATCTTTGAGCAGAAAATAAAGGATAAAATCAATGAGGTTTGGGGTGTAAAAGAGGAGAAAAAATACATACTTCAGCAAGATGAATGTTTGATGGTAGCTGAAGATAATCTTTAATCTAAATTGATTTTAAAAATTAATTCGATTTTGTTCACTTAAAAGTAAATTTGTATATATTTGCAAACTCTTTTTGATATGGAATATGAATTAGTGAAATTATCTAAGCTGAGTGGACAAGAAGCATCTGTGTATTCCGTATACCTGAAAGATGAGCAAAGAACCTTATTTGACCGATTCCTTGAAGAAAATAAAAATTCATTTAAAAGTGAACTTAATACTATTCTTATACGTTTAAAAACAATCGGGCACGATACGGGCGCCAGAAAACAGTTCTTTAAAACAAATGAAGGCAAACCGGGCGATGGAGTTTGTGCATTGTTTGATATTCCCAAATCCAATTTACGTTTGTATTGTATCCGTTATGGTACTTTGCTGGTGATTTTGGGAGACGGAGGGTACAAACCCAAAACCATGAGGGCATTACAGGAGGATCCAAAGCTTGAAGAGGAGAATGTATTAATGCGAAAGATCTCGAAGGATATTCAGAACCGGATGAAAGAGAAGGAGCTATCCTTTACAGATGATTACATGGACTTTGAAGGTGATTTAATTTTTAATGATGAAGACGATGAGTAAAGTAGAAGCATACAACAGCAGTATTATTGACGAAATCTTCGATTCGATTACAACCGATGAGGAGGAAAAAGTCAGGAAAAGAATGTTGCTTGCCACCAGAATTGATAAAGGAATTAAGGCTAAGGGGTGGAAAAAGAAAGATCTTGCCGCGGCATTGAATAAGCGACGTTCTGAAATCACCAAATGGTTATCGGGAACCCATAATTTCAATTTGGATACGCTTTTTGATATTGAACGGGTTTTGAATATTAAGTTGATTACACTTGAAGATGCACCTAAACCACAAGTAATTAAATTTAATGTGATAGTAAGTCAAACAGTTGAAACTCCAGCCAGTTCCCAATTTGGAGGCTTTACTTATGGCAATTCCTTGGTTAGTTTTTCTAATGGAAGCCACTTGACATTTTATACTGCTGGAAATAATAATCTTAATTGAAAAAATCATTAATGAAAAATTTTCAAAAGGAGTCACAACTGTCATTTCAAATTAAAGGGATTGAATTGCTGGATATTAAATTAAATCACCCCAAAGAGCCTCTGCCAGATCCGATGTTATTTCAGTATAAAATTGGTGTAGAGCATAAAATCAGTATTGAAAACAGGTTAATTATTGTCATTACAACCATCGATATTATACACGAAGATCAGGAAACTCGTTTGGCATCCCTACAAGCAAGTTGTATCTTTGAAATTGCAAATTTCGAAGATTTTTTAAATGCAGATACTCAACAAATATCAATCCCGGATTTAATGATCGTCACGCTAAACTCAGTTTCACTTTCCACTATAAGAGGAATAATGTTCTCGCAATTTAAAGGAACATTCTTACACAATGCAATTTTACCAGTCATTGATCCCAAATCGTTTATTAAAAACAACGTTGATTTAAATTAAAAAAGATACATAAATCGAATTTTAGTTTATTCCTTTACCTCTCCAAGTCTCCTATATAACTTTTTTTCTTAGCCTCTTTGCGCCATTGCGAGATTTTTTAAAGATATCTGTTTTGAGGTTGGAATTTCAAAACTCCCGGGTACTTTACGTGTTGTGTTTTTCAACCCTCTATTTAAACAAACTCATATTAGGTTCTTTACCCATAGTAAATTCAAGCGTTCCGCCATCCATGATCTCCTGATGGGTAATAAAAGTGCGGTTGAGTGGTTCGCCATTCAACTTTACAGCCTGGATGTATTTATTCACGACAGAGGCAAGCGGCGCCTTCATTGTAAAATATTTACCTGGAGCCACTTCAAGTTTTGCCTCCTGAACCAAAGGCGATCCAAACTGGTATTTCAAATCTGAAGGGTTTACAGGGTAGAATCCCATTGCGCTGAAAACATACCAGGCCGACATCTGACCGCAATCTTCGTTTCCACATATACCATCGGGCTTGTCGGTGTACATGGTGGTCTGGATCTGACGGTTCAGCTCCTGCGTGCGCCAGGCGCGTCCGGCATAGTTAAAAAGGAAGGTGGTATGATGGCCGGGTTCATTGCCATGGGCATAAGCGCCAATCAATCCGGAGATATCACTTGAAGCCTCTTTCCCTTTTACCCCCTCTTTTACATTAAACAATTGCTCCAGTTTATCAGCAAAAGGTTCCTTTCCTCCCAATAATTCAATTAATCCGGGAACATTTTGTGGAACGAGCCACAAATACTGCCAGCCATTTCCTTCTGTATAATCGCTACCTTCGTGTTTCGAAAAGGCAGGGTCAAAAGGAGTCGTCCATTGCCCGTTACTCAACTTGCCGCGCATAAAACCAGTTTCCTTATCAAAATAGGCCCGGAAACTTTCTGCACGTTTTCCGAAATAAGCTGCATCCTCAGTTTTGCCAAGCTTGAGTGCAACAGCTGCAACACACCAGTCGTCAATGGCTACTTCGAGTGATTTGGCGACCGATTGCTGAATTTTATCAGCCGGCATATATCCCAGTTTTTCATAAAGACCCATTCCATCGCGGTCGTGCATCGAGGTAACCTTCATCGCCTCGAAGGCCAGCTGATGATCGAAATCTCCTATCCCTTTCAGAAACGCCTCTGCAATCACGGGGATCGAATGATTTCCAACCATACAAAAGGTTTCATTCCCTTCGAGTTCCCAAACCGGAAGTAACCCGGTTTGTTTGTAATGATCGAGCATTGACTTTACCATGTCGTTTACCTTCGTTTGCTGGGTGAGGGTGAACAATGGATGTAATGCCCTGTAAGTATCCCAAAGGGAGAAAACCGTATAGCGATTATAACCATCTGCCTTTTGAACATCCCCTTTTACCCCTTTAAATTCACCGTTTGAATCGGAGAACAGAGCGGGTGCAACCATTGTATGATAAAGTGAAGTGTAAAATATCGTCTTTTGTTGCAGATCATTTGATTGAATCCTGATTTTGGAGAGTTCTTTTTCCCACGCATCAGAAGCTGCTTTTCTGGTTGCTTCAAAATCCCATCCGGGTAAAGATGAGTCGAGATTGGCGATGGCATTTTCGACGCTTACGGATGAAACACCAACTTTGGCCATCACCTGCTTTTTGGAGAATTTTAGAAGAGCGACACTCCGTCCATCACCACCCACATTGGCAATCTGCGATTTGGAAACAGGTGCCGAAAAGCGAACTGCAAAATAGAGATGCTGATCAGCAGCCCAGCCATGCGACAAACGGGAACCGGTAACCAATAAACTATCCACCATCTTCAGGGTTGTCTTATATGGCTTGTCCCAATTGATGGCAAATCCAAGATTGATGATCAGATTGTTTTCGCCCTTTTCAGGGAATGAGTATCTGTGCAGACCCGCCCTCTCAGTAACTGTGAATTCAGCCTTTACACTATTGTTTCTCAGGGTCACCGCGTAATAACCAGGTTTGGCGACTTCCTTCGAATGGGAATATTTCCCGGCATAGCGGCTAACAAAATCGTTGTTTTTCTCCCCATCCTTAAAGGTGACATCCGAGGTTACCGGTAGAAATGAGATATCGGCCAGATCGCCAATACCGGTTCCACTTAAATGCAGGTGACTAAAACCTGAAACGATACTGTCGGAATAGTGATACCCTGAACACCAGTCCCACCCTTGTGTTCCATTATCGGGGCTAAGTTGGATCTGGCCGAAAGGATAGGCCGCTCCGGGATAAGTATGTCCGTGATAGGCCGTTCCGATAAATGGATTCACAAAATCGGTCAGACGCTCTTTTTGTACCAGTTTAGGTGCAGATCCGGCACAACCCGCCAGAAAAAGGAATAATGCGGAAAAAATAGTTACAGATTTTATCATTGAATACGTTTTAACGCTTTAGGTCACAAAAATACGCAAAAATGGATTTCCATTAGATTGATAACAAACTCGAAGAAAAAAAATGTAACAAACCACCTATTCTGATAAAAAAACCGGTCTTGTAACATTCCACCCTAACCTGACGAGATTCTGGAGGAGTACCGGCAGGCCTAAATTGGACCGGGGAATCAACACTCGACCTGCAATTACATTTTTTTCTTCAATCACCTTTATCAACCCTTCAAACGACTCCTCCTCAGCCTGCAAATCGGGAATTATCCCATAGTTTTTAAGATTTTGTGTTGTGATGGTTCCCATCGAGGCAATTTTGAGGTGTACCAGCGAACGGCTGTCTTTCCCATATTGATTTAAAAATTCAAAAAAGAACTGAACCATATAGCAACTCGTAAAAAAGATCCAATCAAACTGATCAATTTGATTAAAGCACTCTTCCAGTTCAGGAGAAGCGGGAATACGGTTTATTTCAATTAATGGCAGATGAATCACCGTTCCCATTTGAAGGTACTTTTCTGCAGATGTACCAGTCAACAAATAGGTAGGTTTCAACGCCTCTTTTTCGCTATTATTTCTTAATGAGACGACCTTACCAATAACAATGGTAAGTGGTGTTGGAAAAACTTTATCCGTTTGTGCCAGTTCCTCCAGCGTATGAAAAAATTCCTGCTGGTCTGGCAATGATATATTATAAACCAGCATGGCTGGAGTTTTGGGATTTTTACCGTGTGCTATGGCCTTTTGGGCAATTAACCGGATTTTGGAACCCGCCATATAATAGACCAGTGTATCAGTTGAAGGGATCTGAACGGCATCAGAATGTCCGGAGATAAAGGCTACTGACGAAGCAATACCTCTGTGTGTCAAAGGAACTTTCGTGTAAGCTGCCACCGCAATACCGGCTGACACCCCGGGAATGACTTTGACGTCGACAAAATGACGCTGCAAAAACTCAATCTCTTCGCCACCATGGGCAAAAACCATTGGATCTCCACCCTTAAGACGAACTACGTTCTTTCCCGATCGGGCGGCATTAACAAGGAAATGGTTAATCTCATCCTGTTTAACACTATGCCTATCCTTCCGTTTTCCGACATAAATTCGCTCACCTAGGTACTTTTTCAGGAAAATCTGATCCACCAGGTCATCGTGATAGATAATATCAGCTTCTGCAAGCGCCTTGTCTCCTCCCAGGGTGAGCAAATCGGGATGACCCGGACCAAAACCCACCAAGGTAACTTTCCCATATTTTCGTCGGATATCGATCGATGAAAATAGCGCTTTTAAATCAACCCGCTTTGATCGGGCAACAATTATAATGCTTCCTTGCGAGGGAGCAGTTTCGGATGTGATCACGTCACCAGAATCAATTAATGCAATAACCTCCAATCCATCACGCAGTGGATATTGGAATTCTGAAAACAGATGAACCGACAAATCAGCGGTTCCGTCATTCACTGCCTGATCAGGATCCTGGTTCGGAATTTTGTCAGGAAGTGCCCCCGGAACAGCATCCCCATCAAGGCCATTCGGGATTAATCCGGACACAATTAATTCATAATTCAATTCAGGCAGAGATGCAAGAAGCGCATTAACCTGCTGAATTACAATTGAATTATTCCTTAGAATCACTTTTAGTACTGGCAATAACCGGGGCATCCAATGAGATTTTACTTTCTTTTATCAGTTCTGATATTTGATTCCTGATGGCAACAGACTGGTAAGCATTTTGTCCATTTGTCCCCACCGAAATGGTCACATTCCCCTCTTTGTGAATTGCTGGCGACACAAAATCACATAACATTGGGGCATCGCACACACTGGTAAGGATTCCCAGAGATTGCGCATCGGCTTTTATTTGGGCATTTAATTCATGATTGCCAGTGCATACATAGACCAAAAAAAATCCCTCCAAATCACCCTTGTCATACTCTTTTTCGATAAAAGTAAATGGCAATTGTTTTATTTCCGGGGTAAATTCGGGTGCCACAACGGTGACCTGGTTCACAAACCTTGCCATAATTGTCCCTTTATGAGTTGCAACCTTCCCACCCCCTACAAGTAGGATTTTCTTATTGGTAACGTTGATTGAAATCGGGAGGAACTGAAGGTCTTCTCTTCTCATAAAGCGAATCGTTTAACTAGTTGCATCATTCGGAAGAAAGTTATTCGTGGAAATTTTTCCCTTCGAGCGTTGCTTTTATATAATCTTTCCGGATCACAAAATCGCCAAAGTATTCATCCTTCATCCTATTTTGGGAGTAGTCTTCCAAAATAGGTGTCAATGCCTTAATTATTTCATCCTCAGAGAGCATCTCTTTATAAAGCTTATTGAGCCGATCGCCTGCAAAACCTGCACCGAGGTACAAATTATAAAGTCCTGGAGCCCTACCTACCAATCCGATTTCAGCTAAGAAAGGTCGTCCGCAACCGTTTGGACACCCCGTCATCCTGATACTGATGGGAGCTTGAAGCAATCCGTTAGCTTCAAGCACTTTATCAATCCTGTCGATTAATGTGGGGAGATAACGTTCAGCCTCTGCAAAAGCAAGTCCGCAATAGGGTAATGCTGCACAGGCTATGGAGTTCTGCCGGAGTAAAGATAAACGAGTGGCATCTGTCACCTTGTATTTCTTCAATAACTTAACAATCAAAGGTTTTTGATTTTCACTTACCTGAGCGATCACCAGATTCTGGTTCCCGGTTAAAATAAAAGTCCCCTGATGAATCCGGGCAATTTCGCGTAAAGCGGTTTTGGCCAGATATCCATTCCGGTCAGCCAGTTTTCCCCCTTCCACAAATATCGTATAGTGCCACAATTGATCAGCACTCTGAGTCCATCCATATTTGTCACCCATCGAGTCAAAGTGATATTTTTTGGTTGGTTCCAGGATGATCCCTTTGGTCCTTTTAATTTCAGACCTGAAAAAATCCAATCCCAGTCGGTCAATGGTATATTTAAGGCGTGCATTTTTCCGTTCAGAACGGTTGCCATGGTCCCTCTGAAAAATGAGTACAGCCTCAGCAACATCAACAATCTTCTCTTTTGAGAAATATCCTGCCACATCGGCGACCCTTGGATAGGTGACTTCATTCCCAAAGGTATAAGCCATCCCGCCACCCACCGTGACATTGTACCCGACAAGCTGACCATCTTCGACAATGGCAATAAAACCCAGATCGTTGGATAATACATCGCTATCGTTGTGTGGAGGTATGGCAATAGCTATTTTAAATTTACGGGGCAAATAAAGTTTTCCGTACAAAGGTTCCTCCTCTTTCTCACCACCTTCGACCAATTTACCATCGAGCCAGATCTCATGGTACGCATTGGTTTGAGGTGTCAGGTGTGCCGAAATACGCTTTGCATCTTCTGCCACCTCGCCATGTACAGATGACTCAAATGGATTTGCAGAACACATCACATTACGATTGACATCACCACATGCAGCAATGGTATCGAGCAACGATTGATTGATCTCACGGATCGTTGTTTTTAAGTTTCGCTTCAAAACGCCATGAAACTGGAACGCCTGACGGGTGGTCAGCTTTAAGGTTTTATCACCATACTGCTCAGAAAGGCTATCCATATCCAGGTACTGCCGGGCAGTTGTAATACCTCCCGGAACACGCACCCTAATGAGAAAACTGTAAAGCGGTTCAAGTTTCTGCCGTTTGCGCTCATCGTCAAGGTCGCGGTCTTGTTGCTGATAGGTGCCATGAAACTTAATTAAAACCTGATCGTCCTTGCGTAAACCACCTGTCAGCGGATCCTCCAGACTTTCGCTGATGGTACCCCGAAGGTAATTGCTGTTTTCCTTGATGACCTCAATTGGTGAGGGTACATCGATATTATTATCTTCCATTGATTTTTTTTATTCTCCAACATTAGGCAAAATAAGGTAAAATAAGCAACTTATAATCGACCGAAATTGATTAAAATGATCTGTTGCCTCCAGCCTGTAATCTCAATACACATCCAACTGTAAACGTTTCTCTTTCTGCAAATTATTTACATATTCCAAAGCCCCTTTGGTGTTCATTGAGCCCTCTTTTTCAACAATTTTCACAAGGGCCGCCTGTACATCGCCAGCCATCTTATTCATATCACCGCAGATGTAGACGTGAGCCCCCTCTTTGAGCCATTTGTACAGTTCAGCTGAATTCTCAATCAGCCGGTGTTGTACATATTTCTTCTTTTCACCGTCGCGTGAAAAAGCGACATCCATTCTTGTTAATGCACCTGTTTTCAAAAATCGTTGCCACTCCGTCTGGTAAAGAAATTCAGTTTCGAAGTTCCTGTTGCCAAAGAACAGCCAGCTTTTCCCCCGGTTTTCGGATAACTCGCGGTGCTGCACAAATGCCCGGTATGGGGCAATACCTGTCCCTGCGCCAATCATCACAATTGGGGTTGCAGCATCTTTGGGTAATCTGAAGTTCGGATTTGATTCTATAAAAATGGGGACTTGCTCATTTTCGATATCCACCTTCGAGAGAAAAGTAGAGCAGGCGCCCCGCTTTCTCCGTCCGCTGTATTCATATTTCACTTCCCCAACAGTTAGGTGCAATTCACCTGGGTTTGCTTTTGGACTTGAGGAAATGGAGTAAGATCGTGGTTGAAGAGGTCTCAGAAGCTGAGCTAATTCCACTGCAGTCACCTTCACAGGAAAATCGAGAAGCAGGTCAACGATATCGCGTCCGTAAAGGTACTCTTTCAATTTTTCGGCCTTTTCCATAATTTTCTGAAGTTTACTGTCTTTAGAAAATGCCAGGTAACGTTTTACAACATCTGCAGTAATTTTTGAAAGTTCGAAATTTTGGTGAAGCGACTCATATAGTGTGGTTTTAACACCATTTATTTCGACCTCTTCACCGCCATTCAATGAAGTACACTTCAGTACTTCTTCAATTAAAACACGGGGATTAACAGGAATTACACCTACAGAATCACCAGGTTCGTATTCCAATCCACTTACATCGGCTGCAAGTTCAATGTGAAATGTTTGTCGCTCCGACCCCTTACCATGAAGCGCAATCTTCTCATAAACAGGCGCTTTAAAAGGATTTCTCTTGGAGAACTTAACCGTTTCGCTATTGATGCCGGTCGAAGATGCTGTATGGTTTTGGGGAGTGGGAAATGAATTATCGGGAACGTCGCCCCTAAAACTGGTCAGCGTCTTCTTCAGCCACTCTTCAGCCGGCTGTTCAAAATCGACATCACATGCAATTAAAGGAGCTGTTCGCGTTGCCCCCAGTTGCTCTAATTGTTCATCAAAATCCTTACCCGTTTTACAAAACTGGAAATAGCTCGAATCACCCAGGGCAAGCACGGCATATTTAACAGAATCAAGATTAGGAGCCCTTTTCCCATAAATAAATCCGTGCAGTTCTGCAGCAGAAAATGGGGGAACCCCTTCGCCATGTGTCGAGACGATCACCAACAGATTTTGTTCAGACTGCAGGTCACGTGGACGATAATCGGCCATACTTTTCAGGGTAGCCTTAATCCCGTGTTCTTCTGCCAATAGCTGCGCTTTCTTAGCCAACCCTTCCCCGTTTCCGGTTCGTGAACCGAACAAAATGGTTAATGTTGTTTTCGCAACGGTGGTCGGAGCTGTTGATTGCAAGGTTTGAACCGGCGCCTGATTCCTGGCAGAAAATCCGGCAAGATAACCCGAAACCCATGTGAGTTGTTCCTTGCTGAGTGAATTGGTAAGTTTTATAAGAAGGTCTGATTGTTCTAAGGACAATGACCCGGATGTATGTATACTCACTGCACTAAATTTTGTTATAGAATTGACAATCCAGATATTGCAGAGATCGAATTATAACAGAACAGGAGATTATCCTTATCTCTGTTCCAGGAAAAAACGCTATATTTTCTGTCAACAGCTTTGATCTCTGTATGATCACAAAACTAGGGTAATCCCCAAAGCTGCGCCATACCATTTATTTGGTATATTCCTACCCAATTAACGGTACGACAGATGCTATAAAGTTGAATTTCTGATTATTGAAGACAATTATTATTCTTTCCCTGGTAAATCGCCTTCATTCTTACCCCACTGATCAGATGGTTGATTGCCCATTTGGAGTATAAGTTCACCCCCTTTGATCAGATCTGCATGTTTAATATATGATTTGGAATAAGGTTTCCCGTTAAGCCAGGCCCCCTGCACATAAATATTTTCCCTGGTTAGGTGCTCTGCCTTTAAAGTAAATCGGTTTCCACCATCAAGGGTTATTACCGTCTGATCCGACATCGGACTACCAATGAGATATTCACCATTAGCGGGATTAAACGGATAGAGCCCTATCGCATTCCAGACATACCACGAACTCATACCGCCTGTATCGTCATTCCCGGTGATGCCATCCGGCCGATTCGAATAGTAGGAATTCATCACCTTTTTAACAATTTCAGCTCCCCTCCAGGGCATTCCGACGAAGTGATACAGATAGGGAATATGATGACTTGGTTGGTTACCATGTGCATACTGCCCGATTAATCCGCCCATCCCGGCAAGATAATTACCTGATGGATAGGGAGTAGTAAAAAAGGAATCCAACTTCTGAATAAACTGACCAGCAGAACCAAATTTGTTTATCAAACCATATACATCCTGAGGCGCCATAAACGTATAATGCCAGGAGTTTCCTTCAGTATATGACTCCTTCCCATTGGTGTGATCGCTAAGCGGATCGAAGGCAGGAACCCAGCTTCCATCCGCATATTTGGGCCGGATAAAGTTGATGGTCGTATCGAAGAGATTTTTCCAGTAACCGGCGCGCTTTTGAAATAAATCAAAATCTTCTCTCTTTCCCAATTTCCTTGCAACCATAGCAATGCACCAGTCATCATATGCATATTCGGTCGTTTTGGTGACACTTGCAGTTGATGCATCATGAGGAACGAACTGAAAATCGCGATACTCCTTCGTTGTCCTGATATCCTGAAACGCACTCGCCCTCATCGCCTCATACGCCTTCACATAATCGAATCCCTTAATCCCTTTCAGGATAGCATCCGCGATCACAGGTACGGCATGATAACCGGTCATACAATGGGTTTCGCAAAAAGCCATTTCCCAGACGGGCAATAATCCATATTGTTCGTAAAAAGCAAGAAACGAATTGATGATTTGTGGTACCCGTTCATTCTGAGTAATTGTATATAACGGATGGAGCGCCCTATAGGTGTCCCAAAGTCCAAAAACAGAATAGGTATTTTCCTGGTGATGTATTTTGCCATCAGCGCCCCTGTAATTCCCCAATGCATCATCAAAACGTTGGGAAGAGAGATAACTATGGTAAATAGCAGAATAAAAAATCTCTTTAAAAACCTGATCATCTGATGAAACCTGGATTTTTTGCAACTCTTTTTCCCATGCTTTCACAGCTGATTTCCTCACCGCCTCGAAATCCCAGTGTGGAATCTCGTTCAACCCCTCCAGCGCCCCATCTGTATCGGCAAAACTCAGTGCCACTTTCATCAGTACCTGTTCATCCCTTGATGTTGAGAACAAAAGTGACGCCTTTACTCCAACAGCGTGAACCACATCTTTGGATTTTACCCTTGATGAGTCAGCAAAAAGGACTAAATCGCGAACCGGCTTACTGGTGCGAACAGCGAAAAAAACCCTTTTATCATCTGCATATCCTGTTGAAAACCTGCTCCCGACAAAAGTACTATCATCAATTCTTTTGAATTCACACTCAACGGGTCGACCTCCGTTGTGATAGGCCAGATCGAACCGTATTGTGGCAGATTGGCTTTCGGGAAAGGTATAACGATGTAATCCACAACGCAATGTAGTCGTTAGTTCGGCTTTGATTCCAAAACTCTTGAGCATAACAGCATAGTACCCTGGAGATGCCTCCTCCTCCTGGTGGGAAATCTCACTCTTGATGAGTGCCGAAGATGGCGTCAAATTAACCATTGGCAATACGGATAGATCGCCTGCAGGGTCATTTGCGGTACCACTAAGATGAAGATGGCCAAAACCCTGAATTGCGGGCATGCTGTAATCATACTGATGACCATTTCGGTAGCTGTAAAAGTCCTCCTTCGAGTCATTTCCGCCGTCAGGACTTAATTGCACCATTCCAAATGGAACGGCTGCTCCCGGGTAAGTATGCGCTCCACCCGAAGTTCCAATAAAGGGATTCACATATCGGATCAGGTTTTCCTGATTCTTATTACATCCTGCGATGATGAATAACAAAAGGGGGAAAAAAGCAATCTTTCTCATAGCTGTTTCAATTTTTTACCCTATAAATCATTACGCTCCACTTCCCGTTCAGATAAACATTGGCCCTGTCACCGTGAAAGTTGTCCGCCCTGTCATAGATTGCAGCAACGACAAGTTTCCCTTTTTTGTCAATAAAACCATATTTGTCACCAACTTTCACCACCGACAAACCATCAGAAAACATCCATGCACTATCAAATTGGGGTGAAATCACCTCAATACCCTGATCGTTTACATAACCAAACTTTCCACCGGTTTTCATCGGAGACATCCCTTCGGAAAAGTTCCATGCTAAATCATATTTGGAAAAAACGATAACTTTACCACTGCCATCACGATAACCATATTTGTCATTTTCAGCAGAATAGAATGGTTTCAGCTGTGCCCCGGCCATCCAACTGAAGAGGATTAGACAGATCGTTAGTTTAGTTCTCATACTTCAATGAATAATTAGAATTACGAAAATACAATTATTGATATTGATTTTTTGCAATGATACTTGTCAAAATCTTATGGATTGTTAACCTTAAGGCCAACACAAAAACTGATTTCTTTTTTGATGATTGGTTGTGTTTTAAACGCTACAACTAAGGCAACTCTTTACCTTTGTAAAAATCCGGTTGTTTCAGAAAAAACACAATAACATGAAATCCAAAACTTTAATCTTACTTCTGATCTTTTACACCCATTTTCTCCACTCTCAGGGATCCGGAATTAACGGTGAAAAAACCGAAAAGGAGATCAGCTTCATATTACCGTTTATCACAAAAGATAACGCCGCCATTTTAATTACCGATGGCGAAACGAACCGTTCATTCTCTAAATCTATAATTCAGCTGAAGAGAGGAAAAAAGTTTACCCTGAAATTAAAACCAACAGGTGGGTTCGTGATAAAGTTGGAGGATTAACGAGGAATCTGCAACTCTTTTTCTGATATCTGGTAATTTAACCACACAAAATTCAGATCTTTGTATACGAAGATTCTGAATCGGGGCAATTGCAGAATGCAATCCTGAGGATATGGGAACAACTCCTTTAAGAATCAGGAGGATCATAACAAAATTTATTACGCTACTAAACTTTAGCCCTATGACAACCACCGAAGAACTATACCGCCAGAGACTTTCCCGTTACCTGACAGCCATGCGCAACGAAAAACCCGACAGGATTCCGATCCGTCCGTTTGTCGCAGAATTCACCGCAAAATATGCCGGAATGACTTGTCAGGATGTTGTGCATGATTACAACCGCGCATTCGAAGCCGCCCGTCAATGTGCTGCAGGGTACGACTGGGATGCTGTAGTCTCGAATATGGTTTACGTTTGGACCGGCCTCACTCAGGCTATTGGGATCACCTACTACGGAGTTCCGGGAATTGATATCCCTGCAGCAAATGGATTTCAGTACCGCGAACCGGAAGAGGATAAATCGTTTATGAAGGCTGACGAATATGACGAGCTGATTGACGATCCTACTGCCTTTCTTTATAATAAATGGCTTCCTCGCGTCTCTGCGGACATCAGCCCGATGGGGAGCCCAACCAGTTACAGGAACAATCTGGCGCTTGTAAAAGGGGGAATGGCCATGCTTAATTATTTTAATGCTTACGGTCCCCATGTTGATAAATTGAGGAGTGAAAGTGGTACGGTATCGGCCATTGCAGGCATTTTCAAGGCGCCGTTCGACATTCTTGGCGACAAACTGCGCGGCTATCTTGGGCTGTCGATGGATATGATGACCCAACCCGAAAAGGTATTGAAAGCATGTGAAGCCCTGATGCCGCATCTCTATAATGTGGCATTTTCATCAGCTGATCCAAAAAAGCAGGTTCCAATTGGCTACTGGATGCACCGGGGTTGTATTCCATTTGTATCTCAAGGGGAATTTGAATCGCACTACTGGCCAACGGTGAAGCCAATCATTGAAGAACTTTGGAAAAACGGTCACCAGACCCTGTTTTATGCCGAAGGCAGCTGGGACCACCACCTCGAAAGCTTTAACGATTTACCCGACAAAAGCATTGTTTATCATGTTGATAGTGGTGATATTTTTAAGACTAACAGGATCATCGGAGATAAATTTTGTTTGAGCGGTGGGATTCCAAACACCTTGCTTTCGTATGGAACACCCGAGGAAATTCGCGTACGCTGCAAAAAAGTAATCGATGAAGTGGCTCGTGACGGTGGTTATATCATGGATGCCAGCGCAATAATTCAGAACGACGCGACAATAGAAAATATGCAGGTATTGACCGACTTCACCCGCGAATATGGCATTTATTCGGCAAATCCCTTCCCTTTGCTGGATCTGGATGCTCAGAATATTCCTGCGCCAGGGACCCTCTTCAGCCCGGATTATGGCATGGCAGGACATATGAAATCAAAGGTAAAACCCGGATTGTGCATCCCATGGGAAGAGAAACGTAAAGAGATTCCATCAATCTCTGGCAACGAACCACTTGTAAAGCAAATATGGGAAGATGTCGATTCGTTTGCAAATATGTTTATCTGGCAATGTTTGCTGTCGTTTTAACCTGTAAAACAAGGCAAGGTTTAATACCCGTACAGATCGTTGTAAGCCCCTATTTATAATCACAAGGTCAATATTCTATCATAATAAAGCTGAATTTGTTTTACTTTTTTTATAAATATCCGTTAGTTTTATCCCTTACTAGACAACAAATTCGGAGTAGATATTAAAACTATTCGCCACATTAAACTGCTTTTAGGAAACCTTAAGCTAAAAATTTTAAAGCTTATGAAAGAGAATAAATCTTCACGCCGTATTTTCTTAGAAAAAATTACCGCAGGTACATTAGGTATTGCCTTTTCAGCCGGGATGATCGAAAAAATATATGCTGGGATTGATAGTCACACCGATCTTTTGAATTGCACAAACGCCGACACTCCCTTTTACAGTGACAAAAAATTTGTTCCTGTGATGATTACCCCTTACAAACAAAACAAGCAGATTGATTTTGACGGGCTTTCAAGGCTTACCGATTTCTATATGGCGGCAGGGATAAAAGGATATTTTGCCAACTGCCAAAGTAGCGAAATGTATCTTCTGAGTGAACAGGAGCGGTTATCTGTGACACGTCATGTTGTCAAGCGTGTTAATGGCGCAATGCCGGTAGTGGCCACCGGCTCGTTTGGTGATTCGCTTGAAGATAAAGCAGAATTTGCCAAAAAAATGTATCAGACCGGTATTGACGCAGTCATAATGATTACGAGCCATTTTGCCAAAAGAAACGAGAGCGATGATGAATTGATCAGCAATTGTGAAAAATTCTTTGCTCTTACCGGGAATATACCTATGGGAACCTACGAATGTCCCTTACCTTACAAAAGAATTTTAACCCCCTATGCTTTCAAATATTTACTTGGGACGAACCGGGTGGTGTACCATAAAGATACGACAATCGCCTTTGACAAGGTGAAAGCCAAAATTGATTTAGCGAAAAACAGTAAATTAGAATTTTACGATGCCTGCACTGCGAACACCATGAGATCTCTGCAAGCGGGCGCCAAAGGGATGTCTGCCATCTCCGGAAACTTCTATCCCGAAATTCTGGTATGGATGTGCAACAATGCTACCAATCCTGACAAACAGGACGATGTGAGATATATTCAGGAGCAGTTAACGAAAGCAGAAGCCGTCATTGCACATAATTACCCGTTGAGTTCAAAATACTTTTTACACAAACGTGGATTGCCCATCGAGGTAATTAGCAGGAAGTCAAAAAAGCCGTTGACGGAAAAACAGAAAAATGCGCTCGATGAAACTTATAAAATATTCCAGGGATGGTGCGATCACATAGGTATCGAACCCGTAAAAGGGTAAAATTTGCGCAATGCGTGTTTCAATAGATATGGCTGTTAATACTTTTCTAATGACACTTTTACCCTTTCGCACATGATTATTCAAAATCTGAATTTAATAACGAATCATGGAAAAAATTCATAAAAGTATAGCTCAAAAAACACCAATGATTTATTTCTTGTATCTGGCTATTTTTTCTTCCATTTGACGTGATAACTTTTTGACAAGCTCTACGTTTTCGGATAATGGCGACTCCGGTCTACCGTAGGTCTGATAAGCGGCAATTGCATAAGAGCGGGATTTTGCTGCAAATGAGTTGTTTTTGATATCCGGATCAACGTTGGTTGCAAAGATCGAAATCGTGTTATCACTGTTACGGACAATATCAAAACTCCTGAATTGTTGAGGAAATTCTCTCAACGATCTTGTTTCAACCTCCCAGAAACCATTTTCAGGATGATCTTTGTCACCCGAAGGGAATGCCGTAACGGTGTCTAAATGGCGGTGACCTGATACCCACAACATGAAATTCGGATATTTTTTCAATTCGGATATTATTTCACGCTGATCATCCTGATCCAGCCACCCCAACATTGATTTTGGAGGCTCAACACCAATTGGTACATGTGCAGCAACAATCATCAGTTTACCCTCTTTCTGTCCCAATTGAAGCTGCCTGACAAGCCATTCGAAGCGGCCATTCAACAATGATCCACATCCATACCCAATTCCGAATGGAGGATTATCGCTATCTTCCATTGTATCATCAAGTACAATAATTTTAAGTGGTAAATCTGATTTTGGTTCAAAGGAATAACATCCGTTAAACAGGTTGGGCTGATTAAATCCGTGTCCTTTCGGAGATGAAGTAGTCGTTGAAAATTCCTTCATCATTTGCCATTTGGTAATCGCATGACGATTAGGATCTGATGGAATAGTCGGAATCCTCTTCATTTCTGAGACAACACCGGCCCCAATAACGTTGCCATTAACCGTACGTCCATCCAACGTACCCATTGAGTAAGTATTCAAATCCAAAGCGTTTTCTTCAGTAAATACATTCCCAAGCTGAAGAATATGTGTGCCAATTAAGTTTTTACGGATCTTATCGGTAAAAGGTTTTGCCCCATTAAAAAAATGATCGTGGTTGCCAATTGTTGCATACCAGGGTATCGTTTTAGTGAGCCCCTCAGCATGATATTTATCCTGATAATCGTTACCCGGTCCTGGAATGGGATCATCCTTCTTACCCGAGTCGGGATTGATGGTTTTCCCGTCAAGAACATCAATAAACCATCTGATTTCATTGTAAATACTGGTATTGGCCATATCACCCAATGCGATAACAAAATCTACCGGTTTTTGCCTGTTCAGTTCATTAACCGTTTGAATCGTGGCATTTAAAACGTGAGTAGAAAAGATCATGGAGGGGGAATAACACGAGATTGTGATAGGAAATAATGCTGGAATAAAACTATACTCAATAGTTTGAGCCGGACCTTCCTTATCGGTAAGATGGATGTCAGTCATCGTACAAAACCGCAGAAGATTTAATGTTTTCTGATCCGACTTAGCCGAATATCCTGCAGGCATAAGCTCCAATTTTTTATCATACGGTTTTCCAGACTCATAATGCCATTTCCCATATCCATACTTTGAAAACAGAGTTACATCCCAGGGTTTAATTACTTTATCCGAAGTGACCTTATCGGGAATGATGATCCTGTCAAGCGTTGTATAAACTTTCTGATTGCTGGAACCACAGAGGTCAATTGAGGCACTTTTAAGACTTACCGCATTGGGATTGTCAACGTTATATTGTTTACAACTATTATGAAGAAATAATACGAAACTCACAATGATTAAGGAGCAAATCCACTTAGTTTTCATTAGAATTAACTTTAGGTTATTGATAATCTTAGGTATAATAATTCTTTCAAAAATCGTTAAACTGCCATTAAATTTAGCTGACATTTATCAGTTTTCTTTGTTATTATTCAGCCATTCATCGAAAAGTTTGTACCCGATGGAGAGGATTACTGCCCCAACAAACAGTCCAAGAAAACCCATCGTTATAAATCCGCCCATTGATCCCATGAGGATAACGAACATCGGCACCGGCGCACGGCGTCCCATTAAAATCGGAGTTAATAGATTATCTGTAATGACGACCACCACCATCCATAAGGCAAACAGCGTAGCATAGAAAGGGTTGGTTACTGAATACATGTAGATTGTTATGGGGATCAGCACTGGCCAGGCGCCAATTTGGATAACAGAAAGGACAAGACAAAGCAGCGTCCATAATCCCGGAAATGGCACACCTGCAATAAAGAGTCCAACACCAGCCATTGCAGACTGAATTACAGCAACCCCAAGAACTCCGACAACTACACTTCGTACAGTCGCTGTCGTTATTTTAGCAAAATATTCACCCCTCGATTGTGCCAGTTTGTTAAAGACTTTAAGGGATGAAACGCTTAAAGATTCCGAGAAAACCAAAAATACAGCCGCAAGAAGAATGGATATCAGGAATTGAATGACCCCTTTCCCAAAACTGGAAAGAGCACTAAAAAGCCATTTCCCAAGCTCTTGTAACTGATCCTTATGTTGGATTAAAAAACCCTGAAGATTATCTGATGCACTCTGCCAAAAACTGATGATCGGTTTAGTGATTTCCGGCCAATCCTGAACCTCCTTTCCCGGAGGGGGAATTAAGGGTTGTCCCTGGTGATACATATCACGGATCTGTATGATCCCGTTAAGTATTGATTCGGTCAATATCCAGGTTGGAATGATTAAAAAACTCAGCATTACAATGGTTACAACTGAAGAGGCCAGAATTTTCCGACCGCGAAAAAGCTTCACTAAACTGTGGAATATAGGATAGACGGTTACTGCAATAATTGACCCCCAGATCAGGACCAGACTGAAAGGCATTATAAAACTGATGCATAAACCAATCAGAAGGAAAAGCACCCCTAAACGGATCATCATATCAACAATTTTCCCGATTTCAAAATCAGATGGGGTGGTTTTGGGTAGTTCCATAACTGGAGGATTTAGATTCTTTAACTCATGCAAATGTATGAATAATATTTTACCCCGGTTAGTAATCAGCAGATTATCTCACCCCGGTTACTTACCTATTTTATTCAATGTAATGGCAGATCAGTCTCCGACAGATTGAAGTAATTCTTTAGTTTGTTCTTTCAATTGGTTATTTCCGTATCCTTGTAAATTGCACGATTCGATGCTTTCTCAAATTGGTTATGGACTTGGGCTCTTGTTTATTATCCCTCTTGGAGATAAAATAAACAAGAAGAACCTGGTTACAGGACAGATATTATTGTTATTGTTATTGTGGTCATTCCTCGCTTTAGGAATAATACTCAAAAGAGTAAAATAAAATATTGTTCAGAACCCGTAAGCTATTCCGGCATTACTGGATATGGCTGATCTTAAACAGGGAAAAGAGAACATCCGAATTTCTTTTACCACGGAGAATCGGAGAACACTGAGATTCACGGAGGAAAATTTACTCTGTGTAGATAGCTTCCAAAATGGTTCAACGGAAGTCAAGTGTTCAGAAAAAAGAGTCCGGCACGCACCCCTGAGCTTCCAAGATTCTTAAGCGTGTTTTAAAACAGCAGTAATATTATTTCAATGGTCGGATTTTTTCTTCATTAGTGAATGTCTGATCTTTGAACCCGAATATCTGCCAGGCAATTTATTGATTCGGCACTGCTTCTCCCGAGCAAAAGGTGCTATTTAAAAGCTCCCCACTGAATTGCCGAAGCTTTGGGCTGCTTCTTGAAGACTCTGAACTGAACCTTGGATGAGTGGCAAAGCAGGATGGAAGATTATTGCTCCGGAATGGAGATCTGACGATTCGTTACCGGGATTGATTTCTTCATTTTGAAAGCAGTCCTGTAAGAGTTACGGGAAGGTATCATCACAATGAAAAATCAAAATCAGATGACCCTTGGTTTAAGGAAAATCCAAATACATAAAATCCTAAATAACAAAGTTATAATCTATCTGTTATCCCATCTTGTACTCTGCCAATAACTAATTATTCCTTCATTCTTGCATTTTGTACATGCCCAATGTATATCATCATTTTCAATAAGAAACTCACTATTGATTGTCCCCAAACATTTTTTCCTGAAACACCTGATGGAGGTAGAGATAACTGATGAATCATATTCTTTAGTTGATTCATCAACTACCAATGCCATAAAACTGGCTAATTCTCTTGCTTCTTTAGACATCTGGGTCGGAATATTTCCTGTCTCATCAAGGAAATGGGTCATGTTGGATATATACATTGTAATTGCAGAAATTAGCTTTTAAAAATTTTGACAATACTAACAAAAATTGTCTTCAAATCCATTAGTTCTGACTGAACTCTAAATACATGATATATTGAGATGAATCCAGACAATTTAGTATTTCACAAAATAATTTTATGTAATTTAACCCAATAAATACAGACATTTGATTCCATGCCTAACCAGAATCCGGAGCAAATAGCAAGAGATCATATTGATAAGCAGTTAGCTGCTTGTGGCTGGCTTATTCAGGGCATTCACAAGGTCAATCTTCATGCTGGTATTGGTGTTGCTGTCAGGGAATATCTTACAGATGTTGGTCCTGCTGACTATGTATTATTTGTTGATGGTAAACCCTGTGGTGTAATTGAAGCAAAAAAGGAAGAGGAAGGACATAAATTAAATGTGCATGAAGGGCAGTCAGAAGGTTATGCAGCAGCTAAACTAAAGCACTTAAAAAATGATCCTTTACCCTTTGTGTATATCAGCACTGGAGAACTGACAAGGTTTACAGACTTCACAGACCCCAAACCAAGAGCCAGAGAATTATTCAGCTTTCACAAACCTGAATGCCTCAGAGAATGGTTGAAAAAGGATAAATCCCTCAGGAAAAGATTACTTGATTTACCTGTATTGCAAACTGATGGATTAAGGGAATGTCAGGTAAATGCTATCACCAATCTTGAAGTTTCCTTCAAGGAAAACAGACCAAGAGCATTAATCCAGATGGCAACTGGCAGTGGTAAGACCTTCACTGCTATCACCACCATTTACAGACTGCTGAAATTTGCCAAAGCAAAAAGGATTCTGTTTTTGGTAGATACCAGAAATCTTGGAGAACAGGCAGAACAGGAATTTATGTCATTTGTTCCCAATGATGATAACAGGAAATTCACTGAACTATACAGTGTTCAGAGGTTAAAATCAAGCTATATTGCCACAGACAGCCAGGTGTGCATCAGCACTATTCAGAGGCTATATGCTATCCTTAAAGGTGCTGAATTGGATGAGCAACAGGAGGAGGTAAATCCCAATGAATATAAGTATCAGGCAAAAGTAATCCCACCAGTTGAGTATGATCCAAAAATGCCTGTTGAGTTCTTTGATTTCATTGTTATTGATGAATGTCATAGGAGTATTTACAATCTATGGAAACAGGTTCTGGAATACTATGATGCTTTTGAGATAGGTTTAACTGCAACACCTGATAAAAGAACCATTGGTTACTTTGATCAAAATCTGGTGAGTGAGTATTCTCATGAAATGGCTGTTGCTGATGGTGTAAATGTAGGATATGATGTCTTTATCATTGATACTAAGATAACACAGCAGGGTGGAACACTCTGGCAGGGTGAATACATTGAACACAGGGAAAGACTAAGCAGGAAAAAAAGAATGGAATTGCAGGATGAAGATGAGAATTATTCATCACAGCAGTTGGATAAAGATGTAGTGAATCCCAATCAGATCAGAACCATCATCAGGAGTTTCAAAGATCATTTACCCTCTATCTTTAAAGAGAGATTAGACCAGAATGGAAACTTTGAGGTTCCCAAGACCTTAATCTTTGCTAAAACTGATAGTCATGCTGATGACATCATCAAGATTGTGAGAGAGGAATTTGGAGAAGAAAACAAGTTCTGTAAAAAGATTACCTACAATTCAGATAAAGACAGAAAGGATTCAGAAGACAACATCACTGAAAAAGGAGAAGACCCTAAAACCACTCTTTCACAATTCAGGAATGATTATCATCCCAGAATAGCAGTAACTGTTGATATGATTGCAACTGGAACTGATGTAAAACCTTTGGAGTGTCTGGTTTTTATGAGGGATGTAAAAAGCAAGAATTACTTTGAACAGATGAAAGGGAGGGGAACCAGAACTATTGATCTGGATAGTTTAAGAAAGGTTACTCCAACTGCCAAAACCACAAAAGACCATTTTGTAATCATTGATGCCATTGGTGTAACCAGAAGTTTGAAAACTGACAGCAGACCATTGGAGAAGAAGCCAGGAATCCCATTAAAAGATTTATTGCAGGCTATTGCTGTTGGAGCAAGAGATGAAGAACTGTTTACCTCACTGGCAAACAGGCTAACCAGATTGGATAAGCAAATTACACCTAAAGAGAAACAGAAGTTTGCAGAAATGGCAAATGGTAAAACCATTTCAATGGTAGTAAAGGACCTATTGAATGCTTTTAACCCTGATGTATTAGAGGAAATAGAGAGTAGAGTCAAAAGTAAAAATTATGGTTCTTCTCCTGATGATATTGAGAAGGCTATCAAAGTTCATATAGAAATATTTCAGACTGAAGCTGCAAAAGTATTTACTGGAGAACTCAATGAGTACATTGAAAATGTGAGGAAAGCACTTGAACAGAAAATTGATTTAGCAAATCCTGATGAAATAACTCATATAGGTTGGGATCAGGAAAATAAGGATAAAGCAAATGAACTGATTCTTGCTTTTTCAGAATGGATGGAACAGCACAAGGATGAATTAACAGCATTACAGATATTTTACAATCAGCCATTCAGAAGAAGGGAACTGACTTATACTATGATCAAGGAGGTACTGGAAAAACTACAAAGTGATAAACCTTCACTTGCACCACTGAGTGTCTGGAGAGCATATGAAGCATTGGAGGAGTGTAATGGATCACCAAGAAATGAATTGACTGCCATTGTTTCATTGATCAGGAAAGTAACCGGTTTAGATAACCTGCTTACATCATATGATAAAACAGTAGACAAGAATTTTCAGGAATGGGTATTTAAGAAACAGGCAGGAGCTACCAAGTTTAATGAAGAACAGATGCTATGGCTTAGGATGATAAAAGATTATGTGATCAGCAGTTTCCATATTGAAAAAGATGATTTTGACTTGAATCCGTTTAATGCAAATGGAGGACTTGGCAAGTTTTATTCTTTGTTTAAAGAGGATTACGAAACAATATTGGAGGAATTGAACGAGGTATTGGCTGCATAAATGTCTGAACTATGATTTCTTTGATTGGTAAGAAAACATGACATAAAGATGATAAGATGATAAAACCGGAGTTTAAATATTCTGAATTGACGGGTAAGATTATTGGGTGTGCAATGGAAGTTCATAAATTCCTTGGAAATGGTTTTCAGGAGGTCATTTACCAGCGTGCATTAGCTCATGAAATGGAAATTCAGGGACTTTGGTTTTCACGCGAATTTGAAATGCCCGTTTTTTACAAGAAATTGCAGGTAGGAACACGCAGGGTTGATTTTCTGGTGGATGAGAAAATTAGTGTTGAGCTCAAAGCATTAATTAACCTGGAAGCAGTTCATCTTGCACAGGCAATCAATTATCTGGAAGCTTACAATCTTGAAATAGGATTGCTGATAAATTTTGGAAATACCAGGCTTGAATTTCACAGGCTTGAGAATAAGAAATATAAGGCTGAATTGGGAAATTCGGAACTGTGATTTTTTATGATTTAATTGATTAACAAGAATAGAATAAATCGAGATCAAACCTGTTCAATCGAAAGGAATCAAGGTAATCACTAACATCATATAAATCACAGTTCAGACATTGTGGCAATTGTTTGGTCAGGAGACAGAAGAGATTATTAATGAATTAAATGAAGTATTAGCAGCATAATGATTGAAGATCTAAGTATACCTAAGGGATGGCAAGTAAAAAAATTGGGAAAAGTTTTTAAAGTTTCCAGTGGAAAAGGTTTAAAAATCAATTTGCTCCAAGGAGGTGATTATGCAGTCTATGGTGGAAATGGGATTAATGGATATCACTCTGAATACTTCATAGAAAACCCTAAGTTAATTATTGGAAGAGTTGGTGTAAAATGTGGTGTAACTCATATAACTAAACCTAAATCTTGGGTGACTGATAATGCTTTAATTGTTGATCCAATTATTGCTGATTTTGATATAAAATTCTTTCAATTGAAACTTGAATATGAGAATTTAAACAAGTTATCAGTTTCAACTGCTCAACCTGTAATCTCTGGCAGTAAAATTTATGAATATGAAATTTTATTCCCGCCACTCTCAGAACAACAAGACATTGTATCTAAAATTGAAGAACTACTCAGTGATTTAGAAAATGGGAAACAGCAACTTCAAATAGCACAACAACAATTAAAGATTTACAGGCAAAGTTTGTTGAAATGGGCTTTTGAAGGAAAACTCACAAACAAAAATGTAGTTGATAATGAATTTCCTAAAGGGTGGAAATGGGTGTTATTAGGGGATGTTTGTTCTAATGTTGAATATGGTTCAGCAGCAAAGTCAAAAGAAACTGGCAAAGTTCCTGTTTTGAGAATGGGCAATATCCAAAAAGGGAGATTTGATTGGAATGATTTGGTTTATACAGACAATGAAGAGGAAATAGAAAAATATTTACTAAAAAGGAATGATGTATTGTTTAACAGGACAAATAGTGCTGAATGGGTAGGCAAAACAGCAATTTACAAAGGAGAAAGACCAGCAATTTTTGCAGGCTATTTAATCAGGATCAATAGAATTGAGACCTTGATTAATGCTGATTATCTTACTTACTATCTTAATACTCATGCTGCTAAAAAATATGGAAATTCAGTAAGAAGTTTTGGAGTAAATCAATCAAATATAAATGGAACAAAACTAAAAGCATACCCAATTCCTCTGCCATCAATTGAAGAACAACAACTTATTGTTGATGAATTAGAAAGCAAACTTACTGTTTGTGACAAGATAGAAGAAACTATTATCCAAAGTTTGCTCCAGGCAGAATCATTAAGACAGAGTATTTTGAAGAAGGCGTTTGAGGGGAGATTAGTTTAGAAATAAATAAACCATAAATTAGGACAAATAGGATATGAAATCTAAACCGTTAATGCCTCGAGGAAAAATAAGTAAGGAATTAGCTGGAATTAACTATGGTGAATACTTAATTAAGCAAGGACAAAATTTGCTTGAAATTTCAATCCAGCCGAAGATTGTAGAATTAGATATAAAAATTCACTTTCTCATGGCAACAGTTGAGCAAATGAGTGAAAAACAAAAAGATATTGAAGAATTATGGAATTTTCCATTTGAAGAAATTTATTCAATGCAAAGTGAAATTTCACATATGATACAATCTATTTATTATAATCTTGTTTCGATAACTGGTGAAGCTAATTTTTTAAAAAGTGATTTAGAAAGAATATATTATCCTTTTTATGATTTTTGCAAGATAAAAATCCGTAGCAATATTTATAAAGGCAATAATTTTGCCTTGGAAATTGAGAATTTTAATGAATGGTATCATATAAATATTCAATTTCTTAAATATTTAGAATTAAGTATTTGTGAGCAAGAAATGATTTTTCTTAAAGGCATAGTAGATATGAATAAAACTAAATTTGAAATTCTAAAATCAACATCTTCTTCAATATACATTAGATTCAACGAGATAATTAAACTTGTTTATAAAAAAGTTCCTAAAGCTAACGGCATTAACTATAGGGATTTTTATCTGTTAAAATGTCAAGAGCAAATCATCATTGCGAAAAATTCTGGCAATTATCTTGGCTTCAATATTCTACTTGAGGATTATTATTCTGAAAAATTCAATAATCATCGGTTTATTAATTGGTGCTTTAAGTATCTAATTGGATATGGAGAGAATCCTTCAGGTCTTATTATTCTCTTTTTATTAATCAACATAATATTTTCACTCCTATTTATATCCGGTTCATTTCACTTCCATTTTTCAGAAAAGGAACCAGTGGAATTCTGTGAAAAATTCATAACATTTTTTTTCTTTAATAACACCACCATGCTTACAGTTGGATATGGTGATATATTTCCAGTTAGTGCTGGTGCTAAAATAATAGTAATGATCCTACAGATTATTGGGTTTACTATTTCAGGTTCAGCAATAGCATTATTACTTAAAAGGATCTTAAGATTTTAAACTAATAATATGAGTAATAACACTTCAAGCATAGTATCAAAAGTATGGTCATTCTGTAATCCCCTCAGAGATGTAGGTGTTGGTTATGGTGACTATCTGGAACAACTTACCTACCTGCTGTTTTTAAAGATGGCAGATGAATACAGCAAACCACCATATAACAGACATCTGAATATCCCAAAGGAATATAACTGGGAAAGCTTAACAGCAATTAAAGGTGCAGAACTGGAATTGCATTATTCTGTTCTTTTAAGGGAGTTAAGTACTCAGAAAGGAATCCTTGGACAGATATTCACAAAGAGTCAGAATAAAATCCAGGACCCTGCCATGCTGGCAAAAATCATTGACATGATTGATTCTGAGCAATGGTTAGTAATGGGAGCTGATGTTAAGGGTGATATTTATGAAAAGCTGTTGGAGCAGAATGCACAGGATGTAAAAAGTGGAGCTGGTCAGTATTTCACACCAAGACCACTAATCAGGGCAATGGTGGAGTGTATTCAACCCCAACCAATGAAGACCATTGCTGACCCTGCTTGTGGCACAGGAGGATTTTTTTTAGCAGCTTATGATTTTCTGGTAGCCAATAATAAACTGGATAAGGACCAGAACAAGTTTATTAAGCTTCATACTTTTTATGGAAATGAGATTGTAGCAGGAACAAGAAGACTTGCACTAATGAATATGTTCCTTCACAATATTGGTGATATTGACAGTGATAATTTTATTTCACCTGCTGATGCCCTGATAGCTGCATCCCCAATAACTTATGACTATGTATTGGCTAATCCTCCATTTGGGAAAAAGAGCAGTCAGACTTTCACCAATGATGAAGGTGAACAGGAGAAAGATGACCTGACTTACAATCGGCAGGATTTCTGGGCTACCACGAGCAACAAGCAGTTGAATTTTGTACAGCATATAAGATCAATGCTTAAAACAACTGGTCTGGCAGCAGTAGTTGTGCCGGATAATGTATTGTTTGAGGGTGGAGCAGGTGAAACAGTTAGAAAAAAGTTGTTGGAAACAACAGACCTACACACCATTTTAAGATTACCAACTGGAATTTTTTATGCTCAGGGAGTAAAAGCCAATGTGATATTCTTTGATAATAAACCAGCAAGTAAAGATCCCTGGACAAAAGAAATCTGGGTTTATGATTACAGGACTAATATCCATCATACCCTAAAGAAGAATCCATTGAAACTGGATGACCTGAAAGATTTCATCACCTGTTATAATCCATCAAACAGATTTAAGAGAAAAGAAACCTTTAATGCAGAAACTAATCCGGAAGGTAACTGGAGAAAATTCAGCTATGATGAGATTATCAGCAGAGACAAAACCAGCTTAGACATCACTTGGTTAAAGGATAAATCCCTGGCTGATCTGGATAATTTACCTGATCCTGAAACAATAGCTGAAGATATTATTGAGAATCTGGAAGCAGGATTGGAGAGTTTCAGAGAGATAATGATCAAATTAAACCTCTGAAAAACTCATAAAAGATGATCAACAAGAATTATTGGTTGAATTTTAATTTCAGGGAGGATTTTCCTTTAGATATTGATTGTCCCATGTGTGGACAGGGAAAACTTCAAAAAGCTGGAGATTTTACTATACTTGAAACAAGAAATACAGTAGAAATTAATAAACAAAAAAATCATGCATTTGAAATTGAAGATCTTGAAGAAAAATTTTCAGGGCTATTGAGTTGTGGTTATTGCGATGATGTTGTGGCATTATGTGGGACTTCAAATCCAGATCATGATTTTGATGAGGAAGATCCCTCTATTGAATATGCATATTATAGAAGATTTAATCCAGAATATTTTTCTCCTCCTTTGCAGATTTTCAAACTAAAACCTGAGTATCCTTCAAAAGTAAAAAAAATCCTAGAAGCATCCTTTTCAATATTTTTTATGGATAATGATTCCTGTGGAAATAAGATAAGAATTTCAATTGAAGCACTTTTAGATGAATTAGGGATAGACAAGAAAAAGCCTGGTACTGACAAAATCTATAGTTTACATCAGAGGATTTTAAAGTACCAAACTGTAGATGAAAGAAATGCTGAATTAATGATCTCAATTAAATGGATTGGTAATTATGGCAGCCATGATGAATCAATATCAAGATCAGATTTGTTGGATGCTTACCAAATGATTAATTCTATTCTTGATAATTTGTATGATAACCAAGAGAAGCTATTGCAGGTATTGGTTAAAAAAATTAATGATAATCAAAAACCTGCTTCTAAGATTATTACAATATATAATACCAATTCAAACAATCAACCATGACCTTCAATTACCCATTTGGATCACATTTAAAGAAAGTTGAACAGCAGGACAAAACACCTAAGAAAGTTTTTGTCCTTGGTGTATATGCCAGTGCAGTCCATGCTAAATGGGTTGGTGCTGATGGTAAAGTCAAAGTGACTGCTCTTGCTGTTGCAAGTGAACCAAATATTTTCTGGAAAGGAGAAAATGCAGAAAAGATTATTGATCAAATCAGTATTCCTTCAGAATTAGGAAAACTGGTTGCAGCAGATGAAAGATTTAATGGTCCATCTGGTAAAGTACTTGATGATCTATTTCTGACACCAATTGGGTATACCAGAGATGATTCCTGGCTTTGTGATTTGTTGCCATATTCCAGGATTAATCCAAATCAACAGGAGGCAATAGATTCAAAGTATAATACTAAAAAGGAAGAATTTAATCTACCAGACTGTACAATTCCAGTATTTAGTTCTGCTGAACTGAATATACCATCAAGAGTTGAAGAAATTATTGGTGAGTTGGAACAATCACAAGCAGATACAATTATCCTACTTGGAGATTTACCAATCAAACATTTCCTGTCAGATTTTTCAAAAGAAAATAAGCTGTCTGATTTTGGTAAGACCAAAGAGGAATATGGTAAACCTCATCCAATAATAATAAAAGGAAAAACCTTCCAAGTAATTCCTTTGGTTCATCCAAGACAAGCTGGTAATTTAGGTAACAGTAGTTTGGACTGGTCAAATCTTCACAAGCATTGGGTTATTACAAGAATGAGTGAAATCTTTCAGAAGAATGATTCTAAATTAATCAGACTAAATTCAAAACCAAATTATTGTCCTGTATGTGGTTCAGTTAAGATTGCTACTTATGTATGGGGAATGCCTTTAATGTCCAAGAAACTTGAGAGTAACATCAATGAAGGGAAGAATATTCTTGGTGGTTGCTGTATTTCTGATGATGATCCTTTCTGTGTCTGTAATGTCTGTAAAACAGATTTTTATGAAACTTTAGAAGGTTGTTAATAAAGTAGTTCATTGATTAATTAATTCTGGGCTTACTTCTGACAGAAAAAGTTCAACCATTACTCTTTGGCTTGAACTTTACTTTCTTTTCATCTCCTTTGATGACTTATGATTTGCAAATTTGTATGTATCTGGTATGTGTCAAAAGAAAAAGACAATCACAAATTGCTTGTAACCGTCTCATTATCAAGTAGCGAGAGCCGGGTATGATCCGGCGACCTCATGATTATGAATCATGCGCTCTAACCAACTGAGCTACCTCGCCATTATTTCAATTTACTTACTAACTCTTTTGGCGACCTCCCCGATTTTGATCGGGATGCTCTAACCAACTGATCCGTCAGCTGACGGACATTATTTCAATATTGTCTCCCCAGTTTTTATGGTTTGAGCGTGCAAAGATAATACCTTTCTGGTTTAAGACAACCCCTCAGTTTATTTTTTTAATTTTTGTTTCTGCCAAACAGGAAAAGCATTGAATTTTCTAAATAAATAACTATTTTGCGACTGTTGATCAGAATAAACTTAAATTTACAGGATAAAGTTGTTGTACTTATGAAAGAGATCAGATTAGAATTCTTCCTCAAAACTTCACCCGCTGTTTTGTTCAGCCGGATTAGCACTCCATCCGGCTTTGCAGAGTGGTTTGCCGATAATGTGAAAGTTGAAGGTAAAATTTTTACGTTTATTTGGGGCAATACAGAACAGCAGGCCGAAATTCTTTCGATGATACCTAATGTGTTTATCAGTTTCCGATGGTTGGACATGGATCCGGGTTACGAATTCAGCTTCAATATCATACAAGACGAACTCACAGGTGATGTCGCACTCATCGTAACAGACAACATCGAAGAAGATGATGTTGAAGATACCCGGAATCTTTGGAGTTCTCAGGTCGCAAAATTGAAACATATGATCGGTTCGTAGATTAAATACCCCAAATTCCAAAAAAGGTGTAACTTTGCGTTCGTTTCAGAAACCCATTGCATGAAGCGACTACATCTGTATATTATTAAAAGTTTTATTGGGCCGTTCTTTGTCACACTCATCATCTCCCTTTTCGTACTGTTAATGCAGTTTTTATGGGTTTACCTCGATGAGCTTGTTGGCAAAGGTTTAGAATTCAGCATAATACTTGAATTCATCGTGTATACCATGGCCATGTTGATGACCAATGCACTGCCACTGGCAATGCTTCTGGCATCCATCATGACTTTTGGCGACCTGGGGGAGAATAACGAGTTACTTGCCATGAAAGCAGCCGGGATATCCCTCTACAGGATCATGAAACCGGTCGTTGTACTTAGCATATTCCTAAGCATCGGCTCATTCTACTTCTACAATCAGGTAATCCCTGTGTCATATAAGAAATTAATTGCCCTAATGTCAAGCATTCGGCAACTACGTCCCGAAATCATTGTCAAAGAGGGGGTATTCTCAAACGAGATTGATAATTATTCTATCAAAGTGGGCAGGAAATCTGCAAACGGAGATATGCTCTATGATATTATGATTTACGATCATACCGAAGACAAAGGTAATGTAACGGTCACTGTTGCCGATTCCGGTACAATGAAAATCACAAAAGATAAAAAATATATGATTCTGAATCTTTTTTCAGGTCAGACTCACTCAGAATTACAACCCAGAGACCGGAGAAAAATAACATATCCGTCAAGGACAGACAAATTCACCAAACAATCGATTTTTACTGTATTGCAAGGGATGGAACTTGAACGTAAAGACGAAAGTGTTTTCCGAAACCAGAACCGTGCGCTTAACAATGCCCAGATTGTCTACTTCGTGGACTCGATTGGCAAAGAATTGGAGAAAAGAAGAGTAGAATATGCATTTACTCTAAACTATTTGCCAGATCTTACCACGAATGTTAATAAACTGGCACGGAATGACACAATCAAATCAAAACCTATGAAATTGGATCAACGTGTTGACATCGATTCTATCATGACTAAATCACCATTTCCTTTAAGATCGAATATCCTTAGCATTGCACTTAGTAATGCCCGCAACAATACCCGCGCCATTAAACAGGCCGATGACATGCTCGTCTCAAGCATTCGGAATCTTAACCGTTTCAGTATCGAATGGCATAAAAAATATACATTTGCTATTGCATGCCTTATTTTTCTGTTTATCGGCGCCCCGTTAGGGGCAATTATCCGAAAAGGAGGCCTCGGAATGCCATTGGTAATATCAGTTTTACTTTTTATATTTTACTGGATAATAACGACAACCGGTGAAAAATTCTCTCGCGAAAGCGTTGATTCACTTTGGCAGGGAGTTTGGTTTTCTACTTTTGTTTTTCTCCCTGCAGGTGTCTTTTTAACCTACAAAGCAGCCAACGACTCAGTCGTGTTTAATATCAATTCCTATACCGATTTTTTCAAGAGAGTTTTAAAGTTTTTCAAAAAAGAGGATAAAGAGAATCAAGAAAATAGCTTATTATAATTTAAGAATGGACGACATTAAACTGAATACTATTGAAGAGGCGGTCGAAGACCTCCGAAATGGAAAATTAATCATCGTAGTTGATGACGAAGACCGTGAAAACGAGGGCGATTTTGTTGCCGCAGCCGAAAAAATTACGCCTGAAATGGTCAATTTTATGGCTACTGAAGGTCGTGGACTAATCTGTGTTCCAATCACTGAAGAACGGTGCGAAGAACTCGATCTTGATTTGATGGTTGGGGTTAACACCTCACTTCATGAGACACCGTTTACCGTTTCCGTCGATGCGGTTGGAGATGATGTAACAACAGGAATCTCGGCACACGATAGGGCAATAACAATTCGTAAACTCGCCGACCCGACAACACAACCCAACGAACTTGGCCGGCCCGGACACATTTTTCCGTTGAGGGCAAGAAGTCGGGGAGTACTGCGCAGGGCTGGGCACACCGAAGCATCAGTTGACCTCGCACGACTTGCTGGCCTTGAACCCGCCGGAGTATTGGTGGAGATTATGAATTCTGATGGTACAATGGCACGACTTCCTGAACTATATGAAATTGCTCAGAAATTCGGATTAAAACTAGTTTCTATCGCCGATCTGATTGCCTACAAACTGAATAAAGAGAGCCTTATCGAAAGAGGAGAAGAGGTCCAGTTACCTACTGCTCATGGAAATTTCAGATTAATACCCTTTCTTCAAAAGTCGAATGGCGTTGAACATATCGCATTGATTAAAGGGGAATGGGAACCCGATGATGCTGTTCTTGTAAGGGTTCACTCCTCATGCGCCACAGGCGATATCTTCGGATCATTGCGTTGCGAATGCGGCGATCAGCTTCACCGGGCAATGGACCTTATTGAGAGCCAGGGGAAAGGTGTGATCGTTTATATTCAACAGGAAGGGCGAGGAATTGGTCTTATGAATAAGATTAAAGCCTATAAGCTACAGGAACAGGGAATCGATACCGTAGATGCGAACATTCACCTTGGTTTCGATCCTGACGAACGTGATTATGGAGTAGGCGCCCAAATATTGTGTAGTCTAGGAGTTCATAAAATGCGCCTCCTGACCAATAATCCAGTAAAAAGGGTTGGACTGGAAGGATATGGATTACAGGTAGTTGAATCTATCCCCATAGTGATCAAATCTAATCCACATAACGAGGTTTATATGAAAACCAAACGCGATAGAATGGGGCATTCATTATAGGTTAAGGTAAGTTATTGGATAAGGAAATATACACTAAAGGGTTGCATATGTCTGATAATATTGAATATAAAAGCAATTACGAAAATGAATTGAGGGAAGGAGTGGATTACCATTTAACGAAGGACGGGTACAGAATAATGACCGAAAGTTTTCTAAAAAACCGTGGTTACTGCTGCGGAAACGGATGCCAGAACTGCCCCTACTTTCCGAAAGCCATAAAGGGTAATACAAATCTTCGGTAATCCGTCGGATTATCTTTCAACTGAAATTTAAAACCTGCACCGATGAACGGAAAAGATCTTCGGATTATCTTCATGGGAACTCCCGAATTTGCTGTTGCAAGTTTAAAAGCCCTGGTCGAAAATGGATATAATGTTGTAGGTGTTGTCACAGCACCGGACCGCCCTGCCGGCCGTGGTCAGCAAATGCATCAGTCAGACGTAAAAAAATATGCCACGAGTTGCGGATTGACAGTACTACAACCCGAAAAACTGAAAGATGAGCAATTCCTGTTTGAATTAAAATCATTAAATGCCGATATCCAGATCATAGTGGCATTCAGAATGCTTCCAGAGGTTGTCTGGAAGATGCCACAAATGGGAACATTTAATCTGCACGGATCGTTGCTCCCCCGTTATCGCGGAGCTGCACCGCTCAACTGGGCAATTATCAACGGCGATAATGAAACCGGAGTGACCACCTTTCTTTTAAAACAGGAGATCGATACGGGAAATATCCTTTTTCAGGAAAAAATCCCGATCGGGCCCGATGAAACGATTGGAGATATTCACGACAAACTGATGATTATAGGCGCGTATCTTGTGCTAAAAACGATCGATGCCTTGGCAGAAGGAACGATATCACCAATGCCCCAGGAGTTGAAGGCAATCGATCCGCTGCGACTTCATGCCCCCAAAATTTTCAAGGAACATTGTAAAATCGATTGGAACAAACCGGTGAGAGAGATCAAAAATCTGATTAGGGGATTAAGCCCATACCCGGCTGCCTGGACCTGTCTTAAACGTTCGGGACTCGAAATAAGTGCAAAGATATTTAAAGCAGATGCTGAACAGATCCAACATAATTGCCAGCCAGGTGAAATACTTAGCGACAATAAAAAATATCTAAAAATTGCCGGTACCGATGGATTTCTGCATATCATTGATTTACAGATCGCTGGTAAAAAAAGAATGGGTATTGCTGAGTTTCTGCGTGGCTTTCCTAATGTAGCTGACTTTCAGGCAGAATGAGAAAAGCGAAGAATGAAAGAATTAACCAATGAAAGAATTAACAAAATCTTCATTCTTTAATTCCTTAATTCTTTCATTAGGACCCTACCTTTTCACTTTTTTCCTCAATGAAATTTGCTGTCCGGGTTGAAGTTCGTATCCATCTTTCAGCCTGTTTTTGCGGCAAAGTGTATTCAACCTGATACCATACCATTGGGCAATTGACCACATCGATTCGCCCTTTCTCAAGGTATGCACTTCGTTCCCCCGGGGAGCACTCCCCCGCTTACGTTGCAGATATACAATTGATCCTGCTTCAAGACGTTCTCCCTGGGTTACATCGTTATACCTGTCTATTTCACGCTCTTTCATCGAAAATTCAGCTGCAATCTGTTCATAGGTGTCGCCCGCCTTTGCGAAGAAGGCTTTTGCGCCATTCCTTTTTACAACCTTCCTGGCCAAATATGGATTTGTGGACACCTTACTTTGATTATGAATTGATTTAAAAACGCCCCCCTTACTTTCGGGTCCGGCATAGGTTAACGAACTATTGTAATATTCGTCCAACCGATAAAGCTGAAACTCCTCAATAATCTTCAGTAACCTTTCAGGATACTGCGGATCGGTAGCATAGCCCGCTCTTTTTAAACCATATGCCCACTTTTTATAATCCTTTATATCATAATCGAATAGAAACTGATAACGCATTCCCCCGGTCAAAAATGTAGAGTGATCCCTGAAAGATTCAATTGCGCTGGAATATTTTCTGAAACATTCATCTTTGGCATCGTCGTCATGCCTGACTGATAAACCAGTCCAATCATTTCTGCATTTAATCCCAAAGTGATTATTCGCACCGACAGCAAGTGATGAGTTGCCGTCACCCGATTCCAGGCACGCCTGAGCCATGGTAATACTTGCAGGGATATGGTATTCATTCATCTCCTGAATCGCCAATTGCGCATAAAGATCGATGTATTGCTGACGTGTATTCTTTTGTTGTCGTTCACAATAGGCGACGGAAGTAAAAACGGCAAGGGTGCCAATCAAAGAAATTAATTTCAGTCGATGAGGATACATATATTGTTGATCGGTTTGAATATTCAATAATGGCTCAAAATTAAAAAAATCGGAACGAAACACACAGGCCGGCATGAAACAATCCAGAATATAAAATTCTAATCAGCATTTTCCCCTCCACTAAAACAATTTAGTTTAGGAAAAATATATTGTACATTTGGAGATTGTTAAACTGCACATCGTGAAAGAGATCATCCTTCAAATTAAATATAAAGAATATGAATCCGTCACCAGCTTACCAACACTGGACAATCAGCTGATAATGAAGGCAAGAGAAACTGCACGGAATGCTTATGCACCCTATTCTAAATTTCGTGTCGGAGCCGCGGTTTTGCTCGAAAACGGTGTGATCATAACGGGTAATAATCAGGAAAATGCAGCCTATCCCTCAGGCTTGTGTGCCGAAAGAACGGCCTTGTTTTATGCCGGAGCGCAATATCCAAAAGTTCCAATCGTGACAATTGCAGTGAGTACGCTCACCCATTTACCATCAGGAATTGCCAAACCTTGTGGCGCCTGCCGTCAGGTAATCGCTGAATATGAAGATATTACAGGCAAACCTATTCGTATTATTCTTGACAGTGCTGATAAGATCCTTGTAATTGATGGAATTGATGGCCTTCTTCCGCTTCGGTTCAGGAAAGATGATCTCAGATGAATAAAACGATGCCACATCCTTCAATATTTTCAATTCTTAATTTCTTCTTCTTTCATTTCCAATTCCTACTCTACTTGTATCTCCTTCTGGCTCCCGATCCATTGTCGCTGATCGGTATAACCAGCCACTTCAATTATGAATGTTGACTTAATCCCTCCAGCCCTGAAAGGGATTGCAGCCTCTCCCTGTTGGTTGGTAAAAAGGACCGGAATCCACTGCAAGGTAGTCTTGAGGTCGAACTTCCCATCTCCAATCGACGTGGGCATGAACTGTGTTGGAGAAATCTCCTTTGGTTTTTCGATCAGTTCATTAGACTTACTATTATTTTCTCCCCCTTGTTTGGTTTTAATCTCGATAACACCAATAGAATTTAATCCCGAATAGATCCCCATTTCAACCGGATCAAGCAGGATACGGATATCTTCAACATCCTGAGGATTGATCATTGTTAAGGCGGATGCATCGGTTCCCATCCGTTGTCCATCAATAACGATCAAGGCTCCATCCTGCGCTATAAAAGAGTTGATCCCCCGGAAAATAATTTTCCCTCCATTCAGCTCGTAGGGGTGAATTGACTTTATTATATCAAGTAAATGGGAAGATCCGGTAAGGTATTTCTTCCAATAAGGTTCCGTCACTTTTCGCTCATCAATCCTTACTTTCACCGGAGGTCTGACCTTAAAAAAATCGGGGTTATTCCTGAAATAATCCGACTCAGAGATTTGCGAAAGAATGTGCCAGTTATTCAAAGAGAGATGACTCAAACTATTTACCAGTTCATCCTTGAAACTTTTATTTAAAACCACGCGGTAATTACCTCTTCCGGAAACATCAGTTGCCGAAGCAGATAGATTTCTCTTTTCAACTGAAACAGGTAAATTAATTACAAATTCACCATGAAGGTCGCTGCTTGCATTAAATTGCTGAAGCGAGGTACTGGTAAGGCTAACCAAAGCATTAGGTACCGGTAAATCTTTTTCGTCAAGCACAGTACCTGAAATCCTGATGGCATTTAATCTTGGATTTGCCCCCTTTGCCGGATCAATAGCCACTATCCTGTCCCAGTCAAACCCACGTAAACTATTGCTTACCAGACAATAGTCGAGTATCAAACCATCTGTTTTCTCAAGTGGCTCATCAAAAAGAAGCGGCTTTTGGAGTCCGTAATAAAGGGAGCTCACCTGTGAAGAGGAGGTCGGGAAGGTGTACCTATCTGCAATGCCAGCTGCCAGCTCTGCCTTTACGGGCTTTCCATTTTGATCGGTTATTTTCACAATGATTAACCCTTCCTCTCCCTTATTATAGACACTTTTATTCGGAGTAATGGTGATATTCAAGGGGTGAATCTTTCCTGTATAGATCAACCTTTGAGCAACAATTCCACCCTTCTGATTGAATATGGCAATGGCGGCAATTTCGGAATTGAAATTATCAAGCGGAATATTGATTACTCCTGACTGTTCCAGATTAAAATCGCTGGCCCAGATTAACTCCCCATTACACACAGCAACAATCTTAAAATTTGCTGTATTTGATTTTGGTGGACGTGCAACCAGGAGGGAGAGATTCTTCCCATCGTTCTTTTTAACTGCGATACTCATGCCCTCCGGAGAAAGGGAAGGGAGCTGCGTCTCCTGATTTTTTCCAATGTCACTTACAATCTTCATTCTCAACTTCCGGTTATCATTGTTAATCAATGTAAAAGTGCCAATCCCTGATTGCGAGGTAGCTGTTGACACAACAAGATGATCCGTTTCATCAATAATATCTGATTGTAAAATCACAGGACATCCAAGTTGATCTTTTGCAACAAAAACCACTAATTGAGGAATCCCAGGCACCATTTTACCCCCTTCAGGGAAAAAGGTGATAATAATTTTTTCAGAGGAGAGGGGGATCTTACTAACCATATTGAGCCTATCCCTTCCCGCGGGAATTGTCAGGGAAGCCAACATCGCCTTCCCATTTTGGGCAGATGGAGTAAAAAAAACCACTTCTCCTGAACCATTTGTTGCCGTTTTCCCTTTTCCTGACAAAAGTTCCCGATCCTCACAAAGCATCTGATATTCAAAACGTTTACCCGATATTGGTTTTCCACTATTGTTCACCAGTCTGAGGGTCGCACTCTCTTTACAGTCGGGAGCAAAGAATGGTTTTGAGTACTCCAGATGAGGATTAACATCCAGGTTCTCCGGCCTGCCGATGATCACCTCCTTTTTAAAAATAGCCTGTATACCGCAATTTTCCATCTCCGGTGTATAGGCAACAAGGTAATATACATCACTTGGCAAATCTGTCGGGATTGAAAAGTTGAAATCAGCCACTCCATTTCGGAGCAGGAATTTCCCTTCCGACACGTTGACACCCTTATTATCGGTAAGTTGAACAGACAATTCACGACTATTCAGTGATAAAAAATGGGTGATGGCATCAGTAACATAACCCTTCATCCAGATCGTTTCACCTTGCCGATAAAGCGATTTATCGGTCTGTATCACAATTACCTGCTCTGTCTTTTGGGTCCGATACAATAGCAACTGAGTCTTCAGCCGTGAGAAAAAATCTTCCTGCCCGAGGTTTTTTACAGCAGGAAAAACAACCAAGACAATCATAAACAGTGTCTTACAGATGCTTTTCATTTGTATATTATTTGTTTTTAAGAGATTGTATGAAATATTAATATTGCAATCAAAATTAATTTACTCTTAGCGATATCACAAATTATCAAATTAGCTCATCGCCGAATTCTCTTATTCCCCCTTTGTTTCCATCTCCCTAAGCGCCTTACTTAAATCGTCATCAGGTTTGATCACATTAAAATTTCCCCAGAATTCGGGGTCATACGGACCGCTGATGTCCGCAAAAATGTCATCAGCTCTGAAAAGCCCTTCTGGTCCGAACCTGGCACGTGAAGGGAATGGGTACTGCTGGGTAACTAAAATATCAGAAACACTTCGGTATTCAGTTTTTAGACTACCCTTATTTTGCTTTACTTTAAACACAACATCCGTTCGTGCCGAGTAGAACTGCCAGCGGCCATTAACCATCCTGTAATTTACCGAGTATTCGGCGCCTTCAGGCCGGGTTGTAATACCATGTGGCTCTTTCTTGATGAAAGTGTCACCATTCAACTTCAAACTCTTTTTATCCAATCCAAATTCAGCATTAACAAGGGCATAGCTCTCCGCATCAATCAAAATCTTCCCAAAATAACAAGGGAAATTTACATCCTCTTTCCTCGAAAATCTGATTACCCAGGTCACCCGACCATTATACATCTCAGGTTGTTCAAACCGGTACCGGTAAAGATTCTCAAATTTAGGATCCAGAAACGATTCCGGATTCCGTACAATATCCAATGTAGTGATGTACCAGGGCCCCCCCTGAATCTTCAGGCTTATATCGTTAAAAACTTTATTAAAATTACTTTTTCGCCCCTTCAGAAACCGTACCCGGTCGGATCCCCCGGAATAATACGGGCTTTTCAACATCTCCATGATGGCTTCCCAAACGCCGATATACTGATCATCGCGTCTGATCGTTTCGCGATAAAAAGTAATCATCAGCTGTGTTGATAACTCATAGTTCTTCTCAATATTATTTCGGTAATTGCTTAACAGATCACCAATGTTAACAGGTTTCACTTCAATCTCGCGCAGATGTATGGTGACAGGTTCAAGTTTAATTCTTCCATTTCCCTTCAATTCATTCAGTGTCAATTCCAGGGGTTTAAAACCCAGACAACGAACCGAGACCGGTTTATCGCGAAGCCTCCATGGAATAATGAAGTCGTACCGACCGTCAGTGTTGGTCATTGTACCGATGCTTTCACCTTCAATTCCTATAGCAGCATATGGCACGGGAGATTCATCCCTCCCTTCAAATACAATTCCTGACAATTTGATCGGGGCAACCTCTTTAAGTGTTATAATAATTTGATTATCTATATTCTCAATCTTATATTTTTCAGTTGAAAGGATGCTTCGAAGAAACACCTCAACAGTCACATTGAGTAATTTGAGGGAGTTTTTCCCTTTTGGAAGTATATCCGGATTATATGAGAAGAAGAGATCATTTTCGTTGACTACCTTCTCAAGAATCTGCTCAACTGTTGCAGAATCAATTTGACAACTGATCCGCCTTTCAAGCAACGATCGGTACTCCTGAGCCGGCGTTTTAAACCATATCAAAAGCAAAAAAAGAAGGACAATGCATGACCTGATAAGCGGCATGGCGGTATTATTAGTTCTTTGTATAAAATTAATAATTCCGGGCGAGAAAAACCGGCTAATTCACAATCCTGGCAAATATAATTTCGTCTCCGTCCCTTATCACTTTAAGATGATGTGTGCGCGCTATTACTTCAACAATATAATCGAGATTCAGATTTGCAAAATTGGCAGTATAAGGTATTGAGCCAATTCCAGGATCTACCATTTTAAACTTTACATGATAAGTATTTTCCAGGATTGAAAATGCCTCTTTAAGCGGAGTATGTTGAAATGTAATCTCCTTGGTAATCCAGGAGGAATAATTAGAAGCAAGTTTATTGGAATGACCAATCTCCCCCTCTGCGACTTTAAGCCATCCCCGCTCGCCTGCCGGTAAAATCGCAGATTTACGGCCCAAATTTCCTTCGGTATACTGGGTCAGCTTAACCTTTCCGGTTCTAACATTCACCTCCACCAGTTCGGCATGTGGATAGGCAGAGACATTAAACGAAGTTCCAAGCACCTCAATCGATGCGTTTGCAGTCTCGATAAAAAAAGGACGGAGCGTATCTCTCTTAACTTCGAAAAAAGCCTCTCCTGTGAGTTTTACTTTACGGATATTAACATCAAAACTTTCAGGATACTCCATTCGTGTATTTGCATTCAACTTTACGGTCGAGCCATCAGAAAGTGTAACTACTCTTAGATTCAAAGGATGTGCGTCTGTTTCTGCAACCATCAACTGAACAGGAACATAGATTTGCTTTGTTGGAATTCTGATAATTTGATAAGCTGCCAAACCGATTCCCATCACTATCAAAATGGTGGCGGCATACTGGAATACACGGGATCGTAATAACCTGTAAGTAAAATTTGGTTTTGAGATCTTTTCCTGGAGAGCGCTCCACGCCTTATCAGAATTAGCAGCGGAATAGCAAAAACTTGTACCGGCAGACTCCCAGACTGTTGAAAATTCAGTTTTTGTCTTTTCATCCAGCCCGGATTGATCCGGAATACCTGGTTCACCGTTCAGAAAAGCAGTCCACTGTTTCTCCTTTTCAGGCAATACGGTATTATTGAAATCCATCTTATCCATTTGTTTTAAGACAATCAATTAATCATTTACCCTTAACCACACACATAAAAAACATCACAAGGTTCTTAAACTCTTTAAGCGACTCACGTAATTGTTTAAGCGCCAATGTCATTTGTGTCTCCACCGTTTTAACCGAGAGTTCAAGTTTTTCGGCTATTTCGCGATATTTCAGCCCCTCCTCACGCGCCAGACGGAAAATCTCCTGACGTTTTTGAGGGAGTGCGGCAATTGCATTCTCTATTTTACTGACCAAGCCAAATTCAAGGAAGAACTCACTGTAATCAGTGCGATCTGTTTCATTATTGATCACCATGGTTTGATAACCTGTTTTAATCTTCTCGTGCTCGATATAATTAATACAGTGGTTTTTAACCGACCTGAACAGATAATTCTGCAAAGAAGAGGTGATCATCATTTCGTGCCTGTTCTGCCACAGCCTAAGGAAGACCTCCTGAACAATGCTCTCCGAATCGGACAGGTTTCCCAGAAACCGGAAGGCATAGGCTGTCATTGGACGGTAAAACTTGCGAAAAACCATTTCGTAAGCGCCATGCTCATCCCTTTTAATTGCCTCAAAAATTTGCCTGTCCTCTCCGGTCAACATGAGATAAAATTAGAAGTGCATTGTAAAAATAAGACATTTAAAATCCATTTCACCCTTAAGAAGCGGCTAAAGGGTATGAAAATTTTCCGCAACAAATCCAATCATGGCATACAAATCAGTTAATTAACGCATATACAATAGTTTACACTTTTTGATAAAATAATTTCGCAAAAAAGAAATTTGGATTATCTTTGTGCCGCACTACCAAAAAAAGCTCTATCTGCCCGGGTGGCGGAATTGGTAGACGCGCTGGACTCAAAATCCAGTGATAGCAATATCGTGCGGGTTCGATTCCCGCCCCGGGTACGATTATTGACTGAAACCTGCTGATATTCAGCGGGTTTCTTTATTTACAAAGAAAGGATGGGGAAAGAATCGAGTTGTTCAGGATCAAGCTGAAAAGTTGGGGGATTAGCGAAAGATTTCTTTATTTGCATAAAAAAAAGCGATGCCAAATCAAGACGGAGTTAACCTTGCAAAACTTCTTTTACCCGCAGATATTTCTGAGTTTTTCTTTATTTCGGATGTTATTCAATCAAAGGAGTCACTCACTATTTATTTAGAAGAGAATGATGCTCATCCCATTGAGTATTTGGATGACAAATTGGTATCCAAGGGTTTCTTTGAGTCGATTACAGTACAGGATTTTCCTTTACGCGGTAAATCGGTATTTCTGAATATTAGGCGTAGACGATGGACGAATGAAACCACCGGAGACATCGTCTGGCGTGACTGGGAGGTTGTAGCCAAAGGAACGCGAATGACTAAGGAATTCGCGGCTTTTTTAAAAGTTATATCTCGATACCAGGCCGGTAAGCTGTAAAAGTGTAGGGGATTATTTCCATGTCAATGGCAAACTACTTGAACAACAGTATCGTGATCATTTGAGTAATTATCATGACTGGGACCAATTATCCCATGCAGAGGATTGGATCCTTTTTGAAGAAAATCTGGGTCACCACATCAGTATTGATGAAACAGCATTGTCGCAAGGTGAGCTTTACACGATTGTAACCAATAAAGAAGCCAAAGGGAAAAAGGGGGCGATCATATCCATTATTAAGGGAACCCAAAGCGAGAAGGTTCGTGCGGTTCTGGATAAGATACCCATACGTAAACGCAATAAAGTAAAAGAAGTAACCCTGGATATGGCTGCAAACATGGCACATATAGTCCGAGGTAGTTTCTCTCAGGCCAAAATGGTAACAGACCGTTTCCATGTTCAAAAATTAGCATATGATGCCGTGCAGGAGATGAGGGTTAAATATAGATGGGAAGCAATTGATCAGGAAAACAAGGAGATAGAATTAGGTAAAGAGGTAAAGCAAAAGTTTATACCAGAAATACTTGAGAACGGAGATACACTTAAACAGTTATTGGCCCGAAGCCGCTACCTCTTGTTTAAAGCGGAATCAAAATGGACCCCGACACAACGTTACAGAGCAGAATTATTATTTGCAAGATATCCCGCACTGGAACAAGCCTACAAACTTTCAATGCAACTGGGTCATATATACCATTTTGTAAAAGACAAAGGAGTCGCATTTACAAAACTGGCAGCATGGTATGACCGTGTAGAAAAATCCGGCTTCGAATCTTTTAATGTTGTAGCCAGGTCAATACAGGCACATTACCTAAATATCCTGAATTATTTTGATAACCGCAGCACGAATGCTTCCGCTGAATCATTTAACGCAAAGATAAAAGCATTCAGAGCATCTTTTAGAGGAGTTAGATCCGTTAAATTTTTTCTCTTTAGACTCTCAAATATTTATGCCTGAAATTTATTCCCCCCAGATATTTGTCTTGACCCGTTGTTCATGAAAAATCGTAAGAACGCGTAAAAATAGGATCAAGCTGAAAAGTTGGGGGATTAGCGAAAGATTTCTTTATTTGCATAAAAAAAAGCGATGCCAAATCAAGACGGAGTTAACCTTGCAAAACTTCTTTTACCCGCAGATATTTCTGAGTTTTTCTTTATTTCGGATGTTATTCAATCAAAGGAGTCACTCACTATTTATTTAGAAGAGAATGATGCTCATCCCATTGAGTATTTGGATGACAAATTGGTATCCAAGGGTTTCTTTGAGTCGATTACAGTACAGGATTTTCCTTTACGCGGTAAATCGGTATTTCTGAATATTAGGCGTAGACGATGGACGAATGAAACCACCGGAGACATCGTCTGGCGTGACTGGGAGGTTGTAGCCAAAGGAACGCGAATGACTAAGGAATTCGCGGCTTTTTTAAAAGTTATATCTCGATACCAGGCCGGTAAGCTGTAAAAGTGTAGGGGATTATTTCCATGTCAATGGCAAACTACTTGAACAACAGTATCGTGATCATTTGAGTAATTATCATGACTGGGACCAATTATCCCATGCAGAGGATTGGATCCTTTTTGAAGAAAATCTGGGTCACCACATCAGTATTGATGAAACAGCATTGTCGCAAGGTGAGCTTTACACGATTGTAACCAATAAAGAAGCCAAAGGGAAAAAGGGGGCGATCATATCCATTATTAAGGGAACCCAAAGCGAGAAGGTTCGTGCGGTTCTGGATAAGATACCCATACGTAAACGCAATAAAGTAAAAGAAGTAACCCTGGATATGGCTGCAAACATGGCACATATAGTCCGAGGTAGTTTCTCTCAGGCCAAAATGGTAACAGACCGTTTCCATGTTCAAAAATTAGCATATGATGCCGTGCAGGAGATGAGGGTTAAATATAGATGGGAAGCAATTGATCAGGAAAACAAGGAGATAGAATTAGGTAAAGAGGTAAAGCAAAAGTTTATACCAGAAATACTTGAGAACGGAGATACACTTAAACAGTTATTGGCCCGAAGCCGCTACCTCTTGTTTAAAGCGGAATCAAAATGGACCCCGACACAACGTTACAGAGCAGAATTATTATTTGCAAGATATCCCGCACTGGAACAAGCCTACAAACTTTCAATGCAACTGGGTCATATATACCATTTTGTAAAAGACAAAGGAGTCGCATTTACAAAACTGGCAGCATGGTATGACCGTGTAGAAAAATCCGGCTTCGAATCTTTTAATGTTGTAGCCAGGTCAATACAGGCACATTACCTAAATATCCTGAATTATTTTGATAACCGCAGCACGAATGCTTCCGCTGAATCATTTAACGCAAAGATAAAAGCATTCAGAGCATCTTTTAGAGGAGTTAGATCCGTTAAATTTTTTCTCTTTAGACTCTCAAATATTTATGCCTGAAATTTATTCCCCCCAGATATTTGTCTTGACCCTAAAAATAGGATCAAAGCGATTTTATGAAATCATTTTGAAAAATCATTTAAGGAAATCTTCGCCTGGATCATACAATTTATCCATTGTGGTCAGTTCCCAACCGTCGGTTTGGAACGGCACAGCCGGAAGTCCTGCCTGATTGTAAAAATCGCACGCGATGTTCTGTGCCCACGCATAACGTACGGCCATTGGTATCTTCATCTCATGAAACCACGACCGAGTTTCCGTCAATCAGGGCATCAGCCCATTTCCAGATTTGGTCCTGCCCCGCGATAGCAAAATTCCCCAATTTTTTGTTGTCTTTTTGATTGCGAGAAACCAATCCACCTCCAAGATGGTCAAAAGAAATGACAACCTTTGTTCCTTCAATTTTCATGCTTTTAAAAATCGGTCCGCTCGATTCGATCTTCAACCGTATGTCTTGTCCAATGCCACGCACCCCAGCCTGCGGCTTACTTCTTGCTTGTTGAGCGGATGAATGAAGTCAGCCATGCCAATGTCAATAGCGACTGCCATTCCTGTATTGGGAACGGAAAGAGTCATGGTTTGCGCCTCGCGTAGCTCAGCCCAGTTGTGGTTGCCTGGTTTTGTGGGAAGGCCCCCGAAACCTGCGAGTTGCACAAAAAAGAAAGGAAAATCCCCTTGACCCCATTGTTGTCTCCAATCTGCAATCATGTTGGCAATCAGCTGCCTGTATTCAACAGAACGGTAAGCATTGGATTCCCCCTGATACCAGATGGCTCCTCGAATGGCGTAAGGAATGAGCGGTGCAATCTCACCGTTGAAGAGACAGGAAGGTTTTCCTTTGGGAGAGACTTTCTCGTATTCCTCATTGGACAATTTGGAAAAATCAGTATTAAGGTAAAATTTCGCAACTTCAGCAAATTGGGAAAATTTCGCAAGCGACTCAATACTAGTCCATTGTTCCACTTGACTACTGCTGCACGCACTTTCAATGATACCGACCGGGATATTTAAATTTTCAACCAAGTGCCTTCCAAAAAAATAACCAACAGCAGAAAATTCCCTTGCTGATTCCCTCGAACATGTTTTCCAACCCTTTCCAGGGACGAAAGAGATGGGATGCGGGACAAACTGCTGTTCCACTTTACATAAGCGCAAAAGAGTGTAGTTGGCGCGTTTCAATTCCTCTTCAAAATTCTCGACCCTGGGATATCGACGATTTTTAATATCTGGCGGATCAACATTCCCAACTGGCATCTCCATGTTTGACTGCCCCGAGGCAATCCAGACCTCGCCCACCAGGACATCATTTAAAGTGATCCTGTTGCTCCCCGTAATCTTCATGTTAAGTGGCTCGGTACAGGTTTTAAGCGGATCGAGACGAATCCTTCAATTGCCGTTTATGTCCGCCTGGGTAACTTTGGTATGTCCGGCAATACTGACACTAACCTTCTCACCCGGCATAGCGGTTCCCCAAATTGGGACAATAATGTCACGTTGAAGTACCATATGGTCTGAAAAGATGGCTGGCATTTTAACCTCAGCCTGTGTCTGGAAGGTTGCAATCGCCGATAATGCGGCGAAGATTAATTTATTGAAATATTTCATAAAGGAATGTTTATATCGCATTGCTATTTAGTTATTTACATGGACTTATTCACAATCAGCGTATCACGAGAAATAAGATTCATTAAACAAAAATCCATAACTACTAAAAGAATGTCACCGTAATTCCAGGTTATTCCATCGGAGGCCTGTAGATTACGATCTCATAAACAGGAATAGGGCCATTGCCAACGGGTATAATTTCCAATGTGTGTTCCCTGTTTTCTATGCCCTGTATCAAAGTATAATTGTCAATATGTCCTTCCTCCTGATTTAACACGGGTGCCCAGACATCCATTCCCATCAATTTGGTTTGAAAAATAATTGTTGCCTCATCAGGAAAGGGTTTCTTCGTTTGACTAACAGCACCTGCAAAAGTAAACTCTGCCGGGTCGAAATTGATACTTCCAGACTTTGAAGTAAATACTTTCTTATGTGTACCTTCACCATCTGATCCCGTGATACTTCCTGCAAGAGTAAACTTAAAAGTTTTACCATCTGGACTTATATTGTTCACGTTAAGGACCCAATCTTCAGCGACGGCTTTCTTTCCAAAATTAATACGATTTAGCATTGGTCTCCCGCTGACTGGATTCTTATTTGTCCTGGTGATGGCATAGGCATCAGTGAAGGATGAGGGTGATTTACCATCAATGAGTATTTTGGCTGTGCCAGGCTTAACTCCAGCTGGAAAAGCGATTACATCTACACGGTTTCCGTGAAAATGAAGCTTAAGAGAACTATTGGATCTTTCTCCTACCACTCCTTGTCCTACACGATGCCACGGCTTTCCAGTAAATACAATTTCGTCTGTCCGCTCCTCTATTGGTCGTCGGGCTTCATAGGTGCGAACCATGTTCATCCAGCTGGAGGGGAATAGTGTATTGTAGCGAAAATGTCGCATGACAAATTGCGCCTGTAATGAACCACCCTTATTATTAAGATGAATGTTATCTATAAGCAGGTCTGCCCGGGGTATATTATTTATCTTCAAATAATTTCTCCATTCTTCCCTCAATTCGACGAGTTCGCAATTATACTTTTGAGCAAGATAGCGGCGGAAATTCGAGCCCTGATCCCGGATATTGTCACGTTCGGTACCATCCGGTCCATATGAGTCAAAGTGGTGAGTCCACATTAATATTTCGGCGGTAGTATTTCGACGGATATTGCTGACAATTCGTTCAAGTTCTCCGGTATAGTGTCCATCATAAACATGAAACACCACCAAATCGGGGTAGAAAGGATAGAGATCATGGACAGCAGTGCGGACGAGCGAGGGTGCTGTGTAGCCTCCAATGGCCCTGTTTTCCACAATAATATTGGCAAATGGAAAGCGCTCTTTCAGCTCTCTTTCAATCGCACGCGAGACATACCCCTGGGCAACAATTGATTGACCATAACATAAAATCCGAACTGAATTACGATGGGATTCGTCGCTTGTAGCTAACAGTGTCATTGTTCTTTGTATTCTTGAACCAAAAAAAGCCTCATTGGGGTCTGCAGGGATGGGTGGCAGCAGTATCTTGTCATTTTTATTTTTGTCTGACTCTTTATCCTTTATCTTTTCTTGTGGTGTCAACGTATAAAGTGACATCGCAATCGAATTGTTCAAACAATAAACTGAACAAATCAGGATTAAAATTGAGATAAATTTTATTTGTTTCATTTACAGATAAGTTTTAGGATTTCATGAAAAGCTTTTTACAACCGCACTATGATTTTTTGCCGCTGTACATATATTTATTACTGCCTCCTACTCTTTCGATAAGTCCGGGATTAGTACAAAAATCCTGTGCCAGATAAAGTTATCTAATTGGAATCAATAGGAAACATCACGATAGACCAATCCTGGAAAAGTATAGTCACCGTAAAGCGGTGCGAGGTGGGAGTTACAATGGTTGTTTACATCACTGCCAGTAATTACTTCACATATTTCCCTTTTCCTTAATATACTTTTCAATTTCTTTAATAATCTCCTGAGCCATAATTTGATATACTTCAGGTTTCCAATGAACAAAGTCGCTCGATCCTTTACTCACAGTATGGAGCTGATTTTCGGCAATCTGATAAAGATCTACTTCGGGAATACCTTCTCTCTTCATCACTCCATCAACAATTTTATTATATTTAACGATTATGTTATTTCTGGGATTATCTAATGTTACAGTGCCGTCAGACTTGTTTTCTCTGAATGGCGTACCCCGTACCCATATGAACTTTGTTTTAGGGGCAATTTCCTTTAAAAAGCTGGTTACTTCGGTCATATTTGGAGCAAGTGATTCCTCAGGACATCTTTGCGGTGGCCACCACATATGCAAGGTCATTGCATTCCAGGTCACAACATCATAAGGTCCATTCCCGAGTACACCTCTCCAGGCACGTTTGACAACCGAGTTTTCTCCCTTTACGCTATTTGGATCCATCCAACTACCACCCAACCAATAATCTACATAAGCTTTCCCTTTAAAATGCTCTGTGATAAAATCCCGATAGCCCATCGAAATAGAGTTGCCAACTATAAGAATCCTGGGCAATTTATCATCTTTAATAGCTACTCTTTGCATCGCATATTGGTCTCCACTAAAGGTTGCCATTCTTTCAACACTATGATCAAAGCCGGTAGGAAATTGTGCAGAATTATAAATCCTGATATTTCGCATTTCATATGGAGTGAACCTAACACCTCCTGCCTCACCAATGGTAATAGGTTGATTACTTGGATTTACTTTATCTGTCATTGCCAGAAGAAGGCCATTTCTAAACAACATCATGTTTTTATCTTTGACAAGAATTGTATATTTTAGAAATATATTAGCCAGAAACCCTCTTTGTTCAATTGCTCTGAATCCATTAATGTATAACCATGCGGCATTATACGGTGGAGAGAAATATTTAATTCCAATTCCAGCTTTATTCTCCTCGTCATGGTTGGAGATAAGGGAAATATTGTCTTCTGGTTTGATTACACCATTGGCCCTTTTTACCTCAAATTCGATCGTGAAATCATTTTGTTTCTCAAGTAGTGTAATTGGCAAAGAAAATGAGTTAGTTCCATCGAGCATCACCGTTCCATCAACTACGTCAATATTACCTTTTATTAAACCTGGTTCAATGGGGCTTTTTCCCAATTCCCATATCAGCTTAGATTCAACAATCTTGTTCTGAGAAAACAACGCGTTTGATGTAATCAATATTGATAATCCAATTATTACGAAAATACTTTTCATTTTTATATAAGTTTTAAGATTTAGTTATTCTCAATGAAGTAGTTTATTTTTGAATTGAAAAGATAACAGCCTGACCTGTTTTCGCCTGAAGATCGATATTAAAATCATCGCCTTTTTTTACAATTATTTTTTTTGTGGCAATACTTTCATGCTGATCATCCTCATAGATCGTTGCAATATAATTGACGCCGGACTTTAAAAAATTTAATTTGATTTTATTCCTCCAGGAATCTAATCCTGTACCGATCCCCATGAACCAGGATGAGCCATTTCTGCGGGCAACTGCAATGTTTTTTCCGATCTCACCCGCTAAATAATGGGATTCATTCCAAACAGTCGGAACTTGTCTGAAAAAGTCAATTTCTACATCTTTTGTATAATCACCAGGCCTTCCATACCAAAAGACAACCTGCAAAGGGCTGAAATAAATAACTGATAAAGCTAATTGTTGAGCCATGCTAACCTTTAGTTGCTTGGCAAATTTGTTTGCTCTATTTGGATAACAAAAAGTAAAATCTGCCGGACCGGCCAAAAATCGTGTGAAAGGCAAAACCATGTTATGAAAAGCATCCGGACCATTTTCATCACCCCTTATACCTTCCTGAGTCAGCAAAGCTGGATAAGTCCAGCTAAGACCTGTCGGTTTATAGCTATCATGAACATTCATAACGAATCCCATACTTTGCATTTTCTGAACAGCGCTTATTAACCATTGAATGCCCTTCTGAGTGCAACCATCTACAAAACCGGGTTTAATACCTGCAGCACCCCATACTTTAAATTGACACAAAGTACTGTCAAGCCGCTCAACTAGCCCCTGGCTGTAATTCACATACAGTACCACTCCAATATTTTTGCGTTTTCCGTAACTGATCACCTTTTGCATATTGATGGCAGAAATCGGAGTAATATATGCTTTGTTACCATCAAACTCCTTTACATTGTACCAACCTCCATCGTATAAAACATAACTTAAGTTGTTCTTGACAGCAAAATCAATACATTCTAATGCGGCTTCAGTATCAAGTTTCATAATGCGCATCATTTTCCCTGGTTTGACCCATCCAGGAATTCCTTCCGGAGATGGCGGTGTCAGCTTCAGGTTGAGCTCACTGCACTGATGAAGGCCAGTTGCATTGTTTGAAAAACTGATTGTCCTCCAGGGAAAATCGTATGCCCCTTCCGTATTTGCAAACTTTTCGGTTATAAAACCAGTCGAAACACTATATTCCTTTTCACCTTTTTTCAGCTCAACTTTAGTGTAATTGCTGTTATTCGCTTCCCCAATGCTGATGTATCTTTTGGGTCCCGTTAATGTGGCAGGCAAATCGCAATGGCCTGTGAATTTGTCCAGACTGACCGGGGTAAAAACAGACTCCCTTTGGTATTGATAGATTTCAAGATTTTCGGAAAAGTTGAACGAAGTATGTTCTCCGGAAATCACTCCCTTTTCAAAGCCAGGCTGTTTGGGGAACCGATACCGGAAGGCTAGACTATTGTTGAAAACCCGAACATCCAGGTTAAACATGAAATTACCGGTCTGGCATGAATAAATGCCTTCATTATAATGGTTTTGAATGGTGTCGGTTTCACCTAAAGACCATGCAAATTTTTCTCTGACAGAATTTTGCTTTTCATCGGTTATTCGTGTGTTTTTCCCGGCAGAAATGCCGTTAATTATAAAGCCCAGGTCCGACCACGACACAATTTCTGATTTGAAAAACAACACCCGGTATTTCAGATTTCCAGTTTCGTCAGGAACGAGCTCAAACCGGGTGTGTTTATCGGGTGAGTTTATTTTGAAAGACTGCTGCGTTTGCGCATTTACATGAAAAATAAACAACAAAAAGCTGTTTATAAAAAGAAAAAAATAAACTTTCTTCATCTCTGATTATTTTGATTTATAACAAATTAACTATTATTCAAACCCGATCATTTTCAGATCGATTGTCCCGACCGAACCACCCGGTTTGGTGCGGATTTGTGTTTTGAAAACTACCTTTGTACCCGTCTCTCCGGTAATGTGCTGCGAGTTTCCGATTAGTACAATTTGTGGATCAATCGAATCTTTTATGCGCATCACTTCGGAATGGAGAAATCATCCAATCATAAAAGGAACTTTAGCATAACACTTCCATTAAATATTTTCTGATTTGCAAAGGGCTCTGCGGTAATACCCATTGCATTTAATCACCTTCTTTGTTATCGTGAATGTCACTTTTAACTATACTCCATTCGGAGATTTGTATAGTCCAACATATTTAATTTCCGGACAATCCCTAGCATCAATAATCGTCAGTCGTACTTTTGACGATCTGGTTACGGGGAAACGGAGAATTCTCTTATATCCGATGGTCGTCCCATTTAATTTTTCTACCCAATGTCCATTCTCCCAGGCTTCAAGTTTAAAACCCTCTATCCGTTGTCCGTTTTGAATGTTCTCCTGAACAAGGAACCGATCAAACGTTTTTACCAATTTCAAATCCTGTTCCCCGACCGGCACCACGCTCCATTCGGTATCTCTGCCATATCCGGTTTCTGTTCCTACCCAACGTATATCCGGCCCCATAATAGCGATGGCTGCATTGGGTTGTAGTTTTCTGGTCAGGTCAACGTATCCCTTCCAATCGTATTGCTGCTTTTTCCCTTTTGTTCCCCCGTAATAACCGTCAAACCAGACTTCGAAAATGTCTCCATAATTGGTAAGCAATTCCGTAAGCTGATTTTTAAAATACTCATCATATTTAGGCGTTCCATAATCTGGATTGTGTTTATCCCAGGGAGAGATATAAATTCCAAACTTCAATCCATATTCCCTGCATGCATTCGACAGTTCTTTGACAACATCCCCCATTCCGTTTCTCCATTTCGAACTTTTTACTGAGTAGTCGGTATATTGGCTTGGCCACAAACAGAATCCTTCATGATGTTTAGCGGTTAATATCACTCCTTTCATACCTGCATCTTTAAAAGTCTTCGCCCATTGACGGCAATCCAAACCTACGGGATTGAATAGATCGGGGGATGCAGGCATCTCCCTGAGTTGAAACGTGTACAAACCAAAATGTACGAAAGCCGTGTATTCCAACTTTTGCCATTCGAGTTGTTGTGATGAAGGAATAACATGTGCTGCTTTTTTTATAATCATTTCCGGAGTATCTTGTCCTGATAAAAAAACAAAGCTTTTGCCTTTCTCAGGCTTCTGGCTATTCGAATAACAATTGGAGAGAAAACAGAAATAAATTAAATATAAACCAATAATTTTTATAGTGTATTTCATTTCTACGATTTATAAACTTGAATAATAATACTTGAATTACATCAATACAGGTTTATTCCAAACACATGTACAGGGTATAGCTTGACTTTTTGGTTCTTTATTTCCGAGCGGTCAATAAAATAAACTGTTTTATCCCACAAACTGTTCCGGGTTTTAATGAATTCATCTTTGGTCATTTTTGGGAAAAGTATATCAATAAGATTAATGGAATCTATAAATTCTATTTGATTTTCTTAATTACTAATTTATCTCTTTCGGTTACTTTTCGTTTTTCAGATAGTTTATCCAAATCGAATCTAAAACAGTTTGCATAAGCTGATATTCCCCTGGTTTTAGAGATAAAATGGAACATGGTAGGGGGATATTTATTAATATCTGATTTTTTTTCTGGTGTAAATCTAGATATTCCCTCTCCAGTTTCTTTGGCTTCGCTTCGTGATGTAAATATCACATATTTTACATCATCATTAGTATTTTGCTGTTGGCTATATACACCAACATCGGCTGTAAACACAAATACAAATAAATTTTTCATGGTTTGTTGTTATTAATTAATTCCATTGTTAGGAAGAAAATCAATAATTATATCTTTCTCCGCCTGGGGCCATTGCAATTTTGGTCTCTCTAAACAATGTCGGGTCGTCAATACTCCGGGAGGTTGCATACCGGTCGCAGTTGGCTTTTTCTGCCAACTTTGCAGAAACGGCAGAATAATAACCTCTTGATATAGAATTGCCAATAAATAAAACACGTGGTTTTGACATGTCATTTTCATGTGCCCACCAGAAATCGCTCCATTCGGTATCCTCGCGAGTTATTTTTGTTGTGATACGGTTTCCAAATAAGAGGAGGCATAATGGCAATATGGTTAGAATTCTGTTCTTTATTTTTGTCATTTTTCAGATAAAGAATTGTTTTTGAAATTAATTTCCAGATTCAGATTTGATTTCCATTTTTATTGTTTTCGGCCCTGTGAACGATTTTCCGTACACCTCGGCAATAGTCCCTTTCGGAACTGACACGACCATATTTTTTCCGTCAATATCCACCACAATGTCGCCAAATGAAGTAGGCACCACTGTACTGGCCCATTCCAAATATCCAGGATTTGGGTTTACCGAAAACTTTTTCCACCCGTCATCAAGCGGGCGCAACCCAAATATTTCGGATGAAAGAATGGCAGCCGGGCCTGCACTCCATGCATGGCATAAACTCTTACCATAAGGTCTTTTATAAAATGAATAATTATCTTTCCCTCTCTGAGATGGATCATATGCTTCCCAAAATGTTGTTGCTCCCTGGATTAGCATTCCACCCCAATATTCTTTTACCCGTTTTAACATGGATTGAATATCTCCATTTTGTGATATGGCAATATTTTCAAATCCTGACATATAGGGGGTCCCAACCGGACTAATTTTATCGTCAGTGAGCATCTTATTTATCCCAGCACGCTGATTTTTCGTTGCCAGCCCTGATATTACAGCCATGAAATTAGCATGTCTCGACATTTTTCCCGGAAATTTAGGATTGCCTAACCAAATTCCCTTTTCAGCATTCCATGCAATTTTTTCCAACTCGATTTTTAATGACTGAGAAATTTTTTGCCAGCGGTGCTCAGTTTGTGTATCTCCCATCCTGTGGGCCAATTTTACGCCACATTGTTGTGCCCACCACCATAGCACCTGAAGTGCAGTCCATTTTTCCTGATCTACCCAATCTATAAACAGCCATTTGTTACCTGGCATCAAAAAGCCAGACTTATCGCATCTAACACTTAACAGATCAAGAGTCTCCCTTATTCGTGGCCATTCCCGTTTCAAGTGTGACGAATCACTAAAATAGAGCTGATATTGATCCTGTGAAATAATCCACCAAAGCGAATAATCAATTATTCCGTTGATATCTGTTTTTTTTATTCCTGCACGACCAAGTGTGGTAAGGCTTCGTCTTACTATTTCGGCATCTCCAAAAGTGTAAGCATTCGCCATCATGCTCATGGCCAGATCGCCTGTCCATGGCAAGCGGTCCCGTTTTATCCCATCAATCAAAAAATCATACATACATAAACGCAACGTATAAGCACTGTTCATCCAGATTCGCGTCAATGTTGAATCGGAACAGGCAAACGCCCCTTTATAAGAAACGGGATAAAAAATTGCATGACATTGAATGTCTTCTGCATTTACATCTGTATATAAATAACGGAATGCAAGCAAAGATTTCGATTTCCACAAACCATCCCCGGTTTTCAACATTTCCGGCGATTGTTCCAAAACTTTGTTAAGGGTATCAAGGGCTTCGAAAGTTGATTCCCCAACAGTAATCTCAGGTCGTATGCTACTTTTTATGACTATATAACCCAGCATTTCTCTTCCAAAGTCATACAGGTTGATTTCTTTTCGAACAGGGTGAAGTATAATCTCAGGGTTCTCATTCAGATGCGGTGGAACACCCGATACTGTCAGCGGATGATGGTATGCAGGTTGCCATTCTTCGAATCCGGATTTCCATTGCCATTCCTTTGCGGATGTTGAAAAAGCTCCTTTCCTGATTAACAATGCCGGAGGATTGGCCGATGATGAAATATCAAATCGAATCTCACCAATTTTCTCTTTTGGGGGAAGGACAAAAAACAATTCGGAATCTGAAGGCTTGAATCTGGAGACAGGTTTATCGTTAATAAATACCTGACCATCACCGGTAGTCCGGAAATACACAGATTGCGGTGATTCCTGATTATCCGGAGTCAAACGAAAAGAACCATTTGCATATGCCTTGTGAAATGTTCCCGGATAACCAACGCGAAGCCTAGCGCTATCCTTTCTGTCCTGAAGCAACCGCAAACGCCAGCATTCAAGTTCTCCCGGCCCGTATATCCAGGTTTTTCCATCATTCTTTATATTTGATAACGGCATTTTTTCGTTCACACTGTACACCGGATCAATAATGGCAAAAGCCGATTTTTTATGCGCGGTTGTTTGTGCTGACAGATCAGCAAATACTAATGCAATCAGGAAAGCAGCGGATATTTTTTTATAATTCATGTCAATTTCATCGTCTAATAAATTAATATAAAGATCTTTCCTTTTTTATTCGCGGGTTGTCCGAAATGGAGAAGCTGGCAAGCCATCTTTGTTGTACAAATTAACGTCAGGTACATTTGCCCAACCATAATAAACAGCAACCGGATCATTGACCTTTTCATTCGAAACTATTACCTTCCTGCCTTTGATAACTGCCTTTGCTGGCAGATATGCTTCACCCGACCGGCCTTTGATTTCAAACCCCTTTAAATCTCCTTCTTTCGAAGTCAATCCCTTTCCTACATGAGAAAAACTCAGAATTGCCCTGTTTCCTCTTACGTTGAATGATTCATACACTGGCCCGGAATACTCTATTTTCTGACTGTAAGCCAGCGCTTTGGCTGCCAAAGACAGGCGAACCCCAACAGGTTGTTTCCTGACAGGATGGATATCGTTTGCTTCGCCACAGTCGGTAGTAACAACCATTGCTGTATTTTCAGTTGACCTCCACGTCGCCAGCTGTGCTTCCCTGATTTCAGGAGACATTACCTTATGTGGAGCAATCTGCACAAACAGAAATGGAAATTTCTTCGGAATACCAGCTTTCTCCGACCACTGACTCCTCCAGCTTCTTATCAGTTCAGGAAATAAAATCTCGTATTGCTTTGGAAGATTATTGTTTGTTTCACCCTGATACCAGATAACACCCTTAATTGCGTAAAACTGAAGCGGGGCTATCATCCCGTTATAAAGTCCACCGGGGAAGAATCGCAAAGATGGGTCTTCCGGGGGCTGCGGCTTTCGGGGTAATTGTTTGGCTTCGACCATTGCTTTCAATGAGTCGGTCTGAAACTTTGCAAACAGTGATTTTTCATTTTTATGATATTCTTCCAAATCCTGTGGATAACGATGAACCGCTTTATCGTAATTTTCGATTATATCTTTCAGTTCAGGATTTGACTTCAGCGCTTCGGCATCTGTCCATTGTCCGGCAGCAGTCCCTCCAACTGCCGAAAAAATCATTCCCACCGGAACATTCAATGCCAGGTGGATTTCCTTGGCAAAAAAATAGCCGACTGCCGAAAACAGGCTGACCGTTTCCTGCGAACAAACGACCCATTTACCATTAGCGTCTTCAATGGGTTCATGAGCATATTTTGTCTTTACAAAATACTCACGGATTTGCGGATAATTTGCAGCATTACGCTCCTGAACACAATTTTCTATTGGCCTTTGATTTGGTATAGGCCCCAATTGCCTTGCCATATTCGATTGTCCGCTACAAACCCAGACTTCGCCTACTAAAATATCGTGAACCAGAACAGTATTTTCCTTCCCTTTGATTGTCATTGTGTAAGGGCCACCTGCAGACAGAGGATCAAGGCTCACAAACCATCTGCCCAATTTTGCCAGGGTAGTCAATTTCTGTCCTGCTATTTCCACAGATATCGGTTCATTGTCATCGGCAGTACCCCAAACGGGCACTTTAACTCCTCGTTGTAAGACCGAATGATCGCTGAACAAACTATTTTGAACAACTTTTGCATTCGAAGATAATGCCGTCAGTACGATTGTTACTATCTGAAGGTATTTTACAAAGAATCTCACATTCATAAATATAAACGGATTAATTATTAAAAAGGTCAATCACATCGGCCCATTCAGCCTCTGGATCGGCCGATATTCGTTCATAGATGGACCCGAGCCAGGCCCACAGCTCCGGATCGTCTCCCAACTCACAGGAATGTCCCCAGAAATAAAAAACGCCGCCCATTTTCTTCGCATCCTCATACTTCTCCCAAAACGTAGGGGAACCCCAATGGCAACTTGTGGGCAAGGCCATGGGTGTATCAAGCGGAAGCGGTGCATCAGCACTCTTCGTGGTACGGGCGTAAAGATATCCGGCTTTTCCGATACCCTTCATGGCCGCAGGGCTGTAATTTCCGCCGGGATAGACATATCCGCATACCGCCTGCCCGAAGTCATCCCGGATCATCGTTTTGGTTTTCTGCAGTATCTGCATCCGAGCCTCAGAATCCTTTGGCGTATCACCCAGCGGAATACCGCAGTGCCCGGCAATTTTGAAACCCTCGTAAATTCCATGCATCTCGCTGTTGGCAAGGTGCTCCACTTTGAAGCCGCCCTCCCTTGAAACATCCTTCGGCAGGAAAGAGAAAAGGACATGCTCGCCGGCCTTCATTTTCCTGACCACAAAAGCTTTCCGGGTTTCCCGCGGAATAATGTTAAAAGTAGCCCTGGCATGATATTTCTTCAAGAGTGCCACCAACGGAATGTCGGTAGTGGGACTGTCGTCCCAGCACTGTACTACTTTCATTTTGCCGGGAACCTGTTGAACCTGCTTTGCGGCGATGTTTACCGGCATCATCACGATTTGTCCACGTTCATCCAGCATAACAGGACTGTCCCATACAGGCAGGTTTGTAAAAACTGTACCGTTCCCTGATTTTTGCCAATTTTTCCTGCCAATTTCATAGACCTTGCCGGTAATCAATTCCACGTACACCGGGTCTTTAAACCGGATATTGCAGATGGTCACATTCACCAAATCCCACTTCAGGTTGCTGTCAGGCGCATTGTCGTTATACCAGATCATTACACCCGATGCCGATGTTCCTTTTTTCCTGAATCCGGCAACATACATTTTTCGCTGTGTATCTGCCTTATATTTCATTTCTCCCATTGACTTTACAGATGAATCAAAGAAGTTGAACATGTGCTGAGCACTGTAGAAAGAAGTTCGTTTATACAAAAATTCATGGGAATCGTTTGAGCGTATTAAACCAAGCGACTGTAAATGATCAGGATATTTTAAATCGATAATTGTAAAAAGGGACGAAGGTATATTTCTTGTCCAGTCTCCGGCTAAACGCCGCAAATTCCATTTTACCTGACTATATTCTGTCCACGGTTCTTTATTATTCCTGTTATTGCCCATTGACGGACAACCACTTTCTCCCTGATATAATTTTAGTCTCGGGTTATACGAATGTAGAAGTTGCCTGAGCTCCTCAACCATTGGATAACAATCATCCGGGTTTGGGGTATATGGATGATAAGTCACATAATCAACCACATCCAGCTTTCCCTTCGCTTTCAATATTTCCAATACTGCCGAAGGAAATTTAAGTACTATCCCGGGGGTAAAACCATGTACCGTAAATCCCAGAATTGTTGCATTGGACTGGGACTTTCTGATTGCCCCGGAAGTTCTAATTAAAAGGTTAGCATAAGCCTCAGGAGATGCAGAATGCCTTGGCTCATTCCAAATTTCCCAATCTTTTACAACAGCTTTGTAATGCAGAACTGTCGCCTCAACATATTTGCACCATGCCGTCATGATTTCTTCCGAAGTAAATATTTCCGCGCCCAGTTCTATCCTGGATTTATAAAGCGTATTTCCGTAGCACAGGCAAATCCAGGGTTTCACCCCCTGATCAATCAAACCGTAAACACAACTGTCGAGCCAAGCGAAATCATACACACCCTTTTGTTTCTCACACTTGGCCCAGCCGCTCTGCAAGCGGGCATGCTTTACCCCCAGCTCTCCCACATAATTTTTATAAACACTGAACTTCGCATAATCCCTGTCAAGTGTTTCGCAGCCAACCGACCAGTTCGAAGATTTTATCTCATTGGCATGCTTTGTTTTAAGCCAGCCAATTTGTTTCAGATCCGGACCTGCATTTTTTATTTCCTCCCAGGCGATGCTTTTATGCTTTTCTTCCTGAGCAATGGAAACCCGGAAAGAAAGCGCCAACAAAAAAAAGAATATTATGAATTTATTTACAGCCACGATAATACGTTGAATACGAAATTATTTCACATCTTTTTTCAGTACCACCTGCGAACGCTCGGCGATCACAACCGGACTATCCCATACAGGGAAGCTCTTCAACTCAAGACTATTGTTATTGCATTGCCAGTTCGCTTTTTCCAGTTCGAATACTTTGCCGGTTATCATTTCAATGTAAACAGGGTCTTTAAAACTCAGACCCTGTGCTTTTAGATCAATTAAGTCCCATTTTAGGTCGTCTGTCGGAACTTTATCTCCGTACCAGATAATGGCCACTTTACCATTCCCGGTCTTCATTCCGGCTATTGTCAATTTGCGGGAAGAAGTTGATTCGTATTTCAGCTCGCCCAGTGATTCTAGTTGTCCGCTAAAGAACCCAGCCATATTTTGTGCGCCATAGTAAGAAGGACGTTTGTAGATGAACTCTCGCAGCAAATTGGACCGGATTAATCCGAACGACTGAAGCATCTCCTTATACCGCAAATCGATGATGGTGAATACTGAAGAACGGATATCCCGTATCATATCGCCGGCCATTCTTCGCATCACCCATTTGGCCTGACTATATTCTGTCCAGGGATATTCGGTCAGCGCATGCCCCCATTCCAAAATCGACGGGCAGCCACTTTCGCCCTGGTAAAATTTAATTTTGGGATTATAGGAATGAAACAGTTCTTTAAGCTCATCGACCATTGGATAGCAATCATCCGGATTTTTTGTGTAGGGATGATAGGTCACATAATCAACGACATCCAGCTTATTTTTTGCCTTAAGGATTTCCAATACTGCGGCGGGGAACTTCGTAACCACGTCCGGAGAAAACCCATGCACTGTAAAGCCCATAATTTTCGCATCGGGCTGAACCTTTCTGATCGCTTCCGAAGTCCTGATCAACAGGTTGGCATAGGCCTCAGTAGAAGCCCTGTGCCTGGGTTCATTCCATATTTCCCATTCTTTAACCACGTCCTTGTACCGGGAAACGGTTGCCTCAACATACCGGCACCAGCCAGCCATTGTCTCTTCAGCAGTAAACAAATCGGCTCCTAAGTCAATCTGACTAAAGTAATTAGAATTACCATAGCACAGGCAAATCCAGGGATTAACGCCTTGTTCTGCCAACCCATAAACACAACTGTCAAGCCAGGCAAAATTGTAAACCCCCTTTTGTTTCTCACATTTAGCCCATCCACTCTGCAGTCTTGCGTGTTTAACACCCAGTTCTCCCACAAAATTCTTGTAGATATCAAACCGGGCCTGATTTCTGTCTAAGGTTTCACAACCAACCGACCAGATAGAAGATTTGATGTCTTTGGCGTGCTTTGGTTCAAGCCAGCCAAGTTGTTTTAATGCAGGCCCTGATACTTTAAATTTTTGCCAGGTTATGGATTTATATTGTACTTGTCCAAATGAAACAAGAGAAAATAAGAGACAAAATGTAAAACCGGTTATTTTTTTCATTATTGTTTTGTTATTTATTTTTGATAACGTTCTAATATTGAATGACTATTTTTCCCAATCGTCTGACCGGAACGAAGAAGCCGGTAGTCCTTCAGTGTTATATAACTCTCCCACAGCAAAATCATCAAAAGCATATCTGACCGCCACAGGACTACCTACCCATCTGGAATACAGGAGAATACCTTTATCTGTAATAATGCCTTCTGCCGGATAAAAGCGACGGTTTACTCCCGATAGCTGAAAGTTTTCCAGTTTCTTTCCAAATGTGGTCAACCCGTTAGCAGCATGATCGAAAGTTAAATACACCAGATTTCCTTCTACGGTAAGTTTTTTCAACACAGGGCCTGAATAGGCAAAACCTTGTTTCAGATAGGTTTTGGCAAGTGCTAAAAAAGCTAATCTTTCTGCGCCTGTCTTCTTGTTGGACGGATGGACACAATCCTTTTCTCCTATATCCATGATACATGCCATACCGGAATTAGGAATAATTGAACTTGCGTTCAATTGAGCTTCTCTGAAAAAAGCAGAATTAAACCCGTTAGCACCATAATCAAAAGGCGCTATTTGCACAAAATAAAATGGGAAATCCCCAATAGCCCACTTTTCTCTCCAACCAGTAACCATTTCTGGCATTAATTGCAAATAATGTGCAGGTTCACTTCTGTTCGATTCTCCCTGGTACCATATTACCCCTTTGATACCAAAACCAGTCATTGGATTGATCATAGAATTAAAAAGTACACTGGGTGAATTTGAGTTTACACCCTTTAGCTGGCTTTTATCTGCAGGTTTTACATAATCAAATTTCTTTATTCCTGCCTCATTAATCCAAGCTTCAATTCGTGTCCCACCCCAACTGGAACAAATTAATCCAACCGGTATATCCAATGCTTCCTGTAACATTTCGCCAAAATAATATGCTGTAGCACTAAAATTGGATGTATTTTCAGGCTCACAGCTCAGCCAATTTCCCCTAAAATCCTTTTGTGGTTCATAACTTGGATCATTTTTAACAGTAAAAAGCCGGATATTTTTATTCATAGACTTTGCAATGTCATTGTTTGAACCCTTGACTGGTTGATTGGGATAACCTTTCATCAGCATCTCCATGTTTGATTGCCCTGAACAAACCCAAACTTCGCCTATTAAAATATCCAATAACTCTAAAGGAACACCATCTGAGATGACAATCTTATACGGACCACCAGCCGATGGCGTCTTGACCCTAATTTTCCAATCGCCGTTATTGTCCGCCTTCGTAATATAATTTTTACCATTCCAGGAGGTTGTAATCTTTACTGAATTCGATACCGTAGTTGTTCCCCAGATTGCAACATCTGACTGCTGTTGCAAAACCATGTGGTTGCCAAAGATTGCAGGAAGTTTAATAACCGCCCTTATATCAGAAGGGAATAGCAGAAAGATCCCCAGGAAAATGATGTAATACAATGCCACTTTTTTCATAATAAAACTTAAAAAGGTTAGTGTGATTTATAGAATTTCTTATCATCATCAGGCCTGATGTCAGTTAAATTGCCTTGGTAATGTCTCAGATTACGACATTGATAAGGATATTTATTGATTTCGTCTTCGTTAAGGTCTATTCCCAAACCCGGTTTGTCAGGAATTTCCATTTCACCGTTTATAAGCACAATTTTCTCATCACAAATCTCGCTACGATAGGTAACATCACTAGACATTGTTTCCAACAGATAAAAATTAGGTGTACATGCTGCCAATTGTAAAGTAGCTGCATTAGCGACAGGTCCACTTGGATTATGAGGACAAATTGGAATATAATGACTTTCAGCCATGGCGGCAATTTTTCTTAATTCCATAATACCCCCAGCATGAGAAACATCCGGTTGCCAGTAATCTGCACATTCCATCCTCATGAAATCAGCAAAATCAAACCGACTATATAACCTTTCGCCACCTGAAACCGGAACATCTATCTTTTTTCGCACCCATGCAAGACCCGCCTTATCGTCGGGCGGGATTGGCTCTTCAAACCAGAGTATTCCGAATTCCTTCAGGGCATTCCCAATCGTGACAGCTGTGGGGATATTAAAACGTCCATGCCCTTCAATAATCAGATGAGCCTGACTGCCAACAGCTCCTTTGACAGCTGCTATACAATCCAAGGCCTCTTTCAGTTTTAAGGGTGAAATATTCATATACTCTTTGCCAAAAGGATCCCATTTTAATCCCTTGAACCCTGCTTCTATTGTTACTTTTGCCTTATCGGCAAATTCATCTGGTTTTTTGGCTCCAACAAACCAGCCATTAGCATAGCAAGGGACTGAGCTTCTAACTTTTCCACCTATAAGCTGATAAATCGGAACGCCAAGATCTTTCCCTTTGATGTCCCACAAAGCCATCTCAACGCCAGCCAATGCGCTCATTAATACCGGACCACCCCTCCAATAAGCATCGCGGTAAGCATCGTGCCAAAAAGCTTCAACATTATGAGGATCTCTTCCTATAAGATACCTTTCCAATTCTTTGATTGCCTGGACTACTGATAATTCCCGCATTTCCAGTGTCGACTCCCCTACACCGTATAGTCCGGAATCGGTCATTACCTTTAAAAATACCCAATTTGTGCGATAAGCGTGGCAAATAAATGTTTTAATCCCTGTTACTTTCATATGTTTATAATTTGTTTTTTAAAGGCCATATGGAACTCGCCCAAGTAGCCATACTCTTGTGTGAGAAAATTTTGCTCATGGCTCGTTTCATTTTTTAATGCATTAATCCAATGCATTGATATTTAGCTGATTGTTTTTCGTACTCCTGGAATCAATATTTCCCCCATTATTCCAAAGGATCCTATCCCATCAATAAAAGGGACAGGGTCAGTAGTATTTTCAGCGAACATTCCATAGTGCATCGGAATAGCTAACTTTGGCTTTAACTTTCTGACTAGCGAAACAGCTTCGAGCCAATCCATATTACCTAACTTACCGTTAATACAGACTAACATAACGTCTATTTTAGTTTTGATTATCAACATTAATTCATCAGCAAGTTTTTCCGAATACAATGTGTCACCGCTGAGGTATATTACTTTGCCACCAACCTCAACGAGGCAACCGACAGTAAAAGGATCGGAATGGGTAGCTGGCATCGCTGTAATTTTAAACCGCCCGAAAAAATGGGTGTCATATTTGTTTATAGTCACCAGAGCAGAAGGATTGAAATGACAATTCACAGCTTTATTCATCACGCTATCTGGTCCTCCAACTGGTACCTTTGGATAGCTGCGGTGGATTTCAGGTAATGAGATTGGGTCAAAATGGTCAATATGATCATGAGTAATAAATATAAAATCAGGCTCAAGCTCTTCGACCGTAAATGGTGGCGATGTCAAACGGGGAAAGCCTTGGCGCTGTTCAACAACATCACTCAAAAAAGGATCGATAATCAGCCTTTCCCCAACGGATTCAAACAAAAATCCTCCCTGGCCTAGCCATGTAATATCCACTGTTGATTTTTTCAAACTAAATGTTTGTTAAATGTCGATGTCTGATGGCATATGTTGGGCGGAACAACCCCCATCCACAACTAACCTTTCCCCGCAGATATTTCGGGAGGCATCGGATGCCAAAAAGGCAACCGCTTGAGCAATATCTTCAGCTGTTGCTTCGAACCCTAATGGTACGTTCATTCTGCGGCGCACCTTTTTTTCTTCAGGGAGGGTCTCCCAACGATCAGTGAATATATAGCCAGGGGCAACCATATTTACCCGGATACCTTTGTCTGCTAAGTCAATAGCCATAGATTTGGTTAAGGCATCAATCCCACCTTTGCTCGTTACATATGCAGTGCGGTTATGTATGGAACGCTTAGAGACATTCGAACCCAGGTTGATAATTACTCCACGCGACTCTTGTGTCAACATCATTTTTACAGCTTGCTGTGAAACCTGAAATGTCCCCAGCAAATTCACATTGATAACAGACATAAAATCTTCAGATGTCATCTGTTCGAAAACCATCCCAAGTCCCTGATTACATGCATTATTAATAAGGATATCAATCCTGCCAAACTTTTTCCTGATTTGGTTAAACATCCCGATGACCTGCCCGTTGTCTGAAATATCTGCAGGTATCTCAACAAAACCTTGTAATCCCATTTCGTGTAAAAAATCACCACCCTCAGAAGTGCTTTTGGGAGTGGAGCCATTGATGCATACTTTTGCCCCTTCACGGATAAATAATGCTGCAATTCCAACTCCTGTATTTCGGCTTGCACCAGTAACTAATACGACTTTATCTTTAAAACGCATTTGTATTTTTCTCCTTTTTATTTATTCAATGATTTGTAATTTATGTACCCTCAAATAATCTTTATTAAAATAAAATTTGTAAGCTATTAATAAGAGTATTCCGCAAAAAAACCAGACGACTGACAGCAGGGAGATCCCAATTGAAAGCCCAAAGATTGGTTTCAAGTATCCCAATATAAGAGGAGACAATGACCCAACCGAAAACCCAGTCATCAGCATAATACCTGACACTGAGGATTGATACTTTTCGGGAATAACGTCAAATAATATGGAATAGGTATTGGCATCGAAAAATGCACGGGCAAAACCAAAACCTGCAAATCCGATATAAACCATTAAGAGGATGTTTGAAGTTCCCATCAATATAATAAATGGAACAGCTGCCAATAATCCTATCCCTTGCATCAGCAACCTTTTAGCTGGATCTTTTTTTGCCAGCTTATCTGAATATTTCCCGGCAAGGATGATTCCAAAAAATGCACACAGGTGAGTGTAAAACATCGAATGAAAACCTGCCTGAGAAAGACTCATTTCAAATTTTTCGAAAAGGTAGGTTGGTGTCCATGTCAAATATCCTACAAGGACAAAGATCAAACCACTAAAACCAATGGTTAGTAATATTGCAGTTGGGGTATGTAGCAGGATTTTTAATGCTTCTGAAAACCGCACACTATTTGATTTATCATGTTCCCGCGATGTGTTTTTATCTTTTAATCTGGAAGCCATCACAAGTCCATGGATTACACCAAAAGCGCCAAACAAATAAAATGCACTTCTCCATCCCCATCGCTCGCCGATATAACCGGCCAGATAACCACTCAGGATAATGCCCAGATAATACGAAGTCTGGTGAATCGACATTGCAAAAGCCCTGGTATTCTTATGATAGCTTGCCAGCAAAGTATAATTAGCCGGACCAAAAAAGGCTTCTCCACCACCTGTGGCAATACTTCTCAACAAGATTAGCGACAAAACACCGCTGCTCAAACCAGTGAACATCGTGGCAATGCTCCAGAAGAGGATACTTAGGACAACTATCCATTTCTTACTAAATAAATCACCAACATATCCAGCGAACGGGACAAGTAAAGCATATACCAGGTTGAAAACCGTTGCAATTGATCCGACTTGCAAATCTGACAATTGCAGATCCTCTTTTATAAGGGGAAGCACGACATTAAATATCTGCCTATCTGCCTGGTTAAGGAAAAAAGCGATCCAGAGCAACGCCAGAACTTCCCATTTATATGTTGATTTATTGACCATTGGTATTTATTAAGTCAAACTTAAAAACGAGCGACATGTTCCACTTTCACTGCGAAAATGGGAAAGATAATCCCGATGAATAATTGCTCATTTTATTCATTTATGGCTTTACTGTTATGTTGATTTGCCGAACCACCTCTTTTTTTCCATAAATATTATTTTCCGATCCGACAAAAGTGGCTGTATAGGTACCGGCTGTGCTGTAAGTGTAACTATAACTATTCAATCGCGTATCGAGTCCTTTCAGAAAAGATCCAATGTCCGGGCTTACTTTATTCAGATCAACAGGTCCCATGATTGTCCAAGCTTCTACCGGAGCAAGTGCCGTAGCAGCAGTAGCAGCTCCGGTAATAATAAGATTATTGGATGACAGTAACCAGCTATAGTTATTGGTGATGGGATAAAATACCCATCCAGGACTATAAATTGTCGCCACACCATAGTTTGTAATAGCAGTATTTGTTGTATTTGCCAATGTATATACAGTTCCGTCAGATAAGGTATTCTTCAATATCAGACCGGATATCGTCCATTTGTTTTGGATGGTTCCGGCCAATGCGAGATATTTAAATGCAATAAATACGGGCTTTCCTTTTTGGGCAAATTCTGAAAAGTCGATGGTTCCGGAAGCAGTACTTGTACCGGTTGAAAGCAGGACCCTGCTGGTGATATCACTCCAGGTTGCGGCAGCGATTTTCTTGATCGTAGCGGCCTTGGAAATACTATCTCCTCCAACAGTGATGCCCGGAAAGTCGCTGGATATCATAAGCTGCAAAGAACCTTCCTGTTTCCCGTTTGCCCTCAGGGAAGTAAACTGCAACTGCGGTGTTCCTATTGCAAAAACCCGACCAGCGTACTTGTATCTTTTCCCGGGTTCACCTGAGTAAAAATAGACGATATCCGGATTTCCGTCAAGGTTAAAAGTTATCGGTTTTCCAACTTTGGCAACAATGCTTATTGAATCTGATGCAGTCACATCGAAATTCGGATTCTCAACAATGTCTTTTTTGCATCCTCCTATGACGAAGAGGTATACTACAATAGAAAATATTATCTTTTTCATGACTTTTTATTTACAGGTTACCAACCAGGGTTTTGTGTTAATAGTTTGTTCAAATTCATTTCTCTTACAGGGATAGGGAAATAATAGTGTTGTTCCGAAACATTATCGCAAGCCACAACAGCACGACTTATATAGGTAGCATTGGGACCAATTTGTCTAATATAAGTTGCCAGATTTCTCATCGTTGGAATCATAATCTCCCACCGCTTTAGGTCCATTTTTCTTAATCCTTCAAAGCAGAGTTCCCGGCTTCTTTCATCTTGTATTATCGTCCTGAAATCTTCTTTACCTGAAACACCTTCAATGAGAGGTGCTTTTGCTCGTTTTCTTACTTCGTTCAGATATTGGAATGCTTTGGCTGTTGGACCATTAATTTCATTCTCTGCCTCGGCAGCCATCAATAAAACTTCAGCATAACGCAAAAGAGGCCAATTGGTTCCGTTTGCTCTTTTTTGCTGGGATGCAACTGGGGTCAGTTCATATTCCCTTCGAAATTTGCCAATATTAGGAGTATTTACTACATTAGTATTAAAGACGACTTTGAGGGGGGGAGTTGAATTATAGTAGTAGGAAAAAGGGGCAATCGCCCAGTCGCGCCTGACATCTGTAGCATCATATTTTTTCCAAAGTGAATAGTGAACCGTAAAATTACCAGTAGCCATACCATACCCCAAAATATTCTGAGTTATTCCGTTAAGATTACCGATTTCACCAAGTTCAAAATAGGAATCGGTAGCTCCTGTTGTCTTATACCCAATTTCCCAAATGCTTTCCTTGATATCGTATTTATCCTGGATCATATTGATAAATACTTGTGCATAGTCCGGATTCAGGGAATGAATCCCGGAATGAATAACTTTTTCTGACCACTTAAGAGCATCACCGTACTTTTCTGTCTGACGGTTCGGGAACCCTGCCATAAAAAGGCAAACTCTGGCCAAAATGCCCTGAACCGCTGATTGCGATACCCTTTCTGCATACCCGTATTCAGTTATCGGTCTGACCATTCCTTCAGCCTCAACCATCTCATTAAAAATAAAATTATATACTTCAGATGCAGGCGTCCTTACATAATAGATATCAGATGCAGAGGCCGTTGGCAAGGTTTTTAACGGAACATCACCCCAGTTTTGTACCAGAAGAAAGTAATAATAAGCCCTTAAGAATTTGGCTTCCCCCTTTATGCGCTTGCTTTGAGTTTCGTTCATTTGTGCCCTGTCAATATTGGCTAAAAGCATATTTGCCCTTTCAATGCCATCATAAAGATATTGCCAAAACTGACTGATGAATGAATCACTTGAATAATAGATATTCAACCAGGGACCAAGTGTACCAGTTGAATACATTTCGTCATCAGCCCATAAACGACAACTTACAAGATTGCCAAAATTATAATCCATCTTATCGTATATCGCTGTAAGCGCCAAATTACATTCTGCTACAGTATTGTAATAGTACTGCGGTGCTATAAAATCCTCTGGCTCTGTATCCAATGAACAAGAGGAAATAATCGAACTGCTAAAGAAAAATATAAGAACCATACCTAATTTAATCGAAATATGTCTTAGTTGATTGATTGTAAATGGATTGCACCTGAGGTCTACTTGCAAGAATACTTTACAAATCAACTCATTAAATATACACCTACATTGCTTTAATGTCATCCGATTTGTGTATGAGGGATAAAATATTATTTTCATAATCTTGAATATTTAAAATGTAGCATTTACTCCAAAAACTATACTTTTAGCCCTGGGATATGGCGACCAATCAAATCCCGGTGTTAATGTAGTATTTCGGGTCGAGACTTCAGGATCTGACCCTCCATAACCCGTCCATGTATAAAGGTTCTGTGCAGTACCATAAATTCTTATCAACTTAATATCCAGACGTTTCAATAGCGCTGAAGGTAAGGTATAGCCGATTGAAACGGTTTTCAACCTTAAAAAAGATGCATCTTCAACATTGCGACTTGGATAGAAAGCCTCTGAACCCATCCCCAACAATCTGGGATAAGTACCTTTTGGGTTTTCTAATGTCCACCTGTCAGAATAACTGGCATAAAAATTACTGCTAGCAGAAGTAGCTGCTCCCCCCTCATACCTGATTCTGTTTACATTGTATACATCATTTCCATAAGAGAATTGAAAGAACAAGCTCAGGTCAAAACCCTTGTATTGAAAGTTGTTATTAAATCCTCCAATAAAATCCGGATTAGGATTACCAATAATAGTACAATCCAAAGCATTGACAACCAAGTCTCCATTTAAGTCTTTATATTTTGCATCACCTGGTCTGATATTAGAACGCGTATTTCCATTTGTAGGAAGGTTGGCTTTTAAAATATAAGTTCCACTGGTTAACTGATCAAAATCATCGTAAGAATATAAACCGTCACTTATAACGCCGTAGAACAACGATATTGGATGAGCTACTTTTGCTATATACAATGGGGAAACAGTCAGTCCATTGGAAATTATTGATTCCTGACCATCAGCTAATGAGAGTACTTTATTTTTGTTGAATGAGATATTGAAGTTTGAATTCCATTTGAAATAAGTACCCTGTATATTTACAGAAGTAAAAGACAATTCAATACCTCTATTAGAGACGCAACCAATATTTTTGTAGGTTGAAGCATATCCGGTCAAATAGGGAATATCAGCATTTAACAACAGGTCACTTGTTTTCTTGTAATAATAATCACCAGTAAAGGTGAGTCTGTTTTTAAAAAAACCAAGATCAATACCTGTATTAAATTGTTTTGTAGTTTCCCATTTCAATGCTGCATTACCCAGAGCTGTTGAACGTGAACCCGGGGATGGGACCGCGTTCCCAAACGAATAGTCGTTGTATGAAGATGAAATAGAGGACGTATATGCAAAATCACTCACCCTATTATTTCCGGTAGCTCCATAACTAACTCTTATCTTAGCATCAGATAAAAATTCAAGTTTTTTCATGAACTGCTCAGAGCTAATTCTATAAGCGAGCGCTGCTGATGGAAAATATCCCCACCTATTTTCCGGCGACAATTTCGATGAACCATCTATTCGCATTGAAGTGGTCAAAAGATATTTTGATTTATAACTATAGTTGGCTCGTGCGAGAAAAGATTGCAATGTCCAAAGTGAACTACCGGCAGTTACACGAGTCGGACTTCCTTCATCTAGAGCATCCATACCTAAAGCTTCATTTGTAATCATCACAACAGTTCCACCAAATATTTCAGAACGACTCATTTGCTGTGAGAACCCACCTACTATATTCAGACTGTGATCTTTGTTAAATTTTTTAGTCCATGTCAACGTGTTCTCATTCGAATAAGTAATCGAATTTGAAATTGTTTCGTTCCCATTAATTCCTTTGTATGCTGCTGATGCCGGATTACCAGTTGCTGTTTTTGAATTGTTAAATACATCACTTTGTGATTCCCCCTTATTGATCCCTCCGGTAATCCGAAGCTTCAAATTTTTATTAATTGCATAGTCAAAATAGGTATTAGCCAACAAGCTGTAAGAGAATACTTCCTTATGCTCATTCTTTAGTTGCAGGTATGGGTTAGTGCGATAATCAGATGCGGGGTTGACTGATGGATCCATTAAATCATCGTCTAAATTAATATCTTCCTCGAATACTGGACGATACGTCCATGTACTATACATAATTCCAGTTCCTCCGCCACCACCTCCCTGAGCAGCTACAAGACCAAAATTTTTCATATCACTGTAATTAATATTCACCCCAAAACTCATCTTACTGTTAATTACCTGGTCAAGGGTGATTCTTCCCTGCCAACGTCTGAATCCTGTATTTATAAAAACACCTTCCTGCCCAAAATAAGAACCGGAAACCGAATATTTTGAATTGGCATTACCTCCCCGAATAGAAAGGTCATGGTTTTTCATTGGTGCAGACTGAAGGCATAAATCAAACCAGTCAATGCCTTTGATTTCTTTATAATCATCTAGTGTTCTGCCTGGCTTAGTTAAGTAAGTAGCTGTAGCATTTGTAAAATTCCGTTCCATCTCAAGCTTGACAAACTCATATGGACTCATCGTTTCTACTCTATTGGTGACTTTTTGTATCCCATAGTAGCCATTATAATTTATAACCGGGGCCCCTTCTTTACCTCTTTTAGTGGTGATCATGATTACGCCATTAGCGCCCCTGGCTCCATAAATAGCAGTTGCGGAGGCATCTTTCAATACATCAATTGACTCAATATCATTCGAATTTATTGCATTATTATCATTCCCTTCGATGGGAAAACCATCTATCACGTATAATGGTGAATTGTCCTGAGTTAAAGAATTGGCCCCCCTGATAATAATTTGGGGAAGTGAACCAGGCTGACCATCATTCGAAACAACCTGGACTCCTGCAATACGTCCTGCTAACGCTTCATCAAAAGATTTAACGGGAGCTTTAACTAAATCCTTCGTTTGAATAGATCCGGCAGATCCTGTCATGTCAGCTTTTTTCATTGAGCCATAACCTATTGCAACTACTTCCTCGAGGCCAATAGTCTCTTCTTCGAGAGTAATAACGAATTTGGTTTTATTCCCAATGACAACTTCCTGACTCTTCATACCAATAAATGAGAAAATCATTGCTTTGGAATTGGCCGGTATTCCTGATAGCGTAAACTTACCATCTGCATCCGTTGTAGTTCCTTTGTTTGTGCCTTTAACAAAAATAGTCGCTCCGGGAATTGTTTCTCCCGAAATACTCTTGACTAATCCCGAAATCACAACATTTTGAGCCAATCCGTTCATGTAAAAAACAAATAACATCAAAAAAATTGAACACCAGATTTTCCTTTTGAATTGTTTAAATCCATTTGATTCATCATTTCTTTTCATACGTTCAAATTATAATTATTTTTGTAATATATACCACACTACAATAGAGTATAATATATGTGTGGTGTAGTGTGGTGCAAAATTAAATTATTATTCTTTAATTTGCAATAGAGGATATATATATTTTTAAAATCTTAACAATCCACATCATAAAAAAACTTTTATGGAATCAAAAATAAAAATAGAACTTGGCAATCAGGTACCTGTCTATAAACAACTCATTCATGAAGTACAAAATCTGGTGAATTCCGGAGAGTTCCGCAATGGTGATTTCATCCCGTCAATGAATGAATTGTCCAGCCAGTTAAATATTTCGAAAGAAACAGTAAAGAAAGCCTATTCAATCTTACGAAATATGGGTATAGTTGAAGCGGCACAAGGAAAAGGATTTTATATAATGAATAATGAAAAGAAGCGATACAAAATCCTACTGCTTTTTGACAAAATCAGTGCATACAAGCAAGTGTTATTCAGTTCATTTTCCGAATATCTTGGAGAATGTTCGGAGGTTACCATCCGGTTACACAATCAAGACATCGTTTTATTTGAGCAATTTATTGAAGAAAATTTGGATAAATTTGATTACTATATCATAACGGCCCATCTTCCTTTGCAAACACAAATAAAGGAACGAGTAATAAAAACCTTAAAAAAAATACCAAATCGGAAATTAATTCTTCTCGATAGGCATGTAGATGGGTTACCCGGCAATTTTGGTTCAGTTTTTCAGGACTTTGAACGGGATATTTATGATGGTCTTACACAGGGAATTAATGTATTAAGAGAATTTAAAAAACTCAATGTAATATCCATGCCTGGAAGTTTATATGCCCCTCTTATCGAAAAAGGGATAAAAAAATTCTGTTCTGAATTTCGTATAAATTTCGAAATCCATAAAAACCTGAATTCAAATATCATACAGAACAAAGAGGTTTATTTGATTCTAAATAGCCAGCTTGATTCTGAACTTATTGAAATTGTGAAGATTGCCAGACTAAAGGATTACGAAATCGGAAAAGACATTGGAATTATTTCCTACAATGAATCACCGATAAATGAAATCATTTTAGACGGATTAACCGTATTTTCCACCGATTTTAAGCAGATGGGGGAACTGGCTGCAAAAATGATTTTAGATAAATCGTTCCGAAAAATCAGGTGCAATTTTAAGTTGATTAGAAGAAATACCTTTTAATTTATTTTGACATGGTTATTTTTTTTGATATTGATGACACATTAATTAATAGTGAAGTGGCGCATGTAAATGCGATCCGGGAAACATGTTCTGAATACGCTTTAAAAATCGAAAATACGACCATTTCCGATCGAGAGTGGTTAACCATCACCGACAAATTTTTAAAACTCTATTTTGAAGGTGAAATTTCACTTAGTCAACAGCGCATTCTCAGAATCAGGGAATTTTGGGAAAGATTTGGTCAACAAATTACCGCTGAAAAAGCACAGATAGTATATCATCGGTATCATCAACTTTTCCTGCGTTCATGTAAAGCTTTTAATGATACTATTTCTTCATTGGAAATATTGTCATCAAGCCATGGTAAATTGGGGATTATCTCGAATGGAGTCTATTCAGATCAAATATTCAAATTAAAAAACAACCGGCTTTTGCCTTATTTCAAATATTTAATCGTTTCTGAAAAAGTTGGTTTTTCAAAACCTGATAAGGAGATATTTGATTTTGCATCCAGACAAACCGGTACAGTGATATCAGATTGCATCTATATTGGAGATTCCTATCAACTTGACTACGTCGGAAGTTTAAATGCCGGAATGAAGCCTATTTGGCTTGACAGGAAATATACTGATGGGGCTCCGGATTGCATAAAAATTCATTCATTGAATGACCTGGAAAAGCACGTGTATTTCGGGGAATATTAATGTTGCTTTTGTAATGAATTTTGAATCCTTTTAAGAGGGAAAATAATTTGCTAGTGTTTTACTAAATTACAGGAAAATCCTCCAGGAATGATCGGATAAATTGAAAAGAACCCGCAATTAGAAATATTCAAAGTCCCGCTCAAACATTTCATAAAAGTAAATCACGAATTGGTATTACTGCCGAAGAAGACCAACTTGGAACAGGTGGAATCTATGAAATAGCCGGGTGAAAACTGCTTAGCTATACCGATCGGCTCGAAGACATAAACAACTGAATATAAGTTTTGAAAAAAGCACTTAGGTCCAGCGATTTATATTTTAATCTTCGGATATTTGATCTTCATATTGATAGTTTCACATTAATGCGATGAACCAGCTTTATTAATCGACAATTGATATTCATGCGGGGTAATGCTTTCTGCTTTTTTAAATACTTTGCTGAAGTGGTAGCGGTTCTTGAACCCACACAATTGGAATGTCTCTGAGATTGAATATTTCCGTAGGAGCTTTTTTGAATGTTCGACCCTTACCTGGCTAAGGAATTCGTGAAAAGTTTTGCCGTAAATTTCCTTAAACTTATGGGTGACAAACGATGGACTCCGACCAACAAATTCAGCGGCAGATTTCACATCAATGGAATTAGTCAGGTTTTCTTCAACATATTTTTTCAGGTAAAATTCCAGTTTGGCTTTTTTAAGTTCAATAAGCTTATTTTTAAGAATGATATCTGAGAATTTGAGGAAAAGTTCTGAAATGAGGAAAAGTTTTTCCTTTTGAATGATATTCATGGAATTGTAGCTCTTTTCTAGTTCCTCAACTTTAGAGTGTTCATAGAGAGAACATTCATCAGCAATCGTCGTGAAATCTTGTTCTGCCCTAACCTGCCCAAAATGTAAATACCCTACCAAACAGTTTTCAATAAATATAGGAAGGTACATTTCGTATAAACCATTGTAACATCGGTATAATAATGGTTCCTTTTTATTATTGGCCTCCTTAAATTTATCACGGTCGCAGGCAATACATTTGTGTTTCAATTCCTCCTGAATAATCCTGCAATAATTTTGGTAATCGCCATTGTTTCCTGCGATTTCATTTGTATATTGCTCATCGTCAATAATATAGATAAATGAGGCCCTGATACTAAAAAGATTTGAACATAAATCCATGATCTTCTTAATCTCATCAACCTCAATCATCAATTCATCTTTATATACCTCCATACGATTATATGATCTTAAATGCCTGTTTTAATTTAAACTACAAATTACTTTATTCTTTGAAATTACGGAATATTATAAAAATAACTGCACGTAATATTAATAAATAAAATTTACCCAATTGCTAATTTAGATATGCCATTTGCGTATTCAGACATTGATATAGCCATCGTGGCCACATAATTTTGCATACGAAAGAAGTCACTTTAAATCCATGGAATAGCAGGGATGGTGGCCTTTCTGAAGTTTCAGTCAAACAAACAGTAGTTCTAATTAATTTAAAGGAGGTAGTTATGTCAGGTCCAGGTGCATATTTATTTGGGAAAGAAGAAGTTGAAGCAGTAATGGAAGTAATGAATGGTGGTTACCTTTTCCGATATGGAAACGATAATGATCCTAAATTTCTGCACAAAGTCGCTACATTGGAAAAAACTTTTGCTCAGTACAATAGGGCAAATTATGCCTTAGCTACTTCATCAGGGACATCATCATTACTTGTTTCCTTAATTGCCTTAGGGCTTAAGCCAGGAGATGAAGTGATCGTTCCCGCTTATACCTTTGTCGCTACTTATTCTGCCTGCATATTTGCCGGTTTGGTACCGGTATTAGCGGAAATTGATGAAAGCCTCTCTTTAGATCCCAATGATATTGAAAAACGGATTACACCCCGAACAAAAGCAATTCTTCCTGTTCATATGCTGGGTAATCCATGTAATATGGACGAAATTATGAAAATTGCCAGGAAACACAACCTTTTGGTTCTGGAAGACAGCTGCCAGGCTACAGGAGCTTCCTATAAAGGGAGAAAAGTTGGCACCATTGGTGATATGGGCGTATTTTCACTCAATGTTTTTAAAACGATCAATAGCGGTGATGGTGGTCTAGTGGTCACCAATGACCAAGCCTTATACGAAAGAGCATTTGGAGTGCACGACCAGGGACATAAACCAAGTCGGTTAGGAGTTGAAGTTGGTACCCGTAATGTTTTAGGATTAAATTTCAGAATAAATGAGATTACAGCAGCGGTTGCACTTGCCCAATTGAGTAAATTAGAAAAGATTGTCTCCACGCTTCGTGCAAAAAAGAGTAAATTAAAAACCCTGATTTCACAGGCAAAAGGATTCAAATTCAGAGTACTCAATGATCCTGAGGGTGATGCGGCTACGCTTTGTACGGTTATTTTCGAAACCAGGGAACTGGCGGTAAGAATTTCTTCGGCTTTAGGCTCAAAAACGATTGATCAAAGTGGTTGGCATGTATATGCCAATATGGAGCATGTTTTGAAACACCTAAAAGAAGTTGGACAGCCGCATACTAAAGGTTCTTATCCCCGAACAGATGATATTTTAAGCCGAAGCATGAACATTAGTATCGGAGTTGTTGATGGTGGATTAGGAGCTGGTTGGGGAATCAACATCAATTCATCAGATGAAGAAATAGAGGCAGCTGCCAAACAATTTATCGAAGCTTGTGAATAGATTTTAATTTGAGTTACAATGTTAAAAAAAGAGATACGAGTAGCACTTATCGGTCATCAATTCATGGGAATTGCCCATTCAAATGCTTACAGGAATGCCGCTATGTGGACTGATATTCCGGCAAAAATTATCATGAAATGTATTTGCGCTAACGATACCCCTGAAAATCTAAAAGAATTTGCCGATAAATATGGCTGGGAGGAGTATGAAACAGATTGGCGTAAGGTGATTTCCCGGGATGATATCGACCTGATCAGTATAGCCGCCCCCAATCATCTTCATAAAGAAATTGCCATTGAGGCGGCTAAAAACGGAAAGCATGTGCTTTGCGAAAAACCACTGGCAAACAATCTGGAGGAAGCCAGGGAAATGCTTGAAGCAGTTGAAAAGGCAGGAGTGAAGAATTGCTGCGGGTATTCCTATCGATTTACACCTTCTTTGGCTTTAGCCCAGCAATTGGTGCAAGAAGGACGGATAGGGCGAATATTTCATGTATTTGTTCGTTATGCACAGGATTGGATCACCGATCCTAATTTTGCAATGGTTTGGCGTTTTGACAAGAAAATTGCAGGATCAGGCCCTTTGGGTGATCTGAGTGCCCACTCGATTGATGCTACACGTTTTGTTACCGGATTGAAGTTTAAAGAGGTGACGGGCAATCTGCAAACATTAATTAAAGAACGTCCGCTTGATAACAATAATCCGGATGGCCCTAAAGGAAAAGTTACAGTAGATGATGTCGCTCAATTCCTTGTTAATTTCGAAGGAGGTGCTACGGGTTGTTTTGAATCAACCAGGCTGGCTTCCGGACGAAAGAATTATAATACCATAGAGATAAATGGAGAAAAAGGTTCAATTTTATGGAATTTTGAAGACCAAAACTACCTGCTGTTTTACGACAATACGCAATCACCTAAGGAAGCAGGATTTCGTAAAATAAATGTCACCCATGATGTCCATCCCTATAAGGGGGGGTGGTGGCCACAAGGACACGGAATTGGATATGCTGATTCATTTGTAATAGAGATTGCTGCGTTTATCCGGTCCATTGTCGGAAATACCCCATTTGAGCCTAATTTTAACGATGGGGTTAAATGCCAGGAGGTGTTGGAGGCCGTTGAGCAATCGGCAAAGAATCGAACATGGATAGTAGTAAATTAATAGACCTGTAAAAGAGAAGAGAATAGATGACCAATACAACCAATACTTCAGAAATAAAACTTAGACGTGTATTATCGCTTGGCGATCTGATCGTATATGGTATAATTTTAATACAGCCGGTAGCTGCTATGCCATTATTCGGCCATGCAAATAATATTTCTAAGGGCCATGCAGTTACAACCATTCTATTGGCCATGGTAGCGATGATATTCACTGCGATCAGTTATGGAAAAATGGCCAATCGATATCCCGAGGCCGGTTCTGCATATACTTATGTTGGGAAAGGCATTAGCCCCTATTTGGGTTTTATTGCAGGTTGGTCTATGTTTATGGATTACATGTTTATACCAATATTATGTGTCATTTTTACCAGCATTGCTGCCAATCACCTGATGCCCTTCCTTCCCTATTATTTTTGGATATTCTTTTTTGTGGCAGGTTTTACACTGCTTAATCTTCGCGGAATCACAGTGGCATCAAAGGCGAACTGGATTTTAATGGTAATCATGAGTGTGGTTGTATTTTATTTTATGGCTTCAGCGATCCAATATGTAGTTTTACAGGAGGGGATAAACGGTTTATTATCAATAAAACCATTCTATAACCAGGAGTCCTTTTCTTTTGGATCAATTGGTTCTGCAACAGCCTTAGCTGCATTGACTTATATTGGGTTTGACGGATTAACGACCCTCTCGGAAGAGGTAAAAAACCCAAGGCGGAATGTGTTGATCGCTGCGGTAATGACTTGTCTGATTACGGGTGTCTGGAGTGGGGCTCAGATTTATCTGGCTCAGATTTCATGGCCCGACTGGGCTTCGTTTACACGAGGGATAACAGATGAGGCTGCGAAGAATAATGCCCTGGATACAGCCATTATGTCGGTTGCTCATCGTATCGGGGGATCAGTACTGGATGGTTCCCTTTCGATTGTGCTCCTAATCGGAAGTATTGGCTCCGGAATTACCGGGCAACTTGGTGCAGCCCGGTTACTTTACGGAATGGGACGTGACAATGTAATTCCCGGAAAAATATTTGGCCATTTGGATGAGAAAACCGCAACTCCCAATTATAATGTACTTGTAATTGGAGGATTGGCATTATTTGGCGCCTTACTGCTGAATTACGAAGAATGCGCCAGACTGATAAATTTTGGTGCCTTTTTTGCCTTTATGGGTGTAAATATTGCCTCCATGCGTGAGTACTTTTTCAAAGCGAAGGTAAAAACGCTGTCAGGCTTTTTACTGAATTTTATGCTCCCGGCAGTTGGATTTGTGATTTGCCTGATCATTTGGCTAAACCTTCCTCTTAAAACATTTATTATCGGCGGAGGATGGATGTTGATAGGAATTATTTACCTGGCTATACATACCAAAGGCTTTCGTGAATCATCGAAGATGGGCGATTTTATCAAGGTATAATCGGCTGGAGTCTTAATGTTAAAAGTGTATTTTAATGAAGAGGTGTGTCATTTTTGATATGGATGGAGTGATCATAAACAGTGAACCAATCCATAAGGAGTGCGAACGTAAGTTGTTCGATATGCTTGGAATCACTGTTTCAGAAGAAGAACATAATGATTTGATTGGAGCTACGGATTTAACCATGTGGAACCGAATTGAAGAATCGCAGGAATTACCGATCACAATCCCCCGAATTATTCAACTTAAGAAATCAATTTATATGGAATATTTAAAAAGTGAGGTCAACATAAAACCTATTCCATTTGTATCAGAACTAATTGCAGATTTATACAAAAATAAGGTCATACTTGCATTGGCATCTTCATCTTCGCGGGAACAAATCGAATATATTTTAGGCATATTCAACCTTAAATCCTATTTTCATGCGATCATAAGTGGAGACGAAGTTAAATCAGGCAAACCTCATCCCGAAATATTTTTAAAAGCTGCCCAACAGGTAAATGTTGATCCGAAAAATTGTGTTGTCATCGAAGATTCTTGCAATGGTGTGATGGCTGCAAAAAAAGCGAACATGAAGTGCATCGCATATTCCAACCCGGATTCTGGCATACAGAACCTAAATGAAGCGATGATTATCATTCATTCATTTAAAGAACTATCATCAAAATACATATTGGATATATTTGAAATGACAATATGAAAAGAAAAGCTATTATGAAAAGACCCCTAATACTTTTATTTTTCTTGCTATTAATCATCAAGGTGAATGCCGCAGTTGTTGATACGATAACGGTCTATAGTCCATCCATGAAAAAAAATATAAAAACTTGTATTGTAATACCTGATGGGTACGATAAAAAGGGAAAGGCCTGCCCCGTATTATACTTATTGCATGGATACAGTGGAGACTACAAAAATTGGGTCAATAGGTATCCAATCATCAAAGAGCTTTCCGACCAGTATAAGATGATGATTGTCTGTCCTGATGGTGGATTCTCAAGCTGGTATTTCGACAGCCCGGTTGACTCTTCATTTATGTACGAGACCTTCATATCCAGAGAGCTTGTTGAACGAATAGATTTTGATTTTAACACCTTAAAAAGTACTTTGGGACGGGCTATAAGCGGAATTAGTATGGGGGGGCATGGTGCATTGTATTTAACTTTAAGGCATCCTGATAAATTTGGCGCCGTAGGGAGTATGAGTGGGGGCGTTGATATTCGTCCTTTTCAGGATAAGTGGGATATTTCCAAACGATTGGGTGACATTAAACAGTATCCTGAAAATTGGGAAAGGAACACCGTTATTAATATGGCTAATCTTGCAAAAGACAACCATTTGGCTATTATATTTGATTGCGGAGTAGACGATTTCTTTATTAAGGAAAATCGGCTGTTGCACCAAAAAATGCTGGATTTGAAAATCCCGCACGATTACATTGAACGTACAGGCGAACACAACAGAGAATACTGGACAAATTCAATTCAGTATCAAGCGCTTTTTTTTTATCAATTTTTTTCGAAGAATTAGAGCGCTGAATTTTTTCTGCTGATGTCAAATTGCATGCATCGGAAAGCTTAATCAAGAATGAACTACGGGAGTTTCAAATTTTACCCGGTTACAAGACATTTTAAATAATTGCTAAAAAAATGAAAAAATATGCTGTAACTCTGTTGCTATTTCTCGCTGCCGGACTAATAACCGGTATGGTGTCAGAGAAAAGGAGAGCTGTAAAAATATTTCTTGCCAGTGATTCAACCTGCGCAAATTACGAACTTGAAGATAATTATCAGACAAGACGTTATCCCCTTACTGGCTGGGGAGAAGTATTTCAGCAATTCTTCAGGAAAGACAGCCTGCAAATGGTTTCTGGTTTAATCAAAGCGGATAGTGTGATTGTAGATGATCGTGCCAAAGGCGGACGAAGTACCCGAACCTTTTTTCAGGAGGGCCGGTGGCGGGCCATTTATGATGAACTTCAGCCTGGTGATCTGGTATTCATTCAGTTTGGCCATAATGATTCAGCAAAAGATAGAACCGAAAGTTATGTAGACATTGAGGGATATAAAGAATTTTTACGTCTCTTCGTTCTACAAACCCGACAAAAGGGTGGAATTCCAATTCTGCTTACTCCGGTTAGCAGAAATAATCCCTGGGAAAATGGCGTTTTGAAGAATAGTCATGGCGAATATCCGCAGGCTGTGAAAGAGATAGCTGCTGAAATGAATGTTTTAATAATTGACCTGACATCGCTTTCGTGTGAATTATTCATGCAAAAGGGACAGGATTATGTCAGTAAAAAGTATTTCATGAACCTTTCGGCTGGAATATATACCGCTTACCCCAAGGGGAGGATTGATAACACACATTTTCAACCAGAAGGAGCACTAGCTGTTGCCCAACTAGTTTTCAATAAAATGAAAGGCATGAAAGTAAAATAATCACTTACAAAAGGAGTTGAATCTGATCTTGGCAAATTGGATGATGGAGTGTCTTTTATGTTTCCAAATAATATACTCAAAGATTCGCTGCCACGAAGTGAAAATCAGCGAAGTCAAATATTACAGTTGCTGGGGAAATCTTTACTTTACTTAATATTGCTAAGTTTGCAATATTAATAGTTCGTTCCCAAAGTAAATATTTTTAAGCGGCTAAAATGCCGAAATTCACTCTTCGATACCGGACCAACCAAACAGAAATAAGTGACTTTTTCGAATATATGTGACACGATTAATACCTAAATCAAATGATTAAGATTTCGCTGTTGATTATCATGGTTCTCAGTTGCATTGGATCAATTGCCAATACCGAAAATCAGATTAATTTAACCTGGGAATTGGGTTATTCCAAGACAAAAATGGATAAGCCGGATCATTATATTCCAGCGGTTGTTCCTGGAGCTGTCCAATTGGATATTGCAAGAGAAAATAATTACCCTTCCTATTTCTTTGCCGATAATTATAAAAAATTCAGCTGGATGGAGGATCTGTATTATACATATAAGACCTTCTTTAAGAAACCGAAGCTGAATTTAGCAGAACGGCTGTTCTTTTCATCAAAGGGAATAGATTATCAATTTGAAATCTATATCAATGGTGAGAAAATATTTGCCCAGGAGGGGATGTTTACCTATATTAATGTCGATCTGACTGATAAATTAAAAAATGAAAATACCTTGGAAATTCTGGTATTCCCTGCTCCTAAACGATTTCCTTTCCCGGTTGACCGGACTCAGGCCTCCAACGTGGTGAAGCCACCGGTCAGTTATGGATGGGATTGGCATCCGCGATTAATCCCGCTTGGAATATGGGATGAAACCGGAATCGTTGTCCGCAACCGTGCCTTTGTTGAGGATGTGTATATCAATTATGAATTGTCCTCCGACTATAAAAAATCGGATATTTCAATCCTTGCTTCGGGGAGAGAGACTGCTGGTACAAAGTATCATTGGTCATTAACTGATGCACGTGGCAATCAGGTGCTGGATGCTAGGGGGGAGATGCACGATCAACTTTCCGTTTCAGGTATTTCACTGGACAATCCCAACCTTTGGTGGCCTCACGATCAGGGTACTCCTTACTTATATTTATCAACTTTTACGTTGTTCTCTCCTTCGGGATCTGAAATTCAAAAGATCTCGGCACGGGTAGGTTTTAGAAGGGTAAAGCTGGTGATGAACGAAGGGGCAAGGGAGGAGCCGGCAGGTTTCCCTAAAACGAGGAGCGTACCACCCGCACAATTTGAAATCAATGGAAGGAAAATATTTGCAAAAGGATCAAACTGGGTGAATCCTGAAATATTTCCCGGAATAATCACAAAAGAAAGGTATAAAGAGTTGATTGACTTGGCAGTCAGTGCAAATATGAATATTTTCAGGATATGGGGAGGCGGAATCATTAACAAGGAATCCTTTTTTGAATACTGTGATGAAAAGGGGATACTTGTTTGGGAAGAGTTTCCACTGGCATGTAATAAATATCCCGATGATCCACACTATTTATCAATCCTTAAACAGGAGGCAATCTCAATCATAAAAAGGCTCAGAAAACACGCCAGTCTGGCGCTCTTATGCGGAGGCAATGAATTGTTTAATTCCCCAATGACCGATCAGTCATTACCACTGCGGTTATTAAATAGTCTTTGTTTGGAGTATTCGCCCTTAATCCCATTCATTCCCACCTCTCCTGTAATGGGGATGGGACACGGAAATTATGTCTTCAGATCACCTCAGGGAGAAGAGGTTTTCCATGAGATGAAACGATCTCATTTTACCGCCTACCCTGAATTCGGGATTCCCGGAATGTCTCCAATTGAAGTGCTTAAGCAAATTATTCCCGGGAAAGATTTATTTCCGCCCAGGCCTAAAACGGCGTGGGAAGACCATCATGCTTTTGCTGCCTGGGAGGGAAATACATGGTTATGCCCCGAAATTCTGGAAGATTATTTCGGAAAGGCATCATCGCTCGATGAACTGATGAACCAAAGTCAGCTATTGCAATGTGAAGGTTACAAGGCCATTTTCGAGGAGGCCAGGAGGCAAAAGCCATATTGCGCAATGGCGCTCAACTGGTGTTACGATGAACCATGGCCTTCAGCTGTAAATAACTCACTTGTTGTTTATCCTGCCGTTTGTAAACCAGCATATTACGCGGTTAAAAATGCATGCCGCCCATTTTGTTCCAGCGCCAGCTTAAGCAAGTTCCGCTGGTCAGAAGGGGAAGAATTCTTTGCTGAGTTATGGCTGTTAAATGACAGTTATGAGCAGAAGAATATCAAGACAGTAACCATGAAAATAGAGACAGATAATGTTAGTATTGAACTACTTACATGGCATCCTTCAAAAATCATCGATAATACCAATATGGCCGGACCGACAGGCCGTTTAAAACTGCCTCACCTTGACCAAAAACAATTTAAATTATTGGTTGAAGTGGAAGGTCACCCAGAATACAATTCGGATTATACATTATTGTATACTACTGATTATCAAGATACAAACGACGCAACTCCTGTCCTGAATTCGAATTGAGATATATTTATTCTCATAAATTCAAATCGGAACTGTTGTCTAAAAAGTATTTTTATTTCAAAATACCGAAGGTTAACAATTCAATATTTAGGAAGAGCTTTGTAAAGGGCTAAACCACCCCGGCTTGTTTCCTTATAGCTACTCGAAAGATCTTTGCCAGTTTGATACATCGTTTCGACTACTTCATCAAAACTTATCCGGTGACTACCATCACTCATTAATGCATAAGTAGAATGTGCCAGTGCACGTTCTGCCGCCATTGCATTTCGTTCGATGCAGGGAATTTGAACCAAACCTGCAACAGGATCACAGGTTAGTCCCAGGTGATGCTCCAAACCCATCTCGGCAGCGTATTCAATCTGCATTAAACTGCCTCCCATCAGTTGCGTTGCAGCCGCTGAGGCCATCGCACAGGCAGTTCCAATTTCTCCCTGACATCCCACTTCAGCGCCGGAAATTGATGCATTATGTTTCACGAGATTCCCTATTAATCCTGCTGTCGCCAGCGCCCTGTGTAATTGGATCAGACTAATCTTATTATATTTAAGATAATACTTAAGAACGGCAGGAACCGCGCCACAAGCACCGCAGGTGGGGGCTGTAACAATAATTCCACCTGTTGCATTCTCTTCTGATACAGCCAGGGCAAATGCAAATAATTGGGATCTCTTTTTTAAGGGTCCCGTAAAATTTTTTGATTTTAATTTGAACAAATTAGCCTTTCTGGGAAGCTTCAATCCCCCGGGGATAATTCCTTCACTGGATATTCCACGTCTGATTGAGTCATCCATTTTTTCCCAAATATCAGCCAGAAAATTCCATATTTCTTTATCTTCATTTTCTTCAACAAATTCCCAAAGTTGTTTCCCATTTTGATTACACCATTTTAGGATATCTTCCAGCTTATCAAGTTTATAGGTGCTTGTCATATTGTGTTCCTGACCCTCTTCAACAATTGCCCCACCACCAACACTGTAGCTTAATTTCTGTCCCATTAATTCTCCTGATTCCGAAAATGCCTCCAGTTTTAATGCATTGGGATGAAATGGCAAAAACGTTCCCGGATTCCAAACAATTTCCACAGGATAATCTTTAAACACCTCGCGGATGGTGATGTCGGTAAGATGTCCCTTCCCAGTTGCGGCTAAACTCCCATACAACGTACATCTGAATCTGGCAGCTTTATCGTTCTGCTCCAGAAACTTCTCCGCAGCTTTTCTGGGTCCCATGGTATGACTGCTTGAGGGGCCACATCCAACTCTGTAAATTTCACGTATAGATTCCATTCTGTAAGTAATAAGCCCTTCAATAATCAAATTTCTTAATAGAGATACGGATAAAAAAATGCTAAAAACCTAAGATTAAGGGAGTTTTTGAACATTTAAAATGTTTCCCAACCCTGATAGTAAAGGAAGGAATATTATTAACTTCTTTTCAAATCCGACAAATTTAAATTTTACTTTTTCGTACTTATGGGTTTATGCGTCTTTAGCCACAGCTGACCTTCTTTGGTAAGGAAGAAATCCATCCACAGGTAGTACATTTTTTTATCCTTCTCAACAGTTGCCCAATGGTTTGATCCAATGGGGATGTGAAGAAGTGAAAATTCTCTCATAACAGCTGATTTATGATCAGCATGAACGGTAATATTGTTTTGAGCAAGGCCGAGGAATAATTGATCCAACATTGGATGTACATGTGCGCCCACAGCATCCGGCCCTACAGTTTTTACTGTCCCGAGCGATACCCTTGGTATGATATCCGCTGGAAGTACGGTGCGACTAACCGTATTCGGACTCTTTATCTTCTCCGTATAAGCCTCGCAATCACTAAATTTCTTAAAATAAACATCGTATTTGTTTTCAATGGGGAACGCTTTTATATCTTCAAAATCCTGTGGTGACAATTTTTTTGTAAACTGTACGAAATGAATGGTATCACCTTCAGGGACTTTAAAAGTGATGCTGCTAAAAATGAATGGAATAGCAATGCTTTCCGGTACAATATCGTAAGACAGCGTATCAGCCTGAAGGCTCCCATTCCCTTTGATAAACAGAAACATATTCACATTTTCCAAAGAGAGTTTTACCGTTTGTGAAATAGGCCCTGCATACGAAAAATGTTCAATTTTCGTATCCGCAATTTCTCCGTGGAGTAGCTCCTCACTAAAGGTTTGGCTACCTTTTGGTAGCTTCATTGTCATCTCCTGAACTTTGATGTCCGGAGAACTCTTGCATCCAATTGTAAAAAAAATCAAAAGAAGAGCTGCAGCCCACCTGAAATTTAAGCTGTCTCTCTTTTTATTCAGTACAAACCAATTTATTACGCTGCTTTCCAATTCATTAAGTTTGTTTTTTAATGAATGCATTGACCTATTAATCGAAATATTATTCATCTTTTTTTTTATTAAATTGATTGACTCTGTTTATTTGAATCATTTTCAGCTTTTTCTTTTCAATTTTAATATTGATCGTTCTTTTAATGCAGCCAAATTACTTTTGAACGATAGGGTGGTATCTGAATATCAATGGCCAAGTCCTTCTTATCAGCGTGAAATTCTACTTTCCGGTCGTCCGTAATTTCAGTTGCGGTTTCGAAATTCCGGTTGACATCCTGAATTTTGACTTTCCCGTCAAAAGGCTGTGAAGATAGATTACTCAGATAGATTAGCTTTTCGTTTTTTGCGTTCTCATGTATTTTAGCCATTATTTCACGATTGCCTGCGGATACAACCAAAGCAGTTGGTTTCGCGCCTGCTTTTAATGCCAGGTCGCCGATCAGTTCACCGGCATTTTGAAGACCACTAAAATAGCTGCCGCCTAAGGGGACAGCACTTAGTAATGCAACACCCTTGCCGTAATTGTGTGTTATCATTGCAGGATCAAGATCGGGAAAAAAACGGGCAACTACCTTTCCGCCAGGCAGAACTTCCAGTTTTTCTTTAAAATAAATACCCTGGAATGAATAATCTTTTGTCATGCTCTTAGTATGGTACTGAGGATCAACAACTTTTACGGTAAAGACTGAATCTGCTGCGTAAATATCCAATCGACGGGCAGCAAAAAGCGTATCCAATCCAAATCCGGGATTAATTTCAAACCCAAAATCATATTGATCCATAATTGCCGTTCGGGAATCTGCAATTAACCAGCCTCCATCTTTAACGTAAGTGCGGAGCAAATCGGTAACGTTCTTTCGTATGGCCAACTGGTAAGGCATATAGATTATCTTGTAATTCTTTAATTGTTCTGCGCTCAGCGGCATGTCTGAGCGAAGAATATCAACGGGAAGATTCTTATCAAAAAGAGCTTTATAAGTGCCTTCAAAACTTTTAAGCATAAAATAGTCAGTACCGTCTTTACTATCCGAATGGCCTAAAGCTTCAACTGATTTTTGCATCCCGACAATATCATACAATATTCCGACTTCTGCTTTTTTTGCCTGAGCAGCATATAATAGATTTCCGTATTTTTTGAGAACGGCGCCAACATCTCTTGCAGCCTCACCCCTGGGCGCCAATTTCCCATCAAACTGAGTCAATCCTCTTCCAAAAGCTTGCTGCCCGCGATAAAATGGCTGCCATTTCCAGAATACGATTCCTTTGCAGTTATCAGCAAAGGCCATCCATGATAACAAATGAATATCATTGTAAGTCATGAACTGAAACATTCCCATTCCATTTTGCTGGTTCGTTTGCGCTTCGACAAGGTACCAGGGCCTATCTCCTGCATCACAACGTGTGACATCATAAACACAACTATATTCCCAATAAGGCATTGGTTTTTTATACATATCCATGTACTTGTCCGGATAAAAGGAGATGCCAAAAATATCAGTATAAGGAGCTATCTGGCGACCATCCAGATTCCACTGATCTATATTCCGGTTTGTCATCACAGTGCCAACTGTATTAACTGCACAAAAATGTTTCTGATCATATTTTCTCATGGTCTGATAACACCAGTTCGCAATATCTCCGTTATTGTTATACCTGAAAAGATCCCAGTCAATCTTTGGCATTGAAGATTCCCAATTTCCTGATGATGATGGAATGATTTGATCCCAGCTTGAAAAATCTTCCGCCCATACCCGGTTAAGTTGTTTTAATGAACTGTATTTATTTTTGAGCCACTCCCTGAATTTCGGAATGGTGATTTCGTCAATTGATTCATAATGAGCTTCATTCCAAAGATTATATCCAACCAAAGAGTGACGTTGCCCATACCGGTTGGCAACACTCTTAAAATAATCTTCAATGACATTCTTAACCTCTTCATTCATAAATTTAACCCCACCGGCACTTTTACCATTCGGAATTTCAAGCCATTTCCAGGCAGGCAGATATGCCCGGTGCTGTGACTTGAGCATCATTGGCATAAGCATCAATTGATTCTGTTCTATTTTATCAACCAGATAATCTGTTCTTGTCCAATCTTGTTGTTTTGTATCTTTGTTCCACTGGCCAAAAGGGAAAGGCATCACGAGGTTGAAATTAGCTTTTTGGATATTTTGTATATCCTTATCCACGGCTTTATAAAAAGATTCATCTGTTTGATATTCATCATGAAAAATATTATAAATTGTTCCATAAACAATTGTTTCAGGAATTTTTACCTGACCATTGGACTGAAAACATGTCAGGAACAACAATAGAAAAATAATTACTAAATCACTGATATGTGATGGGAAAGCACATCCTGTTGTTTTATTGGTATTTAAAGTGTATTTCATGATGACATTTTTTTTAATTTTTCAAAAAGATTACTACTTGGTCAGGATTCCCTTTTCCCCAACATACGATGATCCCTTATTTCATTATCCTATCAATAAAAAAGCTTTCCCAGTCATGTGTTTTCGGATTTCAAAACCCTTTATAGATTATTTCAAGACCGCCATTTATCAATGTTTTCCGAGATAAATGCATCATCATTCAAATGAGGGTAAGCTGCATAAACCCTGTCTATTTCTTCCATTTGTCCGGGTGACATATCTTCTTTGGGGTTCAGTACCCAAAGCCCCTCCATCAGGCCCTGACGGCGCAGTACTTCATGAAGCCCGACAATGCAACCTGCAAAATTGTTGGCTGAATCGAAAAAGGCAGCATTTGAGTCGGTAATTTGGTGAGCTAATGTCATCGCTTTTCGCGTATCACTATCGAATTTACCATTATGAATATTCTCCAGCAAATCAACCGCCTTTTTTGTCCAGACAGCCCAATGCCCCAACAATCCTCCAACAATTTGTTTTTTAATAGTTTTATCTCCAACCTGGATCGCGTATTCTGATAACAAGTCGACTAATATGTTGTCATCGTTCCCCGTGTATAATGTAATTTCACCTGCTCTTCCTGATTCTGCAACACCGCGCACCACATCCAGTGTGTAATAGCGGTTAAAAGGCGCCATTTTAATGGCAATTACATTTTCAATTTTGGCAAACTCACGCCAAAAATCGACATCAAGTCTTCGTCCACCAACAGAAGGTTGCAGGTAAAACCCAATCACTGGCATTACTTCCGCAATAGCTTTACAATGGTTCAGGATTTCATCGTTGGATGCATCTTTAAATGCGGCAACTCCAAGCAAAATGGCATGAAAACCTTTTCCCAATGCCAGTTTTGCCTCGCCAAGCGCCTGTTCTGTTTTCCCGATGACACCCGCAATTCGAACGATAGGTTTTCCGGTTTCCGAAGTAAAACGGTCGAACTCTTCCCGGGCAATCTGCAAAACAGGTTCGTATAAGCTGAATTCAGGTAAACGAATTTCGAACTGTGTGGTGTGAACAGCTACAGCAACCCCACCGGCTCCGGCATTCAAGTAATAACGCATCAGTACGCGTTGACCACTTTCGTCCAGCTTGCGGTCTTTATCCAGAACCAACGGAAGAGCAGGAATAACAACCCCTTTCCGGAATACGTTTAATACATCTTTTGGTAATTCTGTATGTTTCATATGGTTTTTCTTTTAATATTTTCCGTCTCTGACCTCAAAATGGGTTGGTTTTCCCAGCAATTTTTTATCATCATTTATCCATTGGGCAACCCATTGAATTACTTTGCTCACCTTCACTTTGGGCTCACCAAATAAACTGCCAGCCAGTTTCGAATTGCTCAGCAGCGCAGTTTTTGCCTCTTTTCCGACAAGCCTGGGTTCGAGGTTGAAAAGTTTTCCGAATTCCAGTGCAACTTCCTTCACCGAAAGCGTTTCCTGCCCTGTGAGATTAATCACTTTTGCGGGGCTTGCAGCATATTCAAGAGAACGAAGTACCACTTCGTTGGCGTCGCCCTGCCAGACTACGTTGAAATATCCCATCGACAAATCAACTGGAAGGTTATTCTTCACTTTGGTGGCAATATCCACCAAAACGCCATAACGGGGCTCGACTGCATAATTCAGCCTGATGAGCACCACCGGATTATGGTACTTTTTACTCCCGTATTCGAACATCCGTTCGCGCCCGAGGCACGACTGGGCGTACTCGCCAACCGGTTGCGGCATATCCGTTTCACGCGATCCCCCGGATTCGACGGTTACCAAAGGATATACACATCCGGTGGAATAGGCAACAATCCGCGAGGTGTTAAAATATTCGGCCACCAGGGCGGGCAGGTAAGCATTCATTGCCCAGGTCAGGGCAAGGTTATCTTCAGAACCGAACTTCATTCCGGCCAAAAAGAAAACATTTTTTACTTTAGGAAGGCTTTCCAGGAAATCCAGATCGAGCAAGTCTCCCTGAATGGTTTCAATGCCAAAATCTTCAATTTGCTTCTTTTCTTGCAGGTTACTGAAACGGGATACACCGATGATCCTTTTGTTTACTCCTGCGGCATCACAGGCCCGTTTAGCCATGTTTGCCAGCGAAGGGCCAATTTTCCCGGCTATTCCAAGAAAGATTATGTCGCCATCTATTCGACTGAATAAATCAATTGTTGCTGCAGAAGGACGTGATAAAAGTTCCTCCAATTGTTCGTCACTTGCTATTTTATCAGGATATTCATTCATTTTTCTATTCTCCTCTAAAAATTATATTCTTATATAAATCTATTGCTTTCTCAAGATGTTTAACATAACAAAATTCATCAGTCTGATGGGCCATTACCGGCGATCCAGGGCCAAGGACAATGGTAGGGACTCCGTTATAGGCAGGCTGAAATACCGAGGCATCCGTCAGATAGGGCATTGATTTTGGGTAACCTTCAGTTCCTGCCCGGATTCCGCAAACAGTATAAACCATCTTCACAAACGCGTCATTTTCGGCGCTTGATACCGCAGGAAGATTGACCAAAGTTTCAACAGAAACTTCTTCTCCCATTTCTTTTCGAAGTTGGATCAGAAGTTCATCATGACTGACTTTGGTAGTTGTTCTGGCATCGATGGTAAATTCAGCACGATCGGGAACTGAGTTGATGTTTATTCCTCCGGAAAACTTACCCACGTTAAGTGTTGGCATCCCAAGTAACGGGTCTCTTTCAACCCCGAAATCAAATCTTTCAACTTTGACAATTGCGCGAGCGGCTTTACAAATAGCGTTGTCTCCCAGATGGGGCATCGATGAATGTGCCGTGACTCCCCTGGTTGTCAAACTCAGATACAAGCCACCCTTATGCCCGATTGCAGGTTTATTATCTGTTGGTTCACCCACAATAATTCCTCTTGCGTGACCTAAATCTGAATAGGTTGAGACCAGATCCTTTGCTCCCTGGCAACCCAATTCTTCGCCGGAGGTAAGAATCAAACGGACGCCGGAAACCGGATTTCCGGTCTCAAATGCACTGATTGCAGCCAGTACCATTGCTGCCACTCCACCTTTCATATCACTCGAACCACGACCATAGAGCTTTCCGTCTTTGATCAGTCCTCCAAAAGGATCGACTGACCATTTCTTTGCCCCCAGTGGTACGGTATCGAAATGCCCGGTAAAAACAACCGGATGTATTTCTCCTGTACAACCTTTTTCTGCAATGACATGTAGCCGGTTTGCCTCAAATGGGATGTATTTAACATTAAAGCCACGATCGGCCAGAATCTTACCTATAAACTGAGCAACCTCACTTTCATTTCCGGGAGGGTTTACCGTATTCATCGCAATTAGTTTCCTTGTCAAGGAGATTACATCTTCAGAATTCATATTTTTTCTCTAAATTCATTCTATCCCGTACTGTTTTTCATACTTTGAATAAAATTTCAACCTGGTACAACCTGAAAGTCCTTTTCCTTAAATTCGGATGTCTTTGGCAAAAATGAGACGATGATTGCGCCGGTCAGGGCTAAGCATATTAGCAACGTAAATCCAATAGCGTAGCTTTTTGCCACATCGTTGTACAAAGCGCCCACGAGCATTGGAAATACTGATTCTGCCACGCCATCGGCGACCAGGATAATGCCCATCGTCCGGCCCAGAGCCCTCACTCCAAAAAGGTCAGCGGCCATTAAGGGGATGATCATGTAATTGCCACCCAGACCAATTCCAAACAGGACAGAAAAAAGATAGATGCGTCCCTGAAAATCAGGAATTAATAATAGTGGAATTGAAACCGCGACCAACAGGTAAATCAAAATCATAACATATTTGCGATGGATCACATCAGCCAGCCAGCCCATCAAAACCCTGCCAACAAGGCTAAATACCAGCACCAACGACATCACATGGGCAGCCTCTGACTGTGACAAATGCAGGTCATTTAAATAGTATTTGATATGCTGGCTTATCCCGCCTACAGCACCCATACAACTCATACTGCCGATAGCCAAGAGATAAAAATATGGGTTTCGGAGAATGTTGCTAATTGGCGCCATGGGTTGGGCAGGCGTTTTCCCTTCTATCTTCAATTTTGGTTCCTTGATGAACCAGGCCATTGGCAAAGCAATCAGAATAATCAGAAAACCCAACGCTCCTAAGGCAAGGTGCCATCCAAATTCCTTTTCCAATCCGGCAGAGAACAGTGGTACCAAAGCCCCACCTGTTCCGATTCCTAGATAGGCAATCCCCATTGCCTTTCCCCTGTTCTTGTCGAACCACCTGGAAACCAACACCTGGCATGGCAACGGACCTCCAAAAACATAACCTAGGGCATTAAAAACCCAGAACAAATAAAACATAGGCAATGAACTGGAAAAACCTAATCCTATGAGTGAAACACCCATCATTAATGATCCTGAAATCATCAGCCGCCTTGGCCCGTACCGGTCGATCATCCATCCGGCAACAAAACCAAACAATGGACCAACCAGTAATTTTCCCGCAGCATTCCCGGAGGTGACTACCGCACGGGACCAGCCATATTCCCTGGTCATAAAGTCGTAAAAGAAGGGCAACCCATAATACGCTATCCCAACCAGTGCAAAAAGGGATAAAAAGGCAGTGGCTACGATATAGGCTTGTGAACTACGACCTTTATTGCCGTCTATTGTCACTAATATTTTATTTTCAGTCATTGTCAATTGTATAAATTGTGGTTACCGGAGGTGTTATACACCCGATCAATCAGGCTTTTCAGATGATGGCCCTTTTCACCGGATCCCATTCAACACGGCGTTTTTCAATATACGATTTATGGGCCATCAGGCAGGTGACCCCTTCTTCAAATGCCATTTCGATGTTGCAGCTTGGAACCCCTCCGTTCCGGATACAATTAATCCATTCCCGGATGTGGAGATGGGTAATATCTATCAGTTTACCGTTTACATTGGTAGTTGTGAGGCCCCGGGAAGCATAATACTTTTGTGTTGCTGAGGTTACGGCATCAACCTTACCTGAACCTGGTTGGACAGATATCATTGGTGTTGTTGGATCGATCATCCCTTTTTCAATCATCTTCTTGTATCGTGTTGAGTCATTATCCGCTTTAATATTCAATGACGCCCCCAATTCCATCGAGGCATCATGCCCCATAAAAACCCGTCCCCTATTCTTGCTGTTCGCCAGGGTAGCACTATAAACCAGACTCATATCACGGTGGGGGTATTCAAAAACACAATGCAGGACATCGGGAATTTCCCGGTTATCTTTCCAATAATAAATGCCACCTGATGAAACCACGGAATGTGGAATACCGATCCTGAGCAACTGATTGATGGCATCAAACTCATGGGTAAACAATTGCCCAATCAATCCAATATCGTAATCGAACCATTTGGTCCAGTTATAGTATCTGTCGATGCTAAATGGAGCCCAGGGCCTTGATCCAAGCCATTGCTTCCAGTCTATTGATTGTTCGTTGCCCGGCTTTGGGTTTCCTTTTTTATCCAGGTGCCTAATCCAGGCACCCTCCGCATTATTACGATTGGTTGTTGTTTCAACTAAGGTGATCTTGCCAAGAATATCTTTCCTGATTATTTCCTTGGCCTGCTGGAAAATCACGTTTTGTGTAATCTGATGGCCCAGTTGGTAAACCATCTTGCTATTTTTGACCACATCATAAAGTTCCATCAGCTCACTTTCGGTATGGGCTACACTCTTCTCGCAGTAAACATGCTTGCCTGCCTTAACCGCTGCCATAGCCATGACCGCATGATGATGGTCCGGAGTGGCAATAATCACAGCATCAATATCCTTGTCATTTAACAGGTCCTGGTAACGGAGGTAACGCTTTACAGGAATGTTCCCGGAACTTTCTCCTCCCGGACGCACTTTGTTTTGGGCTGTGGCAATTCCTGCTTCCGCACGAAGGTCAAATACATCGCAAATCCCAACCAATGAAACATTTAGATCCTCCTGTTTAAGCCAATTATTAAGTGTCCCATTTACCTTCATACTATCTGTTGAACTGGGATGCATAAACCCAAGCGCTTTGGATAAATCAATGGCTCTGTTTCCGAAACCAATTATCCCCACACGAAGCAAGTCTCCTTTCGCGGTGCCTGAAATCGTTGCCGGTGCCTCTAAGTTCTCTAGTCCGAGCTCTTTTATTAATCTGTTTTCACCCTTACTGTCGTACAGCTTTTTTTCAAACACCTCGTAACCAAACATCCCTAAAACGGGGAGGCCAGCCAAAGCCTTCAACAGCGTCCTCCGCGACAGAATATTATTTTCTTCGGTTTGTTTTAATTTTTCTTCTTTAGTCATTTTATTTTCTTTTTTATGTTTTTAAATCGGGAAATAAAGACATCCAACCCAACAATTGAGCCCGTAGGAAAAACTGACAGTACCAAAAGAGCAATTGCTTCAATAAGCGTCTTACTTACGATCAGATTACTTCCTTCTGCTGGAATTGAGTATTCGATTCCGATAATAGGAGCATTATTTAAATAATATATGAAAATGAGTACTGCCCCTGAAATTGCTGCCAGGCGTGTGCCCAATCCTAAAATCAATCCTAATCCAATCGCAATCAGGCCCCATACATTCAGAAAATCTACAGTTGCCAATACACTGCCATGAGAAATAATCCACCTGGCAATACCTGACATGATCCATTGAGATTCTCTAAGAAAACCTACTGCTGACCAGCCAGGATTCAACAACTTTGAAACTCCTTCATAAAGCAAGTGCCAGCCAATCACAACCCTTAACGCAACCAGCATAGTAAGTTGCAACTTCGTATAATCTTTACTTTCAATCATATATCTATTTTTTACGTTAATTTTCAAACCAGATTTTTCACATTGATAATTTGTCGTTTGTTGCCTGTGATATCAAATATCAATTCTAAATTTGTCTTTAATTCTCAGAATTTATCCCATGGAGCCCATCCATCATCATAATTAAGATAGGCACGCCTCCCAAACTGCAGTGGAGGATTCCCAAATTCAAAGGCACCAAGGTCTGGAGCAGTTCCTTTAAAATCATCGTTAAATCCGGGAAGAATGGCTCCTGTATCTCTCAACGGATTTTTTATCTGAACAACCGGATCAGTAATCCTTACTTTTTTATCGCCGAAATTATATATAAATGCCCCAAATTTTATGGTGTTTATAGTTGAACGGGGATAAAACTCAAGATTATATGATGGCATATATAATCTTGTTCCTGAAGGAGTTGTCCTGATTCTTATGCCGTGTTTTTCCTGTATTGAACCATCTTGTATCCCACCCGGGCAATAGTCATAATCATAATCGCTTGCAGTTTCACCTGGTGTATCGGACGGCATCCTTCCCTGGGCATCAAATATGTTATTCCGGGTAACTATGTTGGAAGTCCTGCCGCCTCCCATTGGACTATAAACCCCTTTGGGTTGTAAAGCTGTATTATGGAAAATAAATCGCCTGCCTCCTTTATATTCTCCTTCATCTCCTATTTTAACGACTACTCCTCCATTAGTATTCCAGTGACCCGTTCTACTTTGGCCCATTACATTTCTGTAAATATAAATCGGACCTCTTGAAGTACAGGCGGTGGCAATACCATTAAAGAATAAATTCATATAATTTCCCCATATACGGACATTCATATTGGCACCTTCGCATTCAATTGCATCGTCCCACACGCCGCTGATTATATTCCCGTGGATATCTGAATCGCGGTTCATGTTTCCTGTAAATGAGAAGTTGCTGTACCCGCCAATTCCATCATTAAAACCATGGTCCTCAGTAGTCTCTATGTTGTTAAACCGGATTACGTTCCCCCCCTTACTCTGATTAAAGGTTATTCCTTGTGGCCCGTCGGGATGGCCTGTTTCCCAATCGTTTGATGCTCCCCTTGGGTATTCAATCAGATTTCTCTGGACGGTAATATTCTGCGTGCCATCCTCCGCAAATATGCCGCTATCGGAACCTCCTTCCGTGATCCCATAGGAATGTGTTCCGCCGATCCTTCCCCAAAATGTAATATGGCATTGTTCAATTACAATATCGTGCCTGTTACTTCTGATGATAACTCCATGAATGGCAGCGTTTCTTATTTCGACTCCTCTGACAATCACATAATCAGCATTTATTTCGATTCCATAATCTGAAGCATTTCCCATATTCAAAGTTGATTTCGAATTATCAGGTATAGTAATCAGGTGGTAAGCTTCCGGGGTTCCTGATTCGGTAATCACAATCGATTTGTCAGATTCTCCCTCAGGCAGGATAGTCCTTTCCCCTATAGGAAAGTTATCGTTCCTTGTCCTGATTTTAAGATTTGCTTTTGAATTAGCTGAAGATAACTCAAGATCATAATCTGTACCAGAAGTAAGGTTAATAATACTTCCCCTGTATTCATTGTCACGAGAATCATAAACCAGGTCAAGTGCTTCTTTCCATGATCCGTTTTTAGCATCCTTATACCTGATCCTGCAAGCTCCGTCATCGGGGGTTTTCCAGTAAATGCCTGCACATTCATAGGTAGCAACTGCATATGGATTTCCTTTCCCATTTGATTGTTGTTGTCCATTAACTATTTGGAAAGAAACAAGTTCCAAAAAAAATGTAATAAGACAAATTAAATTTTTCATAATTAAAATTGTTTATAATTATCTAGGGAAGGCATTTAGAACTTTAACCTCGAAGGGTTTTAAGATAAAATGAAATGATTCTCCCTTTGCAATCGGTTGTATGCTGTCAGTTTTTGCATCATAAAACACGAAATCATTTTTCGAAGAAACGGGTAACTCGAATACGTCGGCAACCTTTACTTCAAATATCTTCTCTTCTTTTGAGGGGTTACGTAACATTAGAACGGCTTTTGGGGGTGACCATGCTGCAAAACCATAGACTTCGCCTTTCCCCGGATCTCCCCCAATCCAATGCACATCTGCCAGAACTGATTCACTCTCCCGCGCCCATTTAGCTGCCTTTGCAAGACAATCCCAATTAGCTGAATTTAGTTTATGAGGATTAATATATAATTCCTGGAGATTTGTCCCTGTGGCGAAAAATGACCATATTTCGTCAGAAATATCCTTATCATCCATCTCTAATTTACCGGGATTACCTTTATCAGCAATACAGATTCCATCTGACATCAACGAATTCAACGGATACAAAGGGGCCCTTTTTACAATATACTTATAGGTGGCTGCATCACGGAAATTAATCCATTGCTGCCTTAGCGAACCTTCACCAATCATACCGGTATCATCGCCTCCATGCCATATATTATCGCCGTAAAATAACCAGTATATCGATGGCCATGTACCGGTTGTCAAACTTAAGTATAAATCAGGTTTCAAAGAAGTCAATTCATTAATCAGTTTTAAAAAAGCTTCTACTTCTTTTTGGTAGGAGACATCTGCTCCACTGCTTACCGCCAGATCATTGGTTATCTCCCCGCTGACTGCCATTCCATCAAATTTAAACATGCTGATGCCATAGTTTTTAATAAACGAACCGGTCACTTCTTTGATGCGTTTATAGTAAACAGGTCCGGCCATGGAAAACCCAAGTTTGCTGGTTTCGAAAGGGGGCTGCTGCATATTCCCGAATTTTAGTCTTGAAATTTGTTTAGCATGGTAACCTCCGATGGGTGATATCCAAACGCCAACTGAGGAATTGAGCGATTCAGCAGCTTTTTGCAGTTTTGTAAATCCGTCAGGAAATCCTGAATTAAATCCCCAAAGCGTTTTTATATCATCCCACCCATCATCAAATAAAAAAGCGTCCATTGCTACATGACGTTTGACAATAAGACTGTCAGCAAACAGGTTTATCCTGTCCAGGCACACCTCTTCATTTAAATTTCTGTCTCTCCACGAAATATCAAACCATGAATTATAATGAAGTATCTGGTGATAGGGTTGCTTCCGTTCTCTTTCGGTATAAAAAAGAAATCCCCTGCGTAACTGGTTTACCGGGGTAGCTCCCCATACTGATGACATAACAGACATCAGGCCTGAAAGGTAAGAACGAATATGCGTAGGGCTTTGTTCTGTCTTACAAAGAGGATGTTCAAGGGCAAAAAACATCGTATTATGAACCAAAGGGGAGCCGTCGACTTCACCTCCATTTCTGACATTCATTTCAAGGGGAAACTTCAATAATGTAATTCCGGAAAACTTTGTTGAGTCTTTGGCTGTAAATCTAAATACCTGCTGAGCATAATTAGAGCCATCTCTTAAAGAGGCTTCCCAATGGACCTTCAGTCCAAATTTTTGACTTTCAATATCTGCTGAAACTTTTTTACCCGACAATCGGCCTGCGTAATTTGCCGAATTCGGATCCGCATATAATGTTGAAATTGAGGGTGCACCAACAAGTTTAAATTCATTTGATGTAATTAGCGTGCTATCATTGATTGTAAGTTCAAACAGTGCTGCATCAATGAATTTTATCGCCTCTTTTGTTATTTTATCTTCAAAACTTTTAATCGTTATTTTTTTCCCACTATTATTAAATGACAAACTGATCGCACGATTTTCAAGAATTATCAGATCCGGAGCCATCTTTTTTGCAATCGCCAGGCCCGGATCATTACCCGGGTAAGATATCTGAGCGGTCAAACGGGTATTGATACTTGTAATTATCACTAAAGTATATAAAAGGACCTTATTCATATATCTGTGCATTTGAATATTAAAATAATTGTTTCTTAGCTTCCTCAATAAACGAAATGATGTTTTCGATCGGAATATCTCCTTCAACAGCATGGGAGGGTGAAAAAATATACCCACCATCTTTTCCCCACTCCAGGAGGGTACATGACGCTTTTATCACATCATCGGTTGTTCCAAAAGGCAATATTTTTTGTATGGATAACCCGCCCCAAAATGATAGCTTATTGCGATATTGGGTAAGTAGTGATTGGGTATCCATTACTTCAGGCTGGAATGGATTAAAACAATCTACCCCTATTGCAACCAGATCATCAAATAATTCGTCAACATTGCCGCATGAATGAATGAACACAAATTTCCCCATGTCCTTAATCGCCTTGTAGGTTCTTTTTAACTGCGGATAAATGAATTCTTTCCAGCAATCGTAACCCATGAGTAATCCGGTTTGTTGTCCCCAATCATCACCTAGAAGAATGGCATCAATATCATAATTACATGCCTCATTAATTTGTGCAATATTGTATTCAGTAATTTCGTTCAGCAATTCATGGACGAAGTCAGGGTTCATATAAAAATCCATAAACAAGTTCTCCATTCCCCGCATTGACCATGCCCGTTCGAAAAGTGAAAAACCAATGGAATACATTCTGAACCGGTCACTATTTTTTATTATCTGATCGGGGATCGCTTCGAAAAACCGTTTATCCCGTGGATCCGGGAATCGGTAACCGTCGAGGTTTGGTTCTGACAAAAGTGTCCCTTTTACAACACCAATATCTTTATCAACAGTTCTGTCCCATACAACGCCAAACCCATCTTTATAAAGGTCATCTCCCAAATACTCAAAAAAACCAATGTCATTTCCTAATCCGATAATATGATTTTGCAGGTATTCTTCCAAATCGACACCCGGAAGGTAATCCACCAGTTTTTCGCGGGCTTCCACAGTAAATCTGAAATGCCAGGGTACGTAAGGTATTTCCTGGAACTTAAGTGTCCTATATACGATTTCTCTTTTAGTCATTACTACGGAATTGAATATTGATTTTTTCTACTTAAATTATTCTAATATGGGAGTTTTCTCATATTCTGATTGAAAGCCCGGGAGATTGAGACTTTGGGCATTCCCGTTGTGGACGATCAGGCGATAATGCAAAACAACAGGACGGTCCATGGCCAATAAGATTCTTTCCCTCCCTGGAAAAACAATATTCTGCATACTTGTTACTGAACGCAATATCCATGGTTGAGGATAATTTGGCGTTTGAGGATAACAAAGTATTGCAGCGCCAACAGTTTCCCCATTTTTGCCAAAAGAACCGGAAAAATCCATATAAGGACCGGCATTAATCTGAGAGACCCTGGGAATTACAGGCCCATCCACTGATGTGAATGTCAAATCATCTGGGAGCTTAAATCGGACACATAAACCACCATATCCTTTCTCATCATTTGAACCACCAATTTCAACACCCGGTACAAGAGTATTCAGTGTAATTGCAAAATCGATCCTGCGAATCCCATTTTGAAGAGCATAGACTGTTATAGTTGTGTGCTCATTAAGAAAAGGTTTGTCATTCTCAAATAATGGGGACTTCCATAATACACTTAGGTTAAGTTGACTTACCTTATTTTTTGAAATTGCTTGCACATCAACAACCTCCTGTTCAATATTTTCCATAATCCAACCATCACCAACGCTTTTCCCGTTGATGTAAACCTGATGCCATGCCCAGAAAATGCCGCGATGATAAGGGTGGTCTGATGGAAATTCTTCGGTAAGCGTATCACCATTCAAACTATATAATGGATGAAAATAATTGTTGCAAATGTATTTGCCATTTAGAGATTTTGGCATTTTTTGATAAAAGAAAACTGGCTTTCCGTTTTCAGACAATTTCACTCCCTGACTGTTCTTTTCAAAGGTAAACGGAGAGTCTGACTTCTGCGATGCGTAGGAAGTCAGGAAAGAAATAAGGAAACAATTTACCAATAAATAACTTTTCATAAGATTTATTTTTTACATATTATTGAAATTGAATAATATTAAAATTTACAGAACTATTATAATGATATCGATATGTATAAATAAGCTTTATAGCGAATTCCCAGAAGTGGCCTGATTCCACTTTAAATACCTTATCTTTTATTGTTTTACCATCTATAAAGTTTATTTCACTAATTTCCAATATAGATATTACATTTTATCTTACTGATTATTTGCGCTATATGTATTTATTATTTCTGACAGTGGTACTTTCAGTATTGATTTTGCCAATACATTCAGGTCTTCTTCATTGCCCTCGAAATGATACATCCGATTGATATAGGTTATTTCATCTCCTGGTTTAAGGAATGCTGCCGGAGATGAAGTTTCCAATTCATAGAATTCTCCTATCTGCGAACCATCACTTAAAGGACCATCATTATACGAATTAATGACATCACCTGAAAAAGGATCTTCCTGATATTTCACTAAAGATGAATTGACATAATCTTTAGAATTTTCAGACAACGAAAAAGCCAGGATTGAAAGGACTTTATTTTTGGCATCATAACTTCCTAAATAGGGAAAAGAGTTCAGTGGTGATATTCCGATTTTACTTCTGAACTTCCCGTCCACACGGAAATAAACCACCTTTTCGGCAACTTTTAACCTGTTTTCAGGGATGTTATGGAAATAGTCATTGACAATTATTTTCTCTCCTTCATTTTTATATGGAATAACTACTGTTACATAGGGTGATGCTTTGAGCATGCTTAATATCCAGATTGACAAAGCACCGCTGCGTTTATTCCAGCAATTATCTCCGGTGTTTTTTAAACAGTTCACCGACTGATACCCAACTACACTAACCGATTTTCCAAATCCCATTCTTAAGCTTGACATTATTTCGCTGCTGTCGAGAAGTGATACAATACGGGTTATTTTTGCCTTAAATTTTGTACCTGAATAATTTTCAAGTTCAACATCTTTTCCCAATGTTACGCTCTCCGGATTCATCGCTTCAACAGCAAAAGCTTCGTGGTCCAGTGCCGCCGGAATTGTCCATTGTTCATGGCCGATAGCCCCCCTTTTTTTATAAAAAACGGAGAATTGACCACCTTCAGGTCCCAGCCAAATACGTTCTTCTCCTCCATATGGATTGGCATGCGCATCAATTTTTGCTGATCTAATCAAATCATAATTTATCCAACCAAATGAATGGCCTTTTAAACCTTTAGATGAACTGGTCATAATCCTTCCCTGATATTTCAGAACAACCACTAATCTTGTTTCACCATTGACCAACTCCACCAGTTTTAGCTCTTTTTTAAGAAATGCTAAATCATATCCATATTCCCCAATTTTATAAGGCAGAATAGATTCGTTGCTCCTCTTATCAGTTGTCCTGTTCTTTAAAAATTGACACCTGGAAAACAATATTGCAACTAAAAACATCCCTAATACAATAACGAGTCTCATGTATCTGTAAATTATACATAGGTTCTACTAATACAGTTCCTTCAATATTTTTATAACTCCCTTTACATATATCTTTTCTGTTACTGGGGCAAAATGGGAAGACCAGGGCTCGTATCCACCTTCACTATATGCTTGTTGAGTTGGCAGATAACCCAAAGACCCATTGCAATATCCGACAAAAAACGGATATCTCGCGTGAGTACTTGATTTGATTACCATTCCTATCTTATGGAATAATTCGCCGGGGAAGATTATCCATTCAAAATCATCAATCCTGACCACAGAAGTTGGAACATCCATGGTAGTATGCCTAAAGTCTTTAACAACCTCACCATATTTTAACGGACAAACTATATTTTCATGTATAATTTTTATTTCAGGATCTATCGGAGAAGCTGTTTTGATTTTGATAAAAACATCAACTACCTCTTTCCCAATTTCATACCCAAGTTTGGCCGTATTTTCAAGATTATCCTTATAACCATCAAGTCCGCCGACAAACCTTGGATTTATATCACCTGCCGCCCCGTTGGCGAATATACCTGTAACGCCAGGAATCGTTTTTTCAATATATTCCAGCATGTGACCATTCCATTCCGGACTTATTTTATTATTTCTTCCTCCCAGCGAGGTCCCATGGCATGCATAGTTAACAAAAACAGCTTTTGGCTCCCCTGATAATTTATCAATTCTCATTATTCCAACCTGATCGTCAATAGCTCCTTCAGGGTTAGCCCCCAAACGATAGACACCAGCCATTTCTCTTATTTTTACCGGATGATCTGTTTTGTATTTACCATATGATTGGCTTGAATTGTTTTCATCGAATGTTGTATACGATATTGTATCCTCCATCCTTTTTCTACGGTTCATTCCAATGCCGGACCTTCCGATACCCCCACCTATTTTTACAGGTTCCAGGTCAGCTATTGCATCCTTAACCGCTTTAACAACTTTAGCGTTAAAGCTTCTGTACCACTCAGATTTACTATTTGAACTATCCAGAGAAGGTGCAGCATGGTTATGTACACAACCAAGCATGATATTTTCAAAAGGGATATCCGTTTCTTTGGATATCAATTTTCTTATAGCTTCATTTTCGTTTGATGAAATAGACACAATATCACATTCAACAAAAACGATCTTCCTGACATTATTATTAAATATCAAAGCTCTGATATAGATTTTCCCGGAGGCGCCATCCGATCGGCCTATTCTGCACGATTCATCATACCCTCCCATAAACAAATTCTCTGTGGGAGTTATGTCTATTCTTGCAATACCTGCCTGAAATTTAGTATTTTGTGCAAATCCCTCCTGAATAAAAAAGGCAAATAGCATGATAGCCGAAACAAAAGCGATAGTCTTAACTTTTTTCATTGTTTATAGTTTTATAACTTAATAAATATCTTTTTAAAAAATAGAATCCAACCGACAAACCAGCAAAAGCATGTAAAAGTGATTGCATAAAGTAAGGAAGCATTAAATGGATCGGCTATTGGCAAAAAAATAGAATTATAAATCCAATTATGAATAGAAACAGATTTTCCAGCCAATGAGGGAATGATCCTGATCAAAAAACCAATAGCTAAGAGTTCTGAGAAGACGTATATAAAAATCGAATTCATCCCAAATATCTGAAATGGTTTAGACCATTTCGTAATTCCTTTTATATCCGTGACCCAAAACAGGATTCCCAGCAATATTGAAGCAAATCCGGATGTATAGAGAACAAATGAGCTGGTCCAGAGTAATTTGTTAATAGGAAAAACAAGCCCCCACACATTTGCCAGTATGATTCCTGCTAGTCCCCAAAGAATAAGTTTCCTGGCTGCGATCAATTTAATTTCAGATTTGTCAATCAGATTTCCTGCCAGATAACCAAGTAAGATATTTGCGATCGAAGGAAATGAACTCAACAAACCGGTCTGATCGAAGCTAATTCCGCGTAGTACCGGAATATGATTTATTCCAAGTACGGCAGCATCGAATATCCGAACAAAATTTCCTTCCAGGGAGAAAGGGGAATCACCACCAAACATGAGTAATATCCCCCAATACAGGAGTAAAATTATTGTAATAATTACTTTAATCCATTTCAACCGTACAACTAAAACAATGAATGAGGCAATTCCATACCCAATTGCAATCCTGGCCAAAACACCCATTATTCTTATATTACTAAAGTCGAAACTGTATGCAGAACATGCATTGATCAATAATCCAATTGAATAGATTGCAAGAGAACGCTTGAGAATTTTGAGTGCAAGTTTCCTGTCGAGGGAATAGTTATACTTCTTATAGGAATACCACATCGCAGAACCAACAATAAACATAAAAAACGGAAATACAAGGTCTGTGGGTGTACAACCATCCCATTTCGAATGAAGTAAGGCTGGATATGTTGAATTTTTGTTGCCAGGGGTATTCACCAAAATCATTAAAGCAATTGTTAATCCCCGAAAAACATCAAGTGCAATTAATCTTTTACTATTTTCCATTTAATTGAATATAAAGCAGTAGAATTTGATTTTAAATGAGACTGAAGGATTTTTTTATAAAGAAGTTGACATGAAAAGTTAGACCGTTTCCTAATGGTTGAAGCATATTCTGCCCACTCCTCATCAAAAACGATTGGTGAAAATGGGAAAGAGACTTTTCTTTGGTCTCTTTCCCAAAACTTCTTATTCATTTACATCTAAGAGAGAATCAATCCTACTAAAATCGAATGAAAAAAATCATTAATATCCTGTGTTTTGCCAGAAACCGTTAGCATCAGAACCGTCTGTTTTATTTGTGATGGCATCAAGCTGAGGTTGTGGGATTGGACGTAATGCATGGAAATCCTTTATATTGTCTTTAGCATAACCATTATACGCTTTAACCCTATCGAGCAGCTTTCCTGTCCGTTTAAGGTCAAACCACCTCTGCTGCTCTCCACAAAGCTCCCTTCCCCTTTCGTCCAGAATTATATTTATATTCTTACCTGTAACCTGTGATTCTTCTGCTGCTGTAAGTACATTTGACTGGCCGGCAATAGCACGGGCTGTTCTTAAGGTATTAAGTTTTGCGATTCCTTGAGCAGACTGACCTGACATCATATAGCCTTCAGCTGCAATAAGATACATTTCTGAAAGACGAATTACGAATGCATCCCTTTCACTAAGGTTTCCTATGATCGATGCGGTCAAGTCATCAAATTTTTTCAAATTTATATACATCCTGTTCCCTTTGTAGTTATCATTTCCGGCAGATGAAGATGCAATGGTTGACATAGTTCCGGCAGCATCCTGATATAGAGGATAGACTGCAGGATTAGCTACATCAGTGCGTGAGAAGAGAATATAACGATTAGCAGCCCTTGAAATAACATTGGCAGATGTGACAACCTTTTTCGACATATAAACAGCAGTATCGCGCATATTTGCAAAACCGGCTGGCGGTGCAACCCCTGCAGCGAAAGCCGTTTGAAGTGTCTTGGCAACATACCATGTGTCCCTGAAAGAAGCCTGGTACCTCTGGTCGGTTGCATCATTAAATAGATCTAAAAGGTATCCCGATGGCGAAAATTCTGTAAAACCTTTACTGTAAGCCTGGTAGTCAGTTCCTAAATTATACGTTTTACCGGAATATGTTATTGTTTTAGCAGATTCACTGGCTGTACGTACAAAAACGGTTGTTAAAGCAGGAAGAAAATTCCAAACCCCGACGTAAGCAAGGTGCATATAGTTGCCGCCTTGGGCGCCGCTGCCACCGAGTGGAGCTGAAAAGTTTAAGGCGTTCCCCTTGGCGTCCGTTTTCAAACGCTTTGGCAATATATTATTTTCAAGGATGGAGGAATAGTCAACCCACCAGATCACCTCTTTATTTGTAATGCCATTTTCATTTTGTGCATTCCAGCAATCGGCATAGTTAGCGAAAAACGTGGATCCGCTACCGGAAATCACATCTTCAGCCGCTGCCGCCGCATCAGCATATGCCTGATTATCGGTGAATTTACTTGCTTTGTAAAGTAGGAAACGGGCTTTCATTGCCTTGGCAGCCCAAATATTTATATGTCCCGTTTTAACCGTTTTACCGGCAAGCTTAGTTATTGCGTCATTTATGTCATCAAGCATAAATGCATACACTTCTTGTTCCGAGGAGCGGTGTGCGATTGACGAAGCGCTGCTTGGCGGTTCGGTGTTAATTTGCACCGGTCCCCATGTTTCGACAAGATGCCAGTAATAAAAAGCCCGCAGAGCTTTTAGTTCGCCCGTATACGCAGTTTTTTCTGCGTCTGAAAGAATCGTGGAGGGGGCCAACGCGACATATTTCAATCCCGTGTTGCAGACATTTACTGCAGTGTATAATAGCTCCCAGTATTCATCAAGCGCCGGATTCGGATTCCCTGATATAACCTGTGAGGAAATGCCGGAATAATTGACCAGAGTTTTCTCCTGGTTATCATAACCGGCAAGCCATAAATCACTTCCCCCTTCGCTTAAGTAAACACCGCCCTGCTTACCATACCATCCGCGAAGATATGAGTATGACGCTCCAACCAACCCGTCTATTCCCGTTTTAGTAGAATAAATAACATCTTCGGTGGCGCCGGCCCTATTATCTTCAACAAGAAATTTGGAACAGGAGATATTTGTCAGTATTAATACGGCAAGTATTATCGAATTATATACAATTTTTGTTTTCATAATTAAATGTTTTAGCCAATTTAAAATTCCAGGTTAATCCCAAACACCACTTGTTTCATCAAAGGATCCTTAAAACTGCCGCCTCTTTCAGGGTCATAGTTTTTCATATTACTGAATGAGAAGAAATTCTGCAATTCACCATAAACTTTAAGGTTACTTAATCCAATTTTAGAGATTGTCTTTACTGGGAAAGTATAACTCAGGATAATCTGGTTTATTTTCAGGAATGAGGCCTTCTCGTAAACAAGTGTTGGCACATCGGCCAGGCCAGATGCCAGACCAGGACGTGGAAATTTGCCGTTTTGATTTTCAGGTGTCCAGTAATCCAACACTGGTTGACCTCCGGGTTGAGTAGGAAGGTATAACGTATTGATGTCGGAACTTACCCACTGTCCTATCCTTGCAAAAGCCAGGGCGGACAATGATACTCCTTTGTAAGATACCGTATTGTTCCAGCCCGCAATGAATTTTGGACTTTTGTTATAGAAACGTTTATCCGAATTATCAATCTTACCATCCTTGTTGAAATCAATAAATTTCACATCGCCAGGTACTTTATTGAATGTTGCGGCCTGAGTTGCTTCTGAAATTTTCCAGCAGCCATCAGCCTCAAAATCATAGAATTGAAAGACCGGATCGCCAACTTTTAAAGCAGCGGTAGGAATTGAAACATCCTGAGCCAAACCGCTTGCCAGAGAAACAATCTTATCTCTGTTCATTGAGAATGTCAGGTCGCTGCTCCAACTGAAATCTTTCTTATCAATAATCCTGAAATTCAGAGCTGCTTCAAATCCCTTATTTTCGGTATTACCGATATTTTGCATAACCTGAGGATAGACGGATGTGCCCGGGAATGCCCTCATCAGAAGCAGATCGGAAGTTTTTGAACTGTAGAAATCGAAAGTTCCTGATATTCGGTTCTTTAATATAGACATATCAAGGCCTGCATCGTATGCCGCAGTGATTTCCCAGCCAAGGTTTGTATTCCCAAGATTAAAAGGAACCTGTCCCTGGTAAACGATTTGGTTAGTGCCGTTGTAAAAAGTAGATGGGATTTTACCCGATCCAAGGGCAGTTATGGTTTGATATGGTTTGACGGCAGCATTCCCTGTTTTTCCCCAGGTTAAACGTAGTTTTAAGTTGTCGATGCTGTTTATATTTTTAAGAAAAGGCTCTTCCGATGCAATCCATGCAGAAGATACTGATGGGAATGAAGTCCATTTATGACCTTCGGCAAGTACTGATGAACCGTCATAACGATTTGTTGCGGTAAGCAGATACTTTCCCATCAGTTTGTAACTTGCCCGTCCGAAAAAAGACAACATATTCGATTGTGTGTAGCTGTTGGCAAGAGCTCTTGATGCCGACGGGATATACGTAAGGTCATAATATGTGCTCAATGTATAGTGGTCGGTGGTTGCATATCCGGAGGCTGAATGAGACTCAAAAACGCTCTTGCTGTCGCTTTGGCCTGCAACCAACTGGAGTTGATGTTTTTGCCCCAGCGGCACAGAATAGGACAATGTGTTTTCATTAATATAATTATTTGTCACGCTGTTTGACGCTGACATATAAGAACTTTGGCCAGACTGGAAGTTTGTAGTGGACATGAAATCTGTATACTGTCCGCGACGATCAGATTGATCATCAATCCCGAAAACCGATTTCAAATTTAAACCCTTAATTATTTCCCACTCAAGATACATACTCGCGAACAGCCTGTTATTCCGCGTATTATCAATATAATAGTTAGGTAATTCATTAATCAAAGGATTTGTATAACTTCTTCCAAGTTCCGCTGGCTTGTCAAGAAGTGATCCGTCAGGTAACCTGACTTGTGATATAGAATACGATACCATCGCATAATAGTACATATTGTCATTCCTTTGGTCAAGGTTGCGCTTTGTATATTGAATACTCAATCCTGTTTTAATTGAATTGGAAATTTTGTGGTCAAGATTAATCCTTGCGTTGTATCTTTTTAGTTCGTTGTTGCGCAGTAGTCCGTTTTCATCCATATATCCAAGAGATATATTGAAGGCCGTTTTTGCATCGCCCCCTGAAACAGAGACTTCACCATTATTTGTAACACTGTTATGAAGTACCAAATCAAACCAGTCAACTCCACCCTCCTGATATATTTGATATACAGATTTTGTATACGGTGAACTGATAACATTTGAAAGAATAATTTCAGGAGTATAATCACTCAACTTTGTTGTTCCCCAAGCCTTTGTGGATTTCTCGTCGGTATATCGCTTAGCTTCTGCCATGAAGAGGTATTCCTGCTGAGCATTCATTTTTTGTGGAATACTTGTGGAGCTATTAAATGAGGTGTACGAATTGACTGAAACTTTAGTTTTTCCACCTGTTTTATTGAATAGTCCTTTTTTTGTCGTTATAATTATGACACCATTAGCACCCCTTGTTCCATAAATGGCCGTAGAGGAAGCATCCTTCAAAATTTCCATTGACTCAATGTCAGAAGAATTAATGTCGAGTGTAGAACCATAACTCAAGCCGTCAACAAGAATCAAAGGATCATTTGTTGCAGCGATAGACCGGTTTCCGCGTAAATTTATATTTAAACCGGCACCTGCTACTCCGCTGCTTTTGGTAAGATCCACTCCCGCAACTTTACCTTGCAATGATTGCAATGCATTGGTTGTTGCAGTTTTCATAATTTCAGCCGATTTGATAGACGCAACCGACCCTGTAAGATCTCTCTTCTTTACAGTTCCGTAACCAATAGTAACGACCTCATCAATGCCGATAATTTCCTCAACCAGAGTAATATTTATGTGGGATTGCGCTTTAACTGGTATTTCCTGACCCTTCAACCCCACAAACGAAAACTGTAAAATTGCGTTTTCAGGAATATTGGAAAGCGAGTAATTTCCGGTTGCATCAGTTAATACACCAGTTGTCGTCCCTTTTATTACTACGGAAGTACCAGGTAGTGGAGCACCTGAAGCATCAGTGACTTTGCCGGAAACAGTTTTTTGCTGCTGGCTGAGGTCGGTACTTGCTTTTGGTGACAAAACTACCTGACGATCATAGATCTTGTAATCGATATTTGTACCCTTGAAAATTTCATTCAGTGTTTTTTCAAGGTCCTGCTTTTCAATGTTTACACTTACTTTTTGTGTAACATCTACCAATTTGCCATTGTATAAAAAGTAAAATTCAGACTGGCTTTCGATTACTCCAAGGACATTCTCGATGGTTGAATTCTCCTTCTTCAGACTTAAAAGTGTATTTTGAGAATAACCATCTTTCGCCAAGACCTGGATAGCAGATATTAAAACAACAAATAGAGTTATTTTCATCTTTCTTATAATTTTTTTAAGCGATAATTCATAATCCGCTCCTACCCTATACTGGGAATGATTTTTTTTCATACATTTGTAATTATTTTGTTTATAAAATATATAATGTCCTGTCCTAACAGGGATTTTTGGAAGGGAAGTTAGCAGCTTCCCTTTTTTCTGCCGTTTAGTAATATTCGATTATTCCTTAGTTTTATTTGGTTTATTCCATAGTTCTATTTTTTAGTAATTATTACTTTTCTTTTACTGAATGAAGAATCATTTTGCTGACTTCCGGAAATGATCTTATAGCTTATAGGAGTACTGTAAGAGAGGAGTCTTAGTGCATCTTCCAGTGACTCATGTGTAAAGGTTGCGGTAAAGACATATTCTTTTTTGGTTAACTTTTCATCAAATATGATCTCCGCATTGAACCATCGGCCGAGCCGCATTGCGACATCATTTGTATTATCATTTTTAAATACCAATTTACCGTCTATCCATGACAAATATTTCTTGCCATCCGCGTTGTTTTGGATATTGTATTTCATTTTCTCCTTATTTAGGACGATTAAATCATTTTCCTTTAGCTGAACCGGTTCATCCTGTTTTCCGTTTGCGTAAGAGAATAAGGTGACTTTACCATGTTCCAGATACGTTGATATGACGTTGTCACTGGGATAATTTGATATATTGAACCGTGTCCCGGTAGCTTTTACTTTGAAACCATTTAAATCGACAAAGAATGGATGTTCTTTATCTGATTCTACCTGGAAATAAGCTTCTCCAACTAACTTAACCTCTCGATAATTACCATTGAACTCCTCAGGATAGATTAATTTAGTGCCTGAGTTCATCCATACTTTTGTTCCATCACTTAATTGGATAGTAGAGCGAACACCAAAAGCAGTTTCCGAACTTTTTATTACAGTGCTAATTTTATTACCCTGAGAATGGTTTGAGATAGTTAAGCCGGTATAGATAAGAAGAGGCAGTACCAGAATCGCGGCTACTCTTTGGAAATTCAGAAGCCAGATATTAAACTTCAGTGCTGGATTTAACTTTTTCTTAACCAGTAACAAATCTTTTTCAGCATCAATTTTTTTCATTGAAACTAACCTGTCTGAAAAGGATAAAAGTTTGATTACTTCATTGTACTCAGATACGTTTTCCGGAGACATCTCAATCCATGCTTTCAATTCCTCCTTCTGTTGCTCATTCAACCCACCGGTAAACTCCAGGTCAATTAAATTGTATATAAAATTTTTGTCTTCCACTTTTCTTTTGCATTTACATTCGTTATGACGTAATTTTTTGAATTACCCCCCATGCACTTTCAAAAAATAATTGAAGATAAAAAACCGAACTATCAGAGAAAGCGAAAAAAATCGAAAAGAGCCAGCAAGGGCAGGTAATCTTTTAATTCTTCCTTTAAAATATGGAGTGCTTTTGTTATCTGATTCTCTACTGTTTTCTCAGACAAATTTAATTTCACAGCAATCTCACGGTTTTTAAGTCCATGAAAGCGACTTAATTCAAAAACTTCACGACAACGTTCAGGCAATTTCTCGAGGCTTTTGTTAAAAATGGATTCAAGCTCAGATAAAATATAGGTTTCAAACGATTCATCGGATATGTCGTGCTCATTGGAGATTTCCTGAACTTTTAAACTTCCGCTTTTCTTGCGTAAAAAATCGAAACATTTATTTTTTACGGAGACAAACAAATAGGACCGGATAGAAAAGCGGATATCTGTCTTCTCACGATCTTTCCAGAATTTAACGAAAATATCCTGAACCAGATCCTTTGATTCTTGTTCCGAGATTGAGATCATCTTTTGAGCATACACACACAGACCAGGGTAATAATAATTAAAGAAGAAATCGAATGCATACTCCTTTCCCCTCTTCATTTCTTCATATAAAAAAAGCTCCTTTGTCTGATTGTTCGTTTCCATCGAAGAGTGCTACCGCAATTAAAAGATTAAAAGTAAAATATTTTCAGAAATATTAAGAGACAATGGCAAAAGAAATCATTCTTTATGAGATATTTTCACGCTACTATTTAACTATTTATATGCTTAAAACCGGCTGCCAATGGTTTATATTGCCGGGTGCATTCCGGGACAGTATTCGATTTATTCCTTATTTACAAGATGGAGGGACTCCAATGTCCTTGAACAACCGCATGATTTGGTACGTAAAGGAATACGCGAAAAAAGAGGGAGAAATGAATCTAAATGTTTTAATAACATTGATAGACAGTCTTTTAAAACAACAAGACTTATTAGTGAAAGCGGGGGATTGCCGGAGGCAAAATGATCAAGTACGAAAATACCATATCATTGCAGATTACCAAAACGATTAATTAAGCTTACAATTTTAATCAAACCTAAATCATTGATATATCATTAAATTCTGAAAAAATAATTTTAGTAATCTCCAGTTACAAGATGTATGATTTACAAGTTTACCTGTCAGGATTACCTGTTTGTTTTTATCATTTTTTTTTCACACCCATAGAAAAATAATGAATATGCTAAATATTAATAAAATTGAAAAATTCAGCGTTCTCATATCACTTAATCTCCTGGGTAAATAAATCATAACCGAAATCTTTTATCAATTTTGAATATACTCCCACCAGCGGCATCCATACATTTCGTTTATGGCTTTCATTATACTCACTTCGTTGGCTTCATAAAAAGTTTTTGGGTAAAAATAGTAATTGTCTAAAATTCTTCTTGCATCCTCCATTGAGCCGTTATTATAATACAGGTGAATAATGTCCCTGCTAACTGCGTGTGCAAAATAACATGCCATTTTGTACTCCAACCGTCTTACCGGGTGACTGTTGTCTGAATCATTTGCAATAAGGGTATGATGAGGCAGATATTCAGTGTTGTGTTCAAAAAGATTGTCGATAATGGTTTTCTGGATCATGTATTCGTAATACATTAACTTGCCTGCTTTCAGATGGTTCTTTAATTCCGATTTGGCATCATCGGGGCTATAACTCTTCAGTTCTTTAACAAAGTCGACCAGATGTTCGCTATCAGTAGTTTTTAGTTCCTGCTCAACAATATTGTCGATTAGATCTAAAAATTCATTTTTAATTTCACCTGTAAGTCGTTTTAGAAAATCAACCACTTTGACAGTGAAAATAGCAATTCCCTGAAGCTCATGTGTGAACTTGATATTGCTAAAGGTTCCAAATAAAATGTTCAGAGCCAGTATGGTTTCATTTTGCTTTATTTTAAAATTTATCAGGGATAAACGATCATTCTGGGGTTTATTTTCATCAATTTTGATAATGTCTTCCTTAAAATCGTTAAAATCGGGGATTATAAAGCTCTTGTATGTTTTTAAAATTGAAGCAATGGTGTCAATCTTATCAAAGCGCCCTGTCATAACGGGGATGGCATCGGATGAACCGAATTTTTTAAAAAGAATGTGTTCCCAGCTTCCGGCAAAATAACTTTCAATAGAATTATATTTAGCATCTCTTTCGGCAAAACAGCGAAGCGTCAAATAAACAAAATTACTGTGTGCATAAAAGTCTGACAGAACATGCAGCGCCCTGCCAAGGTAGAACAGGGATGCTTTTTTATCGTCAGGTCTCAAGTCAAACGCCTTTTTAAGCAATCTGTTACAGGCATGTTCAAAAATACCATTAACTGCTGTCCTGGTGAACCTATCAGTAATGTCCGAAATTTCTGTGATATCTTTGCTCCCAACAACATCAAAATGGTCGAGCGGATAATACATCCCTATTTTCTGCAAGTCAAATGTGGTAATATTTTCTGTTGTATTTCCAGTTAAGTGATAATCATTAGTTGTAGATTTAATTTCTGCTTCCCATAGTTCCTTGATAAGATTAGTCCAATTCTCCTCAATAGCCTTTAATAAAGGGTTCAATGCGTACTCCGTACTCTCATTTGAAACAAAAGCATTATAAGGGCTTATTTTCTCTTTTTTCATTTTTACAAATCGCCTGTAATCTGCCTTATTTTTAAATAATCCCTTAACAGCCTTTTCGGGTAGCATGTCTAATACACAACTGGCCTGGTTAATATCGGTCATCCAGTTACCGGCCCAGATTGCAAGGAAATCCGAACTTATCATTTCTTCACGGCCTGACTTTATCATCGCATTGTAAAGAATTGCTTTGTGTACCTTTAAATCCATAATTCAGTCTGTTATATAAATAGAACTTAAATAATATCTAAAATTAAAAACCCAGTTTGAAAATTTGCCGGCAATTTTAAGTCATCCAAATGTTAACAGTAATATTGAATAATAAAATTATAAACATTAACCCCCATTACACGATTCACGATCTCTTCGGGGTCTATATGATTGAATGGATTGTTTAACCGGGTTGAATTGTTTTGCATATAATTATGCGCGTGCATCAATAAATAATCTCCGAGAACAGGAAATTCTTCAGCGGTCCAGAAACCATTAATAGCATTAACCATTCCATCATAATCACTCCCAATACATTGAATACCCCATCCAAAAAAACCTTGTGAATCGAGTAGTTCTGCGATATGCTGGATCTGTCTCCAAACCAGGAAACTCGAATGAAACAAAACTTTTCGTCGTTCAAGTCCATGCGATTTCTTTAATTCAAAATCGCCGGGTGCCGTAATCCGTCTTTCGTCAAGCTGCAACCCAAATAAACCGTTTGTTTTGGCTACTCTGATTATTTCATCATCATAAAAATTGATATCGGCCGGCATAAATAAATGTTTATCCATATCATTACCAATTACACCGCCATGACTTACGATAACCGGAATATCTTGCCCTGCATATTTTGTATCAAGCAGGTTGAAATATTCCAGCCGCGAAATCCTGCTCATGTGTTTAATATCGATCAGAATTCGTTGATTATTGGTATTATCCAGCAACTTATCCAACACCTCAAGTCCTAGTGAAGTGAAACCAGTATTTATCTGATAACTTTGATCAACACCCAATTTTAGAATACCCATAAGACTTTCTGCATGACCGCACAATTCGTTATAGAAATGATGTGCAATTGCAATAAACAATGGTCGGTGAACCCAACTCTTTATCTTTTCTACATTACCAAGAACATAGTTCCGGTCGGCATGATTATTATGGGAATTAATACCAGTTCCTAATGAATGTGCCCCTTCAATTGTAAGAATAACTGCAATTGAATTAGATCTTTTATCATCATTACTATCAGTATTGAGGATATTAATTACATCCATTGCATTTCTGGCCAGTGAATAGTGATAACTTGCCCGATCCGCAAGTTTGACTACCTTTCCATCCATCTGCTTCAGATAATCATATTCGTTTTCGAGATCAGGGAAATAATCGGTTATGGATTGTACAAAGTCAATCCGGTCGCGACCAACTGAAGTAATAAAATTGACTAATACATCGTTGAATTCACCCGTACCCAGATTGTTGTCAAAAAAGCCTCGCTCAAGTGGATTAAGTGCGGCAAATATGATTCCGGTGTTTCCAAATCCAACGGAAGAAAAACTGCTTTGACGGTATTTTGTTATTCCCCCCAAAAGATCAACCAACTTTTCAATTAAGTTGGGCGGGTCGTAGAACCAGACTGAACTTTTTGATCTGACATTTGGGCTGTTGACGCCACCCGGAAAGCTGTGTCCGTAAGCCTTCATGGTTGGATGGCAGTGGATGTCTGCTAAGAATTTCATAATTATTAATTTAAGGTAAGATTGTCGTCGATTAATACAAATACAAGAAATTAAACAATTTCACATCTCTTAAGCCAATCCATCTTCCCCTTTAGAAATGTATCATGTCCGATATCGCAGCTCAGATCAAAACTTTTTGCCCGGATAGACTGATTTACAACGATCCCATTTATCCACCAGGTTCCAAGTTGTTTAATTCTTTCAACCTCGTCTTGGTTAATTGCATCCATTTCAAGTTCAATGAGGTTTAAAAAATCAACTTTATTATCAGGGGGAATACCTTGTGGAATGATCCATTTATTGGTATTATCAACTGTTGACAATTGAGGTTGAACCAATGGATTAAGCCTTATGATCCGGGGTTCGCTGTTGGATGCTGCACCACCTCCAAGAAAAATATGGGCCATAAAATTAGCTGCATCAGGTGGCTCGGAAATGATCGATTTGGCCATCTTAGGAATATCTACCGACAAGGATGAATCAACTTTCTCCATGATCAGCTTTTCATGTTCAGTTTCATCTGAAATGGAATATCCACGAATAGGAAGAAGGTTATTCCCTGTACCTATACTTAATACCTCAATGTCTTTGGGAGTAATGCCCTCCTCATTAAATAACGCAAGGGTTTCTGTTAGTCCGATGAGAACTGGATTGTTATTACCACCTATTGCACCATCCCAAAATCGGTGAACAGACTCTTTCGTTAAATTAAAACTTACTGGCTCATCAAAAAATGAAACAGGTGCATTACTTGCCGCATTAACAACATCAACAAGCCGATATACATATTTCGAATCTGACCCTGAAGAGGGGCTATGATCATTTGTCCGAAAAAAATAGGCTCTGTTCCGATCATAATCAAAACCACATACAACCAGATTCTTTGCTATTTTTTCAAATCCAGGGACGTTATACAATCCACTAAAAGGAGTTTTTCCAAATTCACCAAGAGCTTTAACATCAAGTAGTCCTGTTTCTTTTCTGCTCGACTTATACTTTGGCTTTAATGATTTTAAAAAGGGAACTAATGCGACCACCTTTTCAACCCATTCTCTCCGTTCCCAAAATTTTACAGCACTGAACACACTTCTGCGTACAGGCTCACTATTAAATAGTCTTATAACCTCATCAATGTCTTTGTCTTTATTGACTAGCATTGCAGCTAACATCAGGCTACCTCCTGAATTGGCAACCACTACATCAAACTGTTCCAGAATTTTGCCACAATTTGTGGTAATGTACGTATCTTTATAAATTTCCTTTAGTGCCATGGCCTGCAGTATGGCCCAGCTACCACCACCGTCCAGTGAAAGAATTCGTCTTTTCATAAAATATTTATTTTTAGATAAATAAATGACTCAACGAAAACACCTGAATTGGTCTTGCATTTTCAAATTAGAGACCCTTGTTCTCAAAAATGCACTAATTTTGAACTTTAATAAATTTGCTTACCCAAATTGAATTAATAATGATAATTAAAATCCAATATTAACTGCTAATTGCGATTAACAATTTAATACTATTCACCAATAACTATTGAATGTCCAACCAAAACCATTTTCAAGTAATCGTTGGGCAATTATTAAATCAAATATAAAAAAATAAGTGAATAAAAGCAATTGTTTTAACATGTTATTCAGCATATAATCTGACTATTACATCATCTTTAAATAAACAGGAACTAATTTTAAAAGGTGCCTTCCCCCCAAAAATTGTAGCGAATCTGGCATTAAGCGAAATGATAAATGATATCGCTTATTGATTTAAAAACTAATTGACTCCTTTTTCAATGGGCAAAAATAAAATGTAGCCACTTATGTTTTTAAAAATAAAAGTTTATAAGATCATCAATTAATTCACATCTCTTTTTACATTTCCATTATCAATCTCCCAGATCTCAAAATCACCCAGGTCATTGTTCGAATACTCCTAATGGGTCAGGTATAGTGTTCATGATAAATAAGCTGTTTATTTCGATAGGAACATGCGCATTAAAGATTCACGAATAACTGTACTCCATAAAATCGCGGGTTTCCAGGTACAAATGTAGGAATACCGAAAGTCTGACCCGTATTTCCGGCATCAATCAGGAAGTGTTTATTGGTAATATTACTCATATTTAACCGAAATCCGTACCTGTCGTTTTTACTTGTATATAAAAGTGAAGTGTTGAGTAGTGCATATTGTCCCTGGTATAACCCCGTGGTGTTTTGATCATCGAAAAAGAATCCTGATTTGTAAGTAGCATTAAAGTTAAGGGTGATGATGCCATATTTTCGTAATCCCATCTGATAAGAAAAACCTGCAGATCCAGATTGCTTAGGCGTCAGACGAAAGGTATTTCCGGCTAACTGCTGAACCTTGCCTTCGGAGTTTCTGGCATTAAACCGAGCATTCAGTAACGCATAATTGGCAAAAACTGTCAGGCTTTTCGTTGCTGCTAAATTTAATTCAGCTTCAATACCCTTACCGTTAGCTTTGCCTGAATCGATAAACCGGTAAAGACCTCCGCCATTGATATCGGCTAAACTAGTCTGAAAATTGCGATAATCGTAAATAAAACTACTGACATTGAACTGGAGGCGATTATCAAAAAGTAAAGTCTTAATTCCGATTTCATAGTTATTCACGATTTCGGCACGAAGGTATTCGGTAGTATCAGCATTTATTTGAACCACATTAGGCCGGCGCCCCTTTGACCAGGAAGTATAAAGAGTTACCTCCCGTGAAAAATCGTATTGCATGACGAAGCGACCAACCCAATCGAAGCAGAAATGGCTTTTATCAATGCGCCCGACAGTTGGCTTGAAAAGATCGTTAACCCCTTTCCCAAGCAAAAAGCCGAGTGTTCCGGGAGAAGGGTTAACCTGGTAAAAGGTTGATTGGTTTTCAAAGATCATGCGACCTCCGGTAGTTATTTTAAAATGCGGAGTCAGTTTGAAAGTACCGTCGGCGAAAATATCAATTGCATGGTTATTGACCCCATTGTCATTTTTAGACTCTTTATGCTGGGTTTGGAACGGTATGCCTGTGAGGGGGTTGTTAGATAGGGCAAGATTAGGTTCCCCATCGATGATCATTGGTATAATTTTAAATCCCTTAATTTTGCCTGCCAGCATTGGTGACAGCATAGCGAAGAAACTCCGTTCATCCATGGTTACCAGATTTTTTTCATTTCCATATTCATGGAGGTAGTTGGCACCTGCAAATCCGGTGAAATATTCTTTATCAAGGTTGAGGCGTACCTCCTGGCTAAATTGGGTATAGTCAACATTTGCCTTAAAATCCAATGCCTGGGCTTTGGTGCCATCGCTGTCAAACACTGAAGTTCCGGTAAGTGTACGGTAACCGGTAATTGCTGTCAGGCTTAGTCCATCGGTGAAAAATTGTTTGTATTGCGCGGTTATAGTGAACAAATCACGTTTATCGATCAGATCTTTCCCTCGTGAACCGAGATCAGCAAACGTATAAGGACTAAGATCGCCTCCCCTGGGTGCGAAGGTGCCGCTTTTAAAATCCTGACCAGGATTTCTATCGTGCTGGTAGTTAACGATGAGGTCAAACATGCTGTTTTTGCCTGGAAGGTATTTGAATGAAGTCCTGGTTGCTATCGTATTCTTACCCATTAATGTTCCGCCCGATAAATTTTTAATATAACCATCGCGATTGTTATAAATCCCAGCCACCCTTACAAAGAGTTTATTCTTTATCAATGGGATATTAAAATAGCCGTTGGTGCGCATTTGATTGTAGTTCCCAGTTCCAAGGGTGAAATTTCCGGAGGTTTCGTTTTTCGCATGCCTGGTGATCAGGTGTACTGCCCCGATTTGGGCACTACGGCCAAAGAGTGTACCTTGTGGGCCTTTCAACACTTCCACCCGCTCAATATCAAAAAATTCGGAATAGGCGCCTACTTGTTTACTGGCAGAAACCCCATCCTGGAAAATGGAGACCCGGTTATCTACATTTAAGGAAGCGACATCGGAGGTGAGGCCACGGATCACAAACCCCGGGAAAAGGGCCGATTGTTCCTGCACCTGAACACCCGGAACAAAGGAGGAGAGTGCACCCATGGATTCCACAACATTATTTTCGATGAAACCACCGGAAACGTTTGACAAGGCAATGGGTACCTCTTTTGAATTTTCAGAACGTTTTTGAGCGGTTACCGTTAACCCGGTCAGGACAATACTATCCTTTTCGAGGGTAACCACGAGTTCCTTATTTTCATTTGAATAGATGCCTACAGTTGAGGTATAGGATTTATACCCGATATAACTAACAGATAATGTATAGTTTCCACTGGGAATATTATTCAACCGGAAACGCCCCTGCTCATCAGTGACACTACCTGCCTGACCCGGAGTGAGAGAGATGCCGGCACCATCGATGGGATTGCTTCTACTGTCCCTGACTAATCCGGCTAAACGCCCCTTTTGCTCCCCAAAAGCCACTAATCCTGTGTACAACAACAGGATTATTAAGGTAGCTGCTTTAGCCATTTCCAAATTTACTTTCTTACCAGCAAACACATCCCTTTATCCGTAAAATATGGTTTAGTCATGGCATACTTAATATTCGAACCTTTAAATAATGAGGAAATTTGCTGATTATACATCTGACAAAATACCACATCTATTTTTTTACTCCCAAGAGCTGCAAATTTTGCCTGAGCATCCACCGAAATAAGTTCAAAATTGACATGAATCAATTTTCCAATTTCGGTGAGAAGGGCAACATTGAACCCGGCAGGTTTGCCATCAGCTGCGATATAATCAAGTGGCACATAATTCCCGGATACTCCAACATAGACAGTCTTGGCTCCTTCATTTTTTGGAATCGCCAGAATCGATGGCTCATTTGTTGCAGGAAGATTTATAATCCACTGATCTACAAGTTTATTTAAAACTCCATTTTCCTGTAAGGTGGTAATAGCCTTATCCAGGTCATCTTTTAGTTGATGATCTTCAACCCGTACCGCCATGAGGATGCCACCCTCAACATTTGTTTTTGCTTCAATAATTTTCAGATTACTATTTCTTTTAACGTAATAATCTGCAATAAATCTCATTATTGGGGCGCCATCAATTTTGCCGGTGATAATCCCGGCGATGATATCGGAGGCATTATTAAAACCGAGCACCTCCTTTGGTTGAGCCCCAATTTCGTATTTTGCAGCTAAATCTGCAAGGCTTTGGGGTGAGGCACTTGAGGTAAGTACCCCAATCACCTTACCATCCAGATCAGAAAATTTATTAATCGTATCGGCTTTCTTCACTCCGCAGCCAGCTAAAATTAATGCCATTAACACTATCAGTGAAAATGTAGAATTGCTTTTCATAAGGATTTAATTTAGAGATTACTATAAAGTTTGTTTTTAACGGTGATTTACTGGCATAACATCTTGTGAAATCGAATATTGGCGGTTTATATTTTAGTAGTTCTTATCCTTTAATGCCTGTATTTTCCCGCCAGATCATCTTTTTACGAGAAAATAACCGCCCAGGAAGTTGCTGTACGGAATCGTTGATATCAGGTTTTTATTGGCAAGTTCATCAGAAAACTTTGATATGGAATGTACATTGCAAAAGATCACATCGATCTTCTTGCTTCCAAGGGCCGCGAAGCGGGCTTGTGTATCGATGGAAACAAACTCAAAATTTAATTTCAGAATTTTGCCGATTTCCGTAAGAGTAGCAACATTAAATCCTGCAGGACGGCCGTTGGCTGCAATATAATCGAGTGGTGGATAATCTCCTGTTACTCCTACATAGATAGTTTTAGCCCCTTCAATCTTTGAGATAATTTTAGGTAAAGGCTCGTCTGATGCGGGTAAATTTGTTATCCAATTTAGTTCCAAAGATTTCAATACCCCATTTCCCTGAAGGATCGTAATGGCGCTATCCAATTGAGCTTTAAGTTTCAGGTCTTCACTGCGAACCCGCATAAATACGATACCTTCAACTTTTTTATCGGGTAAAATCACCTTCAACTTTGGATTTCGTTTGGCGTAATAGTTGATCATTACATCAGGCGCCATGCAACCATCGATCCTGCCATTCAGAACTGCGGCTACTTCATCTGAAGTTCTATTGAATAAAACAACCTCCTTTAACGGTCCTGAATAGAATGACACCACCTGCTCAATACCTTTCAGATCAGTACTAATGGCCATCATCCCAATGACTTTCCCCTTCAAATCGGAAATGTCATTGATTTTTTTGGTGGGAGCTCCAGTGCAAGCGACCAGGAGCAGAACAGTTAATGCAACATGTAAAAATCGCGATTTATTTTCCATAAGACCAATTTTAAAGTTTAATAATTATAGAATTCCGTCCATTATCATATTGGTGGTTAATTTTTTTTGCAATTCTGCCAATTAGCACCATTCCCAGATTCTCAACATCATCGGCCTTCCCGTTAAATGGATTGAAGTCATCGGCCATAAACGAAAAAGATATCGATGTTTCGTTGTTTTGGTCCGAAAACTCAATTGTAAATCCGATATCAGGAGATGAGTTCTGATAACAATGTTTAAAAATGTCCCGTATCAGTTCTTCCAGAAAAAGCTGTAAATGATAGACCTTTTTAGCGCCCAGGTTATACTTTTGACAAAAGATTTCGATTTCGGCATTCATTGTCACCCAATCAAATCTTTTGGAATGTATTTCATAACCGAATACTTTCAACCGATGGATAAAAGCTTTTGTCTTTTCTTTTTGGGGATGATCAAATATCTCTGCAGGAGTTCCCTCTTCGTAGATCCCTCCCTCGTCCATGTAGAATATCCGATCGGCGACTTCTTTAGCAAAGCTCATTTCATGGGTAACAATTAACATGGTCAGTCCCATTTTTGTAAGTTTTCGGATAATTGAGAGCACTTCACATGTCATGGTTGGATCAAGGGCAGAGGTGGGCTCATCAAACAAAATGATCTCCGGATCCATGGCCAGACTTCGTGCGATAGCAATGCGCTGTTGTTGTCCTCCTGAAAGTTCGTGAGGGAAACTATTGGCTTTATCCTCCAGACCAACCAGGTTGAGTAATTCCATCGCCTTTTTTTCAGCCACCACCCGATTCTGTTTCCTTACCAAACGTGTCGCCAATGTAATATTATCCAGCACATTTAAATGTGAAAACAGGTGGAATCCCTGGTACACCATCCCCATCTTCTCACGAACCCGGTTTAGATCAACTCCTTTTCGGGTGATATCAATTCCATTGATGAAAACACTTCCGCTATCAGGTTTTTCAAGCATTGCGATCGTTCGAAAAAACACACTTTTCCCTGTACCTGATGGTCCAATAACGGCAATACATTCACCCTTTTTTATATGTGCATTAACATTCCGGAAAACCACCAGTTCTCCGAATTTTTTGGTTAACCCGGTAACTTTAATCATCTTGCCTCACCTCTCTTTCCGCCTATTGAAAACAGGGCATAAACAGAATAGGATAACCCTAAATAAATTAATATGCCAAAGAACAGTGCAAAAAACGGATCACCGGTTCGGGCACCGATATTATTAACCGTTCGGGCCAAATCGGTAATCGTCACATATCCAACAACTGAGGTCCATTGAATTAAGTTGATAATTGCGCTTTGATAAACCGGTTTTGCAATTTTACCCGCCTGAGGTAAAGTAATTGCAAAAAATGCTTTCGATTGCGAAAACCCTAACATTCGGGCAGCCTCAAATTGCTTTTTATCAACCGCTTCAAGCGCTGAACGCATCACCTCTGCAATATGGGCGCCACTGTTCATCGAAAATGCAATCACGGCAATATATATGGCATCAATCCGGCTGTCGGCAAACGCAACATAATAAAGTAGCATTAATAAAAGCAGAACAGGACTTCCACGGAGTACTGCAATAATCAACCGGGATATTTGTTTGAGAAGTTTTATTTTCGACATCCTTAGAAAACATAAAAATCCTCCAAAGATCGTTCCGAAAAACAGTCCTAAACCTGAGATTAAAACAGTTACCCAAAGTCCCTTTAGGACGATTAAATAAGCATCGCCTGCAACTAAGTTCTTATAGAATGAATCTATTACTCCATCAATAAAGTTATTCATGCTTTCATCACTCTAATGAGACAAATTTAAGTTAACCTTCAGGAAAATGGTAATACTTAAAATTATGTTTTGCCAATTTCCAAAGTTAGATTATATTCATGAAAAGCAAGGTAATAAACAAAAATATTATGCTTTAAATTACAATTAAAGAAAATTTTAAGCTGAAAAATATCTAATTTCCTAATCAGGATATGTCTTGGTTTGGTTCACCCCTTCTTTCATCAAGAGTGTCAGCATTGGCAGGATGCCTTTCCTTATAACTACGGTAACCAGAAGTAATATTCACGGGTCTTGTTTCTGCAAAAAGTTTATCACCCGTTGGATTGAGCAATGCAGGATCTTTGGCCCCGGGAATTTTGGCCATCCCGGATACAGGATAACAATTCAAAAATTCAGAAGGATAGGGCTCAAGTAACCGGATCGTTTCGGCTGTTTTAATCCCCCTCGGCATGGGCATTGATGATGTTCATTTGCTCTTTTAATTGCATTTTAATCAAATTAATGATTGTAACATAATCATCAATTTTAAAAATTGGAGAAGAAATAAGTTGATTGGGGATTTGAGGAGCGTCTGCTTCTAAAAAATGTGCAGGGGTGTTGGAAGCGGCGTCTCCTATGCCAAAATAGATTGAAGCCAATATACCAAAACAAGACTTATCTAAACGAATGTCATCCTGTATTTTAGTATAAACTGGCAGTAGTTATTTAGTAGTTTCTTCTCTCCAACTTCTTTCCGTGTCACGAATTCTTGGAGTCGAAAGGATAAATATTTTTCCTTCCCAATCACCTACTAATGCGAAATCCAATTGTTCCCCCGATTTACCAAATATTGGTATTTCATATGCCCTGCCATCTCCCGCTGCATTAATATTTATTTTAATAGATCTATACCCAATATTTTGATTTCCGTATCTCAGAGTTAAATTATTGTTTGGGTTTTGATCAGAATAAAATCTAACAATTGAACCGGGATAAATGTAATTAGCTGCGTGCCATGTTCCATGAACCACAACTGCTTCTGCCATTATAGTTTGTTCAACTCTGTCAGATCTGTCTCTCACAATATTTAGTATGTCTTTATAACTAGAAATTTGTCCCTGAAGTTTCACAATGTCGGATTGTAAATTGTCAATTTTTGTGTCTTTTAGGTCAATGATTCTGTTTGTATTGAGTTCTTTATAAACCGCAAGAGAAAAAGTTAAAAAAAGACAGAATAATGATATATATCCTCGCTTTGTAATTCTTTTGATTAGAAGATCTTGCCCTTCTATCCATGTTTTACCCCCAAATGCGGATAATGTTGCTACCAAGCCTAAGATTGATAGTGAAATATTAATTAATGTATTCATAATAATTATTTTAAAATTACTACTAGCATATATGCCCCATACAGTAAGACCTGTTGTTCGCAAATGAGTCGTATAGAACTGATCAAGAACAGGTTTATACTGTAAATATAGCTTTTTTTTTCATGATAAATGATAAAAAAGAGAATTTTATTTTGTGCTATCCTTACCGCTGCTTCTATGGTTACGTTAACCTATTAAAACACAAAATTTCACTAGTGCCAAAGGATTACAAGGAAAAGATGTTGTAAATTAGTTGCTTTTCAAACACCCTCCTTTTTCAAAGACTAATCTGCTCATCGATATATCGAACCCTTGTCTCGAAGGTCAGTTTGCCCGGAGCTTTATCTGCTCGTTCTTTACCAAGATCATCACCGGATTTGCCGGGGTAACTTCGATAGCCTCCTCTTCAACCAATTCAATTGTGGTAGCTGCTGACTTCGGGGAACCCTCATTCTTACTCATATCTTTCTGCCGGTGTCCCTTACCCCCGGAACAGAACTGGTAGTTCTAAAGTACAACTGAGTTGAAGGATTGGAGTTGGACTAAACTTAAAAGGACAATATTTCAGATAAGAAAGAAGTTTTTAAGAGACAACCATTATCTTTACATCAATAAGAATCTACATTAATTAGATTTAATCCGAATATTTTATTTTGGGTGGTGATATAGCCCTAATCCATTATTTCTGATGAAAAACTTAAAATTTCTTGCATTAGGTCTCCTGACGTTTATCTCTTTAGTATCAGAAGCCCAAAGCTTAACAACAAATTCATCTATAGGCACTGTTGATCCCTCCGAAATATTTAAAAATCCACCCGAAAGTGCCAAACCCGGAGTATTATGGATGTGGATGGGCTCGAATTTGAGTAAAGAGGGTATTACAAAGGATCTGGAAGCACTGAAAAAAGCAGGTTTCAACAGGACAACCATGTTCAGCCTTGCTGACATTACCACCTCTTTGGCGGGAGAAATTGGGAAAAGTCCTACTCCTGAGATTGTTTCCTGGACTGAGCCCTGGTGGAAGATGGTACGCCATGCTGCCGAAGAGTCCAAACGTTTGGGTATGGATTTCGGGATGTTTAATGGTCCCGGATATGAAACAAGCGGGGGGAACTGGATCTCTCCCGAAAATTCGATGCAGGAAATCTGTTGGTCGAAGCAGACCATAACCGGAAATACCCATATTAACCTGAAATTGGAGCGCCCGCAAGTTAATCCCCGGTCAAGTCATCCGTTTGCCGCCATTAATCACGAAACACTGGCTGAAGAGATCCCGGTGATTGAGGCAAGAAAAACCTATTACAAAGATATTGTTGTATTGGCTGTACCGGCCGATGGCGCAGTTAATCCGGGTGATGTGATCGATCTATCAGGCAAAATGCAAAGCGATGGACAGATCAGCTGGGATGCACCGGTAGGAGAATGGAGCATATACCGGCTCGGACATACCACAACGGGAGCACTTGTATTCCCAACCCAATGGAAAGCTACAGCTCTGGAATGTGATAAGATGTCTCAGGAAGCGGTCGATTTTCACATGAATCACATTATATCAGAGATCAACTCCCATTTGGGGGATTTAATCGGAACCGGATTTACGCATCTCCATTTTGATAGTTACGAAGCCGGTAAATCCAACTGGACACCTAAAATGAAAAAAGAATTCCTCAACAGAAGAGGTTACGATCTGACCCCTTATCTGATCACATTCGCGGGTAGAAAAATAGGATCTACGGAAGACTCCCTAAAGTTCAGAAATGACTTTGACGCCACAATTAAAGATTTATACAGGGACATTTACTTCACCACAATATCCAAAAAACTGCGTGCCGCCAACCTGGCATTTTCATGTGAACCTTATGGCGGGCCGTGGCGGCAGGACGAAGTCATGCCACTGGTGCAAAATGTAATGACCGAGTTCTTTACATCAAAAGGGGTTTATTCTCCCTATAAACTCGATGAGACGGTGGCAGCACTTAGAAAGTCAGGGCAAAATATAATCGATGCAGAGGCTTTCACCGGCCCGGCGCCTGACAGCCGATGGACCGAGACGCCGGCATGGTTAAAGCCAATCGGCGACGCTGCTTTTTGTGCTGGTGTCAATCGCCTGGTGATCCACCGGTTTGTTCAGCAACCCTGGGATGAACGGTACCAGCCGGGAGCAACGATGGGAATTTGGGGGACTCATTTTGACCGCACCCAAACCTGGTGGGAATCTTCGGCTGCAATGGTTAGGTACTGGCAGCGTTGCCAGGCTTTGTTGCAATGGGGTAAGATTTCGCCAAAATCGGAAGATGATTTTATTACACTCACTACTGAAGGCAATCCATTGATAAAATTCATTCATCGCCGCCTGGACAATATGGATATCTATTTTGTAGCAAACACTTCACATAACCCAGGGTGGGCCAAATGCACCTTTAACCGGTCAGGGATGCAGCCTGAGCTCTGGAATCCTGTTACGGGAACCATGCAAGAGCTCTCCGAATTTGAAAATGCCAACGGGAAAACTTCCATTCAGTTAAAATTTGATGACGCACAAAGCTATTTTGTGGTGTTCCGCAAGCCATTTTTAAAAGATGATCGTGTTGCGAAGAAAAACTTCCCATCCAACAAGGAAGTTTTGGCGATCAGCGGATCATGGGAGGTAAAATTTGATTCCAAATGGGGTGGCCCTGAAAAGCCGGTAACATTCAACACTCTGGAAGATTGGATAAACAGTTCGGTTCCGGGAATTAAATATTTCAGCGGTACAGCTGTCTACAAAACCTTGTTCAATATACCTTCTAAACTTAAGGCTGATAAACGATCGGTAATCGATCTTGAGTTAGGTGTGGTAAAGCACATTGCCAGGGTAATACTGAACAACCACGATCTTGGGGTTGTGTGGACTGCTCCCTGGAGTGTGACTATTCCAGCCGGATTGCTAAAAAAGAGTGGCAACCAGCTCGAGATCCAAATCAGCAATGTTTGGGTTAATCGTCTTGTTGGTGATGAGCAGGAGCCTGCCGATTGTGAATGGCAGATTGGCGGAAGCGCTTACAAACAAGGTTATTATCTGAAGGAATTTCCCGACTGGTTTCTTAAGAACCAGCCACGTCCGTCGAAAAACAGATATTGTTTTACTACCTGGAATTATTTCACCAAGGATTCACCCCTGGTGAGTTCCGGTTTATTGGGACCGGTGCGGATAACTATGGAAGAATAGGGATTGTAAATATTTATCCCTCACTTTTGCAACAAAAGGGGCGCTCTCCTGAGTTGTAACTCATTAGCATTCATGTTCTGGTTTCAAAATAAATATTTGGCTATTCATATCGTTTCAAACAATCAACCGCTAAACCCTCCCCGTAAAAACGGGGCAGGCAGTTGCAAAGGAAGGGAGTTTGTATATCTTTGAACCGATCGAGTAATTGTTAATCCGGAAGTAATTAACGTTTTTAAAACATAATGCGATACTCTAAAGAATTTATTGGTGAGACGCTGGGGACCTTTCTTTTGGTCTTATTTGGGTGCGGATCGGTAGCCGTATCCGTTTTATTCAATGCATATCAAGGTATAATTCAGATAGCAATCGTTTGGGGTATAGGAGTCACACTTGCAATTTACCTGACGCGCCATTTATCCTGTGCACATCTCAATCCTGCCGTAAGTTTAGCCATGGTAGTGAGCAAAAGGATGTCGGCTCGCCGATTACCAACATATGTGGTGGCTCAATTTGCAGGTGCAATTCTTGCAGGAATATTTATTTATCTATTATTTGGCCCTTCAATTATTGCTTTCGAGAACGCTCATAGCATTATTCGGGGTACGCCTCAATCAGTCCAAACAGCCAAAATGTTTGGTGAATATTATGCCAGTCCTGGAAGTTCCGCTGTTGTATCTTTGCCACTGGCAATTGGGGCTGAGGCGTTTGGTACCTTTATCCTTCTTATAATGATCTTTGCATTGACCGAAGGTTGTAATGTGGGCCGCCCCAACGATGCTCTAGCGCCGTTGTTTATTGGGCTTACTGTAAGTTCAATCATATGTCTTATTGCACCATTGACTCAGGCAGGGCTGAATCCTGCGCGGGATTTTGGTCCCAGATTAGTTGCCTGGGCATGCGGATGGGGAGATGCCGCATTCCCCGATCATATTGGCGGGTTTTTCTATGTTTACATTCTCGCACCTATTGCAGGAGGAATAATTGCAGCCCTATTTTTTGTTCGGGTGCTTGAACCTGCCATGAAACGGTCATCACCACAGTGCAATTGCAAAGATGGTAAAGCTCATGAAAAATAAGGTTTTTTTAAGACATTGAATTAATATTAACCCGCGAAAGATCCCTCTCGTTTGCAACGAGAGAGTGATATTCATAATAAGAATATTTAGAGCGTAAAGCTTCTAAATGCATTTAGGTTATTTTATATTTGTATTAAATAATTCAAGCTATGACAACAATAGTAATCAACGACAGGTCAATAGGTGCAAAAAAACTGGTTGAGTACCTAAAAACCCAGCCATTTGTAACAATCATCGAAGAAAAAACGCCGAGTGCATCGCTGGCTAAGTCAATAAATGAAGCAAAAACAGGGAAAGTGACCCATACAAAAGATGTTTCCGATTTACTCGAAAAACTTAAAGCCTGACATAAATGTTTCAAAACCTTATTTTCAAAGGCAACCTCATTAGAAAATCGATACTCACACTCCAATCTACCTTATTACCTTATTTGAGGCTGTGTCAAAAGTGAAAAATTTAACCGCTGAGAAACACTGAGGGAAACCGCCGAGAACCGCAAAGCATTAAATTACAGAAGAATATCTCTGCGTAACTTTGCGCCTTCTCTGCGTATCTCCGCGGTAAAAGAATCTTCTGATACAACCTCATCTTTCATAAATAAGGTAAAAAGGTTTGACCACCACGGCTGACTACTTTCTACTGAGGTTTTTCCTTAAAAATAAGGTTTTTAATACATCGGATTAAGATTGACCCGTGGAAGCTCCCTCAACAATCCTGATCTCCTCATCCGTTAAACCGTAAAGCTGGTAAACCAGCTGGTCGATCTCGGATTCAAGAGCGGAGGTGTCGGTATTGGGATCTAATTGTTTCGCAGATATAATATCAGTTACCATTGTCTTAATGTGATCAATGAATTCGAAATTTTTTGGAATCGGTAATTCTTTTATGTCATTAGGATTTAGTTTAGGAAAAACATCTTTTCCAAAATTGGGTAAAGTGTATCTGCCAAACCAACTAATTAATCGAGAATTTACGACACCTAAAATATATTCAAGTTTATCTATGTGATTTTCATATGGTTTAAATGGCGAAATACTATGACCATAATAGTACTCTTCCTGCGTTATACAGGCTTGTATTCTTTTTTCTTTACCAGGTATTTCCCTAAAGAGAATTCGATGTCCTTCAAAAAATCGCTTTTCCCTTGGGGCTGCCAACCATCTCCCATAACTTAACCAGCTATTTTCCCAAGTAAGTGAATATTGGCTTACATTTTTACCATCAAGCCATTTGCCGCAGGATTCGTCTTTTTTGTAGTTGAAATGATAGGCTTTACTTCGTATGATCTCTTGTGATTGACCTCTATAACTATCATATGGAGTAATTCCTTGAATAACTTCCCCAAGCTCTGAAAGAAAAATAGAATTTATAAGAATTTTATTGATAATATTCTTTGTATCAGGATTAAGCCTGTATTCAATTTGAAAGGAATCACAATTTATCCAATTGGATTTTGAAACAGAAAAATGAGACAAATTATTGATTATTAGTAATTCATCAGATGGAATAGACTTTTTCACCTGAAAAGAACAAGTATTTACAACGGCTTCTTCAAATGCACCTTCCCCATGAATAAAAATTCTTTTTAAATTATTCTCCTTTAAAATAATAGTTCGAATTGGCAAGCAATTTTCAAGTGTTAGCCAGAGAATAGGAGTTATTAAATCGGCATGACCTTCTACTTTAAGCAATCTTATAGTCTGTTCAATAAAATAAATGTAGCTGTCATATTTATATTGATATGATTTATAATTATTCCGAATAAATATTTTTTCTTGGTTGTTAAATTCCGCACCATATGGCGGATTCCCAATAACCACATCAAACCCCACAAAATCCCCATCATCATTTAAAACCTCCGGGAATTCGAAACGCCATTCAAAAGCATTCTCATAGATCTTGTTGCTTTTGATCTCATCGATTTCTGTTTCGAGTTGAGTAATCGTATCGGTTAAAATTTTAACCTGCTTATCCCATAAAACCTTCTCCGCCCTGGTCCTTTCATAGAGTGAGGTCTGCATGGTCAACGCCAGCAATTCACCTTTGGCCTTGTTGAGTTTGAATAACCGGGTATCGTTGGCGGCAATCTCGCTCTCAAAATCGTTCTTAATGCCGTTTATCATCCGTTCCATCGCCCGCTTTTCATCCTTGGTTTGGGCATTCCGGTAGGTCATCACCGCAAGTCGGTAACTATCGATACTCCATTTACTTTTTTTGAGGGCCTTTTTAATGTCGGCATCCAACGCGAAACGGCTGATCAGCGAGTTTCCGCACTTGATGTTGATGTCGATATTGGGGAGGGTTTCGAGTTCTTTCGTAACTACTCCATTGTCGTCTTTTCGGTAATAGGCATTCTTTAACAACTCGATCCACAGACGGAGCCGGCAGATTTTAACTGAATTGGGGTTAATGTCGACTCCAAACAGGCAATTCTCAATAATGGTCTGCTTCTCATGAAACAGGGTCTCCTGAATCCGCTGACTCTCTTTACTCAATGGATTGTATCCGAAAAGTTCACCGTCATCGTCAGTCACTACAAGCTCATCATTTTCAACTTCAACGCTGTATTCCTTCAGCCGTTTCCCATCGCGATCACTTAGAATTTTAAGGTCGCTTTTGATCGCAATCATTTCGTTGAGCGCAGAAACGAGAAAGTGGCCGGAACCGACAGCAGGATCACATATTTTAAGACTATTCACGATTGTATTGGCCTCTTTCCGGTCCTCTATTTTATCATACACCTGCGCCAGATCGGCGCACTCCCAATGCTTTGTCTCATTGAATTTCTGCACCACGGCCCGGCGAATGGTTTCGCGGCACATGTACATTGTAATAAATCCCGGAGTAAAGAAAGAGCCATCCTTGTAACCGTTAATCTTTTCGAAGATAAGCCCCAACACCGAGGCATTAATCAGTCGTTTGTTATCCTCCTGAATCTCCTCACTCCCTTCACTCGCGAAATCGTAGGCATTCAGGAATTCGAAGATGTACTGAATGATTTCAAGCTGACCGGCACGTTTATTTCCGCTGTTGTCCTTGATAACCGTGGATGAAAGAATCGGCAATTTTCCATCCTTTAGCTGACTGATAAACAGGCAGGTTTGTTCAATCTCGGTGGGTTCGAACAATGAACTGTTCAGGAAGGGGACGTTGGCAAAATGTTTCTTTACCTCCTCATTCCGTTCATCCGGCTTACGTGCCAGCACACTAAAAAACAGGTTGTTCAGATCGTCTAAATTCTGAACCTTTTCGGTATTCAGAAATGAAAATGACTTGTCGCCTTTGTGGTACCTGATCAGCTGGGCTTCGAGCAGTTTAAGGAACAGGATGCGGTTAATCCAGGTAATCGATAACTCCAAAGCAACATTAAACAGCCGCTCATGATTGTTGTCGCCAAATTGGGAAGGTTTGGGCAGGCGTGCGATCTTATCGAGGTTATCGAGTTGAAAGATGGCGCTCTCGATCAGTGAGCCTGCATTTCGTTCGCCTTCCCTCTTTCGTTGAATCAGCTTCTTCCCGCCCTCCCTGGTCTCCGTTAATCCGATGATATGGAGCAGTTCGGTGTAAAATGATTTATCGAGACTATTGGAATCGTTGGCAAACGGGAGTTTTAAGAGATGCTCGGGCGAGAGCAGTTTATAAAGGGCAATCAGGATATTGTCGTCCTTTTTGTCGTTGTTCCGAAGCGGTTTTTCGTAGTCGCGGATATCAAACCAGGTAAAGGTGATCTCGTGGGTTATCGCCTCAATGGCGGGTTCGGCAATCTGTTTATAGAAAAAGTCGGTTGTTTTACCCGATAACCGTCCCTCCTCAAAATCGGTGAATTGCTGAACGAGGTGTTTGTTTTGCGCAAACTCTTTCTCGAAAAGATTGGCATCAAAAATAAACCATTCGTAGATATTGGTCGCCACGAGGTGCCTGATCTCAAGATTTTTATGCGTGATACGCTCCCTCAGATAGTAAAGGACCAATTCCTGAAAGGCTTTTGCGTTAATCCCCCCGGGCGATCCCGCGCCGGGAACGGAGATCATCTCTGATTTATTTGTTGGTTTCTTGGCTTCAACAATAACGCCCACAGTTGTGGTTGCACTATTCCCGTTATGAATCACAAGGTCGTTCCGACCTTTGGTATTGATGAATTGGTTGGCGCCGTAATAGGTATTCTTTAAGAAATCCGAGACCAGGTTTTTATGGAACTCCTCCGATTCGGCTTCATTAATCCTGTCGAGCAGAACGATCAGATTAGTTTTGAAGGTTTCGATTTCGTTCCTGTTGGCTTTTACCTTCAGGAAGGCTTTATTCAGGGCTTTACGAGGTTTTAACAGGTTAAAGGTATTCATCAGGGTTCGGGGTCATAAATTATCCGCTAAATTTACAGATAATCTTTGTACCTGCAGAGTGAAAGGTGAAATAAACAAACTTATTTAAATTATGACAAATGAATTTATAATCAAAAATCTGGCTCAAACACATCAGTAAAATTAAAAAAATATAAGGCACTTTAATACAGGAGAATCATTAATTTCGCAATAACTAATAAGATTTAAAATTGTATACAATCCGAAATATGGAAAACCACTTTAGGGTTTTTGTTGCAACCATTTTAGTAATCGTTATTATCGGGTATTTTGATTATATAACCAGTCCCGACTTGTCGTTTTCACTATTTTACCTTATTCCGGTATCCTTCCTGGCTTTTTATCAAAATACGAAAATAATAACAGCGTTAATAACTACTTTATTTGCCACGATAGTTTGTTTCCTGGCAGAATATTACGGCAGAAACGGAGCAAGCTTATTTTATCCCATTTGGAATTCAGTTGTGCAGCTGTTCCTCTTCTCCATACCTGTAATACTGATTTGGTATCTAAAAGAATCCAAAGCATCGTTTAGAAAAAGTGAAATGCGATTCAAAACTTTATTGGAAGATGCCCCTTTGGGTGTTGCGCTTATTGATTCAATAACAGGTAAGATATATGAATTAAATCCAATGTTTGCAAAAATTGCAGGTCGATCGGTTGAGGAAATATTGACTATAAATTGGAATAGTATCACACATCCTGACGATATTCAGTTAGATCTGGATAATATGGCACTTCTTGTCAAGGGTGAGCTTAACGGGTTCCACATGGAGAAAAGGCACTTTCGTCCTGATGGCTCAGTAGTCTGGATACATATGACGATCTCCCGGTTGATTAAAGTTGAGGGTATGCCACTAACGCATATCTGTATGATTGAAGATATAACAGAGCGTAAAAAATCGGAAGAACAATTAGAACTTTTAAAAGTATCAATAGAGATGATGTCTGCCGGCGCTTATTGGTTAGATGAAAATTTTCAATTTGTATATATCAATGAAGCAGGATGTAAAGATGTCGGTTATTCCCCGGAGGAGCTAATTGGTCAATCCGTAATGAAAATAAGTCCCAAAGCAACCATAGAAAGTTTAAAAGAATTAATGGGATTTTTAAGAATGAAAGGGGCATTTCATAGAGAATCAGTACATATGCGGAAAGATGGCACACAGTTTCCGGTCGAGATCAGTACTACCTATGTGAATCTTGGCAACAAGGAGTTCTTATGTGGATTTGCTACGGATATCACCAAACGAAAAATTGAAGAAGCTTCCTTAATTGAAGCCAAACAGAAAGCAGAAGAAAGTGAAGAAAGCCTACGAGCCATTTTTGAAAATTCCATGGATGCTATTATAATATCAAAAGATGGAAATATAGTCATGTGCAATAAGGCATTAGTAGAATTGCTTGGATACTCAAACGATAGTGAACTGATTAATAAATCTGTTTTAGAATTTGTCTCGCCTAAAGAACAATTGACAATAGAACAAAACAGGCTGAAAAGAGAACGTCGTGAGGATGTTCCCAATTTTTATGAAACCATTGGCCTTCGAAAAAATGGGGAGGAATATCCAATTGAAATAAAGGTAGGAAATTATATTCTGAGAAATAAAGAATACAACTTAATAATAGTCCGTGATATTACTGATCGCAAAAAAGCGGAAAAAGAACTTATCCAGGCGAAAGAACAAGCTGAACAGAGTGACCGTTTGAAATCAGCGTTTCTTGCCAATATGAGTCATGAAATCAGGACACCTATGAATGGAATAATGGGGTTTGCAAATCTTCTGAAATCTCCTTCTCTCTCAGGTGAAGAGCAACAGGAATATATAGAAATGATCAATCAAAGCGGAGAAAGGATGCTCAATATTATCAATGATATTTTGGATATTTCCAGGATTGAGTCGGGGCAAATGAATGTTGAACTTGTTGACTCAAATCTAAATAAGCAAATCGAATTTATTTATACCTTTTTTAAGCCTGAAGCAGAGGCCAAGGGTATACAGCTTTCAATACAAAATTCTTTACCCTCCAATGAATCTGTAATAAATATAGATAGGGAGAAGGTCATTGCCATTTTGACGAATCTTATGAAAAATGCTATTAAATTTACAGATAAGGGTTCCATCGAATTAGGGTATCGTTTAAATCACGGCAAACAGATAGGTCATGGAGCTGATCAATTAACACCAGAGTTGGAATTTTTTGTAAAAGATACAGGCATCGGAATTGCCAAAGAAAAACAAAAAGCCATTTTTGAACGATTTATTCAGGCTGATAGCAGTAATATAAGAGCTTATCAGGGAGCAGGATTGGGATTGGCGATTACCAAATCCTATGTAGAAATGTTGGGTGGAAGAATCTGGGTGGAAAGTGAAGAAGGTAAAGGATCTGTATTTTATTTCACACTCCCCTATAAGACTTCATCGCCAAAAGAGGTTTCAATAAAAAAATCCCAAATTGAGGATGAATCATCAAATATTGATAAAAAACTGAAAATATTAATTGTTGAAGATGACGATATATCAGGAAGGCTAATTTCAATTGCACTAAAATCATTGGCCAAAGAGTTGTTAAAAGTAAGTACTGGAACACAAGCCGTTCAAGCTTGTCTTAATAATCCAGATATTGATTTAATCCTGATGGATATTCAAATGCCGGAAATGAGCGGATATGTAGCGGCAAGAAAAATTCGGGAGTTTAATAAAGATGTTATTATTATTGCACAGACGGCCTTTGGGCTTACAGGAGACAGGGAGAAAGCAGTTGAGGCAGGTTGTAATGATTACATATCGAAACCGCTTAATTTTGTGGCATTAAAAGGAATAATACGAAAACATTTTCCAATCTGATTTTTAGTTTCCTGGAACCAATGCTAAAATTGGGTATCCCCGCCCCAAAGATACGGATGATTACTTTTTCTTTAAACCTTATATTCAAAGGCAACCTCAGTAGAAAATCGATACTCATACTCCAATCCGCCTTATTACCTTATTTGCAATTGATAAATGCAATTTTCATAAATAAGGGAATAAGGATTGATCATCACGGCTGACTACTTTCTACTGAGGTTTTTTATTAAAAATAAGGTTTTTAATACATCGGATTAAGATTAAACCGCGGAAGATCCCTCTCTTTTGCAACGAGAGGGAGTGAATTCTCTCCCACCGGAATCTTTGTCTACACAACATATCAAGTTCACAATCAAAATGGATCCAAAGCCATTCTTGTTTATTTGGTTGTGGGTCAAATTTCACACTATTTACCACCTTTTATTCCTGTAACAGTTCTAAATTGATTGGCTGAACCTCCATTTTGATGAGATTTTGGTTTAAAAGAATATTCCGGAAAACCTCTTGAAACCTATTTTAATTTAAATGGACCTTTTTTAGATCCAATTAGAATAAATGGGTATCAAAATTGATTCGTCGCAGGAGCTTTCAGATTAGATTTACTATTAAACCGAATGAAAAAGAGACCTTTTTGTATCCAGGGGGGAGAAAATTCCTTCGGCGGGATACCTTTTAGTTGATAGAAAGGTCTTTTTGGATGATAAAAGGTACCTTTTGGATTGTTAGCAAAGGAAATTGCCCCTGCCAGGAGCAACCAAGTCCGGCAGGGGCACAACAGCGTTAGTCAAATCACAGGATTAATGAATATTCGTATTCACCTGGGCAGCAGCTTTGCTTCTGCCGGGGAAACGAGACTGTAAATCGGCGTAAATTGTTTTCATACCCGGTTGGCCAGCTTTGGCTGCCCCTTTTACCGCCGTGTAAAAAATCAGTGCAGCATTGAATGCCTCGCTCCCTGCCTGTAGCGTCGTATCATCCAATTTCTCTATCAGTTGCAGCAACGAATTCCTGATGCTTGTCAGGTCGTTTGTCACCACAACATCTTTTTCAAATTCAGGTATATTGAGATATACCGGAAGAATTTCCTGGTTTTGTTTGGCATATTCGAGACCTTTGTTTACAAAAGCCAGCGACTTATCTCCCATTTTTAAAAGCACTTTGCGATCGTCATTTGTCAAATTAATCAGGAAAGGCAAGCTATTGTTAATCGTTTCAATAGCCTTATTTACGGTAACAACGACCTCAGGACTAATCGTAACTGAAATTTTATTTTCCATGCATTAAAATTTAAAAATTAAATTCTATCTGTTCTTTTAATGCCCATCCATGATATTCCACTGTTAAAAATACCGTCTTAACCGACTGATAAGCATTATCATAGTCAAACGTACATCAAATTAGGATAAGATATATTAAGATAAACGGATATATTCGGGTACGGGTGGAATCCTAATAAAATCAGGCTGTTAAGTTTACTGTTGGATGTTTGTGAAAGATCAACCATTTGGAACCAAAAGACTGGCTCACGATTTACTCAAATTTGTCAAAATATTTCAAGATCAGCAACTTTAAAGCATGAATATTAACAGGCTTTGCAATATGATCATTACAACCTGCTTCCAAAGCCAATTCAATATCCCGGCTTGATGCTAAAGCTGTCTGAGCGATAATAACCACATTGGGGTTAAATTTGCGGATCTGACGTGCAACTTCATATCCGTCAAGTTCTGGCATCGAAATATCCAATAAAATCAAATTGATATCAGGGTTATTCATGAGGAATGATTTTAAACGATGCAAAATATTCAAGAAAAAATTATTGTTGCAATCGGCTAAAAGAATACAACATTTTACCATTCCGACTACTTAGTCGTTGATACCAACGTGACATCAATTTCCTGCTATTCCCTTTGTTGTTCAAAATATTGTGATTAAGTTTGGAGGACAATTAACAAAATACCACTAAATTTAATTCGAATATTTTAGAAAAATGAACAGCAGAGAAAAAGTAATTCGAGCTATTCAGTTTCAAAAACCGGATGGCCTGCCAATTTCACATGCAATCCTCCCTTCATCACAATTTCGTTATGGAGATGAACTGGCAAAGATCATAAACTCCTTCCATGAGGATTTTGGATGGCACATGCTACCCGATTTACCCAGGGAAAAACTTCCACCCATGTATAAGTTAGGGCTAAATAAGGATGATTGGGGAACCATCTGGAATGTCACGGTTGAAGGGCGTTGCGGAATTCCTGTTGGATACCCGATAAACGCGGACTTTTCGAATTATGACAATTATCAATGGCCGGAAGTCTTTACAGCTGGCGAACAAAAATTCAGGTTATACAGCGGGCATATGGCGGGTAAAAGTGATGAATATTATTCGAGGGGTGGCTGGATTGTCTTTTTTGAACAAATGCAGCAGTTGGTAGGGTTCGAAAACCTCCTTTATGCCCTTATGATGGGAATTCCGGAAGTTTACCGGCTTCGTGATGATTTGCTGAAATTCAATCTTGCATGGCTGGATAAGTGGTTGGCCCTTGACTACCAAGGCATTCACTTTGCCGACGACTGGGGCTCTCAAACGAATCTTATCATTTCTCCCGATCTGTGGAGATCCTTCTTCAAACCTGTTTACCAGGAGATGTTTTCAAAGGTAAAGAAAAAAGGGCTTCATGTTTGGTACCACAGCGATGGCGATATTCTTGAAATCATGCCCGATTTTATCGAGCTTGGAGTTGATGTTCTTAATTGCCAGGCATCGGTGATGGATATGAAAGAGCTAGGAAAATACAAAGGTAAAATAGCTTTCCGTACCGACATTGACCGGCAGAATATATTACCCTATGTTTCACCGGCTGAAGTGAAGGAATACGTTTTCAAACTTTTTCACCAGCTTGGTACTCCCGACGGTGGAATTATTGCCTGCGGTGAAATAAGCGAAGATGTTCCTCTTGAAAATATTAGGGCGATGTACGAGGCATTTACTGAGTTTGCATGGTAAATCAGTAATCGGAAAGATATAATGTACCAAATTTAATTTCTGATTTCGCTTACAGGACCCCTCTAAGAGGCTGTCCAGAAACTCTGTGACCCTCTGTGAAACCTCCGTGGTTCTCTGTGTAACTTATTGTATCACAGAGGTACACAGAGCAGACACAGAGGCACACAGAGATAGAAAGCGTTTTTTTCCAGCTTTTTAGACATCCTCTTCTGGACGGCAATATGAGCAACTTTAGCTCTTTTCTCCCCTCCTTTGGTGGCTACTGAGCGCAGCCGAAGTAAGGGGTTGGGGGAGGCCAGGGAGTTCAGTAAAGACAAAAAGAAGATATCTTAATCGGACATTTTATTATTCTAATTACTTAATAATATGACTTATGAAAAAATCTACTGCACAATTGTTCCTGCCCCTCCTCCTGGCCATTGGATTTACCAACATTAATCAGGCACAGGTAATCCCGGAAAAGGATTTTGAAATATATATGGTACCTCATTCTCATGCAGATTTATCCTGGCCCGATACCCCTGAGATCTGTACCAATCTGAATGTACAGGCGATCAAAAAATCGATAGAAATACTGAAAGACCTGAAAGAATTTAAATTTTCGGAGGAGGATGTTTTTGTCCTTCAGGAGTTTTTGCGTCGTTATCCATCGCAGACAGAAGAGGTACGCGAATTGTTTAAAAAAAATATTCTCGAGTGTGGCGCTTTTTATATGGGGCCGAGCGAATTACTGTTAGGTGGTGAGGGACTGATCCGAAATATTTATTTTGGAAAGGGGTGGCTTAAGAGCAAATTCGGGGTGAATACCGAATTTGCCTGGAATGTTGATGAACCAGGCCATACGCTTCAGATGCCCCAGATATTATCCAGGGCCGGTATAAAGAATTTTATTATTTGGAAAGTACTCATGCGAAATGAGAACAATCTCAATGTGACGGGTTATGTCGGACCGGCCATCTTTCGCTGGCAGGCCCCTGATGGTTCGATGGTGCTTGTAGCCCATAGCCCCGAAGGATATTCATCGGGTTCAAAATTGCGCACAAATGATTTTAAAGTAGCAGAAGATGCATTAAAGGGCTTTGCACAGCGTCAGGTTGCAAGACATAACGAGTTTACACTTCCGCCGTTTATTTTGATGGCAGAGGGTGGCGACTGCACCATCCCTGATCCTTTGCTGGGGATCAATGCCAGACGATGGAACGAAAAATATGGCGCTCCAAAGGTTAAAATAGCATTGGCAAACGAATATTTCGAGGCAGTGGAAAATGCTGCGCAACAAGGCAAGGGAAAAATTCAGACCATACTGGGTGAAATGCCGTGCTGGTGGGATGGAACCCAGTCGGTCGAGAATGATGCATTTATGCTCACCCGTCATGCAGAGTACCTCCTGACTACGGCCGAAAAATTCTCCACGATCAACAATCTTCTTTTACCCCATTACGATTATCCCCAGGCCGCGATTAACAACGCATGGGAAGAAAAATTATGGGTTCATGAGCACAATTGGGGTGGAAATAAAGGGATTATAAGTGATGCGGTCAAACTCGCCAATGCCCGGAATATGTACACCCTATCCAACGACCTGGTCTCCGTGACACTTGGGACCCTCATTAAAAACATCAGGTGCAGCAACAAGGGAATTCCGCTCGTTGTGTTTAACAGTCTGGCGTGGGAACGAACAGATATTGCCAATCATGTGGTTTCTTTAGAGAAGCAAGGGATCAAAGAACTTACCCTGTCCGATGCTAAGGGCAATTTTATTCCATCACAGATAAAAACACTTTCCACGTATCCCGACGGCAGTATCGCACGAGCTGAAGTAATCTTTGAGGCTGTCGTTCCCTCCCTTGGATATGTCACCTACTATCTGAATGAAGGAAAGAACAAAACAACAAATTCATTGACCGCCTCTACATCAAGTTTGGAGAACCGGTTTTTTGTCGTAAAGATTGATCCACAAACAGGGGGAATTACAAGTATTTATGATAAAATAAACGGCAAAGAAATCCTCAACACGAGCAAGTATAAAGGAAACGAACTGGTTGCCCTCGAAAATCTTGGGGTAGATGAAGCCGAAGAATTTACAGATAAATGGTGGCGGATGGGCGAAAAACCGGCCACAGTGACCCTCATGGAATCGGGACCAGTTTGCGCAACGGTTAGAGTTGAAGGTTCAATACTGAACTCCGAACGGGTCCAGGAGATTACCCTTTATGCAAACCTGCCCCGCATCGACCTGAAAACGGACCTCAACTGGGATGGACAGGAAAAAATTCAGGTTAATACGATGTTCCCGTTAAAAATCGACCGCGGACGGCTGACCTATGAAGTCCCTTTTGGAATGGTTGAATACGGGAAAGAAAACCCCTCCTCAAAAGCATGCCATCCCACTGTCAGGGCTACAAATAATTGGATGGACCTTTCGAACGAGTCGATGGGGGTAACCCTGGCAACTGAAGTGGCGCCATTTGATGTGAAAGACCGGATGGACCTCCGTTTCCATGATGCCCGGATATTGGAAGGGAAAGTGGAGAAATCAACATTCACCATGGATACGCGAATCTCAAAATTGTACAGCAGGATAGCGCTTCAGGACCCGATGCTGCTCGAAACAGACTTCGTACTGCAGCCGGTCCTCTTACGAAGTGTTTTCAGTTGTGGGGACAAAAACCTCTATTTTAACCAGAAAGGGAAACATCCTTATCGTTTCTCCATTACGACGCACAAGGGTGGGCTAATCCCACACGACGCTGTCCACACCGGGTGGGAACATAATTCACCATTAATCGTGATGGAGGGTCAGTCCAAAAGTGGCAGTTTAACCGATCGCAACTCCTTTTTGGGTGTTTCACAACCCAATGTCATTGTCTCAATTTTGAAAAAAGCAGAGGATGGAAACGGTACGATTGTTCGTTGTTATGAAACTGATGGTAAGAATACCTCAGTTAACCTGCAGGGACCGAATGGAATTCAAAATGCGGCAAAGGTGAGTATTATTGAAGATCGACTTGATAACCATTTATTACCAATCGACAAGAACAAGATAAAAGATCTGTCTATTGGTAAATTTTCCATCGAGACCATAAAACTTAATTATAAAAATTGAGTTGACTACTTCCCGAAAGATGTGATACAGGCCACGAGAGAACTGAAATGCGATATCTTAATATCCGCAATCGACATTTGAAATATTTATCTGCTAACCGAACCCATTCCCTGCATATTAATGATGGTTTCAATGGTTTCTTTGGCGCCATCAATCAGACTACATAAGTAATGAAAATGATATAATGTCGTATTATTTTCAGATGAGCGAATAAGAGGAATAAGTCATTTGGCATATCCAGAAAAGGATATTACGGTGCGCTGCACCTTAAATGAAGTTCGTCAATATTATTTCTACAAATATCCTGCAGCTCTGCTGCGTTGCATTTTAGCAAAAGGTGCGGCGCACCAAAATATTTGTAGAATGTTAATCAACGCATACACAAAGGTGCAGCGCACCGAAATATTTTTGAAAATTCTGACTTGACCATGAAATATTTTTCTCATAAAGGTCACTCCCAAAATACGACAACAAATAATGCCAATTACTTATATCGAATTCCTACCTTAAAAAATAAATTACTTATTTAAAGTATGATCCGATTGCTTTATCGCATACAACCTGTTAATCGTTGAAATATAAAGCACTCCGTTTGCGGCGACAGGGGTAGAATGAACCGGGCCATCCAGTTTGATTGAATCGAGCACATTTAATTTTTTACCAGCTTCGAGTATCCAAAAATCGCCACCCCGCGATCCAACATATACTTTTTTGTCGGCAACTAAAGCTGAACTCCATGACTCCATCTGAAGCTGATGGGTCCAATACGGTTTTCCATTTTCAACATCGACGCAATGGAGCTTTTTACCGCAGTCGGTTACATAAACCAATCCATCTGAAATGGCAGGCGTCGAGACAGAATGCTGTTCAAGGGGGTCGGTCCAGATCTCACCCGTATTCGTTATATCCCCTTTTTTAGTAGCATCCACACATTTCAGCCATGCCAACTTTTTCCCCCACCAGATATCGCCTCCACCGGTAAGATAAATGCGATTTTTATAAAATACCGGCATCCCAAACAAAACACTTGGCCCTTCAGCCTTATTATTCAGGAAGTCATGAATATTCTTTTTAGGAGCTGTGGGATCGCAGTCGAACTGCCACACTTTTTTAAATGATTTGACTTCGTCGCGCGATGCCGTTTGCGAAAGCGCGTCGAACGCATAGAGTATTCCATCTGGTCCGGCGAAAAATACCAGCTTTTGTCCGTTGACCTCTCCCATTGACGGCGAAGACCAGGAGGAGTGAAAAATACGCGGGCCAAAATGCTCATTATCCTTTGCAACAAGTCTTCCTGTTTTTTTATCCAAGGCTATTAAACAGGGGGCATTCAGAGCGCTGGTTTCAAGATGTTTGTAATTGACCCCATTGCATGTATTCAGGTAAAGAAAGTCGCCATCGAGCAGAATAGAGGCGTTGGGTGAATCGTGCGGGCACAAACCCAACTCCAGTTTTAAATCGTACGACCAAATGATATCTGCATCTTTTAAAGTTACCTCATAAGGAAATTCACCCGGTGGCGCCATAAACCATCCCTCCCCCTGAAACGTACCATCGTTTCCATTTGCCTGTCCGTTCAAGTCGAGGCATAGCACCTCCGAGCGGTTGGTAAGCACATAAACGCGATTCTCCTCAACAGTTGGAGCAGAACAAATTCCTATCATGGGCCAGTCGTTGTGCCGGTCACCTGCAATACGGGGAACAACCAGCTGCCAACACATACTGCCATCCGATTCATTCAAACAGAGTAAAACACCCCGGTCTCCCTTATGACGGGGATCACGCTCGTCTGCATTATTTGCCCCCATTAACACCTTACCTTGTGCAACGACCGGGGTAGCATATCCATTACTACCTAAAGATACCGACCATTTTACATTTTTTCCGGTTTCAATATTAAACGATGAAGGTAAACCGGTTTCATCAGATACCATGTTCCGGGTATACCTTTCGCCCCATTGAGGACAATCTTTACCTTGTGCCTGACATGAATATCCCAGGGAAAATTGAAATCCGGCAACCAGACCTATCATTAGAAATGGGAACAGGGAGCGTGTTTTGAAGTAACTCATATTATTTGGTGACAATGACATTGTAAATATTTAACCCTGAAAAAGGTTATTTAATATAAAGGCAATACATCCAGCATTTCATTTTTTAAATAAATTCCAGCTTTTCTTTTGTCAAATCCCCCTTTTTATCACCCGTATTTAAGGTCGTAGCAGGTTCAAAGAGCAATACAGAAACTTCGGTTTGTGCAACGGGCCGGTGTTCTATCCCCCTTGGCACCACGATGAATTCATTTTCCTTAATTTCGATCTTCCGGTCACGGAACTCCATCTCAAATTTTCCTTTAACAACCAGAAACATCTCGTCTTCGTTGTCGTGCCTGTGCCAGACAAATTCCCCCTGAAATTTCACCAGCTTAACATGTTGTCCATTTAGCTCTGCCACTATCCTTGGATTCCAATAGTCATCAAAGCGTGAAAGTTTGTCTGCAATATTTATTTTGTCCATCAAACCTGAATATTTATTTTTTATTTAAGGCTTATTTATGTCCTTTTAGCCTGATTTATTCATAAACTTTGTGAAGCCTTTGTGTCTTAGAGCATTGGTGCCAGTAAAAAATTAGCCACAAACACGAGGACCCTAAGGTGCACTAAGTTAAGAATCTTCATGAATCATTCAGGTTAGGTTACTCACTGTTTTTCTTTATCTGAAACAATCTTTTACCCTGCTCACTGTTTATTATCGTTTTTTCAAGTCTGGCAAGTTTTGTCTGTTCCTGTTTCGCAGTCATAATCCAGTGAATAACCATCTTCCGGTAAGCCGGAGCCTGGGTTGAAAAGAAATCCCATGCCGGCTGATTAGCCTTAAACCGGTTCTCAAAATCTTCGCTAAACTTTTTTGCCTCGTTTTCAAAACTATAAACTCCGGATCTCTCCTCTTTTTTCTTTTTAAAAGCCGCAATCCCTGCCTCCTTCATTAATCCTTGGCTGATAAGCGTTTCCACTTTAGCAATATTAATTGCACTCCAGATACTGTTGGGTTTTCTTGGCGTGAAACGAATACAATAACTATCCTTGTCAATTGATTTACGAACTCCGTCTATCCAACCAAAACAAAGCCCCTGATCAACCGATTGAGACCAGGTCATACTTGGTTTTCCACTATTCACTTTATAAAAACCAACCAATAATTCAGACGCTGTTCTGTGGTTTTCTTCAAGCCAATTTCGGAAGTCATCCTGCGATGGAAAAAATAGCAGCTTCATTTTAAAACTGTTTAAGTTGATTCAAAAATTACTTTTTTTTTACCAACTTCCTCCTGCCCCACCCCCGCCAAATCGACCTCCATTAAAAAGGGGTTCTTCACTAACCGGTTCACTGACCTTATTTCCACCTAAGGTTTGTGATGCGATAATAGCAGCTAAATCCTGCGAACTCCATTTTTCAATGATGAGTTGTTCCCTTGTGAATCCACCACGCATCTGTTTCAAATAATTCAAAAGGGTCAAAGCAATAGCAATTAGTAGTATGCCAGAAACCGTTATTGTAATCACGGGAGGTCCCAGACTAAAATAATATTTAAAGGTGATTACACTCAGCGCAATGGCTAGCAGACCAACCCTGATCAGTAAGATTGATTTCCTCGTAATTCCCCAATACAAATATCCGACCGGAACCAATGCAGTTAAAAGATAAAACAGAAATGCGAATGGGATATCATCCTCTCCGGATAAATTAAGCCCCATGAGTCGAATGCTTAATTCGCGGACAACAAAATAATTTCCTGCTACATAAAAGAAGAGCAGTGAGATGGTTTTTAATATCACAAATTGTTTTTCAAAGATCACATTTGCCAATATCTTTTGAAGTTTTATAGAGAACCAGTACAATAGTCCGAATGTGGCCATGAAAACAAAGGGAATCAACGCTTCCGCCACACCTCCGATAGCTGTTAATATTTTAAAAATGATCCAGGCAAAGAAGCCTATCGTCAAAACAAGTGCGAATAAATTAAGATACCTGATTGCAGCAAATGCGGCTAAAATGAACCCAACGACGGGATAAAGGATACCATTATCCGGCTGAGAACCGAGTATTCCAAAAGCGATAAATAGGAGGCCACTGAATATTCCCGCCTCTGTGATACCCGAATTAAAATGAAATTTATTTTTGATTAAAATCCTTTCTGTAAAGAAAATGAGGAAAATCCCTAAAAGTAATGCCAGAAATTGAAATCCTGACCGCCCAACATTACCAATAATAGCAGCAATCGGTCCAATGATGGTTGTCATCCCCACAAGTGAAAAGACAAAGAGCAAGACCTTCATAAAAAGAGAAGGAGTATAGAGCTTTGACGCAAAAACTTCGCCTGTTTTTTGTCGCTGCTCATCATTAAGCAAGCCACTTCTGTATAAGTTTTCAGCTTCATTAAGAACCGTCTTCTTTTCCAATTCAGCGATATCGTAAGCAATTATTAAATCAATCATGAGCAAAATGGGATTTATTATTTACTAAAATCAGGATATAGGAGATACACGTGAGTGGAAAATAGTAAATAAAAAAGCTATAGTCACCATGTTGGTTCTCAACCAGTTTGAACAGCAAATAGGTGATGGCAATATATCCTGAAATATTTGAGTAGAGAAAGAATAGAAATTCCTTTTCCCTCCATGCATACCACGCTAAAAATCCGGCTGAGGCTATGATTAAAGAAGCGTACAATGATCCATTCTCACTGTTAAACATCGCAGCAGTACAACCGATTAAATAGAGTATCAGACCAAAATTCTGCAAGGTAAACCGAAAATGTTTTTTAATTCCGGTTCGATAAGTAACCTGTTCAGCAATAAGGAGAGCGATTCCAAGCAGGATGGCAACGACATATAAATCAGATGTTGCCGACCATTCACCTTTCACCCAATTTACAGGAGTAATACTTATTCCTGCTGCTGCCGCCAGTGCGGTAATCCCCATCGACAACAGTGCTTTATTATCGTACCGGTAAGCCATAAACAAGAGAAGGGCGGCACTGATAAACGAAGTCCAGTTAATCAGCAGCTCCACAAGACCGAAATAAACCTGGACATAAGCGAACAACGAAATAATTAATAATGAAACAAGTATAAGAATATAGTCAAAGTAGGCATGGCTGACGGTTACCTCCATATCAGAATAAGGTTTTGCAAATTTCGAAATGAAACGGAATCCAACAATAATTGCAATTCCTATAAGTGACATACTGACCACGTGGCCGATCTCCCCCATATTTTGGTAAGCAAAATAACCAACACCACCTGTAAATAACAGAATACCCAGATAGAGGATCAGTCGCAGCTCATAATATATTGAGATGACCTTCTCTGTCCGAATTGCCTCAAGAAACTGATATTGATCCTCATTAATAAGATTGCGTTGAAAAAGCGTTTTATATAGATTGTCCATTATTGAATTTTGACATAAAAGTATGGTAATTTAAATCTCCTGGTGTTTGTACCATTGCATAAATTTTAGATTGATTTGAGTTCCTCAATGATTTCGAAGCCATTTTCCTTTTCTGCGGTATTTAATAATATTTCCTTCCAGTCAGAGTGGTCAATATAGGAGATTTCATTTGTCTTTTTATTTCGAATGACCAGGTCTTTTTTTACAACAACGAAGCGAGTAATTACCAACGCAATGATTACGGTGATCGGAAGTATTAAAAATCCTGCGAACCGACCTACCCCCGTCCAATAGCTTCCGATTACCCACAGGAGTATGGCAAGCAGATTAATGAAAATACCGATTTTTTTCCGCTTCGGATCTTCATTCAGTAATTCTCCACATTTCGGACAACGAATGATTACCTCCCTGCTTAGATATAATCCGATTCCTATTGGAGTGTGGCAGGTTGGACAAGGCTTTGTGATCAATTTGTTTTTCATTTGTATATAATTTGTTTTTTAGCGGCCAAATGGAATCGAAGATCAGCGAAGCTAATAGCCATCCGCCGGTTGGCGGATTCATTTCGGTTGGTGATATTCTTATCATGGCTATTTCATATAATTATAAATAAATACCCACACCAAATGAAACAAAATTGTAGGTTGGTGTAGCAATTTTCAAATGCTCATAACCCAATGAAAGGAAGTAGTTCCTTAGATGGTATTTTCCTTGTATTTCAAACTCATTTACAGGAGAATCGTTTATTAAACTCCATTTGATCGAACTAAACATGCTGACTTTCCTTGCAACAAAGATATCAGTATTTAGCCCATAAGAAAATCCGGACTTCCTGACATCATTCCCTAAATAGGTAGCACCTAAAGTCCAACCAAGATTAAATCTTTCAAACCTGATTCTATCGTAACACAAATTGAAATTGAATAAAGAAAGATTTGAATGGTCGCCGAAGATCTCGTTAAGCTCTGTTAACTGGAAAAAATCCCCTTGTAAATAAGAGACAATTTAAAACAGATTTTAAAACTCCGTAGGAGTTCCCAGTAAATAACCTCTGGTTTTAACCGGAGGTCACGTAGTATAAAGCCAATCCTAATGTAACTCTGTCGGAGTTACCCTATGCAATAAACCTAACTTTCTGTAATCTTTTAATTTGCAATTTCCTATAGGAAACCCCAATAATCTTAATGGTATTTTTCATACCACTCCGGTTTTCATTTCTCCCCCTTAGGGGTCCAAAATCTCAGTGTGCCTCTGTGTATTCTCCGTGGTTCTCCGTGTAATTAATTATTTCACAGAGTTACACTGGGGAGACGCAGAGTTTCACAGAGAGAAAAAGTGAGGTTTTACATAATTCCAGCAACACATTAAAATATATCTGCTCCTTTTACTTATCAGGAACAATCTCCACAATGCACAAGTCTTTGGGGTGGAGTAAAAAACCGACATGTACTTTCCGATCAGCATACGAACCGATCTGTTTTCGTCCCCCACCATCAATTCTGAAAACTTTACCCGATGGAGGAAGTTCGTAATCGTTTGAGTTTAGTGTGAAATCAACCCGGAAAGGATTGTCACTGATACTGGCTAAGGCGATTCCGACCTGATGGTCTTCACCTTGCCATGTTGCGGAATAGATAACAGGGAAGCTCCCCCTGAATTTGGTGACGGTATTTCCAGTTTTCCCAGCATAAATCGACAATCGTGAAATATCAAACTCCTCCGTTGGAACGTTAAGATCGGGCGATTTTAAAAACTTTCCATATAAGAGGTATTGCAATCCCCTGTTGCGTGTCCTGGCCAGATCGATTAAATATTGGATCTCCTCTTTCCGCTCTGTTGCCAGGAAGGGTTGATAATTGGCGATGGTGGGCTGGATGCCCCACACAAAAGATCTCGCCTGTTCCATGAGGAATTGCTTGTTAAATCCTTTATCGAGCAACTGAAGGGGATCTTTCGGGGCATAGTGTTTTGGCCAGAGTTCATCATAAGGTGGAACAATCAGGGATGAATAGTTTCCGTAGGTAATTCCATACTGGTGGTAGACTGCCTGAAAAAACGGGATTGTTTCCCAGCCGCCCAATCCGGCATACCGCTCTTTACTCATCTCCAAAGTGAGAAACAGATCCAGATAGGGGAGCCAAACCTCACCGCACCCCTCGCCTGCCAGCACCAGCTGTTTGTCCTTCGGAATCTTTGAGCGGATCTGGCTGGTTATCCTGGCAAAATTTTCGATCCAATAGTTGCCTCCTCCGATCGGATGACCATGACTCTTGTCGTAACATTTTAAGCTCAGGCAAGCCATATCCATATAAACACCATTTGTTTTGTAGGTGTTTACAGCGCTGTCGCACAATGACGAATACTTATCTTTCCAGAATTGCGTACCCATGCACATATAGGCCGTTGGCTTATTTGTAAAGACATTGAAAACATGTGATATCGTATTTCCTTTGGCATCTTTTGCCGAGGCTGGGGCGGCATTCTCACGTTTCCAGCTTTCGGTGGTTGTCCCCCACAGCGCCTGGTTCATATACACAATTGCCCTGATCCCTTTATCATGCGCAGCCGACATTGCCGAAACAAATGACTCTTTCCCTTCGCGAGGAGGAATATATTCAGGGAATCCATCATCATAGGAGCATCCGTGCCACCAATGCCAGAACACATTGACTGGCAAACACAACCTCTGTTTTAAGTCGGATGCAGGAGTGAGCACATTGGGTGATTTGCCCCTGTTCCATTCCCATAGGGCGGTCTTTTCGAGCCATTGCGGGGTCGCTCCGTTTTTAAACCGGCTCTCCCTGCACCATTTCTGTTTCGATCCCCACTCCCGGTAGATTAAAGCCGCGGTAACCCAATCCCCTTTAAAGGTCCCGATCACTGCAGCATAAGCGGGAGCATATGAATTTAACGTAGTATCCAGCGAGGGGTAGTTACTGATCTGGTAAACCAGTTCATTATGATTATCTAATGACCAGGAGAAATCTTTGGTATAGGCAAGTGAATCGTTACAAGCCGCATAAAATCCCGATTGACCCGGATGGTACAAAGCGGTACATTGCAGGGATAGCTGACCAGGATAACTATATTCCGATTTCTTCACTTTTCCCGGCAGCCTGGCAAGTTCGCCCCCCGGATTTCGGATCAAACGACCTGTCCAAATCGGGACAGCCAAATAGTTCTCTACTGAATTCTTCAATCCTGATATTAGGGGGAACACCACCCGGTTGATCTGTTTACCTACGATACCTTCGATGGAAATTTTCCATGATGAAAATGGTTTCTCTTTCTCCAGCGACACAACGGCTGTAACCTTTAAATTCCGGTTTTGAGCTCCTTTGAACTTTGACCACTCCAAAACAAGGCTTAACGGATCGGGTTTTGAAAAATGAAATACAGCTGCATTATGGGTTGATAAAGTATCATAAACAGCCGATTGAAGCAGATCGATCTCCCAGGGAGAACCGGGAATACCTTTCTCATTCAGAAAATCGGTTGTGTTCACCAGGTCGCGGAAACCGGTTAAAGCTCCTGTCTGAGTGTCGAAGCTCAGTTTTATTTTGCCGTTATCAATCGTAACCGGTTTTTCGGCGCCGTTACTCCGCGAGGGAATAAGGATTAATGCAAGGCAAATAACCGAAAGGAAAGATGATTTGAACTTTGAGATTCTCATTCGTAAAGTATTGTTTGCAATATTTACCCCCTGAATACGCACCTATCCTAAGTATGAACACAATAAAATTTAACTGGCAGTGTTCTCTGTTGGGGTATCGTCATTTACAATTTAAATGCATTGAATTTCCGGTAAAAATATTAAAAATAAATAACTGAATTCACAAATATTATTGTTAATATTCGCCTACCAAAAAAACCTTTATGAACCAACCTGATTATCTATTTTTAATCGGTGGATCAGACCTCGAAATGGCCACGATTAAGCGGTTATTAACTGATTACGGATTTTCTGAGAGCAAAAATATCGCAGACCAACACCTTCGGTGGAGGGCAAAACTAATTGATTACCAAAGTCTGTTCGACTATTACATCTCATTTATTGATATTGCGTTAACCCGTAACATCCCCAATCTTCAGACCATCCTTGACATCGACTTTTACAAGGGGAGCATTAGCAAAGCCCCTTCAGTAAAGCAATAAGATCAATTGGATAAACAAACCTTTAAAGCTTTTAGTAAATGAAAATAGTTCACCTTAACTTATAAAAACCGTTTAATCATGAACAAACAAAAATTTGCCGTATTAATTGAAGCAACCTCCATACAGCATTATATTTTCAGCAGCAATAAGCTGACGGAAAATATTGGGGCTTCATACATTATCGAGAAACTACTGTATGGGGAAAATGGACTTATGGATGAAATTTTAAAACATTTACTTGGTCAGGATTTCAACATTAATCTTTGGAAGGGAGCCAGGGACATTGAACCTGATTCACCTTGCGAAGTGGGATATATCGGCGGAGGCAACACACTTGTTTTTTTCGAAAGTGAAGATCTGGCTAAAATCTTCATTAAAAGTTTTAGTACCAAATGCCTGCTAAAATATCCTTCTCTGCGGATTGTCATAGGTGTAAAAAGTGGATTTGACACCGCCAATTATAAAGATGAATATGAAAAATTACTAAAGGATCTGAAGGGAAGAAAAGCAAGTTATGTTCCCAATGTCAGTATTGCCAAACATGGTATTACAACCGATTGTCCCTGGAGCAACGAAGCTGCCGAAGTATATAATAAAAAGAGCAGCAACTATATCTCAATGTCATCCTCCTCAAAGTTGAATGCTTCAGAACAATCTTTAAAAAATCAAAATAATATATTCCCATGTCTGAACGGCATTTATAAGCTTCCAAATGAAATTGATAAAATGGGCCAGGACAAGGAAGCCTCTTATATTGCAGTTGTTCATATTGATGGAAACGGAATGGGAAAGATTTTCTCAGACATCAATGATATAAAAGAACTTCGAAAAAAATCGAGGGCTGTCTCCGATAAGGCCAACTCAGCCATGGCGAAATTAATTGAGCATGTGATCAAAATTAAAGAGGATAAAAAACTTACAGATCTGAAATTTAAAGAAAACGACAATTTTCTCCCTATTCGCCCGATATTGGTAGGGGGTGATGACGTTACTTTTATTTGCGAAGGGAGAATGGGAATGTACCTTGCCGAGAAATTCATCGGATATTTTTATGATGAACCCGAAAGGATAAAAGACTCGCAAAGTCCTGAAAAACTTATGGATGGCGCTTGTGCAGGAGTGGCCATTGTGAAATCGCATTTCCCTTTTTACAAGGCAGTTAAGTTAGCCGAAGATCTATGCGGAGAAGCAAAAAAATCCTCCCGAACTGACCCTGGTTCATATATCTCCTTTTATTATTCGGCCACTACATTTTCCGGAACCATTGAAGAGCTGAGGGGAAAAACCCATGTTGCACAGTCTGGGGAACTCTATTTTGGGCCTTACAAGCTTTTTAAACCTGACGATTCACATTCAATTGAAAAACTTAAACAGGGTATCAGGTTGTTTAAAGGCAAAACCTCTAGTGTTAATATTGATAACCAACCAACAGATATTTATTGGCCGAGGAATAAAGTAATGAGGATCCGCGAGGTAATTGCCGATACTCACTCAGCACAAAAATTGTTCGAAAATGAAATGAACGATTTAGGTTTGAGTTTTCCAAACAATAAACCCACGATTTGGAAAAAAATGGAAACGAAAACCAATTCAAAGACTGAAATGTTCGACCAGATTGAATTAATGGATTTATATTTAGATAACCTATTATAAACCAATCCGATGAAAATTACTTTAAAAACATTGTCTCCATTACTTTCAGCCTCCGGTGAAAGTACAGCCCAGATTGATGCAGATGTCAAATACGACAAAAATGGTTTTCCCTTTATCCAGGCTAAAACTTTTAAAGGATTACTACGTGAAAGTGCCATAGAAGTCTGTGAAATACTTTGTGATCCCGATTATAACAAAGTGGATCTGCTTTTTGGCGAAGCCGGTAAGCAGAATTCGGGAGTTTTATCCTTCAATAATTTACAAATCGAAGGTATTGATTTAATTATTCATGAATTATCAGATCATAAGGGTTTAATTAATCCTGAGACTATTAAAAACTACCTGACGGAAACCCGTCAGCAAACTACCATTGAAAATGGGACTGCAAAACCGAAATCGTTGCGCAAATACCGCTTGATAAAGGAAGGTATTCAATTTGAATCAAACATTGAAAATGTCCCACCAGACCATGATGGATTCCTCCGAAATGCCTTGCTCAACCTCCGCTATATGGGAACCAGGAGAAACAGGGGTTTTGGGAAGATTAAAATCATTGCGCCATCTTCGGTTGAAGATGGAAATGTTGGAATCAAAGAAACAGACAAAGCAGTTGATGCAACATTGGCAAAACTATCTCTTGAAATAACTACTCTAGATACCTTATTGATTGCCAAGATTTTTGGCGAACAAAATACCGTTTCCACCGAAAAATATATACCCGCCCAAAACATCAGGGGATTGATAGCCGGCCTAATCATCAAAGGCTTAAAACCGGGCAGCCTGGCCCATGTAAATCCTTTGTTTAAGGATATAATACTTTCTGGAAATGTTATTTTTAACACCGCTTTTATAAAGGGTGCTTTACCAATACCTAATATTTATGGATATGACAAAATCAAACCTGAAAGCTTAGCTGAATTTATTTTTGACAAACATCTTCCATTAAAAGGGTTAAGCGGGATGGGAGATATTTCGAATAAAGTGCTATTAAAACGAAATGTAGAAACTACTTTCAGTTTCCATAATTCACGGTCCGAAAACCGGATGGCAGGCAGGAGCACCGAGGAGGATGGAGCCATCTTTTATTATGAAGGAATCGCTCCAAACCAGACCTTTACCTCCGAACTGATTGGCAGCAAATCGAACCTGGAATATATCAAATCGTTACTTGCACAATTTGATGGAGTACACCGTATGGGAAAATCAAAATCAGCCCAGTATTCTAAAGTAAAATTCACCGATTTTGAGATTACCGATTGGAAAAATAAAGTTGATAAGGATTTACACTCCCCTGCATACCTTGTTTTTCAAAGTCCGGTAATAACTTACAATCTATATGGAATGGCGGTACCAGATCTGGCTATCTTGCAAACAGAGCTGGAATCAATAATAGGTTGTCAGATCAAACAACTATCTATTGCCTCCACATCCGACTTTATCGAAAATTACATGGGTGTATGGCAAAGCAAAACGCCCAGGGAGGCTGCATTCGATATCGGAACAACTTTAAAAGTTGAATTTGAGGGTACCCTTAAACCAGAGATAATCAATAAAATTGAACTCGATGGATTGGGCGAGCGGAAATCTGAAGGGTATGGAAGGGTCATAGTGATCAGTTTGAAAGAAGATCTGATTCGGGAAAGCGAGTATCCCGATCCTGGATTTAAGTCATCCGGAATCAAGGTTAACCCTTTTAATAATGTACTTCTTAAAAATATTTTTACTGAGCAACTTGCACAAGAAGATTTAAACATCCTTAAAATTAGTGCATTGGAACAAGCATCCAAAAAACGAAACAAACTGCCCAATTCTTTAATATCTAAACTTAAAGATATGTTGATGGTTACAGACACCGTTGCTGCCTGGGATCTAAAAATGGACAATTTAAGGGATAAAAAAGCTTATAAAACAATGGACGGTGCAAATCTCTGGGTAAGCATTTCCAAATTATTGGTCCCAGACGACCCCTCCGACAATTCAACCTTTGATATCCGGAAATCGTATTGGTTGGCCTATTTTAATGCACTTCGTATCAAACAAATTAAAACTAAAAACAATGGGAAATAGAGATAACAGGTTAACAGGGAAAATAATCCTGAAAGCTGTAATAACAAATACAAGCCCGATGCTGATCGCAAGAGGTAAAGGCGATGTGGTCGATTTTGAAGTGATCAGGGACAGTTCCGGCAATCCCTTTATTCCGGCTGCAGGGTTTGCAGGCATGATCAGGGAAAGCTTCTCTCGATTTAACCAAAATACGGATCGCGTTGTTGACAATCATTTGAATTATTTTTTTGGATGCGATACGAAGGATTCTGAAAGCCAGAGCCATATAATTTTTGACGACCTAAAGTTACAGGGAAGATGTGTCGTTATGCAAAGGGATGGGGTGGCCATCGATGAAAATACCAACCTGGGTATTGACGGCAGTAAGTTTGACTACGAACTGATCGAACCCGATGCCCATTTTCTCTTCAACGCCGAAATCACAATCCGCAAAGACTTTGATGCCGATATCTTTCTCCAGTTCCTTTATTTTATAGCACAAAAAGGGGAAAAGGGCGAATATCAGCAAGGCGCTTTCAAGTCAAGTGGATTTGGAATTTTGCACTGGTCTGAAATAGAAATCTATCATTTCGACTTCCCGACAGATGGGCTTAATTGGTTTGAATACCTGGAAACCAATAAAACCGAGAAGAGAAGCATATATCCTGAATTGACAAAAAAGCTCGATTGGGGAAACAAAAATACTCTTTTGGTAACAGGGCAGTTTTCGATCAGAAATTCATTGATAATCAGTATGGCAGGTGACGAAACACAATCGGAGAAGGCACCCGACAAAACGCAACTAAAGGATTCATTGGAGAATGCCATCCTTACCGGAAAATCTTTCAAAGGAGCAATACGGCATAGGGCGTTAAAAATTTTAAACACTGTTGGAAATCCAAATTCAAAACAGTTTATCGATTCGCTTTTTGGATATGTGGATGAGACAAACAAAAAAATACCTGCTGCCGCTTCGCGCATCAAATCTTTTGAAGCTAAAGTAACGGGTGCAAACCAATTGCAAATTCAGCCACGGATAAAAATCGACCGGTTCACAGGTGGAACCATAGAACATGCGTTGATGCAGTCGCAACCACTGTGGCACAAAGATGAATCAATATCCTTACAATTTGAAATTGAAAACTGTAGTGATGCAGAGGCAGCGCTGATGTTATTTGTTATGAAAGACCTGTTCAATGAAGACCTTCCGATCGGTGGCGAAAAAGCCATTGGACGGGGTACCCTCAAAGGGATAGCACTCGATGTAACCGGAACAGTCTCGAACAGGGCAATTGATTTAAAATTCAACAAAGACGGCCTTATCGACAAAAACAAAATACAGGAAGTGAATGATTTGGGTGCACAACTTATTAAAACAGCTTAACGATGAAACACGAATATGAATTGGGTACATGCAGGTCAAAAGTTGATCTCCTGTCCGAAGAAGAAGATATATTTTTGAATATTAATGCGTTTCAAAATGGGAAAGCCGTCGCCTGGTATTATGGTGAGATTGTTTTTTACAAAATTGAAAACGGAAATTTTAACGTTACAAAAAGACTTGACGAGCTGGTCCGGTTAAGGCTTTTCGATGAAAATAAGGAACTCCACGTCTGGCGAAGCAACGGAACTTTAAAGGGAAGGCTAAGGAGCGATTCCGTTGAAGGAGATGGTGATAAAACTGAATTTGTTGAAGCAAAACCTTTATTAAACGGCACTACGTTTTTACCGTCCAGGTCCGGTTCCGGAATTTTTGCCACTGAAAAAAAGGGGATCAGTTATGTCCTTCCCTTTCCTGAACTCGAATCGCTGATCGGTTCAGAGAACAGGATTACATTACTGACCCGCAACTACATCGGCTACTCCGATATCGGCCAGGCTGGTTATGTCGATTGCAGATTTGTAAAATTTGAAATTAAGAAAACACCTAATCATAAATAATCATGGAAAAAGCAACTATAAAAAAATCTGGTGCAGGTTGGAGTCTTGATTTTCATAACGGCAAAAATCCAACTACTTGTAATTGGACACATATTCCTAAAGATTGGGATAATTCTGAAATTTTGGTAGAAAGGGTTCAAGGACAGCCCACTAAGTTACAAAAAGGGGATTCTGTTATAAACAAACAGTCTGTACAGCAGCCTTCTCTGCCTGAAAATGGTCGTCAGGATTGGATCAATAGAAGACCGAACACAAACAGGGAGAATCCTCAAGGAGGTAATTACAACACCACTACCCCAACCAGGCTGGCAAAATCGCCCTATAACTTTGTTCCACTGAATAATACGGTCGTATATCCTACCTCACAAAATGCATTTTTCAACAAATATGAGGTTGGTAAAAATTCCGGCACTATCAAACTTACAATAATAACTTTAACCGACCTAATGATCAGCAAAGGTGCTAGTTCTGACAGACCGGAAAGAGAACATGACTTTCTTAAAATAGGTCCAAATGATTTACCCATAGTACCTGGAAGTTCACTTCGTGGTCTGATAAAGAAGATGGTTGGTATTGTTTCGTACTCAAAATTAATAGAAGGTGAACATTTTGGCGACCATGCTCTTTTCTATAGGGGTGTAGCTGACAAAGCTTTCACAAATATATACCAGCAACTTTTTTTTGATACAAACAATCACTTTGATTACAAACCAAAGTCTGGTTATCTAGCAAAGAAAGGAAATAACTTTGTGATTTATCCGTCTCAAGCAGATGCTAACAATAATCAGTATTACAAAATCAGAAATACCGGATATTTGATTACAATAGACCGTACGACTAAGAAACCAATCTTTCAATTCGGCGGCCAAAGATTTACTAATTATTTATTTAGGGATATTTATTTTCAACCATCAATTAAAACATTTCATACTCACAGTAGGTTTGATCCACGTCTACGCCGTAACGTTGATTATGAATTAAATTACGCATTGGTCACTAATTTTTCATTCACTCAAAATCCCGGCAATCCGTTAACAATGGGTAAATTAGTTATATCGGGTGGTATGGGGCGGAAAAAACATGATCAATGGGTCGTAAACCAAAAGACAAGCAATTCATTAGTTATTAATCCTCAATTAATTAATGATTACAAAGATGACTCCCAAAGAGACAAAGAATTTAATTTATTGGAGCAGCTTAATAGCCATCAGGAAGTTCCTTGTTTTTACCTTACAGATAAAGCGGGAAATATAACCTCTTTTGGTCATACGCCCCTTTACCGTATTAAGCATTTAAGAACAATTAAAGATGCGATTCATCAAAACATTGAGGCTGAAAAACTGGATTTTGAACAATTAATTTTTGGCGATACTGAGCATTTTGCATCCCGAGTTTTCTTTGAGGATGCTGTTATGAAACAAAACCCGAATGCACAAATGGGCAGGACATTAATCAAGATTCAGTCAGGACCAAAGCCAACTTCCCATCAATTTTATCTTGAACAAACTTCAATGCCTCTTCGGACTTGGAGTTCACAAGAAAAGATTGAAATAGCGGGTACTAAGGAATACTGGAATAAAAATGTCTCTTCCAATTACTGGAGAGACCCGGAAGGAATTGTAACTGATTCACACGCAGGCTATATTAAGCCAATTAGAGCGAACAATATTTTCGAAGGAAGAATCCGTTTCGAAAACCTTACAAATGAAGAGTTAGGTGCTTTACTTTTTGCTTTTGACTTACCTGAAGGGTGCTGCCATAAAATCGGAATGGGCAAACCTCATGGCTTAGGATCAGTTAGAATTAGTTCTGTACTCAAACTTGACGATCGAAAAGTCAGGTATTCGGAACTTTTAACCAATGAAGGGAAATGGAATTTACCAGAGTTGGGTATAATTGACTTTAAGAAATCCTTTTTGGATTTTGTACTTCCTTTAATTAATAAGGATAAGAGAATAAAAGATTTATGGGAGGTTGAAAGATTATCACAATTAAAATCTATGTTAGTATTTGACGAAGAGCTTTTCTCCTCTCAAGAATGGTTAAATGAGACAAGATACCTGGAAATTGAACGAGAAAGAGATGAAAATGGGGATTTATATCGAGATAGAAATGGCAACGAAAAACCCTTTAATGAATTTTCAAAAAGAGACACCCTTGATACTCCATTAAAAATCTTAACAAGACTAAAAAATGATCTACATTATTAATTCGCCAGTGGTCACCAATTTTGGCAACTACGAATACAAGCCAACCGATGTTTTAGAGATCAGGCAATTACTTTCAGATCGAACGTTTACTTCAGCGGTTGGTCATGAGGAAACTGCGACCCTCCTTACAAGGCTTCTTAGCTTAAATGTCCCTCTCAACCGGATAGCTGTTAAACAAGAAGTAGGCGATATCTTTGTTGTGATCAAACCAAAAACAAGGCTTGAAATCAATAAATTGTATTCCGATACTGATATCGAAAACATAGGGTATGAATTAGGATTATTAATCAGATTAAACTAAATTTTATGGAAACTGATAATACAGAAATAATTGGCTCATTCAGAAAATTTTACCAAAGTATAGTAAGTTCTAAAATCCAAATTGGGGTAATCATTTTATCAATTATTATTGCCTTGGTATTCTTTCTTTGGCCAAAATCTTCAGACATCTACAACAATGTATTTGATCCCTTCGTTTCAGTTTTAACCTTTATTGTTGCCTTGCTGATTGGATTTTTCAATATCTATTCTAATTGGCAAAACTCGTTGGAAAAACGGTTGACTGTATTCTTTGTTTATTATTTCGAATCAATGGATTCAATAGAAAATCTGAAAAACCCCAGAAATTTATCGCTGATTGAGCAAGGAAACGAATTTATAAAAAGGAAATCTCTAAAACCGGAAACACCTTATTGTTTAATGATTTGTGAAGAAGCATTTTTAGCTCATGAGGGCGATATTAGAAACTGGGCACAACAATTAGGCAGACAATTAGAAGGAGATAATTTATCATTTCATGCTTTTATTACCTTGGGAAAAAATGATTCAATTGTAAAAAAAATAATAAATAATAAATCGCTTTTTACCAAACAATACACGTTATTCATGTTTCTGGATATAATACCTAATTGTGTTATTGAAAATGGAGACGGCATTTTGTCAACAGACAATTATGATGATAAACCAACCAACAGAAAAACAGAGTTTAAAATTTGTGAAATTGATTATAAATGTTTGCTTGAATATAAAAAGGCAATGAATTTTATACACACTTTTAGATAAAATTATTAAATGAACCCCACCACTCTCCTTTTAATCGACGACGATCCCGACTACTGCCTCCAATTGAAGGAGGCAGGAAGGGAATATCGGTTTGACATCCTTTATCATCATAACCTCGAAGAAGGGATGAAAACCCTGGCTTTATCCACTCGCATCAAAGCGGTAATCCTCGATGGACATTGTGTGCTCGGACCCGACCAGAAAAGCGCTGCCCGAACAAACTTCGTCTATCATGCTATGCAGCAAATCAAGGACATTGGAAATAAATATAGCCGTAATATCCCTTATTGCGTCAATACCCGCGATTTAGGCGATTTTCGCGAGGACCTTGATGGAATTGCACCCGTTTTTCAGAAGACTGTTCAGCATCCCGAAATGTTCGACTGGCTCAAAAATGCGATTTCACTATTACCAGAAACGCTGATCAAAAAGAGATATGACGATATTTTCTCTAAAACGGCATCCCATTTTACCGAAGAAGAGGAAGAGTTACTGGTCGACGTGTTGCAGACTGCACATTTGTCCGACCCCTCCCGTATTATTACCAACCTGGCTTTACTGCGCCGGTTATTAGAAAGATTAGTGGATATTGGCTGTATCATTAAGTTCAAAAAACAGCCTCACGAATTTACCGTAGGCCAGGGAAGTCGCACCAAACGAATACTCGATGCGATGAACCAAAATGTATTGCCTTCCGATTTGTATGTCTCAGCCAACCAGCTTTATGCCACATGCAGCAAATATGGGAACCACCAGGGGCTTAAAACAAACGGCGCAACATTCAAACCAGGGAGGTATACCGTTCAGCGCCTCGTATTTGCCTACCTGGAGCTGGCCGATTATCTGTTGATTACCAAGGTATAAATAATTACATAAAAATGTTCCAACAAAAATTAATCCGGAATAAATGATCAAAATTCAAACCTATCGGCTCGAACCATTTTATGCCGCAGGCGCTGCCAAGGAACCACTCACTACTGAATGGCTTCGCGATGCCATTAACCAGATGATGCGCGACAAGCGTGAAAAACTTGAAAAAGAGCAGGCCGATACCTCACTCTTTTTCAACCATATCCCCGAGACTGGTCATCCCCGGATCGGTTATCCGCTGATTATTTACCATTATATCGACGGACTGTTTTACATTACAGGTATTAATGAAGGGGTTTTGGCAATCGATTCGCTTGCGAAACATTACAAATCCCCTTTTAGCGTGGATGGCATTGTTTTTCAGGGATTCCATAAAGAAAAATCGGGTGGTGAGTTTAAACTGGAGACAATCGCAGATATGCGATCGTACCGACTGACCGAATGGAGGCCCATACACCATGACAATTTAAATGCTTTTATGCAAATGGATATGGCAGCAAAAGTTAACGAACTAAATCTAAGGCTCGAAAAACATATCGTCAACGAACTGGGTAAATACCTGGCGATCGGATTCGATCAGCTCAACTGTGCCATCACCGATATTACCCGGGTTTATGAGCCACAGATTTACAAGAAACGGTACAAATACCCGGCCTTCGACATTTGCTTTTCGGTTAATGTGGCCCTTCCCGGAATGATTACACTGGGGAATCACCAGGCGTTGGGTTTTGGTCGGATTGAACCTAAATAAAAACAATCCGAACCCGAACGTTCTTTGACATCGTGGAATCACAGAAATGTGATTTAAATAGTTTGAAGTGTCAGCATCTTCTAAACCTGACAGGGTTTGAAACCCTGTCAGGTTTTACGCAAACCTTAAAATTCAAACACATGCTTGCTCAATTAAAAACCGTAAATCAACTTGCCTCATTCCTGGGTATTGGATTAAGGGAATTGAGACAGCTCAAGCCTCAGGATCATTATATCACTTTCCAGATTCCCAAACCGGGGAAGGACGAAAAACGAACCATCGAGGCCCCAACCAGAGTTATCCGAAATCTATTGGACCGTTTATCCGACGGCCTGCAATGGGAGTATTCCGATCATCGCACTCATGCCGCCCAGGGTTTTATCCGTTCGGTGAAGGACGATCCCGATAAGCGTACAATTTTCACAAATGCCCGGCGGCACCTTGTGTTCATCAAAGAAAAAGATACTTTTACATCACTTAGCTGTTCACTTTTCAACCGGTACAGCTGTGCAGTTTTCACCCGGTACTTACAACCTGGGTAAAAAATATCTTTTAAACATCGATCTTGAAAGCTTCTTTTACCAGGTTACTGAACAAAAAGTCCGGGAGATATTTGCCGACGATCGCTACTTTTCATTCAATACCGAAGCCGTTAATTTACTCGCCGGGATGGTCTGTTATCACGGGCGTTTACCCATGGGAAGCCCCACATCACCGCCATTGTCGAATTTTGCGACCATCGACCTCGATAATGAGCTTAGTCGTTGGTGTAGCGCTCAAAAAATTACCTATACCCGTTTTGTTGACGACCTCTCATTCTCTTCCAATAATCCGTTGAAACAGGATCATTTCGATATGATCCGGGATATGTTGTGGGTTCACCGTTTTGTCCCCAATCAACATAAAATCAAATGGTACGGACCCGACGATATTAAGGAGGTAACCGGATTAATCGTTGGCAATAAGATATCACTGCCCGATGAATACCTCATTGATTTAAAATACGAACTCGAACGACTGAAATCTGTGAAACAGTATGCCCTTTTATACCCAGACTACCAGGTGCTCGAATGGATTCAAAAATTGGACCGGATGATTTCGGGGAGGCTCGCTTTTGTAAAAGCCGTTTATCACAAAGACAGTGAGATTTACAGGAGTCTTCTCAGTCAGATAAAGGAGAACGAGGCGTTTGAACCCGAATTGCAAAGTATCAGCTGGCGTTACTCGGGATACGAATTTTATACATAGGGTCATGTGGCAGTATATGAAGGAATAAATATTAAACCACAAAGTTCACGATGAATACACAAAGCACACAACTTTTAAAAATACAATACGTTAACTTTGTGATCCTTGTGTATTCTTTGTGTTCCTTGTGGTTAAAAACAACTTTTAATACAAGCTCCGAATGTTTGTGGAAAAAGGTTCGGGAAAAGGTATATTAATTTAAACCACTAAATTATGAATGAAAATGAAGTAGCAAAAATTGTATTTGAAGCTGGTCTTACTGTTCATCGGGCATTGGGCCCAGGTTTGTTGGAAAGTGCATATGAAGAGTGTTTGCATTATGAACTTTTTTGCCTTAATTTAAAAGTTGAAAAGCAAAAGCCTTTACCTTTAGTATATCGTGAAGTAAAGCTTGATGTTGGATATCGAATTGATTTGTTAGTTGAGGATAAATTGGTTATTGAAATAAAATCGGTGGAAGCTTTAAACGATTTGCATATGGCACAAATCCTTACTTATTTGAGATTGAGCAATAAAAAGCTTGGTCTATTGATGAATTTCAACACTGTACTATTTAAAGATGGTGTCAAAAGAGTAATAAATGGATATTTGTGATCCTTATGTATTCCCTTGTGAACTTTTTCTATTCAGATTCAATAATTTCAAAACTTACCTTTAAATTACAATGCAAATCGTACTCGACACCTATGGGATCAGCCTGAGCGTAAGAAACGGTTGTTTTCTGATCGCCACAGAGAAAGAGAAAAGGATGGTCCATCCCGACAGGATCACCAGTATTCTGGTAACAATGGCCTGCCGTATCTCGTCGCCGGCCATTCTGTTAGCTGCCACCAATGAAATATCGCTCGTAATTTGCAGTCGGACAGGAAAACCCGAAGCGCGGTTATGGTCGCCACGGTTTCTGAATACATCGATGCTGAGGCGGAAACAATATGGTTTTACCCGATGTAATTCAGGATACCGATGGATGAAAGAAACGATTGTCCGAAAACTTGTGAACCAGTTGTCGAATATCCGTTTCCTTGCCGACCGCAAACAGAGCGTGTCACAGGAATCGGAGGATGTTGTTCGCGGGATTGAACATTCCATCGTATGCTTGACCGCTCTTAATACGGATGATATCGATTGTATTAAAAAGATCCGCTATTTTGAGGCTTCGGTTGCGAAACAGTACTGGCAATTGGTTGGTAAAAAACTTCCTGCGCCGTTTTGTTTCTTATTGCGAACCAAACTAAATCCGACCGACGTATTTAATCCTTATATCAATTACCTCTACGGGGTGTTGCGCAACCAGGTAGAAACCGCTATTCTAAGTTTCGGACTTGATCCGGCGTTAGGATGTATGCATCGCGATGGTTATAAGCTACCCTCGCTTGTTTTCGATTTGATGGAACCCTACCGGCCGATCATCGACCGGCTTTTAATTGAAACCGTGCTTGGTGGGAAACTGACTGATAGCATGGAAACAGATGAATTGGGAAATCGCAGGATTTCGCGACCAGGCCGGATAAAGCTCATCGATCTTTTTAACGATAAGCTTCATAAAACAGGTGTGTACAATAAAACGAAAACAAGCTTTTTAAACCTGATCCTATTGGATACCAAATCGCTTGTCGATCAAATCAAAAGTTATGAAGGGTGAATCAGGGTTTTACATGGTGATGTACGATATTACCCATCCCGGGACCTTGCAGAAGGTGGCGAAGCTGCTGGTTCATGCGGGTATGGAGCGGGTTAACTATTCGGTGTGGCTGGGGTGGATCAACCCGGCGAAGGAACCTGTTTTGAAAGAGAAGCTGGTAAAGCTGGTTACTTCCGATTTGGCAAAAGGATCGTTGTTTTACATTCTCCCCGTTGCTCAGAAGGATATAAAGCGGATGAGGACGATTACGGGTCGGAAACCCAAAGAGCTCGACTACTGGCTGGGGGAGAAACAGACCCTGTTTTTGTGATTGAAAAATCAGAAATAGAAAAGTAGAAAAACCGGGACTTTTGCAGAATAAGGCCTATATGGTCCCGGTAAATATCTTCTGAAACCCGTTGCAGGAAAGGATATTTTAATACCTTTGTGTTGAAGTGGGCACTTCCGATTTCGATCACTGAAACCGGGTCGTCTGTAACTTCAACAGTCATGGTAAGTTGAAGTGGGCACTTCCGATTTCGATCACTGAAACTTGATTACCATCTTGTTCAGATAAGAATACCTGGTTGAAGTGGGCACTTCCGATTTCGATCACTGAAACTGGTAAATAACAATCCTGCAATGTCAAGATCATTAGGTTGAAGTGGGCACTTCCGATTTCGATCACTGAAACTGGGGTTGAATGATTACCCCAATGGTTTGCTATAGTTGAAGTGGGCACTTCCGATTTCGATCACTGAAACAACTCAGATTTGTGTGAATAACACATTATCCTGAGTTGAAGTGGGCACTTCCGATTTCGATCACTGAAACCTGGGCGATAGACTGCACTGCAATCTGCGGGTAGTTGAAGTGGGCACTTCCGATTTCGATCACTGAAACTACATCCCGTATTCAGAATAATTACCTAAATCTGTTGAAGTGGGCACTTCCGATTTCGATCACTGAAACTTCTAAGATAGAATTTCTAAAATCATATCCAAAGTTGAAGTGGGCACTTCCGATTTCGATCACTGAAACCATTTCGTGAGATTTGTGACTGATCCACAGAAAGTTGAAGTGGGCACTTCCGATTTCGATCACTGAAACCATTTCGTGAGATTTGTGACTGATCCACAGAAAGTTGAAGTGGGCACTTCCGATTTCGATCACTGAAACTTGCGGGCTCTTGAAGCAAGGTCGGTACTATTCAGTTGAAGTGGGCACTTCCGATTTCGATCACTGAAACGACGTAGCCGTCTAATTCAGTAGCCAAATTGAGTTGAAGTGGGCACTTCCGATTTCGATCACTGAAACTAATTTCTGCCTCCTCAAGAGGAGACAAAAAGGAGTTGAAGTGGGCACTTCCGATTTCGATCACTGAAACTGCGACTAAAAATGATTCATTGTTTCGTGGCTGGTTGAAGTGGGCACTTCCGATTTCGATCACTGAAACTATCTTCCTGCCTCGTGGCAGAAAAATTATTCGGTTGAAGTGGGCACTTCCGATTTCGATCACTGAAACGGCATATAAGCCAATTGAGATTTTCTGGTAGTGGTTGAAGTGGGCACTTCCGATTTCGATCACTGAAACGACGACCCATAACTGCACCATACATGGAGTAGCGTTGAAGTGGGCACTTCCGATTTCGATCACTGAAACTACAGATTTATGATGTTGTACAACAACTGGCTCAGTTGAAGTGGGCACTTCCGATTTCGATCACTGAAACTTCTTAAAAAGGTCCGCAACCTCACAAAATTTTAGTTGAAGTGGGCACTTCCGATTTCGATCACTGAAACTTTTTCCATGGTAACGGAAATAAAATTGTTTGCCCGTTGAAGTGGGCACTTCCGATTTCGATCACTGAAACTTTTTTCTGTACTTAATAGAGTATTTTATTGTAGTTGAAGTGGGCACTTCCGATTTCGATCACTGAAACATTCAGCATTTGATTTTCCTGTTTCCAGAATAAGTTGAAGTGGGCACTTCCGATTTCGATCACTGAAACTGAGTTTTGTTTTCATGATGATTTTAATTGTAAAGTTGAAGTGGGCACTTCCGATTTCGATCACTGAAACTCCAGCGGTTAAATTGGTATTGGCAGAAATTTTGTGTTGAAGTGGGCACTTCCGATTTCGATCACTGAAACACAGGGATTAAAGAGTCTATATCCACATCTTCAAGTTGAAGTGGGCACTTCCGATTTCGATCACTGAAACTTGATTTTGTCCTGATGTTAAGATATTAGCAGTAAGTTGAAGTGGGCACTTCCGATTTCGATCACTGAAACGAGACGGTAATTTCTTTTGTGGCTGTTGAAACGGTGTTGAAGTGGGCACTTCCGATTTCGATCACTGAAACTGTCTAATGCAGATGACTCATTCAATGAAACAGTTGAAGTGGGCACTTCCGATTTCGATCACTGAAACAGTACGGGGTGAGACAAAATTTCCTTCTGCTGTAGTTGAAGTGGGCACTTCCGATTTCGATCACTGAAACCAAATCACTGATTTCAAAAGCTCCATAAGTCGTAGTTGAAGTGGGCACTTCCGATTTCGATCACTGAAACATAACCATCTTTCTTTTTTTTGCCACCATTTTGTTGTTGAAGTGGGCACTTCCGATTTCGATCACTGAAACCTTTCATTGTGATGGTATTAAAAAATGTATATAGGTTGAAGTGGGCACTTCCGATTTCGATCACTGAAACCTACATTTTTGTCTTCAACGGAACCAAACATTTCGGAAGTTGAAGTGGGCACTTCCGATTTCGATCACTGAAACAGGAAAACTGAAACAATAGTCACCATGGCGATTAAGTTGAAGTGGGCACTTCCGATTTCGATCACTGAAACCAAGCTGCTTTAGCATAACCGTCTACAACTTTTGTTGAAGTGGGCACTTCCGATTTCGATCACTGAAACCAATATTTAGCGATGAAAGTTTCTGGATTAAATGGTTGAAGTGGGCACTTCCGATTTCGATCACTGAAACTCTCCACTTTTAATTAACAAAATGCACACATTTTGTTGAAGTGGGCACTTCCGATTTCGATCACTGAAACTTCTTCACGGTTGTGAATGTGTTACCGTTCAGAAGTTGAAGTGGGCACTTCCGATTTCGATCACTGAAACCAATACCCCAAAAGGTATTGCACCAATTACCAAGTTGAAGTGGGCACTTCCGATTTCGATCACAACACCGAAGGCACGACTTCACGACGACACGAGTGGACGAGTTTAGTTAATGCTTCATGAAAGTTGTTCTCAGTGAATTCGTGTAGTCATGAGGTCGTTAGGTCGTGAATTCGTGGGCCAGGTGGGCACTTCCGATTTCGATCACTGAAACTTTCTTCGCTATCAATCATTTGATCTGTGACGAAGTTGAAGTGGGCACTTCCGATTTCGATCACTGAAACCTCATCGAGGAAATAATACTCTCCCAAGAGATTAGTTGAAGTGGGCACTTCCGATTTCGATCACATCACCGAAGGCACGACTTTACGACGACACGAGGGGACGATAGTTGTAAATGTTTCATGAAATTTGTTCTCCGTGAATTCGTGTAGTCGTGAGGTCGTTAGGTCGTGAATTCGTGGTCCAGGTGGGCACTTCCGATTTCGATCACTGAAACTGTCTTAAGGCCTTTCTTTCCTCTTCTTCCTTAAGTTGAAGTGGGCACTTCCGATTTCGATCACTGAAACTTTACCATTGTTGCTTTTTCGATAGCGGTTTTTACGTTGAAGTGGGCACTTCCGATTTCGATCACTGAAACTGAACCAGCATCTCGCCCTCCTGATCCAGATCCAGACCCAGTTGAAGTGGGCACTTCCGATTTCGATCACTGAAACTCTTCAAGTCCAGCGATGAATTTTTCCCATGCCATTAGTTGAAGTGGGCACTTCCGATTTCGATCACTGAAACCTGATTTCCGGCATAGGTACCACCCGGCATACCTGGTTGAAGTGGGCACTTCCGATTTCGATCACTGAAACCCGGTATTAACTACCAAAATACTTTTCCCGGTCGAGTTGAAGTGGGCACTTCCGATTTCGATCACTGAAACTTTTTAGATTTTTGTGTTTAACGATACAGCTCGTTGAAGTGGGCACTTCCGATTTCGATCACTGAAACATTCCCAGTCGGTTTCTTCGGTCCAGAAAACACGGTTGAAGTGGGCACTTCCGATTTCGATCACTGAAACCATAACCCGAGCGACTTCAGCGCTCAATTCAGTCAGTTGAAGTGGGCACTTCCGATTTCGATCACTGAAACTGTTTAGTAGCATTGGGAAAGGTAGCTTGCCCGGTTGAAGTGGGCACTTCCGATTTCGATCACTGAAACCAGACGAAGATATTTACCTGGGGTGTTGGGTAACAGTTGAAGTGGGCACTTCCGATTTCGATCACTGAAACAAGCATCTAATAATACTCTGTCAGAGGTGTTTTGTTGAAGTGGGCACTTCCGATTTCGATCACTGAAACTAAGATAGACTTAATATTGCAAATATTAATACTACTGTTGAAGTGGGCACTTCCGATTTCGATCACTGAAACCGCGAACCGCTTTTGGAAACAGGAGGTAATGTGTTGAAGTGGGCACTTCCGATTTCGATCACTGAAACTATCACCATGCTTGTAGAAAGGGCAATGATCGAGTTGAAGTGGGCACTTCCGATTTCGATCACTGAAACTTTTGACGGTACGTTACTAAGTGGCTATGCTCCTGGTTGAAGTGGGCACTTCCGATTTCGATCACTGAAACATCTCTTCACTCAGGGTAAGCCAACCCTTCTCAGGTTGAAGTGGGCACTTCCGATTTCGATCACTGAAACTTCTTAAAAAGGTCCGCAACCTCACAAAATTTTAGTTGAAGTGGGCACTTCCGATTTCGATCACTGAAACTTTTTCCATGGTAACGGAAATAAAATTGTTTGCCCGTTGAAGTGGGCACTTCCGATTTCGATCACTGAAACTTTTACCTGTTCTTCAATCAGTTTCATCTTGTAGTTGAAGTGGGCACTTCCGATTTCGATCACTGAAACCAGGAACTTCTATGTTCTTATTACAAGATAAGAATAAGTTGAAGTGGGCACTTCCGATTTCGATCACTGAAACAGTAATGCAACCGCTAGCTTTTCCATGCTATTAAGTTGAAGTGGGCACTTCCGATTTCGATCACTGAAACCAAAGATATCGATAATGGATATGTACTGGCCTCCAGTTGAAGTGGGCACTTCCGATTTCGATCACTGAAACAATATATTCTATAAAATTATTTTCTGCTATTTTAGTTGAAGTGGGCACTTCCGATTTCGATCACTGAAACTGGAAATGGTTGCTACAACCAACATCACTAAAACGTTGAAGTGGGCACTTCCGATTTCGATCACTGAAACCTTAAGGCATTTACAACATTAAAAATTTCTGCCGGTTGAAGTGGGCACTTCCGATTTCGATCACTGAAACGAACATTTTTCTGTACCTAAATCAAATGCCCCTAGTTGAAGTGGGCACTTCCGATTTCGATCACTGAAACATTTTTATGGTTTTTACTAATTTTTCAGTTTTTGTTGAAGTGGGCACTTCCGATTTCGATCACTGAAACTTATTACTTATAAAATCCTTTGGGTACTCACTTGTTGAAGTGGGCACTTCCGATTTCGATCACTGAAACTCCGCCTTCAGTGTCATCCACCATCACGACTACGGTTGAAGTGGGCACTTCCGATTTCGATCACTGAAACTCGATACTGGTAATGATGTTGCAAGCGTCATCGGTTGAAGTGGGCACTTCCGATTTCGATCACTGAAACATCCAGTCAAACAAGTTTTTTTTTAAAACTTCGTTAAAGTGGGCACTTCCGATTTCGATCACTGAAACCATCGAAACTTTGCACCTGAGTTGGTTAGGGGAGGTTGAAGTGGGCACTTCCGATTTCGATCACATCACCGAAGGCACGACTTTACGACGACACGAGGGGACGAAGTTGTAAATGTTTCATGAAATTTGTTCTCCGTGAGGTCGTGAATTCGTATAGTCGTGAGGTCGTTAGGTCGTGAATTCGTGGTCCAGGTGGGCACTTCCGATTTCGATCACAACACCGATGGCACGACTTTACGACGACACGAGGGGACGATTGTTGTAAATGTTTCATGAAATTTGTTCTCCGTGAGGTCGTGAATTCGTGTAGTCGTGAGGTCGTTAGGTCGTGAATTCGTGGGCCAGGTGGGCACTTCCGATTTCGATCACCGGGGGAAGAGATTACGCGAATTATTACGAATTACACGAATTTGACTGGCTTCTGGTCTGGGTCAACTCCACCCCCTTTAAAGGATGAGAAATTGGATTTATCCGGCTGAGAAATAAGGGAATAAGGTTTTGATTCTCTGTTAATCATGGTCTACTAAAGTTTAGCGCTGAAAAATCAGGTTTTAGAATCACACAAAACAATAAATATCAGATTCACAATGGTTAATAACTAAAACCAATAAAACCTTATCTTCTTATTTTTAACGAAGTTGCATTGATGAGCATCGAGTCAGCAGATTTAATATTTCACAAAATACAAAGCTGCACAGCAGCGGAATCTTTGTGGTAAGGGATGGAAAACGTGAATATTCCAGTTATTTTTATTTAAATTAATTGCAAAACCTATTATGCTCACTTCAAATCCTTTTTGTTTGAAAATGTCTCAAGTTTGACCTTCGGTACATCCTTTTTAATTGTCAGCAAATTTAAGCTGATTCAAAATTGTTCCATAAAGAAGATCGGCAGATTAGGTTAAATTTTGTGCAAAACCTTTTGAACCCTTTTTTAATTCAAATGAACCCTTTTTTAATTCAAGTAAAGGAAATGTACTTAAAAATTGATTCTTCACAAAACCTTTTGGATAAAAATTATCTGAAACCCAATTAAAAAAGAGACCTTTTGGATTCTCAAACGGTGTAAATTCATTTGTCGCGAAAGCTTTTAAATTATAAAAGAATGATCTTAAATGATAAAAGGCTCCTTTGGGATTTCCATAAATGAAAATTGCCCCTGCCAGGACTAATTAATTCCGGCAGGGGCACAACAGCATTGGTCAAATCACAGGATTAATGAGTATTTGTATTGACCTGTACAGCAGCGACACCCCTTCCAGGGAAACGGGACTGCAAATCGGCATAAATCGTTTTCATACCTGGCTCGCCAGCTTTAGCGGCCCCTTTAACTGCCGTATAAAAAATTAAAGCTGCATTGAATGCTTCGCTCCCGGCTTGTAGTGCAGTATCATCCAATTTTTCAATTAATTGTAGTAATGAATTCTTTACACTTGTAAGTGCATTGACTACAACTACATCTTTCTCAAACTCCGGCATATTGAGATAAACAGGAGTAATAGCCGGATTCTGCCTTGCATAATCGATGGACTTGTTTACAAAAGCGATGGACTTATCCCCCATTTTTAAAAGTGCTTTCCGTTCATCCTTTGTCAAATTAATCATAAAAGGAAAGCTCTGTCCAATCGATTCAATTGCCTTGTTGACAGAAACAAGGACCTCAGGATTAACTGTGACTGAAATTTTGTTTTCCATATACTTACATTTTAAAATAAATAAAATCGTTCATTCTATACTCCGCTGTGATATTCCGCTGTTAAAAATATCGACATAACCAATTGAAAAACATTAATATGATTAAAAGTAGATCATATTCCAAAATAATATATTATATTAAACGGATATAATCGTTTATAACCGGATAACTACGGATACCGGCGGATTTCGCTAAATATCTGGCTGTTAATTTAATTGTTGGATACTTGTGCAAGAACGGCAATGAGGAAACACAAACCTTGAATTCCAATACACCTTAAAATCCCCGCAAATTGTATAATAAATTGCATATTTGCGGGGATTATTATCTTATGAATAGAATAATAATATGACACCAAAGGAACAAATATCTGAACTTTTACAAGGGCGTACCGTTTCGCCCATTGTTTTTCTGCCAGCCATATACGATTACAAAGCCAGGTTAGCAGGAATTCCTCCTCACCTCTTTGGGACCAGAAGTGAAGATATTGTGTACGCAATGGAGCGTGAAGTGGAAGAATCGTGCAGTGAGGTTCTTACCTCGGGTTACGATATATACAATATAGAGGCTGAAGCACTTGGCGCAACACTGATCAGAAATGAAAGAATCGGAATGCCCGATATTAATAAACTCATTCTCAGATCGATAGACGAGTTATCAAGGCTTCCTTTATTAATCACTCCTGCCGGAAGGATGAATGTATTTGTTGATGCTGCAAAAATAGCGGTTGACAGGTGGGGCAGCACAATTCCTGTGCGTGGAGCGATATCCGGTCCTTTTTCAATTGCATCCAAACTTTTCTCGCATGATGAACTCATTATGGGGTGTATTTTAGATCCTGACAAGATAAAGGAGTTGCTCTCATTCTGTACGCAAACAGCAATTTTATATGCCAATGCATTCATAGCTGTGGGTGCCCAGGTAATCGTGTTTGATTCATTTGTAGCGCCACCTATGCTTTCTCCAGAGCTTTATCGTGAGATTGTATTACCTTTTCATAAAGAGCTTTTCAGTTTTCTAAAACAGCATGGCGTCGGGTGGCGTCCCCTTATTGTTGGCGGTGATACGAGGTTGATCATACCTCAGCTGATCGAAAGTGGTGCAAATCAGTTACTCATCGACTATTCAGTTCCTCTAAAAGAAGTCGCTGATATACTTGATAAGTTCCCGGATACCCTTTTCAGGTACAATTTATCCCCTTTATTGATGCAGTCGACAAAGGTGGATAATGTGATTAAGGAAGTAGCTGAAGTTGCCGGATATTTAAAAGGTAAGCGTAATCTCATATTAGGTACCGCAGTTCTGTCGGTCAATACGCCATTGGCCAATATCACTGCAGCCCGAAAAGAGCTGAGACGATTAACATCAAGGGTAAATTAGAAAGGTTAATGGATATACCTAAGTACTAAAAAAATCTTATTAATTGTTAATTAATCTTTTACCATTCAAATCTTCATGATATCTTCATATTTTTGGAACCAATTTTGATGCATAAAAACTATTAAAATTCATTATTATGGAAAAGATAAGAAGGTATATTTCAATGTTAGCTGTCGCTTTTGCGGGAGCGGTGTTCGCAGTTTTTCTCTATTCGAAAACCAATGTTCACAATGAGCGGATAATGGTAAGTGAAACAGCGCCAATACATCTGACAAGTCAGGTTATGAATGGTAGTCCACAGGCCCAGCTACCCGATCTGACACAGGCGGCTGAAAAAAGCGTCCGCGCTGTCGTTCATATCGAGGTGAAAATGCATGAACAAATGGGCGAAGGAGAAGACAATCAAATTTACGAGTTCTTTTTTGGACCGGGCCGGCGCGGCACTCATCCCCGTGGTTACAAAGAGCAGCCACAATACAAAATGGGGTCGGGTTCAGGGGTCATTATCACCTCTGATGGCTATATCGTCACCAATAATCACGTTGTAGACGGAGCAGTCGATGTTCAGGTTATTTTGGATGATAACCGCAAATTCACCGCCAAGGTGATCGGGCGTGATCCGAATACCGATATTGCTCTTGTTAAAATCGATTCAAAAGATCTTCCGACATTGGTCTGGGGCAACTCTGATGCGCTCAAACTTGGAGAATGGGTCCTTGCAGTAGGAAATCCGTTTAACCTCACCTCAACCGTTACGGCAGGGATTGTGAGCGCTAAATCGAGAAGCATAGGAATTATGGGTGGTCAGATGCCCATGGAATCGTTTATTCAGACCGATGCGGCGGTAAACCCTGGCAATAGCGGAGGCGCTTTGGTAGACAGTCGGGGCGATTTGGTGGGAATCAATACAGCCATTGCTTCCGAGACAGGATCCTATACCGGCTATTCGTTTGCAATTCCGGCTACGATTGCCAAAAAAGTGGTTGAGGACCTTAAGAAATATGGCGAGGTACAGCGTGCGCTATTGGGGGTATTGGTTCAAACAGTAAATGACAGTATTGCCAAAACCAAGAAACTGGTTAAGACAGAAGGGGCTTGTGTCAAAAGCACCTCAGAAGATGGCGCTGCCCGTAAGGCTGGGATCAAAGAGGGTGACGTCATTGTTTCAATTAATGGGAATAAAGTCATAAGCAGTTCCCAACTACAGGAACAGGTTGGGAAGTATAGTCCCGGGAATGAGGTTACTGTCGGCTATATCAGAAATGGAGAACTAAAAGAGGTCAAGGTTACTTTGCGAAATATGAAAGGTGACACTTCCATCGTAAAGGAATCAGCCTCTGTTCTTGGCGCCGAATTTGGTCCGGTATCCGAAAAGGACAAGGATAGATTGCAAATAGACGGAGGTGTTCAGGTGGTCAATCTGAGTAAGGGAAGTCTCAAAGATGCCGGAATGAAAATTGGGTTTATCATCACAGATGTAAATAAAATACCGATATCAAGTAAGGAAGACCTTGAAAGGGCGCTGATGCAGACAAACAATAAAAAACCAATTCTGATCGAAGGTTTAAATCCTAATGGCGAGTATGCTTATTATGTAATAAAACCGGTTGGACAACCCTAAACTAAGGTGAGTTATTTCCGGGGGTATCATCTCCATCCTCATTTGCAGGATACTATATAACAACAAGAGGCCGTCTCACTACAAGGGAGATGGCCTCTTTCTATTGACTACGGCTGGATGCTGGCGGTTGGCAACTGGCGGCTGGCTGCTGGGGGCTAAAAAAAACCTCCGTGTTTCTCCTGTGCTCTCCGTGCCTCCGTGGTAGATGCTCCTGTCCCAGACTCGGAAATTTAAACTATATTTGTCTAACCGGTCCTAACTTTCCACTTTAAGGGATCTTAAACAACCAAAAGCCTTTAGAATATGTTTGACGATGATGACGATGCAGCAGAGGACAGAATTGATCCCAGGCAACTTCCGATCTACAAAAAAGGATGGGAGATCTATGAAGTGGTGGATCAGATTTGTCAGCTGATCCCCGAAGATAATGAGCAGCTGCAATATCTGAAAGGATTCCTACTTGAAGATGCCATGATGTTAACGGTTAAAGTAGCCGGGGCCACAGCCGGTCAATTATATGATATCAAGATGGAGGCTGCAACCATTATCCGTAAAGCGGCCAATAACCTGATGATTCAGAACCATTCGCTTAATGATTTTGGATTCGAGCATGTGGAGTATTTTCAGATTGTAAGAGATTTAATCGAGGAATACCGCTTACTCTTTATCGACTGGGTCGCCGGTTTCGATCGCGGAAATTATGTGATCGATCGCTGGGGACTTTTTAATCCTCCGGGTGTCGGACCGTTTGACCATGATCCGGATGACGATATCCCGTTTAACGGAGAAGATGAATTTTAGAATTAATCAATCCTTTGGTTTATTATATAAATCTCTGGGTAACTCTGTGCCTGCTCTGTGCAACTCTGTGATATAATTAGTATATAATTTGTTTTTTAACGGCCAGATGGGATTCGCATCCGCCGGCTTGCGGATTTTCATTCCGGTTTGTGTTTATATAATCATACCCATTTCATTAGTTTTACAGGCTAGATCCCCAATTAATTCAACCCAATGGCAACACAATGGACTTTTTGATCCGGTGCGCCCTGAAAGGGCAATTTATTTCAACCCAATGGCAACGCCTTGGGTTTTTGGATCAACACATGTTCCGGGACGCCCTGAAAGGGCAACTTAATCCGTCCACAAATATCGTTCATCATATTCAATGCCGTATTCTCTGAGGAATGCCATTAGTTCTTCCTTAAAGGTCATCTTTTTGTGGTGTTCTTCCTGATTCTGAATATACAATTTAGTTTTGTCATGCAATGATTGGCTTACGGAAAACCCAGCATATCCACCTTGCCAGGCAAATTGATTGTAATTTGGTCCCTTAGTTTTAATCCATCTGCTGCTATGCCGTTTTATTTCTTCTGTTAACTTGGCAAGAGCAATGTTTTTCGACATCACACACAAAATATGAATGTGATTACCCGTTCCATTAATTAAAATTGGAATCGATTCATTGTCTTTGATTATTGCTCCCACATATGCATAAAGGTCATTTTTGTCCTCTTTTCTTATTGGCGCTTCTGAACCCTTAATGTGAAATATGAGGTGCACATACAATTTTGATAATGATTGTGACATCTGATGTTTTATTAAACTGCCCTTTCAGGGCGGTAAACAAAATTATTGTTCCCATTTATTCCCGGGGCGTTGCCCGGGGTTGAAATAATCTGTCCTTTCAGGACGGTAAGAATCACAAAGCAATTTACACAATAATTAATTTTCAAACCGGTCGATCCATTTCTGTTGAATTTTGTTCCAGCTTCTCATCGCTCTTACCTTCCCAACCGCCCGTCTGATCCTTTCATCATGACTGACCAATGCATCTCCCAAAGAAAGATTATTGAAGCGACGTAGTTGCGACATCTTAATGTTCATATTCTTAAAAAATTACGGTAATTCTGTGCAATAGAACAAAGGTGCCGCCACTACGTGGCTCCGGTTCCCATTTCATTAGATAGCTACAAAGATGCCGCTGCTCCGTAGCTTTTAATGCATTATACCCAATATCTATAGATCCATATTTTATGAACATTTTAATCGCCCCCAACAACTTTGATTTTCAAATTTCAACAATCAGCTTTTGCCCGGAAACCTCCGGTGTGATATTTACCTCAACCTTGCCATTTACAATCTGCCACAAAACAGCTACCCCTGAGGCTGTTGAAACCTTCACCTTATTACCTGTTTTCAACGGGATAGGGAGCTGCACCTTTCCCTGACCTTTCAGAATAGCAAAATATTTGGCAGGCTGATCTTTTACCGGTGCAAATGTGATGGTTTCAAAAGGCTTTTGCGCAAACTCGTAACGGATACCATCCAGAAAGAACTCCTTACAATTGTATCCTTCAAAAGCGATCAGTTTATTGGCCGGATCAGTGCGAAAAACCATCTTGAGCCTCCCATTATAGGTGATCTGATGACCATTCAATCTCATCTTATTTAAGATCATCGTGTCGGTGGGCATTGGATTTACGGTAAGCGCTTTGGCATCGGCTTCTTTACTTCGGGAAAAACCTCCGTCCCAGTTTTCAGCATGTGTCCGGTAATGCCTGACAACCATATTACTGCCATTGGGGAAACGGGTGGCCAGATAATCGGTCGTTCGGGATACGAAGGTGGGATTATCATTCACCTGCGGGAATTTGCCACTGCCTGAATAAGCCCCGCTTGCATTCAGCAATTCGAACATCGTCCGGGTTTCGTAACCCAAACTGGCAGACTGATCATCGCGTGGTCGGAATCCAAAATAGCAAGCCATGCCCTTACCCGATTTCATAGCTGTCCCCAATATCTTTTCTCCCGATTCAGCAACGATTTCGCAATCCTTACCCGGAGTGACCGGATAAATCCTGTCGACGAGAAAATCGGTCAGAATAGTTTGTTCGGCAACACGGGCAAAACTGTTCTTAAACGTAATTTTTCTACCAGCTGCAATTTCACCCATATATTGGTCATAAGCATAGCTCACTCCCATCAGCTTTTCCCATTCAGCGCTGCAGTTCTTTCCTGCGCCATCGACAAATGGTGGAGGACCACACCAGATCACATGTCCACCCTTTTCGGTAAAGCGACTCATCATTTTTAGCAATCCCTCTGCCGGAAGTGGTTCAAAAACGGCAACAAGGGTATTATATCTCTTCTCTCCCACCTTTAGGTATCCGTCGTCGGTGATTTGTCCCATTTCGAGTAGCTTTTCGGATGTGAGGTAGTTCGCGTAAGCATACTGCGTCATCCAGCTCCCAAAACGTTCTTCGACAGCCACCAGGTTCATCGGATAAAGGATCAGCACCTCAATGTCGCGGTGAACATTTCCCGTGATCTGATTGGCCGTTGAGCCATCCCTCGCCCCAAAAGCACTGTTGGTTGCCATTTTCCATTTATCCGACTTTTCGGGCATTCCCCAGGCAGCAATATAGGCATTCGGAATTTTATTGATAACTCCTATGGATGCACCCATTGCGGCGCCATAATAATTTCGGTCGAGCCAGCCACATTCTGCAAAATCGTTCCCCGTAGGTTCAAGGTATTCGCCCCATTTAAAATAGTCGTAACAGGCGGCCGAGGCCTGCTGAACCGTATTTCCCCATACATAATTCGAGGTATATTCGTATTTGGCTGCGTTATCGCGCAATTTCTCCGTATCCCAAAGATCGATGGTGGGACTTTCGGCCCATGAGGAGTGACCCGTGGCTTCGAGTTGATGACCGAAAAGTGTCTCACCAAACTGTTTGGCTTCTTTAAACAGATCGGTCACGCCATGATTCAACAGTTTGAAATAACGGTCGCGCAGCAGAAAGGTGCGATGAATATCTTCCGGTTTTGGTCCCATCACATACTGAACATTTCGGATAGCCTTTGCACCGGTCTCAAAGAAAGGTGAACCGTAGGCAAAATAGAGCAGGTGTTTATCCTCAAACTCCTGTCCGAATTTCTTTTTATAGACATCCGAAAAATTCTTAGTCAGGTACCTGATGTTAAACTGACCATTTTCGTGGTGCACAAAATAATACCAATCCTGCTGGATATGCATTTCATCGGAATAGAGCGAAACGAGGTTAATCCCTTTGTCGTGGTATTTTGTAAACAGATTCTTCAGGAAAGGCATTGCATCAGGACTGAAATAATCCATCTCCGGGGTATCGTACTCAAGAAGGACCATCACCCGGTTAAAACCCTTTAGTTGTAAATCACCGTTATAGAAGACCCTCAGGTTACGTGACTCGAAAACCATATCACGGGTCTCTGTCGAATTAGCGCCTACCCACAATTCTCCGTTTGGCAAAACCTTTGTCGAATCAAGTGCCTCGTATTGGACACCTTTTATTTCGATAATATCCTCAGGCGATACCGCTTTGAAGGAACTTTTTGCTACGGAAGTTTCCCTGAAAGCAAACGCCCTGACATTCTTCAGACTGATCTTAAATTTTCCTTTATTGTTTGTCCACGAAAGTTGTTGCCACATCTGAAGGGAGAACTTACCCGAGGAGGGATCTCTGTAGCCCACTTTATAGTTCACCCAACGTCCATTTTCGCCTGTATTTTTCTTATAAGCCGGTCCCAGTTCAAGCGGACTAAGCATACTCAGGCCGATGCCCATCTGATATTTGGCGGCAAACTCACCTATCTGCTTGATCTTATCGATGTATTCATCCATGTCGGGTGTCATCTTTCTTTCAGTACCTGCCTGCTCACGATATTGCCGGAAGAATTCATCAAAGGCGATCGTCAGCTCATGGTCACCTCTCTTCTGAGCCTGTTCACAGATCTCCCTGAGGCACCCGAATTGTTTCTCCCTTCCCGTGGAAAGGTCGATCTTCTTATCAGGATTAAGAAGATCATTCAACTGTTGATCGCTGGTGAGGATAATGGTTGCCGCATCTGCAGGGATGGTTATCCCCATAATGACCAGGAAAATTGCTAATATTAAAGCCTTCATAATCAAACGATTTACATTAATGAATCATTATTTAATCTTATACGCCATTTTGATATTTTTATAGAAGAGTTGTTCAGGTGAAAGATGTTCCCTCCTTTTGCAATAGTCATCAACAATCCGGATCATCCCTGAATAGGGACCGAACAGTTCGGAGAGGGTCCAGTTACTTCCAAATAGTACTCTTTCAGGACCAAATGCATCGACCACCGGATCAATCATCGGATTGTAATAGTTTGTATTTAATGGCGCCGGTTGCTCTCCTGAAAGGTCAAAAAGTGCAGACACTTTGCAATACACATTGGGTTCAGAAGCAAAAACGGCAAGACGTCCCTTCCATTTATCCAGTTGTTTCTTATCACTGTAAAATCGACCTCCGGCAAGGTGATCCAGAATAATATGCATATTTGGATAGCGCCATGCAATAGTTTTTAGCACTTCAGGATCAAGATCGCTCCCGCCTAATTCAAGAACCAGACCCCGCTTTTCAAGTTCCCCGAATTTATCAATTATCTGCGGATCAGAAAGGTTTAGAGGTTTTAAAGGACGGATGCGGATTCCCCTGAATTTACTGCTTTTAGTCAATGAATCGAGATCTTTGATATACCAGGGGTCCCTTGGATCGAGATTTGCAATAAATGCAATCAATCCATCAGCATGATCAACAAGATCCATCAACCAAAAATTGTCTTCCCGACGCTGACTTGCTTCGATAACTACAGCAAATCCAACACCTGCAGGTACCCCAACCGCTGCAAACTCCTTCGCAAGATGGGGAGAATAGATTTTTGCCTGCCGTACTGAATCCAAAAACAGCGCACTCCCCTGACGACGGGTATCGTATAAATGGATATGAGCGTCGATGCGTGGATATAAAGTATCCGGTTTATGAATTGTTCCGGCCAAACCTTTTCCACCGCAGATAGATATCAACACATAAACGGTTAACCAAATAAGTTCCCTTGTAATACCTATATTCATCTTTTTATTCCTGAAACCGATAGTTTGCTCTCCGTTCCGGAGCATTGTCTCCATTGAGGAAGAATTCCCGGATGTCGCCAATCTTTGCGATATTATCTGCCCAGTGAAAATTGAATGCCAGTTTTTCACTCCGACTCAGATCTTCACGTTTCACTTTGATCATCAATTTATTTTGATTTACACGGAAAGAAAGCGCTACCGATTTTCTCTGCGACCCATCCCTGTTCAGCCAGGCCAGCGTAGTTGTTTTGCTGCCGGAAATTCCGGAATTAATTACCAGATCGTAGCCTTCCCAACCTGTTTGCTTATTCTGATCGGTATCGATAAAGAGCAACATCCAGTTTGGATCTGATGACGGAGAAAGTGGTTTGGCAGTCTCTGCATAGAAGTAAACAGAGGAAACATCGTATGCTACTTTTAAGGTAACAATATCATTTCGGCCCGAGGTATTCACATAAGGACCCGATTGCCCCTGCCCGGGACTGTTACGGTGTTCCGTATCGCCCAAATGGTCAAAATAAACTGCATCTACCTTATCCCATTGCTTAAAATCACCCTTGATGTTAATTGAAACCGGCGCTCCTCCCCTTGCGGGTTTTTCCATCCCCTTATATTTACGGATGTTGGCCACCAGCTGGTAATAATAATTGTCGGTATGCCCACCTGTCATCGGTTCGATGTCGCGGCTGAACTCCTGATTATACTGGTCGATAAAATAATGATCGCCGGTCTTTAATTCTTTCCCCGCTTTACCAAGATGTGCCCCGGGATAGAAGTTCCATTTCAGCAATGATTGATTGATCTCCTTCCCCATGACCTGTGCGCCGGCGCTCCACTCGTTCCACCCGGTAACAAACACAAATTCGGGACCGACCTCAAGCGCACGACTCCATTGCTCTTCGAAGCAGAGTCCCTGGTCTGTAAATGGGGTAAGGTCGTATTTGTCAGCTTGCGGCTGATTGTAATGGTGGAAGCTACGGCCAATATTGGATAAGGGGTGCTGCGCTACAGCAACCGGCACCATCTCAGCCTTGTCGGGAGATTCGTGCCAATTGATGGCCTGCGGATAATGATCAACCCATGGCCACTTGTCCTTCCCATAGGGGCAACTTTGGTACCAGGGCAATGAAGTCCACGCCCAGCTTTGCCTGATTGAAAAGAAATTTCGGATCTCTTCGGGAAAAACCACATCGTTGTTCTTCTTCCTTGAAGGGATTTCATGCTGACCGAACAGCAATAATGGCTTCCCCTTCCAGCGGAACCAAAGATCGGGATACAAATCTTTTGTGTAAAACTCTTTCCATAACTTATTCACCGAGATTTCACTCCCCAGGAATGACACCTGCGGAGTTCGCTCCCCGCTCTTTCTCATTTCTGTGAAAACCTCGCATACAGGCAAATAAACTTCAGGGTAGGTCCTGTCGTTTGTAACATCAAAAATGATGACGTCCACTCCTGCATCAGCCAAAAGCTGTGCATGTCGTCGGATCATCCACTTTTCGTACGAAAGGTAATAACCGGTTTCGGGTTCTCCCCAAAAATAATCACCACTGCCCCAAAGAGGGTTATCGGGATTAGCGTTGATGGTTTTTGTCACATCATAGGGACCCTCTCCCCCCGGATGGGTGTGGGTCATAAAATAAAACATCCCTACAAAACGATCTTTTTTTACCGGACCGCACTCCTCATATCCGGGTAATTTCCGCCCAAGGGCGTCAGTTGCGACCCAACCGTCGACATGCAGATTCCTGAGTGGTTTCATTGCCGGCAAACCGGGGCTATTCTGCCCGAAACCAGCGAGTGCTATCAAAATAAATAGTAAGGAAAGGTGTGATTTCATGTTCGTAAGGTTAATGATATGCAAATTATTGAGTTGCTAAAATTATCAATACTAAAATCAACTGACATTTAATTACTGACCAACTACTTTTAAAATCGTTCCTTTTTTGACTAATTGCTAAAAGATAATGTGGTACTAAATTTCGTATTTCAGACCCCTCTAAATCTCCTGCAGGATCAAACCAAGCAAATCATCAACCGTCTAAAGATATTCTTCACCATAATTTAAAAGAAACAAGGAGTGTGATCGTGTGAAAATCAGACAATTTACTGATTTTTATGATCAACCTTCTGAATAAGCACAGGTCCGATAAGACCGGACTTCTGCAACGATTTTTCCGGAGTATACGGATTAACCGGACACCAGGTCTCCCTTTTTTCGACAGGTAGTTTACTGTCGCCAATTAACCGGTTTACCCATGTATTCACCACTTCGATTCTCAGCTCATTCTCTCCCTCCTTCACCAAACCGGTAATATTAAGACGATAGGGCGCTGTCCATACTCCACCGGCATAATTGCCATTCACAGTAACTTTTGCGATAGCGGTTACGTCACCTAAATTAATGATCACATTTTCACCTTTAGCTATTTTCTCAAGCCTGAATTTACAATTGTAGAATGCCGTGCCTGAATAGTATTTGATGCGATCATCCGGGGAAGAGCTCCAATCGGTCAGTTTTTCGAAAACAACCGGCGCATCCGGCCCCCTGTGTGAAGCGTCGAAATTAACTGTCCACGGTCCTTTCAAATCAGTAACCAAGGAAGGTTCGGGATAATTAGTTTCAACATTATTCGCAGCAGCTTTGCCTGCAGTTTCGCGGAAGACGACAAACACGCTCTCGAAGGGTTCAAGTTTTAAAGGTACTTCAGTCGTATTTTCCCGTTGGTTGTAAGCCGGAAGGTTGCGGACATAACCGGTTGTGGCTTCCCAAAGTTCGGGTTGAAGTCCTTTGACCCTGAATTCAGGGTTGATTATCTTCGTTTCATTCGTCTGATTTGATACAAAATAGATTTCACCTTTTTTCAGGGTGCGGTGCCCGTAGTGAACTGATCGGTCTTCAGGTAATCTGCAGTCGGGTAAACAGTTGATCAGCGCGAAAGCCTCCTTCATATCCATACCGTTGAGGATCATCCCTTTTCCGAATTTCCGTAATTTTACATTTATCCCATCCAGGTCTCCCCACAATTCGGAAGACATTGCCTGTAACTGCTGATCAGCAGCCGGCTGATTCTGCATGCTGGGAGAACGTTTAGGGGCAGGCCCCATAATAACGGCGCCGTCGTTGACCAGTTGTTTGATCTTCGCCAACAGTTCGGGACGCATGGTCTCCAGCTTTGGTAAAACCATCATCCGGTATTGGGTCCCATGCGGCAAGGTAATCAGCCCGTCCTTTACGGTCATGTATTTTTCGATCACCTCGGCATTCATATAATCAAACTGATATCCAACAGGTAATGGAGGGTCAGTAACTCCTGTCATTTTTGGGGTATCCTCACCAATGAAATAGGCAACATCGGCAACATTTAAACCTTGCTGAAGCATAAAATTTATCCTTTTCAGGTATTGGGTATACAGGTCTATTTGCGAAAACCAGGTATTTTTGCGGTTGAACTCATTCCCAAACCAGGCATTCATTCCCGGATTTTTATCCTCATAGGGTTGAGTAATGTATACATGTAACAAGGTATTATTAATCCCTTCGGCAAAGAAGCGGTCGCCACGTTGTTTGATGGTCGCCGGATAGCGGCTGAACGGATTACCTGAACAGGTGTTTGATTCGGCTGAGATTTTTGTTTTTCCGTAGATATGACCGCAGGAGGTCGCAGCCCGGTTTTCGATGTCTCCAAGTTGACCCTCGCTCCAGAACTCGCCACTGATTTCGTCAGACTGACCGCCGTACATTAAAAATTCACTTGGAAAACCCCAGTGACCATAACATTCCAGCCATGTATGCAGTCCATGCTTGTGACTGATTTCCCTTAAGCCTCCGACATAATCGTAAGCGACTTTATCGGCTACCATACGTCGCATGTCCCAAAGAAAGCGATCAGATTCCAACTCACTGTTAACCACCATTCCCTGATAGACCGGCAGGTAAGGGGTGGGATCGTAACCGTATTTCTGTCTGAACTCGTCAATGAATCCATCGGTAAAATTTTGTCCTCCCATCTCGTAGCTGTCCTGTACAACCACTTTAAAACACTTGCGATCGGCTTCAGGAATCCGTTTCAACACTTCGCCCATATGGCCATAAAAGTGTTTTTCGACCAGTTTTTTGCTCATTTTGTCCACTTCATAGCCTGTCGCTTCAGGTGATGCCGGGGAGTTGACCGTTCCCGTTGGAGTCATACCCATACGCATGATGGTCCATTCACCTTCGGGAACAGCCCAGTTAAGTGTGCCGTCAGCAGCCAGATATTGCGAGATATCGACCACTTTTGATGCATCAATTACTGTGGTCTGATCATTCGTTTCGGGTTGTTGAGGCCATTGATAATCTTTCCAGTAAGGGAGTGGTGTCGGATGCATTTTGGCAAGTGTCTTTTCACTGAATCGTTCAACACGCGAAGCTGCTGACAGAACAACCTCTGCCAGACCGCTGTTGGGCTTCGTGCTTTTTACAATCAAGCGGAAACTGGTTGCCTGGGTGGCAGGAAATGACACCACAACCGGAGCATAAGGGACAAAACCGACACTGAGTCCCGGGTTTAAACGGTTGATCTGAAATTCGGAAAGGGTTCGGTATCCTCCATTCGCCTCCTTTACCTGAAACAAAACATTTGCCAGCAACGGTGTTTCAGTTGAGCGGAGAGAAAGACTTCGCGCTGTAAATGGTTGTTTGGCGTGAAAGTCTAGTATGAATTCCTGGCCAACAGGGAGCGCGATTCCGGTGTTTTTATTGCCGTCGGTGAGCGTTGAAAGTCCTGGGATTTTAGGAATAGAGGTAATTGTTCCATTTTGGTTGTTCAGAACAAGCTGATCATCTTTAGGCGATGGGTAAGCAATCACTTTCACATCCTGAAACAGGGGAATGGGCTTTTCCAGTTTTTGAGAAAACGTCAACGGTCCTTTCACATGCGTTTCAGAGGAAATAAGATAGCGCATGGCATCTTCCGATTTTATCCATGGACCACCCGATTGGCTCCAGCCGGGTGAATTAAAAATCCCGATTTCGATGTTCAATTCGGTGGCCGTTTTCAATGCTGTGTGAAGGATATCCCACCACTCGTCGCTTAACATTTTCACTTTACCATAAGCTACACCTTCGAGACCGATATTCCCGATAAAAGCCCTGTTAATACCGGCATTTTTCATCGCATAAAGGTCTTTGACAACCCCTTCCTTCGAAATATTGTCTGAGATCCAATACCAGTAAACGCTGGTTTGGATGGAGTCGGGCGGGGTGACGAAGCCTGCTACCAACGAATCTTTCGAAATTTTAACGTCATCTGAGCTACATGAATTGATAAAAACGGCGATAGTCAGACTGATTAACAGAATAAATGCTTTTCTCATTTTTAAATCATTAGTTTTTATAAATTTCGGAGTCAATCTTTTGCTCATACTTCCCGCTTCCAACCGATTTAATCCAGTAATAACCAGGACATAAAGGATTTTCTGAGAGATTAAAATCTCCGGGTTTCCCGTTTACTAAGATAATGTTTTTATGATTCACTTTTGGAATATAAATATCGGCACTCTTCAAATTCGAAGTAAAATAGGGCTGGAGTTCCATCCTTTTGACACCGGGGATTTTTTCGATGGGATGAACCCCGGCGATTCCGCGGAAGAACCATTCGTCGTACCCGCCATTCATCGGATGGTTATGTGAACGGGGGACACCAACTTCTATGGATACCATCAAAATAAGGCAGTGATGCATTAAGATTAACCATACTTTGGCAAGAGAAAGGTTCTCGTTCCCTTTAGAATGAAAACAATTCAATGAGATAGCCATGATAAGAATATCACCAACCGAAATGAATCCGCCAACCGGCGGATAGCTATTAGCTTCGCTGATCTACGATTCAATCTAACCGCTTAAAAACAAATTATATACAAATGAAATAATTTTAAGTCAATTTCATAAAATCCAAGTTTAATTTTCACCATTTTTTCACTTCCCTATTACACCCGTATACCTGGTTTCTTTCCAGTCTTTTATACCAATTATTTCTTTATACTGATCAAATACGGCATTTTCATTCGGGGAATCTGCCGCTTTATAAACATACCAGACAGGTTTTGCCCCGCCCGGATCCTTTTCGTCATCAGGGAAACGGCGGAGTCCTATCCGAAGTCCACCCTCTCCCCTGTTGTCGAACCAGTTATGCCACTGAAAGCCATCAATCCCATCGAGTTTTTCCATCTTTTTCCAGGTGAATGCAAAACCGGCAGCCTGCTCCATCAGATCCTGTTCTGTATACGTTTTCGAGTTGGTTCCATTTTCCGAAAGCCAAAGGGTACGTTTGATTTTTCCCTTGTAAAGAACCTCAGGCAACTTAATCCAGGAGTTGAGAACTTCAAGGTTAGCAAATGTGATCAATGGTGAGTTGAACGTAAAATCAACCTGTTTGTCGAGCCATGTTTTAGGTTCCATTAACGATTGCGGATAGGGATGCTGGGCAACGGACCACAGGAAATCACCTTCAGCTTTGGTGTATTGAATCAAAATTTCCATGAGATCTTTCGACGGATAAAAGCGCGGATGGGAGGTCCAGGCCCAGTAATGGGTCAGTGAGACAAACACTTCGGAATTAGGATTATACTTCCTTGCAATGGCATAACACATGCGCATCGACTTGATATAGGCATCCATAAAAATGCTGGCACACTTTTCTCCCATGTTTGTCCATTCCCAACCTGCATCGACCTCATTGTGCATAATCCAGTGGTTACACCGGCCATATTTTTTGTCAGCACGGCTGTAACGGCTTGCCAGAAAATCGAGAGCTGCAGCATAACAATCGACACTGGCCGGATTGGTCATATTTGGCATACTGTAAATTCCTGCCGGATCCATATCAGGATGTTGTAAAAGCCGCCCGATTTCGTGATCGGGGCACGATTCGGCCTTATCAATCAATAAAATTGCCGCAGTTATGATCCCCTTTCTGGCGGTTGTCCGGAAGGTGGAATCAAACATGGCGACCTCTTTCCCCCCGAAATAATATGATTTCCCATTATAAACGTGTTCAATCCGGCCCGTTCCAGGTGTGGTAAACATAAACCTCGAAAACCAAATATTTACAGTTGCACTGGTAATATCGAGTTCATCGAGATCTTCGATGTGTCCTCGACTGGTGCTGAATCCACCCAAACCTTTCCTGCCTTTGGCTACCTCCTTTGAATAGTTATACATCGCAGTTATCTCATCGGGGTGACGGGCATGAGAGATCAGTTTGTACCCTTTTTCAACTTTTTCGGCAAGTACCCATTTTGAAAGCAGCCGGTCGTAGTTGAAGCCGTTTCTGGTGACAAACCGGTCGAGTTCCCTTTCGAACTTCCCGGATTTGAGGAGGATCGCTGTATCAAAACTTGCTTGCTCGGTAACATCCTGGTAAGGTGCTACTTCGCAAAGGTAAACCTGACCAGGGGAAGCAACTTTTCCTTCAACAGAAACTTTTGAATCCTCAACGGCCACCCTGGTAATTTTTGACGAATATGAGGTAGTCAGATAAGCTTTTAGCCGGGCTTCCATTTCTGCTTCCCGCTTTACTTTCTCCTCCCTGTTGGCCACCATCTCTTTTTCCCTTTCAGTCATAGGTCTGAGCTGCAGGTTACGGATTTGAATGTTCACGTTAGGGTGGCTTCCAAAATCAAGCCGAAGCCAGTCACCAGTCCTACCCCAACTTTTGATCTCCCTGCTCAGGTCAATCGTATAACCTACCCAACCTTCCGCAAGTCCAATTCGACGGACAAGTTTCGAGTTTTCCTGGCTGATTTCTGGACCAAAATAGATCTGAAGGTGATCAAGACCTTTGGGACTGAAGTACTCAAACGACAGAATTTTGGAGTCGCTACCGATTCCCTGTTTTAATGGTTGGGTAAAGATCCATGGATCCTTGCCGGATGTTTCCAGTTGCCAGGCGCCATTGGGCAACAATTCTGCTTTAAGCTGATTAATTTTTGTAACATCCAACTCAAGGATGGAGCCTTTTGACTGAGCAAAGCAGTAGCCCGAGGTTAAAGTAAAGATTGCGAGAACAATCAGCCAGGAGAACTGAAAAGTAGGTTTTAATAATCTCATTGGTATAAATCTTAGTTGTTTTATGAATCGTCAAGCTTTAGCATTAATTATTGAAAACCATTATCTTAGCCTCAAATGGTTCTAACCGGATTTTTATGGTGGTTTTAGACCCTTTGCGGGTAACGGATAGCGGTGATATCTCCCCGTTTAACGGATTCCAGCTTTCCAAATTCCCGGCAGCTCTAAAGGTGATCGTTCTCTCAACAAGTTGATCCGAGAGATTGATCAGGTAGTAAATATCTGTGTTATCATCGGCCCGATGGTTATAAAACAATTCCCGGCAGGGCAGGTCCAGCTTCAGATCAGGACTAATAAGTTCACTCACAGTCTTTTGAATTTTAGGAATCGCACCTATAATTTTCACCTTTTTAGATGTACTTAGCTGGTCTGATATACGGATGACACTTTTTGTTTTCAGCTCATTCAATCCCAGTTGTGGCAGGTTTCCAAGGACCACAACCGATCCCCCGGAAGAGATAAAAGCGACAATCTTCTCATAGGTAGAAAGTGGGATAACCTTAGTTTCAGGCAATACCAGACAACTGAAACCTTCCCCATTTATCAGCAATTTTCCATTTTGAAGCGTTGCTTCTGAAAGTGCCTGGTCATCCATGTAATCAAAGTCAATCTGGTTGGCCAGCAATTCCCGCGAAACTTCGCCGAATGCGGCATCAACCCGCTGTGCATCGGGCAAATCCGGAGCATAAGGGATAATATGGGTGGTCAGGTAAAGTCCCTGATTTCTGGCTGTTTTAGGCGGAACAGATTCGGTACGCCTTGGGTCGGGTGGTTCCCACGTTGTCTTCCGGGTTGGGGTGATGCTCCCCCACATGGTCTGAATGGGATAATAAACCGCCACATCAGCCTTATGTTTTCCGTAGGTCAGTGTCAGTCCTAATCTTCCAATATAATCGTTGAAAATTTTCCTCTCGGAATCAGTAAATTCATTATAGCCATAATAGGATGTGACGCGGGTAAGTCCTAAAGCATACTGGTATCCGATAGTGGCCAGACGCATCGCGAATGAAACAGGAATTTTTGCAGCTCTCTGCTGATGAGCAGATGTTTCACTCATGTTTTCCCATTTTCCGGTCATGTGAGTCACTGAGCTTACAAACTTGGGAACCGGAATCTGAGAGGAGTGAGCCAGCGCCATCGGATCCGAAGTGAGCATATCCAGACCGGGAAGGTCCATGCGCCTCAGGTCTCTGAATAAATTACCTTCATACACTGTGTGCCAGTACAAACTCTCTTCCAGCAAAACATGTCCCGAGGCTGCAGGACCATTAGCATGACACCAGTTTTGAATTTGCCCGTAATAATTTTCCTCTATGAGTTTGGAAACCAAACTCCAATAATCCAATCGTTTATATACCGTTTGTGCACCTCCGTCCTCGAAAAGATAGGGGAGTGAAGTCACAATATCGTAGCCATACTTTGCCTTGAACTCTTCTCTGAAGGTACGGCTCCAGGGGATGGCCGGAAGCAGGGTGTCATCATTTTTCAGATAGGAGGTCATGAGTGAGGGTTCGTCGGTAAAAACGGCATGAACAGATTTCGGCAAAGCGTCGCCCATTCGGCTTTTATACCCTTCATGGGTCAGATGAATAAACCGGGCAATCGCCTCCCTGTCAATGATGTTGATGTACCTGCCCGTGTCCGAAACATTGGTAACAATATGTGTTCCTTCATACATTCTTTTGAGATGAAAGGAGAGTATGCCCCATTGCTGCTGATCAGGCGCCTGCCATTTGAGGGTATCTTCCCCCTTTTTATTCGCCTTTGTCAGGTCAATAATCTTTGAGAAATCGTACAATCCATTTGTTACGGGTGCCGCACAAATAAATACCGGGTCATTAAAATACCTTTTACCTGAAGGGATTGGATGAGTGATTTTCCCGCTTCCCTCTGTTCTTGAACAGATGATTCCAATGGTTTCATATTCGGGATGCCCCTGTAATGTAAGTCCGCCAGCCTTTCCGCTTGGATATCCTTTTTCATCATAGAGCCAGAAACCGAGGCCAAGTTCAGTAGCACGCTTCTGAAAATCGTCAAAGAGTTGCCACTCCTTATCACTTTGAAGGTAGTTTCCGAAGCCTACATTGGAAACCACTCCGCCATAACCATACTTTTTCAGGCTGTCGAGGGTACCATCCAATGTAGGTTGATGACTCATTTGAAGCATCCGATACCGAACTGGAGGATTGGAAAAATCACCTTTTATCCGGGCAATTTCTATACCCTTACCACTTTTTATTGCCCGCTCGTGTTTTGGAGGAATTTGGCTTGTCGCATGATTTGCAAGCAGAATAACTATGAAAAACAAAAATATTCTCATCGGCCCTTTTTTATTAACTTTTATAATTCACAAGGTAAGCATTCAATACTTTAAAATAATCCGTACCGATGGCACTCCATCGTATTGTGACAATCGTGGAGAGGTGCGGCAGCACCCCTGCTACTTCAGTATATCAACCGGTCTGAAATAAGGTGGATTATCCCACTGTTCCTGGGTGGCAGCTTTCATAAAATCGGATTGTTCCCAGAAATGATCGTTGTATTTTGCCATCCATTGCTGAGTGAGATTCCAGAGTTTCTCTTTTTCTTGGGCCATTTTCGGGTCGGCAAACAGATTGGTTAACTGACAAGGGTCGTTTTTACGGTCAAACAAAACACTGTGTAATGATCCTTCTGTTGCACCTTTTTGGGTTGAAAAGGTAAAATCGTGCGTAATTACCCCACGAAAACCCTTCCCCTCATACAACCAGATCGGGACATAATCAACAGCATTTTCATCATGAGTCAGGATGGCATTCGCCAGATTTTTTCCCTGACATTCCCTTGGAACTTCAAGTCCCATCAATCCCAAGACAGATGGCATTATATCCAACGCACTGAATAATAATCCCGTGGCAGTTCCTCTATCGATTTTCCCAGGCCAACGTATCATAAAGGGAATGTGGCACGAGTAATCATGCGGATATTGTTTGGGGAAAATTGCATTGTCAAATTCCAGCATATCGCCATGATCTGACGTGAAAACAACAACCGTATTCTTGTCGAGTTTCAGCTTCCTGAGTTTTTCCATCAGCTGTCCGAATGCGATATCCACACCCGTGGTCATCGCCATCTGACCGTGAAACATCCTTCGGTGATCGGGAGTATTCTCAATTCCGGGACGTGTCCTAATGCTGTCGCGATTATACATCGCCATCAATTCCTCCGGTGCATCATATTGGTAATGCATCAGGCCATCTTCACCCTTAAATTTACCCCAGTCGTGCGGCGGGTGCCACGAGACAAAGAGTGCAAAAGGTTTGGTTGCCTCTTTGCGACTATCAAGATATTGGAGTGCCTGGTCGGTTTGTCCGTAAACTTCCCATTTATTGAAAAAGACCTTCTGCCCCTCCTCGTTCCAGTAAAAACATTTTCCGGCACGAAAATCGACATGACAATTATTGCTTTCAAACAGTTCGTCAAATCCGTAACGCATTTCTCCTTTTGGAATTGGCCGATTGCGGTCGCCACCCTGAATATGCCATTTACCAATATAGGCGGTGTTATAACCTGAATCGCGCAACACCTCTGCGAACTTCTTTCCGTGACCAGGAACAAGCGGTTTATCGTTTACAAATGTTCCGTTATACAAGGTTTGCTGACCGCTCATTAACATTCCTCTGAAAGGAGTGCAAATCGGTGAATTGGAAAAACAATGGGTGAACCGCACCCCCTGTCTGGCAAACTGATCCAGATGAGGGGTTTTGATCTGTTTATTTCCATAGCATCCCAACATATCGAAGGTTTGCTGGTCAGACAGAATAAAAACCAGATTTGGTCTTTCAACCTTCTTTGTCGCAGAAGAAAGTAAAAACATCCCCGAAAGGGCCAGAAAAATTGGTTTAGAATTCATGGAATTTAGGATCGCAGATAAAGTGTTAATTTTAGCCTTGCAATTTAAGATTATGAAGGGTAGATAACTTTCAAAAATATCCCAATTACTTTTAAATATGTCCCAACTCCTTTATTCCGTTATTGGTAAGACGTGACGAAGTAAATTTGAATTTCCTTTTTTCACAATTAAATCATATAACCATCGATTTATTGATAAAGTATGACCTTAAAATATTTCCACCACATAAATCTCTCCTTAATAGCTCGAATATTTTTCGATCGGGAAAACCGGTTTCTTACCCACTGGACTCTCGGTTCCAACCTTATATTTGGGATTAAGCTTCGGGAAAATCCCCTGATTTTCATTTTGATAAAAACAGGTATTGTCCACTTTTCACTGTAAATATCCGGTAGCCTTCTTCATCCCTGATGACCGTGACGTCATCTGACCCTGTAACTGCATGACTGTTTTCCGTTATTTCTTTCCCCTTCATCAAAGGAACATAAACCGTTGCCTCACAACCTACCGGAACGGTCAACTGCATTGAAAACTGCTGATTTTCATTTCTCCAATAAATCCCGGCTTTGCCATAAGGTGTTTGATGGTCGTACTTCACAAAAGAGAGATCAGCTACCGGCTGTGGACGGAAGATAATGTGGTGGTATCCCGGAGCATCAGGATCGGTATTCATTCCTGCCAGTTTCCGGTAAAACCACACAAGGCTACCTCCAAACATCGGGTGGTTGCGTGAATTATCCCCGTTCCATTGTTCCCAGGTCGTTGTGGCACCCTGATCAATCCACCAGCCAAAGCTGGGCTGGGTACGTTTGTTTAACGCTTCATAGGCTAAATCGTGCATGCCGTTTTCTGATAATACCTCGAAGAAGAACTGCGTTCCGAAAATTCCGGTATCCAGATTCCCGTTATTCGCTTTGATGTCATCCTTTAAGGCTTTGATCACTCTTGGATACTGATTATCAGGAACTCCCATTTTCAGGGCAAAAATATTACCACCCGCCTTTCCGTAGGTGCCATTTTTTTCATCATAAAATTCTTTGCAAAATGCTTTTTTGGTTCGCTCAGCCAACAGGGCATATTTAGTTTCATCTTCAGGTTTATTTAGCGCTTTTGCAGCCTTTGCTGTCAGATCGGCGCATCTCCAGAAATAGAAGGTGTGGACCATTTTTTCGGGTGGGAGGTTTCCGGGAGCAACCCAATCACCCAGGTTAAACCACTGGAGCACTTTCCCGTCTTTTCCGGTTCGCTGCGAATACATGATACCATCCGCATTGACCCATGACTGCATATAACGGATGTACTCCTTCATCCCTTGATAATTGTCTTCCAGCATATCTTTTGAACCGTAATGAAGATAAAATTCCCAGGGCATGATGCAGATTGCTGCACCCCAGGCAACACCTCCGCCACATCCAGGTTGCCATGGGGCGCCATTAGGGACATATCCGGTTTCAACATTCTGGGCGCCAAGTATATCCTGTATCCATTTCTGATAGAAATTCCGGGCATCGAAATTATGCATGACCATTACGCTGGAGACCTGTCCATCTCCCGTGTATGGGGATCGTTCCCGGTGCGGACAATCGCTGGCAATACCGCCATGCATATTATCGGTCTGACTTCTACGCCAGATTTTATTGATTGTGTTAAAGAGGGGATTGGAAGTTTCAAAGGTGGCTGATTCCTCAATTGCGGTATGAACCACTTCGGCGGTGATCTGATCAGCCTTTAATTCGCCCGGCCAGTTACAGATCTCAACACCACTAAAAACAAACCAGTTAAACCGTGCGGCGTATGATTCAGTACCTTCACCTTTCAACAGGTAGAAATTCTCACCTGAGGAGTTTGGGCACAAGTATTTGATTTCAATTTTTTGGCCGGCAGGACCTTTAACGTTGTTTAACCGCACCCATCCTGAAACCTCCACGCCAAAGTCAACCTGATAATTTCCGTTGGCCAGTTTCTCTATTTTCACAGGTTTGAGACGTTCTATCACCTGGTCGGGATTTGCAGTCTGAGCGACCAGCTTCCCTTCGGGAGCTTTGCGCAACACAACCTGTTTCCATGCCGAATCGTCGAATCCCGGCTGGCACCACCCTTTTTGCTCTTTCCTTGCATCATAGTGTTCTCCATAATAGACCATATCCATCAGAATAGCACTTTCTGCTGCTTTCCAGCTCTCGTTGCTTGCGATAACTTCTTCCTCTCCGTCAGTATAGGTGATGTGTATCTGTGCAAGAAAACGCGGAGATCCGTATGCACCGGCCCAGCTTTTAGCAGGATTATAAAATCCATTTCCAAGAATACTACCAACTGCATTCTGACCGTTTTTCAATAGCTTTTTGATGTCATAAGCCAGGTACATTACCCTGTATTCCTTAAAATTGTCTTCGAGAGGAATACCTTCGTTGATTAATTCAGGACGTTTCCCGTAGTTGGTTTGATTTGGAACCAGCACGTCATTACCAACCTTTTGTCCGTTCAGGAAAAGCTCAAAATATCCCAGTCCGGTAACAAAAGCGACCGCTTTTTCAATTTTCTTGTCAATCCTGAATTCCTTTCTGAACATCGGGGCTGGAGGAGGTAATTTTTCAGGCAAATGAGTTTTTGGATTGGTGATTTTGGGAAGCGCTTCTTCACCCTGCCATGGGGCTCCTATCCATTTGGCGCTCCATTCTGATGGATTCAGGATTCCCATCCGCCAAAAAGCAGGTTTGCTCCATTCCGAAGCAATGCCATTCTTATCCCAGACACGCAATTGCCACCAGCAATCCATCCTTGACAATAAAGGAGTTCCGGCATATTCGACTCTGTTACATTCTTCACCATTCACCTTTTTACTATCCCACAAATCTGCCTGCTCCAACCTCTTTTCAGAAGTTGCCACACGAATCTGCCAGGCTGTTTGCCGCTCTCCCCGCTCCCCTTCTCCGGCAACGTTTATCCAGGCCAGGCGAGGTCTGGAAACATCAACCACGGCGGGATTTTGCAAATACTCGCAAGTGAGTGATATGGGTTTTATTTTACCGAACGAAACGAACACGGGTAAAATCAAAAGAAAGATTAAAATAAATAATCGGTTCCTATTCATAGGTATATTAATTAAAATTTAAAAATTACTTTTTGAAATCAGGATTGGGGACTGGCATTTGGGCGTTCACCTGTTTCCGCCAGTCGGAAAGCAAAAGGTGTAACTCCTCTGTTTTCCCTTTCATTTTTCCTGAAAGGTCATTCGACTCTGAAATATCCTCCTTCAGATTGTACAATTCAAGCTTACCAGTTTCATAGAGTTCAACCAATTTATAATCTCCCACACGTACCGAACCAGCAGGCCGACCCAACTGATTGGAAAAATGAGGGTAATGCCAGAAAAGCGGTTTGGTTTGATTTACAACCAGATCAGGATTCAGGATCATCGGAAGTATACTTTGACCATCCACATTTCGTGGAAGCGATGAAATACCGGTAAGATCGCAAAAAGTTGGCAAATAATCAATACTGCTGTAATAGTTATCCGAAACCTTTCCGGGTGCGATATGTCCTGCCCAGCTTACGATTGCCGGCACACGGGTTCCACCCTCGTAAATATGCCCTTTCCATTTGCGTAGCGGGGCATTGGAGGTAGGAGTTGGTCCCAGCTCGTCGAGACCCAGACCGCCATTGTCAGAGGTAAAAACAATAATGGTATTTTCGAGTAATCCCTGTTCTTTCAATGTCTGAACAATCACTCCCACTCCATCATCCAGACTTTCGAGCATCGCCGCATAATTTGGGTTATATTTCTCCTCAAATTTTGCATACTTAATAAAGTATTTACTCAGTTTATCGGCTCTCGGAACAAGAACCACATGTGGCGCAGAATAGGCCAGGTAAAGAAAGAACGGCTTTTTAATGTTCTGTTTAATAAATTCGACCCCATAACCGGTGAGTTTATCGGTCAGGTATTCTGTTCCGTGATCTGCAAACTCGCTCTTATACGAATCGCTAAAAATCGAGTAATTGTAATAGTCCAGTCCGTTTTTCCCAATCATTCTGGAATAATCAAAGCCCTGATTCCATGGGGCTATAGAATCCTGGCTTCCAAGGTGCCATTTGCCAACCATTCCTGTGGCATACCCTTTTTGCTTCAGGAGTTCAGGCAGCGTTATTTCCCTGGCATCCAGGTACTGTTTCCAGTTGGCCGGTAAGATTTGGGATTTGGGATCGGTGCGAACTCCTCCTATAAAATTGGTGAGCTGCAACCGCGCAGGATATTTCCCCGTCATAATTGATGCCCTTGTGGGGGAACAAACCGGACAGGCAGCATAAGCCTGAGTAAAACGGATACCACTCTGAGCCAGTTTATCCAGATTGGGTGTTTCATTAAAAGGATTTCCGTAACAACTCAAATCTTTCCATCCCAGGTCATCGGCCAGGATAAAAACAATATTTGGATTTTTCTGAATGGCCGGGTTTTGAGCCTGAAGGTTAATTTCTGAAACCAGAAAAAGAGAACAAGCGAATATTCCGGCATTGGTTAGTTTCGTTTCCATTATTTGATTACTTTGCTTTTTGTTTTAACTCAGCAAAACGCTTTTTCATTGCTTTGATTACCGGTTGATTTTTAGGCATAACAATTAAATTATGTTCTTCAGTCGGATCCGCTTTCAGATCAAAATACTCCTCAGCCTGATAATCAGGCCAGTAAATATATTTGTTATAATGCGTTACCAATGCTTCCGAGGAAGGAATAAATGTCTTGCTATTCACTACCGGGTGCTCGTAATAAAAATCCTGGCGCCAATCGGAACTTTTTTTATTCAAATACAACGTTGAAAAATCATGTCCCTGAACCTGAAATGGGACCGGAGCTCCGGTTGCGGCAATGATCGTTGGAGAAATATCGATATTCAATACAAATTCATTGTTCGAGGTATTCCTTTTATTTGAGGGAAGGCGTGGATCATGGACAATGAGCGGGACCCGGATCGATTCTTCGTAGGGATACCATTTGTCGGCAAGCTCATGTTCCGATTGGAAATAGCCATTATCACCCATAAAGATAATCAGAGTGTTTTCGTAAACCCCTTGAGCCTTTAATTCATCCACTATTTTACCAATCGCCAGATCCATTTCGGTAAGCATCCGGTAATAGGCTTTCATATAGCGCTGGTATTTTTCAGGGGTATCGAAGCGCCAGTGCCAGCGATTGCGTCCCTCATTTTTTTTGCTGCAGATAAATGGCGGAAGGGCATTCAGGGCCTTTGAGGTAGCCGTTCGTGGAACAGGGATTACATCATTTTGGTAATATTTCTCACTTTGAGGCTGATACCTGTATTGATCAGGATGCTGATCCTCGGCGTGGGTGGCAAAAAAACCAACCGAAAGTAAAAATGGTTTCTCCCTGGGCCTGCTTCTAAGAAAGTTAAGAGCATCCCGCTCATTTTTGGCAGTTACATGTATTGAATCCCCTTTACCGTTTGACAACCAGTGTTTGCCTTCATAGACTGTACTATAATCATAATCCTTATCCCGGAGCTTACCAACCCCATATTTCCCAACATACCCGGTATAATAACCCTCTTTTCGTAAGATTGCAGGATAGGTTTCCGATAAATTAGCTTCGGATAATTCGACACCAAATTTGGTTACATGATGCCGGCTCATATATTGTCCCGATAAGATACTTGCCCTGCTCACCATACAGATTGAAGTGGTCACGCAGGCATTGTTAAACCGGATTCCTTCACGTGACAGATGGTCTATATTGGGTGTGATGACAATTGGATTTCCCATACATCCCAAAGAATTCCAACGCAAATCATCTGCCAACAAAAAAACGACATTGATCTTCTCCCCGGCTAACCCAATGGTAGGAAGCAAAGCAGAGCAAATCCCTGTCATGCAGCAGAATCCGGCTATTCTTGTAAAAATGGATTTAGAGATCATATGGCTTGGATATCAGTTTAGTTTTTTGAAATAGCAGATTGTCACAATCTCAAAAATATGGCTTATTTTTAAGGTTACCAATGGACAATCTGAAAATTTATTTACACAAATTGATTCATACCACAGGTTAATTCATTACATTTGAAATGATATATTATGAGGTTGGGAAGATTCTAAAACGAAAACTGCCAAGAGGATATGAGTTTGTCAGACTCATTTAAAGGCTATTTACTGCAAGATTTAAGTCATGGATACGAAAAGCGCTTCATTGAAGGTTGTGTTAACATTTGCCCTGAGTTTACTAATATTTGGTATTGCTTGTTTATCTGTAAATAGCGTGTTCGCCCAAACAACCGGAACTGAGAGGCTCCCGGTTCGCAACACAATTCATGTTATTGAATTGAAGGGAAACGGTTATGAGCGGGGCGTTCAGCATGGAAGACAACTCAAACAGGAGATTTCAGAGGTTTTCACAAAATGGAAGGCGAATATCCGAAACGTGGTTAATGGCAACCCTGATTCCGCAATTACAGTATTTTTAAAAGCTACCAATTTTGAATCAATTTCCCGGGAACATACGCCATGGTTATTAAAGGAACTACGGGGAATAGCAGATGGTTCGGGACAGGAATATAAGGATGTGTTTGCATTTCAACTGGTTGATGAATTCTGGGTTTATCTTGACAAACAATTCAACACTCCAAACCACCATTGCAGCTCTATAGGTGTCCCTTCAACCGAAAATCACCCGGCTTATATTGCCCAAAATGTTGATCTTGAAAATTTCAGAGATGGTTATCAGGTTCTGTTTCATATAACTGCATCTGCCACTGAACCACAACAATATATTCTGAGTTGTGCAGGCATGGTTGCGATTAACGGAATGAATGAAAAAGGGATCGGAATAGGTGTGAATTCGCTGATGGAATTGCAAGCCTCTCCTGATGGATTGCCGGTTGCTTTTGTAATCCGAGGGGTTCTGAACAAGCAAAGCGGACCGGAAGCACTTACATTTTTAAAATCGGTTAAACATGCATCAGGTCAGAACTACATTCTGGGAATTGGCGATAGTATTTATGATTTTGAAGCATCATCCAATCAGGTGATTCGTTTTGTGCCAAACCAACGACATTCCCCTGTTGTTTACCACACCAATCATGCCCTGACCAACCACGATGTAAAGGATTGGTATATTGATTACCATACAAAAGTGCTATCAGGTGAAACCAAGAATAATAACAGTGAAGTACGTTTTACCACTCTTGCGAAATACCTCGATAAACTTCCAAATCAAATTTCAACAACAACTCTAAAAAATGTGCTCCGGTCAAAAGATAATCTTAAGAATCCTATTTGCCGGATTCTTATTGATGGTGCTTACGGATTCACCTTCAGTTCAGTACTATTCACACTTGGTGACCGTCGCTCAGTACAGGTGACCAATGGTCCTCCCGACCAATCGGAATACAAGGAATATTTCTTTAAAAAATGAGCCTGAATTTCTGTTTTTTTGTTTTTGAAACAACTTTCAAATACATCTTTTCATTTCTTTTAAATTTCATTAACTTAATTAATTTGGAGAGTTCCCTTGAACCCATTACTTTTGTCTTACATTTTTTTCATAAGTTTAGGTTTAGTTAGGTTAGTTAGTTTGGTTTTAGTAAAAGGATGGCACCGCCCGGTTCCATCCTTTTCAATTTTAGACAACCCAGGAAACTAGAATACCACAGAGACACGAAGGACATGGAGGTAATTAAAATTAAATTGATTGGTAGTTAAATATCCTGGAGCAAATGTTTTGATATGTTCATAATCATCATTCAGTACCAACTCGTCTGCAACAATTATTGTATCCAAGCTGTTATAATGGAGAAAAATGCATATAAATCAATGACACAACAGATAATCTTAAGCTCAAGGCCCACAGGTATTCCTGACCCTAAAAATTTTGAAACAAAGGAAGTGAATATTCCCGGAATTGGTCCCGGGCAGGTACGACTCATCGTACATACCTTTTCGGTTGATCCATATTTACGGGGACGGATGAGTGATGTCCGATCATATATTGCTCCTTTTCAGATCGGCGAGCCAATCCTCAGCGGAGCAATTGCCCGTGTTGCCGAGAGTCGTGCTGATGGATTTGTTGCCGGCAATTACGTGATGGGATTACTCCCCTGGCAGAAAGAGATCGTGATCGACGCTGCCGGATTAAACTTAATCGATGAAAAGATGGCTCCTTTAAGTTATTACCTCGGTATTCTTGGAATGCCCGGGTTGACAGCCTGGTTTGGTTTGCTTGAAATAGGAAAGCCGAAGAGTGGTGAAACGGTCGTGGTTTCAGGTGCTGCCGGCGCTGTGGGTATTGTGACCGGTCAAATCGCGAAGATCCAGGGATGCAGGGTGATCGGAATTACAGGAGATGATAATAAGGCAGATTACCTTTTAAATGAACTGCACTTTGATGCTTCGATCAACTACAAAACGACAACAAACCTCGACGAAGCGATTGTATCGGCCTGTCCCTCTGGTGTTGACGTTTACTTTGACAATGTTGGAGGCGAGATTTCAGACGCAGTGATCACTCATATAAATAAGGATGCCCGAATCATCGTTTGCGGCCAGATTTCACTTTATAATGCAACTTCACAACCTGTTGGACCTAGAATTCAGCCAATAATCCTGAAACGTAGCGCTTTGATGCAGGGCTTTCTTGTCAATAATTATATCTCGCGATTTCCAGAGGCGTTGAAAGCATTAGCAAATTTGGTTGCAACAGGTCAACTAAAATATACCAACACCGTTTACTATGGCTTTGAGAAACTTCCTGAAGCTTTTATTGCACTTTTTGAAGGAAAAAATCTCGGAAAATTAATTGTTGAAGTTTAACACATTGGATCTCTGATTTTTCTTATTATTGCCATGAGGCCACGAACCTCTAAAATTAGAACTTCAATAAAAGTTGATTATAAATGAATCCGATAGCAGTTATACTTGTTAACCTGGGGACACCTGATTCGCCTTCAGTACCTGATGTGAGAAGGTATTTATTTCAGTTTCTGAACGACCGACGCGTGATCGATCTACCTTGGCTACTTCAGAAAATTCTTGTAAACCTGATTATTGTCCCGTTCAGGGCACCTAAATCTTCAAAACTTTACAAGCAACTGTGGGACGAGAAAGGGTCGCCGCTCTTATATTATTCAGAATCTGTGGCGACTCAGCTTCAACAAAGTATTGGTGAGGAATATAAAATATTCAATGCAATGCGATATGGCAAGCCTGCATTAAATACTGTATTAAAGGATGTTGAAAATCAAAATTTTGAAAAAATAATTATACTCCCACTTTTCCCTCAGTATGCTTCAGCAACCACAGGATCGGTTTACGAATATATACTTCAAAAAATAAGCCGATGGAATAAGTTTCCTGAAATAAGGATGATCAGCCATTTTCACGATCATCCGGCATTTATCGGGGCCTTCGCCTGTCAGGCTGCAAAGTATGATGTCGCTGGTTACGATCATGTTATCTTCTCATTTCATGGATTGCCATTGAACCAGATCAGCAAAACCCATCCCGGAATAGATTGCACCAATTGCAGTTGTAAAATAGAAACCGTAAAAGAGGGTAAATTGTGCTATCAAGCAGCCTGTTATGAGACGGCGAGACTTATTTCCAGAAAGATTGGCCTCACCGAAAATGATTATTCAGTCAGTTTCCAGTCACGCCTTACCAAAAACTGGATGTCACCTTTTACTGACGAGGTACTGATCCAAAAAGCAAAAGCAGGAGTAAAAAAAATACTCATTTTTGCACCATCATTTGTTGCCGACTGTCTGGAGACAAGGGTTGAGATCGGAATTGAGTATGGTCATCTCTTTAAAGCACATGGAGGCGAGCATCTGCAAATGGTTGAAAGCCTGAATGACCACAATTTCTGGATTGATGGTCTTGAACAAATTATAACTGACGGAAGTAATTGATTACAAAAATTAGTTTCTTATTACTGTTGATTTGATGAGCATAAAAGAGAGGTGGATTGATACAATCCTTGAACTTCAGGACGCAATATGCCAGGCACTGGAACAATGCGATGGTAGGGGACAGTTTTTGGAGGAAATATGGAAACGGGAAGGGGGCGGCGGCGGTAACACTCGTGTTTTGTCGGGCGGCGATATTTTTGAAAAAGGTGGGGTCAATACCTCAGTGGTGTACGGAAATGTCTCGGAAAAAATGCGAAAAGATTTAAATATTGATGGCGATAAATGGTTTGCATGCGGATTGAGTCTGGTAATTCATCCGCTAAACCCCTTTGTCCCGACCGTTCACTGCAATTACCGCATGTTTGAATTATATAACGAAAAGGATGAAGTAACCGACCGCTGGTTTGGTGGCGGTACCGATCTCACTCCCTACTACCTTTTTGAGGTGGATGCCCGCCATTTTCATCAAACGTATAAAGATGTGTGTGACAGTTTTGATAAATCCTTTTATAGCAAGTTTAAGAAAGATTGTGATGACTATTTTGTGAATGAGCACCGAAATAAAGAGAGAAGAGGGATAGGTGGGATCTTTTATGAACATCAGAAACCCGATGCAGACAAAAATGCCGATTTCTGGCTGAACTTTTCAAAAAAATGTGGATATGCCTTGATTAATTCGTATATTCCCATCGTGGAAAAAAGAAAGCACATCCCTTTTTCAGAAGCAAATAAATATTGGCAGGAGATCAGACGAGGAAGGTATGTTGAATTTAATTTATTGCACGACAGAGGAACATTATTCGGATTAAAAACAAATGGCAGAACTGAAAGCATTTTGATGAGCTTACCACCAACAGTGAGGTTTGAATATAATTATCAGCCCCAGGCAGGTAGCGAGGAAGCGATCCTATTGCAAGTCTGTTTACAGCCAAAAGAGTGGATTTAAAAGATGAAGATCCTGATAGTTGAAGATGAGAAACCACTTTCTGATTCGATGGTGGAGTACCTCGGTGAAGAGGGGCATCACTGTGAAGCGGTCTATAATTATATTGATGCAATCGAAAAAATCGAAATGTACCAATACGATTGTATAGTTGTAGACATTAATCTGCCCGACGGAAACGGACTGGATCTGATACGATTCATAAAAAAGAGATCGATATCCCTGGGTATCATTATTATATCCGCATTAAACTCCCTGGAGAACCGTATCGAAGGGCTTGAAATCGGAGCGGATAATTACCTTACAAAACCATTTCATCTTGCAGAACTCAATGCACACCTGAAATCAATTAACCGGAGAATCAGTTATGGCGGAAGTAATCAGATCATTGTGAATGAAATCAGATTAATCCCCGACGAACATAAGGCATTTGTCAATGAGGCTGAAATCATACTGACTAAAAAAGAGTATGAATTGCTCCTTTTTTTTATCTCAAACAAGAATAAGGTGATAACCAAGGCGGGGCTGGCCGAATATCTGTGGGGAGACTATATGGACCTGGCTGATTCCTATGATTTTATCTATACCCACATCAAAAACCTCAGAAGAAAACTTCTTAAAAAAGGCTGCGAAGACTATATTAAAACAATTTACGGATTAGGATATAAATTTGATCTAACTTGAGACTTTTAAATAAAATCACCCTTAACTTATTATCTATCTCACTATTCATTTTTCTGATTGGGATAGTAGCATTCTATTATGCACTACGTCAACAGGTTGACCAGAATATTAATCAGGAACTTCAGAAGAGAAAGATGAGCCTTAACCGGGAGTTTGACGCAGCTCACTCCTCCATTAATCAATCCGTCAACCTGAATGATACTGTTTTGATCACTCCTATCGACCAACCCAGGGTCGCAGAAAGGTTTTCTGATACGCTACTCTTTAATCCTGAAGAGAATAAATATGAACTCTTCCGCCAGCTTGGATTTGTAAAAACCATCCATGACCACGACTATTACGTTCAAATATTCAAGCCCTTGGAGGAGACCGACCGGCTCATCATCCGAATTGTGTTGATTATGAACTTTTTAATATTCCTGATTATACTCACTCTGATGATCGCAAACCGGTTCTCATCACGTCAGGACTGGAAAGTGTTTTATGATACAATTTCAAAAATCAATAATTATGATGTAAATTCCCACGAAGCCTTTTCGCTGATCCACTCTGATATCAGGGAGTTCGAAGATCTGAACAGGGTGCTTACAAAAATGACTGAACGAATTAAAAATGACTACATTAACCTAAAGGAATATATTGAGAATGCGTCACATGAGATTCAAACTCCACTCGCTATCATTAATTCAAAAATGGAATTACTTCTTCAATCGGGTGATATGAAGGAAAAACAGTACAAAGCAGTAGCCGATGCTTATGAGGCATCGAACCGATTGTCGCGCCTTAACAAAACCCTTATCCTGATGGCAAAGATTGAGAACAGGCAATTTCCGGAATCAAAGCCTGTGAATCCTTCTATTATGATCAACCATCAATTGGAAAGTCTGGAGGACCTGATCCATTCAAAAAAAATCAGGGTAATCAAACGACTGGATGATGAAGCCACTGTAAGCATGAACCCCTATCTGGCAGAGATACTGCTGGTTAATTTAATCAAGAATGCAATCCGACACAATATTACAGGAGGTGAACTCATCATTGAACTTTCCAGTGAGCGTCTTGGAATCGCCAATTCGGGTACAACCCTTCTAATGGATCCCGGGATGTTGTTTAAACGGTTTCACACCTCATCGTCGTCACCCGAATCGCTTGGACTCGGGCTCTCAATTGTTCAAAAAATCTGCGATATGTATGGTTTTAAAGTTGACTACAGTTATCAAAACGGAATGCACACGATGCAGGTGGATTTCAGATCAACTTAATGACTTTTCAACTCCTCCATCATGGCGCCTAATTTATTGACATAGTCGGTAAACGCTGTTGAGTACCTGACCGCATCATCACGTTTAGCTGGTAAATCAATTTTAAAATGGTGCCTGACTGTTGCCGGCCCAGAATCGAGTATATAAATGTCTGTCGAAAGGAATACCGCTTCACTTTCGGAGTGTGTAACAAAAACGACTGTCGGATCAATTTTGGCCTCTTCGAAAATGGAGCGAAGAAATACTTGTATTTGTTTGCGGGTAACCGTATCCAATGCTCCAAAAGGCTCATCCATCAGGAGGATTTGCGGGTTTACAACCAGGTTTCGGGCAATGGCAACCCTTTGCAGCTGCCCGCCTGACAAGATGGGATATTTAGCCCATTTATTTTCATGCCCGTCAAGACCAACGATTTTTATCATGTCCATCGCTTTTTCGTTGGCCTCTTTTTTGGGAACACCTTTCAATATTAATGGAAGAGCTACGTTTTCAAGGACCGTTTTCCATTCAAACGAAGTATACTGTTGAAAAACCATGGGAATACGATCCTTATCGGTCCGCTGCTTTCCATAAATATATACCTCCCCTGAAGTTGGCTCCTGTAATCCTGAAATATAACGGAGCAACGTCGATTTTCCGCAGCCCGATTTCCCCATAAGGGTGATAAACTGCCCACGATCCTTGATATCTTTGATGTCAAGATTGAAATCCTTGAAAACAACATTTGTCTTATTGTGGTCATTATAAACCTGATTGATATTAACCAGATTGATAATATCGGCAGCGCCGTTGGCATTTGGAGTTAAATCCGGAGTTTTGGTATCTTCTTTCACCTTTTCATTCTCAACCGACTCATTTTCAACAGGGCTGACAATTTCACCTTCATCCTTTTTTTGAAAAATATTTTGTTTCATTATCAGGCGTATTTGAATTTAAAGAGTTTTTTATCGAGCTGTTTAAGCAATTTATCCTGAATAAATCCAATGAAAATGATGAGCAGTAATACAGCATAAAGTTGATCGACATGTGATCCTCGTGACGTGGCCATGTAAATCATCGAACCTAATCCTCCCTGAGCATTAACCATCTCAGCTATTACGATATATGTCCAGCTAACTGCGACCAGATTGATCACATCCATCGAGAACCGGCTGAGGACTGAGGGGATATAAAAATGTTTCAATGTCATCCACGGACTGGCGTTCAATGTCCACATGGTTTGCTGCAGTGCTTTCAGATGGTCGTCGGTTTCAATGTCCTTTATCCGTTGGGCAATTGCAGGCAACAGGTAAACAAAAATACCGAAAGAAAGGAACTCTACCTTAACACCCAAACCCAATCCAAACAGAGCCATAAAAATTCCGGTGGTGGCTGGCAACGGGGTAAAACGGATTGCTTCAATTTGCTTACTGACAAGATGTCTGAAAAAGGGAACCAACCCGATGAGGAAGCCGAGTGGCAGTGCTAATGCCATTGCCTGTAAATATCCGCCAAGATTAATAAAAATAGAATAACCGGTATTGTACAAAAGGTTTCGCTCAACAAAAAGGGTTTTAAAACACAAAATCACATCGATGGGTGAAGGAAGTATGGTTGGTTTTATCCAACCCATAGTTGGAATGAGCCACCAGAAAAAGATGAGTAAAACCCACCCTAATATGTTCACCGATAAAGCGGTTTTTTTATCAACGACTCCGGCAAATCTGAAAAGATTTTTTAGTAGCTCCATTAAATTTAGATTTTCTTTAAAATTGTGTAGCCTCTCAGGTTTAATTTTACTTGCCCAAAAGCTGGAATTCGGTACGCCGGTTTGCACTTTTACCCTCTTCTGTACCATTGTTTGCAATCGGCTTGTCGGGTCCATTACCTACGATTACAAATCTGTTCGGATCAAAACTGTACGTTTTAACCAGATAGTCTGCCACCGATTTAGCACGTTTGTACGAAAGGTCCCTGTTCATTGGAGCACTTCCTACATTATCGGTATTCCCTTCAATGCGCACTTTCATCCCAGCAAACTCAACGGATAACTGTCCAAGTTGATTTTCAATCTTTCCTTTCATATCTGGAGTCAGCGCCCAGGAACCTGTTGCAAAGTTGATAATGATTGGTTTAATGGCCACAGCCGGTGCTTTTGATTCGGCGGCAGTTGGTGCATCAAATTTAATCTGTCCCTCGGCAGCATGCCTATCGCCCTGAAGATCATTAATAGACTGTACAATAGTAGGATATGAAGCTTCTGCCCAGGATACAATATTTGTCAATTTGTTCCCATAACCGGTTTTGTAGACGCGGGCCATTTTTGTATAAAGTTGCTGACCTGTAATTCCGGCATAATCGGTACTTAACCCAAAGAAGTTGACATTGTCGCCATAAGTTGCAAAATGGATTTTTTTCATTCCGTTAAGGATAACACTCGCATCATCGGGTACCTCAAAAGCTATTTTATAGGTTTGCGCTGCCTTGGCCATTTTGGCAGGATCTTTCATTTCGGAATTGGCTACCAGCCATGCTTTCGAAAGTTTGACGAAAAGATCTTTCTTCTTTTCGAGCACCTCTTTACGGGCAATAAATCCATCCATAATAATATTGGGTAGCAAATCGGTACTCGTAAGCACCTTGGCCGATCTTGCCTTCAGACACTCTTCATCATCGGGTGACCAAACGACTGTCGCATCGGCATTACCGGTTGTAAAGGCTGTTTTTGCAGCGGAAGGATCTCCCATGGGCAAAATCTGAACATCAGTTTCTGTCAAACCTCCGGCTTCAAGGGTTGCATGAAGCAAGGTATTACTGGGCCAGCCCAGGGCGCAGGCTATTTTTTTCCCTTTTAGGTCGGCTACCGAATTGATCTTTGAATCAACAATAAAAACATCCGCTCCACGTGAGTCATCAATTTTGAGGAACTGAACGACTGACATTTTGGCAAGATCGCTGTTGCGGTCCATTCCAATCGGAGATATATCGGTGGTCGTAAAAATAAAATCAAGGTCACCATTTTTTAATGCATCATTCAACTTTTGCATATCGTCCATCCTGATCGCCTCGAAAAGGACGCCAAACTCTTTGTACATTCTTGAGTTTTTATTGGGGGCACCACCTCCGTTCATGTCGATTCCAGGAGCAAAACCAACAAAATTATTAAAGCCGGCACGCAGGTCTGCTTTATTCCCTTTGGATGCCTTGTTCATATAAGGATAGCCAAAATATACCCCGGAACCAATTATACCCAGGATAAGTAGAAGTACGATCACTTGAAAGCCAAAAGTCCAGTTTTGGGGAAATCCGGGAATTGACATTCCTGGTTTGTTTTGATAATCAGTTGCCATTTTTTTGATCTCTAAAGGTTATTTTATTGAATTTAAGTACATTATATTTAAAAAATATCACCAAGTGGTCCTGCTGAATTTTTTTCTTCACGAGTCAACTTATGATTCGGATTGGCTATTTTCGTTGCATTTGGAATTGCAATCTGACCTGCATCGAGTTTGTTGCCAATTGCCAAAAGTTTATCGTAGGCCTCATCACTGTCGAAATTAAATGCGGTGGTATTTCTTTCGAGATCTTCAAGATTCTGAGCAGTCATTGCAAGGTCTTCCGAAATACGTCCTGCCACAAATTCGAGCGCATATTCCAATTTCCAGTTCTGTCCTCCCGGACCGAGAATTTCCTTCAGAATAGCCGTAGCGCCACGCGATGCAGCTGCCATTTCCCAATCCTTTTTCATGATGTTGATACTCTCCTCGAAATCCTTAATTTTATTTTCAAGAAGTGTAGCGCCAATAGCCAATTTACGGTCGAGATTGGCAAATATATTCGAACGTGCTGCATATTTGGTCGTCCACTCAATATTTTTTTCAAGGGTTGTGTTCGTGCGTGTTCCTGCCGAAGTTGCGTTGATGAACTTTTGCTGAAGTTCAACATATTCATCGGTTTCTTTAATCTCTTCACCCTTATCCGCAACCAATTTATCCATTAATGCCTTTACCTCGCCTGCCTTTTTGGTCTGACTCTGAACTTCGGCTTTGGCATTCTCGGCAACAGTGCGCGTTTCGTTCGACATTTGCTCAAAATCGGTCCGAAGTTGTTTGATTTTAGCTTTATGTTTTAAAAACTGATCGTGTGTCGCCCACATTTTTTCTTTTTGCTCGTCGAGTTCATCGAAAGGGTTCCATCTGATAATCGCCTTGTGAAATGAACGGACGATCCGACGAAACAACTTATAAATAGCTGGCATCAATAAAATAAAGAGAACAACTGCCATAACAGAGGCAATTACGGCAAAAACCTGGCTCAGAGCACTGAAAACAGCAGGGATGATCCATTTGAATGTCCCATAAACAATAACTCCAACAAGAACCAAACCGATAAATGCACCGATTGGCCTTTCACCTTTGCGCCAATTCCCAATCGTCTCCTTTCCTCTTTCCATCAATTTGGCATCGTCGAAATACTTCATGATGGGCAATTGCGTAACCGTTTTTGTTTCCGTTTCCATGGTTCAATTTATTTAAGTTCCCTAATTTTAAGAAAGATTTGATTTTATTCCTGCTTCAATATCAACAATGCTGATGAGGACCTGCTCTTTAGCATTTCGTATGGCATTAATTTTTCTGTCGATCTCGATAAACTGGCCGCCATATTTCTGATCAATGGCCAATAGCTGATTACTAAAAGTCATATCCTGGTTCTGAAGCTCCTGAATCTGCTTTGTTAATTGTTGAATTTTAAGCCTTGTCTCTTTAAGACTGTTGTCGAGGTTGGTCTTCTCAGTATCCTTTTCGGATTGTAATCCCTGTTTTTTAGCCTCCCCTTTGCTAATTTCGTTCTCGACAGTGTGTTGGACTAAATCCTTGTAAAATATAGCACTCTCGAGCAGCCTGGATGGGGTCAGCGATTTGTCAATTTTTTGTGCAATCCGAAAGACGGTTTTATAAACCTCAGGAGTTGGATTTTGCTTCTCTTCGAAAAGCGATTCCGTAAAGTCAAGAAAGTCAAAACCGGGTTGGTTATTCTGATTGATTAAATTTTGAAGTCGCTGGACGAAATCCTCCAGCAGTGGTTGCTCCTGACTACCTACCGGTGAAAGCAGAGCTGTATTTGAAACATAATTATTCTGACTTATACTATTTTCCTGTTCGGGTACCTGAGTTTGGTTTTGCTGCACATCGGTTTCTGCATCCCTGAAAAACAGCCTCTTGAAACTAAACCCTTTATCATTTTCAGCCATTATAGTTTGAATTTAAATAATTGGTTAATCGTTCTACTAATTCATTACAAAAATATGTTTTTTTTGACAAGTTTATTTAAAGACTGAACTAAAGAATGGATCTGCCGGATCCGGAATGTACGTAAACGCAAACGACACCCACTTGAAATAATCAAAAAGCAATAAAGCCGTAATTAATATCAAATCTAAATAATCAGATATGTAAGAATGTAAAGAAATAGTCCGTCTGTTTTTAAATTCCATATACTAATCCGCACAATAAATATACCAAATATACACATCTGATAAACAAACTCTTACACTTCAAGTGAAAAATCCTCTCAAGGTTTGGTTATCCATAAAGATTGAAGGTTTCCATTTCAATTAAAAGTCCGGCCTCAATAAATCCCCGATGATTGACCCAATTCTGTTCATTCTGAGGATTTACTACAGATTTACTTCAGATTCTCTTTTTACTATTGCATTGTATTAACCAAGAGCATATATTCGGATGATCGGACTATTTGGACTAAATCATAAATCGGCTCCCATAGAAATCAGGGAGAAATTTGTTTTTTGTGAAGAAGATATCAAGAGATTTGTACCCCAGCTTAAAGCCAAAGGGATCCTTGGCGCCGTAGTATTGTCCACTTGTAATAGAACCGAAATTTACTTTGAATTGAAGGATGGTTGTGACTCTTCTGATTTTGATACAATCGGAAATACATTGATCACTTACCGCAAAGTCAGTTCCGAAGTTAAGGCCCATTTCTACCAGATGAAAAATGACGATGCAGTGAAACATCTGTTTCGTGTTGTTTCAGGGCTTGATTCAATGGCTCTTGGTGAATATCAGATCGTTGGACAGATTAAGGATGCATTTAATTTCAGCCACAATAATCAGTTATGTAGTTCAGTACTCTACAAACTTTTTAACGACGCCCTAAGAACCGGAAAAGAGATCCGGACCAACACCGCATTAAACAAGGGAGCCGTTTCGATCAGTTATGCAGGAGTGGAACTCGCTGGAAGGAAGCTTCAGAATTTATGTTCACATTCTGTTTTATTGGTTGGCGCAGGACAAACAAGCGAACTTACGCTGTTAAACCTGATAAAAAAGGATTGTACCCAATTTACTGTGGTTAACCGCACCCAGGAGAAAGCCTGTGAACTGGCTGAGAAATATCAGTGTAAGGTGGCCAATTTTGATCAGTTAAGTGACTTGCTTCGGACTAATGATATTGTAATTACCTCCACAGCCTCGAAAAAACCGTTATTCACCGAAGCGATGGTCCTCAAAGCGATGGAAGAGCGGAACAATCAACCGCTGTTGTTTATCGACCTTTCAGTTCCCCGCAATGTTGCCACCGAAGTCGGTAATATTGAAAATGTTCATGTTTATGATATCGATGCCCTGAATGAAGTGATTGAGGATAATCTGGACAGAAGAAAAGGTGAAATCAATCATGCAGAGATCATTATTGAAGAATCGGTCTCTGAATTTTCGAAATGGCATTCCATTCAGGTGTTAGTCCCGACCTTCCAGAACATTACCAGTCGTTTTCAGGAAATTCATAAAACGATGCTCGACGGTTATCTCAATAACCAGAAGGAGATTGACTACGAAAAAGCCACTGCTTACGGAGAATTGATCACGAAAAAATTTATTGGTCTGATGATCGAGAATGTAAAGTCGTTTACCAATAACGGGCAGGAGAAAGAATATATCACGATGGTTAATAAATTATTTGAACTCAATTAATGATTAACGATACTATACGAATCGGTACAAGAGGAAGTAAATTAGCGTTGTACCAGGCTTACCGTGTTCAGACAGAACTTCAGCAACACTATCCCGAAATCAGGTTTCTTATCGAGATTATTAAGACAAAAGGAGATAAAATTCTCGATGTTGCACTTTCAAAAATTGGAGATAAAGGTCTTTTCACCAAGGAGATTGAGGAGGCCCTTTTTAATGGAGAGATCGATATGGCTGTTCATAGCCTGAAAGACTTACCGACTAAATTTCCGGAAGGGGCCAAACTGGGAGCCGTTCTGGAACGTGGAGACATCCGTGATGCCCTGATTAGCCTGAATGGCAGAAAAATCGAGAACCTTACTGCTAATGATACGATTGCAACATCCAGCCTAAGACGAAAAGCACAGCTGCTTCGTATCAATAAAGATTTTAAAATCATCGAGATTCGAGGCAATGTGAATACACGTATCCGCAAAATGCAGGAAGGTTATTGCGATGTGATGGTAATGGCAGGCGCTGGTTTACAAAGACTTGAAATGGAACAATACATTTCCGAACTTTTTGATCCTGAGTTGATGATTCCTGCCTGTAGTCAGGGGGCGATTGCAGTTGAAATCAGGGATAATGACCCCTTCACGGAGGAACTTATTTCTAAAATAAACCACCAGGAATCATTTATCGCCACCGAAGCAGAACGTACTTTTCTGGGAACGCTCGAGGGTGGCTGTCAGATTCCTGTCGGGAGTTACACAAAGATTGAAGGTGACCGTTTTAAAATTACAGGTTTTATCTCAAGTATCGACGGGTCACAATTTATTAAAGACTCAGCAGAAGGTGATGTTAGTCAGGCGGTCTATCTTTCAGCAAAACTAGCCAAAAGCCTATACAATCGCGGCGGGGATGAAATTCTTAAGAGCATACGAACCGAGATTCTGTCGAATCCACAGTCCGATTTATCATTAAAAGGGAAGGTGATCATCTCTACCAGATCAATGGAGCCAGGAGATACACTGCCAGAGTTGCTAAAATCGCTTGGCGCCGGATTCCTCTCACTTCCCATGATTGAGATTATCCCTTCAAAAGTGGATGGACATATGATTGAGCACATGACTCATCTGGAATATTTTGACTGGATTTTCTTTACAAGCAAAAATGGAGTCTCGAATTTTTTCAGACAACTAATTGATGTAAAAGGGAATACTGAATTGCCAAAATCGATAAAACTGGCAGTAATTGGGCATAAAACCGGACTAGAGCTTGAATTTTACGGCTATGCCCCCGAATTTACAAGTGAGGAAAATACTTCAGAAGAATTCCTGCGGAAGTTTAATGAGAAGTATAAACCCGAAAATAAAAATTTCCTTCTTTCTTTAGGCAATCTTGCTGATGATTCGCTTTTCAACCATTTATCAGTGCACAACAATCCTCACCGGATAAATGTCTATCAGACAGTAAGACCTGAAAAAGCAGACCCTGAAATTCTGGAACTCATAAAAAATGATCTTTACGATCTGATTGTTTTCACAAGTCCATCAACTTTCCAAAATTTCTGTTCCTTTTATAACCTGGAACTGATAGGTAAACTAAAAATGGGGAGTATCGGATCTGTCACTACAAAAGCAATCCAGGAGACAGGATTTGAACCATTGTTCACAGCCAGAAAATCAAATGCAGAAGGTATCAGAGACGCAATTATTGAATATTATCAAATATAAAAATTTAAAGATCATGGCATTCCCGGTAACTAGATTAAGAAGATTAAGATACAATGGTGTTTTAAGACAAATGGTAACAGAAACTAAACTTTCGGTGGATGATTTTGTGATGCCCCTATTTGTTGTTTCGGGTACCAATGTAAAGAATCATATCAATTCAATGCCTGGCAATTACCAGTTATCTGTTGAATTGATCGTCGAAGAGTGCAAAAAAATAGTAGCAGCCGGTGTAAAGGCAGTTCTGCTGTTCGGCATTCCTGCTCATAAGGATGAAGATGGCAGTGTGGCCTGTGAACACAACGGGATCGTTCAGCAAGCAATCCGTTCAATAAAAAAAGAGCTAAAAGATTTGTATGTAATTGCAGATGTGTGCAATTGCGAATACACGACCCATGGACATTGCGGAACAATTATTGATGGCGATGTTGATAACGACTCAACGTTGATTACTTTGGCAAAGCAATCGGTTTCTCTTGCAGAGGCTGGAGCCGATATGATTGCTCCGAGTGATATGATGGATGGGCGTGTCGCCAAAATACGCGCAGAACTTGATGCAAACGGATATTGTAAAATTCCGATTATGTCGTATTCAGCTAAATATGCATCAGGATTTTACGGCCCATTCAGGGAAGCAGCTGAGAGTGCTCCAAAGTTTGGAAATCGTGCAACCTATCAGATGAATCCGGCCAATTCAGATGAAGCGATACGCGAAGTTGAACAGGACATCAATGAAGGTGCTGACATCGTAATGGTTAAGCCTGCACTCAGCTACCTCGATATCATCTATCGTGTTAAAAATGAATTCAAGATGCCGGTTGCGGCATATAATGTGAGCGGTGAATTTGCCATGGTAAAAGCAGCTCAGGAAAAAGACTGGATTGACGGGAACAGGGTAATGATGGAAATTTTAACATCCATTAAACGTGCCGGCGCCGATATCATCATCACCTATCATGCTGTTGAAGCTGCAAATATTCTGAACGGGAAATATTAAGGAGTTAATAATAATATCAGACCATTAAAAATCAGGCTGAAAATGTTTTTAAGCAATTTTAGGGGGATTAAAGCAGATTTTAGTAATTCGATAATAACAAAATAAAAACACCAATGCAATTCACAAAAAGTATAGATGCTTTTAAACGGGCTCAGCAATCGATCCCGGGAGGGGTAAACTCTCCGGTCAGAGCTTTTAAAGCGTCAATCTCAATCCGGTATTTATCAGTAAAGCCAAAGGAACAGTTATTACTGATATTGACGGAAATCAATATATTGACTTTTTGGCTTCGTGGGGTCCTTTAATTTTTGGGCATGCTCATGATGCCATTCTCGCTGCAATCACAGAGGCTGCTCAAAAAGGGACCAGTTATGGCGCTCCTACAGAATATGAAACCGAAATGGCAGAACTGATCGTCGAAATGGTTCCCTCTGTTGAAAAAGTGCGTATGGTCAACTCGGGTACGGAGGCAACAATGAGCGCTATCCGTCTTGCCCGCGGTTATACCAAAAGAGATGCAATTTTAAAGTTTGCAGGTAATTACCATGGTCATGGTGACAGCTTTTTAATTCACGCAGGTTCAGGAGCCATTACGCTTGGATTACCCGACAGTCCTGGTGTCACCGTAGGGACTGCCCGTGACACCTTTATTGCGGAATATAATAACCTGGAGTCGGTCAAGGCAATTTTTCGCGAAAAGGGAGATGAGATCGCTGCCATTATTGTTGAACCGGTATCCGGGAATATGGGTGTCGTTCCACCTTCCAAAGGTTTCCTTCAGGGATTGAGAGAAATTGCCACTCAATATGGTGCCTTACTGATTTTTGATGAGGTAATCACCGGTTTCAGGCTCGCCAAAGGGGGAGCACAGGAATATTATCAGGTGATGCCAGATCTGACCACCCTTGGAAAAATTATCGGTGGAGGACTTCCTGTTGGCGCTTATGGCGGTCGGAAAGAGATCATGGATATGCTGGCACCTATAGGCCCTGTTTATCAGGCAGGTACTCTATCCGGCAATCCATTGGCAATGGCTGCAGGTATCACAATGCTTAAATTAATGAAGGATACCCCCGATTTCTATAGCGAACTTGAAAGAAAGGGAGCCAAAATGGAATCTGGTCTACTGAAGAATCTGGCAGATAGCGGAGTATCAGGTGTAATTAACCGCGTGGGATCGATGATGACCCTCTTTTTTACCAATGAAAATCAGGTGACTTCATTGGATGAAGCGATGAAATCAGATACAAAAAAGTATGCCGAATATTTTAAGATGACGCTGGAAAGTGGTTTTTATATTGCCCCATCGCAGTATGAGTGCCTTTTTATCTCATATGCCCACACAGACACGGAGCTTGATGACGCACTTGCAGCGAATCTTAAAGCTTTAAAACAACTTAAGTAATTAATTCAATTATAAATGGTTAACTCAATTTTTACACAGACTTTAAAAGGTGAAAAAACCGAACGTCCACCGGTTTGGTTTATGCGCCAGGCGGGTCGTGTGTTGCCCTCTTACCTTAAATTACGCGAACAATATAGTTTTAGTGAATTGATGGCTTCGCCCGAACTGGCAGCAAAGGTTACCTTATTACCCGTTCACGATCTGGGTGTCGATGCCGCCATTCTGTTTTCCGATATTCTGGTCATACCCGAAGCGCTTGGGATGACGCTTAATTTTACAGACTCAGGTCCAAAATTTGGCAAGGCGTTAAAAGATATCAGCGATCCGTTAAGCACTTTAAGTCCTGATGCATCAAAGCTGGAATATATCTACAAGGCTATTGACGAAGTAAACAGGACAAAACCGGCAAATACACCTTTGATAGGATTTTGTGGCGCTCCCTTTACCACCCTATGTTATATGGTACAGGGTTTAAGTTCCAATCACACTTTCCCTGAAGCGGTTTCATTGCTCTATAAGGAAAAGGCATTAGCTACAAAACTTTTAACACTTATCACTGAACTATCAATCGAATATGCAGTGAATCAGGTAAAACATGGTATCTCTGCATTTCAGATTTTTGAGACCCATGCCGGACTTATTCCGTCAGATTTGTATTTTGAGATGATCATGCCTCACGTGAGAAAAATTTCGGCTGCTGTAATGCAGGCTGGTTGTCCGGTGATTTTTCTCCCTAAGGGATTGGGCACAGGAGTCGCCAATATTCGGCCTGAAGATACCAACTTCTTAAGTATCGACTGGCAAACCCCGATCGAAGTTGCCCGCAAACTGGTTCATAAGGATATCGGTCTTCAGGGAAATCTTGATCCCCGTCTCCTGTTGGCCGACCAGGCAACAATTTCAGAAACGCTTGAGAAATATGTTTCATTCGGGTCTGAAAATCAAGATTGGATATTTAACCTGGGACACGGTTTCATCCCGGGAATACCGTTTGAAAATGCCAAAATGGTTGTGGAATGGATTAAAAACACCGATTGGAAGAGGAATTAAAAAATGAGTGTAAGCAGCGAATTTCTAAATAAGTATAATGTTTCGGGACCCAGGTATACCAGTTACCCGCCCGCCAATTTTTTCAACAATGCTTTTTCAGTTTCTGATTATATCGATGAATTAAAAGCGTCGAACAGCCAGACTCCAAAGGATATCTCCATCTATATCCATATCCCTTTTTGCCCGCTTAGATGCCATTTCTGCGGATGCAGTACCGTTATTGCTCAGAAGAAATCGATCATCGACCGGTATATCGCTGCGATGAAACTGGAGATCAGCAATGTTGCCTCACACCTTGACCTTCAGCGACGGGTGACACAGATCCATTGGGGTGGAGGCACCCCAAACTCAATTGACATGAGTTTTATGCGGGATATTATGGATCATATCCAAAGCATCTTTACCATCAGTAAAAAAGCTGAAATTGCGATGGAGTGCAGTCCCGCCTATCTTGAATACACCGATATTGATCAGCTGGCAGAGATGGGATTTAACCGGATGAGTCTGGGAATTCAGGATTTCCGTGAAGATGTTTTAAAGGTTGTCAACCGGATGGGGCCGAAATATCCGGTGAAGAATATTGTGGATTACCTAAGAACCAAAGGTTTCAGGGGAATCAATCTCGATTTTATTTATGGTTTGCCGTTGCAGACACCTGAGTCGTTTAAGGAAACACTAAAACAGGCGATTGAGATCAGACCCGACAGGATTGTGACTTTCTCCTATGCACATGTTCCCTGGGTTAAAAAAGCCCAAAAGCAACTCGAGAAAATTGGATTACCTACGCCTGAAGATAAAATGGAAATGCTGGTCAACAGTATCGCTCAAATGGAGGAGGCGGGATACATCTCAATTGGGATTGACCATTTCGTCCTTCCCGATGATGACCTTGCGATCGCTTTTAAGTCAAAAAAATTGCACCGGAATTTTCAGGGTTATTGTACACTTGAAACTACCGGACAAGTTTATGGATTCGGTGCATCGTCAATCGGACAGTTCTATGGCGCATATGCCCAGAACCTGAAAGATTTCCCAAAATATATTGAAGCGGTGGAGCAGACAGGTTATGCCATTGAACGAGGATACAAATTAACCAGAGATGAGCAGATTGTCCGGTCCATCGTCAACAGCATCATGTGTAACGGAATTTTGGTTTTTGAAGAGATTGCCGATCAATTTCAATTAACAGTTCAGGAAATTAAGGAGCTGGTAAAATTTAGTCCATCGAAATTTGAAGATTTAATTTTGGATGACTTAATGGTTCTTGAAGGCGATAAAATACGCATATACGAGAAAGGGTTTATGTTTGCCCGCAATATCGCAATGGCCCTCGATCCGGCTTACAATCAGGGAGACAACATCTATTCAAAAACGGTTTAAATATGCGCATTAAATTTTAATTCTATGAAGGAGGTTATAATTCTCGGCGCCGGTCTGACAGGTCTAACTACCGCTCATCATCTTAAAAAGAGAGGTATCGATATCTCCATTTTAGAGAAGTCGAATAGAGTCGGCGGAGTAATAAACTCTGTTACTGAACACGGATTTACTTATGAGGAAGGTCCTAACTCGGGAGTTATTGCTAATGTGGAGGTCTTAAGGCTCTTCGAAGATTTAAAAGATAATTGCGAACTGGAGGTAGCCAACGAAAATGTAAAGCGACGTTATATTCTCAAAGGTGGAAAATGGCAGGCTTTACCTTCGGGGCTTAAATCTGCTGTAACAACACCGCTTTTTTCCCTGAAAGATAAATTTAAAATCCTGGGTGAACCATTTCGTTCACCGGGAAAGGATCCTAATGAGACTCTGGCAGAGTTGGTGAAAAGACGACTGGGAAAGAGTTTTCTAGATTATGCCATTGACCCCTTTATTCTGGGAGTATACTCGGGCGACCCAAACCGTTTGGTTACCCGGTTTGCCTTGCCTAAACTGTACAATTTGGAGCAAAAATACGGCAGTTTTATTGGAGGTACTATAAAAAAAGGATCTGAACCAAAGACCGACGAAGAAAAAAAAGTTACGCGTGGGGTCTTCTCCACTAAGGGTGGCCTTTCATCGCTGATTAATGCCATAAAAAACAAAATCGGGGAGGAAAATATAATTACTGGAATTTCCGATCTGACTGTAACACCAATAGATCAGCACTTTTTGGTAAGCTATACCGATAGTGAAGGGATATCTGTTAAACTTGAGACAAAAAAAGTGATCTCAACAATTGGGGCACATCAATTGGATAAAGTACTTCCATTTGTTGATCCGGAGCAAATGTCGAAAATCACGAATCTATATTATGCACGTGTGATTGAGGTAGTTCTTGGCTTCAACCAGTGGAAAGGGATAAAGCTCGATGCATTTGGCGGATTAATACCCTTTATGGAAAACAGGGACATCCTGGGGGCCTTGTTTATGTCTTCGCTGTTTGAAGAGCGGGCGCCAAAAGAGGGAGCACTTTTTTCCATTTTTATGGGTGGTGTTCGTCGTCCTGAGATATGCGATCTTGAAGACGACAAGGTTGAAACCATCCTTAAAAAAGAGATTTGTTCCATCATGAAACTGGCTGAATTTAACCCTGATCTTTTTAAAATCATTCACCACCATTGGGCAATTCCTCAGTATGAAGCAGATACAGAACAACGACTGATTGCGGTCGAAGAATTGGAGCAAAAATACCCTGGTCTTATCATCGGGGGAAACCTGCGAAATGGTATTGGGATGGCCGACAGAATTTTACAAGCTAAAAACTTGTCAGAAGCCGTATAATTAGCTGTTAAGCATTAAACAAATATTAATCCGACCTTTTATGATTCTGAATTTTGTTGTCTTAGATAGTATTCACCTGATGAAAGGGTTTCATACCATTATTAGTATCACTTTTTCGATCATCGCGGTATGGCTTTTAGTTCGTTCAGTCCGGGGTATCATCAAAGGTAAACCCTATACCCTGCTTGACAAATATCTTTCGTATGGGTTCATCATCACACTTTATTTACAATTAATTTTTGGTTTGATTCTTTTTGCCAATCCGGAATCAACTACAGGTAATAACTTATCAGGAGTGGAAGGAGCTCTTAAACTGGCTTCCAAACGCTTTTGGCCAATAGAGCATATTGTTCTGATGTTATTTGCTCTTTTAATCGCCAACCTAGGGTTAATATTTTCGAGTCAAAGTCAGCTCGACAAAGAAAAACACAAGAAGACTATCACCTATTATGTGATTGCCTTAATTATGATAGCAGTGTCACTTAGTACGAACTCTGCCATTTAGGTATATTTATCAGACATTGTATCAATTCAATATTTTGCCGATATCGAAATAATCATTACATTTTTTTCGATTAATTGTAATTTTCCCATTTTATAGTTTAACCAGGAAACAATAGAAGGTCTTCAACCAATACCGTTGAATTTTCCTTACCATAACCACAGTTTCATTATCCAGCACCAAAAATTTCTGGTACAATTACCCGTTACCAACAATGAATGAATAAGGTAGTAAGGTTACTGGCGGTGAGGATTTAATGGCCTGCGAAGGTTTGGAAAGTTGAATTTAGGTATTTACTGGTCTGAAACTGACTGAATTTGATCATTTTTTATCGCAGGGGTATAAAAATAAAACCCTCAAGGTTTTTGAGGATCAATTTAAAAAGTAGGTGGAGCCAGGTTGTTAAATCTGTTATTTTTGTTTTAAAAACAGAGATTTAATGGAAGCTACCCAAGAACAAATGCTCAGAATACTTGAGCTCATATTACCAAATGAGATTCTGGCCCATTTTACGGTAACCAACTTATTGATTCAACCCAAAGAAGTTCATTTGTATCTGGATGAGCGTAATGAATTTCCGGATGAGTATAAAAATGAAAAGCTGATATCTAAAGGTTTTCATCCGGAAGCTGTGATTCAGGACTTTCCATTACGAAACAAAGCTTTATACCTTCACGTTCGGCGAAGAAAATGGGAGGTAGAATCAACCAAAAAGATTGTCAGTAAGACCTGGAATCTAATGGCAGATGGGACGCGATATTCAACTGAATTCGCGACTTTTTTAAAAGGATTGCTTGGATACTTACCCGATAAGTTCTAATTCTCTTGAAAAATTCTTTCATATCAAAGGGGACCAGCTTGGTCAGCAATACAAAGATTTCTTAAGTGATTATTGCACTTGGGATCAAAAAGAGCATGCAGCCAAATGGGTGTTATTCCCGGAGAACATTGGTCCAAAGCTTAGTATTGATGAGACAAGTCTGTCCAATGGCGAGCTTTATACGATTCTGACCAATAAAGAGGCCAAAGGGAAGAAGGGAGCTATTGTGGCTATGGTCGAGGGAACTACTTCGGAAGCGATCATCAACGTAATTACAAAGATCCCCCAAAAAGAAAGAGCCAAAGTTTCCGAAATTACCCTGGATATGGCTGGCTCGATGAACCTGGTAGCCAAAAAATGTTTTCCTTATGCTGAGCAGGTTATCGACCGGTTTCATGTTCAGAAACTGGCTTTTGATGCCCTTCAGGAGATTCGGATAGCACACCGGTGGGAAGCTATCGATGAAGAAACCAATAAGATTGAAAACTGCAAAGCTGACAACAAGAGATATGAACCGAAGATCCTCAAAAATGGAGAAACAAAAAAACAACTCCTGTTCAGAAGCAGATATTTACTTTTTAAATCACCAAATCACTGGACTTTGAGTCAGAAGAAAAGGGCTAAGATCTTGTTCAAATTATACCCCGACATCAAACAAGCCTTCTCTCTTGTTCACAGTCTTAGATGTATTTACAATAAAAAACATCCCAAGAATGTGGCTATCGGAAAACTGGCCCTTTGGTTTAACAAAGTGACGGACTCTGAATTTAAATCATTCAACTCCATCTCTGCAACAATGTATGCCCATTATGACAAAATCCTGAACTACTTCAATAACCGAAGTACGAATGCATCTGCTGAATCATTCAATGCAAAAATCAAAGCTTTTAGATCAACACAAAGGGGGGTGAGAGATGTGAACTTCTTCCTGTTCCGATTAACGAAAATTTATGCGTAATTCTTTTACTCCACCTGAAATGTCAATTGATCCGTTTTTGAAACCTTGAGGGTTTTTAGATGATGAACAATAAAAAAACCCGGACTCAGTTGTGAATCCGGGGTTAGAATAAGTTGGCGGCGGCCTACTCTCCCACTTTACGCAGTACCATCGGCGCTGTCGGGCTTAACTTCTCTGTTCGGAATGGGAAGAGGTGGAACCCCGACGCTATAGCCACCTAAATCTTTGGTGTAGAAACATTGCTTCCAACGTCTCTGGCATTTAGCTAATCAGCAATCAATATCTTTTTGGTTACAGACGCGCCATGGCACGTCTCTACACATATGAACGTATATTTTAAATTCGTCAACAAAAGGAAGAAACGTATGTTTTAAGAAAAATGTGCAAGAAAATTTCCCGGCCCTGGAAAGTTACGGGCAATTAGTACCACTCGGCTTTGACATTACTGCCTTTACACCTGTGGCCTATCAACGTCGTAGTCTTCAACGACCCTTAAAGGAAACCTCATCTTGAGGGGAGCTTCGCGCTTAGATGCTTTCAGCGCTTATCTCTGCCATACTTAGCTACCCAGCAGTGCTCCTGGCGGAACAACTGGTGCACCAGAGGTATGTCCAACGCGGTCCTCTCGTACTAGTGTCAGGTCCTCTCAAGTTTCCTACGCCCACAACAGATAGGGACCGAACTGTCTCACGACGTTCTGAACCCAGCTCGCGTGCCACTTTAATCGGCGAACAGCCGAACCCTTGGGACCTTCTCCAGCCCCAGGATGTGACGAGCCGACATCGAGGTGCCAAACCGCTCCGTCGATATGAGCTCTTGGGAGCGATCAGCCTGTTATCCCCGGAGTACCTTTTATCCTTTGAGCGATGTCCCTTCCATGCGGAAACACCGGATCACTATGCCCAACTTTCGTCCCTGTTCGACTTGTTTGTCTCACAGTCAAGCACCCTTATGCCATTACACTCTTCTGGCGGTTACCAATCGCCATGAGGGTACCTTTGGGAGCCTCCGTTACTCTTTTGGAGGCGACCACCCCAGTCAAACTACCCACCACACAATGTCCCCGCCGGTTGGCGGGTTAGATCCCAGATAAGCAAAGGGACGTATTTCAAGGATGGCTCCAAGGATCCTAGCGAACCCCCTTCATAGCCTCCGTCCTATCCTACACATCACTTACCCAGAACCAATGTGAAGTTGCAGTAAAGGTTCACGGGGTCTTTCCGTCCCGTTGCGGGTAAGCGGCATCTTCACCGCTACTACAATTTCACCGAGCTCATGGCTGAGACAGTGTCCAGATCGTTACACCATTCGTGCAGGTCGGAACTTACCCGACAAGGAATTTCGCTACCTTAGGACCGTTATAGTTACGGCCGCCGTTTACCGGGGCTTCATTTCAATGCTTCTCCTTTCGAATAACATCCCCACTTAACCTTCCGGCACCGGGCAGGTGTCAGGCCATATACATCATCTTCCGATTTAGCATAGCCCTGTGTTTTTGATAAACAGTCGCCTGGACCAATTTTCTGCGACCCCATTGCTGGGGTGCCCCTTCTCCCGAAGTTACGGGGCGATTTTGCCTAGTTCCTTAGCCATGATTCACTCGAGCGCCTCAGGATTCTCTCCTTGACTACCTGTGTCGGTTTGTGGTACGGGTCTTAAATACCTATAGCTTAGCGGATTTTCTTGGAAGCCCTTAGGATCACTATCCGATTGCCCGAAGGCTCTCGGTACTATCGGGTTTCAGCTCAAGAAGCGGATTTGCCTACTTCTCTCTAAACTTACGCCCTTCAACGTACTATTCCGTCAGTACGCGGATCTTTCATCACTCCGTCCCCACTTCGCAGTATTTAAAAGTACCGGAATATTAACCGGTTTGCCATCGACATCACCTTTCGGCTTAGCCTTAGGTCCCGACTGACCCTGATCCGATTAGCGTTGATCAGGAAACCTTAGTCTATCGGCGAGGGGGTTACTCTCCCCCTTTATCGTTACTTATGCCTACATTTGCTTTTCCACACGCTCCAGCATGCCTCACGACACACCTTCGACGCAGAGTGGAATGCTCCCCTACCAGTGCCCGCCCTGCGGCGGACAATCCATAGCTTCGGTGGTATGTTTGATGCCCGATTATTATCCATGCCCGACCGCTCGACTAGTGAGCTGTTACGCACTCTTTAAATGAATGGCTGCTTCCAAGCCAACATCCTAGCTGTCTCTGCAATCAGACCTCGTTAGTTCAACTTAACATACACTTGGGGACCTTAGCTGATGGTCCGGATTCTTTTCCTCTCGGACGCGGACCTTAGCACCCGCGCCCTCACTCCCGGTGAGCATCTTATAGCATTCGGAGTTTGTCTGGAGTTGATAGGCGGTGAAGCCCTCGCATCCAATCAGTAGCTCTACCTCTATAAGACTCGTAACCGAGGCTGCACCTAAATGCATTTCGGGGAGTACGAGCTATTTCCCAGTTTGATTAGCCTTTCACCCCTACCCACAATTCATCCAAGAGCTTTTCAACGCTCCCTGGTTCGGTCCTCCAGTCCGTGTTACCGGACCTTCAACCTGATCATGGGTAGATCACAAGGTTTCGCGTCTACCCCCACTGACTCAAGCGCCCTATTCAGACTCGCTTTCGCTTCGGCTCCGGATCTTAAATCCTTAACCTTGCCAGTGAGGAGTAACTCGTAGGCTCATTATGCAAAAGGCACGCCGTCATCCGACCTCGCGGCGGACTCCGACCGCTTGTAAGCGTACGGTTTCAGGAACTATTTCACTCCCCTGTTCGGGGTTCTTTTCACCTTTCCTTCACAGTACTGGTTCACTATCGGTCTCTTTGTAGTATTTAGCCTTACCGGATGGTCCCGGCAGATTCAGACAGGATTCCTCGTGTCCCGCCCTACTCAGGGTACTGCTAACTCGTTGACAACTTACGTGTACGGGACTTTCACCCTCTGTGGTTCATCTTTCCAGAACAATTCCACTTCATTTCAACTCGTATATCGCAGCCCTACAACCCCAACAATGCCGAAACATCGCTGGTTTAGGCTGATCCCCGTTCGATCGCCACTACTAAGGGAATCACTATTGTTTTCTTTTCCTCCGGGTAATGAGATGTTTCAGTTCCCCGGGTTCGCCCACTGCCGAAGCAGTGTACCCGCCTAATGGCGGGTGGGTTGCCCCATTCGGAAATCTGCGGATTAACTGTTATTTGCACATCCCCGCAGCTTATCGCAGCTTATCACGTCCTTCTTCGCCTCAAAGAGCCAAGGCATCCTCCGTACGCCCTTATTTACTTTCTCTCGCTCTTGGTACTAACATCACTGTTAATACCTGGATTTCTCCTTTACGCATTTCTTTTAAAACTCTGTTTCTTCCAATATGTCAATGAACTTTATCCGCCAATCGGCGGATAGTGTGATTTCAAAGGAATCGAACCTTAATATCTTTCTTGCAATCCTTAATCCAATGTTACGGATTAAATCTCGCTGCCACCAGGCAAACCTAAATTTTTAATTAAAGAATGAAAAAATGAAAAATGAAAAATGAAAAAATGGGAAGAAACAATTAATAACGAATTACTCAATTCCATCATTCTTTAATCAATTAACTTCTTAATTCCTTAATCTCAATATATAATGAACGTATTTCAATCTGTTTCTACTTATTTCTAAGTATTTCCTTTTTTTTCACCCTTCTCCAAATCTCTATCTCTTGGCGTTTATCTGCCGGGTGAAAAAAAAGTGGAGAATAAGGGAGTCGAACCCTTGACCTCTTGAATGCAAATCAAGCGCTCTAGCCAACTGAGCTAATCCCCCAGGTTTAATGTGCGAATGTGCTAATGTGTTAATGTGCTATTGATAATTAACCAACTTCTCAATTGGAAAATTAGCACATTAAGTAATTATCGCATTAACCTCTGGTAGTCCCACCCAGACTTGAACTGGGGACCTCTACATTATCAGTGTAGCGCTCTAACCAGCTGAGCTACGGGACTGTTGAAATCTGACAACGAAAATCTGACAATTGATCATCATCCGGTTCTCAATTGTCTGCTTATCAATTGCCCTACTTGCTTATTGTAATTTTGTTAAAAAGGAAGAAAACTTACTCGTAAAATAGTAAACCTGTCACTCTAATTAAAGGTTCTACCGAGTCAAGGCTCCAGAAAGGAGGTGTTCCAGCCACACCTTCCGGTACGGCTACCTTGTTACGACTTAACCCCAGTCATTGGTTTTACCCTAGGACGCTCCTTGCGGTCACATACTTCAGGTACCCCCAACTCCCATGGTTTGACGGGCGGTGTGTACAAGGCCCGGGAACGTATTCACCGCGCCATGGCTGATGCGCGATTACTAGCGAATCCAGCTTCACGGAGTCGGGTTGCAGACTCCGATCCGAACTGAGACCGACTTTAGAGATTAGCATCCTCTCGCGAGGTAGCTGCCCTTTGTATCGGCCATTGTAACACGTGTGTAGCCCTGGACATAAGGGCCGTGCTGATTTGACGTCATCCCCACCTTCCTCACACCTTACGGTGGCAGTCTCGCCAGAGTCCTCAGCTTTACCTGTTAGCAACTGACAATAAGGGTTGCGCTCGTTATGGGACTTAACCCGACACCTCACGGCACGAGCTGACGACAACCATGCAGCACCTTGTACTCTGTTCTTGCGAAAAGCCAAATTTCTCCGGCGGTCATAGCACATTTAAGCCCAGGTAAGGTTCCTCGCGTATCATCGAATTAAACCACATGTTCCTCCGCTTGTGCGGGCCCCCGTCAATTCCTTTGAGTTTCACTCTTGCGAGCGTACTCCCCAGGTGGATAACTTAACGCTTTCGCTAAGCCGCTGACTGTGTATCGCCAACAGCGAGTTATCATCGTTTACGGCGTGGACTACCAGGGTATCTAATCCTGTTTGATCCCCACGCTTTCGTGCATCAGCGTCAGTAAATCCTTAGTAAGCTGCCTTCGCAATCGGTGTTCTGTGTAATATCTAAGCATTTCACCGCTACACTACACATTCCGCCTACCTCAAGATTACTCAAGTCATACAGTTTCAATGGCTGTTCTACAGTTGAGCTGCAGGATTTCACCACTGACTTATATAACCGCCTACGCACCCTTTAAACCCAATAAATCCGGATAACGCTTGCACCCTCCGTATTACCGCGGCTGCTGGCACGGAGTTAGCCGGTGCTTATTCACGCATTACCGTCAGTCCCCGACACGTCAGGGATGTTCTTCATGCGAAAAAGCAGTTTACAACCCATAGGGCATTCTTCCTGCACGCGGGATGGCTGGTTCAGGCTCCCGCCCATTGACCAATATTCCTCACTGCTGCCTCCCGTAGGAGTCTGGTCCGTGTCTCAGTACCAGTGTGGGGGATCTTCCTCTCAGAACCCCTAGACATCGCAGCCTTGGTGAGCCGTTACCTCACCAACTAGCTAATGTCACGCATGCCCATCCTTTACCGCCGAAACTTTAACTATAAAACCATGCGATCTTATAGTACTATGGGGTATTAATCCGCATTTCTACGGGCTATCCCCCTGTAAAGGGCAGGTTGCATACGCGTTACTCACCCGTGCGCCGGTCTCTAATATTGCTATTATACCCCTCGACTTGCATGTGTTAAGCCTCCCGCTAGCGTTCATCCTGAGCCAGGATCAAACTCTCCGTTGTATAGAAATCTTTAAATAATTTTCTGTCCTGACCCGGCTTTCATGAACCTTCTTTTCTATCAAAGCTATCTCAGCTTAATATTCTCGTAGTTCGTTCTCTTTCCTTCTCAATATCTTCAATGAACTCTGTTATTCTCTCTTTATTCATCCCACCAAATTTTTTCTGGCGAAAGTTCGGCAAAGGTAATCCAATAATTCTTTCCTCCAAATACTTTCAACAACTTTTTAAAAAATCTTTTCAACACAATTCGTTTTTTACACCATTTACATCCTCTAAAAGGATGTAAATTCCCTGTATTAACAGGATTTAAATAAAAAAATAAATTCAAAACCTAACCTTGCAAGAGTATAATATACATAATATCAATCCCATAAACAATTCACAAATAAGATCAGTTACAAAATCAAATTCTGTAGCAGTATTTTAAATCCAGGGGCAAAAATAATTTGGGAAAACGACAATATTTTTGGACAAGAACGTTAAGATACGAATACTGTTCATTTCTTAACGTTCTTGCCATTCAAAACAATTGAGAACTCATACGCATTTTCTATGCTGATAATTCATAATTAAAAAAACAAAAAACAAAAATTTTAATTATTGGCCTCCTTTAGGATTACATCATGAGCTCCACCCTCAATAATACTGGTTGAAGAAACCAGCGTTATTTTTGCGTTCTCCTGTAATTGAGGGATAGAAATAACACCACAACTACACATTGTCGATTTTATCTTACCAAGGGTCATATCGAGGTTATCCTTTAACTTTCCGGCATAGGGGACATAACTATCGATTCCCTCTTCGAATTTTAGTGATTCATTGCCTCCCATATCATAGCGCTGCCAGTTTCGAGCACGGTTAGAACCTTCACCCCAATACTCCTTCACATAGCTGTTGCCAATCTTCAGTCTTTTGGTCGGGCTCTCGTCAAAACGGGCAAAATAACGCCCCATCATCATAAAATCGGCACCCATGGCCAATGCCAATACCATATGGTAATCATGTACAATCCCACCATCACTGCAGAGTGGAATATAAATACCTGTCTCATCGAAATATTCTTTTCGAGCCTGGGCAACTTCGATCAGTGCAGTGGCTTGTCCCCGTCCGATCCCTTTCTGTTCACGTGTGATACAAATAGAACCACCCCCAATTCCAACTTTAATAAAATCAGCTCCCGCATTTACCAGATAAAGGAATCCCTCTTTGTCGACAACATTTCCGGCACCAACTTTGGTTTGTGCGCCAAAATTCTCCTTAATAAACCTTATCGTATCGGCCTGCCACACAGAAAATCCATCTGAAGAATCGATACAAAGCACATCGGCCCCCGCCTGAAGAAGGGCTGGGACACGCTCTTTATGATCGCGTGAATTAATACCGGCACCAACACAAAGCTTCTTATTGCTATCCAGCAATTCATTAATATTATCCTGATGATCGTCATAATCCTTCCGGAAAACAAAATACTGTAAATGCTGTTGCTCATCGATAATGGGAAGACAATTTAGTTTGTGCTCCCACACTGTATCATTCGCAGTATTCAGTGAGATTCCTAATTTCCCAACAATCAACTTTGAGAATGGGGTCATAAATTCTTTAACCGGTTTATCAAGGCTATCTTTCGAAATTCGGTAATCCCGGCTGGTAACCAATCCCGCCAATTTGCCGTTGGCGGAACCATCTTCTGTAATGCCAATGGTTGAATGACCTGTTTTTTTAACCATTTCGATGACATCCCCAAGACTATTATTTGGGGTAAGATTCGAGTCACTGACAACAAAACCAGCCTTGAATTTTTTTACTTTTTGAACCATTTCGCACTGACTTTCGATTGATTGTGATCCAAAAATAAAAGACAACCCGCCATTACGGGCAAGGGCAATAGCAAGATTATGATCTGAAACTGATTGCATGATTGCAGAAACAGTTGGGATATTCAATTCAATATCTGATTTCTCACCTTTCGCAAATTTAACAAGGGGAACTTTTAACGAGACATTAGCAGGGAAGCACTCTTTGGAGGTAAGTCCCGGAATAAGGAGGTACTCGTTAAATGTTCGGGAAACGTCATTAAAGTATTGTGCCATAACATTAAATAACTATATGAATAAATTTTAAAACAGAAAATCCTGTATTAAAAAAGTTTTGCAAAAGTAACGAACTCAGTCAACTTATTCAAACAGAACAACCAGAATCCTGCAGTGTTCATCAAATGTTATTATAAATCCAAATCCATTCATTCAATTACCTAACCATACCAGCTATATACTCCACCTTTTTAATTGTTGAACCTGTTTTAAAGCATAAAATCACAATCTAATTGATTATTGCGCCAATATTTTGAAAAAAGGAGGTTATTCGAAAATAGTTGTTAAATATTTATATTACCTACAACAATATTTCGAATATTTAATAATGATTAGAATCTATATCTCTAATTAAAAAAAACAACTATGGACTAAAAAGAAATGCAACGGCTAAGGCTGAAAATAATTAGGTTTTAAAAATAGTCCGGATTCGGGGTTTTCATTCTTAGTCCGGGTGTGACTTCGAGTCGGGCCCGGAAGAATAATCATGTTGATAAACAGAATACATCGCTGGAGACTTCCCATAACTTCACTTTATGATATTTACACGTATTATAAAGTGAATTTGAGTATTACAATTGCATATAAAATATGTGACAATATTCTTGCAGGTACAAGTCAATTAGAAAAACACTCCCTAACGGGACAGATCGAATAATTATTAAATACTATAGAAAGCGGTCATGTTTGATCGATAATGAGCGGGTGAGTGTTTTTATCGCAGGGGTATAAAAATAAAACCTTGAGGGTTTTTAGATGATGAACAATAAAAAACCCCGGACTCAGTTGTGAATCCGGGGTTAGAATAAGTTGGCGGCGGCCTACTCTCCCACTTTACGCAGTACCATCGGCGCTGTCGGGCTTAACTTCTCTGTTCGGAATGGGAAGAGGTGGAACCCCGACGCTATAGCCACCTAAATCTTTGGTGTAGAAACATTGCTTCCAACGTCTCTAACATTCTAGCTAATCAGCAATCAATATCTTTTTGGTTACAGACGCGCCATGGCACGTCTCTACACATATGAACGTATATTTTAAATTCGTCAACAAAAGGAAGAAACGTATGTTTTAAGAAAAATGTGCAAGAAAATTTCCCGGCCCTGGAAAGTTACGGGCAATTAGTACCACTCGGCTTTGACATTACTGCCTTTACACCTGTGGCCTATCAACGTCGTAGTCTTCAACGACCCTTAAAGGAAACCTCATCTTGAGGGGAGCTTCGCGCTTAGATGCTTTCAGCGCTTATCTCTGCCATACTTAGCTACCCAGCAGTGCTCCTGGCGGAACAACTGGTGCACCAGAGGTATGTCCAACGCGGTCCTCTCGTACTAGTGTCAGGTCCTCTCAAGTTTCCTACGCCCACAACAGATAGGGACCGAACTGTCTCACGACGTTCTGAACCCAGCTCGCGTGCCACTTTAATCGGCGAACAGCCGAACCCTTGGGACCTTCTCCAGCCCCAGGATGTGACGAGCCGACATCGAGGTGCCAAACCGCTCCGTCGATATGAGCTCTTGGGAGCGATCAGCCTGTTATCCCCGGAGTACCTTTTATCCTTTGAGCGATGTCCCTTCCATGCGGAAACACCGGATCACTATGCCCAACTTTCGTCCCTGTTCGACTTGTTTGTCTCACAGTCAAGCACCCTTATGCCATTACACTCTTCTGGCGGTTACCAATCGCCATGAGGGTACCTTTGGGAGCCTCCGTTACTCTTTTGGAGGCGACCACCCCAGTCAAACTACCCACCACACAATGTCCCCGCCGGTTGGCGGGTTAGATCCCAGATAAGCAAAGGGACGTATTTCAAGGATGGCTCCAAGGATCCTAGCGAACCCCCTTCATAGCCTCCGTCCTATCCTACACATCACTTACCCAGAACCAATGTGAAGTTGCAGTAAAGGTTCACGGGGTCTTTCCGTCCCGTTGCGGGTAAGCGGCATCTTCACCGCTACTACAATTTCACCGAGCTCATGGCTGAGACAGTGTCCAGATCGTTACACCATTCGTGCAGGTCGGAACTTACCCGACAAGGAATTTCGCTACCTTAGGACCGTTATAGTTACGGCCGCCGTTTACCGGGGCTTCATTTCAATGCTTCTCCTTTCGAATAACATCCCCACTTAACCTTCCGGCACCGGGCAGGTGTCAGGCCATATACATCATCTTCCGATTTAGCATAGCCCTGTGTTTTTGATAAACAGTCGCCTGGACCAATTTTCTGCGACCCCATTGCTGGGGTGCCCCTTCTCCCGAAGTTACGGGGCGATTTTGCCTAGTTCCTTAGCCATGATTCACTCGAGCGCCTCAGGATTCTCTCCTTGACTACCTGTGTCGGTTTGTGGTACGGGTCTTAAATACCTATAGCTTAGCGGATTTTCTTGGAAGCCCTTAGGATCACTATCCGATTGCCCGAAGGCTCTCGGTACTATCGGGTTTCAGCTCAAGAAGCGGATTTGCCTACTTCTCTCTAAACTTACGCCCTTCAACGTACTATTCCGTCAGTACGCGGATCTTTCATCACTCCGTCCCCACTTCGCAGTATTTAAAAGTACCGGAATATTAACCGGTTTGCCATCGACATCACCTTTCGGCTTAGCCTTAGGTCCCGACTGACCCTGATCCGATTAGCGTTGATCAGGAAACCTTAGTCTATCGGCGAGGGGGTTACTCTCCCCCTTTATCGTTACTTATGCCTACATTTGCTTTTCCACACGCTCCAGCATGCCTCACGACACACCTTCGACGCAGAGTGGAATGCTCCCCTACCAGTGCCCGCCCTGAGGCGGACAATCCATAGCTTCGGTGGTATGTTTGATGCCCGATTATTATCCATGCCCGACCGCTCGACTAGTGAGCTGTTACGCACTCTTTAAATGAATGGCTGCTTCCAAGCCAACATCCTAGCTGTCTCTGCAATCAGACCTCGTTAGTTCAACTTAACATACACTTGGGGACCTTAGCTGATGGTCCGGATTCTTTTCCTCTCGGACGCGGACCTTAGCACCCGCGCCCTCACTCCCGGTGAGCATCTTATAGCATTCGGAGTTTGTCTGGAGTTGATAGGCGGTGAAGCCCTCGCATCCAATCAGTAGCTCTACCTCTATAAGACTCGTAACCGAGGCTGCACCTAAATGCATTTCGGGGAGTACGAGCTATTTCCCAGTTTGATTAGCCTTTCACCCCTACCCACAATTCATCCAAGAGCTTTTCAACGCTCCCTGGTTCGGTCCTCCAGTCCGTGTTACCGGACCTTCAACCTGATCATGGGTAGATCACAAGGTTTCGCGTCTACCCCCACTGACTCAAGCGCCCTATTCAGACTCGCTTTCGCTTCGGCTCCGGATCTTAAATCCTTAACCTTGCCAGTGAGGAGTAACTCGTAGGCTCATTATGCAAAAGGCACGCCGTCATCCGACCTCGCGGCGGACTCCGACCGCTTGTAAGCGTACGGTTTCAGGAACTATTTCACTCCCCTGTTCGGGGTTCTTTTCACCTTTCCTTCACAGTACTGGTTCACTATCGGTCTCTTTGTAGTATTTAGCCTTACCGGATGGTCCCGGCAGATTCAGACAGGATTCCTCGTGTCCCGCCCTACTCAGGGTACTGCTAACTCGTTGACAACTTACGTGTACGGGACTTTCACCCTCTGTGGTTCATCTTTCCAGAACAATTCCACTTCATTTCAACTCGTATATCGCAGCCCTACAACCCCAACAATGCCGAAACATCGCTGGTTTAGGCTGATCCCCGTTCGATCGCCACTACTAAGGGAATCACTATTGTTTTCTTTTCCTCCGGGTAATGAGATGTTTCAGTTCCCCGGGTTCGCCCACTGCCGAAGCAGTGTACCCGCCTAATGGCGGGTGGGTTGCCCCATTCGGAAATCTGCGGATTAACTGTTATTTGCACATCCCCGCAGCTTATCGCAGCTTATCACGTCCTTCTTCGCCTCAAAGAGCCAAGGCATCCTCCGTACGCCCTTATTTACTTTCTCTCGCTCTTGGTACTAACATCACTGTTAATACCTGGATTTCTCCTTTACGCATTTCTTTTAAAACTCTGTTTCTTCCAATATGTCAATGAACTTTATCCGCCAATCGGCGGATAGTGTGATTTCAAAGGAATCGAACCTTAATATCTTTCTTGCAATCCTTAATCCAATGTTACGGATTAAATCTCGCTGCCACCAGGCAAACCTAAATTTTTAATTAAAGAATGAAAAAATGAAAAATGAAAAATGAAAAAATGGGAAGAAACAATTAATAACGAATTACTCAATTCCATCATTCTTTAATCAATTAACTTCTTAATTCCTTAATCTCAATATATAATGAACGTATTTCAATCTGTTTCTACTTATTTCTAAGTATTTCCTTTTTTTTCACCCTTCTCCAAATCTCTATCTCTTGGCGTTTATCTGCCGGGTGAAAAAAAAGTGGAGAATAAGGGAGTCGAACCCTTGACCTCTTGAATGCAAATCAAGCGCTCTAGCCAACTGAGCTAATCCCCCAGGTTTAATGTGCGAATGTGCTAATGTGTTAATGTGCTATTGATAATTAACCAACTTCTCAATTGGAAAATTAGCACATTAAGTAATTATCGCATTAACCTCTGGTAGTCCCACCCAGACTTGAACTGGGGACCTCTACATTATCAGTGTAGCGCTCTAACCAGCTGAGCTACGGGACTGTTGAAATCTGACAACGAAAATCTGACAATTGATCATCATCCGGTTCTCAATTGTCTGCTTATCAATTGCCCTACTTGCTTATTGTAATTTTGTTAAAAAGGAAGAAAACTTACTCGTAAAATAGTAAACCTGTCACTCTAATTAAAGGTTCTACCGAGTCAAGGCTCCAGAAAGGAGGTGTTCCAGCCACACCTTCCGGTACGGCTACCTTGTTACGACTTAACCCCAGTCATTGGTTTTACCCTAGGACGCTCCTTGCGGTCACATACTTCAGGTACCCCCAACTCCCATGGTTTGACGGGCGGTGTGTACAAGGCCCGGGAACGTATTCACCGCGCCATGGCTGATGCGCGATTACTAGCGAATCCAGCTTCACGGAGTCGGGTTGCAGACTCCGATCCGAACTGAGACCGACTTTAGAGATTAGCATCCTCTCGCGAGGTAGCTGCCCTTTGTATCGGCCATTGTAACACGTGTGTAGCCCTGGACATAAGGGCCGTGCTGATTTGACGTCATCCCCACCTTCCTCACACCTTACGGTGGCAGTCTCGCCAGAGTCCTCAGCTTTACCTGTTAGCAACTGACAATAAGGGTTGCGCTCGTTATGGGACTTAACCCGACACCTCACGGCACGAGCTGACGACAACCATGCAGCACCTTGTACTCTGTTCTTGCGAAAAGCCGAATTTCTCCAGCGGTCATAGCACATTTAAGCCCAGGTAAGGTTCCTCGCGTATCATCGAATTAAACCACATGTTCCTCCGCTTGTGCGGGCCCCCGTCAATTCCTTTGAGTTTCACTCTTGCGAGCGTACTCCCCAGGTGGATAACTTAACGCTTTCGCTAAGCCGCTGACTGTGTATCGCCAACAGCGAGTTATCATCGTTTACGGCGTGGACTACCAGGGTATCTAATCCTGTTTGATCCCCACGCTTTCGTGCATCAGCGTCAGTAAATCCTTAGTAAGCTGCCTTCGCAATCGGTGTTCTGTGTAATATCTAAGCATTTCACCGCTACACTACACATTCCGCCTACCTCAAGATTACTCAAGTCATACAGTTTCAATGGCTGTTCTACAGTTGAGCTGCAGGATTTCACCACTGACTTATATAACCGCCTACGCACCCTTTAAACCCAATAAATCCGGATAACGCTTGCACCCTCCGTATTACCGCGGCTGCTGGCACGGAGTTAGCCGGTGCTTATTCACGCATTACCGTCAGTCCCCGACACGTCAGGGATGTTCTTCATGCGAAAAAGCAGTTTACAACCCATAGGGCATTCTTCCTGCACGCGGGATGGCTGGTTCAGGCTCCCGCCCATTGACCAATATTCCTCACTGCTGCCTCCCGTAGGAGTCTGGTCCGTGTCTCAGTACCAGTGTGGGGGATCTTCCTCTCAGAACCCCTAGACATCGCAGCCTTGGTGAGCCGTTACCTCACCAACTAGCTAATGTCACGCATGCCCATCCTTTACCGCCGAAACTTTAACTATAAAACCATGCGATCTTATAGTACTATGGGGTATTAATCCGCATTTCTACGGGCTATCCCCCTGTAAAGGGCAGGTTGCATACGCGTTACTCACCCGTGCGCCGGTCTCTAATATTGCTATTATACCCCTCGACTTGCATGTGTTAAGCCTCCCGCTAGCGTTCATCCTGAGCCAGGATCAAACTCTCCGTTGTATAGAAATCTTTAAATAATTTTCTGTCCTGACCCGGCTTTCATGAACCTTCTTTTCTATCAAAGCTATCTCAGCTTAATATTCTCGTAGTTCGTTCTCTTTCCTTCTCAATATCTTCAATGAACTCTGTTATTCTCTCTTCATTCATCCCACCAAATTTTTTCTGGCGAAAGTTCGGCAAAGGTAATCCAATTTCTCAATACTCAAAAACTTTTTTCGATTTTTTTGAAATCTTTTCCTCCCCCATTTTCCCCTTTATTTCCTCAGTGAACGTCAACCTTTGTTCGCTATTTCTGCTCCCTCAAATCGTGGTGCAAATGTAAACGGTTTTTATATATATCAGCCATCTTAAACAAAAAAAAAGAATAAAAAATCTATTAAGACTAATATCCTATTTATTAACTAAATACAGCTCCTAAAAAATGAAACGCCCGCCCGAAACATCAAATTTCTGCATCTGCAAGAGAAAAATTCACATCAAATTATACCAGATTGTTCCGCGAAACCCGATAAACCGACAAGTAACACTTCATCTTTTCAGATAAAAATTCAGAAAAATAGTTTCATATCCAATAAAATCACGATTTATTTATCAAATATGCTATTTTTACACCTCCTAATAAATATAATTTAAAGTGCCTGATACGATAGTAATTATTCCAACGTACAACGAAAAAGAGAATATCTCACAGATAATCCGCAAAGTCTTCTCTCTCGAAGGAAATTTCAATATCCTTATAATAGATGACAATTCTCCTGATGGAACAGCATCAATTGTAAAAGAATTAACACCATTATATAAGGATCGTCTTTTTATCATTGAGCGCTCAGGTAAATTAGGGTTGGGTACTGCCTACATTGCAGGTTTCAAATGGGCCATGGAACACCAATACCAATACATTTTTGAAATGGATGCTGATTTTTCGCATGACCCGGAAGATCTTTTACGACTTTATGATGCATGTCAGAAACAAGGTGTCGACATGGCCATCGGATCACGCTATATATCAGGCATAAATGTTATAAACTGGCCGCTAAAAAGGGTCCTGATGTCCTATTTCGCCTCAGTTTTTGTGCGTAAGATTACTGGAATGCCAATCATGGATACTACTGCCGGGTTCAAATGTTACAGGCATACAGTTCTCGAAACTATTGATATAGAAAAGATTAAAATGAAAGGATATGGATTTCAAATAGAAATGAAATTTAAAACATGGAAACATGGATTTAAAATTCTTGAAGTTCCCATCATTTTTACTGACAGGAAAGCAGGAATCTCAAAAATGAGCGGTGGAATTTTCGGAGAGGCTTTCAAAGGTGTAATTAAAATGAAAATCAGGAGCTTTTTTACAAAGTATAAGAAAATTCAAAATTGATTCAATATTTTTTATAATTTCACTTCAAAATAGTAGTCCTCTGCATTCAACAATTAACGCTAAACAATTTTAAATTAATCATGAAAGACATCGTCATCAAAGATGCCAGAATTGTAAATGAAGGTAAAATTCTAAGAGACACCAGTATCCTTATCCGTAACGGTATCATTGAAAAAATATTCAGGGATGAAGTCCCTGCCAATATCCTGGCGCAATCCGAGGTTATTGATGCATCAGGAAAATTCCTTCTCCCGGGGATCATTGATGACCAGGTCCATTTCCGGGATCCGGGACTAACCCACAAGGGAGATATCCAAACAGAGTCAAAAGCGGCAATAGCCGGAGGGATTACTTCATATATGGAGATGCCCAATACTATGCCACCGGCGGTTACCCAGGAATTACTCGAACAGAAATACACTCGGGCCGCAGAAGTGTCTTTAGCCAATTACTCATTTTATATAGGTGCAACAAATGATAATCTTGAGGAACTACTAAAAACCGATCCTTCGAACGTTTGTGGTATAAAAGTATTTATGGGTTCATCCACAGGAAATATGTTGGTAGACAATCCGGAAACGCTTGCTTCGCTTTTCTCTAAATCTAAGATGCTTATTGCCACTCATTGTGAGGATGAACAAATCATTCAGGCCAATATCGCAACCGCACGTGAAAAATTCGGAGAGGATGTTCCTATGAGTGAACACTCTAAAATCAGGGACACCAACGCTTGCTTTAAATCGACCTCAAAAGCAGTTGAACTGGCAAAGAAATACGGAACAAGGTTGCATGTTTTGCACCTTTCAACAGCTGGCGAGATTGCTTTATTTGAAGCTGGACCGGTTAAAAACAAAAAAATCACTAACGAGGTTTGTGTCCATCATCTGTGGTTCTCAGAATCGGATTACGAAAAATATGGAACTCATATTAAATGGAATCCATCCATTAAATCGGCCAATGATCGACTTGCATTAATAAAAGGTGTGATGGAGAATCGGATTGACGTTATTGCCACCGATCATGCTCCCCATACACTTGAAGAAAAAGATCAGTCCTATTTCAAATCGCCTTCAGGCGGACCACTCGTTCAACATTCACTTGTTGCAATGCTCGAGATGAGCCGCAAAGGTAAGATTACAATGGAGAAGGTTGTGGAGAAAATGTGTCATGCTCCTGCCGATCTGTTTGGAATTGAAAAGCGTGGCTATATCCGTAAAGGTTACAAGGCAGATCTTGTTCTGATTGATGTAGCCCGCTGGACGGTCTCCAAAGAAAATATCATTTCCAAATGCGGATGGTCTCCTTTTGAAGGGGAATCGTTTTACTATTTTGTAAATCAGACATTTGTAAATGGAAACCTCGTTTATGAAAACAATAATCCAAATTCTCCGGGAGTATTTAATGAGGAGAATAAAGGTGAAAGACTCACTTTTAACCGAAACCATTCTTAGATTAGGTCTCTGTGTTGTTATTATAATCCTTCCAGGGGCATGTCACCAGCCCAACCAGGGAAAGTTTCCTTCGGGAGAATTATATGGAAAGATAATTTACGACACATTTATTATTAATCGCGATTCAACGGATACCTGGGGAGATGAATGTCTGTCACAATTTAAACGACAAGCACTGATCGACAAAATATTTAATGATGTTTTTGCAGGCAAAATCACTCCTTACGACTATTTCACTGGAGAAAAAATTGATCTCAAACAGATTAAAAGAATCGAATCTGAAGGAGAGTTCTCCAGAAAAAACATTAGTAAGATCCAGTTTGAAGAGCGATGGTTATGGGATGATGACAAAAATTCCTTACAAAAACAGGTAATCTCTATGACCATTGCCTACGAAGTATACGATAATACAGGCAGGTCGAGAGGTCAAAAACCGATCTTTAAGTTGGTATTTAATAAATGAGATTAAAGTTTCAGACTCTTAATAACACCCCTCATATAACCCACCGATTCAGCCAAACCCGGAATTGGTGCATCGCCATCCTTCTCGTATTCAAAAGATAATATTCCCTTATAACCACACTTTTTAACCGCCTTCAATAATCTTGGGATATCAATTTTTCCACGCCCCATTTCAAGGGTGGAACCCTCTTTCCCGCGCGATGTAACATCTTTGACGTGCATATCCAAAATGCGATTTTTGTATTTGATTTTACCTCTGCAAATTGTTGCGCATTAGCAGTTAGCGGAAGATGAAAATCTTTTAGAGAAATATGAGTCAATCCAAGTTTCTTGGCGCATTTAATGGTTTCATCCAATGTCAGCTTTCGGGTAGTGTACGATGCAAGTCCCAATTGACTTAGAAGATCAGGAGAATCCACTCCTGAAACAGCAGCTTTGACCGATGAAACAGGGAAAATCGCGGCCACAGCAACTCCTGCACCGGTCAGCTTCATAAAACTTCTTCTTGAAAAATTTTCCATAATTATACCTTATATAAATGAATAATTTTTATCTGATAAGGAACCGGGCTGTCGTCCTGGTTCTTTGAGCCACAAAAACAGACCGGTGACCAGTCATTTTTTGAATAATATCCTCATTATAATACCTAATAGTAAGCAATTCAAGCCCCTCGTTGTAATGAACCACGAATTTCAACTTTAAATCTCCGATAAGCTTTTCAAATCCCCTTTCAGGCCGGTCAATTGCAACCGAAAAATTCATAGCCGATTGTTGCACCAGATCAACTTTAATACGATGCTGAGCAAACAATTTATAGATGTTGCTGATGCTCTCCTCTGCTATGAAAGAAAAATCAATGGGCGAAATGGTAATCAGTATCAGGTCTTCTTTTGAAATGTACACCGGTACATAGTTCATGATATGATCGATATTACAAATTACCGATCCCTCTTCGTCCGGGTGAATAAAAGAACGGACATAAAGCGGTATATTCTTCTCAACCAAAGGTTTCATCGTTTTAGGATGAATTACTTTGGCGCCGTAATAAGTCATTTCAACAGCCTCTCGATAAGAAAGCATATCCAGTTTCTGAGTCACTTCAAATTTATTTGGATCGGCATTCATAATACCCGGGACATCTTTCCATATAGTAACGCTCTCTGCATTAAGCATATTGGCTATAATTGCGGCGGTATAATCGGAGCCTTCACGCCCCAGTGTCGTTGTTTGATCGGTCACAGTCGCTCCAATGAACCCCTGTGTTACATATACTCCGGTATTTTCAAAGTTTAATTGCGCCGCTATTAATCCGGACGAGAGTGACCAGTCAACATTCCCTTCCCTCCAGGTCGCATCGCTTCTTAAACCATGCCGGATATCCACCCATTTATTGTTAATCCCACTTAAGGCAAGATAGGCACTTGTAATTCTAGTAGAGAATATCTCTCCAAAAGAGACGATCTGGTCGTATTCAAAATCATAATCGAGGGATGGAGCGTGACCTAAGCGGGTCTCAAGCAAATCAAAATCTTTTTTAATCTCCATGGCGATTGTATTTGAGAATTCGCCAAAGAGATTCTCAATAATCGTGAAATGGTATTTTTTTAATAATTGAAAATTGGACTCCAAACTTTCCTTATTTCCATCGAAATAATTCTTGGTTAAAATTTCAAGGGCATTGGTCGTTTTTCCCATTGCAGAAACAACGATAACCAGATTTTCTGAAAATCCACCTACAATTGCCGCAAGGTTTCTTACGCCGTCCGCATCTTTCACCGAAGCTCCGCCAAATTTGAATACATTCATCTACAAAACTTTATAAAACATTACCACCAACTGGTATGAATTGATAAATTTATTAAAACATTAGTGAAAACAGCCCAGATTTCTGAAAAAATAAGCCCTCCATTCGAAAACCAACTATTTAAATGATTATGAAACGAATGCCGTCTCCTCAAAAAGAATTGTTCGTGGTGCACTGGGAAAAACCCAAAAAAATATTTTGTATCTTTGTTGACCCCAAAAAGGGGACATTAAAATATAAATAACTATATTACAATAGATTAAATGGCATACATTAACGAAAACTATTTAAAATTAAAGGCAGGATATTTATTCCCCGAAATTGGTCGCAGAGTGAGAGAATTTGCAGCCGCCAACCCCGATAAAGATATTATACGAATGGGAATAGGTGATGTAACACAACCACTGACTCCTGCAATTCTCAAAGCTTTTCATGAAGGGGTTGAAGAGATGGGTAAAAAAGATACTTTCAAAGGATATGGGCCAGAACAGGGATATGATTTCCTTCGCGAAGCTATTGCGGTTAATGATTACCATCTGCGCGGGGTAGATATCTCGGCTGATGAAATCTTTGTTTCTGACGGTTCAAAGTGCGATACCGGAAATATTCAGGAAATATTTGGAAATGAAAATCTCATCGCAATATGCGATCCGGTTTATCCTGTCTATGCTGACACTACCGTAATGTCGGGGAAAACCGGGATTTGCCAGTCAAATGGTTACTTTGACAATATTATTTATATGGCTTGTAATGAAGCGAATGGATTTATTCCTGAATTACCTTCCACGCGACCAGATCTGATCTTCCTCTGCTTTCCAAACAACCCCACCGGCACAGTCGCTACAAAAGAGGTGTTGAAACAATGGGTTGATTATTCGATTGCGAACAAGTGCATTATTTTGTATGACGCTGCTTATGAAGCTTACATTACCGAAGATGCCATTCCCCATTCGATTTTCGAAATTGAAGGAGCGAAAAGTGTCGCTATTGAATTCAGAAGCTTTTCAAAGACAGCAGGTTTTACAGGGACACGTTGTGCTTTCACCGTAATACCAAATGAGCTGGTTGCTTATGACCACAAAGGTAATCCTGTGCCAGTAAAACCACTTTGGATGCGCAGACATACCACCAAATTCAATGGTGTTTCGTATCCGGTACAGAAAGCTGCAGCAGCAGTCTATTCCGTACAGGGTAAGAGTGAGGTGAAGGAACTGATCGCGTACTATCTCGAAAACGCAAGGATAATCAGGGAAAGTCTTTCGGCATCAGGATACACCGTTTTTGGGGGGATCAATGCCCCCTATGTTTGGGTAAAAACAAAGAATAAACTTACCTCCTGGGAATTTTTCGATAAACTTCTTAACGATACCAATGTGGTTGGTACTCCGGGATCAGGTTTTGGACCTTCCGGCGAAGGGTATTTCAGGTTTTCGGCTTTTGCTGACCGTGAAAATGTAATCAAAGCGATGGATCGGATCAAAAATCTGACCTATTAAAACAGTCAAATAATACATCATTATTACTCTCGCTCAAGAAACGATAAAGTTTCTTCCGATTATATTCAGAAAATAAACATGTTTGATATTTACTATCCTGTTGTTAAAACAACCAATACGAATAAATTTGCATCCTATACATAATTCAGGAGTCACGGAATGACATCAAATCACATTTAATTCTGAATTCAGTTTTAACATCATCTACTCAATGGTTCTCACGATGGCTACAAAATACTTTAGAATTATTGCATTTATTCTGTTGTTTATTGCCGGATTTCAACAAATGGTATATAGCCAACTTTATTTTAACGAGGATATGATCAACGTTAAAGGACAGGTAATTGATGAGATAACCAAAGAGCCCATTGGGTATGCTCAGGTTTTAAATATGAGAGTTCGTGGAGGGACAATGACCGATGCTGCAGGAAAATTTTCAATCCAAGCCGATCCAGTAGATACCCTAACCTTTAAGTCACTTAATTACAAGGACAAACGAGTCCCTGTTAAGGATATTTTTAACACAGAAAACGGAGTTACCAGGATAGAACTGTCACCGGTAAAGATCTTACTGGGACAAGTTGAAATAACAAGTAGTGCCCCGAAGGTGAATATGACCGGGATTCCAGTGGGAAAGTCGGTTTTAGTTCCTGTTGAACTAAGAAGTGATTATTTTGCCTCAGAACCAAAGTCTCTTTCAGCTTTAGCCAAGCCGCTCTCATTCTTTTCCTATTATCTTAGCAAGGACGAAAAAGAAAAACGATCAACTCTGAATGCGATTCATTCAGAAAAAGACTGGCAAATTCTTTCCCTGGTTTATAATAAAGATGTTATTGAGAAGATCTCAGGTTTCAAAGGTGAAGCGCTGGAAGATTTCCAGTTATTTTGTAACGCATTTAACGCGCTTCCCGTTAACGCTACCAGCTATGATGTTGAAAAACGGATAAAGGAACTGATGATCGAATACCTGGAAAAGCAATCAAAAGCCAAACAAAAAGCACCGTGAGAATACCCGACTTTGAAGATATCATCATGGCTCACAGACTTATAGGTGGATTGATTCATTATACACCTGTAATGACCAGCAGTGCCATAAACCGGATAACCCAATCGGAGATATTTTTCAAATGTGAAAATCTTCAAAAAGCAGGGTCGTTTAAATTTCGTGGCGCCTGCAATGCTGTTTTTTCTTTGACTGATGAAAAGGCTTCGCATGGAGTTGGAACCCATTCCTCCGGAAATCATGCTGCTGCCCTGGCTTTAGCCGCCTCAATAAGAGGGATCCAGGCGCAGATCGTAATGCCGTCAAATTCTCCCGAAGTAAAGAAAAAAGCAGTTGCCGGGTATGGTGGTATCATTACACTCTGCGAACCCACTCTTCAGTCAAGAGAGCAAACCCTCCTTATAATTGCTGAAAATTCTGGAATTGAGATTATTCACCCCTATAATAATTTTAAAGTGATCGCTGGCCAGGGTACGGCCGCAAAAGAACTTCTTGAGCAGGTACAACACCTTGATCAGATCTTGTGTCCTGTGGGTGGAGGAGGTTTACTCTCCGGCACTGCAATTTCAGTAAAAGAACTTTCACCTTCCTGCAAAGTAATTGCAGCAGAGCCATCGGGTGCTGATGATGCCTATCGTTCCTTTAAAGCAGGATATATTATTCCATCAACACATCCAATAACAATTGCCGATGGATTGCTCACTTCGCTGGGTGGAATTAATTTTGCCATTATCAGCAATAAAGTTGATGATATTATTACTGTTTCTGAGGAATCGATTATACTTGCGATGCGACTGGTTTGGGAGAGGATGAAGCTGATTATAGAGCCCTCATCGGCTGTTCCTTTGGCTGCTATTCTTGAAAACCAGAAGTTATTTATAAATCAGAAGATCGGAATAATCCTTTCCGGCGGTAATGTTGACCTTAATAATCTTCCATTCTGAATTTGGAACATCCATAACGTTCAACTTTAACAGAAAAAAAGAAATTGGAAATAAATAAAACCATTCTGGGAATTGATCCGGGATCAAATATTATGGGATATGGTGTACTTAAAATCACTAAGAACAAGGCTCAGATTGTCGCGATGGGGGTGATAAAAACCTCAGGATTTTCGGGACATTACCAGAAACTCAGCCATATTTTTGACCGGACACTCTATCTTGTTGACGAGTACAAACCTGATGAAACAGCACTTGAAGCGCCATTTTTCGGTAAAAATGTTCAGTCAATGCTCAAACTTGGAAGGGCCCAGGGGGTGGCAATGGCTGCATCACTTTACAGAAACATTCCAATTTTTGAATATGCACCATTACGGATAAAACAAGCCATAACAGGAAACGGCTCGGCCACCAAAGAACAGGTTGCCTATTTTTTAAAGCAGATGTTTAATATTGAGATAATGCCAAATGATCTTGATGCCACAGATGGTTTAGCAACAGCTGTTTGTCATTACCTTCAGTTAAAAAATCCAGTTTCTGGCAACTCTGTAAAAGATTGGGGAGATTTTATAAGAAAAAATCCAGGAAGAGTGAAATAGATAACTTTTCAAATAAATTCACTGGCAATTTTGGCAGTGATATCCTTGAACTCCTCTGAAGAAAGTTTTAATTTTGGTTTTAAAAAATTGATATCACTTTCGCTGTTCAATGGGATAAGGTGAATATGAGCATGAGGGACTTCAAGGCCAAGGACAGCAATCCCCACTTTTTTACACGGTATGGCTCTTTTCAAAGCAACGGCAACACGTTTCGAAAAAAACATTAATCCGACAAAATCAGGATCATCAAGATCAAATATATAATCAGTCTCAACTTTAGGTATCACCAGAACATGACCAATGGCAATCGGGAAAATATCTAAAAAGGCAAGGTAGTGCTCATCTTCAGCAACTTTATAACAAGGAATTTCTCCATTTACGATCTTTGTAAAAATACTTGCCATAACATACTAAATAAGTTATATTCCTAATTCTATATTGATAATTTCAAATGGGATCACACCTGAAGGGACTTTAATTTCAACCGCATCACCAATCCTTTTGCCCAGAAGGCCCTGGGCAATAGGTGTATTAACACTAATTTTCCCCAGTTTCAGATCCGCTTCATGTTCTGAAACAATCGTATAAGACATGGTCGAATTATTTTTCGTATTCTTAATTGTTACCTTATTCATTATCTGAATAACATTAGTTTCAATCTTCGATTGATCTATTATTCGGGCACTCGCCAACTGGTTTTGCAACAAGGCAATTTTGGCCTCAAGCATTCCTTGTGCATCCTTGGCTGCATCATACTCTGCATTTTCTGAAATATCTCCCTTCTCAATAGCTTCTCCGATATTCTTGGAAATTGCCGGCCTCTCCACATTGATCATATGATCCAGGTCCGCTTTAAGCTTTTTCAGCCCTTCGGCAGAGATATAAGTAATTTTGCCCATCTGGTATTGGTTTTTGCTGATAATACATAAAAAACAAGAAGAACTCCGGTATGCCGGAACTCTTCCCGATCTGATTAAATACAAATTTAAAATATTCTTTAAGAAAAAAACAAATTTGCGCTTGAAAAAATTTGAACAAACGATTTAAGCCAACTTTAGGTTCATAATATCGGGATTGACAACATCTAAAATTTGGTAATTACTCCATTTTATTTGTGCAATTATGATATTCATTTTATTTATCTTAGCATTCGATAAAAATAGACAAAATGTTTAATTTACGACGTATAATAACTTCAAAAATTACCCTGCTCGCAGGAATACTTTTAATAACCGGTGGTTGTAAGAATGACCAGAACAATTTCGTGCCATATACTAAGATTAACCTGCGTATTTCGTTAGTAAACTATAACCACTTAACTATTCCTGGCAATTCGGTTTTATTTCAGAATGAGGGATATAAAGGGCTGATCGTGGTATGTGTTAACCCTGAATTATCTCAATATATGGCCTACGATGCTTGTTGTCCATATGAAAAAGATTTTTCGGGAACTGTTACAATACAACCTATCAAGAATCTCACTTCACCTCCCTACACGATTTTCAGCAGCGATTTCTTCGGAGTTTGCGATAAGTGTGGATCACAATTTAATTTATTAGCAAATGGACAACCGGTAAAAGGGTTAGCGACTCACTATCTTCAGAATTACAATATCATTTCCGGAAACCTTACCCTCACTGTGACTAACTAATCTTTAAAGCGGTTAAAAATGCAAAAAATTGCATTGTCAACCGCTTTAGTATTTGACTTTCCAGGAATCTTAATACCGGTAATGCTCTGGTTTATAAGGGCCATTGGGCGAAATGCCCAAATATTCAGCCTGTGAAGCAGTTAGAACCGTAAGTTTAACCCCGATCTGTTCAAGATGAAGCCGGGCAACCTCCTCATCAAGATGTTTAGGTAACCGGTAAACCCCTATTTCGTATTGCTTACTCCATAACTCAATCTGAGCCAAAGTTTGATTTGTAAATGAGTTGCTCATAACGAAAGAAGGGTGACCAGTTGCACAACCTAAATTTACAAGACGACCTTCAGCAAGCAGAAAGATCGCATGACCATCCGAATAAACATATTTATCGACCTGAGGCTTAATATTTATTTTGGTAATACCTTCCCACTTCTCGAGCCGCGATACCTGAATTTCGTTATCAAAATGTCCAATATTACAAACAATCGCCTGATCCTTCATTGCCGCCATATGTTCGCCAGTTATTATATCGAGGTTTCCGGTTGTCGTAACGAATATATTACCTTCAGCGACAGCATCTTCCATAGTCTTCACTTCGAAGCCCTCCATTGCTGCCTGCAATGCACAAATAGGATCGATTTCGGTTATGATTACCCTGGCGCCATAGGACCTCATGGAGTGAGCGCAACCTTTTCCTACATCGCCATAACCAGCAATTACGGCCACTTTGCCGGCTATCATTACATCGGTTGCCCGTTTAATGCCATCAGCCAGTGACTCTCTGCAACCATAAAGGTTATCAAATTTGGATTTGGTCACAGAATCATTTACATTGAAGGCAGGGAAAAGCAATTTGCCTTGTTCAACCATCTGATAAAGCCGGTGTACACCTGTTGTGGTCTCTTCGGATACCCCTTTGATCACCTTTGCCTGAAGATGCCAGCGATTTGGATTTGCAGCAAGAACCTGCTTCAGGATTTTATTCAATTCGATTTCGTCCTCGGCATTTACGGGTTCTTCCAGAATCTGAACATTGCCTTCAGCTTCATAACCGCGATGAATCATCATGGTGGCATCACCTCCGTCATCAACAATCAGCGTAGGCCCCAAACCCTCACCAAAGTTGAGTGCACGCTCTGTACACCACCAATACTCTGATAGCGTTTCACCTTTCCAGGCAAATACAGGAATTCCGGCCATTGCAATTGCTGCAGCAGCGTGATCCTGTGTAGAGAAAATATTACAGCTGCACCACCTTACTTTTGCCCCCAATTCCACCAAAGTCTCAATTAAGACAGCGGTTTGGATCGTCATATGTAACGATCCCATAATTCTTGATCCTTTTAATGGCTTAAGCAAACCATATTTTTTACGAAGAGACATTAGTCCAGGCATTTCTTTCTCTGCGATTTCTATCTCTTTCCTTCCAAATTCAGCCAAGGAGATATCTTTAACTTTAAAATCTTCAATTTGAGCAATCATTTTATTATATATTTAAATTACTAAAGGCTAAAAATACTAAAAATTTTCTTTTGAAAGAATTCTCATAGTAAACTCCTGATCATTAATCAATTGTTCCTGCAACTGGGTAAGACTGGCGAATTTCTGTTCATCCCTAATTTTTTCAATAAAAAACAGGGCTATTTCCGAATCATAAATATCCTTTGCAAAATCGAAAATATTTACTTCAATGGTTTTATGATCTGCATTATGGTTAACTGTAGGACGAACTCCAATATTGAGCATACCTTTGTATTTCTTTCCGTCCGATTCAACCATCACGGCATATACGCCATCCCCAGGGACCAGTTTATGTTGATCATAAGTGTCAATATTGGCAGTTGGGAACCCGATTTTTCGTCCAAGTTGCTGTCCTTTGATCACTTTTCCCGAAAGGGTATATTGATATCCCAGAAAGTGGTTCGCGGTTGAAATATCTCCCGCTTCGAGCGCGGACCGTATTTTTGTAGAACTTACAACCTTGTTATCAACAAGTAATTCTGAAAGTTGTTCAACCTTAAATTTCAACTCGCTGGAAAGTAATTCAAGTGAATTAAAATTCCCTTTGCGTCCTTGCCCGAACCGATGATCATATCCGACCACAAGGCTTGAGATTTTCATTTTGCCGACAAGAATCGTTGATACAAACTCGTCATATGATAATTTTGAAAATTCTTCTGTAAAAGGATAGATCACCAGATGATCGATTCCGATTTTCTCCATCAGTCTGATCTTCTCATTTTTTGTGGATAATAGCCGAAGAGAATCCTCCTGTGGCGAAATAATGATACGGGGATGTGGTTCAAAAGTAAAAATCACCGATTCTCCTCCCGAAAGAGAACTGAGCCGTTTAAGTTCTAGGATGACCTCACGATGCCCTAAATGAACACCATCGAAGGTTCCGATCGTAACCACTGGCTTTACAGCTTTAAAATTATCCAGATTATAATGAATTTGCACACAACAAAATTTACAGGGCGTAAAAATAGTCAAAAAAAATTGCAGTTTGGTCATTCTGACGTACTGCGATAATTAATGGTTAAAAGCGAAATCAATTGATTGGTTTTAACAAGGAATTTATACTTTTGTTATCCTTGAATTGTAATTTAGTAATTATGACCGAATCATGATTATGAGTGCTTAATTATTAACAGACGATTAAAATTTTGACTAATATCCAATTTCAATGAAAAATGCATTTTATTTTGTGATTGTTCTTTTTGTTCTTTCTGCCTGTGGTAAAAAAACTAATTTCACCATTTCAGGACAATTGGATGGCGGGGCAGGAAAAACTATTTACTTCAATAAATTATTAATTAACAATCAGTTGCCTTCTGATTCCATTAAGTTGGATAATGAGGGAAAATTTAAGTTTAAAGGAAGGACCTCATCGCCGACCTTTTATTTGTTAAAACTATCAAAATCAAGTTTCGTAACATTGCTGGTCGATTCGTCAGAAAATGCAGTAATTATAGGGTCGTATAAGAATTTCACACGTGATTACCACCTTACAGGATCAAAAGGTTCTGAGATTTTGCGGGATTTGGACAATCGGTTCGTTAATGCTAAAACACAACTTGATTCTTTGCAAAAGCTTTACAATGTTCACAAGAATGATGGTTCTTACACTTCAAAGATTGCCGAATGGAACGCCCGATATAATGAGATCACTATCGATCATTCCAGTTATGTTACTTCTTTCGTTAAAAGAAATCCATTTTCGCTGGCTTCGGTATATGCTCTTTATCAGAAATGGGATGATAAGAATTTCGTAGTCAATGACCTGCAGACAATGAAAACAGCAGCTTCGGCGTTATTTTCAGTATATCCCAAAAATGAGCAGGTCATTGCGCTGTACAATAACACACTTGAATTTATCAAGGAGGAAAAAAACAAAAAATTGAATACGGTTTTAAAGAACAATGCGGTAAACTCTCCTAATATTGTACTACCGGATGCCGACGGTCACCTCAGAGATTTATGGTCCTTACACGGTAAATATGTACTGCTTCATTTTTGGTCAGCAAAAGATCGCTCCTCACGAATCGTCAATCCTGTCCTTTCAGAACTCTATTACAAATTTAAAAACAAGGGATTTGAGATATATATGGTCAGCGTTGACAATGACCGGATAGCATGGTTGGAAGCAATTGCGAATGATAATTTAAGCTGCATAAACGTCGGTGACATGAAAGGAAGTTTCCAGGCAGTGACCAATTACAATATTCAGGAGTTACCATTTAATTATCTTTTAGACAAAGATGGGGCTATACTTGGGAGAAATCTAAAAGGTCCGGCATTGAACCAGGCATTGATAAGGATATTTAAGTAGCTATTAAATTGATCCTCCCTGATTAAAAACATACACAATATTTCCCGAATCTTGAAAAATTGTTTTTTAGGTCTATCTTTGCCGATAACTTAAAGAATTCACATTATTTATTTGGTTTGAATTTGTCGAAAAAAATATACTTTGCTTCTGATGTTCATCTTGGGGCTCCTGCATTAAAGCATAACCACGAAAGGGAGTTGCTTTTTGTAAGTTGGCTACACCGCATCAAAGAGGATGCTGCCATCATATTTCTCCTTGGAGATATTTTCGATTTCTGGTTCGAATATCGTAAAGTGGCGCCTCAGGGGTTTGTCCGGGTTCTGGGAGCAATAGCTGAGATATGTGACAGCGGTATTCCTGTTCACTTTTTCACCGGCAACCATGACATCTGGGTTTTCGATTATCTTCCGCGTGAAACAGGGATGATCATCCACCATGAACCCTATGAAACAGAGCTTTTCGGAAAAAGGTTCTTTCTTGCCCATGGAGATGATCTTGGAAAAACAGACAAGAAATACCAATTTCTGACCCGATTCTTCCACAATAAAGTTGCCCAGTGGGCATTTGCAAAATTCCATCCCGATTTATCTTTTCGACTCGCACATTACTGGTCTAAAAACAGCAGGCTAGGGAAAGGAATTTATGGAGAAGGTTTTTTAGGTGAAGACCGTGAAGATCAAATAATTTTTGCCCGCAAGTTATTAAAGGAAAAATATTTTGACTTTTTTGTGGTGGGACACAGACACATTGCACTCGATTTTCAGTTAACAGAGGAGAGTAAGATGATCATACTTGGCGACTGGTTTAAAGAGATTACCTATGGAGTATTCGACGGAAATACATTTCGGCTCGAGAAAATCATAAATAAAACGCTTACGAATAGTAAATAATTGATATGAGTAAAAAAGTTTATACTGTTATTGTTGGCACCGGATCCTATATTCCGGGCAGGATAATCCCCAACGATTTCTTCCTGGATGCCGAGTTTTACGATCCGGCAACAAATAAAAGATTCGAAATCCCCAATTCGGATATCATCCGAAAATTTTGTGAGATCACAAATATTGAAGAGCGTCGTTATGCAGAACCGGATCAGGTGACAAGTGATTTAGCCACCTTTGCAGCCCGTGATGCAATTGAAACTTCAGGTATTGATCCTGAATCGTTTGAGTTCATTCTGGTCGCACATAATTTCGGTGATGTAGTTCATGGGATACTTGTACCTGACCAAATGCCCTCCTTGGCCAACCGTGTTAAAGCTAAACTTGGAATTAAAAACCCAGCTATTCTGACAAACGATGTCACATGTGGTTGCCCTGGATGGACTACTGCAATGATTATAGCTGATGCCTATATAAAAAGTGGAACATTTAAACGTGGATTAGTCGTTGGTGCCGATGTTTTATCAAGGATTGCCGATCCTTATGACCGTGACCGGATGATTTTTTCCGACGGTGCAGGCGCCGTGATTGTAGAAGCGGTTGAAAGCGAGTTGCCTGTTGGGATCTTAGCACATGCGAGTCGCTCTGATTTCGATCATAATATGCTTGTGATGGGGTGTTCGGCCAATCCTGAAAACCCCAAAGCTTATAAATATCTCAGAATGCTTGGCTCCAAAGTATATGCCTATGCGTTAAGCACTGTTCCGGGAGTTGTTAAGGAGAGCCTGGACAAGGCCGGATTGCACCTCAATAATATCAGTAAGGTTTTGATTCACCAGGCAAACGAAAAAATGGATGAAGCAATCCTGAGCAGGGTATTTAGGCTCTATGGCCAACGCGAATATGATAAGAGTATAATGCCAATGACGATTCAACGATTTGGCAATTCATCAACTGCAACGGTTCCCACACTCCTCGATCTTATTTTAAAAGACAAGATGAAGGACCATCAGATTGACAAAGGTAATACCATCATTCTCACCTCTGTTGGTGCAGGAATGACTATTAATTCAATTGTTTACAAAATGCCGGAGTAAATCTGGGTTTACGCAGAAAAGGTCGCCTTGCTTGAGCAGGGCGACCTTTTTTTATATACTAAACCTGATTTATCCGGCTTGTAACCTGATTGCACTTAGTTTATCGATCTTTTCCAATGCAAATTCCGGAGTGATCACGATCTCTGTATGGGAACCAGAGGGCATCTCAAACATCACATCCATGATTACGGTCTCACAAATAGCTCGTAGACCACGAGCTCCCAGTTTAAATTCAATAGCCTTATCTACAATAAGATAAAGAGTTTCTTCAAGGAAGGTAATTTTAATTCCATCCATCTTAAACAGTTTCTGATATTGTTTGATAATGGAGTTCTTCGGCTCCGTCAGAATTCGCCTTAGTGCTTCTCTTTCCAAAGGGACAAGATATGTTAGTACAGGTAAACGTCCAACAATCTCCGGAATAAGCCCAAATGAACGGAGATCCTGAGGTGATACATATTGTAGCAGATTATTACGATCTACAACACCACTATCAAGGCTGGCCTTATATCCAACCACTTTTGTATTCAGGCGGAGACCTATTTTTCGCTCAATACCCTCAAAAGCGCCACCGCATATGAACAAGATATTTTTTGTATCCACAGGAATCATTTTCTGCTCAGGATGTTTACGTCCACCCTGTGGCGGAACATTGACTACTGAACCCTCAAGTAATTTAAGCAACCCTTGCTGAACACCTTCACCCGAAACATCACGGGTGATAGAAGGATTATCCCCTTTGCGGGCAATCTTATCAATCTCGTCAATAAAAACTATTCCCCGTTGAGCTGCTTCTACATTATAATCAGCAACCTGAAGCAGTCGCGTAAGCAAACTTTCAATATCCTCACCAACATAACCTGCTTCGGTTAAAACAGTTGCATCCACGATAGTGAAAGGTACGTGCAACATCTTAGCAATCGTTTTCGCTAACAATGTTTTTCCCGTACCAGTTGGTCCAACAAGGATGATATTCGATTTTTCAATCTCCGTCCCTTCGTCATCAGCATGCTGATTTAACCGTTTATAATGATTGTAAACAGCCACTGCCAATACCTTTTTTGCATCATCCTGACCAATAACGTATTCATCAAGAAAATCTTTGATCTCCCTTGGTTTCTTCAGTTCAATACCTGTAAGATCAAAACTTTTATTTTTCTTAAACTCCTCTTCGATTATGGCATGAGCCTGCTCGATACAGTTTTCACATATGTGACCCTCCATACCGGCAATCAGGATATGAACATCTTTCTTATCCCTGCCACAAAACGAACATTTATCCATTTTCTTCATTATACAAACTAAGTGTTACTTATGAGGAACCAATCCCTCAATTACTTTTTCTCACGAATAAGGATATCATCAATCATTCCATAATCCTTTGCTTCCTGAGAGGTCATCCAGTAATCGCGATCTGAATCGAGCTCCACTTTTTCGATGGTTTGCCCGGAATGATCGGCAATAATCTGGTACAATTCAGTCTTGAGCTTAGCAATTTCTTTTGCAACAATTTGAATATCTGACGCTTGACCTTGTGCGCCGCCCATTGGCTGATGAATCATAATTCGCGAATGTTTTAAAGCCGACCGTTTCCCTTTTGTTCCGGCTGTCATAAGCACAGCTGCCATTGATGCAGCCATACCAGTACAGATCGTTGCTACATCGCAATTGATATATTGCATCGTGTCATAGATTCCCAGACCGGCATGCACTGAGCCTCCCGGAGAGTTAAAATAGATCTGTATATCTTTCCCCGGATCAGAAGATTCGAGAAAAAGCAATTGCGCCTGAATAATATTTGCCACATAATCATCAATAGGGATGCCCAAAAAGATTATGCGATCCATCATCAACCGGGAAAAGACATCCATCTGAGCCACATTTAATTGTCGTTCTTCGATAATTGTCGGGGAAATATAAGCATTTGCGTAGATTGACTCAAATTTATGCAGATTCAGGCTGCTAATGCCTAAATGCTTCGTCGCATATTTGCGGAATTCGTCACCGTTCTCTTTCATCATATTACAATCCTTTAAAAATGAAAAACTTTGTAAGAACAATTCGCTTAAATGAAGTTCTTAACTTACTAATAAACGAATTGTCCCACAAAGTTATAAAAATACTGCGATTACTTTGATCGATGACCTATTTTTCAAATAAATCGTCAAATTCCTTTTGTGTAACCTGCTTTAAATCAATAGCTGCTTTCTCCCTAATAAGATCAAGAACTTTATCTTCAACTTTCTTCTCTGCCATTTTCTGTTTCTGCTCCTTATTTTGAAGAATGGAGTTGGCATAGTTATCGAGATATTCATCTGGAACATTGTTCATGCCATATTGCTGAAACTGCATTTTCGCCATTTCACGGGCCATAGTGGCTATATCCGATTCTTCAATTCGTAAATCATACTCTTTAATGAGCTTGCTTTTAATAAGCGTCCATTCAAGATCTTTGCTGAAATGGTCGAATTCCTCATCAATCTGCTCAGCGGTAACTTTTTCATTAGTTTCAACCAACCATCTTTTCAGAAATTCGGTCGGCAATTTCATCGAAACAGCTGAGGTCAATATCTCTTTTACATCGGTCAGGAACCTGTAATTACTCGAATATAAAAGATTAGCTTTTAGCTCTGTATGTATTCTTTCACGAAACTCATCTATCGATTGAATTCCGGACTCTTCGCCATAAACTTTTTTAAACAGATCCTCATTAATCCCAGCAGGAACAAAAGTATTAATGGTATTAACCGTAAAATTAAAATCACGGTCAACAGTATCAATCTCTTCATGTTTTACTTTCATCAGATGAGTTACCTCATGATCGTCAGCTAAAGCGATTTTGGGATTGAATTTCAAAACATCGCCAACCTTTGCGCCAATGAAAAGCTGTTTGACAGCCTCATCTTTGATCAATTGAACAGCCATCTGAACATTTTGTACCGAAATGCCACCATCAACAATATTCCCTTCGCCATCAAGCTGCATAAAGTCGCCAATCACGGTTTCTTTTTCACCGACAACTTCAGCATCTATTTTCTCCCCAAAACGGTTGGTATAACCATCAATCTGATTATCGATCAATTGAGAGTCGACAATAATTTCATAGTAGGGCAATTTCCCGATTTTGTCAAAGTCGATATTAATCTCTGGACTTAATCCGAGATCAAAAGCAAATTCAAAATCGGCCTCGCTATTGAAATCAATGATGGCTTGTTCGGTATTAGAAGGAAGTGGCTCTCCAAGAATATTCAGGTTTTCGTCAGCAATATATTTGGTAAGTTCGCGGCTTAACAATTTGTTCACTTCATCTGCCAGGGCAGCTTTTCCATACATCTTTTTGATCAGACCTGCGGGTACCATTCCCTTCCGGAAACCAGGCATATTGGCCTTTTTGCGGTATTCCTTTAAGGTTTCATTAACTGTTGCCTGATAGTCTTGCTTTTCAATGGCAATTCTGACAACAACATTCAAATCATCAATACTTGTCTTCGAAATTTTCATAGTTTTCTCCTTTATAATCCTAAAAGCTTTTGGTCGGGCGAAAGCCTCCCCTAAAATACTACATAAAAAAACCGCTCTATTTCCATTAAGGGAAAAAAGCGGTTTAATGGTCATCTGTGCGGACGAAGGGACTCGAACCCCCACGCCTCTCGGCACCAGATCCTAAGTCTGGCGCGGCTACCAATTACGCCACGTCCGCATTTTTTAGCGCTGCAAATATAGTGTTTTTTTTAATTCAGAAAAGAGCCAGACAAATAATTCAGAAATTATTCAGAATCGGTATCATTTTCAGGTTCTGTCTTCTTTAACACAGGGCGTCGCAGCTCAAAATTCTGTCCCAGGTACAGGCGACGAACCTCTTCATCTTCAGCTAATTCTTCAGCTGATCCACTATTCAGAATCCTTCCGTCGTATAATAAATAGGAGCGGTCAGTAATCGAAAGGGTCTCATGGACATTGTGGTCTGTGATTAGGATCCCTATATTTTTATCCTTTAAACGAAAGACAATTTGTTGAATATCCTCCACCGCAATCGGGTCAACCCCTGCAAATGGTTCATCGAGAAGAATAAATGCCGGATTGATGGCCAGGCACCGGGCGATCTCTGTCCGCCGACGCTCTCCACCCGACAACTGAATCCCTGTACTCTTCCGGACACGCTGAAGTCCAAACTCGTCAAGCAACGATTCGAGTTTATCGTGCTGGTATTCCTTGGTAAATTTGGACATCTCAAGTATTGAACGGATATTGTCTTCCACACTCATTCCCCTGAATATGGATGCCTCCTGAGCAAGGTAACCGATACCCAGCTGAGCCCTTTTATAAACCGGGAAAGTGGTGATATCCTGATCATCGAGAAAAATCTGACCACCATTAGCCTTAATCAACCCGACAATCATATAAAATGAGGTTGTTTTACCAGCTCCGTTAGGGCCTAATAAGCCGACGATTTCACCCTGCTCCAGTTCGAGCGAAACATCTTTTACAACCGTTCTGCTCCTGTATTTTTTTACTAAATGTTCAGCTCTAAGCTTCATCTTACCTGTTAATTAAATTTTTATGCTTCAAGAAGTTCAATATCAGTTCTTTTACTTTCGATTCGTTTCGCAAGTACAACCCCAAGTTCAAAGAGGAGAACCAGAGGACCCGATACCACTAACATACTGAAGACATCCGGAGGAGTAATGATCGCAGCCAACATCAGCAATAGTATATAAGCATGTCTTCTATAATTAATCAAAAATCCTGAACTGACCAACCCAACTTTAGCAAGGAAATAGATGACAATGGGCAATTCAAATACAACTCCACTTCCCAGAATTATTGTTGTAACAGCACTAATGTAGGAATTAAGATTGATTTGATTCACCACCTCAGCACTAACCCTGTATGAACCAAAAAAATGGGTTGACAGTGGGACAACCAGATAATAGCCAAAAAGGACACCAAGTGAGAACAATAATGTGCTGTAAAAGACTGCTCCGGTGGCATGTTTACGCTCTTTTTCGTATAGGGCCGGTTTAATAAAACGCCAGAACTCCCAGAAAATATAAGGAATTGCCAGGATAATTCCACCGATCATCGCAATATTTAAATGGGTAGAAAACTGCCCTGCCATATCATAATTGATAATACTAAAAGGCTGCGTATTAATCGCCAGATCCGGTGAATTAAATGTCTCGGCTCCCCAGGCAAATACCCTGTTCGTGATAAATCCGGGATACTTTGGGGCAAAGAGTATCTGATCCATAATAAATTTCACGTTAATAAAAACAAATATAGCTCCAAATAACACAGCAGCAGATGCCCGCACAAGATGCCATCTCAACTCCTCAAGATGTTCGAGGAACGACATCTCTTCATTTGTTTTCTTCGTTTTTGTTACTTTTTTCTCTTTCCCTGTAAGTATTCCCTTTATGGACATTGACCGTTTATTAAAGATTTTGAATAACCAGAATTGAATAAAGAATTCAGCGGCAAATATACGATTCTTTGCCCCATTTGAATATGGCAAAAACCGGTTCTAAAACGATCCAATGTTAAATTTTAATGATTTTACATTAAATACTTGTTCCGGGCAATATATTTGATAATTTAGTGGAAGAAAATTAAATTGATTGAGATATAATTTGACGTACGATTATGAGGGATAGAAATTCACTTAATGACCAGCTTCAAAAGTACTTTGGCTTTGACCGGTTCAAGGGACAACAGGAAGAGGTAATTAATAGTATACTTGATAGAAACGATACTTTTGTTCTGATGCCTACGGGTGGAGGGAAGTCACTATGTTATCAGTTACCGGCATTAATGCAGGAGGGTACAGCTATCGTGATTTCGCCACTAATCGCGTTGATGAAAAATCAGGTTGATGCCATCAGAAGTTTCAGTACGGAAGACGGAGTTGCCCATTTCCTCAATTCTTCACTTACAAAAACAGCCATACAGAAAGTAAAGGAGGATATTTCCAGAGGTCATACCAAATTATTGTATGTGGCGCCCGAATCTCTGACAAAACTGGAAAACATCGATTTTCTCAAAGGAATTAAGATATCCTTCTATGCAATTGATGAGGCTCACTGCATCTCTGAATGGGGGCACGATTTCCGTCCCGAATACAGAAGGATCCGACCCATTGTCAACGAAATAGGTCAGGCTCCTATTATGGCATTAACTGCAACTGCAACACCTAAAGTTCAACACGATATTCAGAAAAACCTCGGAATGCAGAATGCACAGGTCTTTAAATCATCCTTTAACAGACCTAATCTTTACTACGAGATACGCCCGAAGAATAAAGCGAAGGATCAAATAATCAGAATGATAAAAAGTAATCCCGGTAAATCGGGGATTATTTATTGTCTTAGTCGCAAAAAGGTTGAGGAGATTGCAGAATTGCTCCAGGTGAATGGAATCAAAGCACTGGCATACCATGCAGGGATGGATTCGGCAACCCGTTCGGCCAACCAGGATAAATTTCTGATGGAAGAATCGGATGTGATTGTGGCAACAATTGCATTTGGTATGGGGATCGACAAGCCGGATGTCCGTTTTGTGATACATTACGACATTCCAAAGTCGCTTGAAGGATACTACCAGGAGACTGGTCGCGCTGGGCGTGATGGAGGAGAGGGGAAATGCATCACCTTCTATAGTTATAAAGACATACAGAAACTCGAAAAATTTATGCAGGGAAAGCCTGTGGCAGAGCAGGAAATCGGACAGCAACTTTTACTCGATACAGTGGCATTTGCCGAATCATCACTTTGTCGCAGAACGATACTATTGCACTATTTTGGAGAGAAATATGAAACTGAAAATTGCGGATTTTGTGATAACTGCCTGAATCCAAAGGAACATATGGAAGGTAGAGATCTTATAATAACCGCCTTAAAAGCTGTAATCGAAGTAAAGGAGCAATGTAAGGGTGAGCATCTTGTCAATATTTTACTGGGAGTAGAGAATGCTACGGTCAAATCATTTTCACATGACACACTTGATATTTTTGGTGAAGGGGATGAATATGACGACAAAATCTGGAATGCAGTCTTCAGGCAGAGCATCATTGCGGGATTTTTGCATAAGGACATCGAAAATTACGGTGTCTTAAAACTTACAGATGCAGGAAAAGAATTTTTAGCCCACCCCCGATCTTTCATGATAGTTAAAAATCATGACTATGAGTCAGAAGAGGAGAGTGATGATATTCCGCAAGGTGGGAATGCCTCTGGGGATCCTGAGCTGTTCGCGATTTTAAAGGACCTGCGTAAAAAAGTGGCCCTAAAACAGAAGCTACCGCCATTTGTTATCTTTCAGGACCCTTCCCTTTCTGATATGTCGATCCAATATCCTACAACAATTGAAGAACTTCAGGGGATCATTGGCGTTGGACAGGGAAAAGCCCAAAGATACGGGAAGCCCTTTGTTGAAGTGATTAAACGATACGTTGAGGAGAAAGGGATTGAAAGGGCTCAGGATATGGTGGTCCGTTCAGTCGCCAACAAATCGAAAAACAAAGTCTACATTATTCAAAATATTGACCGGAAGTTAGCCCTAAACGAAATTGCTGAAGCCAAAGGGATGACATTGAGCGAATTACTCACAGAATTGGAGGCGATTGTAAATTCGGGCACAAAGATTAACATCGATTACTATATCGATGATGTAATGGATGAGGATCAGGTTGAGGACATTTACAAATACTTCAGAGAAGATGCGGAGTCTGATTCAATGGAGGAAGCGTTGAGTGAATTTGGCGATGATTATGAGGTGGAAGAGATCCGGATGGTTAGAATAAAATTCCTTGCAGAAATGGGAAATTGATTTCATATACTCAACAACTTCAGAGGGATTCGGAAATGGGAAGTTTTATATAAAAGGTCGTTTCAACATCACGGGTTGATTGAAACCAAATCTCACCCTTGAAATTTTCAATAATTTTTTTGGCAATTGCCAGGCCCAACCCCATGCCACTCGATTTGGTAGTAAAACTTGGTTCAAATAATTTATCCTGCAAATCAACGGGAATACCATTCCCATTGTCATTTACGGAAATATATGCCCATGATTCATCCTTACAAAGTTTTATTTTTAATACTCCCTTTCTGTCTCTTGGAATTGCCTGTATACCATTCTTAATCAAATTAATAATGGCTCTACCAAGTTGATCTTTGTCTGCAATGACATTGATAGGCTCGTCACCCGAAACATCCAATGAAACCAACAAATTATTCATATTTTCGAATAACAGAATAATTTCACTTAATTTGGATTTCAAGTCGATCAAACCGATATTTATTGTTGGCATTTTGGCAAAATCCGAAAAAGAGGAAGCAATTAGGGAAAGTGCATCAATCTGTTCAGCCAACATCCGGCTAACCCGAAAAAAATATTCATCAAAGTTCTCAGAATTCTGTTCTTTAAGACGTTGAAGATACTGAATGCTCAGTTTCATTGGAGTGAGCGGATTATTAATTTCATGAGCAACCTGTCGGGCCATCTCCTGCCAGGCCGATTCCCGTTCAGATCTGGCTAACAGCTCAGCACTCTCTTCCAGCTCATCTACTTTCTTATTATACTCTTGTGCAAGCCGGCCTATTTCATCCTCCCCAACATATTCAATTTTAGCATTTGTCTTACCTAGCTGTATACCTTTCAAATACTTTTCAATTTGGAGTAAAGGTGCAGTTAATTTATGACTGATGATCAACGCCACCCCGATGCTAATAATTATCAGCAATATATACAAATTCGAAAATGCCACAATGAAATCTGATATTTGCTTTTCAAAATCATCCTGCCGTGTAAAATAGGGCAAATTTAAGTAACCAATCAGTTTGCTGTTTTGATTATAAATTGGTGAGTAGGCAGAGAAAAAATTCATTTCCCCAAGATTTTCATTGTGCAGAAAAAGGGTTTTATGCTCGATAGCTATCGACTTGAATGCAATTGGATTGATCCGACGAGCCATTAGCCCCCGATCAAAAATCTCAATTCTTGAGGTTGCGAACAGACTACCATTCAGATCATAAAGGTTAATATCCGACCGGATAATGTCCGACAGTACGATCAACTGTTCGTTCATGAAATCGAGCATAGGAGGATTTAATTCGGTCTCCTGACCAATGCGCATACTTAATTCGGCAGTAACTGACATGAGTTTCTCATTAAGATTATCCTTTACCGAACTGAGCAATTTATTGGAATTGTAAAGTATTAAACCTATTCCAATTATAATTAATATTCCTAATAATGAAAGAATTAAAGTCAGTTGTATCTTCTCTCTAAAATCGAGTTTCCGACTCCGAATCCTAAGATCCTTCCCGTTGATGATCAAAATTATTGATCCGGTCAGAAAAAAAAGGAGAAACAAATATGGGAAAGTGCTGATGCTGTCATAGAAATGCATTTCAGGATAACTCGCTATAACATAATTATTTCCATTACGATTATAGGCACAATGACGGTAACCGTTCTTCGAAAAGTGAGTATATTCTTCATTTCTCCGGACATCTACAGGTAGTTTCATACTATATTGATAGTCGCCGCCTCGATCAACAAGCTCCCCATCGAAATACTTGGCATAACTAAAATCACCATCCTGGCTTTCTCGTGAGGCATGTTCATCCAATAATAGTTCAGGATAACCCTTCCCCTCTGGTATCACCTTTGAATTCAGCTCAATAAAAATTTTGACCGGTATATTCATTGAATTCACAAAATCAAGCTGTCCCAAATAAGAAATTCGTCCATTTACGCGATCCATGAAATAAAAATTACTTCCTGACACTAGTAATCCCTTTGTTTTCCTAAGATGATCAAAAAACTCGAAGCAGGGATAATGTCTGTTTTCATCAGTAATATTTACACTGTCATTTGGACTACAAACAGTTATCTGCAAATTATAATTACGCCAGAACCCCGTAAAATAGTTATTCTGAAAATACGATTCAAGAGATTTATAGGGTGGCAATAAATACGATTGAATATTTGAATCCTGACGAAGTTTATTGTCAAGTTCCGACAGAAAGATCTCAGCTCCGGAATCTCTTTCTGAACTTAGTTTTACTGCCCACAGGTCCAAAACCTTATTTCTTTTTCCCAGAATTAATTCCTGAGCGTACAAATTAATATAGATTGCACCAAGTATTGATATTACTAAAAGGAAAGTAAATTTATATTCCCTGATTTTTGTTACTTTAAATCTCGCCATAACCAGGCTGACAACAATAAAAAACAGAAAAGGTTCCCATTCAATGGGATAACAGAACATTGAAACCAGGATACCGGCTATCGCTCCAGCAATCATTAGTGTAATAACAAATTTATAGCCTGCAGATTCCGGGCAATAATCTTTCCGCAATCGCCAAAAAATAATGATAAAACCCAATACCTGCAATGAAATACCGAAAAATGCGAAGAGGTTGATATATGACAATTTAAGGTCACTGAAAAATTCAGGCGAAATATTTGAATTCAATAACAGGATCTTAAGTAAAGCGATTGAAAAAGTGAAGAAAAACGCAGCAAATCCGAAAAGCAAAATCTTCCAATATCCATTACGGATTTCCCCTTTACGGTTGATTTTCAAGGTAAAAATTGAGTGAGCACAATGAAACATCAGGATAGAGAGGAGAATAAACTCGCCCAAAGAAGAGAGCCAGCTGCTATAAGCAAAATCACGCGGTGAGAAAAGATTTGTCTGATATATGGAAGATGGGAATTTAAATCCATTCATTATCAAATATATCGAACCACTAACACATAAAGTGACTACTAATTTAAAACCAGGCACTATCCGGCTATTGTACCGAAGCCAAAAATTAAGCTGAGTTAAGACTAATATTATAAAAATGAAGCAGAGTAAAGCAGAAAAGTCTGTGCTGCTCCTTGAAACAGAGGCCTCATTAGAAGTGGTAAGAGAGAACAGATGTGTCCCGTCAGGTTTACAAATGTTCAAACCATCAGGTTGGGGAGCTGAATAAACCTGATAATCATCTGACAGTTTAAAATCATTCTGAAAAGCGCTCTTAATATACCGGTTATGATAGGGAAACTCTCGTTTGATAAGGAGAAATCCGCTGACGGTATAATTGCCGGAATGGTTTGAAAGTTGATAATACCAGCCGGTAGGTAAATGGACCAACCCATCCGGTTTCGTGGTACTATTGTCGATAGAAGGAAATGTAAGTGAGGAAGATGACCAGAACAATAATGCTTTTCCGTTAAAAACAGCAACTGCCAGTCCCTGTTTGTCGTGATCAATGAAGTGGAGCAGAGACCAATCACTCAGGACCTCGGGATGTAACTTCACCCTAAAAGAAACAGAATCAACCAATTGCGTTAGCTGTTTCACCTTCTTTTCAAATATCCGGTAGACACGGTCTGACTCCTGCTCTCGGTTGTTATCCTTAAAAAACAGCAGATTACAAAGCAACAAAACCAGGAATACAGGAATCGCAATGAGGATATAAATATTTTTACGAGCGAATCTTCTCATACCCTTATTCATGATGATATGGTTCGTTTTTAATAATTGTCATTGCCCGGTAAAGCTGCTCAACAAAAATCAAGCGCACCATTTGATGCGAAAAAGTAAGCTGTGATAAGGAGAATTTAAAGTCAGCCCTTTGATGAACCATTGTTGAGAATCCATATGGACCCCCGATCACAAAAACGAGCTGTCGTATCGCTGCAATCATTTTTTTTTCAATCCACTTCGAAAAATCAAGGGATGAGAATTCCTTACCATGCTCATCTAGTAAAACCAATTGATCGCCAGCTCCCAACTGACCAAGGATCAACTTTCCCTCCTTTTCTTTTTGAAGTTCAGGAGAGAGGGTACTACGATTTTTAATATCGGGTATCACCTTAATTTCGAAAGGGATATAAAAGGTGAGTCGTTTTACATAGTCATCGATACCCTCTTTCATATACCGTTTATCGGTATTTCCAATTGTAAGTAAAAGTATTTTCACGAATACAATATTAGGTTAGATAACAATGAGATCCAATTTTTTCTGTACAATTTTTTTGTCTCAGCTATTTTTAAGAATAAAACTGTATCTTTATGAACGTATATATTTATTCAGTTGAAATAGTCATGGTAAAAATTACAACAACCGAAATGAATCCGCCAACCGGCGGATGGTTATTAGCTTCGCTGATCTACGATTCCATCTGGCAGCTAAAAAACAAATGATATACAAATGAATGATTTTATAATTTGCATGGTTCTTGTTAAGAATATTTAAATCAATACCACTGTAATGAAACTGAAATCGGGGTTCGTTTTTTTATTTATACTTTGGCTCCTAGTTAATCCGCTGATTTCCATCGGTCAAATTCCACCGCAGATTATTTCGGGATTAAAAGCCGGGGATGCGAAGATTGTGGCATCAAATTTCTATGAGAATATTGAGCTGGTTGTGATTGATCGTGAGTTAGTTTGCTCACAGGCGCAGGGTGAGCAGATTTTAAAGGATTTTTTTACCAGAAATAAGCCTCTGGATTTTAAGATTACTCATCAGGGAGGCGATGAATCTTCGTATGCAATTGGTAAGTTGCAAACTGGTAATGGGAATTTCAGAGTCTATTTTCTCCTCAAATCCAAGGGTGGGAAAGCCCAAATTGTTCAATTAAGGATTGACAAGGATTAGTATAAAACCGATAATTCGCTATTAATGTCAATTTGGACAAAAATCAAACAATTTTTCGTAAAGCGAGCAGATACATTCAGTCAAAAGGCCAGATTAATAAAACTCCCATTTTTTGATGGTGAGCCGCTTTATGATGTAATGCTTTTTTTCTGGAGAGGGCTTGTTGATGGAGCCATATCAACAAGGGCCTCGGCAATTGCTTTTAATTTTATTCTGGCCATTTTTCCCGCAATCATCTTTGTCTTCACATTGATTCCCTATATTCCTATCACCCATTTTCAGCAACAACTGCTGATTATGCTTCAAAGTATCCTTCCGCAAAATGCCTTTGTGACAATTCAGGGGACGATCGAGAATATTATAACCCAACCCCGGGGAGGATTACTCTCGTTCGGATTCTTTGCTGCATTCTTTTTTTCTACCAACGGAATTGTCTCTGTAATTACTGCATTTAATGGAACAATACACGCCATTGAAACACGGTCCTGGATAAATCAAAGGCTTGTCGCCCTGGTTCTTGCGGTCATCCTGACACTCCTGACCACTTTCAGTGTTGCGATGATCACTTTAAGTCAGACTTTAATGAAATTTCTGGTTAGAAATGGATATTTACAATCCGACTTAACCTACTACCTTCTTCTTGGTGGTAAATGGCTGATTATATGTGCATTATTTTTCTTTACCTATGCATTTCTTTTTTACCTGGCCCCTGCCCGTAAAACAAAATTCAGATTCATCTCGGCAGGAGGAACCCTGGCTACCATTTTGACAATTATAACAACTGTCGGCTTCTCGTATTACATCAATAATTTCGGTAAGTATAACACCCTGTATGGTTCAATCGGTACTCTGGTTGTTGTCATGCTCTCTTTTTATTTTAACGCATTAATCATGCTGATCGGTTTTGAATTAAATGTAAGTATCTGGCGGGCACGCCGGGACAATTCTGAACCTTTTTCTGAAAAAACCTGATTAGAGAAAATCTGTGCTGCTTTATTTCGAATAATCGCCTTTTACCTGTTTAACAGGTTCAGCTCTGATAAAACCGGGAATAAAGATTTCGGTTCTTCTGTTTTCACGATGTTCTTCCGGCGTACATTTGTGTGTCGCTGAACTCGTATAAATCAACTGTGATTCCCCATAGCCGATCGCTTTGATCCTTGATTGATCAATTCCTTTCGAGACAATATAATTAACAGCTGACTGCGCGCGCCTTTGAGACAATTTCATATTGTATTGGTCTGTACCGCGTTCATCGGTATGAGAACTTAATTCGACCTTCATCCCTGAATTTTCTTTCATCAGCCCGATTAAAAGATCAAGCTCAATTTCAGATTCCGGTAATATATCCCATTTATCAAAGTCATAATAGATATTTCTTAACACAATTTTTTCATTGACAATCAGATCCAGAAATATTGAATCCCTTAAAACTGTCCCCTGCGGTGGAGTTCCAATCTTAACTAACTTATGATTGTCATGATATCCAAAAGCAGTGGCCGCTACATCGCAAACTGAATTTCTCTTAAACCGGAGGGAGACCATCCCCTCTGGTCCTGTTTTATTGCTGAATTTATTGCAGAAATTCACCATTGCTCCAGGAATTGACTTCAATGTTTTGGCATCAACGACCCAGATTTCCAGCAAATAATCGATAAATTTATTAAAGGTCAGTTTATAAATGTCGTCATTACCTGTACCAGGCCGGTTCGAAGTCATATAGCCATACTCCACTTTGTCAGGCAAATCGATCGAAAAATCATCGAAGACACTGTTAATTGGCTCCCGAAATTGGCAAATTTCATGACCGGGGTCGTTAAGTTTTGTGTAGAACAGATCAAATCCACCCTTGCTGTTGTGACCTGTTGAAGCAAAAACCAGGTAACTTCCCAAATAGCTGTTCCCGGTAATAAAAGGGAACTCCTCTTTTTCGGTTGTATTTACGGGAGGACCAATATTCACAGGGTCGTTCCACTTATTGTTCCTTCGTACAGAATAATAAATATCAGTAGCGCCATAACCTCCAGGCATATCGCTCGCAAAGTACAGGGTATCACCCGATTCATTTATTGCAGGATGCCCTATGGAATACTTAGGGTTATTATACGGAAATTCTTCAACTACGGTCCAGGTGTTGTTTTGTTTCTTCGCAATAACAATCCTTAATTTAATATTTTCATTTCTGAATGGTTTGAATACAACAAGAGGATCAACATAATTGGATTGGGTAATAAATAATTCTCCCGTTTTAGCGCACCACGACACAGGTCCGTCATGAAATCTGGTGATAAACTCATCCACTGCCTGACGTTTAGTGATCACATTCCCCGAATCGTCTATGCCTGCCCTGTAAAGATCATAGAACTCCATTTCAATCACTTTCTTATCTGTTTTTTTGACCATTTCGTCGCGAAACGAAGTAAAATAGAGCGAATCACCAATCACTGCCGGACCAAAATCACTCCTTGGTGTATTGGAATTAATTTCGGACATCTTAACGGATGATTCGTCGAACAAACCCCTCTTTTCATTCTGAGCATAAACAGGGAAAAAGGAGATCAGTATTGAGGTAAGAATAAATAGGTGTTTCATGGATTCTTTTGATTTTATAAGGGTTACTTAAAAATACCGCGGCGACACAAATTGGCGCTTTACAAAGGCAATCTCATATGAGACCATCACTTCATGAATGCCCTGATGATAGTGGCGGAGATCGGTTAATGTAAAATCAGCTACATAGCCAATTCTGAACTTACTATTTATAATCCATTGAACCATAGCCCCGAATGCATCTCCAGACCGATACATTCCACCAATCCAGAATTTTTCAGCCAACAGAAAATTTGCTGAAAGATCGTACTGCAATGGGCTTCCTACGGTAGCTTTTGTCATAAAAGTGGGTTTAAACTTAATATTATCAGACAATTTAAACACAATTCCACCAACCAGATAATACTGTCGAGCTTCCGACAACTTAGAGAAATTTCCGGTGTTTTCCTTAAAACTGTTTTGTATGAGCTTAGGAAGCGAGAGACTTAAGTAGTACTTTGGTGAAGACATAAACAACCCAACCCCGACATTTGGCATAAACTTATTTTCGACAATTCCCATCAATACCGGATCCGGAACATTATCAGGATAAGGATATAAACTAGCGAGATCATTATTGTAGTTGGTAAATCCCCCTTTTATTCCAAAGCGTAAAGATGTGCTACTATTGAGCATAACGCGATAGGAATAATCCAGATTGACAATGATTCGACGTTCAGAACCTAGTTTATCATGCACTGCATTAAATCCTATTCCAACATTCTGACTGGTCACAGGAGTTTGAAACGAAAAAGTCTGTGTTGTAGGATGGCCTGTGAATCCTACCCACTGATGTCTGGTCATCGCCAGGAAACCCATGGTCTGCCAACAACCGGCATAAGCGGGATTAATCGTTTGGAGATTAAAAATGTACTGGGTATACATTGGATCCTGCTGACCCAATGCACACAAGGATCCGCTGATAATTAGCAATGCCATTATTGCTTTTCTCACTTTCTCCGGAATTTTCATATTAGCCGTTTTCATGTTTTTACCTAATTTACTGAAGCGCATTCTACCTGAAAAATGTTTGAGTTATCTGCCAAGAAAGACAAAACCGGTATAAACCCTTCCATTACCGAGTTTTAGGATATAGTAGTAGGTACCCACAGGCAATTCACTACCCATAAAATTCAGATTATTTTCGGAATGACCATTCCAATATGCTTTGTCTTTACTTCCCCAGTAATCAATATTACCATAGTGGTCTTTTTTGAATACCAGATTACCGTTGCGATTAAATATTTGAACTTCAGAATTTTCGAAATTATACAAACACCTAATCTCGAAATAATCATGAACGCCATCTCCGTTTGGTGTAAAAACATTCGGAATAAATAGTTCGCAATTATCATCTTCTGCAAGAACAACCTGAATATCAACAATAGCTGAAGTGGTTTTGATACAGTTATTGGCATCGGTAACAGTGACATTATAAGTCCCTTGCGAAAGGTTTGCAAGATCTTTGGTGGTCGCTGCAAAGTTGGCTGGACCAGCCCAGTCATAGATGAACGGTGTCGTTGCACCGGTGACTACAAGTTCAATAGATCCGCCAATAACCTCCAGTGTGACTGATCCATCAACGCTTTCTTTTTGTGTGACAGCTTTAGGAGTAGCGTTAAGATTAAGAAGTACGCCAGACTCAGAAACTGTCGCCGAAGCAGTTTTAATTTCACCGATTGCATCGGTCACTTTTACATTATAACTGCCTCCTGACAGGCCAGAAATATCTTCGGTCGATGCGATAAAATTACTTGGTCCGGTCCAGATAAAAGTGTATGGCGCCGTGCCACCATTAACTGTCAAATCGATTAGTCCGTCTTTACTTCCAGTGCAGGTTACAGCTTTAGTCGTAAGCTCAAGTTTGATGAGCGTGACCGTGATGACAGATGTTGAACTGCCACAAAGTCCCTTCTGATCACAAACAGTTACACATATGCTGTCCTTGCCCGTGAATCCGGTTTCCGGAGTGTAAACAGCGCAAACATTTTTACCGTCAGTTGTGATAGCAGTAGTAACAGAACCATGTTTCGGAGCACCACAAATTGAAGAGGTGAAGGTGTCGCCGACATCCGGATCATTGATTGGAGAGCAGATCGTAACAGGCGTATTTCCCGAAGTCCTGACATCCGGCAAATCGATTACAGGTGGATGATTTACACACGTTACGAAGATGTTAATTGTAGCAACATTTGAGGTTGCACCCAAATTGTCATTTACCGTATAACCTACCGGAGTAACTGTGCCGCAATATTCTGAAACCAGCGTGACCGTTACTACCCCATTAATATCAACGGAATATGTTGCTTGTCCGGGTACTGTAAATTCTTTTTGTATACCAGGAGTTGAAGGATCCAAATCAACCGTTGTCACATCTATTGTACCATCCGGATCGAAATCATTGGTTATTACAGTTATTGTTAGTTGGGTATCCTGTGGAGATATTGTTGTATCATTTACTGCAACGGGGACACAATTTGGTTTTGCATTGATCACCGCATTCGCCGTTGCGGCAGATACACACCCTGCAGAATTGGTTACAGTATAATTATAAGTGTCTGATACTAAGCCTGAAATTGTTGTTGAGGCGCCTGTACCTGAAACAGCTCCCGGATTGATCGTCCATGCCCCGGCAGGTAAACCACTCAGAACCACACTTCCTGTTGCTAAAGCGCACGTTGGCTGAGTGATTGAGCCAATGATTGGGGCTGAAGGATCACTATTTACAGTTAATGTGTATATTGCAACTGCTGCTACACATGGAGAACCCAATGGATTATTGGTTGTAACCGTAATTGTAACAGTATTCCCTGCATCACCTGCGGCAGGTGTATAGGTAAATGCGAATGGAGATGTAATCGTCGAAGATGGGTTCACCGAACCAGCTCCGTTTTCTGTAATTGTAATTGCAGTTGCGTTCCCGCCAAATGTATTTCCACTTACAGTTACCGGTGTCGTACCACAAGTGGTGCCACTATTACTGCTGAGCACCAGTGTTGGACCGTCTACGCATCCGCAAGATACCTGGAATGAACTTCCAGTTGTGATACATCCTGATGCATTTCGAACGGAAATACGATGGCTTCCATTAGAAACGCCGCTAAATGTGTATCCCAATTGATATGGGCCACCATCTAAACTATATTCATATCCAGTAACAGGATTAGTTACTGAAATTACGGCATTCCCAAATCCAAGTGAGCAGTCCATTGAATATGTAGATATTAACGGAACCGGATTGACAAGTACCGTATAATTGGTCACTGAGCCCGGACATCCTGCAGCATTTGGAGTAATGGCATAGGTAACCGTACCCTGTGTGGTCCCCGTAGTGCTGATCGTCTGAACAGGAATAGCTCCGGTACCGCTCGCCGCGAAACCAGTAACACCTGTTGTCGCAGTGGCCGTCCACGCAAAGGTGGTACCCGCAATATCAGAGGTCAGCGTGACAAGGCTCGTACTACCGCCCGAACAAACCGTCTGGGTAAGCGGGGTGTTGGTAACTGCAGGATTAGGATTGACAAGAACCGTGTAATTGGTCACTGATCCTGTACATCCAGCAGCCGTGGGAGTGATGGCATACGTTACGGTACCCTGTGTTGTCACCGTAGTGCTGATCGTCTGAACAGGAATAGTTCCGGTACCGTTCGCCGCAAACCCAATAACACCTGTTGTCGCCGAGGCTGTCCATGCAAAAGTGGTACCGGCAACATTTGAGGTCAGCGTAACAAGGGTCGTGCTACCGCCCGAACAAACCGTCTGGGTAAGCGGGGTGTTGGTAACTGCAGGATTAGGATTGACAAGAACCGTGTAATTGGTCACTGAACCCGGACATCCTACAGCATTTGGAGTAATGGCATAGGTAACCGTACCCTGCGTGGTCCCCGTAGTGCTGATCGTCTGAACAGGAATAGCTCCCGTACCGCTCGCCACAAACCCAATAACACCTGTTGTCGCCGAGGCTGTCCATGCAAAAGTGGTACCGGCAACATTTGAGGTCAGCGTAACAAGGGTTGTACTGCCGCCCGAACAAACCGTCTGGGTAAGCGGGGTGTTGGTAACTGCAGGATTAGGATTGACAAGAACCGTGTAATTGGTCACTGAACCCGGACATCCTACAGCATTTGGAGTAATGGCATAGGTAACCGTACCCTGCGTGGTCCCCGTAGTGCTGATCGTCTGAACAGGAATAGCTCCCGTACCGCTCGCCGCGAAACCAATAACACCTGTTGTCGCAGTGGCCGTCCACGCAAAGGTGGTACCCGCAATATCAGAGGTCAGCGTGACAAGGCTCGTACTACCGCCCGAACAAACCGTCTGGGTAAGCGGGGTGTTGGTAACTGCAGGATTAGGATTGACAAGAACTGTGTAATTGGTCACTGACCCTGCACATCCCGAAGCCGTGGGAGTGATGGCATAAGTTACGGTACCCTGTGTGGTCCCCGTAGTGCTGATCGTCTGAACAGGAATAGTTCCCGTACCGCTTGCAGCGAAACCTGTAATACCTGTTGTCGCCGAGGCAATCCATGCAAAAGTGGTACTGGCAACATTTGAGGTCAGCGTAACAAGGGTCGTGCTACCGCCCGAACAGATCGTCTGGGTCAACGGGGTATTGGTAACTATAGGTGGAATACAATTAGTGACCAGGATATGTAAGGTGGCACTAGCCGAGGCTACAGGGGTACCATTGTCGTGGATTGTGTAAACAAACTCTACAGGACCGGTGAAACCAGATAAAGGTACAAAAACATAATTGCCATCGGTGGATATGGTAACTGTTCCCTTTCCTGCAACAGTCATTGCCGTGGTGGTGATCACAGTCTGACTGTTGCCCTGTGGATCGGTATCGTTGGCCAGTACTCCTGATGCTGCCGCTACTGTCAGGGTAGCTCCCTGTGCAGTCTCTTTATAGTCATCAGCAGCTTCGGTACTGTTCGAAACAGTTGGCGGTAATACGGTGACCTGCTGTATAGCTGTCCCACACAACGCTGTCGGTAACGTATTGTCGCATACCCTGTAAGTGTAGATGACAATGCCCGTGAAGCCTGCTGCAGGGGTAAAGGTAATGTTCCCTGTTGACGGATCAACACTTGCAGTCCCTTCACCCGATGACGGCGGAGTCATAACGGTTACACTCGATGGAACAAGTGCACCACCCGGATTACCTGCCGCATCATTGGCAAGGGTATTGAGCGTGACCGGTGAGCCCTGCTGCGTCGTTGCTATATCGGTATTCGCTATCGGCGGATTCGGATTGATCAGATCTTCAACCGTAATGGTAAGCAGCTCCGTCGGACAGGATGGAACGGTCGTTCCAACCACACAAACCGGAACATTATAGACATATACACCTGGCAGATTACCTGTGAAAATATAGGTCCCGTCCGGATTCATCGGTATAGTCGGAGCACTCCCTGACGGACTTGATACCAATACCGGAGTTCCGTAAGTGGTGCCTGATGGTACCTGGTCATTGGTGTGTACATCCCCAGAAACCGGAACGTTGACAAAGGTCGCATTGATATCCGGGTTTGTATTAAACTGATTTACAGTTAACACATAGGTTGCTACTGCAGCCGCACACGGTGATCCTAAAGGATTATTCGTAGTAACAGTAATTCTTACAATATTTTCGGCATCTCCGGTTGTGGGAGTGTAGGTAAATGAAAACGGTGAAGTACTGGTTGAAGATGGAATTACCGAACCGGCCCCATTTTCTGTTATGGTAACTTCTGTTGCGCTGCCACCAAATGTATTTCCATTTATCGTAACTGGTGTAATACCAGAAGTACTTCCACCATTACTGCTTAATAACAGTGCAGGTCCATTTACGCATCCGCATGATACCTGGAAGGTACTGCCTGTTGTGGAACATCCTGCTGTATTTCTCACAGTAATCGAATGACTTCCATTTACTACATTGGCAAATATTAAAGCCGTCTGGAATGGTCCGCTATCCAAACTATATTCAATTCCACTTCCGGTTGGACTTGTTACGGTAATTCTGGCATTATTAAAACCTAGGGAACAGTCGATAGATTGTGTAGGAGTTTCCGGATATCCAATAACATTTACAACTGCAACATCGGAGGTGGCAGAGCCGCATCCGTTACCTGTGGCAGAGACAATAACATAGTAATAGAGAGTTCCCGCCGAGGTTGATGGCGGCGTATAGGTATCCGAGGTGGCCCCTTCGATCAGCGTACCTCCCGTATTGCTGTTCGTGGCGCCGGAGTACCACTGGTAGTTCAGCGAAGGAGTGCCTCCCGTGGCTGTGACACTGAGCTGAGCCGTGCCACCAATACATTCGGTGAACGAGGCCGGATGGATCGTGACCGAAGGATCGGCGATAACATTTACAACTGCAACATCGGAGGTGGCAGAGCCGCATCCGTTACCTGTGGCAGAGACAATAACATAGTAATAGAGAGTTCCTGCCGAGGTTGATGGCGGCGTATAGGTATCCGAGGTGGCCCCTTCGATCAGCGTACCCGTGGTATTGCTGTTCGTGGCGCCGGAGTACCACTGGTAGTTCAGCGAAGGAGTGCCTCCCGTGGCTGTGACACTGAGCTGAGCCGTGCCACCAATACATTCGGTGAACGAAGCTGGATGGATCGTGACCGAAGGATCGGCGATCACATTTACAACTGCAACATCGGAGGTGGCAGAGCCGCATCCGTTACCTGTGGCAGAGACAATAACATAGTAATAGAGAGTTCCTGCCGAGGTTGATGGCGGCGTGTAGGTATCCGAGGTGGCCCCTGCGATCAGCGTACCCGTGGTATTGCTGTTCGTGGCGCCGGAGTACCACTGGTAGTTCAGCGAAGGAGTACCTCCCGTGGCTGTGACACTGAGCTGAGCCGTGCCACCAATACATTCGGTGAACGAGGCCGGATGGGTTGTGACCGAAGGATCGGCGATAACATTTACAACTGCAACATTGGAGGTGGCAGAGCCGCATCCGTTACCTGTGGCAGAGACAATAACATAGTAATAGAGAGTTCCTGCCAAGGTTGATGGCGGCGTGTAGGTATCCGAGGTGGCACCTTCGATCAGCGTACCTCCCGTATTGCTGTTCGTGGCGCCGGAGTACCACTGGTAGTTCAGCGAAGGAGTGCCTCCCGTGGCTGTGACACTGAGCTGAGCCGTGCCACCAATACATTCGGTGAACGAAGCCGGATGGGTTGTGACCGAAGGATCGGCGATCACATTTACAACTGCAACATCGGAGGTGGCAGAGCCGCATCCGTTACCTGTGGCAGAGACAATAACATAGTAATAGAGAGTTCCTGCCGAGGTTGATGGCGGCGTATAGGCGTCAGAGGTGGCCCCTGCGATCAGCGTACCTCCCGTATTGCTGTTCGTGGCGCCGGAGTACCACTGGTAGTTCAGCGAAGGAGTGCCTCCCGTGGCTGTGACACTGAGCTGAGCCGTGCCACCAATACATTCGGTGAACGAGGCCGGATGGGTTGTGACCGAAGGATCGGCGATAACATTTACAACTGCAACATTGGAGGTGGCAGAGCCGCATCCGTTACCTGTGGCAGAGACAATAACATAGTAATAGAGAGTTCCTGCCGAGGTTGATGGCGGCGTATAGGTATCCGAGGTGGCACCTGCGATCAGCATCCCTCCCGTATTGCTGTTCGTGGCGCCGGAGTACCACTGGTAGTTCAGCGAAGGAGTGCCTCCCGTGGCTGTGACACTGAGCTGAGCCGTGCCACCAATACATTCGGTGAACGAAGCCGGATGGGTTGTGACCGAAGGATCGGCGATCACATTTACAACTGCAACATTGGAGGTGGCAGAGCCGCATCCGTTACCTGTGGCAGAGACAATAACATAGTAATAGAGAGTTCCTGCCGAGGTTGATGGCGGCGTGTAGGTATCCGAGGTGGCACCTTCGATCAGCGTACCCGTGGTATTGCTGTTCGTGGCGCCGGAGTACCACTGGTAGTTCAGCGAAGGAGTACCTCCCGTGGCTGTGACACTGAGCTGAGCCGTGCCACCAATACATTCGGTGAACGAAGGCGGATGGGTTGTGACCGAAGGATCGGCGATAACATTTACAACTGCAACATCGGAGGTGGCAGAGCCGCATCCGTTACCTGTGGCAGAGACAATAACATAGTAATAGAGAGTTCCTGCCGAGGTTGATGGCGGCGTGTAGGCGTCAGAGGTGGCCCCTGCGATCAGCGTCCCTCCCGTATTGCTGTTCGTGGCGCCGGAGTACCACTGGTAGTTCAGCGAAGGAGTGCCTCCCGTGGCTGTGACACTGAGCTGAGCCGTGCCACCAATACATTCGGTGAACGAGGCCGGATGGGTTGTGACCGAAGGATCGGCGATCACATTTACAACTGCAACATTGGAGGTGGCAGAGCCGCATCCGTTACCTGTGGCAGAGACAATAACATAGTAATAGAGAGTTCCTGCCGGGGTTGATGGCGGCGTATAGGTATCCGAGGTGGCACCTGCGATCAGCGTCCCTCCCGTATTGCTGTTCGTGGCGCCGGAGTACCACTGGTAGTTCAGCGAAGGAGTGCCTCCCGTGGCTGTGACACTGAGCTGAGCCGTGCCACCAATACATTCGGTGAACGAGGCCGGATGGGTTGTGACCGAAGGATCGGCGATCACAGTAACAGTGGTCGTTGCCGGTGAACTTGGACAATTATTAACGGTTGCCGTTACAAAGTAGTCACCTGACATTGCAGTAGAGGCATTAGTACTGACTGTCGGGTTTTGGGATGTTAAGTGATAATCCAGAGGACCTGTCCATGAGTAGGTAGCACCTGAAATTATTGAAGCAGTAAGTGAAAGAGTTCCACCTAAACAAACAGGTCCGTTATTACCCGCTGTCGGTGAATCAGGATTAGCATTCACTAACTGAGTCTTCGAGGCGGCGACAATACCGCACTGACCACCCGAGGTGGTCAAAGTCAATGTTGCGGTCCCCGTAAAAGATGATGGTGGAGTCCAGATTGCATTCAAATCTGTTGCATTTGGAGAAAATACCCCCCCCGCAGTGGTTGACCATGCACCACCAGTAGCAGTACCACCCACAGAACCACCCAACGGAGCTGAAGCACCTCCCTGACAGAACGGATCAGTGGCGGGTCCTGCGTCTGCCATTGGCAACGAATTTACTGCTACAGTAACAGAGTTGCTGCATCCATTACTATTTGTATAAGTGATTACACTGGTTCCAGCAGATATTCCACTTACTAATCCTGTATTATCAACTGTTGCGACACCTATTGATTCTGAAACCCAGGCAATCGGCGATGCCGGAGTCCCGGATCCTGTTAACTGAGTTGTTGACCCTGGACATACTGATAGACTACCGGTGATTGTTGGCAGAGCATTTACCGTTAATACAACACGTGATGTGTCATTCTCAGGAACATAATCGCCTTTCCAGCGATCGACATAAGCTTCGTTGGTGTAGGAACCTGCTGAGCCAGCAGTTGCAGTAATTGTTAATATAGCTGTTTGGTAAGGTGTAAGGGTTCCGATAGACCAGATCCCAGTGCCGGAAACATAACTTCCCTGTGTTACAGTTGAAGATACATAGGTTAATCCAGAAGGAAGAACATCATGTAGGGTTAAACCAGTTATATTATTTAGTGAAGGCCCGTTGTGTCTGGCACTAATTGTGAAAATGACATTTCCTCTGGAACAGACATTACTGTAATTTACTGATTTTGAAACTGAAATATCTTCCTCAAATGACAAAAAATTACAGGATGTCATACCACTAGGTGTAAGGTACGCATTGAGATATGAACGTACCCCATTTATGAAGTCAATACTTGTATTCTTCCCAAAGTCATGTCCTCCTGTAAAGAAAACCATATGTCCAAGGCCTGTCCCGATTTTTGCAGCGGTTTGCCCCATAATACCGGAGTTGGCACCAGTTCCCGATTGAACGATATAACCATTGTTAATGAAAGCTCCTCCGTTTAGAACCCAATTGCGCTCGGCTCCTCCAATATTAATCGGGTCAAACTGTCCAACATATTGCCCAAATGATAAATCTGAATTGGGATAACTATAGGTCGTAGTCTCGGTATTTACGATCGTTATTCCATTGCTGGTATAAAAATGCCCGGCCGTATTGTTTTCATAAGTATCCACAGCAAGACATTCTGCAAGGAAATTTCCTCCATTTTCAACATAAGTATGAATAGCATTAAGATTGGCTGTTATTGCATCTGAATGTGCTTCAGAAGCAAAAGTATAACACTGATCAGGCAGATTTACGGCGCTTGCAACAATATGAAAGTTATCATTGGCTTCCAATATGCCCGCATCATCCATATAACCTAAATGGATTGATGCATTCCCTCCGTCATCTAAAATCGCAGCTTTCGGTTTCTGAGACAATATATAACGCTGATCAACAGAAGTTGCAGCGATTAGTTGGTATACATTTACCTTTTCTTCAGTAGCAAGACCGCTGTTGAAATTGTTGATAATTGTGGCTACGTTTACTCCCGATGGAACATCACCCATGAAAATCAGCATCGGTCCACCACTGAAATTCGTGCTGGCAGCCGTGCCTGAAGTAGGATAAAGCTGAGAAGCATTAGCGGTAAAGTCTATTCCATCATGTAATTTGCCCGCTTTTATGATCCAACGTACAGGTACTTTGTTGTTTAACAAGGATACAACCAAACCATACGCTTTAAGATTGAAATGACCCGAAGTTACCTGTAACGTATTATCCATCGGTATTACCAGGGTTCCTGCAGGTGCTTTGATGAAGTGCGACTCCGGATTTGGAAGATCGGTATTGCGAAGAGGTATGCATGAGCCAATTACTGTTACTGTGGCTGTGATCGTTCCACAACTGGTTGTATAGGTAATTAAACTAGTCCCTGTTGATATGCCCGTTACCAGTCCTACATTGCTTATCATTGCAACCCCAGGTGTCCCCGAACTCCAGGTAGCTCCGGTAGTCGGACCGGAACCTGTCAGTTGTGTTGTAGAACCCACGCAAACAACTAGTGATCCTGAAATAGTAGGTGATCCATATACACCTATTATTGGTTGAGTTGCCAAATTGGTTAACGTACCACCGTTCTTTTTAAACTTTGATGTGAAGGCAAATGTGCCAGTTGTTGCCGGAGTCGTAATTTTAGTCCCACCACCCGCGTAATTAAGAGTTACAATTTCATTTGCAGCTGCATTTGCGGCATAAGTTATCGAAATTGTCCATGGTCCGGTACCTGAAACAGCGAGCGTTTTACTCGTTGCACTTGTATAGCTAACATAACCGGAATTTAAAGAGTTGCCTATTTGAGGTGCAGTCCATCCGGAAGGGATTTCCAGTGTCACCTGGGCTCCAGCCTTTGCAGTTCCTCCGGTAAGAGTATAAGTGAAAACAAAGCTATTCCCTGTACTTGATGCACATGCGTAATTTGATACAACAGTCATTGTTCCTGTACCATTATTCGCATCTGCGGCTTTTCCCTTATTCGCAACAGAAAACATCACAAAAATCAGCCCCAGGAGCAGGTGCCAATTGAATTGTATTATTTTTTTCATAGCTGTCAAATTTCACAAGTTTGTTGCGCTAACACATCATTTTTCCTCATTTCAGGGATAAGAAAGATGATGCAACAAACAAAGTTAAATTCGACCTATACGAATATACGTGCGTTAACCGTTTATTTCCGATTATAATCGAAAATAAACGGTTATAATTGGATAAAATCATATAATTTTCGTATCTTAGCTGTATAAACAAAACATTGATTGGCTGATACGATTATAAAAACGAAGTTACCATCATACCACCTAAATGAATTACATACGATGAAAAAGAACAATGCTACAACAGATGCCGCCAGATTACGGCAAAGGGCGGAGGAGTTGCTGAAAAAAAAACTCCCGGAAAAAAAACTTCATTTATCTGAAACTGAGTTATTGAAACTCATTCACGAGTTGGAGGTACATCAGATAGAGTTGGAATTGCAAAATGAGGAATTAATGCAGGCCAGATCTTCAGCCCAGGAAGCGGCCGAAAAGTATCTTGAAATGTATGACTTTGCGCCGATTGGATATCTTACCCTTTCGAAAGAGGGTGAAATTCTTGAAATAAATCTCGCGGCGTCGCAAATGTTAGGCAAAGAGCGGATCAATTTGAAAAGCAGCCAGTTTGGATTCTTTATCTCGGACACTACCAAACCGATCTTCAATCAATTCCTCTACAAAATATTCAACGGAAACAAAAAAGAAACTTGCGAAGTAATTTTATCTGTAAATACCAATATACCAATCTATGTGAACCTTACAGGAATAATAGACAGAGATAGAGAACAATGTCTTTTAACCATTATTGATATCACCATTCAGAAAAAAGCGGAAACCGAATTGGAGAAATGGGCATCCATCTTCAAACCAAAATCGAACTAATTGATGATTTATCATCTAAAAATCCTTAATTAAATTCTTCCTCCGGGTAGGGTAAATACAGGAATAAACGGTTAACAGGTAAACATAAATAATAATAGCATGAAAGATCGTAGGATTCCAGGCAAAGTATTGATTCAGTTTCCAATGGATAGATTAGAATTCAGAAGTATAAATGAAATGCAAAGAATAGTTTTTTTAATCTTTACTGTTCTATTCTTTTTCTCATGTGAACAGGAAAACAATTTTCCAAAATTTGAAACCATTACCAGCGGGGAAAAATGGACACTTCAAATAGGGAGTACTCCTGCAGAAGTTTATAGCCAGCTGAACAAATTAGGTATTGAGAAAAAGTTTGATGCAGTCGCTATAGTTTACAGAAAACCTTTTTCAAAACCGGAGGAAATACAAAATTATCTCGGTTTATATAGAACCATTACTTTACAAAGTAAATCAGGAGTAATAGAACGGGTTCTTTTCCAATTTAATCAAAACAAAGTGAGTTCAATAGAAACAGGCGGAGCAATGTTGAACACCACTTCCTCATGGCCTCAGAATGCTCCTAATGAGATTGCAATCCTTGTTAATGACCCGATTGACAAACTGTACGAAAAATTATTGGCAATTTATCAAATTCCAGCTTATAGTGATTATCAGATCGTTCTGCCGGATAAGTCGTTGGAAATGCCTTTCGATCCTGACATGGCAAATTATGACGAATGGGGGTTTTCATTTTCCTATGATGTCAAACCAGGAAGAGGAGGAATTTCATCAGTCAGATTGTTTTTCGAAAATGGAAAACTATCCAGAATAAGACATGAATATATTGAGGCTGATATTTATTACTAATGTAAAAATTTGAGATACAAACTATATCTGGTTCAATCCTTATATCATCTGAACTTCACTACACCTACACGTATAAAAAGCGAAGTGAATTCGGATCAAGCTGAAAAGTTGGGGGATTAGCGAAAGATTTCTTTATTTGCATAAAAAAAAGCGATGCCAAATCAAGACGGAGTTAACCTTGCAAAACTTCTTTTACCCGCAGATATTTCTGAGTTTTTCTTTATTTCGGATGTTATTCAATCAAAGGAGTCACTCACTATTTATTTAGAAGAGAATGATGCTCATCCCATTGAGTATTTGGATGACAAATTGGTATCCAAGGGTTTCTTTGAGTCGATTACAGTACAGGATTTTCCTTTACGCGGTAAATCGGTATTTCTGAATATTAGGCGTAGACGATGGACGAATGAAACCACCGGAGACATCGTCTGGCGTGACTGGGAGGTTGTAGCCAAAGGAACGCGAATGACTAAGGAATTCGCGGCTTTTTTAAAAGTTATATCTCGATACCAGGCCGGTAAGCTGTAAAAGTGTAGGGGATTATTTCCATGTCAATGGCAAACTACTTGAACAACAGTATCGTGATCATTTGAGTAATTATCATGACTGGGACCAATTATCCCATGCAGAGGATTGGATCCTTTTTGAAGAAAATCTGGGTCACCACATCAGTATTGATGAAACAGCATTGTCGCAAGGTGAGCTTTACACGATTGTAACCAATAAAGAAGCCAAAGGGAAAAAGGGGGCGATCATATCCATTATTAAGGGAACCCAAAGCGAGAAGGTTCGTGCGGTTCTGGATAAGATACCCATACGTAAACGCAATAAAGTAAAAGAAGTAACCCTGGATATGGCTGCAAACATGGCACATATAGTCCGAGGTAGTTTCTCTCAGGCCAAAATGGTAACAGACCGTTTCCATGTTCAAAAATTAGCATATGATGCCGTGCAGGAGATGAGGGTTAAATATAGATGGGAAGCAATTGATCAGGAAAACAAGGAGATAGAATTAGGTAAAGAGGTAAAGCAAAAGTTTATACCAGAAATACTTGAGAACGGAGATACACTTAAACAGTTATTGGCCCGAAGCCGCTACCTCTTGTTTAAAGCGGAATCAAAATGGACCCCGACACAACGTTACAGAGCAGAATTATTATTTGCAAGATATCCCGCACTGGAACAAGCCTACAAACTTTCAATGCAACTGGGTCATATATACCATTTTGTAAAAGACAAAGGAGTCGCATTTACAAAACTGGCAGCATGGTATGACCGTGTAGAAAAATCCGGCTTCGAATCTTTTAATGTTGTAGCCAGGTCAATACAGGCACATTACCTAAATATCCTGAATTATTTTGATAACCGCAGCACGAATGCTTCCGCTGAATCATTTAACGCAAAGATAAAAGCATTCAGAGCATCTTTTAGAGGAGTTAGATCCGTTAAATTTTTTCTCTTTAGACTATCAAATATTTATGCCTGAAATTTATTCCCCCCAGATATTTGTCTTGACCCCTGAATTCGGTTCATAAAAAAATAAAAAGGCTCAATAAGTTGAAAACAACATATTGAGCCTTTAATTGGGTGGAAGATGGGACTTGAACCCACGACCCCCGGAACCACAATCCGGTGCTCTAACCAGCTGAGCTACATCCACCGTTTAGCGGATGCAAATATAGAGAATGTTTTCTGATTCACACAAATGATTTCTTTAAAAAATCTATGTATTGTTAATTAATTGCATCGCTGAGTGATACAAATATTATATTCGGGATTGGACGCATATCTGACAAAAAAAGTGTAATGTTGCAGTAGTGATTTTAACTTTGCTTCCTAACAAATTCTTATAAAAACAATGGATTATTTACTCGACAATCCCGGTGCAGAGCGGATATTTCAGGAGATCTTATCAAAGATAAAACCTTTTCAAAATGGCGAAGTAGTAAACTCAATGGTGAAAAGAGGGGTTATTTATAAAGCGAACTTTGGCGTTTCCATCCCTTTACTTCAGCAAATAGCTTCTGAATACCAAAAAAATCACCTGCTGGCATTGAAATTATGGAATAAACAATGGCGCGAAACGATGATTCTTGCCACACTTCTTGAAGATCCACTTGAAGTTAGTGAAGACCAAATGGATTTTTGGGTAAGAAATTTTCAGTCCATTGAAATTGCAGAACAGGCAGCCATGAACTTGTTTTCAAAAACAGGGTCCGCATATCGAAAGGCTTTTGAATACTGTCTGGGTAAAAAACTGCTGGTCAAAATTGTTGGATTATTAATGATTGGCCGGCTTGCACTAACAGACCGTGAAGCTTCTGATGAAATGTTTGATCCCTTTTTTGAGCTAATGCCACCCCTTTCGAAAGATCCGCAATTATCAACCGTCTTTTCAAGGGTTTATATCCAGATTGGGATGCGCAATACAAATCTTCTGGAAACTGCAATCAGCCATGCGAGGATTTTGAAAACAATAAACGTCAGAACTGCACAGGAAAATGCCGAACTTATCCTAAGCGAACTCGACTGCGATGACGCCAGGATAATAGTCAAAAATCGGGAAAAACAATAACAAATTGAATTACAATCCACAATTCTTCTTTTCCCGATTTTTTTGAACACAATTTTTAAATCACTATTTTCGCACTCCAATTAAGTCTCATAATCACCTATGCAAATCATCGAAGTAAAAGATAGTAATTCGATTAAAGCGTTTCATGATGTTGCGCACGATATTTATAAAGATGATCAAAATTGGGTACCTCCATTGGAAGCGCTCGAGGATGCGACCTTTGATCCTAATAAAAATGCATTTTATAATCACGGCGATGGAACCCGCTGGATACTGAAAAATGATGAAGGCAAGGTAATTGGTCGTATTGGAGCTTTCTTTAACGCAAATAAAGCTTACGATTTCAAGCAGCCTACGGGAGGTTGCGGTTTTTTTGAATGTATCAATGACCAGCAGGCAGCAGACCTGCTTTTCGACACTGCCAGGGTGTGGCTGGCAGCGCGTGGAATGGAGGCAATGGATGGCCCTGTCAATTTCGGAGAGAACCTGATCAATTGGGGACTTCTTGTCGAAGGATTTATGCAACAGGGGTTTGGGATGCCCTACAATAAGCCTTACTATCTGCAGTTATTTGAAACCTATGGATTTAAGGTCTATTTTGAACAATTAAGCTACCATCTTAATCACAAAGAGCCTTTCCCCGAAAGGTTCTGGAAGATCGCCGAATGGGTTGCAAAGAAACCTAATTTCCGGTTCGAGCATGTCAGGTTCAACAATATCGAAAAATATATTCAGGATTTTGTCAAGATTTATGAACAGGCATGGGCAAGGCACGACAATCACACTCCGGTTGATCTGGACGATATCAGAAGTATGATGAAGATTGCCAAACTTATTGCTGACGAAGAGTTTATCTGGTTCGCCTATTATAACGATGAGCCGGTATTGCTTTTTGGCATGATCCCTGACTGGAATCAGATTTTAAAAAAATTGAACGGGAAATCAAATCTATGGAGTTTGCTCAAATTTATATGGTACAAAAAAATCAGAACAATTACCCGGGCAAGAATCTTGCTAATGGGTGTTATCCCAAAATTTCAGGGGACAGGCCTTGAATCAGCTGTTTTTTGGCATATGGATAAGGTGATGCAACATAAATTGTGGATCAACGAGGTCGAACTTTCGTGGGTTGGCGATTTTAATCAAAAAATGATGTCGATTTATAAATCAGTGGGGGGAGTTCATGCCAAGACCCATTACACCATGCGCTATCTTTTCGACCGAACCGTTCCTTTTGAACGTGCTCCGATGTTAGCGAAGGAAATCACTGATCGAAAATCAAATTAAGTGGCCCGGATTGGTCACAATTTAAATAAAAATAAAAATTCATAATTCTTTTAATAATTTCTGTTGCAAATTATTGAAGTATGGTTATCTTTGCACCCCGTATCGAGGGAGAGATTTAGAACAAGATATTAAATAAATTGAAATTCACATGAAAAAGGGAATACATCCGGAGAGTTATCGGCTGGTAGCATTTAAAGATATGTCAAACGAACATACTTTTATTACCAGGTCATCAGCTGCATCAAAAGAGAAAATTGAAATTGATGGTACTGAGTATCCGCTTATTAAAGTGGAAATTTCAAATACTTCTCATCCATTTTATACCGGCAAAATGAAACTTGTTGATACCGCTGGACGCGTCGATAAGTTCCTGACCCGCTATTCTAAACACATGGATAAACGCAAGCAATAAGCTGTAAAATAGATTCAAAAAAATCCCGTATTTGAACAGTACGGGATTTTTTTGTTGTAATTTTGAGTTTGATTTTTTTGATTGCCCGAATATCTGAATTTTAGGGTTTTTAAGCGATCAACAGTTTTTGGCTTGCTTATTGCAACACAAGTGGTTCTGTCCTGACTTAATAGATTAAGGACAAATTGTCATTTCTTTATATTGATCATGGGTAACAAAAAAAATAAAAACTCAAAGACTAACTTCTTATTTTCAAGAGAGATAGAAGAACAGGGTGATTTTATCCCTATTATGGTCGATGGCGATGAAACCGAACTCAGCGCTGTTGAAGTTCCGGGTATACTGCCAATCTTACCGCTACGCAATACCGTTCTTTTCCCAGGGGTAGTAATGCCCATCACCGTAGGGAGACAAAAATCACTTTTACTGATCCGCGAAGCTTATTCAGGGGACAGACTCATTGGAACCATCGCCCAAAAAGATGGACAAATTGAAGATCCTCAACCCGATGATCTGTTTCAGGTTGGTACAATGGCCGAAATCCTGAAAATACTGGAGATGCCCGATGGTTCTACTTCAGTCATCATTCAGGGGAAACGACGTTTCAAGGTTCGTGGGGTGGTAGATTCTGAGCCTTACATGCGTGCAACTGTTAATGTGCTCAACGACATTCTGCCTGCCACAAAAATGCACGAGTTCACCGCACTGGTCGAGTCGCTCAAAGATCTTGCACTCAAAATTGTAAAATCCTCCGGCAATATTCCCCCGGAGGCACAATTTGCCGTTAAAAACATTGAAAACGACACCTTCCTGATTAATTTCATCTGTAACAATACCGAACTCAGCGCTTTGGAGAAGCAGGAACTGCTCGAACTGGACGACCTTCGCGAACGAAGCACCATCCTGCTCACTTTCCTGGTTCGGGAAGCTCAGCTGATCGATCTTAAAAAGGATATCCAGAAGAAGGTGAAAGTGGACATGGATCAGCAGCAACGCGAGTATCTGCTTCACCAGCAAATAAAAACGATACAGGAGGAACTGGGAGGAAACCCGTCGGAACAAGAGATTGCCGAGCTTAAAAAACGGAGTGCTACAAAAATATGGAGTCCCCAGGTGCAGGCCGTTTTTGAAAAAGAACTTTCCAAACTTATCCGAATGAACCCAACTGCCGGTGAATACTCAGTGCAGGCGGGTTATCTCGACACATTCCTTGATCTTCCCTGGAATGTTTACTCGGAAGATAATTTTGACCTCCGCAACGCAGAAAATATTCTTAATGAGGATCATTATGGACTCGAAAAAGTAAAAGACCGGATACTCGAACACCTGGCAGTACTAAAGCTGAAAGGAGATATGAAGTCCCCAATTCTCTGCCTTTATGGCCCTCCCGGAGTGGGAAAAACCTCACTGGGAAAATCGGTGGCCAGAGCCCTAGGACGTAAATTTGTCAGAATGAGCCTGGGTGGTCTTCACGATGAATCGGAAATTCGCGGCCACCGCAAGACCTATATTGGCGCAATGCCCGGAAGAATTATTCAGAACCTGAAAAAAGCCGGAACCTCTAACCCCGTATTTATTCTTGACGAACTCGATAAAGTGTCGAGTGATTTTCACGGAGATCCTGCGTCCGCATTATTGGAGGTACTTGATCCGGAACAAAACAGCGAGTTTCACGACAATTACATCGATCTCGATTACGATCTTTCACGTGTTATGTTTATTGCCACTGCCAATACGCTGAGTACCATCCATCCTGCACTACGCGACCGGCTGGAATTGATCGATGTCAGCGGCTATTTATTAGAGGAGAAAATCGAAATTGCCAAACGGCATCTGGTGGGCCATCAACTTGAGAACCACGGACTGACAAATAATGATATCAAATTTTCAAAAGAGGCGCTTACCCGACTGATTGAAGACTACACCAGGGAATCGGGTGTTCGCGAAATGGATAAGCAAATCGCAAAAGTGATCCGGAGGGTTGCCAGAAAGATTGCATTTGGTAATCCGTATAATAAAAAAATAGGACCTGCCGAAATAAAGGAATACCTTGGCGCTCCAAAATTTACAAAAGAGAGCTATGAAGGGAATGAATATGCGGGAGTAGTAACCGGACTGGCCTGGACTTCTGCTGGTGGAGAAATTCTCTATGTTGAAACCAGTTTAAGCCAGGGAAAGAGCAAATTCACCATCACCGGGAATCTGGGTGAAGTAATGAAAGAATCAGCCGCAATTGCTTTTGAATATTTGAAAGCACACTGCAGCCTGTTGGGATTAAAACCAGAAGTCTTCGAAAGATGGGATGTCCACATGCATGTTCCTGAAGGTGCAATTCCCAAAGATGGTCCATCAGCGGGGATTACAATGGCAACCTCGCTTGCATCTGCCTTCACTCAGCGTAAGGTAAAAAAAGGGTTAGCCATGACCGGGGAGATCACACTTCGCGGAAGAGTGATGCCCGTTGGCGGGATCAAAGAAAAAATCCTGGCCGCAAAACGAGCCGGAATTAAAGACCTTATCCTCTCAAAGGAAAACAAAAAGGATATCGAAGAGATCAAAGAAATATATCTCAAAGGGTTAACCTTCCATTATGTTGAGAATGTGAGCGATGTATTTGAAATCGCCCTCCTTGACGAAAAGATAAAAAACCCACTGACAATCGGTTAACATCACGTTTAAGATTCTAAACGAAAGCCGCTTCATTTGATGAGAGCGGCTTTCGTTTTATTTCTCTATTAATACGACAGCCTGAACCGATATTCCCTCTTCCCTCCCTTCAAAACCCAACTTTTCGGTAGTGGTAGCTTTAATGTTAATTGCATCAACATCTATGTTTAGAACATGTGCAATCGTCTCTTCCATTCCAGGTATATAATCCTTGAGTTTAGGGCGTTGCGCCGATACAGTTGCGTCAATATTTACGAGCCTGTAACCTTTCAGGGTAACAAGACGGTAAGTTTCAGCAAGTAATACTTTGCTGTCAATATTTTTAAACTCAGCCGAAGTATCCGGAAAATGGTAACCAATATCGCGAAGTTTGGCCGCACCTAATAGCGCATCACAAATGGCATGGAGCAAAACATCGCCATCGGAATGGGCCACCAACCCTTTCTCATGGGGAATCAGAATTCCTCCAATCCAGAGAGTCTCCCCTTCTGCCAAACGATGAACATCATATCCCAATCCAACCCGATAACTCATTTTCTTATTTTTTAAAATCATTTCAATACAAAGTAAACATTTTACCGGATTAAAATCAATTGCCCCGTTTTTACATCAGAAGAGCCATCAACAGCTGTAAGCCTTACACGATAATGATAAATCCCCGGTGCCAGACGATGGTTATTGAGACCCGGATTCCACCTGATGGGCTGTGTTCTAAATCCTGAGCAGCCCGACTCTGTTTTGATCTGGTCAACCATCACCCCCTGCTGATTAAAAATTTCGATCGCCACGATCATCTTCTCTCCAAACCGGTTGCAATCGGCTATGATATCGGTAAATTCACTACATGGATTAGGATAAGCTGTCAGTTTTTTGATAACAAGTCCAGATGACACAATAAACCGAACCTCTTCTTCTGTTGAATTATTCGCAAGATCCCAAACCTTAAATCTTAGAATATGTTCTCCGTCAGAGAGCTCTGAGAACTGAAAAATAACCTGACCATTTTTATAGGAGTCCTGTGCTGTTTGAAAATAGCTGTTCAGCACCATCATTTTATCTGTTTGATCATCAATGATTCCTGTGATGTTGTGTCCAATTCCTCCATCAGAGGTGTTTATTCCCGATTCATCTTCCAGGTAAGCGATGAGTAAAGGTGTTTTTGAAACTTTATTTCCCGGCACAAAGTTTTCATCGTCAAGATAGATTTTCACTTTTGGACCCAACAAATCATCCGAAATTGCACCCGGACTTCCCCCTAATTTCAGCGCAGTAAAACTTCCGTTTGCATCACTTTCACTATCTTTTGAATAGTACCTGATCAATCCATCTCCAATCAGGTAATTGATCTCCTTTGGAACCTTGAAGGAGTAAGTAAATTCACCCCCTTTTACGGTTACATTTCCCTTAAAAAGAATTGAGTTTTGAACGGTATAATTAAAAGGTGTCTGTCCATTGTTTCCAAGTGTGCTAACCATTGTAGGTTTGTCATAAACAGTTGGATAGAGAAAACCGTTATAACCTGTTAACTTTTCGCCCTTATGATTCTGAATCTCCCCCCATACCGAAACCAGCGAGAGTGGTTTGATCGTATCGGTGAATTGTTCAACTGCCTTATCGTTGATTTCCAATGTATTTACTTTGCACTTCGGATAACTGATCTGAAGAGCAGGATCGCCAAGAAGTGCAAATTTTGACGCGTTAACACTCCCTCCCGACTCACGCTTCGACAGACGCATAATGTCACCCATCCGCAGATCGTTCCCATCTTTGTCTTTTTCGAAAACATACTTATAAAAACTTTTATTCATTTCGTAATTTGAAGAGGAGTAGACCAGGCGAGTGGTGGAAAAGAGTGCAATACCGCCTCCAACCTGATTAAAAAGGACATGTTCACCTGCGGATTGTTTGCTTTTCATATCCCATCTGCTGAACTCGCAGGTGGCAGTGACGAACACAGGCAATTTATCTGAATTGCTCCAACTATCAATATCACTGATTGTCAGAATCTTTTCGTGCGCCAATCCCTCATCATTGGCATGACCCACATAATTAACAATCAAAGCGCCCTCCTTAATTCTGCTATTAAAGGCTTTATTTACCCCTGGATACCTTTTCTCAGGGGTGGTCTCCTCCTTAAAGGCATCAAGGTAAATCTTGTCGGTCGAATAAGCCGGATAATTGTGGTTGACAAAGCCGGCCAGCTGTTCCGAATCGGATACATGAATATTATTATCTTCATCATCGCCAATGAAACACACGATATTCCGCCATTCACCAAGCGTTGATGCTGTATTGTAATGAATTGTCTTATCAATGACTGCCTTTGCCTCTTCAACGTTTTTGCACGGAATCCTTCCAATTCCAATATCGACAATACCATTCTGTCCACCTTCATCATCACCTAGCAATCCAAAATAATCGTCAGAAACAAATGAGGTGACCGGATTTAGTGAAGCTGGTGTTTGCCATGTCGGAACAAAGCAGGGATTCGCAGAAGATACCTGATGGATATTATCATAGGTTCCCTTGCCAAATATTAACAGATATTTCAATTTAGAAACCTGATTATTCATCGATTTGCGGTAGAGCAACCGTACAAAATTTCTGATTGCAGTTACATCGGCAATCCCTCCCGAGAACTCGTTAAAAATCTGAGCCACATTCGTCACAGCAACTTCCAGCCCACCATTCTGACGATGAAATAAGGCCAGCCGTTCGGCTTCAGACCGGAATTCAGCGGAAGCAACAATCAGCATATCAGGAGTTGAAAGTCCATGAAGATTTTGATTACTGACCTCTTCAACCTTTTCGATACCCGGAAAATCAAAATAAGGATCAAACGCGACAAACCGCCGGAGTGAATCGGTTATGACTTTAAATGAAAGGGTATTGGTTGTTATTGAGGATAGTATTTCAACGGGTTTTAAGGGAGAAGTAACATCCCAAACCTTCATTCCACTATTCGCATTACCTAATCTGAACTCTGATATATTTCCTGGTCCAACCGAGCGGCTGTCGCAAAAACCGAACTGCCCGGCCTGCATATTCAATTTGCGGCGGGTCTGTATCCGGATATAATCGAGCCAGCACATACCCGCAGATGTAGCGTTATATTTGAGCCCAAAACTAAGTTCATCGCCCTCAAGAATTTTTAAGAAAGTCTGTTCACGAAGGTCAGCATAATCAGCTTCCGCGAAGTTGGAATAAGGGGCGAAATTCAACGTCCCAACCATATTGTTATTGATTGAAATATTTAACGAGGAGGCAAAATCGGAACGTCCTGCTGCTCCAACAGACATCTGATATGGCTCATTAACAACATGATCAGGAAACTTAAAACTCTTGGTTAAAGCGCTGCCAGGGGTGATAACCGACGAAAACCAACGGCTACCAGATTCGATAAGGTTGTACTGTTCTTCCTCAAAACAGGCGAAATCATCAAATTCAGTGACTATTTTAGTTGCAATTTCGGGTCTTGAATTGATTTGCTGAACGAATTGTTCAACTGAGGTATCTTCAGTGAGGTAAAGAATAGACCGTCCCTGTGCAAACTGGTTAATGTTCTGAATAAACATTTTTGAGGCAGGATCAAATTTCCATGTCACAATTCCCGGTATATAAACCAGCAGATAATCATTTGACTGTTGATCTTTGGTTTGCCATATGTTATATTGAATCAGGTCATCGGGTGCTACGGAAATATTCATTTGCGGCAGTTGTCCGGGTGGAAATCCATACACTTTCACCTTATGCGGCGATTGAAAGCCCATCGATTTAAGGGCAGCAAAAGTGATTTTATGGATGCCCGATTGAGCGGTCTGCGCTTTTACCCACCGTCCGGATGCCAGCAAGGAATTCGATACAGCAGCGTATGTTATACTGCTATTTTTCAAGTCATTAATATCCGAACATTTTTCAAGTTGGAAATCTTTTGGTTGAACAGGAATATCAGTTTGTCCCTCCATTCCCATATTACCGCCTAATTCAAAACGCGACAAATCACTCATCCTCAGATTAAAAGAATGAGCATATTGCCCGGTAAATAAAAAAAGGAAAAGGAACAGTCGTTTCATCGAAAATGAGAAAAATTGAAAAAGAAATCAATATTAGTTTACTTAATTGGAATCACAAACAAAAAGAGAAAGGAAGTCAGAAAAACATTTGATTTTTACTTATATTTGTCCTTTAAAATTAAGTGAATTTTAACGACATCGAAATATGAAGCTCAAAGTTTTTGTTTATCTGATTGTATGTTTGCTGATTGTAACAGCATGTCCTTTTCGCCAAGCAGCCAATTCGAAGAAGAAAAGTACTTCATCCACTACGGGTTGGTCGTACAATAATCCAAAGAATGGCGGATTTGAATACCGTTCAGATTATTCTCAGAAATCAGGTCCAGGTTTGGTTTATATTCAGGGAGGTACTTTCACAATGGGTCGGGTCGAACAGGATGTAATGTTTGAAGGAAACAATACACCACGCAGGATAACAGTTGCCTCTTTCTACATGGATGAGACTGAAGTTCGTAATGTCGACTGGCGCGAATACCTCTATTGGTTACAGCGTGTCTATCCAAACGACCGCGATGTCTATAAAAGTGCGCTACCTGATACGCTGGTATGGCGTAGTGAATTATCCTATAATGAGCCTTATCTTGAAAATTATCTGCGTCATGCTGCCTACTCTGAATATCCTGTTGTTGGAGTTAGCTGGGTGCAGGTTGATAAATATTGCAAATGGAGAACCGACAGGGCCAACGAAGGGATCCTGATCCAGAATCAAAAACTTGAGCCTGATCTTGCTCAGACCGGAGATAAGGTTTTTACTTCTGATGGTTATCTGTATGGAGTTTATGACGGAGTTGAGGGGAAAAGACCTATCAAAAATCTGAGCAAAGATGGTGGTACACGTCGGGTAAATATGTCAGATGGATTAATTATGCCCCGCTACCGACTCCCAACCGAGGCAGAATGGGAATTTGCAGCACTTGGACTCGCCGGAAATACAGAAGATGAAGTGGTACTTGAACGCCGTATCTATCCATGGAACGGCAATCAGATCAGAAACAGCGAGAAAAAACACAGGGGAAATATGCTTGCCAATAATGTCAGAGGGCGGGGCGACTACATGGGTGTTGCCGGATATCTCAATGACGGATTTGAAATTACGGCGCCGGTACAATCATTTCAACCCAACGATTACGGATTGTACTGTATGGCAGGAAATGTTAATGAGTGGGTTCAGGATGTCTATCGCCCGGGCTCATTTGCTGTCGTTAATGAATTCCAGCCACTTAGAGGCAATGTTTATACCAACTACCGACTCGGCTCTGATGGTAAGATGATCAAAAATAAGTATGGAGAACTTGTAAAGGATACTGTTGCCAATTATACAAATTTTAAAGACGGAGATGCCCAGTCGGTAATTGCGGAGTCTGATGATTGGAAAACAAACGCTGATCCTGCAACCACGACACAAATGTATGCTGCCGGAGCAGGAAACTCGTTCTCAAGAATTTCTGATCACAGCAGGGTTTACAAAGGTGGCAGTTGGAAAGACCGGACCTATTGGCTAAGCCCTGGAGCACGCCGGTATATGGATGAGCGAAAATCGACCAACGACATAGGATTCAGGTGCGCCATGACTCATCTTGGAGACTCTAACACAAAATAAGATTTTTTAACCGGAATCATTAAAAAAAAACCTCATCCTAAAAAATGAGGTTTTTTTAGATTTCAGGCATATGATCCATGAATAAAGCTATTTCAATATAATCTCATAAAGCCAATTAATTCCATGTCAATTGAAGAGTTATACGCAATATTCCTAAAACATCCCAATATATCCACCGACAGTCGAAACATCCCTGAAGGGGCCATCTTCTTTGCCTTAAAGGGTGAAAATTTCAACGGGAATAGTTATGCCGCAGGCGCTTTGCAGGATGGCGCTTCCTGGGCTGTTATCGATGAGGCTGAGTATCATATTAATGATCGCTACATTCTTGTCGGAAGTGTACTCTCAACATTACAGGAGCTGGCGCGTTATCACCGCCGCCAGCTGGGCGTTCCAATTATTGCGATCACGGGAACAAACGGAAAGACAACAACCAAGGAGCTGATCACCTCCGTATTATCTAAAAAATTCAGGGTCACCTGCACAAAAGGAAACCTGAATAACCACATAGGTGTTCCACTCACATTATTGTCAATGGATAGTACCACAGAAATTGGCGTCGTCGAGATGGGCGCCAATCATCCGGGTGAAATTGCCGACTTATGCGAAATAGCCCTCCCCATCTTTGGACTGATTACCAATGTTGGGAAAGCACACCTCGAAGGATTTGGCTCCTTCGAAGGTGTTAAAAAGACGAAAGGAGAACTCTACCGGTTTATTGAGAAGAATGGTGGAAAGATCTTCAGGAATACGACCAACCCATACTTAAAGGAGATGGCAGGTAAACTTGAAACGATCGGTTACAGAACAACACCCGAAGGTGAAGGTATCGAAGGTGAAATCGTTCAATCATCACCGCTGTTGGTATTCAAAGCCAAATTTCACAAAGGATGGCTCTATATAAAAACCAATCTGGCAGGGGGATACAATCTTGAAAACGCACTTGCCGCGGTTTGTATTGGAAATTATTTCGGTGTTGATCCAATAGATATCAGTGAAGCAATCGGGTCATACAAACCTTCAAATAACCGCTCGCAATTTATTACAGGAGCCAGAAATCAGATTTTGATGGATGCGTACAATGCCAATCCTACAAGTATGGAGGCTGCCCTTGAAAATTTTAAAACGATCGAATCGCCACTCAAAGGGGTTATTCTGGGCGATATGTTCGAATTAGGGGATGCAGCCCATGAAGAACATCAGAAAATTGCAGATATGCTCTCGTCGATAAAGCTCTCCATGGTCTTACTTGTTGGAAAGGAGTTTTCGAAATGCGATGCAGCGATTAATTATCGGACATTTGACAACATTGAATTACTAACTAAATTTCTGGAAATTGAAAATCCGGAAGGTTACCTGTTTTTAATAAAAGGGTCAAGGGGAATGAAGCTTGAGAATGTGATCGGGAGACTGTGAGAATGAAACTTAGAGACAAAGTGACAGAGAGACTTAGGGACAATGAGAGTCAAAGTAATGGAATGGGTCGGCTGAAAAACTTCGGAGGAGTTTCGTGTAAGTAACCCCCATTGGAATGAACCGTTACCGGGGGAACTGAACCTATTCATTAAGTCGTGATTCTATATCCATTTGTTGATGTAAAATTCTGACAATTTTCAATTGATTATCCTTAAAGTTTATTTTGTAAAATATAAAATGAGATTTTACCCTTGTACGAAAGTATCCCTTTCTTATGTGACTGTAATCTTTTCCAGATTTTGGGTTCAAAGTTAAGTACTCAATTTCGTCCATAATTAAGTTAAGATATCTGTCAGCTTGTTCAAGTGACCAAGTTTCAAAGGTATAAAGCCATAATATTTCAAGATCTTTTAAAGCTTCCTTACTGATTATATACTTCATTACTCAACGGAATGTTTTTGATGAAGACTATTTAAAAAAGATCCCCGATTAAAATCTTCTACAAAACCAGATTTTTCACCTTTTTTAAGTTCGTTAATCAGTTCTGTTTTTTTAGTTTCTTCGTATTCAAACAATCTTAAAGCGGTCCTTACCACTTCACTTGCAGAAGCGTATTTTCCTGTCTTAACTTGTTGATTTATAAATTTATCAAAATAATCGCCTAATAAAATAGATGTGTTTTTAGCCATAACTTAACTTCCAATTTTATTTCAAAGATACCAATCTTTGGTATAAGCAACAAATTTTAATTATTAAACCTATCTCAATTCTGGCAAAATTACATAGACGCCCACTTTTCACCTACGAAGAGTTGCTTTTCATCCGCCGGCAGATCCTGTTAACGAACTGCCAAAACTGGGCTTGCAGGTATTTTGCAGTTATGGGCAGAATTCTATTTAACATTTATCTCAATAGCTTTAATCACTTCTTCTCTAATAAATCCGGTTCTGGCGTAAACAAATTGTCCTGCTTTGTTGATTAGAAAAATGGTTGGAGCTGCCGAAACACCATAATTTAGTGCAACTTTTTTTCCCGAAAAGAGTGTTGGATAATCAATACCCATTTTAGTAATATACCGGGCTAACCCAAGACTATCAGTTTTAGTGAATTCAATTCCATATACCTGCAATCCTTTATCTTTATAGCTATCTTGAATCTTATTGATTTCTGGTATTGCTGCAATACAACCAGTACAATTTGGAAACCAAAACTCAAGCATAATTAGGTTTGCATCAATTTTAGACAGGTTCACCGAATCGCCTGCCATGTTAGGTAATTTCCACTCTAATGCTTTTGTTCCTAAATAGGTATTGTTTTTAAGAATAGTTTCACTTTTCTGTGCTAAAAAGAATTCGCTCAGGGTATATTTCACAAAGTCTGAATCTCGCTGTCCATAATTAAAATCTGAATCATTTTTTCCTATAGATAAATCGAAATTACTATAACTTACTATCCAAATAGGCGATTCTTTCTTGAAATAACTAATGAACTGACGTGGAAGATTATTCTTTTTATCTATCATAAGTGAATAACTACGATCTGCATTATCATTCGAAACCAACCGCCCATTTCTGTCTATGACTTTACCGTGCATCTTTATATCAAACCGATAACATTCGGTGTTATTAATAAGCGTGTCTGTTGAGCAATGAATCAAAATAGTTGTATCCTTTAATAACTGAGGCAATAAAGAGCGAAGATTCTGAATTGAGAAAGTTAGAAAGCCAAAGCCATTTAAATCGTTGTAGGATTTAACAGGTTCGTAAATGAGTTGTTTCCTTTCCTTAATTGTGTAAAATGAAGTAGAGCCATTAAATCCACGATCTCCTTTACTCGAAGAGAAAACGTATCGAGCGCCAATGATTGTATCGGTACTTCTAAAATCGAAAAAAACGCTGGCCGAATCATTCATTCCTAAATCACCATTCATTGGATTAAAGTTTTTAAATTCCGTCAGATATTGAACAGTTTTCATTTTCTGCAACTTATTGTTTGTTTTTAGCAGAATATTTTGATCTGAATGGGTGCATCCACAAATCAGTATAACTAACATCAGTATCGAAAAAGAGGATTTTTGTTCCATCGTTTAATTTTTGTAAAGTACCTGTTCAATCAACCACTAAAATACGTGCACTTTGCCAATTTGACAATTTCCGGTAGTTAAAACGTCCTAAGTTGTGCCAGAGGCATAAGTAAAAAGCAATTGCACTGCCTTCGCTCAAGAAAGAGGTCAAACTGCCGGTTAATCTTAACCTCTGTTTTACAACTTAAAAAATCAATAAAACCTTTGCTAAGTGCATAGCCCCGTTCCCGGCGGGTGTAGTTCAATACGCAAATTGGCGGACTTGGTCTTGCAGACCGCTCATATTCCTATTTATTATGGGCTGAATTTTTTATTCCTCAATTTCAAGTGTATCTTTTTTTATTAATTTTTGTTTCTTTCTTGGGTAATTTCTCCAATAAAATAAATATTCAGAGTTTTCCTCATATTTAATTCTTAAAGGTTCTTTTGTGTCTGGAAAGGTTATTTCAGGTACTATCACTATTGGAGAGTCTGAACTAGGAATTGGATACCCTTTGTAATTAATTAGCTCAGAAATTACAATCTCTTTACCATTGTAATCTTCAAATGTTTTTATAACCCTATTATACTTATCTTTATTAAGTGAGCTAAATAAATATACATTTGGATAAAGACCTGATTCGTAAAGTCTGTTGATTGATTTGCTTAGGCATTCACATGCCTTGATTAAATTACTTTTCAATGGAAAGTCATCTCTATCATGCTCAAGAGAATTCCTTATCTCTAAAACTTTATTTTTGCCAAACTCGGAGGGTATAGAAAGGCCTATTTCTCTTATATTTTGATAACAACTTCTTTTAATATCTATAACTAAAGCACTATGCATTAGAGGAAAATCGACTAAATTGGTCTTGCCAAAAAACCTTGGCATTTCTGCTTTCTCTCTTTCATACTTAGTTGTATCGTCAAGATAAGCGTCACAAATTCCAAATAATGCTCGAAATCCTTCTACTAATGGGAATAAGGTATTCTTGCCACCTGAATCAAATAACAACTTTGTGTCTTCGTTCAGATCATAGCCATTTAATTTTTCGGTCATAAAAGATGTCGCTTCTGTATAATTATATTTAAACCTAGTAACTTTGAAATGGTCTGATAGAAGCAACCACGTGGAAAAAGATAAAGTATGTTTTAAAATTTCTTCTAAAGACACAAATAAGTTAACTGCTGCACTTCTAATTTTTTCTTTATCTGCCTCAGTATATTTATTATTCTCTTCAATTATCTTCTTAAACTTAGATAATCGTTTTTCGAATACCGGTAATATTTGTGGATAGATGTTGATATTGAATCCAAGTTTCCAAAGAATCTTATCAATCATTTTTTCTTCTTCTTCTAAAGTATTGGGCATTTGAAAATAGCCAGGTAAAAATTCAAAAGTTTTCCCAACCTGATATGGTCCATTCAAAACAACTTCTTTCAAAATTTTTCTTGGTTCTTCAGAATTTATATAATCTTCTACTTTCTCTTTCAAACTAGCTGCTTCATAAAATCTCAAATTCCATTCTAATTGCTGCTTAAGACCATTCTCGCTGTACAGTTTTAATATTAAGTTTCTTAAGTGAATGAAAGAAAGGTGTGTGTCAGATGAAATTGCCCGAAAACCTAATCTATTGCATTCATGTATAATATTAAAAAAACCACCTGTCTTTCGAATCTTTGATACTCTAACTTCTGTTGTTGGGATAAATATTTTTCTCTCAATAATTAGTTTTTCTGTTGCAACGAGTAAATCGCACGAATCGAAAAGTAGGATAGTTTGAAAACATTCTGCTTTCGACAAAGAACTTATTATTTTTTCTGAAGCGCCTTGAAACCTTTTCCCCTTTGGAATAATTGTTCTTGCTCCTTCCTTTGTGTCAATTATCTCTTGTAACAATAAGCGTAATTCATTCTCTCCAAATGAATTAACTAATGTTAATGGAATGTCATTCAACTTAAAATCATCATAGAATGAATTTTCAGAATCGCATAATTCTCTATAAAAGTCATACCACTCAGATATTTCTTCCCCTCTTGTTAATTCAGAAATTTCAAAAAGTAATTCTGATATTAAGGTCCTTGCAGAGTATAATTTGACTGTATGTAGAGCAAAACAGGACGGGTCTGAGCAATGCCAAAGCTGCACTACTCTTGTTGGTGGCAAAATCCTCTTATTTTCAGTATGAAGAATACCTAAAGGTCCAATGATTTGATTTCCCATTTGGAAAACACCTTGTGGAGTGTCTTTTAAAAGCCTAAGAGTTTCTTCATTTTCAAGAAATCTACTTTGCTCTTCAAATTCTTCATAATATTTGTCATAAAGCGTGCGTCCATAAATCCAAGGAAACAATAAGTTCCTATTGATTATTTCATTACTGACGGATTTTACAAATGATTTGTAATCACTATTATTTATGTCTATTAGTAATTCAGAACGATCGAATTCAAGGAATACTGCAAGTTTTAATAAGTTCTCATTTGTCGATGCGTATTTACCTTTTTTTAATTTATCAAATAACTCTTGTCCTTTATTGGATAAAATTATTGTATTAGTATCCAAATTATTAAAATCGTAATCCTTTGAAATTATGCAGTTGTTCAGAAAATATTTTAAACCATAGAAGTTAGTATATTTTATTATAAATTCTCGTTCATTAAATTTCTCAATTAATTCTTCCTTTTTCATATGAGTCTATATTTCGTGGTGTGTATTTTAATTTTGCCCATAACGTTCCGCAGCTACACGCAGGCAGGGATTTTCACCACTAAACCTCCCACGAAGAACTGCACTTCAAATATAATATTTATTGTCAACAAAGCACCGAATCCCTGCTTGCGGGTAGCTTGCTGTTAGCTGCCGTTATACTCTTAATTGATAACCACTTGCGTTACAGTTATCTTCTTGTCTTTTTCAATAGTTTATTTTTTTCAACTGATGATACAACTTTTTCAAGTCGGTCAACAAAATACTTGCTTTTTAAATTCATATTATGTTTGTAATTAATGTTGGTTTCCAATTTACCATAGATTATATTCGGCTGTAAGTCAAAACTATTAAATGATTTTGTAATGATAACATTGCCAAACAACACTTTAAAGAAATAGTAATTATAGGGTTCACCTTGGATTCTTCCAACTTCCTTTTTGCCATTATTATAAAATATATAATTAAATTTCTTTACTTCTTCTTTCAATATTTTGTTCTTGTAATTAAAAAAGCAGTTCCACAGTGAGTCTGATTTAATTTCAACTGAGGAATAGTCAAAACAATTGTCCTTTTTGCTTATATGGGATTTCCCATTTCTTACCCAAAAAATGTATGCTGATTTAAAAATAGTAGGGTAGTTACATCTATCCTCTTCTTTCAAGGATGCAATAAGTTCACCAGCTGAATAATTTTCATAAACGCAAATTGTGTCAATTTTTTCTTCTTGGAGTACCTTCACGAAATTATTGACCAACGAGTCGAGATGAGAAATCGTTGTATTTTGCCCGTATGCAATACATGAAAATGTCCAAATAATAATAGTCAGCAATTTTTGTTTGATCATTCGAATTGATTATTTCTGAGTGTCCGTTTGATTTTAAGATGTTTTTTTTATAATGGCAGCTAACGGTGTAGGCTATACGTCAGGGCTGGATTACGAGTAAATAACTGTCAAAAACCAATAATGTATGAACGAAAAGATGAACTTGAATAACGCACCGCTGCCAGACTTGCGGATAGCCGAAGTTATTGCCCAGCCTTTTGTCAAATCGAAGCTGTTAATCTCATTTTCAGGAGGTCGAACGTCTGCATTTATGACTAAATGGATACTCGACAATTTAAGCAACGAATATGAATTTTTGGTTGTTTATGCAAACACTGGGAAAGAGAGAGAGGAAACGCTCGATTTTGTTGAAAAGTGCGATAAATATTTTGGATTTAATTGTATTTGGGTTGAAGCAATTACCAACCCCGAAAACAGAAAAGGAGTTAGAGCCAGAATAGTTGACTATAAAACAGCAAGCCGAAACGGTGAACCATTTGAGGCAATGATAGCAAAACACGGAATGCCATCGGTTAAAAGCCCACATTGTACCAGAGAGTTGAAAAAGTACACAATACAGGCTTATGCCAGATCAATTGGATGGAAGCATTATTTTATGGCAATTGGAATAAGGATTGATGAGATTGATAGAGTTGCGCCAGATCACAAAAAACAACGCTTCATTTATCCGCTTGTTTCCCATATTGAAACGACCAGAAATGATATTAATAATTTTTGGAGCAAACAGCCTTTTGATCTTGAATTGAAAACCTACGAAGGAAACTGTGATTTATGCTTTAAAAAATCATTTAGAAAGTTAATGACAATAGTTAACGAAACCCCCGAAACTGTGATTTGGTGGGCTGAAATGGAACGAAAATACAGCGACTTTATACCTGACACCAAAAAGCACAATCCTTTGATGAAACCGCCTATAAATTGCTTTAGGCAGAACAAATCAATTTACGAAATTATTGAAATGGCAAAATTGCCGTTTGATCCTGCCGTTGATGAAAGCAAATACAAACCAGAATACAAACAACTTTCATTATACGATCTCTACGAACTCGATCTCAGCAACGGATGCGTCGAAAGTTGCGAGGTCTTTTAAGGTTGGCAATAACGGTCGCGGGTATGAGCAGTGGCGGACTTCGTGGACGCGTTCCTATCCCACGTTACAGACGCTACCTGCGAGACGAGGTGTTGAATGCGCTACAACCCCCGCCATTGATTATACCCGTTGTTAGCGGTTTGTTGTTTTTATATTTCTCGTCATTATTACATTATCAATATACTCTCCTGATTCTGTTTTAATAAATCCTTTCTGTCTACCTGTTTCTTCAAATCCCAAGTTTGAATATAAACGTAATCCTTTCTCATTATTACTGAAAACCTGTAACCAAAGAATCTCAATATCTGGATTATTATCAACCCAATTAACAAGTATTTTAAACATTGCTGTCCCAATTCCTTGTCCCTGCCAATCTTCATGAATTCCCATACCTATATAACCAGTATGTTTCAGCATTTGACGACCATTAATCATTAAGTCTACATTTCCGACAATAGTTCCATTTTGTTCTGCAATCAATAGCAAATCATTTTTTCCATCTATGAACTTTTTAATCCATTCTTCATGGTTTTTAGCTAAAACATTAAACTCTAATTCTGTGAGAGGAATCTGTTTGCTTTTGAGATATGATTTAACACATTTTTGTAATTCTTCCGAATCGGATATCCTGCCTTCTCTTATTACTATTCGGTTTCCTTGTTTGTCTAATATTTCTCTTGGTTCTATTTTCATTGCTATTCTATTAATTTGGAGTTGATACAGATTCCATAAATATCTCTGGTCGCTTAATTAATTCAAATCCAAACTTTTCATACAATCCATGTGCATCATCTGTTGCTAATCCCCAACGTTGAAGATTCTGTAATTCATTATGATTCATTATTGATTCCATTAGTTTTACTCCCAAAGCTTGTTTTCTAAACTCTTTCAAGATAAAAACATCTAAAATCCATGCAAAAACTGCATAATCAGTTACAACTCGAGCAAACCCAATTTGCTGAGAACCATTATAAACTCCAAAACAAAGTGAATTATTAATAGATTTTCGAATCGTCTCTTCACTTCGACCTTTAGCCCAATAGGAATCATTATTTAAGAAATCATGAATCAACTTGATATCAAGCCTTTCTTTATCTGTCGAGATGTAAAATTCGTTATTCATAAATTAATATTTGCAAGGTCGTTTTTTTTCAATAACCGCTAACTCTTTTATACCAACGGAAAATCCGTACAATACTTCCAAAATCGGATCGCTAAATACAGTACTCGCCGTTGTTTATTTTTGGCAATGTAAGATTCATTTCTTACAAATCGTCAAAAGGGCTTGGAATCTTCAGTAAACTTTTCTCAGTTACATGAGTATACCGTTCAGTCGTCTTAATGCTCTGACGACCTGGCAGTTCCTGAATATATCGCAGGTCAGTGCCGGTTTCCAACAAATGGGTGGCATACGAATGGCGTAGCCAATGTAATGTCACCGGCTTTTTGATCCCTCCCTTGGTCAATGCATTTTTTAATCAGCGTTCCTACTTTTTATCACTGAATAAACCAAACTTTTCACCCCTCCAAATTTATCAATATAATTTCATTTAATTTTAATCAAATCAATTTAATTAGCTGTTATTTAACATGTTTTGTGTGGCAACCCTAAACTCCATCAATCTTATGATTGATTTGGCAGATGTAGCTATTTTGGCAACAGGTGCACCGTTTTTGCCAATAAGTGCAGCCTAAATAGATAGTGGCGCCGTTCATGCTCATTTGAAACAGGAATAAAAGTTGCAACCGTTTATCCGATTACCCCCTCCTCCTTACAAACGTGGGGGAGTAAAGTATTGAATTTATTACGAATATTAAAGAAAAAAGGGATCAGCGATATCGCATTTTCCAAATTAAAAAAAGGCATTTAAATCCTGGATTTGTCCGAACGCTTCCCGACTGAATCAGAACGCATCCGGGATTTGTCAGAGGGCATCCCAACTTAATCAGAGGGCATAGTAATTCTTTTAGAGTCACCCTCTCCTTTGGGGAGGACTTGGGTGGGGTCCTGACCTTCCGTCCGATTGAAGGGCGGTGCAGCGACGGGCTTTTGATCGCGGACGGTTTACTTTCGTACTGTTTATCCCGGGGTGGCGCGATCCCGGATGTTTTATTCCGAACGAGATCTTTGCCGGGATCGCTTACCCCGGGTTATTAAGATACAGCCCATTCAGGGCTTTATATCCGGGTGTGTAAGAGACTGTCTATTAGTCACCCTCTCCTTTGGGGAGGGCTGGGGTGGGGTCCTGACCAGTTCCGTCCGATTGAAGGGTTGTCCAGCGACGGGCTTTTGATCGCGGACGGTTTGCGTTCGTACTTTTTATCCCGGGGTGGCACGATCCCGGATGCTTTTATTCAGAACAATATCATTGCAAGGATCGCTTACCCCGGGTTATTAGGATATAGCCCATTCAGGGCTTTATATCCGGGTGTGTAAGAGACTGTCTATTAGTCACCCTCTCCTTTGGGGAGGGCCGGGGTGGGGTCCTGACCAGTTCCGTCCGATTGAAGGGTTGTCCAGCGACGGGCTTCTGATCGCGGACGGTTTACTTTTGTACTGTTTATCCCGGGGTGGCGCGATCCAGGATGTTTTTGTTCAGAACAAGATCTTTGCCGGGATCGCTTACCCCGGGTTATTAAGATACAGCCCCTTCAGGACATTATATCCGCGTGTGTAAGAGACTGTCTATTAGTCACCCTCTCCTTTGGGGAGGGCTGGGGTGGGGCCTTGGCCAGTTCCGTCCGATTGAAGGTTTGTCCAGCGACGGGCTTTTGATCGCGGACGGTTTACTTTCGTACTGTTTATCCCGGGGTGGCGCGATCTAGGATGTTTTTGTTCAGAACAAGATCATTGCAAGGATCGCTTACCCCGGGTTATTAAGATAAAGCCCCTTCAGGGCATTATATCCGGGTGTGTAAGAGACTGTCTATAAGTCACCCTCTCCTGTGGGAAGGGCCGGGGTGGGGTCCTGACCAGTTCTGTCCGATTGAAGGGTTGTCCAGCGACGGGCTTTTGATCGCGGACGGTTTACTTTCGTACTGTTTATCCCGGGGTGACGCGATCACGGATGCTTTTATTCAGAACAAGATCTTTGCCGGGATCGCCTACCCCGGGTTATTAAGATAAAGCCCATTCAGGGCATTATATCCGGGTGTGTAAGAGACTGTCTATTAGTCACCCTCTCCTTTGGGGAGGGCCGGGGTGGGGTCCTGACCAGTTCCGTCCGATTGAAGTGCGATGCAGCACCGGGCTTTTGATCGCGGACGGTTTGCGCTCATTCTTTCTATCCCAGGGTGGTGCGATCACGGATGCTTTTATTCAAAACGAGATCTTTGCCGGGATCGCTTACCCCGGTTTATTAAGATACAGCCTCTTAAGGGCATTATATCCGGGTAGGTAATGGCTTATCTATGTTGTCACCCTCTCCTTTGGGGAGGGCCGGGGTGGGGTCCTGACATTTCGTCCGATTGAAGGGTTGTCCAGCGACGGGCTTTTGATCGCGGACGATTTGCGTTCGTACTTTCTATCCCGGGGTGGCGCGATCCCGGATGTTTTATTCAGAACGAGATCTTTGCCGGGATCGCCTACCCCGGGTTATTAAGATAAAGCCCATTCAGGGCATTATATCCGCGTGTGTAAGAGACTGTCTATTAGTCACCCTCTCCTTTGGGGAGGGCTGGGGTGGGGCCTTGGCCAGTTCCGTCCGATTGAAGGGTTGTCCAGCGACAGGCTTTTGATCGCGGACGGTTTACTTTCGTACTGTTTATCCCGGGGTGACGCGATCCCGGATGCTTTATTCAAAACGAGATCTTTGCCGGGATCGCCTACCCCGGGTTATTAAGATAAAGCCCCTTCAGGACATTATATCCGCGTGTGTAAGAGACTGTCTATTAGTCACCCTCTCCTTTGGGGAGGACTTGGGTGGGGTCCTGACCTTCCGTCCGATTGAAGGGCGGTGCAGCGACGGGCTTCTGATCGCGGACGGTTTGCGCGTGTACTTTTTATCCCGGGGTGGCGCGATCCAGGATGTTTTATTCCGAACGAGATCTTTGCCGGGATCGCTTACCCCGGGTTATTAAGATACAGCCCCTTCAGGGCTTTATATCCGCGTGTGTAAGAGACTGTCTATTAGTCACCCTCTCCTTTGGGGAGGGCCGGGGTGGGGGCCTGACCAGTTCCGTCCGATTGAAGGGTTGTACAGCGACGGGCTTTTGATCGCGGACGGTTGGCGTTCGTACTTTCTATCCCGGGGTGGCGCGATACCGGAAGTTTTTATTCAGAACAAGATCATTGCAAGGATCGCTTACCCCGGGTTATTAGGATATAGCCCATTCAGGGCTTTATATCCGGGTACGCATGGGCCTGTCTATTAGTCACCCTCTCCTTTGGGGAGGGCTGGGGTGGGGCCTTGACATTCCGTCCGATTGAAGGGTTGTGCAGCGTCTGGCTTTTGATCGCGGACGGTTTGCGTTCGTACTTTCTATCCCGGGGTGGCGCGATACCGGAAGTTTTTATTCAGAACAAGATCATTGCAAGGATCGCTTACCCCGGGTTATTAGGATATAGCCCATTCAGGGCTTTATATCCGGGTACGCATGGGCCTGTCTATTAGTCACCCTCTCCTTTGGGGAGGGCTGGGGTGGGGCCTTGACATTCCGTCCGATTGAAGGGTTGTGCAGCGTCTGGCTTTTGATCGCGGACGGTTTGCGTTCGTACTTTTCATCCCGGGGTGGTGCGATCCCGGATGCTTTTATTCAAAACGAGATCTTTGCCGGGATCGCTTACCCCGGGTTATTAAGATACAGCCTCTTAAGGGCATTATATCCGGGTAGGTAATGGCTTATCTATGTTGTCACCCTCTCCTTTGGGGAGGGCTGGGGTGGGGCCCTGGTTTTTTAGTGAGCAGGTAACTTGTTGTTGCGTTTGAATTAGTCACCAGCTTACCGACTAAAACCTCCCTTATAGTGAGCAGGTGACAGGTTGTTATCCCTGAAATAGTCACCAGCTCACTTACCAAAACAGATTTGTCTAAACCCATCCGGACCGAGTCTATACCCTCCGCGGATTTATCTGAACGCTCCGCAGATTTGTCTAAACCCATCCGGACCGAGTCTATATCCTCCGCGGATTTATCTGAACGCTCCGCAGATTTGTATAAATGCATCCGGACCGAGTCTAAACCCTCCGCAGATTTGTCTCAACGCATCCGGAATTTGTCAGAACCCTCCGCAGATTTATCTGAACGCATCCGGGCTGAATCAGAGGGCATCCCGAACTTGTCAGAACGCATCCGGACAGAATCAGAGGGGATTGTTAGTAAGTCACCCTCTCCTTTGGGGAGGGCCGGGGTGGGGCCTTGGGGTGGGGCCTTCAACCTTCAGGGCATTATATCCGGGTACGTGAGAGACTGTCTATTAGTCACCCTCTCCTTTGGGGAGGGCCGGGGTGGGGCCTTGGGGTGGGGCCTTGGGATGGGGCCTGTAACCTGAGTTGAGGTCACACTCTAACTACGGCTTTTTACCGCTGAGCAACCGGGAAGAATTATTTTGAAATACTTAACTTTGCACCCAGTGGTAATGACTAAAATAATTTTGTGCAGAATTTAAAAGATCATATAACTCATCCCGTTTTCAGACAAATCGGAAAAGTGTCGGATCAGGAGGGTATTGAAACATATGTTGTCGGGGGATTTGTCCGGGATATTCTTCTTAATCGCAGGCGGGAAGTCTTTGATGTGGATGTTGTCACTGTTGGAAGTGGGATCGATCTGGCCACCAAGGTTGCTGCCACATTGCGTCCGGGTCTCAAAGTAAGTGTCTTTCAGAATTTTGGGACAGCGATGTTTCGGTTTAATGACATTGATTTTGAATTCGTTGGCGCCCGAAAGGAATCGTACCGCACGGAGAGCCGAAAACCGATCGTTGAAGATGGGACCCTCGAAGATGACCAAAAGCGGCGTGATTTCACAATTAATGCCCTTGCAATATGCCTGAATAATGACCGGTTCGGCGAATTGCTGGATCCCTTTGACGGAATAGGTGATCTTGAGAACAGAATTCTTAGAACTCCCCTTGCCCCCGAAATCACCTTCTCAGATGATCCACTGAGGATGATGCGGGCAGTCCGCTTTGCCACCCAGCTCGATTTTACAATCGAAGCCAACACCCTTAATGCTATTGAAACGCAGTGTAAACGGATTGAGATTGTTTCAAAGGAACGGATTTCGGATGAGATCAATAAGATCATCCTCTCCCCAAAACCTTCCGTCGGATTTAAACTGCTTGAAAAAACGGGGTTACTGGCAATGATCCTTCCCGAAGTTCAAAAACTGAAAGGTCGGGAAACAATAAATGGAATTGGGCATAAAGATAATTTCTACCATACACTCGAAGTCCTCGACCGGATCTCAAAAAACACAGACAATCTTTGGCTCCGGTGGTCTGCACTACTTCACGATATCGCCAAGCCGGTGACCAAGCGTTTTGACCAGCGATTGGGGTGGACCTTTCATGCACATAACTTTGTGGGCGAAAAAATGGTCCCCCGTATGTTCGACCGGTTAAAGCTACCTTTAAACGAGAAGTGTAAATATGTACAAAAACTGGTCTCTTTACACATGCGCCCTATCGTTTTGTCGGAGGAGGAGGTCACAGACTCAGCAGTACGGCGATTGCTCTTCGATGCAGGTGATGATATCGATGACCTGATGACACTTTGTGAGGCGGACATTACTTCAAAGAATCCGGACAAAGTAACCCGATTTTTATCAAATTTCCAGTTGGTTCGCGAGAAACTAAAAGATATTGAAGAACGTGACGCACTCCGGAATTTCCAGCCGCCAATCACGGGTGAGATCATCATGGAGACCTTCTCCCTTCAGCCCGGACGCGAAATCGGGATCATCAAATCGGCAATAAAAGAGGCTATTCTCGAGGGTGAAATCCACAATAATTATGATGAAGCCTACCAATATATGCTTTTGAAAGGGAAAGAGCTTGGGTTGATTGCGAAAGAGTGACAGCGAAAAAATGAGTGGAAGTGAGATTCCTCATTCCGCAACGCTCCATTACTAATGACAGCATTCTATTGGCTATTAAAAAAGGAGATTCCTCACTGCGTACTAATGACAACACAGAGAGCAATCTCCTGATTTAATGAAACATCACTCTTCAATCGAAAATTTCAATTCAAAAACCGGCCGGCTACCCACATTTTCGGGAACCTCCCGGTTTGGGAGAAACATTCTGATCCTTGTAGAGTCGTTAATATTGTGCAATGCCTTTTCGATCTTGTGAATTCTGAGCTGAGAATAACTGTTTTGAATAGAATCCAGTTTGTGATCTCCAATCAACTTTACGCTTCCTGAAATCAAATTTAGGGTATCCCCCTTTAGTTTTTCTGAGAGGAAGGTTTTAAATTGCTCCTTCTCTTTTTCGTAATCGGCCCCGGTTGCAGCTTTGAACAGCTTTCCAGCCTCGCCAACTGCAATTTCCCGTTTTTCAAGTTCAATATCATTATAACAGGCTAATTCAATCTTCATATCAGGCTTTTTTTTCTCCAGTTCCGTGAACAACTTAATTCTTCGAAGATGACTGTCAGTAAGGGTTGTGTCCGCATAATTGAACTGAATCCCCTTTATCTCATCGGGATCAACCCCCACCAATCCTGATAAAGCCCTGAACGGAGAGGCCACAATCTTCACAATAAAATTCTTAAAAACCTGCCAAACCAGTTTTCCAATATTGATTTTAGGATCGTTTAAATCACCCTTCACCGGCAGATCAAGCGTAATGTCGCCATGAACGTCTTTTAACAGATAAAGGGCTAATTTCAACGGCAAATTCATCAAACCACCACTCTTTTTCCCCAGTTTGGCATTCCGAACAATCAGTTTATTCTCACTGGTGAGCTGCCGGGCGGTAATTACCGTCTTCCCCTGGTAATACATATTTCCCATTAAAATCGGAAATCCAACGTAATACTTCGAAAGGATATTCAGATCGCTCAGCTGGAAGTTTGTAACTACATAATTCACTTTCAACTCGTAAGGATCGGAAGGGTTAATTCCAACCTCCGCCTTAAGTTTACCTCGCTGATTGAGGCGCATGGTTGAATAAGCATTGATCCATTTGGATGTGGAGGTAACAGAATCAACGTTCATGGCGATTTGATCAAAATGATAATCAAATGGTTCGCCATACGTATTATCCCTGAAATCAATCAGACCATTTTCAATCTTAAGGTGATTGATTTGATAATAATATTGCAATGGTTCTCCCTGATCTCCTGTATCAACCATCAGATTTAAAAAATTATTGGTTGAGTCTTTCATTTCAAAAAAGAGATAAGGTTCAGTTAAGGCGATTGTATCGAAGTTGAATGCGAACTTCATGGGGTAGGTATCATCCATGGTTACTTTACCACTCTTTGCACCAAGCACCTTCCTGCCGGAAAGGTCTTTAACCGCAAAATCCGTAACATCACCATTTCCGCGTATCGAGATCGAATCCAGCTTATTAATATTCCCTCCAAGGTGAAACTTGCCGTCAGCAATTCCCTGTACACTTTCAAACCTGACGTAATCTTTTGTGAAAGGTAGAAAGGGTGAAAGATCTAATTGACTGATTGTAAAATCGGCATTGTATGCCCCCTTTTTCTGGTTATAATCGGCCTGTGCCTGTAAAAAACCACCGTTTTCAAAATAAAATTTCAGTCCCGCCTGGCTAATCTCCTCCTGGTTATAACTAATATAAGGGACGGTAAATCCAAGGTCTTTCATGATATTGGTATAATCAACCCCCTTATCCGTAAAAGTCAGATTCCCATGTACCAACGAGAGATTCTTAAGAACGTATTTGAATGGTTTCGAGGGTTCACTAACGGTATCTCCCTTGGGTTTTGAATTAAAGAAGGCGATGATATCGTCGAAATTAAAAACAGAATCGTTACGAATGATGGTTACCTCAGGTTTTACGAGACGTATTTTCTCAATTTCCAGCTCTGAAGAGAGATATCGCAAAGGATTCAGGTCAATTGTTAGGGTATCAAAAGTTACGAAGGTTTTCTGCCCGTCCGCCTCAAACATTTTAAAACCGATGATATTTAAAGTCGTGGTGAAATAATTGATGCGGATTTGATTGACAGATATATTACGGCCTGTGTATTCTTTTCCGTGTTTGTTGAGGTAATTTTTCGCACCATAAGGCAAGGCTATCAAAGCGACAATAATTCCGGCAATCAGAACCGGTATGACAAACCGGACGATAATTCTCAATGTTTTTCTCATGAATGATTTTATTAATTTATATCCAGCAATTTTCGCAAATCGCTCCCTTTCATACCCTGAATAAATTCCCATACTCTTTTGGCACTAATGCCTCTCCAATCCGGGCTATCGGATTGTCCCTCGATGGTCATGGTGATAAGCTGCACCTGAGTTCTCGGCAACGAAGTATCGAAATAACCCGGGTTTAATTTGTAGAGTGCTGATGCCGTTTCAACATCCTGCCCACATATGGAGGTAAGTGGTCTTCCAGAACTACTACTTAGAAAAGCAGGTTGATTCATCATTTCAACAGGGATTGCGGCAATTTCACTTTTTAAAGCATCCATTACCATTTGCGGGATTTTCTCCTCCTTTAAGGATGCGGTAGAATAAATGAGCATTCTGTTGATATATTCCCTGATGGTAACAGGAAGCCAAAGTTGACAGTCGCTGCGTGAAATTACAACCCTGTTTTTGTAATACCAATCGTACAGGCAAATACCATCACCAAGATCAAGGGACTTGTGAGGAAGAAAAAATAACTCCTTAAGTTGATTAAGTGCCAGTTTATCATCTAACTGATCGCGAATCATTGCTGGCTCGTATACCTGAAATTCATCATTGGTGATTACCCAATGACCCGGAGTGGAAGAGAGGTCTGTACTCCCCTGAGAATGTAAAACGAACGAAATTCCGGGAACAAAGAAGACAATAAAAATATACCGCAGGAGAAATTCTACCGGCAAAATTCTGAGCAATGGCTGGAGGATCATTCTCATATCTTTTACTTTAAAATCGAAGTCCAATTTTCACGCTAATTTGAGCAATAAAATTTCATAAAAGTACACTATTTTAAGAAATCCGTTCATCTGGTTTCCAGGATCTGATGCACACACCTCAAGATACAATATTGTTTTGAATCTTAGCTTCATGTGTTCTCCTGTTGATTATATTTGGTTGATATTTTGCAATTAATATTTCTTAAATAACAGACAAATGAACCGCAGAAATTTGATCAGAGCTTTACCAACCCTTGCAATTGTTGCCACTTCGACGTCGGTCTATTCTATGGTACCACCTGTCAGGTTGGAACTTCAGCCAATTCTACTACCAAAGCCAGAGAAAGAGGGGGGGAAATCCGTTTTGGCCTCTCTGTCTGAACGAAAAACCAACAGAAATATCAGTTCCAAAGAGCTTCCCCTACAGGTTATTTCGAATCTGCTCTGGGCTGGATTTGGAATAAACCGCGATACTTTGGGATCTGGCAAAAAAGGGAGAACAGCTCCATCTGCCAGCAATTCGCAGGAGATCGATCTCTATATCGCTTTGCCGGGAGGGGTCTATCTTTATGAGGCTGCAGGACATCAGCTGCTTCCTGTTGCTGAAGGAGATTTCCGATCAAGGGCTGGTCGTAGAAATGCAGCCACAGCACCACTAAATATATTTTACATTGCTGACCTCAGCAGGTATGACCTTGGACCTGCCCAACCAGACCGAAAAATTGGAGATCCTGAAATTCAAAAATCGTATTACTTTACAGATACTGGCTTTATTGCCCAAAACATCTACCTGTTTGCCGCATCTTTTGGATTGGCAGCATGGTTTCATAACTGCGATAAGGAAAATACGGTAACTGAATTTAAACTGAAACCAACCCAGCGTGTGCTTTTTGCCCAGACTGTTGGATATACAGAGTAGTATCTAAGATACAAATAAGTATGAACTAACGATTGCCTCCAAACACGGCTCCTGAGTGCGGTAAATCACTTATAACCTTTTCAGTAGTTCAAATTATTCAATTCTCCTCTCGGCACCCAAATTAATTTACTCCAAAATAAAAAATTAACCCTGTCCGGAAAAAAAAGAAAAAAAATTGCCTGAAATGTGGTATATTTATCTAATTAAGTGAGTAAGCCGGAAACCCAATGATCTTTGACTGTATTTACAGAAAAGATAATCTATTTTATTAATCTTAACTTCAAAATTATGAAAACACTGAGAGTTTTTGCATTTTTGATCCTGGTGATGTTGGCTGCTTCATGCTCCAAAGACCTGGTGATCAATCAGCCTGATCAGGTTTCAGATCAGGAAAACAGCTTGAAATCTGCTCTGCTGATCAAAAAGATTGCAGTTATGTCCGACATCCACTATCTTGACCCGTCATTATTATTGAATGGCGCAGCTCAGGGCACAGCTTTTAAGACCTACCTTAAAACCGATCCTAAATTAATCGAATTCAGTGACCCGATTTTAAAGAAGGCGATATCTGAGATTGTTGCACAAAAACCGAATATTCTCCTGATTCCCGGTGATCTGACCAAAGACGGAGAAAAGGTCAGCCATAAGTCGATGGCCAAATTTCTTAAACAGATCTCTGGTTACGGGATCAAAGTTTTTGTAATCCCTGGTAACCACGATATCAATAATCCCGAAGCGGTAGCCTATAATGGTAATAATTCTTCTCCAACACCTTCCATTTCAGCTCCTGATTTTGTGAATATCTATTCAGATTTCGGATATAAAAATGCCATATCAAGGAATATCAATTCGTTGAGTTATGTCTGTGAGCCATTTTACAAGGTGTGGATTCTTGGTATCGATGATTGTAAATATTATATGAACGGATCATTGGCAACCGTTAGTGGAGTGATCAAAGACGGGACTATGAAATGGATAAAGAATCGTTTAGCAGAGGCGAAAAGGAGAAATATTACTGTTTTAGGGATGATGCACCATGGCATTATAGAACATTTTACAGGACAGGAAACGCTGAATCCCGGATATGTAACGGATAACTGGGAAGCGAATTCGGATGCGCTCGCAGATGCAGGTCTGAGATTCATGTTCACAGGACACTTTCACGCCAATGATATTACAATGCGAAAAAGTCTTTGCAATAATGAAATATTCGATATTGAGACCGGCTCACTGGTTACCCCGCCAAGCCCATACCGCCTAATCAATATGGACCTAGATAATCTCTGCCTTGATACAAAGCATATTACATCAATAAATTCCACTTTACCACTGGGACTTAATTTTGTGACCTATTCGAATATTTTCATGTCCGCGCATGTGGATGAAATATTCACCTATATGCTTTCGCATGATCCATATAATATGCCATTGGTTACCGCGATGATGGTTGCCCCTCGTTTCAAAAATGCTGTTATGGCTCATTATGCAGGAGATGAACACATAACGGCTGAAGAACAGGCAAAGGATGATGTTGTTGGGCAATTGGCTCCTATATTAGGAATTGTATTACATAACTTATGGACTAATTTGCCACCAGCTGATAATCAATACTGTATCAGCATTAAAAAAAATTAAAAAACAAATTATTTACAGATGAAATTTATCTTAATTGTGGCTGCAATTAGTGGTCTTTTGGCTGTTATACTTGGCGCATTCGGAGCTCATGCTCTGAAAGGGGTAATCAGTCCCCAAATGCTCGAAGTTTATAAAACAGGAATTCAATACCATTTTTATCACACTTTTGCCCTTTTGGCAGTTGGTATTCTGATGAATTTTAACCGGTCAAAAGCCCTCAGGTGGTCTGCATATCTTTTTATCATAGGCCTTGTTCTGTTTTCCGGCTCTCTTTATATTTTGGCAATGTCAGGTATTAATGCGTTAGGTATGATCACTCCATTTGGTGGAACAGCCTGGATTGCAGCCTGGATTTTATTGATTGTGCATTGCAGCAGGCAGGTTAATCCAAAATAGCGACCATTATAAGGTATCTTTCAGTTAAATCCTTCTTCACCTCCATAAAAGGAAGTTGAAGAAGGATTTATTTATCAATCAATGCCGGGAATGCATTAATATCAAGGACTTCCAAAAACCTGGTGAGATTATATCCATTTGAATTATGCTCCAGCGCTTCCACCTTTTCCCTGGCATATCGTTTCGTATCAGTTAAACGGTTAAATGTCAGTATCTGAATCGCAGACCGGGGAAGCTTCCTGTTCCAGTATTCAGGATTTAAACATACCACTGGCTGCGGACCGGGTATTGTAGTAATATGCAAAACGGGGAGCCGTTCGTCATAAGTATTATTGTAAGCCCAGCCATCGCGTTCGGTCTCAGGGATTTTGGCATACTCATCTTCCATCATTTTTGTCAACATATCCGATTGGAGCTTGTCTGGATGAAGTCGCCAATAATTGATCAGCCCTTCGGCCAATTCACGAAATTTGACAGGTACATAATATGGCGGCCTTTCCGGATTGTAAACAACAATCAGCTCGCTACTGTACCTGTCAACACCATTTCCAAGCTCTTCCTTAGCTCCCGGAATAAAAAAGCATTCATGAAGTTTCTCATTAACACTTTTCCAATTTTCGTAATTAAAACCTGCTTTAGGGGGCTCAGATGGCTTTTGAGTACCTAAACTATAATTACCGCTGACAAAATTGTTAAGACAATTTACCTGCATTTTCCAACTGGGTGGTTCTATTCTATAGGTACTGGGCTTCCCCTTGTTCATAAACCAATCACAAAATCCAAAACTCAGTTCACTTGGAATTCCGTAACCATATTTATCCGGGCAATTTTTTGCATACACATAGGTCTCACAATCAAAGCCTTTCTGATCAGTAAAAACCGAATTTTTTCGAACCAAATCAGTTATACCAATAATTTTCTGATAATTGGCAGTAGTTTCGGCTTTTGTGAAACCACAATTCCAATGGGTATAAACGCCCCAGTCGATCAATTTGAAGATACCTGGGTGATCAGTAAGTAGTGGGTAATCCTGAGCCTGAATAAAAAACTGGAAACCCTGGATAAACAACAGCATTAAAAATATTTTTTTCATAGAAGGTGTTTTACTAAAATAAATTATCTTATCACGTAATTAAAATTAGTGATTAACAGCCGGCAACAAATCTTTAACATCAAGTTCATCAAGCAACCTGCTCACATAATAGTACCCATCCTGCCTTTTCAATCTATCCTTCATCTTGCTCTTTACTATTTCTTTTGGCGGGATTTCCAACCACATGAACTGGATGGCTGACCGGGGAAGTTTCCTGTTCCAATAATCAGGATTTGGTCGCATAACCGGAGTCTCATTTTTTGTTGAGACGATCCGGGAAATAGATTCAGGATTCCCGAAATAGGCAAATCCATCTTTATCAGTCTCGGTAAAATTGGAAAATTCATTTTCGAGCATAGGTACCATGGTTTCCATAGCGATTTTATCAGGATGAAGTTTATAGTAATTGATCAATAACCTGAAAACTTCGCGGATTGTTACCTGATTCCAGTACTCATGCTGGTCGGGATTAAATAGGATAATGTTGTCGCCGTAACGGTCGATACCCGGACTAACTACTGCTTTTTCCCCCGGGAGGAAAAAAAGTTCCCGTAATTGTGTCGCTGCCTTGTCCATCTCTTCTGCTTTATATGCAGGATTAGAAGGCCGACCTTCGTTGTTATAATTAGAAACATTAAATCCATTGCTGCAAAACTTCTCAGTCATATTCACCTCAAAGCGCCATTGAGGAGGTTCGGATGTCTGTTTTACAACTTTGCCTTTTCGCAGTGACCATGGTTCAAAGAAAAAGCAAACGGTACCTGGCAGGCCGTATCCGAATTTCGTATTGCAGCGTCCTCCGTTCAGGTAACAATAGCCATCAAACCCATAAATCTCCTTCAGCACGGGATTCCTGCGAAAAATATCAACCAGCAATACAAGATTCTTTGCTGCATCATCAGATTCAGCTTTGGTATAACCACATGATTTCCCATATTGGTCAGGCCCCTGGCCATTGAGTGTACCATACGTTATTTTAAATGTGCCAGGCTTTTCTATTAGGAGTGGATACTGAGCAAAAACTCCGGAAGCCCAACCTGTCATTAATACAATACATGTAATTAATCTCATTTTACTTTTTGTTCGGGTTCAAGTTTGAGGAAAGTTGCGGGTCAAAATCGATCTGCTTTTTAGTCTTTTTCAGATCATAAGCTCCATAATCATGCTGCGAACTCCAGTTGGAAAGTGAAAACTTAACGGTAGCATTGTACTGCCAGGATTGGTTTACATTTTTCCCATTTTCCTTATAGGTGACCTGAAAGGCAGGCTTACCAGGTTTTGACACCTGCGAAAATAGGTTGAAGCTCAACGATAAAGCAGCAAGTAAAATAAATTGACGTTTCATAATCTGTTGTTAAATGGATTATAAAAGCTTTTGATTTATTCTTGAATCAATTCGCCCAATCTTTCAACCGGAAGATGATTGAAAAACATTCCCACATAATCAGTCAATCCCTGATTGTGCTGTTTGAATTCTTCCAATTGAATTGTTGTTGCAGGTTGGTATTCCAGCGATATGAATTGTACATCTGTAAGTGGCAATGTCCGGTCCCAGCAGGCGGGGTTAAACCTGACTACTGCTCTTCCCTCGCCATTTGCATTAATCGTCGAAATCCCGGATTGTGGACTTGAATATGCTGGTTGACTTAATTGTTCAGAAGTGAAAGCTTCAAATTCCTTATTCATTCTGTTGTACAGGTCGGGGCGCATAACCTGATCGGGATTAAAGTTCAGTTTAGCCCATTCGGCAAGTGTCTTTTCGTAGTTAATGCTATCTATTTCCTGCCTTATTTTATAATAGGCCAGCTTAGCACTCATTATCTCTTTCACTGTTACCTGGATCCAAATATCTGGACGATCTGGGTTGGACACAAGTAATGAACCCTTAAACCAACCTGAGCCTGGGGCATATAATCGCACTCCCGGGGCAATCTCTTTCAACACCGGAGCGGTCGTGTAATACTTCTGAAGGTTTTCGAGTGCCTTTTTCAGTGGTTGCTTTAAATGAGGCGGATCATCCGATTTAAAGCCGGATTCTTTGAATTGAATGCCGATCAGATTAATTGGGTTGTTTATACGGATTTCAGTACCGTGAGCAGCCCAATCTGTTACAGTATTACAGACCCCATTTTCAATATAAAAATAGCGAAATGAAAAACTGATCCGGCCTGATATTCCAAAATCCTCTGTGCCGGAAAGCTTTTCACATGAATTTCCTGAAAAACTTACTGCAGCATCAAATCCTTTGGGAGTTTTTACAATTGAGTCGTTATGTTGTACCCATTCAGAAATTGAAGTCAGATTTTTTGTAAAAGAAGCAATATCCAAACCAGAACAGTTATTGAGTTTGTTTTGAAGAACAAACTTCCCAAGTTTGTCGGGCTGAAATTGTGTAGATTGGGCATCCAATACATAAATGGGAAAGATGGTACCCACCAAAACCAATAAAAAAACATGGCTTAATCCTTTCATAATTCTTCTTATAATATGTAATTGGAAAGATATAATGTACTAAATTAAATTTCTGGTTTCTTATTTTTGACCCCTCTAAATCTCCCCAATGAGTCTTCAGGACGACGTTCTGAACAGCTTTTCCCTCTTTTTCCTCCACATTGGAGAGGGCAGGGTGGGGTCGGGAGGTCAAAATGAGCAAATAATTACGACAGTATATTCTTCCAACTACCTAGATGGTCTTATGTACTTTATTTGTCCTTACGCGACAATCTAAAATCAATAGTAATTGTTGATTTCTCGCCGTTTAGATTAGTTATCACTTTCGATTCCTTGTGCTGTAAAACGTCATCCGTGATTTTACCCGGATAGGGACCGAATACCACCCAAAGTGGAATCCTGACCTCCCGGGGATTGGTTTTTGCAGAACGTGGAAGGTTGTCGCATGTTCCCTGGGCTTCTTCAAATGATTTTTCTTCACCTGTTGCCGGAAGTGAGGTGCCTTTTGCAATGACGTAATAATTAAGAGTGCCTTCTGCAACAAATTCAAGCTCAATGCGCGTGTCCTCCTGCTTTTTCCCCTTGTAGAAACTATCGTGCGAGATACCGCTTCCCTCCAGATGAAATGATTTCTCATTGGTATAGTTTCGTCCACCTTCCCTACCCGTTTTGCATTTATGACAACCATCTTCTTCGGTTATCTTGGTCGATTCATTGGTTCTGAAAGTCATGGTGCCTTCTGCCCACGAAATGCCTTTCCGCTGGAGTTTCCAGTCACTCAAGGTGTTATTTTTTATCACCGTTTCCTTGCGGTACAGCTGATCAGACTGATTGCAGTACGCGCTATATTCAACCAGTTCAGTTGAATCTTTCGTTGTGTTAACAGTAATAGAAACAGGTCCCTTAAAGGCGCATATTTCCTTCTGGTTCAATTCGTCAATTAACTTTTTTGAAAGTTTTTTGCATGCATCGGTAACGCTACCCTCATTATTAGACGCTACCAAACTCCCGGCATTGGCAATGCAGTCAAACGCTTTATGCTTATAACATCGGGCCTCTAGTTTAACTTTCCCTTCCATTTGATCATGTACACTAAGATATACCCAGTAATCATGCGGCAAATCCTTGCCAACATTATTCATACCAGCTGGCACATCTTTCCCATTCAATTCCAAGTCACGAAGCTCACCAAGCCTGGTTCTGATTTCACTGCTGGAACCTACATCGGCACAAGGAAATTCATCTCTAAGCGATTTGGAAATTATTTTTTCAAATGGGGTTATATAAATCAATGAATATTTGGTTCCCTCACATTCGGTTGTTACGGCGAAATGAGGTTTCTGGGCAACCAGAACTGTTGCTGCAAAAAGGAAAATAAGCGAGATTATGGAATGTAGGTTTTTCATAGGTTTATAATTAAGCCCCCTCCAAACCTCCCCCGAAGGGTGAGGCTTAAAAAAAGCAATGTCATCATTTTTGGCTTTATAATCATCCTCCTGTGTGTCAAAATTTTTTCGTGGAAGTTTCATCTGTATATAATTTGTTTTTAAAGGCCAGATGGAATCGCCATCCGCCGGTTGGCGGATTCATTTCGGTTGGTGATATTCTTATAATGGCGATTTCATATGTCTATAATTTCAGCATGGTGCACTTCGGTAAAATCTGTTGAATCTGGTTGAGTTCAGCCTCAGTTATTTTCGTTTTAGCGACGCCCAGATTCTTCAGGCCAGAAAGTGAACTCACAACCGGTTTGATCGTTTGAATTGGATTCATATCGGCATACAGTGAGTTAAGGTTCGTGAGTTTTGATATGGAAGCTGGAAGATCAAGAAGATTATTATTGAAAACACTCAGCATTTTCAGTTTTGAGAAATTGCCAATTCCCGATGGCAGGTGTGAAACTGAATTTCCAAAGTTGATGATATATAATTCTTCAAGCGGGTAACCTGCCGCATTTCGGAGGATTTCCTCCAGATCGACCGGTGTCCCTTTGGTATTGCAGGTTACCACCAATGTTTTTATTCCCCTGAACACCGCCATCTGATCAATGACCACCTGAACTTGTGGCTCAGACATGTTAATGAGAAGGTAAGGCATTGACTGAAGCCATTCCCTGCATTTTATTTTTGGGTCATCGTCATCTTTGTATTCCTGCACAATCTCCTCCCTCAGCGGTTCGGCCAAATCCATTTTCCCTTCGTCTCCTTCACGTACAATTTTCATCATCTGGCTCATCAATTTGGTACTGTAGGCATCCATCTTTTGCTGAATTTCATTCTCAACTTTGGCCTTCGATTGATTTCCATTGTCCCCTTGCGCTGGTTGCTGAGTGGAATTGTTTTTGCGCAGGGCCTGGGTAAGCTTAGCCGCTAATGCTTCAATCTTCGCGTTGGCTTCTTTAGCTGCTGCAGGATCGCCCCAATTGGTTGATTTCCGGATAGCCGACATTTGCTGTTTAATCTGTGCAGCCTCATTGTTGGTGTTTTGCGCCAGCAATATCATGTTTATCAGGAGGAAAACGAGAAATAGAAAGATGTGTTTCATAAATGACAATTTTAGCCGATCGTCCAGTCTTCAGATCCATATAGGTTATACTTGTAGGCATCCAGTAACCGATGTATATAACCCGAAACACTGCTCAGACCCAATTGACCGGGTTCAGGGCTGATATCTACTCCAGTTTGCATTTTAGATACCTCGTTTGATAATTTTTCAAGACGGTAATAAGCCGACATAGAGGATTGGATAAACGATTTGTATTCAGCAAGTGCATTGATATATTTAGGAGTTTGCAAATTGCAGTAACTTACCTTTGCCTTCTTCATCTCGCTTCTAAGTGCAATTAATTTATTTCGTTCAGGACCCGTTCCAGTCTTAGCGGCTTCGTTATAAAGATCAGCAATTTCAGTTCTTATTCCCTCAATTTTGGCCAGTAATTTTTTTCCAGCTTCATCTTCATCAATTTCCGCAAACTTTTTCATGTATCTATTCTGTTGAGCATTAAGACTGTCGCTGAGTTGTTTCTGACTTTTCACGAGGTTGTATTTTTGCATTTCTTTCGCATTCTGGTCCTGATACTTTTTAGGGTCGGCCATCACTTCAGCCTGTTTTTCTGTAGCATAAGCTGTTGCCCATGCTTTTTGCCCCGCTTTATCCATCTTTTTCAGGTTTTCGACTTCTCCCATCGAAATATTCATGCTTTGCTGCATCATCTGATTGGCCAATGCTTTCTTTTGGGCGTCATAGGCTTTCTTCTGATCACCGGAAGCTCCTTTGCTTTGTTTTTCAAGAGCCTGTAGTTGCTGTAACAGTTCCGGGGATACTCCTGTTTGCTTCATCACATTGTCCATCATCTTGGGTTTGCCTGCATCGACTTTGGCTTCATTATTTTCATGCCGCCGCTCCAGTTCGGTTTGTAGCTGTTCACTAATTTCATTAACCTTCGAGAGGAATTCGGCCTTGCCTTGCGTCTCATCCCTACAGATATCTCCGGGAACTGAAGGGAACTTGCTCAAATAAGCCTCAGGTCTGACCTGGGCATTTGCATACATAATTGCGATCATCAACAAAAGAACCAAAAATACATTTTTCATATCTATTTAATATTTATTGGTTTGAAATATTTATTTGCTGCCTCCTGTTTTAGGTTCAACCTTTTTCCCGGTGTTCTGGCTGTTTTTTGGTGGATCGGTGGACGCAGCTGTTTTAAAATTAGTTTCGTTGCCGTAAAAGAGCTCAGAACCACTTTTTGCGTAAGCCCGAACATAATAAGTCGTATTGGCTTTCAACCCACCCATAATGGAAGTCCCGCTATTGGCAGGATTGCCGGGAGCCATCGACTTTTTGCTGCTAATGGTTGGAGATGACGCTTCAGAATAACATACCCCTTTTTCGCTGATTGGGGATCCTTGAACAGTAAAACTGCATTTGGCCTGATTAGACTTAATTTCGGTTAACCTGACTGCACTAACGGTTAGTTTACCTTGCTGAGTGGAAGTGGAATTTTTTCCTGATTCTGGAGAAGCCTGAGCTGACCAACCCAATGTCAGCAATCCAAATAGAACGATTAATTGATAAAAGAATTTCATAGCGTAGAATCTTAGTGAATAAATTAAAAATGCCTTAAGTGTCAATCATATTTCGTTTGAATATTTCTGAAAGTTGGAACGATTATGCATTGACTTAATTAATTGTAACTATCCTTACCTTTCGTTTTAATTGGTTTGGTTTTGTGTTCAGTATTCGTGTCATAACCGGCTGCCATAGTTGTAAAATTCAGCTCATTTCCATACGTGATAGCAACATTATTTTTAGCGTATGCCCTAACATAATAGGTTACATTGGGTTTTAAACCCGTGAGATTTACCGTGAGGTTGGTGAGATTAATCTTATTGACAAATTTTGTGTTGCTAACTGTTGGGTTTGGACTGGTTGACAGGCAAACTCCTTTTTCGAGTATTAAATTACCATCAACAACAAAACTACAAATGGCAGCCGTAGATTGAATTTGGTAAACGTTGTCTGTTTTTACCAAAATCTGGGTTGCAATTTCCTTAATTCTGGCGGATGAGGACCCAGGTTTCGGAACCGTATTTGTGGGCTTTTCTACTGACACTTTTTTTACCGTGGTCTGGCTAAACACATAAACCGGTAATAGTATCATGCAAATTGTAATGAAATTTATTTTGATTGTTTTCATTTTTTTTGATTTTAGTGATCTGAAATCAAAATGGATACAATTATTTGGCATACAATAAAACAGGCAATGAGGATTTATTCGAATCGAGCATTCCCAATACCCACCAAAATTATTATCAATGAGCGTATCTGAAGGAAACAATTTCTTTCAAATGGCTTTTCAGAAACCGATCGGCAATTTTAACGACTTCAGATTAAGTTACTTTTTGGGTCGTATCAATCCAGACCGATTTATAGGTATTACTGGTTTGTCAGTTGAGTAGCGAGCTATTCAAAATCAAAAAAACAACCTGAAACTATTTCCGGCGCCTAATTTCTGAATTTGAAATGGGTAAAAAGGCAGGTCATTTTTTCGAAAAAACCTGCCTTTCATTTAAAATTTTACAACTTAATAAATTCAACCCGTCGGTTCAGCGCTTTATTAACCGGGGTGTCGTTTGGCGCCACAGGTTTACTTTCGCCCATACCATCGGTTTCAAGTCGATCGCCATTTACGCCAAATGATTTGGCCAGTTCGGCTTTAACGTTTGCAGCTCGCCGTTTGGAAAGATCAAGATTGAAGTCATCCTTCCCATCCGAATCGGTATGACCTACGATTTTCACTTTTACATCCGGAACTTCATTAAGGATTTTGGCAATATCATTCAGCGCACCATATGATTCGGGTTTCACCACATCTTTATTCACATCGAAATAGATTCCGTAACTGATAAGTTTTCCTTCCTGGAGCAGCTTGTTTCGGGTATCCGGGGCCGCAGTGGTCAGTTTGATATTAGATATATATGAACCGGCTGAAGCTCCCCGGTAAAGTTTGAAGCACAGTCGTGTGAATTTGCTTCCTTCGTAAATATTGGTTGGTACATCCAAAACTTTTCCTCCGGCATGATAAATACGGACCCGGCGGTTCTGGACCCAGATAATGACATGGTTAACTTTTTCAGGAACAACCAGATTGTTCGTTGAGGAGCCGGTAAGCTTTTCATTTGATCCTTTTTTATATCCTGCTGTTTCCCATATATTTTTTTCGATTTTTATATGTAATCCACAGGTCCCCGGATCACCGTTTTTATCCATTTCGCTGTGGCTGCCTTCTCCAAAAAGGACCACATCAGCAGCAAAACGTGGTGCAGCTGGTTTGGGGACGATATCCAATTCAAGAATGAAATTCTTAGGGATAACGATATCCTTCATAAACCAATAGGTTCCTTCGGTACTTTTTAAATTTAACCAGTTGCCCGGAGCTATATTTAAGGTATTAACTTCACCTGCTACATCGGTAGTCCAGAGTGCAGGAAAATCGCCAACTGCATCCTGACTAAAGTCTTCGTATAAAAGTACCTGATCGCCTGGTACAAAATCATAATTTGAAAAGGCTTGAAGTGAAGGAGAACCTGGTGCTTGACTCACACTTTGAGCCGTTTTCTGATTCTGAGCTTTAGATAGACTATCCTTAGCAGGCTTTGCGGCTGGGCTTTCCGGAGTCTTATCTTTCTTAAAAAGATCCTTAACCCCATCCTCAACGGTATTCAATCCTTTGTTAACCCCTTTATTCGCCTCATTATTGGCCTTTCGGTTCGTCTGATCCTTGATTATTTTTTTTAGGTTAATCTGAGCATTCAGATTAATTAATACCAGACAAAAAAAGAACATCAAAAAAATTCGAGTTGTCTTCATATCAGTAAGAATTAGATTTCCATAAAATTAACGAAATTCAATCAAACTTTACATCATATTTTTTAATTTTTTTTTCAGCAAAAAAATAGTGAATATTTCTCAGTACATATGTAAATACAATATAAACCAATGAAAAAAATATTTCACAAATTAGTAACGATGAAATCAGGGGGGTGTCTTTAAAAATCTTTAGTTTTAAACCGGAAAATGCTTAAAATAAAATAAAAAAATAAAATTCTTACATTCAATCCGCATCCATAGAAAAAGGAATAGCATCAATGTTTAAGTAGAACAATCGTTAAATAAATAAAGTCATGCCAACACAAAAAGCCATTGATTTCGTTGTAAATCTCAGATACGACAGAAATTTAAGAAAGAGGATGAATGAGATGAAGCCGGAACTGGTTCATCCATATCTTGAAACGATTGGATACGCTTTCACCTTGGAACAGTTGGAGGATGCTGTAAATTATTATAAATTAAGATGCCCGTCAGATCAAAGTGAGCAGGAGATTGACGAAATTAGTTTCTGGCATCGATTTTTAACGACAATTTACGAAAAACAAACTAATCTATAAATAGTTTAAAATGTTAAATATTGGGACGGTTTTTCCCTTTTCTTGTATTTCTTGCTATCTCGTTTAAATCATCTTTAATCCAATATTCCCGATATTCATGGATAAAATCAGCAAGATGACGAGGGTCGTGCCCTGTTATGGTACGAAACACATCGTTGGTATAGCTCATTTTCCCGCTTCGTGCTGCAGAGTAGAGGAGCGAGAGTGTAACAATATATAGTAACTGCTTCTTATCCAGTAATTTTTGCCGAACGAAGCGAATAGTTGATGGTCTGGTATACCTGATATCCCGCCCCAGTTCGTTAGAAAACATTTTGGCAATCTGATAAAAATCCAACACCTCAGGTCCGGTAATCTCATAAGCCTGATTTTCATGACCGGGATTCACCAGTACCGTAACGATCACTTCTGCTACATCTCTGACATCAATATAATTGACCAGACCTGCACCGCCTGGAATGTTAATCTTGTCATTGTACTGAATATCATGCCTATGCAAAGATGACAGATTCTGCATATAAAGTGAAGGGCGTAGAATTGTAGAAGGGATACTCAGTTTTTTAAAGTGATTCTCTGTCCGGTGATTGGCGAACATACGGTTTCTTTCAGCCCCGACAATCGAAACAAAAACGATGTGCTTTACGCCGCATTTCTCTGCTTTGGCCAGAAAAGGGAAAATATAACGTGATACATCCGATACCTGGTTTGGTCTGATCAGAACAATTTTGGTAATCCCTTCAAGCGCTTTATCATAGGTTGCCGGTTCATCAAATTCAAAATGGCAGAAATTGCAGTTTTCGATCCCTTCAATCTTCCGTGCCCGCTCAATATCCCGGACGGCAGCAACAACCTCAATACCCGGATAATTTCTATTTTCCAGCAACTTCAATGTGCTTAATCCAACATTACCGGTCGCTCCTGTGATTAAAATTTTCTCCATAAACAAAATTAACCCTTTTAATCAAACTTATCCGTTTAACTTAATGCAAGGATAATTATATTCTTTAAAATAAACAACTTTATCTGTCATCATCTTTAAGATCAGATTTTTTATCTTTAACACCAAAATCGGATAAGTAATATCTCACATCATGAAAACACTTTTTGCACTTATCACCCTCATTTTATGTATGCTTCAATTGAGCGGACAAATAAATCCAATGGATAAACTGTTCAAAGACAGACCTAAAGACTTGAGTCTTTATATCAACCCGACCTTTCAATACAGCCAGATCGCCGTTCAACACAGTACAATCGCCGGAATAGGCGCTGGTCTGATTATCAATAAAAAAATCACTGTTGGGGTAGATGGCAATCTCTCCTTCCCTGATATTTCGCTTCCTGAATCAAGCGGACCAGGAAAACTTCAGATGAAATGGGGCGGTATTCATTTTGAATACACATTGTGGCCCCTCCAGATCGTACATCTTACATTCCCATTTTCAGCGGGAATGGGGCAGTTAAAAATTACTGGGAATAGCGAAACAATGACAGGAAGTCCCAACTTTCTTTTTTTAACATCAGGGTTAATGCTGGAATTTAATGTCTGGAAATATGCGAAATTAGGCATTGGCACCACCTACCGTTACACAGGCAACGTGAACTATCGATCTGTTCCTGAATCGGTTTTCTTATACTCAATCACCGAAAGTGACCTGAAGGGATTTGCTGCAGTTGTGTCACTTAAGTTTGGAATATTCCGTTATCTGAAACGCGATTTAGCCAAATTTAACCGTTAATTGCGGTTAACCTTCGTCACGTGATGAGGCAAATATCTCTTCAATCACCGCTTTGTATTTCGCCTCAATAACCTTCCGTTTAAGCTTAAGTGTCTGCGATAATTCACCGGTCTGTGCACTCCAGGTATCAGCAATCAGTCTGAACCTTTTAATCTCCTCATGTTGTCCTAGTGTTTTGTTGATCTCTTTTACTTCACTAAGAAAGGTACTCTGGACTATGGGATGAAGGATTAAATCTGTATTATCCTTGAAAAGAATCTGATGCTCGGCGCACCATTCGTGCAGGTATTCAAAATTGGGGACGATCAGTGCACTGGCAAATTTCTCATGATCGCCAATCACGATCACCTGGTCGATAAACATCGACTCTTTCAGTTTGTTTTCGATCATCTGGGGAGCGATGTATTTTCCTCCGGTTAGTTTGAAAATCTCCTTCTTTCGGTCAGTGATCTTGAGGTATTTTCCCTCATCAAGAATACCAATATCCCCTGTATGAAACCATCCATCCTTATCGATTACCTCAGCAGTAAGCTCAGGTTGAAGATAATAACCAATCATAAGATTTGGCCCCTTTGTCAGAATTTCCCCATCCTCGGCAATTTTCACCTCCACACCAGGCAATATCGGGCCATTAGTTCCTACCTTAAGTTCATGTGTCATTAAATTTCCAACAGCTACAACAGGCGAGGTTTCTGTCAAACCATACCCTTCCAGGACATAGATCTTTGCCGCACTGAAAACTCTGGCGATGCGAGGTTGTAAAGCCGCACCACCCGACACAACGATCTGAAGATTTCCACCTAACCCGGCGCGCCATTTCGAGTAGATCAATTTATCGGCAAGGGCCAGTTTCAAACGGTATAGAAATGACATTTTCATATTGTGTTCATAAATGCGCCCCAGGTCAACGGCCCAGAAAAAGAGCCATTTTTTAATGCCTTTCAGCTGTTTCCCCTTGGTCAGGATACTATTGTATACCCTTTCGAGTAACCGCGGTACGCCGCAGAAGATATGGGGTTGAACCTCTTTGATAGCTGGCATAATCTGTGCCAGTGTCTCTACATAATACATGCCGATCCCTTTGTAAAGAAAATTGTAATTCACAATTCGCTCAAAAATATGACAAAGGGGAAGAAATGAAATCGCCTTATGAGCCGGTCCCATATCAAAGTTATTGGCGTGCGTAGTGAAATTCGAAACAAGATTCCGATGTGATAGCATTACCCCTTTCGGTATCCCAGTGGTCCCGGATGTATAGATCATCGTAACCATCTCCTCCTCCCCAATTGAATCTTTCATTTGTTGGAGGTTAGCCGAAAGCGCACTTTCATTTTCCTCACCCAGATGAAATAGATATTCAATATTGGAAGTTCCAGGAACCTGATTAAAAGTAAAAACCTGTTCGAGGCTGGTAATATGCCCGACCATCGGACTTAGCTTTTTATAAAGCTTGTCATCTGAGACAAAAATAAACCGTGTTTCGGCATGACTGAAAATATAGCGGTACTCCTCCTCGCTGATTGTCGGATATACAGGAACATGAACAGCTCCTGACATCGCGAGCGCCATATCGACAAAACTCCATTCCGGACGATTTCCGGAGACCGTGGCAATACGATCCCCTTTTTTCATCCCGATCGCCATAAGTCCAAGCGCGAGTAATTCCGACTTACGGGCAAATTCTTCCGTACTAAAAGGGACCCATTGGTTGTCGTATTTCCCGCAGACAGCATCTGCACGCGGATAATTTTTCAGACAATATTCGAGGATGTCGAAAGTTCGTTTTACGGTCATAATGGTTACATTTTTTTGTAAAAGTAAAAAATGTAAGAAATAAACCTATATAAGGGATTAATATTGTTGAATTGGATAAATTCCGAAACTCCTTATCAAAGCTACTTTTGGACCCAAATTACCTCAATACCTAAAGTGTCAAAGGCTAAACACCTATACAAACTAAATACATAAAAAAGCATCAAATCAGGCATATTACAATAATAATCAACTACAAATAAAAAATCCTGACAGGTTACAAAAGCCTATCAGGATTAGTTATAATAGAATAGGATATTTCTTAAATCTAAGACTTGCTGCTAAATTTATCTTCTTTTCTCTTCGCAACAACAGCGATAACGGCAATCAGTACAAATACCACAACCAGAACAATCGGAAACTGTAACCCTTCGCCACTTCCGTAGGAATGTAGTCCCGAAAGGTAATAGTTTACCCCAAGGTAGGTCATCAACACCGACATCAACCCGATCACAGATGCAAGGTTATAGGCAAACCATCCGCGGAACCCGGGGATAAGCCTCATATGAGAGATGAAACCATAGATCAGAATAGTGATCAGCGACCAGGTCTCCTTGGCATCCCATCCCCAGTAACGGCCCCACGATTCATTGGCCCAGATACCACCAAGAAATGTCCCAATGGTGAGAAAATACAAACCGAGGATCATCGCAGCCTCGCTGATCAATGTCAGCTGATCAATGGTTGAATTGATACGATTCCGGTTTTCCTGATTTTGGGAAGCCGACATAATCAAATTAATATAACCAATAATGGCGCTAACCCCCAAAAATCCATAGCTTGCCGTAATCACTGCAACATGGATCGCAAGCCAATATGATTTTAGCACCGGAACAAGATTAGTGATCTCAGGGTTTAGCCAGCTCATCTGGGCCACAAAAAGGGTAAGCCCTGAGAGGATTGCAGCAGCTGCCAGCACCATTGGATTACGTCGGGCAAATATCAGTCCTGCCAGCATAATCGCCCAGGCAATGTAGATCATCGACTCATACCCGTTACTCCAGGGCATGTGGCCCGAAACATAACCTCTGACAATTAATCCTGCGACATGGGCCAGAAAACCTAAAAACAATCCGATAACAGCATAATTTACAGCCTTTTTTCTCAATGGGTTACCTGTAAATAACGAGTAAAAGAAAAATCCGATCAGGATAAATCCAAGAAGGACATACCAAAGAGATAGATCCTTGAAAATATTGATATGATTGTAAATAATTTCAAGTTGCTGTTTGGTTTTACCAGGGATAAGGGCAGAACCGTAATGTTGCTGGTATCCGATCAAATAGGCTACCGATCGCATACCCGATTCAGGATTATCACTTTGCAAGGCCATCAGAATATCGGGGAATATACGGGCGACAATCACAGAGTCAGCGCCAAATGAAGAGGGTAATTTTGCAACCGGCGTATACCAGGTTTGGTCTGCACTATTTGGTGAAGGATAAAATCGGTACATATCGCCATGATAAACCTGATAGGCAACATTGAGCCGGTCATCAACTTTAATCACATTATTATCGTAAAGATTCCTTTCAGCAGGATTCTTCCCGTAAGCGGTTTGCACATCACTGGCTAGTTTATAGTTCCCCTGCTGATCGAAGAAATCGGCAAAAGTGGCTTTTCCGCCAGTACGTCCGAGCCTGGCTTCAATTTTTTCGTCCGAGATGGCAACCATCTCCACCTGTTGCCACTCCTGTGGGCGGGAAGACATACCAAGTACCACCTGTTCGGGTGTTTGTCCTGCCAGTTCTTCGGCACGTGACACCTTCATCACCACTTCGTAAGCAAGCGTGCTAAAAGGTTTAATTCGACCATCGTGCCCCTGCACCCACACTTTTGCAAACTCTTTTGCAAGGGACGGTGAAACCGGTTGTGGTTCTGCACCATTAGCGGTAAAACCACTTTGTAATAACAGAAACAAAACCAGCCCCGTTCCGGCTGAAGCACGTTTCATCAATCCAAAGAAGTGACTCTTCTGATTAAATATGGAGAGAAGGATTCCCAGGAACAGCAAAAAATAGCCCAAATAGGTAATCGTAGTTCCTGCAAGGTCATGATTAACTGAAAGAACCGTACCATGTTCATCCATATCATAGGATGACTGATAAAAACGATATCCCCTGTGCTTCAATACATTATTCATAAATATTTTAGTATCCATCTTCAGTCCCCTCTCAGGATCTGAAAGTGTAATCAGACTTTCGTAAGATGATGGACTGTTTGATCCCGGGTATCTTTTCAGAACGAAATCGTTCAGTTTAAGCGAGAAAGGGAGAATTGTTTCCTGAGGGCCAATCCACATAGAGTAATTCACCCCTTCGAAGCTTCCTGTATATTTTGAGGTTTCATTCTTGTCGGTGGTCCAAAGGGTCACCAACTGTTGTTTCTGATTAACAGACAGCTGAATAATGAGGGCATTTTCACCCGTAGGTGTTCCATTTCCGGCAACAGCTACCGCCCTTGCAGCAGTTAAAAATCTTTTGATCACAAGGGTCGTATTCGAAATCTTGTAAATCACCTTTTCGGAACAAGGAGTTTCGGTACCCGGTGGAATGTGAAGGGCATCCTTCCCCTGCATATCCATACTATTAATGGTATCTTTCGAATAAAGCTTCAGGCTATCTCCTTTTAGTAAAAAGCGGATATTTGCATCCGTATTAAAACCGACCGTCGTACCATTTGGAGTGACCACCTGCCCAATGTGAAGCAGTTCCGTTCTCATGGACCCATTCTGGGCAAAAACAACCTCGATCAAAGGTTCTCCTTGCGCATCGGGTTCCACACTTCGTTGCGCATCAGCCAGATAATTAACCGATTTTACACCAATCTCCTTACCACCCAAAGTGACTTGACCTGACAAATTATTAGCAGCAAGAACTGCTAAACCAGCCGGTTTAGAGATGCTTTTCTTTTCCCCATGAAAATCGGCCATCAGATTAAATTTGGTTTCTGCCGATACAAGGATATTGGTAGACTCCCCTTCACGGATATGGACGATCCCCTCGCTTCCAAAATAGCGGGTTACTCCGGCACCAATAATGATCAGAACAAAAGCGAGATGGAAAGTTCCCATGGTCAGCTTCCGGAGCTTATACATTTTGTACCTGATAAAATTGGAGATCATATTTACTGAGAGGAGGAACAAAATTAGTTCAAGCCACCATGAATTGTATACCATTGAACGGGCTGCCTCAACACCGTAGCTATTTTCGATAAAAGTGGCGAAAGCCAAAGCCATTGCGAAAAGGAGCAGCAGAAATCCTGCCGTGGCAACTGAAAAAAGGAAATTAAAAAAATTCTTCATTCGGACAATTTTTTAGAGTGCTAATACAGATAATGCACAAAGGCCGGTGATTGTTCAACGGCCAAGGCAAAACTTGCTTATTTACAGGACTATTTTAATAATCCCCTTGCATTATTGATCAGATCCGGTATACCTGCAGGCTCTTTTCCACCCGCCGTGGCATAAAACGGTTGTCCTCCACCACTGCCATTCACCGCTTTGGCAAGATCACGAATGACAGCCCCCGCATTTAACCCACGTTCTTTCACCAGATTATCGGCGATCATCACATGAATATTAGCCTTTCCATCAATTTCAGCAGCCAAAACCAGAAACAGATTTTCTACCTCACCTTTGAGTTGGAAAGCGATATCTTTGATCATCGCAGCATTATCAACGTTGACCTGTTGTGCCAGAAAGTTGATTCCATTGATTGGTTCTACTTTAAGCAGGAGTTCCTTCTTTAATTTACCGGCACTCTCTTTCTCAAATGCTTCGACTTGCTTTGTTAGCAACTGATATTTAGCAAATAGCTCTTCCGCCGCTCCTTTAAGATCTGAAGGATTATTGAATAAGGAGGAAACTTCTTTAACCGTTTTTAAATTTCGCTCAATATATTCCTCTGCTTTATCTGCCGTGATCGCTTCAATCCTGCGGACACCCGCTGATATGGACCCTTCGGAAAGAATAATAAACTGACCGATGGCGCCTGTCGCTTCAACATGTGTGCCGCCACATAATTCAACAGAATCGCCGAACCTGACAACCCTCACCTGATCGCCATATTTCTCTCCGAATAAAGCAATTGCCCCCATTGATTCGGCTTCGGCAATCGGAACTTCACGATGTTCATCACGCTTGGCATTAGCCCTTATTAGCTGATTAACACGTCGTTGAATCAGAATCAACTCTTCTTCGGTCACCTTTTGGAAATGATTAAAGTCAAAACGAAGTGAATCGGGCGATACCAGCGAACCTTTCTGTTCGATATGGGTTCCAAGAATTTCGCGCAGGGCATGATCAAGCAGGTGAGTTGCCGTATGATTGTTTTCGGTTAGTTTGCGGTTTTTCGCATTCACAACTGCGTTAAAAGTTGCTGCCGGATTTGCCGGAAGTTCCCTTGAGAGATGAACTGTAAGATTATTCTCTTTTACGGTATCAAATATTTCAATTTTATTTCCATCAATTTCAAGTGTCCCTGAATCTCCAACCTGACCTCCCGATTCTGCATAGAATGGGGTAGTGTTGAAAACCAACTGGAAAAATTCACCCTTTTTACCTTTCACTTTCCGATAACGGTTAATTTTAACTTTTGCCTCAAGGGTATCGTATCCTACAAATCCATCCCCTTCGGCCTGTTGCAGCTCGATCCAGTCGCCGGTTTCAAGCTGGGATACACTACGCGAGCGGTTTTTCTGAGCATCCATCGCACGTTCAAACTCTTCGCGATTCACAGTGAGCCCCTGTTCACGCAGGATCAGTTCAGTGAGATCAAGCGGAAAACCAAATGTATCATAAAGTTCGAAAGCCACATTCCCATTCACCTCAGTTCCGGTTTTCCTCTTTGTATCTTCTATGATATTATCGAGCAACTTTATACCGGTTTCAAGGGTACGGAGGAAAGAATCCTCCTCTTCGCGAATGACATTGACAACAAGTTCCTGTTGTTTGATCAGTTCTGGGAAAGCATCACCCATCTTCTCGGCCAGTACTTTAACCAGCTGATGAATAAAGGGTTTTCGGAAATCGAGAAAAGTATAGCCATAACGGACAGCACGACGCAATATCCTGCGGATCACATAACCAGCCTTGTTGTTTGATGGGAGCTGTCCATCGGTAATCGCAAAAGAGATGGCACGTAGGTGGTCGGCAATAACACGCATAGCAATATCGGCCTTTTCGTCGGCTCCGTATTTCTTACCAGCAAGGTAGGCGATCTGGGTAATCACGCTTTGAAAAACATCGGTATCGTAGTTGGATTGCTTTTCCTGAATAACCATGCAAAGACGTTCAAATCCCATCCCTGTGTCAACATGTTTGGCCGGAAGCTCTTCCAGCTGGCCATTTGCCTTCCGATTAAACTGTATGAAAACGAGGTTCCAGATCTCAATTACCTGGGGGTGTCCTTCATTGACCAAATCACGTCCGTTTATCTTAGCCTTTTCTTCTTCATTACGGATATCCACATGTATTTCGGAGCATGGACCACATGGACCCGAGTCACCCATTTCCCAAAAATTATCTTTTTTATTCCCTTTCAGAATTCGCTCTTCGGGGAGGTACTTGCGCCAAAATCCATGTGCTTCAGTATCCATCGGTACTCCATCCTTATCATCACCCTCAAAAATGGTTACATAAAGTTTATTTACAGGGATCTTATAAATATCGACCAACAATTCCCATGCCCAGTCGATCGCCTCTTTCTTAAAATAGTTGCCAAACGACCAATTTCCAAGCATCTCAAACATGGTATGATGATAGGTGTCGTGCCCCACCTCCTCTAGGTCATTATGCTTTCCCGAAACCCTCAGACATTTTTGAGTATCAGCAATACGTGGATTCTTCGCGGGCGAATTTCCCAGGAATATATCTTTAAATTGGTTCATTCCTGCATTTGTAAACATCAGGGTTGGATCATTTTTAACAACCATAGGTGCCGATGGTACAATTGCATGCTCCTTGGAGGCAAAAAAGTCGAGAAACGTTTGACGAATCTGTTTTGAATTCATAAAAAATATTTGTTAAAAACCTTTAAAATCATCCTAAAAAAGGAAAATGAGCGTGAAAAATGAAGTTTTTTAATAGTTTTGCGCTCTGCCACAACGGAAGTTTTTTCCTAAAACGTTGCAAAATTAGATTATTTCGTTAATTTTGGCCATAGAGAAATAAAATAAAAAAGAGTTAAGATGGGTAAAACCAATTACAGATTCAATCCCGATACCCTAAGCTTTGATGAAATAGAACGGAACATCAAGACGCTGGTGAAACGGATGCTTGGATATTTGTCAACTGGTCTGGTTTCCGGAGTGATCTTCTTCTTTATTTTCCTTCAGTTTTTTGATCCACCGCAGACCAAACGACTCAGGAGGCAAAACGAACAATTGCTTTCACAGTACAACCTGATGAATAAGGACTTTGAGAAAATCTCAAAGGTATTGGAAGATATTCAGAATCGGGATGACAATATTTATCGTGTAATTTTTGAAGCTGAGCCTATCCCTTCTTCAGTAAGGATGGCTGGTTTCGGAGGAGCCAATCGTTATTCAAAGCTTGAAGAGATGGATAATTCGGAGTTGATAATCAATACAACACGGAAACTGGATATTCTCTCCAAACAGGTTTTTGTTCAGGCCAAATCCTACGACGAAGTGGCCAAGATGGCAATGAATAAAGAGAAGATGATTGCCAGCATGCCCTCAATCATGCCTGTTTCAAATAATGACCTCAAACGGACAGCATCAGGCTGGGGAATGCGGATGCATCCGATCTACAAGATTCTTCGGTTTCATTATGGGATGGACTTTACTGCAGCCATTGGTACAGAGGTCTTTGCAACAGGTATTGGCATTGTTAAATCATCAGGACGGGAAATAGGTTATGGAAATACGGTTGTTGTTGATCACGGTTACGGTTACGAGACCTATTATGCCCATTTAAGCCGATTGAATGTTCAGGTTGGACAAAAGGTGAACAGAGGTGATGTGATCGGGTTTGTAGGCAGTACCGGTACATCAACTGCTCCACACCTCCATTATGAAGTAAGCAAAAACGGGGTGAAAGTTAATCCTCAGAACTATTATTTCCAGGATCTTTCACCGGCCGAATACGAAAAGATGATAGCTATTTCGTCAAATATGGGACAAAGTTTCGACTAAAATCTATTTACTGTGGCATTCAAGGAACCGAAATCAGAGAAGCTATATTACTCCATCGGCGAAGTCGCCGAAAAGTTTGGGCTAGCCCCATCTGCCTTGCGTTTCTGGGAGAAAGAGTTCGATACCATCAAACCTTTTAAAAATAAAAAGGGAGACCGGTTTTATACCCAGGAAGACATTAATCACCTTTCATTGATTAATCATCTGGTTAAAGAACGGGGGATGACCCTCAAAGGGGCAAAGACAAAAATCAAAGAAAACATGACGGAGACGGAAAACACCTTTGAAATTGTACAAAAACTACAGCGGATTAAAAGCTATCTCCTTGAAATAAAGGAGACATTGTGATCAGGAATCCTTTTCATCCTTTTTCGTTTACCTGCTCAAATTTCGCTATCAAATAACTTTATTCATCATGACCATCAGGGAGATCATCAGCTATCTTGAACTGTTTGCACCAACTTCATATCAGGAATCGTATGACAATGCAGGGCTGATCATTGGGGATTCTGAAGCAATAATAACCGGAGCGCTTCTTACCCTTGACGTTACTGAATCGGTTATTGATGAGGCGATTGAAACCGGATGCGAACTGATTATCGCACATCATCCTATCCTTTTCAAAGGGATAAAAAGGCTGAATGGAAATTCGTATGTCGAGCGGTGTGTGATTAAAGCGATAAAAAACGATATTGCCATTTATGCTTCACACACCAATCTTGACAGTATTTCAGGAGGAGTGAACACGAAGATCTGCGAGAAAATAGGGTTAACCAACCTGAGTATCCTTGCCCCAATGAAAGAACAATTGGTTAAACTGGTCACATTTATTCCCGAAGATCATCTCGAGAAGGTACGTGATGCCCTTTTTGAAGCAGGCGCCGGAAATATCGGGAAATACGATAAATGCAGTTTTAGCACTGAAGGAACAGGTACATTCAGGGGAGGAGAAGAGACAAATCCCTACATTGGGGAACCGGGAGAGTTTCACTTTGAAAAAGAGGCACGGTTCGAAACGATTTTTCCCAGGCATTTGAAAAATAAAATAGTCAACGCTTTACTAAAAACGCATCCCTACGAAGAGGTTGCATATGATATTTATCCACTTGCCAATACCTTTACTGAAGTTGGTTCAGGGATGATCGGTGAATTACCCGGAGCCGAAAATGAGATCGATTTTCTATCGCGACTTCTTGATATATTCGGATGTAAATCAATAAGGCACACCTATTTATTAGGAAAACCAATAAGAAGAGTGGCGGTCTGCGGTGGTTCAGGAAGCTTTCTGCTTCCTGCAGCTATTGCGGCAGGTGTTGACATCTTCGTCACCGCCGATATGAAATACCACGAATTCTTTGATGCAGAAGAAAAAATCGTAGTTGCTGATATTGGACACTACGAAAGCGAACAATTCACGAAGGAGCTTTTTTATGAAATACTTATAAAAAAATTTCCTAACTTTGCACTCCGTTTATCGGAAGTAAAAACGAACCCGGTATTGTATCTTTGTCAGAGGTAACAACATTGTAAATTTCAGAATATGCCAATAAATAATATCAAATCAACCGACGGAAAAGAGGTTTCTGTCCAGGAGAAGCTTAAAATGCTTTATGAGCTCCAAACTGTTGCATCAGAGATAGATAAAATTAACACTTTACGCGGTGAACTCCCATTGGAAGTGCAGGATTTGGAAGACGAAATCGTTGGTCTAAAGACCCGGCTTGCTAATTTTAGCGAAGAACTTAAAAGTCTGAATCTGGCCATCGGGAATAAAAAAACTGAAATAAAAGATTCGAAGGCCAAAATCGAAAAATACAAGGAGCAGCAGGAAAACGTCCGTAATAATCGTGAGTTTGACTCCCTTTCGAAAGAAATTGAGTTTCAGACCCTCGAGATAGAGCTTTCCGAGAAGAAGATCCGCGAGTTTACTCAGGATATTAAGACCAAAACAGATGCTGCTGAAGCCTCAGAGAAACTTTTCAAAGAGCGCGAAGAGGATCTGATCAGGAAGAAAAAAGAGTTGCAGGAGATCACTGCTGAAACTGCTGTAGAAGAAGAGAAGCTGAAAAGCAAAGTGACCAAAATCGAGAGCCTTATTGAAGACCGCCTGGTAATGGCATTTAACCGAATTCGCAAAAATGCACGAAATGGCCTATCTGTAGTTACGGTACAACGTGATGCATGCGGTGGTTGTTTCAATAAAATTCCACCTCAGCGTCAACTCGATATCGCTTCAAGAAAGAAAATTATCGTATGCGAGTATTGCGGTAGAATTTTGGTTGATAAAGATATTGCAACTCCTATCGAAGAGACAGAAAATCCAGTTTAAAAAATATACCCAATAACCCTATTTTAGACCCGCTGAATTTCAGCGGGTCTTCTTTTTGATAATCAACCAGATAACCGGATATATCCGGATATAATCGGTTATTGTCGGTTTTAAACGGAAGTATCCGTTTAATATACGACTTCAGCAAAGCACATGATTATCTTAGACCTCAATTTCCTTATTTTTTATTAAATTTTAAAATTAGAGACTATGAACGCTTTAAGAAACAGTGTCAGACTTATCGGGTACCTGGGTGACAATCCCAAAATTAAAAAACTGGAGGGTGAAAAATCGGTAGCCAATTTCTCCGTTGCCACTAATGAAAACTTCAGGGATCATAATGGCAATAAAAAGTCAGAAACCACCTGGCATAAATTGGTCGCCTGGGGAAAGCAGGCTGAGATTGCCGAAAAATACTTAAAGAAAGGGACAGAAGTGGCCATCGAAGGAAAACTAACCAATCACTCCTACGAGGATAAAAACGGAGAGACCCATTTTGTCACTGAGATCATGGTCAACGATATTCTTCTTCTGGATAAAAAATCGGAATCTTAATTTCAGATTCTGAATTAAGATCAGATTTTTGCTACTGCCTGGAAGAAATTGGGACATATCGACTTTTTATGATGTCCTTACAGCTTTAAAACAAAATAGATTATTGCCTTGAACACCTATATATTTAGATGATAAAGCAGAGCCCCGTACTGCACCAATTAAAAGGATGAGTCAAAAATTCAGGTGAGAACGAACCATTAAAAATAAGCCATAATGAAATCAATCTTCCTTATATCAGTAATGTTGTTAATATTCAGCATCTCGCAGGCACAAGTAGAACTTGGAATTACTTTAGGTGCTCAAATCCCAACCGGTGATTTAAGTAATGGAACAAAGACCGGGTTTGGATTAAATGCTGTTGGTAAATACTTTATACAAGAGAATATCGCCTTAGGGTTAAATCTGGGATATTCAAAATTTGAAACAGATGCCGAGGGTGTGTCATTTTCAATAGTGCCGGTTACCGGATTATTCGAATACTACTTCAATTCACAAAAAGTGAGGCCATATGTGGGCGCCGATATCGGAGCTTACAGTTTTGGAGCCAAGGTCGAATACATGGGAATCAATGAATCGGATTCCAAAATATATTTCGGGTTTGCCCCTACAGGTGGCCTTTTATGCCGGATAAGTGATCAGCTATCATTTTGTGCAAATTTGAAATATCATTATGTAACATCCGAAGGTGGTTCATCTACCTGGTTGGGCATTAACGCAGGCGTGGTAATTAAATTAAAATAGACCAATAAAATTATTCCGCCTGCTTCATCGAAAAGGCAATCCGTTTCCGCGGGATATCGACTTCGAGTACCTTTACTTTTACATGCTGATGCAATTTAACCACTTCAGCCGGATCGCTAATATAGCGGTTGGCAAGTTCGCTAATATGCACCAGTCCATCCTGTTTTACGCCAACATCAACAAAAGCACCGAACCGGGTAATATTCGTTACAATTCCAGGAAGTACCATTCCGACAATGAGATCTTTCATTGAATAAACCCCGTCGGAGAATTCGAAGACTTTGATTCCCGATCGTGGATCCAGACCTGGTTTCGCCAGTTCTGCCAAAATATCATTCAAAGTTGGAAGTCCTACGTCGTCGCTCAAATATTTTTCAGCAACAATTTCTTTTCTAAGACTTTCCAGGCCGATCAGCTCCTCTACTTTACATTTCCGGTCAGCAGCAATCTTACTTACCAGCGGATACCGTTCGGGATGAACAGCTGAATTATCAAGCGGATTGGCCCCGCCAGGAATGCGGAGAAATCCGGCACACTGTTCGAACGCTTTGGGACCCATCCTGGGAACTTTCTTCAGTTCGGTACGTGTTGTAAAAGGACCATTCTCCTTTCGGTAGTCGACTATATTCTTTGCAAGTAAAGGACCAAGTCCCGATACAAAGTTAAGCAGGTGACTGCTTGCGGTATTGACATTTACCCCTACAAGGTTCACGCACGATTCGACTACCGTATCGAGTCCTTTCTGTAGTAGTTTCTGATCCACATCGTGCTGATATTGGCCTACACCTATCGATTTGGCTTCAATCTTTACCAGTTCAGCTAATGGATCCATTAAACGACGGCCAATTGAAACGGAACCCCGTACTGTTACATCATATTGAGGAAATTCATCCCTGGCCACTTTTGAGGCAGAATAGATTGACGCCCCATCTTCACTCACCATAAAAACCTGCAAGGGGCGGTCAAAGGCGATTTTTTTGATAAAGGTCTCTGTTTCACGGCTCGCAGTACCATCACCAATTGCAATTGCATCAATCTTATAGGTACTTACCAGGGCCGATACTTTGCGAATCGACTGACTTACTTCCGACTGTGGTTGGTGAGGATAGATTGTTTCGTTATGAATCAGGTTACCCTGGGCATCAAGGCACACCAGCTTACATCCGGTTCTGAAGCCTGGATCGAGCGCTAAAACACGTTTTTGTCCCAGGGGAGCAGCCAGGAGCAGCTGCCTCAGATTTTCTGCAAATACCCTTATCGCCTCAGCATCTGCCTGCCCCTTCGACATACCAAAAAATTCGGTTTCGATTGACGGAGCGAGTAGTCTTTTATAGCTCTCTTTCACTGCCAACGATACTTGATTGCCGCTCTCGTTACGCCCCTTCACAAAATAACGATCCAGTGCATCGATCGCTTTCTCTTCCTCAGGAGCAACACCCAGTTTTAGGAATCCCTCCTTCTCTCCGCGGCGCATAGCCAATAAACGATGTGATGGACAACGCCTGAGCGGTTCGGAAGAATCGAAGTAATCGCGGAATTTTATCCCTTCCTCCTCCTTCCCTTTTACTACCCGTGACGAAATTACAGCATCACGGGCAAAAAGATTCCTGACGATATTTCGCGCGCTCTGATTCTCGTTGACCCATTCAGCAATAATATCTCGTGCTCCGGCCAAGGCCTCTTCAACATCGGCGACCGCATCATTCAGGTACTGAAGCGCCCGGTTTTCGGGATCTGATTCATACTGTTTGAAAATCAAAGCGGCAAGCGGTTCAAGCCCTTTCTCACGGGCAATAGTGCCACGAGTACGTCGTTTGGGTTTATATGGAAGGTAGATATCCTCCAATGCATTCAGATCATAACACTGTTCTATCTTTAACTGCAATTCAGGAGTCAGCAACTCCTGTTCACTGATTGTCTTAAGTATAGTCACCTTTCGTTTGTCCAGCTCCTCAAATTGCTCCTTCGCCTCTTTAATATTACCTATGGCAACTTCGTCGAGGCTGCCCGTCATCTCCTTCCGGTAACGGGAGATAAAAGGAACTGTTGCCCCCTCATCAAGAAGGGTAATTGTATTGGCTATCTGCCTGATGCTGATGCCAAGTTTATCGGCGATCAGCTGATGGTTTTTCTGAATTGTCATAGCTGCAAATTTAATAAGAATCGGGGAAATTCAGGTTAATCAGACTGACGGTTAAAGAATTTTAGTATTTTGGTAATGCCAGAATCAGCACTCCGCCAAGTATGGTGCTGGCTATTCCAATCCGCTGTTTCCGAATATCAAAAACCCTGTTTAGTTGCAAAAATCAGTTTTTTTGTAATAAATCTCATCTTTGTATTACTTTATAAGAAAGATAGCTTAGGTATGAAATCATTAAAGGAAGAATTTCTTGAAATATTATCCCATTACCAAGGGATTTTGCACAAGGTCAACCTGATCTATTTTCGAAACAAAACGGATAGAGAGGATAACTTTCAGGAAATTATCTATCAGCTTTGGAAGTCATTTCCAAGGTTGCAAAACAGAAACAGTATCGGCTCATGGATTTATGCAGTTTCAATAAATACATCCATTTCAAGACTAAAGAAAACTTCACGAATCGATTATCTGGAAAAACTGCCCGAATCGATCGATCAATTTGATATTATTGAAAAATTATCCATTAATGAAAAACTTCAGAGGTTAGTACATGCCATTTACCAGCTGAATGAAATCGATAAATCAATCATGCTTTTATATCTTGAAGAAAAAAATTATGATGATATTGCCGAAATCCTGGGAATATCGAAATCAAATGTCGGAGTACGAATTAACAGAGCGAAAGAATTACTGAAACAGAATTTAAATCATCTGAATCATGGAAACTAACGAATTACAAAACATCTGGAAAAATATTGACGCCGGGATAAATCTAAAAACAATCGATGAACTGAATCATGCACTTACTGACAAAATCAGGAAAACAATAAATACATTCCTGTTTATCATTGGATTAGATGTAATTGTCTGTGTTGGTTTGATTGTTTTTCTAATTATAACAACCCTAAATCGACCTGGTGATATAATCTATCAGGTTAATAATTCCATAATTTGCTTAATAACACTCATTGGTTTGATTGGTTCCTTATATTCATGGAACAAGCTGAAACACAATAAATTCAACCTATCATTGAAGGAATGGCTGGAACAACAAATCAAATTGTTATCCAATTGGCTATTAGGCAAATACAGCAAGCTGTATATTGTCTTAATACCCATCCTTTTTGTAATGATCAACCTGTCCATACATGTTTACTATGAACATCAGCCGTTTATTGAAGTAATGAAAAATGAGGAATCAATATATGGTCTGATAGCAGGCTTCATAATCGGATTATTTGTTTCCTACTTTATGGTAAACAAAATTCGCAAGTATCAATTAAAAAAACTTGAATTTCTGAAAGGATTGCACGGGCGTCTTTGCAATAGGAGCTAACCGTCCGAAATCAGAGGCCACAAACTTCTGAAAGCACGGAACCTTTGTAAAAACGAATTAATATTTCCACACCAGGGAAACGGATCAAAAAAATGGCTCAGCCACCTATATTTTGTTTAAAGGGCTCCTAAAGCTTTTAAAACAAATTTTACACTTATTAATTAGGATCAACCTACATTAAATCAATTACTTGATACTCATGGAATCCTCTTTGATCCTATACCTTCCCTTTTGTGAACGTTCGTTCATGAGAGTTTCATACTTTAATAATATCTGAAAAAAGTGTATGTTTGATAAACTTAATTGCCTTTCAGATGGACCAACGAATTAGAAATCTCATAATTGCCTTGTCAATAGTACTTTTCGGATTTTTAGTTTACTATTTCAGCTACATCATCACCTACATTCTGATTGCGGCTGTGTTGGCACTGATCGGTCGTCCTTTTGTTAGGAAATACCAGCAGATCAGGATCAGGAAGTTCCAGATGGGTAAATCAGGCGCCGCCGGTCTTACATTGCTTACGCTCTGGCTCGGACTTATATCGTTTTTCGGATTTCTGATTCCCATGGTCGTATCTGAGGTAAACCAGCTATCGACCATTAATGTATCTGAGGTGATTACCTATCTGAACAATGCCCTCGCTCAGTTCAAAGTTAATTTCCCCCAATTTGCCCCTAACATCCCTCAGGGGAGCAATGTGGAAACCTACCTTGAAACGCAATTAAAAGGTTTACTCAATGTTGATCAGGTGAGCAACCTGTTTGATTCAGTAACTACAGTTCTGGGAAATATTTTTCTGATGGTCTTTTCAGTTTCGTTTATTCTCTTTTATTTTCTAAAGGAAGAGGATCTTTTCAGAAATTGGATTCTTGTTTTAGCCCCTGTAAATTATGAAGGTCGTGTTTCAAAAGTGATGGATAAGGTGGGCAATCTGCTTAAGCGTTATATGATCGGCATGTTGCTTGAAGTTCTCGGAGTTATGATTTTGTCGATAATGGGATTCAGTTTTGCGGGATTGGGCTTTGGACATGCCGTTGTGGTAGGTGTTTTTGCCGGGATTCTCAATGTAATCCCCTATATCGGGCCATGGATTGGAGGGGTTTTCGGGCTTGTTGTTGCAGTGGCAAATAATTTGAATTCAAGCTTCACAGATGTAACTCTTCCGTTGATGTTCTGGATACTGGTCGTCGTACTGGTTGTCCAGTTTATCGACAATATGATTATCCAGACAGTCATCTATTCGAGCAGTATAAAGGCCCATCCACTCGAAGTGTTTTTTGTAATTATGATGGCCGGAAGTATTGCAGGCATTCCGGGAATGATTTTGGCTATACCCGTATATACCGTGTTAAGGGTGATCGCCGGAGAGTTTCTTTCGGAATTTAAAATTGTGCAACAACTGACCCCACAAGAGGAAGAAACTCTAATATCAAACAATTAGTGATGACAGCGAATTCAACCAGGATTAATCGCAGATCGTTTATTGGAACCTCAGCGGCTGTGGCTTCAGGAATAATGGTAATTCCTGGTTCTGTTAAATCACCCATCGAAAAAATAACCTCCGGAGATGAGTTTAGTAAGGGCTTCGCAGGTATTGGCAATGAGGGCAATATATTGCCGGAAGCAAAGTGGTGGGAAAAAGAACCCTTAAGAATTGTCGAATTGGAAGAGGGATACGAAATCAATGAGAAGTTTGAGTTACTAAAAGATTTAGGTGCCAATATGGAGCACCTAACCAGATTTACAGAAACATCTCCCGGAACTTCATTTTTGGATGCTCATCATCTTTTTGGAGGAGCAAAAGTCAACTTCTCTTCTCTAAAAGACTATCTCACTGAAGCACAACGAAGTAAAATCAAGGTGATTGTTTATTACAATGTGCATGCGATAGAAATTTCTTATGCACGTAAACATCCCGAATGGCAGCAAATAAAGGATGATGGAAAACCGATAGAGGATGTATATAATGTGGATTCTTCTTTCTGTATTAATAGTCCTTGGAGAGAAGAGGTTTTCCTGACCTTACGAAAACTTGCTTCGTATGGTATTGATGGAATTTTTTATGACGGTCCGATATTCTTTTCCGGCACCTGCCATTGCGAATCATGTAAAAAATTATTTAGGGAGAAATATCAAAAGGATATCCCGTCCAAAAAAGAGCTGTCATCGAAACAAGAGACCCCTGCTTGGAAAGAGCTAATTGAATTTCAGTCTGATAGTATAGCCCGGTTTCTAAGGGATTCGAATAGGATTCTAAAGGATTTAAATCCGCAGATTCTGCTTTATATGAATGGGAATACGCTGGCCCCTTCCTGGCCTACGGGGAGGGTCAACAGAAAGATTATCAAAGAGACCGACATTCTGGGTGCAGAGGGGGGATTTTTGTATGGTGAATTGAAAGAATCAATTTATAAACCGGGGGCAGTGGCAAAGTTATTGGAAACTCAGGCAGACGGAAAACCAACAGTTGTCTTTGATGCTGCAAAACAATGTCCATGGTCATTTTCATCACTCCCTGGTGGCGAAATGAGTATTCTTTATAGCCAGACCATTACCCATCAGTCAAATGTATGGCTTGCGATTACGGGTAAGTCCCATATAAAAAATGAAGAGATGGATGTTATCAGGAGATTTAATAAATTAATTAAAGAGCATCCGGATCCATTTTTCAAGACAAAATCCATGGCCAAAATTGCACTCGTGTGGCCACAGCGTGCAAGTGATTACTACAGTGGTTCTCCTGTTCCATTAACCGACTTTACAAAAGAAAATAAAACAGATAAAGCCGGAAATACGGAAGCTGAGTTTTATGGATTCTATGACGGACTTTCAAGGGGGCACTTCCCTTTTGACGTTATCGATGAAGAAGCCCTGATTGGTAATCTTTATAAATATGAATTAATAGTTCTTCCTAACTCAACTTGTCTGAGTAAAAAGGAAGCGGATAAAATCAGGGAATTTGTGAAAGGGGGCGGAAATATTATCTCTACTTTTGAAACATCACGCTATAATGAAAATGGGGAAAAACTTGATAATTTCGAGCTACATGATGTTTTTGGAATGGAAAATTCCGGAGCCATTTTCGGACCGCTTAACTGGGATTATATCTTTCCTACGGATAATAAGCACTTTGCTCTTAAAGAAATCAGAAACAACTATATTATTGCACCCACCCATGGCTTGAAATTAAAGGCAAAAGCAAAAGTCCCTGTCGTATTCTGTAAACCACTTACGGGAAGTTATGCCGGTAGCCCTGAGGTTACCACATTTCCTTTCATTGTAGAGAACACCTATGGGAAAGGAAGATCAACTTACCTCGCCGGCACATTCGGAGGTTCATTGAACAAATTCCATTTCCCCGACTATTATCAGATCCTTTCCAATCTTGTAAATGAATTGGCTACCCCATTTGTAAGGTTGGACAATGCCCCTTCATCGGTAGAGGTGAATGTTCGAAAAAAGGAAACTTCGATTTTCGTATATTTGATTAATTTCACTTCCGAGATGAGAAGACCTATCCAAAAGATCATTCCCTGCCTTAATATTAAAATCGATATTCACCTTAAGGAAAAGGTAAAAAGTGTGAAAGCCCTTTGTTCCCGGGAAAACTTAAAATTTACCGACAAGGGAAATTCAGTTTCGGTGATATTACCGGTATTAGAAGATTATGAAGTACTTGAAATCGATTGATTGCTCTTTTTACTATTTTTGTAAAAACAAATAGATATGACTGCAACAAAATTATATACTAAGATTAATAACTTGCCACCTTCAATGATTAAAGAGGTCGATGATTTTGTTGAGTTTTTAAGGACAAAAGAAAAGGAAAGTCAAAGAAAGAAAATTTGGTTGCGCGAGAGGATTAATTCTTATGCATGATGATTTTGATGCTCCTTTAGAGGATTTTAAATTGAGTTGCTTCCTATTGGATTTGAACATATTCAAAAACTAATTAAAAATCGTTTGGAATTAATAAATTTCAAACGATTTATTAAGCGGTCATTGCATTAATTACCAGAAATATAAATACCACCAGGGCATAGCTGTTAATCAGAATAAAGGCCTTATAGATTGATTTTGAATTTTTGATTCCAAAAAGAAACCTGTGAAACAGCAGAATAAATCCAAAATTCATCCCGACCAAAAGGGTAAGTAAAATGGGTTTAAAACTAAATCCAAATAAGGGGAATAGCATAAGAAAGAGTGAAGTGAGCACACCCCAGTAAAAAACCACCGATTTAATCTGACCTTCGTTGAGACGTTTTGAAATGGAGGAGAATCCGGCCATTTCGTACTCCTTGCCGTATTTGATCATTAACAGCCAAAAATGGGGAATCTGCCAGAGAAAGACAAAAATTGCTATAAATATGGCATTGGGGTGAAAGATATAAAAGCCGGCAGAGGTCCAGCCAATCAATGGAGGAACACCACCAACCACGGCGCCGGGAACAATTGCAAGCCAGCTACGGGTTTTTAACGGCGTATAAATCAGGTTGTAAAATACAATATTGAGCAATCCCAAAAACATAGGTAACCAACCATTAAAACTAAGCAGGACAGCACCCCCAAAGAGCAAGAGAGTTGCTACCAACGAGGCAGACCGTACCGATATCTCTCCTGATGGAATTGGCCTGCTTTTGGTCCTTGGCATCATACCGTCACGCCGGCATTCCTGAATCTGATTAAGAACGGTAGTGCCCGCTGCTAAAAAGAAAACACCGACAAAAAGAAACAACACTGCAATTTTAGGTGAGCTCCCTGTCAGAAAATACCCTGTTGCAGCTGAAAAGGAGACCATTAAAGAGAGTCTTATCCTTGACACCCTCACCACTACCCCAAACTTTTGTGAAAATTTACTTTTGTTCACCTGATGTTTTGAAAAAATCTACAATTTTATCAAGATCTTCAGCCTTGATTACATTTTTATAGGGCTGCATCAACCCTTTATTAAATCCTTTGACCACCTCTGCATTCGGATCCATAACCGATCTTTTGATGTATTCGTCCGTTGCCTCAACCTCTTTTTCTCCCTGATCGGAAATTACGACTCGTTTGGTTCCATAAAGTCCCTTGAATGAAGGCCCAATAATTTTAGTTCCATCGAGTGAATGACAGGTGAGACAGGCATTTGCTTTTATGATGGCCAAACCTGGATGATCAGGGGTATTGCCCGTGACTTTAAGTTCTGCCAGCCATTTCTCAAAATCGAGACTATCGACAACAATTGCTTTGGTTGTCATGGCTGAGTGTGCCAAACCACAATATTCGGAGCAGAAAATATCAAACTTACCTTTTGATATAGGTCTGAACCAAAGATAATTATTGTATCCGGGTATCACATCTTCCTTCACACGGAAAGCCGGAATAAATAAGCTGTGATTAACATCAACAGAAACTAGGTTCATCTTGATGTTCCTGTTGAAAGGAACGACAAGTTCATTTGAAATCTTTCCGTTTCCATAATCAAAACTCCAGGCCCACATCCGTCCTATCGCCTTTATCTGCATTGCATTGGCCGGGACCTTCCGCATCGGAGAAAATCCTACCCATCCATAATAAAACATCAGCAGCACAATGATCAGCGGGATCACCGTCCATGTAACCTCTAATGTGGTATTACCCGTAAACTGGGCAGGTTTTTTCACCTTTTTCCTTGAGAAATGGATCAGGATGTAAATCATTAACACGGTTATACCGATCGTAAACAAAAAAGCGATTGCAAAGATGAAAATAAACGCCCGGTCAACCGCTCCGGCCAAATTGGATGCTCCAGAGAACATTGTTTCCATAATTATAGGGAATTATCTGAAATAATAATCAATAAACGTAATCACGACTACCACCGCGAAAAGCAGAAATACCCCACCAACCATTAGACGAAGAAGGAGATTTTCGAATTTGAGGTGCATAAAATAGGTAAGAACGATGGCTGCTTTAACACATGCGATTAATAGTGCAACAGCCACTGTAAATGCCCCAAAATGAAACTTTATCGCTAAAATAGTTATTGAGGTAAGTAACAGCAGAATAAGCAACACTGTACCGTTCAGCGTATAGCTCGTAATATGGTCGTCGTGGTTCTTCATTCGATTAAATCTTTGTAAATCAATTAATAATCATCAATCTATTTCACTTTAATTTCAATTGTATTTCTATTTATTTCCTTGAGTGAACTTCGATATTTCAAGCTGGGAATAATCTGTAATAGAGTTTATTGAGTTTAAGTGATCAGGTAAAGTAATGGGAAGAGGAAGATCCAGATCAAATCGACCAGATGCCAGTAAAGGGCGCCGTTTTCCTGTAAAAGAAAGTGCTCCTGGTTAATCTTCCCCGATTTTATTCTAAACATTACGATTGTCAGCAATATTCCTCCGATGAGTACGTGCAGGGCATGCAAGCCGGTCATCATATAGTAAAGACCAAAAAACATGATCTGCCCGTGAGGAAGATTTCTCATCACATCTGAACCAGGATAAAGGTGAAGTGAAAACTTATGTCCCCACTCAAAATATTTATTCATCATAAATACTCCGGCCAAAAGCAGGGTAATAAATATCAATCCAATCGCCAGATTAGGCTGTTTTCTTTGAATGGCTGTCAGCGACATGGCCACAGTCATACTACTTACAAGCAGCACAACCGTATTGGTTGCACCAATGAAAGTATTTAGTTCAAGTGCAGCTTCATGAAAATCGGCTGAATACTTGGACCTCATCACCGCATATACGATAAAAAGTCCGCCGAAAAGGAAAAGTTCAGTAAAAAGGAATAACCACATCCCCAACTTTCCGGTTTCGCTATCAATGTGATCGCTGTGTTCAATTGTCGACATAAATCCTTGGTTTTATTTTGTATATGGGTTATCGAATACATAAGGATCACGGGTAATCACGGGCACCTCATCAAAATTTTCATGTGGAGGCGGTGATGGGATCTGCCACTCTAGGGTAACACCATGCCACGGATTAGCAGGAGCAATTGCCCCGCGACGGACATGATAAACCAGGTTGGAGATCATCCCTATGAGCCCTATAATGAGGATAAATGCTCCGATTGAGGAGATCATCTGTCCGGTCTGAAATTGAGGATCATAATCGAAATAACGTCTGGGCATCCCCTGAAGCCCAATGATAAACATGGGGAAATAGAGGAGATTGAACCCGGTAAAGAGAATTGCCCAGGCAATATTCGCCCATTTAATACTATACATCCGGCCATAGATTTTAGGATACCAGTAATGCATCCCTGCAAAAAAGCCAAATCCCATACCTCCGAAAATGATATAATGAAAGTGTGCCACCACAAAATCGGTGTTATGTGTTTGAATGTTCGTTGCCACTGCGCCAAGTGTAAGACCGGTAAATCCCCCTATCGTAAACAGGAAAATAAAGGAGATGGCATAAAGCAGAGGTGGTTTAAGATCAATAGATCCTCCATACATAGTTGAAAGCCAGTTAAATACCTTAATAGCACTCGGTATGGCGACAATAAATGTGAGAAAGGAGAAAAACCATCGAGATTCGTAACTCATGCCTGAGGTGAACATATGGTGACCCCAGACAAAATAACCCACCAAGGCAATCGCAAGGCTTGAAAATACAATAGGAACGTATCCAAAAACAGGCTTCTGGCTGAATGTCGGAAATATCTCTGTAACAACTCCCATGGCCGGCAAAATCATCACATATACGGCGGGATGTGAATAAATCCAGAAAAGGTGCTGATACAATACAGGATCTCCTCCAAGCGAAGGATCAAAAAAACCGATATGCAATGTCCGCTCTGCGATCACCATCAATAAGGTAATCCCAACGATGGGTGTTGCAAGAAGCTGTATCCAGGCGGTTGCATACAACGACCAGGGGAAGAGCGGCATTCTGAACCATGTCATTCCGGGGGCACGCATCCGGTGTATTGTCACTATGAAATTTAGTCCGGTAAGGATAGAGGCAAAACCAAGTGTAAATGCTGCAGTGAGCGCTATCACAACATTCGAAGATGCCTGGGCACTATAAGGAACATAAAATGTCCAGCCTGTATCGGGTGAATGGCCATTGGCAAATTGAGAATAAAGTCCAAGACAAGCTCCGGTAATATAAACATACCATGAAAAAAGATTCAGTTTTGGAAATGCAACATCCTTTGCTCCGATCATGATGGGAAGAAGAATATTTCCGAAAACAGCAGCCAGACCGGGGATTACCACAATAAATATCATTATAATCCCATGTAGTGTAAACATGGCATTATAAGTCTGGGCCGTCATAATTGTTTGGCCGGGAGCGATCTTCTCGATCTTCATCAATAATCCCAAAACGGCAGCAGAACAAAAGAAGATGGTTATCGCATAAAGATATAGCAAGCCAATCCTTTTATGGTCAGTTGAAGTAAGCCATGACCAGAGGCCGGTCTTGTGATTAAGGTAATTCAATGGAGCAGTTGGCGATGAATTGTTCATTCTTAAATAACTTTAGAGGATTTTTTCTTTGCAGAAATTAATAAGTAAGCTACAAAAAATAGCCCTATAATAAGTGTAAAAGCACCTATTAGTTTGGTGATTTGTAAAGTATACGATCTGCTTTGCGGATCGTAGGCGAAACAATAATCGAGTAATTTGGAACTGGTGGGGCGGGTCAGTCCTTTTTGAGCTTCAACAACAGCCATTTTCACATCAAATGGAAGATAGGTAATTCCATACAGATATCGGGTGATCTTCCCCTGTGGACTAAGCATGATAATTGTGGATGGATGGGCAAAATCGAGCCCTGTAGGTTTATACCTAAATCCGGCAGCCTCAGTGATTTTCTGAATATTTCCTAATTCCCCAGTGAGATAAAACCAGTTGGCACGATCCTTCTCCTTTATTTTCTGAACAAAGTTGAGTTTTTTCTGCCTTGCTTTTTCGGGAGTATCCTTGGTGTTAAAACTGATGGTGATGATGTTGAAGTCTTTTCCCAGCGATAAATCCATTCGGCTGATCACATCAGCTATACCGTCAAGCAACGGACTGCAAAGCCCGGGACAATCGAAATAGACAAACGATAGGATTGTAGGTTTGGTAATCATGCTTCCAAGGGTAACGGTATCGTTTCTCTCGTTGAAAAATTTCAAATCGAGCGGAACTGTTTCCCCAAGCTTCTCAATAATACCAATTTCAACCTCCCTCTGAATTGGAAGCTGGGCCTGAATATTGAATATCAAAGCATTAAATAAAATCACTAATAAAATTCGTCTCATTCTATAAATATTTTTCAAATTGAATATTTCCAATTTACCGGCCTTTTTTTAGTCCTGACCTATAAATTGCCCTGATCTGCAGGAGCACATAAATGATAAATCCCCATGCGGCAAGTACCGAAAATGTATAGGCCAGTAATAGCCAGATTGGGGCTTTCGACACAACATTCCACATTGCCCGTGACTCATTTAATGGAGGACGATAAGTTGGAACTCCAACAGCAAGCGATGTATCTTTCCTGGCTTCGCCAAATGCAGCTTCATCCGTCAATTTTACAATCAATTGGACAAACCCGGTAGAATCTCCAGGAAGATCTTTTGGTAAGTTAAATATCGCTTTCCCCTGGGTATCTGTATTACGGGGCTCATCGATAGGAAGGTTTCCAAAATATCTTTTTACGAACAATTTCACCTCTGCCCCTGCAACAGGTTGAACAACTTTATCTTTCATACCCGATACCATTGTCTGAACCTGTTTTTTATCTTTCAGCCAGGTAATTGATATCATGGCATTCTGAGCAGATACTCCTCCAGCTTTTACTTCCGTTTTTTGGACATATTTACTATTGAAACTCCTGATATAGGAAATAACGCGCCAAATGTCGGTGGCTGAGAGTATATTCTTAAACGAAGGCATTGGAGTTCGGCCCTGTGCAATCTTAAATTGGATGGCGCCATCCGAATTGCCTTGCATTTTCTCCGAAGCAGGATCAGGAGGTAATGGGACAAGTTTAATTACATTATTCTTCCCCGGATCACCATGACAGGACTTGCAATTTGTATTATACAGTTCGGCTCCGGCTTTACGTGTTGAATCACTAAAAGCAAAAGAGCTGAGTTTTGCTCCATTTTCAGCGGGGACCACCCATTCCTGTGCCAATAAAGGTAACGAGATCGTCAGTATCAACAGAAGGGATAAATATCTTTTAATCATTGGTCTTATCTTAAGGATTAATCTTGATGTTTTTCGTCATTTCCGGTTTGCTCCTCAGCCATTTCCCAGATTGGAATTACAGGAAACAATTTCACCAGGATGGTTATAATGATGATAACCAGTAGCAGGGTGCCAACAGTAATAGCCGTTTCGACGACAGTCGGATGATAAACCATCCAGGCATCAGGGACGAACTGCTTTGGTAGGAAAGGGTGATCCTGCGTAGGAACGACAATTAAAAATCGTTTAAACCATGCTGCCACCAATACTACGATTGAAATGACCAACATTGAAAATGGCTTTCTGAACACCTTGAACAGCAATAATATTATTGGAATAATGAGACCTAAGAGCTGAACGCACCAAAACATAAAGGCATAATCTCCGACAAAAAGATCGTGTATATGAATCGCCTCAGCTGTTTTCATCTTAAACGCCGGTAACAAATACTCATTAATATTAAAGTACAAATAGACGATAGATACCAGTACCAATAGTTTTCCCATCATATCGAAATGATAATTTGTGAGGTACTTATCCAGCTTATAATTAGTCCGGACAAAGTACATCATGATCACAACAGCCGCAGATCCTGCAACAAATGCTCCGGTTAGAAAGTAAGGTCCGAAGATTGTACTATCCCAACCAGGTCGGAGAGTTACCGCAAAAAGCCATGAAGTAACGGTGTGAATGGCAAACGCAGTGGGAATAATAAGGATCAATAATATCCTCATCGCTTTCAAAAGTATCTTGTATTGTTGGGGTGTATGATTCCAGTTAACTGAAAGGATTTCATAAGTTGCCTGAAGCCATTTGGGAGTATGACCGATACGCCCCTTACTGATGGCAAGATCCGGAATTAGCGGAAGAAAATAAAGCAATAAACTAATAACCAAATAGGTAGTCACGACTGTAACATCCCAGATAATTGGAGACTGAATTCTACCATACATAAAAACAAAAGGTAGTCTTTCGGGACGTCCCATATCGGAGACAATTACAAGACCGGCGATGGCAGCAAAAGCGACGGCAATGATCTCTGCGATCCTTGCAATTGGTTTCACCCATTTAAAACCAATCAGCCCCAGAACAGAACTGATCAACATACCAACGAGGCTGGTTGCCACAAAAAACACAAAATTGGCAATGTACATTCCCCAGCTCACATAATCACGCAAACCAGTAACAATCAACCCTTTATCAAACTGAATATAATAAGCATAAATGCAACCTAAAAGAGAGACCCCGAGAAATCCCATCCAGATTATAAATCCTTGCGTAATGCCCACAGGTCTTAAAATATCAGCTGCAATAGAATCGAGTTTTTTGTCGCGCAAAAAATCGGTATTTACTTCTGATGCCATAGTTTTTGATTATTGTTTTAAAAATTCAATCTGTTAATTTTCAATTATTTGTCAATTTGTAGAGACGCACGGCCGTGCGTCTCTACAAATCATCCGCATCTACGATTTTTCACTATGTGGCAAACCACGTTCATCCTTGAATTCAAATAATCTGTTTTTAGGCGGAAGATAATAAACCCTTGGTTTTGTCCCCAATTCGGGCATTAACTGATAACCGCCATTGGTCCGAAGCAATTCACTTAGCCGGTAAGTCTCTTTCGTTGTCCCATTTGTGACCGCATCCTGATTCTCATCTCCAAAATAATAAACTCCATTTGGACACGCTGATACACAATAGGGTAACTTTCCTTCCCTTAACCGGTCAGAGCTGAACAGACATTTTGAAATTGTTCCTTTACGTTGTGGGACATTCAGCTCAATATTATATTCTTTCCCCTTGTCACTCTCAGCCATAACGGGCTCTTCCCAATGAAACAGACGTGCGGAATAAGGACAGGCAGCAATACAAAAACGACACCCAATGCATCGCTCATTATCGATCAAAACGATACCATCCTGCCTTTTAAATGTCGCATCTACAGGACATACGGCAACGCAGGGGGGATTATCACAATGCTGACACGGCTTAGGCATATAATAGGGTGCAGTATTTTGCGACTCCTGCATAATCAATGTATTGATATGATATTCATGAGGTCGCAAATGGTGAGCTCCCTGACAGGCAGCAATACACTTCCTGGCATTCCGGCATTTGGCAAGGTCGATGACCATTACAAACCGATGCCCTTTGAGCCCTTCCCTACCCTGTTTTGTCAACGTGCTGTGATCAACCTTGATATCTTTGATCTGATCACGCGGAACCTCAACGAGACGGTTATCTGCTGTAAGTACTTTTACAAAATCATGATTTGGTTTTGATTGTTCATACTGGTAACCACTATAAATGGCAGCGCCGCCGGCAGCGGCTGTTGCACCAATCAATCCTAAATTCTTGAAAAAGGCACGCCGGGAATTTCCATTTTCCTGTTCCCGGTTAACATGATCCTGGCCGGTACTTTTATTGTTATTAATCATAAAGGGTAGTGTTTTTCTGTTAATTACAGCTTTGAGCGAAGAGTATCAAGTGGAATTGTCTTAATACCCGAAAGCGTATATCCTGCAGAGGTAATCTTCTCTTTCATACGAACAGTATCAGCAATTCCAGGAATAAATTCAACATATGCTTTGCCATTTTTGTAATTGGCTTTTACCTGTTTGACCCCATCAATAGTGCCGATTCCTGATTGAATGGTCTGTTCACAACCGGTACAGCTCATCCCTTGGATGGACAATTCAACCGCAATAGGTCTGACATTTTCTTCAACAGGAGGCTTTACTTCTTTTGTGCTTTTTTTTGAACCGTTATTATTACATGCAAAAGCCAAAAAAAAACAAACCACGATTATCAAGTATCTCATTTGGGCCATCATAAGTTCAGAAAATTAATATATCAATTAAAAAAGGAGAATTAATACACGAAATTTTTAAGTTTTAGGTTTTGAAATGATGAAATAGCCATGGTTGTAAATCACAAACCGAAGATGAATAAATCACCATGGCTATTCCATTTGGCCATTAAAAAACAAATTATATACAAATGAAAGAAAGTTTCATAAAAACGATGTGTCTAAAAGTACAAATATATTTCTATTTATCATCCGCAAATAATTCTTTTTACCGTATATTTTAAACAAATCATCTGAAATAAAAGTTCATTCAGAATTTGAAATAGTACTAAATGATTTTAAAAAATCTAATTTAGCCATTCAAATATAATCTGCCGGGTTAAATTCAATGCAATCATCAGGCAACAAAAAGAACTCGGTATAAGCGGCGCTGTCCTTACCCAAACTACAGATGTTCAGGGAGAAGTAAACGGTTTAGTGACCTATGATCGCAAAGTGATTAAAATTGTGACAAAAAAATTTAAGCAAATACATCAGAAGTTACACAATTATTAATTAGAAAGGATGATTTACAAATCTTCAAGAAGAGATCTTCTGAAACAATCGGCTGCCGTGGCAACAGGCGTTGTGAACCTGACGCTGATTATTCCCTCAACTGCGATATGGATGGGAGGGAATCCTTTGTGTCTTCTCTGTTGTACTCTGTGTAATTAATTGTTTTACAGTGGCGTATAGTGAATATACAGCGTAACAAAGCGAAAAAATATTATTATTCGGGTTTTAGGACAATCTCATATCATTGATCCCTTGGCTATCACATCCATTTTCCTTATTTTCAACGCATAATTTGAAAATAGTCCTTAACTTATCATTTGGAGTAAATTATGAAAAAAAGAAAACCCGGATTAATCATACTTGCCACCATCCTGGTCTTTGGTTGTACTGGCAAATTGGCAATAGCCCAGGTTAATTGGGATTACATTTCACCTCGTGGATATGTTGCCTGTAAGGTTCAACAACCATTGGTAATAGACGGTGTACCTGAAAAAGCGTGGGATAATGCCCCATGGAGCGAGCCGTTTAATGATATTGAAGGGACCAAAAAACCCAAACCGCGTTTCCAGACCAGGATGAAGATGCTCTGGGATGATCACTACCTTTATGTCTTTGCAGAGTTGGAAGAACCTCATATTTGGGCCTACGAAAAAAGGAGGGACGCGACAATTTTTCTTGAAAACGATTTCGAGATGTTTATCAAACCCTCTGCACTATCCCCAACCTACGGAGAGTTTGAAATGAATGCGTTGGGGACAGTCTGGGACCTTTTCTTCATGAGACCCTACCGATCAGGGGCTAATTATATGGTCAGCTGGGATATGAGGGAGATGCAGGAAGGCGTTCATATCAATGGAACAGTCAATAATCCAAATGACACTGACCTAGGGTGGAATGTTGAACTTGCTTTCCCATGGAATGCCCTAAAGGACTTGGGAAGGAAAAAACCCCAAAAGGATGGAGATATCTGGAGGATCAACTTCTCAAGGGTTGAATGGCAAAATATTGTTACACCTGAGGGAAAATATATACGCAAACAGGATTCCAAAGGGGAAACCTTAAAAGAAGATAACTGGACATGGTCGCCGCAGCGCGTGATACAGTTACATGAGCCGGAATTTTGGGGATACCTTCAATTATCAGATAAAACCAACACCCCGCCAGGCTTTATTCGTCCTGAAGAAGAGCCGGTTTTACAAGCACTTTTTTACCTCTTCCGTGCAAAAAAAGAGAATATGGAGGCCAAAAGCATTAAAGAACTGATAGGCGATGACACAATCAGGGTCAAGGGAATCACCATGAAAGCGGAGTTGCAACCCTCCCTTTTCGGATTCTACATCCTGATTTCCAATACCCTAAATGGTGACAAATACGCTATTGATGACAAAGAGGTTGTGACTAAGATTGAAAATAATATACGATAATAAAAAGTATGAGTAGTTAAACGGAAAAATCAGAAAAAGCTTTAAGTTATAAAATGAGATCTATAAAGAATTTAATACTTTTTATTGCCATCATGGGAGCGCTGCACTCAGCCGCTAAAAACCAAAAGGTAGCAACCGATAAAACCTATTCAGACAAAAAATTCTATTTTGCAGCATGGGGCGGCCCGGGAGGTGGATCTCTGGAGGATCAGCTTATAAGAATGAAAGTGCTGGCAAATGCCGGCATCACTGATTTGCTCCCCGGAGTTGGGGCCAACCGGCTAAAAGAGCTGATTAAGATAGGAAACCAATGCGGGGTAAGAATTCATGCCTGGCATTGGATGATGAATGTAGGTGGAAGCAAAGAGTGCAGGGAACATCCTGACTGGTATTCCATAAACAGGCTTGGGCAAAGTTGCCGCGATTTTCACCCCTACGTTGGATATTATAATTTCCTTAGTCCCTTCTCGCCGGGTGCCCGTGAGTACATCAAAAACGGGGTAAAGGAGATCGCAACAATAAAAGGACTGGCTTCGGTCCATTTCGATTACATCCGTTATGTCGATGTCCTGCTTGGGGCTGAGCTGCAAACACATTATAAGCACAACGGTGGTCCGCTGGTGCAGGACAGGCTGTTACCTGAATATGATTTTGATTACCACCCCATCGCCAGAAAAGAGTTCAAGGATAAATTCGGTACTGATCCCATGGATCTTCCCGACAAGGAGGAGAATGCTGCCTGGAAACAATTCAGGATGAATGCTATCACCTCGCTTGTTGAGGAGTGTGTACAGATTTGTCATGAGGCAGGAACCATGGCATCAGCTGCAGTCTTCCCTTTTCCTGAACTGGCACGCGAATACGTTAAACAGGACTGGAGTCACTGGAATCTTGATCTCTTCTTTCCCATGGTATATAAAAAAGACCATCAGGGAAATATGCAATGGGTTGGATTTGCAACACAGGAGGGTGTGAGGGATATGAAACCCGGACAAAAGCTTTTTACAGGAGTTTCAGTGGGTGATTATGGTGATAATATGGATGATTTTGAGGAGGCTATCCGGCAGGCACACGATAACGGAGCAAGGGGCATCTCATTTTTCGAGACCAACGCACTAAAAGATAAACATCTGGCGATCATCAGGAAGTATAACGAACTCTACAACAAGAAATAATACGAAAAAATGAACCGATTTAACAGAACATCTTTCAATTCACCGCCCGCCACAAATGTGGTTGCATTGCGATACGACGACCTATTTTGGCGTAACCTCGCAATTGGCACTCTTCTTACTCTTTCCTTACTCCTCCTCTCTTTTAGAAATGTTTAAATTGTTGAACGCTAAATATTCCAGAAAACGCAGGGTGCCAGACCAGGGTCCATTCGAAACGATGGAGACAGGTGTTGCTACCTGCACAGGACTATCCATCCTACTGGTCGATGCGTGTCGCTCGGTTGGAATTCCGGCACGTGTCGTAGGCACCCCGCTCTGGAGTAATAACAGCGGCAACCACACCTGGATTGAAGTTTGGGATGGCGACTGGCTTTTCACGGGTGCGGCAGAACAGAACCCCGCGGGATTCAATCGTGGTTGGTTTGTCAGCAATGCATCCCAGGCGTTAAAAGACGAAAAGAACAAAGCTATTTATGCCAGTAGTTTCAAAAAGACAGGACTCACATTTCCCATGTCATGGACCAGGGATGTTGACTATGTTAACGCAATTAACATTACTGAACGTTATACCGACAAAGCCAAACCAGTAGTAGCACCGGGGTTACGGCTTATGCTGGATGTCTTTGATCACCTCTTCTTCCAACTGCCAAAACAGCGGAAAAACCTCGTTGAAGTTGAGCGGAATTATCCTGTTACCGTACAAATCATTGCAGGTCATCCCCACTCGGAATTACCTGACCGTGATAAAATTGCGGATTTGTATCCCAATGTGCGCAATCCCGTCCCTCGAGAGCGAACCTGGCGGCTTAGCGATCAGGTCATCCATTACTTTTTCTGGCTCCATACACCAACACCGGAAGCAGGTAAGGATTTTAATGTAACCTGTAAGGACAATTACCTGACAGTAACCACAGATCTTTCAAAAGCCTCCATTTTATTAGACGGCCGGCTTATTGAATACGGAAAACCGGTCAAACTGGAGCTCAATGGCAAAATCAGTTCACACAAACTAAAACCAAGTCTCCTTACGCTCGGCGAAAGAATTCAACGGCGCGGCGATCCCGATCTGGCATATACTACTGAGTTCACCTTACCGCTGGAACCGTCGTTAAAACAATACTCACTTTAAAATCAATATCACTTATGAAAAAAAACAGAAATTGTCTGATTGCTTTATTTTTGCTAATCTCTTTTCAATCATTTGAACAAACAAAATTGCCGGCAGGATATGCTGATCGCAGCCCTTCGCTGGATGTGCTACCTGGATTTATTACCCCCCCAAAAGGGTTTGGGGATGTCCCCTTCTTCTGGTGGCAGGGGGATACGTTAACCCGCGAGCGGCTCACCTGGCAGTTAGACCAGTTGTCAAACAAAGGGATCTCGAGCCTTCAGATCAATTACAGTCACCAGGATTCTGGGGGAATCTCTTATGGTTGGTCCAACCCAAGTAAACCAGCCCTTTTTACCCCTGAATGGTGGAAACTTTTCAAATGGTTTGCAGCTGAGGCTCAGAAACGTGGAATGACTGTCAGCCTTAGCGACTATACCATTGGCATCGGCCAGGGTTATTCGATGGATGAAGCCATAGCAGATAATCCTGATTTAAATGGCTCGGAATTAAAAAGTGGAACTAAGATCCTTTCAGGAACCGGAAACCTGGTAATGCCTGAAAATTTACTTTCACTCACAGCACTTAAATTAAAAGATGACAGTTCCCTGATCATCGAGACCCGAAAAGATATGCTTCCTCTTGTAAAAGACGGTAGTCTTGCGTACAGTTTTGGGAATGAATCATGGAAACTGATCAGTGTATTCTCTGAGAAACTGATTCCCTCCTACGACCCGATGCACCCTGAAAGCGGAAAAGCCTACAACCACTTCTTTTTCGAAAAATTTGAGAAAGCGTTAAAAGACAATGGCGGTGGCGCCCTCAATTTCTTCTTCTCTGACGAATTGAATTTCAGGGTTGGTGGAAACCTCTGGGATCGCTACTTTGCCGCGGAGTTTATAAAACGGAAAGGCTATGATGTCGTTCCCTATCTTGATGCGCTGTTTGTAAATATCGGCCCGATCACCCCCAAAATAAAACTCGATTATAACGATGTACTGGTGAGCCTGAGCGAAGAGAATTTCTTTAAGCCTGTTTACGACTGGCACCAGCAAAGGGGAATGATATTTGGATGCGACCATGGCGGACGCGGAAAGGATGTGGCTGAGTTTGGCGATTATTTCCGGACCCAACGGTGGAACCAGGGACCGGGATCTGACCAGCCTGGGCTTTCAAAGGATATCATAAAAGCTAAAGTTGCCTCCTCTATTGCCCATTTGTATGACCGTCCACGTGTCTGGCTCGAGGGTTTTCACAGCAGTGGCTGGGGAACTTCATCATCGGATGTGACCGATGCGATCTTCGGGAATTTCGTCGCCGGGTATAACCTCCTCTCTTTTCATGGTTTATACTATTCCACAATGGGCGGATGGTGGGAATGGGCGCCGCCGTGTAACCATTTCCGTATGCCTTACTGGAAGCAGATCGATCCGTTGATGAACTGCGTTGAGCGGCTCTCCTATCTTTTATCGCAGGGTGTTCACAATTGTGATGTAGCCATCCTCTATCCCACCGAACCCGTAGTAGCCGGGATGGATGGAAAAAAATCGGTTGAAATTGCATTTAAAACCGGCGAACAGCTTTACAACAAAGGGATTGACTTCGACTTTATCGATTTTGAATCGATTGCACGTTCGGAGATCAAAAATAGTGAACTGCATGTTGCCGGTGAAAAGTATAAGGTACTAATCGTCCCCTCGATGAAAGCCATGCGTTATGCCTCACTTAAAAAGCTGGAAGCGTTTAAAGAAGCGGGCGGGATCATCGTCAATATTGGTGAGACTCCCCGCGCTACAGAAAAAAACGGAGCAAATGATCCGGAAATAACTAATCTTGTAGCCGGAATTTTTTCAAAAAGCCAGAATCTCATTCAATGTGAGGATGGTAAAGCCATTCAATTGGCTATTCAAGGGAAATACGCACCCAATTTTAAAGTATTGACGGAGGTTAAAGAACGTCCGTATGTGATGCATCGCACGATAGGGAAGCGCGAAATATATGCGCTCTATAATTTTGATCAGGGGGCCAGGTGTTTTTTCAAAGCCAAAGGGATCCCTCAACTCTGGAACCCCTGGAATGGAGAAACTGCTTCGCTTTCAAAATTTGCGGTTGCGACCAATGATGGGACAGAAGTGACGCTGCCTTTAACGAAAAAAGAGATTCAGATCATAGTTTTTGATCCCGACAGCAAAGAATTGGCTAAAGTGATCCAACCCGAAATGATGATAAAAAACACAGATCTGGGTAAAACCTGGGATTTTGAACTGAAACCATCTATGGACAATCAGTGGGGCGACTTTCAGCTTCCTGCAAAAAAGGAGATGTTAGGAGCACAGGTTCGCCAGCTCTATTTCAGCGAGGACAAAAATTATACAGGAGGAGAACTTACTCTTGATAATACCTGGTCAAATGTCACTTGCGCTTTTGGAAAGCAATTTATGAAACTCGGACCACTTGCACAGGCGCCTTCAGAGCAGGAATTATTGAAGTTAATTCCACAAGGTGGAAATAACGAAGTAACGGTTTCGGGGAACAAACAGCGTTGGGAAGCATATGGATTTTCATGGGAACAAGGTGTGGAAGGGGACCCGGGACACCAGGGTTACCACGGTTTGAAAGGCAAAATGTACGATAGTTTTATCCGTCTGGGTGCATTGGAAACTGAAAAAATGTCGAAAAAACGGCTTACTGACCCTGCAGGAAATTACTACCTCCTCTCCACATCAGTTATTGCTCCTGAAGATGGAATTTATGATCTTTTGATGGGTGATGTGAAACCTGTGATTTTGTTTGTCAATAATACCAAATTGGATATCAACATCAAGTCTGTCAACCTGAAGAAGGGAGCCAATCCCGTACTGCTGATGTATGACAAGGCATGCGAAACTTACCTCGTTGTTCGTAAACCCGGAGAACCAAAACCTATACAACAGCAGGTGACCATGCCATGGTATGGCGACTATGGTGTCTTGCCATTCGACTGCTCATCCAAAAGCAAATCATCCGGACTGTTTACATTTGAATCTGCCCCGGGATTAAGTTCATTATCGTTTACTGCATATGGTAAAGTATCCATCTGGCTGGATGGTATTCAGACACAACTTACACCAGGAGAAAGGAAACCCGACGGACAGACCGGATACACGTTAAACCTGAAAAATCCGAAATTGACAACCTCACAGGTGGTCATAAAAGTTAACTATCAGCCGGGTTACTGCGGGGCAGCTGCGTTGCCGAAATACATCGAACAGAAATGTGGCAAAAGCGCCATCAACCGTTGTGACTGGTCAAAAATTGATGGATTAAAGGCTTATTCCGGCGGTGCCTGGTATCGGAAAACGATAACTATTAATTCAATGGATTTGAAGAATAAACTGGTGATTGACCTTGGCGACGTGGTATCCTCAGCCGAGATGCTGATTAATGGAAAGAGTGCAGGAATTAAACTCACACCACCATGGAAATTTGATATCACTCCGTTTGCAAAGGCTGGCAAAAACCAGATTGAAATACTGGTATACAATACGATAGCCAACAATTACACAACTGTTCCTACGATGTATCGGGGCGAGATAAAATCGGGATTAATCGGACCTGTAATTTTAAAATCGATCCATTAATGAATCGGAAACGATGCTTGTGAAAACGCTAACCAGAGGGTCTTTTCGGGATGCCCGAAGGATGTGTAATTTGTATATTTTTGTGATGTAGACACCAATCATGCTCTCAGGGCAAAAGAGATGTTCGTTAAGGCCAGCAAAAACAGTGATTGCCGGGTCTATGGCGAACCATCATAACTATTTTGACCTGAAATTGTGCCTAATGTGATAAATTTAGCATTAAATAAATTGCCTGATTTTAATCTCAAAATTAATGATTAACCGATTAATACATAGAATTAACAACTTCAAAAATGAGAAAACTATTTAAAACTTTAGCAATTGGAATCGCATTTGTATGCTTTAGTATTCCTGCATTTTCAGCCGTCAAACTGCCTGCTTTAATCAGTGATAATATGGTATTGCAACAGGGACGCCCTGCGCCCATCTGGGGGTGGGCCGATAAAGGTGAAATGGTTACTATTAAAATAGGTGAACAACAATACACTACCAGGGCAGGTGATGACGGTCGCTGGAAAATTGAACTCAAAAAATTAAAACCAGGGAAGATACTTGAAATGAATGTTAAAGGCTCATCGGGCAATTCATTGACCATAAAGAATATACTCGTTGGCGAAGTATGGATCTGCTCCGGACAGTCGAACATGCACTGGACTTTCTCAAAAGACCATGGGGTCTTAAACAATGAAACAGAACTTGCTAATGCCAACTTTAACGATATCCGCATATTCACCGTGGAAAAAACCGGCACTCCGGAACCGGCTGAAGATACCAAAGGTGTTTGGCTCACGATTAACCGTGAAAATCTTTTGGCCGGCGGTGGAAACGGGGCTTCAGTTTTAGCCTATTTCTTTGGTCGCGATCTTTACAAGCAATTGAACGTTCCGATCGGATTGATCAACACGAGTGTAGGGGGTACCCCGGCTGAAAAATGGACCAAACGTGAGGCACTGGAAGCCAATCCGGATCTGAAAATACTTTCAGGTAAAAATGGCGCCTCAACATTGTATAACGCCATGATTGCTCCGCTAATTCCCTACGCCATCCGTGGCGCCATCTGGTACCAGGGGGAATCGAATCTCGACCGGGCTTTTCAATACCGCACACTTTTTCCTGCAATGATTGCCAACTGGCGCTCCGACTGGAAGCAGGGTGATTTTCCGTTCGGCTTCGTACAAATTGCCCCTTACCGTTATAAAGGACAGAATCCTGAAAATTATCCGGAGCTTTGTGAAGCACAGACAATGACCCTGAAAAGTTCTCCCAATACAGGAATGGCAGTAACAGCTGACATCGGCGATGTGACGAATATTCATCCTAAAAACAAACAGGAGGTTGGTCGCCGACTGGCGTTATGGGCAATGGCGAAAGTGTATGGTAGCAAAAAACTGGTCTACTCCGGTCCGATTTACAAATCGATGAAAATAAAGGGGAACCAAATCGTCCTGAATTTTGATTATTGCGGTGGAGGACTTACTTCCGGTGATGGCAAACCACTGGTCGAGTTTACGATTGCAGGCGCCGATAAGGCATTCATTCCAGCAAAAGCAGAAATCGTTGGAAACACAATCGTAGTTTCGAGCGATAAGATCACTAATCCATTAGCAGTCCGGTACGCATGGCACGATGATGCACAACCCAACCTGGCCAATAAGGAGGGTTTGCCAGCCTCACTGTTCCGCACCGACTCATGGAAAGGCGTGACTGAGAAATAGTCCGAAGAATTAATTTCATCAGAATTTGACGCAGAGCAATTGGTAGTTTTGAGTCTCAGTATTAAAAACAAACAACTTTAGAAAATCAATGTTATTTGTTAATGTTTTGACCTCAGCGAGGTCACATATTTATAGATAATGATAATAAGTTAGCATTCGACTCCAGCTGGAGTCGAATGTTTGCCCACAGAATATAATTTCTATAAATATATAAACCCTCCGGATTTAGAAAAAAGTACAATAAAATGAAAAATACTTCCTTACCAAAGTAATTAAAAATCGACCTAAATGAAACACATAGAACCTACTAATCAACAAAATTCAAGAGAGAAAAACGCAAAACAAACGCTCAACCGCCGCAATTTCCTCCGTTTGGCCGGTGCCGGTTCCCTGGTCTTTTACGCAGGCATGCCACTCACCGCCGGTCCATTTATTGCCTCTGACTTTGATGGACTGGTTCCTGTCGACAAAAAGCTAAGCCCTGCATGGGTTAAAAGCCTTTTTGAACGGGGCACTCCACAGGTTTATAAGGGTGATGAACTCAAATATATCGGGATGCCCGTTGGTGGCCTGTACGCCGGACAGGTTTATCTTGGTGGAGATGGGAAACTCTGGTTCTGGGATATTTTCAATAAAAAAACACCCAGTACCGGGGAGAGGCATTATGCCGAACCAATGGAACCAAACTCACCAATTGAACAGGGATTTGCGATAAAGATCATCTCAAAAGGAAAAACGGATATTCACCCGCTTAACAGGAGTAATTTCCCGGATGTGAGCTTCAGAGGTGAATATCCAATCGGTAAAGTTGATTACAATTCACAACCCGTTTCCATTTCACTCGAAGCCTTCTCCCCCTTTATTCCCCTTTCAGTTGATGAATCGGATTTTCCGGCAACGATCATGCGATTCACTGTCAAAAACAATTCAGCCGAAACGGTAGAAGCAACACTTTTTGGTTGGCTTGAAAATGCTGTATGTCATTATAACCGGACCTATATAGGAAAGCGACGCAATCAAATATTTCAACATAAAGGTTCAGGATTTCTTGACTGTACGGTTGAGAAGGGATCTGAAAAACCGGTCGTTCAAAAGCCCGATATCACTTTTGAGGAGTGGAATAATGAAAAATATACTGGATGGACTACCGACGGAAATACATTCGGTGACGGACCAATCAAAAAGACAGCAATACCCGGTTACCAGGGAGATGTTGGCGGAGATACTGAACGTGTTGTCAATTCACACGCAACAGCCTCAGGATCTGACGCAGCTTCCAGGGACAGCGCTACGGGAACACTGACCAGTAAAAAGTTTATCATTGAACGTAAGTTCATCAATTTCTGGATTGGGGGTGGCAATCACAAAAACAAAACCTGCCTTAATGTGATCGTTGATGGCAAGGTTGTCAGGTCGGTGACAGGAATGAATGATAATAAAATGACACTGCAGAGCATCAATGTAAATGATATGCAGGGGAAAGAGGCTTGTATTAAAGTGGTTGATGCCGAAACCGGTGCATGGGGCAATATTGGGGTTGGAAGAATTACTTTCAGTGATCTGCCAGCAAATCCTGCAGAATTTGAGCAACTGTTCGACTATGGAACGATGGGGCTTGCCCTACTAAACGATTCAGCAAATTACACGATTGCAGAGGCCACCCTCAACGGACTGGAAGGAACTACATCAACTCAGGCAGCAGCAGACCTTGAAGATCATCTTATCGGTACAATCGGCCACACGATGAAACTCAGAAGCGGAGAATCTAAAGTGATCACTTTTGCGATTACCTGGCACTTCCCTAATCTTACCAAGCCGGGTAGCGGCAGATATTATGCGTCAAAATTTGCAAGTTCAATTGAAGTAGCAAATTATCTTGCAAAACATATTGAGAAGCTTTATACCCAGACAAAGTTATGGCGTGATACGTGGTATGATTCGACTCTTCCCTACTGGTTTCTTGACCGCACATTTACCAATGCCTCCACACTGGCCACATCAACTGTTTTCCGTTTCCGGGATGGGAAATTCTGGGGATGGGAAGGGGTGAGCTGTTGTGAAGGGACCTGCACCCATGTTTACCACTATGAACAAACGATGGGACGCATATTCCCCGAATTGGACATCGTCCTCAGGGAGAAGACCGACTTTAATCCGGAGGATAGCTATAAGGGGGATGGGATCATCGAATACCGGGGAAAGGGGACAGGAATTGCGATTGACGGACAGGCCGGGATTATCCTGCGAAGCCTTCGCGACCACCAGATGTCGCAAAATGACGAATTTCTGAAACGCAATTACCCCAAGATTAAGAAGGCACTCGAGTGGATGATTGCCCAGGATGGAACAGAGGATGGCATCATCAAACAGAACCAGCACAATACTTTGGATGCCCAGTGGTTCGGCGATGTGGCATGGCTGAGTGGCCTTTACCTGGCGGCTTTACGTGCCGGCGAAGTGATGGCAATCGAAATGTCCGATCTTAATTTTGCAGCAAAATGTAGCCGCATACTTGAAACCGGACAGAAAAATTTCGTAGACAAAATGTGGAACGGTGAATATTTTATCCAGACCCTTGATCCTAAAAATCCAAATAACATTGGCTCTTACGAAGGTTGTGAGATCGACCAGGTGTTAGGGCAAGGATGGGCCTGGCAGGTCGGTCTTGGTCAGGTGTTGCCACAGGAGCAGACCAAGCTGGCACTCCAGGCATTATGGAAATACAACTTCACACCCGATGTGGGCCCTTTCCGTGCCGTTTATAAACCAGGTCGCTGGTATGCCATGGCAGGTGAAGCCGGTACATTGATGTGCAGCTGGCCAAAAGGCGAAGCCAATCGGATAAAAAAGGGGTTCGATTTCTATTTTAACGAGTGCATGAATGGCTTTGAACATCAACTGTCGGGCCACATGATATGGGAAAACATGGTCCTTGAAGGTCTTGCTGTAGAGCGTGCCGTTCACGACCGGTACCATGCCATCCGCAGAAACCCGTGGAATGAGGTGGAGTGCGGCGACCATTATGCCCGTTCAATGGCAAGTTATGGTGTCTTTCTTGCAGCCTGCGGATTTGAAGTTCACGGACCCAAAGGGCACATCGGATTTGCACCACGATTGACACCTGAAAACTTTAAAGCGCCATTTACCACCGCCGAGGGGTGGGGCACTTTCGAACAAAAATATCAGCAATCGGGGCTAAAAGCAAGTATTTCAATAAAATTTGGCCAACTCCGTTTAACGACACTTTCACTTTCTCCTGGAAAAGGAATGAAACCGGGGTCGGTGCAGATCACTTTAAACGGTAAAAAAATCGATGGATCGTTAATCAATAAAGAGGGTAAAGCAAATATCACTTTTGCAAAAGAGCTATTTATGATGACTGGTCAAATTCTTGAAATAACATGTGCTTAATATAAATATTTCAGTTCTTTATATTTCGTGACTGAATGATATTGCCCTCACAGGATTGGAATTTTAAACAAGCTTTAATAATTTTCTGAATTTGCTATGAGAAAATCAATCACAATCGCTTTTTTAATCCTGTCAGGCTTGCTTTTATTCGATAGCAAAGCTTTTGGGCAAGCCACAAATTTGGAAAAGTACAATGTGATATGGGATTCCCCGGGTAATAATTCATCCGGATCGATGCCAATTGGTAACGGTGATATCGGAATAAATCTATGGGTGGAGAAGAATGGCGACCTCGTGTTTTACATCAGTAAGACAGATGCCTGGGATGAAAACAGTCGATTGTGCAAGGTTGGCCGGGTGCGGATAAGGTTTGATCCGACGCTTTCGGTCGCGGATGGTTTCAGGCAGGAGTTAAATCTCAGGGATGGGATCATAGAAATCAAATCAAAAATCAACAATCAGCCCTCTACCCTCCGGTTATGGGTCGACGCAAACAAACCTGTAGTCTATGTGGAAGCAGAATCGGCAATTTCCATAAATTGTCGTGCAGAGGTGGAATTATGGCGGTTAAAGGAGCGGCCTTTCGCAAAGGACGACGACAGCCACTCTGGCAGCGGAATATTCCAGTCCGATTTCAAACCCACAGTTTTACCTGATGTTATCGTTCCATCAAATTCACCTAAAATCGTTTGGTATCACCGGAATGCGCGGTCCGTATATGAGCTGGGTCTTAAAACCCAGCATTTGGAAAACCTGAAAGGGCAGTTTGAAGATCCGCTTTTAAATCTCACTTTCGGGGCAAGTCTTAGTGGCAAAGGTTTTGCCAGAGACGGCAATCTGGGGCTTAAATCAACACTACCCGCCAAACGGCACTTATTATCCATTACCGTACTCACGGCCAAGTCAGATACGCCTCAGGGATATCTCACTCAGTTGGATAAGCTGGAGCAAAAGGCAGAAAAACTAAATCTTACAACTGCCCGGGTGTTACACGAGTCATGGTGGAGATCCTTTTGGGAACGCAGCCAGATCTTTATTGATGGCTCCCCCGAAACCGAGGCCGTCACGCGAGGCTGTGTATTACAGCGATTTATGAATGCATGTGCGGGACGGGGTGGCTCACCTATCAAATTCAATGGCTCGATCTTTACCAATGAACCCAAACCGGGTGATTCACCAGGTGCAACAGTAGTCGATCCTGACTGGCGAAGATGGGGTGGGAATTACTGGTTCCAGAATACACGGCTCGCCTACTGGCCAATGCTTGCATCAGGTGATTTTGAGATGATGGAGCCCTGGTTCCGCATGTTCATCGACGGTTTAAAATTGAGCAAGGCACGAATCAAAACATACTATGGTTTTGACAACGCTGCCCAGTTCCCTGAAACCATGTACTGGTGGGGTTTGCCCAATAACGGTGACTATGGATGGAACAATACCAAACCGGAACCCGCCAACACCTACATCTCCTGTTACTGGAATGGAAGTCTGGAACTGATTGCCGTGATGCTCGACCGGTATGATTTCACTCAGGATCTGAACTTTGCCAAAAACACATTGGTACCACTGGCCGATCCGCTGATCTCCTTTCTTGACCAATACTGGCAGAAACGCGATGCGAACGGGAAAATCATCTTTGATCCTGCACAGTCACTAGAAACATGGCATGTTGCGGTCAATCCGCTGCCGGAGATCGCAGGATTGGGCTTCCTGTTACCACGTCTGCTTGACCTTCCTAAGAATATCACGACTGAATCACAACGTGCCCGCTGGAAACGGATTCTTCAGGAATTACCCCCTATTCCGGTAGCTGAAGTCAAGGGAATGAAGCTTCTCCGTCCTGCCGAAACATTTTCGAAACACAGTAATTCAGAGAATACCGAGTTATATGCCATTTTCCCTTATCGCCTGTATGGAGTTGGTCGGCCCGATCTGGAGTTGGCTAGTGAAACCTATAACCAGCGAACCAACCGCCATAATAAGGGGTGGTGCCAGGATGGTATCCAGGCGGCCTGTCTGGGACTCAGAGATGAAGCAGCAAAACTTGTTGCTGCCCGTGCTGCAAATATCAATCAGGATGCCCGATTCCCAGCCATGTGGGGTCCAAACTTCGACTGGGTACCCGATCAGGATCACGGCAATAACATCCTCACCTCATTGCAATTCATGCTTATACAATCGGTTGGAGATAAAATATATCTGATGCCGGCATGGCCTAAAAACTGGAATGTCTCGTTTAAACTCCATGCCCCTAAACAGACAACTGTCGAAGGCGAATACCGCGATGGGAAGTTAAATAAGCTGATCGTCAGCCCAAAATCACGGTTAAAAGATGTGCTCAATATGGCGCCCTAGAATTCTACGATTATAATAGACTGTTATACTTTGCGCCCCTTGTGACAATCTTTGCGTTCCTTGCGGCAAAATAAATTAAACGTAAAACATGCAGGTTTCTGCATTAATACCTCACCCTTTTCAACTACTAATTCAATTTCAAATGTCTAAACATCTATTGATTTCAATTTTTCTGTCTTTATCACTTATTTCAGGTATTGCACAACCCCCTGCTTTCAAAAACATTTGGACAAATCCACCTGCACATATTCCAAACGATGTTTCGGTTGATGCCCCTTTGATGGGTAATGGAGATATCACTATGTGTGTTGGATATGTCCCCAACAGATTAAGGTTCTACCTGTCGAAGAACGATTTCTGGCGGTTGAAATCGCAGGCAGACAATTTGTCGGGACCACGTGTTGTCGCTTTTGTGGACATCAACCTGAATGGCAATAACAATATTGATTTTCTGGCGGAGCAAAACCTGAGCGACGGGGTCGCCACGTGTACCTTTTCAAAAAACAGGCTGAAGGTGAAAAGTTGGGTTTCAGCGACAGAGAATTTAATTTTCATTGAGCTGGAAGGGGGCAAAACCGCTTTGGATCTTACCGTTGATCTCACTGCCCCCTATAATTCTCAGGCTATTCTGAAAACCGGACAAGATAAAAATAGTTTCTGGCTTAGCCGGAGTTTTACCGAAGATGTGGATATTCCTTCTGAGGTGGCAGTTGCCTTGAAGATCACCAATCAGAACAGCAACAATATAACTTTACAACAAGGTCAGAAAGTCTTGGTTGCTTTGGCAATTGAAAGTAAGTTCAAAACAGAAAATCCTTTACAGGTAGTTTTGGATAAATGCGCACAGGTGAACCAAAGTAATCTATCGGCTTTGGAGCAAAAACACACCCAATGGTGGAATGAATACTGGGAAAAATCTTCCGTTAAAATCGGAGACACTGTATTGATGAAAGCTTATTATCAAGGACTTTACACGATGGCCGCCTGCAGTCGCGATGAGAAATTTCCCCCTGGTATATTTGGGTGGATCACCTCAGACAGGCCAGCCTGGAATGGCGATTATCACTTAAACTACAATTTCTTTGCTCCGTTTTATCCCCTTTATGGTGCAAATCGGATATCTCAGGGAATTCCGCAGGACGCTCCTTTGCTTGATTTTATACCGCGTGGAAAATGGTATGCAGAGCAGGTGACCAAAACCCGGGGGATTCTCTATCCGGTTGGGATTGGTCCGTTGGGTATAGAGCCCACACGAAATTCAAATAAGGCATGGGAAAAATCGGGGGATATTGAAAAGGGTGGCCTCTTCTGGCAGCAACGTTCCAACGCAGCATACGGGCTTGTCAATCTGGCACAATGTTGGTACCTTACCTATGACAAAGCGTATGGAGAGAAAATTTATCCGTACGTGACGGAGGTAGTCGATTTCTGGGAAGATTACCTGAGATATGAAAATGGAAGGTATGTGATCTATCGTGATGCAATTCATGAGGGATCGGGCTGGGACAAGAATCCGATTCTCTCATTGGGTTTGATCCGTAATGGATTTAGCTTGGCAATCGATTTGAGCCGGGAGCTGAAAAGGGATGTGAAACGACAGGCAAAATGGAAGGAAATACTCAATAAATTGAGCAATTACCCTACTCAGGAACGAAATGGAGAGAAAGTTTTCCGTTATACCGAAGAGGGGATTGACTGGTGGAACGATAACGGACTGGGCATTCAGCATATCTATCCGTCAAATGGAATAACCCTCAATAGCGAAAAAGGGTTGCTCAAAGTGGCGCAATCCACCATCGCTCAGATGCAGCGGTGGCAGGATTCTAACACATCGAACTCTTTCTATATGGCGGCAATCAGGGTTGGTTTTGATCCGGTTGTACTGTTAAAAGAATTGCACAATTACGCATTACACACCTATCCAAATGGTTTTCAACTGAATAATCCCCACGGAATTGAAAATTCATGCACAGTGACCAATGCGATTAACGAAATGCTTTGCATGTCTGTTAGTCATATGATCCGCTTGTTCCCTGTTTACCCAAAGGATCAGGAAGCCAGTTTTAAGAATATCCGAACATGGGGCGCATTTTTAGTCTCAGCACAACAGAAAAACAGTGAGGTTTCGGATGTAAAAATAACGTCTGAAAAAGGGAGGAATTGCACCCTGGTTAATCCTTGGCCAGGTAAAAAGATAACGTTATTCCGGAACTGGAAAAAAGGAGAAACGATATCGGGTGAGAGAATCAGCTTCAAAACATCACCGGGTGAAACAATTGAAATAAAACCAGTATGAAGAAATTAGCATTTATTATCTTAATAGTGATGTCGCTCTTACAGGCTCATGCGACAAAGAAAAACCAAAGTCAGGGTCCAGCCGGAACGAAACTGGATCTGACAAAAATTTTGGTGGTTCAGAGACATATCATCAGGTCATCTCATGTATATACCTATCATGAAGAGGACAATAAACCGGGGGGAGGCCTGTGGATCTATGACATTGCGTCAAAATCGCTAAATAAGATATTGGATAGCGATGGTGGTCTAATCCTGGATGCCAGTTTGCATTATGATGGAAAAACAATTCTCTTCAGTTGGAAGAGAGAAATGACCGGTGTCTTTCAACTCTACACCATTGAAACCGATAGGAAGAACCTGAGGCAAATAACTAACCACCCATCAAATAACTTTAATGCCTGCTGGCTCCCCAACGATGAAATTGTTTTTGTTTCTGACCGAAAACCTGCATTTGCCTATTGCTGGCGTACCACAACCCCAATTATTTTTAAGTGCAAAGCTGACGGAAGTAAACAAACCCGCTTAAGTGCTAACTACCTGAATGATTTTACCCCCTCTGTGATGGAGGATGGGCGTATTTTGTACAGCCGATGGGAGTATGTTGACCGGCCGGCCATTCCAATTCAGAGTTTATGGTCGATGAACCCCGACGGGACAAATTTAGCCGGGGTGTTTGGCAACCGTGTCCTTTCGCCTGCAACATTTATGGATGCACGTATGATACCGGATTCGGACGGTAAAATCCTGTGTGTGATGACCGCTCATAACAGACATTGCCATGGAGCCATAGGGATTGTTAATCCAAATATCGGAGGCAATTCACAGGAGGCCATCACTAACCTTACCCCGGAAATAAATATCGGCCAGGTTGACAAGGGAGATGGAAATAGTATTTCAGGCCCCTACACAAATCCTTACCCACTTGATAATAAACAATATCTGGTCTCTAAAGATGGAAATATCGAACTGCGGAATTACGTGGATACTTTCAAAATAAGACTAATACCGGCTGAATCCGGGAAAAATGGTTTAGGTTATTATTCACCCCAGCCGGTGCGCAAAAAAGAGAGGGAACAGCTGATCAGTTCTACCCTTCCTGATGAGAAGGATACCAGCCGGGAGTTGGAGGATGAATGGGCCGAAATTCAACTGATGGATGTTTATAATGGATTACCCGATAATATTCTGCGGGGCTCAATAAAAAAACTGGCCATCGTTCAGGAAATGGAGAAACCGCTGGGCATTAGTCCCGACCTGAGAGCTTTTGGATTTCAATTTCCTGTCGTAAGCGCCGGAGCTACATATGCACCCAAAAAGGTTTGGGGTTTTGCCACAGTTGAGAAGGATGGTTCTGCCCGGTTTAAGGTTCCGGCGCGGCAACCCATTTATTTTTTGCCGCTTGATGAAAATGGGATGGCCGTTCAGCGAATGAGGACTTTTACCCATTTAATGCCTGGCGAGAAACAAGGATGTATTGGCTGCCACGCAGACCGGAACTATGTAGTTAATCTAAACAAAAATACCCCTTCGGCAATGACCCGCGAAGCCGAAGAACTTGAAATACCCGAATGGGGGCTTAACGGATTTAACTACACCAAACAGGTACAACCAATTTTAAACAAACACTGCATCAGTTGCCATGGCAGCAATCTTCCTGCCGCCGGTCTGGAATTAACAGGTGATAAAACAGATTTCTTTAATATCTCGTACGAGAATCTGGTTCGCAGGGATACTCCGGCAGAAGATTTCTCAATTGGAGGAACAAACGGCACTTTTAATAATAAATACACGAGCTGGATTCCAACATACAACGGTCAGGAGGCCAATATTCTCAGGATAAGTCCAGGAGAATGGGGGGCAAAAGCATCATTGGTTGCCCGGATTATTGAAAGTGGTCATAAGGACCAAAAAGGGAAAGCCCGTATTGACCTTTCTAAAATCGAAAAACTGAATGTATACATGTGGATAGACCTTAATGTACCTTACTATGGTGGCAGCAATTCGAACTATCAGTCAAACAGGGGATGCCGCCAGCAAATCCCACCCGGATTCGCCGAGGCTTTTAAAGAGATGGCGTCGCGAAGATGTGTCAGCTGTCATACACAGGTAAAAAACGATGAGGTCTTTTCATATCCCAATCAATTTGCCTTAAGAATCGACCATGCAGACCTGAATCCTATTTTCAAAGCTCCGCTAAATCCGGAATCGGGAGGATCAGGAAAATGCAAAGCAGTTGTGTTTAAGAATAAGAAAGATAAAGATTACGTGAAACTGCTGAGTACTTTTGATCAATTGGCAAAGAATCTGGAATTAAGGCCTCGGTTCGATATGGCAACCGAAAATTCTGACGGAGTATCTTTAGTTCCTGAGAAAAGAAGCTATCTGATCGGAGATTACAGTAATGGTAAAGTCTCGATCTATTCTGACGTGTTTGGCAATATCTGGAGCTATCCCGTAGACGGGGTTTATGATTGCTGGATGCGTCCTAACGGAAATGTTGTTGCCGCCGGTTATAACCGCGTTATGGAGATTAAGCCCGATCTGGCTTTAGGATCTGGCGGTGAAATATTATGGTCATATAACCAGGGAACTGCGCCAGGTAATTATTTAGGTAAAAGTGAGGTGCATGGGTGCCAGTTGCTGCCAAATGGAAATGTTCTTGTCAGCGAATCAGGCGCTCCCCGTTTGGTGGAAATTAACCATCAAGGGATCGTCGTGAAAACTATTTCATTGCCAAAAACCGCTCAGGACACTCATAACCAATTACGTATGGCAAGAATTGATAATAAAGGAAATTACTGGGTATCTTATCTTGGCGATGGAATAATCTATCTGGTAAATGATATTGGGAAGGTGATCAATAAAATTAACATAAAGAAAAATGAATCAACACCTCATTCGGCTTATGAAGCGCTTCCGCTTCACAATGGGAATATACTTGTAAGTGGTGCAGGAAGCGGAAAAATTATGGAGTTTAACTCCTCCGGAAAATTAATCTGGGAAATCGGGAGAGATGAATTGCCTGGTATTGATCTGAAATGGATTGCCGGTATTCAAAGGTTACCAAACAACAATACGCTGATATGCAACTGGGGTGAAGGGCAGTCAAAGGTTAAGGCTCTGGAGGTGACACCAGAAAAGAAAATAGTCTGGCAGCTTACAAATAAAGCCTTTAAGGGGATTACCCGCATCCAGATTGTTCCATCAGAAATTTGCCATTAACAGATCTGTTTTAAGCCATGTTTAATCCACAGTTTCCAATCAACTACTTTAAATAATGAGGGGACATTTATCTTTAATAGTTGCTGTTATTTGTTTTGCTTCATCAGTGACAACTGCCATTGAAAATACAACAGACAAATATTTGTCGCCTACCTGTATGTGTTTTGATAATGAGTCAGATAAAATATATGTTAGTTTATCAACTGCTGAAAAAATTGCTGTAATCAACACGAAAAATATGCAGGCCGAAAGAACCATCAGCCTGCCTTTTAACCCGGGAGGTATTGCCTTCAACGGTAAAAGCAAAACATTGATTGTTGCAGACAAAAAACCAGAAGGGAGAGTCCATATTATATCCCTCCTGAATGGAAAAATAAAACAAAGTTTTGCTGTTGGACACACTCCTGATGCACTGGCAATTACCCCTGATCAGGAGAGGATTTTTGTTGCAAACAGGTTTTCAAATACGGTGTCAGTGATTGACATCATCAACAACCGGGTGGTCAGGCATATTGCTGTTGAAAGGGATCCCATAGCCATTGCCATTTCTGATGATGGGAAATACATTGCCGTGGCAAACCGTATCCCAAATACTGCTGCGACCACTCCGCTCATTTCAGCAGAAATTACACTTATCGATTGCAAAAGTTTGGAAGTCATTAATAATTTCAAATTGGCGAATGGAAGTCAATCAATTGAAGGAGTTGTATTTTCAAAAGACAGCAAATATCTCTATGCATCGCATGTTTTATCCAGGAATCATTTACCGACCACCCAGTTGAAACATGGATGGATGAATACCAATGCCTTGTCTATTCTGGATATCGAAGCTAAAAAATACTACACAACGGTATTACTGGACAATTTCGATCTTGGAGCGGCAAATCCATCGGGAATGGATATTTCGGAAGATGGAGGGCATTTGTATATTGCCCTTTCAGGGGTTCATGAATTATGTGTAATTGACCTGAAACAGATGCACAAAAAACTGGAAAACGCTAAAAACAAAGATTTCAGGAATATGGCTAGTCGCGACTTCAATGAATTACCAAATGATTTGAGATTCCTCTACGACCTCAAAAAACGGATACCTCTGAAGGGAAAATCACCGCGATACGTTTGTGTTTCGAAGAGCAGGGTTTTTGTCAGTTCCTATTTTTCTGCCGGATTAGACTATTTCGCTGATCCATGGCAATCGGATGAAAGCGAAGTTATATCATTGGGAAACGAGCCGGTGATGACCAGTGCAAGAAGAGGTGAGTTATTATTTTGTGATGCAGATTTATGTTTTCAAAAATGGCAAAGCTGTATCACTTGCCATCCTGATGCACGTGTCGATGGAATAAACTGGGATCTGTTAAATGATGGAACCGGAAATCCGAAAAACACCAAAAGTATGTTGTATTCCCATTTTACTCCGCCGGTCATGATAACAGGTATCCGGGCAACTGCAGAATTGGCTGTTCGTTCAGGTATAAAATTTATTCAATTTTCCAATCGGCCGGAAAGTGAGGCACAGGATATTGATGACTTCCTGAGAAATTTAAAACCTGTTGAAAGCCCATTCCTGGTAAAGGGTGAATTATCAGAAAAAGGGAAAAAAGGAAAACAAATATTTGAAGTCGCTGATTGCCAACTATGTCATTCGGGGAAATATTTTACCGACGGAAATAAGTATGATGTTGGTACCGGAATCACTCCGGTCCAAAACAACAATTTTGATACACCAACTTTAATTGAAACATGGAGAACCTCCCCATATCTCAATGATGGGAGGGCAAAAACAATGAAAGAAGTTTTCACAAAATTCAACACAGAAGATAAACATGGGAAAACCAGGAACTTAACAGACAAGGATCTTGATAATCTAATTGAGTACATATTGTCACTATAATTTTTTCCAGTATCTTGGAATTTTTAACATATGCAAAAGTTGTATTAAAAGCGCATAATTATACTTAAAAGCATTAAACTCAATAAAAAATGAAACTTATTACAACATTCCTGCTGATGATAAGCCTTTATGCCAACGCAGCAAACGAAAAACTAACCATTATCACCCCTGCTGACTATCAGGTTGTTCAGCGCCACACTCAAAAGGAAGGATTACTTCGCGTACAAGGGAAGACCACCTTTATCGCAGAGCATTGGCAATACCGTCTGGTTGATATATCACTGGCAGGCGAGGTAGATCCAGGTTGGCACGATTTCCCATCCCCTGTAAAGAATGGAAGCTTTGATTTCACCTTCAAGGCGCCTACGGGTGGATGGTACCGGCTGGATGTGCGTGGTGTCAGCGCTTTAAAAACCTCCGTTGAAGCCAGTGTGCCACATGTAGGTATTGGGGAGGTATTTATTATCGCTGGGCAGTCGAACGCCGGAAACTATGGTTCCGAAAAACAGATGGCAAAAACCGGGAATGTTAGCTCTTTCAACGGCAGGGAGTGGAATCCGGCGAATGATCCCCAGCAGGGTTCAGAGGGTGAAGGGGGGAGTTTCATCCCTTCGTTCGGCGATGCGATGAATGAGATGTTTCATGTGCCAATCGGCATCGCTGCCATTGCCGCCGGCGGCACGAGCGTCAGGCAGTGGCTCCCCAAAGGTTCAATCGTCAGTCAGCAACCCACAACGGGAGGGATGACACCCGCAGGAAAAGGAGAATGGGAAAGCACGGGCGCCCTTTTCGACCGTATGAAGAGTCGCCTCGACTATTTCGGCCCAAATGGATTTAGGGCAGTGCTCTGGCACCAGGGCGAGAGCGATGCAGGTCAGGCCAGAGCCGGATATCCGGCAGACCGGCAGATCACAGGTGCACAGTATACAGCGTTTATGCGCAAACTGATACATGCCTCAAGAGCCTTGGCCACCTGGCCTTTCCCATGGTTCACTGCGCAGACAACCTATCACAGTGAAAAGGACCCTTCGGATAAAGAATTCCGCGCAGCAATGAAGCGATTATGGGAAAACGGATTTTCATTGGAAGGTCCCGATACAGACCAGCTCAGGGTAGAATATCGCGCCGGAGTACACTTTAACAGCTTAGGCTTGCAGAAACATGGGCAGATGTGGGCAGATAAGGTTGGCACCTGGCTTGAAAGACAGATTATAGCAGAAAAATCCTCTACCAAAATCGTGCCGCCAACTGGTGATCGGGCTACAAATCCGCGACCTGCCTCGGCGGAACAGATGCAATGGTTCCGTGATGCCAAATTTGGCCTCTTCATCCATTGGGGACCATCCAGTATCAGTGGGGCGGAGATCAGCTGGGGGCGTAAAGACCGCATCGAGGGGGGTGAAATACATCAGAAAGTTCCGGGTGTTGTTTATGACAACCTTTACAAACAGTTCAATCCCGTAAAATTCAATGCCGATCAGTGGATGAAGATGGCGAAAAAAGCAGGATTCCGCTATGTGGTTTTTATTTGCAAGCACCACGACGGTTTCGCGATGTGGCCGACGAGTCAGGTTCGCTGGAATGACTCCATCCATCCCAAACATTATAGCATTGCCGACACTCCGTTCCGGCGTGACATCTGTCAGGAGATCTGTGACGCTGCAAGAAAATACGGACTGAAACTTGGCTTGTATTACTCCACCCGCGACTGGACACATCCCGATTACCTCAAGGGTGACAATCAGATCTACAACGAATATTACGAAGCTCAGGTGCAGGAGTTACTCACCCGCTATGGGAAGGTGGATATGATGTGGTATGATCACACTTTCGGAGACTGGAACCAGTTTACGATCGAACACTTGTTTAAGAAAATGTACCAGGCACAGCCCAACCTGCTCGTTAATAACCGCTCTGCCCGAGGTATAAAAAACATTCCGGAGGGTGCAATGAAACGAATGACCGAAGCCGATTACGACACGCCCGAACAGCAGATCGGCCATTTTCAGACGAACCGCGCATGGGAATCATGCGTAACCATGACCAAACCCCGTCATGACACAGGTGGCTGGTCGTACCGTCCCGGTGAACCAACAAGATCTTATGAGGAGTGCATCAAAATGCTGGTCAGCACGGTAACCGGTGATGGCAACCTGTTGCTCAATGTCGGGCCGATGCCCACAGGTGAAATTTTACCTGAACAGGTGGATGTGCTTCAGAAAATGGGGGTTTGGCTCAAAAAATATGGTAAGAGTATCTACGGTACACGGGGTGGACCTTTTGTCAACGGGAAATGGGGTGGCAGTACTCAAAAAGGAGACAAAATCTGGCTGCATGTATTTGAATGGACAGGAGATTCATTGAAACTGCCTGCCTTGAAGTCGAAAGTCCTCTCTGTAAAAACACTTAGTGGAGCAAAACCTAAAGTGGTTCAGAACAGCACAGGACTCGAACTTATTTTGCCAATATCACAGCAGGATAAGATGGATACGGTAATTGAATTGACTATAAGTAATTGAAATTAGAGACTTAATAAGCCTGATTCAAAAGTCTTGACCACCACCCAGGCAGGGCATGCTGAACGACCATTTTAAACCACTTTTGTCGGTATTCTCCGGAATTGTCAATCACAAATTTAAATTCCCGGAATGGCCTTTCCCTGTTTAATGGGGCTATCAGTTTGTTTTTAAGTTTATTTGAATCGGGCAAAGTCTCCACAAAGTCGGCCATAATTTCGAATGAGTCATGTGATTTTAATCCATCAATTTCTTTGTACCCGTCAAAATTATTGTCGAGTTTCTCCATTTCTTCTGACCATACCTCTGAATCCATATCAGAATGTTTAAAGGTGTCAGGAAAAAACAAAAGTTCACTATCGGTCAGTTACAGAAATATCTGGATTCGGAGATTATAAATTCATTACTTTTGACAATAAAATTATAATCCTGAAGCATTAAAATTATTCCCAATGATATTAAAAATCACCTTAGTAATTTGTCTGATAATAAGTTCAATTCCTAATTATTCACAAAAAACTGATAAAATAGACCAGGCAACACTAGATCTATGGTCGGCCCCATACAGGGGATGGCATTACTATGCAGATCCGGTCATCCCGTCAGATCTTAAAATTCCCGGTTACGAGAAATTTCACAACTTCGATTGCCCCACAGTTTATCAGATTCCCGGACAAAAGGGAAAATGGTTTCTGAGCTTTATAGGGTCAAATGGAAACGGATACAATAGTTTCGTTGTTGAGAGTTCAGACCTTATCAACTGGAAAAATCCACGTCTGGCTATGGGTTTTGGCAAGGAGGGTAGTTTCGATTACGGCGGTTGCGTAGTTGGCGCCTATCTTTACAAATCGTACAACATCAAGGCTCCCCGAATATTGAAGAAAAGAGAAGGTCACTACTGGACACTTTATGGCTGTTATCCCAGACAGGGCGGATACGAATTACGTCCCGGATACGAAGGGGTTGCTTCCGGTAGTGACGGGCTGACCTGGCAGAGAATTAAAAATACACCTATTCTCGCCATTCAGGATCCTGACTGCGGAGTTTGGGAAAAGGATTGCATTTACCAGCCGTGGTTAGTCGAATACAAAGGGGAATTCTACAATTTTTATAACGCAGCCAGTGGAAATAAAGAACAGACAGGGCTGGCGCTCTCGGGTGATTTACTCAACTGGAAACGTTATTCAGGAAATCCGGTGGTTCCAAACCATCCGGGTGGATACGATGCTGACTTTGCTTCCGATCCAAAAGTGTTTCGTGATGGCGACCACTGGACCATGTTTTATTTCGGTGTGGGCAAAGGTGGTGCTCATATTATGGTGGCCTTTTCACGGGATCTTGAACACTGGACAGCCCATCCCGAACCGCTTTACAAGGCTGGAGGTCACCCGGGCGGACTGGATAAAGCATTTGCACATAAAATATCGCTGTTATACAAGAAGTCGAACGACACCTTTTATCTTTACTATTGTGCTGTTGGAAACAAGGGGCGTTGTATCGGATTACTATCCAGTCGTGAATTGCCATAAAAACATATTAATTAGCTCTAATTACTAATCTTGATTCAATAATTTTGTCAGAATAATTCAATAATCAATTTAAAGGAATGAAAAATTTTTCGAGAAGGTCATTTATGAAGACAGCTGTTACTGCTGGAGCAGGGACATTAATTATCCCCAATTTGATAAAATGTTCGCCAAATAACAGGTTAAATTTTGCTGTTATCGGTGTGGGTGGCAGAGGTCAGGCAAGCTGGACACAGGTTCCCAAAGAGAGCATTGTTGCCATGTGCGATGTCGATGACAGGCAGGCTGCAAAAGGTTATGAAGCAGTCCCCAACGCAAAAAGGTATAAGGACTTCAGGAAAATGTTCGATGAGATGGCAAAGGATATTGATGCGGTGATCATCGCAACACCTGATCATACTCACTTTCCTGCAGCTATGGCAGCAATGGAACTTGGCAAACATGTCTTCGTTGAGAAACCTTTAGCACACAATATCTGGCAGTTGCGCATGCTCAAAGCTGCGGCTAAGCATTATAAAGTTGTTTCCCAGATGGGAAACCAGGGACATACCACCAACGGAATAAGGCTGGTTAAAGAATGGTACGAAGCAGGTATACTCGGAGAAGTAAAAGAGGTGATTGCCTGGCAAGGTAAAATCGACTTTGCAAAAGACTCCAACTATTTTAAACGGCCCGACAGCTTTCCTCCGCAAGCAGAAGAAGTTCCGAAGGAGCTTGACTGGGATTTATGGCAAGGTCCGGCTGTAGCCAGACCTTTCAATAACATTTATACACCCAGAACATGGAGAGGATTTTACGACCTCGGAAATGGTAAATTAGGCGACTGGGCTTGTCATACCCTCGATGCCCCGTTCTGGGCACTCGATCTTGGAATGCCACATATGGTAGAAGCAACAATTCCAAACCCGATGCCCGATCATAGTTTTGTGTCTGAAGAATCGGTAGTAACATGGCATTTCGGCGCCCGCGGTAATAAAGCTCCGGTTACCATGAAATGGTATGAGGGTATTGAACAACCTGCCATCAGACCAGAATGGAAAGTGGATAAAATACCCGGCAGTGGAATGATTATGATCGGAGATAAAAAAACACTCATCACCGGCGGAAGACCCAATGATGCAAAATTACTTGTTCCGGAAGAGGAGATGAAGGAGTTCCTGAAAAATGCCCCTGCACAAACCATCCCCAGAGTTGGCGAGGAACAACCAGTCCAGGAGTGGATAGCGGCAATTAAGAATCATACCCTGCCCGGATCCAATTTCGACTATTCAGCGAGCCTGACAGAAATGATCCAGGTTGGTATTTTGGCACAAAGATTTGGTGGAACAATTAATTACGATTCCAAGAACATGAAGGCTACAGGTCGCCCTGAACTGGATGCTCACATTAAGGAATCAGTACGCGAAGGATGGAATTTTGGCAGAAATATCGCCATCTAAAAAACATCAATACACTATATCAGTAGTCATTTTATGGGCATTTTAAATGCTTATTCGATTAATTATAAGCTGCCTCCGTATAACCTGAGGCGGCTTATAATTCCCGGTAATTTCGCTTATTTCACCTAAATACCGTCAAACGATGTGATTGGACTGGATCTTTACGTTCGATATAAGGGGAAATGGTGTTGGCTGGGTGCTGTCCGACTTTATTCTGTTACAAATGAGAAGAAACTTACCACAGGCATGTCGCACAACATACGCGAATGGCTCCTCTACATTCCACTCTACAACGGAATATTATGCCCTTATTACTTTTCCCTGAAAGGGTAAAATGCCGATATTTTTCCATCCTTCAGCGTAGTGGCAGGTAGTTCCCAAACAATATGGTTTTTTGAATCAATTTCTAATACAGAAGGTTGGTTTTTAACATTGCTGTGGCCATTCCAATTTGCAATCATAATATTACCGTTCAGTCGGCAATGCGGTTCGGCAACAAAGAGCATTGAAACCTTTGAGATATCGGCAGCCTGAACACTCTTTATTACGATCTGTCTGCCGGGATCGACGGTCACATATTTGTGTGCGTCACCACAGGCAACAATCCAGTTGCCGTCTTCCATTACCTTCACAGAAAATGGGTTACCCCCAACAGCAATCCTGCGAATAACCTCATTCGACCGGGTAAGCTCTATAACTTCTCCCTTACCTATTAATGGAATAAGATAGGTATTGTCTTTTGTCGGGAAAATCTGGCGAAACTGACCGTGGACATTGGCAATGCCAGTATCAAAATTTTGCTCTTTCACCTTTTCACCTTTTGAATTAAGGGTGATAATACGTGAAGGGAGTGCACAGACGGCAAGAAGGTATTCACCCGTAGGGAGTTCTGTCGCAGTATAAAGCTCCTGTCCCTTATCCACCTTAAAATCCCAGATGATCTCCTGCCCCCTGGTTATCAGGCGAGCTCCCCCTTTATAGGCATAGAGAATCTTCCCCGCCTTGGTAATCTCCACATCATTACAATCATCCCCTTTTTGCAGCTGGTGTGTCCATTCAACAGCTTTTGTTTTTTTATCAACGATGGCGATCTTGTCCCAGTTACATCCACCAACGAGGAGCTTTTCCTTTACTGCACATGAAGTTAACAGGACGACTAATACGATCAGCAACAAGCTGTCTGAGATTTTTTTTTTCATTTCTATAACGATTACAACTAATTAATCTTCTGACATTACCACACGAAAACCAACATTAAACACCTTTTGGTAATCGCGGTACGGTAAACGATACGAAGAGGTTGCGCGAAAGGGGCGGTCGTACCACGAACCACCCCGTACCACACGGTTTGAAACATCCTGATTTGTTGTTTCGTTTCTCCCATCGGCACCATTATAAGGATATGGTTTATATTTTGACAGGGTCCATTCCCATACATTGCCATGCATATCGGCCAATTCCCATGGACTGTAGCGAAACCTTCCCACCTGTTCAGCAACAAAGCTCCGGTCATCGTAAAGCGTATCCCTTGGAACCCAGTCATCATATTTACATGCTTTGTCAATGATCCTTACGCTTTCGTAATTTTTAAATGCTGTACAAGCTGCATACTCCTTTAGTGTGATATCTCCAAGGTTTGCATATTTCGAATAATCTGAGCCCAGCTTCCCAAACGAATAATCGTTGTTACTACCTGCACGGCAGGCCCATTCCCACTGAGCTTCGGTAGGAAGGGTAATGGTTTTTCCGGTCTTTTTTGACAACCAATTACAGTATTCCATTGCCTGCCGCCACGAGATCCTCACCGCCGGTTGGTCCGGATGGTTCAGCGAATACCCTTTTCTGCCAAACTGGTAACCGTGGCGATCTTCATCGCGACTGTCGTGCAGGGGATCAAAAGCAAGAAATTGTTTATTGGTAATTTCGAAACGGCCAATCCAGAAACTTTTCTCAATTTCAACATTTGTCCTGGGCATCTCATCAGGATGATTTTCACTCCCCATGATAAACCGTCCAGACGGTATTTTAACCAGATCTAATACAATTCCTTCAGATACAGGGAGTTTCATTTGAAAATATCCCAATGCCAGCTGAGCATTATTGGCATCAGACAACGGCCAGCCCGTTAGAGTTGAAACACCTCTTTGGAGCTCCCGCTTTTGCGGCTGAACTGGTTGAATATCCTGCGAAATTTCAGGAAGATACTCCAGGTTTGTGGCAGGTGCCCCAAACATTTCAAGATAATTTTGCCGCAATGCCATTGCCGTTTTGGTCCTCTCATAACCCGGGATATCGGAACGCCGGCCATGAAAAGGGGCGTTGAAATCAATCCAGCAGGCCAGCTTTTCCATTGCCTCCTTGTCGGGAGCCACATTGTAGTGCCCTTTATTCAATAGTTGCATCAGCTCGGTCTGATCGGCATGGAAATCCATTGGAGTGAGCATATGTATATCACTCTCAATTCCTGGACGACGGACATAGCGGTGGAGGCTGGCATAGGACTCAGTGAAATATCCTCCCCCATTTTTTACAGATACGCTCCCTGAAATTTCGGATCTCCAATCGGACAACATTTTATCACCCTTAAAATCAGGCCGATTGGGTTTCGAGCCGTTATGGCATGAAACACAATATCTATCTAAAACAGGCTGTATTTCATGCCGATAGCTAAATCCACGCTCCTTTCCGTACCACTCTTTGATCACCTGGGGTTTTTTCCTTGAAGCCATACTCGCCTTTGGGATAGGAATACTATTACGTGACTCATGACACCCGATACATGAGACGGTTTCGCCTGGCATCCCGGTAAACCAGCTACGCATGAGCTGAAGAGCCTTCCCTTCAATATCGAGTGGTTGAACGAATATAGGGGTATTGGAAGGAATTGTAAACATTGCAGAACCATCCTCATCCAAATCAACCGTACCCAAAATTCGTTTAACATCCCATGGACCATCAGCGCCAAAAGTGCCTAACAGGCCACCTTGTCCCAGCGGGCTGAAACTGTAGGTTCCGATGCGCAATTTTTTTACCGTTCCCCGTGGAATACCTTTGAGTCCTTCACCCATATAAAGATCCTGAATAAAAACTGTGGCTGTTTTACTGCCAGGAATTACATGATCAGGAATTACAGGAGGTGTCTTTTGCTTCTCAATCAGGACAGGCTCAACGAAAGCACAATTCTCCTCCTCTGCGATGAGGGTAATATTATTATAAATATCAACAAGATATAATCCCCACAACGATTTTTCTGTGGCACGCATTGACACCACAAAATATTTATCGCTCATCGGATATGGCTGTAAAAACTGCGGAAATATTCCGTCGGGCATGCGGTCTCTCACCGTTGGTTCAACCTTCTGTCCGTAATGCGGAATTTCTGCGATAACACCTTCGGCCTCTTTCTCACCTACTGCTGGATCAATAACCAACAGTCGTCCGCACCGCGCTACGCTGTGGTGTCCGGTTGCAGTACCGATGAATGCACTTTTATGGTTTGGAATAGGCCGTGAATTGAAGAAGGCAGCCGGAAAATAGGAGTTCGATCCGTAATAGGCACGTTGATTTGTTCCATCAGGATTCATTGTGAATATCCGCCTGGAATTGGAATGGGGAAGGTCCGCATACTCCCAGCGCTGATAAAGAATTTGTCCGTTGTTCATTACACATGGACCCCAGTTACTGTCCTGGTCAAAGGACAATTGTCGTGTTTTCCCACTTTGGGGATCAAACATAAACAGACCTGACATCTTGTTTCCGCCATCGGTACAGGGCAATCCAAGAAATGTTCCGGTGGAACAGAAGATATAACGTCCGTCAGGAGTATAGCAACCATCGAAACTATCAAAATCTTTATAACTATCGGGAGTTACCTGCCTTGCAATACCTGTGGAAAGATCCAATTCAAAGAGATGCCATCGTTCACTCGTCCCAATCGAGGAGAAAAGAAGGCGTTTGCCATCAAAATGAGGCTCAGGATCGGAAATTAAAACATCAGCTGGTGGAGTGTAAAGGATTCGCTGTTTCTTTTTCCCTCCATCCAAAACGATCTCAACCAGTTGATTGGTCCACCCATGTTTCGGCAGCTCTGAATTATTTTGAAAATTAGAAGGCCCTACTCCCAGCGTTCCACCAGTTGCATTTCGCGCTTCCCCCCCTAATTCACGACGTACTACACCAATCTTCTTCCCTTTGATCAGAGGGTTTTCCAAAAAAATGGCATCCACTGAACGGATCAATTCTTCACCATCCTTTATTGCCGCCTTGTCGCCTGACCTGATCCGTTTAATCAAAAGAGCGGATTTATCATCAAACTCCTCCAAGGTGGTTTTCCAGTTCGAAGGCGGTGTGAAGGTGGAAGGAAACTCCTTCTTCAGCTGTTCAACAGAAAGACGACACTGCTTCGACGAATAAAAACCGAGTCGGTCAACTAAATCATCATTCCGGTTTTGTGCCCGTCCCTGAATAACTGAAACAAATGCAAATAACATTATTACAATGAAATGAGTTCGTCTTGTCATAAAACATCTTTTTGAACACTAATCTTCAATTATGATTCTAAATCCAACATTATTGGCTGGTTGCCATGCGTAATAACTATTTCGGATATAGGAGGTTGAATTCTTTGGACGATCAATCCATGAACCACCCCTGACCACCTTCTGTTGTTCAGGGGATACTGCCTCTTTTTTGTAGGGATAGGGGGCAAAATCACTTCGTGTCCACTCGGCTACATTCCCATAGATATCGTAAAGTCCCCAGGGACTGGATTTGTATTTGGCAACATCGGTAACGATCATGTTCCCGTCATCTACCGACCGTTCACGAAGCAGGTAATCATAAAATTTGAATGATCCATCATCCTCACTCATAGGCTGCGGGTCAACTCCTGATACTGCCATTTTTGAGAGTTGCCGGTCAGCCATATTTTCAAACGGGGCAAAGTCGGTGTTCAGATTACCAAACCAAAATTCCGAATCGGTACCAGCTCTTGCAGCCCACTCCCATTGCGCCTCGGTCGGCAGATTAATTTTAACGCCCAGCTTTTTACTCAGTCCAGCACAATAGGCCATTGCTTCGTTCCACGAGACGCGAATTACAGGTTGTGTTGGCCGGTTTGCCTCATAACCAGGCCTGACATGGTCTTTCCAGAACTGGGCAATGTAACGGCTGTTGTGTTCCGGAAAAATGACTCCGAACTGTTCGTTGGTCAGCTCTGTCTCTGCCATCCAGAATGGTTTGTCTATCTTAACTTTTGATGCCGGATTGTTTAACTTGCCACGGATATTATTTCCCATTACGAAAGTGCCTGAAGGAATTCTTGCAAAACTAATCTTTATGCCAGGTGCAATTTCGACGATCTTTCGTTCAGTTTCAGAGGGAATAAACGGAAAACCTTTAACTTTCAATTCCTTATATTTTGGACTGACTTCCGGTTTCGGTTTTACGGCGTCTGATTTACCCTTAGTCTCAAGGTAAGCAGCATATTCATCAATCTCCCTCTGCCAGTCCACCCCAGCATTATTTGCATATTTATTGGTCAGCTCAATGCGGCGGGCTATTGGATTCTTACATTTATAGAAATCGTTGGGATTGGTATCAAAAGCTCCGTGATAAGGGGCATTGAAGTCAATCCAGTTGTAAAATGTTCGCCACTCTGCATCAGTTAGCTGAACATTGTTATGCCCATGTTTTAGAAGTTTTATCACCTCGCTTGTTGAGGCATGATATTCATAGGGTTTCATCACTGCGATATCAGCTTCAGGACCCTGACGGTTTACATACGGATGGAGAGCGACATAACTTGTTGATATTTTTAGCTTACCCTTATTTGAAGGAGAATCGGCCACTTTAATTCCACCACGAAAATCCAGTTTTGATTTACCATTATGACATGCGACACAATTACGGTCGAGAATAGGCTGAATTTCGAGATCAAATGTGAATGAGCGAACACCCCCCGCAGGTTTAATGATGGGTACGGGCGACTTCATGGAGGCTAGTACACGTTTGGGCATCGCCATCGAGTTCTGATCCTCATGACATCCAACACACGAAACCATTTCTCCGGGCATTGCAGTAAACCAACTGCGCATCCACTGTAAAGCACGTCCTTCTGAGTCAAGGGGCTGTAAAGAAATCGGGGTATTTGCCGGTACGTTAAAGATCACTGAACCATCGGCTTCAACCGGGACTGTTCCTAAAAGGCGTTTGATGTCCCAGCCACTTTGGATTCCCTGGGCAGTATGGTCGGAAGGAGAATGAAAATAGGCATACTCATAAGCAAGAACGCGTAGTTGTTTTACTGTTCCGCGAGGTACTCCTGGTAAACCTTCCCCTTCGTAAATATCCTGAATAAAGATTGTGGCATTTTTTTCTGTAGGTTTGATTTTATCAGGAATAGCAGGAGGGACAGGACGTTTCTTTGCAAGAATAGGTTGAATCAGACCCTCACCTTCATATTCGGCGATTAATGTCATATTGTCAAAAATATCAATCAGATAAATTCCCCATAAAGACTTTGGATCAAGTTTTGCCGTAACCAGATAGTATTTTTCATTGATGGGATAAGGTTTTATAAACTGAGGCCAGACGCCATCGACCAATCCATCTTTGACAAGAGGAATAATCGGGCGTTTACTGAACGGGAATTCATTGATCATTCCTTTCTCTTCCTTGCGGCTTTTTGCAGGGTCAAATAGGATCATCCGTCCGGAACGGGCGACGCCATGATGACCTGAAATGATACCAACGAACGAAGAATTTCCTCCGGGAATTGGTTTTACATCGAAGGTACTATTGGGGAACCACGATCCGCTGCCATAAAGGGCTCGGGTATCTGTACCGTCGGGATTGGCATGCATTACTATACGGGAACAATAGTGGGTTAGATCGGTATACTCCCATCGGACATATATCAAACGGCCATTATTCATAACCGTTGGATGCCAATTGGCATCCTGATCAAAAGTTAAACGGCGTAAAGCATTGGTTTTGGGATCATAGCTCACCAGGTTTCCAACTGCATCTCCTCCACTCACACATGGAACACCCTGATAACCAATGTTAGACACCGCAACAAATCGACCATCCGGCAAATAGGTGGCATCAAAAAACTCAAGATCAGGTTCATCGATATTGATCACCTTACGAAATCCTGTGCCATCTGTCTTTACCTCGAATACATTCCATCTTTTATTATCGTCGGTGGCACTGAATAATATTTTATCTCCATCCCAGTGGAGCAATAAATCGGCTACCGACGACCCATTGGAAGGTTTAAAGATCGTACGGCTTTTAATCTCACCGCGAAGATTACTAAGTTCAGCAATCTCTGCATTAAATCCCCCACGTTGTGCAGAAGTCTGGTTAGACCAGTTGTTATTTTGGGTGCCCAATGATCCGGTATTGATATTCCGGGCATCTTCACTTATTTTATATCGGCCAATGATTATCTTATCGCCATCGAGTAAAGGATTGGACATTAAGATTTCCCGTTTGAGGGCAACCGCCCTTTCCGCACGCAACTTAGCCTCCGGATTTCCTGTATCAAATCCAACGCTGCACAGATCTTCCAGCTCTTTTACCTTCAGTTCTATTCCGTCAGCATCATATCCCTTCACTTTACGCATATCTTCGAAGGCGACACGAACATTTGCAGCATTAACCCATGCAACATCACTGCTCAACCTCTGATTCGACTGAGCAATGACGCCAGTAAAGACGGCTAAAAGTATTATGGTATTGAATAACTTTCTCATTAGACTGATTATGGATTATTTTAATTCTGATCGGATCTTCGGGTAACTTACTATTTTTTGTATTAACATCCATGAATTGTTTATCCCTTGTAGGGAAAATTAGTTCATGGATGTTTTATTTAATCAATTCTAAGCGGTTATGCTTTGAAATCGTTGTAGAGTTCAAGAGCTTGTTGCGGGGTAAGGTTGTCGTGAACAACACCACGTACAGCCAGGATCATGGCTACCGGATGTTCAGCCTGGAACACATTACGCCCCATATCAACACCACTGGCACCGTCGTTGATGGCATTATAGCAAAGCTCAAGCGCTTCAATTTCAGGGAGTTTTTTACCTCCTGCGATCACAATTGGAACCGGACAGCCGCTGACCACCCGCTCGAAATTATCGCAATAGTAAGTTTTAACAAATGTTGCCCCATTTTCGGCACATATACGGGTAGCGGTTCCAAGATAACGGTGGTCGCGGGCCATATCCTTGCCTACAGCTGTAACACCCAATGTAGGAATACCATACTTATAACCATAATCTGCGGTTTTAACCAGATTTTCGATTGTCTTTGCCTCGAATAGGGGATCGCCAATTGCAACCATTACAGCCATCGCTGAAGCATTGATGCGAATCGCATCCTCCACATCAATGGTGCACTCATTATTCAAATAGGTAAGCACGCTGCTGCCTGCAGAGTAGCGCAGGCAGATTGGTTTATTGGCTGTAGGAGGAACAACAGACCGCAGTGCACCACGCGTACACATTAATGAGTCTGCATATTCTATTAGGGGGGTGATCGTCAGGTCGATTCGTTCCAATCCTGAAGTAGGTCCCATAATATAACCATGGTCGAAGGCTAACATTACAGTCCGTCCTGTTTTGGGGTTGTAGATCCGCGACATGCGGTTTTTAATTCCCCAGTCACAATTATTCAGTCCTTTGAGAAAAAAGCCGTTGGCCTCAACCGGTATTCCAATTCCGTAGTCTTTGTTGATGTTCTCTTTGATTCCGTCTAAATCTGCCATTTTTTTTTAATTTTTGTGCGTTTACTCTTTTAATTTATTTTTGAGAAGGCTTCGAACAGGGTGCCCCATGATGCAGCTCCGGCATCCATCGTCCCTATTGAGCGCTCGCCGTAATTGCGCGCCCGGCCGAAGTTAGCCTTCATCGATACAGTGGCTGCAGCTCCCGCAAGGGCTGCAGCAGCTCCGGCCGTTAGGATCTCTTTAATATCTCCTGAACTGCAAGCTGCAATTGCTTCGACTGCCGGTATGAGTGCATCCATCATCGTCTTATCACCAACTTTTGCTTTTGTGTTTTTTGCCACACCTGCCAACCCTGCAACAAACATCGATTTGAGCTGGCTCGCGTTGGCTTCTGTCCCTTGTGAGCCATCGGCCATACCAAGGAAGAAACCACCCAGAAGGGTACTGGTTGAACCGCTGGTATTGAGCATAATGCCGAATCCGATGTCGTTAAACATCCCTTTGAAGTCGGAGGAACTGCGCGAGGCATCAATCGCTGCATTAAGAGCTGTCACTATTGCGGTACCATGGTCACCATCACCCGTCACTGCATCAAGCTGTGAAAAATAGTTCTCTTTGCTGCGGACTGCAATCAGTGCTGCATCGAGCCGTTCGCGAAACTGGTCAATTGATAAGCTGTTCATTCGTTATAAATCTTATATAAATGCTACCGGCCAATATTGACCCAGTAAGGGGCATTCGAAGGGGCATTTTTCAGTAATTCCACATGGTCATCATCCAGTTTGGCGAGGATCATCTGGAAACCTGCCTGTTCCTGAACCGTAAGCAACTCTGTGATCTTTCCTTCGACCAGAACAATCCCCGCTTCTGAGAGAACCATCGCTGCCTTGCGGAAGATAATGCTCATCTCCATATGGGTTGTGGCACCTACACCGTTGATGATCAGCAAGACCTTGTCTCCCTTCGTGGGTTGTAGTTTTCGCATCAACAACGAAACCATTTGTGTGGCAACATCATCCGCCGAGGAGAGCATCTGGCGACCACCGCCGCCTTCACCATGCTGTCCCATTCCAATCTCGATTTCCCCCTCAGGAAGTTCGGCAATCACCGCACCATTTTGGGGATGGGTACACGAGCGCATTGCAACGGCCAGTGTCGCTACCTGCTTGTTGAAACGTTCGCCAATCTCTAAAATCTCTTCGATACTTTTTCCCTGTTCAGCAGCTGCGCCGATGATTTTATACAAGGGGATGCATCCGGCCAACCCGCGGCGATCATCGTCGTCAGCGTTCAGTCCGGCACTGATATCATCGTGTGTGATTAGTTTTACAACCCGGATTCCGGCACGTTCTGCCAGCTGGGTCGCCATGTTGGCACTCATCACATCACCCGAATGGTTAAGAACCACGAGTAAAATACCGGCGTCACGTTTAAAAAGCTGAAGTGCCTGAAACAAACGTTGTGCACCCGGGGCCGCGAAGATATCGCCTACGACTGAGCAATCGAGCATTCCCTCGCCCACAAACCCGCTCAGTGCCGGTTCGTGACCGGAACCGCCAAGGGTGACAATCGCCACCTTATCAGCACTTTTAGGGTTGAAACGGACAATAATATTTTCGCCGCCAAGTTTTACTTTATCGGCATAGGCCATCACGTACCCTTCAAGGGTTTCACTGGTGATTTTGTCGGTTGAATTGATAAATTTATTTATCATGGCAGGATTTATTTAGTTTCGAAACACATTAATTCAATGGCAACACCCTCTTCTTCAATAAAGGCACACATAAGCCCTTCGCCACCCTGGAAAGGTTCGCAGACAATTTTTTTACCTTCCATGGCACTTTTGAGTGATGGAACTTCATAGGCAATGTGTGCATGGGTTTTTAGAATTTCGGGCATCTCTGAGCCCTCTTCAAATCGTAAAAACTCTATTTTATTCTCACTTTTGGTGAAGTCTGTCAGAAACAGTTTCATCCCTTCAACATAAATTTCGTTCTCCCGGGGAGTGGAAGTGGGTATGCCCACGTGATTGAATTTTCTCATAATGAATTGCAGTTTAAAATTATTAAATTACCTAGTTTTGTTTCAGCATATCGGAAAAGACCACTTTGGAATTGGTAAACCTCAGACCGGCTCCATCGTGATAAGTCGCATATTCGGTAACAATTACCCCATTGTCTCCGGCCAAGAGGAAGTGGGGGGATTCGATTTTTTTCAGCGCTAAAACTTCGTCAACATTCTGGTTGACAAAGCTCAGCGAGGTAATAAAATCTTTCTGGGTGGCTGGTAATGCGGGTGGATTGGCTGTGGGTTCACCAATGCCGAAATTAAAACAAGAACCATGATTGACTTTCCATGACTCGAATTTCGCAGGGAAATTTGTGGCGACATGGCGATGCTCGGGAATCATCTGGTTGGGAAGCAGGTAGATTTCATGGCCAAAATAGCCGTGAACAGAATCATTCAACCAAAATATACCGGCCATTCCCACATTTTCGAAATCACCCAGGTTAAAGTCGGTGATCCAGATTCCGGCAGCAAGTGTCGGGCTGAAGGGAACACCATAATATTCCAGCATATCGAGATACGCCTTTTTGGCAATTTCGGGCTGGATTTTGCCTTCCTTGTAAAAGTCGGCATTCGTGTACTTTTTTGTGTACGGTTTCATAGCTGTTTTTTGTTCTGTTTTCGCACCACAAGCCGCAAGCAGACTAACAACCAAGGCGACGAAAATTAGTTTTGAAGAATTCATGGTAAAATATATTTATTGATTTTATTATTTCCGCTTTTCATAACCAACCCGCAGGGTTACCGTTAGATAACCAAATACCAGTCCAATGGTGCAATAAACCAGTTCAGTAATGGTTGCGATTGTGAATGTAGCACCAGGGATATAACTCATAAACGCAAAAAAAGCGCCTGCTCCGATAAAAAGTGCGGGTATTAAACTTAACCATTCAACTTTTTCAAAAAAGATGGCTAAAAAAGCGATGAAACCTACTGCGACAGGAACTGCCCAAAAGGCCAGGGCAGGGGTAAGTACTCCTCCTAAAAGCATGATCAATATGGAGGCTCCTATTCCCAATGCATAAGCAAGGAACGCCTTAATGCCACCTTTAATCGTGCCTCCGGCGAAAAAGTAAACTGCCCACGACTGAAAACATATCCAACTGAATCCTTTGTTTCCTAAAGGTTGCATCACCGGGCTTAACCATTGATCAAGTGCCTGAATCAGCAAAGCCAATACTCCAATCATCACCGGAATCATCACAAATTTTTTTAAATCATTCATCTGTCTTATTTTAATAGTTATAAAAAATTCCTGTTTTTATGGTTTAAATGAAGCGATCCCTTCAATTTCGACTAAAAGTTCATTGCGGCAGATATCGGCACAGATATAAATCTTTTTAATATCTGGATAAAATACTTTCATATAAGCTCTTACACTCTCCATTTGGGAAGGATTTTTGACATAGACACGCAGCAGTTCATATTCGCAGGGAGAACCGGATTCCGGGGCTTTAACAGCTGCTATGAGATGGTCAATATTTTCCATTGTAATACGGGTTTGCTCGATGACATCATCAGCAATCAGGCTAGTCTCGCCGCGGATAGCTGCTGTTCCCGAGATGTAAATCATTTGTCGCCCGGCTAATCCAACAATCCTTCCGCGTTCAAATTTTGGTGTCGTTCGCTGTTGGGTGCAGGGATCAAACGCTCCAAGAAGTACCTCCTGTGAGTATTTGTGAGCTGCAATCTGCAGTGGATTGTCCATTGCCTTGTTGATTAATTCCCTTCCGGTAAATGCGATCACTTCTACCATTATACCACCCGATTGGGTCCCTATTCCTGTCGCTGCAGGATAACCCATCGGCCATTCGGTTTTGGAATAAAAATGGCTTCTGGAATCGTTAAAGGCCTGATAGTTCTGATATTCATCCGTTAAAAGCGAAATGTTTTCGATATAATTCCACTGCCTGACAATGCTGTTTAGGGGAAATTTCTCGCGTAAAAGTATCGCTTCAACCTGGGCGAAAACGGCATTGGATTGTAATAAAGAAGAGACTGAAATATCGGGGGGAAGTATCCCTCCGGTAATGAGTTCACAGCTTTCGCCATTGTCAAGCACCAGGTAATTATCACCATAGGTCATGCGAACCTTTTCATCGGGCAGAATGGTTACCACCTCCGCATTTAACATCCCTTTCAGTGGTTTTTGGGAAACATAACTTATCAGCGGACTTTGTCCCTTAAAATGTTCATGGGTACTGTGTATAATTACCTGAAGTTGATTCAGGTATTCTTCATTGTTTTGAGCAGGACCAAAAAACACGATCTTGATGACATGACTCTCTCTATCAATCTGGGAAAGTAAAATCTGGCACATTTGCTCAAACGGATTCTCGTCGGTAGTGTAGACGGAATATTTTTTTTGCAACATAATCGAGTTCTATAATTTTCAGAAAGCTTTTACAACGAATTTACATATTCAACTAATTCATCAATATCACGTTCGGAAACTTTCTCTGTTATCCCGTGTTTATAAACCGAAAAAACATCTTTCAAAGTGGCAGCCCTTCCATCAAAAAGATAAGGGGCGCTGCGCCATACCTCAATAAGTGTAGGGGTATCCCACCCCGCTTCAAACTCAATCTTATCACCTATAGGGTGAAGCTTTAAGTCACTATAATAAACACCGCTATGACACTCACCACAACGCATTTTCCCAAAAACTTTACGTCCCTTTACCGCCTTATCAGAAAGGACATCATTTACCAGGAAAGGACTTGGCAATGGACGTAATGACTTTAAATAGGTATTCACACATTCCAGTAAGAGGTCAGGGATATCGCTAAACTGGATGAATTTAAAGCCTGCATGAACAGCGATTTCAGCCTTTGCCCGTATACCTGAAATCATGCAGGGAGGGGTAACGTGGGAGTAGAGCAGGCTCTTGCAATTCTTTGGATTCCCAATTCCATCATTCATTAAATCCCAGTTCATCCCATCTGTTCTTGCATCGCCAGGATGACATCCGTTGCACGATTGCCAGTTTTGATAACACCATGACGCGTCGTTGAAGGCTTTCTCCCCGGTATCTTCAGGACCCTCTTTACGCTTAGGGTTATATGGAATAACTGAGATCTCTTGAGTTGCAATATCTACAATATTTAAGGTATCGGAAAAATAGGTCGGAATGAGGAGTTTTCCATTTGAAATGGAAAGATTGCGGGGACCATTACCAATCAGCGGAACACGTTTACGAATATCATACATAATGCGCAAATCATAGGATAACGCTTTTCTATCCGGATACTTTTCAAGACGCTCACGCATGATCTTTTGGTCGATAATGCTGATATCATGCGTTCCTGAATGAGTCACAAAAATTTGAGAATCGGTACAGGCAATCCCCCAAATACCTGCTGCACCCCGATCAGGTTCATCAAGGAGCATAGATCCGGCAAAACTCAGATTTTGAACATCAATTATACTTATGGCATTTGTGTTCATCCATCCCTGGTTCAACTGAGAGGTTGGCACCTGAAATCGGCCTAGATTATGAGAAACAAAAACAAAGCGGCCATCTGTTGAAAGGCAGATTCCACGCAGTGCATTACTGCCGTTTTCCAGACGAATATTTTTAACCACTTTAAAATCCGAAAGACTTATTACCGAAACCACCGAAGCAACATATTCAAGATCTGCCCGTTGAGCAGGAAGTGCATTATTCACGAACAAGTACTTACCATCTGGTGTTAACACACCGGCGACAGGCTCCCGCAATACCTTTGTCTGGCGCAACACCTTTCCTGAAATGGCATCTACCTCACTTACAGTTGTTTTGAACTGATTAAATACATAAATGCGTGAATTTTCGCTATTTATTATTGGTGAACAGGATCCCATTCCTGTCTCTGTTTTAAAACCCACTTTACCACTGGCTATATCAATGGCCGAAAGCCAGCCGTGGCCATAAGAACTTGTAATAAATAGTGTATTATGATTTCTGCACATTCCGGTTACTGGTTCTTCAAAGACCCATTCAGAAAGCATCTTACCGGTTTTATCGATAATAGATACCGTGTGTGTTCCCTTGTTGGATAATGCATAACGCTCTCCATCAACAGCAATCACATCTGTTGTAAACATCGGCTTCTGTGCAGAGAGAGTCACTGATAGCGATGTTAAAAGTAGAAAGAGCACTCTTTTCATCTGTAAATAACTTGTTTTTTAAAGGTCAGATGGAATAGCCAGCTGGCGAATTCATATCGGTTGGTCATATTCTTATCATGGCCATTTCATCTGTATAATATTACTTTATAAATCCCATTTTCCCTGATATCTCATTGGCACAGGCAACAACCTCGCGGCTAAACTCTTCGATTGATTCATCAGAGAGTCGTTCGGCAGGTCCCGATATCCAGATTGAAGCGGCTATTTTACCAGCCAGATTAAAAACAGGAGCACCGATACACCTTACCCCCGATAGCTCCTCTCCCATATCAAGCCCATAACCACATCTCTTCACACGATCCAACTCATGGAGAAAATCGGGAATATGAGTGATCGTCCTGTTAGTGAATTTTGTAAGCTCAATTTTAGAGAGGATTTCGTCTCTTTCCCAATCATCAATATTGGCAAGAAATGCTTTCCCCGGAGCTGATGCGTGCAGGCATACTCCCATACCCGGTTTAAGAATAAACGAAAAGTGATGCGACCCTATCACTTGTTCCAGGATGACAATTTTTGTTCCCATCAATGTCCCCAAAACCACCGTCTCACGCAATTTATCGCGTAACCGTCGCATAGGTTCATACGAATGCTCGATTATGGTGGTCATTCCTAAGGTAGAGAGACCAATTTTAAACATTTTACGTGTAAGGGAAAAAGAACTCGTTTGCTGATCCTTGCGCAAATAGCCCATCTCCTCCAGCGAGCAAATAATACGGTAAATCGATGTCTTCGAATGACCCAAAATATTCACAATCTCCTGAATGGTCAAACCTTTGGGGTGTTGAGCAATAAGTTCAATCAATTCCATCCCTTTTGCCAGGATAGGTATATTGTATTTTCCGGAAGGTGTCGTTTCCATTTTTGTATTTACCACATTGAATAAGTCACATTGAATAAGTCACATTGAATAAGTCTGAATAAACGTCCCCTTGAATCATTGGCTTCAGTTTTTGAACTTAAATTTCGATCTGGTTTCAAATATGAAACCAGATTCCATATTTGAACTTTCGCAACAAACGTACAGAATAGATTCTTTATTTCCAAATCAAATTATCAGACAAAAAAAATCCTGCAATAAAAATTACAGGATATTTAGAAACTGCTTAAATTTTATTATTCCTACTTATTTGACCATTTTCCTTTTTTATAAGCTTGTGCCGTAGGCATAAAAATCTAGTTTTAATCTTACTACAAGATTAATTACTAATTTTTCACAGCCTCATAAGCACATTCTTCGCCCAGATTCAACAGTTCCACTTTACGAAAATCGACCGGATGGCTCTCTGATTGCAGCGAGATGGTCCCTTTTTTAAGAAGTTTGTTTTTATCAGGAGGAAGCAGTTTTGTGTAATACTGGTCACGTTCATCCAATTGAGGCTGAGTGTATGCCATTACAGTTTTCCCATCAATCACGTGACGAACAATTGAGTCGCCCTGCACCTCAACTTCCGCGGTGACCCACTGGTCGCCATGGTAAGTTTTTGAGATCGAATTAATGCAGTGATCCAGGATTAGTTTACCATTCATTACAACATTGGTACCAGGTGTGCAAACGTTTAGTGTCGACCGTTCGTCTTTCCCGTTTCCACCCAGTAACTGGGCTTCTATCGATACGGGAAAATCCTGGTTGAGGTCCATGCTTTCAGCGCTCTGTCCGTGAATCATTATTCCGCTGTTGCGAAATGCCCATCCCGGACCTCCGGGAATCTGGTTACCAACAAAACGGTATTCCACCCTTATTTTGTAATGGGAGAAGGGGTGCTTGTAAAAAATATGACCGTAATGTCCGTCGAAATTTTTGTATTGATCGTACCTAACTTTCAAAAGGCCATCCTCAACTCTGAAGGTATTGTTGTAATTTACATTCAGCGGGAAACCCTTGATTTTAATATCCCAGTCATTCAGATCCTTTCCATTGAATAATTGAATCCATCCCTTCTCTTTTTTCTGATCACATCCTATAAACAGGATAGTAAATACCACGAAAACAACAGCAATTGCGAAAAGCTTCTTCATATTTAAACGATTCAAATCTATGAAGATAATATCTGAATAGAATCGAATAATTTCCGATTCATCTCTTTGTCGTATTTGATTGCCTTATTAAATGGGACAAGTGAAATCTGATCATTCTCTATCCCTACCATCACACTCTGCTGATCGTCGAGCAGGGTTTCAACTGCTGCAACTCCCAGCCGGCTGGCCAGAATGCGATCTGAAGCGGTAGGCGATCCACCACGCTGAATATGACCCAGAATCGTCACCCTTACATCATACTGCGGGTAATCCTGTTCAACCTGTCTGGCAATATTGAAGGCACCTCCGGCTTTTTCCCCTTCAGCGACCAAAACAATAGAAGAGTTTTTACTTTGCCGATAGCCTGATTTGATCAATTTCTCCAGGGTTTTCAGGTCGGTGTCTGTTTCAGGAATCAAAACAGCCTCGGCGCCTGAAGCGATTCCACCATTCAAAGCGAGGAAGCCGGCATCACGACCCATCACTTCGATAAAGAAAAGACGCTCGTGTGCTGTAGCTGTATCGCGTATTTTATCTACTGCTTCAATAATTGTATTAAGTGCAGTGTCATAACCTATTGTAAAGTCGGTTCCAAACAGGTCGTTATCGATCGTTCCGGGAATACCTACAATCGGAAGACCAAACTCTTGCGCAAAAATTCGGGCCCCGGTAAATGTTCCATCGCCCCCAATAACAATCAGCGCATCAATTCCGGCATTTTTCAGATTTTGATAAGCTTTTTCTCTCCCTTCAAACGTATGAAACTCCTTACTTCTGGCAGTTTTAAGAATTGTTCCACCTAATTGTATAATATTACTGACATCATCTGATGCAAGTGGTTTAAAGATATTTTCAATCAAACCCTTATAACCATGAAGAATTCCCACCACCTCCCGTCCGTAAAAAATGGAGGTACGGGTCACTGCACGAACGGCAGCATTCATGCCTGGGGCATCACCCCCTGAAGTTAAAACACCAATCTTCTTTATTGGACTATCGTTGTAATCATCCGGCATCGAGATCCTAATTTCGTTACTCATAATTATTTATTTTAATCAATGCAAATGTAACAGGGAAAAAAATACGGTGGTGAAATTTATCGTTAAATTTACTACAATTTTCATTTTGTCATTTGACGAACGGCCTCAGCAACATCTTCCAGCAGATTCTTTGGTGTAGAAGTTGCACCACAGATTCCAACCGAACCAATTTCTTTAAACCACTGTTTGTCAATTTCTTCAATTAAAGAGATGAATTTAGTATTGGGATTCACCGACTTGCTGATATCGAACAACATCTTTCCATTCGAACTTTTCAACCCACTTACGAAAATAACAAGTTCGAAACGGGCGGAAAACATCCTGATCCCGGGAATCCGGTTAGCAACCTGACGGCAAACCGTATCATGAATTTCAACAGGTGCATTAAGGCTCCTTTGTTTTATTTCAGCAGCAAGTTGATTAAAACCTTCCAGATCTTTGGTTGTTTGAGAATAAAGCTCAATTGGCCGATTAAAATCAACGTTATCGAGCTGAGAAGGATTCTCAATCACAATCGCTTTGCCATCGGTCTGGCCAACCAGTCCGTTAACCTCGGCATGTCCTCTCTTTCCATAGATCACAACCTGCGTATTCCCGCTTTGATCTGATTGATGAACAGTATGAATACGCTGCTGCAATTTCAGTACGACCGGACAGGTAGCATCAATCAGTCTGATGTTATTCTGCCGGGCATATTCATAGGTTGAAGGTGGTTCACCATGAGCACGCAACAATACAGTAGTATCTTTCATTGCAAAATACTGCTCATAGTTAATCGTAATTAATCCTTTATTGGACAAGCGATTGACCTCTGCGTCGTTATGAACAATATCACCCAGACAGTAAAGCTGTTGCTGTTGCTGAAGTGTTTCCTCTGATTTTCTTACAGCCTCTACCACTCCAAAGCAAAATCCCGAATTCCTATCAACCTCGATGATCATTTCTATTTCAAATTATTGCCAACACGATTGAGCACCCATTCCAATTGCTCCTCCCTTGTCATATAACTGTTATCAAGAACGATAGCATCATCTGCCTTTCGTAATGGACTCTCCTTTCGGGATTCATCATATCGGTCACGTTCAATAATATTAGCTCTGATTTCGTCGTAACTCACCTTTTCACCTTTTGCCGTCAGTTCATCAAAACGCCGCTTCGCTCTTACTTCAGGATTAGCTGTCATAAATATTTTTAGTTCGGCCAAAGGGAAAACGACCGTCCCAATATCCCTTCCGTCCATCACAATCCCTTTCGAGCGACCCATCTCCTGTTGAAGCGCAACCAATAAATGGCGCACTTCTGCCACCGCTGATACAGGACTAACATTTTTTGATACAGCAAGTAATCGTATTTCATCCTCAACATTCTCATCATTAAGCCAGATATCGTTGTGTTCAGTCTCCACATTATATTTAAAACAGACTTTAATCTTGTCAAGACTGGCTTTTAACCGGAGAATATTTACCGTCCCATCTTCAATTATATTATTTCGCAAACAATATAGGGTAATTGCGCGATACATCGCTCCTGAGTCGATGAAGAGGTAATTCAGCTTTCTGGCCACCTCTTTTGCCACAGTACTTTTCCCACACGATGAATGGCCATCGATGGCGATGATAATTTTTTTGTTGGTATCCGACATTTTCGTTTTTAATATTCGGAACAAAGATAATGTTTAAGGATAGAAACGAAAGATAGATACCCTATCTTTAAAATTGATGATTAACCCAGGTTTAAAAGCACTAATGAATGAATTGGGATAGGTTGGTTGTAAGAGAGAAGTAATGAACCGTAGCAGCAAGGTGAAAGCTTGCTATTGCATAACTAATATTAAACTTCGAAAATTTGACTCCCAACCCAGAGGAAAATCCAACAAGTCCAGGTCGCGAATCGACCGCGAGCTCTTTCTGACGACGGTAATTATACCCAAATCTTAGTGTCACATGCTGCTCAGGATAGATTTCGGCCCCGAGAATAACGTGGCGCATCATCGTGGATGTAAAATTCTCCGGGTTCACAGCATTCTGCGACACATCTTCCGCAATGTCTTTATAGGTTATATCCCAGCTATTTAAATGGGTTAAGGTTGCCAAAAACTTAATAGGAGCGTTGGCAAGTCGTCGCGAGAATCCCAATTGAATATCCCAGGGAAGTTTTTCGTGATCCCCGTTTTGATAATAGGTTTTTATTTGACTCCCCAGGTTTCTCGCCACAAAAGCGACTGCAGTACGTTTATCCTTCATCAAATAAGTTACCCCGAGATCTGCAGCCAGACCAACGGACTGGTAACTCTCGAACGAAGAGAGGATTGGTTTTATGTTTATGCCCAGCCTCAATTGTGAGGATAATGTTCTGGAATAGTATAAATTAAATGCATATTCCGCCGCGCTGAAATTACCGGTCGCCTGTCCCGTTTCGCTGGCGCCTTCAAATGTTCCATAATTAACGTAGTGAATACCTGCAGCAAATGTATTGCGACCCTTGATATCAGGGGCAAAAACGACATAGCCGACACCGATACCTGCAATATAATTCACATAGTTGATGGATAGCTGGTTTTTCATCGAATCTGAAAGAATCGATGGATTATAAAAGGAAAGATCAAGGTCATGATCGGTAAAAGCAATCTGGGTTCCGCCAAGCGCAGCAACTTTTGCCGAGTTAGTCAGATCAAGAAACCGGTAAGTACCATTCCCACCTATCTGGCATGCCCCATGATAGAACGATAATAAGTTGATGAGTAGAACAAGAACCAGGATCTTCATATCGATCACTTCTTACTACAATTTTTGTAAATTATATGCTATTTTAATCCTAAATCTTCCTTCTTTAGCCGTTCAACGACTTCATATACGATCGGGCAAATTTCACGGTTGAGCATCGTAAGGTCAAGTAACTGATAGAACCTGCGTCGGTCGGTATGTGGATATTCGCGGCAAGCTTTGGGTCTGAACTCGTAGATCATGCAAAAATTGTCTGACATCAGAAATGGACATGGCGTCTCGTTAAAAACGTGCCATTGATCTTCATCTACATGGAGGTAACGTGAAATAAAATCGACCTCTTTCATCTTCAGTCGGTGCGCAATTCGTTCGATATCCTTTCCGGTAATCTGAGGACTAATTGATTTACAGCAATTACCGCATGACAAGCAATCAAACTGGTCGGATACTTTATCGTGGAGCCGGTGTGTAATATCGTCGAGTTGCTTAGGTTTTTTCCTTTTCAGTTTATTGAAGAAAATGGTTGTCTCTTCCTGGTTTTGTCGGGCCAGAACCTTTACATTTTTATTATCTGCCTCCATCTTGTTGAATTGAAACCAATCTGGCTATAAATTTTTTCATTTTTACCTGTGCAATAAAAAGTCCTGCAATAACAACTGCAATTCCAACGAGCTTTCTGAAAGTAAGAGGTTCGTCGAGAATATACCATGCGAAAATAGCAGTCAGTACCGGAATGATATTGATAAAAATATTGGCATTGTTTATCCCCAGATTTTTCAGACTGTGAGTATAAAGAATAAAGGCAAGGCAAGAGGCAAAAAGCGCAAGTTTTACGATGGCAATAAATGCGTGAGGATTAAATGGGGTGGTAAGCAATGTCGTGCATTCAAAAATAAGCCAGAACGGCATAAAGAGAAAGATTCCTATAAAATTCTGGTAGGTGATAATTGTTGTGGCATTATACTTTACTGACAATTTTGTCAGCATTACCGTGTATCCAATGGCTGAAAATACGGCCAGAAATTCCAGCCCAATCCCAATTGGCGAGAAGATAAAATTACTAATGTCATCAAATACCACAATTGCAACACCTATAAACGACAGGATAATTCCTGCAAGATTGCGGAACGATAGTTTTTCACCGTTAAAGTGGGAGGCGGCCAACGGCGAAAATAATGGAATCGTGGCAATGATGATGGCAGCCATGGTACTGGAGACATATTTTAAACCAAAACTCTCACCCATAAAATAAAGAAAAGGTTCGAAAAATGCCAGCAGTAGAAAAGTGCGGTAGTCCTGCCGGTCAATTTTTAAAAGCTTCCCGTTGAAGAATCCATACAATAACATCAGCACGGTAGCAATGATCAGCCTAAAGAAAACTGTCGTTAACGGACCATAAGCGACATATACCTCCTTCACCCACACGAATGAAAAAGACCAGAAAATCATGGCAAATACTATGGCAAGATAGACTATCCCTTTTTTGTGCCTCATCATAAAAATTTGAATTGCAAAAGTAGCAATTAATCAGTGTAATGATAAAACGAATTAAAAATGCAAAACCTAAAGTACATGTGCAAAATCGTTCTAAATTTGCCGATGTATTTCATTTAATATTGATCTTTTTACTCCATTTTATTTATCAGATTTTGAAAAAATTTAACCAAGTAAAAGTGTCCAAACGAACCATAATCACTTACACTATTGTATTGATATTCAGTATTTCATCACTTATGGCTCAGGAGATGAGTCCGATAGCTGATCTGCCTTTGCAGGTTTCTCTGTCAAGGGGGAATACTGAAGTTTTGGTGATTTATATTACAGGTGACGGCGGCTGGAACAGCTTTAATCAGCAAATGGTGCAGGAGCTTGAGAAAGATGGTTATGGCGTTGTAGCCTTAAATAGCCGGAAATATTTCTGGAGTGAAAAATCCCCGGATACATTTGCCAGAGCTATCGAAAAACTGTCGAATTACTACCTGGAAAAATGGAAAAAATCATCATTGATCATTGTTGGATACTCTTTCGGAGCAGATGTGGCGAGCTTTCTTCCCAATCGTGTCTCGGCAGAATTGCTACATAAAATAAAAAAAATCGCCCTGATTTCCCCTTCAGCGAGTACCGATTTTGTAATCAAACTGAGCGATTTGGTAAGTGAAAGTGAGAATGTCAACCGGAAATACAAAGTGGGACCCGAAATTAATCAGGTACTCATCCCTTTTGTCTGTACCTTTGGGAATGACGAGGAAAAGGCACTAAAAAACACTCCGATAAAGAACAAAGATATCACTGTCAAAAAATTGCCAGGTGACCACCGTTACAATTATGATTTTAGCCTGCTTACAAAAACAATTGGGTTATAAAAGGGACAAAACTATTTTCCCATCCCCCAACATATTTCCCAATCCGAAGATTGTAGGTAGTCAGGGCGAAGAATTTATTTTTTTTACCGGTAGATAGACCACTTTTTTTGTTTGGAAAGATGGTTCGGCAAAGAACCTCGTTATCGCGCTCACCTCCACTTTTTTCTTGAAATCGATCAGAACAAATATCCTTCATTATCCGGCATTAAAAATCCGATCCTAATTTGTTTCGTTGTATTAAATAATTTAATTTACGTCACAAATTTAATGTGAAACTGATTAGAAAGCCGGATAACATTCGGATATTTCCGTTTATATTCGGATATAATCGGAAAAAATCGTTTAAAATCGGATATATCTGTTTAAAATCATTTTTTTTTTTGTATATTAGTGAAAAATATTATAATCGTTCTTTCTTTTGAATTTTCAGGTAAAATTATTAAATCAACCTCCCAATTATTTTTATTATGGAAAATCGAAAATGTCTTGAATGCTATGAACAGCTCAGAGGTCGCGCCGACCAAAAGTTTTGCAGTGATCAATGTCGCAGCGCATACAATAACAAATTATATAGTATGTCTCATGATGTGATCAATTCTGTGAACCGTATCCTGAGAAAGAACTATGTTATCCTTTCCACGTTTAACGCTGCGGGAAAAAACTCCACTTCAAAAAATGAATTACTGAAAAGAGGATATCGGTTCGATTATTTTACTTGCACCAGTATTACCAGATCAAGTCAGATCAACTATTTTTGTTATGATCAGGGTTACAGAGAGCTGGAGAACAATAAGATAACCCTTGTACGACGTACACCTGATGATAATTTGTCGGCTACAACACGATGAAAGTTTATAGTTTAATTCTTAAGCTTCCCTGGTTAATCAACGAAAAGTGCAGGATCGTAAATCAGGGAAGCTTAAAATTTTATTCATTTTAAGCTTTCTGAAACAAAAACATCCAACTGTCATCCAATTCCTCAGACTTTACCATAATGCCATCAAAATCAGGTGCTTTCACACCACTATGAAAGGTATTCTTTCCGACAAATATCCTGGCTTCATCCCAGATATCTTTGTGGATAAAAGAGTTCAGCAGCATCGCACCACCCTCAACAATCAGCGACAAAATGCCTCTTTTGTGCAAATCACATAGGATTTGCTCCACTTCTTGGCTATTAAAGGTAAGTTTTTTGAATTCAAGATTCGCCTTGCTTTTAACCACTTCTGAGGTATAAACCACCGTTGGCACACTTTGGTCGAACAACGAAAGTTCTGCAGGGAGTTTTAACGCCCGGTCAATCAAAAGTCTTAAGGGGGCTTTCCCACTCCACTCCCGTACGGTTAAGGAAGGATTATCCTTCTGGGCAGTATTGGTTCCCACCAAAATTGCAGATTCGTCTGTCCGCATTTTATGCACTGCAATTCGGGAGAGGTCATTGGTGATCCAGGTCGGTTGTCCATAATGCTCATGCGTCCGGTCAATATCGATAAATCCGTCGGCAGTCTGGGCCCATTTCAAAATAATATAAGGTCTTTTCTTTTGATGAAAAGTAAAAAACCTTCGGTTCAATTCGATGCATCTCGCTTCACAGTAACCTACCATTACCTGACACCCTCCCTTTCGGAGTTTTTCGATCCCCCGTCCATCAACCTGAGAAAAAGGATCATAGGTACCGATAACCACCTTTGGAATTCCACAGCGAAGAATCAGATCAGAACAAGGTGGGGTCTTTCCATGATGAGAACAGGGTTCAAGCGTCACATATAAGGTCGATTCTTTCAGTAAATCTTTATTTTTTACACTCTTAATGGCATTAACTTCAGCATGGCCCATTCCAAATTCGTGATGGTAACCTTCCCCGATGATGATCCCATTATATACGATGACGCTTCCAACCATGGGATTCGGAGAAACATTTCCCATACCCAACCGTGCCAGCTCAACAGCACGCAACATATACTTTTCATCAACATCAAAAAGCTCACTCATCATCTGCTTTGTATATCTTTGTAAAAAAAATGGTTGTGACAAAAAAGTTAATCTCCGATCGTCTCTCACCATTCTACAGCAAACAAGAGATTGAAGGGATTAGCCGGCTGATCTTTGAAAAGGTTTGCGGATTATCCAGGCTTCAGTTCTATCTGAATCAGTCTGAAACGATTTCTGCTGCAAATTTAGCTCAAATCAGAGAGATATTAAACCGTTTAATCCAATTTGAACCAATACAGTACATTTTAGGTGAAACAGAATTTTATGGAACGGTCATAAAGGTGAATCCTTCAGTTCTTATCCCCAGGCCCGAAACTGAAGAATTGGTTGACTGGATCATCAATGATTACAAAAAAATCGCACCGTCAATTCTGGATATTGGGACAGGTAGTGGCTGTATACCAATAGCTTTAGTGAAGAACATGGCAGGAGCAGTTGCAGAAGGATGGGACATCTCACCTGAAGCGCTGATGACTGCAGGAGAGAACGCCCTGAACAACCAGGTAAATATCGACTTATGTTATGCGGATATTCTGAAATCAATCTATCCCTCAACAAACCGACAATATGATATCATTGTGAGTAACCCTCCTTATATAACCAATTCGGAACAACCGTTAATGTTTAAAAATGTAATTGATTACGAGCCACATATTGCCCTTTTTGTACCAGATACCGATCCACTGATTTTTTATCGGGCTATTGCCGATTTGGCAATCAACCGGCTAAAACCAGGTGGGCATCTTTACTTCGAAATCAACGAAAAACTAGGATATGAAACAGTTGAATTACTAAAATCAAAAGGATTCATCAATATCACTTTAAAAAATGATATTAACGGCAAAGAGAGAATGATCAGGGGTGAACAGTAATTTTCGGCATTAATTAACATTCAACTGTTTAACAGGTTTTGTGGGTAATGTAAAGCTGAAAACACTCCCTTTATTCTCTTCACTCACCACATTTAATACCCCACCATGCATTTCGATAAAATCCTTGCAAAGGATCAATCCCAAACCTGTGCTGTATTCTCCTTCTGTACCTAGCCGGTTGGTTTTTATATCAATGCGAAAAAGGTCCTGAAGTAGATTCTGGCTCATTCCAATACCACCATCTTTAACGGCTATCTCGATCCAATTATTTGAGACATATTTTGCCGAAACAACTACATGCCCCCCGTTTCTTGAAAATTTCACCGCATTGGAAACCAAATTCCGTATAATTAACGCCAACATATTTTCATCCGCAAAAACCACCATCTCTTCAGGAAGCTCATTGCTGATTGTAATATTTTTCTTGTTGGCCAAATTCATAATCACGGCAACGCTTTCGGCAGTTTTCGATTTTAACTTACACGACGTAGGTTTATATTGGATTAAACCTCTTTGCACTCTTGACCATTCCAAAAGATTCCCTAACAGGTTGAAAAGATTGGTGGCAGATTGTCTCATTAAAAAAGCCATCTGCTGTATCTCGTCTGCAGTCATAGCAGACAACCGGTCAGCCAATATCTCTGTTAATCCTAAAAACCCGCTGAACGGGCCGCGCAGGTCATGGGCAATAATTGAAAAGAATTTATCCTTTTCAATATTTATTTTTAAAAGTTCTTCATTCTTGATTTTTATCTCCTGATCATTTTTTTTGCGGTTTGATATATCCTCGATCATACAGAGGTGCCGCGGATGTGTTTTGTCGTCAACGTGAATAGCGGCCATTGTCATATTAATCCATACGGGGGTACCATTGGGAAGAAGATACCGTTTTTCCATCTGGAACCTCGATATTAATCCCGAATTCATCAATGCCATATTATCCAGATATCTCTGAATATCATCAGGATGGATGATGCTAATCAAATCAATTAATAACATTTCCTCCACTTTTCTCCCTGCAATTTTAGCAAACATTGGATTCACATCACAGATTTGTCCGCTCAACGAGTCAACCAGGGCGATTCCAATTGGTGACTCATTGAACATGGTTTTGAACCTGGCTTCACTCAGGTGCAACACCTCCTCTGCCCGCTTTAGTCCGGCGATATCCCATGCAAGATCAGCCAAAAAAGAGATGAAATTAAGATCTTTCGCGCTATAATCAGTTGGTTTGTTTCCTACACCCATTATGGCTACAATTTTTTTATTCCGAATTACCGGAACAACCGTTTCACGTATAACAACTGCGTGTCCCGCTGGAAACCCTTTTTTGTGGGGCAACGCCGAATAGTCATTATGTATTACCGCATGGCCTTCACGGACGCAATCCACCCAAACACCAGCTGTCGAAATGTCGTAATTCATCCCTTTCCCTTCAGCAGTACAAAACTCACGTTTTGTTCTCGTGGACCAACTTTGCAGTTTAACCGTTTTCTGATCCGGTTCAACAAAATGGTAAAAACCAATTTGACTGCCGGTTAATTCTTCGGCCCGATTCAATGTCTCTTCCAATAAATCATCAAGAGAATGATTAACAGCAAATTGCAGCAGATGGATTCTGAACAGATTAAGATCCTCAAATTTCTTTTTCATGGTCATATCGCGGATCGCTGTAAAAATCACCAGCCTCCCTTGTAATTCAAAGAGACAAGCAGAAATATCAACCAGTATCACTGTGCCATCTTTCTTTTTATGAAGTCGGTTTTCCACCCGTTCTTTGAAATCCTCCCTCATGCGTCTGGTCTCCTCGGGTACGGCCGATAGCTCATAATTCTTTAAATTCAGCAACTCTTCTTTTGAATATCCATAAAGAAAACATGCCGCCTCATTGGCCTCAAGAATAGTAAATGTTTCATTGTCAACAAGAAGCAGTGCATCTTTTTCGATCGCGAAGAGAGACCGGTATTTGTTTTCAGATGCGGCAAGACGTTGTTCTGCCAACTTATTAAATGTGATATCAACGACCGTCAAAAGACAGTAAGGATCATTTTCGCTCATAAGACCTTGAAGGTAAACAAAAATCGGTAACTTACCCACGCAGGAAAGGGTCAACTCGCAACTCGATAAGGTATTAGTTTTGAATACCTGATTGAGAAACATAGAGAAGATTGGTTTGGTATCACTGGAAACAAAAAAGTCAAAGCTACTTTCTTTAAGAAGTGACCGATCGCTTCCCAGCATTGTAGCACCGGTTAGGTTTAACTTCTTGATTTTTCCTTCCCGGTTAAGTGAGAAATATCCACATGGAGCAAAATCATATAATTCCACATATTTTTTTGTAGCCAGTTCAGCTGAACTGTTAGCCAAAATCAACTCTTCATTAATCGCCTCCAGCTCTCTTTGATGAGTTTCAAGTTCATAAATGATTTTGGACATATCAGCTTTAGATGGTTGAATTTCCGGATTATTGAACAAAGGTTGGGATAGCAATTCTTCTGATGTCTGGCTAATAGTGACTTTAGGGATAAACTGACTTTCGGATTGATCAGAAATTTTAGCAGGTTCTGCTTCTACTGATATAGGTTTTCTGCGAGTCATATGAAGTAATTTAAGAATTTAAAACCGTAAAAACTTAAACTTTTAAACATTCATGCAAAAAATGTTTTTTTTCTGTAGTCTCAATAATCAAAGTTAACGAATAAATCAATCCATTGTATCTTAACTGAGTATTAAATGAAGTATATCTCTTCATTTGAGTCCTCTACTTTATTAAGGAGTGTAAGTCCGATTCAAAAAGTGCTTTTTGCTCCACTTTTAATTAAACATAAGTTAAATAAAACTTTCATATATTGTGAAATATAGCAAGATTAAAATAAATTCGTAAATATTATTAACTGTTTTTCGTAAATAATTAAGAAAAATGAATATTTTTGCCCTGATAAACCCGGTGAAACATTTCACATGGAGCTGTACTGAAAAAGTTAATAAATTATATAAATATGAAAGTAGCAATTGTTGGTGTTAGCGGCGCAGTTGGACAAGAGTTCCTTCGCGTACTGGATGAACGCAATTTTCCGCTTGATGAACTGATTATATTTGGTTCGGCGCGGAGCACAGGAAGAGAATACACTTTCAAAGGAAAAAAACTACAGGTCAAAGAGTTACAACATAACGATGATTTTAAAGATATTGATATTGCGTTAGTATCTGCAGGTGCAGGTATCTCAAAAGAGTATGCAGAAACGATTACAAAATTTGGTGCCGTAATGATTGATAACAGCAGCGCATTTCGTATGGAAACCGATATTCCACTGGTTGTACCAGAAGTAAATGCTGAAGATGCAAAAAATATGCCCCGCAGAATCATTGCCAATCCCAACTGTACCACCATACAGCTGGTTGTCGCATTAAAGCCTATTGAGGATATTTCGCATATCAAAAAAGTACACATTGCGACTTATCAGAGTGCAAGCGGCGCAGGAGCCTCCGGAATGGATGAGCTCAAGGCTCAGACGGTTCAGGTTGCTGCCGGAGAAGAACCTACAGTGGCTAAATTCGCCTATCAGCTGGTTCAAAACCTCATTCCTCATATTGATGTATTCACAGATAATGACTATACCAAGGAAGAGATGAAAATGTTTCACGAAACCCGGAAAATCATGCATTCCGATGTTATGGTGAGTGCAACAGCAGTTCGTGTTCCTGTTCTCAGGGCGCATTCTGAAGCAATCTGGGTTGAAACAGAAAAAGAGATCTCGCTCGAAGATGCCAAAACAGCTTTCGCAAATGCCGATGGAGTGATTGTGATTGATAACCCTGCTAAAAAAGAGTACCCTATGCCATTACTCCTGGCCGGACGGGACGAAGTTTTTGTTGGAAGGATTCGCAAAGACATTTCAAATCCCAATGGACTGGCATTCTGGACAGTTTCAGATCAGATTAAGAAAGGTGCTGCATTAAATGCCGTACAGATTGCAGAATATCTTGTTAAAGAAGGAGTTGTGAAATAAATGTAATAATGTGACAATGTGATAATGTGACAATTTGCTAATGATTTACAATTGGCAGATTAACACATTAACATATTGTCACATTACTCATAAACCTGGTAAAGGAAATCATTAAAGGGAAACCGCTTGATATGAATACTTTTAACCTCGTCATAGATCACTTTTTTGAAATCTTCAATATTGGTTTTCTCTTTAGCAGAGATAAAAAGTGAAATATTCTCATGTTTCCCCATCCATGATTGTTTCCAATCTTCAAGGTTCATATTATCTTTTGTTGAGGGTAAAAGGTCATCTTCTTCTTTCTCAAGATAGGTGAAGGCATCTATCTTATTGAAAAGATAGATCATTGGTTTATCTGCCGCCCCAATCTCTGAAAGGGTCTTATTCACTACCTCAACCTGTGATTCGAAACCTGAATGGGAGATATCCACCACATGAATCAGCAGATCAGCTTCGCGGGTTTCATCAAGTGTCGATTTGAAAGACTCCACCAGATGATGTGGTAATTTCCTGATAAAACCTACTGTGTCAGTTAAAAGGAAAGGTAAGTTCCCGATGACCACTTTTCGGACAGTTGTATCGAGCGTAGCAAACAATTTATTTTCCGCAAAAACATCTGATTTGCTGATCAGGTTCAGTATAGTTGATTTTCCGACATTCGTATAACCCACAAGCGCAACTCTGACCATTTTCCCGCGGTTGCGCCGCTGTGTCATCATCTGACTGTCGATCTTTTCCAGCTGAACCTTTAAAAACGAGATTCTGTCGAGAATGATCCGCTTATCCGTTTCGATCTGTGATTCACCAGGTCCACGTGTCCCAATCCCCCCCTGCTGACGCTCAAGGTGGGTCCATAACCGGGTTAGACGTGGAAGCATATACTTACATTGGGCTAACTCAACCTGAGTTTTGGAATGGGCAGTTTGCGCCCGCTGTGCAAAGATATCGAGTATAAGATTGGTACGGTCCAGAACTTTACATTCAAGTGCAGGTTCTATATTCCTGATTTGTGTTGGAGTGAGCTCGTCATCAAAGATTACAGCATCAATAGCATGAACTCTGACAAAATCTGCAATTTCTTTTAATTTACCAGTGCCGACAAAAGTAGCAGTGTTCGGATTATCCAATCGCTGGACAAACCGTTCCCAAACCTCGCCACCAGAAGTATCCACGAGAAAATCAAGTTCATCGAGGTATTCATTTGCCTGCTTCTCATCCTGTCGGCCGGTAATCAATCCAACAATAACAACTTTTTCTTTTTGAACGGATGTATCATGTAATTTCACCATAGTGCAAAAATAGTACAATAGCGACTAATCCGGTAATCTTACGGAATTTTTCACCTGGAAAACTTCATAAAACGGTTTTAAACAATATTCCAACTCACATTACCGAAGAGTATAAAAAAAAAATGTACTTTTAAAAATTGAAAGGGATGCCGTAAATTAGCAAATTGAGTCTTAGCCATTGTCTTCCGGAATAAATCATTATGAAAAAATTAGTACTGTTTAGTTTGCTGCTCGTCCTGTTGTTTCAGGAATCATGCAGTGACAGCGTTTCAACATTTACGAATCTTTCGGCATTGGAAGGGGGCAAGAAATTTGCTGTACCCACTGGAACCGTTGCAGATAAATTTGTCCTAAAAAGATTCCCTGATGCAAAGATTGAATACTACAACAGTGTTTATGACTGCGTACTGGCGGTACAAAGCGGTAAAGTGGATGCCACTGTATATGACCAGCCGGTTTTGCAAAATGTTGCAGCAAAGACAGAGGGATTGGTTGTTTTATCAGAACTGCTTTTACCCGACAACTATGGATTTGCAGTTGATAAAGAAAATCTAAAACTAAAAGAGGTAATCGATAGTTTGATCGATGAAATAAAGGGGAATGGGGTTTACGGCGATATGTCTTCCAGATGGTTTCCCGCTCAGGGCTCACCCAAGGCAATGCCTCTTGTAAAAATAAACCCAACCAATGGAACAATACGATTTGGCACGGCAGCATTGACTGAACCAATGTCATACATCGATAAAAACCGGAATATCGTTGGCTTCGACATAGAATTTGCCTCCTACATCGCCCAAAAACTAGGGAAAAACCTTGAAATAGTGAATCTTGAGTTCGGGGCATTGTTACCTGCCTTAATTTCCGGCAAAGTTGAGATGATTGGAGCCGGGATATCCATCACTGAGGAAAGAGCCAAAAAAGTTCTATTTTCTAAAAGTTATTATAATGGTGGGTTGGTAGCCTTGGTTAAAAAGTCTGATTCCGAAAAACAAGTTACCAAACAGCAAAAATCAGAAACCAAATCGCTGTTATCCGGTAAAAAGCTGGGGGTATTAATGGGTTCGATACATGACGCTTATGCTTCAAAGACTTATCCAGATGTATCCTTATATCCTTTTAATACGATGCCCGATATGTTACTTGCACTTCAGGCTGGAAAAGTAGATGCTGTTTTTGTTGACCACACATCCGTAAAAGAGATTTTTAGTAAAAATCACGATTTTGATATCCTGGAAAAAAATATATTCACAACTGATATTGCAGCAGGATTCCGTAAGCAGGATACGTTATTACGGTCAAGATACAATCAATTTCTTAAAACAATCAAATCGAATGGCATATACGATGCCATGGTTGACCGGTGGATGAACCAAACTGATGCAGTGATCCCGGATATACCTTCTCAAAATTTGAATGGTCAACTAAATGTAGGGGTCGTCAGTGATATTGGACTCCCTTTTACCTCGAAAATCGGTGAAGTATGGAAGGGTTTTGATTTGGAACTTTCGATGCGATATGCCGCTTGGCTGGGTAAAAAGCTGGTTCTGACGGATATTCCATTTGGGAGTCTTTTGCCATCACTGGTATCTGGCAAGATTGATGTTATTTCAGCATCAATGATGATCACGGAGGAAAGAAAAAAACAAATTGACTTCTCCGATCCCTATTATGCTGCAGGTGCTACGATCCTTATCTTAAAAGAGAAAGGGATCGGGCAAATTTCAGATAAGAGGGCGGAAGGTGGAATCCGGCATGACTCCTTTGTTAAAAAATTAGGTGACAGCTTTTACAATAATATCGTTCATGAACAGAGATATCTGATGATATTGAAGGGGTTGTGGATAACCATCGTAATCTCCATTTTGTCTGCTATTGCCGGGACGATTCTTGGAGGATTGATCTGTTTTTTCCGCATGTCAAAAAATAAATTATTCAATTTATTTGCCGGTATTTATATTGCACTCATCAGGGGCACACCTGTATTGGTATTATTAATGATCATCTACTATATTGTTTTTGCCTCAGTTAATGTGAATCCGGTTTTTGTCGCAGTGATTGCCTTTGGGATCAACTTTGCAGCATATGTTTCCGAAATGTTTCGCACCTCGATTGAGAGTATCGATAAAGGTCAGAACGAAGCAGGCATTGCCGGCGGTTTTACTAAAATTCAAACCTTCATCCATATTATCATGCCTCAGGCAATGAGGAATGTACTACCGGTTTACAAAGGAGAATTTATCTCACTGATAAAAATGACATCAGTTGTCGGATATATTGCCGTAGAAGATTTGACGAAAGCAAGTGACATCATCAGAAGCAGAACTTTTGATGCCTTTTTCCCTTTAATTATGGCAGCTATAATCTATATTTTTATTGCATGGGGTTTAACCTTAATTCTCGATTACGTAGAATTTAGTGTAGATCCAAAAAGAAAACGTTTAAGTTTGAAAAAGGAAGCGAAAAAATGATACTGATCAATAATTTATCTAAGCATTATGGCGATTTGGTCGTCTTAAAAGATGTAAATGCCAAAATCAATAAAGGGGATATCATTTCTCTGATTGGACCTTCAGGTACAGGGAAAAGCACCTTCCTTCGCTGTCTTAACCTGCTGGAAACACCTACAGGAGGTTCAATTTTTATTGACGGAATTCCATTACTTGATAAAGCGACCAACGTCCCTAAATTACGTCAACGTATGGGAATGGTTTTCCAATCCTTCAATCTGTATGCTCACCTTTCAGTGATAGAAAACCTGGTTATTGGACCAGTAAAGTTATTGGGCAAAAAAAAGAAGGAGGCCTTGGAAAAGGGGATGGGTCTGCTGAAGTTGGTTGGATTAGCTGAGAAAGCAAACAATTTCCCGGATGAACTCTCCGGCGGTCAGAAACAGCGGGTCGCGATTGCAAGGTGTATGGCAATGGAGCCTGAGATCCTACTTTTTGACGAACCTACGTCTGCATTGGACCCCACTATGGTAAGTGAAGTTTTAGCGGTCATCCGTAGGCTTTCCAAAGAAGGGATGACGATGATAATTGTTACTCATGAGATGGAATTTGCCCGAAATATGTCTAACCGGATTTTTTATATGGATGAGGGCATTATTTATGAAGAGGGAACACCTGATCAGATTTTTGATCACCCTCAGAAAGAGAAAACAAAAGAATTTATAAACAGAATTCGGAGCATTGATTTTCAACTTACTTCTGAGAACTATGATTTATATGCCATCCAGGCTGCCATGCAGGTGTTTTGCGAAAAACATATGGTGACACCGGCAATTACTGCATTCACATTGCACATTGCGGAGGAGCTCCTTCTCCTCCTGAAGAACTTCAGCGACACCCAGCTCAGGCTTTCATATTCTGAGAAAATAAGCGCCATAAGCTTAATCTGCGAAAGTGCCGGTGATGCCTATAATCCATTCCGGGATGAAAAAATGGCCGATGACATTGGTATAAAAATAATCCTTGCAAGGTGTCAAAATGTAGATTACACTTATGTAAACGGAAGAAATATTCTGAATCTTATTATAAAGAATTCATAGGATTAAGCATAAAATGAAATCAGGGAAGATCTGATTATAATTTAATGCCAGACTATATTGTCTGGTTACAAATTTCGACAGATCATAATCAGAAGTATAGTATCGCTCTGTAGAAAGATGGGTCTCATAGGGAGCAAAATAATCAACCTGGTTTTGAGAGTAGAAGCGGTACGATGGAGTATGGGTAAATGTCTGACTCAGGTTAACCGGCAAATCAAGTTCCGACAGGGTTAATTGCATTTTGAGGTGTAGGAGGTCTTCCCCCACTGCCACTTCCCCCGGTACCACTACCACTGGATGCTCCGCTTGCATTAAGCCCACTGGTTCCAAAAGAAAGACTTTTCAATGTGGTTGCAGATGAATTCATAAATGGATTGATATTACTGGATGATGCGGAGGTATAGGCAGATATTCCGGCATCGATGGTTAAAACATCATCTGCATTCAAAGGGATACTAATTACAATGGCAGATGTTTAATCCGAAAGTTTTTCAGTACCGATACCACCATTTACAGGTGAATGTACTCCGTCCTGGTTATAAAGGCTCATTAAAAGATCAACCTCTGTGTTTTCAAGCACCCGCTTTTTGTAAACTTTGGAAGAGTCGGCACTTTGTGCAGTTGCAGATTTAAGCAACCCAATGGTAAAAAAACAATTACAAAAGTCTTTTTTAATTTATTTCTTAATTGCATCCGCACCCTCCTCCTGTTTTACCCCCATTAGCTCCTGAAGCTCCTTCGCGGTATGCCTGAAAAGCACTTTCAAACCGCTCATTTTCATGTGCTAATAATTTCATATCAGGATCGTTCAGACAGACTTTTTTATACTCTTTTACAGCTACACATGAGGAAAGAAACAGCATAGCAACCAATAATATTAAAACTCTGTATTTCATTTGTTTATAATTTATTCTTTTAACGGCCAGGATGATTCATTTTCACATGGGCCGATTCATATATTTTGCCCTGTTCATCAACAACCACAAACTCAATTCCTTTAAATTGTTTTAAAAGATTTATTCCTACGTCCTTACCCATCACAAAAATCGCTTTTGTAAGCACTGTTGAAAGCTCTGCATTGGGTCCGAAAATGGTAACGCTCGATATTCCATGAACTGGCCATCCCGTTCTCGGATCGATGATATAGGTATACCGATTCCCTTCAAATTCCATAAAGTTTTCATAATTTCCAGAGGTTCCTATTGATTTCCCATTATACGGAAACCACGAAAAAACCTTCTCCTTGTTGAAAGGGTTAGTGATCCCTATCATCCATGGTTTACCATCGGGTTGTACCCCCCAGGCGGTAATATCGCCTGAGACATTCATGATGCCGCCCGGAACACCTAACGATTTCAATAACTCGGCGCCTTTACCGATACCTCCAAATCCGAGACGCATTCCTTTTATCTTTAAAAAAACCGTCAGATTCTTCGCATCCAGCAAAATATTTTTATATCCAACCTTGGCAGCCGCGGCAGCAACCTCCTCCTGGGTGGGCAACCGTTTCATCGACCCGTCGAACTTCCAGATCTGGTTCAAAGCAGCACAGGTGATATCAAAAGCGCCGTCGGTCAACTCCGAAATTTTTATGCTTCGGACGATTAAATCAAAAACCTCTTTATCCACTTTTACAGGTCTGATCCCGGCGTAAAAATTAACATGTGAAATCTGGGTTGTCGAATCCCATTCAGAAATTAATTTTTCAATACGGGTTACTTCCTTTGCAGCAATATCAATAAATTTGTTTCCTTCGGTTTCATTTGATGCAATTACCGTAATCTCGTAATGGCATCCCATCAACTTTAGTGTTCGGGAATATTATTCCTGAGCCTGAAGGACAAATGAAAAGAAATACGAATGAGAAGAGTATTTTCACGGCTATTTTTTCTCGAATGAATGCAGTAAGGCAATATATTCTTTAGGGCTCACATTCTTAAAACCGGTTGATCCCATGATCTGCCCCTTTTTATCCAGTACAAGAACGTAGAGAAACAGCCCTTGTTTATTTTAGATTTCAGCTAACCGGTCATTTTGTTCCTGTTGCTCTTTGGGTAATGCATTTGCCTTCTTTTTTTGGGAAATCGGCACGCAATAAAATCAGATAATCTTTTGAATATCCAATGAATTCGGAAGACTCCCAGATGTTCTTTTCAAGTTTCATACACGAAATACACCAATCAGATCCTGAAAAGGTGAGCACAATATTCTTCCCCTCCTTTTCTGCTTTGGCCTTTGCAATATCGAGACTGGTCTCCCATTTCTGTGCCGACAAGGAAGTGGCAATCATCATTAGAACAGCCGCTAAAAAATTCGTCTTCATCTTCGATTAAACAATAAATTGTAATTCAACTCAATAAATTGTCTCTATTCCATGTGCAAGGATAGAGAATTTATTGCCATCTTAATTCTATAAACATTACAATAATCAATTAGTCAAAATTTCTGATGCTGATATGATTTTACCTATGATTCTGGTATCAACTGTTTTTCATCAAAAAATCCAAGCCCGTCAAGGATTCGAATCAGCCTGATTGAATAGTCGTCACTTGCAAGAGGCCAGCGTATCCTATTCTTGTAGAGAAGAGTTGTGGTATAGTTATTTTCGTCAGGAACCTCCACCAAATTTCCACCAGGCTGGTATTGAAGCAATCCGGAAAGATACTCACTCTTGTCGGGATCCTGCATAAATTCCCCGAAGCGTTCATCGAATACCTTGTCAGAAACCAATGATATCTCAAAACCATATTGCTGCATTGCAAAAATCACATTTGCCATATTGAGCCTGTAATTGTTGTAAACATGAAGAACGGCAATCTCATGCGGAGCCATGGCAAGAGAAACAACAGCTCTTGCCGTGCAATCAATAGGAGATATTTCAAGGGGTGCAATTAGCTGACTCAGAGGGAACATTCTCAATACTTTATACGATTTAAGGAGATTAACAAAAGCATTACTCCCGAAGTTGATCTGAAATTCACCGTCGGAATGGCGCCCCATTAGGTTGCCAACACGCATAACCTTAGCGTCCAATCCTTCGCTTACGGCCTGGAGCAAATGGCGCTCTGCCTTATACTTGGACAACACATATTTATTGTCGATTTTCTGTCCCATGTAAAGCCTCGATTCATTCATCACAGTCTCCTTTGAAAGCTTATCCTTTTCGATCAGACCAAAAGTACTCATGGTTGAAATTTGAATCAAACGAGCGCTTTCACCTCTACAGAAATCAATCAGATTGACAACTCCATCGACGTTGATCCTCTCTAGTTCAGAACTGGCATCAAAATGCTTAACACTTGCAGCACAATTAATAACAGTACTTATATTTTTTCGTTCAAGCGCCTTCAAAGTATCTATATTCGTGATATCACCGTCTATCGGGATAATTCTGGTTTCGAAGATTTCATCGAAAGTATCCGAAAAATAATACATCATCTGATTCTTTAATCGTTCAGCTGGTGTTAATAAACCTTTTGATCTTACCATGCAGTAAATCCGACCTTTCTCTTTATCGATGAGTTCCTTTAAAACGTGGATCCCCAGATATCCGGTTGCGCCGGTAAGAAGCACATCGCCTAACTTGTACTCGGCAAAATTTTCCCATAAATCAGGCTTATTTTTTTCAAGAACCTGATTGATAGCTGAGTAGTCGTAATCGGAGATATCCTCCAGTTGCACCTCTTCAGCTGTTTCCTCTTCAACTTTGTGATCTGACAAAAATTTGGCAACAGCCTGCGGCGTCTTCAGTTTGAAAAGATCACCGTACTTGATGTTATATCCAAGATTGATGATCTGAATAATTGCTTTAATGGCAGACATGGATGTGCCCCCTATCTCAAAGAAGTTGTCAAGTGTGCCCACTTTATCAATTTTCAGCACATTGGAATAAACAGTACAAATACCCTCTTCAATCTCATTAGTCGGAGCTACATAATCAACGGTGCTTCCTATCTCCGGCAGCTGAAGAGCTTTACGATTGATCTTGCCATTGTTTGTAAGCGGAAGTTTCTCCATTTGAATCAAGGCAGTAGGGATCATAAACTCGGTAAGGCTTTTTCTCAAATGATTCTTTAAACCCTCCGGGTTAATTTGCTTTTTTGCCGTAAAATAACCGCACAGATGTTGAACTCCACCGATTTCCTTCACGTCAACTACTGTTGATGTGATTGTTTCATAACCTGACATGGCATTCTCGATCTCCCCCAATTCGATTCGCAATCCGCGTAATTTCACCTGGTTGTCGAGGCGCGAGATATATTCAATTTCACCTGCTTCATTATACCTGGCATTATCACCGGAACGATATAACCGCTCTCCCTTCCAGGTTATAAATTTCTCCCTGGTCAGATCATCGCGGTTTAGATATCCCCTGCTTACTCCTTCACCACCAATACATAACTCACCTGCAACGCCAATAGGAAGAAGTTGCAGGTTTTGATCCAAAATGTAGTTTGAAGCATTACCTGTTGATTTCCCGATTATTGTGCTGTTGTAATCACTTTCAATATTATAGAAAGTGGAACAGATTGTAATTTCAGTAGGACCATAAAGGTTATAAAACAGATAGGGCGGTTTTAGGGTTGGAGTGAGCCGCTCACCTCCGACACTAAGAAGCCGTAATGAATGATTTTCAATATTCTCGGCGAATTGTCTTCCAATCTGTGTTGTCAAAAAGGCAATATTGATCCTGTTCACCTCCATGTATTGGTTGATCCTCATAATGTCCAACCGTATCTCCGTTGGAAGGATATATACCGAGGCACCACTGGTTATCATTGGATAAATATCAATCAGATGAGCATCAAAAGCAAAATTTGCATAAGCAATACTCCTGTCGTCAGGAGTTATTTTCATATCGTCGACATACCATTTGCAGAAACTGACCACATTCCGGTGTTCAAGCATACAACCTTTTGGAGTACCTGTGGAACCTGACGTGTAAAGCAAAATAAACATATCTTCTGCTGCAATCTTTGGCAGGACAATGTCATCAGCATTTCCCAGAATCAGTATATCCTCTTTGTTAAATACAACTCCTTTAAAATCAGGGAGGAGATCAGCCACCCGTGAACCTTCAGAAAGAATATGCTTAACTCCTGCATCCTTTACCATAAAGCTCAACCGGTCAGCTGGCATTGAATAATCCAAAGGCATATATGCGCCACCGGCCTTCAAAACAGCCAATGGATAGACCACCATGTATTCACTTCTGTCGATCATCACCCCAACGACTTCTTCTTTTTCTACACCACAAAGGTTTAACTTTTTTGCAATCCTATCGCTGATCAGATCCAGCTCACGATACGTCAATTTTATATTTCCATATACAAGGGCAATGCTTTCGGGACTTTTATGGACCTGCTCTTCGAAAAGATCGATCAATGAAAGCCCACGATCGTAATCAAGACTATGACCCTTAGACACCTTTAAAACATTGACTTCCTGTTCAATTGAGAGCATTGAAATATCACCACATACATGGTTTTCATCCGCCATCATATTTATGGCCACATTTTTAATTGCTGCGGTAAATGTCTTTATATATTCGTGTTCATAAAGGCTGTCATTATATTCGCACCTGATCTCATAATCGTGAGGTGTCTGGTAAATATAAATTGTCAGGCTTTCGTTGGTAATAGCTGAGCGCAAAAGACGGCAACTGACATGATTGTTGTCCATGTCGAAATTCTCAGCTAATCCTTTCTGAAAGGAGTACATAACCTCCATAGAAACTCCGTATTTCTTCACCATTGCAGAAAACGGGAAAGCTTGTTTACTCCAAAGTTCAGTAAGAGTGGTTCGGATGCCTGCCAGGTAATCGGACACTTTTTGTGTCGCAGACATATTAATTACCACCGGCAAAGTACTCACATACATCCCTAAGTTATTGACTAATCTCTCGTCAAGACGACCATGATGTGCAGTACAAAAAGCAACATCTTGTTCCCTGGTGTAAAGATTAAGACAAATACCAAGTGCCCCGGCAAAAAGATTGTTTGGTGAGATCTTATGATTGGTGCAAAAATCATTCACCTGCCCCCTGCCAATAAATTCAGAAGCAAGTTGCCTGTAACCCACATCCATTTTCTTAATATGAACGGTTGGTAGTTTGGTCATCACAAAATTACTCAGTTTTTTATCAAAATAGGCCTCGGCCTCAATGTATGCTGCATCGCCTTTGTTGGTGAATTCCTGCTCTGCAGAATCACATAATGTAAAACTTTCTTTCGTGAGTTCCACTCCGTCATATGCGCGGGAAAGATCATTGTTGAATATTCCCAATGATGTGCCGTCAAAGATGATGTGATGAATATTAAAAAGGGCATGCAGTTTCTTTTCGGTCTGAAAGAGTTCAATCCGGTAAAGTGTTGATCCCATCAAATCAAATGGACGACTAAACCCCGTAACAATATGATCCATATCTGACTCCATGACATTACTCCAATTAATCTCAACAGGCTCATCCTCATTGCAGTATTGAAATACCTCATCCCCAATCAACTTCAGTTTTACCTTCATCACAGGATGTGCATTGATTACTTTCTTAAAAGCAGTCTGGATTTTTTCGGAGTCGATTGTTTCAGGAAAATCAAAATGGCAGGCAATATTGTACTGCGTAAGAGATTTATCTTTCTCCCATTCATAATAGATTCCTTTCTGATTGTCAGATAATGGATAGAATTTTGTTGTCATTGTATTGATTAAATTTAATATTATCGATATCAAGTAGTGAGATAAAAGTGGATTGGAACCTTATATCGCAGATGACGATACAACTGTTAGATCAGTCCAAAGCCAATAGAAAAGGACATGAAAGCATTGAATAGGATAACATTCTATCCTGATTAGGTAAGATCCGGACAGAATTATAAATTGAGTCAACTATTAATCTTTTAAGATATTGTTAAGTCTTACAGGGTTCAGATTTTCATTAATTCCAAATACTACATCTATAAGCAACGGGATTTTCTAAATCCAATACCGTATAGATCTATTCTGTATCAAGAAGATATTCATTCAGTTTTTTGCTTTCCAGATCCATACCTGGTTTCTTCGCATCATTAACACCCAAAGCTTTGTCGAGTGCCGCAAGTCGCTCCAGATCCTGTTTTACGCTGCTCTTCAACCCAACAGAATCAATAACTTCCTTATTATTAACGTCAGTCAGGAATTGCCTTTTTTCTGTCGACTTTGTCAGCATTTTATCTGCAGTATGGAAGGCGGTGTAAAATTCGTTATAGGTGAGTAAATCATGTGCCCTGTAGAGCCCATGCAAATTAAGCGCTTTATTGGATAAGGTATAGGAAGCCAGAATATCGATAAAATTGATAATGGCCCTGTTCCTGAAACTCAGTCGGGCAATTGTATTATTTGCCTGGTTAAGCAACTCCCCCAGCAAAAGCGGATCGGTTTTCTCCGGGCTCAGGCATGCCCTTAGGGCTAAAAGCAAATCGGTTCTAGAAGCAGAGAGCGATTTGCCGTAATTCGCGAGAGCTGTGATCTCAAATTGGTATAAATTTCGAAATGGAATCACGCCATTTGCCTCATTAATGGCAAATCTGACGTCTCTTTCCATCTTTGCTGTCAAAGCATAATAATAATACAGATACTTTTGCATCGCCTGTAGCTTGGCCGTATCTGATAACAGTTCATTCTTCAGATCCATTTCAGCTTCACCGTTCTGAACTTTTTTAAAATCATTTATCTTCCCAATTGTGCCTAAGACGAAGCTTTCTTCGACCTTTTGTGAATTAACGGAGATCCCGATAACAAAACCGATGATCAGAGCAAAGATTATTCCGAATACAACGAACAATTTACCATTTGATTTCATATGTATATAATTTGTTTTTTAAAAGTCTTATGGAATCGAAGATCACCCAAGCTAATAGCCATCAGCCAATTGACAAATTCATTCCGGTTTGTGATTTATCAATCATGGCTATTTCATACTCTTTATTTAAAATTCCGGATTTCAGTAAACATACCTAAAAAAAGGAAAGAAACATTTACTTCAGAAAAATATTTTTTTTTTGTGATTGAACCTTCAAACGGGTTTCACAAGCGTTATTAATGTAACCTCAGCCGGGCAATTGAACCTGACCGGCATTCCGCTGACTCCGACACCCCGGGAGGTATAGCCTGTCATCTTTCCAATATTCCAAAGGCCGTGGTTGAACTGTTTCCCTTCAAACTGGTGACTGATAATCGGGATACCCTCTTTCAAACAAATCTGCCCACCATGGGTATGTCCGCACAAATAAAGGTCATACTTATTCTTTGATGCCACGTTTGCCAGTTCAGGGGTGTGGACCATCGCAATTTTAAAATCATATCCTTTGGTCTCCAGGCAGAGCAGGGCGCTTTCGGTGTAGAAGTTAAACGGATCATCCGTTCCGGTTACTCTTACTTTTTCGTCCACTATTTTTATGGGTAAAACCAATATTCTCCATCACTGAACGGTTAACTGCCCAAATCAAACGTTTTTCTTTTCTTTCAGAATCAGAATCGAGGAATTGATACATCTTAAACCAATTAAAACTCTAAAGTACAATTTTTATCACTTTAAGACAGACATTTTTAAAATCAAACGAAAAAACGGACAGCTATGAAAATTACATCCTTACTGTGGACGGTATAATTGATCGTTTTTCTCATTTCCTGCCGACAGAATGAGGTATTAAATTCAACACTCTTAACAACCTGGGAAGCAAAATCTTTTATCTCGGTCGAATCGGTAGCATACCCAAAAGATGAAACCAATAAGATATTACTGACCTTAGGTAAATCAAGCCTTTGTAATCTGAAGCTGGACATCAACACCTGCACCACCGCGTATACTATATCACAAAAAAACCTGATTGAATTAGCCTATTAGAATTCATTTAATATCCGGTTTCTTTGGTTCCTGAGTTTAAATTTTTGCCGCCAAAATATATTGATCCACAACCCATGCAGCGAATGGAAAACAGCAGGTAAACGCCGGTGAAACAGCATTTAAAACATGAATTGAGTCATTGTCTCCCTCCACTACAAAATCCATGATTAATTCCCTGGTTTGTTTGTTGAGCAGCTGTGCACGGATACCCGGCTTACCCCATTCAGTAAAGCCTTTGACATCAATTTTTCTGACAAGATCCTGAGCTAGTCCGGCAAAATAAGACTTGTTGTATTTTTTGATTTCATCCATGGCAATATTTCGGAAACCAAAAGAATTTCTCAGGAAAAGGGAAGCTTCCCACGACAAAATACCCGCCATTTCGCCGGCATTAAACCGGTCGAAACCGTGGTAATTTTCTCTCCAGAAAGCTGGCATTGAAGTTGGTCCTATCTTTACCGTTCCGTCAACCGTAACGGTAAAGTGCACTCCCAGCCACGGGTTTTTTAGGTTGGGTACGGGATATACGTTTGTTGTAACCGGAATTTCGTTGCCATGGTATTTCAGATAGACCCCCTTGAATGGAATAATCGTATATTTTTCGGAATAGCCGAAGTCACCCGCAACTTGATCAGCATACAATCCTGCGGCATTGATGATTTTTGTTGCAGAGAAAATATGGCCTAATGTGGTTTTGATCCGGTTCACTTCAAGTCTCGATTTATACCCCTCTCCGAAAAATAATTCTATTCCTTTGGTCCTGAGTTCGTTTTTAATCGCATGAGTTACCTCGGAAGGATCGACAGTGGCAGTATTGGGTGAATACAATGCGTATTTAAAGGTTTTGACATTAGAGTCAATTTCGAACAACTCCTTTTCATCAATAATATTAACCTCAACTCCATTGAGCTTTCCCCTTTTCTCCAATTCAAAAAGGGCAGGAAGTTCACTTTCGTCCTTTGCGACAACTACTTTCTTACACTCATTTATCTTCAGATTATTGGCATAGCAATAGTCCCTTAGCTGCCGGTTCCCGTCCCTGGTAAATTTTGCCTTTAATGTATCTGCCGAATAATAAAAACCGGCATGCAATACACCGCTGTTACGACCACTTCCATGGTATGCCACATCGGCTTCTTTTTCCAGCACGGCAATTTTTGCATCGGGGAACCTGGTTCTCAACTCTCTGGCAATAGATAAACCAACAATTCCTCCGCCAATAATCAGATAATCGAAATGCATAATGTCTCTCTGCTTTGAATGAAATTAAAATTGGATTACTTAAGACGTCCAAAATTAATACCTTTTGGGAGACAACAGAGAAATTATCCTGTTTACAATCGTCCGAAAATTGATTTAATGGTCCGGTGAAATTTATGAATAGATGTAACCGGGGGGGCATACATCAGGATACATTTTTTGCTTACAACCTGCAATCCAAGCCTGTCGGCTGTCTGTTGTACCTCTTTTGACCATGATCCCTGTTGCAGCCAGATATTCTTCATGCCGGTATGCGCCGCTTCTTCCAAAACCGAAGGCACATTCGCTGGCGGAATAGAAATCAACAGTGATTCGACCTTTCCCTCAAGACTTTTCAGGTCGGGATAACAGGTTAACCCATCAATTTCGTTAACCTTGGGATGAACGGGAAAAATTTCATATCCTCTTGCAATCAACTCCTTACCAGCCATATTCCCGAATTTCTTTCCCGAACGGGAAAAACCAACTACTGCAATTTTTTTTGTAGTGATGAAACTTTCAATCTGTGGATTCATTTGACTTATTTTTAGGTTATTCAAATTTACAATTTGCGTGAAATGAATAAGAATTTAGCGAGCTCCACCCAAATTTTTTAAGAGCTTCTGTACTTCCCCGGCACTCTGAACAATGCTAGTTGAGCCCGTAAGCTGTTGTAATTTTCTCATGGTGGTAAGAGGATCACATTTGTCAGTTGCAAAATCGTCCAAGGCTTGTTGTACTTTTTCCCAGTGTTGCAAAGCAGCTTGTCGTGAAGAAGCAGATACGTTATTTTTTAATGGAGGATTTTTCAGCCGTTCAAAAACCTTTGATTTCAGATCCTTGCTCAGGCTTGCAGCTGCCTTTTTCATGTTGGCGAAAGCCGGATCAGGACCTGCGAGTGCATTATTAACCTTGTTTTTGATTGCATTTCCTGCTTTTTCAAAATCTGACGGAGTTACTGGAGGATCAAGTGTTGTAAATGGTCCCTCTACCTTTTTCTGAAGCCAGGATACCGGGAACGATTCGCTGTGCTGACTCGTTGTAATAGACTGGTCAGCCAGTTTTGCACTTCTTCCGGTAACTGCTTTATAACTGTCATTATAAACTTTCTGAGCTTCATCCATGAACTGGCTCATCGAAACGGGTTGCCCCTTCTTGGTCACCTGCTTTTCAAACTGGGCTAAAAGACCAAGATCTCGATCTGCATTCACCCCTGTGCTGCAGGCATTCCGGTACTCCTGAAACCAGCTGCCTTCTACATTGTATCCCTGGCTTTTCAGCTTGTTAACCATCGCTGCATCTGTTCGTGGGTAAATGCTTTTCTGAAGCCGGTTGTCGAAAACTTTCTGTGAGCTTAACACCTCCCTGAGTTTGCTGTAATCGCGTGTGGCGCCCGATTTTATTTCGGTTTGCAGGACGTTCAACTCATTTTTCATGATTCGTTTTGCCAGGCTGCTGCTGTTTACCGCTGCTACCGACTCGTCGAGTGCTTTTCTGATCTCCACATAATTTTTACCACCTGCCGCCTTGCATTTTTCGAAGGCAGTTGCTTTTTCCTTGAATTGATTGACAAGCGCCTTATTCCATTCCATCTCCTGCTGGTATTTGTTCGCTTCAAGTATGTTTTTAAAAGAATTAATCTCACCCTGGGCTACTTTTGGATTGAGCAATTTATTGAACCCCCAGCTTCCGGCCTTCATCACACCGGCCATAGCCACCATTGTAGCACCTTGAATTGCCATATTTTTCAATGCCTCCTTAGGTCCCTTTTCGATTCCCGTGGTGGCGCCTTCATAAGCCATCGAGAGCATAAGGCCCGGGGCAAGTCCGGTAAAAAGAGTTCCTACAAAAATCGCTTTGTCACATCCTGATTTTAGTGTTTCTGCATAACTCAGGTGCCGTTCCACCATCTCAAGATAGGCCTTTGAATCTGCCTGTTTTGAAATCAGCTTGGCCTGTTCCGCATTGGTGATCCCTTTGGTGGTTCCGTATAAATCGTTAATTGCCTTCTGTGCCTTGTCAAAACCTCCGGGATCAAAAATCCCCTTTACAACACTGTTTCCCATGGCTTTCCTGTACCGCTCAGCTTCCTGCGGGTTATATTTGTTCAGAACATTAAGCATCTTAACATAGGAAGCCTGCATTTGGTGTGCGCGCTGAAACTCCTCCCTTAGTTTCATGCTTGTTTCGGCAAGTACAACTGCGGCATGTTCATCCCATGGACCCCTTGTCTTGACAATCTGACCTGTACGGATTGATTCGATCAAATCTTTGCTGTCGTGAATATTCTGCTCCATATGAAGCGCCTGCATTCTGAGTTCTTCCCTGCGTGACGTATTTTGTTCACCGGCCATCTCTTTCCTGATCGAATTCAAGGTCCTCTGAGCGCTCTGGATATTACCCTGATGCTCAGCAACAGCCTCATTTTGTTCCTTGGTAAGCGATGGGTCAGGTTTGGAAGGGACCATTAATGGCTCTTCTTTATAAGATGAAGCCGCAGGGTGTGTATTACTCTGGGAACTTTTGGTGTCCGCTTTTTTGTAAGTCAGAACATTGATCCCTTTAGCTTCCAGTTTTTTTCTTAAATCCATAGCCTCGCGATAAACAGCGGTTGCTTCTGTACAAGCTGCATTGTTACCCGCTTTACAACCTTCAGTAAGCATGCGGTGTTCATCCCTGAGTTCAAAATACCTGCTGACCAAAGCATCTACATTGTCCCCCTGACTTTTCCCTGCAGTGGCATTTTTGGCTTCGGAAGTATTTTCAGGCTTTGTCTGGTCGGGAGTTCCGCAAAGTTTTTGGACAACCATTTCGGCATTTTCATTTTCCTGTTTCAACTCCTGCTTCACCTCTTCAGCCGTCGGAACCTGAACATCTGCCTCGCTGGCTTTCACTTCGGCTTCAATTGAGGACTGACTCTCCTGAATCATCATTTTCTGCACTTCGCCCAACATGGCAGCGATCTGTTTTTCATCCTCATCTCCCATCATGCCGGCAACCTCTCCCTGGGCCTGGGCATTGTCATATTCGCGGGCCGCCTGCATCATCATCTCCCTTTCTACCATAGCCTGAAACAGGTGTTCGCTCTGTGACCGTATTCCCTTGTGTCCCTTTGAAGATCCTGAAGCCGACTGGACAGCATACTGCGACATCATTGATTTTTCCTCGTTTTCATCGAATGGGCCCTGAGTTTGCCGTAACAGTGCCATCAGTGCACTTACATCGCCATCAGGTCTCCCTCCCTCAAGAGCCTCTAAAAATGGTTTTGGATTTTTGGTCACTTCTGCCACCCACCCGGCATCAGGTCCAATTGGAGCAGGTGTGCCTGCCGGTTTAATGAAGGGAGCTTGTTCGTCTCCGTCAGGTAGAGAGGCCGCTTTAATTGAAATTGCAGGATCAACCTGGACGGTTTGATCAACAGAGATCGCAATTACAGGGTTAATTACAGACGGTGAGTTCGTTTCTGTTACTGAAACTAACTCAGTTTTTTTAACCGGAGTGGCCTGATTATCCGAAATGGATATCCCGGTAATAAGATCAGTTACACTTGCGGGAAGATCGGCCAGGGGTTTTGCGGAATTGATTTCAATCTGGTACATCCTACCTTTGACAACCGGATTCATGATGAATTTTTGCTGGCCGGAGCTTTTTGTTTTCAGTTTTAATAAATGGTTAGTTTTTTGTGCAGCAAATGGGTACGGTGCATAAGGTCTTTGCAGGTCAACAATCCATTGCGTTTTTTGAAGGTCCCGGATCAATTGGTCAATCAGTTTATCAACCTCCGCTGAATTTGCACACGCAACAGAACCTTTCTTTAGTTCGAGGCCGATACCTTCCTTCTGATTGCGAAATACAAAATAATCTCCGGAACTTTTCGCTTCATCAAAGCTCCATTCCACCATTTTTGGCAGGATGAACTCACCATAAGGTTGACTTTGTCCTGATCCGGCAAACGAAATACCGGAGAGAAGGACGACCAGGAAAATTTTGAGTAACGTCTTCATAAGTTTGTTGATTAATCAGGGTTCATCATTATATCTGACTTCATTTCTTCGCATCAATCAATGAATTCACATAAATTTCAACTCATTCCTATTACAAATATAGCTCATTAATAAGTAAGTTTGAACCCTATTTAAGGGGGATTTGACCTGAATTAAAAACATGTAATCTGATTCACATAAAATATGAAAATCTCTGATCTAAAGACCATCGTTTTTTTGATGGCTATCTCTTTAAGGTGTTTTGCTCAGCCATCAAACCAGGATTTTAACCCAAGTGACTTTAAAAATCCTCCCCCCTCAGTACATGTTCATACCTGGTGGCATTGGTTGGATGGACGGATTACCAGGGATGGGATCACCAAAGACCTTGAATCGATGAAACAGCAGGGGATCTCCCAGACCACGATTTTAAATGTGGGGATGTCTGCCGGAAATGATAAAGAGGTAAAACAGATTAAATTCAACACACCGCACTGGTATGCGATGTTTCAGTGGGCATTGCAGGAAGCCAACCGGCTGGGGATAACAATTGGGGTGCACAATTGCGATGGATGGAGCGAAAGCGGAGGCCCCTGGATAACCCCTGAGCTATCGATGAAAAAATTTGTGTTTTCCAAAACAGCGCTAATCAAAAACCAACCTGAAATAAAACTCCCGCAACCTTCATGCGAAACCGGGTTCTACCGCGATGTGGCCGTTATTGCCTACAAAAACAATGACTCAGTTCAAAATAGTGTCCGCCGGGAAAAGGCTGAGGTGACCTTTAATGATACGATCAACGGTAAAGCGCTGGGCGATGGCGATCCGCAAAGTATGCTGGAAGTGCGAAAAGATGACCGGATAAAGTTCACCTATGCCCTTGAAACGGTTAAATCGAAGATTGCTGTGCTGCACAATTTTAAGGGGGCATTTTACTTTCCAGGTCCGAAAAAGATCCGCTATACATTAAAGGCATCTGAAGATGGTATCACCTACCGAAAAGTAACTGACTTTGAAACCAATAAGTTTTACACCACAGAGTTCATCGCTTTTCCGGAGACAAAAGCGAAATTTTTTACGGTTGAACTCTCTGAGATATTTAATCTCCGTCCCTGGCACCATGCCGCGTTGGCAGAACTCGAACTGTTGGGTGGCAACGAACAACCTGCATTCAACCCTTCGATTTCTTATCTTCTGGAAAAAACAGCTTCTGCGAGAATACTTGATCCCCATATTTTGACTGAAACCAGTCCGAATATTGATCCCCAGACTATTATCCCGGAAAGTTCCGTAATCGATTTAACCGACAAAATGGGACCTGATGGAAAATTAAACTGGAACGTTCCGGAAGGGAGCTGGTCGGTGATCCGTTTCGGCTACACCACAACAGGCGCAGAAAATGGACCTGCTACTGCGGAAGGGAGAGGTTTGGAATGTGATAAAATGGATACCGCCGCAGTAAATCTTCATTTCAGGAATTTTCCACAGAAACTTATTGTACATGCCGGGAAATTTAAAGGCAATACATTTAAGTTTTTAATGATCGACAGCTGGGAAAGGGGGTATCAGACCTGGACCAAATCGATGCCCGAAGAATTTAAAAAACGCCGCGGGTACAGCCTGATCAGCCTGATACCAGTCCTTTGCGGTGAAACAATTGAAAGTTCGGAGGTTTCTGAAGGATTTTTATATGATTTCAGAAAGACCATTGCTGACCTGTTAGAGCATAACTATTACCAGCATTTCAGTGAGTTGTGTCATCAAAACAGGCTCGAACTGCATGGTGAAGTAATTTACGGAGACACAGGACCTTTTCCCCCGGTTGATGTATTGCGGACAAACGGGTACCTCGACATGCCGATGTATGAATTCTGGGCCGAACAAAACAAACAAAGTCTGGTGGAGTATAAGCCATCCGGAACTCTGCTCACAAATTTCCCCGCATATGCTTCTGATTTCTATAATAAACCGGTTGTCGGATCTGAAGCTTATACTGGTTTTGCCCACTACAGCGAGTCGCCGGCCGACCTGAAATTGTTTGGCGATCAGGCCTACTGCTCAGGAATTAACCAGATGATCCTGCACAGCTATGTTCACCAGCCTTTGGATAAAATGCCGGGTTTGACACTTGGGCAACACGGCTCCCATTTTAACCGGAACAATCCCCCCTGGAATTTTGCCAAAGGGTGGATCGATTACCAATCGAGGATTCAGTATATCCTACAAAAAGGGAAAACATCAGCCGATGTGCTTTATTACCTGGGCGACCAGTTACCTCAGTTTCTGGGAAATAAATCGATCAGTGAGCTTCCCAGAGAATTCCGCGCTGTTCCCTGCAACTTCGATGTACTTGAAAAATTAACTGTAAAAGAAGGTAACCTGTTTTTCTCAAAAGAGCAGCGCTATCCCATTCTGGTTTTACCCGATCAGGGGGCCTTGGAACTTTCATCGCTTCAGGTGATCGAAAAACTAATCAGAAATGGAGCCATTGTATATGGAAATAGGCCGAAGCACATGTTGTCGTTATCCGGACAGAAAGAAGATCAGGAGAAATTCCGGGAATTGGCTGCAAAAGTCTGGAATGGCTGCAACGAAACGGGAAAGGTCCGTAACCATTATGGGAAAGGTCAGGTGATCTGGGATGAACCCATTACCAACGTATTGGCTCAATTAAAAATGATTCCCGATTTCACCACCAGCTTACCCGATTCCCTTAATTTAATGTACATCCATAAAATCACAGGGCACTCCGACGTGTTTTTCGTGGTCAACCAAAAGGATTCATTGCTCAACAGGGATTGCCTGTTCCGCGTTTCCGGCAAAATTCCGGAGATATGGAACCCCCTGACAGGGGAGGTTAAAAAGTGTGGCGGCTATACCTTAGAAAATGGACAAATGCGTATTCCGGTGACCTTCCAACCCAAAGAATCGCTATTCTTCGTCTTTAGAGAAGGGAAAACAAATGTCTCTGAACAGATTACGAATGGTAAAGATGAAAAACAAACCTCCCGTTTGAATTCACCTGAAGTGACCGACATAAAGAATTTCAAGGGAAAAATTATATTTCACCCTATTAATTCTGAGAAGCTTGATTCAATATCAATTTCCGAATTCAAATCGTTTACTGAATTTTCGAATCCTGACATTAAGTATTTCGCCGGAACAGCTTGTTACCAAATCGATTTTGAACTCAATCCGGGATATTTAAGTAATTGTGATGCCGTATTTTTAAAATTCGGAAATCTGGATGCAACTGCAGAGGTGCGTCTGAACAACCAGCTTTTGGGAAATATCTGGATGCCAAACATCCTACTTTCAGTGAATAAATTGCTGAAAGAAAAGAATCATCTTGAAATTTCAGTAGCCACCACGTGCCGCAACCGGATTATCGGAGATTTGATTGAGTACGGAACCCTGAGAAATATTTTCACCTCTGCACCTGTGAGTAGTTTTCTGAATAAAGAATCGCCCCTGAAACCCTCGGGGATCATCGGACCGTTGCAATTGATTAAATAGATCAGGGTTAAAACCGTCTTAATCTAACTGTTAAATCATGTTAAATTGGTGGCCGCCAATTTTCAAAAAACGAATGTGATCTATAAATTTACGACCCGAAAATTTATAAATCTATCATTTATGGACATCATTGTGGATAAAATTACCAAAACGTATGGTCCGCAAAAAGCTGTTGACCAGTTAAGTTTTACTGTGAAAACCGGAGAAGTTCTTGGTTTTCTGGGGCCAAACGGGGCAGGAAAGACGACTTCGATGAAAGCAATTACCTGTTACCTCACACCTAATGAAGGGGATATTTTTGTTGGAGGCGTTTCTGTCAGGGACAATCCCGATGAAGTAAAAAAGCACATAGGCTATCTGCCTGAAAACAATCCGCTTTACTACGATATGCCGGTTATTGATTATTTAAAGTTTGCCGCCCGGCTGCAAGGGGTTGCCAGCGATAAATTGAATCAGCGTATGGTGGATATGGTTCAGATTTGCGGATTAAAAAACGAAAAACATAAGAAGATCAAAGAACTTTCAAAAGGGTACCGGCAACGTGTCGGGTTGGCACAAGCCCTGATACACGATCCGGAAGTTCTGATTCTGGATGAACCCACCTCCGGACTTGACCCCAATCAAATTGTTGAAATTCGTGATTTAATAAGGACGATAGGGCGTGAAAAAACGGTTATCCTCAGTTCGCATATTCTGGCAGAGGTCGAAGCCACCTGTGACCGGATCCTGATTATCAACGAAGGGAAAATTGTAGCTGACGGCACCTCCGAAGAATTAAGACGCAATGCCCAGGGAAACGAAATACTTCGAATCGGTATTGAAAGCCCTGACCGAAAGTCAGTTTATGAACTGCTAAAAAGACTCCCTTCTGTGGAGATAGTCAAACAAATAGCTGATGATCCAAAGGGTTTTGAATTACATTCCAAAAAGGGAGAACATTCGGCCAAAGCGTTATTCGGGCTTTGTGTTGAGCAGGGGTGGTACCTCAGCCAACTTACTCCGGTTGAAACCAAACTGGAAGATGTTTTCAGAAAGGTGACCATAAAATAAAATTCAAATTATTTACAGATGAAACAGATAGGAATCGTTGTTATTCGTGAATTACAAAGCACTTTCGACTCACTCATGGCATATATCATGATTGTCGCTTTTTTAGGCTTTAGCGGGTTTTTTACCTGGCTTTACGGCTCTGATGTATTTTTCATCGGACAGGCCAGTCTGCAATCATTTTTTTCAATTGCTTATTGGACACTGTTCTTTTTTATTCCGGCCCTGACGATGAAGCTTGTGGCCGAGGAGAAGAAAACCGGAACATTAGAAATGTTGCTTACCAAACCGGTAACTGATTGGCAGATTTTATGGGGAAAATTCTTGGCAACTCTGTTGTTGATCGTCGTTGCACTGGTTTTAACATTACCTTATTATGTCACGGTAGCCAATCTGGGGAAGGCCGACCATGGCGCCATACTCACCGGATATCTCGCCCTGATTCTGATGAGCGCCACCTACATCAGCATCGGAATTTTTACGAGCAGCCTAACCAACAACCAGATTGTGGCTTTTCTTCTGGCCTTGCTAATTGGCATTTTCTTTCATATTATTTTTGGTCTTCTGGCAGGTAACCTCTCCGGAATCATTGGATCTGTATTTCAGTACTTAAGCATTTCGACTCACTTTGAATCCATGTCACGCGGTGTGATCGATTCGAAAGATCTGATTTATTTCAGTTCAGTTATCCTATTGGGAATGGCTGGCGCTGAAGCAATATTGGCAAAACGAAATATGGACTAAACCTTTGTAAAAATCAAATTATAAGCACATGAAATAGCCATGATAAGAAATTCACCAACCGAAATGAATCCGCCAACCGGCGGATGGCTATTCCATTTGGCCGTTAAAAAACAAATTATATACAAATGAAATAGCTATGGTTGAAAAATCACATCCGAACTGAATCCGCCGCGGGCGGATGACTATTAGCTTCGCTGATCTTCCATTCCATACGACCTTTTAAAAAAATATTTCTACATGAAAACAAGTAAATCTATCATAAACTACCTGGCAATTGTATTTATCATAGTTATACTATTTAATATTTTAGCCTACAGGTTCTTCTTCCGACTCGATTTTACCCAGAATCATCAATATACGTTAAGCAAGGCAACTAAAACCATGCTGAATGGGCTTGATGACCCAATTACAGTGACGGCCTATTTTTCAGAGGACCTTCCTCCGGCTATTGGTCAGACAAAGTCAGACTTCAAAGACATGCTCGTCGAATATGCCAGTCGATCAAAAGGTAATGTTCTTTATGAATTCGTAAATCCGAATAAGGATCAGACATCTGAGACAGAAGCGATGAAGGCCGGTGTATCCTCAGTGATGATCAACGTCCGGGAGAAAGACCAGACGGCTCAGAAGAAGGCTTATCTTGGCGCCGTTGTAAAATATGAAGGGAAGAAAGAGGTAATTCCTTTTATCCGTCCCGGAGAATCGATGGAGTACGATTTATCGGCAGCCATTAAAAAACTGGTAACTACCGATAAACCAACTATTGGATTTATTCAGGGTAACGGTGAGCCAACACTTTCTTCATTTCAGCAGGCTTCTGCAAATCTGAGGGTGCTTTATAATGTAGAGTCGGTGAACCTGACCGATTCAACCAACCTTTCCAAATACAAAACGCTCTGTTTGATTGCACCAACAGACACAATTCCTGATAAAAAATTGAAAATGTTAGATAAATATTTGTCCAATCAGGGACATATGTTCGTCGCGATTAACCGGGTAAATGGCGATTTATCAAAGGCAATGGGGACTGAAGTCACTACGGGGGTCGAGAAATGGCTGGCTCAATTTGGGGTTAAGATTGATCCTGCATTTGTGGTTGATTCGCGTTGCGCCAACGTTTCGGTTCGCCATCAGCAGGGCGCATTTACATTTGATACCCAGATTCCATTTCCCTATCTGCCGGTAATTTCCACATTTGCCAAACATCCCCTCACCCAGGGACTCGAATCGGTGATCCTTCAGTTTGCAAGTCCAATTTCGTTTACCGGGGATACTTCAAAGGTGAAATTCCTCCCGCTTGCATTTACTTCTGAAAAATCGGGTGAAGAAAATTCGCCGCTTTACTTTAATATTCAAAAGAAATGGGGTGAATCGGATTTTACACGACCAAAACTTGCCGTGGCTGCCTTGCTTGACGGTAAAATTTCGGGTGACAAGAAAGCTAAAATGATCGTAATCAGTGATGGCGATTTTGCGGTAAATGGTGAAGGTCAACAAGCTCATCAGCTACAGCCGGACAATTTGAACCTTATGGTCAATTCAATCGACTGGTTATCTGACGATACGGGATTGATTGAATTGCGCACCAAGAGTGTAACTTCCAGACCGATAAAACAAATGGAAGACGGAACCAAAACCATGTTGAAGTATCTGAACTTTTTATTGCCAATTATCCTGATAATTATCTATGGAATATTCAGAGATCAACGAAACCGGAGGATACGGCTAAAAAGAATGAGCGAAAATTATGTCTAACATCAAAACATTACAAAATCATGTTTCGAAAATTAAATACCAAGACTTTAGTGATCGCCCTCATCGTTTTGCTGGCAGTTGTTGTTGGCGCATATCTGATGGACCAGAGAAATGGTGAACGCACCTTTAAAGCATCCCTGGTGCAAACCGACACTGATGCGATCGATAAAATCGTGTTGCTTCCTAAAGGTATAAAACAAAAGGAAATTGAATTGAAAAGAGATGGAGGCAACTGGAGTGTTTCACAAAACGGGAATCGCTACCCTGGTGACAATTCTGCCATACTGGAACTGATCAATTTGCTGAATCCGCTGAAGCCGGAGAGTGTGGTATCATCGAACCCAAAACACTTTAAAGATTTTGATGTTGAAGATTCAACGGCCATCCGGGTTAAATTGATGCAAGGAGCAAATGTTGTAGCTGATCTGCTGATTGGAAAACTGGAAATGTCTTCCGGGTATAACGTGAACAGTTATGTAAGGCTCTCTAATGATAAGGTTGTATATTCAGTAGCTGGGTATTTATCCATGAGTGCAAACCGGGATTTGGATGCCTACAGGAATCATAAAGTAATGGATGGCAACAAGTCAAACTGGAGTAAACTCGAATTCACCTATCCCGCCGACAGTTCTTTCGTTCTCGAAAAACAGAGCGAAGGGAAATGGCACATTGGGGCGGTTGAGGTTAATGCAGCAGACGTAGATAAATTTCTGGATCAGTTACAACATCTGAACCATTCGAAGTTTACCACTTCTCTGCCACCTTCAAACCCAAATTATCAGCTCAGAATCACAGGAAGCAAACTTGCAGCTCCGATTGAGGTGAATGGATATTCCTCCGTCTCTGAAAATTTTGTAATCAGTTCGAGTTTAAACAATGGAAATTTATTCGACGGTAAAGATTTGAGGGAGAAGCTATTCCCAGGTAAGGGAATATTTTTGAAGAAATGAATCCCTTTTATGAACCAATTCACATTACGAATTGAGCCCTATCTGAAATAGGGCTTGATTCGTTTTCGTTTCAGGCTCATTTTAGATGGATTACGACTTTAATCCCGATGTTTTTTGAGCTTGATTTACAAACGAATCCGGCATATTCAATAAAATTGAGAATTATTCGATATAAGGGACGAATTTGGATTTAGTTAAAGCGATGCAGTTGAAATATTTTTTTATATTTGCACGCTCAATCGGGGGATTAGCTCAGTTGGCTAGAGCGTTTGACTGGCAGTCAAAAGGTCATCGGTTCGATTCCGATATTCTCCACAGAAATAAAAAGAGTTGCAATTTTTTTGCAGCTCTTTTTTTATTACTGTGCAGTTTTATTGTGTTATTCAGTTGGCCAGAGCGTCCCGATGCAATCAGGAAGGTCATCGGTTCGATTCCGATATTCTCCACTGAAATAAAAAGAGTTGCAAATTATTTTGTAGCTAATTGATATAGCGTCTAATTCCATAGTAAAGGCTTAGGATATTAATACTCAGCCTAACAACAGATTTTTACTAAGCGCATCTTATTCCTAAATTATCCAAATAATCAGTACTTTTCAAAAATCACCAATGTGACCATTCCGAAAATTGCATATCACAAAAGTATATAACAAGTGTGTACGTTGCGGAAAATTAAAAAGCCAGAAACTAATGTTCTGGCTTGAGTTTAGGATGCTAATCTCTTTTGCTTTAGTTCAATCAGTTCTTTGTTCATTTCGTATTGTTTCTGAAGCCTTATCCAGAATTCGGCTTTGATTGAAAGAATGGTTTCGAGTGCGATGGCCAGATTGATGTTTATACTGCGTTCGCCCTTCAGAAAAAGACTGATAAACGACTTGTTAAAACCTGACATAGCAACGATATCAGCCTGTTTAATGCCTCTGGCCTCCATTTCATCCTTTACTATTTCGCCGGGGTGAAAGACATCACCTGGAGTCATTTCGTTTGCGTAGTGTTTCATTTTTCGTAGTGTTTTGAAATTTCATTGATTAAAATAGCTTCTATCACATAATCACCGTTTTTTTCCATTAAAACAGAAAAAATTAAACGGTACTGCAGGTTTAGCCTGATTGAGTATTCATGCGATCTGTTTCCTTTGAGCTGCTCAAAATTCAGGCTTCTAAATTGCCTCAGTTCATCCAAAGAATCAACACCAATAAGAATCTCCATTTTCTTCTTGAACTGTTTTATCACGTCTTTCTGCAAAGGCAGCTTTCCTTCCAGTTCATTGAGTGGTGTAATATAAAAATTCTCTAATTCAGTTGTTTTGAATACTACTTTCATACCGCAAAATTAATAATAAGTTTTCAATAGTGTAAACTTTTATAGCTGGATTTATTTTGATTTAATGTTTAAATGAGGAAGTTTGCACAATAAACCTGGAGTTGTACTCCCCGAATTCCCTGAAATCATCTGGGTTCCGGATGAACTCAAAACTTTGATCCAGCAGTTTACGTTCCGTCAAAAGGTCATCGGTTCGATTCCGATATTCTCCACTGAAATAAAAAGAGTTGCAATTTTTTTGCAGTTTTTTTATTTAATGCCCTTGGTTTGACTCCTGGTTTAACTTAAAAGTCCAATCCGCCAGGTGCGAATCAAATCAGTTGCTCATAAAAATAATGATCAGGCAATTTTAAGATAACTCTATCACTGTCAAATTAAAACTTAATTCAATCCACAACCAATTTATTCGGGACAATTTTTAATTTTATTATACAGATTCTAAATTAGTTCAGGGTGTATTTTTGATAGACGTCAATAATTTAAAATATCCTTGTTTCAATAAATATTGATTTACAATTTCGGTTTCTATGTACTTCATTATAAAACTAAAGAATTTATTTTATTGCTACAGATATTAATTCTAATTTACCTTTTAATGGCATGTTGAATTCTTGTTTTAAATACCGTCCTTTACTTTCGATATCAAACTTAGAAATAATAATTGGCTTAACAATCTGAATTTCAAAATCCACATCAATAATGATTTTTTCGACTTCAATTTGATTTATTAACAATTTTCCATCTTCATAGTCAATTTCCCGATGGTAAGAATATTTGTAAATTCCTTCATCAAGAAATTGAGTCATTTCTGTTTTCATCTTTTGATCAATTGTTTCCTCATAAATAGGATTAAAAAACTCTTGTACCGGAATTTTCTCACCTTGGTAAATTACTTTTCCTATCTCTATTTTATTTGTTGATCCTTCATTTGATAGTATACCTTTCTCAATTATTTCCATTGTAAAAATTCTATCAGAATTATGTAATGTCATATGCATATGAGGGAAAGGAGACAAATCGATATAATCTTCAGTTGCTTTTAAAATAAAAAGTCTTGGATATTTTTTTGCTTCTTTCACTGCATCTTTACTATAAGTTTTAGCAATAAAAAATCCTTTTGTTGCGTTTGTTTCAGTAATTTTTGTATTAAAAATAGTAATTGAATTTGCATCAACTGGACTATTCCAATTTTTACACTCAAAAATAAAAATTGAATCCATATCATTGCCAGGATCAACTTTAACATAAAGATCGATTTCTCTTTTTACATCTCCCGGGAAAATAAGTTTTTTACGCTCTATTGTAAAATTTGAATTTTGAAAAGCAGGGTTAGTTCTTAAAATTAAACTTTGAATCTTTTCAACTGCCTCTTCCAAAGAGTCACCCTTTAATAATTGTTTATTAGCTCCCATAAGATGTTTTAAAATTGTAAGGTATTACTCGAAATTAGGAATATCTATTATAATTATTCTGCCTAAGAGTGCTTAATAAAAACAAATCCAGACAATCGACATTATCAGTCTAAAGCTATTTAACATACTCATATTATGTCATATAAAAAACTAACGAGGTTCACTTTAGACAACCAATCTATTAAAAGATAAAATCAGGATCCAAGATGAGTCAAAAGTTCATTGCAAATTTCTTTTTGCCAGCTTATCAAATTTGAGGCATTTGGAAGTTTTAATTTGATTAGTGAACATGGATAACTTTTCCCCTCATCTTTTTCATGTAGGAATGATCCATGACTGGTAGCATAGGAATCATCCGGATACACCAAAGCGGTATAACTGGACTCAAAGTATTTGGTGTACACATACATTTGTTTTAAATCATCATCTGATGGTCGGTTACCATTAACCATTTTCCACTTTGTATCAAGAATATATGTTCTTTCACTACGATGAATAACAATGTCTGGTTCCATGCCAACCTTAGTCTTAAGCTCTGACTCCCAAAATGCTTTTTTCACTTGGCCCTTGATAAGATAATCGTCTGGTGCATATTTCTTAAGACTGGAAAGCACAAACCGTTCCCATAAGCTATTCATATCAAACATAAGGGCTAAAATATGATTCTGGCCACGGCTAATATCGGGATGATAATTCAGTAATAGTAACATGGAGATGTTGATGGCCTCCCTGTAGCATTCAGTTTTCCGGTTGAATTGTAATCGGTTGAAGGTTGTTTCAGTTACTTTTATATCATCCATTTCCGGAAAGTTTAGAAGTAAAGAACCGATTCTACTTTGTAAAGCGGATGAAGTATTAATATTCCGGACCAGTCTCAGAGCTTTATATATTATTTGGTTGAAAAGATTTTGACGATCATAGGTTTGATGATTCACATAGAATTGCTCCTTATGGACCAGGTTCTGCTGAATATGTTTGGTAAAGATTAGTTTCCCTTTCAAGGCAAGACTGTTCTCTTCCTGTCTGCGATACTGTTTGATCAACCCTTTGTGAACCAGTTGCTCTAATTCAGTGATGAATATTTCAAAATAAAGGTCAAGAATGGAATTTGATTTTAGTTTTAAATCGGAACTGCTCGAAGTATGAACGCTCAGTGTTTTTATTGCCCGAAGCATTCCGATCAGCAATTTCCGCCAATGTCCAGCGTCACTGGTTTGATCTGTTTTAGGTAACACTTCAATAACAAGTGAGTCAACCTGGATAATCCCTACATGTTGGTTGAATTTTACGCCATTATGAATAAGGCTGAAGTATCGGGTTCCCTTTTCACCATAGTACCGTTGTAGCGCTAAAAGGTGTCTTTCTTCAAAGTCTTTGCTAGAACCAGGCTTTAAACTTTGATGCTCAAAAATTGTAATTATATGTCTGCCAGGACTGGTCATGGTTATGGATTTACCATTTCCTCAATTGCCTTTTCAAACTCACCTTCAGCCCAGGTTTGTTTTAGACGGTACAAGGGCTTTTCGTTTAGTTCGTCTGCAGCATCGTGAGTAAACTTTGCAAAGATGGTTTTCTTCGTAACCTCATTCTTATCAAAGAAAGCTTCCCCCAGAACAAGACCAATTTTGGCAAAATCGCCGTAGAAATACTCCTGAAGCAACGGTATGATGTTATGATGGAAAATCCTTTGCAGGTCAGTTAAATTATCAACAGAAAGGAAATAACTATGCCCAATGAGATGATCCTTATCCAATAGTTTTTCAATTCTTGAATTTAATGTTTTCATTATTTCTTCCAGTGAGATGCCTTCAATAATTTCATTTTCAAGTTCCGGAAAATCGTATCGCGGAGGCATTTCAATAAAGGTAAATCGCCTTCTGAGTGCATTGTCCAAAGCTTCAACACTCCGGTCAGCTGTATTCATAGTCCCGATTACATATAAATTGGAAGGAACACCAAATCCTTTTTGTTTGCTGTAAGGTAATGTAACTCTTAATTCTTCAGTTTTGCCCAGTCTTTTATCTTCTTCTAAAAGTGTAATTAATTCACCAAATATTTGAGCCACATTTCCGCGGTTGATTTCATCTATGATTAATATGTAAGGCTTTACTCTAATTAAAGTATCTATGTAGCCATTCCAACCCAGTAATAAATCCTTCTTTTGATCATAGGTATATTCTTTTGCTTCAAAATCAGGTAGAACTTGTTCATGTAAGAAATTATAATTCCTAAGATGATTCAATATACCCCAGTATGCGGTTGAATTGGATCCGCCGATAACCTGCCTGAACTCTTTATCGATATTCTTCACCTTTGTAAGATCAGAGAAAGCATCAAAAAGTTTCTTTGTTCGGTTATAGGAAACAATATAGTCAAGTGCACCTTTTTGTTCCGGTTTCACAACAACATTGCCTTGACCGGTAACTGTTTGGATTTTTAAGAACTTTCCGGATAGCGTTGTAACTTTAGCTAATTCATTGCTCTCTATATCTGCGATTAACCTGTTCCAATAATCGTCAAACATTAAAAATTTTAGATCCTTTTTCTCTTTCAATTCGCCTTCCTTATAGTACTCAAATTCAGCATTTATAACCAGCTGTTTAAAGATGCCATCAATAACGCTATATGAAATACTCTCACCTTCGTTTTCCGGCTCAACTGGCTTAATACCTTCAATAAAATCTTCGTAACACATGCTTTGATGAAAAGTAGTAAAGACAATCTGTCCATTTTTTATAAGTTCTCTGAACCTTTTGGTTGCCTGGTCTCTGTCTTCAGGAATTTCACCATCAATTATTGCCAAGGCTTGATTTACTGAATTATAAGTTTTGCCTGTTCCTGGAGGGCCAAAAAGTATTTGATTTAGTGATTGCTGGATCTTATTTAAGGGTTGTTGAGGAGGCGTATATGGTCCAACCATTATCGCCATTAATCGTTCGTAATACAACTGATAGTCTGGGTGTTCTGTAGGATATTTTGTAATATCTGTTAAAGTTTTTTGAACTAAACGAAACTCAGTAGTCCATTCCCCTTTCAATTGCCAATTAACTTTTCGGCAACTTTTGAATTTCTTTCGTTCATTATCAAAATAATAGTCTGAATCGACAATTCCATATCCTAAAAGTGATTGTTGCCTTGATTTTACAATGATTACATCCCCCTTGAAAATTGTATTCTTAAAGTCATAATTTGCTGCAGCATTATTCTTTTGACTTGTCGTGCCTCCTAATTCTATCAATCTTTTTGCAATGGCAGGCTTATCAGGATATTGATTTAAATCACCCAAATCATCCCATCCAAGACCCATTATTCCTTTCAAATAGAACTCATCCCACATTACAGCGTTTATGCCAGGATGATATAACCAATATTTTATTGTTGGACTTGGAATAGGTAAATCAGGTACTGCTTTACCTTCAATCCATGCTTCGTAAGACAATTCATAATATAATTTGTCCGGAAGTATATTCTTGATATTCTGCAAGTAAGTCAAATACCCAGAAAAGCTCTTGACTTCCAAATATGCAAGTCCCTTTTTCTTTAGATATCCTGTAATAACACCATCACACGAAGCAAATCTTTCCGGATTGATCCAAAACAAACCCATAGATAGGTATGGAGCACCAACTCCTTTAATTTTCAAACAGCTATTAAATAATTCTTCTGAAATACCATCCGGATCAGTAATTGCTAATTTTGCGATATTCCACAACAACGGAATATCATTCGGTTTGCGATTTTTTTTAAAGCTGAAAAACCAGGAATGCATACTTTGGATTGTAGGAATACCTGAAAAGTCGGTTGGTGCTATACTTAAAATATCAAATTTTGATTTTAATTCAAGAGCAATTTTATTTCTGTTTTCATCCGTTATTCCTCTGTTTAAGATCGCGATGAAAGTAAATGGATCAATTTCTTCAAGTTTAATAGATTGATCATTTTTATCAAGATCATTCAGCGGAGTTATCGGAAGAGATTTGTTTTCTCTTAAATCATCAATGAAATCTATTAACTCATTTTGTTTATCCCGAAAGAGAAGAATTTTTTGCGCCAATTCTTTGTAAAATGATATCCAGGTGAAGTTTGTCATATTTAGGAGGTAAAGGAATTAATAACGCAAGTTACAAAATAATATTGTGGAAAATAAGATTTTACAATTTTCCCATCCCAAATGCATAAGGAAATGAGATAATCCTTTTCCCCATCAATATTGTCTTTCCAGACTGTATCCATGTAACTTATCTCCTAATATCTCTAAATATTTGTATAAAACTATTCAAGTTACGACAACAATTGTAATCAATGATAAGTCAATAGGTGCAAAAAAACTGGTCGAGCACCTAAAAACCTAACCATTTGTAACGATCGTCGAAGAAAAACGCCAACTGCATCGTTATTGAAATCCATGGAGGAGGTTGAGGCTGGGAAAACAATCGAAGACAAAACTACCAAAGAGTTATTTTCAAAACCTCGGGAAAAGGCCAATCTTAATCTGTTCCCGGTCATATGTCCGTTGCAAATGAATAAATTCAACAGGTTTTTATCCATTTGCACATCGGAATTGATCTATTACCCTATGTTTTCGGTTAAATGCAAGTCTGAAAAGGGAAAATGCAATAAGGAATTGGTCAATTGTTAACAGGAGACGACCATTTTCGATGGGTTTTCGGTCAAATGTTAATAAGAATTAGACATTTGCAATAAGGAATTGGTCAATTGTTAACAAGAAATGGGCATATGCGATAGGTTTTCGGTCAATTGTTAAAAGGGAATGGACATTTGCAATAGGGAATTGGTCAATTGTTAACAAGAAATTCCTCCGGGTCCCGCGGTTTCCAACCGCGGATTATAAGAATAAATGGGCGATTGAAAATCGCCCGACCTATCGCCCGACCCTATCGCCAACTAAATCGCCCGACCCGGGAAGATTATTAAGCAGCAAAAAAAAATAAAAATTTATATCTATTTATTTTGTATATTTAGTTGTTTATATTTTTAATCCTTAAACACTTAAACATGGACTCAAAAGCAAAAACTTTTTTGGGAAATGGAGAGAGAATCGATTTCCTATGTTCACAAAAATGAAAATTTGTGGAGCAAATGGGCAGTTATTGCCGCAAATGTAACGATGCTTGAAGCAAATGAGGGGGAATTAGATGAGGCGTTCAAGGCACAGGATGCAAACGACCCGGGCGGACATGTGGCCCGGAAAAATGAGCTGCTGGAGAAATTCTTCCACCAGATTTACCGCCTGGGACGGAAACTACTGCTCTATGCAAAAGACACAAATGATCAGTTACTGATGAATGAAGCTTCCTTTACCGAATCAACCTTACACAAACTCAACGAAAAGGAGGCATTGCTAAGATGCAACGGTATACTTCATCGGGCGAATGAATACCTTGCCAAAACTGCAGGTTATGACATTACCGCCGAAGAACTTAAAGCTTTAGCTGCAGAACTCGCAGAGCTTGAAACCCTGCAACCTTCGATCGGGATCGTCACCAACGAGCGGAAGAGCGCTGTCAGGTCAGTTAAAGTACTCATCAAAGAGGGAACCTTTATCCTTGACAAGCTCGATGATGGGTTCGAGGGTTTTTTGGATGATGACAATTTTCTGGATGGTTGGTTTGCCGTCAGGAAGATCAAAGGGAGACACATCTATCAAAAACCTAAAGCTCCGGTCACTGTAAATTAACTGAAGAGTGGGGGCCGGACTTGTTCATCAGCGCAAGTCCGGCTCTTACTATTTACTCACTCCCAAAAGAATGAGATTCCATCATTTTTTGACTTCATTGTTGAAACTTACTGTGTAATTTTGAATGATTTTGATTCGTTTCACAATAAGTAGATCAGTAGGTTAAACCAAACTGCCAGAGTGGTATGGTGTTCAAATATCCCATTTCAATGTCATCTTTTACGATAAAGGCTTTATCAATACCCTGGATTTGTTTCAATCCCTTATTTTTTCCACCTACTTCAAACGTGTAATCATCAATCAGAAAATCAGCAGACGGGGATACTATTACGTCATACTTAACTCTAAGCTGATTCAGAAAAAATGTTTCTCTTCTATTTCCTATATTTGGGTTATCGTTTGCGAAACTGTAAATCAAATTTGTATTGTCAAGATAAATTTTGTCAACCTTACCCAGGCCCTTTATTCCTCCGGTAGCGTCTCTTAGTTGGGATATCATTCCGGCTTCTTCAATAAACAGGCAATAATCAGTTATATTATTCCGGCTGGCGGAAAGTGCAGTCGCGATACTTGTCATATTGGGTTTAAACGGCACACTTTTGGCAATTATTGCCAGCAATTGCTTCAATTTTCGGCCAGTGGAGACATTCATGCCAGCATACAATGGAATATCTGTTTCCAACGTCTGAATGATAATCTGTTGTAATCTCAGTTCAAAATCTCCGTCTAATGCAAAAGGATAATACCCTTTTTTCAGATAATCTTCAAAAAAAGGCAATGGATGTTTTACTTCGGGAATTTCAACTTTATGTTCCAAAATCTCTTGTAGGGAATATGCACGGGCAGCTATTTGATGAAACAACTGCAAATACTCTCTAAAAGACAAACCTTGCATATGGTACATTACAGCTCTGCGACTTAAATCTGAAGCTCCTTTCTTTATATCCAATATTGAAGACCCGGTAAACACAACATTCAGTTCGGGATGATAATCATAGATCAGTTTCAGTTCCTTCGCCCAATCTTTGTATTTATGTATTTCATCTACAAACAGGTATTTCCCGTTACGCTTTACAAAAGCATCCGCTAAATCAATCAGCCTGTTATCGGCAAAATAAAAGTCCTCTGCCGTTACATAAAGTGTTTCAGCAGGATCGAGGTTTTTTTTGATATGCTGTAAAACCAGGGTAGTTTTCCCAACTCCACGCGGCCCGGTAAGTCCGATCATACGACTTTTCCAGTTTATCTCAGCATAAATGTATCGGAAGAAGTCTGTATCTGTCTCCTTAAGAAGCTTAAGAAACTGTTGAAATAATTTGTCCATGACGGTTTATTTTTGGACAAAGATAATGAATATCGCACTATCACAGTGTATATATCAATCACAAATGCACTATGGAAGTGCACATATCGTATTTTATGGTTGTTTGAATAGTCTAATATCGTATTAAATTTCTAACGTGATTTAATTATAACATTTGCTTTGCAATATCCACAGTTATCTCCAAAACCCTGGTTAGAAAAGAAAATTTACTTTTCATCATGTCATACTCTTCGCCCGATTCGATATAGCGGGCACTCCCCTCTATCATAAATCCTGTTCCGGGATAATCTTTATAACCCAATACATCTTTGCTACCCAGGGCTATTTTAACCTTGTTGTTTACATCCACATTTTTCTGAGTCTTTCGAAAACCGTAGGCATTGAACATTTTTTTGAGTTTTGCATTATTTATAAATAGTAATAATGAAACTTAAATAGATCATCATGGCACAAGTATCAATTTATTTCAACTTCATGGGAAACGCTGAAGAAGCTTTTAACTTCTATAAAAAGGTTTTCAAAACAGAATATTCTGCTCCGATAATGAGAATGAAAGACATTCCATCCCAACCAGGGATGCCGGAACTATCGGAAGCCGACCAGAACAAAGTAATGCATGTTGCATTACCAATTCTTGGCGGCACAGAAATTATGGCAACCGACGTGCTGGAAAGCATGGGACACAAACTGATGGAGGGCAATAATATATCGATCAGCCTAAGTCCCGATACCAAAGAAGAAGCCGACCGCTTATATCAGGAACTTTCGCAATCGGGAACTGACAGTGTTGCTCCCCACGATGAATTCTGGGGTTACTGGGGAACCTGCAGGGACCAGTTCGGAATCCGCTGGATGTTTAATATTCTAAGTCAGCCACCTAATAATTAATCACTGATCAACTTTAGCTTTATGGAAACAAATAGTGTAACCTTACACCGGGTGATTAATGCATCTCCTGAAAAAATTTATCGTGCATTTACGGATGCAACTGCGATGGCATCATGGATTCCACCCTATGGATTTTTATGTGTTGTTCACAGCATGGATGTACGGCAAGGGGGTCACTACCGGATGTCATTTATCAATTTCTCAACAGGAAACGGACACTCATTTGGGGGAACATACCTGGAATTGATACCCAATGAATTTATTAAATATAGCGACCAATTTGAGGACCCGAATTTTCCTGGTGAAATGGTTACCTCGGTTTGGCTCAAAAAAGTTTCATGCGGTACAGAACTTAAAATTATCCAGGAAGGGATTCCTTCGGTTATACCAACCGAAATGTGTTATCTGGGATGGCAGGAGTCGCTCGAAAAGTTGAAAAAACTGGTTGAACCGGAAATTCCGGATGCGTAATTATTGAATGATTTTTACACAGTTTCCAGCCCAAAGGCATAAGAAAATGGGATAATTTTTTTACCCTCAATATTTTCTTTCCAGGCAGGTTCACGATGACTAATGTCTGCTATTTCGCTGGCTGACTTATCTTTAAATAAGTTTGCGACGTAATCCAATGTTTCAAGTTCTGTGGCAGAAAAAATTGATGGATCAAAATGCACTTCTTCGGATGGAAGGATTTGTTCCAACTCTCCAAAGTTTGTCATTGTCGTCACTTTGAAAATTATGCCTTCTTCAACAAATGCTTCAAACAGATATTCAAAATGGTTTGGAACCGGTCCATGAGGAATTGCAACATATCTTAATCCCGTAATACTTTGGGCAGTATTTCTGAAATGCACAAAATCCGTATAATACAGCAACTTATTCATTTTGGTTTTATACGGACTTTGTCTTTCTGCAAAGTAGAGTATTACATTTTTAGTTTTTTTCCGATTAAATGCTTTAAATCCGGAAGTAATATCGGGCTGGAAATAAAACCGACAAAGAGGATCGTTACAGAAACAGGAGTCTATTTTAAGTTTCTGAACTGGTTTCAAAATTTTCTCACAATCTTTTTCTTCTAATCCACTAAATTCCTTAATGTATTTTTCAAAACTTTCTGGGTTGCTGATGATCTGAATTAGATTAGCATTCGCCCTTGATGGGATTTCACCATCTTCATAATTCCTCCAAGTATTGATCCCCATGCCCAATAAATCAGAAATCTTGGCGGCAGAAAGATCATATTTTGCACGTATTTCCTTGATTTCCTCTGTAAATGGAATATGATGCCTCACCCTGTATTGATTGACTACCTGGTTGTAATTCAGCACTGAAAAATGGTCATCTTCAAACTGCTCTCCTGACTCTTCACAAATGTAATAATGAAACACAACCTGAAACGTTTCCTTCCTGAAGGTCATATCGCGCACCTCTTTGGCGACTTTCATTTCCTTACCTGTAATTGGACTCTTCATGGTTTGATGTGTTTAAATGGATAATTTATCGGATATTCTGATGAATGAAAGGAGATACAAATAGTGTTTGAATTTGTGATTCCCATGCAAATTTTAATGTACACTTCTGTTCCTCTTACTTCCCTTCCAAATACCCACATAGGTGCAATACCACTCATCTGTTCTTCCAAAGGTCCCTGAGAATAATCCTCAATAGTTAACTTTTCAATAATTTCTTTCCTTTTCCCTGGGTTTATCTCTAAATCAAGTAGGGCCTGTGCATTTTTTCCTCGATTGTCTAAAAAGACGATCTGGAAAATCTTCATTTTGGTTTTAAAACCGCTTAAAAAATGTTCAACCTCTTGCTTGGTTGTCATCGGATACAAATTTAGGTATTGTTTTTGTATTATATACTTTAAAGTAGCATGTTGTACAACATACCCAATACATATTAACTTTAAAGTTGATTTTACTTATTTCCTATACCGTGCCTTTTTCTCCGCGACCATTCGCACCTGTTCTACTTTAGTTTTTTGGTAGCTCACTTCTATCTGGACGGCTTTTGTAAAAAAGACAGGTCTCCTTGATTAGTTGATCACATCAATGCATTTATAGAATCGCTTTTTATACATTCCTGAGCCCAGTTCGCTGATGGTCACACAGTGCGCTTTACCCGAAGAGGAATGGATAAACCTGGAGTTCAGACCAGCGGCCTCACAAATAATCCCTACATGACCGATCCTGTTGTTATCTTTAAATCCATAAAATACCAAAACATCACCCACTTTAAAATCTTCCGGTTTAAGCGCTGCACCCAAAGCATCAAAGGCACGTGAACTATGGGGTAAATTTATTTTGAAATTTCTAAAAACATAACTTACGAATCCCGAACAATCAAAACCTTTGAGCGGATTACTGCTTGCAATACGGTAAGGTGTACCCAAAAGTGTTTTGGCGAACCTGATGATATCGGCTCTTGTAAGGGTTGCAGCAGAACTTGCCGTTTCATCCGTTTTTGGAGTCGAAGGTCGGTTCCCTGATTGCACTGCAATCGATATCAATAAGAGTATAATTATAAAAAAAATCTTCATTTATATTCAGTCATTTACATTTTAAATTACCTTCTTCATACATCCTTTTAAGGGAATAACGGCCAATCTAACTTAAAAAGGAAGCTATTATTGCGTCAATGTAGGCATTAAATCTGAATTCACCTAATTTTATCCTGGTATTAGGGTTTGGTGGTTGCGTCTTTCTGTTGGGTCTGCAATTGGGTCCCGCGATTTTCAATCGCGGAAAAGACATAATAAAATGGGCGAATGGAATTCGCCCGACCCGCTGACCAACCCTATCACCCAGCTCTCACTCTCTGATATCAGATCCCTTTTTTATATTGGGTGTTGGTTGAAGGGTGAATGATTTGCTTTAGCTGTTCTTTTGAACCAGGATCTCCATTTAAAAGACTTTCAAAGAGTTGAATCAGACCAGATTTATCCACGCCGATTTTTGTCCCGCTCTTTATATCCCTTAAATCAATTAAAAAACCGGAAAAGAGATCTGGTATATCTGTCACCATATCGGTATTCAGAAAATTCAGCTCATTGAAAATATTGTGATAGTTACCCTTTGTTTTGTTAATCAGAAACGTCTCACCTTTTAAATTTGTGATGGATGATGATTTCTCGCACCTGATGCAGGAATCGTCTGTTTTACTTTTATCACATCCTGTCACCTGTTGAAACAGACACTGCCTGCTGGTCATCAGCACAACAGGATGATATATACTATAATAAAGTTTGAAATCCCCGGGAGGCTGAATACCCTGAATCTGAACTTTACTGATCTCATTGGAGATAAATGCCCCCGAACAGTTCAGGTAATCTTTGAGGCATTTCAGACTAAAAGAATTCACAATATTCAAAAAGGGACCTGCTATCCAATCAATTCCCATCCTGTAAGCCTCGAATGCAATTCCCGTATTGTTGGTCACGATCTGTTTAGGTTGAACCCGCTGAAGGAATTCAACAGCAACAGAGTAATCTTCTCCAATAATAACCGACTGAAACCAGGGAATTAATCTTTTGTTTTTGATAAAGAGTTCGATAAGCTCAGAACACCCATCTTTTAAACACCCTGGGAGCTCAAAATAAATATCTGCAGTGGTATTATCGCAAAGGTGCAAATCCTTTTCCGAAGAGATTAAAACTGAAAGATGAGGTTTAATAGCTTTCCTTACTGGCCTCATTAGCATGGGAACACCGATGGGGGCAATCATCGCTTTCGAACCATTGAGAATAAACAGTATCCTATTTTTAAGTGATGTCAGTTCCTTAAATGGCAGATAAACATCATTTTTAAAATTATTCAATCTAAGCTCCTCAATGTAGTATTGGGTATCATTGATGGCTTTGAGTCTTTTGAAGACCATTTCATAATTTAATGCCTCTATACCAATCTTTTCAAGATGGACTTTTGAAAGCACAACAAATGAACGATCAGGAGTGTCCACCTTAACTTTTAGCGGGGCGCCGGCCTCTCCCGATAAAGTGACCATTACAGGCGCCCTGGATGCATTTAATTGTTGAATTTTATTGGCGATGGAAGCTTTTATCTCCTCTTTCTCTTCATAAAACGCTATCTGATTGTTTTCAATTTCACTTCCTGTAACGGATGTATGAACTTCCGCCAGATGCTGAACGGAATGGTCGCGGGGATTACCAATATACATATCCCTGTGAATATCACCTTTCAGAAAGCCATTTGAAAAATCACGGTTAAACACTTTATAAAGATCACGATTGTCATCGGCAAGTTCATTCCGATGATAAAAACCCTGAAGTTGTTTTCGCCAACTATCCACAACAGTGTAGACATAATCGGATTTCTTTATTCTTCCCTCTATTTTCAGGGAGTCAACCCTTGCATCGGACAATTCCTGAAGATCGAACCATGCGGAATTATCTTTAAGATTCAGGGGATACTCCTTACCTGCATCAGTCGTCAGGTACCTGTCACGGCAGGGCTGACTGCATCTTCCGCGATTCCCCGAATTTCCTCCGTGAACAGAACTCATATAGCAAATGCCTGAAAAGGAGATGCAATATGATCCATGGACAAATACCTCAGTCAAAATATTGTGGTGATGAGCAACGTCGGTCAGGGCTTTTATCTCATGAATATTCAACTCCCGGGAGAGGTTAACCCGACAGGCATTTAGCTTACTTAAAAAGCGGATCTGCCCTTCGTTATGCGTGGTAAGCTGAGTGGATGCATGGATTTTCAGCCCTTTGAAATAGTTGGATAACAAATAAAACAGGCCCAGGTCCTGAACAATGACACCATCGATACTGGTATTTATCAATTTGTTCAGCAATGCGATCAGTGCCGGTATTTCATGCTCAACGATAAGTATATTGAGGGTCAGAAAAACTTCACAACTATTCTTATGAGCAAGACGCAGAATCCCTTGTAAATCGTTAAAGGTGATATTTGCTGCACGATTTCTGGCATTAAACCGGTCGAGACCACAATATACAGCATCGGCGCCTGCAAGGATTGCTGCCTTTATAGCGTCCATGTCTCCACCCGGCGCGAGTAATTCAATTTCTCTTTTCAAATGCATTCTAACCGGGGATAGTAAAGGATAAAATTTCGAACCGGCAAGGCTTCTCCGGTTCAGAAGCCGGAATAGAGATGCGAATCGAGCCATCAGAAAAATCATATACTGCCGGAGCCCCATTTATTGTAACCTTTAACTTTTTATTGAATATTGGATTCGGAAATTTTACTGATAAGGGTTGAGGTTTGACACCAGTGTATTCACCTTTTATCTGATTAGACTTCATTTTGTAGGAGATTTTTCGCCCTTGCCACGAGAGTGTCTGTCCAAATCCAGCACTCCAGAATTCATCAGGAGCAGTTGGTCCGATATACAGTGTACCATCGGTGCCATGTTCAACCCCAAGGAGGTATCGTTGAATAATCCGTATCAGATTGGCAGGATATTCGCAGTACTTCTCTGCTCCATATCCCCCTTTCGCATTGTACCTTTCGCGCCAGTAGTATCCATTCTCACGCCCCTCTTTACAAACGCGCCGGATTGTTTCGGTTAATCCAGCTGCATCGTTCATCCTGGCTCTTGCCATAGCTTCAATGTACCAGACGCGCCCCATCGCAGCTAAGTCCATCGCATCGTTGTAGGTTGATTCCCATTTCGCATAAGTTTCCGGTAAAGTTGCGATACCTGTAGGCATTCCGTTATAATAAAATCGATGTTCGTCCTTTAACAATGGCCAAAGGATCGCGCTCTGTTCCTCACTGACCATATTCATCGCTATCGAACTCCAGTCAACATCGGTCAGGCCATGATTTGCAATGACACCCCGCTCAGGATGAATATATTCGGCAAAGTGATCCTTAACCCAAAAACGATCACGAAAGTAGCGCTCGATGCGACAAGCCAGATCACTGTATTTTTTTGCACTCCTGCCATTGCCTGCAATTGAATTCAATTCCGAAACCCTGTGAAATGCATCGGCTGCATGACATGCCGATACGCCATCATATTCGATCCGGGTAGGCCGTTCGACATAATAGCCGGCACCGCTGACGCCACCCTCAGGACTCACTAAAGAGGCAAGATAGTCAGCAGTCAGATTAATGGATGGCAACTCCTTACGCAGCCAAACCCTGTCCTGTGTGTAACGGAAAATAACATCGGCATTTTGAATGTAGGTAGTACCCGCAAGCGCCCGCAATGGATCGCCGGGAACCCAATGCCGGTAGAGTCCGCCATTCGGATCAACGGGCGCCTGAACATTTTTAGGCCCGATCATTTTGCCGGCTTCCGCGGGCAAGATGGCTAAAGGCAATCGTCCGTCAGGTTTCTGAAAAGTTTTCACATAATCCCAGTTGGCTTTTACAACCTCCACCTGTCCCAGCCACAAAAGGGCATCCGTCATCTGGTGCCCGTCGAGGGAAGGATAGGTATTGCCCACTCCAAAGCCCTTGCCATCGGCACATACCGAAAAATATCCAAAAAATATTTTTGGATTGACGGCGGCAAGTATGTTTTGCGATGCCGCCCGCTGATAAGCTTCCATCATCAGCGTATCGGGAAGATCGAGGTGATCGGGTTGGTCCTGGCAAAAACTTTTAAATGGAAGAACACCCAAGGCCCATACTAAAGGAACAATTCTAATCATCAATCCGATTTTAAAAACCCGATTATGAAGTCTATTCATCATATTTTTGATCGATAAAGAATTGAAATGATTAAATTTTTAAACCCATTCCTGAAAAAATGGGCTCTTACACCTTACTCAACTCCTCCATCAATGCTTTACGTTTGGGATAAAGCGATTTAAGTTGTTGAATGATATAATTCACCTTATCGCGTGCTCCCAATTTGATCATTTTACGAAGGTAGCGACAAAGGGTCTGATAATGATCTCTTCCCATGTTATTCGTCATATACTTTAGTAGCGCTATTTGGTACATTTCGGAGATCTCGTTAATATAATCCTTTATCAGATATTTTTCATAGGTATCGATCCATTGAAGTGACCCATTTTTTCGAACAATCTCAAATAGTCGATCCCATTTCTCCTCCCATATATAGATTTGCGCAATGGTTGAGTAGTCAACAAACCGATTCTGTTTGGTGATACTTTGCACAAGCTGATTCACAAAACCATCCCACTCCTCCTGTTTTATATACAATTTCAATAAGTTGAAATAGCGATTCAAATCACGTCGCGAATACAGGAACATGTGATGTGACAGTTTTACGATATTTGGTATATCATCAAGAATAATATAAACCTGAATCAAATAATTGCGCCAATCATCAGCAAGTCCAGGTTTGTCTTTTTCATCCTGGGCAATACCCTCCTCTGAAAGCGAAATTACTTTACGATAATCTTTTTTTGACATCGCCGATTCAATCAGCTCTTTTCTGAACTGACCCAAGCTGATGTTTTGCTCCATATACCGGATGGCACTTTCCTCATTTTCGGTGCGTCTGATCAATTCCAGCTTTATTTTGCGGGCCTGATCGTAATTCCAATCCCATTTATCATCAGAAGGTTTGATGCTGTCAATTAATTGATGAGTGAGTTTTATTTCATCTGCAGTTTTAACCAATGATGTGGCAATGCTCAACATCGAAAAATGCCAGTCATAGCCTTTAAAAATATCAGATTTAAAGCATTTCACACAATAATTAAAAAGTGCAATCCGCAACTCTTCGGGTAAGGATTTTTCTGAAATATCAATCAGCACCTCGATTGAGGATTCAACGCACCCGCTGAAATCGCCACTGCTATCATCGACATATTTCAAAGCATCAGACATATTTTCGAGTACTGCACAAGCGATATACATGGCAGTCTGGTAATTTGAAGTTCCAACCAATTGTTCTGCACGTTCCACCAATCCGAAAACAAAACCACTTACATTACTTAAATCCGAATATTCGATATATCCATGACGTCCTTCCGCTGATTTTAATACGGACTGAATTTGCTTGGCATAAAGTTCCTTTGAGTCAGGTATTACCAAATACGCGAAATTGGCAAGGAAAAGTTCCCTGAAAGACCGATCCCTGGTTAACACCTCTTTTACATACACTTTAAGGTCATCGTGCGAAATCTTCTCCAGCACTTCATCGATCTGTCCGGCAAGACTTTTCTTTTTTTTCGATTTCTTTTCAGAAGTATCTCCCCTCTTATCTCCTACACTTTTCTTCGCTTTACGCGTCATATCCAGCCCACTCTTTAGCAGAGAGAAGATAACGGCAACGACATGTTTACAAACCGGACCCTTATCGTAGGGGCACGAACAAGCGTGTTGAGTAATAATATGATTATTAATGGTGAGCTCAACTAAATATTCATCCGTTCCTTCAACAATGGCTTCATATTCTCCTGGCGCAATTTCTTCCGGTTCATTAACCAAACCCTTCTTAAAGTACTGCAAACCACGTTTTAATATGGTTTCATCGATTATCTGTTCAAATTCGGTTAATGGTATTTTCATACACTTTAGTGATTATTTTCTTCTGAGGCATACCTATTGCATCAATTCACTTAACCTTTGGTTTGATTAGCCATCTTATAAACCTCGAACCAGATGATACTCGAAAAACCGGCGCCAATGCAGAACAGTGCTTCAGCCAAGGAGATTTTATCGAATTGAAAAAGATTGAGTAAAAAAGGGATATTCAGAATTAAAGCCAGGAAGAAGGCGGCCCCTCCGGCAACCCATTTTACTGTTTTGTTTGAGGTGGAGAGGATCTGAAAGATATTTCTGGTCCACGAACGGTTGGAGAGGATTACCGCTATATTGGACGCAATAAGGGTTGTGAAAGCCAGTGCTCTCACCTCCCGTTCTGAATATCCGTTCTTTAAACAAAAAAGGTAAACAGCAAAAACTATGATCAGAATACCCACTCCCTGGGTGCAACTGAGTAAGATTTTCTTTGCCCCAAAGAACGGCTCATCGTATTTTTTAGGAGGGCGTGACATCACATTCCGTTCCTCCTTCTCGGCTTCAAATACGATCGAACAGGCCGGATCGATGATCAATTCGAGAAAAACGATATGTACGGGCCATAAGATCAGGGGAAGGTCGGCGAAAAAAACCGGAATCAGCGATAATCCTGCGATGGGAACATGAATGGCAAAGATATATCCTAAAGCTTTTTGAAGGTTATCGAAGATGCGGCGCCCCATCCTTACAGCTCCTACGATGGATGCAAAATTATCATCCATCAATACGAGTGAAGCAGCTTCACGCGCTACATCTGTCCCCTTCTCCCCCATCGCAATTCCAATATTGGCAGCTTTCAGTGCTGGGGCGTCGTTCACACCATCTCCGGTCATTGCAACGATCTCGTTGTTTCGTTTCAGCGCATTGACTATTTTAAGTTTTTGTTCGGGAACAACCCTTGCAAAAACGTTGACCGTTTTGATCTTATCAGCTAACCCGGCTTCCGAAAGCTCCTCCAATTGGGGGCCCGAAATGACCGATTTATAATTCTTCAATCCTATTTCGCGGGCAATATTTATAGCCGTGACGGGATAGTCGCCCGTTATCATAATCACCCTGATACCGGCTTTGTAACATTCGGCTACAGCCTGAGGAACATTTTCACGTACCGGATCTGAAAGACCGATTAAACCGACAAACTCAAAATCGAAGTCATGTTGTATCTCCGGTAAATCGGTTAAATCCTCTACATCCTTTGCTACCCCAAGCACTCTTAATCCGTCTGAAGCCAAACTATTGATCGCTTCTTCCAATTCGGCCTTCCGTTCAACGGAAAGATGACAAAGGTCGAAAATGGCCTCCGGAGCCCCTTTGGCAGCAATGGTACGTGTTTTAGTTTCCACATTATTAAAAACGCGCGACATGGCAAGCAACTCCTTCGATAATGGATATTCCTTAATCATCTCCCAATCGGCATGTAGGTGCTCTGTATTTTTCAAAAAATGATCCCCCACAACTGTAATGGCCTTTTCCATTGGATCGAAGGGATTAACCTGACTCGACAAAATTCCGAATTCAATAATCTCGTGAAACTCTTCAGGGAATAAGGTTTTACCATCGACCTTCATAAAATCCTTCCCGTTATAAAGACGGGAAACCGTCATCTTATTTTTCGTTAAAGTCCCGGTTTTATCGGTGCACAATACGGTGGTGGAGCCCAATGTTTCGACAGCCGCAGGTTTTCGGGTAAGGACACTCTTCTTTGAGATGCGCCATGCCCCTAAAGCCAGAAAGACAGTGAGAACAACAGGAAATTCCTCAGGCAACATGGCCATGGCTAATGTAATCCCCGCCAGGAAGCCTTTCAATAAATCGCCCCGAGTGATGGTGTACACCGCAATCACGACCAGGCAAAGTAAAACTCCGATAATTGCCAGCTTTTTAACCAGTGAACCCATCTCCTGCTTCAGCCTCGTAGGTTCATCCTTTAATTCAGTCAACGCTTTGCCAATTTTACCAATCTCGGTATTGAGGGCAATTGAAGTTACCCGGGCAATACCATTTCCCTGGACAATCATTGATCCCGAGAAAACAAATGGTAAGTCGTCGCCACCTGGCCGGGCCTGTGCTGTTTCTTCATTCCATTCAGCTTTACGCACAGGAACGGGCTCACCTGTCAGGAGTGATTCATCTGCACTGAGATTCACAGAATATAGGACTACCGCATCAGCGGGCACCCGGTCACCTTCCTGGAGGATCATAATATCCCCCGTAACAACCTCCCTGCCAGCGATCCGTTTTTCAATCCCATCACGAATGACCAGGGCGCGTGGGCTGGCCAGATCTTTCAAAGCATCAAGGGCCTTCTCAGTTTTCTTTTCCTGGTAAAACTCAATGCCCATAATCACGAAAACAAATGCCAGTAACATCAAACCTTCCTGAAGATCACCCAGAATCAAATAAAGGGTTCCGCACGCCACAAGCAACAGAAACATTGGTTCCTGAATGACATCGAGCGCCATACGGAAAAAATTCTTTGGCTTGGAAGATGGCAATTCGTTAAACCCACCAGTTGCCCTTCGAAGTTTAACCTCTTCATCGCTCAATCCCTGTATTTTTTTTGTTCTGATAGAGTCGTCCTGCATTGCGAATAGGGTATTATTTGGATGTATCAAAATTACAGATGTAGCTTTGTTACAAATCTAATCAGATTATTTCAGGAAGCGAAAAAGGAGACAGGAGTTATGTAATTATTTGATGCCTTAATCGGAGAATAAAAGCAAATCTTCACACAGACTAGGCCCAGTGGCTTAATTGCCTGAGGCTGTTGCGAAAACGGCGGATTCGTTGTAAAGCGGGCGAGTAGAAAAGACGACGAACTTTTGGAAATTCGATTTTTCTGAACTCATAACCCTCCGCTTTTAAAGCTTTTATTGCGCGTGGAAGCACCCAATACAGATGCTTTGCGGCTTTCTTCGAATCATGAAAAGTAATTATACTTCCGGCCCTGGCGAAATCGAGAACGTTTTGAAGTACCTCTTCTTTTGTGATATTCTGATTATAATCGCAAGAGATCACATCCCACATCACAATTTTATATTTGCCCGAGAGGTAACGGTATTGCGATCGTTTCAACCATCCGTGCGGGGGACGGAAAAGGTTCGATCCGATGAGTTTATCTGCCTGAACAATGTCTTTATAGTAAGTGAGATTATCAGATTTCAGACCCTGTAAGTGGTGATAGGTATGATTACCAACGGCGTGACCTTCGTCGATAATTTGCTCAAATACCTCAGGATACCTGAAAACATTCTCACCAACAGCAAAAAAGGTAGCTTCGATTTTGTTTTCACGCAATAAATCCAAAACCCAGGGGGTAACCTCCGGAATGGGGCCGTCGTCAAAGGTAAGATACACCGCTTTGGTATCGTCGGGCATCCTCCATATCGCTAATGGAAACCACTTGGTAATATAATGCGGAAGGTGAACCTGAAGTTTAAATCTCATTCCTTGGATTATCTATCGTACCAATTTTCATGCAACAAGATGCAAAAGTATATAATTCTAATGAGAATTATCAAATAATTTATTTTTTTAATGTCGGGGTCGCCAAATCAGGCTGATAAACGGTAAGCAGATTATTTAACCGTTTCGCAACTTCATCGCTTAAAGCTTTTTCGCCATAATGACTTGCTATATTACTCAGCTCACGCATAATATAAAACGAACGTTGCAATTCATCCTGAACCGAAGCACGAAATCGCGGCTCAAGTGTGAAAAAGTATTTCAACTCCTCCTCACAATTCTTTGCCATCACTCTCACAACCTCATTCCCCTTTTTAGAAGCCGCCGGAAAAATATTCACTTCCATTGCAAGACTGTCGTTGGCAATATTTTTCAAATTGTGGGCAGCCTTGTAATACGATTCAACCATCAACAGGTTAAAGTAGTTATATGATACTTTTTCGTTGGGAACCAATTCATTACAACGATCAAGTACGGCGATGGCAGAGTCGCGTTTCCCCTCCTCAAGCAAACCATCAGCTAGTCTGACGAAACTATTCCTGACATTCATCGACATACGAACGTTGTTCTCATCGAGGTAAACTTTGGGATCGTTCATGTTGCCCCATTTGAACTTATTAATAATATTATCGTACATCACACTTGTACGTACACTTCCAACTGATCCGCTGCCCGACGAAGGTGTTTTAATAGGTACAAGACGGTAGGCAAAACCTTCAGTCTGGAAATAATCCTGTAAATTGAGGTATTTATCGCGTCCGACAGTGATGGCAAAATAGATCGGGCGTTTCCAATTATTGTTGGCAATAATATCCAGAATCATCAACTCATCCTTGGTCAGGTAATTTCCGGTAAGGTTGATCTCCATCCTGGGAACAATTTTGTCGGCATCCTTCGGGTCGACCACATTGTTGGCCATAACAGCGGCTTTATCGATAGGATAAACCAGTTGTCGTGAAGGGAAGAAGGAGGCATTGTCGGCCTGTTGCAATTTTGTTCCCGGATCTTCGGAGCGGACAAAATCGACAGCCTCTTTAAGATTAACAGGTCGCTTAATCTGATCAAGAACATAAATGACATCACGAGTTCCCTGAACATACTGATTATGTTCGAACTTGATTGGCAAGGGATCAGAATCATACGCTTTGCGTCTCATTTGGTCGACATACCAGTCAGTTTGAAAGTAGCTCAGATTACAAACGCGCACATCTTTTCTCACCCCTTCAACCATCTGAGCATACCACAGCGGGAAGGTATCGTTATCGCCGTTGGTAAAGATGATGGCATTCGGAGCACACGACTCAAGATAATCACGCCCAAAATCGCGTGCGGTGAAACGTCCTGACCGATCGTGGTCATCCCAGTTTTGATTGGCCATCAGGCATGGAACAGCAATCAGCGAAATAGTTGTTGCCGCAATGGCACTAATTTTAGCCGGTGATACTCTGTTCAGCATCTCATATAAGGCAAGCACTCCCAGGCCAATCCAAATGGCAAAAGCATAGAATGATCCTGCGTAGGCATAATCACGCTCTCGTGGTTGGAGCGGTTCCTGATTCAGGTAGATTAAAATTGCAAGGCCGGTCATGATAAACAACGACATCACTACCCAAAAATCTTTTTTCCCCTTATTCCCGGCATTAAACTGAAAGAACAGCCCTAACAACCCAAGGATCAACGGGAGCATATAGTACTTATTTTTGCCTCTGTTATTGGCAAGTGCGGTAGGAAGATGATTCTGATCGCCTAACCTGATTGAATCTAGGAAATTAAATCCTGTAATCCAGTTGCCGTTCAAAATATCGCCATTCCCTTGTATATCGTTCTGACGACCAGAGAAATTCCACATAAAATAACGCCAGTACATCCAGTTGATCTGGTAGGAAAAGAAAAAGGTAAGATTCTCACCAAATGTAGGTTTGATGATCTGTTGCTGTTCCCCTTCTCTGTTCGTCACCTTTACCAGGGTCCCTTTTATATTTGCCCAGCTCTGATACTCTTTAACATGTTCCGGATTGGAGCTGAACATACGGGGGAACAGTGTGCAAAATTTGCTGTCGTAATTTGGGGATTGCTTGTAATCAGCAATTTCGTATTTGCCATTCTTCTCAATATAGTTCGGACCACCTTTGGAATAGGGATTTTCAGTATCGAGTGGCGCATCATAATATTGTCCGTAAAACAGTGGTTTACTGCCGTATTGTTCGCGGTTGAGGTAGGAAAGTAATGAAAAGGCATTATCAGGATTGTTCTGATCCATCGGAGGATTTGCCGACGAACGAATAACAATTAACGCATAAGATGAATATCCAATGGCCAATACCGTAATGCCCAATATGATGGTATTAAGCAAAACCTGTTTCTTTTGTATCGTATATTTTAAACCCCATACAATCAGAGCGACAAGTGATAATGAATAGAAGACAACTCCTGTATTGTAAGGAGCACCCAATCCGTTCACAAATAGCAATTCAAACCACTGAGCGATAATTACAAACCCGGGAATCAGAATAAACATAACGACCGCCACCAGTAACATTGAAACTGCCAAAGCGATAATTACCCCATTTCGTGTTGTGGAATACTTTCTGAAATAATAGACCAGCACAATTGCAGGAATAGCCAGCAGATTCAAAAGGTGGACTCCGATAGAGAGTCCGATCAGATAGCAGATAAGTACAATCCATCGATTGGCATATTTTTGTTCAGCTTCGTTCTCCCATTTGAGGATACACCAGAAAACAAGCGCTGTAAATAGCGATGAAGTACCGTAGACCTCACCTTCAACTGCCGAAAACCAGAAAGTATCTGAGAAAGTATAAGCCAGTGCTCCAACAGCTCCGGCGCCCAAGATAGCAATTAACTGGGGAAGGGTAGGTTCAGAAGTATCGGAACCTACTATTTTGAGGGCCATATGGGTGATGGTCCAGAATAGAAATACGATGGTGAAGGCACTAGCAAGGGCAGACAAGATATTGACCATCACCGGCACCTGTGCAGGAGAGCTGGCCAACATGGTAAAAAGACGTCCCATGATCATAAAAAGGGGAGCACCCGGGGGATGGCCCACCTGAAGACTATTTGCCGTGGTTATGAACTCCGGACAATCCCAGAAGCTCGCAGTTGGCTCAATTGTACTCAGATAAACAATTGCCGCGACAAGAAAAATAACCCATCCTACGACAGTGTTATAAAACTTATATCCTTTTGTCTTCATAAAATTCGTGTATATCATATTTTTTCTTCCCAGCTTAATTTTATCAGTTATGAGCTCTCAAAATTTTTGCGAAGATATTAATAATCTTCATCAGGTTATCAATAATGGTAAGCAACATTACAATAAATTAACTTTTAGCTCATTGAATATGCATGAGATCAGGAAAATGAACAAAAAAACCGATTAAATCCATTTTTTTGCCCAGATCAGTTTGCAGGAAAAAAAAACTTCGTACTTTTGCAGCCGTCTTAAATAGTAAGACATTATTGATTGACCCGTGGTGTAATTGGCAACACGTCTGGTTTTGGTCCAGAAGAGTTCAAGTTCGAGCCTTGACGGGTCAACCACTGAGGTTCATTAGTATTTGGAGCTGATAATTTAAAGTTGTATGGTTAGCGGCTTGCTTCTGCTAACTGGCAACCGGCAGATCTCTGTTATTAAAAAGTTGTTCTTTTCAGGACATGGTTGATGATAAAAAACGATCAGGTAAAAACTTTAAGCCAACAGCAAATTATTATTATTGAGCCAATTGAATATTGTCCTGTGGTGTAATTGGCAACACGTCTGATTCTGGATCAGAAGAGTTCAGGTTCGAAACCTGACAGGACAACAAAATGAATATGAGGCGTTTACAGAGATTTTGTAAACGCCTTTTTTATGAGTATTTGCACACAATTTGCACACAAGAATTAAAGTGACAATTTCTGGAATTGTACAGAGACTGACCATATTTCAAAGATTAACTCAGCAGTTTTGGAAACCCCACAGGCCTGATTTTGTGAAAATGAAGCTCAAAAAGCCCTTTCATAGGCCATTAAATTATAAAGGCAAATCATTTTATACCTTTCCCAATGATTCTATTAAAGTCTGCCAGATTTTCTGTGGAGAAAGAGAGTCAATGTAAAAATTTTACTTTATATTTATCCTAAATATCTTCGGATATAACTGAATAATTGATAGTTATTTTTATAATTAATAACCATCCATGATGCCGCGAAGAAAGCAACTAAAAATATCGGCTGCGGAATTGAAGATACGCGAATCGCTGATCGCTGAACTTCAAAGACTCCCCAATTTATGAATTGCGATTTTAGTACACTTGAGATCATTGCTCTTTCAAAAAAAGCGCCTCCCCGGATTACTCAGGGAAAATTGGATAAAGCAATCAAAAACCTTGAACGGCAGATTGCCTTTTATGGAAAAAACAAACTATTAAATAAAAAAGGACTCTGCAAAGCGATGGGAATCTCAAGACCCACACTTGATAAATGGTGTGAAGCCGGATTTATTTCAAGTGAAACAGCCTCCAATCGCCAGGGAGACTATGAACCATTTGAGCCAGAAATAGTCCTAAGTCAATTGATAACCCTGAAAAACACACATTAATATCCGTTAACCAGACAGTAAATGGCTTTTGAGGATGATTAAAAAATACGAAATGTGTTTCTTTAGTCTGATTTTTTAATAAATAATTTTTCAACATTACATTGAAACCCATTGGTGCTCATTAACCATCAATCCAAATTATTTACAAATTATGTTTAAATATTTTCAATCAGGAATGGATGAGTTTGACTCGATTTACTTTCCGCCGTTTAGGTATGCAAAGTTTTATTTATCTGACTATTAAAAAATTCGTTGTATATATTTGTACCGATATCAAGCTTGAAAAAGATGTTGCGAATCCATGTTTTACAGTCTAATAAGTACAAATATGTCAACGATTATTGTAACCACACCCGAAGAACTAAAGGCAATTGTTAATGAAGCCATAGCAGAATTTCTGCCTAAAACACAAATAAAAGAGTCACTTCCTGACAGTATCACTTTAAACTCAGCTGTTGATCTTTTGAAAGAGCATGGATATCCTACATCCAAGGCTAAAATCTATCAATTAACCTCTGTCGAAAAGATGCCGCACCGTAAGTACGGAAACAAACTTGTATTCTCCAGAAAGGAACTTTTACAATGGGCAGAGACGCAAACACGAAGTATTGGCAATCATTCGGAGATAGCCCTGACCCTTGCCAGAAGCGCCAACCGCAAGAGGAAGTTCCGAATAGGTTAAAGGTGATGTCCATTTAAATCACTTCAGAAATTATTCTAAATAATTTGATTAAAATAACCGGATGAGTGATGGCTTAATTTACTTCATATATTAAATAATAAAACCTATTTTGAAAATGAACATAAAAAAAGGAAGCGCTATGACTTCCTTTGAATCTTACTATCTGGCACGCATCTGCTCAGATACTTTCTGATGACTCATGATATAATCAACTGCTCTTTGTGCCTGAGATGAAGCTGTAACCAGTATCTTACGGTCATTACGGAAAGTCTTCAGCCAGTTTTCAATGTATGCAGCGTTGTTTTCAATTGTCACCTGTTCAATGCCCAGCATGGCACAGAAGTAAGCAGCGCCAAGTTCAGCAACCAACTCTTCCTGAGAATAGTCCTGATAAACAGACTGATGGTTTTTTATTTGAGCATGCCTTCCAATCCTTTTACAATTTCCTGTAGCGTGAACCAATTCATGAAATAATGTGGAATAATAGTACTCATCCTGTATAAAAGACTTGGGATCTGGCACTCGGACTTCATCATTCAGCGGAACATAGCAGGCCTGGTCGTAACCTTGTCGGATAACCGGAGCATCGTACCAAAACTCGACAAAACGCTCGGCATCTGAAATTGGATTAAAATCATGTTCAAGTTCAGAACTTTCAGGAAGATGTTTCTTGTCTATTCCTTCAACCTGCGACAGGTTAAAAACATTGTAATATTGAAGGTAAGGAATTTCTGTTTTTGAACCCGAATCATCAAATTCAAGTATCTTCCAGAAAACAACCCTTGATGACTTTGATCCTTTGACAACCTTTCCACCTAAATCCTGTATCTGGTTCCAGGTCAGAAACCAAGGTGATGAGAATTGTAGCGAAAGGAGGTAGAAGAAATTAAAACCTGTATAAGCCCGTTTAGATACCATGTTATGCGGAAATCCAATACCTGTTTTCCACGGCATTCTCCAGGGGATTATTCCGGATTCAAGCCTTTCAATGATCAGGTTGTTGACCATTTCGTAAATATCAAATGAATCATTCATATGCTTCTGCCTTGAGGACTTGTTTTGGCATCCGTCAGTGGACGGACTTAGTCTGGCACGCCGGTTAAACTTTTGCGTGCCGGTCATTGAGCTGCCACGGATAAGGTCAACGGGGTGCATGTCAGTTTGCCACCCTGCCCGAAGGGAAGTGGATTTCAGGCAAACTGAACGCATCCGAAGGATTCCGGCGTGCCGGAACCCCTTTACCGTTCCGTGGAGCGATCAATATCTTTGTGAAAATTTGAGTGGAGTGACTATCTAAATCTGCTTTAAAAAATCTGAATAATTTATTTTAGGGCTGGGTACAATCAGTACGAATTATTATCATTAAAATGTTCATTTTTCCCAATTTTACCATCTTTGTAATTAGTGGCGTCGGGAAAGAAGAATCGTACAGCAAATTCCCTTTTTACGCCAAACTTTAAATATACAACATTGAACGCTTTAGATTTGTCCGACAAACTTGACCTTCAAACACCCGACCTGGTAAACGAAAATATTCAAAAAATAGCAGCCCTTTTTCCCAATTGTGTAACCGAAACTGCCGGAGGAAAAGCCATTGACTTCGATCTATTGCGGCAGGAACTCAACCACAAAGTTGTTGAAGGTGCAAAAGAACGGTACCGTTTGGAGTGGCCGGGCAAGCGCGAAGCCATTGTTACAGCCAATTTACCGACGACCAAAACCTTGCGCCCTGTTCCCGAAGAGAGTGTGAATTTCGACACCACCGAAAACCTCTACATCGAAGGCGACAACCTCGAAGTGCTGAAGCTTTTGCAGGAAAGTTACCTGGGCAAAATCAAAATGATTTACATTGATCCGCCTTACAATACTGGTGGCGATTTTGTATATAAAGACAACTTTGCACAAAACGTTGAGGAATTTAAATTAGATGATGCACAAATTGATGAGTTAGGATATCGTCTGGTTCCTAACCCTGAAACTGGCGGACGATATCATTCCGACTGGCTTACAATGATGTATCCCAGACTGAAAATGGCCAGAAACCTCTTAACAATTGATGGAGTAATCTTTGTTTCTATTGATGACCATGAATATCACAATTTAAGAAAGATCTGTGATGAGATTTTTGGTGAGGTAAATAACTTAGGTACTGTTATTTGGAAAAAAGTTACGGATAACAATCCATCTAATATTTCTTCAGAACATGAAAGTATTCTAGTTTACGGTCGCTCTAAGAACGATATGGAGGGAGTATGGAAATCAAAACTCTCAGATATAAAAGACACTCTTGTTGATCTTGGCAATAGATTGAATAATAAATATAAAAATCAGGATGAATTACAGTATGAATATTCCAAATGGTTTCGAGAGAATAAGTCCCAACTTGATCAACTCGACAGATACAAATATATTGATAAGGGCGGCATCTATACCGGAAGTCAAAGCGTACATAACCCTGGAAAAGAAGGGTATCGTTATGATGTTTTACATCCTGTAACAGTGCAGCCTTGTAAAGAACCCTTGATGGGATACAGATTTCCAGAAAAAACAATGCGCAAATTACTTGAAGAAGGGAAAATTCTTTTCGGTGATGATCACGAAAAAATCATTGAACTAAAAGTATATGCAAAAGATTATGCGGAAAAACTATCTAGTGTAATTGAACTTGATGGACGTTTGGGTTCTTATGATTTAAAAGAATTATTTCCAGAACTAAAAAAAGTTTTCACAAACCCAAAACCAGTGCGATTATTGTCACAATACTTTTCTTTTGTTACCGGACCTAATGATATCGTTTTGGACTTTTACTCTGGATCTGCCACTACTGCTCATGCCCTAATTGCTCTCAATTTAGAAGACGGTGGTAACCGCAAATTCATATTGGTTCAACTTCCAGAAAAAACCGATGAAAAAAGCGAAGCTTTCAATGCAGGCTTTAAAAATATATGTGAGATTGGCAAAGAGCGCATTCGTCGTGCGGGTGCAAAAATTGTTGAGACGCTGCAGGCTGCGTCTCAATCTGCCCCAAAAACCACCGATAATTCGCAGATGTCAATGTTTGAGGACGAGAATCATAGTCAATCCGAAAATCAAAAAAATCACAGTTCCGACAGTTTGGATATTGGTTTCCGTGTTTACCGCCTCGATTCGAGCAATATGCAGGATGTTTATTACCGTCCACAGGATTACAAACAGGCCAATCTCGATCTGTTTGCTCATAATATTAAACCCGACCGTACCCCTCGCGACCTGTTGGCACAAGTGATGCTCGATTGGGGTTTGCCGCTTTCATACCGGATCGAAGAGATACTCATCGATGGCAAACAAGTATTCAGGGTAGCGCAAAATTCATTAATCGCGTGTTTCGACAATGGCATCAACGAAGCCTTTGCCAAAGAGCTGGCCACCCATGCACCTCTGCGTGTTGTATTCCGCGACCGCTCCTTTGCCGACGACACCGCGAAGGAAAACGTAAAACAATTGCTGAAACAATTAAGCCCGGAGACGGAGATGAGGGTGATATAGTGGATGTTGCTGGTAAATACTGCATTACTAATGGTAGAGTTGTTAATGTTGAAGATGATGTTGAACGTGCTGTTAAGACTTATGTGATGATTAAACCTGAAAGTAAATTTACAAACAAACAAATAGCTGATATTCAGGTGGTAATTTATGTGATGGTTATGTGATAAAATCTAAAGTTGATGAACGAACAGGAATTAAAAGTACTATTAGTCATAAAATGCAACTAATATGGGATTGCCAGTAAATATTGACGAACTGATTCATGGCAGAGCTGTTGAATGGGAACGCCTTGAATTTAAGAGAGGGTGGAATCCGGAGGAGATTGTCAACTCAATCTGTGCCTTTGCCAACGACCTCAATAACTGGGGAGGTGGGTACATTATTATTGGTATCGAAGAAATTGATGGTAGGCCCGTATTGCCGCCTGAAGGCTTAAATCCCAATCATTTGGATAAAATACAGGGCGAAGTACTGAAACTGGCTTATCAGCTATTGCCCAACTATTTCCCATTGATGCAGCCCTATATCTTACAAGGCCAGCACATTCTAATATTATGGTGGCCCGGCTGGAGACAACCGGCCTTATACAGCGCCAAGCACCCAGGGCGAAAAAGCCCAACGACATCCATATATCCGTTATGGCTCGCGAAGCATTATTGCCAAAGACGACAATCTAAGGCGTTTGAATGAATTGGCTGCACGTATTCCTTTTGATGACCGGGTTAATGGTCAGGCCAAATTGAACGATTTTGATTTGGGTCTTATTCAGGCTTTTCTTCAGGAAATAAAAAGCGATTTATTTGAAGAAAGCAAGCACATTTCAATGCCCGATCTTTCGCGAAATATGTTGATTGCCAAAGGGCCTGATGAAGATTTGCGCCCGGCAAATGTGGGTATTCTCTTTTTTTGCCGGGAACCTGAACGATTCTTTTCGCGATGCTGGATCGAATTGGTTTGGCACAAGGACAATTCAGGACGAAACTTTACCGAAAAATATTTTAAAGGACCACTTCATGTACAATTACGATCGGTTCTGGATTTTATTCAAAACAATATTATTGAGGAGAAAGTTGTCAAAGTGCAGGGAAGAGCCGAAGCCGAAAGATTCTGGAACTATCCTTATGCCGCTGTTGAAGAATCGGTTTCAAATGCCGTGTATCATAAAAGTTATGAAATTGGTTCGCCCATAGAAATTCAGATTTGGCCAGATAAAATCGAGATATTGAGCTATCCGGGACCAGTTCCTCCGGTCGATGCCCAAATACTCAGGCATGAAGAAAGGATTGTTGCCCGTGAATACCGAAACAGGCGAATTGGCGACTTTCTGAAAGAATTACACCTCACCGAGGGGCGTGGAACAGGATTTCCAACCATATATAGGGAAATGCGTAAAAATGGTTCACCTGATCCCGTTTTTAAGACTGACGAGCATTGTACATACTTTCTTACGACTCTTCATGCCGTTGTAAGCGACCATGCAAGCGACCAAGCAATATCGCTGAATTTCAATATTTTAAATGATTTATTGTTTTATTGTAACCAAGTAAGTAACCAAGTAAGTGACCAAGTAAGTGACCAAGTAAATGCGATTATTAATGTTCACTTTGGTGTTCTTGCGCGGGATATTTTAAGGAGTATTGGACATGGTCCAAAATCAAAACGAAGTATACTAAATGAGGTTGGATTAAGCAATCAAACAAAGAACAGTCAACGATATATTGATCCCTTGCGGGAAATTGGCTGGATAGAATATACCATTCCGGAAAACCTGAAGGACCGAAACCAAAAATACAGATTAACACCAGCAGGTTTGAAATTAATAAACCTGATAAAGGGATAAAACAGAATAATGAAACTCCAATTTAAAGAACAACTCTTCCAGATTAACGCGGTTAAAGCCGTGGTTGATTGCTTTGCCGGTCAGCCGCAGGAAACCAATCGCTTTACTTTGGAACGAACAAAAGATATTCTCCGAAAAGCCAAAGCTGTTGCCAGTGGTGATACCCAAAGCCAACTGGATTACGAAGCCGAAGTGATGGAGCGCATTGGCTACCGTAACCGCCCGCTATTCATAACCGAAAACCAGATATTAAAGAATATTCAGGACGTTCAGCAAGGCAATGACATATTGCAAAGTGAAACAATTGAGCGTCCCAAAGGAGAAAAAATCAGCTACAACCTCACCATCGAAATGGAAACGGGTACAGGCAAGACGTATACTTATATCCGTTCAATGTACGAACTTCACAAGCACTTTGGCTGGAGTAAATACATTATTGTCGTGCCCTCAATAGCTATTCGCGAAGGAGTTTACAAATCATTCGAAGTCACAGAAGAACATTTTCAGGAATTGTATGGTCACAAGATAAAGCCCTTTATTTACAATTCATCGCGTCCGCAGGATATCGAAAGCTTTGCTGCCGATAGCCGTATCAGTGTAATGATTATCAATACACAGGCATTCAACGCAACCGGTAAGGATGCACGGCGTATTTATATGGAACTCGATTAGTTTGCCTCGCGTCGCCCCATCGAGATTATTTCACAAACCAATCCGATCCTGATTATCGACGAACCACAATCGGTTGATGGCGACAAAACCTTGCAGCAAATGCAGGAGTTCAAACCATTGTTCACCGTTCGATATTCGGCCACGCATAAAGTGGAATACAACAAGGTGTATCGCCTCGACGCCCTGGATGCCTACAACAAAAAGTTGGAGAAGAAAATCCAGGTTAAAGGGATCAATCTGAAAGGCTCAACCGGAACCACGGGGTATTTATACCTCGAACAGATTGTAATAAGCAATTCAAAAGCGCCTTTGGCATTGATCGAGTACGAAAAACGTAACGGATCGGGCGTTAAACGTGTCCGTGAAAAGTTAGAGAAAGGAACAGATCTGTTTGATCTTTCAGGTGGTATGCCACAAAATAAAAACTTTCTGATTCAGGAAGTTGATGGCTATTTCAACAAAATTGTAATTAATGGTGAAGATCTTTTTGCCGGAGAAGTCATAGGCGATCTGGATGAAAAGGCCTTCCGGAGAATTCAGATTCGCGAAACCATTCTTTCGCACCTGAATAAAGAAAAGCAACTTTACGAATCAGGTGTAAAGGTCCTCTCTTGTGATCGGGGTACCCCGATCACAAGAGTACTGGATCCCGGATTTTTCGCGATTTATTTTTCATTTTTTCATCATCTCTTTTGTTTCCCTTAACCGGTAAGATTCTCCGTTCATGTTTACCAGATGCGCCTTGTGGGTCAATCGGTCTACTAATGCTGCAGTGAGTACCGGATCACCAAAAATCTCATTCCATCGGTCAAAACCCAGGTTGGTGGTTACAATTGTTGACTTGCGACCTGCCCGAAGGGAGAGATGATTAAAGAGTAGTTCTGCTCCTTCTTTGTCAAAAGAGATATACCCAAATTCATCACAGATTACCAGATCATATTTTTCAAACCTCAGTTCCATCTGCCTCAGCGTTCGCTGTGCGTGTGATTCACGCAGTTGGGTCAGTAGTCCGTGTACGGTGGTAAAATAGACTCTGTAACCCTGCAGACACGCTTTCAAACCCAGTCCGATCGCAATATGGGTCTTGCCTGTTCCCGGATTTCCTGCCAGTATGATATTTTGTCCGGATGCCACGAAGTCGAGCCGCTCGAGCATGGTGAGTTTTGCCGCTGCATCAACAGGGAGCAAATCACGCTTTAAATCATGAAGATATAGTTTGGCCGAAAAACCGGCCAGCCTGATCTGTGCTTTCTTTCTGTTTTCTAACCGGGTATCATATTCCCGTTCCATTAGCCGTAAAAGGAATGTTTCGTAGTCTGCATTATCTTTGGCAGACTCCTGTGCGATCTGTTCATACTCATTGCGGAAAGCGGGAAGTCTTAGTTCTTTACTGAACCTGGTAATTTGTACTTTTATTTCGTTTTGTAGATTCATTTTACTGTTGTCTTAATTCATTAATGCGGTAATCTGTTTGAGTTGTTCCTGAGCCATATACATCGTTTGGTTATTTACGACCACCAGTTTAACCTCTTCTCTGGGTTTATTGCCCAGAAGTGCAGTTAACTTCTCTGTGGTGATGCTTTGGGTGCAAAGGCCAACCAGCCGTGACACGGTGGCTTCCAGATTTTCTGCACTAATTTTATTTTGGCAACAATAATGAAGCAAGTCAATAAAGTCCCGGGGCGTTTGGGTATAAAATTGCAGATATAGTTTTTTCAGATATGGGCTGCATGTAAGGGCCACTCTCCCGTCCAATGCCCCAGGCTTTTGCCTCAGAGTATCCAAATAGTGTTCAATGGAGATGATCCACTGATGTTTACCATAATCACGCTGATGAGATCCTACAAGCTTGTTTTGGCTGTAAGCTTCAAGTGTATTGCTAAATATTTTAACATCAACAAAACAACCAACCAGTTTATCAGATACTGAATAACGGTTGGTGCAGTAACTGATTGTTGCGTATTTATCTACCCTCAATTGTACAGAATCGGAACATGCCAGCGGCTCTTTGTATTGCCATAACAGCTTTTTCTCATCTGCAAACATCTCCATTGCTGTACGGCCGGTTAGTTGCTGTTTGACTTGATTTATACGGATAATAATTGATTCAAGATATTTTTCGGCTTCTTCCATGTTGGCAAAGTCGCTTTTAAAACCAAAGGCTTTTCTTCTGATGTATTCCACACTGCGTTCAACATGCCCTTTTTCATTTCCGCTGTAGGCATTGCAAAAACGGTGGCTAAACTGGTAATGTCCCTTCATTTGAAGCAAGGCCCGGGTGGGTTCTTTCTCATGTTTACCAATAAATTTGGCAACAGCAACGCGCATATTGTCATAAACCATCTGTTGATAAACACCCCCGATGTGCTCAAAAAATGAAACATGTGACTCCATAAAAGCCAGGGTATCCTGACGCTTAAATATGACAGCATAACGATAATTGCTGTAAGACGAGGTAAACACGGCAAGTTGAAAACGGCACACTTGTCCCCCTATGTTTAGTTTTATCTCGCCCCAGTCAAACTCACAGGATGATCCAGGCTGATACTGCTGCCGGATAAATGTCTCCTTGCTTACAGCTGATTTTCCCTGCTTTTCACAGATATAATTGCAAACAGTGGTATAGCCTATCTCCAGGCCTTGTTCATGAAGTAATTGCAAGATATCTATTTTCTTCAGGATTTGCTTTCGCATACCTTGTTGTATCTTCTTGTCGTTTGCTTCAAGTAGAATGTCTATAACAGCTTGGACTTCTTCTGTCAAACGAACTTTGCTACTTGTCCCAACATTGTAAACAGGAGGACTTGACAGATATGTCGAAAGAACCGTTTCCGGCTTCATTGATCCCTTTTAAAGATTCTCGTAATCCTCAATATACTTTCTTATCGTCTTGCGGCTTATTTGTAGTTCATGCGATATGCGTCGCTGACTCTTGCCTTCCCTGTGGCTACGAATGATGATCTCTTGTTTTGTATACATACTTATCATGATTTAAAAATGAGCTTTTAATCTCATTTTATTATGACTATGTGGTATACTTTTCGACTGAAAGGTGGACTACTTCATGATTGAAATATACAGTCTAATTCTCTCACCCTATAGTTGCCTTTATAACGCTTGACACCTTTTTCAAACTCATATTTGTTGACAAACTGTAACAGCTGGGCGAATACATACTTACCTGAATTCATAATCTTGCACGTTAAAAGATGCAAAACTACGAGTCAATTCAAATCAAAAAATCAAAGAACGCTTATATTGATTTTAATATCAGTTAATTACAAATATTTTATAAAAGTTAACGCATCACCAGTAAGTACAAATCATAAATCGCGGGGATGGCCATAATTAAATTAATTAACTGGTAATTAATACTTTAAAGACACAAATCTCCGTGGTTTTAACTTAATAAATAATCAGTTATTTTACAGTATATCAGATAAATAAATAAGTTTTGAACGAACTATTGTAAAAGGATAAAGCTTCAAAAACAAATCTTGTGATAAAAAATTGCAAACTAAATGTCACAAAAAGTCAGTTTGAAGTTAGCTGATATGCCATGGGCTTTTTTTATATATTTGACAAAAAAATTTGAAAATAATGACGGATACAGAAAATAATAGTTTTGATGCATTTTTTGATCGTGAGGGGATCAAAGCTATTATGGATAGATTTTCAAATGATTTATTTCTGTTTGTTCGAGGGATAGTTGGGAACAATGAATCAGCTGAAGAAATTGTGAGTGATGTTTTTTTCAAAATCTGGCAAAAACGGGCTGAATTTTATAATATCAAAAACATAAAGTCATTTCTTTTTATCCTGGCTCGGAACGAAAGCATTTCCTTTTTGCGGAAAAAAAGGAAAATCAAAATATTGAGTCTCGACGAAGTTAAAGAATACAGTTTTGCTCCCCTCGAAAGCGATGGCATAGAGCCTTTCGATCAGGAGATAATCGATAAAATCAATGTGGCCATTGAACAACTTCCTCCCAAATGTAAGATGGCGTTCAGCTTGGCAAAGATAAATGGATTGAAATATAAAGAGATTGCAAAGCTAATGGAAATTTCGCCATTAACTGTTAAGAATCACATAGTTTATGCCCTCGAAAAAATCTGCACTGAAGTCGGGGTTTCGCAAAAAGACAGTAAGATTAGTTTTAATGACATTTATCTTCTCTTTCTCTCTCTGAGACAACTTTCAGTAAAATGCCTGACCTAAAATGTCTTAAAATAAATTATTTAATTGTTTTTTAAAAAAAAGTTAAAATCTTATAGTCCATTTTTTGAAAGGTTGCGTCTTTAGAGATATAACTCACCAAAAGAAAATGGAGAACAATAAAAAAAAATTCAACCGAATTGCAGATTACTATTCCGGTGAAAAAGACAATAAAATCTTAAAAGAAGATTTCAGGAAAGATCCTGAAGAGAACTACCTGTTTCAGTGGATTGATCGATTTTGGACTTCACTTATACCGAAATCTGAGAGTGCATCTCACATAGAACAACTGACGTTCCAGAAAATAAAACTATCCAGCCATTCTGACCATAATATTTGGCGGTCAGTTATAAAATATGCCGCTGTTGTATTTATATCATTGTCAATTGGAGCAGCCGGTTTTTGGTCTATATATCAGAATCAGAAATCGTATGTTTATACAACCATTGCTGACTCTGGCAGGAATAGCAAGTCGCAGCTGCATCTTTCAAATGGAGCAAATATTGTTCTCGAAAAGGATAACTCGAAAATTGCACTTAGCAAAGATAGGAAAATCACTATTGACAATGAAAAGGTACTTGATTTAAACAAAGCCAACCAAGCCAATGTATCAAAAATGAACGAGGTCGTTGTCCCTTTTGGGAAGAAAATTCAACTGACCCTCGAAGATGGTACTAAAGTGTGGCTAAATGCGGGAAGCCGGATGGCATTCCCTACCAAATTTTTGGAGAACAAACGGGAGGTATTTTTGGAGGGAGAAGGCTATTTTGAGGTTGCTCACAACCCAAAACTGCCATTTTATGTAAATACGAATGAAATTGCCATTAAAGTCCTGGGTACCAAATTTGATATTTCTGCCTACGAATCGGATAAACAGATTGAAACCGTTCTTTTGGAAGGAAGTATTTCTGTCAGTGAACGTTCAGCTTTGGGATTTTTGAAGCGGGAATCGATTTTGAAGCCTTACCAAAAAGCCAGCTATGACCGGAATGATCGTACCATCGTTTTGCGTGAGGAACCCGATGTTGATTATGCCATTGCCTGGACCGAAGGGTGGTATAAATTTCATCGTCAGAGCATCGATGATGTGCTGAACAAATTGCAACGCTATTACAATGTAAAGTTTATCCTTAGTCCTGAATTCCCCAAAGAAGACCTGATCACAGGGAAACTGGATCTTAAAGATTCTATTGATCAGGTCATGAGGGCGCTTGACATTATTGTGGTACTACAATACCGGATTGATGGTCATCAATTATATATCGAAAAAAAAGCAACGAAGTAGAGGGGAGAATGAATTGAATTGCCCTCGAATCCAAATTATAATCACATAAATTTCAACTTACTAAAAAATCAGAATTGCCTATGAGAAATTAGCTTTTATTTCATTAAAAAGCCGGGAAGTGTGCCAACCTCCCAGCTTTAATTTACTATTAATTCAGTGTTTAATTAAAAACGTACAAATGTATGAAAAAAAAACGTAATGTGATGTCCATTCTCAGGATGGATAGAGATGAAATTTTATTAAAAATGAAGCTATTAACCTTATTGATATTTGCTGCCTTCGTGTCCGCCTCGGCGAGCAGCTACTCTCAATTGGTAAAGTTCAACCTGAACTTAAAAGATGTAAGTATCAGTGATGTTTTTCAGAAAATCGAAGAGCAAAGCGAATTTATCATTCTTTTTAATGAGAAATCCCTTAATGTAGACCGAAAAGTCAATGTAACGGTCAAGGATGGAACGGTGGATCAGATTTTGGATCAGATTTTTGAAGGAAAAAAAGAGGCCTACCAGATTTTTGACCGTCAGATTTTGATTTCAAAACTGAATAAGATTTCAAAAATCCCGCTTTCCGAGTTGCAGAATATGGAGCTTCAACAGCAACAAAAAAAGGAGCTTTCCGGTAAGGTTATAGACAGCAATGGGGGCACCCTGCCCGGAGTTAGCGTGGTTGTAAAAGGGACTTCGACGGGAATTGTTACAGATGCAAATGGTAATTTTACGCTGTCGGTGTCTGCGGATGCCAATACACTCGTTTTTTCTTTTGTTGGAATGAAAACCCAGGAAATTGTTATCGGAAAACAGTCCACATTTAAAATAACGATGCAGGAAGAGACCGTCGGGATTGATGAGGTGGTTGCTATCGGATATGGGTTTCAGAAGAAGATAAATGTAATTGGATCTGTCGTTTCCGTCTCAAGTAAAGAGATCACTTCTTCTTCTGTAGCCGGAATTTCCAACACACTTGCAGGGAGGCTGCCGGGAGTTATTGTTGAACAGGGAAGCGGACAACCTGGCTTTGATGAAGCAATAATTAGTATCAGGGGTGCGGCCACATTGGGCAATTCGGCTCCGTTAGTCGTAATCGATGGTGTTCCGGGACGCGATCTTAATTCGGTGGAACCGAACGATATTGAGAGCGTAACAGTACTTAAGGATGCCTCGGCTGCAATTTATGGTGCACAGGCAGCAAACGGAGTCATTCTTATCACCTCTAAACGGGGGATAGAGGCTGCCAAACCAACCTTCAGATATGAGTTCTATAAAGGATTTACTACCCCGACAATGTTACCGGAAATGGCTGATGCAGGTACGTATGCTCAGATGATCAGGGAAATGCAAACCTACAAAAACGTAGCTGAAAGTAATATGTCCTTTTCTCTGAGTGACATTGAGAAATACAAATCCGGAGAATATCCCTGGACACATCCTAATACCAACTGGTTCGATGCTTCCTTAAATAAGTATGCCAGTTCGGACCATCATACTTTCTCGGTGAACGGAGGTTCTAAAAATATTAAATACTATACTTCCTTCGGCAGCCAGAATGACGGAGTAATCTATAAAAATTCAGCAAGTTCGTACAAAAGATACACCCTTAAGGCGAACCTGGACATTAAAATTAATGAGTATTTAAGCCTGGGTATTGATATCGGCGGTTCGCAGGAAAACCGGTTGTCTCCGATAAGTACGCAACGTGACGTTTACTATTCATTAATTAAAGGCAGACCAACTGATGCCGCTATCTGGCCTAATGGATATATCGCACCGGCCATCCCTGATGGAAACAGTACCGGTATAACAGGTACATTAGAAGCCGGCTCCAAAGATGACATACGCTACCGAAGTCAGAACAGGTTAAGCGCTACATTTAAAGTACCTAAAATTGAAGGTTTGACCTTATCCGGATATTATGTTTATGACATGAGTTTTAATGTAGTTAAAGATTTCAGGAAACCCTGGATTAATTACAATCTGAATAAGAATGCGTATTTGGCAGCAGGTAATACAGGTAAAGAAGATGGGTCAGCCTATTTGATAGGTGCTAAAATGACTTTTCCGGAACCAAGATTAACTGATTCTTATGGTGATAGTAAAACTAAAATTATAAACCTAAAGGCCAATTATGATAAAACAATCAATGGTGTTCACAATTTAAACGCCTTTATTGCCTATGAATCTTCTGAATACATGGACAAAGGGATCAGTGCATTTCGCAGGTATTTTTTATCTGACCAATTGCCCTATTTATTTGCCGGGAGTGTTACGGATCAATCGATCAATTCGTCGGTGAATATAGATTCACGGATTAACTATTTTGGAAGGTTTAGTTATAATTACAATGAAAAATATTTATTCGAATTTACTTTCCGCCGTGATGGCTCGTTAAGATTTTCAGAAGAAAACGGAAGATGGGGAAATTTCCCAAGTTTACTTGCCGGATGGAGAATATCCAATGAAGATTTCTGGAAAAGAAATATCCCTTTCATTGACTATTTTAAACTCCGGGCTTCCTGGGGACAAATGGGTAATGACCAGGTGGGCGCTTTTCAATATTTATCAAATTATGGATTTGGAACAGGAACAGTATTCGGAACCGGTAAATTGTATACCAATGCTTTATACCAGAGTGGAACACCTAATCCTTTGATCACATGGGAAGTTGGAAACGTGTTTAATATTGGATTTGAATCGAGGTTTTTTAACAATAAAATGAAGCTGGATGCTGAATATTTTTACCAGAGACGAAACAATATCCTGGTGAAAAGAAATGCCTCTGTCCCTCAATTTACCGGAATAAGTCTCCCTGACGAAAATTTTGGTATTGTTGATAATAAAGGAGTTGAGGTAGTATTAGGATATGCCGACAGAAAAGGAGACTGGTCGTATTCAATAAATGGAAATATTTCCTATGCTAAAAATAGCATTGTTGAATTCGATGAGCCAGCCAGAAGCGTTCCGTGGCAAGTTATGACTGGCCATCCGATTGGGTCCATACAACTTTACAAATCATTAGGTATATTTAATGACGCCAATGAGGTGGCAGCCTATCCGCATGTATCGACAGCAAAACCTGGAGATATCATTATTGAAGATGTCAGTGGTGATGGGATTATTAATGGTGATGACAAAGTTATATTCGAAAAAACTGCGAGTCCCAAGATTACCTACGGTGTAACATTGGGAGTGACTTACAAAAATTGGAGCCTTGCTGCCTTAGTTCAGGGAGTTGGAAATTGTATGAGAGATATGTACCTGCAACTGCAGGGGACAGGTGGCAATTATTTTGCATATGATGCGAACGGGAGATGGACTCCTGATAATATCACCGCCAGTAAACCAAAGGCTTGGGAACGTGAAGAGTCCTATTGGAGAACTAATTACAAGACAGACTACACGTACCACAATGCCGCTTACGCACGGCTGAAAAACCTCCAAGTTTCCTATACGATTCCGCGAAATATCCAAAAAGCTGTTTTGTTACAGGGTGCAGAAATCTATTTTTCGGGACAAAACTTACTCATGCTCTACTCGGGGAACAAGATCATGGATTCCGAACTTGGAAGTCCAACCAATTATCCGCTCATGAAAGTATTTTCACTTGGAGCAAAATTTGCTTTTTAATGAGGATTTTAATTGCTGTTAATTTAAACAAGTTGATATTATGAAAAAAATAAAATCAAAAATAAAAATCTTTGCAATCCTGATGTTTTTACTTTCAGCTTGCAGTGAAAGAATTTTGGATAAGATTCCGTTGGATAAATATTCGGATGGCACAGTTTGGTCTGATATAAATCTGGCTGATAATTATTTAAAAAGTTTTTATATTTCTGCAAATATTGGATTTAAGGGTATGATGATTTCTGGGGTAACCGATGAATGTATGTTTATCCACATCAAAGGAAGTGACAATTATTTGTTAGGTTCTATAAACCCGGATAACGGAGCGCCATGGAGTTCCAGCTCGACCTATTCGTATGAAAATTATAGCTGGAGTCGTTTTGCAATCATTCAGTCAATCAATATTTTTCTTGCAAATATTGATAAGGTACCGAATGCTTACAAAGAAACAGAAAAAGCTTCTATAAAGGCAAAAACGGACCTATTAAAGGGAGAAGCATTGTTTCTGAGGGCACATCTGTATACCCAGATGTGTCGTACCTATGGAGGGCTTCCAATATTTAAAGAACCGAATAAATTGGGAGATGATTTTACGACTGTTACCAGAAAAACCTTTAAAGAGACGGTCGATTTCATCGTTGCAGATTGTGACCAGGCGGCAACACTGCTCCAACTGAAAAGTCAAATGGAGATGGGAAGGGCTACCAAAGAGGCTGCATTAGCGCTTAAATCACGAATATTGTTATTTGCTGCCAGTGACCTCACTGCCGATGGTACCGCAACAAGTGAACTAGTAGGATACAAAAATCCCGACAGAACCGCTTTATGGACAGCAGCCAAAAATGCTGCAAAAGCCGTGATGGATTTAAACACCTGCCAGCTGGCAGATTTTGGAGCGCCTGACAAGAAAACAATTGCAAAAAAATATTTCGAGTTTTTCAAAGCATATGACCTGTCGAGCCCTGAGGTAATATGGGGAAAGATGTATTTGAAGGATGTTGGGGAGAGACCTGATTTTAATATGCGGAATGCAAACAATGGAAACGAATGCTATGGTAGCCATAGTCCAACTCAGGGTTTTGTAGATGAATATGAAATGGAAGATGGTTCTAAATTTTCGGATCACTTTTTTGTGGATGGGACCAACTATTTTAAAAACAAATCTGCAAAATTTAAAAACGAGAATCCTTATTATAACCGGGAACCCAGGTTCTACGGATCCGTTTTGTACGACAGTGCAGTCTGGCAGCCCCGTATTTACCCAGCTCTGGCAGTGGTGGATCCGCTAGGGATCTACGACAGACGTACCCGGCGGACGATGAACACTGACGGGACATTTATCGATAGTTATGGATTGGATACCCGAAGAGGTCCTGTTGACAAAGAGGATGGAAGCTATACGGGATATCTTATGAAAAAAATGTTGGATGATAAATGTGTGGGCTATTACGAAAGAAATCAAAATGTCTGGATTGAGTACCGCTATGCAGAAATACTCATGAACTATGCTGAAGCCTGCCTTGGCTTGAGTGATACGCCAACAGCCACTACCTATATCAATCTGATCCGCAAGAGAGCCGGGCTTCCCGATTTTTCAGGAGATGTTACCATTGCATTGCGTCACGAAAGAAAAATAGAATTTGCATTTGAAGACAAACGTTTTTTTGACATAAGAAGATGGAAAATTCTGGATAAGGCACTGACAAATGCAATGGCCGTTGATATTCTGGAAGTAAGGCAGAATAACGTAGTCACAACTACCTGGCAGCAAATACTTGCTCAGACACGAGGGCCTGTCAGTAATAAGATGTATTGGATTCCTATTCCATATGTGGAGATCAAAAAAGCCCCGTCATTGTTGCAAAATCCGCTATACTAATCGTATTGATGATGAAAATAAAACAGAGGATGTCCGGTTATATAAAATGGACATCCTCTGTTAATTGGGCAAACACATTCACGATTTTTATGCCGCCTTCCAGGTAAAGTCTATCTCTATCTCTATCTCTATTACTTGGGTATTCTTTGGCATATTTTGAGTATATAAGGTAAGTTTAACTTCCTTCATTTTGGTCGGTTCAGTTCATTGAGAGAACAAACTTATCGAAACCAGTTTGAAAAGAAATTCGATTTTTTTGTTTTCAATAAGCAATCAATTAATCAGGTTTTATCTGGCGAACACGTAATTGCATTTTATCCAAGTTTCCTCCCCAAGGCAGGCAAGTCCACATGCTGTAGGGACAAATCGGTAAAATGGGGTTTGGATATAGGTTTCGCTATAGTAGATATTGTCAATAATAAGGCACTCCATTTGAACGTATGGCAAACATTTTCGGCTACCGAATTAGTTGGCAAGGGATTTAGTCTTTTGACTTATTACGCAAGTTTGGTAACCAAGAGTGCAAAAAAAATTCAATAAATTTTCTTACTACATGATTGCCGATGCTTATTTTTCCAGGAAGCCCTTTGTTTAAGCAATATTGTCAACTGGGCTACATCTAACCCAAACACTGAAAAAATCAAAAAAATACCAAAGAATTATTTAATTATGTTAGCTATGGCAAAATTGCCACTTGAAATTTAACGAAGTATTGTAATTACAACACTATCTAAATAATCAAATGAACAAAATAGACAGAAGAAATTTCCTTGGCAAAGCTGCTACCGGCGCTGTTGCAGTTACTGTAATTCCCCGTCATGGATTAGGCGGGAAAGGCTTTATTGCAGCCAACGACCGTATTAACATTGGTTATATTGGCCTTTGGAAGCAAGGCCGTTCTTTGCTTGATAGTATTGGGAGTTGCAAGTCGACTGTAGCAATTGCTGCCTGCGATGTTTATGGGCTCAAGCTTGAAATGTTTCTTAAAGAAGCTCAAAAAAATAATGAGGCAAAAGGGATAAATGCAAAGATTGATGGGTACAAATATTACCGCGAAATGCTTGAGCGATCCGATATTGATGCTGTTGTGATTGCTACTCCTGACCACTGGCACGCACAAATTGCGGTTGATGCAGCAAAGGCAGGTAAAGATATCTATTGCGAAAAACCGCTTGCGTTAACCGTCGCTGAAGGCCGTGCAATGGTCAACGCAGCACGTAAATACAACCGGGTTTTCCAAACCGGGAATATGCAACGGTCATGGCGCAATTTCCGCCATGCAGTAGAATTGGTGAGAAATGGATATATAGGTGAGGTGAAGGAAATCAATGTCAGTGTTGGTGAACCTGTTCGCCAATGTGATCTGCCTACATTGCCCGTACCCGAAACCCTGGATTGGAATGAATGGATTGGCCCTTCCCTGTACCGCGGATTCAATCCTATTTTTGCCCCTGCTCTTGATGATCCTAATTGGGCCTGGTGGCGTGGTTACCGTGATTTCGGAGGTGGTTATATCACCGACTGGGGCGCCCATATGTTTGACATTGCCCAATGGGCTTTGGATATGGATAAATCTGGACCCGTTCAGTTTACTCCACCATCTGTTCCAGCCAAAACCGGATTGTCGATGAGATATGCAAATGGCGTGGTGATGAACCATAAAATATGGGGAGGAGAAAAAGATGGCAATGGAGTCCAGTTTATTGGCACGGAAGGGAAAATCGAAATCAGCCGTGATTTCTTCCGTACTTTCCCGGATGCAGGTCTGGCAAAAGCCGAATTAAGACCCACCGATAAACGGGTATATGTGAGTAATGACCATTACCAGGATTGGCTCGATGCAATAAAAACCCGTACCAAACCGATCTCTGATGTCGAAATCGGCCACCGTACTGCATCGTTATGCAACATAACAAACATTGCATACGAACTGCAGCGTCCCCTGAAATGGGATCCCAAAGCTGAGCGATTTGTAGGTGACGATTATGCCAACCAAATGGTATCCCGTCCATACCGGGGGAAATGGGACTATACCAAATTCAAATAGCAATCAATCCGTATTTATTCGTGAATAATTAAAAACGCAAGTTATGTGTAAAAAAGGTGTTCTATTTTTGATAATACTGATGTCTTTTTCTGTGTTGACCAACGCATCAGGGAACCGGTGGATGAAGCTTTTTAATGGCAAAAATCTGGATGGCTGGATCGTAAAAAATGGAACAGCGACCTACCGCGTGGAAGATGGGACAATTATAGGAAAAACAAAAAAAAGAAGTCCGAATTCTTTTCTCTGTACTGCAAAGGAATTTGCCGATTTTGAACTTGAGTTTGAGGTGAAGCTGATAAGCCCGGAACTGAATTCAGGAGTTCAAATCCGTTCAAAAACGAAGAGCCCGGAGGATGGAGAGCAATATGGGCGGGTAAATGGTCCACAGATTGAAATTGAAGGGGGCGGTGCAGAAGGATCGGTATCCGGATACATCTACGGTGAAGCATTTGACAGATGGATGACACCCGAGAGTAAGCTGATCCGGCACAAAGCGTTTAAGGCATGCAAATGGAATGCTTACCGTATTGTGGCAAAAGGTGCACGGATACAAACCTGGATTAACGGTATGCAGATTGAAGATTTGATCGATAAGAAATTTTATTCAACCCATCCAAAGGGTTTTATCGGACTTCAGGTTCATGGAGTAGGTGATCTTGGCCCGTTTCAGGTTGCCTGGCGTAATATCCGAATAAAAGAATTGAACAAGTAAAAGGCAAATGCCGGAAGAAAATCAGGGAGATTTACCTAATAAATACAACGATGAGAAAACTAACTAACATAAAACGCGTATTCATAGCCATCGTTTTTCTACTTGGTGTTTCATGCAGCAGTGAGAAACTGGTGTATGTTTCAACACAGGGCAACGATTCTGATGACGGAACATTAGAACACCCTTATTTAACCATTGAGAAGGCCAGGGATGTAATCCGTAAAAAAAAGCAATCCGGGGAGAATGGCACTTATACAATCCTGCTTCGTGAAGGTAATTATTATTTTACCCAAACGCTTGAACTGGGCGATCAGGACAAAAAATTGAAGATTGCACCTTATAAAAATGAAAAAGTCCTGTTTTTCGGAGGTATTTCTATTGATCCGGGGAAAATAATACCTATTAGCGGTAGCGATAAGGAACAAATATTCCCGGTTAAAAACCGTGGCCATATTTCAATGGTCAAGCTCAGGGAACTGGGCCTAACCAATTATGGGGAACTAAAACAGGTAGGATATGGACATCTGATTGAACCTTCATGTATGGAAATATTTATCAACAGTGTCGCCGGCCATCTGTCACGTTGGCCAAACGATTCGGTTGTTGCTATTGATAACGTAATTGAAAAAGGGTCGGTTGCTGCTGAGGGCGACAAAGGAAATATTGGTGGAAAGTTTTATTATCCGGGAAACCGGCCTTCGGGTTGGAAAGCTTCAGACAATATCTGGATATTCGGTTATTTTCATTACGGCTGGGCCGATGATGTAGTTAAACTTGCTTCGATTGACACATTGAAAAAAACTTTTACAACCTTACAGCCTCATATTTACGGTTATTGTTCAGGGAAATCATGGAATGCGTGGTATGCGTATAATATTCCGGAAGAAATTGATACCCCTGGAGAATATTACATCGACAGGAATGAAGGCATCCTTTATTTCTACAACCCTGGGGGAATAAATACCCTTGAGGTTTCAATCCTTGAAAGACCGTTTATCTCGATGACAAAAACGTCAGCGATTACCATCAAAGGGGTTGACTTTAGATGTTCGCGTGGTATAGGTGTCGATATTCAACAAAGTTCACAATGCCTGTTAAAAAATTGTACGTTTCAGAACCTGGGTTTGTATGCAGTTAACATCAGCGACGGCGATGAAAGTGTCGTTGGCAAAAATAATGGTCTTACAAACTGTACCATATTCCAAACCGGTATGGGAGGGATCAGAATGTCGGGTGGAAACCGTAAAACCCTGAAAGCAGCAGGAAACTTTGTCGAAAACTGTAGTATCCATGATTTTAACCGGATTATAAAAACATATTGTGCCGGGGTACAGATTAGTGGAGTTGGAAACCGTATTGCACATTGTGAGATATATAATGCCCCGCATTGTGCAATCCTGTTATCGGGAAACGATCACCTGATTGAATACAACAACATTCACGATGTTTGCCAGGTAACCGATGATGTGGGAGCTCTTTATTACGGACGCAATCCTTCAATGAGGGGGCTTTTGGTTCGTTACAATTATTTTCACCACATCAACGATACCCATCGTTGTTCTGCTGTTTATCATGACGATGGCGCCTGTGGAATGGAAGTAACCGGAAATGTTTTTTACAAAGCCGGAAGCATGCCGGTTTTAATTGGCGGCGGAAGTGATAATCCATATACAAACAATATTTTTATTGACTGCCCGATAGCCATTCATATCGACGATCGCCTTCAGTCTGGCTATTCGGAAAATCTATGGATTCAGCCCGGAAATCTTTTTGAACAGGAACTGAATGAAGTAAAATATAACCAGCCGACTTACAGTACAAAATACCCGGAACTGGCAAAATACTGGGACGAAAAGCCCGGATTCCCGAAACGTAACGTGGTGGATAAAAATGTATTTGTCAGAATTGATAAAGTTATCAAAGGCGACAAAAGCTGGCTCGAATACTCTGACAATAATTATATTACCACTGAAGATCCCGGCTTTGAAAATGAAAAAGAACAGGATTTCAAGTTGAAAGAATCATCTGAAGTATTCAAAAAAGTACCCGGGTTTCAACCAATTCCTTTCGGAAATATTGGAATTATAGAGTCAGGCAAAAGCCGATATTGACTTTGAAAAATTATATAAAATGAAATTAAAATGAAGAAATTAATAAATGGGAATGCAGCGTTGTTGCTTCTGCTTCTATTGGCAGCGTTTAATACTCAGGTACTGTCCGGTCCAATAAAATCGGATATAAATTATCAAAAAATCAGGAAACAGGCAGTTCGTGAGTCATTAATCCCAATAAGGCCGGGAATCCCTAATCTACAGCCCATTTGGAACAACCATTCGATGCAGTTTATTCATGCCCCTTCTTTTGATTTTGTACCGGTGGCCGGTGCAAAAAAATACAAGTTTACGCTCTCATCTTCTGACAATATGAAGTACTGCTTTATTGCAGATAATCCGTGGGCCGATCCGAAAAAGGGAATTCCTTTCATGTGTTGCAGCCACTTCTGTATATAATTTTTTAGGGAAGATGGGATTCCCCTCACAAACGATGCCTCCTGTCAACCATCCTGTCATAGGGACCATTGGCTATCATATCTGTACAGGGAAACATGATGTGACTTTATACGATTGGCAATGTTTTATGGATTTTGCCGATTTTCAATTTTCGAAAGGGATATTTTAAAAAAATATTAACATGAATGAGAAATTACTAAATCAGACGACAGGTCGGCGTGCATTTATTGGTAAAACCGGCATTAGGATCGCTGCACTGGCTTACACCGCACCCGGAATCATAGCACACCAGTCGGCACTGAATGACGGAGAATATATGAATATCCCTGATTTTGATAACTAAATACGTTAATATATGAAAGCGACCAGACGGAATTTTTTAAAACAGGCAACCTTTGGTGCCGGAGTTGTCGTTACAACAGGGTTTGTATCCGATCCGGGATCGAATGAATCGGTCAAATCGGAGGTTGAACGTGCGGTAAAAAAAGTGCACAAACAAGTTTTTAACATGAGTGGCTATGCAGCCCCAAAGATTGAAACCGTACGTGTCGGTTTTGTGGGACTTGGAGATCGAGGTTCCGTGAATCTGAAAACGATGTTACATATTGAAGGGATGGCAATCAATGCCTTGTGTGATAAGCGGATGTCCAAAGTTGAAGAGGCTCAGAAGGTACTTTATGATTCAGGTTGGCCTGTTGCCAAAACTTACGGTGGAAGTGATGATGTCTGGAAAGAAATGTGCCAAAGTCCGAATCTCGACTTGATTCATATTGCTGTGCCAAGAGGTCCATTGCATACACAAATTTCTGTTTATGCAATGGAATGGGGGAAGCACGTGGCCGTTGAAGTTCCTGCTGCCTCGACCATTGAAGAGGCCTGGCAATTGGTTGAAACATCAGAAAGAACAAGAAAACATTGTTTGATACTCGAAAATTGTTGTTACGATTTCTTTGAGTTACTGACCCTCAGTATGGTCAGACAGGGCTATTTCGGCGATCTCATTCATGCTGATGCCGGGTATATTCACCATCAAAATAATTTCGGAAAGAGAAAGGATGGCGATATGTGGCGATTGAAAGAAAGCCAGCATAAAAACGGAAATCTATATCCGACACATGGTTTAGGTCCTGTATGTCAGGCAATGGATATCAACCGGGGCGACCGCCTCATCCGCATGGTTTCCATGTCGTCAATTGATTTTATGATGGGAAAAATGGCAACAGATCTTGCTCAAAAAGATAGTTTTTACAAAGAATTCGACACCAATTCCTACCGGGGGAACATGAATACTTCGATTCTCCGCACAGAAAAAGGGCGAACGATTATGTTGCAGTACGACATCACCAGCCCCCGGGAATATTCCCGTATTCACCTGCTTAGCGGGACAAAAGGTGCTGCCATGAAATATCCTCTACCTGAGCGTATATCGTTGGGAGGTAAATGGCTGGATGATGAAAAAATGAAGGCAGTTTGGGAAGTGTATTCGCCCGAAATTATAAAACGGATTGGTGAAACGGCCAAACAAATTGGCGGTCATGGGGGAATGGATTTTCTGCTAAACTGGCGTTTGATCGACTGTTTGCGTAATGGCCTTCCGATAGATCAGGATGTATACGATGCCGCATTATGGAGTTGTATTATCCCTTTGAGCGAATGGTCAGTCAGCAATGGTTCAAAGCCGATCGACATCCCTGATTTTACCTGTGGCTCGTATAAAACAAATACTCCGGTTGATATTTCCCTGTCAAAAGGAGGCAATACCGGGATAAGATTAATAAACAACGGGTAAAAGCCAGAATTACCCTTTTATGGGAGAAGCCGGATGCCAATTTATAAATATTTATTTACATGAAGAAAATCATCCTATTGCGGAGTTTAGTTACCATAGTCGTTTCTTTTGCCACAGCACAAATGAATGCTTATGCCGAGTCCTATACTATTGAACAGAAAAACATTGAATGGGGCGGAAAATATTCGCCGCCCGATAGATATTATAAGTTGGCCAAACGATTCAGTTCATTGAGCTACGAACCGAATAAGTGGTTGAAAGCGGCCAAAGTGGCAGGTTTTAATTATGTCGTGCTGACAACAAAACGTCATGATGGTAGCCTATGGTATAACTACTACAAATTTAATTGCATTCGCCACGGATGGGGTACTAATTTATCAGGAATATGGTTGGCGCAGGTACTTGGAAGTTCCAAATTAGATTGAAATGAAACTTAATATTTTCAATACAGATATTGTAATGGGTGTTGCATCAATTGAAAATGACGGAGCAACAATTAGTCTCACTGACAGCAAGGTGTTATATATGTCATTACAAAAAATACATAAAGACTTTCCTGAATTTATCTTCATTTACCCGAATTGAAAATCTCAAAAACATGACAAGAAAAAGTAAAATTTCACGAACAAGAAAAAAAAGTACCATTGCTGATTTATGGCATATCTTAATCCTTTTTTTGATGGTAGGGTGTGGATATTCCAATCAGGAAAAAATAGGAACGGAATCTGTTCATGTTTCATGGAGTACTTCATCGATAAACTCCTGGACTTATACCCTCCAAACCGAGGGGAAATCAATTGATATCCAACTGCCTGTTTTTGAAATCGATGGCAAAGAAACTTCGATGGTTTTATCCGGTCTGAAAGAGATAAAAAAGCCAGTTTTATTACGTAATGGGGTAACCGAATATGTTTATGAAGGTGCTGCCCTGTCAGACACAACCCTTCGGTTGAGAATAAATTTTCGGATTGCCCCTGATAATCCTGTTGTCCGTTTTTCATATACACTAAAAGCTTCCGGGACTCAACGGTTGACAAAAAAAACAGGAAAAGACAACTTTTCATACCTAACCTGTTCTCTAAAAGATTATCCACAGGTTAAAGAATTACGTCTGGGGGTATTCAACGAGCGCATTCATTCCTGTCATCCGGTAGAAAAAAGTCTTGACCAGAAAGATTTCACCCATTCTTCTGCGGTTATGGGGCCTGTTTTGTTGGGAGGCGACGGTCAGTTTTCATTTCTGGTTGCTTATGAACACGGTTCTATGTTTCCCAATGCTTTTCTTGAATATTGCCTTAATCCTTCCCGGACGGTTAATCTTCGTTCAGTAAAAGGAAATTATTATGACGGACAACCAGTTGATGGATATTCAACACTTTGGTTTGAAATTGGAGGAGTATTGGGGAATGAAGATATTCTTGCTGCCAGGTATCGCGATTTTATGCTTAAATATCTATCGCAGAGCGTAGAAAGCCGTAAGCCTTATATTTATTACAATACATGGGGGAGGCAGGAACGGGATAAATGGGCAGGCGGCCAGTATCAAACCAATATGAACCTGGAATGGACCTTAAAGGAAGTAGACCGGGCACATGAAATGGGCGTTGACGTTTATGTGATTGATGTAGGCTGGTTTGCAGGAACCGGTGACTGGAAAGTCAATCTAAAAAAGTACCCTGATGGGTTGAAACAGATTCAGCAAAAAGCAGAAGGATATGGCATGAAACTGGGCGTTTGGTTTGATCCGGCGATGGCTTCCTTGTTTAGTAATGCTTATGCACGGAATAAGAATTGTTTAATGGCAAAGGATGGCAATTTCCCTGCACCTGATTTAGTATATGAAACAGAAGAAAGTGTGCCAATGTGTTTGGTTAGTCCATATTGGGAAACTCTTGCCGATGCGATTATTCAATTAGCAGGAGAAACCGGAATCCGGAATTTTTATCTGGATGGAATGACGCAGCAAGGCTGTAATGAACCCGGACATTTTCATGGGACATCGGCAAACAGCCCGGAAGAAAGGCACCTGAGTTATTCTTTTCTTTTACCTGTTTATTTGACGAAGGTAATGGGAAAAGTAAGTTCCGTTTATCCGGATGCCGTGTTTGATATCGATGTGACAGAATCAGTACGTATTGGTGTTGGAATACAATTTCTGGAGTACAGCAGATATTTTGTGATAAATAACGGACCTTATTTTCATAATTACGATATCTGCCCCCGGCGTCAAAGTGTTTTGCCCAATGGGAACCGCAATATTTTTGTATATCCTGGGCCTGCCCGTGGCTGGTTTATAAGGCAAACTCTTGAATACGACAAATGGATTCCATCCACCTTGTTCCTTGCCAATTATCAGCCGGATGATCCCCGGAATTCGCAAATTATCAATTTAGCTTCAATGGTTTTGGGACAAAACGGGATATGGGGCGAAATACTGAAAACTTCGCCGGAAGGCGTTGCCCTTTTTAACGATGTCATTGGTAAATACAAACAGGTTCGGGATGATATTGCAAGGGCAAATCCTGTTAGAACTGGAGATTTTGGGGACAGTCCTGAAATCCATGAAAAAATTGATCCCCAAACAGGAAAAGGAGTAGTGGTCATTTTTGCAAATCTCAATTGTAAGAGTACTTATACTTATATAACAAAGAATAGAGTGGTTAATGATATCTGGCATAATGAAGGTGTTGTTGTCGAAAGAGGGAAAGATGGGCTCGCTGTCATTAAGGCTGACTTTGAATATCCTTCAGCTAAAATGATCTTTTTTGGGAAAAGCAAATAATTATGAATAAAGACGAAATGAATATATCTAAAGGAATCACTCTTTTTTTTATTGTAGTTATACTGGTCATTAGTTCTCATCAAATACAAGGGCGGCTACAGAACGAGGCCTTCTCTGGTGAAAAGTCTATGAATAATGAATTTACCTGGGATATTGCCCCGTTTGGTGATTTACGTTACTGGTCTGATGAAACCGGAGTGTTGGGAAAGCAACTTAATCCTGATGATTTGATGAAAATGCCGCAAACGGCAGAAAACAAATGGAATATTGGGATATGTTGGGATGAAGAAAGAGATATTGATCGAATTGAGGTAACATATAATAACAACATTTCTGAGTCATTTCTGAAAGAAACAAAAATTCAGTATTGGTTTCAGAACTGGCCGTGCGAAGGCCCTGATAAACAAAAGATTGAAGACCGCCTCGATGATCCATGGCGAGGAAAATGGTTGAGCGCAGAAACGAATTATCATAGAAAAGGGAATAAAATTATCTATACATTTAATCCAATTTCGCTAAATGAAAATGCCAATGCCGGTAATCTTCCTGTGCCTGTAAATTACAGAAGGACATTAAAAGTCAGGATTGTTTGCAACGGCAAACCTGTTCCTCTTGGTTCCTTAAAAGTTTTTTCACCTACAAATGGAAAAAGAGTATCTCTGCGGGTTGAATTGGGCTGCGACAAAAATGAAGAGGAAGTTATTACGGGGAAACTTGAAATTTTTAACGGGGGGATTAATAAGGTATCTGGTTGGAACTGGGATGCCTCGGATAAACTTAAAAAAACAGGTTCGTGGGAGATAGGTTTAGGGAAAAAAACAAAAGGAATTATTGCGGACCTGAACATCGCTGCACCAGCATTGCCCGGTTCAAATGACCTTTCAATTGTTACACTTCGTTCTGACAAGGGAACCTTCTCTTTTTTAGCAACAGACCTGGAGAAAGGCCCGATCTATATTCCTGTATATTCAGCGTACATTTCCTATACTTCTGATTCTGTTGTTTTTGCTGATTCAGATATTAAAAAGGGACAAAAAATCAGAGACAGAATAAAAGCTGAACCAGAACAAACGTATGACAGGGCTAGCCGTGAAATTCCTCCGTTAAGCGTAAATGTCAGAAGAAGAGGAGAAAAACTTTATTTGCCGTTAGCTTCAGATGCAAGCTGGCAAAAATTTGGTTTTGAATGGGGCGGTAGTTTTTTTATGAATAAGAAATATACTAAGGCGAAAGGAAAGGAAAAGGCACGTTGTAACTGGACTGGGGATACATTTAATTGGTCAATTGGAACAGGTAAAAATCCGGTATATGACAGGAACGGCACAAATTCTCACATGTCTGTCCTGAATGATTTTTTGCCTGTCCCGGAGGTACGTTGGAATCATGAGGGTTTAATATACCATGAAGAGGCTTTTACCACTTTACTCGAGGGACCCTTGTCTCCGTACAATGAGAATCGTAATGAACAAACTCCGGCGATCCTTATGGTCAAACTTGATATTTCGAATCCTGCCAATGAAGAAAAAACAGCCCATATATGGCTGAAAGGCGAAACTTTTGACCAGGCAATGCTACATGGTTCATCTATCCTCAATAAATTAGATGGTCATGAATATGTCCGTGCCCATATTAAATTGCCGGAAGGAATTTCTTCCTCAGTCATAAATTTGATTGAGAATGCTGCTTATTTTCCGCTTTCTATCCCTGCTAATCAAACGGTGAGTGTGTCTTTTTCTGTCCCATTTGTGGGCGATTTAACCAATGATAACAGAAATAAATTATCAGCGCTTGATTATTCCTCCGAACGTCAGCTTGTCATTTCATACTGGAGGCAAATTGTCGGGGAATGTGTACCGTTCAATGTGCCTGAACGGAAATTTAATGAAATGGCACGATCTGTCATTCCGCATATTCGGATGAGTACGACTAAAGATCCCATGAGTGGGTTATTTATGGTTCCTGCCGCAGCTTTTTATTATGCGGTTTTTGCCAATGAATCCGCATTCCAGATTGCATATTTGGACAAGATTGGCGATCACCAGACTGCAACCAGCTATTTGGAAACCTTTCTAAAGCTTCAGGGGACAGTGCCACTGACCGGAACCTACACAGGGAATCAAAACTCTGTTTTTCAGGGAGTGAAAGTAAATGAAGAATATAACTATACCATGGGTGACTATAATTTAGACCATGGAACAGTCCTATGGGCTTTAGGTAATCATTATTTGATGACCCGCGATTCTGCCTGGCTGAATCATGCAGCGCCAAATATGCTTCGGGCAGCTGATTGGATTATTGATCAAAGAAACCAGACAAAAGCAATGAACCAGGATGGTATCCCGGAACTGCATTATGGTTTGTTGCCCGCCGGACATTTAGAAGACAACGATGACTGGGGTTTCTGGTATGCCGTTAATGCGTATGCTTATTTAGGCTTATATACTACAGCCGAGGCTTTTAAAATAGCAGGCTTACCTCAGGCAGACAGATTGGAGAAAGAAGCACAACGATACCTCCGTGACTTGAAGAATTCCGTTAAACGATCCAGTGAGTTATGCCCTGTCGTGCGATTACGCGATAACACTTATGTACCTTTTGTCCCATCAAAACCTTATCAACGCTTTCGCAACTTTGGTTTTATACAGACCGGCTATTATTCAAGGTATGGGAAAGATGCAGCATTCGATGCTTTCCTTCACCGTTTTTCCGCAACAAGGGAAGTTCTGTATGGTCCTATGGTGTTGATTACGACAGGGATCATTGATCCTGGTGATCCTCTTGCTGAAGCGATCCTTGATGATTGGGAAGATAATCTTACATTATCAAGTTCACTTGGACAAAATATACATGGAATTGTTGATGATGAATACTGGTTTAGCAGAGGAGGGATGGTTTTTCAACCTAATTTACAAAATCCGATCCAGGCCTATTTGTTACGAAATGAATTATCTGCTGCAGTCAGAAGTATCTATAATTCAATGGTCTCTTGTTTGTATCCGGATGTCAATGCCTTTACGGAAGAGTTTCACGGGTGGGGAATTGGCAGCGGTCCGATGTACAAGGTTCCTGATGAAGCACGATTCTTAACCAGGGTAACCGATATGCTTATTCTTGAAACAAAAGATGAACTCTGGCTGGCACCAGGGACTCCCAGGAATTGGTTCGAACCGGGAAAGGTCATCACTTTGTTTAATTCAGCAACAAAATTTGGGAATGTGTCCTATGAATTAAAATGCGGGACCAGGCACAACACAATTGAAGCTAGTATAAATCTTCCTGACAGAATTTCTGAGAATAAATTAAAATTATTTGTCCATGCCCCATTCGAAAAATCAATAAAATCAGTACTGATAAATGACAAAGTATGGAATAACTGGGATAGTGATAATGAAACAATTGTTTTACCCACGAATGAGAAATCAATAAATGTATGTGTATTTTATAATGACAAATAAGAACTTCTCTTCCCAGAATTTATTATTTAAAAGCCTGAAACAAAAGTATAAAAACCAGAATATCACCGGTGCAAAAAATTAAAATTAGATATTTAAGTAATAACTAAAAGAAAATAAATGAAGAAAACGATTAGTCTTTTACTGTTAATATTGACGATGTCCATGATTTCATGGGGGAAAGAGAACAAATCAAAACCTGTTCTCCGATTTAATCATGAGGGGAAATTTAAGATCGTTCAATTTACAGACATACATCTAAATGACAATAAACAAAAGTCGGATAGTGTGCTGGCCTTGATGAAAACAGTGATAAACGAAGAGAAGCCAGACCTTGTAGTTTTAACAGGTGATATTGATTCCCGTTCATCAATTAATTACAAGGGAAATTGGTCAATGATCGCACAACCTATGATTGATGCAAAGGTTCCGTGGGTTATTACATTTGGGAACCATGATAAAAGAACAGAACCTAACGGGGAACAAATTTTTGATATTATTTCAGAATTACCCTATTACAGCCAGACAAGTTTTAGCGCAGATAAAATTTCAGGTTCAGGAAACAGTGTTTTAATTTTACGTTCATCAAAATCGGCAAAAGCATCTGCCCTTATTTATTTATTTGATTCTAATTCCTATTTCCCTGAAAGGAGCATTACGAAATACGACTGGATTCAATTTGATCAGATTAGCTGGTATCGCGGAATTAGTGAAAAACGCTGCAAATTAAATGGAGGAAAACCTTTACCTGCACTGGGTTTTTTTCATATTCCTCTTCCGGAATTTAAAGAAGTTTTAAATCAAAAAGTAATCATTGGAGTATGCGGGGAAACACCTTGTTCTTCAGCTTTAAATTCCGGGCTTTATACTTCGATGCTCCAGGAAAATGATGTAATGGGGATCTTCGTAGGTCACGACCATAATAACAACTACATCGGATGTTTGCACAATATTGCCCTTGCATATGGTTGTAAAACAGGGTTGGAATGTTACGGTAATCTTGAGATAGGGGCGCGGGTCATCGAAATGTATGAGGATGAACGAAAATTTGATACCTGGATAAGATCGTTTGACAGCCAACGCCGATATTTTGTTACATATCCCAATTCTTTTGTTGTTGAACAGAAATAGTTTAAAATTTAGTGAAAAGAAAATGTTTAATAAAATGAAATTAAAATGAAGAAATTAGTAAATTGGAATGCAGCGTTGTTGCTTCTGCTTCTATCGGTAGCGTTTAATACTCAGGTACTGTCCGGTCCCATAAAATCGGATATAAATTATCAAAAAATCAGGAAACAGGCAGTTCGTGAGTCATTAATCCCAATAAGGCCGGGAATCCCTAATCTACAGCCCTTTTGGAACAACCATTCGATGCAGTTTATTTATGCCCCTTCTTTTGATTTTGTACCGGTGACCGGTGCAAAAAAATACAAGTTTACTCTCTCATCTTCTGACAATATGAAGTACTGCTTTATTGCAGATAATCCGTGGGCCGATCTTTCTCCTGTCTGGGGAAAAATTCCCGTTGGTTTTTTATCGCTCGAAGTGCATGGAGTTGATGAAAAGGGAGTTCTACTCGAATTGGTTGGCTCCAAAAAATTTTACAAGGCATCAACTTTTAAAGGACCGTACCACAAAAAGGTAATGGATTATAAAGAAAGTGCCAGGCGTGCGATGAAATACATTTATGACCTTAACCATATTCAGAATTGGAAAACTGTGGGGACTCCCGACTCAACTTACGATTTATATTGTTACCCGTCAAAAATTATAGGTGCAGTTATTGGTAATATGCTGGTTTACCATGAACTATCCCCGGCTGAAGGGAAAGATGCTTTGACAATCGCTCAAAAAGCAGCCAATTACCTGATCCGCATAAGTGAACCAACCGGAGCCCCGCTTGAATATTTTCCTCCAACATATCGTGGTGAAGCCCGAACTGCCAGGGAATATAAGGAACAGTTTATGATGATTTATCCGGCAGAAGTAGCCGTCAACTACCTCGATTTATTCGATATAACCCACGATCCTGTTTTTTTCAGAGCCGCGACAAAAATTGCTTCGACCTACCTGAAATTACAATTGCCTTCCGGGACGTGGAAATTAAAACTCTGGGAAAATGGAAAACCCATAAATGATAACGATTGCATTCCTCTGCCAATGATTACTCTTTTCGACAGACTTCAAAGTCAATATAAGATGGAAGAATATCAATCCTCCAGAGACAGGGCATTTAAGTGGATTATGGATAACCCGGCTAAAACATACGACTGGTCCGGGCAATTTGAAGATGTCGCATTGTTTGAACCGTATCTTAATATGACAAAACACGATGCCTGTTCTATCGCTATATATTTGTTTGATAGGATAAAAGAAAATCCCGCCTATAAAGATATTGCAGAAGAATTATTGCGATTTTCTGAGGATCAGTTTGTGGTTTGGGAAAAGCCAATGCCTCAAAAAGATTATGATGTTAACAAATGGTTTATTCCTTGCGCCCTCGAACAATACAATTTTTACGTCCCAATTGATGGGAGTGTTTCCAAACTAATTGCAACTTATCAGAAAGCAGCCGAGGTGACAGGGGAAAAAATATATCTGGCCAAAGCAATTGAATTAGCAAATGCCATGACAGTTGCTCAACTCCCGGATACTGGAAAATATCCTACTTATTGGGAGGTGGAAGAATCAAAGACTTCGCCTGGCTGGATAAACTGTGCCTGGTACGATGCCATTGTTATGCTTGATCTGTGGGATTTTTTAAATGAAATAAAATGAATAATAAATTGATCTATTGTTGGATAGTATGTTGTTTGCTATCTGTTTTCGTGTTTCACGATGCTGCTGCAGGTATTCGCCCGGTTATACAGTCCTCTGCTGAAGGCATTCGCGTTCAAATACAGGACGGGGAACAGGTTGTGTTTTCACCATTGCAAAACGGTTCATGCCTGGTGGTGATCCAACCGGCTGAAACAACTGAAATTTGGTATAAAGAAAATCATACAGATGCAGAAAATTTGAATCTCACCGGGGGACATGCGCCCGGCCTTGAAATTTCAGAATCATACCGGATAATCACAACCGGATTGATGGAACGTACGGTAACCGTAAAAGCTAAATCGGATCAACGGTATTACCTGGATTTTGGTTGGAAAGCGATGCAAAAGGGGGATTTTTATTCGTTTATGGGAGAAGAGAAAAAGTCAAAGAATTACACTCCCAGTTGTTTCGGACCTGAATTTGGAAGCAATCAAAGCAGACAAACTTTTCCTTTTATGGGTATTCGTAGCGGTGACAAACTATATGGAATAGTTGGCGATACACCCGGAATGTGGGAAAACCGGAGTTTTATGAATTTTGACAGGGAGAACAATACCCTGTCGCTATGCAATGGTGATGGTTCTGTAAAGAAGGTAATAGCAATTCCTTTTAAATCAGATGCCACCAGTGTTTACCGGGCAATGTTTGACGGTTGGCAACACATCGAACAAGGTGAAACCCAAACATGGAAAACCTGGATATTTTCCTCTGATGTAAAATCATTGTACGATGTTCAATTAGCCGCCCATCTGGCGTTAGCTAATGCCAAAGGGTTTAACCAGTCAGGAATTGAAGCAATTTTAAGAAATACTTCCTATATGCTTTTGCGCAGGAATCTGTTGCGACCCGAAAGCGATTACATTTTCATTTCAGGTGTTGCCTACGGATGGAAGCAATGGGTTTCTGATGGTTTTTACATGAGCCGGGGACTGGACGATGTGAAACTTGATGCAGAAGCCAATGCCGCTGTTTTTTATGAACGGCTGGATTACGAAGATAATGCACAATATTATCTGATCTGGTCGCTAATTGTTAAACGCGCCGGAGGAAATCCTGATATGAGGACCGTCGGACGCGCTTATCGTTATATCCGGGAACATGAAGTGGATGGTTTATATATTCCGCCACGGCTTCACCCCGATAAAAAATGTTACAAAACCTATCATGACCAGTTAAATTACGAGGACGACGATGCCCCATCTTCCAATCAGGGATTTCATTGCGGTGCATTGATGGCAGCAAAAGAACTGGGATTCCCGGTGACGGATCAAGATATTAACAAAGCGATTGCCGGGTACCAGCAAATGTTCAATAAAGAGGGAGGGTATATGGCTACCAGTCTGAAACAGCAAGAAAATATAGGACAGGATGCGTTGTATGGAGAAGTTTTGACTTATGTGGTTTTTGGGAAAAAATTGTTGCCCGATGAGATGGTAAAAAAGCATCTCGAAACTACGATGCGTATCCAGTCTCCTTACGGAATGCGGGTTATATCGAAGGCAAACGGTGATTTGCTGGATGGCCATTCGGGGGTTTATACCAATGGCGGTTCCTGGTTTTTAAATGATGCAGCCAATTATCTGGATGGTCTAATTCATGGAATGGATGCCAAATGGGTGGACGATCAACTTGTGTGGCGGTTAGAAAAGGAATTGGTCTTTATGCCTGCTTTTCATGAATCGATCAACACACTCAACGGAGAGCCGCATGGACATCACCTCTATTCCTGGAATTCGGGTTACTGGTGGCTACGTCGCGAAGTACGGAAACGACTCGGCTTTACTGACTCCGATCCGGTTGAAGCACAACTGGATAAAAAACTTGGGATTGTACACCGCGATGGATATTTGGTGCTTGATCCGTCAACGGCAACACTGCGCCCAGAGAAATTACCCTGATACCAGCAAAATCCGGGGGTGAACAGAGCATCAGCTTTTCCCTGAATTCAAAAACGATTTAGGATTTCTATACGATCAATGAATTGAAATAGCAAGGCAGAAATAGAAGTTGTGTTAGTGAGAATGACAAGAAAACTCTATAAATGAAAAAGTTAATAATTTTCCTTATCATACTTGTTTTGGGAATATCCTCAGTCGTGGCGCAACAAGACCCCGGCAATTATGACGAATCGAAAGTTCCTGCTTATACCTTGCCAGACCCTTTGGTTTTCAATAATGGATCAAAGGTTCTTACCAAGAGAGATTGGGTAAAACGGAGGGAAGAGATTCATAAATTGTTCAGCGAAGAAGTTTATGGTATTATCCCGAAATGGCATGGGAAGCTGGAAGTTATTTCTGTTTCGCCAAAGAAGAATTTTTTTGATGGACTTGCGACAAGGGAAGAAGTACTCCTCAAAATAATAAACGGAGAAAAGGAATTAAAAGTTCTTATCCTGATCTATTTGCCTAATTCATCAAAACCTGCGCCTGTTTTTTTGGGGTACAATTTTTATGGAAATCATACCATATCCAATGAACCGGATATCTCATTAACATCGGCCTGGACACGGAATAATGATCTTTATAGAATATCCGGGCATAAAGCTGCTGAGGCATCACGTGGTATGCTGGCGTCACGATGGCCGATAAAGAAAATCCTTTCAAGAGGTTATGGCCTTGTTACCCTTCATTACGGTGATGTTGATCCCGACGACAGTAATGGATTTAATAATGGTGCACATGCCTTGTTCGCCCAGCAACGCGATAGTACGTCATGGGGCAGTATATCTGCCTGGGCCTGGGGTTTATCAAGAGTTATGGACTATCTGGAAACTAATCCAAAAATCGATAGTCGGAAGGTTTTTTTAATCGGACATTCCAGATTAGGGAAAACTGTGCTTTGGGCTGGCGCCTCCGACAAAAGGTTTGCAATGGTGGTTTCGATTAATTCGGGACGTGTTGGCGCGGCCCTGACAAGAAGGATTTTCGGAGAACCGCTTGAGTATATCAATACCGCTGTACCGTATTGGTTTTGTGATAACTTCAGAAAATATACAGGTAGGGAGAACTTGTTGCCTGTGGATCAGCATGAATTAATTGCCTTGATTGCGCCCCGTCCGGTTTATGTGGCCAGTGCCGAAGATGATCTGTGGGCCGATCCGAAAGGGGAATTCCTTTCATGTGTTGCAGCCTCTTCGGTATATCATTTTTTAGGGAAGATGGGATTCCCCTCACAAACGATGCCTTCTGTCAACCATCCTGTTATAGGGACCATTGGCTATCATATCCGTACAGGAAACCATGATGTGACTTTATACGACTGGCAATGTTTTATGGATTTTGCCGATTTTCATTTCAAAAATTATTAACTAACAATGGCTTAGGTAATATGAAGAGTTTTATCCTTTTACTTTTTTGTTCCTTTTTATCCTGTTGGAGCCAGGCGCAGGAGAATGAATACATCAGATTTAATTCAAATAAGATTGATATTAATCGGAATGGTATTCATGTTAAGAATTGTTCGTTTGCATTACATTTGCTTATCGGAGGTGGACAACCACTTACTCTTTACCCTTCAGGTCCCCCGAATATAAAAATCACGACACGCCAAACGCCGACAGGAATTGGGATAGAAACTTCGTATAACTGGGTTGACACAAGGGGCTATCAGTATTCTTGGCTTATTACAAAAATTGGTGATAATATATTGTCGTTCAGGGCTAATTTTGTGAACGGGTCACTAGAACCGGTCTTTCTTCAGAAATTCGAATTGCTCTCCACTCCTGATAACGATTTCTCTGTTGAAGGGAATGCTTCTGAGTGGATGTTGTCTTCGACAAATGTTGAATCGAGGAGATGGGGCACTATGGATAAGGAAATACCATCAGAAAGTGAACTTCAAGCAGAAGAGGCTAATTTAAGCCGATATCTTATTTTGAGTGGCGATAGCACTAAATTTACTAACCGGGCATGGCGTGGCTTCTATGATGACCTTTCTTTGTACAAAGAACCCGGAAAATCGGGAATTACTTTTGCTGCGGTAGACTCAATCAGTGATATTTATTACAATATCAAGGTAACCCAGACAAAAATGAAATTAGAGGTTTGGGGAGATATGAGTGAAATACTTGTTGAGCCGGGAGAATCCAGAACCAGCGATGAAATTCTTCTTTTATTTTCACCTTGGGATGAAGCCCAGAGCACAAAAAACAAATGGATAGCAGACATCTCAAATGCAAAAGTTACTAAAAAACCAATTTTTGGGTGGTGTAGCTGGTATCGGGTAGGAAATAAGGTTACCCAGGATGATATTTTGGATATAGCTTCATATACCAGGAAAAACAGAACAAAAATTCCGTTTGATGTCATTCAAATTGATGATGGATGGCAGGTGGGCAAGTTTAACTGGACTGAAAATGAAAAATTTAACCGGGGATTTGAGGAATTGGTTGATTCTGTTAAGGATGCAGGGGCTGTAGCTGGGATTTGGTTGTCGCCTGATAAGGTTGACCCTGTAATCGCGGAAACAAAACAAACGAGTCGCCCATTTCCTAAACAATGGTACACGGAATACCGGTTGGGTAAATCCAGTATGGACAGATTAGACCCCACACATCCGGAAGTTCGTAAGTTTATCTATAATTCTTTGCAAAACTGCTACAACCTCGGATTTCGATATTTTAAACTTGATTTTTCTGAAATCCCTTATTATACAAGAAGGTTTTATAATCCAAAATTAACCAGGTTTCAGGCACAAAGAGAGTTGTTTAGGATTTTTCGTGGTGCTGTCGGAAATGAAAGCTATTTATTAGCTTGTGGTTCAAGCAATCTCCGTTCAAAAGTTCCATATGTCGATGCCGTTCGTATTGGCACCGACACCGCAGCTGATGATGGATTTGTCCGCGATTTGGCATCAGATGGACAACCACGGCTTATCTATGGTTTCTGGTATCCTATTGTTTCAATAGTGAATCAAAGTTTTGAGAACGGTATTCTTTCCAATGGAGATCCTGATGTAACCGATACCGGGCAAGTCAGAAAATGCCGTCCGGCACAACTTCAAACCTTCCATAGCTTTGTAGGAATCTATGGTGGGGCAGCCATGGTTTCTGACCGTCTTTTTGAGAATAAATTTGATAATCAGGATTATCGAAGGATGCTGGAAATTCTTTATCCGGTCTCAAAAGAAAAGGGGCATCCCTTTGCAGGAGGTTGGGATATGTACGGTAAAGAGTTCGGTTATATAGCAAAGACTCAATACGGTAATTTTGTCAATTTAATTCTATGGAATCCGGAACATCAGGGGACAGCGAACCTAACCATGAAAAATGTGCCAATAAGTGAACTTGGGCATAAATTCCATGCATGGTCTTTCTGGGAGGAAAAATATATCGGAATAATTGACAATAATTATGTTGCAACACAAATTCCATTTTATGAGCATCAGTTACTGAAGTTAACCCCACTTGCCAGTCATCCCGTATTGATCGGGTCAAACCTGCATATCTCAATGGGTACAACCGAAGTTCAAAATATCAGCTATACCAATTCCCAGGTAGTTATTGAGATGAAATCGAATGCGGGTAGCCGGGATGGAAGGCTTTATTTTTATTCAGAGAAGCAGTTATCGAATGTAAAATCAACAAATTCCGATTCGTTTATTATAAGGCAGAACAAAAACATTTATGTGTTAATCCTGACGGGTCGCATCAGGGATAAAAAAGAACTGATTACCATTGAAATCGGGGGTAAAACTCCTGTATTGCAAGAAAAAGAATTGTGCGGTAGTCTTCTCGAAAAGTACTATCAATCATCATTTACCCCGGCATGGAAAGGGTCATGGTAATAGAGTTATTAATAAGATAAATAAGTATTCAAATAATTGAAGGTCGGATGAGAATAATAATTGGATTTTTTGCTCTTAATCGGTTACACATGAAACATTTGCTTCCCCAGATATTTTGTGCTTGTTTGAATTTTATTCAAAGAGGTGATAAATCAAAATTCTGAAAATATAATTAGTCGATTAATTACTTAGTTTAAAATAATATCTGCATGAAACCCTTATGTTTAGTTTTCCTACTTAATTGCCTTTTTTTTGTTGCTCAATCACAACAGCAATACCAGATCGACATAAGTAAGGATCAGTACAAACTTTATTCAGGGCATCTCCATTTTGGAAGTAACATCTCTCCCTCTGGTGATACATTGTCGTGCACTAACTTATATTTTACTCGTAACGGGAAACCGTGGTATCCGGTAATGGGGGAAGTGCATTATCCACGGGTACCCCGGGAACGCTGGGAAGAAGCCATCCTGAAAATGAAATCGGCTGGCATAAATGTTATTGCATCTTATATTTTCTGGATTTTTCATGAAGAAGAAAAAGGCGTATTTACCTGGGGCGGAAACTGTGACCTGCGCGAATTTGCAGAATTATGTGCTAAGCATCACGTTTATTTTTTCCCCCGAATAGGGCCGTGGTGCCATGGGGAGGTGCGAAATGGCGGTTTCCCCGATTGGGTGGAAAAATTGAGAAAAACAAGACAAAACGACCCTGAATATATAAGCTATGTAAAGCGGTTGTTTAAGGAGATCAGCGCCCAGTTGTCCGGCTTGCATTTTAAAGATGGAGGCCCTGTCATCGGGGTGCAAATTGAAAACGAGTATGGGTTTAAAAAACAGCCAAGGCTGGAACACATGCTCACTTTAAAAAAGATAGCGGTGGAAGCAGGCATTGATGTGCCTTATTACACGGCAACGGGATGGCCAGATTCAGATCAGAAACAAAACGAAATTATCCCGGTGTGGGGCGGATATCCCGCTGCACCCTGGGAACAACATACCCGGAAGCTTGCTCCTATGGACAATTTCCTGATGAACCCCCTGGGAAACGACCCCCTGATTGGGAAAGACCTCCTGGGCAATTATGAGGGCGATAAAATAGACCTGAACATTTACCAGTACCCATTTGCTACTGCCGAAATGGGAGGAGGGAACCAGGTTACGTACCATCGCCGGCCATTGTTCAATCCCTGTGACGCAGCCGACCTGGCATACGTGAAAGTTGGGTCGGGTGCCAACTTGATGGGGTATTACATGTTTCACGGAGGCATTAATCCTATTGGGAAATTTTCGACCCTTCAGGAATCCAGGCAAACTGGATATTCCAATTATCTCCCGATCATCAATTATGATTTTGAGTCGCCGATTGGCTCTATGGAAAATCTTCGTCCTTCATTTTCCGAGTTCAAGTTGTTTCATTCATTCCTTAACGAATTTGGCGAATTGCTGGCCCCGCTCCCCGTATTCTTTCCTGTGCAACGAGTGCGGAATCCCGGCTCGTCTGATACGGTTAGGGTTGCCATTCGGGCAAAAGATAACAGCGGATTTATTTTTCTAAGTAATTACCAGCGACATGTAGATATGAAGCAGATTGAGGGCTTTCAGCTTACGCTTAAAAATGGGGTTGAAATAATGAAAGTACCGGAAACCCCGGTTTGTTTCCCTGAAAATTCGATGATGGTGTGGCCTTTCAATTTCAATATGGAAGGCAGCAAACTTGTTTATGCCACGGCACAATTAGTATGCAAGATTGAAACTGCTAAACCTTATTATGTATTTTGGGGCGGGGACGGGGCTGAATTTGTTTTTGAAAAAGCCGGCATTGAGGATTTTAAGGCAAATGAAGCCTTTTCTTCAGTAAAGATGAAGGAAGAAAAATATTACCTGACAGTTAAAGAACCCGGTTTGGATTGTCGGACTAAGGTACGCCTAACGTCCGGTAAATCATTTGAGATATTGGTTTTAAATAAGCAACAAGCCTTGAATTCCTGGAAATTCAACAGCAAAGGGCATGACCATTTCATTATTACTGATGCTGATTTGATGACTGATGAAAATACCCTGATATTCCAGAAAACCAATAACCCGCAAACTCGGTTTTCTATTTTTCCTGATCTGAAATTCACGGTTCCCAAAGAATGGAATATAACAAAATCGGGGAATCATGAGTTGTTTTCTGAATATATGCTTCAAACCCAGCCAATAAAATTAAAGGCTACTGAATGCAGTGAAATAAAATCTAAACTACCGGATTATTTAATTTACGAAGAACCTGTCCTGGAAAAACTAAAGCACTTGTCTCCGGTACCGTATGAAGGGGCCTGTAAGATTTGGAGCAGCAATGGCGGAAATTATACCTATTTCAGGAAAGACCTCACGGTCAACTACATTCCCGGAATTCAAGCTTATCTTGCATTTACACCTGATGATGAAGCTAACGTATATTGTAACGGGGTATTACTTGACGTTTTTAATACAGACAATCAAATTGCCCTGCTAAATTTGACCGGTTATATTCGTCCAGGGAATAATGTTATCAGCATGGAACTAAAAAACCTGAACCGTTCGGGTGGACTAATTGCAAAGCTGTTTGTCCTTGAAAACGATGGTATTAAGGTATTCCCAAGTGATTCGACGTGGAAAGTGAATTCTATTGAAAATAAAGGATGGGAAAAGTCGGGCTTCGATGACAGCTGTTGGGCTTCGGCGGTGCCGGTTGCGTTTCCCCGAATTCCCGTTACGTGGGAAAATCCACAGCCGGGACCATTGTATGGGGCAACCCAAAAACTTATCCCTGGAACAAAACTCTTTCAATTGTCACTCCCCAAAATGCAATATAAATCAGTCCGCGATGTATTACTGAAACTGGATTACCGGGGCGACATGCTTGCTTTGTACAAGAACGGTATTCTGGCATACGATGAATTTTACTACGGGGACAACAATCTGATAATAAGCCTGAATAGCCTGGGGTTGGCTGGTCACGATGAGGTAACGGTACAATTGTTCCCGGTAAAGCCATATTACAATATATTCGTTGAAGATGAAGTCAGACAGCGTTACCAGGAAGGGGCCAGTCCCAAAGTTGAACATATTGGGATAGAGCCTATATACGAAGTGCAGCTCCAGTTAAAATAAGCAAAAAATATAAAGATGTTTCAGCAAGGAAAAATGAAATTAAGGTAGAATACAAAAAACATTAGAAATGATAGGAAATAAGGTTAAATCTTTAAAATTAAAGCAAATGAGAATAAATTTTTTGGTAACAGGAATAATTGTTTTTATGGTGACGGGATTAACTTCCTGTGGGGTGCAATCAGTCTATAATCCGGGAATTCCCAAAAACCTAATTGCCCCTCCTGAATCGGAAACCGATTCAACAATAACCCTTTTATGGGAGAAGCCGGATAGCTGTGTCGCAACCATGAATTTTGAAGTTTATAAGGATGGATCATTAGTTGCTACAGTGAATAAAACAAATTTTACAGCAACTGGTCTGATCCCGGGGAAATCCTATTCCTTTTTTATTAAAACGAAAGATACCGATGGAAAGCGTTCTAAAGCCAGTAAATCCCTGATAATAAAAACTAAAGAAAAGGGAGAAGTATTTAATGTATTGTCTTATGGGGCAAAAGGTGATGGGATTACAAAAAACACGAAAGCCATACAAGAGGCTATTAATGCCTGTTCTCCGGGGGGGAAAGTTTATATCCCGTCCGGAACCTTTTTAAGCGGAGCCCTCTTTCTGAAAAGCAATATGACTTTGTATATTGCTGAAGGCGGAATATTGAAAGGAAGCACTGATATAAATGATTATTATCCCATGATTCTTAACCGGTTCGAAGGTTGGGAACTCAAAACTTTTGCCAGTTTACTGACCGCAGGAAAATTAGATCGTTCAGGGGGTTATACTACCACCAACTTATCAATCCGGGGTAAAGGAACAATCAGCGGAGGAGGACAGGTTTTAGGACAGGCGATGATGGATGCCGAAGGGGAACGGGGTCGTGGACGATTGATCTGCCTGATGAACTGTCAGAACATAAATATACAGGGGCTTACCATTGAGGAATCGCCTTGCTGGACCATTCATTACATCTACAGTAAAAATATTGCCTGCCATGATCTTACGATTAATAGTACTGCAGGAAACGGCGATGGGATTGACCCGGATTCATCAATAAATTCCTACATTTTCAATTGTACATTTTCAACCAACGACGATTGTATCGCCATCAAGTCAGGTAAAAATCCGGAAGGTTATTTCATCGCAAAACCTACGGAAAATGTTTTTATCTCTGACTGTCATTTTATTGAAGGCCATAGTTTAGCCGTCGGTAGTGAAATGTCAGGTGGGGTGAGAAATGTGGTGATCCGCGATTGCGAATTAGGGAACCTGAAGCATGGGGTACAGATCAAAGTTACCAAAGACCGGGGTGGTTTTGTCGAAGATTTTATTGTAAGGGATTGTAAACTTCAGAAAATTACCATTAAAACAAATGTAGGTTACAACAATGATGGAGAACCTGCTCCAAAATGGCCATTTTTAAGAAACATGGAATTTTCGAACCTCGACATGTCCCTTGCCGATACCAGCAAGGCAATTATTATTGTCGATGGCTATCAAGGTATCAGTAACTACACCCACTCTTTACTTTTCAAGAATATTAAGCTTCCTGAAAATGCGACCATTTCATTGAATTACTGTAAGGATTTTAATTTTCAGAATGTACTGACTGTTACGGGGAATAAACCTGGTTTTAAAGTTACTGATTCAGAAAACATTAACTATTGACCAATTATAATTTCGCATGAACCGTCGTCCTTGACTATACGTATTTTGATTGGACTTCAATCAAAAGGACTGAGATTAATTTAAACTTTGGAGAGCATGTATACAAAAATGAAGTGTTTATTTCTGCAATTGTTTGGACTGCTTGTTGTTTTCGCTTCATGTGAAGTGGGAAATAAAAATACTACTAATATTACAAAATATCATAAAGTTGAAATTAACCACCGGGTTCTTGTGCCAGAGGAGGGTTTGTTAATTGGGAACGGAGATCTTTCAGTAAGCATTTATCAGAATTCCAATAGCATTATTTGGCGTTTTGGTAAAAATGATGTTTGGGACCGGCGTCATGACACCAAAATTGATCCAGAACCTGCCCATATAGAAGAAATTGCCAAAGGTATCAATGAAGAAGGCTGGGTAAACAACAGTTTTAATCAAGGTATAGTTAAGAAGAAAGAAGGTCGCCCTGTTACAAAACGTGCTCAGGAAATTTGTGATGGAACGCCATCCTATGCATTTCGACCCTATCCTTGTCCAAAGCCAATAGGTGAACTTGCATTTAACCTTCCTATGGATCAAAAACTTTTGTCTATCTCGCAAGTTTTGACGATTGAACAAGCCATAATTAACGTTAATATTTTATTTGAATCTGGTGTTTCTATTCATCTGGAGTGTTTTATCCCACCTGAACCAGATGTTCTTGTTGTTAATTGGAAAGTGGAGAATTGGAATAATGTTTCTGCAACTGGTTTTGATCCATGTTCCTTCTCATTATACCGGTGGGCAGATCCGTCTATTGCCGAGTTTGCGAAGAAGTGGTTGGCAAATACTGGGAGTGATATGTTTATGAGATTCGCAGATCCTAATCTGAGCCCTTTACCTCCGCCAGAAACAGGGAAGATCAATTCAACTCCAGTAATTTCGCAACGATTTTACCCTGATTTTGATTCAACGCAGGGATTCCGTTGCTTTATGTTGCCCGTAGCACCTGATTGCAAGATAAAAATTGTAAATCCTGAATGGAAAACAGAGGCCAGACTGCAAATTTCACCAAAGAAAAAAGCTCTCTCAGGAAGTGTTGCAGTGGGTGTGGTTACCGGTAACTTTTCAGAAGAAGTTGATAAAAAATGTCAGGATATTTTGACACGATTTACAGGTGAATACTCCAAAACCATTCAGGCGCTTCGACAAACAACAATTAAGGCAGGAAGTGATTTTTGGAAACTTTCCGAAGTTGCAACAGATGATTCATTGTTTAACCGTGTGTGGTACGAGACTCTGCATGCTAAAAGATGTACCTATAGGCAAGATGTTATTGCACCGGGGCTCTATCTGCCAAGTACTTTAAACGACTACTCGCCATGGCATGGAGACTATCATACCAATTACAATTACCAATCGGCATTTTGGGGTAGATACGAAGCTAACCATTTAGGATTGGGTAATGCTTTCTTCCCGGGGATGAAATACATGGTCGACCTGGGGAGAAGACTTGCACGCGATTATTGGAATGGCCGTGGAACATTTATTCAACTTGTTGGCTACCCTTTCACGATCAAAGAGGACCCAATGGGAGTTGGTTCATTATGTCGCATGGCCTATATGACCGGATGGATTTCAAACCATTATTGGTATCGATATCTTTATACAATGGATAAATTATGGCTAAAAGAGGAGGGATATCCAGTGATTAGAGATGTAGCATTATTCTATATGGACTTTTTAAAGAAAGGGGATGATGGTAAGTACCATGCATTTCCTTCCGGACAAAACGAATACCATTTTACTGGCAAAACGGAAGACTATACAGATAAGCCACAAGTTATACGTCATGCACGCTACGCACTGCAAATTGCGGCTAATGCTTCAAAAGTGCTCGACACAGATAGGATATTAAATCAGCAATGGAATGAAATTGTAAATAATATTATAGAGGTTGACAGTTTAGATGTTCTTGGATACACAAAAGACGAAAAACATAAATATTTTGCAAATTCCCCTGAATTTTTTACCAAACGACAGATTATAGAGCCCTCAAATTCAAATGTAATGCCAGATTTTTTGAAACAAGCACAAGATAACTCATTGTGGTCGTGGTATTTTGGCTTTATGCCTATGGTTTTAACAGGAAACATTCGAAATGGTAATTTTGATGCTGATCGCGACTATCCAACCCTTCGTGAATTTCTGAACCGTTGGCGAATGCCGAACGGATTGTTTCGAAGTATGTCTCAGAACTCCTATGGTTATATGGGAGCCATGTCTGAATGTTTAGGTATTTTGGGACCATTAAACGAAATGCTTATACAAAGTTGGAATGATGGAATCCATGTTTTTCCTGCATGGCCTAAATCCATAGATGCTTCTTTCAAAACATTGCGCACCAGAGGTGCATTCCTTGTTTCCTCACAACTAAAGGGTGGGGAAGTGCAATATATCAAAATCACAAGTGAAAAAGGAGGTGATTGCATTGTTGTAAATCCCTGGAATGATGAGACTTTAAGTGTTATACGTAACGGGGAAAAATCGATGTTAAATGTGGATAAAAAAATTACCTTGAAAACATCGACTAATGATGTTATACTAATTATGCCTTAAAATATTAACTATTGACCAATTCCAATTTCGTATGAACCGTTGTCTTTTTCTACTTATCCTGTTTTTGTTTTTTGTTCCTGATATTTTGGGCCAGGCGAATCAAAAAGAACCACAGGCTTTTGCGATTCAGCCGAAAGGTTTGAACATCTCTTTCGGCTTTTACGATAATAAATTCCTGCGGTCACAATCTTTCTTGCCGGCGGACTATGTCCCGATGATCGACTCTTTCGCGGTAGGCAATGAAGAAGGCAATGAAGTTTTTCTCCATCTCACAGGCGAAAACCAGGCATCTCAACATGGGGCAAAACTAACAGGCGGAAATCCAGGAATGAGGCTCGTTTTCATTGAAAAAAGGGAGCTGGCCACAAGCTATGGGAAGCAGGTAGTTCTCGTTCAAAAAGACACAATTCATAAACTTCGTGTTGAATCGTATTACGAATACAGCGATGCCTCACCCACTATCCGTCGATACACAAAGGTTTTCAATGAAGGGATTGAGGATGTCGGAATTGAGTTTCTTAGTTCTGCCATCCTGAATAATTACAACAACATTACGCCCGGCCTGCCTGAAGAAAACATTCGTATTCATTACGCCTTCAACAGTTGGAAAGCGGAAGCGCAATGGAAGACTTCCAAACCTTCGGAGTTGGGATGGAACTCTAATAACGCATTTAACCTGACCGGTGCAATGTTCACCAGCGTAGGTTCATGGTCAACAATCCGTTATTTGCCAATGGGCATGGTAGAAAATATAAAAGCCAGAATAACCTGGTTCTGGCATATCGAGCATAATGGCTCGTGGCACTGTGAAATGTCTGACACTGAAGAAGGAAGCACTTATATGTATCTCGGAGGGCCTGATGCCATTCATGGCGATGCCTGGAAAAACCTGAAGCCGGGGGAATCGTACCAAACGGTTTCGGTAGCTTTGGGCTGTGTAAAAGGCGGGTTTGATGAAGCGGTGGCAGCATTGACTAATTATCGGCGGGCGATGGTTATTGAACCTCACGATAGTTACCTGAAATGCCCGGTAGCCTACAATGACTATATGAAATGTTTATGGGCCAAACCCACAACGGAAAATGAGCTGCCGCTGATCAATGCCGCGGCCCGGGCTAAATGCGATTATTTTGTAATCGACGCAGGTTGGTTCACTGAAAAAGGTGAAAGCTGGCATGATGCAGTTGGCCCGTGGCAACCTTCAAAATCCCGATTCGACGGAGGACTTCAACAATTGCTGGATACAATTAGAAAGAAGGGCATGATTCCGGGGCTTTGGCTCGAACCTGAAGTGGTTAGTATCAATACTTTTTTAAAGGATAAATCCGATAGTTGGTTTATGATGCAGCATGGCAAACGGCATATCGACAACAACCGGTTTTCACTCGATTTCAGAAACCCGGAAGTAGTGGAATACATGAGCTCCGTCGTGAACCGGATGGTGAATGAATACGGGGTAGGTTATATTAAAATGGATTATAATAATCCAACCTGGGGCACAGAAACGGGAACATCCAGTCCGGGACAGGGCCTTTTGGAGCAAAATCGGGCCGTAGTGGAATGGTTGAAAACGATTCGAAACAAGTACCCTCAGCTAATCATAGAGAATTGTGCCAGTGGTGGTTGCCGGATGGATTATGCCATGTTATCACAATGTCAGTTACAATCACTGAGCGATCAGACCGATTTTACAAAATGCCCTGCAATCTTGGTAGGGGCCCTGGCTGCGGTTGTTCCTGAACAGTTGGGATCATGGACTTTTCCTCTGCCTGCTGCAAATGCAAGGGAAGCATCTTTCAGTATGGTAAACGCCATGCTCTGCCGGATTTATCAAAGCGGGAAAATTTCAGAATTATCCAAAGAAAGCTTTGATCAGGTAACTAAAGGAATTGAAATTTACAAATCGGTTTTGGCACCGTTTATTCCTCAATCCGTTCCTTTCTTTCCATTGGGCATGCCTTCCATTGAAGATGAAATAAGCCCGGTGGCGGTAGGAATCAGAAGCGGAAACAAGGAATTTATTGCTGTATGGCGGATGAAAGGGTCTGAAATAGTGAATATCCCGTCCGGCGCTATACGAAAAGTCAGGTTGATATACCCGGAGAAACTTGGCATTCAGGTTTCTGAAGAGAAAGGATCAATCAGGTTTGATTTTCCTGAAGAGTTTATGGCTGCCATCGTTGAAGTAGATAAGTAGATAGGAAAGATTGTGAAACATTTCAATTTAGATCCTGGTTGCCGGTTGCAAAAAAGATGAATATACTAATTGATAAACAAATATATATGAAAAAAATAATCCTCTTACTTTGTTTAGTTACCATTGTTGTTTCGTTTGCCACAGCACAAATGAATGCTTATCCCGAATCTTATATTATTGAAAAGGAAGACATTGAATGGGCTAAACAAATTATTGCTGCTCCGCCTCATGGAGAAGTAATAATGCCCAACCCGCACCCTGATGCACAGTGGTTCCCGTCAGCCAGCCTGGGGCTTTTCATGCACTGGGGGATTCACAGTGTTGTTGGGGCACAACCTTCCTGGGATATGATCTCGAATTACAAGTGGGGCGGAAAATATTCACCGCCCGATAAATATTATAAGCTGGCCAAACGGTTTGATCCTCAGAACTACGAACCGGATAAGTGGTTGAAAGCAGCAAAAGAGGCTGGATTTAATTATGCCGTGCTGACAACCAAACATCATGATGGCTATGCGCTGTGGCCTTCAAAATATGGGATTAGTACCAAACAATATTTGAATGGACGCGATCTGTTGGAACCCTACGTTGAGGCTTGCCGGGCCAATGGGTTGAAGGTCGGTTTTTACTTCTCACCTCAGGATTGGCATTATCCGGGATTTATGCACCCCAAAGAATTCAATGTCAAGACGAGGGATGAAGTTCCTCCCATTGTTGATCAGGTTGCCAACAACCAGGACTTCGAACGTTTTTTTGCTTTCGTATTGAAACAGTTGGAAGAAATCCTGACAAGATATGGCAAAATAGATGTGCTGTGGTTCGATGGTATGTATTTTCATGGAATAAGCGATATGCACACTGAAAAGGTATATGCCTGGATTCGTTCGTTGCAGCCTGGGATTGTGATCAACGACCGCTGGTCGGGTGTGGTCAACCCCGATGACCCTGAAGGCAATGGTGTACGTGTCGGTGATTTTGCCACCCGTTTTGAATGTGTCAAACCCACCTATGTGCCTGCTTTCTGGTGGGATCATTGTGATATATGGACGGAAAGTAGCTGGGGATATGCAAAAAATGGAAAATTTAAATCTCCCGGTTGGTTTCTTGAACATTTGGTGGCCAGCCGTTCACTGGGCGGTAATTTTTTGGCCAATGCAAGCCCGGGCCCGGAAGGAGATATGCACCCAAACTATTATAAAAACATGGCAATCCTTACTGAATGGATGAAACACAGCGGAGAATCGGTTATTGGAGCCGGGCCTTCACCTGGAATGGAACGGAGCAATGTGATGATAACCACACGTGGGAATAAGTGGTATTTACATTTATTCCCGGATTTAAAAAAAGAAGTGTCGCTGAAAACGGATAAGCGTCCTCAATCGGTTCGTCTTTTACGGAACGGAGAAGCCATTTCATTTCAGTATTGGAACGGGTTTGTGAAATTCAGACTTGCTCCTGAATTACGGACTGAGCTGGAAGATGTAGTGGCGGTTGTGCTGTAGTTTGAAAAAAGAACAGTCTCAAAACAAGTTGAAATATTTTACTTATTTTGACAAAAGGGGAACCTTCGGGTCGAAACTCCTATGGGAATTAATCAGTTGACTAATAATATGAGAGGTGAAATTATACGTTTTTTTTAATATTTAGACTAATGAGAAATGCTAGATGCTTGCTTCCTGTAATCGGGATTGCCATCATAAGTTGTCACTTTAAAGACAATTCCGACAAATATTCAATTTCTAAGACTAATGATGATATCCGGATAACTGCAGGAATCCTGGAACAAAAAATAAATTGTGCAGAGAATAATTTTTTGACAGGTCAACTTTTCGTGAATGGTGAAAAATTGAACATGGAAAATCTTGAGGAATTGCAAGTAACTTTTTGGAAAGCCTTGCCAAACAAAGAGCCTGTCGGAATTGACTATTCTTCAGAAGCGGGAGTAGAGCAAACCGACGCCGTAAAAAATCAAACCGATGCGCTGGCAGTAAATAAAAAAGAAACCAGTCGGATACAGGAGGTGCAGTGGATCGATTCGATAGAAGTTTCCAACGCGAATTTTGGCAATGTCTTTAACAATCATAGTTATCAGATTTCAGAACCGGAAAGGGGAAAAAAATGGTTGACACTTACTTTTACTTCCGATAAGATTCTGAAGGGAATTTCCATGGACATTATCTACGAAATTAACAATGGCTACCCTGCTATTCGAAAATGGGTGAAATTTTATAACAGAGGCGATCAGTGGCTAAAAATCTCTGATTTGATGTTGGAGCAACTGGCTCTGAATAAAAAGTATTTCCACAGTACTTTATTAACGCCCAATTCCCGGGGTATCGATCCCAGTATTGTTGCATTTAGTGATAGTTCTGCTTCAAAAGGGATTATTTCAGCGAGCGAAATTCCTTCCAAGCTGCGTCATCTTTCCCTTGACGGAACAAGCGGCTACAATCCCGATTATTTTGAGTGGGTAATCGGCCCCGGTGAGTCCTTCGAGTCTGAACCTGTTTTTTTGTATGCGTTTTCCGGAGAAAGTTTTCCAACTGTTTCAGCAGTTTCCACTGCGCTGGATCGTTGTGTCGAAACCACATTTAATACGTTCCTTAAAGAGAAAATCCTACGGACGGTAGCCCGGAGCAAAAGTATTGCCCCGGTATTTTGTTCGTGGACCAATTACAGTGCAAACATTAATGATGACAATATGCATACGGCAACTGATATCGCCTCCCGCATGGGGTTCCATTGTTTTCAGCTTGATGCAGGTTGGTCAGACACCGGCCCTAAAGGGGGCTGGGCCGTTTCAACCCCAAAGCCGAATCCGCAAAATTTTAAAGATTTAGATGGATTAAGCCAGTATATCCGGTCTAAAAATATGGAACCCGGATTGTGGTATTCGGTTTTCATTAATGAACAATTGGCTGATAAGGGTGGACCAGAACCTGTTTTATTCAGTTTGCCGCTAATCCGCCGTGCAGGTGGTCTGGGGCTGAGTCTATGTTACAGCAAGTCACGTGAAAAGTATATTGACGACATAGTTTACCTCCATAAAACGTATAAGGCTGATTATTTTAAACAGGATTTGAGCAACGTGTGTTATGGCGATATTGCCCACGGTCACGAAAGCCGGACTTTGAAGGAATCGTATCTTCGGGGATTAAGAGGTCTGTTTGCCACACAGGACGAAATTCACCGGCAGGCGCCCAATTTATGGCTTCAGTTATCGCACGAGATTTACTGGGAAACTCCCGGTCCTGAAGCCGATATTGCCGTACTGAAACATGTCGATTCGTACCATTCAGCTCCTAACGAATACTGGGGTGCGGGTAACCGCAGTAAATTGGTTTCGCCGGAATGGAAGTATAATGTGGACAGTCTGAAACAAAAGCTGATCCATGGAGCTTTTCGTGCCCGGAACCTTTTGTATGGTCATCGTGGTTTGCCACTTGATCGGGTGGAAGTATTTGGGGCTGTAACCACCAATTTTAAAGAAAGTCTCACTCCTGAAGTTTTAGATAGGCAGGTCTGTAGTTGGCTGATGGGAGCTCCTATTTCTTTTTCGGGTGATTTAAGTTCACTCACTCCTGAAAACATCCATCAATATCACAGCCGTTTTGCTATGCTCGAAAATCTTCAGGAAAAATATGGTATATACTCCTGCTTTCAGTTTAGTGGTGTTCCGGCACCGACCGACACTGGCTGGCATTGGTGGGGGAAACTAAATGACGAGGGTTGCGGCGCTGTGGTTGTTTTGCGTGGAAATGAAGGTGCCGATTTTCAAAAGATCAATATTCCGTGGGTGAAAGCTGACAAAAAATATCAATTGAAAGCGCTGTTTGCAGATAAAGATTTGGGCACATTTTTAGGAAATCAACTTCTGAACGGAGAATTAATCCTTTCATTAATTCAGTTTGGACAGGAGATTATTGAGATTACGGTTAAATAATTAAAAATGATAGAAATGAAAAAAACAATGGTGATATGCGTAGTTTTTTTATTAGTTATTAACAGCTATAAATCAGAAGGCAACGATGGATTTACCGCTCTTTTTAACGGCAAAACTCTGGAAGGATGGAAGCAGTTGAACGGAAAGGCAAAATATGAAGTAATAGATGGCGAAATTGTTGGAACAACAGTTAGCGGGACTGAAAATTCGTTTTTAACGACGGAAAAAAATTATTCGGATTTTGTGCTGGAACTTGAGCTGTTGGTCGATGAAGGCATGAATTCGGGGATCCAATTTCGCAGCGAGAGTACTCCTGAATACAACAATGGTCGGGTACATGGCTATCAATGCGAAGTTGATCCTTCGTCAAGAGCATGGAGCGGTGGTATTTATGATGAAGCCCGTCGTGGATGGTTGTATCCCGGAACTTTCAACCCAGATGGAGGACAGGCTTTCAAACAAAACGAGTGGAATAAATACCGGATTGAATGTATTGGAAACAGCATTCGCACCTGGTTGAATGGGGCTCCTGTGTCATGGCTTATAGATGATATGACCCCAGAAGGGTTCATTTGTCTGCAAGTCCATTCAGTAAAAGATGAAAGTCATGTTGGAAAGCAAATTCGCTGGCGTAACATCCGGATAAAAACCGGGAATCTGAAGCCTTCACCGGTTGACGATATTTTTGTGGTGAACTTGATCCCCAACAATCTCTCTTACGCAGAAAAAAAACAAGGATGGAAATTCTTGTTTGACGGAAAAACAACCCACGGATGGCGTGGGGCCAACTTAACCCATTTCCCGGATAAGGGATGGGAAATAAAAGAAGGTATTCTTAGTGTTCTTGCATCAGATGGCGCTGAATCTCAAAATGGAGGAGATATTATCACGAAAAAACAATATGGGGCTTTTGAATTGCAGTGGAGTTTTATGCTCACCGAAGGCGCAAACAGCGGGGTCAAATATTTTGTCGATCTGGGATATGATTCAAAAGCTTCAGCTATTGGCCTCGAATTTCAGTTGCAGGATGATGCCCTATCCGATGATCCCAAGGAAAACCATGTTCTTGCATCATTGTATGATTTAATACCGGCACAATTAGACCGAGTCAGGTCTGCACGGCAATTGCGTCCTGTCGGGAAGTGGAATACAGCCCGGATTGTTGTTTTTCCAGACAACCATGTGGAACATTGGCTGAACGGCATCAAGGTGTTGGAATATACTCGGGGAGATGAAAATTTTAAGACGTTGGTTTCGAATAGTAAGTATGCTCAGTGGAAGGGGTTCGGATTGGTAAAGAAAGGGCACATCCTTTTACAGGATCATGGCGGTAAAGTCTCGTTCAGAGACATTAAAATCAGGACTTTATAAGGGTAATAATAATGAAAACAATTCTATTAACATTCGTTTTTATTCTATCGTTTTTCTTTTGGGTGGTTGCTCAGAAAACCGATTTCTATGTTTCTCCTTCAGGTAAAGATTCCAATCCTGGTACTATCAGCCAACCTTTTGCAACGCTGGAAAAAGCAAGGCAGGCAATTGACATTATCTCAGGAAAAGGTTTGGTGGAGGTGCCTCAATTTACCGTTTTGTTGCGAGGAGGTACTTATCATTTTGAGCAAAGTGTTGTTTTTAGCGATCTTGAGATAATAAATTCTGTGCGGACAATTACAATTAAAAATTTTGCCGAAGAGAAAGTCGTTTTTTCAGGTGGCATTCGTTTGCCAGTTTCCAGTTTTTGCCTGGTAAAAGATAAGGAAACACTAAACAGGTTAAGACCTGAGGCAAAAGACAAGGTCGTTGTCTTCGACCTGAAAGCAAATAATATTCCCTACGATAGCGCTTTGATCCAGCAAGGGTTTGGGCATAAAATACGGTCATCTTCCTGTACGTTGTATTTTAACAAAGAATTGTTGCCGCTGGCGCGGTGGCCCAATGAAGGGAAGTTGCCAATAGGAACAGTGATTGACCCGGGCTCGAAACCCCGCTGGGACGACCCGCCATACAGGGGAGCCATTTTTAAATATGATTACGACCGGGCAGCAAACTGGACAAAAGCCAATGATGTTTGGATTTATGGCGTTTTTGCCAACGGTTTTTCGGACGATAACCTGAAAGTGGAATCGTTCAACCAAAAAGGAAAAACGTTGAAAACAGTCCAGCCGCATACTTATGGAGTGTTCAGCAGTACCGACACAAGCACCTGGGACATCACCCATGCACGTCAGTTACGCGGCTATTACGTGTACAATCTGCTGGAAGAAATTGACCTGCCCGGCGAATATTTTCTTGACCGGAAAACCGGAAAACTTTACCTGTGGCCCCCTAATAATTTAGAAAATGCTGAAATTGAACTTACCGAACTCACCGAACCTTTTCTGGTTTTCTACAATACATCGAAAATTTCAGTCAGCGGCATTCAGTTTGAGTGTTCCCGGGGAATGGGGATTTATTTGAATTATGCAGACGGAATTAATATTGAAAATTGCGTATTCAGGAATCTGAGTCTTTTGGGAATAAGCATCGGGGAGAGTTATGGTTCATTAACCCTTCCTTCACTAAAAAAGAAAATTGTTGATTCGCAAATCCAGAATCAAAACAATCGGATTGAAAATTGCACAATTTATAATACCGGTTCAGGTGGAATTTATCTGGAAGGTGGCGACCGTGTGAATTTGGTTTCAGGAAATAACACCATTACCAACTGCGAAATCCACGGTTACAGTAAAATACAGAAAGCGGGAGTAGCGGCAATTGCACTGAAAGGTGTTGGTAACTCGGTCAGCCATTGCTATATCCATGATGCGCCACATATGGCCATACAATTATGGGGAAATAATCACCTGATTGAATACAACCACATTCAAAATGTATGTACCAATACTTCGGATGCCGGGGCAGTTTATGCAGGACGTAATCCTTCAGCCCTGGGAACAATCATCAGATATAACTTTTTTGATTCAATTATTCAACCCGAAAATCTGGTTTGTGCAATTTATTTGGATGATGGCACATGTGGCTATAAAGTAACTGACAATATTTTTTACCGATGCGGAAATCCCGAGAAATTCGGGAATGGATTCGGCACTTTTCATATCAATGGCGGGTACGGGAATTACATGGACAACAACCTTTTTATTGAATGCAAACGGGCTTATGGAGGTACTTCATGGACCGATAAAAAGTGGATTGAGTACCTGACCAAAGGCGTTGTTCCCGTACGGTTGAAAGAGGTGAATATTGATTCGGATATTTATCAGGAAGCTTATCCAATGCTGAAGAGCCTGCGCGATACCTTAACCCTTCCACCACGGTTCAATTATACATCAAACGATTTGTTAGTCAGATGTGGCGAATTTGCAAAAGGCAGTTATCAGCATAAAGCGTATTGGGAGACCAATGATGATCCTGGGTTTGTTGATTTTAAGAACAAAGATTTCACACTAAAAATTGATTCAGAAGCGCTCAATAAATATCCCGGATTCAGGACTATCCCTTTTAAGGAGATTGGGTTGATGAAACAACGCCTAACCAGATAGTAGTATTCAGTAAAAAAATAAAAATGAAAAAATTATTATCGGCTTTGGGTGTCATTTTGATTTTATTGGCATTTCAGGATTCTCGGAATGAAAATAAGTATGTCTTTGATCTCAAATTATCAACTTCAGTAAGTACCCAAAATACCCGGATGGTACCAGGCAATACTTTTGGTAAAAAGGTATTGCAGGTCGATACCAAAGAAGCAGTTGCGCCCTCCGGGATAAAAAATGACGTGACTATTTCCGGATCAATATTTGATCTGCTTTGTGCGCAAGCGAATGAACTTGTGTTAACTAATGGAACCGAAGAAATCAGGTGGGATAAGGCAAATTATCTGATTATTGAGGTTTGGCACGAAAATGCTTTTGATGTAACCATGAATGTGCTCTTTTACGAGAAAGGACGCAGAAAAGCAGCGGTAGTGCATGATATTCAAAAGTATATCCCTGATTCGCTGAGGATGATCTGTTCGGTAGGAATCCTTCCATTTTTGAAAACCCAAATGATTATTCCGCTTAACAGCCTTTCAGGCCAAAATATTTTTATCTCCCGTCAACCCAGGCAAATGAAAGGTACTTCTTTTGGGTTCGGAATCAATAAAAACAAAATTGGGAAAATTAGCCTTTTAGTGATGCCGGCTCAGGGTCCTGATTTTTTACCTAAAGTTCAGATTGCATCCGTCCGCATAATGGAAAATCTTCCTGAACCATATCCCATATTGGAACAAACTGTAGTGGATAGTTTTGGTCAGTGGACAAGACGGGATTGGGCCGGAAAGATCAAAAATGAAGTTGGTTTAAAAAAAGCCATTCTTGCCATAGAGTCTCAGGCCGAAAAGGCTCAGTTACCGGAAGAATGGAATCGCAACGGTGCCTGGGAAAAGAAGCAGTTTAAGACTACCGGTTTTTTTCATACCCATTATGACGGAAAACGTTGGTGGTTGGTTGATCCGGAAGGACTGGCTTTTTTGAGTACTGGTGTTGACTGTATCAATGGCGAAGTGCGTACCGTTGTTTCAGGGCAACAAGACCTTTTTGAATGGCTTCCCGCCACAGATGATCCAATATATAGAAATTCATACAAGAGCAAATTCGGAGAGTTTAATTTTTTGAGAGCCAATTTAATGCGCGTTTATGGAGCGAATTGGAGCGAAAAATGGCAGAAAATCAACACCGGGCTGCTCAAAAAATGGAATGTCAATACCATCGGGAATTGGTCTGATAAGGAATTTGTCCGGAAAGCACTTCTGCCTTATGTGATCACACTCGCCGACTATCCTTCAACCGGAACGAAGATTTATCGCGATTTTCCTGATGTCTTTTCGCCCGAATATAAACAAAAAGCCATTCAATATGCCCGGCAGCTTGCAACGATAAAAAACGATACGTTACTAATTGGATATTTTCTCCAAAATGAACCTCAGTGGGCTTTCGGAGCAAATAACCTGGCTCTGGAAATGTTTCGCAGTAATATGCCTTTTGATTCAAAGAAAGAATTTATAAAATGGCTAGAGGCAAAATACGGGGATGTGAATGCCCTAAACCTGGTATGGAAACTTGAACTGAAAAGTTATAAAGAGATGGAGATCCTGACATTAATGGAACCTCCATCAAAAAAAGCATGGGATGATTTGTGGATCTTTTCAGGAATAATGGTCGAACGTTATGTGGAAATCGTATGCCGTGAAGTCAAAAAAGTTGACAACAACCATTTAAACCTGGGTATGCGTTACAACCACATCAGTTCGGATTTGTGTTACAAGGGAGGGCAATATTTTGATGTTTTTTCCATCAACGGATATACAAATCCAGGACCTCCTCCTACCGAAGAAATTTCACGACGGACAGGACGACCGGTTATGATCGGAGAATGGCATTTCGGATGTGCACGCGAAGGTGGTCTGCCTGCCAGTGGACTCCAGGCGACTGAAAGTCAAAAAGAACGTGCAATGGCTTTTCGTTATTACCTCGAGCAGGGGTTCGCCCGTCCGGAAGTTGTTGGAATACATTGGTTTCAGATGAACGACCAGGCTGTGACAGGTCGATTTGATGGAGAGAATTATAACATTGGTTTTCTGGATGTTTGCATGCAGCCATATCCTGAATTAACAAAGGCTGTCAGTCTTTCGAATAGTCGTATCTACCGGGTTGCGACCGGAGAGATGCAGCCTTTCGACAAAAAAATCCGCAAAGTTCCTGTAATTGATTACTAGCAAGATTAAATTAAATAAAATTAAAATGAATGAAATAGCCATGGTAAGAATATCACCAACCGAAATGAATCCGCCAGCCGGCGGATGGCTATTCCATCTGACCTTTAAAAAACAAATTATATACAGATGAAACCCCGTATCTACGTTTTTCTATTATTTATGACATTCTGCCTTGGTGCCTGGTCACAAAATAAATTTGAAAAAAAGGAATTTGAAAATGCCGGAAGGAATGGCATTCAGGCAAACGAAGCTTTTGTGAGGTCATTGAACTTCGTAAAAGGGTGGATGCAGTTCCGTGACAGTGCCAGCGGACTAATTCCAAGTAACCTGGGCAAACAAAAAGACATTTGGGAACCGCATAATTCGGCTGCTGACAATTATGCTTTTATGGTACTAACAACCTTTTTGCTCGACAAAGAACTGTATAAAGGACCGATGTTGGATATGTTATATGCAGAGCGGAAACTGACTTCTCGTGTCAAGTCGCTGCCTGATACTTATTCTTTCTCGAAGAAGAGCTTCAATTCTGAAAAATTGGAGATGCATTGGATCATCTTTGGCACCGCAGAGTACATGAAAGATGGTCTATTGCCTCTGTGCGAATACATTGGAAAGTCGCCATGGAGCGATCGGATGATGGAAATGCTGAATGACCTCCCCGAATATTACTCGTTGTTAAAGGACATCGATCAATTAGGTGTTTATAAAGTGGCATCCGAAGAAATTAACGGTGATATGCTGCAAACATTAACAAGAACTTACTGGATGACAGGTGATAAAAAATTCCTTGATTGGGCAATACGGATCGGTGATTACTACATGTTGGGTGAGCGCGATCTAAGCAGCCTGAAATACCTTCGCTTACGGGATCACGGCTGCGAAATAATTGGAGGTCTCAGCGAATTGTATGTTACGCTGAGTTATGTCATGCCTGAAAAAAAAAGACAATACGAAAAACCTTTTCATCACTTGCTTGACCGTATATTGGAAGTGGGTCGTAACAATGATGGCTTGTTCTACAATGCCATTAATGCTGAAACAGGCGAAGTGGCCGATAAAGGTATAGCTGATACCTGGGGCTATACTTTTGATGCTTATTATTCTGTTTATCTGATTGATAAACAGGAGGAATACAAGCAAGCATTTTTATCTGTTTTAAAAAATCTGAATGAAAAATACCGAAACTATCCATGGGAAGGCACAAGTCAGGACGGGTATGCCGATGCCCTTGAAAGCGGAATTAATCTTTACAATCGCGAGGCTGTTCCGGAACTGAAGGACTGGATTGACAATGAAATTAAAGTGATGTGGAAGATACAGAAGCCAGATGGCATAATTGAAGGCTGGCATGGTGACGGTAATTTTGCCCGCACCAGTATCATGTATGGATTGTGGAAAACGCAAGGCACACACCTTCAACCCTGGAGAAATGATCTAAAAATTGGTGCGGAATTGAAAAATGGGAAACTTTTTATTGCTCTGTCTGCTGACCAGGATTGGCAGGGGAAACTTGTTTTCGATTTCAAACGGCATGCAATCAATTTGCACTTGCCAATTGACTATCCACGCATTAACCAGTTTCCTGAATGGTTCGTTGCTGAATCGGGAAAGTCATATTCCATTCTTGCTACTAAAAAAGGCTTAAAAGGTATTTACTACGGAAAAGATTTGCTGAACGGACTGCCTGTCAATTTAAAGTCAGGTGAAAAATTATTTATTCAACTAGAAGAACAATTAGCAGGAAGGAACAATTAGTCAATTGTAAACAAGTTAAACTGAAAATAGATATTTAAAAATGAAGAGTAAGCAACTTAAAAGCAATTTAGCGAAACTGTTTTTTTCGATTGGAATGGTAATATGGGCTTTTACAGAAGGTCTAAGCCAAAATATTCCGGTATATCAAACTGATGTAATCCATCCGGATGGTTTGGTATCTTGTTCTGCAAGACGTGACGGTGATACATTAATACTTGAAAACTCATGTATAGCTAGGCGTTTCTTGTGGAACGACGGAAATATAATCACATTTTCCATTGAAAATAAAGCAACAAAACAGGTTTGGAAATGCAAAGCTGAGAAACCGGATATTTCACTTCCGGGAATTGATGAGAAAGGCCAAAACGGGACATTTTCAGTTAAAAAAATCCCTGTGGGGGCAATCTCCCCTGAACATCTTGAGGCAACGATCACCAGTAAAATCGGTTCAGTCGAAGTATTGCGTGTATTTCGACTGTATCCCGCTTGTCCGGCAATTGCTTGTGATTTGTATTTGCGGGGTAAGGCCAATACCCCTTGGGTTCAGGCTGAAATCAATCCTTCCGAACTGCAGAATGTTGAAAAACAAATGAAGGATGCAAGTAGCGGAACTATACCGGTTACTGAAAAACTTGAATTGCCAGGCAGACATTGGAAAATTGAAGCATTTGAGTTTCACGACGTAACGGACCGGTTTAATAATCTGGTTCAGGAAGTTTTGGGTATTTCTTATTTCAGGACACTTTTCAGGGGGAATCTGCTTTTTGCGACCGATATGATTTCAGGGAATGGAATTTATATTTTAAAAGAAGCTCCATGTTCAAATGCTCAGTTGGCATATCCCGGAAATGACTTTTTAACTGAATTTGGTACAATAAAAATGCTGGGGGTAGGGATGAATAATTCCGATCTCGATCCGGAGCAGTGGACACGGGCTTATGGTTTTGTTTCAGGTGTTTATTCCGGAGATGAAACAAGCAGACTAACCGCTTTGCGTAATTATATGCAACGAATTCGGATTCATCAGCCTGACCGGGATGAAATGATCATGATGAATACCTGGGGCGACCGTGGTCAGGATACCCGGATCAATGAAAAATTTACTTTGGCTGAACTTGATGCCGGGGCAAAATTGGGGATCACCGATTTTCAGTTAGATGATGGCTGGCAGAATGGACGAAGCGGAAATTCCGCGTTCCAGGGAGGTTCATTTACTGATATCTGGAAAAATCCTGATTATTGGAAACCTCATCCCGAAAAGTTTCCAAACGGATTGGGGCCACTTGTTAAAAAAGGAAAAGAATTAGGTATTGAAATTTGTCTTTGGTTTAATCCAAGTCCGGATAATAACAATGCAAACTGTGAAAAAGATGCTGATGCGTTAATTTGGCTTTATACAACTTATGGCATTTGTACATTTAAGATTGATGGGGTTAAGATGCCCAATAAGGAATCGGAAATCAACTTCCGGAAAATGTTGGATAAAGTAGTAAAAACTACGAATAACGAAGTTGTTTTCAACCTGGATGTGACAGCAGGTAAACGTGGAGGCTATTTCTATTTTAATGAATATGGAAATATATTTCTGGAAAACCGTTATACCGACTGGCAGAATTACTACCCGTGGTGGACACTCCGTAATTTGTGGATGTTATCAAAGTATATTCCACCACAAAACCTGCAAATTGAATTTCTGAACAAATGGAGAAATCAGGAAAAATATGGGGATGATCCTTTTGCCCCTGGAAAATATAGTTTTGACTATTTGTTTGCCATTACGATGCCTGCCCAGCCTCTGGCTTGGTTTGAAGGGACAGGCCTACCCAATGAAGCATTCCTTTCAGCTCCGGTTATAAAAAAATACCGTGAGATACAGACTGACTTCCATAGCGGATATATTTTGCCAGTAGGTGCTGAACCTACAGGATCGAGCTGGACCGGTTTTCAATCACAGATAGATGGTAAACACAGAGGATATGTCCTTGTCTTCAGGGAACAAAACAATGCTTCAGAAAGAGAGATTAAACTGTATAACCTTTTACCCGGGAAATACCGTTTTGAAAAAATAGTAGGCGAAGGACAGTCTTTTTCAATTGATGTGACAGAAGGAATTGTAAGATTCAACTTGCCAAAAGTCAATACTTACTGCTTATACAAATATTCTTTACATAAAAGCAATTAGAATGAAATTTTTTTATCTCTTTATTCTGGCAACATTATTTTGGAACTGCCAGTTTCAGAAAAGTGAGTCACCGGATGAGAGCCGTAAGCTTATTGCTTTTTTCGGTTCTTCTGTGTGTAAAAATGTAGGAGATGATGAAGGTTTGGGATATGCCGGACGGTTTGCCCGGCGGTTGGATACGTTGAAATGGCAATATGTCAATGTTTCGAAGGGGGGAGATAATACCATCAAAATCATACGGCGGCTCGATTCTCTGTATTTGCAATATCCGGCGTACGTAGTTCTCGGGTTATCCCTCAGTAACGAAGGATTTACCAAACCACTGACCACGGAAGGCCGCTACCGTATTTTTGAACGTTTCCGGACCGGACTTATACGTATTGCCGACAGTATCCGTGCCCACGGGGCTGTTCCCATAATCGCCAATTGTTATGCGCGAAATTCGTTCAATGAAAGCGACTATTTGATGATATGTCAAATAAATGCCATCATCAATGAATGGCCGGTTCCGAGCATCAATCTGCTGGGAGCCATTAACGATGGTCACGGAAGATGGGCCAAGGAATATGATGCCAATGATGGACACCCAAATAAATTTGGTCATGACGAAATGAGCCGGACGATTGTCCCCACACTTTTCGATGCTTTGGAGGCCGGGAAACCTGTTCTGTATAGAAACTGGACGAGTAATTTTATGGAGTTTTCGGGCCTGCAACGGGAGAAAGAGATCCTTCCTGTTACTCTCGATTCTTCCGTTCATTCATTTGCTGAAAGCATCATGTTCCGGGTTGCCGGTGAAAGAATAATCAGTTCAATAGAACTAAAAAAAGGGAGATGCACGATCAGCCTTGAAAAGGGGAAAATCATCTATCAAAGTGAAGCAGGATCAACATCAGTTCCCCTACCTGAAGAAGGTTTGGAAAGCTGGGGATATCTCACTTTATCGCACAATTATGCTTTAGGTGAAACGCACCTGTTTGTTAATGGAGTTGAAGCAGGGCCAGTAAAAGAGAAATTGGAACCCCAGGCTTTTCTTCTGGGAGGATTTCCGCAGAATAGAGGCAATGTCCCTGATAAATTGTCGCTAAGGGATTTGATGATCTATCGCTCTTCGCTGACTTCAGACGAAGCAAAAGATTAAATGAAATGGAAAATGCTCCGGTCGAGCCTCGAAGTATATGCCCCTTTGGCCAATGATTCGTCGGGGGCAAATTTTGAATTGGGAAACAGGGCTCAAAGTTTGACAAAAGTAGAAATGAAGGTCAAAACAAAATTTAGAATTATAAAAAAGGGAATGAAGAAAGATTTGTAATAAAAATCCAATAAACTATTAAAATATGACAAATACAAGAAGAGATTTTATTAGAAAATCAGCAATTGGTGTAACTGCTGTTTATGCAGGAGGAGGCATACCCGGATTCAGCGCCCGAAGTTACAAACGCATTGTTGGAGCCAACGAGCGGATTAACTTGTCGATGATGGGCGTAAACTCCCGAGGAAATGCTCTGGCCCAGAATTTCTCAAGACAGGGGAAAGCCTGTGAAGTTATCCATGTGTGTGATGTAGATTCACGGGCTAGTGAAAAATGCTGTACAAATGTTGAAAAGATAACCGGGCACAAGCCAACTGGTTTTGGCGATTTCCGGAAGTCGCTCGAAAGTAAAGATGTGGATGCAATGGTGATTGCGACTCCGGATCACTGGCATGCACCCGCAGCTTTGTTGTCCATGCAGGCAGGTAAACATGTTTATGTTGAAAAACCTTGCAGCCACAATCCCCGGGAAGGTGAACTATTAGTAGAAGCCGTGGCCAAATATGGGAAGGTATTGCAAATGGGGAACCAGCGACGTTCTTATCCAAACATTATAAAGGCAATTAGCGAATTAAAATCAGGAGTAATTGGCCGTGTTTACTTTGGAAGAAGCTGGTACACCAACAACAGAAAATCTATTGGTATAGGGAACCAGGTTGCTGGTCCCGATTGGCTTAACTGGGACTTATGGCAAGGTCCTGCCCCACGAGCAGCCTTCAAGGACAATCTTGTGCATTACAATTGGCACTGGCATTGGCATTGGGGAACAGGTGAAGCACTAAATAATGGCACACACATGGTTGACCTGCTTCGTTGGGGGCTTGGAGTCGATTATCCCACAAGAGTAAGTTCGAATGGAGGACGATATCATTTCAAGGACGATTGGGAAACTCCGGATACACAAGTCATCAGCATGGATTTTCCAGGAGGAATTAGCATGACTTGGGAAGGGCGGAGTTGCAACGGGCGATACGAAGAAGGATTTGCCGACGGGGCAATCTTCTATGGAGAAAAAGGAAGCCTGACCCTTTGCGAGAACTCCTATACAGCCCACAACCTCAATAACGAAGTGATAAAGGAAGTGAAGGATGATTATAAATACGACAACCGCGACCGTGTGAATCCGACTGCTGCTTTAGACGTACTTCATTTTCAGAATTTTTTCGATGGAATTAAAAATGGGGCTAAAACCCACTCTGATATTGATTCAGGACATAAAAGCGTTCTTCTCCTGCAGTTGGGCAATATCGCCCTGCGGGTAGGTCGTTCGTTGGACATTAATCCTGAAGGAGGACATATCCTGAAAGATAAAGAAGCCATGAGGTATTGGTCACGTACTTACGAAAAAGGTTGGGAGATGAAGCTATGAAAAGAACATGTTGCTTCACAACACCCAAGAGTAGTGTAAAGATATTTAGCAACATGGAGTTACATACTGCCGTTAAAAACAAATCATTATAATATGAAAACACGCCGGTCGTTTATAAAAACAATGGGTGCAGGGACATCACTTACAACCTTGGGATTTTCGTCGGTTAATGCCATGGGATCTCAATTCCTTTGTAAAAGTTCAGCCGAAGAAAAGCCAATCCGAATTGGGATTATCGGTGCAGAGAATTCACACACCTTTAAGTTTGGAAATCTCTTCAATATCGAGAAGAAATTTCACGAAGTTGAAGTGAAATATGTATGGGGAGAAACCGAAGAATTTGCAAAAAATGCCATGATCAAAGGGCAAATCCCATACATGGTAAAAGATCCGCTTGAAATGCTCGGAAAGATCGATGCCTTAATTGTTGATCACCGGCATCCGAAATATCACCTGGCCGCAGCCCTGCCATTTGTAAAAGCAGGAATTCCAATATTTGTTGACAAACCTTTTTGTTACCGTGTTGCAGAGGGAAAAGAGTTTCTTGAATTGGCAGAAAAACTGAAGGTTCCGATTACCTCATATAGTTCTGAAGCGCATATAAGCCGGACTTTCGATATCAGAGATCAGGTGCAAAAAATGGGAGAAATCAGTCATGTAACGGTTTGCGGACCTGCCGATCTCGAATCGCCATACGGTGGCATCTTCTTCTATGGAATTCACATGGTCGAGCCGCTGATGTACATATTCGGTGATGATATCCGGAAAGTCCGGATCACACGGAGTGGTAAAAATGCTACGGGAACACTTGTTTTTGGCAACGGAATGCTTGCCACGATGATCATTAAGAATCTGTCGTATGGATGGCGGACTTTTGCCGAAACGAAAGATGGGACGATTGAATTAAAATCACGTGTGGAAGATAGTAATCCAGACCACAATTATGCGGATATGGTCGAAATGTTTCGTACGGGCAAAGAACCCCGGAGCCATGATAGCATCCTTAAATGTATTGCAGTCCTTGAAGCTTTGGAAATCTCGGCCATGAACGAAAGATGGATTGAAGTAAAAATTTAGCAACACACAAAAACGAAGTAAATGAATTACGCTATTGTATATAAAATGCTACAGTCAGTTATTTTGGTTTTCGCACTGACAGTACACGTTATGATTGCCCAAACCAGGGTTGAAGGTCTATGGTATATTGACAAAAAGCCGGTTTCGGTTGAGATGAAAGATGGAAAAATCGTGAGTATCGAACAGATCGGCAAACTTACTGATGAGCGTCATGCGGTGTATATTGCCCCGGGTTTGATTGATAATCAAGTGAACGGGTTTGCAGGTGTCTCATTTAATTACACTGAAGGTGAATTGGATAAGGAGGGGATACGAAAAATAACACGCGAGTTGTGGAAAAAAGGGGTGACAACCTATTTCCCAACCCTCACTTCCAACAGTAATAAGGTGATGATACAAATCTTGTTGATGCTGGCAAGTGAGAAAAACGATGAAGCCTTGCATGGGTCTGTTCCGGGTTATCACCTCGAGGGACCCTACCTTTCCACTGAAGATGGTTACCGGGGTGCACATCCGTTGAAGTTTGTGCGTAACCCTGACTGGAACGAGTTTATGGCATTATATAAAGCCTCTGATAAAAGTGTGCTGACTATTACATTAGCCCCTGAACTTCCCGGGGCAATGGAAATGATCCGTAAATGTACTGCCATGGGGATTGTAGTTGCCATCGGTCATCACAATGGCTCAAAAGCTGTTATTGACCAGGCGGTATTGAATGGTGCCAAAATATCGACCCATCTGGGAAATGGTTGTGCGAACCTGATAAACCGGCATGATAATCCGCTGTGGCCTCAACTTGCCAATAATCAACTGAAGGCCAGTCTTATCTGTGACGGATTTCACCTGCGTGATGAAGAAATTGCCGTATTCTATAAGGCAAAAGGGATAGAGAATACGATTATTACTTCAGATGTGACCCGTTTTGCGACACTACCTCCGGGAACATACAAAAACGAGGACGGTGAAACAGTCGAATTAACCAAAGAGGGGATGCTTCGTTATCCGGCTCAGAATGTGCTGTTTGGTTCTGTACTTCCTGTTTCCAGAGGCGTTGTTCATATGATGGAGGTCACGGGATGCACACTGGCTGATGCGATCCGGATGGCCAGCACAAATCCTGCCAGGTTGTACACATTAAATGATCGCGGAACAATCGAGCCTGGAAAACGCGCTGACCTCATCCTCTTTGAAATCGGTGAATCAGAATTGATAATAAAAAAGACCTATGTGGAAGGGAAACTGGTTTACGAGGTGGGAAAATAGCCTTTTAGACTTTAGGCTAATAGGCTTTTAGGAGGATTAGTTGGTTGAATTTTAATTACACACCTAATAGTCTAACAGCCTAATAGTCTAATAGCCTAAATAGTCTATCAGCCTTTATTAAAATAATTAATTCTATAAAAACATAACAAATGACTAACATAACAGAAAAAATCGGCACTTACCGTTACCGGATTCTTGCCCTGGTGTTTATGGCTACCACCATCAATTATTTCGACCGAAGTATTGTCGGGGTAATGGCCCCTACGTTGCAGAAGCTTTTCGAATGGACGAATAAAGATTATGCGGCTATCATGGTTTCGTTCAAGATTGCCTATGGTATCGGACTCCTATTCATGGGGGGGATTATCGACAGACTCGGTACCAAAACCGGATATACGATTTCAATTGTAATATGGAGCATCTTTGGGATGTTGCATGCCGCAATAAGACCAGCTTTTAGTCTGATCGGGTTTATAGCAGCCCGTTTTGGACTCGGTATTGGTGAGTCGGGAAACTTTCCTGCAGCAATTAAGACGGTGGCTGAGTGGTTTCCCAAAAAAGACAGGGCTTTTGCTACCGGAATTTTTGATGCCTCAACCAGTGTCGGGGCAATCTTAGCGCCATTTATCGTGGGTGCAATTGTCTCGGTAGAAGGTGATAACTGGCAGATACCCTTTTTGATTACAGGAGTGCTCAGTTCTCTGTGGGTGTTTTTATGGCTCAAAACCTATCAAAAACCGGAAGATCATCCTAAATTGTCAAAAAGGGAGCTTGAGTATATCAACAGCGATTCAACAGAAGAGACCCTCGAAAAAATCCCATGGTTAAAGCTGCTGCCTAAACGGGAAACCTGGGCTTTTTCATTAACCACAATAACTGATGGTGTCTGGTGGTTTTACCTTTTCTGGGGTGCAAAATTCCTTGCAGAACAGTTTGGTGTGGATATCAAAAATATTGGACTTCCCTTCCTGATTATTTTTATCATGGCCGATGCCGGAAGTCTTCTTGGTGGACTTGCTTCGGGTGCATTGATAAAAAAGGGGTGGACGATCAATAAAGCCCGTAAAATTACTATGCTCGTTTGTGCAGTGATCATTTTCCCGGTGTCGTTTGTTCCTGTTATTGCGAGTAAATGGGTGGCTGTTTTTTTAATTGGCCTCGCCGCTGCCGGTCATCAGTCCTGGTCAATTAATGGTTACACCCTTGTTCCGGATGTTTTCCCAAAAAAGGCGGTAGCTTCGGTTATCGGAATCGGGAAAATGATTGGTGTAGTAGTTGCAATTGTTGCGGATATTGCTTTGGGGGCAGTTTTGGATACTGCCGGTAATTCGGGTTATTTCTGGGCCTTTGTGATTGCTGGGTTGTCTTATCTGACGATTCTGGGATTTGTCCATTTGTTGATGCCAAATATGACACCTCTGGATGATAATCTGAATTACATTAATCAATAATTAATTAAACATTCAGGAAAGTGGGAATAATTATAGCATAGAAAGAATTGTAGATATTGCAACACCAATAGAGATTATCTATGCCAATGATAGCAAAGTTCCTTAAGAAGAGTGTGTATAGTTTGGGAAACTGATCAACAAGCATCCTATTGATCTTGCTTAGGTGGGTATTGGGCAGAACTGCCACCTGGTCATTAACGATCCAATTGTAGATTTTGAACTTGAAGATCCTCATCTTGTTGTAACGCTAAATGACGAGTGTCCCTGTCTGAGATTTGGCGTAGGTTGGTTTCTAATGGTTAATGATTTTTCCGGGAAAGCAAACATTATGGACATCAAACAGATTATGAAATCAAAGGCTATTATCTGTACTGTTCATGATTAGCAAAAAGTGACAGTAGTGCATGGTACAATACTTAGTGAAATTTCCTTAACATGTCCTACTTCTGTTTTGAGGTAATATCTGGATATACAGCAGATTCAATGGTGCAAATGTTTTCCGGCCGGTTTCATACCTTTTTAAGTAAACGCTTCAACAGGACGTCTGAAAAAAAACGAATCCATTTTGCTTCTGCAATGACCTTATTGGGTTATACCGATGGTACCGATTTTCATGATGGAGTCAGTTATCTTGAGCTTGCCGAATTCATTTTACAAAATGGGGTGAGTGTTCAAAAAGACCTTGAACAACTTTGGAGGCGCATCGTATTTTCTGTTTGTTGTCACAATACTGATGATCATTTTCGAAATCATGGATTCATGCTAACCCATACAGGATGGATTTTATCCCCAGCATATGATTTTAAATCCCAATCCAACAGATACCGGATTAAAATTAAATATTAGTGAAACAGACAACTCGTTGAATTTGGATCTTGCAATGGAAGTCCTGCCCTATTTTCGCATTTCAGAAAAGGGGGCTTTAGAAATAATCACATTTATAAAATCTCATGTTTCAAAATGGAACTTTATGGCTACGATGATGGGGATAAGTCGCCAAGAACAAGATAGAATGAAAAATGCCTTTTTGATGTGACTAGTTGTTCACTTCATTGTTATAGGTAAAGTGCTATCCGCGTTTTATCTACAATCAGGCAAAACCCTAAAATTTCGGCCTCTGAAATCGCTTTAGAATTAGATATTTCAACCAGGGCCATTCAAAAGCAAATTGCGAATCTTAAAGTCCCTGGAATTTTTGTTAGAGTTGGTTCAGATAAGTCAGGATATTGGGAGATAAAGATTTCGTAGTAAAGTTCCACAATACTGGAAATCCTCGCAATACACTAAAATAAAACCATCATAATCTAAAGCTTGCCAATGAATATGATCCGTCAGCTCACGGAGAGGGTTCCATGTGGCCTATTAACACAAATAATTTTCACATGGAATGTAATCCTGAAAATTCATAATGGCCGAAACGAAACGTCCGAAATTGCAATTTTTAATCTTTTGAAATTTTTTTAGTTCAAAAATTTTGTAAAACAATTCAGAGTGATTGTAATTGTATCAATATGTGAGTGTTAGCATTTTTGATTTGCTGATTTTGAACCATCAGGTGACCTCTGCTGAAATTGATTTTGTAAGTTGCTGAATTAAGGATATTTGTGGACAATATTTGTCATCCGGCTCCAATTATATCAAAATAATATAATTTGGCAAAAATACAAAAAGGGAAGAACCTTAGACAAAATGGAGCTTTAAAAGTGGAACACTACAATTCTCATCAACGACATTAATCAGAATTTCATTAACTTAAGTTTATCTGCCTGTCAATTCCCGAATTAAAATTTGGTTAATAAGGCAGCATTTTTAATCCGCTCCTCCTGTTCGAAACTTGCGAGATAGTTCTCTGTTGTTTTCTGGTCCGCATGGCCCAACGATTCCGAAATAAAAGCAATATTAGCCCCTGAACGTTTTAATACGGTTGCAAAGCTGTGTCGGGCTGAATAGGTACTAAGATTATCAATCTTCAAGTCTTCACCAATTTCTTTTAGTCTGTCATTTGTTCGATGTATAATGTCTTGTGCCTTTGCACGGATTTCCATCTGACTTTCTTTCCCATTCAGATAGGGAAAAATGTATTGGTCTGGTTTTCTTGTATGATTTCCCCACTTCTCTATTATCATTTCAATTTCGGGGGTGAGTATGGCATGAATTTCCTTTTTCACCTTTGAGGTTCGAATAGTCTTTGCCCGAAAATAGCTGATTTCTCCGTTTTGAATATTCGAATATTTAAGCTGAATCAAATCAGTGAAGTTAATTCCGTTGCATAAGTAGGAAAAGAACCAGAGGTCACGGTACTTTTCTGTTACCGGATTTCCGGCATAATTTACAATGCTTTTTATTTGTGGAAGCGTTAATGCCAATTTTCGCCCAAATCCAGTTGGAATTTCATATTTACCTTTTCCAAATGGATATTGGCTCTCTTTTATCACATCATAACGTTTTGCATCATTAATCAATACCCGTATAGCTCTTAAGTACAGTCCGATTGTTGTATATGTACGTCCCTGATCAAGCATATACTTTTCATATTTATTCAGCCAATCTTCATTTACAGCCGTGAATGCAGGTCTTCCTGCTTCTTGACACACTACACGCAGGGGCGGACTGCGGGCGATTTAGCTATCGCTGATCTTCGATTCCTGTCAAGCCGAAAGATGGCACGGGCGGAATCGAAGATCAGCGAAGCTAAAGATGCACACCGAAAACCACTGCTGCCGCACTTGACGGGTAGCTGAAGTTACCAAACGTACTTTGGGGTTTCAATCAGATAATCTTCTACTTGAGCTTTGATTGAACTAACCGTAAATGATGGAATCTTCACTTTCTTGTTTTTAATCTCATTTGCACACTTCGTCGCATCATTGGTCTGGCCTGACTCTTCATATATTTTGAATAGTTGATACAATGGTAAAAATCTACAAGGTATCATATTTGAAGCATGTTGATATGTCAGAATGGCCTTTTCTAGCTCACCCAGTTTGTAGTAATTATCAGCAAGCAACATTTGTAAATCATAGTCATTAAAGCGTTTATTGCATTCAGTCAATATCTCTACACTTTTGTCAAATTTGCCTGCAACATTCAGTTCCGCCCCATAATTGTATAAAAAGAATGGGTTTTGTCTTAGTGAAGTTGAAAACAGCTTTTCGTATTCCGGCAGCATTTCTTCGGTATTTCCCCTTAATGAACTCACTGCAATTGTTTTCCATTTAATTTCTGCATTAATTTGACTGAAAGTATGAACCATAGAAAAAGTACAAGCAATAACAATTACACTTCTTGTGATAATTGAAATTGTCGTATTCTTTATTTCGATTTCTTTGGATGGCAACAATAACGAAAGGTAAAACGCTAGCAATAACCAGACTGCAACATATTGCAATGGATATGAAAAACAGGCAAATACCAGAAAAGATGCCAGCCCGCTAAAAACGAGTTCCCTATCCTCATTTTTTGATTTCATTATTTCCAATAGCATGAACAGAATAATTGAAAGGATTACAACCCAGCCTACCAATCCAAACTCAACTGTAACTTTTATAAATTCATTAAACGGATGTTTTACATTATCGGCAAGAAATTCAAATTTTGAAGCAGGATTATCTTTAAAATATTTAGCCTGATAATCCATGTATTCTGCTTTAAATGCTCCATAGCCATGACCAAAGACAGGTTTGTCTTTTATCATCTCAGAAGAGACTTCCCAAATTAGAAGTCGACCATTTGCTGAATCCTTTTTATGATGATAAAAGATGAAAGCTCCAGCTATTAGAAGGACTAAAGCCAAAATTGGAAACAACTTATAATATCTAAACTGCCTAAATTTTCTGATAATATTTGATTGAAGAAGGAAGAAAACCAATGATGAAATTATAATTGCCAATATGCCTGCCCTTGACCATGCAAGTAAAACAGATAGGATAATAACGGTTAATCCAGTAAGTGCCAAATATCGTCCAACTTTTTTTAGTTTGATAAGCAAAAACAAACCGATTGGAAATCCTACAGATAATGTTGCCGCAAATCCTGCAGGATTATCAAAACTACCCGTAATAGCAAATTTGGAATGGTTTGATGGAAGCCAACCTAAAGACTGGCATAACCCGTAACATGCTTGCAGAAAGCAAATAATGTTTATGTTCCAAAGGATTGTTTTATTGGATAAAACGCCAAGGTTTATCCGTTTCCGGCTTATTGCAATAAATGCGGCTATAACCAGTAAGGATATTAAAACGAAGTACAACTTTGGTGTATTCGTTGCATTTACAAATTTGCCAGAAGCGACATATACACTTCCCAGAAAAACCAATATATAAGTAATTTTAGCTGTCATAGGCAGAGTGAAATCCTAATCATCCTTTTTATAAGTGCTGAAGTAAAAGCATTTAAATGATAATTTTTCGCCCAGGTTAATATAGTTTATCCAATATATCTCTCTTCTCATATATTCCGAGAAATAGTGTATCAAACACAATTTTATTTTCTCCTGGTCTGCAAACCACATGATGATCATATTTCTTACCTCCTATTGTCATTTTAATGACATACACTTTATCTCCAATATTTATTGTCTTTCTAAAATATTCCCTCATAATCTTAAATTTGGATTCACATTCTGATTGATATAAAGCTTCTTTGGGTGGATCTTTCCTTACCACTTCAGGAATATTTTCCATCGGTTCGGCATAGAAATACAGTTCTCTTGTATATATGGTAGTGTCGGCATTACCTTTTTCATTATGCGAACCAACAATTCTAGGCCACAATGATTTCCAATCATTCAATAGGACGGCGTAATATTCTATCTGATTACTATCGTTTAATGTTTCGACATATTTATATGACAATAGTTTCGTTTGTTGAAAGTTGGTTATCCATTTTGGCCAGTTTTGAAACAGATTTACAAAATTGGATTCGCATGATGTACGAGAAACACCATACTCATATATCGTTACGTTGTCCCATTGGGGATTACGCACAACTTGCCCATGACCTACAGCACAGGCAGTTATAAAAAATATAGATAGGATTATTCTATTCATTGATTTAATTTTTACTTAGAGTAGTTAAAATTGGAATAATGGAAGTTAATATTACCGCCATTATTTTACAAATTATAGGGATTAATTTAGCTCGATAGGGGAAACATACTCTTCGCCAGTAGCCCCTGTGCCACCGCCATTAATAGTAAACCCAATTCCATTCCATGAAAGACTTGCTGAAGTTCCAGTCTTGCAACAATACCCCCATGCAAAATCAAGATAACCAGATGTTCCTGTTTGAAATGATTTTGAATTAATTTGTGCATCACAACTAAATCCGTATGCTGCATCGTGATATGCTGACAAAGATTTATCAGTTATAGATTTTTGTGAACCTATCATCGTGCCTGTTACAGTACAGTTGATATTATAATACCATACTCTTATACCATACCAGTTATATGCTTCATCTTCTTTATGAAATGTATATTGTATATTTCCATCTTCTTCTGCATTTGCTGATTTTAGACGGGATATTGTTGTTGATATATTTTTGACACTTTCTATTTTACCAGATGCAAAATGAATAAAATAAAGAAAATTATCAAAGACAATACCTTGTTTCTCAGAAACAAGACATATTGTGTTCAATATTTCATTCTTGTATTTCCATTTGAGATTGATCAAGCTCAAATCATTTTCCTTGAAAAAATATACAGCATCTGACAAGGGTGATTTGTCAGATTTTACAGGTATTGAGGTTTTTGCATATTCTGAGTTTGGTATTACCATATCTAAAAAAAGATCATATTCTGATATTTCTTTTTTAACAATCGTAAATCTCTCTGAATTAACTTCATATACAGGAAAAAAGGTGTTGCTATTTATTATTTCAGATTTTATTTTTCCCAGTTCATTCTGATCGTTAATTTTTCTATCATATTCATATCCTATCAATTCAAGTTCACTTTGTCTGATAAGAGAATTATTCTCAATGACCATGTTCAGTTGTTGTTTCCAAATTGGTATGCCTTCAGAAATTTTATATTTTTTGTTTATAAATCTGAACTCATTGGCTTGTAATACGGAATTACTTTTTAATCCATTTATGGAATCCTGTATGTCTGGGATTTCACATATTGAGTGACTACAACTTAGTGTGAAAAATACTGAGCAAATAATAACAATAAAAGCGAACGATTTAGTAGTTCTTAATTTGTTTTTTAAATTCATAACTTTGTAAAGGTTTATAGGAGACCTGTCTCTTGAAATTTTAGGCCTCCTTGATTAAACATCAATTTGAAGTCTCCATTTTCGAATGTTTCGGCTTTCGGGAGTTGGAGGCTTCTCTTTCTTTAACTCATGTCCGTAACTCAAACCCTACTCTTGTTCAGTTTTGAAATATATTGAGTTTCATTTAGCTCTTATCCATCGTGTCTGTCTTTTTAGCATGGTTGGTAACGACTTTATTGCTGCCAGCGTATAATCATGACTTGTGGAAAAATTCAGGTCTACAACAAAATGGTGCGCATTGAGGCAATTAATTGTTTTAGCCCGGACAAAACATTTTTCATCAAAGATCGTTGCCCCGCTACGGTAATACTGATAAGATTCCGGGTTTTCATTAAAAAACTGTTGCGCCTGTGAAATCATCTTTTTTAAGTATTTCTGCTGGGCCTTGATCGTTGTAACGGGCCGTCGGGTTTCTATTTCAAACAGTTTGGAAAAGAACAGGTATTCTCCAAGTTCATAAGGTTTTATGACTTTAAAAAAGTAAATTTCTTCTTCCTTTGATTTAAAGTCTTGCTGATTAACGTATTCCCTTAGTTCCAGAAGGGCACACGAACAAATTCCGATGGCTTTTTCAATGATCAGCAGGCCCCTGCTTCCGTCACAACCAAGGTTCTGTAAATTGTCTTTTAATTCTTCAACGATATGTTCCGGTGCGTTCATATTCACAACAAAACAAAGCTTGTTAAACAATAAATAGTACCTTATAAGGTTAAAACTACTGTAATTCTGAATAGTAGAATAAACTATTTAAATCCATTACAGATTATCAAGTTTGACATCCAATGCGATTTTGCAATGGCCGATGGCATACTCCATCTGTCCCTGAAGATTTCCCGAAACTTCTTTCATAATGGACAGTTCATTTTTCAAATCCAGGATGATTTCACAAAAGTTTGTTTCCATAGAAAAAAATTAATCTATTAATATTTGAGCCTTAATGAAGCCACACTAATTCCATCCACCAAGAGAATTTTATAACCAGTTCCCTTTCCCCAATCACATTTTATTTTTATTATTCCATACGTCTCACCCCTTTTACCGGATTGGATGTAAGTTGGTGTATATCAAAAATCACAATTCCATTTTTACCTTTTTTCAACCACGGAGCCGGACAATACAGTTGTTTCTGTGGACCAATATTCCAGTACCGCCCAAGGTTATGACCATTTACCCAAACAACTCCTTTTTCCCATTGGCTCATATCCAAATAGGTATCTCCGGTTGATGCCAGTTCAAACTCGCCTTTAAAGAAGGTTCCCGGACGGGTGGACTTTCCGGTCGATAACTTCAGGTTCTGCAAATACGTATCGTCAAACGGAAGATTGAAAACCTGCCAATCCATCAATGTCATTCCATTGAGCGAAACGCGCTCGGTAATTCCTTTTCGATCAATCAGGTATTCGGCAAAGTTGATACGTCCCATGCCTTCAACCAGAATATCGAGTTGCGGATTCTGACCGGAAGACTGAGGCAAGTCAATCGTATTTTCCGTTTTGCTTCGATCCAGCTTCCCAACATATTTCCCATCCACAAATACGGTGGCGTAATCGTGAAGATCGGTAATCTTCAAACTCCCGCTTTTATGGCCAATCAATTGGGTACGGTAAAGTATAAAACCGCTTTTCTGTCCGTACATCTCCATTGGCTTGGGTTGTGCTGATTGAATAGATGCCGGGAGATTGTCCCAAACCGATGCGGTTTGGGTGAATGTAATATCAGGAATTTCAATCACAGGATTAGCTGTTGGAATGGAAGGTAACTTTTGTTTTCCTGGTAAATATTTGGTAAGTAAATTACGCAAAGCATAGTATTTGGGCGTCGCCTGTCCCATTTCGTTGATAGGAGCATCGTAATCATAGCTGGTCACATCAGGCTGATATTGGGTTGGGCTGAATGCATTGGCTCCTGCCCAAAATCCGAAGTTCGTTCCGCCATGAATCACATAAAAGTTAAATGACTTCTTATTGTCCATTAGCCATTTCACATCTTTGAGCAAGGCTGTCGTATCCGGACGTTGCCATTTTTCTCCCCAGTGGGTCAACCAGCCCGGATACAATTCACTGCAAAACGATGGAACATTAGGATTGATTTTAGTGGCTTCCGCAAAATTTCCGGCATTTGTTCCCGGATCAAGACCAATGGCAGCATCCGGCAATGACCCGGCCTCGAGCATGAACTGAGCGGTGCCGTCGGATGTGTAAAACGGAACTTCAATGCCATTTTTCAACCAGAGATCCTTCATCCATTGCATATAGGTCCGGTCGTTCCCATAACTGCCATATTCATTTTCTACCTGGACCATCAAAATGGGCCCTCCCTTCGTAACCTGCAACTCTTTTACCTGCAAGGCCAGATTTTTCACGTACCGTTCAACGGCCTGGGTATAACGCGAATCCATGCATCGAACTTTGATATCAGAAATACTCAACAAATAGGAAGGTAGTCCTCCAAAATCCCACTCCGCACATACATATGGTCCTGGACGCAACAATACCCACATGCCTTCTTCCTGTGCAATGCGGATGAACTGTGCAATGTTGTGGTTTTCGGTTTGAAAATCGAAGACCCCAGGCTCCGGTTCGAGGTAATTCCAGAAAACATAAGCGGCAATGGTGTTACAGCCCATGGCCTTGGCCATCTGGATACGATGACGCCAGTACTGAACCGGGATACGCGCCGGATGCATCTCTCCCGAGATGATCTGATAGGGTTTCTCATCCAGCATAAACTCAGATTTACCCAGCGAAAAAGTATGGGTTTTACCTTGTGCCCAACTCCGTTGGAACATCAAACAAATCAAAATAATAAGCAACGATTTTATTTTCATGACTCAATTTTTTAAACAAGGATAACCCGTACTGTTATCCCGATGAATTTCAGGGTTATCCTTTCTTATTGTGATTGGTTTATTATTGTTTTATAAATTCTACTTTACCATTGAGGGGAAACTCGATATTTAAGATTTCACCCTCTGTTTTTACAGTTCCTTTCCAACTGTATTTTAACCGGTACTTGTTAGTGCCAAACGGATTTTTCAATTTACAGATCCCGCCTTTTTCTGATGCGATCTCCACTCTCTCCACTTTCCCTTCCTTTTGCTGAGCCGATACAAGAAAAGCACCTTCAGTTCGTAAGGTTTTAAAAGCGACATCTTTCCAGCTCCCGGGAATAGCCGGAAAAATATTAATTACCCCCGTATGGCTTTGAATCAGCATTTCCTGCACCCCGGCGGCAAAAGCAAAGTTTCCTTCCAGGGTAAACGGGCGGTAAGTGAACTTCGAATATCCTTTCCCGGACTGATCCCCGTTGGCATGAAAACTATTTTTCAAACAAAAATTTTCCGTAAAAATTCGTAGCGTTTCGGCCGCTTTTTCTCCCATAAAAGCCCGGGCATACAGGTTTCCAAGCCAGCTAAATGAATAGCCGCACCACCAGTCGGATCCTCTTTTTTCAAGGTTCTTTAGTGTAGCCCTGATTATTTCCTGGTCTTTTTCTCCCTTTGACCAGTCGATTACTCCCAGCGGGTGCCAGCCAACCAGATGTGAAAAATGACGATGCGATTCTTTGTATGGATAGTCAGGGGCAAAAGCCAGTCCTAATTCATTATCCAGGGCAAATTCCGGCCATTCCTGCAAAATAGTTTTCCATTTCCTGGCTTCTTCTGTTTTCCCCAAGGCTCCTGCCAGTTCTGCAGTTTTTTCAAATGTCCAGCGGATAAATGACAGGTCATAATTGGTTGTTTGCTGGAACCATGCCTGAATCGAATTGTCATTAATCTCGGGACTGGAACTGATCGGTAGTTTCCTGTTGCCGTCCTTATCTTTTACGGAGATCTCATCCAGGTAAGTGGCAACATCCCGTAGCCATGGATATGATTTTTCACGCAGGAATCTTTCATCTTTTGTATAAACCCAGTGCAGGTAAAAATGCTGGGCCAGCCAGCAGCCCACTGTCGGACCAAATGAATACTGAATCCAGCCCCCCATCGGTTCGCCGGATAGTGTCGTTACTCCGGGAACATTCATTCCTGACGTTCCGAAATAGGTTTTTGTATATTTTTTAAAGGTGTCCCGGTATTTCCAGAGCCAGTTCAAAAAACCTTCTTCCAGATCAAGATGATTACTGCTGTATGCGGGCCAATAACTCAATTGAGTATTCAGATCGTGATGAAAATCACCTTTCCAGGGCGGTAACTTGCCATTATCGGCTGTCCAGACTGCCTGTAAGGAAATAGGAGGAGCATCTGCCCGGGCGGCTGAACCAAACTTGTATTGTTCGAGATACCACTGTTTCTCAAGAACGGTGTCAGGCAGACTGATGGCTGATTTAGCCCAGAAGTCTTTCCACCATCCGGTATGTAACTGATAGGTCTTTTCGAAAGTTGTCTTTCCTATCAGATTTGATACCATCTCACTGGCAGTTTTTTGCCTTTCTTTTTCTGAGAATGAAGATGTGATACTCCATACTCCGATTAGAGCATTTTCAGAATATTTCCAGGCAACAGCAACTTCATATTCAAAACCATTCCATCCTTTTTGGTGATAAACCAGTTTGTTTGGCTCGCGAACTACCTTCCCCTGTTCATATCCCAGTCGTTGCAAATCCTGCCCGGTTACCGGACTATCAGAATCACTTGTTACAGCTTTGTGATATTCGGGTGGAACCAGCATGGGAACAAAATCCCGGGAAACTCCGTCAAAACGGAACCAGCCGAAAGGTTGTGATGCATGAACAAAGGTTTTCAGTGTTACCCCGCTTTTCCAGGCAACCTCACAAAGCGCATCGTTTAGCGATAGTTTTACCTGTGTAACCTCTCCCAGGCTTCCGGTATCAAACTCAAGCGCAGCTCCGGGTATTTTGGATGGCGCCGGTAGCTGGTCATAAGGAGCATCGAATAGTTCCTGAACAACCTTGTAGTTGTTGTCCTTTACCTGTTGCTGCACCCACCCGAAACTGTATTCGGGTTTGTCCAGATTTTCCATCGGTCGCAGGTCCCACAAATCAGCCCGGTCTAAAGAAAACCGCAGGTTATCTCCCTTTTGCCAGACCAGTGCCCCCAGCATCCCGTTGCCCAAAGGAATAGCTTCGTCCCAAGTGGAGGACAGATGTAAAAATTGGAGGGCATATTTGGGACCTGAGGGTTGTCCCGTTACGGAGGGTGAAAAAACTGCTAGAATAAAAATCAGCAATATTAATCGGATGTAATTCATTATGTTTATCTGTATTAGTTTATTCATCAATTTTATCATTCTCATGATATAAATCACTCTTCAAGAAATTTATTTCTAGAGTTTAATCTCTGACGAAAATGCCAGTTCAGGGTCCCCCCGACGTTCCATTGACTCACAGAGTATGCGAAGGCTCGGTTTTAACCGGAGAGCACTAATCTTGCCATTAAAGTCCAGTTTTACTGTTTTTTTGAAATTAATGAGTCGGCTATCTAATAAAATATAAGCCGTCGCCAAATCTGAAGTGGCTTTTATATGATTGTTGCTACATGTAGCATCGAATCTTTTCCCGGACACAGGTTTTGGAGTATATAACCAGAAAAAGTCGCGAATAACATCGTCAGTAAGTTGCCAGGTAAGCTCCCTTGGTACAGGATTCCGAACATTGGGATACATCTCTGCTATCTTTTCTCTATCTGGCAATCCCGAATGTGGGCTATCTGCCACTATCTGTACCGTCACAGGGTAAATATCCTTTCTGTCACCCCGCAAATTCTGAATCGCTTTGTTAAATTCCACAATACGATCATAGCGACCATACATGGTATCCATTCCTCCTATCATGGTTGTAAACACTGTATTTCGTAATGTCTCTGATGTTGAGCCATCTGCAGGTGCACCTGCACTAGCATGAATAGCAGCGAAATAATCAGGCATTTTGGATCCAATTGCAAACGCCCCGTAACCTCCATGTGAATATCCCATAATAAATTTTTTATTGGGATCCCCATCTCCAAAAAGCATAAATTGCCGAAGAAGATTTTGTATCAACGGATAGGTATAACCTGTATAAAACCCGTTCCATGAATTGTCCGGTGCACGCAAGGCAACATAGATATATCCTCCCACTTCAGGATGATCACGGTAATAAATCTGCATATGCCGCCACTGACTGTCATTCAGCTCCTGCGGTGCATTACCACCTCCATGCATGGCAATAAATAATGCCCAGCCTTTAGCAGGTCGGGTACCCACAGTCTTTATGGTATATGGACTGATATGATTTTCGAACCGAACCCGCTTTGATTCAAAATCAAGTCTAAGCGAATCATGGATTGGGGCCTTGACATAAGCCTCCCAGACAGCCTGACGTACTGCAGGTTCATTATTTCGAAGAAGCTTTTCAAGGTCATGGGAAAATTCCCAGTCGGCTTTTTGGACCGCAGATGCAGTGAAATATGCGGTTACTTCTTTCTTAAGACTGACATCCATCTTCGCTCCGATGGGTTTAGTCACAGGCTGTGGAATATAAAAGTTATTAGGGGGAGCAGGTACCGGGGGAACACCACCTAAGAAAATAGGAAGTTTATCCTCTGATGCTGTCCCTGTCGTATAATATTGACGATGCTGTTGTTCCTCGTATTCCACTCCAACAATATAGGTTCTTCGTTTTGGCAGTTGAAAAATCAAGTGGTCATTCATATCAGCAGTATCGCCTTTACTAATCCCGTTAAACTGGAACAACGGGTCTGTAGCATCAATTATCGTCACCTTTGTTGCAACACGTTTGCCAACAGGACGGTCAAAAACATCCAGTTTCAAAGACAATCCGGAAGCTACTTCAGGTTTCGCGTATTGAGTATAGCGATCGGTAACATTGACCGCATGGACATAGTCGGCATCCATGTTCCATACCATTGGAAAAGTCGTTCCTGTTTTTCTGAAACTACTTGCATAAACAGCATGTTGTCGGTCATCCCTGACCGCTTTGGAAGCATTGCCGACAAACCAACCCCGGTTGAACCCATCGGGACTCTGTTCTGCCGCACCGGTAAAGAACCAGTCCCCATCCCAGACTTCAACCCAGGTGTGATTACCGCTTTTATCGTACCAAAGTGGCGTGCCTGCAATACGTGCCGGGACTCCAATGGAACGACAGGCATCAACAAGAAGAATGGACAGTCCTGTACAGGTTGCAACACCTGTTTCCATCGTCTCAACCGGCCCCTGATCCGGTACCCGGCGCTTTGTAGAATATTTCACATCGAGAAGACCGAACAGTTTTTCATTCAACGCACGGCAGGCCTCTAATGGTGTTTTACAATCTTTTACAATTGGCCGGGAAATTTCATATAACCGGTTACGCCAATTATCCCTGTCTTCAGTTGTACACACATAAGGTAATACTTCATTTAAGTAGATATCATGAGGAACATTTTTGGCCCATGGCGACTCCTGAAAAGCTTTATAGGCTATCGCCGTATTGTTCAGCAAAAAATCGGCATTTAGTGTTTGTAAATCCCGTTGTGGCATATTCTCCAAAAGGAACTGTAATCCTTCCTGTTGGTTTACCGGTACCTGACTGAGCGATTTTTCCAATTCATGGCGATTGGTACCCGATTGAGCCAGGGACGATTCAGTTACATCCGACCACCACCGCTGTGAGGCATCCCCCTTCGATGTCTGAGAAATTGCACTTCCATAAGACAGAAGTAAAAAAAGTAAAATATAACAAAAACCGAAGTCACGATGGCGCCCTCTGTATTTCTTACTATAATCTCCTTTTGTAATATCATTTGGGACAAGAGGCCACCTAAGTTTTTGTATATAAAATTTGTTCATTTCCTGAGTTTTAGTTGAAATTCCTTAATGTCATTATAATCGCTTTCATTTTCCATAGGTCCATGTTTGGCTGATATGATCTTCTCTTTTAAAGCCGGCAGGTTCAGGTTTGACATGGATGAATCCAATAAGTGGATGATATACACTTCATCCGGGACTCATTATTAATTTTTTCCTACATGACTGGTTGAGACAACTCTGAAGGTTTTCCCTTCAGGGAAATAGCTTTCATAAAATTTCTTCATCGGGCCATCATACATGGCAACACAGATATTCCCCCAAGTAGCCTGATCTCCATTCCCATAGTATAAATAAGTTCTACCTTCATACTCCAATATATCAAAATCAGAATTATTACGACCTTCATATTCCGTAGCTTCCATAATAGGATTAAAAGGAGTCAGTTCCCAGTTCTCCAAATCTTTGGAACGGGACAAAAAAGGCACCCAACCATTATGTCCCTTAATCGGACCATGAAGATAAATAACGTAGTAGTAAGGCTTAAAATAGCGAATCACAGGGCAAGCTGAATACTCGTTATTTTCTCCCGTATAAACCAAACCTTTTATTTTTTCCCATTTTGATAAATCCTTCGAGCGGGCAAACTTAAAACAAAATCCAACCGGAACATTGGATTCATAAGCCATGACAAAACCACTATCGCTTTTACAAACCGAATTATTGAACAGCTTTTCCTCCCCGTCAGGCAAAATGACTTTTCCCTGCTTCCATGTTTTCATATCAGTGGTAACAAAACGATCAATGCCATCTGAATCCCATACTTTACCAGTCCGGGAAAAATCCAACGCAAATACATTTAAAGATGGTCCGTCAACAATAGCACTTACAAATGCATGCTTTTTACCAAACTGTATGATTTCCTGACCTTTTTTTATATCATCGATATACAGGTAGGACTCACTTTCAGGACGAGGAGCGCTTGCCCTGAGATTAGCTACCAGCAACAACTGGGAATTGAAAATTACAGGTGTACTCTCAACCGTTATGGGATCCCTGCCAACACAGGAAAATGCAACAGGTAATTTGATGAGCAACGGCTTTTCGGCATTTTGTCCCGTTATCCCGGAGCATATGAACATACTCATTATCAGAATTAAATAATATTTCATAAGAATTTTTTTTATTTGAACGATCAATATTTTAATGGGCAAACCAATTATCTGGTACGTCCTTTACTTTACTCCCATTTAATGAATACTGCAACAAAAGAGTATAACCACTTCCAGCCTCAACAAAATCGAGATGGAAAGAATGCAAGCCTTTTTCGAGAGCTACTTGTCCGCTCTTCTCGATTGGCGAATGAGGACCTTCGTTTTCAATAATCAAACGATCGGCAATGGATAGCATACCGCCATCGTCACAGGTAAGGTAAAAACTATATATTCCTTTTTCGGGAACATGGATATATCCATTGTATTTTAACCCAAATTTTGACGCCTGGACTTCGACAGGGACTGTTATATTACTTACATCTATCTGTTTATCAGGATTTCCTGATATTTCTGACGTTTTATAGACTGACTGTTTATAGAAATCGCAGGTCAAACCAGAGTTTATTGCCTGGGACACCTGAACTGCAGGACTATATGTTGATTCTTTATAATTGACAGTATAAACATCACCTTTGGCATTGCTATTATCGCTGAAAAGAGCAAACCTGATGGATGTTGGTTCTTTGATCCTCAATGGGCTTTTCAAAATTTGTGATTGTTTTGTCGGCAAACTACCATCAGTGGTATAATGAATTGTCTTATCTGCTATCGGACTTTTTATATCGAAAACTCCGTTCCCAGCATACACACTTTCCATTGCAAATCCACCGACATCTGGCAGTCGGTAAGCAATTCCCATTTTATCGAGTACTGAGTAATGGGCCAATAGCCGTTGACTATAGCTGTCAAACAAGTCCTTGTTCGTCCAGACCCGCTCCGCTAAGGCTGTTATGCGCGGGAAAAGCATGAAGTCGGCCCGCCTCTCAGATGGGATAAGTTCTGTCCACATGTTTGCCTGGGCTCCTTTTATCAGATGTCTTTTATCTTTGGGCACATTGTCATAGACAACGCACATATTGTATACACTATGTAACGAGCTTTTATCGGGGAAAGCATCAAAATATAGCGGATTGTTTGGTGACATGATAACTGAATTGCCGTTTGATGTTGCCTTCATAGGGGCATCAGGAGCCCCACCCCGCCAATACATAATATTGACACTGGAATCAATTCCTCCATCCAGCACTTCGTCCCAGCAAATCATTTTTTTTCCGTTCGATTCAATGATTTTCTGCACACGATGGACAAAATAGCTTTGCAGCTTATTGACATCGGTTATATTTTCTTTGGCCATCAATTGTTTACACAGTTCCGATTCTTTCCACTTAGTTTGATCTACCTCATCGGAGCCGATGTGAATATATTGAGACGGGAAGATTGATGCCACCTCAGCAATAACATCATCAATAAATGAATAAACATTATCCTTGCAGGGACAGATCGGGCCAAAAAATGGTACATCCGGACCGTTCTTTCTATCAATCAGTTCGGGATACGCGGAAATTGCAGCCATCATATGGCCTGGCATATCTATTTCCGGTATGATTTCCACATGGCGTCCGGCGGCATAAGCGACCAAATCGCGCAACTGGTCCTGGGTATAATAGCCCCCATAGATTTGCCGGCCATCTTTTTCTTTGATAAAGCGGGGATCTATCCCGAAATCCGGATTGGTTTTTGCCATTTCCACACAATAAGAATCCTGACTGTTGAAAGTGCGAAAACCACTTACTGCTGTCAGTTTAGGATATTTCTTTATTTCAACACGCCAACCATGGTCATCTGTCAAATGAAGGTGTAATTTATTCATTTTATAAAACGCCAGGCGGTCGATATGTCGTTTCAGATAATCAATAGTGAAGAGGTGACGTGCAACATCAATCATGGATCCACGCCATTCAAAAGCTGGCTCGTCGTTTATGCTTAATGCTGATAAAGAGATTTGCCCGTTGACTTTGTTATTCAATAGAATCAGCTGATGAAGGGTCTGAATGCCATAGAAAAGTCCTGCGGGTTTCTGTGCCAAAATAGTTATCTTCTGAGGCGTGATATCCAAGGAATAGCCCTCTTCATTTTTTATCTGGTCAGAATAGGCTATTTCCAACACATTCTCACCTTTTTTATTTGTTAGAGGTTGTCCCAGAATTTGGGTTAACAAGGTTTGTAAATAGGTGGCTTCATTGAAAAACTTCTCTTTATTGCTCACAACCAGTTGAGTGGTGGGTGATAACCTGAAGCTGCCTTCCTTTAAAGTAAGATTGGAAGGAAATGGAATTAATGCCGGTTCTTTGACTTGTTGCGCAAAGCCCAAAACTTCTAATACTAAAAACAAATATAATAGTGCTATTTTTTTCATATTATCGGATGCTTTTATTTTACAACCTGTTAGTTTTTAATTCTATATGATTATTTGTATGTAATTCTTATTTCACATCCAGAACAATGACCAAATCGGGTTCCCCGTTGTCCATTTCCGGAACCGAAATAGTTGCTGTATTCTTCTTTAACGTGAAGAAAACAGGTACGCCTCCGTCCAGCAAACAGGCTTTGGTAATTTTTTTAAACGGAAAATTTTCAAGAGTCAATACTGACAAATCCCGCTTAAACAGATGCACGAACATTTTTCCTTCCTTCTGGGTTATGGCACCCCATTCCTGCGGACGGATGTAACCTCCTTTCGTATTGTAAATGCTTTCCCCGTAAACCTGAAGCCATTTACCCATATAAGCCAAACGTTCCTTAAATTCAGTTTGAATATCTCCATTGGGCATAGGACCTATATTCAGCAAAAAATTTGCGCCAAGTCCCGAAGCTTTTACCAGATAATGAATCAATTTTTCTTTCGATTTGTAAGTGGTATCGGCAAGATTAAATCCCCAGGAGTTATTCATCGTTTCGCAGGTTTCAAGAGGAAGCTTATCGGAAGCTTTCTGGAAACTTAAGCCTGAACTGTTTTCTCCGGGCAGGTCCCTTTCAAACATTTGAAAGTCCTCTCCGGGAAAAGGGTTCAGGTGATGGTTATTGCCAATCATACATTGAGGCTGCAGCTGGTGAATGAGCCCGTAAATTTCGTTGTAATGCCAGTCAATCCTGGAACTTCTGTCAGCAGCTCCTTCGGGATTTGTCTGGTCCCAATGGCCATCGAACCAGATACCTGCAATGTCACCGTAATTGGTGAGTAATTCTGTTAGCTGTGATTTCATAAACATGAGATAATCATTCCAATCTCCGCGAACTTTTCGTCCCGTTCCCTGTCCTGTCCGGCCTGTCCAATAACTGTAATCGTCGCGCCGCCAGTCAAGCAACGAATAATAGAGGAACAACTTAATGCCCTGTTTATGGCATTCGTCTGCCATCATTTTCACAATGTCTTTCTTATATGGCGAATTCATGATATTAAAATCTGAACACTTGGTGTCCCACATACTAAAACCATCGTGATGCCTGGTGATCAGCGTAATGTATTTCATCCCGGCATTTTTGGCCGTGCTTACCCACTGGGCTGCATCAAAATCAATGGGATTAAAAAAATCCTTCAGTCGGGTATAGCTGGCCACTGAAATGTTACGACTGTTCATCACCCACTCGCCATCACCGGGGATACTAAACGGTCCCCAGTGAATAAACAAACCAAATTTGGCGTTAGAAAACCACTCCCGCGATTGAAGGTTTTCTTTACCTGGAGTGTATTCTTTTTCCTGTGAAAAAGCGGCCAAACATGTGATTAGCAGCGCTAAAATAAGAAGGTGCATTTTCCTCATCGTTCTGTTTCTTTTCATTTTTATAGTTTCAATTTTTAATAAAAGTTCCAATTACCGGGCTATTCATCGATAGACCACAGTATATCTGTGGTGTGTTTATTTTCGGTTCATTATTTGCTCGCCTATGTAACTTCAATGGGATAAATATCATCGTCCAGCACTTCCCAAAGCTGGTCAATACTGGAAATCTTGAAGTAGCGCATCAAAGCCGGTTCTGCCGCCGAAAAAGGCAATCCCAGCCATGAGGCGGGACGATCAACCTGCTGATGATGGATCGTTGCATAAAAACGGCCTTAATGGTTCATCCTTTTCAGTTTAATTGTTTATGATTCAAATGCCAAGTAATAAATCTCTTTTCAGTTAAAATATTAGTTCATTTCCAACGACTCTACATCATTCGATTCCCCATAAATTTCACAGGAAAAAATGTTACTGAACTCCGCTGCTGAGTTTATTACTTTTAAACCCACCACACCACTGTGATATGTTTCATCAGTAATGTCAATAAGCGGCATTTTAGAGTTATTAAAGAATACTTTGATTGAGTTGTTTAAAGTTATTATCTTGAGATTATAATCTGTATTGATATTAATGATTATAGGCGCAGAAGAAAGAACAATAGAATTTTTACCATCCGATTTCTTAAGTACCAAACTATTACTAAACTTATCAATACTTGCATAATAACCATTGAAGACATTTAATCCGTCTCCAGAATTAGACCCTCTGAATATTAAGCCCGCTTCCCCACAGCTATCTTTTACCATTAACTTGGATGAGAACATTACATTTCTGTAATTTGTGAAGTTGCCGTTGGGCTTATAAGATAACACCGATAATCCATTTCCCTTTAAAACAGAATACCTGCCTCCACTTACACTCCACCCCCCTGAATACGGTATCCATCCTCTTGCATCAGTGATGCTCCTGTTTTCAATAAAATCATCTTTATAACTATCCATTTTCATCACGGATATATTATCAATCTCCACACTTCCGATATTACTGTTCAACAGCTTTATAGAATTATTCCCCCTACTCAAATAAATATTCTGCGTAATATTTTTGAATACCTCCCGGCCTGCTGATATCGGATACGCTATACTGGTTTCATTTCCATTTACAATGAGTTTTTGGTAAGATATGATGCCTGTCCCGTTTGCATATCTCACATTTAAAGTAAAATACCCAGATTTTGGCGCATATATATTAGGAAACTCAATACTACTATCAGCATGACCTGTTTGCTTAACATACTTGGCATTGGAAGCATAACGACTGCTTATTTTTTTTGAAAAAAGAAGTGTTGCATCTTCGGCCTCATAAGTAGGGTATTTATATCCAAGAACATGAATATCTGCAATACCTGTTTTTGAAGTCTCATTATGATCGAAAACGATTTTTATCTTCCTTGCATCAACCCATTCAAATATCGCTGTGTTTATCGTATTTCCCGCTGGTACAGAAGGGTTCCTGACAATATCAGGGACATCATTGAAACTATCGGGTGCTATTTCTGTTGCGTATAGAACACGATAGCTTTGCGGAGCTTTTACCGATTCATTATCTTCATATAAATAAAGGTCCACCTGGTTTATTTTTTTTGCAACTCCTAAGTCGATGATAATACTATCACTTCTATTGGGAGAACCGGTAAATGTAAAACGGTTAGAGGGCGCAGTGTAATAGAAAACCTTATTATCTATTGCAGAATAAATATTTTCATTGGTTGTGGGATTTACCTCACCATTAAGGTATGAAGCAGTAACTCTTGGGAACCTGGTATTATAGCCAGCATAAGGGTATGTGCTTGAGGAAAAATTCACCTTGCTTTCAGGAACCGGCCTGTCTGATGATTTTATTTTGATTACAAGCCTGGATAAATCTGAAGAATAACCTTTTCTTATGCCATTCACGTAGATGCTAAGTCCTCTGTCAACCTCAGTAACTCCGTTTAATCCATAACGTTTCCCTGCATTTCTGACATCATAAACAACCGTAATACTGCTTCCATGATATGTTAAATCTTCAAGGCAGAAATGATCCCATGTGACTGGAATCTGTGGATTTACAATAAGCTGATCTTCGGAAGATGATCTAATGCCGACAAGTCCCGATATAATTAAATCATTATATGTAGAATGCAGATAATTCTCACTACGCTGGGCTATGTCACAAGTCCAAATATTGCTGTCAGGGTGGAAGGATTCCGCAACATAAGGCTGTCCGTTTTTATATTGCTGAAGAGCATATTTCTTAAGTTCACCATAATAGAGGTCTTTCGTTACGATGCCTTTATTCGTATAATCATTTAAGATATTTGCCATTGCAGTAAGAGTGATGGCACTTGTGAAAGGCCACGAAGGCCCATTCCACTGACATGTATTCGGGAGATAATCCGACAAATAATATGAACTTGATTTTTCTGTAGTCCTTATACCATATTCCCCATTAAATCCGCCGGTCGAATCGTCTATTTTATTCCATGCCGCAATATAGGTGGTATTATCGTCAGGAATATTAAAGTACCAAGGAGCAAACCCGATTATTTCACATGCGGGTGCCCAAGAGCCATCTTCTTTTACCTTTTCCATGAAAAACTGATTATCGTTGCTCCATAGTAGTCTTAACATCTGGCGCTTAATATCTCTTGCCCTTGCCAAGAAATCGCCTGCAGCAGAAGGATTCCCAGCAAGAAGCGCGATTTTCTCAATTGCTTTTGCCAGAGAATATGCATAGCTGTTTACAGTGGGGCGATAGGTGTTGACAAAATTATCATTGTATTTGTACGATGTCGAATTATTCTCCATCGCGTCTTCCTGAGGAGTGAGCCAGAACAAACCAATATTTTCATCATAGTACTTCTTGTGGCGGATATTCCAAATATTTATTAAAGGCTGCAATTTGTCCTTAATATAGGCAGAATCCCCGGAGCTTAAATAGTATGAATATGCAGCGTCTCCAATCCACTCGCTGTATTCGATTAAACGCCCGTCGCCTTCTAAAAAAAAATCGATATAGTCTTTTACATACCTGCTGTCTTTCAGCCATTTGCTTTCATTAATAACATGCCCTGCGGCAGCATTAATTGCTGAATATGTTTTCTGCAAATACTTATCATTACTTCTCCAGTCATCACCTTTAATAAACTCAGAAAAGGTATAACCGTTTTCTGTCGCCCTCAGGTGATCTTTTAACACGCGCCACCGGTAATAGTAAATTTGCCTTATATTACTCCCGCCATCATCATCTGGGCAGTCAAAAAACGGAATATTGGTCTTGTACCATTGTTTGTCCTTATCTTTATCTAAATTGCCTGGGGACAAAAAGTTATCCTGGTCTAGGATTCCCGTTGCTGAAGCTGCTGTTTCACTCCATAGAGGCTTTTTCTTACCTGATTTTTCTCCTGAATTCATAGCATCCAGTGGGAATACTACAAAAAGAAAAAACACTAAGCTGATATTGCGAATTCCATTACAGTGACTTTTCATACGTCATTACACAATTAATAAGTTATCCTTTTAAGTGTAACATCTCCTGACCTGTTTCCTGATTTATTCCTGATCTTTAAAGTCAGTATCGTGGGAAATTCATCCAGTGTCTGTTGTGAACGCGTTAGTCGGAAACCACACTTGTCTTCAATTCCCTGTATCGATTCAGGAGCTTCCCTGCCATACATTTCCAGCTGGCAATCTGAAAATTCAATACCGGATATAGCTTTGCTGTTCTCTTTAGAAGCTGAAGGAGAAAAACAGATTTCATATTGGCCTATTCCGGTGACAAACTTCGTGAGATCTATTCGTACTTCTTTCCATTGCTGATGATCTGCCTCCCAGCTTCCGATTTTCGTCGCATCTTCCCGGGACGAATCTTGTTTTGTTATTTGTCCGATCCTGTACACTGCAAAATTCTTGATCTGGGGTTCCATTTTGTAATCAGTAAACCGAACCCTGATTTTTTTGATTTTTTGCGCCGGAAACTGATCTATCTTTTTATTGCCCACTGAGCTCCCTTCACACAGACTGGTCCATTTGTCGTGAGCGTATCCCTCCACGACATAGGCCCGTACTCGTTGCCCTTTATCAAGCTCTTCCTGTAAGATCACATGATTAATTTCTGTTGGCTCTTTAAAGTGCATCTCCAGTATCTCTCCCTTTCCCGAGGTTCGTTTTAACGGAACCAGGAACCTATCCTTCATTTCCTCTCCAAACTTCTTATAAGCGGCAACATGTGAAGCCGGGATAAGCCCTGTTGTATCGGGAGTAGAATTCAGCAGCAACACAGCGCCCCGGCCTACCGATTTGTAGTAAATGTCCATCATTTGCCCGGTGTCTAATAATAAATTGTCCGTATTGGGTGCCCAGAACCATTTATGTCCCCCGTTTTTCAGCAACGGGACATCGACCTCTACCGGAGCGTAGACATCACCATCCGGATTGGAATGGATTGATGTCGACACACCTGTTTCCATATCTTTCCTGTTCAGTGTGTACCAATTGGGGTCCGGAGCATAACCATCCTCGTTGCCTACCCAGCGAATGGTTGCCGATTTGCCCTGAAATATGACGGCATCCGGGGCATAGCGGGCAAGGATATCGCTTACCGGAACATTACAGTTCCCGTCGAACCAAACTTCACGAATGATCCCATAACGACTCAGCACTTCGGTCAACTGATTACGGAATACCTTATTGTAGCGTTCCTGCATAGCGGGGTCTTTCGTTGTCCCCCCACTGCCAATTTCGGCTCCCCATTGGTCATCGCCGGGATAAATGTAAACACCCAGGTCAAGCCCGTATTTTTTACAGGACTTCGACAATTCGGCAAGTACATCTCCTTTGCCATTTTTCCAGGGGGTTTCTTTTATCCCATAACTTGAAGTCTCTGTTTGCCACCAGCAAAAGCCACCGGTATGTTTGGCAACGAAAAGGATCAGCTTCGCCCCCCAAAGGTTGGCTGTCTCGCACCATTGGTCCGTGTTTAGCTTTGTGGGATTGATCCTGCCCAGTGGAAACGAATGGTTATCATATTCCCGTCCCTGCCAGGTACAAGGATCCAGGCAGACAAACATGATTTGTTCATTTTGCTGCCAGCGTATTTGCGGATCGGATGGCAAAGGCAAATTCTGAGCAGAGAGTTCCTGCCAATTGCTAAATAACAGAAGTGAAATCCAAAAAAATAAAAATTTATTCATAACCTTTTGTTTTGAGATATAATGCCAATGAAATCAATGAATTGAGCCATAACAGTAAAATATAGCTATTCACGTATACTTTAATAAAAAATTTGCTTGCCGTCTTTATAGATAAAAATGTGTTCTTCTTTACCTTTCGAATGATTCCGAAGCCAGTACAAACCATTTGAAGGGACGTTTTTAGCAACAAATGTTTTAGCTGTTGCTTCTCTGATTCCTGTCGACACCCATCCTTTTTTACCGAACCATAACAGTTCATAATATTGCCCAGGAACAACAAAATTATCATCATTACGAGGGACATAGCATATTCTTGAAATATCTATACTTTTCCCGAAGTCCATTCCTACCCAACACCCCTTTATTGGTGGTGCATCGAAAGAAGTTAATACATCTCCATCAAAAACCTGATTACGAATAGGTTTTGAAAATTTGCAAGGATCATCTGGAACATCTGTGCCAATTATTTTTCTTGTAATTTTTCTATCCTTTTCATCATAGAATTCCAATTCGGCAATATCACAACATCCATGTTCCGGAGCCAAATACCTTGCATAGCGATACGGTTTATTTAGATCAACATGAAGATCGTTATACAAGTCCATTGGAGCATCTATAATAGTGTGAACAGTAATTGCATCACTAAAATTGGCATGATTAGCAACCTGAAATTTGCTTCCCTTTATGCGATTGAGAATAAATCTCAGATCTTCCTGGAATCCGAATTTCCGGTTCAAACTCATCGTTTGAAGATGAACTGTATCAGCTTCCAATTTCACTATTTGCTCGTTATCTCTATCGACATAGAAAGGATTTCCTGCTATATAAGTCTCATAGTTTCCATAATATACAGGCAAATAAATGACATCACGGCCTAACTTTTTAAAAGAAGCATAATTCCCCCTTTCAAGTTTCGAATAACAAATAGGATTCCATGTCATACTGTTAAAAGTCGCCAAATAGACATACTTTGTTGAGAAAGGAGGTTCTGTAACTTTAAGGTTTATATCACTGACGAGTGTGTATTCGTCTGTTATGTCTACTAGACAAGGATCAGATAAATAGGGAGGGATATCATTGATATTTTTTATTTTTAATGACAAAGCATCATTCTGCAAAGAATAACTTCGCCTGAAAATCTTGGATATTTTTCCTGCAATTTTGATCTTTGACTTTGGGCTTGCATTAAATCCATAAAAATGAGCTACACTATCGTTTTTCGTAATTACAGAATTTACTTCATGTGCCACATCTTTTTCAGCCCAAAGAATAATGGCATCTTCTGCCACGGGGATACCTGCAGAACGGCATACGTAAGTATAATAATCAGCTAATGTGATGCAATCGCCTATTTGTGTTTTCAATAATAAAGTCGGTCCGGGTTGATAAGGGTATTTTATCCATTTCCATCGAAGCGTATTCCATATTTTATAAAAAAGGGCATCACATATTTCAAGAGGGGCGATGGTATCTGTTGTTACAGATTCAATAAACCCCTTATACTCATTATAAACCGAATCGCGCCAATTCTCCAATGGCTCATGGCGTAAACGATAGGGTAAAATATATTCGCAGAAATTGTCAAAAGAAACATATTTACCCCATGGTTGTGTTTGCCACTTTTTAAAAGCTTGGTCAATGTTATTTATTAAATAATCAGCTTTAATCCATTGAACGTCCATTTTTACCGATAACCTTTCTTCTGTTATTGGCCCATATAATTGTCGCAATGAATCAAGGATTGTTTGATTCATTCTCGGGTTCTTTGATGCTTCAAAAAAATAAGGTTTATATTGCTCAAGCAAATCACCCGACAGTGAATATTTACCAGGCATGTTTCCGATAAGGAAATAAGCTGCTTTTAATTTTAAACTGTCTTCCGGATGAACACGATAATGATTAATCACCTTTTCTAATTCCTGTTTATTATTTCCAGCCATCTTTAATGCCTGTTTTACAAGGTCCGGATAATCAGAACAAGCATAAAAAATTATACATATTAATGCATACATTAGGGGTACTTTCAGATTCAATATTTTATAAATTCTTATCATTAATTATCAATAGATGTAGTATTTATAAAAGTTTCCTTATTTTCATTTATATATCTTTTAGCTTCCGATTTTATCGATGCTACCGCAACAGACTGTATTTTGACTTTCTTGCACATAATCTCATTTGCACACCTGATTGCACAATCTTTCTGATTCAATTTTCTGTATATTTCAAATATTTGATAAGTTGGAAGAAATCGGCAAGGGACCATATTTGAAGCATGCCGATATATTTGAATTGCCTTTTCCGTTTCTCCTTTTTTAGAATAATTGTCAGCAAGTAATATTTGCAAGTCGTAATCATTGAACCACTTTTTGCATTCGGTCAGGATTTCAATGCTTCTGTCAAACCTCCCGGCAACATTCAATTCTGCCCCATAGTTATAAAGGAAAAATGGATTCCGTTTTAAAGCCGTTAAATACAACTTTTTATATTCCGGTAACATCTTTTCAGTATTCCCTTTTAATGAATTCATTGCAATTGGTTTCCATTTAATTTCTGCATCGACTCGTCTGCTAATATGGAAAAGGGCAAAGATAAATACCACAACAAACGCGATTCTCGTAGCAACGAAAATCGGAGTATTTCTTATCTTGATTTCTTTCGATGGTAACAATATCGAAAGGTAAAACGCAAGTAATAACCAAACTGCTACATATTGCAACGGATATGAAAAACATGCAAACACAAGAAAAGCTGTCATCCCGCTTAGTACAAGACTCTTGTATTTATTTCCTGATTTTATGGTTTTCCACAAAATAAAACCAATAACAATAAGTGTTATAAGCAAACCTGTAACCCCAAATTCAACTGCAATCTTTATAAATTCATTGAATGGGTGTTTTACATTATCTGCAAGAAGTTCAAATTCCGAGTCAGGATTGTTCTTGAAATATTCTGTCTGATAATCCATGTATTTTGCCTGAAATGCCTCATATCCATGTCCCCAAATGGGTCTATCTTTTATCATTTCAGTTGAAACTTTCCAAATCAAAAACCTTCCGTCTGCAGAATCTTTTTTCTGATGATAAAGGATGGAAGTACCAGCTATAAAACAAGCTATAATCAAGATTGCTAACAACTTGTAATATCCATATTGTTGGAGTTTGCTCATTATATTAGACTTTAATAGCAGAAAAACCACCGATGAAACTATAATTGCAAGCATTCCAGTCCTTGATCCTGAAAGAAATACTGCGATTGCGATCACCACTAAAATTGCACTTACCAAATACCTTTCAACTATTTTCGTCTTTGTGACCAAAAACAATCCAATCGGAAACCCTATTGCCAAAACGGCTGCAAAACCAGTAGGGTTATCAAAACTACCGGTAATGACAAAATTGGAATAATTTGATGGGAACCAGCCAATGTGCTGACAAAGCCCATAACATGCTTGCAGAATGCAAACGACAAAAATTTCCCAATGTATTGTCCTGTTTTTGAGAGTTCCCAATTTTATGTATTTCCGACTTATTGCAACAATGATAATTGCAACCAATAAGAAGGAAAGTATAAAATAAAACTCTGGCGTATTTGTGACATTTACAAATTTTTCGGAGGTGAAAAACACACCTCCGAAAATAATATACAACATAAAACTTTCACATCCATTTACATGTATGTTATTATCCATCAACATGTTACCTATCCTTTTCTGACGAATACAATATAAAACCTTTTTCAATGGAGCCATTTTTGAATTTCTCTTCCAAATTCAGTATCCCTTCAGAATCGACAAAATTGTTAAACACTTTAATGTCCTTTTTCAATATATCGAAATAGTAATTTGAAAGTCCTGATTCTACAAAATCCTGAGAATCAGCTTGGAGTACAAAATGATTATTTTCGACTTTCAAATATTCCTTCAAAAACATATTCAACTTTTTTTTAATCTCTAATTGTTTTGTTGTCAATACGCTATCAGGAACACCTGTAATGGATAGTAGTTCTTTTAATGTATCATCAGGAATCGTAGGTGTATTAACTACACTGATATCTCTCGTCGAAGTCTTTTGGCTATTACAAGCAAAAAAGAAAGTTGCACAAAAGATATACAAAAAGATTTTTTTCATAATATTTTTTTTTGAATTTGACAGTCGCCAGGGTAAGACAACTATAGATTAATTGATTAATATTTATACTTAATAGTACATATACCTCCTGAAGTATTAGCAGTTTTAAATGAAAATTTACAATCCATATTTGTGTAACTTACATTGATTGTAGTAGTCCATAAACCATCTAGCCCGACTCCTGAATTAGAAATTACTGACCCACCTGCTTCTGTTTTTATATTAAACGCCTGTAAGAATCCAGTAGAATAACACGTGACATTGAGAGGAAATTGCGTTGTTGCAGGCAAAAAAAAATGTTTTAGATCCCCAGTCTTGACCACTTGTGGTAATTATTTCTGTTTTCTCTGTTCCCCCTTCTATATTTGAAGACTTAAGCCTTGGAATAGACATTGCAATCAATACGTTATTCTTTATAAACTCTTCTGGATTAGGCAATTCAATAGCAACATCATTCTCTTTTGACCATTGATCAATAAAATCATTAACTATATCTACTTCATTCCTCATCCTCTTTAAATCTGAAATATTAATATTTAATTCCACTGCTTCATTATCTGTCATTTTAAATGTGTACTTACCATCTTCATTCAATTTAAGAAATCGAATCCCGATCAAATTAGCCTCATCAGAATCCCAATAAAATCCATCACCTTTAATGTTCTTTAATTCAGAATAATCCATTGTTAATAAACTAACATCATCATATGTAGATGAATTTATTGACTCTTCATAATCAGAACTACACCCCGACACACCTAATAATACTGCAAAGATCAAACAAATAGCTGCAATGACAGTTAATGGTTTTGTAACTCTTAATTTACTTTTATAATTCATAACTTTGAATAGTTTTTGGAGAGGTCAATCAGTTCAAATTTTCAGACCTTCCTGATTAAATATCAATTTGAAGTCTTCATTTTCGAATATTTCGGTTTTTGAGAGTTGGAGGCTTCTCTTTTTTAACTCATCAACCGTAACTAAAAACCTACTGTTTTTTCGGGTAAGAATTAATCCATGATTTCTTTGCTTATATCAACGTGTCTATAAATACGTTTTAAAACGTTTCTGTATCGCTTTGCCTCAATAGCGGATCCCTCTACTCTCCGTTATCTTAACAAAATACTAGGAATATTAATGATTTGTCGGTTTTCTGTTCATATTCTTCCATGTGACATAACAAATTACACCAATAAAATTGAATGACAACACAATAAACAGCCATACAATCCTGGCTAACGTGGACAAATCCTTATCTCTGAATATCCAATAGACACCAACGATGATAAAATAAAGTGCTGTTGTATAGAATAAAAGTGCATTAGAAATAAGCCTTTTGTTAAACAATGAAAATAACATACCTATAAGAAAAAATACAGTTGCTGGTGCTAGTATTCTTATTTCTTTTGAAATTGTTTTCATAATTTATACTTTTTATTGAAACCAATATCCATTACCACTCAAATCTATGTCTCCCGTATTGGTATTTGTATTGTATGAACCTGATGCGTGAATGGCTCTAGTTTCTGAAAAAGTTACTCCCATAACGGTCCACACATGAGTCTCATTGCCATAAATTTGAAAGGTTATAGTTCCATTATTTGCAGAAGTGTTTGATGATGTTTGGGTAAAACTATATAAAGAAGTTCCTGTATAAAAGCTATTAACTGAAACATTACTAATTGAACTACCATTTTTGTCGTAAGATAGTGAAACATTAAACCATGTCAAATCATAAAACCATTCCTCCAAAGACTCAATATTGCTACTTTTTAACCTTAGCGATAAAGAACTTTTTTGAAGACTATCATTTATACTCGTGGCAAAGAATTTGTTCCCAATTCTTTTATCGAATTTAATTTTCATTTTAGCACCATTCTTTCTTTGCTCACATAAATTTTGGAATATAAGCTCTAACTCTTCAATTGAGTTAATGTTACTGATATTCCCCTGACTAAAGTTATTTAGATTTAACGTTAAACCATACTTCTCTCCTAATAGCAGAATCTTTTCCTTGATTGAGCTTTCCATTAGTAAATCATCTTTTTGACACCCTTGGAAAACCGAAGTACAGAAAACCAAACTCATAACACCAACAATTAAAGCCAAAGTCTTCAATTGTTTTGCACTCATTATTTTCATAATTTTGTAAAGTTTTTAGGAAGGGTTTCATTTGTCGTTATTTGCGGCCTTCCCTGTTAAACATTTCTTGTTGAAGTCTCCATTTTCGAAAAGTTTCGGCTTTCGGGAGTCGGAGGCTTCTCTTTTTAAAATCACTGCCGTAACCCATAACCGACTGCTTTCAATTGTGGGTTAACCTGAGTTTTTTTAACTTATATCCATCGTATCTTTTCATAAGTTTTGAGGTAAAGAATTTTAGCATAGGTTAATTGAATTTATCTATTCTATCTCTCATCTCTGTTATCCCAAGAAAGAGATTATCAAACACGATTTTATTTTCTCCGGGCCGGCAAATCACATAATGGTCATATTCCATTCCTGCTGCCTTCATTTTAAGGAGATACACTTTATCTCCAACATGGACAGTTTTTGAAGTTCTCCCTCATTATTTTAAAATTAGATTCCCATTCCGACCTATAAAGAAATCCTTTATTTGGATCTTTCTTAACTTCTTCACGAATATTGTCAGGTGATTCGCCATGGAAATGCAATTCTCTTGCATAGATGGTTGTGTCGGCATTCCCACTTTCAGTATAAGAATGCGAAATTCTGGGATATAATGACTCCCAACTGTTTAGTAAGAGAGAATAATAATCAATCAGCGCACTGTCGTTTAATATTTCAACGTAGCAATATGACAACAGTTCTGTTTCCTGATAGTTGGTTACCCATTTCGGCCAGTTCCGAAACAGATTCTTGAAATTGCATCCGCATGACGTAAGAGAATCGCTATGCTCATAGATCGTCACATTATCCCATTTGGGATCAGGTGCGACTTTCCTATAAGCTGCAGCACTTGCAATCAGGGAAAATAACGGTAAAACGTATCTGTTCATAATTCACAACCTTTAAAATTTGCCTATTGCCCGATTAATTCCGGTAAATGTAATAGGTTGCAGTGCCACATCATGGCATTGTCTTATTTATATAAATTCTACTTAAGGAATCGTTTAGGCCCATAGATTAGAACATGGTTTCTGCAACTGTGATATTTATAACTTATTCAATATAGTATGTGCCATTATATTTGTCGAATTGAACATTTACCTCCTCAATTTCTTCTAAATATTTAACCATGCGAAAAAAAGTGCGTTTGCTTATATTTAGATTTTCGGTAAAATAACTCACATCACCTTTAACTCCCTTAAGAAGCATTTTTTTTAATCTTCCGTAGTTTTCAAGACACTTTATCTCAGCCATAGCATATTTATTTTTGTTTGTTTATCGTCATTTTTTTGAATAAAATCTACCCTGAACTTTCTGATTGACCTTCTCTTATTCTTTTAATCAATATTGAAAGCCCAAAAGCCTTTTATAATTGGTCCTTTGCTTGACTTTGTCACACTTAGTTTTATCGCTGAGGTCTTCACTTGATCGAACAATTGAATCCGTTTATGTCCAACCGATGTTCCCTCGCAGACTTGCTGCCATTGACCATCAACCAGCGCTTCCACTTTGTATTCCCGGATACGTTCCCCTTTCGAGATATCTTCCTCTATCTGTATCTGATTTATTTCCTGTGGATTATTCAATTTAATAGTAAATACATGCCCTGTTCCCCTTGTTGCTCCGATTTCCGACTTCTCGCGTTGTTCCAGCTTTTTACCAAATTCGGATAGCCTCTGTACATCCGCATCAGGAACTAATCCTCTATTATCAACCACCACTCCAATTAATATATTGGCATTGCGCCCAACGCTTTTATAATATTTCTCAACTAACTGGTCAACACTGAACATTTTATCATCTTCTCCTTCCTTCCAGAACCAACCTCCCTGGAATGAAGAATTCCACCGCAAAGGGAAATCCGCTTCTCCGGGACACCAAAATTTTCCGTCGGGATTGCCGTGTAAACCTTTAATTTCGATGATTCCCGACGATGATGTGGTTGAATCAGCAGTTGACCAGCATGGATAAGGGGCCAGACCTTCTTCGTTGCCGACCCAGCGAATATTGTTTTTAAAACCAAATGGCCCCTGAAACGCAACTGCATCTGGCTGATATTTTTTTACTAATGAAAGGATATCAAATCCCCCTTTTTCCGGAGGAAAAACACCGCCGTCAAACCATATCTCAAATAACTTTCCGTAATTAGACCATAATTCGGTAAGCTGAGCCTTTACAATCTGATTATAACGCTCCTGCTCTTTTTGATCTCCCGAAATTACTTTCCCCGGATTGTCAACTTTTAAATATCCATTAGCTGTCGTACTGGCATAAATGCCCGGTTTCAATCCGTATTTTTTACAGGAATTTATGAAATCATGAACAATATCTCCTTCCCCATTTCTCCATGGAGTATTTTTGACACTGTAGTCGTGCGCTTTAGTTGGCCATAAACTAAAGCCGGAACAGTGTTTTGCTACCAGTACAGCATATTTTGCCCCTACAGCCTTTGCTGCTTTGATCCATTGGTCGGTATCCAATTCCTTTGGATTAAACAATGAAAGAGAAGGATGATAGTTCCAATTCTCACGGAAATCATAAGTTGGCTCAAACACCTGCATATCAAAGTCGATAAGAACTCCAATTTCTGCATCTGCCCATTCTGCCTGAGATTTTGTAGGTAATACTTTTGTCGATTGAGCGAATAAATTCGCTCCTAGCACTGTTAAAATACAACTGATTAAAAGGATCCTTTTCATAATTCTCAATTTGAATTTTACTATTTTTATTTTATATCTGTTTTTTGAATGGTAACAGGACCAATTAATCCTGAAGGACGTAACTGATCCGTTCCATTATATGGATTACAGGTCGTCCATGTGTAACGTTTGCTTTCTGGAAGTGATTGGTCTCCTATCAAACGATTGGTCCATAAGTTGGCTACCTCAATTTCTATAGTGTTGTTACCAGACTTCCATATACCGGTGGTCTCCATTCGATAAGGCGTTTTCCAGACTACACCCATATCTTTTCCGTTTATTTTTATCCCTGCTACGACTTCAACGGTTCCCAAATCTAAAAAGGTCCGACCTTTTATCTCTGATGGCGTAAGAGTTATATTGGTTACGTATTTTGCTGTACCGCTATAATATTTAATATTACTGCTAGTACTTGTAGACCAATCTATCAGTTTATTGAATGTTGCACTGACCGGTCCTCCGAACCGCGGATTAAAACCAACCGTCCAAGGTGTATCTATTTCTTTTGAAACAATTAGTTCCGGAGTCATATCAGGTAAAGATTTTTTCGAAAGAATACGATGATCAAACATGACGAAAACAGAGCCATTGGGTTCCATCTGAAGCTTTACGGTGGTTGTCATACCATCTGTACGCAGCACTTTTGCCGCATATTCTTTCCCGTCCATCGGATTCAATAATGTGACCGACTTCCCTTTTGCCCTGAATGTGCAGCATCCGATTGCTCCTGTATCTAAAGTGTTGGATACAAAATAAACATCTCCGTTATCCAGTTTACGATGAATATACCGGAATGCCTTATCACATAAAAAATCTTCTTTGAGCCCCATTTGATGCAACACCTTTTCAATGGAACTATAGCGTATATATGGAGGAATAGAAGGCGTTTGGCCAAAAGCATGGATTGGGGCAGATTCAATATTTAAGGTATCTTTATCGGAACAAGGAAATAACAAACCTTTCCCTATTTTTTTAGGAGTGTTATCGTTTCCCCACATCTTTTTTACCAAAACACGTACTTCTTCATCACACTTCGGATAATTGACCAGGCTCGGTGACTTTTGGGGAGGAAAACCGATTGCGGTAGCTCCCTTTTTAATAAGTTCATCGATTTTTGTCAATAGTTCGGGAGTCATATACTCGGTATTCGGGAGTACCAGGATGCTGTATGACATATTTCCCGGAAAAATAATTTTCCCGTTTTTAACGTCGGCATTGGCTATCAAATTCAAAGGGTCACAACCGTCAAAATTAAAACCTTTGCGATCCGGCATCACAGGAGTACCTGCCTGAGCAGAAACAGGGGGCGAAAACGAGACCGGGGCTCCTTCTGTATTTAAAAACAAAATATCGGCAACAGGCTTTCCTTGTCGTAATAAAAACTGGCAACGTGTTAAATATTTATGCCAGCCATTTGATAAAGACCACCATGTTTGGGTGGTATTGTAAAAGCTCCCAATTCCTCCCAGGGTCATCCCCGGGAAACGGTCTAAATAGGGCTGAAATACAGCAACATGAATAGCCATACGATTAATACCGTAAGCCAAAGCCCAGTCTACCTGACCTTTCATGTTGCCTGGGTTATCCGTCCATACAGGGGCATGACCTCCCGTCATAGACTCGGCTGCAACAATATTCTTATTATTGGTATGGGCAACCGAAACAGCCTCGGCACAACCATATGCTGTAATAAAAGAAGGACTAGTCCAATATTCACACATCGGAACGTCAGCAACTGCTCCAAGTGCTAAGTCGGAGGCTGGATTCATGTCATAAGGTTCTATAGACAGCCCCATTCCGTATTGGTGCGCTAAATTCTTAAAATGTCCGGCATAATTTTCAAGCATCAATTCCTGGGCAGTCAACCGCATATCCCATAGAAAGCGTTCGGTTATAAGTCTGTTACCTACTATCTGTCCTGAATAGGCCGGAAGATAGGGAGTCATATCATAGTCTCTTCTTTTCCGAAATTCTTGGGAAAAATGGTAAGACCAGTTTTGAGCGCCCATTTCCCAACTGTCTATATGCAGCATATTCCATCCTTTTGCACGCTTTTTATTCGAAACCGTTATGCCAAGATCATCAATCAGTTTTTTATGAAAGTTCTTAAAATGATCATCAAAAATACTGCTGTCTAATTTACTGCATTCAAATCCATAGCCCGAAGCAGGAGCCGGACGGGTATTGGCTCCCGTTGTGGTTATTCCAAAACGATAAACGACCCATTCACCTGCCGGCGCTTTCCACACCAAACGGCCATCAGACTGTAAATAAGAGCTCACATCTACCATTTTTTCAGGACTCAATCCTGTGTCCCCGCTTATTTTATCTGCCGGAGAGGGCATGGTTATATTTGATAAAGCATTATCGTCTGAAGAGTATGGTCTACGAATATATAATGCCCGTTCTTTAATATGATCTATCGGCTGATCCATTTTTGTTTTTGGATACGCCAACACACATACATCTTTATAAAAATGATCTCTGGCTTTCTTCATGTTTTCATCAAGACTTTCCATGCCAAAGTAAGGAGGTTCAGGCTGCGGCCTGGGCAACATGACATCAACAGCTCCATTGACAACAATGGATGATGATACCAGATGCAACATAGATTCCTCCGCTGTGATCCATGGGCCGCCACTTCCTGCCCATCCGGGTCCTGAGCCAACGGTAAATTCCATACCCAATCTTTCGGCTTCCTTTACGGCATACTTAAAACATTCCCGCCATTCAGGACTCATAAACAGAACCTTTCCTTTTTCAAGACCGTAATCCACTTCCATGAAAACAACACCACCTATTCCAGCTTTCTTCATGGCTTCCAGGCCGGTTGTTATACCCGCCTTATTCAAATTTCCATCCATGATATACCAATATACCCACGGCTTGTTCTCAGACCCGGGATCTATGAATGTTTTCTTTATTTGCCCTATTTGAAGCTGCCCAAGGACATTCATGTAGGCCATGATGAAAAAAATTATGATAATATATTTTGCTTTATTCATGTAGTTTCATTTCTATTAGTTACAAAATCACTTTTACACCTTAAAATGGCTTTCGACTGGTATTTTCTTAACAAGTCTGACACTTTGTCTGCAATTCCGGTTTTCTTATCGACCATCACCCCGCCATCAAACCAAATTTCAAAAAGATCGCCGTATTGGCTCCACAATTCTTTAAGCTGCTGCTATAAGATCTCTTTGTACTTTAACCTTTCTTCATCTGAAATACTCCTGTAACCAGCCCCATACATGGTATTGCAATTGGTGTTGTAGTAAATTCCAGACTTAAGCCCGTATTTCTTGCATGATTTTACAAAGTCAGCCAAAATATCGGCATTACCGCCACGAAATGGGGTATTTCCTACATGGTAATCGTGTGATTTGGTCTTCCACAGACAAAAACCGGTACCATGCTTGGCTACCAATACCGCATATCTGGCACCTGCTTTCTTTGCTGATTCTACCCATTGGTCCGTATTTAATTTGGTTGGATTAAACACTGACAATAGGGGCAACGTCTCTTTTTGGGAATAATCAAAAGTATCAGGAGCATAAACATTACTGTATAAAATTATTCTCTTCATGGTATCTCTGTTTTTCTGTTTGTCCGAATCGTTGATTGGTAGTAGTCTGACATTAAGGCAATTTATATAAACCCATTTCAGCAATAGTTGGGTTTAAACGGGAGGCTTCTATTCTTAGCCGAAATTCTTTGGATGTTACCGGGTTAAACCGTAACAACCGTTTATAACCGATTGTCGTGCCTTTTACTGCTTCTTTCCATTCTTGTCCTTCTTTGTATTCAAACGTAAACTTCTCAACCCTTTGGCCTATGGTAATATTTTCCTGTAAACTCAACACATCTATTGTTGATGTCTCTTTTAGCGAAATATTGATGATGCCAGTTTCTTTATTACCTTTAGTTGTCCAATCGGTTTCATCATTTCGGTCAACAATAGATTTTACGTTTTTACCATTTGAACTTAATTGAGCATCTGACAGGTAGTTTTTAGAAAATAGTTTATCTGTAATATTTTTTAGCCCCTTCAATGCCCTGACATCGTTTTCGTGGATCAAGCCGCGTCTGTCGGGAGGTATATTCAACAACAACACGCTGTTACAGCCGACCGAAGCAAAATAAATATTCAATAGCTCTTCGGGACTCTTTACCTGTCCATCCTGAGATTCATGATAAAACCATCCCGGACGGATCGACACATCCGTTTCGGCAGGGTACCACCCCAAGGCTTTGGCGTTCCTTATGATCGAACGGCTGCCTAAATCCTGCTGCATGACGTTCCCAACAGGGATTACATCAACCTGCTGTTGCGAAGCCCCCGCTATTTTTTCCTGGGATTGTTCATCATAGGGTACAACGCTCCATTCGGTTTCCCTGCCGTACCCGCTTTCAGTCCCGACCCAACGGACATCGGGGCCCATGATGGCGATTACCGCATGAGGCGCCAAGGTCCGGATGTGTTTATAGTACGCACCCCAATCATATACCTGTTTCTTGCCATTGGGGCCTTCCCCGCACGCCCCGTCAAACCATACCTCATCTACTTTCCCATAGTTCGTTAAAAGTTCCGTCAATTGGTTGAGGAAAATCCCATTGTATTTGGGCGAATCGCCATAATTGGGATTGTTCCTGTCCCACGGGGAAAGGTATATCCCAAAGCCCATGCCCATTTCATGACAGGCATCCGATACTTCTTTAACAACATCGCCTTTGCCGTCCTTCCATGGGCTGCTTTTTACGGAATGCCCTGTATATCTTGTGGGCCACAGGCAAAATCCGTCATGGTGCTTCACAACCATGATAACTTGTTTCATGCCACCGTCTTTGCATGCCTTGATCCATTGACGGGCATCCAACTGTGACGGATTGAACAATTTTTCGTCCTCGTCCCCTTCCCCCCATTCCCGGTCGGTGAATGTATTCATGCCAAAGTGGAAAAAGGCAATGTATTCCAATCGCTGCCAGCGCAACTGGCGCCCCGTAGGTGCAATATTGGCAGCAATTTGCAATACTTCCTGTTCGGTGGCGTTGCGTTTAACCACAGCGTAGTTATTCCCTACATTATTTTTTGTCTTTGTGCAATTCATCAATGCAAATGCTGCTACAACTATCAATGTTAATCTTTTCATCTATTGTTTTATTTTTTATCCATTACTTTAAGTTTTACAGGTCCCAGCAAACCGGAAGGCAAAAGCTGAGAGTCACCATTATGACTTCTCATATTAGTAACTGTTTTCATTTTTTCTGCCGGTAATCGAGCATCACCGATCAGACGGTTCACCCAGGTATTGACAACTTGAACCTCAAGGCTATTTTTGCCGTCTTTGATCGCGTCTGTTACCTCTATCATCCATGGCTGGCACCAAATGGTACCTAATAATTTATTATTCATGCTTACAGATACTATCTCCCTGGCCATGCCAAGATCCAGATAGTATTTTTTACCCGGCTGAATGTTCGTATTGAACAGGACTCGATAGGTTGCGGTTCCGCTAAAATACTTGATCGCCGACTCCGGACGTTTACTCCAGTCCTCAAGTTTGCTAAAAATAACCTTGCCATCTGCTTTTTCTCCACTCAGACTATCTGTCGGATAAAACCAATCGCGATCAAATTGAACGGTCCAAGGTTCTGTGATTTCCTGCGTGGTCTTGTAATCAGCAAAGTTCGGTTCTGCATGTTGAGCATTTTTCTCCGATTTCTTTGATTTCTCTCTGAAAACGATAAACATGGAACCACTAGGTTCAAATTTCAAGGGAATGATCGTCTGTCCGTCTTTTTCCCTAAAGTCCGTAAGTTTTCTGATTGTACCATCCACCGGATTCCATAGTTCTGGCTTCATCCCCTGAATACGAAATTTACATTCAAGAAAATCCGGCCGTGCATTCCTGTTGGCAAGAAAATAGATATCATCCTCTTTTGTCCTTCGGTGAATAAAATCGATAAAACGGTTGCTTTGTTGTATCGGAGCACCATAAATCCAATAATTAATTTCTTCGTGAGTCATATTGGTATAAGGAACGGCATCATTGCTTTCCAGATAATCAAAATCGGCTGATATGCCATTGCTTTCCAGAATCTCACGAAGTGTTTTTCCCCAAATGACATGACCTTCTCCAACCCTGCGCTCCTTCACTGTCTGACCATCAATATTACCCCACAAATAGGCAGCTGTCTTCTTGACCTCTTTATCACATTGCGGATAATTACGAAGCCCCGGATCATGATTCGGTTTCGGACCGACAACCGTAGCTCCCGCTTCAACCAGTTCTTTGATTTTATGAACCACTTCAACCGGCATGAAATCTTTATCTGGCAAGGAGAGAATGCGATAACTCATTCCATCCGGCAAAACGATCCTCCCATTCTTAACACTCAACCTGGTAAGCAAAACTTCGGCATTGCATACATCATAATCATATCCCTTTCCCAATGAAGGATCGATATGTTTGGCTTCAACCAGATTCGGGGCCCAATCCCCGTTATAAAACAGAATATCAGCTACATAAAAGCCACTCTGGAGCATGGCACTGCAACGGTTGATATAACTGATCCATGGCCCTGCACCCATTTTCCACCAAGTCACGTTGGGTGTAAAATGAGTTCCGGCACCATATTCATAACCAGGTAGTCCATCTGAAGGACGTGTTGCGGTCATGGTATGAAATACAATCCTGTTGATTCCTTCACAAAACGCCCGGTCAACTACCGGCTTCAGCCGTTCGGGGGACTCCATCCACTGTGTTGAGCAAGTGAATGACTCGGCTGAAGCTGTTTTCCGTCCATAGATGTGGGCAGCCGTAGCAGTCTGTTTGCAGACATAATTTTGGTCATACGTCTTGTTGACGAAAGTACCTTCATTCCAAAACTCACCCATCGGATTGTCAGAACGCCCCAAATTCTTAAGTGCATCTATGCAGACTGTCCCTGACCAGCTAGGTCCTGCCGATTCATTTTCTGTCAACATTCCATTTTGATGGGCAAGTTCTGCCATCCTTTTTAAACTTCCGTCGGCAAAAAGGTCTGCAGCTGTTTTGCGGTAATCATACAGAAAACGATCTGATATTTCAGCACTGCCTATAATCCGTCCTGCAAATACAGGAGTATAAGGCGTAGGATCGTAACCGCGATATTTCTTGAACTGTTCTAATATCTTGTCTGTCCAGTTCGGATATCCGTCTTCGTAACTGTCGGTATGAAAATATTTTAAAGTCTTTCCAACATATTTTCCGGCATCTTCCAAGAGGGTATTCCCCATATACTTGTACATCGTATCAACCGCATTGGCATTCAACCAGTCTACCGCCAGTGCGCCTTTGGTCATTTCCGGAAGCATACAGGATAACGGAGCTCCTGTTGCCACGTGTCCTGTACGAATAATTGTCCAGTTTCCATCAGGCACGTCCCAATCCAAAGATCCATCCGGTTTCACTTTGCAGGTAAGGTCAATCACATCCGAAGGATTTATGGCTTTATCACCCGGTAAAGAAGTCCAGGGGGTTATAGTCGGATCCATGACCTCCTTGGGCAAAAGAAAGCAATACCCATCTTTGCGGTTGCTTTTTGCATCCAGTAATTTAAGCCGTTCTTCGCCCAACAAATTTGCCTGTTTGTCAACCTCACGAAAAGCCACTATGGAATTATCACGGTAATCCATCTTATCTTTGGGCCAGTTCATACTGGCACTTACATTGAGTTGATATGGCGGTTTATATCCGCCACGAGGATCAGGCATAGGTATTTGCCCTTTAAATTTCTGAGGACCTGAAACTGACAACTCAGATTGTACAAACCAACGGCCATTCATTTCCGGCGTTATCCAAGGACCACCCATTGTCCACCCGCTGGCACAAAAATTCATCGCCACTTCCATCCCCAGCCGGGATGCTTCCTTTAGGCTATACTTAAATAGTTCCCGCCATCCAGGTGAAAGAAAATCAGGCCCCCTGTAAGCGGGTGCACCTCCACTCCAATTGCTACCGCAAATCAGTATGACACCACCCATTCCTTTAGCCTTAAACTCCTCCAAATCTCTGGTAATTCCATCTTTGTCTATTGAGTTATTTAACCAAAACCAAAAGCAGGAAGGTTTTACAGTTTGGGGAGGATTCTTAAAATCCTGTTCAAGTTTTGTGGGCTTTAAAATTTGGGCTTTAAGATTTCCTTGCAACAAAAGCGCAAGCGAGCATATTAAAATTAATTTTAGATATTTCATTTTCTTGTCTTAATTCTTTACATATACCTCACTCACAGAACTATTCCACTAACAGAATAACCGTCAAGCTGCTTCAAGATGCTCCGTTTTACTAATTGTTTTGTCTTCATCTGTTTTATATTGAAAGTTCGTGTTTAGTCTTTTCGCTTATTCCCTTTCGACTTTAAGTGTAACCGGGCCTAGCAAGCCGGATTCCCGTATAGGGCTATTCTTCGAGATAAAATCAAACCTGAACTCATCGTGAGTTCGAGTTAAGCGTCTCTCTTTGGGTAAACCAAGATCACCAATGACCCTATTAGCCCAAACGTTAACAACATCAATCTCCAGCACATTGTCCTCAGGCTTAACAGCTGCAGTTATATCAACACGCCACGGAGTAGTCCATAAAACGCTCGTATTCTTGCCATTCAAACGTACCGTGGCTATATTCTTCACATTGCCCAGATCAAGAATTATCTTTGATTTGGTTTTTGAGGCCTCTGCATTCAGGTCAAACCTTTTGGTGTAAGTTGCCGTCCCCGAGTAGTACTTAATGCCATCCTCTTGACGCTTGGTCCAGCTTATCAATTCTTCGAACTGAATAGATTTTGGGCCACCCCACGCCGGATTAAAACTTACTGTCCAGGGACCTGTGATTTTTTGAGTTTCAATTAATTCAGAATAATTCTGTGAATCACTAACAGATATGTCTGATGAAATCGGTTTTCGAAATACTATAAATGTGGACCCGTAAGGTGTAAATTCCAACGGCAAGGTTGTTCTTCCGTCTGCTTGAACGAAAGCTTTGGCTTCACGTATCTCACCGTTTACAGGATCCCATATCTCCGGTTGTTTACCGCTGACACGGAAAGTGCAATTAATTTGTTTCTCCCAACGATTATTGCGATTGGAAACAAAATATATTTCCATTTCATTGACTGAACGATGAATGAAATCCATCGAGGCATCATTTTCTATGCTTCCGTATTCAAAATCAGGTTTCACTCCGTCGGCCAATAATATTTCGCGAAGGGTCATTCCCCAGATGATGCGCCCCTTACCGACCTTTCGCTCCTTCACGTTCTCTCCGTCGCAATCTCCCCATAACTGATTCGCTACTTGCCTCACTTCAACATCACAATCAGGATAACCGGTCAGACTATTGGAGTGTACGGGCTTCTGTCCTATTACTGTTGCACCGGCTTTTACAAGCTTACCAATCATTTTAACAACTTGCGGAGACATAATGTCGACCGGGGGCAACGAGAGTACCCTGTAGCTCATTCCGTCAGGCAGCACGATCCGGCCATTCTTTACCGACATCCGGGTAAGGAGTACCTCGGTATTGCAGTAGTCACAGTCATAACCTGTTCCCAGGGATGGGTCGATGTGCTTGGGAAGCACAGTCACGGGTGGATTATCGCCCAGGTAATAACATACATCGCCAACAAATAATCCCTGTTGAAGCAGGTACTGACATCTGGCAAGATAGCTGAAAAAAGGACCAGATTGCTGCCACCATGTTATATTGGGGGAAAAATGGGTACCTGCACACAACTCATAGCCAGGCTTGCCATCCTTAGGACGAAGGCACGTCACCTCATGCAGCATCAGATGGTTAATCCCCTCGCAAAAAGCAATATCGGCAAAAGGCTTCAAATCAGACGGCCCCAAACCCCAATGAATTGTAGTATCACTGCCTTGCGTAGTGAAAGCTTCGGCAAGGGCCTGCTTCTTTCCATAAATATGGGCAGCTGAAGCAGTTTGTTTACAGTTAAAATTATATCCATCCAGCCGCTTTGGATATTTGTAAGTATATTCTGCCCACAATTCTCCGGAAGGAATGTCGCACCTCCCTAAATTCTTTAATCCATCCATTGGAGGAGGCCCATTAAACAATGACGACGCCTCGCTTCCCATCTTTAAACCATGTTCGTGACACACCTTGGCAAAACGACCCCAGCAATTATCTGCCAGACAGTCCATGATCGTGCGACCAAGATCGGCTTTGAAACGGGCTGTAACTTCTGCATTATCGACTACATAACCGGAAAGAACCGGCAGGTAGGGTTTCAGATCGTATCCTCGATACTTCAGGAACTGAGCGGGAAAGGCCTGTGTCCATGTCAAATTTCCAGCCTCAAAACTGTCAGTCCAAAGAAATGTCAGTGTTTTGCCGACCAAAGGACCCGTATCTTTCAGTACAGCTTCACCGAGATGCTTAAAATGGTCATCAAACGAGCTTGGATTCATAAAATCAATCTCATAACCTCCTGAACCAGGCGCAATATCGTCTGTTGCTATCCACTTCTTGCCGGTCAGCGTATAACCGGTCCGTAGAACAAGCCATTGGCCAGCAGGAACATCCCATTCCAATTGTCCGTTAGGTTTCAGCTTATTTGTCAGGTCTATGAACCCTTTCGAGCTTACGCAAACCGGCTCTGTTTTTTGTTTTAAGGGTTCGTTATCATTACCCAGCCTAAAGGCCTGTACTGTAACATCCCGGTAATAGTCATCGCGGGCTTCTGGATGCGGAAGGTTGCCGATGAATTTCTGCGATCCTTTCAATATCAGTTTCGACTGAACCACATGCTTCATGGCATTGTCTTTTGTCACCCAAGGACCAAACATAACCCATGATCCGGCCATATTAAAACCAACGTTGATATTCAGCCTTGCAGCTTCTTTTAGTGCATGCTTAAACAATTCGTGCCATTCAGGACTGAGCAAATCCGGACCATTTTCCTGCCGTTCTTTTCCACCATAGCCGCCTCCGCAAAGCAATACAACGCCACCTATACCTTTGGCCCTAAACTCCTCAAGATCGCGAGTAATACCTTCCTTGTCAACCCTGTTAAAAATCCAAAACCAATAAGCCCAGGGCTTAACCAAGTCGGGAGGAGAAAAAAAGCCTTTCTCAATATTAACCGTTGTATGTGCAGGATGACCAGAAATCGCTGATATAGGATCAAACGCAGATGTTTTCTGGGCATATAAGGAATTTAAGTTCAAAACTAAAATTATGCTTATAGCAGTCAAAATTCTTATCATATAATTCGGTGTTAATTGACTGATTTATTGAATGTTAAAATCCTTTCCAGAAAGTCATCTGTCAGTTCGTAGCTCGGATTGAATTGATTTCCGGCCACATAATTTAAGAGGCTTATTTTAAGTTGCCGGGCAGCTGGACGTTTATCTGCATCTGTATCAAGGTCCAATGAACAGATAAGCAATTTCCCCTTTCCAACCTTTGTTTCAAAAATAATTCCCAATTTATAATTACGCTCATAGTTATCAATTACCTGAACAATAGGACGATAGTCAGCAGGCGTTTCATTTAAAATAATTGACTTAGACCTGTCAAATTTATCCCCCCATTCATGTTGAGTCCAATCACCGGCTATATTGTAAGAGGTTTGGGCTGTGTACCTTCCCAACAGATCCGCCCATTGCCAGTCGCTGTGCGCCTCAGTAGGAAAACCGGATAAGGCTGGATGTTTTGGATCACATAAGATACTTAAGGTTCCTATCTGATTGAAAAGCCGCATACTCCAGAAAGCCGGCATGAAAGACCCCGGGATAGCGCTTTTGCCCCTAGATACCGGAGGAAACTGACGAACCTCATCAGGCCCCATAAATGAACTTTTTATTTCATACAGACCTTGATTGGGAGATGAAAATAACAATACACTTTCTCCATTTGCCAATGCCTTTTTTGTAGCTTCATCATAAGCATAAGATACTCTTATATCTTTGGTGGTCTGAGTTTGTTTGGCAGGATAAACCCAGATATTCCAACTGTTGGTTGTTCCTGCAGCGCTTACTGTTATGATCAAACGTGCAGGTAAAAGAATATTTTTAAACGATGCCTTAATTTCTCCCAGCGGTGTAACTCTCCCGGTTACTATGTCTTTTCTGTCAAAATTTCCTGAAGCGACTTTATTCCCTTTCTCATCTTCGATATCCCAACCGGATTCCGAATTTACATTACCAGGGCCAAAGTGAGAAATTTCAGCCAAACCATTAAATTCTTCATCATTTGTGTATACTCGTTTGGGCATACGCAACAAACAAACAGATGGTCCACAAAAACGACTAAACTCTTCAGGTGTTATAAGTCCTTTTGAATCCCAAAAAGCATCCAGCCATCCGATTATTGCACATCCTTCGCCTGTAAAATCACGGGCTTCAACCAACGAGAACCCCCCATAAGGATAAGTCCTTAAACAACCTTCAATCTCTTCTTTGTAGAGTGAAACAGCAAACTTTCCGCTCGCTTGAGCAAAAGCTTTGTTTTGGTCTGCCATATCATGTATAGCCAATGAATTGCGGTAATTTTCATAATTATAGGGTTTAAGGTTCCCTGTAAATTTCAATATCTGGTCAAAATCAGGGTAACTTGCCCATTGACCTACTTCATGGGCAATGGTTGGCAAGTCCATACTTTTGTACCTCTTTACCTCATTTGTATTAATAAATGACCATCTGTCCCAATCGGTGCTAGGGCCTTTTACTCCTCTCATTCCAATTTCAGTTCCTCTTTCCGCAAAATCTCCATTGGTAATGGTATCTCCATTTTGGCAACGATACAACATCCTGGTATCTATACGCCTGCCATTTTGTACCAACACCTCCATAGGTCCAGGTGATTCATTACCCATTGCCAAGAACACAAATGAAGGATGATTGCCATAATTTTCAAGAATTAATTTTAATTCCGTACTCAGAAATTGTTCACGTTCGGCGTGTGGTCCGAAAGATCCCCAAAATGGAATTTCAACCTGTAAAAAATACCCTAATTCATCCGCAGCCTGAAATGCTGCTTCCGGAGGACACCACGAATTGAACCGCATGAAATTTAATCCGTAAGATTTGCAGGTTCCCAATACATGCAACCATGATCCCTTATCCATCGGCGGATATTGGGTTTCTGGATATACTGCTTCATTATTGGCCCCTCTTACTAATATGGGCCTGCCATCCAATGTGATCTGACCATTCTTCGTTGTCAGTGGTCTTATTCCATAGCTAACATGTTTTGTATCGGCGTACTTACCTGCTTTGAGTGTGACAGTCAATTGACTCATTTTGGGTGCAAATTCATCCCAGTTAGATTTAGTTGATTTAAAAGGTACATCGATCACAGTCCCCACGATAGGTATTGTAACAGACTTCTTTTGTACTATTGCCGATTGTGATTTTCCTGTAATATTACCAATACTGATCTGTAAATGGTCGGCAAAAACCTGTACCTGCTCTATCCATACCGGGTCAGTTGCGCGTAATTCTATCCGGCCAATAATCCCGTTCCAATTTCCCTGTGTATCATCTGTAATTGAAAACCCCCAATCCCCGATTGGAAATTTAATTGTATTATCAACACATACCTGAATTGTGTGCTTACCCGGAGATACGATGCCAAAATCATACAAATGGGGAGTTGAAAGACTGTTACATATTCCCTGAGGTATATCGTCCAACCATACTGCCGATTCCCACAAACATCTTTCCAGGAACAATTCCAAACGTTTCCCATGCCACTCGGCGGGCACTTCTATTGTTTTCTGATACCACGCTTTACCTACATACCTGATTTCCCGGGTTAACCGATGGGGATCTTTTACTGTACTCTTAGCCCCAAAACCTTGTTCTTCACATGAACCAGGCAATTTTATTTTTGCTGATTTCTGTACTGAATCCACCCGAAATTGCCACTCCCCGGCCAATGATTGTACCTGACTGTATATTTGACCGGGAATCATTATTATAATACAAAACAGAAAAAATATAAATATTTTCACATTTCTGGTTATGTTTGCCGACTTATGAATTTTCATATAAATAATTGTTGTTCTAATGGCTTACAAAGGCTTTTAATAGGGTTTTTAACATGGTTTTGAATTCATAATCAATAATTTGATTGGAAGTTGTAATTCCCTGATCCAATTTCATATACGGTAGTGTTATTCTCCATCCTGAGAAATTTGACTCCTTTTGTCTTGCCAATTAACTTGCCGGATTCTGTAATACCCGCAGTATCTTTCGTCGGGACATAAACAGTAGCCGTAGTGTTGGCAGGAATTGAAACCTCCATACTCAGCTTTGTTCCTTCACGCTGCCAATTACTTACAATACGACCATTGGGGGAATCATAACTTGCTTTTGCCCAAGTCAGGTCGCCTACAATGGATGGCTTTATGATTACTTTCTTAAATCCGGGTGCTGATTCATCGGCATTGATTCCTGCTATACCTTGGTGAAACCATGATCCCGGACTTGTATAGCACGAATGAATCACCGACCAATAACCATTCCATGCCTCCCACAAGGTCGTCGCTCCTTGTTCAAGCATATAACCCCATCCAGGATAGGTTTTCTGATTCATAATGGTATATACCAAATCATTCCGTCCTATTTTCTGCAGGTAATTAATCAGGAAGTAGGTGCCCAGCATTCCGGTATTGAGATGGCCTTTTGCTTTGATCAGAATATTATCTTCCAGCTTCCTGGTGATTGTAGTGCGAAGGTTTTCAGGAACTACTCCTGTCATTAGTGCCATCACATAATAGGGCTGTTCATCGATCACATATATCTGTTGATTTTCATCATAGAAGGCCTTGTGAACATCTGATCTGATTTTCGGAAGCTTTTGCAGTATCTCTCCTTGTTCTGCTGTCTTACCGAGAATAGAGGCCATCTTTGCCAGATGCTCCATCAGGTATATCCGGTAACAGTTATTAAAAAATTCGTTGGCCAATGGCGAAGGATTGTTTCCGGCATCCATTCCCCTGTCTGGAGCAAGCCAGTCCCCGATAAACGACCATCCGTCAGGATCGTTGCCTTCCCGGCGCAGAATGTCGTCTTTGGTCTTGGATTCTGTCGACTCTACATATCGTTTGCAGGCCTCGTAATTATTTTCGAGTATTCTTTTATCGTTATAATACAAATATTGCCTCCATGTCAATGCCTGCATAGCGCCTCCCCAGCCGATGCCACCACCACCTGTGCGGGTAGGAGCTGTATGGGGCAGGTCACCTGTCTTCTCATCTTGTACATCCACCCAATCCTGAGACCATTTCGGATAAAAGGACTGCATGCCAAAGTTCATGATACTGGCCTCAATGGAAACCTGTCCATCTCCATACCCCAAACGCTCACGATGGGGGCAGTCCACCATATACCCTCCTAAGTCAAGGCAACGAATGGTCCAGAGATTCAGATCCCGGATACGGTTGAACAGTTCATTGGAACAGGAGAAGCTACCAACTTTTTTCAAATCACTTTCTATCAGATGGGCTTCGACATCCTTGGTCGTCGGTACTGACGGCAAGTTCTCCACAACAACATAACGATAACCATGGTAGTTGAATTTCATTTCAAATCTTTCATTGGGCATACCGGACGCAACATAAATGTCGTATTGTGAAAATGTCTGATAGGATTCCTGTTTGCCATCCTGTACTTTTATTGTTACATCATACTGCCCTTTAAGATTTTCGGATGACTTCATATCCGCATAGTAAAACTTGACGGTTTGACCTTTTTTCAAACGGGGAAGATTAATGCCAAAGCTTCCTGATAAGTTCGTTCCAAAATCTATTTCATAACGACCTTCGCCTAAGTCGGTAATTTTTTTGGCTTCTATGCGTACACGCTCTATGCTTGCGGGACACATTTGAGACTCGGTTCGAGGAGAAGGGCTCGAAGCTTTACGTACATGTTCCCATTTACTGTCGTTATACGATGCCAGGTTCCATTCTTTATTCTCCATACGGGCATCATATTGTTCCCCGTGAAAGTTTCCCCATGCATAAAGTCCCAGGGTGATATATGGGCTTGACGTGGCCTTCCATGTCTCATCACTCAACACTTTTGTTGTTTTGTTATTGGTTATCATTTCCACCTGGACTCTGGCACGGGCTCCGGGACCTCTCGTTGTATCTCTGTATCCAGCTTCCGGGTCATACCATCCACGACCCAGCCAAAGGGCTATGCAATTCTTTCCTTTCTGCAAATAGGGTCTGATATCGTAAGTGAGATAAAATGACCGTTTTGCATAATCCGACACGGCCGGATTCAATACATCTTTCCCGACTTTTTTCCCATTTACATATAGCTCAAAATAGCCGACTACATTGACATACGCTATTGCTTCCTTTGTATTATCTGTCAAATTAAAGGTTTTGCGCAACCAAGGGGAGATACTTCCATGCGGATCCTCCTTTTGCCCGGATGCTGGTGCCGGTTGCCAGGTTATCCAGCTAGCCTGCCAGTCTTCAGGAGAGAAGAGACCTGTTAGCCAGGTAGCAACGTTGCTCCAGTCCGATGGTTTGCCACTTTGATCCCATACTTTTACTTTCCAATAGTATTTGGTATGCGATCCAAGGGTTTTACCATTGTACCCTACCTGATTTGATTCAGTTGAAGTGACCTTCCCACTGTTCCAAACATCACCATCATCTTTCAATAACAGCTCTTTTGATGAGGATACGATTATTTGGTAAGCTTTTTGCGATAAGTTACGTTGATTTTCTCCATTCGCTATCAGTTCCCATGCAAAACGCGGCTTGAGAACATCTATCCCCAAAGGATTTTCCAAATACTCACAGGTCAATCCGACTGGACTGATACTCCCTTGTGCTTGCACATTAATGCTCATAAACACATATAGAAAAATAGCTATCACAGTTAAGGCTTTCTTTGTTATGAATTTCATGTTTAAAACTTTATTTTAGGGTTGATGTAAAACTATATTTCCCAGAACCGATTTGGAATACGGCTTCCCCATTTTCCATCCGCAAAAAAGTGATATTGTCGCTTTGTATGATGTTGTTCTTTTCTCTGACTGATTCTTTTTTTGAAGCTGGGATATAAACAGTAGCCGTGGTGTTGGCAGGAATCGTCACATTAAGTGTCAGCTTTTTCCCATCTACTTTCCAAGCCGTTGCAATTTTGCCATGAATGGAGTTATAACTGGTTTCCGCATGTGTCAGGCTATCACCAATCACCGGCGCAATCCGAATACGTTCATAACCTGGCGTTTCTTCACCAATACCACCAATCATCCTGAAAAGATATTCACCGACCGCACCAAAGGCATAATGATTGAGCGAATTCATGCCGCCTTGGGGAGTTTTACCGTCCCAAGCTACCCACAATTCCCAAATAGTGGTGGCTCCCACACTTACAGGATAAAGCCACGAAGGTGAACTTTCCGTCAAAAGCAACCGGTAAGCATCATCATCATGACCAGCCAGATGCAAACCAGGCAACAGCCGGGGTGTCCCGATAAATCCGGTTCTGGGATGCCAATCGAAACGTTTCACCTCATCTACAAAACATTCACTCATTTTCTCTTTCAAGGAATCAGGAACCAGTCCCATGGTAAATGCCAAAGCATAACCACTCTGACTGCTCTCTTTTATGTGCCCTTGCTCATCGAGATATGCTTTGGCAAAAGCTTGTTTAATCTTTTCGTAACGATCCCGAAAAACTCCTGCATCCTGTTTTTCTCCGATCGCTTCAGCCATCTCTGCCATCAACCGAAAGTTAAAAGCGGAATAAGCGGTCCCGATGACCTCATTACTTACACCTCCACCGGTACTTAGCCAATCGCCGTTACCGACACGTCCGGTAAAAAGGAAATCTTTACTTTCACGAATCAGCCATTCCAGATTTCGTTTCATGGCTGCATAATGTTCGCGGATAATACTCGTATCCCCATACGTCCGATATATCTCGTAAGGGCAAATAATACCGGCATCGGACCAACCAATGTTTGGTCCATCTCCGGGACCAAAAGTCGGTGCATGATCGGCAAAATGGCCATCAGGCAATTGGGCTTCCTCACAGACATCGACCAACCATCTGCTGAAAAAAGCTGATACGTCCATATTATATACAGCTGCACGCATAAAGAACTGGGCATCGCCTGTATAACCACAACGCTCATTCCGTTGCGGGCAATCAGTAGGCACCCCCATGTAGTTGGCCCGTTGCGACCATAGGATATTTTTTGCCAAGCGATTAAGCATGGGATTAGAGCAGGTAAACAACCCTGTCTCAGGGCAGTCACTGTGAAAAATGATGCCGGTTAGACTTTCCAGACTCGGTTTTTCTTTCAATCCGCGGACTTCTACGTACTGGAAACCATGATATGTAAATTCAGGTTCAAAGGTTTCTTCACCGCTACCTTTAAATATATAGCGATCTAACTGGATTCTGTGATTGCTCACAACGGTAAGATTGCCTAAGAAAACTGTTCCGTCTGTATTACGCATCTCTCCATGTTGCAACTCTATTGTATCTCCAGCATTACCATGGAATTTAAAACGACAACGACCAACAATGTTTTGATCAAACACATAAACATAGACACCAGGTTTGGGCTCTGTTATAGCAACAGGTTTGATTTCCCGGGTAATTCGAATAGGATTGCCTCTTTGCGAAACAAGTTTTCCCATTTTAAAATCAACACCGGCTTTGGGTGTTGTAACAGGAGACCATCTTGAATCGACAAAAGTGGCGCTGTCCCAACCAGAAAATTCCTTACTGGCATCATACGTAGCCCCTTCATAAATACCAGCAAACTGGAGCGGCCCATTTGTTGTGCCGCGCCAGCTCCCATCTGACATTACCGTCTGGTGACTACCGTCGGTAAACTCAAGTTCCAGTTGTACCATTAAATAAGGTTCGGTACCGTAAATAGCCTTGAGCTTTTCTTTCCAATGCTGCCATCCTCCGCAATACCACCCATTACCCAGTATGGATCCCAATGCATTGGATCCGGCATGTATCATCTTGGCAACATCATAGGTCTGATATTGTACTCGCTTATAATAATTTGTCCATTCAGGAGCAAGCTGATAATCGCCTACACGCTGGCCGTTCAGTCTCAATTCATAAAGGCCCAAAGCTGTTGCATAGAGCGTCGCATGGCGAACCTCCTTCTCAAGATTGAAGGTCTTTCGCAAATAACGTGGTTTAGCCCATTCAACTGGTGACGGGCCTTTTACTCCGATCCATATAGCTTTCCAATCCGATGGATTCAATAATCCCATCGTCCATAATGCGGGCTTGCTCCATGACGTGACCTTCTTTTTAGAATCCCACACACGCACTTTCCAGAAACAACGCATCCCCGATTGCAAAGGAAGACCCATATATTTCAACTGAGTGGTCTGATTCGATATAACCTTTCCGCTATTCCATAAATTCCCCTGATTTTTTAAAAGTAGCTCTGGTGTTGATGCAACAATAATTTGATATCCCGTCTGACATTCGCCACGTTTATCAGACTCAAGAATCCAACTCAAACGCGGTGATTTCAAATCTATACCCAATGGGTTGGTTAGATATTCACATCGCAAATTCACTATTTCGACACCAAAAGCAGCCGAAGAATAAAATAACATAAAAAAGCTGGTGATAGAAAAAACTAAAAAAGAGCTTAATATTCGGACTTTAGGATTTTTTTTCATTAGAATGTACATATTCATTTTTTGGCTTCCGAAAATATTGATTGAAATTGGTAACAACCCGATTCTACGGCATACACTGCTGCATATCCTTCCATCCTGAGAAATTTGACTCCTTTTGTCTTGCCAATTAACTTGCCGGATTCTGTAACACCCGCAGCATCTTTCGTCGGAACATAAACGGTAGCCGTCGTGTTGGCAGGAATAGATACCTCCATACTCAGTTTTGTTCCTTCACGCTGCCAATTACTTACAATACGACCATTGGGGGAATCATACTTTGCTTTTACCCACGTCAGATCACCAACAGGCACCGGTCTGATACTTATTTTCTTAAAACCTACAGCATCAGGATCACATTGTATACCAGCAAGATCATGATAAAACCACTCATTAATATGTCCCAACATAAAATGATTCTGAGAACTTTGAGGCTGATAATCCCAATCCTCGGGCAGACTCGTTGCACCATAGTTCAGTTGGAAACCATAGCCGGGTTTATCCGTCTGATTGATCATTGTGAAGATCAAATCTGAACGACCTCCATCAGCAAGAGCCCGAAGAAGATAAGGGAACCCGATCTCTCCTGCTTTTAAACCATCCGTTTGCAAATGACTGACTAAATTATCAAACACAGCCTGCCTGTATTCTGCCGGAACCATACCCATAGCTAAAGGCATGGCATTGGATGTCTGGGACCCGGTAGCATACTCATGTTTCACGGGATCGAAAAACTGCTGATTGAAAGAAATTCTAATGTCTTCTGCCAGTTTTTGATATCGGACAGCATCGTCGTTTTTCCCTAATAATGCTGCTGTCTGAGCCATTATATGAGCGTCATCATAAAACATCGTTGTAGCAGTAACTGCATTGGGGGTTGATTCAAGCTGCCTCCAATCTCCCAAACCATAAGAAAGAATGCCTTTCTCCGCTTTGCTTTCAAGATACGTTAGATAAGCTTTCATTCCATTATAATATTGGTGCAGCAATTTTTTGTCTCCAGCGAACAAATATTGATGCCAGGCTACTTGCAAAAATGCACTTCCCCATTCAGGGGAGTCGCGAAAATCACCACCAAAAACAGGATATTCAGGAGCAATATCAGGTATAAGGCCATTTCCCAATTGGCTGTCCGCCATATCGTTCATGAGCTTTCCAAAAAAAGCATTCAAATCATAGTTATATCTCAAAGCCGGTCCGTTCAAATGCGTCTGTTCCAACCATCCCAATTTTTCCCGATGAGGGCAATCGGTCATCACGCTAACCATATTACTCCGCTGGGCCCAGCGGATCATGGTATAAATACGATTGATCAAATTATTTGAAGAAACAAATGTTCCTATGGGTGTAGACGAAGTGTGCACTACTCTGCCTTTTACCGATTCGATCACCGGCAATTCACCTCCTTCAGAAGCGGGGAGGCATTCAATCTGAAGATAACGACAGCCAACATAGAAAAAACGTGGAGACCATGTCTCAAGGCCACTGCCATTCAGCGTGTAGGAACAGGATATATCACCGCCAATGCTCATCTGATCGATGGAATTATCTTCTCTCACTACCTCTGAAGGTAATATCTTTACGGTCGATCCAGTTTTACCTTTAACGGTAATTTCAGGCATCTGGGCTGCATTCTGTCCAAGATCGTAAAGAATGACTCCTGGCCTGATATTGACAACCTTAACTGGTTTGAAGGTATCAAATAAGCTGATAGGGGGAGCCGAGCAGGATAATCCTTTCAATTTTCCTTCTGTCCCGTTTATCACTAAGGCGTTTAACCAATCGGAATTTTTGAAACCTGGCTTATCCCAGTCTGGCTGACATAGTCTCGCATCATAATCTTCACCACCGTACACACTGCTGAAAGTTATCGGACCTGAATGAACCCGCCACTGTTCGTCGGTTATAACGGTTTCTACTTCTCCGTTCCCGAATTCCAGCCGAATTTGAGCAATTACTTTTTGTGGTCCGAATGAACCTATAAATTTTGTATATCGCCCACCTTTGACATTATACATACCATTACCCAGAAAAAATCCGGCAGCATTCAGTCCAGGTTTAAGAAATCCGGTTATATCATACATGTCATAAAGGATGGTTTTGTTATACTTGGTCCACCCGGGTGCAAGGACATCGTCTGAAACTTTCTTCCCATTGAGGGACATCTCATAATGACCAAGGCCCGAAACAATCACAAATGCGCGCTTTAATTCGGGTTTGACCATAAAGTCGCGACGCAGCATCAATGTCGGATATTCCTTTTCGCCACCAATCCATTTCGCCTGCCAATCATTTGAATGGAGCATCCCCATGGTCCAGGTGGCCGTCTGACTCCATTTAGATGGCCTATATTTCTCATCCCAAACACGGACTTTCCAATAATATTGCCTCAGAGATTCCAGAGGTTGACCATTATATTCTACCTGTTGACTCTGATCAGAATCAATCTTTCCGCTATTCCAAAGATCCCCCTTATTTTTTGAAAGAAGCTCCGAAGTTGATGAAACAAGAATCTGATAAGCTGCCTGATTTTCGCCACGCTGGTCGGATTCGAGTATCCAGCTTAACCGGGGGTCTTTAACATCTATCCCCAATGGATTTTCTAAATATTCACAGGTCAATCCGACTGGACTGATACTCCCTTGTGCTTGCACATTAATGCTCATAAACACATATAGAAAAATAGCTATCACAGTTAAGGCTTTCTCTGTTATAAATTTCATGTTTAAAACTTTATTTTAGGGTTGATGTAAAACTATATTTCCCAGAACCGACTTTGAATACAGCTTTTCCATTTTCCATCCGCAAAAAAGTGATATTGTCGCTTTGTATGATGTTGTTCTTTTCTCTGACTGATTCTTTTTTTGAAGCTGGGATATAGACCGTTGCTATTGTATTGCAGGGGACCGTCACTGTCATTGTAATTTGATTGTCTCGTTTCTGCCAGTTACTTTCTATTGTCCCATAAACAGAATGATACGCACAGTTTACCCAATGCAAATCACCAACCATATTGGGCTTTATGACGATCTTCTTAAATCCAGGGGCATCCGGACGTATTCCTCCGAGTGACTCATAAATCCATCCCGCAATATTGCCTGCCAGGGAAGGCATAAATGCACCCCGACCAGGCCACTGTTCCTTTAAAAGCGCATTATCCGAGCCTATTGTATTGTCATACCATGACGGATATTCCTGTTTTATTGTCAATTTCCAACCTGTCTCAGGTGAAATATCTGCCAGCAGATTTAGCATATAGGCACTGGAACAAAAACCTGTTGATATATAGTTATCATGCGCCTCTATCTCTTTCACCAAGGCTTTCTCTACCAATGGTTTTTCACTGTCAGGTACAAGTCCGACTGCCAGCGGCAATGTTTGGGCAGATTGTGTACACACCTTATTTCCCGACCACCAAATTGCATGGTTTACTTTCCCGTCTTTTGTGCTGTTGGGATAACCTGCGCTAACCGTCCAGCCTGATTCGCCGTATATGCCGGTTTGTGTATCCAAAAATGTATCATTAAATGAATTCTTAATTCTATCAGCCAAGTCAGAATATTGCTTTTCATCCTCCTCCTTACCTAGCATTCCCGCTGTCCTGCTGACTATTGTCGCGTATAAATAATAGGCTGGTGTATTAATTATTCTACGTGGCGTCTCTTCAATAGGACACCAATCAGATAAACCCCAGTCTTGCAGACCGTTTTGTTCTACACTTTTAAGGAAATCAACATACCGCTTCATCGCAGGATAGGACTCTTTCAAAAAAGTATCATTACCATAGTGTTGATATAAATTCCATGGTAACCAAACCACACAGCCTCCCCACCATGGACTGTTATAATCGTCAAAGTATGCACCAGGACAAACATTGGGGACATTACCATCTTCCCGCTGATCATTCATCATATCCAACTGCCAACGTTCGTACATTCTTTGAGCATCAAACAGATAGACATTTGAAACAAACATATTTTCAATATCCTCTGTCCATGCCTTCCACTCGCGTGAGGGGTCATTGGGTAGAAATGTCGTATAATATGCGGAAGTTCGCCGGGTAATATCTTCAAAACTATTTATTAAACCATCGGAACAACTGAATCTGCCAGATTTTTCCCAGCTTGTGGAAATAACCCGCGCAGTCATATCTTCTAATTTTGGCGTTTGTGTAACCCCTTTGACTGCTACTTTATTAATTGCGATGTTGAAAAATCGTGGTTCATAAATTTCAGAATCATTGCTTCCGGATAATATAAACTTGCTTCCATTATTAAAAGCGCCATCAGACGATATTGATGCAATGGAAATCTCTGTCCCCTTCTTTCCCTTTGTTTGAAAGCGAACCACACCGGCAACCTCACGGCCAAAATCATAAATGTAAGATTCTGTTTTTTCATCATATTTCAACGAGACAGGATGAATTTCTTCAATAATCTTACATGGAGGTTCCTTTTGCCGGACCAATATTCCTTCAGGCCCCTTTAACTCACTTACCGGCATCCAGGCTTTATCGTCATATCCGACCTTCTCCCAGCCTGAGTTTTTCTTTTGTAAGTCAATATCCTCTTTAACTATACCGGAATAGATAATTTCGCCATAAGACCATTTCCAACTTTGATCTGACAGAATAAAGGCTTCTGTTCCATCTTCATATTCTATATGCAGGTTAAAAAGTAACTTAGGCTTATCTACGTAAATATTTTTTTCAAAATTATGACCATATCCCTGACCATACCAACCATCGACCAAGGTTATACCCAATACCTTCCGGCCTTGTCCGGATAACTCTTTGGTAACATCATAAGCCATATATTGTGTACGCTTATTATAAGAAGTAAATCCGGGCGCCACAAAATAATCACCAATTTTTTGTCCTTCAATACTTAATTCCGAAAAACCTAATCCGCAAAAACAGACCATCGCACGTTTTACAGGTTTCTTTATTTCTATTTCTTTACGCAGATAAACCGCTCCATGTTTGGTGTCGGCATTTGCACCTATCCACTTTCCTTGCCAATCGGAATGACTCATCATTCCGGTTGTAAAACTTGCCGGCTTACTCCAGCCAAAATCTTTTCCTTTATTGGTAATAACCTTTACTTTCCACCAATATTGTTTTCCTGATTGAAGGGGCTTCCCTTGATATTGAACGGAAATAGAATTGTCGCTTTTTATCCTTCCAGTATTCCATATATCCCCTTCTCCATTTTTCAGCCGTATTTCACTTGATGCGACCAATATTTGATAAGTATCCTGAATAATACTTCTTTCAGAAGATTCTATCAACCACGATAAACGGGGATTCGTAACATCCATTCCAACGGGGGTAGTCTCATTTTCGCAGCGCAGATTTATGATTGAATTTACCGGTTTCATTTCCGAAATTACCGGCACTTTCAGAGTCGCCGAGGCAATTTTCTTCCCAAATACCTCTATTTCTGATAATTGAAAATAATATCTGTCACTATCTGTTAAATGGAACCGGGTTGCTTCTATTTTCACAAAACGTCCCTTCGCGTTTTTCATTGCAAATATTTGTACATTTCCATTGGTAAGATCCGGATAATTCTTTTTTTGAACAATCACTTTCCATGGTTCACCCTGGCGACAAAGCTGAATACTAAAATCTTCCGGAAATCCTTTGCCTGACATTGCTCCATCGCCTCGTGGAAATAAAGAAACCTTGTTTAAATCATAAGTTGCTCCCAAATCGATCACAACATATTCAGGATATAAAGAATGATCCGAATTTCCTGAAAATGCTTTACTGCTCCAGCCTATGCCCCCTTTCTCTCCATCGGTTAATTTCGCTACAAACCAACCATTTGATTCCAATGAGGAAAAGACTTTACACGGTTTGCCCCGTGCAATATTTTCCTGCGCATTTAATTCTAATCCACTTATAATTAAAATAAATAATAGAGTGGCTAATTTTGAAAAGGTTTTTTGTGACATCGTAATTCTATTAACTAACATAAAAACAAGAAAGAATGGCAATTAAAGACGATAATGAGCCTACAATTCCTCCAATAGTTGAATTCGTTGCATTTATTGAACCAACATTGAAACAATTATTTATTTATCAGTTATTTTCAACACTACTATCCCATGTTTTGGGACCTCAACTTTAAAACTATTTGTTAAACGACCAACTTCTTTATGCAGCCATAAATCCCGAACCTTTGCCTTTTGACTTGAATTTATTATTTCAGGTCTTATACTATAAGTGCAGGGTGATTCACCACGGTTAAGAATGGCAATGGCTTTCGTTTTTCCATTTTCTTTTCCTAATGGTTTTAGCCAAACTTCGGTTGTTCCATCTTTGACAATTCTTTCCGCCTGAATACATGCTGGATCTTGATCAATGGCGATTAACTCTTTATTCGTCAGTATCTCAATCGTTTGTTTTGTCATTGAGCTCAAATCGTTACCAGCCAAGAGGGGTGAAACCATCATGCACCACATCGAAAAATGGGCCTTATCTTCATCATAAGTCATTCCACGTCCAACCTGTAGCATATCCATGTCGTTAAAGTGACCGGGAGAAGCATATTTTGCCAAGCCTGCATTTATATCAATGATATTGCAAATACTTTCGAATTTTGGTTGTATATCGCCCGAAATACGCCAAGAATCAGCGGTTATTATTGCCCATTCCCCTGGGAAAGTCCATCGGCAGATGTTAAACACAATATCTTTATTAATGCTCTTTACTTCTTTTAAAATAGAAAGGTATTCGGTTTTTTCATTCAATTTTTGTCTATCACCTCCACACCAGTCAACTTTTAGAAAATCATATCCCCACTTTCTAAAAAACAAATCACAGTCTTCTTTCACATGACCATATAATCCAACACCGATTCCATTTTTGTCATTGTTATAGATAGATCCACAGGTATTTAAACCTGCATCTGAATATATTCCACCCTTTAATCCTTTGTTATGAATATAATCAACTAGTGCCTTCATGCCCGATGGAAATTTCAGTGAATCGGCAATCAATTGTCCATTAGCTTTCCTGCCTCCAAAGTAGCCATCGTCAATATTTACAAATCGATAACCAGCTTTATACATTCCCGAACTAATCATAGCATCGGCCTGGCCCTTAATAATCTGCTCATTGATGTTGACCTGAAAGTTATTCCAGCTACTCCAACCCATAATAGGAGTTTTTGTAATAGGAGTTTTTGTAGCTTGAGTAACACCTGACAAACAAATTCCGAGAATACAAATTAAAAATATCTTTTTCATGCTTTTTTATTTAATAGATTGAATGTTGATTTTTATGAATTACTTGAATATCTAATTTGAAATTTTTGAACCGGAGATAATCCGGTGCATGGGTTAAAGCTGGTCAATTGCGGGTAAATTAGTTTAACTTCGCGGTTTAAACCTTCTGTTTTTCTTTGCCCATAGTGGGTGCATATCCCTTTATATCTGATATTTGACTTTTGTGAACGCACCGCGCCCATACACTCTCGTGTTGGTTCTCATATCTGCCTCCTTTCTTTGTTTTTATGACGCTTCAATGAGCCTGTCAAGCTCCTCCCAGTCGGCTTTATAAAAATGATGTTCATACATTCTCAATTCAATTTGATGTCCACTAATGGTTATTTTGGCAGGCACTGCAATAAACCAGTCAATAAAACTGCGGTTCTCTTGTTGTTTAAATTTTAAAATAAATTAATGAAGATTCATTCTTACTAACGAGTAGATTTATTTTTCAAATTTTACGGCTGGTCAACAGCCCGATACAACGGCCTTTATTTCCAACAGCACAATAGTACATGTAGAACGTATCATTGATTTGATTATAAACCAGCGATATTTTATGTGCAAATTGCTTATCAAGCCCGCCAGGGTGCCCTCCGGCTTTATAAAGAGGTTCCGGATGGGATGTCCAATGCTTCAAATCCTGAGAAAAGGCCACCATTATATGTGCCCCATCGTGACCTACCCCGAAATAGAACATTACCCAGTGATCCCCATCCCGAAAAACCTTACCATCGGAACAAAATTTATCATCATAACCCCCCAGGCGTACGCGTACCACAGGATTGCCTTCATATCTCTTCCATTCCATTAAATTATCAGAAGTTGCCATACCCATCTGCTCTATCCATTCGGGCATTTTTTTCGCATTGTAGAAATTGTAATACTTACCTTTATGTTTCAGAAGCCATGGCTGATAGATGCAGTCCTTCTCCCATTCTTTCACCTCTGTCTCATGTACGGAAAGGATATATTGTTCTTTTGCCCGTTGCCAAGAAACACCGTCTTTACTTGTTGCTACACCTTCGTAGCCAGGATCGATCTCATAGCCTCCCTGTTTTGGATAACAGCCATAAAGTGTCCAATATAAACCATCCTTTTTCTTTAATATACGCGGAGCTTTTATATCATAGCATTTATACAGAAAAGCGCCTATCACACATCCACCATGGTCGAATTCCCCTTCCTTTCCAAAACCCATCGCAAGCCGTGGGTTCGTCCAGTGAATGAGGTCATTGCTCTCTACCACAAAACTATTATACCCTTTCCCGTTGAATCCAATGAAACTCATGAACCATTTATCCCGCTGGTCTGGAAGTTGGTATACACAGGGAACATCATAATTATAAAAATCTTCGTGCCCTGGGACCTTCAGATCGGAAGGTATAACAGGATCAGGGTAATAATTCCAGTGACGGTACGGTTCAGACCATTTATCAAGGGTTGCCCTATCTATCGTACCGGCTCTGTTCCCTGATTGCTTGTTCTTTTCTACTTGCGAAGCCATACAAAACGATGATAATAAAATCATTATCATACTCATACTAAAAACCATAATCTTCATAAAAATCAATTATTAATGTGAATCAAGGGTTGAAAACAGATAAACTATTCAGCGAATAGCCGAAAAACTTGCCAATATTGTATGTGATTTATTTGATAAAATATAATGAGATTTTTGAGTGTTTACGAAATTAAATGTTGCACCTGGTTCAGCAACTTATTCTGATTCAATTCTTGCCATGCATTATTTCTTCAGTATTTTACAACCAAACAGACCGCCGGCAAAACTCTTTGGATGTGCCTTAAATTTTATGGTCACTTTTGATTTATCTTTTACCATATCTTCCGGAATTAAATAGTTTACTTCAAAGAACTTATCCGGCAGGTTTCGTTCCAGTTTTTGCGTTGCAAGTTTTTCTCCGTCAATTAAAATATCGAACTCACGATTTCCCCCATCACTACCCCAATAGGTGCAAATCAACTCCAGCGGAAACTTGTCAATCACTTTCATTTCAAATGAAAACCAACCGTCATGGCTGGCATCCCGCCATTTCCTGCCGTTTGACTCACCTATAGATGAATTTTCACCTGAGAGGTTATGATCACGTTCAGGCTGCATCTCACCGATCGCAATATTATCGATGGTTCGCCTGGCAATGACTTCCAATCGATTTATTTCAGCCTGATATTCAACCTTTTTTTCTTCCCATTTTACCTTTGTGAAAAAGTCAAAATAGACCATATATTTTTGGTGATGCATGCGGTAAAACGGGATCAGTTCAACATCATGAGGTTGACCAACATTTTTAGTTGTAAATAAAAGCCGCTGACTATCAGAGCGTTTTAACCATTCTTCTATTGGTCGGTTATCTGTAATCAAAACAGGGATGTCAAGAACAGGATCCAGGTTTTTAGTGCCGAGTTGGGCAGCCAAAACCATAGGACCATAAAGAATAGATCCCTTTTGGGGATCATCGGGCATACTTTCAGTGTACAAGTGCATCGGAATATCAAGGATAATATGATCTCCTTTCTTCCATTTTCTTGTTACCGAAACGTAACGATTAGCATCTTCAACTGATTTGATTTTTTTACCATTAACCTTAATATTCATCCCTTGATCTGACCACCAGGGAAGCCTGAATTTCAGATGAATCTTATCACCCGCAGCTTCATCGATGGTAAAGTTGACAATGCCTTCTTCGGGATATTTACTTTCCTGACGAATGACCAACCCTTTTTCTTTCCATCTCAATATCGAAGGAATGTAAAGATTGACAATCAGGCTTTCATCGACTCCCTTAAAATAAATGGCTTCTCCGTATTTCACATGATTTTCCATGCCCGTTCCAGTGCAACACCAAAACGATTCAAATGGAGTGCTGTAAGTTTTTATTCCCCCTGAAACCAGGGGGACCATGTAGCAGACCATTCCATCGTCCGGATTTTGAGAGGAAAGAATGTGATTATATAATGCGCGTTCGTAATAGTCGGCATATTTTGCCATGGGATTCTGACTAAATAAATGCTTAGTCAGTTTCAACATGTTATAGGTGTTGCAGGTTTCAGTGGTTTGGAGGCTCAACTGATTTGCCAGGTGATCAGGTTGTCCCAGGAGTTCGCGCTCACTATTTCCACCAGTCACATAAGAGTGGTGATTGACAATCGTTTCCCAAAAAAAAGACGCAATGGTGCTGTCTTGCCTGTCGCCAGTCAATTCGTACCGACGCGAACAACCAATGATTTTTGGAATTTGCGTATTGGCATGTTTACCGGCCAGATCATCACGTTTGGCTGCTAACGGACCGAGAATTGCATTATGTTGGAATCGTTTGGACAATTCAAGATATTTCTGATTACCGGTAATTGCATATACCTCTGCAAGCGACTCATTCATACCACCATGCTCACAGGCCAACATTTTTTGGAACTGCTCGTCAGTCAATTGAGCAAAATTGCGATAAGCCCAATCCGAAAGTTTCACAACAATAACTTTAGCTGTTTCATTATTGCATAGTTCATAAGCGTCCAACAGCCCTGCCCATATTTTATGTTCGGTGTACCAGGGAACCCATTCTCCGTTCAAATCAAATCCCCTGGAACGAATATCTCCACGGCTTACCTCTTCGAATATCTTATCTTCATTCGGAATGCCACCGATGTAACCCGTTTTCCGGGTATCCTGGCAAATCATCAATTCTTTAATAATGTAGTCTACGCGCTGCTTGAAACGTTGATCACCCGTTGAGGCATACATCATTGAACAAGCCGAAAGGTAGTGTCCCAAACTATGTCCTGCAACGCCCATACTTTCCCATCCGCCATATATCTCACCTTTAACAGGTAATCCTGCATTTTTATGAAAATTGTGCAATAAACGATCAGGTTCGAGGCTTAACAGGTAGGCTCCTTCAACATCCATGGCATGTTTAAACGGGCTTTCCAATAAACGCACATCATTCAGCATAAATGGTTTAGCATTTAATTTCACACAATTGGAAACAATAACGTTATTCAACTCAACACAAAAACCTGATGATACAGATATCGAAAGAATCAGGATTCCAATGATGCATTTTTTATTTATTATTACCATAATTATTTTTTAAGACGCATCCATTTTTATTTTAATACAGGAACAACCGACCTTTAGTCCCCTCAGCGGTATAGAATTCTCCAGGTATTTTCAGGAAAAATATTATTCAATAATCTAAGGAACTCTCAAAATTATAGACTCCCGATTCTACTCTAAAGACAGTCATTCCCCCTTCATTTTTTAGAAAGCTAATCCCTAATGCCTTTTCTACAGGCAAGCCGTCTTCTGTACAATTTTTGCCGGGGACGTATACCGTTGCGGTAGTGCTAGTCGGTATTTCAACATGAAATGTTAATTTTTGATCTTCGATTTTCCAGTTACTGGTGATTTTTCCGTAGGGAGATTGGTAACTACATTTTACCCAGTCGACACTTTTAACGATTCCCGGCTTCAGTTTAAAATGTTTGAATCCGGGATTCTTTATATCTGGCAGAATGCCGGCCAGCCCTTCGAAGAACCATGAGTCTGGTGTTGCTGTAACCAAAATCACATGGCTGCCCCAGCCGCTCCAGGTTTCGGGCCATGTATTCAGCCCCATTCCCTCAATAAGATACCCCCAGCCGGGATAAGATGACTGTCCGATGATCAAAGCAGCAAGGTCATTACGGTCCTCTTTAATTAAAAGATCAAGCAGTATGAATGTTCCCAATAATCCGGTATCGAGATGGCCTTTCTTGTTGACCACAATCTCATGCTCCAATTGTGACAGTATTTTCGGGCGCAGTTCCAAAGGAGGGATACCGGCATAAAGAGCCATGGATAGGCAACTCTGATCATTGAATAGGTATGTGCCTTTATCTTCCAGGTAGAATGTTTTATGGATTAGCGGCCGAATCTTTGCCAGATGATCGCTGCAGTTTTTGTATTCATCCATTCTTCCCAGACTTTCGGCATAGTCCTGAAGTTGTTGCCATAGCCAGGCAAGATAGCAGTTGTTGAAGAATTCACGCTCCTGCTGTGAGTCCATATAAAAACCTTCACCTGGTTCGGCATGCGGACGGACCCAGTCACCAATAAACATCCATTGCTCCGAGTTGGAGGTAGGTGTGTATGATCGAAGGATACCCTCTCGTGTTTTGCTTTCCAGGAAGTCTACATACTTGTGAAGCCTGTCATACATCTGCTCAACAATATTGTGATCTCCATAATAGAGATACATGCGACGAACTAACTCGGTGACCTGTCCTCCCCATGCCGGTCCCCCGCCATGGTCTTCGAAACCAGGTGCGGTATGTCCAAACCATCCATCTTCACGCTGTCCATCCTTCCAGTCACGAATCCATTTACGAAGGTTTGCATCGCATTTGAAATTATACAGATATCCCGTCAGGTGGGCCCCACCATCCCATAAGCCGCTTTTTCCCGGGCTTCACCCGTCCCTAAAGCAAGGCATGGATTCTGTGTACGAAGTGTATATCTGGTTATTTCATGAATCTGGTTAAAAAGTTCATTAGAGCATTCAAATGAGCCTGCAGATTCAAGTTCCGGCTCAATCATCATGGCTTCTGCATCATCCAGGCCAGGTTGGCCTGTGAGCCCGGAGATAATAGCGTATCGAAAGCTATGGTAATTAAACTTAGAACAGAATGTTTCCGTGTCATTTCCTGCAGCGATATAAGTATCCTTCTGGTTAAAAGTCTGGAAACCATCAGGACCAGGTATATGGGAGAGTTTTCTGACATTTTTATTATCATTGACATCGGCATAATCTATGTGTATTTCCTGACCGGATTTGAGATTATGCATCTGCAACCGCATCCAGCCGGTCAGTGGCCTACCGAAGTCAATAACCCACTTTCCATTGTCCAGTTGGTAAATTTCCTTCGGCTCTATTGGTGCACCGGGATGGGCACTTTCGCACCCCTGCCATGAATTCTCCACATTGGGGGAAGGAATCTCACTTGCAGCCAACCACCCGGAGTCATCCAGGTCAGTCTGATCCCAACCTTGCACAAATGCACAGGCATCGAAATATTCACCTCCAGAGTCGTTCCATTTCCAGCCGCCTATCTGAGAGATACAACTCTCCTTAACCAGCCAGGTAGAATCCGTTCCTATTGTTTTCAAACCAGATGGAGTGTTTATATCAAGCTGCATACGAAGAATCGGGGCATTGTACTTATTCCCGTTACCGGGCTGATACCAGCCGGGTCCCATCCAAAGTGCAATGCAGTTGGTTCCCTTTTTTATATAGGATGTCACGTCTAAAGTATTGATAAGAAAACGTTTCTTGACATTTGAGATACCTGGCGTAAGAACATAAGGGCTCACTTTTTTGCCGTTTATGTGCAATTCATAATACGACGGAGTGTTGACATATACCACAGCCCGTTTAATGTTTTCTTTCAATTCGAAGGTCCGACGCAACCAGGGAAAGGACAAATGCTCAGGAGCCGGATTGGTTATCCACTTAGCATCCCAGTTATCAGGCTTCAAAAGCCCCATTGACCATTCAGAGGGTTCACTCCACGCTGTTGGGTTACCGTCGGTATCCCATGCACGCACCTTCCAGAAACAATGCATTCTCGATACAAGCTCCTTGCCACCGTAAACAACATGAATAGACTGATCTGATTTAACTTTTCTTGTATCCCAAAGATCTCCGGTATTTTTATCTAACTTTTCGCGTGAACTAGCTACGATAATATGGTATGCCGTTTGTTGCTGACCACGTTGGGCCGATTCGAGTTGCCAGCTCAAACAAGGTTCTTTTTCGTCAATGCCTAAGGGATCTGTCAGATATTCACAAGTCAAATTGGTCATGGTAACAGAAGATTCTTTGCCAGCGACAGAAAAGGTTCTGGCCAACAATATTAATGCAATCAACAAGTGCGTTTTCATATTTTTTTAATTAATCATAGGATGATTTATTCAACAACAGGAAATGCCGAAATTCTCAGTCGGGCAGCTCCCATAGGAATCAAGGTAATATTTTCTACTTGCTTGTTTGTTTTAGCAGGATAAGAAGGGAACACGTCAACCAATCCATATTGGTCAATGCCCCATGAAGGAATCCGTTTCCCTTTTGCATGAATCTCAATAGGTATTTTATCTGCTGAAAATGGATAATCATCAACTGGCCATTCCTTTCGAATAATTTTAAATGAATTCAATAAATTTTCCTGATCGATCAGGAGTCCATAATTCCATTCACTTGCAGGGGCAATTTCATAAGACGGCCACTTTTCAGGGTCAGCACCTTCCTGCCATTTTGAGTCCCAAAGTGCAGTTTTTATACTGTTCAATTTCTTGTATGATTCCTTGATCTTCAATGAAAAGGTGAGCGGGCCGTAATTCACTGAAACACTATTTTGATTAACCTGCCAAACACGTAACCCTAGGGTCATTGGTAAAGTTAAAGTAAGCTGGTCGCCATTGTTCCATTCACGTTCCAGCCGAATGTATGAGCCATTGGTTGTACTTACTTTTAGATTCTTTCCGTTCAATTTAACAGAAGCACCCTTGCACCAACTAGGAACACGCAGGTATAAAGGAAATGTGACTGATTGTTCCGTTTTTAAGGTAAATCGCACTTGATCTTCAAAAGGATATTTTGTGGTTTCCGTTAAAGTTACGTCTGTTCCATTACCCACCTTAGCGTTAGTAATACAGGAATTATACATGATTGCAGCCAGTCCGTTATCGTTACTGGCCATTACCAGATTTTGTGCGTAATAGGGCAGGGCATGTCCGTGATTGTGCTGACAACAACGACTACTGAAGGGGTTCATGGTCATGACAGGCCCGCGATTTTCAATCCCGGGTGCATGATCTTTATCATCGGCCGTCACCTGGTTGGGACAGGTAATATACCGGAGCGCCTTCATATCGGGAGTAAAGGCAGCAGGAAAGCTATTAAAAAGGACATCTTCACAATTATCGGCCCACATTGGATCTCCTGTAATTCGAACCAACATTCCATCTGAGGTCATTTGTTCTGCAAAGCCACAGGTTTCTGTTCCTTGCCTGGGATCAATGTACCCCATTCGTGCATTTTCATCAGCGCCGAACATACCTCCGGGTACCTGACCAAAAGTGCGCCTAACCAAATAATAATTGTTATAGGTTGCCTCCAAATGTGAACTGTCAGCCGATTGCATGAACCAGGTTGCAGGTTCACGGAACCCCTGGGCAATGTTAACATTGTGCCAGTTCGGCAATGTTGATTTTTGAGCCCAGTTTGCTGTACGTCGATGTATTTTTTCGGCCAATTGCAACAGCCATTTTTCTCCGGTGATATTGTACAACCAGTAAACACTGTATAGGTTGTCTCCACCGCGGCTGTTTTCCCAGTATGTCGAAATAAATTTTTCATCAGGTACATTCAGCTCAAACTGAAAATATTTTTTCATAAAGCCGATGACTCGTCGGTCGTTACTGTATTCGTAGTAGTTCTGCAAAGTAAAAAGCACCAGCATGTTTGGCCAGAAATCATTATTTACCGCCGGACCAAACCAACCATTCTCTTTTTGACTGTTTAAAATCGCATCAATCCAGATCATAGCTTCCTTTTTCATTTTCGGATCATTCAGAATAAATGCCATATCAGCATACCCTCTCAGCCAATAAGGAACTTCTTCCCATCCATGATCACCACCTTCAGATAACCAGGCATTTTTGTCTTTTTTGAGCCATGCACTGATTTCGCTCAAGTGACCGCATAACCCGTCCTTCTGCAGTTCAAGCAGTTTCAAAATCCAGCCTTCTGGCTTTATACTACCTAACGGGAGTTTAATAAAGTTTGCCGGTTTCAACGGAGCCTTATTCCCCCGGTACCAACTGTTTTCAGCTGATATTAACGGACGCAACACAGTGGTTATATTTGTGGATTGGGGATTGATACAATATCCTGTTATATTGCTTAAAACAAAAAAACAAAAACAAAGTATAACTGTAAATAACTTCATGAGTTGAAAATCTTATTAGATTCAAATAAATAATGCCTATGGTGATTATAATATGGTGGTTGCTTTCAATAGCCAATGTAAAATAGCTCCCTTCTTTAGGGAAGCTTCCCTTCCAATCGCTTCAATGATTTGCTGCCTGCAATCTGGTGCCCGTCTGCAAAAATCCGGAAACCCTTTCCTTTCCCATACCGCTTGCCGGTTTTATCGTATAGGATAGTTATTATCCTGCTGTGATAAAGCACATTATCCAAACAAAAATAATCCCATTTCCCGTCCGGTATCAATGGGTTCACCTCTATGATATTATCGGCCCGGGGTTGTAAACCAACCAGACCTGAAATAATCAGGTCACAATAGGTAGAATGATTATAGTCTTTGCCACGTTCTTTCTGTACCGGATCAGGTTCTGTTTTTAATAAGACTTTACGTGTGCCCCATACACCGGAGCTGGGGATCAGGCTTTCATCAATCCACGGCACGACTCTGCCATCTTCTTGTGTAATATGTTGACTGCGGGTGTAAGTTTTAAGTGCTTCAAAGTATTCCTTTTTCCCGATCACTTTCTGTGGATAATAATTAATTACATTGGCCATAGCAACAAGTGTCTGTGAGGTTGCATAAGGCCAGACCGGACCATCCCAGCTACAGCCAATAACCTCATTTCTGAATTTCGGATGCCGTTGCTCGGCTGTTGTCAAACCATAAGGAGCAAGGAATCCAGTGGTATCAGTAAGCTGCGCCCAGGCAACCTCGTATCCTTTATTCTTTTCCGGAAGATTGAAATACCATGGGACATAACCGCATAACTCGCGAACATCTGCAAGCTCTCCTGGTTTGCACGGTGTAGGATAATTGGCATTATACGAGCTCCCTTCATTTCGCGGTTCTGTCTCTTTATGCCTTAATGTTTTAAAAAACTGAGCTTGCGGATCCCAAAGTCTTTCTTCTACTAATTTCTTAAGTTGTTCAGACTTATTGTAATATTCTTTTACCAAATCTTCACGTCCTGCCATCCTGGCAATCTTACTTATTGCCAGTGCATCGCCATACATATACGAATTAATGGTAGGCCTGCAGCCTATTCCCCCAATGGAAAACTCCATTCCTTCAAGACAATCGGCCTGCCAGAATAATCCATCTTCCAATTGTCTTTCTTTTCCCCATTTTTGATAATATTTTACCAGGTCGCCAAGTAGATCAGTTGAAATCTGTGAGTCTCCGGTTACCAAATACCGTTCATACATCGAATTGGCGGCCCAAAAGCTGTAATGATGCTCTACGCCAGGTACCCTGAACCAAAAAAGAGCATAATCATCCAAATACTTCTGATTATGAATCCATCTGCCTTCACGGAAATGATGTCCTGCAGCACAGTTTATGGCATTATACTTGGTTGCCCAGCTTACCGTTGGAAGAAATTCTGTAATTATAAATCCATCCGGAGTTTTTTTGATGTGTTTACGATACGTCCACCACCGAAAGTAATAGATCTCTTCCATTTCCTTGTCCGGACAATCAAACAACGGTATGTTCTCTGACATCCAGTCCCATGCATCGTTATTGGGGATCGCATTAATAATTGACTCTTTGTCATTTGGTTGAAAGGTATCTATAAAGTGTTTAAATGAAATTGCATCCAACACACCCGGATTATTGGAGAAGCCTGATAAATTACTTTGTGATCCGATTACCCCACACGCGGTAATTAGAATAAAGAACAAAATTGTTATTCGTTTCATAAATGGAATAATGTATGTAAAAATGATATTGACTTCATTGGGTATATAGTTTACTCTAATTCTTATACCACCAAAGTTTCGGGTATTGACAGTCTTATCCAGTTTTTCGAAATTGTGGTCAGGACTTCCGGTATAGGCCCCTCTAAATGTTGTAATACCCCCTGCCAATTTCCATTAAGATCTTTCCATAGCGCAATATCTACACGTTGTGTTAACTCAATTACCATATCTCCTGTTTTGAATGCTTTTAATCCACCAGCAGCCATAGCAATTGTTTTTCCTTCTCTTGTCAATCTCACCGAGGCAACACCAATAGCATCAAATGTTACATCATGCCCATTAACTTCAATCGTTCGCTGAATGCTATCTCCCATTACATCCTTTTCACCAGACACCAGAATGACGGTGCCATCTGTCAGGTAACTGATTCCGGAGGAAGGTAGCGCCGCAGAAGTGCGTCCCATATTATTCCATTTGGGGAGCGTTATTGTTGCCTGTGTTTGTTGCTTCACACCAGCTCTTCTCAATTCAGCGAGAACCAACTGAGTGCATGAAAAAATATCAGAGAATGCCTGCATCCTTTTAGGAAGTTTATCATTCCCTTTGAACGGATCGGCGTTAAAAGTCCTTGTCCAGTCACCAATCCGGCATAAATAACTTTTACCTTTGCCTGCTTCCCGGAAAAAATCGACTGTTGTTGCATCCTCAAATTCAGGATGATATAATATAACTGCGGTATATTGTTGTTTGCCATAACGAACATATCCGGCATCATCAATATGAAGATTATGCCCTTTTATTTCAGTGGATGGTATCAAATCCGCATAATAACCATGCTGCCAAAACAGATCAGCCAGTTCCATTCCTACATCGTCATATTTACTTCCGGCCCAATTCATCGCACAGGAATGTCCGAATAAGACAGCAACCGGACAATCAACAGGTGCATCTGAAATAAAATTTAAAAGCCGGACACGACAGTCGGCCTGCATTAATTTACCCTGTAATAGTGCAATTCCGGAATCCGTATATGTTCCTCCCCTGGGAAACAATACATGAAAATTCATTCTTCCTCCCGCCAGTGCATAACTCCAAATCAATTTTTCATAGGAACCACGATCTGGTGCATACCACTGATTATACCATACAGGCCCTCCAAATTTCTTCATCATGGAAGTGCGACAACAATATGGTGTTGTTTCATCCGACTGTGCATAATCCCGAGTTGCAGTCCACCAGTTTAAACCATTTCGCTCAAATTCACGTGCATCGGGAACTGGGAACGTTGTATCATGCGTTCCGACAAATGCATGAGCTCCAAAAGTCTTTTTGGTATTACGATAAAATGCCTGCTCAATTTCCGTATTGCGTAACCGATACAGTTCCATTATATGATTAATAGCTGATTGCCGCTCTTTATCCCGTCCATCTTCCCCCAAAAACATAAGCAACGAATCTCTGATCAAGTCTCTGCCTCCGGTACTTTTTGAATAGGCACGCGACAAATGTTTACAATACCAATACCCATTTTTTTCTATATTTCCATCAGAACAAGCTGGGAACCCCCATTCATCCTTCATTAATCCAGCTAATGGCAAATCAGCATACTGCCGGATAATATCCGCTTCAAAATCAATTGTTTCTGGACTAAATACGGCTGGATAATCAAATTTCACACGGCAAATAACACATATTTTGTTTCCGTCAACTTTTCCTTCTTTACCTGGACTAACATTTACGGAAATCTCCCGTTCACTGCTTTTCACCTGCTTACAGGAACTCGTTATATCATTGACAGTCCCTGATTGTATGCTGTCTGAACCTCTTTGGTAACAATAAACTCTTTCCATTTGAATGCTTGTTACAGCGCCAGAACAAATAGCATCCCCATTATGATAATCATAACGGATAGTTGCAATGATATCCTGATTATCGACAAGATCAAATTCCTTTAACCAAAGCCGTTCCTGCATCTCATCAGGATATTTCGATCTAAATGCAGCTATCGAATGACGGGGGTCAACTTCTAAAACCAATCCTATACCTTTCCCTTTGGCATAAACGGCAGCATTCTTAAACCACTCGTGCACCTCTTTATCCGTAATTTGACGGCTGCCATTCCGCATACTGGTCGTCAAAAGATTAAAATGTGAATGCTTTTCCACAGCATCCAGATATCTTCGAAAACCTTCGGGATGCATCTCTGGTTCCTGGGGAAACCATGCTCCTACAACCGGTGAAACATTTTCTGGCAAACGGATCTGTAACGGTTTAAAAGAGATGCTCTCGCTAATACCATTATCCGATTGCCTACCCCAAATAACATAAGGGCTTGCTGCTGCAACGAATGTTGAGAATAAAAATTTTCGTCTTGAGATATTATTCATTGTTAAGGATTGCAATTATTTATTTTGAAAGCTTGATTTACTCAAATTCTGTTAAATTCAGGATATTCCATTATTCATTAAGTGTCTTTAGTATCAATGGAATAGTTTGTTCCCAGTTCGGCGGGATTTCTTCGCTGATTTGAAAGCAAAATCTGGAGTCAGCTTCCCGAACCATCTGTAATATACTATCAACTAATTCATTATCTGAAAGTGTAAACCACGACAGACTTGGATGCATCCATAGAAATTTTTCAGGCCATTGTTGCCTTGCCCTGGCAATAGCTACATCTCCTTCAGGCGCTGGCGTTAATGAATCAATCCCATAAAATTCCAACTTTTGGATGTCATTGGCAATTAGTTGCAGTTTGCCATCATAATGGACGTGGAGCTTTTTCCCTGAATTATCCAGTATTCTTGTAATTTTATTATATAATGGGACAAGGTACTCGCGAAATATTTCCGGCCCCATTGTTTCAATACTAAGATTTTCCCAAAGCTTAATATGAGTGGCTTTGGTTTGGGTAATACATTTAAATGCTTCAATGAACTGCATATTCATCATTTCAAGCAGCTCCATGAGTTCAGGTAATTCGAATGCTAAATCCATAGAAAATTGTTCAAGGCCAACAAAATCAATTTGTATGACCTGAAAAGGTGTACGTAAGTATCCCAGATCAGAATATTTACCCAATTGTCCAACTGTCATTCCCGATTCGCCAAGCGTATGTTCTGATTCATCAAAATATTTATCTGTGGGTATAAATTTCACATCCTCCAATGCCCGCTGCATAATCTTATAATCACCTGGTGTTTTTATCAGGTGTTCACGTTTCCACCCATCAACAGAACATTCATGTAATTCACCTATGTCGGTAATCCATGTAATATCGGTTCTCTGATGTTCTCCATCATAACTAACAGTCTCTTTAATCTTCAAATGTGGACGTTCAATCTCTATTAAGCTCGCATGATTGATTTGACCAAGCCCCAAATCAAACAGACTTTTCCAGTCTATCTGACGATTCATCACAAACCAATCATAAACAAGATAAACCGGCTTTGTAACAGTACCACCGGCTAAAGCATGATTGAGCCTATCGCGTATACTTATTGTCTTCATAAATAATCTATTATTTTATACAACTTAAATGTTTTATAGCAAACTGCTTTGATAATAAAATGTATTTTTCTTTTATGGTTTGTAGGCTTCTGGTACTGCCAGCCGCTGCCAGTTTTTAGTTATTGCAGAAAGCGAAGGGGGAATAGGTCCCTCCCAATCCTGCATGATTCCTTGCCACTGGCCTTTTATATCGCGCCAGAGAGCTATATCGACCGGTTCCGGCAATTCAATAGCCAAGCCACCACCATAAATTGATTTCAGGGCACCGGCTGCAAGGGCTTCAAGTTTGCCATTTGAAGCCAGTCGCACAGCAGCCACTCCGACAGCATCGAAGCTGACCTCATAAACTCCTACTTTTATTGTTTTCCGGATTGGGTCACCCAATACATCTTTTTCGCCGGAAGCAAGAATTACCGTACCATCGAGCAACCGGCATTGTCCGCTGGGCTTAGGCATCATCGAAGCGGGGAAGCCTCCAGATGAATGCATCGTACATGGTGTGTGCGGGCTTACTCCTGATTTCTTCAACTGTGCAAGGATATCTTGAACACATCCGGCTTGGTCTGCCATTATCATATCTTTCGGCAACACCTTTTGGGCATCAACTGTATTTCCCTCGAAATCCATCGTCCAATCGCCAATCCGGTACAGTTTCGTTTTGCCCGCGTCAGAAGCTTTACGAAAGAACTCACCTATCATCGGCCGTTCGTATTGGGGTTGGTAAAATACGACAGCCGCATATTTCTGGGGTCCATATTGAATGTGCCCGTCTTCCGACAATTTCAGAGCTCCGGCAGCGATTTCACTGCTGGGAATCAGGTCGGCGTAGTAACCATCCTGCCATAGTCGATCACAGACCGATACGCCCGCATCACCGAAATTCGGACTGTGCCAATTGGTGACGTTAGGATGGCTGAACACAACAGCCACCGGACAATCGATAGGTGCAGTAGAAATGTAGTTCAACAGACGCACACGACAATCTGCCCGTAGCAGCTTTCCCGCTACGGGCAATAGATTGCTGCTAAGATTATTCATTTGGTCCGGAAAAAGAGGATGAAAGTTTATCCGGCCCCCGGTCAACGCATCGCGCCAAAGCTCCTCCTCGTAGGGTTTCGTCGTGGGGGCATAATACATATTGTAGCAAAGCGGGCTGTGCCACTTTTTGGCCAACGCGGTGCGAACGCAATAAGGTATCGATTCGTCGGTCTGAGCCAGGTCGCGGGGAACACCCCACCAGTGCACACCATTTCTATAAACCTCCATAGCATTCAGCTCCGGCTGCCAGGTCGGATGGGTTCCCACAAGAGCATCTTTGCCAAAAACCTTCTTGGTTGACTGATAGAACCGCGCCTCGATCTCAACATTGCGCTGTAAATACATCTCCATGTAATGGTTCATTGCGGCAGCACGCTCACCGATTCGGCCCTTCTCTCCCTTGCATATCAGCAAGATATCGCGCAACAAGTCGTGCCCTGGACGCCTTCTGACATATTCTTCTTCCATGAATTTTGAATAGCACAGATTATTGGGAGGCGAGACAACATAGGCAGGATTAAATCCCCACTCGTCCTGGCAAACACCAGCAAGCGGCACATCGGCATACTGCTGAAGTACCTGCAACTCGAAATCAGGGAGATGTGGCGCGAAAATATCCGGCGTAAACAGATGGAACATGGCCATTACGCAAACTATACGTCCTTTGTCCTGTGCCTCACATTGGATTGTCAATTTTATTCCCCGCGTATCTGCCGAATCGACCTTGCATCGATCAGTGATGTCCCGCACCGAATCGATCCCTTCCAATCCTGAAACATAGGAATAGGCTCGTACCAATCGCCTTGAAATCGAGCCGAAGCTCGCCACACCATAATAGCCGAAATTATCCGCAGAAACGGGTTCCACGGATAAACTCACCTCGCCCGTATCTTTCAATGCAAAATCGCGCAATCGAAGCAGCCCTTGCAGTTCGGCGGGATATTTTTCGGCAAACGCCGACCGTGCAAATATGGGGCTCAATTCCACAACGAGTCCCAAACCAAGATCCTGAGCATATTCTGCCGCCGCTTTAATCTGATTATGAACCTTTGGATCGGTCACGTCGGCCGGATAACGGATACTGGTTGTCAGCAATTGAAAAGCCGAATATTTTGCGTGTTGGTCGAGAAATCGCTTGTAGCCTTCCGGTTTAAATTCTTCTGCCGTCCAAAACCAGCAGCCAATTCCAGGCCATGAAGTCTTAATGGCATTGTGCTCCTGATTGGGTAACTCCACCCGCAGAGAGCGGTGAATCGCGGTTCTCCCCCGCTCCGACAAATTGGTGGATTTTTTTTTACCTTCATGAGCATCAACCTTTAGCAATCCGAAGATCCACATTACAGAAACTGCCCCCGCCACAAACATTACGTTCTTTTTAAGAAATCTCCTGCAATTGTGCATCATATTCTATTAATGAAATTTTAACTTTTCTTTTAAATAAAAAAGAGAAACTCCTTTTCTGATGAGGAAAGATCATGGTCTGTAGGGTTTAGGCACTGCCAGCCGCAGCCAGTTTTTAGTGATAGCAGAAAGTGAAGAAGGAATAGGTCCCTCCCAACCCTGTATGATACCTTGCCACCGGCCTTTTTTATCACGCCATAGAGCTATATCAACCGGTTCCGGCAATTCAATAGCCAATCCACCACCATAAAATGATTTCAGGGCACCTGCTGCCAAGGCTTCAAGTTTGCCATTTGAGGCCAGTCGCACAGCAGCCACTCCAACAGCATTGAAGCTGACCTCATGGCCATCCACCTGGATCGTTTTACGGATCGGGTCTCCCATCACATCGTGCTCTCCGGAGGCAAGGATCACCGTACCATCAAGCAACCGGTATTGCCCACTGGGTTTGGGCATCATCGACGCTGGAAATCCACAGGAGGAATGCATCGTACACAATGTGTACGGCTTATATCCTTCTGTATTAAGCCGTTCAATAACCCGATCTGAAACCACTGATGCATCTGTCAATTTCATTGAAGATGGCAAAGCTGCCTCACCCGCGAACGCCCTCCCATCGAAGTCCATTGTCCATTCACCAACGCTGAAAAGCGCCGTCTTGCCTTTGGTGGCCGCAACCTTGAATAAATCAGCCACGGCAGGTCGTTCGTACTGAGGATGATAAAAAACTACGGCTGCATATTTCTGGCATCCATATTGAATGTAGCCGTCATTCGACAGTTTCAGGTTTCCTTCGGTAATTTCGCTACTGGGAATTAAGTCTGCATAATAGCCTTCTGCCCACAAACGATCCACAACGGCCATGCCAACATCAGCAAACCCAGGGTTTGACCAGTTCAAGGCTGCCGAATGGCCAAAAACGACTGCCACCGGGCAATCAATCGGAGCCGTTGAGATGTAATTCAACAGCTCAACGCGAGCTTCAGCTGCAAAAAGCCGGTCTGAAAGCAACGATGTCGTTAGCTGCTCCCAGGGGTAAGGCCAAATCGGGTGATAATTGATCCGCCCTCCGCCCAACGCGTGCCGCCAGAGGTCTTCCTCGTAGGGCTTTACTGACCCTTCGTAATACATGTTGTACCAGAGGGGGCTGTGCCATTTCTTGGCCAGAGCTGTTCTTACAGCGAAAGGTGTAGCCTCGTCGGTCTGCGCGAGATCGCGTTTTACTGCCCACCAGTCCAGGCCGTTCTTGAATATCTCTTCCCTGTTCGGATAAGGGAACCAGGTTGGATGGGTGGCAGACATCGCATCTTTGCCGAAAACTGTCTTGATCGAATGATAAAAGGCCGTTTCCAACTCACCATTACGCTGCCAGTTCATCTCCATATAATGATTGATTGCGGCAGCACGTTGGCTTTCGCGCCCCTTTTCACCTTTGGCCATCAACAATAAATCGCGTATCAAATCGCAACCCGGACGACGTTTTGCATACGCCTCAGCCATAAAACGGGAGAAATAGAGGTCATCGGTACGAGGGCCAAAGCGTCCGGGGAACCCCCATTCATCCTTACAGGCTCCGGCAAGGGGGACATCGGCATATTGTTGGAGGATTTTCTGCTCGAATTCGATTAGATGCGGCGCAAACACATCCGGTGTAAAGAGGGTAAATGCAGACAGAACACAAGCCGTACGTCCCCGGTCTTCGGCCATGAATGGAATCACGACCCGAATACCCCTGGCGTCGGCCTGCAATACCTTGCATCGGCTGGTAATGTCCTCGACTGATTCCGGATCATTACCTTTGTCGCTTCCAGTGTAGGAATATACCCGCAGCACGCGGGCTGCAACAGAGGCATAGTCCCTGGAGGCAAATGTATAATGATCGCCGGGATTAATCGGCTCAATGGTGATGCTCGTCTCCTCCGAACCGGTCATTGTAGCCTCACGCAACCGGACAATCTCCTGTAATTCGTCTGGATGTTTGTCCTGAAATGCCTGGCGCGCCAGCCTGACATCAAGATCCATCACCATTGCCATATCATGTTCGCGCGCATACCCGGCCGCAGCTTTGATCTGATCATGAACCTTTGGATCGGTTACTTCAGCATTATAGCGGATACTGGTGGTCAACAGTTTGATGGAAGAATGCTTCACATAGAGGTCTATAAAGCGCTTGTAGCCATCCGGTGTGAACTCTTCTGCCGACCAGAACCAGCAGCCGATACCCGGCCATGAGGTCTTGATGACATTGTGCTTCTGGTTTGGCAGTTCCACCTGCAGAGACCGATGAATCACAGCTCTCTCCCCTTCTGACAAATTGACAGAAGATTTTTCACCCTCATGAGCATTCGCCTTTAGCGGTCCGAAAAACCACAGTACGGCAACTGAAGTCATCACAAACAATACGCTCTTTTTAAAAAATTCTCTGTAACTAGTCATTATACTCTATTTTTTATCGTTAAATATTTATGAATGCAATCAGATTAATAACATCACTCTTTAAAATCAACAACCTACTCAAATATTGCATTGACACCAGTTTGTTGTGCATGATAGATATCAGCTAATTCTTTATACGCCTTTCTTAAAGCCTCTACTTCCAACTTGCCTTTTCGCAGGAATAGTTCTTTGTCAATAAGTGCTCGTAAGTTAAAATATGCGCCGTCGGCCCCGGCTTTGCGTCACAAGGATTCCACGGAAACCTTTCTTTGAGTAACGGTTGCGCTCTTATGGCGGGTTCCGCGTGGATACGCCACGGCCTTCAACAAATACTTGCCATTCTCTTTCGGAATCGGCACGGTTAGCTCATAGGCATTCTTGCCCGCGCCATCCACCCGAAAAGGCTTTTCGCTCGACGCCAGGGTCTTGCCTTCCAGGTTTTCGATCGAGAGAACCAGCTTGCCCTCGACAGGCTTCTGGTCGTCGTTGATCATAGATACCATGAACTTGCGGTTCTCGCCGCCGCGAATCGGCACCCATTGTTGCAGCAGCCGGCTGCCGGGTTTGCCGTCGCCCCAGAAATCGATGTACAGCCCAAGCGGCTTGAACGCTTCGGTCATGTATTTCTCAAAGCCAGGCTGGAGCCGCAATGTCGCCAGATCGGCGAATACTCCAAAATGATAGGGGCCCTTCGCGCGCGGCAGGTACGAGCCAAGGTACTCGTAGTAGAGTACGCCAGCCGCGCAGCGTTGAGCCCGCCACATTTCCGTCAGGCCCGCCGTAAAGTACCAGCGATACTCCATGCGGTCGTCGGCCGTGCCGCCGGGAAGCGCCTTGGCGTAGATGCCTTCCGAGAGGCCAAGGGGAGTGCCGTCGGGATAAAGCCACAGCCCGCAGTATTCGTTGATGATATAGCAGTTGGGACTCGCCTCCGGTCGGTCCCGCCCCGGACAGAGAAGCATGTAGGCGGGGCCGTCGAAATGGTTTAGCTCCCGGAGATCGAAATTGAAGTTCGGTTTGTTGCCGATCACGTAGGTATGCACTTCCTCCGGATCGCTGGGACCGACGGGAGGCCCACAACCGTTGTCCCATGTACGATTGGACAAATCGAGCGGCCGCACCGTGTTGATGACCTCAATCATTCCCGACCACGTGGTCTCGTTGTTTGAGTCCCACATGAACACGCACGGGTGGTTCCAGTTGTCGCGCATCCAACGCGAAAACTCCTTGACAAACTCATCGGCGGACCATTCCTTGCGGTCGTAAAACACGATCGGTTCCAGTTGAACCAGAATCCCTTCCTCGTCCGCGATATCCAGCCAAAAATCGGGAACAGGCGACATAGTGAAACGAAACGAATTCCAGTTCTGTTTCTTCGGAATCTCGGCGACCAGTTTTTTCACCCAGGCACGGTCCCAAGGCCGATCGCTGCAGAGCGGGTCTTCTGCGTGCAGGAACAACTCGATGTTCCCGCCCCGCAGGTAATACGGCTTGCCGTTGAGAAGCCCAACCCTCTTCTTGTTGTCGAAGCGGTATTCGCGCATGCCAAAGCGGGTCCGGACGCGGTCGCCATTCGTGCCGCTCTCGATGACATACAGGAATGGGTCTTCGGGCGACCAGAGACGGGCTTGGGGGATTTTGATGGTCTGCGTGAAGGTCTTTTCCTCGCCGGCCTCGATCCGTTCATTCCGCGGTTCTCCCCGGGCGACTTTCTTTCCTTCTTTCCAGCTCTTGACCACGTGGCCAAGTTCGAATGTTCGGGCCGAACCGTAGTTTTTAACCTTCGTCTGAACGACAACCTCGGACGTGTTGATGAGCGGCGCCGCCTGAATCGACTCGATCACCGGATTGTCGCAGAGGATCAGGTTGACGACGTCATAGATTCCAGGCGTCCACTTGTGTTTGGAACTGCACGTCCCGGCGCCCGGGATGTTTGCTGGCAGCACCGCCGGGTGCGCGCCGATGCGGACCAGCAACCGGTTTTCGCCGGCCCAGTTCATGGCGTCAGTCAGGTTGAAATAGCCCGCCGTCCAACAACTGAGATGTTCGCCCACGGGCTTGCCGTTGAGCCAAACCGCCGTCCCAAACTGCGACTTGCCGATCCGCAGCAATGCGACCTCGCGTTGCTGCGGAGCGGTGAATGTTCTCTGATACCAGAAGTAGTTGCGTTTTTGCGCCGGAATGCCAATCGCGGGCAACGGCGCGTTATTCGCCAGGATTTCCGGTCCACCCCACGGATATTGCCGTCCAAAGCGTATCAGGTATTCCCGGCTGGCAAACAGGTCCACATCCGGAAAGCCCGGCTTCGCGAGGTTCACCAGCCCCGGCACGACGACGGTGTGATCGAATTTCTTGGGCACGTCGGTCGCCGACACACTCTCGTCGATTTGCCATGTGCCGTCGAGCGAGATGGTTGTCCGTCCTACGTCGTGCCGTGCCTTCTGCTCCTCCCCAGCTTTGGCCGGCGCGTTAAGAGATCCGAAAAGCCACAGTACGGCAACTGAAGCCGCCACAAACAATGCGCTCTTTTTTAAAAATTCTCTGTGACTATTCATTACACTTTTTTTATCGTTTAATATTTATCAATGCAATCAGATTATAAAACATAACTCTTTAAAATCAACAACCTACTCAAATTGTGCGTTAACACCCGTTTGTTGTGCATGATAAATGTCAGCCAATTCTTTATATGCTTTTTTTAAGGTCTCTCCTTCCAACTTGCCTTTTCGCTGAAATAGTTCTTTGTCGATGAGTGCACGTAGATAAAATATGCGCCATCGCCAACTCGCGCGTGCCTGGGGAGTCATGAGGGCTTCCGTTTTACCTACCAGCTCAAATGCACGTAATGCACTCTCATGAATATCCCCGCGACTATGATTTTGTTCAAAAATTCGGACAACTTCAACCAGATCGTCTACTGCATCGGGCGTGAATTCAAGTCCGACATATTCTCTAACGATATCTTCAACCTTACGATCCGGGTTCCAATAGAATCCAGCAATAATGGCCTTGTTTAAATCTTCGTAGATGCCTTCAGAATAAGGCGCACCGCCCGCAGCCATGTGTTTGATCCGATGCCACAACTCCTCAAAATGAGCAGGAGCAGGATTTGCACCATATCCCCCCCAGGGTGATTGCCCGAACATGCTGATTTCAGGAAAATTGATTAGCGGCAAATCGCCCGGAACACCTTCTGTGAGAATGTATTTGGGAAAGTAGTCATTATGTCCATCCGCCATCAGATATTCTGCCCAGGTCTTATTACTGGCCAGTTCCCTGTCCAGACCAACCCATTCGCCATCGGGATTCGCGTCATTTTCATCTTCAAAGCACCAGGTAGAAACAACAAATTTACATGCAGGATATCGCACATGAACCTCGGTGGCCAGGTCTTTAGAAATACTTACAAATCCACGAGCGCCCCACGGCCAGCAGTCCTTGCAACCACATCCACCTTCATCATAAGGCCAAAACACGAAATAATCCAATCCTATTTCGCTAAACTCATCCAATAATGCTCCATAAGTACGCAATAAAAGCTCCCTGGCTTCCAGATTGCTCGGACACAGCCCAATGACGTTATTGCCTCTAAAGGTTTCAGGAGAAACTCTGGTACAAAGCAATCTTTCAGGTGTTTCTTTGTATCCATCATTGGGGACTTGCAATAAGCCGACTTTTAGGCCAATTTTTCTGCTCCTGAGCAATACTTCTTTGAAACGATTGAGCCACTTGAGCGAAGCCGGGTCGGAGAGTCCGGTATACTGCCATGTCGGATAATGGATCAGAATGGTGTTGTACCCTCTTAGCCCAAGGCTTTCTATGTACTGTACCACTTCCTCAATGGGAGCGGATTCGTAGAAGTTATTAAAGTGTGTGGCAAGATAAACGGAACGAATGGGACACTTTGGAGCTGAGAAACCCCGCCACGTACCAGGCGTAAAACCCCCTTGGTCGTAACGACTTGTCCGGAGAAACTTACCAACACCATATAACATACCACGTTCGTCGCTGCCGACAATCTTCACTCCGCCACCGGGACGGTCTTCTATACGATACCCCTCAGAAGCAAAGTCAGGCTGAATAGCCAATTCCACAGTGAACATTTTTTTGCCTGCCATCACAACCTTCGTCTCACAACGATCCTGAATCTGCCGCACCAGAACCTGGCCGATATTTTCAACCACCGGGCTTGATTTGGAAGGAAGCATGAGGCGGACGGATTTTACCGGTCCGGCAAACAAAAGTGGCGTTAACCCGACAAGCAGAACAATGGTGCAAACCCACCTGTTTACAGTGACAGCTGTTCCATATAATATTCCAATCAATACATTTTTCATGAATTTATTCATTGAGCTTATAAATTATAATATGATGATCTACAGTTATGGTCTGTATGGTTCGGGCACTGCCAGACGCTGCCAGTTTTTAGTTATTGCAGAAAGCGAAGGGGGAATAGGTCCCTCCCAACCTTGTATGATACCTTGCCACCGGCCTTTCTTATCACGCCATAGAGCTATATCAACCGGTTCCGGCAATTCAATAGCCAATCCACCACCATAAAATGATTTCAGGGCACCGGCTGCCAGGGCTTCAAGTTTGCCATTTGAGGCCAGTCGCACAGCAGCCACTCCAACAGCATCGAAGCTGACCTCATGAACTCCTACTTTTATTGTTTTCCGGATTGGGTCACCCAATACATCTTTTTCGCCGGAAGCAAGAATTACCGTACCATCGAGCAACCGGCATTGTCCGCTGGGCTTAGGCATCATCGAAGCGGGGAAGCCTCCAGATGAATGCATCGTACATGGTGTGTGCGGGCTTACTCCTGATTTCTTCAACTGTGCAAGGATATCTTGAACACATCCGGCTTGGTCTGCCATTATCATATCTTTCGGCAACACCTTTTGGGCATCAACTGTATTTCCCTCGAAATCCATCGTCCAATCGCCAATCCGGTACAGTTTCGTTTTGCCCGCGTCAGAAGCTTTACGAAAGAACTCACCTATCATCGGCCGTTCGTATTGGGGTTGGTAAAATACGACAGCCGCATATTTCTGGGGTCCATATTGAATGTGCCCGTCCTCCGACAATTTCAGAGCTCCGGCAGCGATTTCACTGCTGGGAATCAGGTCAGCGTAGTAACCATCCTGCCATAGTCGATCGCAAACCGATACGCCCGCATCGCCGAAATTCGGACTGTACCAATTGGTAACGTTGGGATGGCTGAACACAACGGCCACCGGACAATCGATCGGTGCAGTTGAAATGTAGTTCAACAGACGCACGCGGCAATCTGCACGAAGCAGTTTCCCTGCTACGGGCATTAGATTGCTGCTAAGATTATTCATTTGGTCCGGAAAGAGAGGATGAAAGTTTATCCGGCCACCGGTCAACGCATCGCGCCATAGCTCCTCCTCATAGGGTTGTATGGAGGGGGCATAATACATATTGTACCATAGCGGACTGTACAACTTCTTAGCCAAAGCTGTTCGAACGCAAAATGGTGTTGACTCATCAGTTTGTGCCAAATCTCGCCTGACCGCCCACCAATCTAAACCATTCTTGAAAACTTCTGCGCTACCAGGATATGGCCACCAGGTAGGATGTGTACCAACCATGGTCTTCTTACCGAAAACATCTTTACTCGCAACATAAAACAATGTTTCAATTTCAGCATTGCGTTGCCAAAACATTTCCATATAATGATTAATGGCAGCAGCACGCTCACTGTCCTTTCCTTTTTCTCCTTTACTCATTAAGAGAATATCCCGAATCAGATCATGCCCCGGTCTCCGCCTTATATATTCCTCTTCTGTAAATTTCGAATACCATAAATCGTTGGGAGCTGAAACGCCACCTGAAGGAATAAACCCCCATTCATCTTTACACGTTCCGGCAAGTGGCACATCGGCATATTGCTTCAGCAAATTTCTTTCAAAGAGGGGTAAATGAGGTGCGAAGATATCTGGGGTGAAAAGATGAAATAAGGCCATAACACAAGCCGTTCGACCCTTGTCGCGTGCTTTACACGGAACCATCACTTTTACATTCCGGGTATTCGTCAGTTCAACCTTGCATTGGCTGGTGATGTCATCGACCGACTCAATTCCATCTGTACCGGAAAAATAAGTGTAAACCCGCACCAAACTTCCGTCCACAGAATCAAAGCCCTTCTTATAAAATCCATAATTTCCGAATGAAGGCGATTCAACAGATATATCAACCTCGCCGAAATCCTTCATTTTCACTTCTCTCAATTGAACAACTCCCTGAAGTTCATCAGGATATATCCGGGCAAACTCAATTCGGGCAAATGGAGCCTCCAAATCCATCACAATTCCCATATCATGTTTACGGGCATACCCGGCCGCAGCTTTGATCTGATCATGAACAGTTGAATCAGATACTTCAGCAGGACAACGGATACTGGTTGTCAACAATTTGAAGGAAGAATGCTTCTCATGGAGGTCTATAAACCGCTTGAAACCATCTGGTTTGAACTCTTCTGCCGTCCAGAACCAGCAGCCAATTCCCGGCCACGAGGTCTTGATGGCATTGTGCTTCTGATTTGGCAGTTCCACCTCCAGAGACCGATGAATCACAGCCCTTTCACCTTTTGACAAATTGGTGGAAATTTTCTCACTTTTCTGGGCATCCGCCTTTAGCGGTCCGAAAATCCACATCACGGAAACTATAGCCGCCGTACACATGAACCGACGACGAATCAGGTTGTATGTTTGTTTCATAGCTTTTATTATTCTATTGACACAATGGCGGACGAACAGCGGGATCGGCATTCTGTGCATGATAAATCCTGATCAACTCGGCAAATGCCTCCTTGCAGCGATCGTTCGGCTTGCCACTGTTGCCCTTCAATTCGGCATCAAGCAACGTCCGCAAGTAAAGCTGCCGCCAACGCCACGCCATGCGGGCTTGGGCAGATAGCAACCCATCAACGCGCTGCACGGCCTTGTAAGCCTCTTCTGCACCAGGATCGGACTGTGGCTGAGCACCATAGGAGGCGAACCAGTTCATGGCCAGTTTTACGCCTTTCAATTCATCCGGCCACCATCGCATGTGATGATTCTGCTCCAATGTGGCGATGACTTTGGACACCTCTGGGACAACATCAGGAGAATACTCAAAGGCAATGTACTCCCGTACAGTTTCTTCTGCCGGCTGATCATTCCAGTAAAGCTGACTAATCACAGCCTTGGTGATGTCCTCGAAAATACCCTCCGAATATGGAAATCCGCCACTGGACACACGTTTGACAGCACTCCATTGTTGCTCAGCACGGCGGGCCAAGGGCGTAGCGCCGAATCCGCCCCACGGGAACGTCTCATGCATGCTGATCTCGGGAAAGCCGACCATTGGCAGTCCCGCCGGCATGGACCGCGCCGTTCCCTCGGCCATAATATAGTCGGGGAAAGGCTTCTTATCTGTAAATTCCTTGTTGAGACCCTGCCATTCGTTCTCATCAAAAAACCATGTCGAGAGAATAATCTTCGTTCCGGGCAATTTCTGTCGCGCCAGTGTTGCCACTCGTTCAGCAGTCCTAAGAAAACCATTGCTTCCCCAGGGACGACATAAAGCGCAACCACAACCGCCCTGATCATAGGGCCAAATACAAACATAACGTGGATTCAAGTCTGTACACCAGTCGAACTCCCTGCCGAGGACCTCGAGGATGTATTTCATTCCGTCGGGTTTGCCGGGGCAAACCGCGCAGTCATACCACCCTCCACGTTGTGCACTGGGGTCGGACCGCAATGCTGTCGGTGAATTTCCATAAGCCTCATTGGCGATCACCAAAAGGCCAACATCAATTCCGATGCGCTTTGCAGCCGCAAGGATTACGTGAAGACGGTCGCGAAATGCTATAGCTTTCGGATCGTCGGCGCCGTCGAAATGATGCATATCGTACCAAACGAGAAGCGTGTTATATCCCCACAGCCCAAGATCTTCCACGTAGCGTTGAACATCCGCGACAGGAGCATCGTGATAGAAATTGTGAAAATGGGTGGCAAAATAGATGCCACGAACCGGTTTCTGGGGCGCTGATGTTCCCCGCCAAATACCAGGTGTAAAGCCTCCCTGATCATAACGGCTAGTCCGCAGGAATTTGCCCACACCATACAGCAAACCACGCTCGTCGTTGCCAACAATTTTTACTCCACCGTCAGGACGGTCTTCGACACTATACCCCTCTGCTGTGAGCCCTGACTGAATATCTAACTCGACCGTAAACATTTTTTTGCCCTTCATCAGAACCGTTGCCCCACAACGGGCTTGAATCTGCCGCACAAGAACCTGACTGATATTCTCAACCACCGGGCTTGATTTGGACGGAAGCACAAGCCGGACAGATCTAACCGGCCTTGCAAATAAAAGTGGAGTTAACCCGACAAGCAGAACAATAATGCAAACCATTTTTTTCACAGCAATACCGGATAATGTTCCAGCAGAAGTATTTTCTGTGGTAAATTCTTCGAAATTATTCATTCATTGCTAATTATTAATATAAGAATATAACACGTTTGCTACATGCAAACATTCTTTTCATTAAATAAAGTTCTCCCGCTCAAAAGTGCGGGAGAACTAACTTATCATCAACAATTCAGTGAAATTAAATATGCACTAATTATTAATTTCCTTTCGGAGTATAAACATTTATTTCGGCAAGAGTGGCAAAGGAGGAAGGCCCTTCCAGTGTAACATATTTGATATATCTGGCTGTTGGAATGCCTGAATTTCTGAACTTCTGGCCAGAATTGATGGCTGCCATTGCAAATGTTCCATAATCAGACCAATCTGTTCCATTGGTACTTGTAAGGAACTGATGTTTAGTTTGGCCAATATTACTGTTCTGTCTTCTAAATACTTCGATACACGAAATCGGAACTTCTTTTCCCATGTCAAGAATAAACCAGTGAGGATGAGTCGTAGCATCTTCCATCCATTTAGTAAACCAGAATGTTGACAAATCATCATCAATTACATTTGATGCAAACAATCCGTCAGGAGTACTTTCTGAATCAACACCAATAATCTTCCATCCTGCTTTATTGACTTTTTCGTCCGTAATCAGCGGGATTGCCTTAAAATCTGTGTAAAAGGTATCAATTGCCGTAGTTGTAGGTATAAATAATGTCTGGTATTTCAGGTTTGAGCCCACATCGGTAAGAACTGTGCTGGTTTCCGACAAGGGAATTTTCTTGGTAACCTGAACTCCAGCGGTGTTCTTATAAAACAGATCGCAACGGACACCTTTATCAATAGCGCCAGTACCCCAAGTGATAGTTATTTTCCCGTTTTCAAAAGAGGATACATCACTAATGGTCCTGTTTGAAAGGATTGATTGGAAATTATTACCATAAACATCAGCAGTCAACTCGAAAGGCAATGATTTATTACCAAATTTATCGATACTTACAAATTGAAAAATATAACTTTTTTCTGCAAGATTTTCAACCATGGTTTTAAAGGTGCCAGTTTGATTTCCAATCTTAATATCAACAGAATCCTTGTAGTCGTTCCAGAAAATTCTGACTGTTTCGATTCGCTGAGCACCGATAAATATTTCCAGTTGTATCCGCCCTTTACCGGCACCGGAATGGACGCTATCTATTCTCGCTGCATAGATGGTCTCGCCTTGGTCCAAATATTCCTGATGTAAATCGTTCATTTTTGAACAGGATTGTATAGACAACGCTAATAATACTATGAAGATAGTATATACATTATATAATTTCATATTCATATTTTTTATTAGAAGAATAACATTCTACCGGTTATCACCAAAAAATTTCATTTCATCAATCATAAAAAAGTGACCACCTACCCAGGTTTCGGTTACCTTGATTCTGATATAACGTACCTTGGGACTCGTCACAGAAAACTCAACCTGTTCACCTGCGGCTGAATAGGCCAGGTCTTCGTTTGTTTGTGTTCCATAAGGCGAACCTGAAGGTTTGACAGAGACGACATCCGCTAATTTTGTCCAGCTGGCCCAATCACCTGTTGGATCGAGCGTGCTGCATCCCCAGACTTCAAATTTTTTGAGATTTCCATGTCTGAAAGGACCATAACTGGCATCATTCTGTTCTTGCCAGAAAACTAAACGGCTGAGTTTTGCCGTTTGCCCCAAATCGAATGTAAAAGATTTAGGCCAGGCATCATCAACCGTACTATGATAAAATGTCAAAGGATTAGAAGATGTATGAAGAAGACCATCCCATATGTTCGACATTTTCAATCCATAATCATATCCCGTATCTCCCGGTAAATGCTCCTCACGAAATTTCGTAGGGGCCAATTGCGTCTCATAAATGGGCGTCAATGTAAAGTATTTTATTTCACTTCGATTTTCCCAACGGTCCTGAACATAGATTCCAAATTTAGAAGGGATAGTATCCAAACCATGCTGAACGCTTTTCCCGACAGCCATTGTGCTGTAAACAGTTTGGATAGGAACAAACTCTTTATTGTGGTCTTCCTTTAGAATGACAACTGAAACTTCTGCCCGGGTCAAGTTTTCCCAAGTAGCTTTTACCCCTCCAAAATCTTCGGCAAGAGATAGTGTGGTTCCAATGATTTCAACAGGTGGTTCTAACGGGATAATTTTCGTAGTAACCGGTACAGATTCATTTTCACTGCGGTCAACAGCAATCAATGATACCTGACGTTCCTGAATATCTCCAAATCCTGATATTTTCAAAGTATCCTTATAGAGCGATGCACGCACTTCACTGGTTACGCCATCCTTCAGCGAATAAACAGCTTTTACATAAAGAAGATCTTCATCTTGTGGAAGTGTGTAAGTAAGAATTGCCCCACCGGGGGTATTCTCAACCTTAATATTAGAAACAGGCCCTGGAGGGATATTATCGACCGGCGTTTGACCGATGGGTTCGTCGTTACATGCGACTGCGATGCAAGCAAGGACAAATAAAAGCAATATATAATTTTTCATTTTACTATCTTTTTGTTTTAACAAATTACCAACCGTAATTTTGGAGCAGGTTTTTATTCACATTAAGAGACCCCTCCTTAATCGGCCAGAAATAATCTTTTACAGTGAATTTTACCGGGGCCTGTGCCACCGACACCACCTTGTAAAAATCTTCAGGAGTACTTCCGGTTACATTCCAGCCCTTAGGCTGATCATTCAATACATTAATCTCTTTCCAGCGTCGGATATCCCAAAAACGTTTTCCTTCGAAAGCCAGTTCGATAGTCCGCTCCTGATGGATAATCTGACGCAATCCATCTTTTGTATCCGGTTTATTGGGAATGTTGGAAAAATTAGACCAAGACTCTTTTACCCCTTTTAATCCGGCTCGAGCCCTGATTCGATCAAGATATGTGAAGGCTTCATCACCAGGGCCATTGACCTCATTCAATGCCTCGGCATACATCAGATAAAGATTGGCCAAACGCAGAATCGGGAAAGGATAGTACTCCACACTGTATTCAGTGGCAGTATGCGCATTTTTAAAACTGTGCATTTTCTTAACAGAGTATCCCGTAATGCTGTAGCAAGTTGAAGATTGCTTCCCTGAAATATGACCGCCAAAAAAATCACTGTATTTAACATTGGTGGGGAAGTTGTAATAACCGTTCCCGAAATATACACCTCTGTCGAAACCAAGACTTGCATAAAAGCGCGGTTCACGGTTAAAATGCAAGTAAGCTGTTTTTTCACCTGACCTCACATAATACACATCATCCCCGGAAGACATTTCAGGCCTGATTTGAAACCGGTTATTGTACCAGCCTTTACTACTCCACGTTATATCTTCCTCAATCGGAACACCGTTCGCGGAATAATATTTCTCAGCCATTTTTAATGTGGGCGCCCATTCTCCTTTTATATCGTTCCATAAACTCGTATTTACAGACATGATTTTTGTTTGAGCCTGCCGTGAAAGAGAATTACAATCGTTACTGGTGCCTCCCCATATGAGTTCTTTGCTCCAACGGTCGCAAATAGCCTGACGATAGGTTGTTTGTACTTTAAACGGATCAGGAGCAGCTGAAACCATCGGGTCAACTAAATCATACAGCGTTTTGTTTTGGGCATGGCAACTGTCAATGGCCTCCTTACAGGCACTTGCAGCCAATTTCCATTTATTCGGGTCATAAGTTTGCGGGAATAAGGACTTGCCCCGATTATCAACCATGTTTGCATAGTCAGTATTGCCATTAAAAAGTGGGCTCGCAGCAAAAAGCAATACTTCGGCACGCATGCTTAATGCAACCAGTTTGTCAATCCGGCCAGCTTCAGTTCCTTCAATCACATCTGCGGAAATGGGCAGGTCAACTGCAGCTTCCTTCATTAGGTCAGCAATGTATTTCACAACATCGTCCACGGGTTCGCGATATACTTGTAGTTGATTTATCCCTTCAGAGACCGGAAGATTAACATCAACGATCGGGATAGGTCCATAACATTTGAAAAGGGAATAATGATAGTAAGCTTTCAGAAATTTCACTTCAGCGATCCACCTCTTTTTCTCAGAACTGGTCAAATCAGCAACTTTATCAATATTTTCAAGAAAAATATTGCAATCGCGTATGCCTACCCACAAGGCTTTTCCGCTGTTTTCCCCGTCCCAGTAGTTAATGTAAGGACTATTTACATTTTGAAATCCATTTGAAATATTTGAATTAACAAAACTTGCAGATATATTGTAATATCTCCAGGTCTCATCACAGCCATTCATTGCAGGGTCGGTATCCACTGAGCCAACAGGGGGCCGGTAACTATAACAGGAGTAAAGGTACTTTTCAGCAACGGTCCTGTTTCTGAAAGAGTAATCAATCGTTGCAACATTGTCCGGGACAACATCGAGGTAATTGCATGAACCAAAACCAAGAAGTATGATATATGCCCCTATTATTTTTATTCTATATAATCTTTTCATATAATCCATTTTTTTAGAATTTAAAAGGAGAGTTGTAATCCGAAGTTGTAAACCTTCTGGACTGGATAACCCAGGCCATTCCCTCCCATTTCAGGATCCCAAAGCTTAAACTTACTGAATGTGAGAAGGTTGGTTCCGCTAAAGTAAAAACGCAAACTGGTCATTTTTGCCCGTGAGATAATCCTTGAAGGTAAAGAATACCCAAATTCAACAGATTTTAGACGGATGAAAGAACCATCACGCATAAACCAGCTGGATGGTTCGGAATTGTTTGAAATAAGCGTCTGAGACAGTCGTGGCCATAATGCATGTGAATTGCGGTTATCTTCAGACCAGTGGTCATCGGCATATACTTTGAGCAATGCATTTTGTCCATCAATAAAAGGTGAAGTGGCATTGGCATCAATCCAAAAAGATTCCCGGGCCAGACCCTGGAAGAAGCAGGAGAGGTCAAAGGCTTTATATCCGCCTGAAAATCCAAAGCCGAAAACAATTTCCGGGCTGGTAGGATATCCCAGGGGTACTTTATCAAGTTCTGAGATTTTACCATCCCTGTTAATATCCTTGTATTTGATATCGCCAGCCCTGTAATTACCAAATTGAGCCGGGGAGTTGCGAATTTCCTCATCGTCAACAAATAAACGTTCAGCAACATAGCCCCAATTTTGATTTAAAGAACGCCCAACCCGCGATAACCATGGTGTACTGGAATAATCGGGTTCTTCATATATCGTGAATTTGCTTGTTGCATAGGTAAAGTTGGCAAGTCCGGTAAGCCAAAGATCTTTACGAAAAGAATGTTTGTAGTTTAATGAGACATCAATACCTTTACTGGAAGCTCCGCCCACATTGGCGCGGGTTGGGGCCTGAAGGCCCAATGTGGTAGGAATATAGCGGTTCATCAGAATATTGGAACGATTTTCTTTAAATACATCGACCTGAATATCCAATGCATTCCATAGCCCCAATTCTAAACCTAAGTTCAGTTTCTGGGCTTTTTCCCAGGTAATATAACTATTTGCATAACGGGAAATGGATACCCCATTCAACGTGCGTCCTCCCATGTTACCATACGTCCCAAATGAAGAACTACGCCCCGAGTCGTCCATATTTACATTAGAGAGGTAGAAAAAACGGTCGCTATCGTCACCAATCGCATCATTACCAACTAAACCGAAAGTAGCTTTTAATTTAAGTTTATTAATGGTCTTCTTCAATCCTTCTGACCAAAAGCCCTCGTTTGAAACCAACCAGCCTATACCGGCTGATGGGAAAAACCCGAAACGCTCATTTTTGGAGAAACGTTCGGATCCGTTATAACCAAAGTTCAATTCACCAAAATAACGGGAACTGTAAGCGTAAGTGGCGCGTCCGGCCAAACCCATATTGCGATAAGGCAAGGATTTCTGAAGATCACCGGCATTTGCATTCAATTGTTCACGCATGGTATATACCATCAAACCGCTTAGTGCATGTTTTTCGTTAAAGGTACGGTTCCAGTTCAACGCACCTTCAAAATAAGTCGTAGCATTGATGGTTTTATCCCCCTCTTTGTATCCAAGATATTCTGTGCCGTTTTTTTCATTTAACGGAGCCAAGGTATATTGATCGGTGGCTTTGTCGTAATTAGACACATTATAATAAAATGGATTATAATTACGTGATACATCAAAATAAGCATAATGATTTGTGTTGAATAAAGCGCGTAACGAAAGACCTTCGGTGATAAAATCTAACTTTTGCTTTAATTCAAATTGTGCTGACATCTGAGAAGATGTATAATTTTTATACCCCTTTACCATATCTGCATAAGGGTTATTGTACTGACCTTGATCATAGTTGCCAAAAAGGATATGTTGAGCGTAAACATTGGCAATGTCTGGCTTATAGTAGGGAGCAAAGAGAACAGGGTTTGTTCTCATTACTTTGTTAAAAATCTCTGTGCCACCTTGTATTGGGCCAGTATAACCATCAAAAGCACCTTGCAAATGAACAATTGCCTCAGTAGTTTTGGTGATATTGATGTTGACATTAGAACGAAGCATATAACGGTTTAGCTTAATGTTATTGTTAAAATTGTTCATTTTAGGAACATTTAATATCCCGTTATCATTGGATACACTGCCAGCCAGATAATAGCGGGCAATTTTCCCACCTCCACTCGCACTGAAGTTTAATCGTTGATTGAGAGCCCTATCCTTGAAGAGAATCTTATACCAGTCATTGGCAGGATATACATATGGGTTACCTCCTGCTAAAGTGTTTGCAATCTTATTCGGAGAATAAGGTGTGACGCCAAGAGGGTCACGCGTACGAACCGCTTCGTTATGAAGTTTCATGTAGGTAATCGGATCTGCAAGTTCTACCATGCTTGTCGGTTGCGACGTTGCCCCCTCATACCTTACATTAATCACTGCCTTACCTTCAACTCCTTCCTTGGTTGTGACAAGAATTACCCCATTGGCCCCACGAGAGCCGTAAAGCGCAGTTGCTGTAGCATCTTTCATTATAGAAAAACTGGCAATATCATCTGGCTGCATACGTGATAATTCTGTAGTTGTAACCTCGTTGTTATCAATCAATATAAGCGGGTCTTTTTTGTAACCGAAAGTGGTTACGCCACGAATAAAAAACTGGGCATTGTCCATACCTGGTTCCCCGCTTCTCTGGTAAGAGATCAATCCGGCCATACGACCAGCCAGGGCAGTGGTAAGGTTGCTTGAGGGGATTTTTAATTCGGCTGGCTTTATGGTAGTAATTGAACCGATAACACTCTCTTTCTTTTGCTCTGCAAATGCCACAACAGTAACATCTTCCAGCTCCTGCTTTTTTTCAACCAATTCAATGTTTATAATCTTTTTTTCGCCAATCTTCACAATTTGGGTCGTATAGCCAATAAACGAGAAAACCAAGGTATTTTCGGGCTCCACTTCGAGATTGAAGTTTCCGTCATTATCGGTAACAACGCCTCTGGTTGTTCCTTGTATGGACACTGAAGCTCCCGGAATGGGTTGTCCTTTGTCATCGGTTATAGTGCCTCTGATTTTCTTACTGTTTTTTTGTTCTACAGGTGCCTTTTTCGAAATGACAATGATATTATCATTTAAAGTGTATTGTAAATCAGTATTTGCAAAGACACTGTTCAGTACCTTGTCAAGAGTAGCTTTTTCAAGATTTATATCGACTTCAGTAAGCTCATCTACAATTGTTTTGTTATAAATAAATTTGTAATTCGACTGTTTTTCGATTTCGTCAAAAACTCGTTCAAGCGTGACCTTGTTCATATTCAATGTGAATTGTGAATGTTGCCCGTACGATCTGGCAGAAACCTGCACGACAAAGAAAAATAATAAAATTGTGATTAATTTCATAATTTTAAACAGTTTACCTATCCGATGCATTCCTACATCGGTAAAGTGTTCTTTTTTTTGCATAGTTTTGTAATGTTAATTTGTAAATCAATTAATAACTCTGCTTTATTTCCAGTAAAGCAGAAAAAACCATTTGAAGGAGACAGCTCTAACTGTTTCCTTCATTTTGTTTGTCTGTTAGCTCTCCATTTTGTTAGTTTTGAATTAATAATACATTTGTTGAATATAAGATGGGAACCTTTACTTAAAGATTACTTCGGTTCCGTCTATTTCGTAATCTATTCCAGAGGTTTCTTTTAGCAATTCAAGCACCTGGAGAATTGATCTGTTCCGATTAATAACACACCTGAACCGCTCATCTTTCAATGATTCATTATTGAATTTAAAAGAAACCCCGTAAATGCCAGTCAGATAATTTGCAATAATTTCCAGAGAAACATCCTTGAATTCAAAATTCCCAGTTTTCCAACCAGAGAAAGCCTTTGGATCAACTTGTTCAAGTGAAACCAAGGTCCCTGCTTGATTTACCACCGCTTGATTTCCCGGAATCAATCTGGCCAGTTCGTTTTCTTTCAAATCATAAATGCCGAGACTGCCTTCTTCAAGTGTAACCTGAATACTAGAATCATATCCTTTAAAATCGAATTTTGTCCCAAATACTTTTACCCGGATAATTCCATTCGAAACTTCAAAAGGAATCTTCTTCATTTTAGCGACATCAAAAAATGCTTCTCCTTTGATTTCGACACTGCGTAATTTACCATTGTCTTTTAATTGATAACAAATCTCAGAGTTTGCATTCAGCCAAATGTGGGTACTATCAGGCAAAGTACATTCAGAGTATTCCCCTTTACCGGTTTTTACGGAAAACTGATTAGCATATTCGTTGGAAGGAATATTTGTTGGAGATTGATGGGCAAAATAGAAGGCCAGGCTACTGGTTACAATTATTAGAATGGAGAAGACACCGGTTAGCTGATTGGATCTCTTCCGTTTGGAAATCAACCGTCCTAACATGATGGTTTTTATTCTTTCGCGGGCTTTCTGAACTTCATGATCCGGGAAATGAATGCTTTGTTCTGCTGATATTCTGCGTACGCGATCGAATCCTCGTTTGTTTTCTTCACTGGAACTAATCCACGATTCAATGAATTCGGTCTCTCTTTGATCAAGTTCATTTTTTAAATAACTCGACAACAATAACTCAATAACTTTCTTTTCCGTCATTTGATTAAGGTTCTTTTCCTTATTAGACGAAAAAAGATGAACCATCCCTTACGGGAAAGTAAAATATATAAATAAAAACTAGAGAAAGATAGAAAAGAAAAGTGCAAACTTTCTTTTTAGATATTTGGTTGCTTTATATACCTGGGCCTCAACGGTTTTTTCGGAAATATTGAGTTGGTCAGCAATTTCTTTATATGAAAACCCTTTTTGTTTTTTTAATCTGAAAATACGTTCACATTGAGAAGGAAGCTCTGAAATAGCTTTTTCTATCTCTATTTCAAGCTCTTCCTCCAAAATTGGATCATGAAACTGAACTACATCTTTAAAATCAAAGAAGATTTGTTCATTTCTTTTCTTTATAATAGCTTTTTTTCGTAAATGATCGAGACATGCATTAAACACAGATTTAAATAGAAATCCTTTAACTGAATAATTAATAGTCAGAGTATCCTGTTTCATCCAGAAACGTACAAAAACATCTTGAACTATCTCTTCGCTATCTTCCCTGCTACCTGTTAATTTAATGGCAAATAGCGTCAATTGCGGATAATAGTAATTAATAATCTCATCCAGATTTACTGATTCAATTTTTTCTGTAACAATTTTCACGATTATTTAGTAATTTTTAAACATAATTTCCAAGACCAATAAATCAGTTATAAATATATCAATGGTTCGGCAAATTTGAATATAAATAATTGAATATCAATAAAATAAACGAAAAATAAGTCTGAAATAATTTGATTAAGACCTTAGAAATCAGTAATTTAAAAGATTATTCCGTAATTTATTATTTATGATTCTTAAGGTCAATAAATCGGTTATATATCTAATTATCAGCATATTGGAAAATAATGTTTTCGAAAAGCTGAATAAATCCCGAAAGGATTTTTTTGCTTGCGTTCTTTGGCATGTTTTGAGCATCAAAGGTAGGATTAATTTCCTTCAACTTGGAAGATTCAGCATGTTTTGTGAACAAACGTACAGGAATCAGTTTGAGAAAAAGTTCGACTTCTTCTCCCTTAATAAATAGTTGATCATTCAAGTCATTTATAATGTAAGGATTACAGCAATAAATCTGGCAAAACAAGACTAGTAGGTTTCCAAGGGTAAAGTGGATAAACTATTCTCAATGTCCGATTATAAAAAATTACCGCTTAAAATTTGCCATAATATTAGAATAAAGCATTTAAGCAATATCGTTTAAATATGGTATCGGCTCTTACAAAACCATTTTTAGCAATTTAAAATGTTTTTATTTCCATAATTCTTCAATTAATTTAACTGTTTCATCCACCAATATCTGACCTCCTTCGGAAACGTCCCGGGAAACGTGATTGAAGGTCTTAGTATACCATTTTCATCCCTGCTTCTCCAGCCCTGGCCGCACCTTATAAAACAGTGTAGAAAACCTGAGCAGCGGCAAGGGCTTCGCTCCCCGTAAGCTGGGTCGTGTCATGCAGCTTTTCAACCATCTGACGAACTGAAAAAAAACAGATAAATGCTCGATATTTTGCAGAATCAGGGAATAATTGGTAAGTTTATTTCAACTTTGCACAATTCAAATTAGATTGGATTGTATTATTCAAAATAGCCAATAATGAAATTATTTTTGTATTCTTTCTGTAAGATACTCATATTCATCACTCTTTGGTTCAATGCATCACTTTTTGCCCAGAAAGTTCACCCGAAAAGGAATTTGCCGATAAAAGAATCGACATCCAATGGTAATTGTGACTTTTATGTCATCTTTTTAACCGGTGATTTTGGATACCTGAATTTTGACAAAGAAATTGTTCACTATCTGAATGGTAAAAATGCATCGGTAGTAGTGCTAAACTCTAAAAGTTATTTTAGTTCCGCAAAGAGTCCTGCACAGTTGGGTCACGATTTTGGATCAATTATCACTCACTACAATAAAAAATGGAATAAGCAAAAAATCGTAATTATAGGCTATTCGATGGGAGCGGAAGTCATCCCATTCGGAATAAATCATCTGGATGAAAAATCCAGACTTCAACTAATGGATATCCTGTTAATAGCTCCAGGACAGAAAGCAATATTCAGATTAAAACCAACCGATTATCTTTTTGAAGACAGAAAGGGAACAGACATCTATACAGAATTATTAAAAATGAGAGGACAAAAGTCTTATATCATTTGCGATGACAGTCAATTATCCATTTGCCGGAAAAATCTTGAAGGTTTAAGTGATCACGATTTCCTGGGGGGCGGTCATCATTTTGGTCGTGACTTTTTCCATCTTTTGAAGTTAATCGGGAAAAGATTAAATCTGGAGTGAACCATAAAGAGGAGTAGTAGAACTAAGTTTTTTGTAAATATATTCCTGTCAATTGATTTACGGCCCAATTTGACAGCCTAAGGGGATAATCTCAAACATAATTATACAATTGAATCCTCAACAGCTTTTTCGGCATAAATTTTGTAAATATCAACGTAATTTAACGCTAACAACATTATTACATGAAAACTTTAAACATTCAGACTGAAATGAAACTTCAGGGAAAATCCTTTCGGGGATTGGTAACCATTCCACTTTTCGCAGTAACAATACTTTTCACGCATTACAGTTGTACCACCCCCTATTTGGTTGGGCAAAATCAGGGAATGACCTATGGTGCTCCTCCGTCCTGGGCCCCCAATAACGGCAATTTCGATCAGGTAAATTATTATTACCTGCCTGACATTGAGTGTTACTATGATCTTCGGAACCGTGAATTTATTTATATTGAGGATGGAAACTGGAGGTTTAGCGCCTCATTACCTTCAATATTTGCCTCGTTTGATCTAAACAACTGCTTTGTGGTTAAACTCAATAATACTGTTTATGAACCCTGGCACCATTTTGAATATTATGTGGCTCATTATCCACGATATTATTACAAATCATACAACAGAGACCGCGATCACGATAATGCCTGGTCCTCACGCTGGTTTAACGAAAATGCCCGACATTCGGGAAATAACAAAGAACGGGCAAATTATGAAGGTACACATCGTAATGAGGTTAAAAAGGAGGAAGGATATAAGCCTGGGAGGAACACGGATTACAAGAATCAGTCCCCCAATCCAGGAGAAAAACGCCCGGAGAAAAGACAAAGTACGGGTTCACAGCCTGACCGGAATAGTAATTATAATAACCAGGTAACCAATGGCGGAGGAAACCGCAACGAAGTAAAACAAACTCCTCAGCCATCCAAAGATACTCCACGGAAAAACGGAGCGACAAACCGTCAGGCACAACCGGTGAAATATTACGGCAAACAAATCGGACAACCTGTTAAAGTTCAGAGAAATATGAAAAAATCAGAAGAGAACAAAAGTGAGAAGAAGGAACCAACCAGCAGAAACAGGAGGGGTGAATAAATAATTCAAATCAGCTAGTTTTTCAACTGATATATATGCCGAATTATTAAAATGAAAACGTAAAGTGGCTATATACATCTTTCACATTTAATTGGGAGTAGATTAAACAAAAACACCTGCACATTTGAATGCACAGGTGTTTTTGTTTTCTGCCAGGTATTGTGGAGATTTTAAGAAATTTGAATGATAAAATAGTTAACAATCAAGATCAGAATATTTTATAGCCAACAGAGAAGATCATTGAATTTCCACCACAAACCAAACCCTGATTACTTCTGACCGGTCCATCACAGATATTGGAAAGTCCATACTCATAACGAACATCAAAAGTAAATCTTGAAACATCCAAACCAGCTCCTGCCTGCCAGTTCCCAACGATACTGTTATAATTTTTTGAATCACCAACGAAAAAATTATGAACATTTATGGTACTGCCGGGTAAGAGTACGCTAACTGATGGGCCAGTAAATACTCGAAGAGACCCTGATTTCAGATTTACTAATTTTATTCCGAATAAAAGCGGTATTTTGATCGTACTTAAATTTTGTGTTTCCGTTCCTTTAAGATTTTCATTATAAAAACTCGATTCACCATTTATCCGCGAGTATAAGATCTCAGACTGCAAAAAAAGTCGCTTTCCACCATAACGTGCAAAGGCACCAAAATCAAAGCCGGGTTTGGTTACTGAATTGAAATTAGTATAGGAATAATTACTTTGTGGAGGGTTACTGACTGAAATCATACTGAAGTTAATTCCCATCTTCAGTCCGAAATCAAATTTGGAAGGCGATTCTGCGGATACGAGAAGTACTAAAAATAAAAAACCAATTGTTAAAATGGATTTTTTCATGTTTAAAATTTTAATTTATAAAGCAAACCTAAACTGTAAAGAACGATTGGCAAAATAAGGAAATTCCATCGAACAAACAATAATCATTGTTCTGTTTAACCTGCGGAAAGCGTGGAATTTTCACATTATTAACAAAATTTCACTTCATTAAAAAGGCTGCAGATGGGCTGTGGAAAAGTTAAACCGGTATTTTATAATCTATCTATTTAACTACTTAGCTCTTATTATATATATTTTTTAATTAATTTACTAATATTTTCACTCTTGATAGCTGTGGAATCCTCCTTGATTTATTCGTTATCTCTTGACAACAATGGTGTTGCTTCTGCAAAAAAGCAACCTACCTTGCAAATTTCTAAATATATGCAGATAAGAAGTTTCTTTCAAAAAAAAAATGGACTAATTTTGGAATAATCTTGCCAAAATGATTCAAACCAATTTTTATGAAATTAAGGTTGTTACTTTTTACTGCTTTGCTGATGGTACTTACGACCCTCAAGGCGGCATATTTTGAAAGGCTTCCCTTTACAATCACACAACCCGACGGGAAAGCGATCAGTTGTTTTGTGACAGGAGATGAATTTTTTAACTGGATTCACGATGCCAATGACTATACCATTATTCAGGCTCCTGACGGATATTATTACTATGCCGAGCAGAATGGCGATTTAGTAAAACCATCCAGGTACCTGGTCAATAGTGTTGATCCTGGAAGTTCTGGATTAATCAAAGGGGTTAAAATTTCGAAAACAGCATACAACCAGAAAAAAAGCTCAATGCTCAGCTATCAGGCTGAGAGTATAGAAGGGCCCGGCAACGCCCCCCATATAGGAGAAATGAACAATTTGGTTGTTTACATCCGTTTTTCAGATGAAGTTGAGTTTACAACCACCAGGGGAAGTTATGATAAAAGTTTTAATCCCTCTACCGGCGTCACACTTAAATCATATTTCCAGGAAGCATCATATAATAAACTAATAATCAACAGCACACATTATCCAGCTTGTGATCTGACCACTAATTTATCGTATCAGGATAGTCATCCGAGAGGTTACTTTCAACCCTACAACGCAACGACGAACCCATCTGGCTACACCGGTGGATCGGATGGAACAGAAAGAAGAGTACGCGAGCACCAATTACTTGTTGATGCCATAACCTGGGTCAATACCTATTCTCCGGTTCCGGTATCATTAAACCTGGATGGCGATGGAGATGGCAATATAGATAATGTTTGTTTTATTATTAGAGGAAGTTCAGGAGGCTGGGCCGAATTGTTATGGGCCCATCGCTGGTCTTTGTATTCTCAAACGATAAAAATAAATGGTAAAAGAGTTTATGGGTACACCTTTCAACCTGAAAATCAGGTTCAGGTTAAAACACTTTGCCATGAAATGTTTCATGCTTTAGGATCCCCTGACCTATATCACTATACAAATCAAGGCGTTATCAGCCCGGTTGGTTCCTGGGACCTGATGGAATCGGGAGGAGGACATATGCTTTCCTACATGAAATGGAAATACACAAATAATACATGGATTAGTTCAATACCCGAGATTACAACAACCGGGACTTATACTTTAAACCCACTAACTTCATCTGTAAATAACTGTTTTAAAATAGCCTCACCCTATTCCACAAACGAATATTTTGTTGCAGAATACCGCAATAAATCAGGAACTTTTGAAATTAATATTCCGGGTTCAGGCTTAATTGTATCCAGAATAGACACCCGCGAAACAGGTAATGCAGATGGGCCTCCAGATGAAGTTTATGTTTACAGGCCAAACGGAACGATCAAGGTGAATGGGACAATAAGTACGGCCTTTTTATCTTCCACGTCTGGCAGGACAGCTTTAAATGATGCCACAAATCCAACCAGCTTTCTCCAGGATGGAAGTATCGGAGGGTTAAATATATCGGAAGTTAGTGAGGCTGGAGCCACGATTTCTTTTAAAGTAACATTTCCTGTCGCCTGTACCCCTCCTACTAAACAAAGTTCAGCATTTACATCCTCAGCGATTACCGATAACGCCATGCGGGTGAGCTGGACACGTGGAAACGGAGATGCGGTTTTGGTCATCGCCCGTCCTGGAAGTGCTGTAAATACAGGTCCGGTTAACGGAAATACTTATACGGCCAACAGTGTTTTTGGAACCGGGACACAAATTGGAACAAGCAATTATGTGGTTTACAAGGGATCTGGAACATCAGTAAATTTAACTGCCCTAAATCCCGGAACAATTTATTACTTTGCTATTTACGAATATTTTTCCAGTACAAACTGCTATACTTTACCTCCACTAAAGGGAAACGGTACAACAACCGGAATACCTCCATATTGTACAGCCGGTTCTTCCGCAACAACAGATGAATATATCTCAAATGTTTCAATGGGTTCCATCAATCAGTTATCAGGAAGAGGAACAAGTGGATATCAGGATTTTACATCACAAGTCACCACTATGCAAATTGGTTCAAATTCCTCTGCCACTATTGATGTTACAAATCCTTACTCTTCAGATCAGGTTTTAATCTGGATCGATTGGAATAAAGATGGTGATTTTACCGATTCCGGAGAGAATGTATATTCTTCTGCCGGCAGTTTTATCTCCCCGCATACAACAACAAATTTTGCACCTCCCGCTGGGGCAGTAATTGGTACAACCAGAATGAGAATCAGACTGCATGACCTTAACTATACAACAGCTATGTCGTGTGATAATTCCAGTTATGGGGAAGTGGAGGATTACTCAATAAATGTTACTGCTGCATGTATACCACCTGCAGCTCCAACTGGGCCAACCGCTCAAGCATTCTGTTCCGGGACTTCGCCGACGGTGGCAAGTTTAACTGCAACAGGAAGTGCAATAAAATGGTATGCAGCGGCAACTGGCGGAACACCACTGGCTACGACGACTCTCCTGGCCAACAACACCCATTATTATGCCAGTCAAACAGTGAGTGGTTGTGAAAGCATTAACAGGTTGAATATTACTACAACTGTTAATACCTCGCCCGGACCTCCAACACCAGGAACAATTACCCAACCAAATTGTGATATAGCGACGGGATCAATAGTTTTAAACGGGTTACCTCCAACTGGAACATGGACATTAACCCAAAATCCTGGCGGAAAAATAATTACAGGCACAGGCGTAACCCGAACAATAACTGGCCTTACAGCAGGGACATATTTCTTCATAGTAACAAATGGGTCTGGATGCACTTCTGTAGCATCTGCCAATGTGGCAATCAATGACCAGCCGGCAACACCTGATGCCCCGACCGGCGAAGCAACACAGACATTTTGTTCTGTCAATTCCCCAATAATAGCCACCTTAACCACAACAGGCACCGGTATCAAATGGTATAATAATGCAACTGGTGGCACCCCTTTAACGCTTTCCAGAGCTCTGATCAACGGTTCCAATTATTATGCCAGCCAAACAGTGGGTGCCTGCGAAAGCTCTGCCAGACTGAAAGTAACAGCATATATCACAGAGAATCCTCCAACTCCGACAGGCGCATCTGTTCAAACATTCTGTGCCGGAAATTCACCGACTGTAGCCAACTTGATTGCAACGGGCAACGCAATAAAATGGTACACAAAAGCGATAGATGGAAGTGCCTTGTCAACAACAACTCCTCTGGTCAGCGGATCTCATTACTATGCAGGTCAGACAGCTAACGGATGCGAAAGTGCTGTAAGATTAAATGTTACCGTCATAATAAATGCCCAGCCACCGGTCCCTGGCCCGATTGTCGGAGCTAAATCGGTTTGTGTTGGGGGCATTGCGAACTTAACAAATACCACAGCCGGAGGTATATGGAGTAGTTCAGCAAATTCAACAGCCACGATAAGTCCTTTCGGAGTAGCGGCAGGGATTAGCGATGGAACAGTTTCCATCGTTTATACTGTAACCAGCACAAGTGGCTGTAGCAGCAGTACCAGCACCCCGCTTACCGTTTTCCCGTTACCAATAACACCGGAAGCCATTGGGGGCAACAAATCGGTGTGCGTGGGAAACACCACCACTCTGACCAATGCAACCCAAGGCGGTGTATGGAGCAGTTCAAAAACCTCGGTTGCCACGATAAATACAACAGGGGATGTAAAAGGTATTTCAGAAGGAACCTCCACCATCGATTATACCGTCACCAATACGAATGGTTGCAGCAGAATTGCAAGCACAACGGTTACTGTTAAGTCTCTTCCTGGCATATATGCAGTCACCGGAGGTGGCGGATATTGTTCCGGAGGAAATGGTGTTGCTGTTGGATTAAGTGGTTCACAAACAGGCACCAATTACCAGCTATTATTAAACGGGTCAAATTCGGGGACTTTAGTGGCAGGAACAGGTTCTGCAATAAGTTTCGGACTATTGAGTGCCGCGGGAATTTATACCGTTACTGCCACCAATGCAATAACCGATTGTACCATTCCAATGAAAGGAAGCGCTACCGTAACTATTTATGAATTACCTTCTAACCCTGCTGCCATAGGAGGAAACAAATCGGTCTGTGTAGGAGGGGTAACTATTTTAAGCAACACAACCTCCGAAGGGACATGGAGCAGTTTGACTCCTTCGATTGCCTCTGTAAACACTACAGGTGCTGTCACAGGTCTGGATGAAGGTATGGCAACAATAGTCTATACTGTGGCAAACCAGAATGGATGCACCAACAGTGTCAGCACCAAAGTTACCGTCAATGCATTGCCAAACCTGTTTACAGTCAACGGCGGAGGAGAATTTTGTGACGGAGGAGAAGGTGTTGTGGTTAGCCTGAGTGGTTCACAAACGGGTGTAAATTACCAACTAAGATTCAACGGGACTAATACGGGCACACCTGTTGCAGGAACAGTATCAGGGATAAGTTTTGGACTAAAAAGTGGAGCGGGAGCTTATACCGTTATGGCCAATAATGCAACTACCGCTTGTGTTAATGCTATGACCGGAAGTGCTAACATCACCATTAATGAACTGCCATCAGTCCCTTCTGAAATAAAAGGAGCCACTTCGGTTTGTGTGGGGAGCGCCACAACTTTAACAAATATAACCACCGGAGGTGTATGGAGTAGTTCAAATAATTCAATAGCCACAATAAGTGAAACGGGAGTAGTGACAGGCATCGCACAGGGAACGGTTACAATATTCTATACGGTTACAAATAAAAGTGGCTGCAGCAACAATACGAATATTCCATTCATTGTTCATCCTATACCAGCGGCTCCGGTTGCAATCGAAGGAACCAAATCGGTTTGTGCAGGCAGTATTAGCACTCTTACTAATGCAACAACCGGAGGTATTTGGAGCAGTTCATCAAATTCAACAGCCACAGTAAGTCCTGCCGGGGTTGTGTCAGGTCTGGCCGAAGGAATGGTTTCGATCACATATATTGTTTCCAATGCGAGTGGTTGCACTAACAGCTCAAGCACCTCGTTTAAAGTCAATGCTTTACCAAAAGATCCGGAAGCCATTGAAGGTCCCAAATGGATTAGTTTAGGGAGTGCAACTACCAACCCCAGTAGTGCAACAACCAACCTGACGAATGCAACAACAGGCGGGGTCTGGAGCAGTTCTTCCACCTCCATAGCTACGATAAGCAGTAAAGGTATAGTAACAGGATTTGCAAAAGGGATAGCCAACATATTTTACACGATAACCAATACAAGCGGATGTATTAGTAGCGCAAGCACCTCAGTTACGGTCTTCTCCGACAATAATGAACTAATAGTATATCCCAATCCAACAGCTGGTTCAGCAACCTTTGAATTCCACATCAGCGAAAATGCCAAAGTCTTGCTCGATATTTTCTCGATGGCCGGTCAACATATTGCCCGAATTTTTGAAACTGAAGTTGAAGCAGGAAGAACAAATAGCGCTATTTTTAATCAATCACTTCCAACGGGTATCTATCCTTGCATTATGAGATGGAAAGGTAAAATTATCACCGTAAAAATGGTCGTCAGGCAATAACTGTTCCTGATAAAATATTTAGTTTGCTTACGAAAACTTTGAAAACAAAATTATTTCTATGGATAAGTGATGGTTATACAAATTTAAGATGTCGTTCGAAACATTTCTTTACCTGCTCCCACATCGCTTCGGATAACATATGGCCTTTATCAGGTTCAATGAATGAGGTAAAATTTTCTGGTACACCCGATTTCTGATAGGCATCTGCAATTCTTTGAAGCCCGGGTCTGACAAAATCAATCGGACTGCCGGAGTCCTTCTCCCCAAAATTGAGATGTAATGCCCGGGGTGCAATCAGAGCAGCGATATCGGGCGTGTCGCCAATATTTTTCCATCCGGGGACATAATTGGGCATACAATGGAGGATATGGTTTTCCTCGATGGCATCATAGGTTGGCAGGCAGCAATTGCCAATCACACATTTCAGCCGGGGCTCCAGGGGGCCAACAAGCCATGCATGTGTCGATCCCATCGAGTGACCGTAACACCCCAGACGATCAGATTTTACTTCGTGACGCGAACAAAGCAGATCTACAGCACGCTTCATTTCCAAAATATCTTTCCATGCCATGCAGCGTCCCCTGACCACTTCACGTAAAAATTCAAAACGTTCGTGTGCACTTTCTTTCAGCTTCCCTGTAGGGTCCTGCCGCTCCTCGAAACAGATCGCATCGGGACAAAGGACAACATAACCTTCCCTGACAAGTGCAACACCTGTGTGATGCATTGGATTTCCGGCAAGTCCGGCTGGCTCCGATTTTCCCAAATGATACTCCCCGTTGTGTTGATGCCAGACAGCAACCCCTGGCGCAGGATGATCAGCTGTAACATGATCAGGTATCAAAAGCAATGCTGGTATCCTGTCGCCGGGTTGTGCCTCAAAGGTCAATGATTCAATACGATAACCATCCTTTTGTATTACTTCCCTGATCTTTGTATTTAATGGAGGAGGTACAGGGAACGGACCACCCAGACAATTCTGATACTTTTTTCGCATTTCATCCGGTGAAGATCCACCTCCGTTTCCGTGAAGAGCCGGAGTCGAATGTGCTTCTGAAATAGCCACTCCTGAAGCACAGGTTCCGAGGGCAAATATGATCTGAGACTTTAAAAAACTGCGACGATTCCGTTTATACAATGTTGAATAAGTATGGTACCCCATAGATTGTGACTTATTGTTTGACGATTTTATTGACAGTGGTTCCTGTAGCTGTGACAACCTCAACAATATAAATCCCCTTGGCAAGATTTGAAAGATCGAGGCTGAGATTATCCGAATTGTCAAGCTTTGTAAGAACAAGCGATCCGGTTAATGTGTGTATACGGATCACCCTGATCATTTCGTTTGATACAATGTTCAGCGCATTTAAAACCGGGTTTGGATACATTAAAATTTTATCACTTTCCGGCAGAGTAGTTTCAGTATTTCCTTCCGTCAGGAACAGACTTTTGAGCTGTAAAGAACTTTTTGTTGCGGCAGCAAGTGTGACCACATTCCCTGTACCGGTCGTGTTGGTTCTTCCTTTGATCGTGACGGCATCAAAATAAATCAGATCGGTTGTGTTGGCGCCATTATTTTGAATTCGGAACTTTCCGGTATTATTGAAAGAAGAGGAGTTCATCGTTATAGTTGCAACATAAAACCCATGGCCCGTAACAAACTTTGTTCCTGATGCAGTGGAGGCTGACGTAAAAGTTGCAATAGTACTGAAACTCGATCCATTATTTGAGCTGTAACTCAGTACGAATGATTTACCTGATTCCATCCCTACTGCTGTAAAGTAAAACATAACTTCCACCTGGCTGTAGCCCGAAAGAGCTAATGTCGGTGTTGTGGCATTGGTGCTTTTTGACCTGATCATCACCGAACCAGACCCTTCATAGGCATAGGCCACATTACTTGTCCGAACGCAATTGGATGAATTGGATGCAACCCATGAATCCAACGTTGTTTCGAAGTAAGATTCCAGCACCAACGTTTCTGTGACAGCTCCGGTAGTCGCAATAGATAAAGTATTTGATGGTGTTTTATTTGCAGCAGCATCTTTTGCAACGACGTAAACGGAATAGGTAGTTCCTGCAGTTAAGCCTGAAATTGTATAAGTTCTGGTAGTGAGATTTGTAGTATTGTTTTGAATCCCATTAACAAACACATCATATCCAGTGACACCAATATTATCGGTAGCGGTGGTCCAGCTCAGCACGATGGAAGTTTGAGTTTTTGAAGTTGAGGTAAGCACCGGAGCCGTTGGCGCCTGGGTATCCGGAGCAGGAGCATAAACACCCACTGCGTTCCACGCTTCTGTAGTTGCAGTGACTTCAGGAGTCCCCGCACCATAAAGATCGGTAGCTGCCTGAATAGCGCCGGCTCTTGCTGCAGCATAATTGGAAGAGGCAGTCAGGTAAACAGTAAGATTTCGGTAAGCGATCCGTGCCGCCTTATCGATTCCTATTCCTGTAACGGTATAGTTGTATCCCAGATCATTCGTTCCGGATTCTCCGGTTGTAAGTATATAAAACCATTTATTCTGTACCCCTGAATTAGTGTGTACCCCTCCGTTATCAGAAGTGCCGGTCAGCCAAAAAGTACCTTTATATGTATCCGGATTGCTGTATTGATTTGGATTTGCCATGTTGCGAAAAGCGCCACAAACACCATTAACACCAATATCACAGCTCATCATCCAATCATTGGTTCCCTTAGCATAATTTTCGATACATTCTCCAAAAATATCTGAAAAGGATTCATTCAAAGCCCCCGATTCGTTGCTATAAGTCAGATTGGCAGAGTAAGTTGTAACGCCATGGGTGATCTCATGCCCGCAAATATCGATAGAGACCAAAGGGCGATATCCTTGTGTAAGGTTTCCATCTCCGTAGGTCATTCTTGATCCGTCCCAAAATGCGTTCACATAATTTTTCGAATAGTGGACATATGATTTAATGATCGTTCCGGCATTATTAAATGAATTTCTGTTGAACTTGTTAAAGTAGTATGCCCATGTTTGCTCAGCTCCCCAGTGGGCCTGAACAGCAGTGGCATCACTCCAGCTATTTGCCGAGGCAGATGTGATGTCAGATGCAAAAAGATAAGTTGTGCCGTTTTTAAGGGTGTACGTCTGAACCCCTCCACCACTTACCGTTTGACGTAGCCGATAAGTCGTTCCGGTAAAGTCAGATGTAAAACTTCGCGTTCCATTAAAAAGTGTTGCCCCGGATGACGGGGTATTCACATCATGAAGTAACTGATTTTCCTTTATAAATTCTCCAGTCCTGGCATCAATAAATACTTCGGCCCGGTAAATAGGTTCTGCTGCAAAGATATCGTATTTCCATGCCAGGGTAAGATCGAGAGGATCATCCGCAGATCCACCAATGATTACCAGTTCTCCGGTAGGATATTTGTAATCAGGATATCCGGCCCTAACACTTCGATCCCAGGCATATAGCTTTGCACCAACATGTTTGATGGCATTTTGCAATCCCTGAAAAGCTGAGATACCAGGGGTCACATCGAAATTTTTTATCCCTTTAAACTCACCGGAATAACTTTCGATAAGGCTATTTCGTGAGTGCGCAGAATAAATAGCGCCTTCAACTTTTACCTTCTTATAATATTGCTGGAATTTGTCATGCACAAAAGCAAGCTGGTCTTTTTCTGATTTCTCAGGTCTTAGTTCATCATCAGATTGCATTTCAAGAATTTTTTTGAAAACTTCACTGACACTTTGTCGGCTAATCTTTGATACCTCCCTCTGAAACCGGAGATATTCTTTCGATTTTTTTCCATCCTGCCCAAATGAAAAAACAACCATACAAAGCAATAATGCTGAAAAAAGAAAAGGTTTCATAGCTGTTAGTATTTAGTTCAAAATCATAAAGACAGGTAAAGCTACAAAAAAATTCACCTGATTGTATTAGCCATGTTAAAAATCATTTGGAATATCCGTGAAAAATTGGTCCCTACCCGAGAAATTCCCTAAATCTAAATGGTTAAAAAAAAGAATTACCATTAAATCCACTTTTTTCGGCTTGGTGATAACTATTTTGTATGTTTACGAAATCTTTATATAAAATTTAACTCCATCTGAAGATTTAAATTTTGAAAAGATGAAATAGAACTCATCATAACTAATAAAGGAGGCCATAAAATGAATAATGTTGATACCGTTTCAACAGATGTGCTAATAATTGGTGGCGGACCTTCCGGTCTTGCAACTGCAATTCATTTGGCGGATATATTTAAAAAAAATGGACAGAGCCATCGGATATTGCTAATCGAGAAAGGGAGCTCAATCGGAAGTCATATAATTTCCGGTGCCATCATTAAACCAGCAGTCTTTAAGGAATTACTGCCTGAGGTCGACTTTGCGGAGATTCCGTTCAATGCAAAGGTCACAAAAGACAAAACGATTATCCTTTCGGGGAAAAGGGCTTTTTCCCTTCCTTTTCACATTCCCTATATGAGCAATATAGGGTATTACACTGCATCATTAGGTCAAATTTGCAGGTACTTAGCCGTAAAAGCCCAGGAAAAAGGGGTTGAGATATATCCAGGTTTTGCGGTGGATGAAATTTTATACAAAGAGGGAAAAGTAATTGGTGCAAAAACCAAAGATACAGGTTTGGATCATCATGGCAATCAGCTGGAAAATTTTCAGGCAGGAACCAGGATTGAAGCCCGGATTACCATCTTTGCCGAGGGGACACGTGGTAGTCTGACAAAAATGCTGATTAAAAAATTTAGTCTGGACAAAGATAAAAATGACCAAATATATTCGTTAGGATGTAAGGAGTTATGGTCAGTTCCTGAAGGCAATATTGCAGCAGGTCAGGTTTACCATACAATGGGATACCCACTTAATTATGAAGAATTTGGTGGTGGTTTCATCTACGGATTAAATGATAATAAAGTTGCTGTCGGGATTGTTGTCGGACTCGATTACAAAGACCCCTCTTTTGATGTTCACGACGCAATGCAAGCCTGGAAAACTACTTCTTTTGTTTCGAAAATTTTGAAAGGAGGAAAATTAGTGGAATATGGCGCCAAAACGCTTCCTGAAGGTGGTTATTATGCGATTCCCAAATTATATGTCGATAATGCATTAATCGTGGGCGACAGTGCTGGGCTGGTTGCCATGCCAGCCTTGAAAGGGACACATCTGGCAATAAAATCCGGAATGTTGGCAGCCCAAACGGCAGCCAATGCGCTGTTAAGCAACGACACCTCTGAGAATAGTCTTAAACAATACGAGACACGATTAAAGAACAGCAGTATTAATCAGGAGATGTATCCTGTTCGTAATTTCAGACAAGGATTTGCAAAGGGTCTGTTTATCGGAGGATTCCATTTTGCAACCCAGTTGATAACCGGTGGAGCCGGATTCTTTGGCCGGCTGAGAACTCATCCTGACTACCAGACAACCTCAAAATTGAGTGAACTAAAACAAAAGCCATTTAAAGAAAGGTTTAAAGGCAAACTGGAGTTCGATAAAGTGTTGACTTTCGATAAATCAACCGATGTTTACCACTCAGGCGTTTTCCATGACGAGCAGCAGGTTGTTCACATACATATTAATGATCCGGAGAAATATAAAGCGGTAAATATTGAACAGTACGGGGCGCCTGAGCAATTTTACTGTTCGTCGGAAGTTTATGAGCTTCATATTAACAAAGCAGGTGAGAAGGAGATCAGAATACATGCCGAGAATTGTATGCATTGCAAGACCTGTGATATTAAAGCTCCGGGTCAAGCAATAACATGGGTCATCCCCAATGGCGGCAATGGTCCGGATTTTCAAAATATGTAGCATTTAAAAGATATTCAAACAATGGCCTTAACAATTATAAGTTTAGTAAAACAAGTTCCACTACCCAGTGAAATGAGAATGGGTGAAGATGGGCTTATGGACCGGACTAAAGCAAAATCAATTATTAATATAGATTGCCAGTTTGGTCTTGAAGCTGGCTTACAGCTCAAGAAACAACATCCTGACGCACGTTTAATCGTTTGCTCAATGGGCCCCGGTTCATTCGAGACCTCGCTCAGGGCAGCCATAGCCATGGGATACGACGAAGCCTACCTGTTATCGGACCGCAAACTTGGCGGAAGCGATACTTATGCAACTGGTCTCGCTATTTCAACAATGCTTAAGCACCTGGGATTTACCAAAGATTCCAAAGAACCTTATATCATCCTGGCGGGTCGGCAAACCAGCGACGGCGATACAGCTCACGTTCCGTCACAGGTTGCTGAAAATATCGGAATCCCACAGGCCACTTTTGTGGAGAGCGTAAAATCGGAAGGGACAACCAGTGTAATCGCAAAGAGAATTATTGAAGGGGGCTATCAGATGATGAAACTGCCCATGCCTTGTGTGATATCTTTAACTCCGACCGGCATTCCTCCCCGTAAACCTTCATTAAGCGGAGCCATCAAAGCCCGTAACCTGAAAATTACAACTTTTGGTATCGATGATATTGGTTTGGGAACAGAGAAAATAGGGATCAACGGTTCTCCAACAATTGTCGCCAAAGTGATCAATATGGTGAGTGAACGGCCGCCGATTACCCTATCCGAAGGTCATAACGAGGTCGCATTAGTTGACAGTTTAATCGCCAACTTAAAAAAAGGGGGAAATTTACTCGTAAAGAAGGAGGAGGCTGCAAAGAAAGAGGTAGACCGCCCCGATTTCCCTGACAAAGATTTCAGAAATGGTGCAACCGGGATTATCACCTGGGCAGAGGTAACCAATGGGAATATCTCAAGACCGTCGCTCGAACTTTTAACGCCTGCCAGAAACCTGGCTACTCAATTGGGTAAGGAGACGAAAGTAATGACATTAATAATTGGGAAAAATGTTCAACCTTTGGCTCAGACACTAATTGAACATGGTTCTGATGAGGTGATTTTTGTTGAAAACGACAGGCTTGAAGAATACCTTGTTCTCCCGTTCGCATCGATTTTCACACAGGTGATTAAGGAACGGAATCCTGAAATTGCCCTTTTTGCAGCCACCACCTCAGGGAGGGAATTAGCTCCGAGAATCGGAATGAGAACCAGCAGTGGAGTTACAGCTGACTGTACCGGGCTTGAAATTGGTGAGTATATCAATAAAAAAGAAAAAGTAATCTATACACCGATCCTTGAATCACGCCGTCCAACCTATGGAGAGAGTAAACTTGCGACAATTCTGGGTTTTGTTTGTCCCCAGGTTTCAACTGCACGCGCCGGTACCTTTGAGGTTCCCGAGCGTATTGTAGGCAGAAAAGGAATTGTTTCAAGTTTCGAACCAGTTTTGGATGAAAAAGATTTTGTTGTTGAAATTTTGAAAACGGTGAGAGGTGAAGGGGGGTTGCAGAATCTTTTCGATGCCGATATCATTATTTCAGGTGGAAGGGGAACAACAAATGACAGTCTGGGTCTTATAAAAGCGCTGGCCGAGGCATTAAAAAACCAGGGTATCAATGCCGAATGGGCATGCAGCCGTCCGGTGGTTGACGAAGGGATTACTGAGTATGCCCGACAAGTCGGACAAACCGGAAAAACTGTCCGCCCGAAAATTTATGTTGCCGTTGGTATCTCAGGTGCGATCCAGCATATCGCAGGAATGAAAGAATCAGGTAAGGTAATCGCAATTAATCAAAACCCTAAAGCAAGTATCTTCAATAATGCCGATTTCGGCATCATTGGAAATTATCAGGACATTATTCCCGAACTGATTGAACGTGTAAAAGCCGGATTTACTTTCGGAATCGAAGCTAAAAATCAATTATAAAAAATTTGATTTTGCTTCAAAATTCTACAGGATTCAGCTTGTGGGTAATTTCCCATTTGTGAAGTCCTTTTCGGTAGATGGTTTGGGAGACCATCTGCTTTCAAAAAATATCATCCGGCGGAAAACTGGAAAGGGGATTACTGGGGTTACAAAGGATTCCACTGCGATGGTTATTTGGTGCTTTTGGCATTGAATCCAAAGGACAAATAAGAAAGGGAAGCAAAATCCGGCAAAGATCACTTTCAGACCATCGCTAATTTGATTTCGTTAACAGATTTGAAAATACCCTCAATTCTGGAATCTTCGACCTTATCATCCATATTGATGCAACAGACCCCTGTCAGATAAGGATTTCCTGAATCCTGAACAAGCCGGGTAATCGTTGCATTCAACTCACTGTCAGTGTAATTATTAATTGTTACAGGATCTAAACGGATGTTTAAGAATGTATTTGGCAGATGTTTCCTCAGTTCTTTAACATCACCGCCCCACCCCACATCCAGAAAATCGAGATTTTCTATTTTTGCGAAGGCCTTGGCATACCGATGGGGATCATTTCCGCAGTAGTGGATACCAAATGGACGGTACTTTTTACTCCACTGAATATCGGCAGGCAATAAAAATTCTTCATATTGTTCTGTAGAAATCATTGTATGGGAGCATTCCGAATGTAAAAAGACAGGTTGTTCAATATTTCTTACATTCCGGTTCACCGAAATGGAACTTGTACCGGTTTCCAGAGTAATGCCTGAAACAAACTTCTCAATCACATCAGCAATCAGTGTAAATTGCGTTTTTGTTGCTTCCGGGTCAATAAAAAAATCGGTAAAGACTTTTTCCCCAACCAGATCCATGGCAATGTTCAGGATCCCACTCCAGTTGATGTCTCCGGTTATATATCCGTACTTCCCCTTCAGCTTTTCCTGAAGTGTTAACAACCGCTTGAAAACCGGGCTTTTAAATGCATCTTCCACATGAACATCCAATCTATCCATTCCTTCGGCAATGACCTGGGGTGAGCTGTCCTGCTGATAGATCACCTTGCAGCCAAGCATCTCCGACAGGATATACCCGGCGGCGTTATGCACTGCCCCGATCAGTGGTAAATTCGTTTTTCTATCTTTGCCTAAACCAAAATGACCAAACCTTTGGTAAAGTTCATCCTCCATCTGCCTTTCAACCTCAACCCTTCTGAGGGGGTGGTAATAAAAATCTTCATCGAAACTTATCCCCGCATGCCTGAACCACCACGAAGGGTGAAAGACGATATCGACGGGTAGCGGAGATGTTTTAATATATGGATTTCGGTTGTGACTCGTCATAATCTTAATTCAATGTTGAGATCATTTTCAAAAAATCGTTTTCAAAATGTAGTAATCCGGTTGAAATCGGGTTTATCCTTTTAATTTAGTGTTCCCTCCCTTTTCCAGATTGATATCCATATTCCGTTTATTGGTTTCCCATGCCCCGGAGGTGAAATCGGGTATATCGATGGAATTGGAACGGTTGCGCACCGACCATTCACTTAAGGGAACAACGGAACTTAAACTTGCCGCATCGTAGACATCCTGATCCAGTGGAAGTCCGTTATGTAAACAGTCGATCAGGCGCCAGCTCAAAAGGAGGTCAGAACCACCATGGCCACTTTCCCTGGTGATGGTTCCCATCTTAGTAAAAAGTTTAGGTGTATATTTTTCTTTCAGCTTTTCGAACTCCTCCTGTGAAACCCATTGATGGTTCCCTGCGGCAAACCGGGGTGGTTGGGGGTCGTAAAGCGCCGTTCCCCGGGTTCCGGATATCCCATGGATCAGATTATGTGGTGAAGGAGACGTGGCATCGTGTTGTAACATAATGGTTTTCCCTTTTTTTGTCCGGATAGTGGTCACGTTCATATTCCCCCGATAATCCTTGCCCGTGAATGGTCTGAAAAAATCATCAGTTGTTGCCAGCTCTTTAGCTCGGATATTCATCATAAAATCGTCACTTTCAACCGACACCAAAAAATCGAGTCGGTCGCCCCGGTTGATGTCCATCACATAGGATATGGGGCCCAGTCCATGTGTTGGGTAGAAGTTACCCTTCCGCCAGGCATATTGTTTCAGCCACCACATGTCCCAGTAAAGCGACTTTGAAAAATTATTTCCCATTTTGCTTGTGTTATACGCACAGTCGCCATGTACCACCTCTCCAAAGAAGCCCTGTCTGGCCATATTCAGAGTAAGGAGTTGAAATTCCATATAGACATAGTTCTCCATCATCATGAAATGCTTTCGGGTACGCTCCGCTGTCTCCACCAGCTTCCAGCACTCTTCGATAGTTCCAGCAGCAGGCACTTCCGAAGCCACATGCTTTCCGTGTTCCATGGCGTAAATTCCCATTTCGGCATGTAAGTACCATGGAGTGGTGATGATGACCAGGTCAATGTCATCCCGTTCACAAACCTTTTTCCATTCGTCCCTGGCGCCTGAATAAAGATCCGGATGATGTCCGGTACCTTCCAATTTCTTTTTTGATGCTTCTGCCTTCTCTGGCAAAAGATCACAGAGTGCCTTGATCTCAACACCTTCGAGGATACTCATCCGTTGGACATGCGAAGGGCCTCGCTGACCTAATCCAATGATTCCGACACGTACATTGGCTATTTTGGGTGCTGCAAAACCCGACATGTTAAACTGTTGTTCGCGCGATAGCCCGTATTGTTTGATGAATTGGGGAAGATTTGGCGCCTCTTCATTTGGCCCTTCATGAGCAAACCCTTTGGTGAACCCTCCGCCAGCTAAACCAACTCCTGTCAGACCGGCAAGTTTCAGAAAATCTCTCCGTTTACTTTGCATAATTCTTTGGATTTGTTAGACAATTATTTTGTTCGGTTCTTCAGGTACATTATTCCTTTACGATTTTATGCTCCCCCTTTATGTTCTATTCACACGTATAAAATTATTAAAAAAATTGAAACCGAAATAATATGAAAATATTTTGCAGGTATTCTCAACAAAAAGGAGCGTGCCATTTTGGAACACCCTCCTCTTGTTTTCTTCCGGTATTTAATTGCTGATTCCCCTGTTTCTTCAGCGTATTTGTCCTTAGAAAGTAACGCTGGTAACTTTTGCTGATGGAGTAAAGGAAGTTTTTTGTGTTCCCCCACTATAGGTACCTCCGATATACAATCCGTTGGTGGACGTTGCTCCCGTGATGGTACCCCCTGTAAAAATTTTAAAAGAAGAACCACTTTGCAGGCTTGGGGATGAGAATACAAAATAATAGGCATTTCTTGCCGGGGCGTAGGTAACAAGCGTGTTGCCACTCGCATCCTGAATATTGAACAATGTTCCAGTTGATACATTGGCGGATGTTTTGGCCAATACTGCATTTTGAGTTGATGAGGTACTCGTAGCCTGAATCATATTCCCTGAGTTTGGCCCTGAGGCAATAAAGAGTCCGCCGGAAATATTGAATGTCCCGTTATAATCAATAGCGACCTCAGGTGCCGAGGGAGGTCCCTGAGCAATAACGGTCCCACCGGTCATCACAATACTACCGTTGCTATCCATCGAATCTCCTCCGGATGAACTCAGCGCTATTGTGCCACCGGCAATGGTTGTTAAACTGCCATCGTTAGCTTCACCACCATTCCCATTTGTTGAATTTAAACAATCGTCAGTTGAAACAACAGTTACAGTTCCCTTGAGCAAGTTTATTTTTGGCGCCTCAATCCCCTCATAGGATTTCGAAATTGTAACTGTACCCCCATTGATTGTGATCGATTTCTCAGATTTCATTCCGTCATCTGCAGCTGCTATATTGAGTATCCCGTCATTGATGACTAATTCATTATCACATTTTATTCCTTTGGCTTCACTGGTTGTTGTACCATAAGTAAATTTGGAACCGGATGCCGTAATATTGATTGTTCCTCCATTTATGGTCATGGTGTTATCCACAGAAATACCTTTTCCACCAAGACCACTGCTGTTAATCGAGAGGGTTCCCTTAGCCATGGTAAATATTTTATCACAATTAATGCCGGAAGCGGCGGCAATATCCTTATCCGCGGTATCATAATACGCATTCCCTGTGGTCGTAATGGTTACATTACCGTTGGTAAGGGTAAAATCACCTGATGTCTTAAAGCCTTTGGATGCTTTGCCTGAAACCTTAAGGGTAATGGCATCACTGCTGTTTACAGTGACATTGGCTCCACTTTTAATGGCATTACCTTTATCACCGGTCGTAGTAATATTGAGAACTCCCCCATTGATAGTCACATATGGAATAATTGCAGCATCAGTGCCGGTATATGAAGTTGTTATCCCATCATCGACACTATTAACAGTGACAGTCCCTCCATTGATCGCCACATACCCCTCTTCACAGTCAATGCCGTCAGCCGATGAAGTGATGGCAACTGTTCCTCCATCTATTTTAAAATAATCATTGGCATGTATTCCGTCTGTAACGGCCTGGGAAATAGTAAAATTTCCATCCTGAATAGAAATGTAGCCATCACTGCAAATACCATGTTTATATTTACCGGTAACCGCCAGTGATCCTTTGCCACTGAAAATGAGTTGCCCTTCACTGAAAAAAGCCCCCTTTTGATCTTCAGAACTGGCTGCATAGGTCGCTCCATCAATAAGCCGATTATTGGTTCCGGTAAGTACAGTCACCGAAACCTTTTTGCCCGACTGAATATTTATTGCAGGACCTTTGACATTAATAATACTTGCCCCGTTGAGAATAAGCCCAAATTTGTAATCACTGTAGATCTTCAAGGTACCATTGGTGCTACGGCCCGATAAAACATAGTTGATTTCCGTGGTTGTCGTTGTTGCAGTTACCACTACCTCTCCATTCGTAACGACAACACTCACTCCATTGCCCTGGTATGGATTGGTAACCGTCGCGGTCGTACCTGAATATTTAATAACGACCGCATTTGAAAATGCAGTGTCTTTGGTATTTGTTACAAAACCATCATCCGCAACAGGGGTATCATCGATGATAGCAATAGTATCCTTACTACAGGATTGAGTCCCAACGATTGTGATTGCAGTTAAAACAACTGCATAAAAAGGATTCGCAAATTTCATTTTTAAATTATTTGTTTTTAAATCAATTTCTTATCAAAACATAAATTCGCCTAAGAATAAGAAATAAGTCCCTTCAGAATGATACGGCTTATTTACCTGACGAATTTAAATGCCGACAGCTCTTTCCGCAATTAAAATCAGTGAAAAGGTTTGTTTATTCAGTGGAAAGGATTTCAAAACCTATCAATCATGAGATGAATTTGGTGGAATAATTCAATCAAAATATTTATCTTTACTTTGTTGAAAAGCTTAGTCTTATGGATATGAACCAGGGTCCTAAAACAGAAAAAACTGAAGGTAGGAATTGGATATCTCTTTTTGTGTTTTGTCTCATCACCTGCTTTGCCAATTCGTTATTTGCCGGTAATGACACGCTAAGAACAATGAAGTACTTCTCACGTCCGGTAAATGCAACCTTAACCTGGCAGAATGAGGTCCGGTCCAGACTTTTTAGTCTCCTTAAACTTGACGAGCTGCTCTCCGGCAGGGGAAATATTGCTTTAAATCCAAAAGAGTTGAGTTCCTTGGATAAGGGAGCATACCTACTAAAGGAAGTTGAGATTAATTCTACTTTTGCCCGTCGGATAAGAGTTTTAGTAACATTTCCGAAACAGGCTGGCGGACAATACCCTGCAGTTATTTGTATCCACGGTCATGGTGGGGTTATTCAAAGTGTTTATGATACGGCATCAATTTATAAAGGTTTTGGTGAGGCATTGGCCATCCGGAATTATGTGACGATTGCCGCGGTCGTTAGCCAGCATAAAGTATATGAGGATGGGATGATCCTAATGGGCGAACGGCTCTGGGATCTGATTCGTAGCATTGATTACCTGGAATCATTGGTTGAAGTAGATAAAACCAGGATAGGATGTGCCGGACTTTCGCTTGGCGGTGAAATGGCGATGTGGCTTGGAGCCATGGATAAACGGATAAAGGCTACTGTAAGTGCTGGATTCCTGACAAAAATGGACCATATGGAACAAAACCATTGTATGTGCTGGAAATTTCCGGGATTAAGGCAATTGGTTGATTATGCAGATATTTATTCACTTGTGGCGCCACGTGCCCTGCAATGTCAGAATGGAATTAAAGAGCCGCTCAAGGAGTTTTACGTACCCATTGCCCACGAAGCATTAAAAGAGATTCAAATAATCTATCGGGATTTTGACAGACCTGAAAACCTGATACTTGATGTTCATAAAGGAGCTCATGAAATAGACCTTCCATCCCTTTTATATTTTTTGAATAAACACTTAACTCAATAAGCCTATTAGCAAGAGGCTAAAAATTCAGAAAGCATAGATCACTTGTCGGATATTTCCTAAAAAATAGCCCAAAAAAAGACAGAATCGTTTGGAGGATTTGGCCTACAGGATAAAAAGTTAGATTTGCCTGAAAATGAGAAAATTTCTAATCCAACAATCGAAAATCTTGATACAAAAAAGGCCTGTTATTATTATCTGGCTGATTATGTGCTAACTGACATTCCCAAAGATGCTGGAACCAGACAAACTTACCATTTTAAAAAAAAATCCTTAATAATTTATTGATACAATTTAGTTGCAGAAGTCAACTAATTTTGATTCTTTTGAGCCCAAATTAAAAGCTGGAAATGGGATCAGACATACCTCTGGGTTATATGTTAAGCCGATGCCGAAGGGTGTTCAAGCATCAAATGACGATTGAATTCAGGGAAAAGGAAATTGATTTAACGTTTGAACAATTCGTTATCCTAAAACTATTGGATTCGAATGCTGACTTAATCCAGCAAGATTTGGCCGACCGGTTACAAAAGGATAAATCAATAATCGTACGTCATATTAATTGTCTGTTGGAGCATCAATACGTTGTCCGGCTGATGAACAATGGGGACAAACGGAAAAAAAATCTGACGCTGACCAGCACTGGAATTGAGATTTTGAACCAGATGAAGATAGTAGCTGTTGAGGTAACCAGAAAATTATTATCAGGTGTTACTGATACCGAACTTGAAATATTTCAACACGTTCTTCTTAAAATTCAGGAAAACGGAGATATTGAAGAGGAAATAAATAATTACGGAGATAAAGGGAGACAGGTTTAAATATTATGGAACAAGAGAGACAAAATTATTGATATATCATGAAAATTAATAGTAAAGGAAGAAGGCTCATCACCATTTTAATGGTATTGATTGCAATTTCGTGCGGTAATCAGCCAAAGAGCGGGCACCCAGGTAGCGCCGGCAGTGTAAAAGAATATCCTGTCATTGCAGTAAAAACACAATCAACAAAACTTTTTAAAGATTACCCTACTAAACTTCAGGGACAACAAACTGTCGAAATCAGATCGAAAATTGCCGGATATATTGAGCAGATATTTGTTGATGAAGGGGCTTTTGTAAAAAAAGGACAGGTGCTTTTCCGCCTGAATGCCAATGATATTCAGGCTACTGTACGTTCAGCTGAAGCAATGGTAAAAGTTGCCGAAGCAGATGTGAAAATTGCTGAGGTCAATGTCGAAAAAACCAGACCGTTGGTTGAGAAGAATATCATCAGCAAGTTTGATCTGGAATCGGTTGAATCCACGCAGAAATCGAAGGAAGCTCAATTGGCACAGGCCAGAGCTAATCTGGAAAACGCCAGGGCAAACCTCCAGTATACCCTGATTACCAGTCCGGCAGAAGGAACTATTGGGAATTTTCCGTTTCGCGTTGGAAGTCTTGTGAGCAGTTCCACAACAGAACCACTTACCACGGTATCCAATACGGTTAATATGTATGCCTATTTTTCGTTCAACGAGAAAGAATTTCTGACCCTTACCAAAGGGTTGGAAGGGAAAAATCAGCAGGAGAAATTCACAAAATTACCTGGCGTTTCATTGGTGTTGGCCGATAACACATTGTATGAACAGGCTGGACGCATTGAAACAGCGAGCGGATTGATTAACGCCCAGACCGGCGCCGTAAATGTGCGGGCAAGCTTCCCAAATGCAGACGGTTTGCTACGTAGCGGAGGGAGCGGTATGGTACGCATTCCACAGTTTCTTGATTCGGTAATTATTATTCCTCAGAAAACCTCCTATGAATTACAGGGAAAACACTTTGTCTATGTTGTTGGCGCCGGTAATAAAGTTCGGAATACCGAAATAGAAGTATTGGAAGGGAACCTCAAAGACTCATATGTGGTAACCGGTGGACTGAATGTTGGCGATCAGGTGGTTCTTGAAGGAATTGCTTCATTACGCAACGACACCGAAATAAAACCGAAACTATCAGAAATCGGCAATCTTTCCGAGAACATGTCACCAGCAAAACAGCTTAAAAACTAAATTCAGGAAAGATGTTCAGAAGATTTATAGAACGGCCGATTCTATCATCGGTTATATCCATTATTATTGTTATTCTGGGGGTTCTCGGACTAATCACCCTTCCAATCGAGCAATACCCGGATATCGCCCCTCCAACGATTCGGGTAACAGCATCATATACTGGCGCTAACGCTGAAACCGTGCTAAAAAGTGTGGTTATCCCGCTTGAAGAGCAAATCAACGGGGTTGAAAATATGACCTATATGACCTCGACAGCCAGCAATGACGGATCAGCAAGTATTGAGGTCTTCTTCAAACAGGGGATCAATGCAGACATGGCAGCTGTAAATGTACAAAACCGTGTGGCACGTGCAACCAGCCTCCTCCCTGCTGAAGTGACCCGGGCCGGTGTCATAACCGCTAAACGGCAAAATAGTATGTTGATGGTTTTTTCACTACGAAGTGAGAATGGTGAATTTGATGAGACTTTCCTTCAAAACTACAGCAAAATCAACCTATTACCTCAAATTCAACGTGTAAATGGAGTTGGTGAAGCGATGGTTTTTGGAGCTAAGGATTACTCCATGAGAATTTGGTTAAAACCCGACGTAATGTCTACCTATGGGTTGATGCCATCCGACGTGATAGCTGCACTCAATGAACAGAATCTCGAAGCAGCTCCGGGACGTTTAGGGGCACTGAACGAACAGTCGTTTGAGTATATACTAAAATATAAAGGGAGGCTTTCACAACCTACCGAATTTGAGAATATTGTAGTCAAAGCCGATAAAGATGGTAATATCTTACGATTAAAAGATGTTGCACGCGTAGAACTGGGCGCCCTTGATTATTCAATCAGCACAACTGCCTTGAGTAAACCTGGGATAGCCATGGCAGTATTTCAGTCAGCTGGTTCCAATGCGCGGGATGTGATTATCAATGCAAAAAAAGTCCTTGAAGAATCTTCCAAGTCTTTCCCTCCCGGGATAAAATACCAGATTTTGGTCGATGCAAATGACTTTCTTGACAGCTCCATAGAAAAGGTCCTTCATACGTTGCTCGAAGCATTTATTCTGGTATTTATTGTTGTATTTATATTTCTTCAAAATTTCAGGGCAACATTGATTCCTGCCATTTCAGTTCCGGTATCCATTATCGGCACCTTCTTCTTCCTGAACCTTTTTGGGTTTACAATCAACTTACTAACCCTCTTTGCACTGGTACTTGCCATCGGCATTGTGGTGGATGATGCCATCGTTGTGGTGGAGGCGGTACATGCCAAACTTGATCAGGGTGCAAAAAATGCGCGGGAAGCAGCAGTTTCGGCGATGGACGAAATTTCAGCTGCAATCGTGGCAATAACCCTTGTGATGGCCGCAGTTTTTGTTCCGGTAACGTTTATGAAAGGAACAACAGGGGTATTTTACAGGCAGTTCGGAATAACACTCGCCGTAGCAATTGTTATCTCAGCTATTAATGCTTTAACACTTAGTCCTGCGCTTTGTGCCATCTTCCTGAAACCTCATACCGGAAGTTCACTCCACCAGAAAGGGGCCATTCAACGGTTCTATACCATATTTAATACGGTATTTAACTCAATGACTTCACGTTATAAAAAAACCATCAATATTCTGATGAGCCACAGATGGATAGCAATAGCTATTATTGTGCTTTTCTCAGGTGGACTATGGTACCTAATGGAAACGACTCCAACAGGATTTGTCCCTACTGAAGATACCGGACGGATGTTTATCGACATCAGCCTTCCCCCGGCTACATCAATGGAAAAGACAAAAAAAGTGGTTGAGCAGGTCGAAGCAATTGTAAACACCATCCCTGAAGTAGAAGGTAGGACTGCGATCGTTGGAAATTCATTAATCAGTGGCAGAGGCAGCTCATATGGCATGTTAATTTGTAGTCTTAAATCATTTCAGGAAAGGAAAGAGAAAGGCCAGGACATCAATACCATCATTGGAAAACTTTATATGCTGACCTCCAAGGTAAAAGATGCGAAAATTATCATTTTTACACCACCAATGGTACCCGGATTCAGTATATCGGGAGGATTCGAACTTAAACTGGAGGATAAAACAGGAGGTGATATTAAGCAATTCGAACAAAATGCCCGGCAGTTCCTGGGTGCCTTAAACCAGCGACCTGAAATTCAGTACGCCATGACCTCGTTCAACACCAACTTTCCGCAATACCAGGTAGATGTTAATCCTGCCCGATGTAAACAATCCGGAATTACAGTAAGTTCTGTTTTATCTTCTTTGCAGGGATATGTCGGAGGATATTATGCTTCAGATTTTAACCGATTCGGGAAACAGTACCGTGTTATGGTTCAGTCTGAACCCAATTACCGCGGAAATCCTCAGGACCTGGATAACATTTATGTGAAATCATCAAACGGTGAAATGGCCCCTATCACCGAATTTATTTCACTCAAACGAGTGTTCGGCCCGGAAAACATCACCCGATTTAACCTTTATACCTCTATTGCAATAACCGGTTCCCCAAATTTCGGGTTTAGCAGCGGCGATGCGATAAAAGCGGTGCAGGAGGTGGCTGCACAAACCCTCCCATTGGGTTACGGTTATGAATTTTCGGGATTGACCCGCGAGGAAAAGTATTCAGGAAGTCAGTCAATTATGATTTTTATACTAAGTGTGATCTTTGTATACTTTTTACTCGCAGCTCAATATGAAAGCTTTGTACTGCCATTTTCAATTCTTTTTTCACTCCCCATCGGGATTTCAGGTGCCTACATTTTTGCCAAAATAATGGGGGTTCAAAATAATATCTACCTCCAGATCTCTCTGATCATGCTCATCGGACTGCTCGCAAAAAATGCAATTCTGATCGTTGAATTTGCTTTGCAGCGACGTCATCGCGGAATGAGCATTGTTCAGGCAGCCATTGAGGGAGCTACTGCCCGTCTGCGACCTATATTGATGACCTCATTCGCCTTTATCTTCGGACTAATCCCACTGGTAATTGGTGGCGGTGTCGGAGCAAATGGAAATCGTTCGATTGGTGTTGGCTCTGTTGGTGGGATGTTTATTGGGACTATGATCGGGATATTGGTCATACCAACCATGTTTGTGATCTTCCAGACACTTCAGGAAAAAATGAATAAACCAGAGCCGCCTGAAGTTGTCGGATTAGACGATATGGAAGAATAGTTGAATAGACTCATCAGAAAAGTTTAACATGAAAATAGCAACAATAAAAAAGATTATTCTCATCACAGGATTTGCCGTAGTACTGTTGTCCTGTAACGCCCCACAACATTTTAACCGTAAAATAGTCAGTACCTCAGGACTTTATGGCAGATCTGAATCAACTGATACAGAAACGATCGGGGACAAACCCTGGAGGAGTATTTTTTCGGAGATCTACCTGCAAAAGCTAATCGAGGAGGGGTTAAATAACAATCCTGATCTGCAAATTGCAGTTCAAAAAGTGATCGAAGCAGAAGCATATTTTTCGCAAAGCAGGTCTGCAATGCTTCCGGCCATCGCTATCAACGCAAACGGGACCTACACCAGGAATCCGGAAACAATTTATCCTACTGGCCCTGTCGACGCTACAAACTACCAGATTGGCGCCCAGGCAAGCTGGGAAGTTGACCTTTGGGGTAAATTACGCAGCTCAAAGCGGGCAATATATGCCAGTCTGTTAGCAAGTGATGCAGGAAAAAAGGAGGTGCAAACACGACTAATTGCCAACCTGGCAACCTCCTATTACAACCTCATTGGATTAGATGCAAAGCTGGAGATCACGCGGCAAACCGTCAAAAATGATATTGAACAGGTTGAAACGATGAAAATATTGAAGGAGAGCGGAAAAGTAACGGGAGCTGCAATCGTTCAAACCGAAGCTACCCGTTATGCCGCAGAAGTTACCATCCCCGACCTGGAACAACAAATCCGCGAAACCGAAAATCTCATTTGTCTGCTGCTTGGGCGTGTTCCAGGAACGATCGAACGGGGCAAAATAAATGAACAGAGTCTGCCCACAGTTCTGAAAACCGGAATACCTGCCCATCTTCTGGATAACCGACCCGACGTGATGCAATCTGAATTCGGCGTGATGAACGCGTTCGAAATAACCAATTCTGCTCATGCCAGTTTTTATCCTGCACTCACATTGACTTCTTCTGTCGGTTTTGTGGCGACAAACCTTAATCAGTTTTTCGATCCAAAGACATTTGCTGCAAATGTGATAGGTGGGCTTACTCAACCAATATTTAATAAACGGATTAATATCACACGCCTCAATGTTGCCAAAGCACAGCAGGAAGAGGCCTTAATCAATTTCAGAAATACCTTATTAAAAGCAGGCCAGGAAGTTAACAACGCCATGGGTGCGTTTGAATGGTCAACCCAGAAAATTGCTTTAAGAAAACTACAGCTCGAAGCATTAGTCAAATCGGTTGATTACACAAAACAATTACTGACCTTTGGAACAGCAAATTACACCGAAGTTCTTACCGCTCAGACAAGCTTATTGTCAGCTCAGTTAAGCAGTATTAATGACAGATTGCAACAACTCAATGCCACAGTTTCACTCTACCGTGCAGTTGGCGGAGGCTGGAAATAACTAGGATTTGTACTATACTAAAATCTTGGTCCTGAAATAGTTCTCAGAATAATAAGGATACCAATAAAGTCATTCCAGGGTTCGTAAAAATTACCTCAATCCTGGAATGATTTTTTTAATTGATTCAGGTAGGCAATAATCAAAATTATAACTGGCAATTTCTATTGATCCTCCACCTTTATTTTCCAGTCTGTAAATTCAACGGTATATTGCTTCTGGTCGGGTGCCCCTGCTGCCAGACCAAGGTCTACTGCTTTTTCAATTCCGGGTATCAAATTTGTCTGCCTTTTAATGATCCAGTTTTTATTGTCAAGGCTGACATAACCGGTAAAGCGATCGCCGTGCCGCTCCAGCCGTACCCAAATAGGAGTTGGAGAATTCTCGGGGAGATTTTCACTCGAAGCCTTGTGCATACAGCCATTGCCAAACTCATCATACTCAATACCGGCACGCCCGGGAGTACTGAACATTAAAACAGAACCTTTGCTTCCACGATCCACATCAAAACTCTTACTGATATCATTTCTGACAAAAAGACCAGACCGGTACCATTCACTCGTGCGATTCCCAAATGATGCGATTTTCGCAGTCGCTACAAAATCACCTTTTAATTGTTTGAGGTATACGGTCGCATAAGCATCTTCAGCATGGTAAAAATCCCAACCACTCGCTTTAACGATATATCGGTTCTCCTTCTGATTAACTTCAACCAGGGCAGGTTTTGATTTTGGCGAAATATAGGTGTACAATTTCTGTTTAACCATATTGAGCTCCTTACACTTTAACACCTTCAAAATCACCTCATCACTGTTGCCAATGCGTACGGGATAGGTCCCAACCTCTGGGACAAGATCAAAAAGGACCTCTTTTGATTCTTTACTTTTAAAATTCACCAACTGATGCTTCAGCTCTTTACCGTTACAAAAGAGGGTAATATTAGACTGATTATCTTCAGTTTGCAGGTTTGTTGCAATTGCCGAGATACGGACACTTTCTCCAGCAAGCAGACTCTCTTCTGTACTTTGAATCTTATCGAACACAATTTTTGGTTTTTCACCCTGAACGATTACCGCCTGAGGCTTTGTTTCGCCTATAGAGATCTCCAGTTTCCCGGGTTCATTCAAACGTAAATCAAATTCAATCGTCCGGGTATTATTCCTGATTACAGGGAATGGTTTACTTTCAAAAACCCTCCTGTCCATATAGAGTGTGACCTGTGAAGTCCCCGAACTACCGTTATTGGTTATATCTGCCCTAACTTTAACAATTGAGCCCGCCACCAAAGCTCCTGATATTGGCTTACCATTAAAGGTAATCTGCAAATTCGTACAAACCAGTATTGGATCACCTTCAATAATCTGCTCAGGAGCAGATTTGGGCGATTCAATTAAAAAATTATCGAAATAATGATTATCAGACAAATAAGTACCGCACAATTTCATGTCACCTTGCTCGATATCATAGTAAATGTTATTAGTAACTGTCCAGTTGCTCGACATGTTGTCAAACCAAAAAGCCACATTGTCGCTGAAAAATCCACGATGAACACGATGTATGATATTGTTACGTACAAAAGAGTTAAAGGTCATCCCGGTAACCACAATTACACCTGCATCATCGGCATCATTCTGGACATCCTCAAAATGGTTGTACTCCACAACAACGTCACCAGTGATGCTTCCTTCAAGACCACCTGCTCCGCAGTCGATGGTGTACGGTCGACCTGATTTGGTAAAATAATTGCGGGAAATGGTCGTATGAAGCGTTCCACCTACCCCTAAAGTGATACCACCACCAAGACCGCATTCTGAGAATATATTGTGATCCACTTTTGTCTCCCGGGTAATTTGAATGAATTTCCCATTTTTCATATCACCAGTGCTGCTGATACTTAAAGCTCCTTGTTCAAGACCGTTAAAAATATTTTTAAAGACACGCATACCGGAACAACCAGAGGTGACAGCCATACCAACTCCGCCACAGGCCCTGAGTTCAGATTCGGCAAACTCACAATCATACGCATATTCGTAAGTTATTGCAATGCAACCCGGTGTTGGGTCGTAGTAATGCGGAAAGTTTCTGAAATTTTCTTTGGCGCCTTCAAAGATCAAACCATAAAAGCGCAGGTTTCTGACCGGAGTATTTTCATCGCCTTTGACCTGAACCAATTGATTGATCTGAGGAACAGATAGATCAGTAATATTGGGATCGCTAATACCATCTGCCGGAATATAGCTGATCTCATGCTTATTTTTATCAAAAAACCATTCACCCGGTGCATCCAGAAATGTTCTGACATTTTCGACGTAATAACGTGGGGGGACCACCAAAAGGCCATTATTCTTATCGGGGCCATCTTCGGGTGTTTTTAAATAGGCTGTTTGTGATTTCTCATCAATCCTGTCAATCGAATTATAAGCTGTACGCCAACGAAGTAATATGGCAATTCGATTATTCTGCATATCACTCCACTTTTGGATATCCCCAGTTTTATAAGGAATTTCAGATGTTGAAGAAGGGGTTTTCCTGAGTGTGAAATATCCCAGGTTAGGAGTTCTTGCTAAGGTTTGCTTTTTACCATTGGCAATGAGGCTGGGAACTTCGTCCGAATTAAAGGGAGCTACCCAAACTTTACCTTCCGGTTTCCAGTTTGTTACAGGAATCGCTCCGGATATTACCGGCTTTTCACCTGGGTAGGCAGCATAAGTGACATAATTATCCCTTAAATGGTGCCATTCAAACGCCCCGGATGGGAGGTTTGTCTCCACACGCTCTCCACCATCTTCGGGTGTAAAAAGTAAAGAGTTACTCAGAGGATAAAAACCCTGCCTGATAAACACAACAATGTCCTTTCCTTTCCCAAAAGGGTGAGAAGATCCGCTATAACGAGCATCAATAGCCTTTCCTTTAGGTAAATACACCTTAGCCTTCAATTCCCGAACGGCAAGCTGTGCACGTGCAATCGTGGCAAATGGACCATCTGTCTTTGTGGCATTAGGCACCGCTAATGTTCCGGACCACTGGTCATTCCCTTTGACAGAAACAAAAAAATCACCCTTGGCCATATAAGCATCAAAAGGTTTCCACAATTCGCTTCGCACCAGTTTCCCGTCTCTAACTTGATGCTCTCCATCTTTTCCCTCTTCTTTAGATAAACCAACAACAGGTATTATCACTAAAAGAGAGAGAAAACAGTATATCATTATACGATTCCATTGAAAAGATTTTATGAATATGGATCTATTTTGGGGGTTATTTGATTTTTGAATCCCCCTCGAGTTTTCCCAATAGGCCTCAACTTTTTTCATAAATAGATATCAATTTGTTAGATTGAAACAGTATATTCAGTATTATCATGGAGGCAAACCTACAAAACGGCTCCAACATTACCAAATTTTACTTTTTTTTAACATTAATAATTTGGAAATCAATTGACACACCCCTACATTTGCATTACATTTTTTTTCATAAGTTTAGGTTTAGTTAGGTTAGTTAGTTTGGTTAGTTTTAGTAAAAGGATGGAGCCGCCCGGTTTCATCCTTTTCAATTTTAAAACAACAAAACTTTTATAAAACTAAATTTGTTGATTAACTTCACACCCAAATATACATTGCTATTTTACAGTAAATATTTAAAGAGATAAAAAATGAAAAGGACAGGGATAATTGTATTGATCGTAGTTGTTGTTTTATTGTTTTTAGGTTTCCAGTGGGGGATTTCAACAGGAAATAAAATGGTTACAATGGATGAAGGGGTTGCCGCCGCCTGGTCTCAGGTGGAAAACGTCTATCAGCGACGTTCTGATCTTATTCCAAATCTTGTAAGTACGGTTAAAGGATATGCCGACTTCGAAAAATCGACCTTAACAGCTGTGATTGAAGCACGCGCCAAAGCAACACAGGTAACGGTTGATCCTACAAAGCTCACACAAGAATCGATGCAACAGTTTCAACAGGCACAGGGTGGGTTGTCATCTGCATTGGGACGACTTATGGTAGTTGTTGAAAAGTACCCCGAACTTAAAGCCAACGAAGGTTTCATGAATCTTCAGGCGCAACTTGAAGGAACAGAGAACCGAATCACTGTAGAGCGGCAAAAATTCAATGAAGTGGCAAGAGGTTACAATACCTATATCCGCCAATTCCCTCAAAGCATTATTGCTTCGATGCGTAATTTCGAGAAAAAAGCTTATTTCGAAGCCGAAAAAGGGGCTGACAAAGCGCCTAAAGTACAATTTTAAGTTACTATTATGAGCCCCAAAGAGTTTATCGGGAAAGAGAATGAGATATTGATTGCCAAAGCCATTGAAGAAGCTGAACATCAAACCAGTGGTGAAATCCGAGTCCATATCGAAAGCAAGTGCAAAGAGGAGGTACTCGACCGGGCTGCCTGGCTCTTTAAAAAATTGAAGATGAACGAAACCAAGGATCGGAATGGGGTGTTGATTTATCTCTCGATTAACGACAGAAAATTTGCGATCCTGGGCGATTCAGGGATTAATAAAGTAGTTCCTGATGGATTCTGGAACGAGATTAAGGAGATGATGATCGGTCATTTTGGCAGGGGTGAATTTGCAGTTGGACTGATCAACGGAATTGAAAAGGCGGGACAACAACTGAAGCAATATTTCCCCTGGCAGACAGATGACACAAACGAGCTTTCAGACGAAATTTCATACGGAAAATAATGAAATACAAACAAATAACAAAATATTCAGAACTGTTGATTCTGTTGATTTTGCTGGCTTTTCCAATTATTTCACATGGGCAGAGTGAATTTCCGGCACGACCAGAGCCCCCTCGTCTTGTGAATGACTTTGCAGGAGTACTCTCGGCTGATCAACAAGCCTTTCTGGAAAATAAACTGGTAAGTTTTAATCAGAAAACCTCAACTCAAATAGCGATTGTTACAGTCAAAACACTTTCTGGCTATGATAAAGCTGATTATGCCATAAAGCTTTCCGAAATGTGGGGAATCGGCCAGAAGGGTAAAAATAACGGGATATTAATCCTTGTAAAACCCAAGATGGCCAACGAGCGGGGCGAAGTGTTTGTTGCCGTTGGTTATGGTCTGGAAGCTGTGGTCCCCGATGCGGTAGCCCGCCAGGCGTTGGTTGGAGCGGAGTTACTGCCGGCATTCAAACAAAACGATTACTTTAAGGGACTCGACAGAAGTACGGATGTTCTGATTTCACTTACAGCAGGAGAATTTACTGCTGATCAATATGTTAAATCAGTGAAAAAAGGAAAATCAGGGATTGGTGGATTTGCCCTGATCGCGATCATCTTATTTTTTGCTTTTCTATTTCGAAGGGGAAGCAGCGATTACCATGGCATTGGTGGTACAACCGGAGGTTTTCTTGGCGGCTTACTGTTGGGAGATATGCTAAGCAGGAGGCACGGCGGTTCATGGAATGATTTTTCGGGTGGTAGCGGTTTTGGCGGAGGTTCATCTGATAGCGGCTTTGGAGGTTTCGGAGGCGGAAGCTTCGGAGGCGGCGGTGCCGGCGGTTCGTGGTAGGTGATTATGCTTTATTTTCACACCAAGACGTAAAGTCCGCAAATTATATAATACTAAATATTAACACCTTGCGTCTTTACGTCTTCGTGTGAGTTCCAAATTATTTTTGTTTTGCAACCAGCTTTTCGTATGCTCCTCTTATGGTAACAGTGGCCCAGCCTAAGACCATCGCAATAGCGCAATAAACAAGGATGGTAATGGCGGAGGAAGTCAAAGTAGTGGCATCGCCATATATTTGTCCAAAAGCAAAGATTACTGCAGAGGAAACAAATATTACGGGGACAAAATCGATCAATTCATGTGCCCTTTCCATTGAACACATCGGAATAACCATCACCAATACGGCAAGAGGAACTGCCCACATTCCTGTGGAACCCAACACACCTGCAAGCTTAATGATCAGGATGGCAGAGATGATCCCCAATACATAGCCTAAAAAGACGCGGAGTCCCCCTTTAACTGTTCCACCGGCTAGGAAATAGAGCGCCCATGCCTGGAAGGTGACCCAACCGAATCCCTTATTGCCGGCGATTGGCATAAAAGGGCTGAGAAAATGGTCAAGAACCATAAAAAGAGATGCCAGAACGGCAATAAACGTTGGAATAACGATAAATTTTTTGAAATCCATAAAGCTTGATTTTTAGTAGTTGTAAATAAAAATTGGAAACTGTTTAACGGCAAATATAAAAAATTTAGATTATCCTAATTATCACATCAGAACGGCTTAAAATTATTTCAAAAGATTATCACCGACTGTTGAGGAGATCAGGTTGAGGAGAAACTGAACGGCCATAGGATCGTAGGCCGATAGCTCCGGTTTATTCCGAACAGGTTTTATCTTTTCATCGATACGACCTTCTGTAATCACCTGACTTATATAAAGTTTGCCTTTCCTCCGCTGAGGGATAAGTTCCACTACGGGAAACCGAAGGGAGTTTTCACCGGATGTGGCGTAAGCATTGATCTTCATCTCCTTCCCTTCAAACAGGAGATCTTCTGCAGGTATAATTATACCATTTAAGCCATTCCATTCGTTCATTAAAGCGGAGGTAAAGCCATAGTTTAGCTCCTTCAATTCAGGTTTGAGTGTAAAACTCTTCTCTGCAGATCTCACATTGATTAAACTCACACTTACATCGTACGGCAAGACCACCTTTTTCTGCTCGTCCTCCCGGGATCCGGAGGATCCAAAATCGAGAAAGATCACCGACATTTCCCGCTTAAGCGATCTGTTAATGATTTGAATGATTTCAGGATCGCCCTCCTTGTACCTTATCCAGCTTTTTCTCCCGCAGAGAAGAACCTGACCCCAAGAAATCATTGGAGCTTTGATTCCCCATGTTTTAAGAAAGGCATTTAAATACTCTTCATAATCGGGACTAAACACAAGGATTTTGGATAACCTCAATGATTTTTTCGGTTGAATAACATTGAATTTAAATGAGTTAATAGAATCCACCTTGCTGGCTGCGGCATCTCCGGTTGTCAAATAAAAAATCCCGGAAACTTTTGGAGCAGGAATAATCAGTGGAATTGTTGTATTTCCATTGGGAATCAACTCCAGGTTAATTATTGTGTTCCAAAACCGGCTTCCTGACCTATCTGTAACAATTAGCTCCTGACTTACCTTAAGATTCTGTGCAGTTGTGTTTTTAAAGTTAACATCGAGGCGTATTAAACTGCCCGGAAAATAGTTGCGATAGCTTTCACCAAAGACAACCTGGCATTTCTGGTCATCGGAAGCATAATTTGGCATTGCAAAACCTTCTGCCTGTTTTACAGTAAACAGAGATAACAGCAGAAAAACTCTCCAAATAAAACGTCTCTTCATTGGTGTAATTCTTAATACTTATTCTAATTCTTTCAGTTCCAATTCAATAAAACTTTTCTCTTGTATATCATACAGTTTTGAACCTTTTAATATTGCATTTCCCGTTATCTTCAGCTCTGCATGGTTTTGGTTATCCCTACCAATTACAGTAGTTCCCTGATCCTTTGCCAAAAATCTGATATCCTTAGTTTTAAGGTAACAAATGTATAATTGTTTGTAATCAAGTTGTTCCGCAAGATCAAACTGGCTATTCAACTTGAGGATCTTGCCTGTCTTCGTGTAAAGATAATGACTCGTTGAATCAGAGGTGACCAAACAAACAAATGAATTATCTCTTTTAAGATAGGCCTGATCACCAATAAAATAACTCAATTCCCCTACAAGTCCCATATCGAACGATTTTTCAAGAACGAGTGAACCATTGACCAAAGAATATTTTAAAACCCGGTCCTTTAAAATCAGTATTATTTCATCTTTAATGATCTTAAATCCACCTATCTGATCCTTTTTGTCATTCAATGTGTTAAAAAAGAGTTGTTTCCCGGTATTCTTATTATAAGCAGCAAGAAATGGAGTTCCAAAATCGATCTGCCGGTTACCCATAAATGCAAAACCTTTATTTACCATATAGATAAGACTATCCTTCATAAAAATAGATGAATTACTCGCAAGACCCTTGGGAAAACTAAACGACCATTTAACATTTCCACGTTGATCCAACCTGGCAATATTTTCCCGGGAGGCAAAATAAATGTTTGAGCTATCTATTAGAACATTGGAAACGACATCTCTTACCAGATCACTCCCGGTTGACATGAGATATGTACCTGTAAGCACTCCAAGCGCAGCTCCTGCAACATTGGTTGCAATAGTCGATTTATAATCTTTGGCGCCTGTAATTGTATGGTAATCCCATCCGATGCCATCTTTTAAATTTATTGAGTGCAAACCCGCAGCAACAACAATTAAAACGGAATCATTCAGATGAAAAATGTCATTCCAGCTGTATTCGCGACTGATCTCTCTTTTCCAGATATTATTCCCATTTAACAGGTCGATCCCCTCCAGGGTATTTGTACTACCAGTCAAATTATTCGATTTATAGCCAATTCCCAGATTCCTCCCTCGTTCGAAATAGGAGATTGAATTCTTAACTTCCCACATGACCTCCCCATTCCCAACATTCAAGCAGTAACTTTTATCGTTTATTTTCTGAATCAATAAATGGCCAAACTGTTTAATACTGCTTTGAGAATAATTTATTTTTTTTGCCCATCTTATTTTATTAGCCCTTAAATCAAAGAGGACAATATTCCCGGAATTATTAAGCCATTTACCATTTTTAGAAGTTCCGCGAAGCTGAACCGCCACAAAACCGCTGACCGAATCTAATTGATACTGATCAATCCTTTCCGGGAAAATATACTCCTTTGCCAATATCTTTTCATTTGTCCTGGAATTCGTACCAATGACCTTTTCTGAATTTTGAATTGATAATTCTGATTGCGCCAAAATCGTTAGCGTACTAAAACAGAAAAATCCAATTGTAACTAATTTTTTCACTACGTTTCTATAATTGTTTAATATTATTTTATTCTGAGTCCATGTTACAAAACTGCTTAACTCATTAGTTTTCTATCTTTATACTCATTTTTCAACTCTTTGTATTTTGATTCAGTAATGACATTCCGGTTCCGCAGCCAATTCAGCTGATTCATCATTTCTTCCTCAGGAATATCGATATCAATAGCTCCGTATTTCCTTAGTATGACTTCTTTTGACTGTTGGATCACCAGATCCACAAACTTCTTAACCTCCTCTTCAGAAGGACTTTCAAGAAAAAAGCTCAGGGATTGTGATCCACCGACAATCTGGATTTCTCTTTTACTGGGGACCAATGATAAAATGCCGGCAATGAGTAAATAAAATAAGCCGATGACAATTACAGCCCAGGGTTCAAGGGTATGTTTCCTGTCAGCAAGATTAACAGCTATAAAAAACAGGCCGAACGCACCCGAACAAAAGGCAAAAAAAACAGCCAGTTTCCTGGTGTTTCTCTCTGTTACCGTCTGGTCTCCAAGATTCTCAAGTTTAACAACCCATTCTTTTGTTCCTGAAAATGTCTTAAGTTTAACCCATACGGAATCATCCTTTAGCTCAAATTCACATTGTTTGTAACCTTGTTTTTGTGAAAATTTCAACATTGTATTCTTTTGACTTTAAACCACCTTATATATAAATGATTAATGACGAGTCATTAACCGTTTAATCTTATAATCCTCTTTCAGTTCCATATAGGTCTCCTCTGAAATCAAATTTCTGTTCTTTAACCAGTTAAATTGATTGATCATTGTATCCTCGGGCAAATCGGGATCAACTTTCCCATATTTATCAATTAAGAGCTCTTTGGATCTTTTAATTAGCTCATTTACAAATATATTTACTTCTTCAGCCGAGGGACTATTCTGATAGAAGGTGAGATTTACAGCTCCTCCAACCAGGTGAATCTCTTTTTTTAAGGGTAAAAACCACAATAACCCCATCACCATTCCGCAAATGAGATACGATCCCAACACTACAGGGAGATTGCCGTTTACATCATCGCTCATCAACAAGGCAATCGTGATGAAGATTAAAAATACAACCATCACCGACGAAATAATATAACCCTTTTTTCGTGTAGCAGAAATATAAACCAGCTCATCGCCAATATTTTCAAGACTAACTGTCCACTCTTTTGTTTCGCCTAATGTCGAATATTTTACTTTCAGAATGTCATTTGCAATTTCAAATTCTCTGTGTTGCCCTCCCTGCTTCTGCTTTAATATCATATCTAAAAAAAATTATTAAGTCCGCGGCTAAGATGTCTGAATCCTCAAATTTAAAGAACATAAATTATAATAACGAATAATAATGAAATATTATAACAGGATAAATTAAATAACCATGTTGCAGTATTAATAAAAAACACCATTAAAAATCCATATAGCAATTATTAGCTGTGACTTGCCATTCCCTTTTATTAACCTTAATTTTGAGAAAATCTTTAAGGTAAAACAGTCTTAATTTACAATTATATGTCCGACAAAATTCTTCATAAAGCCGAAACCCGTGGTCATGCTAACCACGGGTGGCTGAAAAGCATGCACACTTTTAGTTTTGCAAACTATTATAATCCTGAACGAATGCACTTTGGTGCTTTACGGGTATTGAACGATGATACCGTCGAAGCAGGGATGGGTTTTGGAACTCATCCCCACGACAATATGGAAATCATCTCCATCCCGCTCGAAGGGGATCTGGAACACAAAGACAGTATGGGAAATATCTCTGTCATCCGACATGGAGATATTCAGGTAATGAGCGCCGGAACGGGAATTTTTCACAGCGAATACAACAAGAATAAAGATCAGCGGGTCAAATTTTTGCAGATATGGGTAATCCCCAACAAGAAAAATGTCGAGCCAAGATATGACCAGATCACTTTAAATCTGGAGGACCGGCACAATCGGCTGCAACAGATTCTTTCGCCCGATCGGGATGATGCCGGCGTTTGGATTCATCAAAATGCATGGTTTTACCTGGCGAAATTCGATAAGGGATTTAAAGCAGATTATACGTTAAAAGCAAAAGGTAACGGCGTATATGCCTTTATTCTGAGCGGGAATGTGACAATTGAAGGCCAATCTTTGGGTACCCGGGATGGATTTGGAGTCTGGAATGTGGATCAGATTTCAATCGAAGCGGATAGCGAGGCAGAGTTTTTATGGATGGAGGTCCCGATGACCCTTTAATCAATAACAGGTCTCTTCTGGAAATCTGAGGAAATGACAACAGAAATTACTATTCAAAGATGAGAAACGTAATTAAACAGGGGTTTTCCTTTGTTCTGCCACTCATAGCATTAATAATTGGAAAAAAAGTTTGGGGATGAATACTGGAAGTATAAAAGTGAGGTTCCAAGGTGGGTCCCTAAAATCAAACAACGGGATTCGTAAGCTTTTTGATTTCGGTTCTTCGGATCTTTCCGGATGAGGTTTCCGGAAAATTTGGCAGATAGATGATCGATTTGGGTAGTTCGAAAGTTGGCATAGATAGCTTAAGTTCGCTCATCAGGTTTTCAGAAGGTGACGGTTCACCTTCAATAACAAGCACCAGCTTTTCTCCAAGCTTTTCATCAGGTGATGAGGAAATTACAAAACGCTTCTGAATTAATGATTCTATTTTTCTCTCAATCGTCTCAGGGGAATATTTTATTCCGCCTGAAATGATGACATCATCAATCCTCCCTAAAATACGGAACGCATCGGAAGATAATATTTCAGCGATATCCTTCGTCTGTAAAGGATCGCCCCAGCCAGCAGAATGAATCTGCAGGCAGTCGTCTTTCCCATTTCTGACCGAGATTCCACGAAGACATTTGTAAATATCTGAAGCCATCTCCCCCGAAAGTTCACGAATGGCAATATGTGATGCGGTTTCAGTCATACCGTAGGTCGATACCACACGGCTTTTCAACTCTTTAACCTGAATTTCAAGTGGTCCCGGAATGGCTGAACCACCGATCAGCAGATTGCGGATATTTTCGAGTTTTCTTTTCCCGGCAGGATTCTCCAACAATTTATAAACCTGATTGGGAACCATCGATCCAAAATCAAAAGTTTCTTCCAGCAGAATATCAAAATCACCTGACGGATCAATTGTTACGAGGTTCATTTGGCCAACAATAGCCCTTACCACCATCATTTTCCCGGCAATAAAACGGCAGGGAAGGCATAATAAAATCCGGTTTCCGCTTTGAAGTCCAAAAAAATCAATTGTTCGGTAAGCGCTTTGTTTCATCGTACTTTTTGGTAATCTGATCGTTTGCGGATCACCCGTACTTCCTGAGGTTTGCGCCTCAATCGTTTCAGAATCAGAAATCCATTCTTCCAGAAATGAGAACAATTCCGATTCCCATGCCGGCAACTGAGCCAATGAGAGCTTCTCTCTAATAAGAAGTTGCAATGCTTCCTCGTTAAATTCTTTCCCGTTCAAAGTGATGATATTCGGATTATCAATCATCTTTCAGTGATTTTAGTTGCCATTCAAGAGCCGGATAATACCACAGGTGATCCCTTTCGATCCGGAGCGGGGAATCAAAGTTGTTGGTAAAAAGCTGTCCCGTTCCAAGTCCCTGCTCGGTGAAAATATTTTGCTGAAATGTCCATTGGGCAATGGCATTCAACCCGATATTTGACTCCAGGGCTGAAGTAATCCACCAGCCAATCCCGGATTTTTTTGCCAGTCCGATCCATTTTTCACAACCCGCCAACCCACCGTGCAGTCCAGGTTTCAAAATTAAATAGGCCGGATGGATCTGTTCTGCAATTTGAATCATCTCTTTAGGGGTAAAAACGCCGATCAATTCCTCATCAAGCCCAATCGGGACCGGTGATTTTTCGCATAAAGCAGCCATCAGATCCCACTGACCGGCTTTGATCGGTTGTTCAATTGAGTGAATCTGCAGATCAGAAAGGCGATTCAGATTTTCGAGCGCAGTCTCGTATGACCAGGCGCCATTGGCATCCACACGAAGGGTAATCTGCTCGGGCGAAAACTCCATTCGGATCTCTTTTAGTAAACCGAATTCAGTTCCGAAATCAATGGCGCCGATTTTCATTTTAATACAGCGAAAACCGGCATCAAGTTTTGCCCGGATTTGTTGCTTCATAAAATCCGGTGTACCCATCCAGATGAGTCCGTTAATCGGAATTCCCTGCTCCCCGCGAGTAAAAGCTGAAGGGTACAAAATTTGTTTTCCCCGGTTTTCCAGATCGAGCAATGCAGTTTCGAGTCCAAAACGGATGGAAGGCCAACTTTGCAGCTCTTCAGGGAAGGTGATGAAATCATCAATCCGTTCACAAACTTCAAATAATTTTCCGCTGATTCTTTGGGGACTGTCAATGCTCAGATCCGGAAGTGGCGCACATTCGCCAATTCCCGTATTTATTCCATCGGTTAAAAATATATACCAAACATCACGCGAAGTATATACTCCCCTTGATGTCCCCGAAGGCTGTTTAAAATTTAGGGTATACTTTTTGAAATGCGCCTTCATTTTTATAATTTGTTTTTAGATGGACACCAACACGCCGATTCCAAACAATAGGGTAAATAAAAGTGTTGCAATCGACAGTTTTTTCAGAAATGGATCAAGCAAGCGGGGTTCCTGAATCCGGTTAATGTGTACCAGATCCTTGATAAACAACGGCAACGTCAACAGGAATATTACCTGATAAACAGATTGAAAACTTAAGTAAACAAACAATAAGGCAGAAATCCATCCGATTGTAATCAGGGTGGTATGATAACCTTTGCTATTGCGAAATCCCATCCTTACTGCCATGGTTTTTTTACCCGAATTGCGGTCATTTTCAATGTCGCGCATGTTATTCAGATTCAGTACACCTGTGCTGAAAAGGCCGATACTGATTGCAGGAAGAAATATTTCGGGATTGAATTGGTGGGCATTCAGAAAATAAGCGCCAACGACAGGTAAAATTCCGAAGAAAAGAAACACCGACAAATCACCCAACCCCGCGTATCCGTAAGGGTTATTGCCGGCAGTATAACGGTATGCAGCAATGAGGGCAATGACTCCGAATCCAATAAAAAGCAATGAGGTGGTCAGATTAAGTCCTTTTGTCCCTTCGGCCACGAGCCAAATCCCAGAAAGAAGGCTTAAACCGATCAATACGATCATTCCCAATTTCATTTGTTCGGGAGTGATTTCTCCGCTTTGAACCGTCCGTTGAGGTCCCACACGATGATGGTTATCAGTCCCTTTTTGGAAATCACCATAGTCGTTCGCAAAATTTGAGAAAATCTGAATCAACAAAGCAGTTGCAACGGCAAGAACGGTTACCTTTGTTTGAAAGCCACCATCGAAATACGATAGTGCGGCCCCCATCAAAATACCCGATACTGCCAATGGCAAGGTTCTTAAACGCGCTGCTTTAATCCAACTTTTAGCTGTTGCCATTTTTTATTTTTGCGTATTTCTTTATGGAAATTTCGGGTATTTTTTGAAATCGGGTTTGCGCTTTTCGAGAAACGCATGCTTTCCTTCCTGTGCCTCTTCGGTGAGATAATAAAGCAAAGTTGCATTACCAGCAAACTCCTGTATTCCAATCTGTCCATCAAGATCGGCATTAAGTCCCAGTTTCAGCATCCGAAGTGCCAGCGGACTGTGTTCCTGCATTTTTTGTGCCCAGGCTACGACTTCGTCCTCGAGTTGACCGAACGGAACCACCTTGTTGACCAATCCCATTTCAAGCGCTTCAGCAGCAGAATACTGACGACACATAAACCATATTTCGCGCGCTTTTTTCTGCCCAACAATGCTTGCAAGATAGGAAGAGCCTAATCCAGCATCAAAACTTCCAACTTTGGGCCCGGTCTGTCCGAAAATAGCGTTTTCAGAGGCAATGGAGATATCGCAGACAACGTGCAATACATGGCCTCCGCCTATGGCATAACCGTTGACCATAGCGATAACAGGTTTGGGCATCGAACGGATTTGCTTCTGCACTTCAAGAATATTCAGGCGTGGAATACCATCTTTGTCGATATAGCCACCCTTACCTTTGACGGTCTGATCACCACCTGCACAAAAAGCCTTGTCGCCCGCACCTGTCAGCACCACTACGTTGATGAGTTGATCCTCGCGACAAATGCGCAATGCATCACTGATTTCATTGACAGTTGTTGGTCTGAATGCATTTCGATAACGTTCTCTGTTGATCGTTATTTTCCCTATTCCATCAAAATAATCGAAAAAGATATCTTCGTATTCCCGAATTGTTTGCCATACTCTTTTAGTGCTCATTATCTGATATTTATTAAATTATACTGACTGCCCCAGACTGCGTCTAACTCCTCTAAAGGAGAGTAATAGAGGGGAGAAAAGAGCCGAAATTGTTTATACTAGGACCCAGAAGTCTCCCTCCGGGGAGATTTATAGGGGTACTAAATTCGAATTAACAAAACTAAATTATTACTCATATGCTTTGTACTTCTTACCTCTGGTTGAAAACCAAATTCCAATTTTCCAATGATTAACCAAAAACCCGCTCCTACCGGTTAATCTTCTTAATACAGGTTAGCCTCTGATTTGTTCAAAACAATTCTGAAAGACCTGTGCGCTTAATTCGCCATTTGTCAGTATTTCGAGAATGACTGGACCGGATAAGTCCGGAGCAAAGATCGTATTTAGCGTTTCAGAAAGCTCATTCCGATTTTCGGCTTTAAGGTAGGAGATTCCGAATGCTACGGCTAATCCTTCCGCTTTAAAATCGTGTTCTGCAACAAAATGCTCTTTCAAGACTGGCGATTGCCTTGGACCCCCAATCAACCGGAAAATATTTCCACCGCCGTTATTGAGGACAATGATTCTCAGATCTTTAGGGAAATACTTGTTCATTAGGGCATTAGAGTCATAAAAGTAGGACAGTTCACCCAAAATAACAGTATTCGTCTTTCCGGAAGTGAGGGCAAATCCAACCGCAGTGGATAACGAACCATCAATGCCACTTGTACCCCGGTTTCCAAAATAAGCGACATTTTTTGTCGGACTAAACATTTGCATCAGACGAACCACTGAACTGTTTCCCAAATGCACCACCGATTGTTCCGGAATGTGAGAAGCAATCAACTGACAAGCGGTCAGATCACAAAATGGAGCATCCTTCAGAAAGTTATCCTTGCACTGATTTGAAGTACTTTCCAGTGTTATCCACATTTCGCGATAAGCACTTTCGGTGTTTTTTATTTCAGGGACGAAAGCATTCAGAAATTCCAGGTGATCGGTCCCAATCACATGAGAAAGCGAATTATAGGAATCGGTATGTTCTCCCCCTGCCGAAATATGCCAGTGCTGGTTGGGCTGATGGAGACGAACAAACTGTTTAAGACGTTTTGAAACGATCTGATTACCAAACGTTAGCAGAATATCGCATTGAAATTCAGACTTTAAGTGATTCGGGATCGCCGCAATTACCGGATCTGTCATTTTCAGCAGATGTGGATTGCTCAGGTTCGAAATATGCTCGGCAAAAATAATGGTTCCGGAATCTTCTGCCAGTTGACTTACCAGTTTATTTAAGTCCTCATGCGGAGAAAGCTGACCAATGATAACCATTTTTCGGGATGCACTATTCCATTGTTCTGCTAGTTTATGTATTTCTGAAACAGGAAGTCTCTGTTTAGGTTTGATGATCTGAATATTTCTGAAAGGCGCCATCTCGTTTTCGGTCAATCCATAAAGCGGCTCATCCAATGGAATATTGATGTGGACCGGACCAGGTCTGGAGGATAAAGCCAGATTAAGCGCTTCGTTGATCAGCAAATTATTGAGAAGGAAATCATTGTCACAGTCAGATTCCTGAAGACTTACACTTTTCAGTACATGGTTTGCAAAGAGGTTTTCCTGTCGCACCGTTTGTCCGTCGGCCTGATCAATCCATCTCCGGGGGCGATCTGCCGTTAACACGACTAAAGGGACATTCTGATAATAAGCTTCAGCAATAGCCGGTCCGTAATTGATGGCAGCAGTTCCGGAAGTGCAGACCACTACAACAGGCTTTTCCTGGGCTAAGGCCATCCCAAGTGCAGTATAGCCGGCGCTTCTCTCGTCAACAATATTCAGACAACTAAATTCCGGTAAGCCGGAAAAAATATTAATCAACGGTGCATTGCGCGAACCTGGTGAAATCACCACACTGGTAATTCCCTTTTGCAATAAAAGTGAGGCAAGTTGCTGAACATGTTTTTTGTCGGTTATCATAGTCGGAATATTTCAGAATTGTGATTCTAAATTTGACAAGGATCATTTCCTTGCCCGTTCTGCCCTTGCAGTTCAGGCGCGATCACTGACAATAACGTCTTTGCCTTTTGATTGATTTCGTCCCATTCACGCTCCGGAATTGATTTGGCAGTGATTCCCCCACCGGCATACAGGATAAACTCGTCGCCGGTTACCTCCATACAGCGTAAATTTACGAAAAGATTAACCTGTTGATTCAACTTCCAGGGACCAAGATATCCGGTGTAATATTTTCTGTCATGTTTTTCATTCTTCAGGATAAATTCATCGGCCAGCTCTTTAGGTAATCCGCAAACTGCCGGAGTAGGATGCAATTCAGCAATAAAATTACCGAGGCACTTCTCAATTTTTTCCGCAGCGAAAAAAAATGAGGTTTTCAGATGGGCAACGTTACCGCTTTCCAATGTTTCTGGTCCCGTGGTACGATATTTATGTATATCGAAACAATAGAAAAGTTCAAGCATGTATCGTGAAATAAACGCCTGTTCTTCAATATCTTTAGTATTCCAATAATAATCCTCCGAGTCGTATTTCCGCACTTGTGTTCCGGCAAGAGATACGGTTTCGAAAAAATCTCCATCCGACTTTAGCAATACTTCAGGTGTTGCCCCCATCCATATTCCGGCGGCAGGCAAATTGACCAGATAGGTGAAAGCATTGGGCGTCTGGTCGTGCAATTGAATAAAGATATCCCCAAGTGAGCGTTCTGATCTATTAACCGGTATCTGTCTGGAAATAATCACTTTCGAAAGATCTCCGCCTCGGATAGCACTCACTGTTTCTTCGATAGCATGAAGGTATTCCTCCTTTGTACCGGTTTTGCAATGTTCATTGTCTGCCGATTTCTTAATAAATGGTTCAATATTGCTGAAATCAAGCTGATCTACTGAATTTAAATCTTCGACGTAAATAGCTGGTTTCAAAAGAATAACCGGATATTGTTCAGTGATGCGGTATGGGGCAAATACAAATCCGGCTTCCCCATTCAGTTGATCGAAACGATCAAACAATTTTACATCAGAGGTATTTCCAACAACAATACCTAATCGTTGATCCATAGGGTCGAACCAAGCGGCAAAAGCTATCTGGTTTTGAATGAGTAGGTCAAAGACCGGAGCCAAGAGGAGCTTATTTGCCATTCCGTTTTACAATCATGTTAGTCACTCGCCCGGTCGATAACAATTTCCCGGCATTATTTTTTATTTCTACATTCCATACATGGGTCTGGCTTCCCGCATACACAATTTCAGCACGTGAAAACACAGTTCCTTCGGTCGCACTGCCGGTATGGTTTGAACTGATCTGAATTCCGAGTACGTCGAATTCACTACTGTCAATTAACAACATGGAACCTAAACCTGCAACTGTTTCGGCAAGAGCCAGGTTAGCTCCTCCGTGTAACAGATTTCCGGGACGCGAAGTGCGGTGATCCACAGGCATTGTGGCTTCTACCCATCCCTCGCCGATGGAAGTAAACTGGATACCAAGATTTTCAACCATTGTATTTTTTGCAAATTGGTTGATTAACTCAATTGGTGTATTAACAGTAAGCTTTGGAAAAGTCATTCCTACAAAATTAAAACGGTGAAATTAGAAAAATGGAGCGAAGTGGCCAATTTTATCGTGAAAATTGACTGTAAAACCGGAAAATTAGACAGATGACTAATCATATTCAGAAAATCCGGAAATCAATTATTATATGCTTTTCTTAATTTCTCAATATCAAATTTATTCATTTGCATTCAGGAGAAATCCGATTGAATCAGGACTTTTCGTTGAGCTTATTTTTATTGACCAGTTCAGTGAAACTTTTGGCCGCATTTGTGAAGTCCGATGGCATCAGGATAACAGTTGTGGTATTGTTATCGATGCCAATTTCCGATAACATTTGCATCCTTCTTAACTCCAGCGCAATAGGGCTCCCTTCCATCTCCTTGGCACCCTGTGTCAATTTGATTGATGCTTCGAGTTCGGCTTCAGCTTTGACAATTCGGGCTCTTTTTTCCCTGATAGCTTCAGCTTCGCGTGCCATCGCACGTTGCATGGCTTCAGGTATTTCAACATCTTTCATCTCGACCATCTCAATTTTGATACCCCATGGTTCAGTGGTGGAGTCCACAATTTTCTGAAGTGTCCCATTGATCTGTTCTCTTTCCCGCAATACCTCATCGAGGGTGTGTTGTCCGATAATATTCCTTAGGGCTGTCACTGAAAACTGGTAGACTGCTTTATTATAGTCCGCCACACGAATAATAGCGCCTTCCGGATTAATAATTTTAAACCAAAGGACGGCATTCACTTTTATGGTTACACTGTCCTTTGTGATTGTTTCCTGCTGTTCCAGATCCACAGTTTTTGTTCTGATATCAACCCGCTGCTGAACTTCGATAAAAGGAATTATCCAGTAGAGACCCGGACCTTTTATTGCCTGGAAACGTCCAAGCCTGAATATAACCGAACGTTCATACTCCTGTGCAATCCGGAATCCTGATAAAAGGATCAAAATGATAATTCCGATAATTGGTAGTGCTGCCATTTTGTTTTTCTTAGATGATTAATAAAGTTTTGAGATCGAGCTAAAAGGTAATCTTTATCAAATGTAGTAATACATAAACAAATTAAATAATGGAATACGATAAATATGATTAGGACACCATCATTCCACTTCAAAAAAACAGCTGGCTTTGGTTTGTAATACCCAAATGCCAGCTGTCAAAATGATAAAATGTTTTTTATACGATAGGTTAAAGAATTGTAGTATTAACCTACAGCCTAAAAGCCTAAAGCCTAAAAGTCTGTTCTACTTTGTCTTTCCATAAACCGGGCCATAAGTATCACAGGCACGGTAATCGGATCCCTCCTTATCCATCCCAAAGGCATTCCATACTGCTGGTCTGAAGACTTTTTCATCAGGTACATTGTGCATACAAACAGGGATACGGAGCATAGCTGCGAGCGAGATCAGGTCAGCGCCGATATGGCCATAGCTGATCGCACCGTGGTTCGCACCCCAGTTCGCCATCACATTATAGACATCAGCGAATGCACCTTTGCCGGTAAGACGTGGTGCAAACCATGTTGTTGGCCAAGTCGGGTTTGTACGAACATCCAGAACGGAGTGAACATCTTCCGGAAGTTGAATGGTCCAGCCTTCAGCAATCTGAAGAACCGGTCCAATCCCTTTTACCAGATTGACACGAGACATGGTAACAGGCATCTCCCCTTCGGTATTGAAATGAGAGGAAAAGCCTCCGCCCCTGAAATAGCCAAGATCGGCGGCTGGCCAGTCGGTTGCATCGAGACAAGCCTGAGCTTCTGCTTCAGTGATCTCCCAGAAAGGTTTCATTGCAGGTTGTCCATCTTTTTGCTGTTTTGCAGTGGCATCAAGAGTTGTGGAACCCGAGTTGATCAAGTGAATGATTCCGTCAGCAGCTTTACCTGTGAGTTTTTTACCGGTAACACGTTCAACGGCATCAGGACTCCAGTAGGTGCGAACATCAGAGAATATCTGGGAAGTATTGGTTAACAAATGTCCAAATAACATCGCAACACCATTCAATGAATCGTTTTCGGTAGCCATAACAAAAGCTTCACGAATTCCGTTCCAGTCGAAGGATGAGTTGAGGATGGCCTCCATAAAGTCGCCATTTGGCAAATGGTCAGTCCACTGACGCTGTCCCTGGAATCCACCTGCGATGGCATTATGACCAAACGCTTCTTCTCCAAATCCCATTTCGGCAAGCCTTGGATTGCCAATCATCAGGTCACGGGCAATCAGGGTCATTTTAACCACCATCTCCCACTCCCATTCTTTGCGTTCTGCAGAAAGCCGGGCTTCAGGTTTATTGGGATCTTCGCCCTCTTTGCAGTTTTTCTTCACCCATGCAAGTGCTTTTTCAAATTCCACCTTATCATAGATGCCACGTTCAGCGCGACGAACGATCTCGGACATATCAACCACTTCGGTACGCATTCCAAGATAATCGAGGAAAAACTCCTGATCAACATACGACCCCGCTATCCCCATCGACATCCCACCCAGAGACAGGTATGATTTATTTCTCATTTGGGCGACGGCCAGTCCAGCCTTTGCAAATTGTAGCAATTTCGCCTTAACATCTTCAGGGATGGAGGTATCACCCGCATCCTGAACATCGTGACCATATATCCCAAATGCCGGCAATCCTTTTTGGGCATATCCTGCCAAAGCTGCAGCAAGGTAAACAGCACCCGGACGTTCTGTACCGTTAAAACCCCAAACTGCTTTGGGAACAAGCGGATCAGTATCCATTACTTCTGTACCATAGCACCAGCATGGAGTAACGGTAAGAGAGACACCAACACCGGCACGGGCAAATTTATCAGCACACATCGCTGCTTCCGCAACACCTCCAATAGTGCTGTCAGCGATAACACACTCCACTTTATCTCCGTTTGGAAGACGAAGATTGTCTGAAATCAGCTTTGCAGCTGCTTTCGCCATATTCATAGTTTGAATCTCCAGCGATTCTCTAACCCCCTGACGACGTCCGTCGATCACGGGACGGATGCCGATTTTAGGCATCTCACCAATAAGTCGGTTCATAAAAATTAATTTTAAATTGAATTCAGTTCTTTTCAATCTTCAAACTTATTAAAAAACTGCACGTTTTTCAATATATAAAATAATCTATTTTGTGTATATTTCAAACATCCCATTGTACATTTCTCCACATGATTGTCTATTGGACTCATTGTCTGTTAGCATTACATAATCAATTTCCTGCTTTTTTCACCCCTTGAATTTTGTTTTCATCTTTAGACAGATATCACACACCACAAAAATTTCAACATAAAAAAGTTACCCAATAAAAAAATAATTGCAGGATCAGACATCCTTATAAAATTGTACATTTGTTGGATTAATCCACTAAATTTTCTATTTATGGTCCCAATAATTATTCTGATTGTAATTGTTGTAATTATCTTCTGGCTAATTGGAATTTACAACAGTCTGGTTCGCCTGCGCAACACACGGCAGAATGCATTTGCCGATATTGATGTTCAGCTCCGTCAACGGCACGACCTTGTTCCTCAACTAGTTGAAACCGTGAAAGGTTATGCTACTCACGAAAGGGAATTGCTGACGAGGATTACTGAGGCAAGAACTGCAGCAATGAGTGCAACTACCATTGATGAAAAAATTAAGACAGAGACACAGCTCTCCTCTGCGTTACAAGGACTGAAGGTATCGGTTGAAGCTTATCCCGATCTGAAAGCCAATCAAAACTTCCTTCAACTCCAGGAAGAATTAAGTGATATTGAAAATAAACTGGCAGCGGTACGCAGGTATTTTAATGCCGCTACAACTGAGTACAATACAGGAATTGAAACCTTCCCGTCAAATCTGATTGCCAACAGTTTTGGTTTCCAACGTGAAACAATGTTCGATTTGGGTCAGGAGCGGGCAACTATGGAAGAACCACCTAAAATAAGCTTTAATTAATGACTTACGTCGGAATCCAGACACAAATCAGGAGAAACAACTTCAACAGTGTTCTCCTGATTCTTGCTTTCCCTATTGTTTTACTCGGGATGGTGTATGCCTTTTTGTTCTTTACTTCCAGGCAGCAAGATCCCCAAATCATTAACGATTCGTTTATCAACACAGCTCCGTTTGTGTTGATCGGAACATCAATCTGGTTTATTATTGCCTGGTTTTTTCATAACTCCATGATCAGAATGGCAACGGGATCAAAACCATTGGCAAGAATGGAGAATAAGCGGGTATATAATCTTGTTGAAAACCTTTGTATCTCAAAAGGAATGAAAATTCCGCAAATCTTTATCATTGAAGACGATTCCCTAAATGCCTTCGCCAGTGGAATTAACGAGAGCACTTTCTCGGTCTCCTTTTCACGAGGAATCATCGATAAACTTGACGACGATGAACTCGAAGGGGTGATTGCCCATGAACTGACCCATATCCGCAACCGCGACGTCAGGTTAATGATCATCTCGATCATCTTTGTGGGGATTTTCGCATTTATTGCACAAATGGCTTTAAGAAGTCTGCGTTTCGGTCTATTCTCCAGGGATAAAGAGGGCAAGAATGGGGGCGTTGTCATTCTGGTTGCCATTGTTATTTCGGCAGTCTGCTACCTGATTGCTATTTTACTTCGCTTTGGAATCTCGAGATCACGTGAATACATGGCAGATGCCGGAGCTGCTGAGATGACACGAAAACCATATGCCCTGGCAAGCGCTTTGCGTAAGATTAGTCAGGATCCGCTTATTGAGGCGGTAGAGCGCCGCGATGTAGCACAACTCTTTATCGAAAATCCCCAATCTGAAGAGAAAAAATTCTCCCTGAGCAACTTTTTCTCGACACATCCACCCATCCAAAAACGAATTGCGCTGCTTGATCAGTTTGCTTGATAGGGGTTTAACGGGGAAAGACAATTAAGCAATCTCACTCTATTTCTTATTTGGGTGATTTATTTTGGCATTTATTATTTTTTTGATCGATTGTTATGAACCAAATTAAAACGAAACCGGACGAACGATGATTAATCATGATCAATCAAAAGAGGAACTTATCGCAAGATTGCAGGAATTGGAGAAAGAGCGGGATTCTTTAAAAATCCAGCTTCATAATAGTTTACCTGATCGCCAATTAGCAGAAAAGGAACTTACTGAAATAAAGATTTTAAACAATGCCATAGTCGATAGTACCGCCGACCTGATATGGTCCGTAGATCCTAACGATTTTGGTCTTCTTTCGTTTAATAAATCCTTAGAAGATTACTTTTTATCCGGTCAGGGTTTTCAGATTAAGCTTGGATATCGCCCCGAAGAGCTGTTTTCAACAACTGAATATGTTGCATTATGGCATGAAATGTACCGAAAAGTATTAAAGGAGGGTCCCTATATCCAGGAATACCATACTATTAACAACCAGAGAGTTATTGAATTGAATTTCAATATTCTTAAACATAATGATATAATATTTGGAATTTCGGTTTTTGGAAAAGAAATCACTGATCAAAAAGTAGCAGAGGAGGAGCTGAGAAAAAAAGAAGACTGGTATCGTACTTTTGTCCAAAACCTTTCTGCTGGAATCGTGGTGCACGATTCCAGCTCAGCAATTATTTTATCAAATACTTCGGCGAATCATATGCTTGGACTGACCTGGGAACAGTTAAATGGAAAAAAGGCCGTTGATCCGGCATGGTATTTTCTAAAAGAGGACGGTTCTGTCATGCCGGTTGAAGAGTATCCTGTAAATGTTGTCCTTTCAACTGGAGATATTATTGAAAATTATCTGACCGGGATTTGCCGTCCTGATTTGGAGAAACCGGTATGGGCAATTTGTAACGGATATCCTGTTAGTGATGGCCATGGTAATATAAAACAGGCAATCATCACTTTTACAGATATAACAAAACGCAAAGAGGCAGAAGAATTACTGCGAATAAGTGAAGATAAATTCAGAAATGTATTCGAACATGCAGCTGTAGGAATTTCGATGACTACAATTGGTGGAAAGCTAAAGACCAATAATGCTTTTTCCCAAATTTTAGGCTACTCTGAAGAGGAGTTGTCAGGTATACATTGGCAAGAGATAACTTATCCGGCGGATATAGAAACCAATCAAAAAATAATCAATTCAATTCTCACAACAGATAAGTCTAGCGCCCGGTGGGAGAAAAGATATATTCATAAACTGGGGAATATTGTTTGGGTTGATATTTGTACATCATTATTACGGGATGAAAAAGGTAATCCGCTTTATTTTATAACAACAATAACTGATATTACAGAACGAAAACTGGCAGAAATAAAACTGGAGAAACTGACCCGTTTATATGCTGTAATCAGTCAGGTAAATCAAACCATTGTCCATTTAAAAGGAAAAGAGAAGCTGCTTGAAGAGGCTTGCAGCATCGCTGTCGATTATGGGAATTTCCGTATGGCATGGATTGGATTGATCGATGAATACGAGTCTACCCTCAAACCTTTAACTTATGCGGGATTTGACGATGGGTACCTTAACGCAATCAGGCAAATTTCAATAAGTGATATCCCTGAAGGGCGCGGGCCTACAGGTAAGGCGCTAAGGGAAGGCAAACACTTTGTTTGCAGTGATTTTGAGAATGATCCTTGCGTTAATATCTGGAAAGATGAGGCATTGAAACGGGGTTACCATTCATCGATTGCATTACCGATTAAACTATTTGGCAAAGTTATTGGCGCATACACGTTATACGCTTCATTTCCAAATTTCTTCGATCAGGAAGAGATCGAACTGCTATCGGAAGTTGCAGATGACATTGGTTTCGCCCTTGAAAACATAGAATTGGAACAGAAGCACCAAAATACGTTAGCATCATTGGTAAAAAGTGAAGAACAATTTCACAGCATTTTCAATAATCTTCAGGATGCCTATTTTCAGACTGACAAATCCGGCAATTTTATTTTGGTAAGCCCATCTGCTGTACCAATGTATGGTTTTCAGACAATTGAGGAAATGATGTGCATTCAGGTAGAGGATATTTATGCTAATCCATCTGATAGAATAAACCTATTAAAAGAGTTAACTGTCAAAAGAAGCCTTGAGGATTTTATATGCCAGGCACGAAGAAAAGATGGAACACCATTCTGGGTATCAATGAACGTTCAAATTCAAACCGATGAGAATGGACAATTCTCAGGAACGATTGGCGTTGTGCGCGACATATCCGAACGAATCAATAACCAAAATCAGATTCGCATTCTATCCAGTGCGGTGGAACAAAGTCCGGTTTCGATTGTAATTACCGATATTAATGGCAACATCGAATATGTAAATCCTAAATTCTCCCAAATTACGGGTTATAGTCTCGACGAGGCAATTCATCAAAATCCAAGAATCCTCAAGTCGAACACCAAATCCAGTGATGATTACAAACAACTTTGGGATACTATTACCAACGGAAGGGAGTGGCACGGTGAGTTTCTTAATATAAAAAAGAGTGGTGAGACTTATTACGAGTCCGCATCCATCTCCCCCATTTTTGATGAGAACGGGAAAATAGCCAATTACATTGCCGTCAAAGAAGATATTACCGCCCGCAAAAAGGACGAGCAACAAATTAAAACACTCGGTTCAGCCTTGGAGCAAAGTCCGTCAATGATCATTATTACCGACAAAGCTGGAAAAATTGAGTACACAAACCATCAGTTTGTTGTTTTCACCCAATACCCTTCACAAGAGGTCATGGGCAAAAATCCGAGAATATTTAATCCAAAACATCATAGCTCAGAATCATACAATAAGATGTGGGAGTCTTTGAAAACAGGACAAGTATGGAAAACTGAATTTAGAAACAGGAAAAAGGATGGTACACCGTTTTGGGAGAATGTGACCATTGCTCCATTGACCGGATCAAGCGGATTAACCAGTAACTATATCATTATCAAAGAAGATATCACAGAGGAAAAGCATAAGGAGGCGGAATTGATCAAAGCCAAGGAAAAAGCTGAAGAATCTGATCGATTGAAATCTGCATTTCTTGCCAATATGAGCCACGAAATCAGAACCCCGATGAATGGCATTCTTGGTTTTGCCGGACTGTTGGAACAGCCTGGTCTTACAGGCGATGAACAAAAAGAGTACATCAGCATTATCGAGAAAAGTGGCGCCCGTATGCTCAATATCATTAACGAAATTGTGGATATCTCCAGAATAGAATCCGGTCTGATAGAAGTATCTATTAATGACGTAAATATAAACGAACAGATCAAAGAGGTTTACGACCTCCTTTACCTGGATGCTGTAGCAAAAGGGATAAAATTCTCGTTTGTCAATAGTTTGCCTGAACCAAAAGCCCTGATTAATACAGACCGGGAAAAAATGTATGCAATCCTTGTAAACCTGGTTAAAAATGCCATAAAATACACAGACCAAGGTAATGTAGAATTTGGGTATAGGGTAGAGACGTTGCATGCACCGTCTCTACTGAAATTTTATGTAAAAGACACAGGAATAGGAATTCCAGTTAACCGGCAGAAAGCCATATTTGAGCGATTTATTCAAGCGGATATTTTGGATATTCAAGCCCGCCAGGGTGCCGGGTTAGGTTTATCAATCGCCAAGGCATATGTTGAAATGCTGGGAGGCCAAATCTGGGTTGAAAGTGAATATGGTATCGGCTCAACATTCTATTTCACCCTCCCCTTAGAACCAAAACCTGAAGAAATAAATGGCAAAAAAGACAATTACCTCACTGTATTTGAAGATAATATGACCAATCATAAAGGTTCTGAACCAAAAATTTTAATTGTTGAAGATGATGACGCCTCTGAAAGGTATCTCACGAAGGTAATCAGTAAAATCAGCACTAAGATTTTAAATGCTTCAACGGGAAATAGCGCTGTTGAAATATGCCGGAATAATCCTGATATCGAACTGGTTTTGATGGATATCAGAATGCCCGGAATGAACGGATATGAAGCCACTCATCAGATTCGTCAGTTTAATAAGGATGTAATTATCATTGCACAAACAGCATTTGGGTTGATCAGCGACCGGGAAAAATCATTGGAGGCAGGTTGCAACGATTACATATCAAAACCAATAAAAAAAGATGATTTACTCGCATTGATTCATTCATACATTGCCTAATGAGCCTCCAGCTATTTTTGGTTATCGTTCTTACCTTTGTAATCAACCTGATCACTACACTCTCCTACTCCGTCAGGATTGTCGGTATCAGAACCGGCAGAATTGCCATATCCTTCGCATTGTTTAATATTCTAATTCTGATCTCCAGAACTGCAAACGGATTTCAGGCACCTTTACTTGCAAGTTCAATCGAGAAAAACATAAAGTCAGGCATTGGGAGTAATCTTTTTGATTTTCAGCTAATCATACTTTCATGTACAGTCGCTACGATTGTCGGCGGACTCTTAATTCCAACATTCCAGCGGCTATTATCGGTGGCCGTGAATCGGTTTAGTATCTATAAGTCTGTTCCTAAAACAATATTTCATGGTTTCACCAAAGGGGGTATTACATCTGTCAGAGAAAGCTTTGTTGTTCCTGACCGAAAAAATATTACGCAAATTGATTTTAAACACAATTTTCCATGGAAGGTATTTTTAATGAACGTGATTGCTGTTGCTATCATTACAGTTGGAGTACTTTCTTCATTATATGCTGGGTATCTGAATCCAGATCTTAGGACAACTTCCAGCACCTTGTCGTCTGTTATTAATGGATTGGCTACAATATTAATGTTTGTTTTTATTGACCCCTATCTGTCAATTATGACCGATGAAGTGGTACTGGGAAAATGTAAGGAATCCCTTTTCCGCAAATACATCGTTTATATGGTTTTGGCCAGGATAATCGGAACTTTGGTGGCTCAGCTAATATTCCTCCCCTCGGCAAGACTTATTGCCGGTTTTTCGGGAGTTTTGTAAATTAGATATTCGCTACATTTAAATATTTATAAGCATACAAAAAATCAAGTAGGAAATGAAATATTTTTGAAAACAATAATACCAAGTAGAAAAGCGACAAAAAAACATAAAAACAGACCTCTTAGATAAAATTAGTTATCTCAATTTATTATATAAATCCCATAGTACTATACCTGCGCTTACTGCAATATTAAAGGAGTGTTTGGTCCCAAATTGAGGAATTTCGATGGTTTTATCGCAGAGATTGACCACCTCCTGCTGCACCCCTTTTACCTCGTTGCCGAAGATCAGCGCCAGCTTTTCATTTGGTTCAGGTTGATAATCATTCAGTGCAATGCTCCCCTCCACCTGTTCGATGGCAATCAGCGTAAAACCCTCCTTTTTAAGGATATCAACTGCCTCCTCTGTTGTTTTGTAATATGCCCATTCCACAGAATTCTCAGCCCCAAGCGCTGTTTTATGGATCTCCTTATCGGGAGGTGTAGCCGTAATTCCGCAAAGACAGATTTTGTTCACCAGAAAGGCATCCGAAGTGCGGAAGATTGAACCTACGTTATTACAACTTCTTACATGATCAAGTACTACTACTAAAGGCATCTTACCTGCCTGTTTAAAATCTCCGACCGAAAGTCGTGAAAGCTCTTCGTTATCTAATTTACGCATTGCTGATTCGATTCAAAAATTGACACGATTAGGAATATTTATTTCTTTGAGACTATAGTGAGCGACTGGCAACTGGCTACTTGCAACTGGTGACTGGTGACTGGCAACAAGCTTGTTCTTTGTCAACCGGGTATCCATTATTCCATCTTTGTTGTAAATATTAAAGATTAAATGCAAGGTCTGCCAAACGCCAGCAGCAAATAGCCAGCAGCAAACAATCGAATTATTAGATTATATAAGTTTGATCTCATCTTACCTCCAAATATAAATCGGCCTACCAATCAACCTTTCCCCTGCAAATTGGCATGGTCATGCACCGCGCGCCTCCACCGCCACGGGCCAGTTCGGCGCCAGGAATTGTGATGACAACTTTTGGATAATCGCTAAGATCAACTTTGCTTTCAATATAATCAACAGCCTTTACAATCTCAAACCCGTGTTTGTTCATCTCCTCCAAAGTATAATCATTACGCTCATAACCAATCACCTTACCTGGCTCAAAAGCAAAGAAATTTGCGCCGCTGTGCCACTGTTCGCGTTCCATGATCCAGGGATCCTGCTTTCCGCCGCAAAATATGGGGTCAAGATTAAAACCTATACTATTAAGCGCTTTTAAAAGATTTTTTGGCTGTTTGATCTGAATAACCTTCCCGTTATCGATGGTAATATGTATGGTATGAAATTTATTGTTTTTAATTATCAAAGGCTCGTATACCATGCAGGTATCCTTATCCAGAAAAGTGAAAGTCATATCCAGGTGGATAAATGATTCAGGACTGTCGGGAAGCTCCTGGACGATAATATGTTTCAGGTTGGTCTTTTTTGCCCTGATCACATCAATCAGATAGTCTATCCCCTGCGTTGAGGTTCGTGAGCCAGTACCGATGACCAGAACATCTTCGCTGGCGATCAGCACATCGCCTCCTTCGATTGTCGCATTAGGAAAACCACCTGTAATTCCCGAAAGTGATGCGGGGTTGATCGTTTTAACTTCAAAAGCCGGATGGTTCTTAAAGATTGCCTCCATAATGAGTGACTCACGTTCCCGTACTTTACTGGCCATTTTACCGATCAATACCTCATTCCAAATGGTCATGGAGGCATCGCGGGTAAAGAGAAAATTGTGTAAAGGACGCATCGAATAGCGTTCTTTACTAAGAAAACGGGTCAGATTATCGCGTTTAAGCACAACCCCTTCGATAAGTTGACGTGTAAGCATTGGTACAGGAGTATCCAGCAAAAATCCTGTTTCAGCGACAGCATCTTCCTGCAAACAAATCCGGCGTATAAGATCCTCTTTGAATGTGTCATTATCAAGCGTCTCAGTTAACAGATCCTTCACCTCAAAAATGTGGGTCACTTTTTCCAAAACACCTTTCAACTGAACGTACTCTTTTGTGGCCACCGAGAGATTTAAGATGTCGCTATAGAGTGCCCTTTCGGCATTCTCCGGCGTCATATTCTCGATTTCATGACCTGGAGTATGAAGGATGACCCCTTCCAATAACCCGATTTCGGAGTATACCCCAACCTTAATTTTATCCATTATTATAATGCAGTCAAAAGGTTTATTAAATCATTTTTTACAAATATACCTTTTTACAAATCGCGAATTCGAAAAATTTGGAATTTAATAACGTGAAAAGTAGTACCGACTAACCAATCCTTTACTATTTTTGCCGTCAAATAAGAGGATAGCAGGGATGTTGAAATGGTTTCGATATTTGGTTTTGTTGTTACTCCCATCTGTGGGAATTGGTCAGGTTAAAGACCGGCCACCATATCAATATGACAGTCAGGAACTTATTACTATATCTGATTCAATAATGCATGTGCAATTGCCCGAGATTCTGGTCTACCCACAGCAGAAAGATATGTCGCGCAGAATGCTGCACCAGTATACCATCCTGGAAATGAGAGTCTTAAAAGTATATCCCATAGCCAAAGTTGCTGCTCTAAGACTCAAAGAATACAACAGCATTTATATGACTTTTAAGAGCGAGCGCGAACGGAAGGATTATGTCAAAAAAATTGAAAAGGATCTTTTTGCGGAATTTGAAACTCAGATTCGTACCATGTCGGTCTCTCAGGGTCGGATACTCATAAAACTAATTGATCGTGAAACCGGTCAATCGTCATTCGAAATTATCAAAGAGTTTAAAGGGGGATTCAGTGCGTTTTTCTGGCAAGGCGTAGCCCGTCTCTTTGGACATAACCTGAAATCGGAATACGATGCTGCCAATGAAGACCGGATGATCGAGTATATTGTCCAGCAAATCGATATGGGAATTATTTAGGCTGAAGACTATTAGGAAATGATATTAGACTGCTTAAAATACAATATAATACTCTCCGGGTGGAAATCAAACATTCTTCGCTACACCTAGAATAACAACAAGTTATAGTATTGGAAAGAGTAAATTTTTCAGGCTTTTTAGACACCCTCTTTACTCTTATTATCTCAATAATTGTCATTCTGAGACCCAATACTAACAAGCACACCAAATTTTAGGACAGCTAAGATAATAAAGAATAAAAGTGAGATTCCTCATTCCGAATGCAGTGAGGAATCTCCTTTTAAAAATAGCCAATAGAATGCTGTAATTAGTAGTGAAACGAAGTGTAGCGAAGAATCTTTTAATCCTGAAAAGAATAAAAATCTCACCATCTACACCCGTAAGTGATTTTATTGGCAGAAAAAATCCAAATCTTTTCCAATACCCTAAACTTCCTAAAACCCAATAACCGAATAGTCTAATCCCCTAATAGCCTAAACCCCCACCGTCTGCACCACTTCCAGGTTTTGCTGTCCGATTTCGATGGCCGAAAGATTAAGCGGAATTAGTTTATGATGTCTTTCCGGTAACGATTTCTCGAGCCCCTTCTTCACATTCTCCAGTTTGATTACAGGTTTTGCCTTTAAAAAAGCCCCCAATACAATCATATTAAATGTCAATGGATTCCCCATTTCTACTGCAAGTCTCGAACCCTCAACCCTCAAAATATTGATATCTTTTCGTGTTGGATGTACAACAATTCCGTTGGGATCATAAATAAGTGTGCCACCAGGCTTTACACGAGATTCGAATTTGGTCATCGATTGTTGGTTGAGGATAATGGCCGTATCAAATTCGTGGAGAACCGGAGAGCTGATCCGTTCATCGCTAAGGATAACAGTAACATTGGCAGTACCACCTCTCATTTCAGGACCATAAGATGGAAACCAGGCCACTTCCTGATCCTGCATTACGCCAGAGTAAGCAAGAATTTTCCCCATTGAAAGAACTCCCTGCCCGCCAAATCCTGCTATGATGATTTCTTCAGTCATTTTTTTGTTTTTTGAAATAGAATTAACCTTTGACACTGTATAAACCTGCATCGGCACGACCGGCATCCTTGAGATCACCCAAAGGATATTGGGGAAACATATTTTCCTCCATCCATTTATTCGAAGCAACAGGACTAAGTTTCCATCCTGAGCTACATGTAGATACAATTTCAACAAATGCAGTACCAACTTTTTGTGCCTGTAGTTCGAATGCTTTGCGAATCGCTTTTTTTGCTTTTCGTACCGCGGCAGGAGTCTGAACACTCTGACGGGTTACATAAGCCGCACCTGGCAACTGCGCCAATAACTCAGTAATTCTCAATGGATATCCATTCAGATCCACATTCCTGCCATATGGAGTTGTCGAGGTAACCTGTCCAACAAGTGTTGTGGGGGCCATCTGACCACCGGTCATCCCGTAAATCGCATTATTGATAAAGATCATCACGATATTTTCTCCACGGTTTACAGCATGAAAAGTCTCTGCTGTACCGATTGCCGCAAGATCACCATCTCCCTGGTAGGAGAACACATATTTTTCGGGCATTACCCGTTTGATTCCTGTAGCCACAGCAGGTGCACGCCCGTGGGCAGCCTCCTGCCAGTCAATATCGATATAGTTATAGGCAAAGACAGCACAACCTACCGGTGATACACCGATGGTCTCCTCCTGTATTCCCATCTCATGAATCACCTCGGCAATCAACCGATGTACTACGCCATGACTGCACCCGGGACAATAATGCATTAAATCGTCGTTCAACAGTGGCGATTTGGCATAAACCAGATTCTCCGGTTTAATAATTTCGTTAATTCTTCCAGTTAAGACAGACATAACTATCCTTTTATAAGTTTTTGTTCGAGTGCAACCTCAACCTCATCTGGTGTTGGAACAATTCCACCCATTCTCCCAAAATATTCAACTTTAGTTACTCCATTGACAGCCAAACGGATATCATTCACCATTTGTCCTGCATTAAATTCAACAGAGAGAAACCCTTTTACTTTAGGGGCATACGAAGCAATAATTTTCTCCGGGAAAGGGAAAAGTGTAATCGGTCGTATTAAACCCACCTTCACCCCTTTTTTACGGGCAATCTGTACCGTTTTCTGGCAAATCCGGGCTGCCGAACCGAAAGCGACCAAGATATATTCTGCATCATCACAATCAATAGCTTCAAAGCGGACCTCCTTCTCACGCATCTGATGATATTTCTCCTGAAGCGTAATGTTATTCTGTTCCATCCGGTAAGAATCCAGTTCCAGTGATGTAATGATATGTTTCTTACGTCCTGAAGCCTTTCCGGTTGTAGCCCAATTGCCCGAAATTTCCAAAATCTGTTCTTTTGTCCAACGCGGACGCTGGTCAATCAGCTCCACCTTCTCCATCAGCTGCCCGATCACGCCATCTGCCAGAATCATCACCGGATTACGGTATTTAAAGGCAAGGTCAAATCCAAGGATCACAAAATCGTGCATCTCCTGAACCGAAGCCGGAGCAAGAACAAGCAAAGAATAGTCGCCATGGCCGCCACCCTTGGTTGCCTGATTATAATCGGCCTGAGAAGGCTGGATGGTTCCAAGCCCCGGACCTCCACGCTGAACATTTACAATCACACAGGGCAGTTCGGCTCCTGCCATATAGGAAATTCCTTCTGCCATGAGGCTGATACCCGGACTGGAAGAGGAGGTCATGACCCGTTTCCCTGAGCCCGCAGCTCCATATACCATATGAATGGAGGCAATTTCACTCTCTGCCTGTAAAACAACCATGCCGGAATCTTCCCAGGGACGCAAGGCCATCAAGGTTTCCATTACCTCAGACTGAGGGGTTATCGGGTATCCGAAATAGGCATCACAACCACAGCGAATTGCTGCTTCAGCAATTACTTCGTTCCCTTTCATTAATCTTAACTCTCCCATATTCAGGATTTTTAATGTGCTTTTTACGCTTCGACTTTAAGCCGGTAGACGGTGATACAACTATCGGGGCAAACGGCTGAACAATTTGTACAACCTGTGCAGTTTTCAGGATTTTCCATGTAGGAATAGTGATACCCCTTATTGTTAACGTTGCGGTTAAGCGCCAAGGTTTGTGTAGGACATGCAACCACACAAAGGTTACACCCTTTACACACATCATTGTCCACAACCACTGCCCCTTTGACTTTTGCCATCTTTATCTGATGTTTATTATTTGATTAACATTTCTGAATTCTATACAGACACAATCAAGCCTGCACAGAATTTACAGGAAAATCTGTACTAAATTGGTGTAATCTGATTTCCAGATCACTAAATTGTTCCCTTTTAACATGTGAAACACACGCCCGCAATCCCTCTTTCGTACTGCCGGTATTACTTAACGAAATCGCACTGATTCCGTAATAAAGTAATTTGTGAAGTAACTCTCCCCCGGTCATACCAGGATAACCAATGGTAAAGTAAAATCCATTACCGACAGGTTGCCCAAGATCGGTATCATAAACAATTTTGAATCCATTATCGGTAAAAAGCTTCTTCATGATCATTGCCTTTTCACCGTACTCTTTCACCTCGTTCACAAAGTCGAAAGTTCCGTCACACGCGGCTTTAAACATCGCTGCCAGTGCAAACTGTGATGAGTGAGAGGTGCCGGATGTCAATGAGTATAGCACCCTGTGCACGATTGCATTTCCAAAACCATGAACTTTCAATCGCTCCTCCAGATATGGAAAATGGCGGTGGTATAACTTATCAGAAATCACCATCATTCCAATCCGTTGTCCGGCATATGAAAAGACTTTGGAACTGGAAATCATTAAAATATAGTTTCCTGTATAGCGGGCCACTGTCACCTGGAAAGGGGGAACACCAGGTTTTGACAAGTCATTTCTGAAGTCCATCCCAAAATAGGCAAGATCCTCAATAATGATTACATCATATTGATTTGCAAGATCTCCAATAATTTTCAATTCCTCATCATTGAAACAGATCCAGGACGGATTATTGGGGTTAGAATAGATAATGCAGTTGATATTCCCTTTTGACAAATAGGACTCGAGCTTTTCACGAAGTTTCTCACCCCGGAAATCAAACACATCAAATGTTTCGTATTTCTGATCCATAACGAGCAATTGCTGCTTCTGGACAGGAAATCCGGGATCAATAAACAAAACCGTATCTCTCTCTTTATGGCAACTTCCGGAGACCAAAAATGCAGCATAACTCCCCTCCATTGATCCCACAGTCGGAACACAACCTTCAGGTTTAACATCAATATCCATAAAGAGTTTTACAAACCGCGAAGTCTCATCTTTGAGAGGCTGAATGCCGTCAATACGGGGGTAGGCAGCTGCAACATTGTTGCGTAAAGCTTCAATCTCAGCTTCAACGCCTATTTTTGAGGGGGGTAGTCCGGGGATTCCCATCTCCATCCTGATATATCTGTCGCCTGTCGCCGCTTCGATACTACTTACCAATTGAACAATTTCCCTGATCGAAGCATTACCAATGTCAGGAACCTGAAGTTCTTCAATTTTTCTTTCAACAATTTCGCGGCTAATTGGAGTATTCATTCGACTGCTCTGGTTCAAAACTCCTTACTTAACTGTGCAACCCATACGTCCAGCCGCCCTTCGGTCAGCTCAGGTTCAAAATCTTCGTCAACAGGTAATCCCAGGAAAAGACCACCCTCAAGCGCCTCGGAATCCTGAAAGGTGTAGCCATCCGGACTAACTTTGCCCAGCAACTGTCCCCCGTTTTTAATCACAGTTTTGGCCAATATTCCCATTGAATTGACAAAATGGTATGCGTAGGTAATGTGATCGCCTAACCCAAAAACAGCCACTTTCTTACCTGTGAAATCAAATGCTGAAACGGTAGGCATAAATTTTGACCAATCGACATTCCCGAACTTCTGGTCCCATGTATCACGACCGATTGTTGAGATTCCGAAGATGATCGTATCATAACGTTCCAGATCCACGGCTGTCGCCTCGTTAACAAGGATCAGATCCGGATTTAAATTCTCCATTTTTGATGCCAATAATTTAGCAACCCGGTGAACTGAGCCCTTCTCTGGTCCGAAAAAAATAGCCATCTTACTCATAACTATATATTTATTGGTTATGTATTGCAACTTCTCCCCGTACATATTCTCCAAGTATAGCAAGACTGGAGACATTTTTAAGCACCATGTGAATTGCCTTCTCATAGTTTTCAATCGAATCCCACTCCACATCGACATGAAACGAGTATTCGTTAGGTTTTCCGATGATAGGCAAAGATTGTATTTTGGTCAGGTTAATTTCATGTTCTGCAAAAGTATTCAAAACTTTAGCCAAAGCACCATGAAAGTGTCCGACTTCAAAACAGATTGAAGCTTTATTGGCGCTTATTGTTGAGTCGGCATGTTTTGCAAGAATCAGAAACCGGGTATAATTTTTCTTATTGCTTTCAATACCCCTTTCAAGGATCTCAAGGCCATAAAGTTCAGCCGACCTCACATTGCTGATTGCCGCAGCATAGGTGATCTTCTCTTTGGCGATCAGTTTGGCAACGGCTGCATTATCGCCAAGCTCCCGGGTTTCAACATTGGGGAAATACTTCTCAAGGTATTCGGCGCATTGAAGAAATGATACGGGATGTGAATAGATCTCCTTAATATCCTTTTTCCGCACTCCGGGAAGGACCATCAGGTTCATTTGAATATGGATATATATCTCGCCAATGATACGCAGGTGATAATCGCGTATCAGGGAATAATTCTGAAGAATACTTCCGGCAATTGAATTTTCAATCGCCATCACCGCAAAATCAACCTGATCTGAATCAATCTGTTCGCAAACACTACGAAACGATTTACACTCTACAATCTCAATCTCATCGGTAAAATAGTGCCGGGCTGCATCCTCATGAAACGAACCCTTTATCCCTTGAATAGAAACTTTTTTCACTCGAAAATTTTATTTATTCTGACTCAATTATTTTGGACGCAAGGTAAAAAAAATCCCTGAAAAACCGGTATTTGAGATACAATTAAGGAAATTAACTCATTTATGGGGATATGAATAGAATTTTGGATGGAGACACCTCGGGTAATTTGATGTTGATTAATATTTTGTCCCTTTTAGGATATAATGCAAATAGAAACTGACCATTGAAAGTAATATGCGACCCTGGCCAGGGTCGTAGGCTTTATAATCATCCTTTTTCTATAAATATATGACCTCGCTGAGGTCCAAAACTTTGTTTGCAGAATATTTACTAACAAATTAATAAATAACCTTCATCCCCAAGGCTTTTAATCGGGAATCCATTCAAACAAATATTCATCTTTAAATTCGATTTAAAAAGCTGACAAAAATGCCAAATATTCTTCTTTGAAATAATCTGAATATAGATTTGAGTATATGTATCAGCCATGTTTCAAATGGATTAGATAAATGATAAAAATATAATGAAGAAATATTTTATTTCAAATCCGGAGGATTTGTATGTTTATAGAAATCGATCATAAGAAAGAACGGGTTGACTCCAGCGGAGTCATATATAATATTTAATGTCTTCTTTTCTCGATATATGTGACATTGCTATTGGTCAATGGTGTTTTCTTTTAGTTCTTTAGTAAATCAATGCAACAGGCTTTCAGCCTGGTATGAAAAGTGTAATCCCTGTTTTGAAAAGTGTAACCCTCTTTATGAAAAATGTATAACGCCTTATGAAAAGTGTAATCTATCTTCTGCAAAGTTTTATCCCCTGGTGGATTTTCTGTGATCGCATTTTCGGCAGGTTTTGCTTTTTAAGATTCACCCTGCCTCTTTGAATTAACAGGATCAGTGACCGGATATGGGTCCTTGCCGATGCATCGGTGATAATTGATTTAAACGCATTTCCAATGCTTGTCATCAGTTTACTTAATGACTCGAAAGACTTACTTCGGGCGTTTTTTGCATTTGTGTTGGCCGCCTGCGCAATATCTACTGCATTTACAGCGCTTTGTTCATGAAGAAAAACTGATTGTAAAGCGGTAGTGGAAATTTGCGCATTAACCTGGTTATAGCTGTTTCCAAACCCCAGAATTGCAGAATTTAAAATTTCAGGTTGGTCACATTAGAGCTGGCCCCTGAGGATAGATTATTTGCAATCATACAATTTAAAGATTAAGTGAATAAAAAAACACAAATCATTTAATTACTGAATAACATCTTTAAGTACAGCTAATTTACAAAATATTTTGATGCAAATTGAAATTATTTTCGAATTTTTTAAAGGATCTCAAACCTTCGTTTCCCCAAATAATATAGTAAGAATTGCACCGCCAAATTTCAGTTCGATAAGCTGTTTGTTGGTGGACATTTCGGATTGCCGGGTTTTTCAATTTAAAATCAACAGATGGTAAAAAGGATGAAAAAACAATGATTTTGTTGTGGAAATAGGGGGGGGGGTAGAGACGGACGGCCGTCCGTCTACAATCCTGTGCATTGCCGATTTTATGTTCCTGACTGATTCATCTCTCATAATATTCCGGCCAATATTAAATATGGTCACAATTAATAAAGAGAAGCGGAATGGGGAATAATGATAAATTAAGGGTACTTAGAAACTACCAATTTTGTATAAACTGAAAATTAAGAGATCCGCTTATTCTGTTTGGCCAGGCGTAAAGAAAAGTTTTATAAATAATTAGCAGTAACAAAATTGTTACTATATTTGTGATGCGATAACAAATTTAAGAGACGATGCCTGAGGTTTTCAGAATATTTGGAATGCGTTTTTTCTTTTTTGCCAATGAGCATTTACCTGTACATATACATGTTCAGAATGCAGACGGAAGAGCAAAGTTTCAAATTTCGCCACGGATAAAATTACTATCTAACAAAGGATTGAAGTCGTCTGATCTAAAATTGGCAGAAGCCGTTATAGAAGAAAACGAAGCCACTATTATTAAAGCATGGGAGGTATTTCATGGGAAAGAAGAGTAATTTAAGAATAGAAAAGGTGTGGTTTGACGAGGAAAACATCTACATCCTCACCAATGATGGAACGCATAAAAGTCATCCGCTGCGTTGGTTTGACAGGTTATGGAATGCAAACCCCGAACAACGTGCAAAATATGAACTTGGAAGCTGGGGCGATTCTATTCATTGGCCTGAACTGGACGAGGATTTAAGTCTCGAAGGCTTCTATACCTATAACAAGGACGAGATAGAAAAACAAGAAAACGAGGTGTCGCGTGTGTTCAGCCAATTTCCGGCAATTAACATCACACGGTTTGCCGAAAGGGTTAAAATTAACCGAAGCCTTCTGGCAAGCTATGTATGCAACGAGAAAAAGCCTGGAGCCAAAAATAAAAAACAAATCGAAGCAGCTTTACATCAACTTGGAAAAGAGCTTTTAGCTGTGAAGTTGTAGTTTTCCAGATTTAATTTACATCTAAAAAAAGTATCGATTTCATCAATCGCATTTTTAATATCATACAGATATTTCAATACCTTTTCGCTCATCTATTAACCTTTTTTCCCTGTTGAATAGTTATAAAGGTATTCGATAAAAAATTGATTATTTAAAAAAGCAGTTTTTGAAAGTATTAAAAAATCACTACATTTGGGAGAATGCTTGAATAAAAGTGCGATGGTTGCAAAGATAGGGTATGTAAATAGAATCAATATCAAAGATCTTTCACGTCATCTTTTCTGGGATGTGGAAATAGATTCAATAAATACAGATGAACACAAACAATTCATCGTGCAACGGGTTCTACAATATGGACTATTGAGCGATTGGGTGCAGATCTATCATCAATTCGGACTTGCTGAAATAACATCCATCTCTATGCATATTAAAGATTTAGATCCAAAATCACTGGCGTTTATTTCAGCATTATCAAAAATGCCTAAAGAAAAGTTCATATGCTTCACTACGAAACCATCGATTCCACAACACTGGAACTTTTAAAAAATCTATTAAATCTACCCGATTTTAATGATTTACGTTTAGTTGATGGTACTTCGCTGGCATTACAAATCGGCCACCGAAAATCGATCGATTTGGATTTATTTGGTACAATCGTAGCTGATGAATTGTCAATTTCAGAATCCTTTAAGTCATTAGGCAAAACAACATTGCTTCATAAAACGAAAAACATAAATATTTGGTTGATTAATGGCATCAAAGTTGATATTGTAAATTATCCCTATCCCTGGATTGAAGAGGTTAACTTCACTGATCAATTACGATTGGCCGGGAAAAAAGACATTGCAGCAATGAAGTTGTCAGCCATAACAGGCAGAGGTACAAGAAAGGACTTTATTGATTTATATTTTCTATTACAAGAATTTAATCTTAAAGCTTTGCTGGATTTTTATATTGAAAAATTTCATGACGGTTCGCCATTTTTAGTTTTAAAAAGCCTTACCTATTTTGACGATGCAGAACATGATCAAAATCCAGTTATGTTTCACAATATTAATTGGATGCATATCAAACAATATATCATCAAAAATATTGATGAGTATTTAAAAAATTTATAAACGCCTTAGATTTTATATAACTCACTCGCTGATACCAGCTCCATTTTATGTTCCTGCAAAACAGTGATGCACCGCTCCAACTGATCGGGTTTTAGAACAACATTGGCCGAATCACCCATCGAGTAGGCATAAAGGTATTCGATCGAAATCTGATTATCCGACAAAATCTGGAGCGCCTTTGCCAGTGCTCCCGGTTCATTGGGACAATTCAGACAAACCACATCGGTAAGATTGACTGAAAAAAGATTTTCGCGTAATACCTTGCAGGCACGTTCAGGCTCAGAGACGATCAACCGCAAAATACCAAATTCAGAGGTATCGGCAACCGAAAAGGCCGACATGTTGATGCCGTTACTCCCCAATATCTGGGTGACTTCGTTCAATCGTCCGGACTTATTTTCCAGAAAGATGGATAATTGTTTGATTAACATTGCGTTGAATTTTTATGTTCTTAACTCAATTTTGCCTGGACTTCACTAAATGTTCTATATTTTCCGGTTATCGATCACCCTCTGTGCTTTACCGGCTGTCCGTTCAATGGTCTTTGGTTCAACAAGCTTTACATTTACTGAGATTCCAAGAACACTTTCGAGACTTCGGGTAATCTTCAGCCGGAGTTCCTGAAGTTTTCTAATTTCATCGGAGAAGAATTGCTCCTGTACCTCCACCATTACCGACATCATATCGAGCGTTCCCTCCCGATCGACAATGATCAGGTAGTGCGGTTCCACTTCACTCATATTCAGCAATACGGTTTCGACCTGTGACGGGAAGACATTTACACCCCTGATGATCAACATATCATCACTTCTCCCCTTGCATTTTTCCATCCTCACAAGGGTCCTGCCGCAGGTACATTTGTCGTAAACCAGGCGGGTAAGGTCGCGGGTCCGGTACCTGATGAGCGGAATCCCCTCCTTCGTGATTGTGGTAAAAACAAGTTCTCCTATTTCTCCATGAGCAACAGGTTGTAAAGTCTCGGGATCGATAATCTCCGGGAGAAAATGATCTTCATTAATGTGCATGCCACATTGGTCCTCACACTCACAAGATACTCCGGGACCAACGATCTCGCTAAGACCATATATATCAATAGCTTTAATTCTCAGTTTTGTTTCGATCTCCTTACGCATCGCTTCCGACCACGGTTCGGCGCCAAATATCCCGACTCTGAGTTTCAGATCATTTATGTCAACCTTCATCTCTTTCATCACCTCGGCAATATTAAGGGCATATGATGGGGTGCAACAAAGGACCGAACTGCCAAAATCCTCCATTAGCTGAATTTGCTTGCTTGTATTCCCCCCTGAAATCGGGATGACGGAAGCGCCCAGGTTTTCGGTGCCGTAATGTAATCCTAAACCACCTGTGAATAGTCCGTAACCATAAGCAATCTGGACAATATCGTTTCGATGAACCCCAGCCATACAAAGCGAGCGGGTCACCACCTCGGCCCACATCTGGATATCCTTCCGCGTATAACCGACAACGGTTGGTTTACCAGTGGTTCCTGAAGAAGCATGTAGTCGTACAATTTCAGACATCGGAACCGTAAACAATCCAAAGGGATAATTATCGCGTAAATCGATTTTTGTTGTAAAGGGAAGTTTCTTAAGATCGTCGATATCGTGTATATCATTGGCGGTAAGACCTTTCTCCTGCATCTTTTTCCGGTAATATGGGACGTTGTGATAAATCCGTTTTACCGTTTCGCACAATCTTTCGGACTGAATAATCCGCATCTCTTCACGACTTGCACATTCAATTTTCTCGTTCCAGATCATTTTCTGACTTTTAAATTAACCTCGGTTTCAGCACCCCAAATATAAAGGATAAGTATTAAAAAAACCAGGTCATGATTAACCTTAATCCATTATTTATTGCTGAATGCGAATCAGCGTATAATCCATCGTTAAAATTAAACTGACCAACTCCATAAGCAGCATTTGCCAGTTCATATTCGGCCGTTAAAAGGAATTTGGGAACACTATACGAAAGGGAGGGGCTCACCCGGTACATATTTAAAATATTGGAACCATAACCCCATATTTCAGCCTTCCCACCTTTATTGGCTAACGGGTCAGAACTGCCCAGATTCTCGAGATATCCCAAAAGAAGACCAGGCTTCCATTTATTGCCATAAGTAATGTTCAATAATGCAGTATAACCATTGTAATTTGTATAGGTCTCTTTACCGGTTTCCGGATTATAGGAGGCTACTCCATATCCGCAAACCATAGTGAGGTGAGTCATATTTTGTCCATAAAAACCTTTCAGAAGCATCATTAATTTGCCCCTTGAATACTTACCGTAAGCCATATAAGACATACTGCTAAGACATTCGTCCGTAACATAGATCTTTGTGTCGGTTCCCGTTGTTGTTACCCTTGGTTTAATCCGGTTATAATCAACTCCGGCGCCAAAAGTCACCCTTTTGTTCCCATATTCAATACCTAAAACCATTTCGGGAATTACTGCATCTCTTTTATACATATTCGAAAATCCAAGTGGTCCTCCGGACGCATATTGCTGTTGATAAACGGCCGATAAAGAATAGGTAAACCGACCTGTATTATAGTCAAGCCGCACTTGCGGACTACGGTTAAATGGCTGAAAGGGCGCCCCGGTATTAAGCCCCCCAATTCTTGGGAAAGCATCGTTTCCCCACATCGGATGCCAGGTTTGTCCAACTAAAAGTTTTGTTTTCGCCCAACTGAAAATGGTATAGGCTTTTCGAAGCCTGATCAGATAAATTTCGGGTTTTCCTGCAAAGTCAACTTCAATACAACCTGTTGTTTTAGCGCCAAAAATCTCAGGACCATTAATGTTTACACCACCTCTGGTAATAACGGAAACGAAATTGGCCGTCGTCTGTTTATTGATATCCTTACCATTTGCATCATTACCAATAAAATAAGGGAACAGGTAAAAAACATCCTGGAAAGCATTCAGACCTTTATAGGTATCGAGGTAAAAATCGCTTCTTACAAATCCATAGAAGGAAACCGGATTTTCTTTTTTAATCTCTTGCGAAATGGCAATAAATGGGAAGAAGAGGAGTAAAACGCCAATCAATTTAAGCATAAAAAATTATTAGTCAGCTAGTTAAGCTGAAATATTAAACATTTGAATTCTAATTAATTACGCTTCCACTAATTGCCGAAACACAATTGGCGGCGAAAGTAGAAAAAATAATATATCACAATGTTTAATGAATTGCAAAAATCGAATAGAGCGGGAAAATTTAAAGTTAATTTAAGGATAGCTAGCAGACCTTACATATTCAGAACAATTTTTGAAAACATCTCCCCGAATCGTTCCAAATCTTCGGGAGGAATTATTTCGAGCAACCGGCCTTCACATTCGTTTCTGGCCTTATCGATTTTTGAGCGGATCGCCTTTCCTTTGGGAGTAAGACAAAGTTTTATCGCCCGACGGTCGGTGGCGTCAGTATTTCTGTCAAGATACCCATTTACCACCAGTTTTTCGACTACGCGGCTAATACGGGAGAGGGAAAGTCCCATGTTTTTTGCCAGTTCGGGACTGCTAATCCCCTGACAATTATCTAAAGCTGAGAAGAAATTTAATTCTGACTCTGAGATATTCAGCTCTTCCATTAACCGCTGATCAGCCTGTAAGCATTTCTTTTTTATCTCATAAACCATGCTCATTATTCCGGACGAGGTTTCCATGTTCTTAAATATCTTTTTACAAAATTACAAAGAAGACAACTATTTCCAACAACATTTTTTGCTAATAGCATATTTTTTTATAAACTATTTTTTTATTCCGAACTATTTAATATTTTTGCATCACAATAATTGCTATTGGCATCTTATTTGAGTTGACAATTTTAATATTAAATATTATGGCACTTGAACATTTAACTAAAGAGAGTTTTAAAGAGAAAGTATTCAATTTTGAGGCAAACAAAGAGTGGAAATTCGAAGGAAAAGTACCGGCTATTATCGATTTTTATGCCGACTGGTGTGGCCCGTGCAAAATGGTAGCACCCATATTGGAGGAGTTACAATCAGAGTATGGCGACAAGCTGACGATTTATAAGGTAAATACAGAGGAGCAACAGGAATTAGCCGGAATGTTTGGAATACAAAGTATTCCTTCGATATTGTTTGTTCCGGCTGAAGGTCAGCCCCAGATGGCATTGGGAGCATTACCAAAAGAGACTTTTAAAAGTGCGATTAATGATGTGCTGAAGGTTTCGATAAACTGAGAATGTAGCTGACTGAAAACATGCGGCTCGCAACTTGCTGCCAGCGGCTGGCCAGCTTAACTTTCAAAGGTTATTAATAATCAATTTGGAAAGATGCTTATTGCAAAGAGGATTTTGCCAGTTGCCAATAGCCAGTTACCAGCTGCAAGTTGCAAGCAGCCAGTTGCGTGGTTCATTTATTTCACATCGTTATTAGATAGATTCAAATTACAATCAAATAGAATATATTACAATGAAGCAAGACATTAGCATTTCCTGGAAAGATGGAATGGCATTCGAAGCTGAAGTAAACGGGCACAAGATCATGCTGGATGCCGGAGAACAATTTGGTGGACGAGATCTTGGGCCAAGGCCCAAACCTTTAATGTTGGTTGCTCTTGCCGGATGTACCGCTATGGATGTTATCGCGATTCTTACCAAAATGAGGGTTGAACTGGAGAATTTCGATGTAAGGGTCGAAGGAGAACAATCGGAGGAACAGCCCGTTCATTACACTAGCATGCATATTATTTATGAATTCTGGGGAAAGAATCTCCCGGCTGAAAAACTCGAAAAAGCGATCAACCTGTCACACGAACGGTATTGCGGTGTTTCAGCAGTTTATCGTAAGGCCATGCCCGTAACTCATGAGTTTATTGCGCATGACACATCAAAAGACTGATTTGGTAGCCATATTAAAACCAGGAAATTGTATTTGAATCTATAAAATAAATAAGCGCTGTCTTTTAGGACGGCGCTTATTTATTTTATAGAACGATGAATCATTTGGAATCACCTGTAAATACATTTTAACTATCGGCTACATACCCCCAAAACGATAGCAAAGGCCCAGGGCAAATCCGAGATTGTGTTTCTTATAAGTCTCAATATAGGATCCTAACGAAGCATCCTTAAATGTTTTCGTTACGTCGGTGTAAAACGTACAGAGCATACCTGCATCTACAGTAAATCGTGAATTGGCTTTCCATTCTAAACCGCCCCCGAATGTATCTCCTGGATTATAGTAACTGAAATCACTCTGAAATTGTTTAGAGACGCCCATTTCGGTATGAAGATAACCCGCACTTAAAGCAAAAGCATCTGTTAGACTGTATTGCCCTCCGATTGCGACTTCCCAGGTATTATTGTCAATGGTACGCGGCTCGCCATAGATATTTGTTCCCCAGTCGACTCCTTTATCGTGGTAGGAATTAAAAGAAAGTGACAATTTGACTTTTTTCGACAATTTATATTCGGTACCAATAGATAAAAGTGAAGGAATATCACTTCCTGTTTTTTTGCCATCAGGGAATAATTTACCTGTTCCGTCAGCAGTTGTTGCGTTTGTAAGGGTCAAACTTGTTTTAAACTCATATTTTAAACCGATATTCCAGTCGCTATTCGGTTTAATACTTAAACCAAATATAGGAGTATATCCGGTACCAGTCTGCTTTACATCCACCGTTTTATCATTCAATGATTTTCCTGTTGCATCCAGGGCAGTAGCTTGCGTGGTCAGCGCTGAGGCTCCAGCACTGAAAGCCGCCTTGATCTGTGTGACATTCATCTGATCTACCTGTGTCTGTGTTAATCCGGCAATCTGGATCAAACCTTGTTCGAATTGTGTTCGTTGAGCAACTGTAATTTTACCTCCCAATTGAAGCTGTGCCAAAGTATATGCTCCGGCGTTTAAATCGATCAACTGCTGTGCACTAAGTGCCGCATTATTCGCATTTGTTGCAGATGCCTGCAAAACAGGTACGACTTCACTTGTAAGAAATGTTCCGGCATTTTTGACCGTGCCATTTACATTTAATGAGATATTGTTGATATGACCGGTATATATATTCGTTGCCGGAACATAACGTAATCCAGCATAAACTGAGAAGATATTATTGACCTTAACAGAAGCTCCGCCCTGTATTCCCCAATATACGGATTCCCCTTTAAAAGCAATATCTGCACTGTAACCACTGACCTTTTTCCCCAACTTACTCAATCCCGCCAAACCAGGAACCAGTTTGGAGATATCTTTCTCAAAAGATGGTAGTCCAGTCTTATATTCGGCACTTCCCCCTCCATTCACAGGCCCAAAACCAAATGAAATGGCAAAACGGTCCTTTTTAAAGACGGCAAAACCTGTAGGAAAAACGGGAACAGTTAATGCTCCGTCGTATCTCCCGGTATTAAGTAATGGAAATCCGCTTTGAACCGTTTTTGTCTGAAAAAGGGTCTGATTCTGAAGAGAAATATAAAATCCATTATCCATCAGCATCAAACCCGCCGGGTTAAAATAAACGGCATCAACAGAAGTTGAGGCATTGCGTGACAACATACGGATGTATTGGGCACTTTGGTTGCCATTTGTAATTACACCACCTCCGAACACCTGACCGATAAAACATACAAATACTGTAAATACAATTAGTTTTTTCATTTGCCTACATTTTTAATTAGATCGGCAAATATAAATAATATAAACTAAACCGCAATGGTTTTAATTGATTTTCAGCATTTTACGAATTATCGAACAATTTAATCATATATTTGATAAATAGAATCGTTCTAAAGAAGATCCAAGTATTTCTGACGAATATCTTCTGATAAGAATGAAGCCTCAAACGAATTTCTCACCAATTTGAGAATCTCCTCATTATTAAGGGAGAGTGCTTCGGAAATTGCAATAAAATTATCGTTCAGGTACCCTCCAAAATAGGCAGGATCGTCCGAATTGACGGTAACTTTTAATCCCAGATCCAGCATCGCCTTCATCGGATGCTTGGAGAGATCCGGTACAACCTTTAGCCGAAGATTGGAAAGGGGGCATATAGTCAAAGGAATCTGCGTCTCAATCAATGTCTCCACCAGATCCTGATCGAGTATTGAACTATTGCCATGGTCGATCCGTGAAACATGCAACAGGGAAAGGGCGCCCCAGATATATTCAGGCGGCCCCTCTTCTCCGGCATGGGCGACAGTAAGATAGCCATATTCCCGGGCTTTGGCAAACACCTGTTCAAATTTTCCAGGAGGATTACCTCTTTCAGAAGAATCAAGTCCTACGGCAGTAATATATTTCCGATAAGGTAAAGACTCCTCCAAAACTACAAATGCCTCCTCCTCACTTAAATGGCGTAAAAACGACATAATTAAAACGGAAGAGATACCCAGCTTCTCTTCGCCATCCATTAAGGCCCGGTTTATCCCTTCAATCACAATACCGAAAGGGATACCCCGTGAGGTGTGCGCCTGCGGATCAAACATTATTTCAGTGTGAACAATATTATTTGCTTTGGCCTTAACCAGATAGTCCCAGGTAAGATCATAAAAATCCTGCTCCTGAATCAGTACCGCCGTTCCTGAATAGTAAAGATTCAGAAAATCCTGAAGTTGAGTAAATTGGTAAGCCTCACGTAAATTCTCAACCGAAGTATAGTTGAGTTTTATTTTGTTCCGTTCGGCCATCTTAAACATCAGTTCAGGTTCAAAGGTCCCCTCAATATGAAGATGCAGCTCTGCCTTTGGCAAATGCACTATAAACTTAACCAGGTCTTTCATCTGTATATAATTTACTTTTTAAAGGCCAGATGGAATAGCCATCCGCCGGCTGGCGGATTCATTTCGGTTGGTGATATTCTTATCATGGCTATTTCATTTGTATAAATTAAAATTAGCTTACTTTTAGTTAGATTTGAGTGGAACCCTCAATAATTTCTCCATCTCCAAATTTGAATGTCAGTTAATGAGGGTTCCTTCGGTTGATTTACGTATTAAAAACAGAGAGATTAGACTAATAATTTGACTCTTTTATTTCGAAGTAGGATTGTGGGTGAAGGCAGGCAGGACAATTCTGCGGCGCCTTTGTACCTTCGTGCAGATATCCACAATTACGGCATTTCCATACAATTTTATCCTCTCTCTCAAATACTTTACCTTCATCAAGATTGGTATACAGCGTATTATATCGCTCCTCGTGGGCTTTTTCGACTTTCAGAATCATTTTGAAAGCTGCTGCCACCTCTTTATACCCCTCTTCGTCAGCAATACGCGCAAATTCAGGATACAATTCGGTCCACTCCTCATTTTCCCCTTCAGCAGAAGCTTTAAGGTTTTCAAGCGTAGTACCAATTATTCCAGCGGGATAAATTGCTGTAATTTCGACCGGCCCACCTTCAAGAAACTTGAAAAAACGTTTGGCATGTTCGCGCTCATTCAAAGCGGTTTCTTCAAAAATTGCAGCGATTTGCTCCAGTCCATCCTTCTTCGCTTGTTTGGAATAATAATCATATCTCATTCGTGCCTGAGATTCACCGGCAAAAGCTTTGAGCAGGTTTTGCTCGGTTTGGGATCCTTTAATGCTTTTCATCGTATAAAAATTTAAATTAAAACTGATAATCGGATTAACGGTGCAATAACTTTTATTCAAAATCGAACGACTAAAGGTAAGCAAAATTTTAATTTTATACTGAAAGCAGAAAGGGAAATATTTTATCTACTTAAATTGTTTTAGCTTTAACATTTGGCATATTTTTGAAGCCCATCAGTTCTATTTGCAAGGAAAACAAGATGATTTAGCGCACAAATATAGCTAGATGGGATAAGAAACTGAGCAATTAAAGGCATAAAAACAGGGGATTTTTGAGGTCCCCTTTTGTATCATTACGGAAATATAATCCTATAGCATTGAATGACTTATAAACCATCTGTCGGGCGACTGGCTGCCAGCAACTAGCATTGGGATTAGACTACAAAAATTACGAGATTATCAATTAAAAGAAAGCTGCAAATAGCTAACAGCCAGTTGCTGAAAAGGCATATTAAAAGGTGAAACCATCAATCCATGATTCAAATTCCTGCTTTCCCCTTAAACCATTCCAATGTTTCGGATGAAGGACGTTCCAGAGGCAGATTATACATACGGTCCCAGACTAACTGAGCCAGAACGCCTAACGCCCGGCTTACCCCAAACATCACGGTATAGAAGAAATATTCAGAAATCCCGTAATGCTGAAGAAGGGCGCCAGAAAATGCATCGACGTTTGGCCATGGATTTTTCACTTTACCAAGCGACTTTAAAATTGGAGGAACAATATCATAAAGCATATTTACAATATTGATCAAACTATCATCTTTAACATATTTTTCGGCGAATACCTGTTGGGCGGTGAATCGGGGATCAGTAACACGTAAAACGGCATGACCATAACCTGGGATAACTTTCCCTTCGGAGATCGTTTTGCGCACATAAGCTTCAATTTTACTTCGTATGACAGTCTCATCACGGTCTTCGCCAATAACCTTAATCATTTCATAAATCCAGAACATCACCTCCTGATTGGCATAACCATGTAAAGGTCCGGCCAGCCCAAGCATGCCGGCAGCATAGGAATAGTACGGATTACTAAGGGCTGATCCCACAAGATGGGTCGCATGAGCCGAAACATTACCACCTTCATGATCGGCATGAATACACATATACATTCTGAACAACCGGTAAACTTCCTCATCATCATATCCCATCATATGAGCAAAGTTGGCCGCCCAATCCAAATTACGATCGGGTTCAATAAAACTACCATCCTTAAAACTCCGCCTGTAAATATATGCGGCAATGACCGGTAGACGGGCGATCAGATTCATTACATCCTCGTATGTCGTATCCCAGTAATCGTTTTTATTTAAACCTGCCCGATGTGCCTTTTGGAAAATAGAATCGGTAGCCATTGAAATAATCCCTGTGCTGAACTGCGTCATTGGTTTTGAGGTAGTCGGCATAGCTTCAAGCACCTTAATCACATGGTAGGGGACATGGCTACGGTTATACCACTCTCTGCTTAAGAATTCTGCATCCTCACTTGTAGGCATTTCACCGAGCAACATCAAATAAAAAAGTCCTTCAGGTAAAGGTTCACCATCAGGATTAATTTTTGGGAGTAATTCCTGAAGTTCCTGGATCGAATATCCACGATATCTGATTCCATTTTCAGGATCCAGCTTAGAGGTAACTGTCAGCAGACTAGTCATACCTTTCATTCCTGTAAGAATCTGGTCAATATTAACATCCTCAACAACAACCTGACCAAATTCGCTTATTAACCGTTTAACAACGGCACGTTCCTTTTCACCTTTTTCAAGTAGTTTTTTCTTAATGTAGTCCATTTAATTAAAATATAGTTGCTTCAAATATATGTAATATTTATAAAGATTTTGTCTCAGCAGGACAAATATTCATACTTAAACAATTAGATATATAAAAAAGTTGCCAATTAAGAAAATATATCAAAAAAAAAGGGCAACTTCCGTCGCCCTTTAAGAATATTGAAGCTGAATTACTCAGCAATTTCCTCCGTTTCAGTTTCCACAGCTGCTGTTTCAGCAATCTTGGTTTCTGCTTTTGGAGTTGATACTTCTTTTTTTGAACTTTCGATCGAGGTACTATCCGATTTTTTTCTCGATCTCCGCTTTTTGCCGGCCTCTTTCTTACCAGTAGAGAGCATATTCTCGTTATAGTCAACTAATTCGATAATGCACATTTCAGCATTATCACCAAGCCGGTTACCGGTTTTAAGTATCCGGGTATAACCTCCCGGACGGTCTCCGATTTTAATTACGATATCGCGGAAAAGTTCAGTAATTACACTTTTACTTTGCAGCAGGCTAAAAACCTCGCGGCGATTGTGGGTTGTATCACTTTTTGCACGCGTAAGGATTGGCTCGACATAAACGCGTAATGCCTTAGCTTTGGCCAACGTTGTGCTTATCCGTTTGTGCAGGATAAGAGAATTCGCCAAATTGGAAAGCAACGCATGCCGATGTGAGCTGGTTCTGCCTAAATGATTGAAACTCTTTCTATGTCTCATTTCTATTATTCCTTGTCTAATTTATACTTACTGATATCCATCCCAAAACTCAAACCAAGGTTAACCAATAAATCGTCCAGCTCTGTTAATGATTTTTTTCCGAAATTGCGGAATTTCAACAAATCGTTGCGATTGTAAGTAACCAGTTCGCCAAGTGTATCAACATCAGCTGCCTTAAGGCAATTCAATGCCCTTACCGAAAGATCAAGATCGACCAACCGGTTTTTAAGAAGCTGACGCATGTGTAGAATTTCTTCATCAAATTCTTCATTGGCAAATTTCTCATCTGAGTCGAGGGTAATTTTCTCGTCGGAGAAAAGCATAAAATGGTAAATCAGAATTTTAGCTGCTTCCTTCAAGGCATCTTTCGGATAGATAGACCCGTCAGTTGTGATTTCGATCAACAATTTCTCGTAGTCGGTTTTTTGCTCGACACGATAGTTTTCGATTTCATACTTAACATTTTTTATTGGTGTGAAGATGGAATCAATCGGAATAACACCGAACTCTTCTTCAGCAGGTTTATTCTCAAGACCGGGTACATATCCACGTCCCTTTTCAATTGAGAGTTCTATCTGAAGTTTCACTTCCGGTTCCATATTGCAGATCAACAACTCCGGGTTTAGAACCCTGAATCCCGTGATGAAATTATTAATATCGCCAGCTTTAAATTTATCCTGACCAAAGATGGTCACCGATACTTTTTCACTGTCAAAATCATCCACAACCTTCTTGAAACGAATTTGTTTCAGGTTAAGGATCATCTCGGTTACATCCTCAATAACACCGGGGATAGTAGAGAATTCATGCTCTACACCCTCAATCTTGATTGTTGTGATTGCGTACCCTTCCAAAGATGATAATAAAATCCTGCGCAGAGCATTACCAATAGTAATACCATAACCAGGCTCAAGCGGACGAAACTCGAATTTACCGATTTTATTGTCCGACTCAATCATTATCACCTTATCCGGCTTCTGGAAAGCTAAAATTGCCATAAACCTAAATATTATTTTTATTTCGAATACAATTCGACGATTAATTGTTCCTTGATATTTTCGGGAATCTCTTCGCGACCAGGAACATTGAGAAATTTGCCAGATTTGGCTTCGCCATCCCATTCAAGCCAGGGATATTTGTTGTGGCGTTGTGTTGCAAGGCAATCAGTAATCGCGATAAGCGATTTCGATTTTTCGCGTACACTAACCACTTCTCCCGGGCGAAGTGTGTAAGAGGGGATATTTACAACCGAACCATTGATAACGATGTGTTTGTGAGATACTAACTGACGAGCAGCAGCACGGCTTGGTGCAATACCAAGACGATAAACAACATTATCAAGGCGGCTTTCGAGTAGTTGTAAAAGAACTGTCCCGGTTACCCCTTTGTGTGAATGTGCTTTTTCAAAAAGATTGCGGAACTGACGCTCAAGTACACCATACATGTATTTGGCTTTCTGCTTTTCTTTTAACTGAGTTCCATACTCTGAAACTTTTTTCCGGCGTTTGCTGTTACCATGCATTCCCGGAGGGAAATTTTTATGCTCAAAAGCTTTATCGGGGCCATAAATAGCCTCCCCGAACTTTCTGGAAATTTTGGACTTTGGACCAATATATCTTGCCATGTGATTTTACGTTTAAAAGTACCTATTAATTAAACACGACGACGTTTAGGAGGACGGCATCCGTTATGTGGCAACGGAGTAACATCGACGATTTCAGTTACCTGAATTCCGACATTGGCCATTGCACGAATAGCAGACTCGCGTCCGTTTCCCGGTCCTTTTACGTAAACCTTCACCTTGCGTAAACCAAGGTCAAAAGCTGTTTTGGCGCACTCCTCAGATGCAGTTTGAGCTGCATAGGGGGTATTTTTTTTCGATCCTCTAAATCCCTTTTTTCCAGCCGACGACCATGAAATAACTTCACCATTGTTGTTGGTCATCGAGATGATGATATTATTAAAAGAAGAAGATACATGAGCCTGTCCGACAGGTTCAATATTTACAACTCTTTTCTTCGATACTCCAGTCTTTTTTGCCATTTCTACTTAAAATTATTTAGTGGCTTTTTTCTTATTTGCAACTGTTTTCTTCCTACCCTTACGAGTTCTGGCGTTGTTTTTTGTACTCTGCCCACGAACCGGTAAACCAATACGATGACGAATCCCCCGGTAGCACCCAATATCCATTAATCGCTTAATTGATACCTGATATTCAGACCGTAATTCGCCTTCCACCTTGTAACTTTCCGTAATAACTTTACGGATTGCCCCTAACTGCTCATCGTTCCAATCGCTAACCTTGATATTTTTATCAACACCAGCTTTCTCTAAAATTAACTGCGAGCGGCTACGGCCTACCCCATAAATATAAGTCAAGGCAATCTCGCCTCTCTTGTTATTCGGTATATCTACGCCAACTATACGAGCCATATTCTTATACGAATTAAAAAATCTTTACAAAATTAACATATTATCCCTGACGTTGTTTAAACTTAGGATTTTTTTTGTTGATAACGTAGAGACGGCCTTTACGGCTGACAATTTTACAATCTGCACTACGTTTCTTAATAGATGCCCTTACTTTCATATTCCTACGTTTTAATTTTTGTATCTGAAAGATATCCTCCCTTTGCTCAAGTCGTAAGGAGACATTTCAACCTTTACCTTGTCACCAGGCAGAATTTTTATATAGTGCATGCGCATCTTACCCGAAATATGGGCCGTGATCACATGACCATTCTGTAATTCCACCCTGAACATTGCGTTCGACAATGCTTCAATTATGGTTCCGTCTTGTTCTATAAATGCTTGTTTTGACATAGAAACTAATTACTTCTCCAAAAATCTAAAATGTGTTGAAAGACCTGTAAACTTTCACTTTCCGCCTTTCGGGCGATTCAAATAACGTCCACAAAATTAATGAGATATCAGATATTCAAAAATACCTTGTTTATTAGATGTACTGACAACAGACCGGTACTAATCGGGCTGAAGGTTTCGGCTTGCCGCGCTTGTTTTGCCATCAGATAAATGGCAAACAATCATAACGAAACAATTTCAGATAAAGCAAGTCATTTCCCGAAAATATGTAGGGACAAGCTCATTAGAAATACAGAACATCAAACAACGTTGAACCTCAAGAATCTTTCACAGAACGCATCAGAATAATTCTTTATTAATTGAATTATCGCTGATTATATATTGCTTTTCAGCTAACTGGCAAAATTTGGTAATAAAAAGAGATCTCCCTTTCTCTAAAAGGGAAACCTTATTTTATGCACCAGTACGACCTTTAATTCGGCCTGATTTCAATAATCCGTCATAATGACGCATCAACAAATGGCTTTCAACCTGCTGAAGCGTATCAAGAATAACTCCTACAAGGATCAACAATGATGTTCCACCAAAGAAATGAGCAAATTCCGAATTAACACCGAGTCCCATTGCAAAAGCGGGAAGAATGGTAATTAATCCAAGAAAGATAGATCCCGGCAAGGTAATTCTCGACATCACAGTATCGAGGTATTCCGATGTTTTCTTTCCTGGTTTGATACCAGGAATAAATCCACCGTTCTTCTTCATATCATCCGACATCTGGTTAGGATTAACCGTGATGGCAGTGTAGAAATAAGTAAATACGATAACCATTAAAAACATCGTAATATTATAGCCGAATCCGGTATAATCAGAAAAGGAGGACATCAGACGACCAAGTGTTTCGGAGCCAAATAACCCGGCAAGACTGATTGGTACAAACATAATTGCCTGAGCAAAAATGATTGGCATAACACCGGCAGCATTCACTTTAAGTGGAATATACTGACGTACACCGCCGTATTGACGATTTCCAACAATTCGTTTGGCATATTGAACAGGGACTTTTCTTGTTCCCTGAACCAGGAGGATAGTAGCTGCAATAACGAACAGAAAGATAATCAATTCGATAATGATCATGATAAATCCTTTCCCCTGTTCAGCCAAGCGGCTGGCAAATTCCTGTACCAATGAATGCGGAAGCCGTGCAATAATACCGATCATGATGATCATTGAGATACCATTTCCAATCCCTTTGTCGGTGATCCTTTCGCCGAGCCACATGATAAACATGGACCCTGCAGCCAACACGATTGTCGAGCTAACATTAAAGGAAAAACTACCCATTACAAAAGCAGATTCAGGAAGCTGGAACCGCAGGTTGGCCAGATAAGCCCAACCCTGAAAAACCAGGATAATGACAGTAAGATAACGTGTCATCTGATTGATTTTACGGCGACCCGACTCACCTTCTTTTTGAAGCCGCTGAATGTATGGAACGGCAAATCCCATAAGTTGGATTACGATCGAGGCACTGATATAAGGCATAATTCCCAATGCAAAAATAGAAGCATTGGAAAAAGCACCACCTGAGAACATATTTAATAATCCAAGAATCCCATCGGAAGTCTGACTTCTTAAAGATTCAAAATTTGCAGGATTAGGGTCAATACCAGGAAGGATGACAAATGAGCCAAAACGGTAAACCGCCAATAGCATTAATGTCATTCCAAGCCGTGCCCGTAAATCCTCAATCTTATAGATGTTCTTAAGAGTCTCGATTAGTTTTTTCATCCGGATTAAAGTATTTCTGTAGTTCCTTCAAGTTTCTCAATAGCCTCTTTCGCGCTCTTTGAGAAAGCGTGTGCTTTCACATCGAGTTTCAATTTCAATTCACCTTTACCCAGGATTTTAATCTTGTCGTTTTTGCTGGCAAAACCTGCGTTCTGAAGTGTCTGAAAATCGATAACAGTCAGACTGCCTTCTTCAGCCAACGACTGTAACGAACCAAGATTAATCCCTTTGAATTCAACCCGGTTTACATTTTTGAAACCAAATTTTGGCGAGGTACGCTGCAGGGGCATCTGACCCCCCTGAAAGCTACGTTTTGATTTGTAACCTGACCTCGATTTGGCACCTTTGTGTCCACGAGTCGAAGTACCACCGTGACCGGAACCTTGTCCACGACCGATCCGTTTCTCTTTCTTGGTGGAACCTTCTGCAGGTTTTAAGTTATGCAATTCCATATCTAAAGAATATTATTCGTTAACTTCTTCAACCCTTAAAAGGTGTTGTAGTTTTCTTACCATACCTAAAACTTCGGGGACAGCCTGGTGTTCAACCGGACGGTTTAACTTGCCTAGCCCGAGCGCTGCTATTATTTTCTTCTGAGCCTTGGTTGCGCCTATCGCACTCTTCCACTGTGTAATACGAATCTTTGTCATTTTTTATAAATTATCCGTTAAACACTTTGTCCAGAGCCACTCCACGATGTTCGGCTACCGTATAGGCATCGCGTAATTCGAGCAATGCTGCAAAAGTGGCTTTCACCAGGTTGTGAGGGTTAGACGATCCTTTTGATTTAGCCAGAATATCGTGAACGCCAACACTTTCCAGTACGGCGCGCATAGCACCCCCTGCCTTAACTCCTGTTCCAGAGGAAGCAGGTTTAAGTAAAACGTTGGCTCCACCAAATTTTGCTTCTTGCGTATGAGGGATTGTTCCGTTAATAACGGGCACCTTTACGAGGTTCTTTTTTGCAGCGTCCACCCCTTTTGCGATGGCTGCTGTTACTTCACTGGCTTTACCAAGACCCCAGCCTACAATTCCGTCTTCGTTGCCCACAACGACGATAGCTGAAAAGCTGAATGTTCTACCACCTTTGGTGACTTTTGTGACGCGGTTAATTGCTACTAACCTGTCTTTAAGCTCGAGATCGCTGGTTTTAACTTTTTTAATATTTTTCGCCATAATGCTTAGAATTTTAAACCTCCTTCACGTGCCGCTTCGGCAACTGCCTTCACACGTCCATGATATAAATAACCGCCACGGTCAAATTTGACAACATTGATACCTGCAGCAAGTGCTTTTTCCGCAGCCAGCTTTCCAACAAGGACAGCTTTCTCGGTTTTGGTGCCAGCTACAGCAGCAATATCCTTATTCAATGAAGAAACTGACAGTAAGGTTTTTCCCGCTACATCGTCAACAAGCTGCACATAAACCTGTGTATTGCTGCGATATACGCTTAAGCGGGGAACCTCGTTAGTACCGGAAACTACTTTTCTGATTCGTTTGCGGATTCTTTCTCTTCTTTCTAATTTTGTGAGAGCCATAACTATAAAGTCAATTATTTTTTAGATGCCGTCTTACCAGCTTTACGACGAAGTTTCTCGCCAACAAATTTAACACCTTTCCCTTTATACGGCTCCGGTGGACGGAATGATCTGATTTTTGCCGCAACATGGCCGATCAATTGTTTATCGACGCTGTTAAGGGTAATAATCGGATTAGCGCGTTTGTCTGTGACAGCAATAACTTTAACCTCAGGTGGGATCTGTAAATAGGTATGGTGAGAGAAACCCAATACCAGGTCCAAAACCTGATTTTGTGCATCAGCACGATATCCTACCCCAACAAGTTCAAGTTTTACTTCATAACCTTTCGATACTCCAACAACCATGTTGTTAAGAAGCGAGCGGTACAAACCATGCATAGCACGGTGACGTTTCTGTTCAGTTGGTCGTTTTACCACAATATGAGTAGCTTCAACAGCAACTTCCAAATCGGGGTCAACCTTCTGAGAAAGTGTTCCCAGTGGACCTTTAATGGTTACGAGGTTCTCCTTGCTTACGTTTATCGTAACTCCAGCAGGGATTTCAATTGGTAGTTTTCCTATCCTTGACATTGTAATTCCTCCTTAATTAATAAACGTAACATAAAACTTCACCACCAACATTCAACTCTTTCGCTTCCTTATCGGTAATTATACCTTTAGAAGTTGAGATGATAGCCACACCAAGGCCGTTCAATACACGTGGTACATTTTCTGTATCGCAGTATTTGCGAAGTCCAGGCTTTGAAGCACGTTTCAGCGATTTGATCGCTGAGGTACCATCGGCAGGATGATATTTCAGGGCAATTTTAATACTCCCCTGATAATTAACCTCATCGTCGAATTTATAATTGAGAATATACCCTTTTTCCTTCAGAATTTTGGTAATCTCTTTTTTAATGTTCGACGCAGGTATTTCCACGACTTTATGTTTTGCCTTAATGGCATTCCGAAGTCGGGTGAGATAATCTGCAATAGGATCTGTCATCTTTGCAATAAATTTAATAGATTACCAACTAGCTTTTTTAATTCCGGGAATTAATCCGGCAGAAGCCATTTCGCGGAACTGAATACGCGAAACACCAAACTGGCGCATATATCCTTTAGGACGACCTGTCAGCTTACAGCGATTATGCATACGGGTTGCGGAGGAATTGCGGGGCAATTGACTCATTCCGATATAATCTCCTTCAGCTTTGAGCCGGGCTCTTTTCTCTGCATACCTTTCAACAAGCTTAGCGCGTTTAACTTCGCGGGCTTTTAATGATTCTTTAGCCATATCAATTAATTCTTTTTAGCGTTCTTGAAAGGTAATCCAAAATTCTTAAGTAGCGCATAGCCCTCTTCGTCAGTATTGGCAGTAGTCACAAAGGTGATATTGTAACCGTTCATTTTGGCCACTTTATCCAATACGATTTCAGGGAAAATGATCTGCTCGGTAACACCCAGCGTATAATTTCCACGTCCGTCGAATTTATCGGAAATACCTTTGAAGTCACGAATACGGGGAAGCGCAATACTTACAAGCCGCTCAAGAAACTCGTACATTTTATCGCTGCGCAGAGTAACTCTCACACCGATTGGCATTTTCTTACGAAGTTTAAAGTTGGCAATATCTTTCTTTGATATTGTAGTAACTGCTTTCTGTCCGGTAATGGTAGTCAATTCCTCAACTGCCACCTCCATGATCTTTTTATCCGCGATAGCAGAACCAACTCCTTGGTTGATAATGATTTTCTCGAGTTGAGGTACCTGCATAACGGATTTATATCCGAATTCTTTCTGCATTACAGGAATGATCTCCTCGCGAAATTTCTGCTTTAATGTAGGAATATAACCCATTATTTAATCTCCTCCCCTGATTTTTTTGAATAGCGAACCAATTTTCCATTTTTATCAAGGCGGCGACCAATGCGGGTTGGTTTCCCTGTTTTGGGATCTTTCAACATCAGATTCGAAACATGAATTGTAGCTTCTTGTTTGACGATTCCACCCTGAGGACTTTTAGCGTTGGGTTTGGTGTGCTTTGACACCAAATTAACCCCTTCCACGATAGCACGTTCATCTTCACGAACAACTTCAAGAACTTTACCAGATTGTCCTTTTGAGTTGCCTGAAATAACGACTACTGTGTCTCCTTTTTTTATGTGTAACTTTTTCTGCATAGTCTGAATAGATTAAAGTACTTCAGGAGCTAATGAGACGATTTTCATGAAGTTGTCGCGTAACTCACGTGCAACCGGGCCAAAAATACGGGTTCCCCGCATTTCACCGGCAGCATTAAGTAACACAACTGCATTATCGTCGAACCTAATATACGATCCGTCAGGACGGCGTACTTCCTTGGAAGTGCGCACGACTACTGCCTTCGAAACAGTACCTTTTTTCATGTCACTACCAGGCAGGGCATTTTTAACAGTCACGACAATTTTGTCTCCAACAGTGGCATAGCGCTTGCGGGTTCCTCCTAAAACACGGATGACCAGCGCTTCCTTAGCACCGCTGTTATCTGCGACTGTACAACGTGATTCTTGCTGTATCATGGCTACTTCGCTCTTTCTAAAATTTTAACTAATCTCCAACCCTTCTGCTTTGACAGCGGGCGTGTTTCCATTATTAATACGGTATCGCCGATGTTGCAATCATTTTTATCGTCATGAGCGTAGAATTTGGTCGTCCTGTTTACGAATTTTCCGTAAATCGGATGTTTTTCTTTCCCTTTTTCAGCTACGACAATGGTTTTCTCCATTTTATTACTTACAACAACACCAATACGCTCTTTCCTAAGATTCCTCGTTTCCATAGTCATAATTAATTTTCAAGTTGACGTTTACGTAATTCGGTATTCAGGCGAGCGATATTTTTCCGGTTAAACCGTATCTTCATCGGATTTTCAAGAGGGTTAACGCTGTGGTTTAAACACATGCGTATATATTCCTCTGTTGTAATAGAAATCTTTTCGATGATTTCAGCAGTTGTTAACTCTTTGATCTCAGAATTTTTCATTATTCAATAATTGAAGATTCAACAAAATCGCGTCTAACAACAAATCTGGTAGTCACAGGCAGTTTTTGAGCTGCCAGACGTAATGCTTCTTTAGCTAGATCGAATGGAACACCTTCCACCTCGATTATAATGCGCCCTGGTGTAACAGTGGCAACAAATCCTTCAGGAGCTCCTTTCCCTTTACCCATACGAACCTCTGCAGGTTTTTTGGTAATAGGTTTATCGGGGAAGATACGGATCCAAATTTGGCCCTGACGCTGCATATGCCGCGTTACCGCGACCCTGGCTGCCTCTATCTGGCGGCCGGTGATCCATGCTGTTTCCAGGCATTTTATACCAAAAGAACCAAATGATAACTGATTTCCGCGTTGCGCGTTTCCTTTCAGTTTGCCCTTTTGTACTCTTCTAAATTTTACTTTTTTTGGCTGTAACATCTTGTTTTGCTTTGTCGATGGTTACTTTTTACGTTTTTTAAACCCACCTTTACCGGGTGCCGGTGCAGGGCGATTCGGTCCACGTTGTTGTTGTGCAGATTGACCTACATTTGGCGACAAGTCACGTTTGCCGTAAATTTCACCACGGCAGATCCAAACTTTAACACCAATCAAGCCTGTTTTAGTCAACGCTTCGGCAAGGGCATAATCTATGTCGGCTCTAAGGGTATGCAAAGGTGTTCTGCCATCCTTGTACATTTCCGAGCGGGCCATTTCGGCGCCGTTCAGACGTCCGGAGACCTGAACTTTAATCCCTTCAGCACCCATTCTCATTGTAGATGCAATCGACATCTTGGTAGCACGGCGATAAGCAATTTTGCCTTCGACCTGCCTGGCGATGTTACTGGCTACAATCTGAGCATCCAATTCAGGACGTTTGATCTCAAAAATATTGATCTGAACCTCCTTTTTGGTGATTTTCTTCAGCTCTTCTTTCAGCTTATCAACCTCCTGACCACCTTTACCAATAATAATACCAGGTCTTGAAGTGTGAACGGTTATGGTTATGAGCTTCAACGTGCGCTCAATGATAATCCTTGAAATGCTCGCTTTTGAAAGCCTTGCATTCAGATAACCTCTGATTTTGTGGTCTTCGACCAGTTTATCACCATAATCGTTACCTCCGAACCAGTTGGAATCCCATCCTCTGATGATTCCAAGCCTATTTGAAATCGGATTTACTTTTTGTCCCATACTATTATTTCGTATTTTCTTCTACAACATTTTTACTTGCCAACCGGACAGTTACGTGATTCGAACGCTTGCGAATCCGGTGTCCGCGACCCTGCGGAGCAGGACGTAACCTTTTAAGCATGCGGGCAGAATCCACAAAAACTTCCTGCACGTATAGGTTGCTTTCTTCGAGTCTAACCCCTTCATTTTTAGCTTGCCAGTTGGCAATAGCTGATAGGAGGAGTTTCTCTACTCTGCGTGAAGCCTCTTTAGAGGAAAACTTCAGTACGTCGAGTGCACGATTTACCGCCATTCCACGAACCATATCGGTAACAAGGCGCATCTTACGCGGTGAAGTTGGGACATCGTGCAGAACAGCCTGAAATCTGGCGGCTTTTGCTTGCTTGAGCAACTCAGCGCTTTTCTTTTTTCTAGAACCCATCTTGGTACTTTTTACTACTATTAAACATTTCCCCGTTCATGGCTTATCGTTTTTTGTTACCGCCATGCCCCCTGAAGGTGCGGGTAGGAGCAAATTCACCTAACTTATGACCAACCATATTCTCAGTAACATAAACAGGGATAAATTTATTCCCGTTGTGTACTGCGATTGTGTGACCAACAAAATCAGGCGAAATCATCGAATGTCTTGCCCATGTTTTTACGACTGACTTCTTATCTGCTTCGTTAAGAACCAGAACTTTTTTCTCTAACTTGAAGTCAATAAAAGGGCCTTTTTTAAGCGAACGACTCATAATCTACTTTTCTTTTATAATTAGTGATTACTTTTTCCTACGTTCAATGATATACCTGGTAGAAGCTTTCTTCTTCGAACGGGTTTTAAATCCTTTCGCAAGTAATCCTTTACGTGAACGTGGGTGACCACCGGAAGCACGGCCTTCTCCACCACCCATTGGGTGATCGACAGGGTTCATAACGACACCGCGGACCCTAGGACGACGTCCTTGCCAACGGCTTCTACCGGCTTTACCTGATCTCTCAAGGCCATGGTCTGAGTTTCCGACGGTACCTACCGTTGCACGGCATGTAACTAATACCATACGGGATTCGCCAGAGGGGAGTTTAATGATGGCATATCGTCCTTCACGCGAGGTAAGTTGCGCATATGTTCCGGCAGACCGGGCCATAATGCCTCCCTGTCCGGGATGCAACTCGATGTTATGAACGATTGTACCAAGAGGTATTTTGGCTAATGGAAGTGCATTACCGATTTCGGGAGCGATGTCTGCACCAGAAAGAACGGATTGTCCCACCTGGAGACCATTCGGTGCAAGCATGTAACGTTTTTCCCCATCGGCATATACCAAAAGTGCGATGCGTGCCGTACGATTAGGATCGTACTGGATCGAATCCACCCGTGCAGGAATACCATCTTTCTCTCTTTTGAAATCGATCACACGGTATTTCCTTTTATGCCCTCCACCTATATACCTCATTGTCATTTTACCGGAGCTATTGCGACCTCCGGTATTCATCATGGGCCTTAACAATGATTTTTCAGGTGTGTTGCCAGTTGTAACGGTCTCAAAGGTACCTGCAATTTTGTGCCTTTGTCCCGGAGTTACTGGGTTTAACTTTCTAACTGCCATCTCTTACTTTAGATATTGCTGTAAAAATCAATACTTTCTCCTTCATTTAACGTAACAATTGCCTTCTTATAGGCATTGGTACGCCCGGATATAACCCCACCTTTTGTAAAGCGGGATTTCAATTTTCCGGCATACACCATTGTATTAACAGTGCTGACCTTAACGCCATAGATCTCTTCCACGGCCTTTTTGATCTCGTGCTTGTTTGCCTTCTTATCAACCCTGAATCCGTACCGGTTATACTTCTCCGATAACAGGTTCATTTTCTCGGTTACGATAGGGCGAATCAAAATATCAACCATTGTCTTACGCGTTAAATCTTAAATAATTCTTCAACTTTATTCACAGAGCTTTCAACCAAAATAATTTTCTGGGCCCGCATAATCTTGTAGGTGCTTAAATCTGAAGCATTTACAATCTCGACGTTCTGTAAATTTCTGGATGACAAATATATATTTTTATTTCCTTCCGGTAACACTATTAGTGATTTTTTATCACTAATCTTCAGATTATTCTGAATTGCCACAAATTCCTTCGTTTTTGGGGCTTCAAAAGAAAAATCTTCCAGTACCAGAATGTCACTTGCCTGTGCTTTATAGGTCAGTGCCGATTTACGTGCCAGCTCTTTAAGCTTCTTGTTAAGCTTGAAACTGTAATCCCTTGGCTGAGGTCCAAAAATTCGACCACCACCACGGATTGTACCAGATTTCCGGCTACCTGCACGGGCTCCGCCTGTACCTTTCTGACGTTTAATCTTACGGGTTGATCCCGCAATTTCGCCACGATCTTTAGCTTTGTGCGTACCCTGACGTTGATTGGCCAGGTATTGCTTCACGTCGAGATAAATCGCGTGATCGTTGGGTTCGACACCATAGATAGCTGCATTGAGTTCTACGTTTCTTCCGGTCGCTTCCCCTGCTTTATTAAAGACTGCGATTTCCATTACTTCAAGAGAATTAAGTATGAACCATTGGCTCCTGGTACGGAACCTTTAACAATCACAAGGTTATTCTCAGGAATAACTTTCAGAACCTCGATGTTCTGTACCGTTATTTTAGCGCCACCCATACGACCTGCCATACGCATTCCTTTGAATACGCGTGAAGGGTACGATGAAGCACCAACAGATCCCGGGGCACGCAGCCTGTTGTGCTGACCGTGTGTACTCTCGCCTACCCCACCAAATCCATGACGGCGAACAACACCCTGAAATCCTTTACCTTTTGATATCCCTGTGATATCAATAAAATCTGATGGCTCTAACATATCAACTGTAATGATATCTCCAAGCTTTACATCATCTCCGAAACCACTAAATTCTACAATTTTTTTCTTCGGAGCAGAACCGGCCTTTTTAAAATGGCCGATCTCGGGCTTCGTCGCATGTTTCTCTTTCTTATCCAGAAAGCCTAACTGAACCGCTTCATAACCATCTTTTTCAATGGTACGAATCTGCGATACAGCACATGGACCTGCCTCGATCACAGTGCATGGGATGTTTCTCCCCTCAACACTGAATACGGAAGTCATTCCGATTTTTTTTCCAATTAATCCTGGCATTTTTTACTGATTAAGCAGTTTTTAATTATACTTTAATTTCTACCTCGACACCACTTGGCAATTCAAGTTTCATTAGGGCATCGATCGTTTTAGCTGTGGAACTGTAAATGTCAATCAACCTCTTGTAGGAAGATAATTCAAATTGTTCCCTCGATTTTTTGTTAACAAATGTCGCTCTCAAAACGGTGAAAATTCTCCGGTGGGTAGGAAGCGGAATTGGTCCGCTTACAATTGCTCCGGTCGATTTTACAGTTTTGACAATCTTTTCAGCTGATTTGTCAACCAGGTTGTGATCGTACGATTTCAGTTTAATTCTGATTCTCTGACTCATGATAAGAACGTATTATTGTGTTGTTTTATAACAAATCTGTTCTGCCTTTTACAGCTTCAAGAACTGCAAGTGCAATATTCTTAGGCACTTCGGCATAATGTGAAAACTCCATAGATGAGGTTGCACGACCTGAAGATAATGTACGCAAAGTGGTTACGTATCCGAACTGTTCGGCTAACGGAACTTTTGCTTTCAGCACGCGGGCTCCAAATTTAGAATCCATGCTTTCAACGTGTCCCCGGCGACGGTTAAGATCCGAAACAATATCACCCATGTAATCATCAGGGGTAACAACTTCAACTTTCATAATTGGCTCAAGCAAAACTGGTTTTGCCTTGGAAGCAGCATTTCTGAAAGCTTGTTTGGCGCAAAGTTCAAAAGAGAGGGCATCGGAGTCAACCGGGTGGAAAGATCCGTCAATCAGTGTGACTTTCAGATTTTCAATTTTAAATCCGGCTAACGGACCATTATTAAGCGACTCTTTAAACCCTTTTTCAATTGCAGGTATAAATTCGCGGGGAATAGTTCCCCCTTTGATCAGATCAACAAACTGTAAGCCCGATATTCCTTCGTCAACCGGCCCGACTTTAACGCTGATATCAGCATATTTACCACGTCCTCCACTTTGTTTCTTAAATACTTCGCGAAGTTCAATCTCTTTGGTGATGGCTTCTTTATAGGCTACCTGCGGAGCGCCCTGATTACATTCCACCTTGAATTCACGTTTCAGACGATCCACGATAATTTCGAGGTGAAGTTCACCCATCCCGCGGATAACTGTCTGACCGCTATCTTCGTCTGTTCTAACCTGGAACGTTGGATCTTCTTCGGCCAGTTTCTGCAACCCGTTTGATAATTTGTCGATATCGTTCTGAGTTTTTGGCTCAATTGCAATACCAATTACCGGTTCGGGAAACGTCATTGACTCAAGAATAATCGGATGATCAAGGCTACAAAGTGTGTCACCAGTACGAATATCCTTAAATCCTACAGCTGCACAAATATCACCGGCTTCGATGATATCACGCGGTTGTTGTTTGTTGGCGTGCATTTGGAATAAACGTGAAATACGTTCTTTCTTACCTGTACGCATATTCATCACGTAGGAACCGGCATCAATTTTACCGGAATAAACACGGATAAAACATAAACGACCTACGAATGGATCTGTTGCAATTTTGAAAGCCAAAGCAGCCAGAGGCTGATCAACGGAAGGTTTTCTTTCAATCATCTGATCAGTATCAGGATCTTTCCCTTCAATAGAACCAATATCCAGTGGATTTGGTAAGAAGGCACACACTGCATCGAGCAATGTTTGAACCCCTTTGTTTTTAAATGCAGAGCCGCAAAGCATGGGAATAATAACACCGGAGAGAGTTGCTTTACGAATAACGGCGATAAGCTCATCAACAGTGATACTATCTGAATCCTCAAAGAATTTTTCCATGAGTACTTCATCCTGTTCAGCTACAGATTCAACCATTTTATCGCGCCACTCTTTTGCCAACTCATACAAATCAGCAGGAATCTCTTCGGTATCATATTCAGCACCCATAGCCTCATTGTGCCAGTAGAGTGCTTTCATACGGATCAGGTCGATGATCCCCTTGAAATTTTCCTCAGCTCCGATTGGCAGCTGAATTGGAACAGGATTTGCTCCAAGTTTCTCCTTAATGTCACTGTAAACGCTAAAGAAATCGGCACCTGCACGGTCCATTTTATTGATAAAGGCGATTTTTGGAACACCGTATTTTTCAGCCTGTCGCCACACTGTTTCAGACTGTGCTTCCACACCACCTACGGCGCAAAATGTAGCCACGGCTCCATCAAGTACCCTGAGCGACCGCTCCACCTCAACAGTGAAGTCAACGTGACCCGGAGTATCGATTATATTAATCTGATGGATAATATCATTATACGTCCACTCTGTGAAAGTCGCAGCGGAAGTAATCGTGATACCGCGTTCCTGTTCTTGTGCCATCCAGTCCATGGTGGCGGCGCCATCGTGTACTTCACCAATTCGGTGAACTTTACCCGTATAGAACAAAATCCTCTCAGAGGTTGTTGTTTTACCCGCGTCGATGTGAGCCATGATACCAATGTTCCTGGTATTTGTAAGATCCCTTTTAGCCATTATATATATTTGATCCTGATGTCTTCTTTTATTTCAATTAAAACCGGAAATGTGCAAACGCACGGTTTGCCTCCGCCATTCTGTGTGTATCTTCTTTCTTTTTGAATGCTCCACCTTCTTCGTTGAATGCTGCAACGGTTTCTGCTGCAAGCTTTTCGGCCATTGAGTGACCTGATCGTTTGGTTGCAAACTGGATTAAATTGTGCATGGATATGGCTACTTTACGTTCCGGACGGATTTCCATAGGAACCTGAAAGTTGGCACCACCAACACGTCTGCTCTTTACCTCAACTGCTGGGGTAATGTTGAGTAAACCTTTTTTCCAAATCTCAAGAGGGGAGAGTTCGTTGTCTTTCATCTTTTTTCCAACGATGTCGAGGGCATCGTAAAAGATCTTGAAAGCGATTGATTTTTTGCCGTCAAACATCAGGCTGTTGACAAACCTTGTCACCAGCACATCCTGAAATTTTGGATCAGGCAAAATGATCCTTTTTTTTGGTTTTGTCTTTCTCATTTTAGTTACACATTGTTTGTGTTATTCGAATCGGCTGTTGTTCAGTCTTCAGTTTAAATAGCCTGCTCAAGGCAAACCCTTACTCAACCAAACCTCCAAACAAATAACTAATTTTTAATTACTTTTTCTTTTTTGTAGCTGCTACAACTTGTCCTGGTTTTGGGCGTTTTGCTCCGTATTTCGAACGGCGTTGTTTACGGCCTTCAACTCCGGCTGTATCAAGCGCACCACGAATAAGGTGATAACGTACACCAGGTAAGTCCTTTACACGTCCTCCGCGGACAAGCACAATCGAGTGCTCCTGCAAATTGTGACCTTCACCAGGAATGTAAGCATTTACTTCCTTCTGATTTGTCAACCTAACCCTGGCGACTTTTCTCATTGCCGAGTTTGGCTTTTTAGGCGTCGTGGTGTAAACACGAACACATACGCCCCTTCGTTGCGGGCAAGAGTTGAGCGCCGGAGATTTACTCTTATCCTCGATACTCGTTCTCCCCTTACGTACTAACTGTTGAATAGTAGGCATAAACGTTTTTAAATTTTTGAATTATAATAATACACACGAAAAATGAACTCAATTCCATACCATTTAACAAAAGATCGACCCAACAACTATTTACTTGCCGAACAAATCTTCCCCAAAATGGACTGCAAAAGTACACATTTTCACTATAAAACAATCATCCGGTTGAAAAAAAAGTATTTTTATTCAAAAGTTTAGGTTGTATACACCGTGAGATGGGGCAGATTAACCGTTGAAATCCTGGCCAAGTCAACAATTCGGCCTCCCCCTTTTTCCCTTATTCCTGAAAAGAGAAGTGCTCCTCTAAATAAAAATATATATTTAAAAACATGTTTATTGGAAACATTTAAAAAATATCTAATTTTGGTGTCATTCTAAAATAATCATCCCTGTTAAGGCGGGAATCACCCGTGAGATTATATTTCGGCCACTTTGAATCTTTTTATCCTTAACGTTGAAAATAAAACCACTACCTGAAACGGAGTATTTCAGAAGATTTACGGAGTGTATTTATTGATTATTAATTGTTTAGTTATATGTAAGTTTGAAATCCAGGTTTTGGATTTCCTTTTACCAGTGTTGATGAATCAAATTGAATTTCGAACAATAGTTTACTAATTTACTAAGGTTTTTATTTAAATTTTATCACATGAAAGTATATCAAACTAAAGAGATCCGGAACATTACTGTAATTGGTAATTCCGGCGCCGGGAAAACCACCCTTGTAGAGACGATGCTCTTCGAGGGTGGTGTAATCAGTCGAAGAGGCGATGTAAAAAGCAAAACGACTGCATCAGACTACAATCTTGTAGAACAAGAGTATGGCAATTCGGTACATGCGACGGTTCTCTACACCGAATTTGATGGCTGCAAGATTAACATCATCGACACTCCAGGGATGGATGACTTTGTGGGAGGCGTCATTCCCGCCCTAAGCGTAGCCGCAACAGGGCTTTTGATATTCAACGCGGTCAACGGAGTCGAAGTTGGAACTGAGATTGCGAACCGAAATGCCGAAAAATTCCACAAACCGCTGATTTTCGTAATCAACCACCTCGACCACGAGAACAGCAACTGGGAAAATACGATAGAAATGGCCAAAACCACATTTGGTAATAAACTGGCGATCGTACAATACCCAATAAATCCTGGTTTAAGTTATAATAAGGTTATCGATGTTTTGAAGATGAAGATGCTCCAGTGGGGACCCAATGGCGGAGCACCTGAAGAGCTTGAGATCCCTGCCTCTGAAATGGAACGGGCAGAGGAAGTTCACAACCAGCTGGTTGAAATGGCGGCTGAAAACGACGAAGCGCTGATGGAACTTTTCTTCGAGCAGGGAAACCTAAATGAAGATGAAATGCGTAAAGGACTAAAATTGGGAATGTTAAGCAGAAGTCTTTACCCTGTTTTTTGTACCTGTGCTGCCCGCGATATGGGCATCCGCCGGTTGATGGAGTTTATTTGCAATGTTGCTCCAAATCCGGGAGAACTAGCTCCAGTTGAGACCATCGACGGAAAAATGATTAAAATGGACATTAATGGTCCAACCTCTATATTTGTATTTAAAACATCGATTGAACAACATGTCGGCGAGGTGACCTATTTTAAGGTGATCTCCGGTATTTTGAAAGAGGGAATGGATTTGATAAATACCACCAAAAATTCGAAAGAGAGGATCTCTCAGATTTATGCTGTAGCGGGTAAAACCCGGGTAAAAGTGCCTGAAATGCAGGCCGGCGACATTGGCGCTACCGTAAAACTGAAAGACGTAAAACATAACCACACACTTTGTGATAAAGATGCAGAGATCAGTTATCCACCTTTAAAATATCCTGCTCCACGTTACACCACTGCTATAAAAGCGGTTAACGAGTCGGATGAGGAAAAAATGGGTGAATACCTCCATAAACTGGCAGAAGAAGACCCTACTTATATTATTGAGTATTCGAAAGAGTTGAAACAAATCCTCCTTCATGGCCAGGGTGAATACCATATTAATACATTGAAATGGTATTTCGATAACGTTTATAAAATCGATATTCAATTTCTTAAACCAAAAATACCGTACCGGGAAACCATCACCAAAACGTCACCGGGCGACTATCGTCACCGCAAACAGAGTGGCGGATCTGGACAGTTTGGCGAGGTACATATGGTCATTGAACCTTTTGAAGAAGGAATGCCCGTACCCGATATGTACAAGATTGACGGCAAGGAGATGAAAATTAGCTTACGCGGAACAGATGTCACCGACCTGCCTTGGGGAGGAAAACTAGTATTCTGCAACTGCATCGTTGGTGGTTCAATCGATGCACGTTTCCATCCTGCCATTCTCAAAGGGATTATGGAGAAGATGGAAGAAGGGCCACTTACAGGTTCTTATGCCCGCGATATCAGGGTATGTATCTACGATGGAAAGATGCACCCTGTTGACTCGAACGAAATTTCGTTCAGACTCGCCGGCAGAAATGCTTTCAGCGCTGCATTCAAAAATGCAGGTCCGAAAATTCTGGAGCCAATTTACGATGTTGAAGTCCTCGTACCATCCGACAGACTTGGCGATGTAATGAGCGACCTTCAGGGACGCCGGGCGCTGATTATGGGGATGAGTTCTGAAAAAGGGTTCGAAAAAATCCTGGCCAAAGTACCTCTCAAAGAGATGGACAAATATTCCACCTCCTTAAGCTCCATAACTCAGGGACGTGCAATGTTCAAATTGAAATTTGCAAGTTACGAAAAAGTGCCTGCTGAAGTACAGGAAGAACTACTCAAAGCTTACGAAGCAGAGCAAAAAGCTGAGGAATAGCTCCGATAAGAATACATTTATAAGCCGCCGCTGTTATCAGGGGCGGCTTTTTTTATGAGAAGACCCAGTCGTTTATTTGTTAATTTAAATCACAATATTTCGTTAAATAATCAAGATTTATCTAATTTTAGAACATCATTTATACTCTCGATCATGAAAATAAAATTCTTAGGCGCTGCACGCGAAGTGACTGGCAGTAAGACGCTGATTACATTGGATAACGGAAAAAAAATACTTCTCGACTGTGGAATGTTCCAGGGGAAAGGTCAGGAGACCGATGCGATGAACCGCAATCTTGGGTTCGAACCCGCCGAGATCGATCATATCATCCTTTCTCATGCACATATCGATCATTCAGGACTGATACCTTATGTGTATAAATTGGGATTCCGGGGCTCGGTGATCTGCACCAACGCGACACGCGATTTATGTGCGATCATGCTTGCCGACAGCGGTCATATTCAGGAGAGTGATACTGAGATGCATAATAAGAAGAGGGCCCGGCAGGGACTGGAACCTGTTGAACCAATTTATATCAAACAGGATGCGGTTGATTGTATGCAACTTTTTATTGGCACGGCACAGAACCGGAAATTTTATATCAGCGATACTGTTAAAGTACGGTTTACCACAACAGGACATTTACTGGGCGCCGGCGCTGCAGTCATTGAAATTACCGAAAACGGCAAGGTTACAAAAATTGGTTATACCGGCGATATTGGTCGTCCCTCCAGCCGCATCCTAAAAACTCCGGAATCGTTTGCACAATGCGATTACCTGATCACCGAAGCGACTTACGGAAACCGATTGCATCCACATTTGCAGGAAGCAGAGGAAGATCTCTTACGCGTTGTAAAGGAGGCCTGTGTTGAAAGAGGGGGTAAACTGATAATTCCATCATTTGCTATTGGTCGTACCCAGGAACTGGTTTATTCGCTAAACAATTTCTTTAATGACGGCAGGTTACCCAAAGTTCAGATTTATGTTGATAGTCCGCTTGCAGTAAATGCCACCGACATATTCAGAATGCACCCCGAATGTTTCAACAAAGAGGTACTCGATGTAATTGAACAGGATGATGACGCCTTTGGATTCAATTCATTGCATTACGTGAAGACCTCCCAGGAGTCTAAAAAACTTAACTTTATTAAAAAGCCATGTGTGATCATTTCAGCTTCGGGGATGATGGAGGCCGGAAGGATCAAACACCACCTGGCCAATAATATCTCCAATCCCAAAAATACAATTCTTGCAGTTGGGTATTGTGCACCCCGAACACTTGGCGCAAGGATACTCAACGGTGAACCTGTGGTTTCTATTTTCGGAATTAAATATGCAGTTAATGCGACCATTGAACGTATTGAGGCATTCAGCGGACATGGCGATTATAACGAAATGTTAGGATATCTGAAATGCCAGGATAAGAAACTGCTAAAGAAAACTTTCCTTGTTCATGGGGATTACGACGCACAGTTATTCTACAAGGAACGGATGATTGAAGCCGGTTTTGGGGATATCGAGATCCCGGCATCGGGGAATGAGTTTGTGTTGCAATAAAAATACATCGGATGAATTCCAAAACAATCCCAATATTGATTACATTACTACTCAGCATCAACGTAAATGCCCAGATTTCTGACAAAATAAAAAAGGAAGTCAAAAGCCAGTCATTGTACGCACTCGATCTTTGCAAATGCCTTTATCACCATCCTGAGTTGTCGTTACAGGAGTTAAATACCTCTAAAAGGATGGCTGACGAATTTAAAAAGGGAGGTTTTGAAGTGACTGAAAATTTTGGCGGGAATAGTGTCGTTGGAATTTTAAAGAACGGAGCCGGCCCTGTTGTTATGCTGCGAACCGACATGGATGCGCTACCATTGGAAGAGAAAACTGGTTTGGATTTTGCATGTACCCTAAAATCAAAAGATGCCAATGGTAAGGAAACTCCTGTGATGCATGCCTGTGGACACGACATTCACATGTCGGTTCTGACAGGAACTTTGAGGACGCTTGTGGCTTTGAAAAAAGAGTGGAAAGGTACCTTGATGGTGATTGCCCAGCAAGCCGAAGAGGTAAGTGGCGGCGCCAACAAGGCGATTGAAGCCGGATTATTCTCCAAATTCCCCGTTCCGGATTATGCAATGGCCTATCATATCAATCCTGAATTGGCGTCAGGCAAGATTGGATTGGTGAGTGGTCCTGTTTTTGCAGGCGTAAAAACTGTCGAAATCGTTGTTTACGGGAAAGGGGGACATGGGGCCTATCCTGAAAAATGCATCGATCCAATTGTGATTGCCTCACGAATAGTGCTGGATCTTCAAACGATCGTTAGTCGCGAGAGAAGTCCGCTGGAACCGATCGTTGTCACGGTGGGTTCGATTCATGGAGGTACGCGTCCAAACATTATTCCCGATGAAGTAAAACTTGAACTCACCCTTCGCTACTATTCCTTTGAGGCCATTGAAAAAGTGATTGAATCGATCAGGCGCATCTGCAAATCGGCATCTCAAATGGCCGGGATGGCCGATGATAAGCTTCCAGATGTAAAAGTTTTGCCTGTTGACTCTCCTCCAGTACTTAACAACAATGTGTTAAGCGAAAAAATAAAAGGTTTTGCATCTGAAATTATTGGAACCCAGAATGTAATAAAAGTAAATCCATCCATGGTGGCCGAAGATTTTGGCAAATACGGATTAACTCCCGAAAAAGTACCTATCTGTTTAATCTGGTTGGGGAGCACCTGTCCTGAATTATTGCAGGAGCTTGAAAAAAAGGGAGAGAGGCCGGCGCCATTGCATTCGCCCCTTCTAAAACCCGATTATGCTGTTACGATTGAAACCGGGATTCAGGTGATGACCAGAAATGTGATTGGTTTATTAAATAAGTGATTATGTTGTAAAGACCTGACAGGTTTTGAAAACCTGTCAGGTCTGCAGCGTCTATTGAAGTTTAAACTGTATCGGAACGGTATAAGAAACATCCACCGGCTTTCCACCTTGTACGCCGGGAGACCAGGCTGGCATCAGGCCGAGGACGCGGGTTGCTTCGGCATCCAATGCAGGATGAACCCCTCTTTCAACGTTTAACTGATCCACCTTACCATCGCTTCTGATCACAAAATTCATGATCACAGTTCCCTGGGCTTTGTCAGTCGTCGCCTGAGCCGGATATTTCACATTTTCGCTTATAAATTTCATTAATGCTGCCGCTCCACCCGGGTATTGGGGCATCTGCTCAACGACAACAAATTGTTGTTCCTTCTTTTTTTGCATCGCTCCATAACCGACTACTTTTACCTCCTCCGTTTTTTTATCCGATCTTAGTTTGAATTGAATTGGAATAGTACTACCCATATTTTTAGCTTCGCCACTAATTGTACCAGGTTTCCAGTCCGGCATTGACTGGATTACCCGGATCGCTTCTGCATCCAATGCCGGATGAACGCCACGAACAACCTTTATATCCTCAATTTTGCCCGTGACCAACACCTTAAAACAGACAAAAACAGTGCCCTCCACGTTATCCCTTTTGGCTTGTTTAGGATAACTGATATGGCCTGCAATAAAATTAATCATTTCATTTTCACCACCTGGGAATTGAGGCCTGATAAGAACTGTATTTGGGTCCGGACCTTCCAATTTAAATTGAATTGGAATGGTATAAGCTACGTCAACAAACTTGCCGTTCTGTTTGCCCGGCTTCCAATCAGGCATTAACCCGATTACCCGGAGCGCTTCGGCATCCAGAGCCGGATGCACTCCTCTTACCACCTTTATCCCCTCAATTTTACCGTCATGTTTGATCACAAAATTCACAATTACTTTTCCCTGGGCATTCTCATTAGCCGCCTGTGCCGGATATCTTAACTTGTTTTTAATAAATTTCGTCAATTCGGTCTCGCCTCCCGGAAACTCGGGCATCTGCTCAACAACAGTATAAACATCAGTAGTCTTTGTCCCTTCACCCGGGGCAGAGGTCATCTTCTTTATTTGCGGTTCTGAAGAAACAGCTCCCTTTTTTTTGGAAGTAATTAATATGACGCCGTCCTTCCCTTTCACTCCATATAAAGCAGTAGCAGACTTACCCTTTAAAACCTGGATTGATTCAATATTGTCGGGATTAACCGCCTCCATCTTTGCCTTGTCGATAATCACTCCATCCAGAATGATAAGTGGAGCTGCTTTTGAATTGCCATCCCAATTGAATCCATTTGACCTTATCGAAATACGCTGATGTGTTAAGGAATCCGTCAAAACCAAAGGTTTTAGATTCGGTTTCAACGTCACCTCAACGACGCCATTTTTAGCCTTATCACCAAATTTTTTAGTCGCTTCTTCACCCTTTAAAACATTAACCGAATAAATCGTTTCGGGATTAATTGCCTTAAAGATGGATTCAGTAACAGGTGAGTCATCTACAATAAACAAAGGGGGATTATTTGAATCTTTAGAAATATTTAAGGATATTGGAGGAGGAGGAGGAGGAGGAGGAGCCGATGGCATACTACCATAACCTACAACCACAACCTTATCAATCCCTACTGATTCCCGATCCATTTTAATCACCATTGAATTTTCAGCATCAGCTTTGGTTTGAACCGTCTGATACCCGACGTAGGAGATCACCACCTCTTTATCCAGTGGAACATCCTTTAATTTAAAGTTCCCTTCATTATCAGTAATAGTTCCGGTTGTTGTGCCCTTTATGACCAAAGTTGCACCGGCAAGCGGTTTTCCGTCGGGATCAACCACCTTACCTTTTAGGGTGCCAACCTTTGCATCCTGACTATCCGTAACCAAACTTAAATTATCAGTTCCGACGGAGATGTATTCCGGTTTCGCGAAAGCATAGAAAACCAATGCCATTAATGGTAAAATAAGCAGTAGCCTGAGTTTTCTGAATGGGGAATGTATGCTCTTTTTCATCATTTTAAATCTTTTTTTGTTAAGTGAATAACTAAACGAATTGGCCAGACTGATCACCGGCACTCCAAGGAGCTGATTGAGCAGCGTTGCCTGATAAATTGCCGGGTTTGAGGTGCGTTGCAAAGCCTTTTCATCAGCCAGGTACTCGTGATTCTGGCGGATCAGATGTGCATAAATCCACACAAATGGATTAAACCACTGCAACATACAGAGCAACTCGACAAGGATTAAATCGAACCAGTGTCGTTGCACAATATGCTCACTCTCGTGATTCACAATCTCCCGTGTTTCAACATCAGACGTTGAAGGATTGACAAAAACGAAGGAGAAAAATGAAAACGAGGAGGCATATTCAGCAGTACGCACCAGTTTTACAGGTCCGGAGATCTCATATCCGGTTTTTTGCAATTTCCCGATAACCTTTGCCGTTTGCCAGATCAGTCTGAATGCCAGCCACCCTAACCCGGCAGCATAAAACCACCAGTAAAAAGGGAAAGCGGGCTCCGGATCTGAAATTACCTGAGCCGTAATGCCTGAAATGGAAATTGTTCCTGTTGTTGAAGGAATGATTACAGCATAATGCCAGGTATACAAAGGGAAAGCAATTGACGCGATAATTCCCGAAAGGAGGTAGATCCGGTTCAATTGGAAATACCGTTCATTTCGCAAAACCGTCAGGAAAACAAGGGTGAAACCTGTCAGCCAAACGGCCGACTTTAAAAGGTATAGTCCAAAAGTTTCCATATTATTCGTTCTTATTGCGTTTCGCTAACTCCGTCTTCGTATCCTCAAGCAGTTGTTCAAAATCTTTGATCGAAAGGTCTTTCTCGCGGGCAAAATAGGAGGCCATCGCGGGAAATGAGTTGTTGAAATAATCGTGAAGCAAACCGAATAGCTGCTTGCCCGAATATTCATTTTTCATCACCAGCGGATAGTAAACAAATACCTTTCCGTAGTCTTTATGTCCAACAAAACCTTTTTTCTCCAATATCCTGATTACCGTTGACACCGTGTTCCTTGCAGGTTTGGGGTCTTCGAACCGGTCGCGGACGTCCTTGACCAACCCCTCTCCCATCTCCCACAGGATTTGCATCACCTGTTCTTCTGCTTTTGTTAATTGCATTGCTGTATTTTTAAATTGTCAATCCTTCAATGCAAATATACGACTATATTTATAGTCATGCAAGTGTTTTGAAAATTATTTAACTATTTTTATAGTTATTATAATAGATTGATTTATATTTATATAGATTTTACAACCTCAATTCCGTTGTTTGATTTACAAAATTTGATCCTGTAATTATTACATTTTGTTAAAGTTGCAGGTAGGAAATACCACAATAGGCACATAGGACACAATAGTTATTTTGAAATACAAAGGTAAAGAATCATGGGGCTTTTTGTTTCCGGATTTTCCCTTTATTCTAATGTGACCTATGTGCCTATTGTGGTTTAAAAAATGTATTATTGCGTTCAGAAAGGGTTGAAGCCAAAAACGCTTCGGGCGTACTTAATGCCGGATTAAAGACAGGTAATAGTTGGTCAGGCTCTTCTTTCAGGTAATATATTTTTATATTGCCTCTTAAATATAGCTGTCAAATGGTTAGGATTTCGGTAAGTCCGGATATCCGGCCATTTGGTGGCATTTTTTATTGATGGGAAAGAACTATCCTCTCCAAGCATAATCTTCAATCTTCTTTAACTTGAATTAATTCGCTAATAACATCCCTAATCTCCTTATCCGTAGTATCGACTCCATAACCTGTTATGACTTTCCTGATAACACGATGTTTATCTAGTATAAAAAAAACAGGCACTCCCTTTATATGGTAATTATTCGTAATATCTTTGGTTGACATTAAAAATTTATAATTGAAGCTATTTCGATTCTGGTAGCTTTTAAGCACATTCGGATTTTGGGTCCAACTTTCAATAGCAACAAAATCGAAATCCTTGATTTTATACTCTGAGGCCAATTGTTTCAGAAAACGAATAGACAAAATACAATATCCACAGTTCACACTGGTGAATTGAATCAGTAATACTTTACTTTTCAAATCTTTTAATGTCAATGTATTGCCATTGGCATCTTTTAAAGCCCAATCAGGAGCCACCTTGCCAACTAAATCGTTAATGGGTATACTTTTTCTTTTTTGTCCATAGGATTCAACGGTATAATTTGGCTGAAAATAGTCAGCAGCAATAAAATCTTCAATCTTTAATTGATTGAGCTTAACATTCCGGCAAGTTGCAACCGAAATATTATGTGACATTTCCCTCCTTACACGGTAAGGTAAATTGGTTGTTTTGCTAATCCAAATTTCATATTTTGAAGTTTGTGGTCCAATCAGGAAGGGATTCTTCAGATAATAAGCTTTACCAAAAAACTCAACCTGAAAATCATTAAAGATGGTCAAACTGACGTATAATGAATCCTTAAAATCATTGTATTTCACTGAAATACTATCATTTGTTTCCAAGGCATATCGAATAATACTTTTGGTATAGTTGAAAAATGGAGCATCCAAAGCCCTAAAAGGAAGTTGAACATTTTTAAAACTATCAATAACTATTGATTGATCATCAGGGTATACGATAGCTCTCATTTTCCCATCATAACAAAAGGTCATTTGAGTTGTATCTTCCTGCATGAGAGACACAAAGCTTGCACCAATCGTTGTGTCCTCAGGATGGTCAAATTCCTTAATGTATTTATTGTAGATACCGGAAGCGGAAGTATCTCCGGGAGCCCAGGCTTCACGGGTAATACAATAAGATGCAGAACTAATTCGGTCGAGATTATTTAAGACCTTTTTTAAATAGTCATTATTACGATTACCTACTTTACAACCAGTCATAAATAAAGACGACACCATTAATACTAAAACGGATATCGGAAGAATTGATGCTTTTTTCATAATAACGTTTTTTGGTTTTAACATAGAATTTGCTTTATTATTCGTCAATCCTTAATTTCTGAAACAATGGCCAAATAATCAAATTAATTAAAACTAACTCCCGCCACTTCCTGAACCTCCGGAATTGTCTCCGCCACCCTTTAAATCTTCATTTTTTATCCCCCTTTTGGCTTTTTTGATCTCCCCTTTCATCTCGCCAAAACGGTAGGAGAGAGAAAACCTGACCATCCGGTTCGAGTAGGAAAAGTTGCTTTTCTGATGAAATGTCGGATCATCAAATGATGATTCATAGTTAACCTTGGCCCTAAAAGGATCGGAAACGGAAATTGTTGCCGTAAGCTTTTTCTTCAAACATTCCTGAGACACATTAATCCCCATAAACTGGTACGGAGAGGATTTCCCCTGCAACATAACTCTTGGTGAATAGAGTCCCAAATAACCCGATATGGTTCCGTTCTTCCATGCCATATACCTTAAATTCAGAAAGCCGGAAAAACTAAACCCTTCATTTTTAAGGTTTCGTCCATCATTACTAGCCAGAAATGAGTAATTGGCATTCAGGTTCGCATTTAGATTGATTTTTGCGTTGGGGCGGTACGATCCGTTCAGGTAACTGCCAAACTGCTGGCTCTTTCCGATATTTTTATAGGTAGTCGTACCTACTCCGGCAGAATTTATGGACGAAACCGGATTTATGGCATTATTCACCAATGCTCCGTTTAAGCTCACATTAACGTTGTATTTGCTGGCATATTTTCCGTAAGAAAGGTCGATGGTATGCGAAATTTCGGCATCCAAATTGGGATTGCCAGTTCTGATGTTTAACGGGTCCTGGTCGTTACGATAAGGGTTCAGGTAATAAATACTGGGGCGCTGAAGTCTTTGGGTATACGACATCTTAACATTCTGCCCCTTTTCAAGGTTTTTGGAAATGGTGATATAAGGAATCAGGTTAAACATTCTGTTTGTGAAGCTCGTATCTTTTACCGATTTGAAATATCCGTCGTTAATCGTCCCTTCAAGTCTGATCCCCGTTTTTATGCTCACTTTTTTAAGCTTTAAAACATAACCGCCATACATTCCAATGATGTGCTGGTCATAGTCAAGATCGTTATTCCTCGCGTCGTCGCGGATCCACAAATCCTGCAAGGCATCGTAACGGGTGATCTCTGAGTTACTGATGTTTTGGCGAAGAATATATTTCAATCCCCCTTCCATCTGGTGCTTTTTGGTGATGGGATTATAATAGTCCACCTGGAGTGTTTGCTCGGTTCCGGAGGCGCTATTTTTTGATCGCTGCTCATAGGAATCATAATTCATTTGACCGTCAACGCGATTCAACGCATCTGTTTTTCGGGGAATTTGTTCCAGTTTATAGGAAACGGTAAATGATTTTTCAGGCTTTTTAAAAGTTCGCTGGTAATCAATATTTCCAGAAATATTACCATATTTATTTAAGGAGGAGGACTCATTCACAAATTTTCTTGTGAGGTTATGATTCAGGTCGTAATCAGTTGTAAACATTTCGCCGGGACTGGTATTATCACCGGAATATCCCCAGAAAGAGAGGCTGATCAGATTCAGAGAATCGACCTCATAACTGGCTTCCCCCATGGCCATATTCGAAACGCCCTCGTACTTAATCGTTCCGGTCGATTCAGTGTAGTGATAAGTTGAACTTAGTAAATTTTCGCGCCACGAATTACTCTCACTTTCTGGCTGCCGATAATCGCTTTTAGTATAATTAAAAGAAAATCCAAGTTTTTTGATTTTTGATGTGACATAAATTCCGCCGTTATACCCTCCACGTGTATCAAATCCGGCATTGATTCTTCCCATAAACCCATCCATCTGTTTTTTGTTGGTAATGATATTCAGTATACCACCCGTTCCTTCTGCATCATACTTCGACGAGGGATTAGTAATCACTTCAATATCTTTGATCGAATTGGCAGGCAAACTGCGAAGAACATCCTTTGGATTTTGGTTGAGCATTGAAGAGTTTTTCCCGTTGAGCAAAATCTTAAAATTGGAGGTGCCCTTTACCTGTATATTATCTTCTCCGTCGACGGTCACCATCGGCAACTTCCGGAGCATCTCCAGCGCAGTAGCCGTTTTTGAATCGGGATCGGCCTCGATACTATACACGATCTTATCCACCTCCGTTCTGATAAGAGGTTTCTGTGCGGTAACCGAAACCTCTCCAATATTTTCAGTTCCCGGGAACAACTTTGTGGCTCCCAAATCGATTTTTGTCGTTTTCTCCTCAACATTCACTTCGAATTTTCCTGTTTTAAAGCCAACAGATTGGACCATAACAGAAAATTTGCCGGTTGAATCGAGTGCAAATGAAAATTTACCCTCCGCATCGGTTGCCAGACGTTTAATGATTCGATGAGCGCTTTGGGCGGTAACGGTAGCATAGGGAATTGTTTTCCCGGTTTCTGCATCCGTGGCAACCCCCCTGATCTGAAATTTACCAGGTACAATGATGGCGTATATGGGCACATTAACCAAAAAAGAACAGAGAAGAATCAAAATGGCGATTGGGATGGACCTACGCCGTATCAAGAGGGATTTACTTAACATTTTAAAATTTTTGATTATACAAATATATGACTATATAATTAGTCATCCGACGCATTGTATAGTTAAAAATCTTTAATTATTATCAATTTTTTTGGAAAGTCCGATAAACCTGTCAATCAGGAATAACAGGAAGATCACAAACAGCGTCTGGATAATCAGGCTGAATTGTTGAGCGGGTAAACCCATGATGGGTTGGTTCATTTTCGAGACAATTATATTTAGTATTAGGCCAAAAAGCGTTCCGAGGAAAAAGAAGAACCAGGATAGTCTGATATCTTTCAGGAATGAACGAGAAGTATTCGCCTCTTTGTAAATCTGAACCATCAGTTTGTCCTCGAAATCGGCGAAAGGCATCTCCCTTCCTGATTTTTCCATCAGTTCACGGACTAACTTATCTTCTTTTTCTAATTTCATCTTTTCCCAATTAAAAATTCTTTTCCGATCATGGTGTTCACCACCTCCAGCAGATGTTTTCTTGCACGGTACAAAATCACCTTCGCATTGGCTTCAGACCAACCAGTAAGGTTGATCATTTCATGGATACTATTCCCATCCAGATAAAACAATTGCAGACTGAGCGACTCCTGTGGAGGTATCTTTTTAAGCGATTCGGTCACCAAATATTTTTGTTCTTCATCATTTAGCCCTCTGAAATTCTCATCGAACTCTTCAGTCTCGGGCAAATTCTGATTGGTTGATAATACGATCTCCTTTTTACTTTTCTGAAGATGCTTAAACGCCTCATTGATCAGTATCCGGTAAAACCATGTTTTGAAATCCGATTTCCCTTTGAAGGATTTTAGATTCTGAAACACTTTGATAAAACTCTCCTGGACCACCTCTTCAGCATCAAATTCGTTTTTAACGACAGCAACAGCCACAGAAAATGCCAGGTCCTTATACTTTCGGATAAGAAACCTGAAATCTTCTGTGCTACCGTTTAAAACATTTTTGATGTAAACAGAATCCATTTATATTTTATTGAGCTTTGGGTTTTTCGATAATGTGGGCAATCACCATCCCAAGACCTCCAAACAACAGCATACATCCAAACATCATTGGACCTTCCATCCTCCTTATTGCCGAAATCTCACCTAAAATTATTGCCAGGCAAAATCCTAAACCAGTTCCTGTTATAATCATCCCCAGTTTGAACCAGGGAAAGTGAAAACGGGCCTCCCGCACTTTAGAAATCCCGTGTAGATCGACATTTTTCTCGATCAGCGCCATGCGCTCCTTGTTCCGGGCCTGAAGGTAAAAATACCAGCCAAAAAACACACTGGCAAAAAAGCCCAGCCAGATCAGGGCTAATGAAAAGTCTTCCATAATATTGAAATTTTTAGTTTTGTCCTTTAGATCTGAAATTGGCGAAAAGGTTACAACCAATTATTGCTTTCAATACGGATTTCGGAATTATTGAAGTGAAAACTGAATCGGAATGGTGAAGAAAACATCCACGGGCTTACCACTCTGCCTTCCTGGATTCCAGTCAGGCATCAAACGAATCACACGGATTACCTCAGCTGCCAATGCCGGATTTACTTCCTTTGCAACTTTCACCTGCTCAACCTTCCCGTTTCGGTTAATGACAAAGTTTACCTGCACATCTCCCTGTGCCAGATCCGCTTTTGCCTGATCGGGATACTTCATGTTCTCAGCCAAAAACTTCATAAGCTCTTTCATCCCCCCTTTAAATTCAGGCATCTCCTCAACTACATTGTTATGATGGATGTCCATGTTCTGATTATCAGCATATTCATTCACTTCAACGATATCCTTTGTGTCATCCGTTGTCAGGTTAACTTTTTTTCTGGTTGTAATTTCCATGGCCCCATTCTTTGCCATCGGACCATATTTATCAGTTGCCGATTTCCCATGTACAATATTAACAGCGGCCAAATCATCAGGTTCGAGCAGGTCCATTTGGCTTTTAGTGGCAATTACCCCATTCACAATAAATAATGGAGGATTCACCTTCATTCCTGATGCGAAACCATTCTTTGGTAATGGTTTTGGGGAGGTGTTGCTAATGGTATGTCCTATCACCTTCACCCGGTCGATCCAGAAAGTGCTCAGCTCCATTTTAATGTTCATCGGATGTTCAAAATCTGGTTTTGCTATGCAGGTATTTAAACCTACGTTGATAAACTCCAGAACACCATCTTTTGGAACATTCTCTAATTTGAAACGTCCATCCTGATCGGTCAATACTCTTTCATCTGTCCCCTTAATTCTTACCGCTAATCGTTGTAAAGGTCTTCCATCAGAAAGAATCACTTTGCCAACAACTGCACCACTTAAAGATTCACTGTTTGATTCATTCAACATAAGCTTATCGGTTTCAGGCATAACAAACTTTCCGGTTACAAGATTATATCTGATTTCATTAGCCCTAAATTCCCGTTTACCTTTTTCTAGAACTGAATTTCCGGAGGAATATATAAAATTACTGTCTCTATGGATCTCAATGTAATCTGCTGTTATTTTGATGTCTTTAAACCTTACCTCTGCATTCTTATACAGACATATCTTTTGGGTTAAACTGTCGATGGCGATTTTATCATCTGCGGTATAACTTATTCCTTTAATCAATGATGGAAGTAAATGGTGGGTTTCAGATTTTTTCAATCCTAATATGGAGTCCTGGCTAAATCTTTGCTCCAAAATGGGTTGTTTGGAACCTAATGGTTGCCTAATATCGTTTTGTCTGCCAAAAGCCATCAACAGCAAAGCAATCATCGGTAGAAATGCTGCCACTTTCAAAACAGGTGTTCTACTTGATTTTTTTTTGTTCATCATGTTTATCCGCTTTTTAATTTGAAACTGATTAAAACTGTTGGCAAGGGCAAATCGTTGTGACCCGACACCTTTTTGAATAATTAACAGTTGATATTGAGTTGCATTGATTCCTCCCTTGTTAAGGGCAAAATTATCAGCCTGATATTCATGAATATCTTTTATGTCGTGGATTAGAAGATAGATAACCGGATTGAACCAATAGATCATTTTTACGATATCGAGAAAAATCAGATCATAAAAATGGTTCAGCCGGATGTGCTCCTGCTCGTGTGTCAGAATCTCAAAGCCGTGATCTTCGTAATCCTTCCTGGAAATGAAAACCAAATGGCCCAAAGAGAAGGCAGAAATCTCCTTTTTGACAATCAGAAGCCGGAAACCCTCCGTCTGTATCATCCGAGCCTCCCGGGAAAGTATTCCTATCCGAATAAGACCATACATCAGGATCAGTAAAGAGATCACACAACCTGTCAAATATCCGAAAAGCAGAATTTGTGGTAGCGAGTGCACAAATGGTCGGCTAATTTTTTCTTTTGAAAAATCATTTCCAATCGTTACCGTTTTTTCGATGCTTGAAAAATTAAGATTACTATTTTGAATCCCTGTATGAATCGGTATTGTTCCAACAACCGTGGGAGTTTGAAGGGTTTTGGGTAAGATCACCAATGGAATAATCATGGAGCAAATAACGATTGTCAACAAAACAATCCTGCTCAACGTAAAAAAAGTCTCTTTCCGCAGTAATGTCCGGAAAAGAAGATAAAAAAAGGTGAGACAGAGTGATGAATTCAGCAGATATAAAAGAAAATCATTCATGGCTTTCGGGTTTGGAGGTTTCTGTCAGGCGAATCAACTCTTTAATTTCTTCCAACGAGATTTTCTCCTCCTCTACGAACATAGATACAACGGACGAGTACGATTTATTGAAATACTTTCCTACTATGTTTTTAATTGTGTTCCGGCTAAATTCTTCTCTTGAGATGGTAGCCGTATACCGGTGGGTATTCCCAAATTGCTCATGTCCCAAAAAACCTTTCTCCTCGAGCCCACGCACAATTGTCGAAATAGTATTGTAGTGTGGTTTGGGATCAGCCAATTCGTCAATGATGTCCTTTACATAGGAAGGACCTTTTTGCCAGAAGATTTCCATGATCTCTTCTTCCCTGTTTGTCAGATGTTTCATAGTTGAATAAATTATTCAACAAACATAACTACATTTTTTAGTTTTCCAACTACTTTTTTTAGTTTATTTACTAATAATTTTAGTTTTCCCCTTAAGTAAGGGATACTACGCGGGTGAAAGTTAAAATTCAGGATACAGTTGACTTAATACTTGATAAAGAACAGATTATCATTAAGCCATTATCGAAGCTCAGAAAAGGTTGGGATAAAGCATTTAAGGAGATGAATGCCAATGGAGATGATCAACTGCTGATCCCAGACATTTTTGAAGATGAAAATCCTGAGGAATGGTAATAAATCAAAAAGAGACGTTTGTCGATTGATTACGGATATTTTATATGTCGCTCAAAGCTTCGTTTAAGATTGTGAAGGACTTAAGTTTTGCTTCCCGGTCGTAAATGTAAGTGGCTGCCATCAATTCATCAATACCCGTTTCAGAAATAAACTTTGAAAGATGCTCTCCAAGCCGTTGGCGGTCGCCTGTAAAGGTACACGACAACATGTTTTTAACTAAAGCCTGTACCTCGGGAACATAAAAACTTGCAGGTAATGGTCCCGGAGGCATTAACGGGCTCCGCGTATTGGTAATCACTCCAACAAACAAACCGAGCAAACTCGTCAGTAAAAATTCAGTTTCTTCATTTGTATCGGCGCCAACAATATTGACACAAGCCATCACGTAAGGCGTCTCCAACTGGCTGGAGGCCCTGAAATTTTTACGATAGATAGCTATTGCTGTCCGGAATTGTGCCGGAGCAAAATGAGCAGCAAAAGCATATGGTAATCCCATCTGTGCCGCCAGATAGGCGCTGTCGGTACTCGATCCCAAAATCCAAAGGGGAACTGCGAGACCTTCACCCGGGAATGAACGTACTTTTGCCTGACTATTATCCTTGCTTAAATAAGTCTGTAGTTGTCTGACATCTTCAGGGAAATTATAGGAGGTACCCATGTTATTTCGACGGAGAGCCTTGGCTGTCAGCTGATCAGTTCCCGGCGCCCGTCCTAACCCCAAATCAATCCTGTGAGGATAAATGGTTTCCAACGTTCCAAATTGTTCAGCAATAACCAGCAGACTGTGATTGGGTAACATAATCCCGCCTGATCCCACGCGAATGGTATCAGTTTTCCCGGCGACATGGCCGATCAACACAGCGGTTGCAGAACTTGCGATATGCTCCATATTATGATGTTCTGCCATCCAGATCCGTTTATATCCTAGCGATTCCGCATGTTTGGCTACTGCCACAGTATCCGCAATTGCTGTTCCGGAATTTCCCCCCTTAACAACCGTAGCCAATTCCAGAACTGATAATGGTATTTTAGTCATGCTGAATAAACAATCATATACATTTCTTGTTGCCCTGGTCAAAGTTTGAAATATTTCTCCTCAACCTTATCAAAAAAACCAGGGTCCTGTTACTTTTGTCATTTAATATTAAATTTTCCAGTATGCATAAAATAAAAATCATCGGATTTGCGTTATCCCTTTTCCTCATTAATTCGTGTGCCGAACTAACGCAGGTGGCGCAAACAGTTGCCAGTCAAAACCTGCCACTCACCAATGCTGATATTGTTAACGGTCTTAAAGAGGCGTTACTGGTTGGGACGGACAGTTCGGTAACCCACCTATCGGCTGTTGATGGTTATCTCAAAGACCTCGCCATTAAAATATTACTTCCACCCGAAGCGAAAACAATTACGGATAATCTATCCAAACTCCCTGGCGGATCGAAGCTTGTAAACGATGTGATCATCCGGATCAACCGTGCGGCAGAAGATGCTGCCAAAGGAGCAAAACCTATCTTTGTAAACAGTGTCAGGGAAATGACTTTTGCCGATGCACTTCAAATCCTCAAAGGTTCGAATAACGCAGCCACACTATATTTTGAACAGAAAACAAGTCAGCAGCTTGGCGAACTATACCGTCCGAAGATCAGGGAGTCGCTCAATAAAGGACTCGTGGCTGGACTTTCCACACAACAATCGTGGAACGAACTGACCAAAAACTGGAACCAGATTGCGGGTTCTGCTATTGGAAAAATGACCGGAATGAAAGTGGTCGATGTTAAACTTGAAGATTATATTTTGCAACAGGCTTTAAAGGGGATGTTCCTGAAAATAGCAGAACGCGAGAAGGATATCCGAACCAATGCCAATGCACGGGTAACAACGCTGCTAAAAAGGGTTTTTGGTTCGGGTAAATAAAATAAATACATAAATTTATTCCCGCATATTTAATATTGCATCTTAAATATGCGGGAATCTGAAATGCGATACTAACTTTATCAACAAAGAAATGAGAACTAACTTTTACCTGAAAAAAACGGGATTGATCCGTGTTTTACCCCTTCATTTCATTCTGCTCCTCTCCTCTTGTTCCGGATTTAAGACCCCGACACCCGTATCGGTTACCAAAAACCTACGGGCGCCCGCTTACCCGCTGATTACCATCGATCCATACACAAGTGCCTGGTCTGAAGCAGATCATCTTTACGACGATGTGGTCCGGCACTGGACTGGTAAACGTATAGGATTGATTGGCGCTTTGCGTGTGGATGGGAAGGTTTACCGTTTTATGGGTAAGGAGGAAACTCTCCGCAAGGCCCTTCTGCCAATGGCCGATCGTGGCGCCTGGGATTGTAATTATTTGCTGAAAGATCCTGGGAATGGATGGGAAAAACCCGGTTTCAATATTTCAAAATGGATGACGGGGAAAGGGGCATTCGGCACACCCAATATGCCGGTGCTGGCTACGCGTTGGGAAACACCTGATATTTGGGTTCGACGCGAATTTACATTGAATATCAATTTATCTGAAGCCCCGATCTATTTGATCTATTCACACGATGATGATTTTGTCCTTTACCTCAATGGTCAGAAGATCGTGGAGACCGGTTATACCTGGAAAAACAATGTTGTGCTTCCACTGACGGGTGAGTTACGTAAACTACTCTCCCCGGATGGGAAAAATGTTATTGCAGCCCACTGCAAAAATCGTGTTGGCGGAGCATATGTCGATTTTGGAATTTATCAGGAGAGCGATCAACCTGAAGCATTTGCCCAGACAGCGACCCAGACCTCAGTGGCTTTGTCGGCAACCCAAACACATTACAATTTTACCTGTGGACCCGTTGCTTTAAAACTAACTTTTATATCACCTCTTTTACCCCAAAACCTCGATATTCTCTCACGTCCGGTGAATTATGTAACCTACGAAACAAAGTCAACCGATGGTGGTCAGCATGACGTTCAGATCTATTTTGAGGCAACACCCGAATGGGCAGTCGACCATATCTCCCAGGAAGTGTCATTGGAGATAGGGAAAACGGAAGGGCTTACTTATTTCAAATCCGGAACGACCGAACAAGCTGTTTTGGCAAAGAAAGGCGATGACCGGAGGATTGACTGGGGCTATTTTTATCTCTGTGGAAAAACTATACCTGAGATGAGTTATACGATGGGGAATTACAGCGAAGTAAAACAGGAGTTTGCTGCAAATGGGCAGCTTAAACCATCTCCGGAAGAAAAACGGATCACGCGGATGGGAGAGAAAATGCCGGTTATGGCGTGCGCTCAACAACTTGGGAAAATAAATGGGAAAATGGTTTCTGGAAATATCCTGATTGGTTATGATGATTTGTTCGCCATTCAGTATTTTGGTGAAAACCGGATGGCCTGGTGGAAAAAAGAGGGAAAGGTCACGATGGATGATGCACTGAAATCTGCATCATCAGAATTCAATCAGCTTCGGAAAACCTGCACCGCATTCGACAATAAGCTTTGGGCAGATGCGGTAAAAGCGGGCGGTGAAAACTATGCCGAATTATGTGTACTTGCATTTCGTCAAGCCATTGCAGCACATAAACTGATAAAAGACAAGGAGGGAAATACCATATTCCTGTCAAAGGAAAACTTCAGTAACGGCTCAATTGGAACTGTGGATGTCACCTATCCATCGGCACCTCTTTTTTTGCTTTACAATACTGACCTGTTAAAAGGGATGATGACCCCGATATTCTATTTTTCGGAGAGCGGCAAATGGACCAAACCCTTTGCAGCGCATGATGTGGGAACTTATCCGTTAGCCAACGGACAAACCTATGGTGGCGATATGCCCGTTGAAGAGTCGGGGAACATGCTGATTCTGACAACAGCCATTGCACAGTCGGAAGGGAATGCCTCCTATGCCGAAAAACATTGGAATGTACTCACAATATGGGCCGATTATCTACTGCAAAATGGTCTGAATCCTGAAAATCAACTTTGCACCGACGATTTTGCCGGACACTTTGCACACAATACGAATCTTTCAATCAAGGCAATTATGGGCATTGCCGGATACGGAAAACTAGCAGCAATTCTTGGAAAACCAGATATTGCTGAAAAATACACTAAAGCAGCCAAAGCGATGGCAGTCAAATGGGTTGAAATGGCCAATGACGGTGATCATTTCCGACTAACATTTGATCAACCGGGTACCTGGAGCCAAAAGTATAATCTTGTTTGGGACAAGGTGCTAAATTTGAATATCTTCCCAAAAGAGGTGGCAGAAAAAGAGATTGCCTTTTATCTTACGAAACAAAACACTTACGGTTTGCCATTGGATAATCGCCGCACCTACACCAAATCTGACTGGATCATCTGGACAGCTACTTTGGCTGATGACCTGGCCACTTTTCAAAAGTTTATCGATCCGGAGCATAAATTCGTAAATGAAACCAAAAACCGTGTACCGATGACTGACTGGTACGAAACTCCCGATGCACGCCAGGTAGGATTCCAGGCACGTTCGGTTGTTGGGGGTTACTTTATTAAGGTACTTGAACAGAAAAATAAATAACAAATTCATATCCGCATGAAAACAACTCCTCTTACATTTTTCCTATTTCTCAGTTCAATTTTCCTCCAGGCCTCAACCCCTTTAAGTCAAAAGCCTGATCAACTGCTCGGACACCGTTTCCTCACTTTTAACACGGTGATCCGGGTAAATCAGATTGAAGTCGCAAGAGATAAAAATGTGGGGCAGGATGAGCGGTCGCTGCACACCCCCGATAAAGTGATTAAATTCAGATCAGCCATTGAGAAAGGATTTCCGGGGGCCAGAATCACATGGGCTTTTAGTTGGCTGGCCTTACACGATACCACCGCAAATTATTCCAAAATCAGGGAACTAGTCGTTGGATATCATTACAAATATGGTGATGAGATTACGTTTATACCGGGCGCCTACTTTGCAAACGCCTATAATTCAACAGAACAGGTAAACAAGGATTTGCACGATGGTTTGGCAAAAGTGTCAGAAATTGTGGGAGGTGGATATCGGCCCAAAAGCGTTGTTGCAGGATTTATGTCAGCGAAAAACCAGGAGTACCTTTCAAAGGAGGAGGGAATTCATGTTTGCCAGGGAAATATCTGGAGTCAGTATGCCATCGACAACCAGGATGGAGACGGATCTGTTTGCTATCCCTACTATCCGTCGAAAGAGCATTTCTGCAAGCCGGCACAGGGGAGTAACGACTTTATCGATTGCGTAAATCTGGATGGTTGGACCATGGATTTTTTAGCCGCTCAGCGGGAGGGTTTTGCTGAAGGATTTAACAGCCGGATGGGTGTTGGGCCCATCGAAACTTTGCAGAAATACGGTGTTGAGACCGGAGTAAAGGAGATGCTTCACACAACAGCGATTCACTTTAACCGCGGATTTGAACTCAACGGCTTTGCCTGGGTCACCAATTGCTGGGAATTATCGCTGCCAGCCGAACTCACAGGATTAACCCGATGGCTAAGTGAAATTAAAAAGCACTGGCCCGATACTCAGTTGATCACTCAGGGAGAGTTTGGTTTAATCTGGCGCGGTCATTTTAAAAAGAATAATTTCAACTACCGTTTTGAAGAGGAGGGTTCGGGAATCGGAGGCTCAATTGCCGGGATGCATATCCGCTGGATGATGAATAAGTACTTCAGACTTGCCCTTCTGACAGATTCCCGGAATTACAAAGAGGAGATGGTGATCGATTTTACCCGTTATGATTTAAAGGCCGTGGAGCCGGTTTCGGCTAGTACTCGAAACTGGAGTCTGATGGGCGAAATTAACCAAAAACAAACCCGCCCACAGGATAAACCTTTTCCTTTAAACAATCTTGGGGAAAAATCAAAAAACTTGATCAAAAAACTTTATCCAGAACTTGAAGAAAATAAATAATATCAAAATATTTATTTTTATGTGAAGCTAGGTTTTGAATTATTTATTTATAATTCTGATATTCTACTACTTCATACATATTCGGCATAATAATTCAATTTATTATTGATAGTATTTTTTATATTAATAATGGAATATTAACCTAATAATTATGAAGAAAAGCTTAGACCAAATGTTAAATCGGTTTAGCAAACTTTTTTAGTTAAAAATAAATGCAGATTGTTAAAATATAATGTAATATTTTTAATATTCCATAAGGTTCATCATATTTCATTTCATAATTTTGCTTAATGGATACCAATTAATCTCTCATAGTATTAATGTATCCAATCGAACCTTTATATTTTTAACTAATTTATTTAATTATGAAAAGAAAAATCATGCAGGTGCTTCTTTCGTGTGCGCTTGTGCTTTTTTCAGGCAGCGCATTTGCCCAGGTTAAAGTGGGTGGAACGGTTAAAAGCTCCGCAGGAGAATTACTTCCTGGAGTAACGATTGTTGTCAAAGGAACTTCGACAGGTGTAATTACCGATGCAGATGGAAAGTACCATGTTACAGTTCCAAATGCACAGTCAGTTCTGACCTTCTCTTTTATCGGGATGCAAAGTCAGGATATCGTTGTAAATGGCAAAACAACCATTGATGTTACACTAAGTGCGGTAATTATTGGTGTAGATGAAGTTGTTGTCACTGCTCTTGGTATTAAAAGGGAGAAAAAAGCTTTGGGTTATTCTGTAGGTGAAGTCAAATCGGCACAGATGGAACGGGTGCCACAGAAAGACCTTCTGGGTGCACTGGCTGGAAAAATGTCGGGAGTGAAAATCACCAACACTTCGAATGATGTCAACTCGGAAACTTACGTCAACATCCGCGGAATTACTTCTCTTGCGGGGAATAATGCTCCTTTGGTCATCGTGGATGGTGTCCCTACGGGAGATCCAAAGGTAATGAAAGATATAAATCCGGATGATATTGAGAGTGTTACTGTATTAAAAGGCCCCAGTGCGGCAGCTCTTTATGGATCAAGGGCAGGAACCGGGGTGATCCTGATTACCAGTAAAGTGGGTAAGCAACAAAAGAACGGAATTGGTGTGGATGTGAGTGTTGGATCAACCTATTCGATACCCTACAAATATATTCAACTTCAAAACAGGTTTACAACAGGTATAAGTGGGGTTTTAAACGAAAGTTCCTATCAGCAATGGAATGGTCCGGAGGAAGGAACATCCGCCATTCAGTGGAATACAAACGGGGTTGCCCAACCACTTAAATTTTACAATAATGCCCTTAAGGATTACTTTGAAACAGGAATCGAAACTGTTGTCAATGCAAGTATAAACGGGATGTACGATAAGGGAAGCTTCCGGCTTTCGATCTCCGGTCTTGATGCAACAGGAGTTTATCCTGGCGTTAATTTAAAACGCAACAGTGTGAATGCAGCAGTTACCTATAATATCACTAAAAAAGTGAAGATTTCGGCCAACATCGATATCTCAAACCCCAATTCAGATAATTATCCCGTTAAAAACGGAGGCGATAGTCAGTATATGGCGCTCTACCAGACCCCTCCCCATGTAAATATCAATGATCTTAGAGATTATTGGAAGATCCCTAACGTATTGCAAAAAGGAGTTAGTACGAATTATGATAACCCATGGTTTGCTGCATATGAATTGAAAGACGGGTTCAACCGGATGAGAGGTTTTGGTAACATCAAGCTCGATTACAAGATTCTTCCCGACTTAAACATAATGGGTCGTTATTCATTTAACAGCAACAACAATAAAAGGACCTATCGGCAGCCCTGGTCGAGTTATGGTGGCGATGGTGGTGGAAATAACAGGGCGAATGGGATGTTTAATGAGACCATCGACAATTCAAGAGAGATGAATGCCGATTTCCTGGTCTCCTACAAAAAGAAGATTGGAAAATTTGAAATTGATCCTTCTGTGGGAGGTAACCTAATGACCCAACGGAATTACCTGACCTATGCAGGTGGTGATGCCCTTGTTCTTCCAGGTCTGTACACCCTTTCAAATGTAAACAGAAATAGCTTGTCCTATTATGATTATACTTATAAAAAGAACATTTACAGTGTTTATGGACTGCTTAACCTGAGCTATAACAACATGGTTTATCTTGAGGCAACCGGAAGGAACGACTGGTCGAGTACCTTGCCGGAAAGTAACAGGTCCTACTTCTATCCTTCAGCCTCCTTAAGCGCATTGGTGAACGAAATGGTCACACTCCCTTCCTGGGTCTCCCTTTTTAAAGTGAGAACAGGTTTGTCACAGGTTGGTAAAGATACATCTCCTTATACTATTGCAACTGTGCTGAACGCGGGAGTTTGGGGTCCCAATACGACCTATTCTGTTCCGGGTAGTTTACCCAATATCAACCTAAAACCTGAGATCGCCAGTTCTTTCGAAATTGGTACTGATGTCTCCTTTTTAAACAACAGGTTGGGCTTTGATTTTACCTATTACAAGGTACAGAACAAAAACCAGATCCTGAACGCTGCCACCTCATCCATGTCTGGTTATGGTTCAGCAACGATCAATGCTGGTAACGTTGAGAATACAGGATTTGAAATCGGATTCAACGCAGTTCCGGTTAAAACCAATAATCTGACCTGGGATTTAACTGCAAATTTCACCCGTGAAAGAAGTAAGTTGAAAGAGTTGACGCCAGGCATTAATCAGTTCCAGTTCTGGGAAAGTGCCCAGGTTTACGCCTGGACCAAGGTAGGCGACTATATTGGTGATTTTTATAGCAGAGATATGGTTAGGGTAAAAGATGGTCCTTACAAAGGATGGGCTTTGCTTGATGCTAACGGCAATATGCAGGCTGGTGAATCAGGGGGTGATTATGTTGGCAGCTATATGCACGATTTTATGGTTGGGTTGCAGACTAGCATGACCTATAAAAACGTCTCTCTCTCGTTAAGTTTTGACTGGAGACAAGGTGGTAAATATTATGACCAGACGATGATGCGATTGGCCAGGGCCGGGAAAGTAGATTATTACCATAATGGTGATCAAAATTCGCGTACATTCCAAGGAATGCTGAACAACAATTCGTATAATGGCGACATGAATGCTTTGGCCAGCGAGATTAAATCGCATCCTGACGTTTACCAGAACAATACCTGGATTGGTGGACGTTCAAAGGATCTTGGTGGATTTCTATATACCAACGGAGTTTACGAAGGGGCCTTTGTCCCGGGTGTAAGATCCGACGGGCAAGGTGGCTATATAGAAAATTTCGGGGCAACCGGAACAAAATTAATAAAGGCATATGATGTCTTCGGAACATCAGCCGGATACTTCTATATAGGCCAAAAAACCGAATATATGTACGACGCAACTTATGTAAAACTCCGGGAGATTGCACTTTCGTATACGCTGCCCAAATCAATTGCAGGTAAAGTGGGGGCTCAAAGCATCATACTTTCCGGATTCATGAAAAACATCATCCTTTATGCGGCCAATGGGACCAACCAGGACCCTGAGGGGATGTATAACCAGAATGGTAGTGATACAAGACAGGGATTAGTTCTCTGGAATGGCTCACCGATCATCATGCCTACCGGTTTTAAAATCAATGTCACCTTCTAAAATCGAAAGAGATGAAAAAAATTCAATTTATATCGAAAGAGATGAAAAAATTAAGAGCCATATTTCTCAGCATGATCTCGATAGTAATCCTGCTGACAACATCCTGCCAGGATCTTACAGAGATTAATACGAGTCCGAATCAACTTAATGCCAGTGATATAAACATAAAATATGTGCTGACATCCGTTCTCTCCAGTACATCTACCAACTATATTCGTTCTCAGGTTTATGGAGGGGGAGTAGGTACTACTGAAGCAATGCAATACTTGCAAAGAGACTATATCGATTATACAGGTCCAAATACTTTTACATGGGGCACACAAAATTTCAGTTCTTTCAATTCCTCTTTGATTAACAGTCAGTATATGGTAAATAATGCCAAGAACGAAATTTTAGAGGGCAATCAAAAATTCTACACTGCGGTGGGACAAATAATGCGCAGTTTCTGGTATGGTAATATGACTTCATCATGGGGCGATATGCCTTATTCTGAAGCAATGAAAGCCCAGGATGGGAACTTTACTCCGGTTTATGATGCCCAGAAAGATATTTTTAAAGGGATATTGGCCGATCTGAAATCAGCAAATGAGACTTTAGCCACGGTAACTTCTGTAGATGGTGCATCAACTGCTGACATTATGTATGGGGGCGATGTATTAAAATGGAGAAAGTTTGCCAACTCTCTGCGCTTAAGATACTTAATTAGGTTATCTGAAAAACTGACCGATATGAGTGCTGCCGGAGTTGATGTCAAGGCAGAATTTAATACAATGGTTGGTAACAGTGCAACTTTTCCGATCTTTACTTCCAGTAGCGACAATGCCTCCATTCCCTATATCGGGACAGATTCAAGCAATGGATGGTATGGCGGACCACTCGGCTGGAATAACAGATCAGAATACTATCGCCGTAAACCTTGTGCTACATTTGTAAATGCGCTACGGGCTAACGGAGATCCACGTTTGACAACTTTTATTCGCCCTGTCGATGTTCAGTTGAGGGTTAGTACGACCACAACAGGTTATGTAAAATTATCCGATGGTCAGATTGTACTGAATGTTTCACCAGCACAGGTTGGCACTACATCCATCGATACTGCCAGGTATGTAGGTTTACCACCCGCTATGGGAGTTCCTGACCTTTACAACCTCTCAATTTTGACAAACTTTAATACCATTAAGAGTCTTAATTCAAGTATTTATGTGGATCAGGCTGCAAATCCAAATGTTTCGTACCTCGGCAACATCTATTCTCAGGATGTTAATCCGTTAGTTAAAGCAGTTTACATGAGCTACACCGAACTCAGTTTTATACTTGCTGAAGCACGCTTGAAAGGGTGGATTAGCTCAGGTACAGCAGCAGATTATTACCAGGCAGGCATTGTTGCAAGCTTACGCCAATACAGTATCGCCAATGGTAGTAATACCGTTTACAATCCGGTAAACCATGCCTTGATTCCATTTAATGAAAGTACGTTTCTTGCGGATCTTGTATCCAAATTTAACAGCGCAGCCACAGACGACAATCGGCTAGGACAACTGATGACCCAAAAGTGGATTGCCACATTTATGACTCCGGAATTCTGGTTCGATTGGCGCAGAACGGGTCTGCCAAATTTTGGGGCCAATTTAATCTCGGCCAGTAACGGGACCAAAATTCCGGTGCGGTATGGCTATGGATCAGAGGATCTAATTTTAAATAATAAAAACGTTACGGATGCAATCGCAAAATTGTCTCCTGCTACAAATGACCATTGGAGTAAAATCTGGCTGTTGCAGGGAACAAGCAAGCCGTGGTAGCATAAATGTTTAGCTCCTGAATACAATTTCAGGAGGGCTTAAGCAATATCCATTTTAATAATCAACTAAACCGGAGTAGACTCAAAGTTCTGCTCCGGTTTTTTTATACAGCGAAAGCCTTACCATGAATAAGGAATAACCATAAAGATAGAAATCAAAATTTTATTGGTTCGATTTTGGGAATCATTAATTTAAGTATCATCCATGCAATTAAATAAGAGAATCCTGCAACAGATAAAATCAGAAAATAACTATTGGTAGATTGAAGCACCAGGCCAACCAGAGAGGCTGCCAGTGCTCCACCGACAGCACCCGAAAATCCAGATAATCCAACAACAGTGCCAACCACCTTTTTGGGGAAAATATCGGAAACAATGGTGAAAATATTGGAAGCCCAACCCTGGTGAGCAGCAGTCGCCATAGAAATCAGCCCGGTAACTATCCAAAGGTTATTAATTTTTGGAGCTGCCATGATCGGCAGAACGATTAGTGCACAGATAAGGATGGATGTTTTTCTGGAATAATCAATGCTTTTACCTGATTTAATGAATGTGGATGACACCCAACCGATAAAAATCCCTCCAAATGCCGCAGATGAGTAAATAATAATTAGCGGCAAAACAACTTCCTGTAGATTAACCCCGAAGGTTTTATTTAAAAAGGCAGGGCCCCAGAAGAGGAAAAACCACCATACCCAATCGGTAATAAATCGGGTCATACAAACGGCTTTGGTTTGACGATAGGCAATAATTTCGCGCCACGACATTGATTGATCATTTTCACTGTCCTGATCACTCAGAATATGTATGTATTCCGATTTTGACAGTTTAGCGTGGTTTTGAGGTAATTTATAAAACAAGACCCAAAAAACAATCCAGATAAAACCCAGTCCTCCCGTTATTAAAAACGCCCATTGCCAACCATAAACAACGGTAACCGAAGTGACAATGATTGGAGCAACAATGGCGCCTATACTCGAACCGGAGTTAAAGAACCCGGTAGCCAGCGCCCTTTCTTTCTTTGGGAACCATTCGGCTACCGATTTTATGGCAGCCGGGAAATTAGCCGATTCGCCCAAACCCAGAAAGAATCTGGCGACACCAAACGAAAAAACAGATCTTGCAGCAGCATGGGCCATTCCGGCAAAACTCCAAATCGCAATTGCAATGGTATAACCCGATTTGGTTCCTATTTTATCCAGTATCCTCCCTGCAAAAAGCAACCCCATTGCATAAGCAACCTGAAACGAAGTTACAATATAGCCATAACCCGATTCTGTCCATCCCAAATCCTGGGCAATATAAGGTTTTAACATTCCCAGGACTTGCCTGTCGATATAGTTTATTGTGGTAGCGAAAAATATAAGTACTAATACACGCCAGCGGTAATTCCCGATATTTTTGTCCATTATTTCCCCGTTTCACAAATTTCATGAATGCAATTATACGCCTCATCTTGTTCCTCAGGTGACTTGCAAAAGGTAACCACAATCAATTTCATCCCGGGCCTCCATAACCTTTTTACCTTCTCCTCAATCACGCTAATATCTCCAACGATCCTTGCATTCAGAATAACTCCCGTATTTCGGAACTTATGAAAATGCTCAGGATCGGGAATCGCATTAGGATCAGTTTCAGGTGAAAAAGCACCATCGGCCATAATCAAACCCTTAATATTTAACACTTCATCAATCCATTGAGTCCAATCGCCACAAGAATGAAAAACAGGACCACCAAAATGATCGCAGATTTTTTTAACCGAGGGAGCGGCTATTTCGGTATACTGTTCGGGTGAAATCATGATGGCATTATCATCACTCATACCCAGCCCCTTCCATACCCTGGATGAAGCAAATCCATGTCCGGGACTTACTAATGAATTCCCAATAAGCTTAAGTTGCTCTTGATTGAATTCAATCGACAAATCAGCCAAGATCTCAAGAAACCGCTGAACTTTCTCCGGAGCAAGGATCATATCCATAAAAAAACCGTCAATCGGACACAAATGGCCAACCATATTGAGTGGAGATTGACAATCGGTTAATGACATAGGGAGCATCCCCTTTGTCTGATCCATAAAAAACTCAATCATTTCAAGGGTGTGTTTCCCAATTGCAGTTTTGGCAACAGGCGTTGGCTCAAAATCAAGCATCTCCTGTACTGACGAGAATCTGGTCTTTAAAGCAGGAGCGTTACCCGGATGCCAGAGGTAATCTCCGCCAAATGCACTTGAAATCGTTCCGATTCCATACCATGGTTCAAGAAAATTTGGGACATCAGCTTTGTAGTTAATACTTGTTTTAAGCGCACCCAATTGCAAATGGAGGGAGTTGACCATGTCCCTGCAGCCATAGGAAAAACATTCACCTGCACGCATACGCCGATAGACCATCACACCTGAATCTGCGTTGGTAAATAGTCTGCATTTTTCATCAAGCTTGTCAGCGTAATCCTTGTATTCTGCAAAATCGAAGTCTTTAGTTTGGATCGGGGCTATTGCAGTCGCCTGAGAATCAGAAAGGGAAACATCAAATTTTTTTGTCATTCTGTTTTAAATTATTTTATACGATTGGAATCTAAAAATAGCTCTATATTATCATCTTTTTAACTACTTTTTTCGAATCAATCAGATCCTTTCCAGTTAGGTATCTCATCTGAAAAACATCTTGAAACGACTTTTGAATAACCGATAAAAGAGGACACAAAAGTATAAAGGTTATAAAGATAAACCGTGGTATCCAAAATATTTTGATCAATAAATTTTCTTTCCGGCAGAACCCGATGTTTGAGATTCACAGTTTGATCCAATCATTCGAATGGTAAGGTTTTACTCCAACATCAGCGTTCAGATGCAAATAATCGCTGAAAATTGACAATTCGCAACTTTCTGCTATCTTTGAATTTAAATAACCTTCTTATTTAATTCTTACCTATGGAAAGAGTAATCACTCTCCTGCTATTCTCAGGAATCCTAACACTTACATCCTGTGTTTCGCGGATGTCAGTAAAAGATAATAACGGGCAACTCATGATCACTGAAGGTGGAAAACCGGTTCTTCAGTACAACTACAAGACTGTTTATGAGAAAGATGCTGTTGATACGTTAGCTGCAAATCATTATGTCCGGGTAAAGAATGATACTTTTATGGCAAATCCCAGCATTTATGCCGTTTCACGTAGTAATTATATTCATCCGATTTATGGACTTCAGGGCGAAATGCTGACACGTGACTGGTCAAAAGATCATCCCCACCACCGCGGAATTTACTGGGCCTGGCCTGAGGTTGATTTTGGCGCCAAACGTGGAGATCTTCACGCACTTCAGATCGTCTTTGCACGACCCACCGGGAAAATAAACCATCAAATCGAAACCGATTTTGCCCGGATCGAAGCTGAAAATGTCTGGATGTGGAAAGATAGCATCCCGATCGTGCGCGAGGTTGCGATTATCCAGACTTATCGTGAAACAGACTTGGGACGCATCATCGATCTTGCGTTCAGATTTGTTGCTCTAAAGGACAGCATCACCATTGCCCGTCGCGGTACCGCACATTATGGCGGACTAAATATCAGGATGCAGTCCCCAAGGCAGCAGAAAATTACAACCTATACCGATACTACAATCGTCGTTCCGAGGAGGTCGTGGTCCGATCTGAGTGGATTATTTACCGGCGCCAAAACCTCTTCGGGATTAATGGTGCTGCAATATTTCCAAAATCCTGACTATCCGGGCGACTGGGTTCAATACCCTGATCTTTCGTGGTGTCAGCCTACTTTTCCTGCCTCGGGTACTCGTTATCCTCTGATCAAAGGTAAATCTTTGGTGCTTCGTTTCAGGCTTTTTGTCCATTCCGGGACTGCTCCTGATCAGGCTTTGGCATCTTCACTTTGGGATAGTTATAATTCAAAAGGGACAGTTCTGCCTGAGTTTTCTATACCGGAATAACACCTGTTTAATACCATTTGAAATGATGAGTTCATTACCGATGATTTTCCAGCGTTAGAAAAATGCCAGCTACCAGCAGCCAGTTGCAAGCAGCCTTTTAATTGTATAAATATTACAAAGACAAATCAAATATATACCTCATATTCAATCAATACCATCAAAACTATGAAAACAAATAATTCCGATTCTTTCAATTCACGTCGTCAGTTTATAAAAACAACAAGTGCCGCAGCCATTGCGGCGCCAATGATACTGCAATCGTCCGCCCTTTTCGGCAAAGGGATGGCGCCAGGCGATAAGATTAATCTCGGGATTATTGGTTGCGGGGGTTTGGGAAAAGCTAACCTGTCCGCATGTGCCGCTCAACCCAATGTTGTGGTTGTTGCTGCTTGTGATGTGTGGAAAGACCGTCTGGATCCAATTGTCGAAAAATTCAAGAATACCTGCACCGGGTATACCGATTTCAGGGAGTTGCTGCTCCATAAAGATCTTGATGCAGTAATTATTGCAACACCGGCTCATTGGCATGCGATAATGGCTGTTGAAGCGGCAAAGGCAGGTAAAGACATTTATCTTCAGAAACCAATGACAATGCATGTGGGTGAAAGTCTTGCCGTGCGAAATGCAGTGAGAAAACATAACGTCATCTGCCAGATCGGGACACAGATTCATGCCAGCGAGAATTACCGCCGGGTGGTCGAGTTAATTCGATCGGGCAACCTGGGTGAAATTGGGACTGTAAGAACTTTTAATGTGATGAACGAAGCCAAAGGTATTGGCCTTGGAAACAACACCACGAATATTCCCAAAGGAATGGATTGGGAGAATTGGGTAGGTCCTGCACGGATGCAGCCATTTAACCCCAACCTGGTCAAAGACGCATTCTACCATGGATTCTGGTATGATTTCAGCGGTGGATGGACTCCCGGAATGGCGCCCCATATCATTGACCTTCCAATCTGGGCGCTCGACCTGGGTTATCCCACAGAAGTGAGCGCCGCTGGCGGACGTTTTATTATCAAGGATGACGGCGATGCCTACGACAACCATGAAGTAATTATGCGCTATCCGAAATTAACAATGACATGGATGAGCTCTTTGACAAATAGTTATGGATTTGACTTTGCCCGGGGTAAAGAGACCAGGAGAAGATTGGGCATCTATTTCCATGGAGTAAACGGAACTTTGCAGACCGATTATAGCAAACATCTTATTTTACCCGAAGGGAACCTAATGGATGGAATGCAGACTCCACCGGTATCGATACCTCCATCACCAGGTCACGAAATTGAATGGCTCGAATGTATTAAAACCCGTAAACAACCTTCTTGCAATCCTGGTTATCACATCCGGGTTGATTTACCCATCCAGCTAAGCACACTCTCATTGAAACTGGGGCGTTCCATCCGGTTTGATCCCGAAACGGAAAAAATTGTCGGAGACAAGGAGGCTTCCAAAATGGCCATTCCGGAGTATCGTGCTCCATGGAAATTTCCAAAGGAATACCTATAACTAATTAACATTCATCCTAAATGTTGTTCTGAAATGACTACTTTCTCAATTCGAAAATCTGCCGGCTGCAAGTAGCTAATTACCAGATGCCATGAGCGCAAAATTTATATTACCCATAGGAAACGTCAAAAACCGATTAATATTAGGTATCAAATCTCCTCCATAATCGAAAAATATTTACTTTTGGAGTCTCATGCTGATGGCTTGCAATTAAACTAACTGCCGGATCAAGACTTTAAATTCAATTCATGGAGGACGACCTGACATTATGGAAGAATATCCGGGAAGGCAATACCCAGTCTTTAAAGGTTTTGCACGATCGCTATTATTACCAAATGTACCTTTATGCCACCAAACTGTATCACAATCAAAGCGGACTGGAGGAGGCGGTTTCCGATTGTTTTATCAAACTCTGGACGAAACGAAGCGAGATTTTAATTGAACATTCTGTAAAATCGTACCTTTTTTTGATGTTACGAAATGGCTTAATCGATCTTATCCGAAAGAAAAGGGATATCATATTGCTTGAAGTCAGCTTTATTCCAGATCTGCCAGACAATGAAACAATTAACGAGATGGATCACTATGCCAGACTCTATATTGCACTGGAAAAACTTCCGGAACAGCGTCGTCGCATTCTCGAACTGGCAGTTTTTGAATCGTGCACTTATGCTCAGATCGCAGAAAAACTCGGCATTTCGGTTAATACGGTAAAAACACAAATGGGACGCGCCTACCGTTTTCTCAAGGAAGAACTTGATCCAAAGAGCATCAACCTGCTGTTTATTCTTCAGTCAAAATTTTCGATGAATTAGGGGGATCAGTAACTGGCAATTAGGAACTGGCGGCTGGCAACTAGTGGCTGACTTGAACTTATTTCAACTTAAATCCATTTACTCTATTAGCACATTGTCGAATTACCGAATGGTCAAATTACCACATTACCAAATTATCACATTACCGAATTACCGAATCTTCAAATTGCTTAATTATCCAATTCTTCATTCTTTCATTTTTCACTTTTTAATTCTCCCTGTCACCCTCCCAAACAACTTTTACGTCTTAAGGTTAAAAAGAATAAAAGATGTCCGATAACCACGATGAACACTGGAAAAAAATAGCCGGAAAACTTCACGGAGAATTATCCAGGGAAGAAGAGGCAGAACTCAGCCAAATAATATCTGACAACACCCATCTCCATGAATTTGAGAGAGCACAGCGAATTCATGACAACCTTATTAAAGTTGGCGCTATCCCTCTGGAAGGGAAGGTGGGATCATGGGTAAAGGTGGAACGCCGAATAAGAAGTTATCAGTTGCAATGGATGAAGAGCGCACTGAAATATGCAGCTATTATTGTCCTTGCATTTATTGCCGGAAATGTGATTAAACCATCACTCCCGGCAGACAAAGAGATCCGATATTCGGAGATTACGGTTCCTTTTGGGCAGATGAGCCAGATTAAATTGAGTGATGGCACCAAAATCTGGTTAAATTCGGGTACCACCCTCCGTTATCCCGAACGTTTTGCCGAAAACAGCAGGTCTGTTTCAATTGAAGGGGAAGCCTATTTCGAAGTGGCAAAGATGTCTCATAAACCTTTTAACGTGAATACTACGGAACTGAATATTGAAGTGTTGGGGACTTCCTTTAATCTCTCTGCTTATAAAGACGACGCAGCGACTTTGGTTACCCTGGTCGAAGGGAAAGTAGTGGTCCAGGATAACACAGGAAAGACCATTGCCCAGTTAATCCCCGGACAGATGGCGATCAAAAATAAACAAACCAATACATTAGAAATCAGCAATGTAGAAACTGCCTTTTATTCAGCCTGGATAGCCGGCAAAATATTTTTCGATGATGAACCGCTCGATCAGATCGCCACTAAACTGGAGAGGTGGTTTAATGTGGAGATTACCTTTGCTGACCAACAACTTAAATCACACCGGTTTACCGGAACAATCCTGAAGAATAAGCCGGTTGACCAGATTATGCAGGCGTTGGAACTGCTCTCACCCATCCATTTTAAACATCAAATCAATGCAAACGGAAAGGACAAAATAACCATTTATAAAAAATCATAATGTTGTATTTGAATATAAATCTGATCTTTAAATGATGTTTATTTTAAACATATATATAATATTTTTCCACTCACCAAAAATGGGGTTGCCTATGATGAACTAAGCAATGAAAAAAAGCGGTGAAGATGTTCGTACCATCCCCACCGCGTTAATCGATTCAAACAAAACCGTTAATGTTAAATTTAAATCATTCAAATTTATGAAATTCTATCGAATTACCCACGGTGGACAAAAGCCGTGGACAAAAATTTTTCGGATTATGAAACTAACTATCATTCTGTTATTTGGAAGTCTGATGGCGATGAGCGCCACAACTTACTCGCAGAACACCAAACTAAACCTGTCGGCGAAGAACTCCTCGCTGATCGATATCTTCAGGTTGATTGAAGATCAGAGTGAGTTCTATTTTTACTTTAAGAAAGAGGATGTAAAATCAAAAGAGGCCGTATCTGTCGATCTGAAGGATGCGCTCGTAACAGAAATACTCGATCAGGTATTGGATAAAACCGGGTTGGAATATAAGATTATAGACCGGTATGTGGTCGTCAAACAAAAAGGTTCGGCTGATCCCGAAATGGCTATACAGCAGGACCGCAAAATTACAGGGAAAATCACCGATCAATCAGGAGCGCCTGTCCCAGGGGCATCAGTTATCGTGAAAGGAACCACAATGGGCGTATCATCCACCAATGACGGTACTTTTACACTTTTATTGCCCAATAATGCTAAAGGACTGGTTTTCTCATTTATCGGGATGAAGTCCCAGGAAGTGATTATTGGAAACCAGACTACGTTCAATATTAAGTTGGAGGAAGATGCTGTTCAACTGGAAGCTGTTGTGGCCGTGGGATATGGAACCCAACGTAAAGGGGAACTAACCGTTTCAGTTTCACAAATAAAAGGTGAACAATTCCGGTCTATTCCGGCAACGTCCTTTAAAGGGTTAATTGGAGGCAGGGCTGCAGGAGTGGACGTTATTTCCACTTCAGGGGCGCCTGGTACAAGAAGTACCATTCGTATCAGGGGGGCCAATTCCGTTAATTCTGATGCAAGTCCACTCTATGTTATTGATGGATTCCCAATCATTGAAGAACCGCAGGATTTTTCCACCGACCGTATTGCTACCCAAACCGACCCATTATCCATGATAAATCCCAATGATATTGAGAGTATTGAAATCTTGAAAGATGCTGCGGCTACATCAATTTATGGATCCAGAGGCGCTAATGGAGTTATTCTTGTTAAAACAAAAGAAGGACGCCTGGGCAAAAGTGAACTCAATATTACTGCTAATGTTGGTATTGATGTTAGTGCAAAACAATGGAAATTAATGAATTCGACAGAATTCTCGGGTTTGCTTTACGATGCCTATAGCAGGGGTGGGATTAACATGGCAAATTTAGCATTTGATCCAACTAAAAAATTAGCTCTCCCTGTAACTTATAATACAAACTGGCAGGATGAAATTATGCAGACAGCTAAAATACAAGACTATAATATAACTTCCAGTGGGGCAAATAATACTTCCAAGTACTCTTTTTCTATGGGATATAATGATAGTCAGGGGATTATTAAATCGAATTTTTATAAACGGTATTCGGCACGATTCAATGGAGAAACGAAAGCATGGAAGAATAGAATTGTTGTTGGTTTAAATACAAATTTATCTTATGTCGATCAAAAGTCTCAATATAACACCACGAGTAGTGCCTATGACATTGCCCTGAAAAAAGCACCAAATATTCCGCTTCGTTTTCCGGAGGGGACAAGATTTGCCGGGTATTATTCCCATACAGAGACCGTACCCGAATGGGACGTTTTATGGGGAAATAGCTATGGCTGTGCTTCTTCTGGTTCGCTTAACCTGAACAGCCCATTTGTAGGTATTGACCATATGCAAACTCCATCCAATCAGTTACGGGCTCTGGTTAACGGTTACGTTAGCATAGAACCTGTAAAGGGATTAATTTTTAAATCGTCTGCCGGTGCAGATTTAAATTATTCCAAGTCTAAATTTCTTAATCAAAGTGAAGGTCCGTTCAGAATTTCCAACGGGGACTTGCAACATGACCAAAACCAAACCTACACCTGGCTGTTTGAAAATACGCTGACCTATTCGGGTCAAATGGATAAACATTCTTTTAATGCACTTTTAGGACAATCGGGACAACAATACAACCAGGAAGGATTAGGTTTTTGGGTGCAGGAACAAACTGCAGGGAAAATATTGGTATCCAATAATCCGTTCTTTGTAAGTAATTGGTATTTTGATACGGGAGTTCAGGATCACATGACCGCAAACCACAAATATGCGACAACCAGTGACTGGAATTATGCTTCCTATTTTGGCCGCTTTAATTATTCGTATGATGGTAAGTATTTAATGACAGCCACTGTCAGAAAAGATGGTTCATCGAAATTTGGGAAAGACAGCAAATGGGGAACTTTCCCAGGGGTATCTTTAGCCTGGAATATGCACAAGGAGAGTTTTTTTAAAGTCCCTTTTGTTGATCAGCTAAAAGTAAGAGGAAGTTTGGGCGTTGTTGGAAATGGCAACATTCCTTCTTATCTGTCGCAGTCGTTATTAGTTACTACTCCTGTCACTTTAACAAGTATTGTGATTCAGGGACCCAATACTTATCAAAAAGGGTTGGTCGATCCTGCATTAAAATGGGAATCGACAAAACAACTTGATTTTGGCTTCGATGCCAGTCTTTTTAAACGTTTAAAAATTACTTCAGATGTGTATTTTAAAAAGACATTTGATTTACTGTATCCAAAGACAATTCCATTATCAACAGGCTTTCCAAATGTTGCCATGACAAATCTGGGTGATATCGAACAGGTTGGAGTCGAACTGTCCTTGTCGGGAGATATTATACAGGCGAAGAATGAAAAAGACTTTAACTGGTTTGGTATACTAAATCTTGATCACATGACTGGTAAGGTTACCTCTTTACCACCAAATGTTACTTATGTGGGGAGTAATATAAGAAGTTATTTAAATGAAACGATGGGTCAGATTTACGGGTATAAGACCGATGGCATTTATAACACGCAGGCGGATCTGGATTCTCCAAGTAATCCCTATAAAAACGCAATGTTGGGAGATTACAGGTACCGTGATTTGGGAAGTACTGATGCAAAAGGGAAGTTTGTATCGGTGCCTGATGGACAAATCACTGCTGCTGACAGGGTTAAACTAGGAAGCGCACTTCCGGTTGTCAACTTTGGATTTCAAAATACATTTTCCTACAAAAATTTTGACCTGAACTTATTTTTCAGAAGTTCAATCGGAAACAAAATATATAATCAGTCAAGAAGAGATTTATTGAATGCAAACGGCGGTCAAAATGTCCTTGCTGAAGCTGTCAATCGCTGGACCCCCGATAATCATAGTCAGACAATCCAGGCGGCCAATAGCAATCGTAAAGATCCGGTAGGAGCTGCACCAATTGATCTATTTGTCGAAGATGGCTCGTACCTGAGGCTATCAAACATGAATATAGGCTATACCCTACCCCGTTCTGTAATTGATCAAATTGGGATCAAATCATTGCGCCTTTACGGGAGTATCAACAATGTTTTTGTTCTGACCGGGTATTCAGGTCTTGATCCTGAAATTAGCGGAGGAGATGTATTAATCCCCAGAGGAATCGATACCCGAACATATCCTAAGACCCGTACTTTTTCGGTTGGCTTAAATGTCAGTTTCTAATTTATCATCATTAAAAAGTTAAATTAAACATCATGAAGAAACTATATCATATTATTTTGGCAACCGTACTGCTCTTTCCGTTCGGTTGTTCAACTGATTTCCTTAAAGAGGTGAATCCGGTGCAAAAAACCGGAGAGACCTTCTTCGCGGGGGATGCTGATGCACAGGCAGCAGCGCTTGGCTTATATGGTTACACAGGCACGCTATATCTGGGTAATGGCTTTATTAGTTTTTTGACTGTCTTTGATGAGATGAGAGGAGACAATTTTACCCTTCCAAAGAATTTTTACAATAACGCTATTGTGCCATGGTTATCCTTAAATTACAATGCAGAAACAAGTCAGGTATCGTTGGCATGGAGCAATAGCTATGCTTACATATACCGGGCAAACTGGATCATCGATAATATAACCGATAATGTTAAGGTATCGGATGCAGTAAAAAAGAAAGCATTGGCAGAAGCATACTTTTTCCGCGGTTTTTGTTACTTTAACCTTACCCGGTTATTCGGAGAGGTCCCTTTGATGATTTCCAAGACTACCGATGCGAATTTCTATCCGGTTAAAGCTACGAATGACGCCTGTTGGAGTCAGGTATTCAGCGATTATCAAAAAGCGCTGGATCTTGGCGGTCTTGCCGCTCCAACCGCAAATTTTGTGGATGGCAGAATTAACACAGGTGTTGTTAACGCGATGATGGCACGGGCATATTTGTACCGTACATTTCCCGGAAGTACTAAATACTGGGATAAGGTAAAACAATACACCACGGCTGTTGAAAGCCTGAATACATTTGAATTGGAGCCTATGGTCGATTTTTCAAGCAATTTTGTTTATACCAAGGGGGATAAATGGGTTAAAAACAAGGAAATGATATGGGTCCATGGGTTTAGTTACGGACCAACTTACGGCGGTAACCCTTTCCTGTATACCAATACTGCCAGACTCGCATATCAATGTATGCCTGTGGGTTACAATACCGTACTTTTGAAAAACGATGCAGGAGTTGCTTTTCTGGCAGGAAATGGAAATACTGGAAACGCATATATTGCTTTAAGTACAGGCCTTTCTGATATAATGATCAACTACTTCTCAAAAGGGGATAAGCGAACGAAAGAATATCTTTATTATCCAAGCTTTAACAGTTATGGACTTAATGGCACAACGCCTTATATAAAGAAGATCGTTAATTCAGATTCTCTGTACCAAAAGGTGGTTGCCACAAACGGTACAAACGGGGAGTATATTCACATCAAAAAATTTGAGATCAGGGAATTTGTTGGGGGTAATATCTGGGATGGCGGTTGGAACCACTCACTGGTGTATCCTATTGTACGATATTCCGACATCTTGCTCATGCGTGCCGAAGCGGAGTATAATCTTGGAAATGAAAGTGTAGCGAGAACATACCTGAAAAAAGTGACAGATCGTGCCGGTTTTGCCAGCGATTATCTGAATTCATTCACTGGACAGTCACTTCTGGATGAGATTCTTCAGCAACGCAGGGTTGAGCTTTTACTTGAGAGTTCACGCGTTCCTGATTTATTAAGACTTGATAAATTTAAAGCTCCTTATGTAGGGACTTATCCGGGTTCTATAACATGGAGCGAAAAGTTAAAGATACTTCCTATTCCTCGTAGTGAAATAGATGTTAATCCAAATCTGATACAGCAAGATTTGTGGAGATAAGATGAATTTATTAAAAGCGGAAGACCAACTCCTCAGTGTCTTCCGCTTTTACTGATTTTTATACTCAATATTAAATTATCAACAAACAATTCCGTGAGACAAAAAATCTTTTTTGTTTTAATCTTATTATGGGTATCACCCATGATAGTTATCTCCAAAAGTACCGGAAAAATTCTGCCTTCCAAAGTTCAGCAACAATGGGCCAATGCAGAGATTGGAGCCATGTACCACCTCGATTTACAGGTTTTTGAACCAACTTATAAGTTTAGGGCAAACTGGAATTACCAGCCGGATCTCTCTGTCTTCAATCCGAAGGAACTCGATACAGACCAATGGCTCCGGGCGGCCAAAGCGGCAGGTGCGACTTATGCCGTCCTTGTAGCCAAACACTGTAGTGGGTTCAGTTTGTGGCCCACCAAAGCCCATCCATACAGTGTGAAAAATACACCATGGCGGAATGGGAAAGGCGATATTGTGAAGGATTTTATCGCCTCGTGTAAAAAGTATGGCATTAAACCAGGCATATATGCCAGTGTATCAGTCAATGCCTACCTTAAAGTGAATAATCCGGGTTTGGTGATTTCAGGAAATCCCGATGAACAGGAAAAGTACAAAGAGGTCGTAAAAACCCAGCTAACCGAGTTATGGTCTAACTATGGTAAACTTTTCGAAGTGTGGTTTGATGGCGGAGTATTGCCGCCCGAAAAAGGAGGGGTTGATATCCCAGCTTTATTTAAAAAGTTTCAACCCAATGCCATAGCATTTCAGGGGCCATATGGGTATCGGAATAATATCAGGTTTGTTGGTAATGAAGATGGTGTAGCTCCTTATCCCTGTTGGGCAAGGGCAGATTCAACAACTTCGGCCACAGGGATGATTCAGATTAAAGGACTGAATGGCAATCCGAATGGATCATTCTGGTGTCCCGGAGAGGCCGATTTTGCCCTTCGTAAATGGATCAAAGAAAAACCGGCAATTTTAAGCGGCTGGTTCTGGCATAAAGGGGAAGAAGACCTGATACGTTCATTGGACGAGATGATGGATAAGTATATCACAACTGTCGGTAGAAATACAAACCTGATGCTGGGAATTGTTGTTGATGATCGTGGCCTGGTGCCGGATGCAGATATTAAATGTATTGCAGAATTTGGTCAGGAAGTAAAAAAACGGTTTTCATCGCCTTTGGGCTCGACCTCGGGGAAAGGGAACCTTCTTACCATCGGTTTCAAATCGCCTCAACCGGTCAATTATGTGGTTATCCAGGAAGAGATCTCCAAAGGCGAAAGGGTCCGGGAATATAATCTTTATGGAATGGAAAATGGCGGATGGAAGTTCTTGAACAATGGAACCTGTATCGGGCATAAGAGGATTGAAATGATAAAGAACAGAAAATTATCGGGTGTCAGGCTGGAGATAACAAAGACGGAGGGAAAACCACAAATCCAAAAAATGGTTTGCTATTAATACTAATTTTGCAAGTAGTCAAATTAACGTTTGTAATGAAACCCTCTTGAGCTGTGACTCGCCAAAGAAGATGAAAATCAATGAGGGTTCCATGTGGCCGATTAAAAATAAATAATTTTTACATGAAATACGCGTGTCTGCTGCTTCTTTGCTTTTACTGGTCCATGGGTTCTTCCAGTTTCCTAGTTGCAAAATTATCTCTGGAGAAAATGAACAGGAAAAAAATTCTGGAAACATCAGGGCTTATTTCCAATTGGGATTTTGATCTGAAAGAAAGACATCCGAAAAAATCAAGAGGAAAGACAGTTGTAAATCTAAAAGAAGGAACCACCAGGGAAGTATCAATCGAAAAATCCATATTATTTTCCAAATGGAATTGGCGATAATGGTTCTGATTTTACAGTCGGAGCTGTGATGCTTAAAAAGGGTATGGGAAATTTCTTTAGAGGCTTAATCGGAGTGATTGCAATATTTAACAGGGCTTTGACGGATGAAGAACTACTTAGAATTGGATCTCTCTGAATATGGCTGGGTTATCTGCGATATTTTATTACTGGCAAACATTAATAAGTTTTAAATATCAATATTTTAAATACAAGAATTATGTCAAAAGAAAGAAACAAAGAGGTGAGCAGACGCCAGTTTTTAGGTTATTCTGCCCTTGGTCTGGCAGGATTGACGATCCTGCCAAGCTGGACAATGGCTAACGGAGTTCGTATTGCTCCCAGTGATAGGGTCGTTTTGGGATTCATCGGGCTGGGCAGACAAGGTTGTTCCGACTTTAACAGCTTTTCAAGCTGTCCCGGAGTGCAGGTCGTAGCCTGTTGCGATGTGGAGTCCATAAAACGCGAACGTTTCAAAGGCAAGGTCGAAGCCTGGCAGAAATCGCAGAACATGTCGCCACGGTGTGACAGGTATGAATTTTACGAAGAGTTGCTGGAACGAAAAGATATCGATGCTGTTTCCATTGCGACACCTGACCATTGGCATGCATTGACCACCATCCACGCCTGCCAGAGCGGTAAAGATGTCTATGTACAGAAACCTCTGGCCTTTACTATCCACGAAGGTCACGAAATGGTTAAAGCGGTCAGGGGCAACAACCGTGTACTGCAGATTGGGAGCCAGCAACGTTCAAGCAAGGAGTTTCAGCAGGCGATCGCCCTGGTGCGTGCCGGAGCAATAGGACACATTGAAACAATCTATGCAAAAGTGGGTGACCCTCCAAAGCCGCTGAACCTCCCTGAACAACCTATTCCTTCAACCTTGAACTGGAACAAATGGATGGGTCCGCTGAACGATCCGCTGATCCATTATCACCCTGACCTCTGTCCTCCGGTTACACTTGATCCGGTTCAGGACGAAAAACTGTGGGGAGCATGGCGCTGGTACAGGGAAACAGGAAACGGATTCACCGCTGACTGGGGCGCCCATATGTTCGACATTGCACAGGCTGCCATTGGCATGGATGGTTCGGGTCCCTGCGAATTTATTCCCAAAGGATACAATAATGCCCAGTATCTCACCATGAAATATCAGAATGGTATCGTAATGACAGAACAACCCTTCAGGGAAGAGGGTGGCAATGGAATCAAATTTAATGGCACCAAAGGTTGGCTGAAAGTAACACGCGGCTTTATTGAATGTTCCGATCACTCATTGATTAAAAAAGAGGAGAAGAAAGTTGGCGAAGGGCAGTATGAGGTGAGCTCACCGCATATGCAGAATTTTATTGATTCAGTTCGTTCTCGCAAAAATCCAATCGCCCCGGTTGAAGTGGGATGCAGCACCAACACACTTTGTTGTCTGGGCAATATCGCTACCGAATTGCAGCGACCAGTCAAATGGGATCCGGCCACCTTAAGCTTTGGTGATGATCAGGAAGCTGCTTCCCACCGCCTTTACAATTATCAATACAGAAGACCATATTCATTATAGTCAATCGTTAATTATCTAATACTTCACATGATATTACAGATGAAAAAACAAATCGTGGCCATATCGCAAACCGGAGCCGGATATATCGGAATCAAGACATTGGCACTTCTGGTTCTTGCCATTCTAAGTATAAATTCAGTCACATTGGCTACAGGTAAACCTGGTTCCAAATTCGGGGGTGTTCAGGTTGGCGCCATCACCTACAGTTACCGCAGTATGCCCGACCAGTCAGTTTCTGCCATGCTGAATTATGCGCTCCAATCGGGTTTAAGCTCAGTGGAACTGATGGGTGGTGCTGTGGAAAAATATGCCGGCATTCCCGATTCAAAGGATACTCAGGTGATCAGCAAATGGCGTACAACGGTTTCGATGGATAAATTCAAAGAGATCCGTAAAATGTATAATGCCAAAGGGGTAAAAATTGATATTCTCAAACTGGGCGATAGTAAATGGTCAGACGCAGAGATTGATTATGCGTTCAATGCATGTAAAGCAGTAGGAGCAAGAGGAATAACGATGGAGATTTCTGAAGAGGCAGGCAAACGGATGGCTCCGTTTGCTGATAAGCACAAGCTCTTTGTGATTTTCCACAATCATGGACAACCGGGTGATCCGAAATTCAGTTTTGACAAAGTGCTTGCCTTTGGCCCCGGATTGATGCTCAACTTCGATGCAGGTCATTACTTCGGCGCCACAGGATTGAATCCGTGTCTTTTGATTGAGCGGCTTCATAATCGTATTGCCAGCATCCATATCAAGGACAAAACCGGACCGAAGGCTTCCGAACCCAATAAAAACCAGCAATTCGGTAAAGGAGAGACACCTGTTAAAGAGATCCTTCAGCTGGTACAAAAGAACAAATGGCCCATCACTTGTGATATAGAGCTTGAATATGAAATTCCCGCAGGTTCGGATGCAGTAAAAGAGGTGGTTAAATGTGTTGAATATTGCCGGACTGCCCTGGTGCCAAAAATATAATTATACCAATAAACACAGCTATGCGTTTTAGAATTCTTATTATCCTGTCAGTGCTGGCATCCATCTTTTGTGGCTGTAGCACAACCAAAGTCACCCGCGAAAATATCGAGTGGAGCGATTTCTGGTGGAGCCATGAACCTGACCTGACCAAACCCCGGGTAATGTTTATTGGAAATTCCATTTCAAGAGGATATTATCCCGCCGTTTCGTCTCACTTGTCGGACAAAGCTAACTGCGACCGGTATGCAACATCCAGGTGTATCGGTGATCCTTCAATGTTTAAAGAAACCAAAATAGCCATGGCAAATTACCACCACGCAGTCATTCATTTTAATAATGGGCTTCATGGCTGGCATCTTACCATTGAGCAATATGAAAAAGGGTTAAGAAAATATGTAAAGTTCCTTAAATCAAACAAGTCCAAAGGATCTCATTTAGTCTATTCACTTACCACTCCAATTCCATCTAAAGATCCCGGACAGAAATTGGACCCTGTGAAAAACCAGGTTGTGATTGACCGAAACCGGATTGCCCGGAAAATCATGGAAGAAAACAGTATCCCTGTTATTGATCTTTACGGATTAATGGAACCGGAGCTGGAAAAATACAGCGGTTCGAAAGGGGACGTTCATTACAACAAAGAGGGGTATGAGCGACTTGCCAAACAGATTAGTGACAAAATTTCGGAATTACTATTGCCAAACTAAGGGATGTTGAATACTTAAGAAAATCACGATGACAAGATTTCTATTATTAGCATTGATTTTTATTGTTTGTGCTTCATGCAGTAAGCATCCAAACAATTCAAGGCTTTCAATTGATTTATCAGGCAATTGGCAATTCGACATAGATCCGGCTGATTCAGGAATCAAACAGAAATGGTTTCTAAAGGAATTGTCAGATTCAATCCGGCTTCCGGGAACGATGGACCTCAACCAAAAAGGGTATAAAAACACAGATACCACCACAAATTATTTAAACAGACTCTACCGTTACACCGGACCTGCATGGTACAAAAAGAAGATATCCATTCCATCTGCATGGCAGGATCGAACTATACACCTTGTGTTGGAAAGGAGTAAACCGTCAAAGATTTGGATTGATGATCACTATATTGGAGAATCTCTTTTATTGGCGTCCCTTCAGGAATATGATTTGTCTCAATTTCTGTCACCCGGTGAACATACCATTACTGTCAGGGTCGACAATAATCCGAGACTGACACCTTATGGTTCTCATATGATTTCCGATCATACTCAAACGAACTGGAACGGGATTATTGGGAAGCTCTGTCTTGAAGCATCATCAAAAACTTATATTTCCGATTTGCAGGTTTATCCGGATATTAATAAACGAAAAATTAAGGTATTATTATCATTGGAGAATCAGCTGAAAATTGACAATATCGATGTTGAGTTGCAAATCACAATGGAATTAAACAATGAAAAAACAAACCTTAAATCAGCCTATTTCACTGTTCTATGCGATTCAATCATCGAATTGGAATATGATTTGGGAGATAAAACCGATTTGTGGGACGAAAACCATCAACCGGTTTACCATTTAAATGCAATCATAAATAATAAACATTTTCGTGACAACCGGGAGGTTTCGTTTGGAATGAGAAAATTTGAAACAAAAGGAACCAATTTCATAATAAACAATAAGGTAACTTTTCTAAGGGGGAAACATGATGCCTGTGTTTTCCCTCTGACTGGTTGTACTCCAATGGATACGGGAAGTTGGTTAAGGGTGTTTAAAATCGCCAAATTGTATGGAATTAACCATTATCGGTTTCATACCTGGTGTCCGCCGGAGGCGGCATTTGAAGCGGCTGACAAATTAGGTATTTACCTCCAACCGGAATTGCAATTTTTTAAAGAAGGAGTTGCAATATTAAAGTGCTATGCCAACCATCCTTCCTTCGTTATGTTTTCTGCAGGAAATGAGATCAGTGGAGATCAAAAGAAAGCAGAAGCATTAATTTCCCGATTGAAAAAAATTGATCCAAGACCGCTGTATACGCAGGGTTCAAATAACAATATCGGTTATACAGGTCCCACTGAAAGTGCAGATTACCATACTGCAGCACGAACTCCTTATCCGTACGATACTTTGTTGATTAAGGGGAATATTCAGAATTCGGCAATTGGGACTCCTTATGCATATGATACAATTTTGACACATTCCAGGCTTACCCATGCATTTATTGACTCGGAAAATGGTGGCATTCTGAACCGTTTACCCCCATCAACAAATGTGAATTATGATTATGCTGTTTCTCAGATTCACATCCCGCTTGTTGGACACGAAGTTGGGCAATACCAGATTTACCCTGACTATAAGGAAATCAATAAATATACAGGGATACTTAAAGCCCGAAATTTAGAAGTGTTTCGCGAAAGACTGAATAAAGCAGGGATGCTTGATCAAAATGCCGATTTTACCAAAGCATCCGGTGCCTGGGCTGCTTTGTGTTACAGGGCTGAAATAGAGGCGGCACTACGTACAAAAGGTTTTGGCGGATTCCAATTGTTGGATTTACAGGATTATCCGGGACAAGGGACTGCTCTTGTTGGTATCCTCGACGCGTTTATGGATAGCAAAAATGTAATTAGCCGTGAAGAATGGGTACAATTCTGCAATGATGTTGTCCCCTTGTTACTATTTAATAAATTTTGCTGGACTACAAACGAATCTTTCTCAGCTTCCCTGAAAGTCGCAAATTATTCTGGAAATGTTATTGACAAAGACCTTGTCTGGAAGGTATCAGATTCTAAAGGTAATATTGTAAATAAAGGTAGGCTAATAAATATTCGGATACCAGATACCGGATTGAATAAATTTGGAGCGATTGAATTCCCGTTAAACTCGGTGAAGGTCCCTGACAAACTTACGATCGAAATAGCGATTGAGGGTACGAAGTATAAAAACACCTATCCAATTTGGGTTTACCCAAAACCGGGTATTTTACCTTCAGATGATAATATCCTTATTACATCCACTTTCGATAACAATATGGTTAATAGTCTTGAGCGCGGTCGAAAGGTACTCTATTTTCCCGGTGCTAATCATGTGAAGAATAATAGCGTCGGAGGACTATTTCCCCCTGATTTCTGGAATTACAATATGTTTAAGAGGATCAGTGAGCAGTTTAATAAACCAGTATCTCCGGGCACATTAGGTATTTTAACCAATCCTGAACATCCCATATTTAATAGTTTCCCAACCGATTTTCATACCAACTGGCAGTGGTGGTCGATTATAAAGAGCAGCAACCCGTTGATTCTGGATCATACACCGGCTGATTATCGTCCGATTGTTCAGGTGATTGATAATTTGGAGCGAAATCATAAACTGGGACTTATTTTTGAATTTGCCATCGGAAAGGGAAAACTACTTGTTTGCATGTCCAATCTACCGGAAATAAAGGATAAACCGGAAGCCAATCAATTGTTTAGGAGCATTCTTTCGTATATGTCAACCGATAAATTTACCCCTAAACAACAACTTTCAAAGGAAGATTTGCAGGAAATGTTTTCAGGCAAAGTATCTGCAAAGAAAAGGGAGGGTGTGAAGAATGCTTCTTTGCACTAATTATGTAAATTTAAAAACTATTTTAAAAGAATAAAATTTATAAAATATTAAAAATGAAAAGAAGTATTTACAATATTACATGTTACATTTTTCTTAACAGGATTTGGCGAAAATACATATCCTTACTACTAATAGCTACACTTATTTCTCAATCCCCCGTTTTTGCCCAGAAAAACAGGGCAAAAGAACTTAAGAAGGTTCCTAATCTGCTTTGCTTTTGGGATTTTCAGAACAACTCCAACGGGCATTTTACCAGCAAAGGGAAGTATGCCTACAAACTTAAGGAGATGAATGGTCCTATCCTGCAATCAACAGAGGGAATATTTGGCAAATCATCCCTTCAGATAAAAAACGGGCAATGGCTCATGATTAAGCGCAAAGATTGTCCAGGGTTGAATATCCATGGAGATAGAAGCGTCACTATTGTCGCATGGATCAATCGCAAGGAAGAAGGTATTTGGCAATACATTGCAGGGATGTGGAATGAAAGGGATGGGAAACGACAATATGCACTTTTTACTTGTGGTCATAAACAGACAGATTATACCACCATGGAGCGGGCTGATGCCAAAACGCAGGTTCATGGCTATGTATCAGAAGTTGGCGGCGCTACACTTGGCCACCCATATTGTTTTTCATATGCGACGGGCAAAAAGAAAGTTAATATGGGTGAATGGATTATGATTGCATTCACTTATGATCATAAGTCGCTTAGCGTTTATTTCAATGGAACCTTAGATGAAAACGGCAATTATAATCCTTTCGTTTGGGACCATCCAATATTTGATGGAGGCAAAGCTGGCTCAGATTTTACTGTTGCTCAAAGGGCACTTCCCAAATGGCCAGGATATCCAACTGAAGTAGTACCTACAACCGGAGAGGGATTTGGTGGCCTTTTGGGAGGATTGGCGGTATATGACAGGGCTTTAGATTCAAACGAAATCAACAGGATTTATGAATCAACTATGCAGAAGATTCCTGTAAAATAATTTGATTTGAAGTGATGATGATTTATGATCGAGTCTGAAGGTTCTTTTAAAACTGAAGTGGTCAACCAGCAACAACCTTAAACCGGAGGAGTTGTTCTTCCCAAAGGTAAAAGTGGGCTGAAGCATGTTTATCGGTGAATGTGAACGCTGTATTATCATGAAAATCTCATTCAAAAATCTCATTCAAAAATCCTGCTTGCTTTTAATAGGGTCTACTCCATTGAATATCTGCAGGTTAATATTTTTCAATTAAATATATATATATCAAATTGCTATAGAATGAAAAGAAGAGATTTTTTCACGACTGCTGCGCTTGCAGGAGGAGCAATGGCTCTGGGTACATCGTGTGGCCGAAAAATTGAACAGAAACCAGAATCTTTGGTTGCCCCTTTAAAGAGTGCGGCAGAAGGTGTCAAATTTGTGACCGAACCTCAGCGCCAAATCCCCGTATTTACAGAAACAGATGTCCTGGTAATCGGTGGAGGACCAGCCGGAACAGCTGCTGCAATTGCGGCAAGCAGGACCGGAGCCAGTACCTGGCTAATTGAACGTTATAACCACCTGGGGGGATTATGGACTGGTGGAGAGGTACTTCCACTATTATCAACTCACGCAATTGATAAAAACAAGAAGAAAATTCAGGTAATCAATGGCCTTGGAAATGAAATGTGGCAGCGGCTAAAGAATCTGGGCATGTCAATCGATGAAGTTAATCCTATAATTGATCCGGAAGCCGGCAAATTTGTCCTTGAGGAGATGATTATAGAGTCAGGAGTAAAGGTATTGTACCACACCTATGCGACCAATGTAATAATGGACGGAAATACGATTAGAGGCGTTTTTATCGAAAATAAATCGGGCAGGGGTGCTATTCTGGCAAAAATTGTAATAGATTGTACGGGAGATGGTGATATTTTTCACCTGGCCGGCGACAATTACGAAACGATGAAATACCATATTGGTTTGGTTCACCGGCTTGGAAATGTCGATCGGATCAATCCAAATAAAAAGGGGTATGTCAAATACCCGGTCGGAGGTAAAACACCTATTCCGGGGGTAAATTGGGTGAATATGCATGGGAAAGATGATCAGAATGGAACTGATGCCCTGACTCTTTCAAATCTTCAGATAGAATACCGTCAGCAGATATGGAAAGATTATAAGAAAATGAAACAGACACCTGGTTATGAGGATATTTTCATTTTAGACACAGCTTCGCAACTAGGTGTTCGTATGTCGCGAATTCTGGATGGCAACTATAAACTAACCCTTGAAGATACCATGTCCTTTAAGAAATTTGATGATGTAATCGGGATTAGCGGGGCATGGACGAATATGCTGTATAAAGGGAAAAAAGTTGCTGTAGCCGATCGTCCACTTTGGCAAATACCTTTACGTTCGTTGATACCGAAAAAAACCAATGGGCTCCTGGTAGCCGGGCGATGCTTCTGTTTTGAAAAGGAATTGGTTGAAGATACACGAATTATTGGCACCTGCCTGATTACAGGACATGGTGCAGGGGTTGCAGCTGGTCTTTCCGTAAAAGAGGGGCAAATGGTACGCGATCTTGATCATGGAAAATTAAGAAAAGAATTACTGGCTCAAAATGTTTATCTTGGTTAAAAGAAATACCATAAGATCTGTTTTTCTGGTAATTGTAATTTTAGTTGCATTACCCTTAGGTTGGGGAAAACTCTCCGGTTTATCAAACTGGATAAGTCCCTTTATAACGCTTAACTCTGTCTTAGCACTAAAATCGCTTGTTTTATTGAATGGTATCGGATTTTTAGTTTTGACCGTTACCTGGTTCAAAAAGCGATTTTTCTGCAGGTATCTGTGTCCGGTAGGTTGTGTACTTGACTGGATCCCAAAACGCAACAGGCAAATAAAAAATTTCAGAATAAAAAAGGTTCCTGCCTTTGGTAAGTGGCTCACAATTATCTCTTTGACGGGAGCGTTATTTGGATCTCCGATCTTCATCTTTTTGGATCCAATGTCTGTTTTCAACGGATTCTTTACCTCATTCATTCAGCTTTCATGGTTATCATTCATCGCTTCTGTTGCAGGCTTTGTCATATTGCTTTTAATGCAATTAATTTGGCCGGGTCTGTGGTGCAAACGATTATGTCTGTTAGGTGGATTACAATTTTTAGTTTCAGATCTAAAAGGTCTGATTAATGGTACGAAACCGGCAATCGGGAAAAGAGATATGGGACGCCGTATTTTTATTGGCAGTGCAGTAGGGGCAGCAGCAGCCATAGCCATTCCGTTTATGGTTAATGGGGACGAAGACAACTCGATCCGTCCACCTGCCTCTCTCGAACCCGAAGATTTTTACGCTTTGTGCACCAGATGCGGAAGTTGTTTAAAAGCCTGTCCTACAAATATTTTGAAACAAGATACCCATTTAGGTTTTGGATTATTAACCCCTGTGGTAATATTTGAAAATGCCTATTGCCTCGAAACATGTAATGCCTGTAGTGTAGTTTGCCCCAGTGGTGCAATAACACTCTTTAGCGTCAATGCAAAGGCGCAATTGATCATGGGGAAGGCTGAAGTTAATTTAACTGATTGCCTACTGTCTCTTCAAACTGAATGCGATCGTTGCAAAGTAGTTTGCACATACCAGGCAATATCTATAAACAAGAAAGGAAATGAAACAATTGTATTACCTGAAGTTATTACAAAAAAATGTGTAGGATGTGGTGCTTGTAAAATCGTTTGTCCGAAGAACTGCATCTCGATCAGTTCAGTGGATCATTCAAAAAACCAATAAATAATCATATATTTTATTTTGAAATATATAAAATTCCAGTTATGAGAAAATATATTCTTTTGATTATTGCTTCTCTTTTGATTATTATCCCGTTGAACAATTATGCGGGAGAGAAGAATCAAAGAAAGAAATTGGTTACTGAAAGTCGTTTCAGTAAAGAAAATCTGCAAAAAAGGAAGCCTTTTCAAAACGACATTTGTATTCCTGCAAAATTGTATATGCTGTCAGATGTTCAGAACAATGTGTTTGTCGAACCTCTGATAAAACGCTGGAGGCCATACGACGATGTGGTACGGTTTTCAGGTTCTGCTAAGTATCAGCGGTGCTTGCAGCGTGTGGCCAGTATTGCAGAACCCAAAGAAGGAACAATTGTTTCCTTAAGTCTGATCAATCAGGATTATTTCGATACACTAAAAACGGTTACTTCATCGGTTATAGTTGGTAAACAAGGAATTGGAATCGATACCGTAATCGTGTCAATAATCGGCGACAGCTTCACACAGGGGGCATTTTTTAAGGATGCCTTGCTGGTTAAAGGGTATGTACCGAAAATTAAGCTGATTGGTCTTCGCGATATTTCAGGTTACGCGGGACAGTTTGATGAGGGTCGTGGCGGCTGGACATTGGGAAAGTATTTCACTGTTACGTTTAAGAAGCAGGATGCTTACAACGGACTTTTTCAACCGAATGGTGAGTTCAGATACTGGGGATCCACCGACTTCTGGAAACTTGCCAATGCCATCCGGTTAAACCCGAAAGTGGAGTGGACTTTCGGCGACAGCTACAATGCCGGACGCTTCGAAACGCGCTCCTTGCTATTCGATGAAAAATCAGGCTATAAATTAAATCCTGAGAAGAACGATCTGATGTACGATAACACCCTGGAATCCTATGTTAAGTTTGAAGGGAAACAGTGGTTAAAGGTAGATCCCAGCGGTTTAACATGGGATGTTGATTACGGGAAGTACCTTTCAATGTGGAAACTGAAAGCCCCGTCAGTACTGGCTGAGTTTTTGGGTTTGAATGATTTCAGGGGGGCAAAAGATCCTTCGGCAATTGACTTTACCGGATGGAATGCACAGGTGGAGAAACTGGCCGCTTCGTATCATAAAGCAATACCCGACGGAAAATTTGTATTGATGATCCCTTCATCTGCCTGTGGTATTCCTGATAATGCTTCCGGCGATTTCACAACAAGGCAGAATGCCTGTATGTGGGAGCACCGCAGGAATATCATTGAAAAGTTTGACAGGCGTGAATCGGAGCATATCTATGTTGTCGATGCAGGTATTGCAATCGACAATCTGAATGGAACGAATTTTACAACCGATTCTGTTTACATTAAACCGTATTCGGGATACAAAGGAATTGAAACAATTCCGGTACAGAAAGGAAATCCACACCCGTATCCGAACTATCCGAATATGGGCATTTCTCTGGCTGCATTCATTCAAAAGTACAGATAATCAATAAATAATGAAGCTTATATTGATTTGGGGCATTTTTGAAAATGATCATGCTAAAGGCAATGATGGCTTTTAAGAAAACAAGAAATGAAATAGCCATGATAAGAATATCAACAACCGGAGATGAAAATCTATGAGGGTTCTATATAGCCTTTAAAAACAAATAATTATCACATGAATAAACATATGCTAATTTTTCTCTTCATTTTTACTGATGAAGAAACCATGAAAACCTGGTGGAAATACGTGGAGGAAACGATTTCATGCTACAAAGGTGTTGTAAAAGAGTGGGAAATATAGCAGAACGTTCTCTGGTTGATAGGAAATAAACTGTTACTTTTTGAATCATGAAAAGAAGAAATTTTATTGAAAATATATCCCTGGGAACTGTTGGAATAACATTTCTGGAATTTCCCAAAGGCCTTTACAGCACAAATGAAAATTATGATTTACAAAAGGATGTGTTGAAGACCGCGTTTTTAAATCCCCCCGATATTGCAAAACCTCATACCTGGTGGCATTGGAGGGAAGGCCGGATCAATAAAGAAGCGATTACAGCAGAGTTGGAAGCAATGAAGCAAATCGGGCTGGGAGGAGTGACCATGTTCAGTACTTCGCGAATGGGTGAGACAGGACCGAATACTCCCTGTCTTAGTCCGGAATGGCATGAATGTGTGAAACATGCATTAAAAGAATGCGATCGGCTAGGGCTAACCTTTAATTTTCAGAACTGCGCCGGATGGAACGGTTCAGGAGGTCCATGGATTACGCCTGACAAGAACATGATGCACATTGTCCACACAATACATAATGTCGAAGGAGGTGCAACGCTTCAATTGGAAGCTCCGCCATCGTGGCCTCAAGAGGGAAATACATTTTACCGGGATATTGCCGTTTTAGCATTCCCTACTCCATCTGTCTGGAAGGATATAAAAACCTTGCCAGTTCCAAAAATAACGAGTGATTTTATTAAAGATCCGGGCCAATTAAATCGTGAAATTAAGGGAAATGCCAATTATGATGAAGTTTCTGAACTGCTAATAGATGCCGGACAATCATCATGGGTGCAGTTCGAGTTTCCAACAGAGGTAACTCCCCGTTCGATAAGAATTACCGGATCAACAGCAACTAACCCGGATGAACACCGCGCTGTTGTTCTGCAGAGTAATGATGGACGTGATTTTCGGGAGGTGTGTCAACTTTCTTCCTATTTTTCACTTTTTCACCGCAAGGATCCCAGCGTGACCCACGCCATCCCGCAAACAACGGCGCGGTTCTTTCGTCTGGAATGGAGAGGCCCTGCAAAACTGGTGCTAAAGCGCGTTTTGTTTTCATCACAACCTGCAATTTACTCTCTCAATAGTAAGATGGGCGAGTTGGGACGAACATTTATCTCAGAGCCGGTCTTACCTTCAGAAAAGGGATCCACAGTTCCGTTGGATAATCTTCTGGATCTTACAAACCAACTCGATACGTTCAGGAATCTGACCTGGACAGCTCCTTCAGGAAAAGCATGGACTGTGGTGCGTGTCGGATATTGCAATACCGGGACAAAGAATGCACCGGCAGCGCAGGAAGTAACCGGCCTGGAATGTGACAAATTTAACCCGGAGGCAATTTCCACTCATTTTGATCATTATGCCGGTGAAATACTCAAAGATGGAGCATCTGTAAATTCGAAAAGTCTTACAAGCATCACTTTCGATAGCTGGGAAGTAGGTTCTCAGAATTGGTCACCGGTTTTTCGGGAAGAGTTCAGGAAACGCAGGGGCTATGATGTATTGAACTATCTTCCGGTTTTTGCCGGCTTCATTGTCGAAAATCGTGAACTTACCGACCGCTTCCTTTGCGATGTACGCCAGACCATGAGCGACCTTGTATCGGAGATTTTCTTCGGAGGGATGAGAAAACTTGCACACAAATGCGGTTTACGGGTTCATGCAGAGGATAGTGGTGGCGGTGGAGAGACAATGGTTTCGGACCCTGTACAGCATTATCTGCATGTGGATGTTCCCATGAACGAGTTCGGGAATACTCTGAAATATGCCACTTCCGCCGCTCACATCTCAGGGAAACAGGTAGTGGCGATAGAGGCATATACGCAAGGCCAGATAGACTGGAAGAGTTGCCCGGCATCTCTTAAGGCACAGGGAGACGGGGCATTGTGTGCCGGGATCAACCGATTTGTTTTTCATACCTATGCCCACAATCCGGATGTTGATAAAATTTACCCCGGACCGGCATTTGGACCCTATGGATTGGCATTTAATCGTGGTCAGACCTGGTGGGAGATGGGCCATGCATGGATAACTTATCTTTCACGATGTCAGTTTCTGCTCCAACAGGGAAAACCTTGTGTTGATGTCCTGTATTTCTATGGAGAGGAACCGGGCGGGCCTATCCCTTTGGTTTTAGAGGGAGGAAACGATAAGTTCGACAAAAGGTTAAAATTACCCAAAGGTTATGATTACGACCTTTTACCCCCTGAAACTTTAATTAATGATTTGTCTTTCAGTAAAGGCAGACTCGTTACTTCAGGTGGGGCATCTTATCAGCTCCTTGTATTGCGCAGCTCAGATAAAATGAGCCCTGAAGTTGCGGGAAAAATCAAAAAACTAGTACAATCCGGGGCAACTGTTTTGGGTCCGCGACCCACCCAAAGTCCGGGATTAAATGATTTCCCGCAATGTGATAAAATTGTTGACCGGATAGGCAAAGAAGTATGGGGCAATTGTGATGGGAAAACAATTTTCAGCCATTCCTATGGCAGGGGGCAGGTATTTTATGGGATTGATATTAAAGAGGTCCTTGAATCCATGTCCTTATTACCCGATTTTAGTATTGAAGAGATTGATCATGATTTACAGTTTATTCATCGTTATATCGATGGTAGTGATATTTATTTTATAAGTAACGGAGCGTCATTTCCTGTTAATTTTACTGCAAAATTCAGAATATCAGGAGAAAAACCGGAAGTATGGAATCCTGTGACTGGAGAAATAAAAGAGGTTGCATCATTTCGCCAGACAGATAAACAAACAGTAATTCCAATGTGCCTGGATTCCTGCGCATCGGTTTTTGTTGTTTTCAGGAAATCAGCATCCGGCACGAATATGAAAGAATCGTACAAATGCAGTTCGGTGCCAAAGTCTGATATGGTATTAAACAATCCATGGAATGTAAACTTTTCTCCGGGATGGGGAGCCCCGGAATCAATAAAGTTTGAAGAGCTGGACGACTGGAGTAAAAGGCCTGAAAAAGCGATTAAATATTATTCAGGATCAGCCATCTATTCCACTTCATTTAATTGGGATCAACCTGTTTCGAAGGAAATATATCTTGATTTAGGTCGTGTGGAAGTAATTGCAGAAGTAAAACTTAACGGGAAAATCTGTGGAATAGCCTGGACGGCACCATTCCGGATTGAAGTGACAGATGCATTGAAACAAGGCAAAAACAATCTTGAAATAAAAGTGGCCAATACCTGGCTCAACAGGTTGATGGGAGATGGTCTTGGTGTTGAAATAGGTTCTGAAAAGCATACCTGGACAACCATCAACCCTTATTCTGTTGATCCTAAATTTACTGTGCCTGGGATTAGTGCACGGACCTATGATAGAAATAAAGGAGCAAAACCGGAACCTGTTGCTTCGGGACTGCTTGGACCGGTTCGGATATTGGAACAATGAGTTTAATATCTATTTTTATGAATATTCTTTTTTCAAAAATTTATAAATCTTGAATCAATGAACTGCTTTAAAACTAAACCAATATATGGTTCTCTATTTTACTCTTTTATACTCATTGCATTTACCCTTTTCCCATTTGCAGGCCATTCACAAGGCCGATCAATAGAAAAGGATGCCCAACAGAAAAAATGTTTGGTTCCTGTAATAGTTGGTGATTATATCCATATTTATGACCCGCAGGGTGATGCATTTCCCGGGCCTGATACGAAAGACCTCAAAGCAGGCAAGCATTATCCTTTATGGCAACCGAACGACCATTGTTTTATAAATGGGGCTGACAAACGGTGGCATTCTTTCGGGATCACGCACCCGGCATCAGAACCGGGTCAGTCACGTCATCAGGGAGAATACCTTTCATTTCATGCAGTATCCGCTGGCAAAACTTTTAAAAGCTCATTTAGGCAGAATTCATGGATAGACAAACCCAAAGTGCTCCCTCCTGCTCAACGTCCCGGCGAAAGTAGTGCCAATCATGCCCCGACAATCGTAAAGCAGGGTAATCTTTTCAAAATGATTTATGGGCCGATCCCTTTTAGAATGGCGGTTTCCAAAGACTTATATGATTGGAAACCGACAGGCCCGATTCATATCAATGAAAAGTACGGGCGCGACCCAAGCTTGATGGTTTGGAAGAATACCTACTACCTGGTATATTGTGCCGGTAATGTAGTAAAGGCGTCCACATCCAAAGACCTTGTGAACTGGACAGACCCCGTCGAAATTTACAAAGGCGAAATTGCAACGTACCAATGCGAGTCCCCGACGCTTATACAGAATGACAGCAAATTTTACCTTTTCTGGTGTCTTTGGGATACCGCCAACAAAAACGGAAACGGGTATGATGAGCGTTCATTTGTTTATTGCTCCAACAACCCACTCGATTTCCATGGGCAGTCTTTAGTTACGGAACTCACTACCCACGCCCCGGAAATCTTCCGGGGAGAGGATAAGCAGTGGTATATTTCCAGTGCACAATATCCTAACAGGGGGATAAACGTTGCAAAATTAGAATGGAAATGATTTGTAAACCATTAAGCGACAAGGACTATAGAGCAATTATGAATAATTAATAAAACAATTTCTCCATATCGTTACCAACATAATAACTACAAACTTATGACTAAAATATCGTTCTGCCTTATTTATGTTTTATTACTCGGATCAATCTTCTCATCAACTGCAGCAAATCTTCAATTTAAGAGTGCAAAGCCTTCAATTGACCACACATGGATAACAATACCCGTAAGTTCGAAGGCTTTTATGTTTTCACCGGGCAACTGGACCGGTAACAATGGGCGGATTGGAGACGGTTTTCGCCAGACATGGAATCCGGGCGCCTATTTTTGTGTCTCATGGGAAACCAAAAATACAAAGTCATTCGCCAGAATTTTGTTTGACACATGCGGTTATACACCCGATTTTAAGCCTATGATCGCCTACACTGTTGATGGTGTCTGGAAATCACAGATCCCTGTAACAAATGAAATTGTAATTGATGAGGCAACAGGAGTTGGAAAACATGAACTCAGGGTTTGTTTTGTGCAAGGTTCTGTTCAGAAAGAGCGGTGGGGCGGGAATGGTAAAAGTGGCCGGAATGTACTCCGGGTTACCGGCTTGATGGTTGATCCCGAGAGTACCCCATCTCCTATTGTACCAGGGTCAATTTGGGCATTGATTATCGGAGACAGCATCACCGAGGGTAATGGAACGAGCGGTTTGACCGGATATTCATATCTGGTGGGAGAGGCATTACGGACCATGGGATATGAATACTGCATAAGTGCCTGCGGTTGGAGCGGCTGGATTAACAAGGGTGACGTTCCACCCGGAGATGTCCCAGGTTATTATTTTATAAGTAATTCCAATAATGGATCAGGCGGCGAGTACGACGATACGGCGAGCCGCTGGAATAAAATAGATGGGAATAATTCCCTGCTCGACTCCCGGGGTAACATAAGTGCAGATGGGCAAACCGGACATGAACCTGGGTTGATCATGATTAATTACGGCACGAATGATGGCCTGCACCATTCCAATCCGGACGATACATTTGCGAGCATTGTCCGTAGTCTGGCGGCTCTTCGCAAAAGTTCTCCTTCCGCACAAATCATCGTAATCATTCCTTTCGGACAATACTTCGCAAGTGAACTGAAGAAAGCAGTCGAAATTCACAAAAAGGCTCACCCAAAAGATAAAAAGATTGCCATCATCGATCTGGGACAAGCTGTGGCCGCAACTCTGGCAGAGAAAAACCATTTAATGGGTGGTTTACATCCAAATGAAAGAGGGCATGCGAATTTCGCGGCAGCTATCATCCCACAAATGATAAATATCCTTCTTCAGAACTCAAAAGGAAAATCGCGTTAATTAAATCTACTTCTGCAAATATTTCGCAGTGCTGCTGCTTTTATACATTACTCAGGTGCAGAGCACCGAAATATTTGCTATGATAATTCAGTTATTGTTAATTATCTATAACTCATATTGCTATGAATATGTTAAAAACTAAACGAAACAATTATTCAAAATTGTGGAATTTAATGCTGATTGTTTTCTTGTCTTCTACAATTTCAGCATTTTCACAAAGTAAGATCCGGATTGCCTGCGTGGGGAACAGCATCACTGCCGGGGCCAGAATTGATAATCCGAAAACAAACAGCTATCCGGCTCAACTGGGTGCCCTGCTGGGTGATGGTTACGATGTGGGCAATTTTGGGGTCAGTGGCACGACCTTGTTGCAAAAGGGGAATGCTCCTTACAGGAAAACTCCGGCATACCAAAAGGCCCTTGACTTTCAGCCAGACTGGGTATTTATTAAGCTGGGAACCAATGATACCAAGCCGGTTAACCGGGTTTTCCTGAATGAATATATGCAGGATTATAAGGATCTGATTGCTTCCTTCCGTCAGTTATCCAGCCATCCAAGGGTCGTATTGTTATTGCCGGTCCCTGTTTTTTCGACCGATACCACAGGCATTACAGCCAGTGTGGTCAGGGAAAAACTACTGCCGATGATCCGTCAGATAGCCTGGGAAACAGGCTGTGAAGTGATCAATTTATATAATTTACTGATTGAATCACCTGAGTTGGTACCCGATAAGGTTCACCCCAATGCCGAAGGAGCTACTGTGATCGCGAAGAGGATCTGTGAACTGGTCAGGATGAAATATGATACATCATTCAATATTTCAAAAACACTACCTTCGGATGCCAAACCTTTTAATTTTAGTGGTTTTCAGGGTTACGATTTTACTTTTCGGGGCCGGAATGCCAAGGTTGTGGTCCCCAAATTTTCAGCTCCCGGCCATCCATGGATCTGGAGGGCCCGTTTCTGGGGACATGAACCTCAGACCGACATTGCTTTGCTCGAACGTGGTTTCCATGTGGTTTACTGCGATGTGGCCGAATTGTTCGGAAACGAAGAAGCATTATCGATTTGGAATGATTACTATCAACTTTTGACCCGGGCAGGATTATCTAAGAAGTCTGTGATGGAAGGTATGAGCCGCGGCGGTGTATATATTTATCGCTGGGGAGTGACCTATCCGGAACGGGTAGCTGCCATTTATGCCGATGCTCCTGTCCTGGATCTGAAAAGCTGGCCGGGAGGTAAGGGGCAAAGCAAGGGTAGCTCCGCAACCTGGGAAACCTTTAAACTGGATTTTAACCTCAAAACAGAAGAAGATGCAATTGCTTTTAAGGGAAACCCGGTAGATCTGACAGATCAGATTGCCAAAGCAGGTTTTCCAATGCTCCATGTGGTTGGTGATGCAGACGATGTGGTACCTGTGGCTGAAAATACTGCTCCGTTTGAACAAAAAATAAGGGAAGCGGGTGGTTCGATAAGGGTGATACATAAATCCGGGGTGAACCATCATCCCCACAGCCTTCAGAATCCGCAGCCAATTGTTGATTTTATTTTGCGTGCAACTGATTACTGTGTATCGCAGGAGATGATCCAAGTTCCTTCAGAACCTCAAAAAAGATGGCAAAATTATGAACGCATCATGTTTATTCACTTTGCACCCAATACCTGGACCGGATTGGGACAAGACGACAATTCATTGCCATTGTCAAGGATAAATCCAACAAAACTCAATACCGACCAGTGGTGCCGGGTGGCCAAATCGTGGGGAGCGAAAATGATCGTTTTTGTAGCCAAGCATACCGGAGGTTTTTGCTGGTGGCAAACCACCACAACCGATTACGGGGCAAGAAATATCCCCTGGAAAAATGGGAAAGGTGATGTGATGGCTGAACTATCCAAATCATGCGATAAATATGGATTAGACCTGGGCGTTTACATCTATCCCGGAGACAAAACCTGGGGTGCAGGGTTGGGAAGTGGTGGACGGACCAAAGACCCGGCCAAACAGGAAGCGTACAGGAAAGTGTTCCGGCAGCAACTGACCGAGGTATTATCAAAATATAAACCCATGAAAGAGGTCTGGTTCGACGGCAGTTGTATCATTGATATTTCCGATATCCTGCAAAAACATGCCAGTGATGCCGTTATCTTCCAGGGACCACAGGCCACCATCCGCTGGGTGGGTAACGAGCGGGGAATTGCACCATATCCCAACTGGTACACAGTAAAAAACGCTGATCTCAAAACCGGGACTACAACTGCCCTGCATTCTGATCCCGATGGCGATGCCTATGCGCCGGTTGAAGTGGATGTACCTTTCCTGATGACCCCAAAATCGTACAAGTGGTTCTGGGCGCCCACCACCGATAACATGATACTGAGCGTTCCGGATTTAATGGAGGTTTACAAAAAATCTGTTGGCCGGGGAAGTGTACTATTGCTCAATGCAACCCCTGATACGACAGGACTTATCCCGGAATCACATGTGAAACGTTATAAGGAATTCGGCAAAGAAATCGCCCGAAGGTTTGGCAAACCCGTGGCATCAGGTTCAGGGCAGGGTGATGTGCTGGAAATAGATCTGAAGAAACCCAAAGTGATCAATTGTGCGGTGATACAGGAAGACATTTCGCAGGGACAGCGGGTGCGAAAATTTGTATTGGAAGGGTATTCCAACGATAAATGGAACACAATTAAAGAAGGAACATCGGTAGGCAGCAAACGGATCGAGGAGTTCCCAGCTCTCAGATTATCCAAAGTGAGGCTTCGCATTACAGACGCAATTGCTGCGCCGCTAATTCAAAATCTGGCCTTGTTCAATATTGAACAATTCATGCAAACGACAAATGACCATTCAAAAAACGCACCGGTGACTTTAGGTGGCTGGGATAATAAGACCTTCACCACCGAATGGCAGGATTTCAATCTTGATCTGACCCCTTACCTGGTTGACAAAGTGGGGCAGTTTGAGTTGAAGTTTCAGACGATCACCCACGACAGGAATTTCGAAAAAGCTGCAACCGGAGGGTATGGTCCTGAGCTTAAAGACTGGAGTGTTGATTTGGATGGAGCTGTAATTCCCGAGGCCATCAAAAAAACAGGAGATGGGATATTTCTGATCAACAACTCGCAGCATATATCAAAGGGATCAACTTTCAAAGTTATTTTCAGGACTCAAATCCGCACCAAACCGGGTAGATCGGTGGGGACAATTGAATTGAAGATGATTGGGATTGAGTAATATCAGGTTGTGTCGTAATGTTTTATAGGGAAATGTAAAAAATCGAAAGAACAATGAAAATAACAATCAGGGCTTTCTTTGCCCAAATAATTGTCATCCAGCTTGCTCTAATCTTTTCTGTTGGACAGTTATCAGGTCAAAACGTGGTTTCCAAAATACCCTTACCTGAAACCGGGGTTTTGTTTAAGACATCAGACCTTAAGCTTCAAAGGGTTTTCGACGAAGCAGAACGGCTCGCCAAATTGAATATAAAAAAATTTGGCAAATATAACGTAATGGTCGAAGGCGCAGGTTATAGCGCCGTTTACCTGGAGACTCAGCCAATCGGAGGAGCCATGTATGCCAAACGGGATATTGAAATTGCCAAAAATAATCAGTTGGTTTTTATGGATTGCCAGCGCCAAGACGGACGTTTACCGGGGTCGGTCCGATTCCAGGAGGGCAAACTTGTATCCCGTTACCTCGAATTGCAGGGTGGCTACCTGCCCCTTGAAGCTTTTGATGTTTATTTCTGGACGGGTAAGGACCAGAACTACCTTGCCCGTCTGTACGAAACCCTTGAAAAATATGACGATTATCTTTGGAAGACCCGTGATTCTGATAATAATGGCAGTCTTGAAACCTGGTGTATACACGACACTGGTGAGGATCACTGTTCCCGTTTTGGAGATTCGTACCATTCATGGTTGCTAGATTTTGCTCCGACATTTGAAAATCTGAAGAAGATATCAGCGGCAGATTCGCTGGAACTTTGCAACGATTTCTACAACAGGTGTTCGGGAAAGATAAAACTGAACTCCCCAATGCCCATTGAATCGATGGACGTGATGTCATTCTCCTGTGCAAACAGGTATGCACTTGCCCGGATATCTGAAATACTAAAAACCGGGCGCTCGAAATTCTGGGACGAAAAAGCCAGGGCGGTTCGGGAAAAAATCCGGGATTACCTCTGGATACCTGAAAAACATGCCTGCTACGACCGGGACCGGGACGATAAAGTGATGGAAATCCTGATCCACAACAACCTGCGGTGTATGTATTTTGGCAGTTTCGACCAGCAAATGGCCGATGAGTTTATCAAATACCATCTGCTTAATCCTGAAGAATTCTGGACTACCATGCCCCTGCCTTCTATTGCGGCAAATGATCCCGCATTCAGAAATATTTCAGAAAACAATTGGGGAGGCCAGCCCGAAGGGTTAACTTTTCAAAGATCGGTAAGGGCTATGGAAAACTATGGTCATTATGCCGAACTGACGATGATTGGGAATAAGCTTTTGAGAACGGTAGGGGATTCACTCAGTTTTGTTCAGCAATTCGACCCGTTCACAGGAATACCATCAGAACCTTCGAAAAGAAATGGTTATGGACCCACAGTATTGGCATCACTGGAGTTTATTTCAAGGTTTTACGGCATAAATATGACGCAGGATAAAATTTTGTGGTCTTGCCTGGATAACAGCAATGATTACAGTTATTCACAAAAATGGGGAGACCGGCTCTTTAAAATCTGGACCAGTGGGAAGACCGCAATTTGTTCGGTTAACGGGAAAGAGGTTTTCTCATTCACTAAAGGGATCAGGATCGTATCTGATTTGGAAGGTAAAATAATTGAAGTTATTGGAATAGAGACAAAAGAGAAGAGAGCTGATATCGAATATAATGGACAGCACTTTTCGCTTTCTGTATCACCAAATGCCGTTTATACCTACAAGGGTAGATTCCAAAAAACAAGGAGTACCGAATTTAGTATCCTACTTAACCAGATTTCCCACGTTTACAACATGAGGAAAGCTGCCAGTCGTTTGTAACGATATCTTAGGATAGCTGTCCGAATGATTGAACATTGCCCAAATAATCAAATCGTCACATCAAAATACTCAATATCAAGCCATCCTTCATTCTCGGAGTCTAATTTGATGCTTCCCGAATTTTCATAAATGGGAAAGCCTCATGTCGTTTGTAATAAAAAAATGAAAAGCGATCGTTTTATTTTCTTAATTTGCAAAGATCAATTATTCATATGACTTCAAATTTATCGGCTTTACTGAAATCTTACCATGAACAGCCCGAAATGCACCGGCAGGTGATCGATTTATTGTCGGTTAAGTTTGCAGATACCGACAGCTATGAAACGGTCAGGTATTTACAAAAAAATATCAGCGACAAATACCCTGTGAATAAATATCAAACCCTATTAAAGGACTTGGGGAAAAGAGCCTTGGTCATTTATGAAGACAATAAGTATTCGGTGTCTCACGAATTAATGATAGAATTATTTCCGGGGTTGATTCAGCAGGACAAGTTCATTAAAATCGTAAAAAGCGAGCAGACCGAAAAAAGGGGATACGGGTGGTTCGGACCACCCATCGAACAACATTTCCGCGATTATTTGTTTGCCTCGTTTGTGGAGGAGAACGAACAAACCATCAGTGCGACAAAGCAGCTGACTGATGCCCCGGAAAAAGCATATTGTCTCTTTGAGTTGATGTTTGGCCGGCCCGAATATGATCAGGCACTGATACACTCCCCCCTCTTTTTTTTCAGGATGTTGCAAATTGTCCATCTCAATAATTTAGCGAACTTCAATAATTTCGATGTCACACTGCAATTCTTCGAACGGAACAAATCATACACTGGACTATGCCATCAGGTTGAGATTATTAAGGGAGAAATTGCCTTTCAAAGAGGTTATCTGCTAGAGAAATCTGAAAAAATCAGACCGATAAATAACAATGGGTCATTGCTGTTAAGATCACAAAATGAGCTTTTTAATGGTGAATTTGGGACGACAATCGCTCTTTTTGAAGAGGCTCGGATAACAGATGCAGAGGGTTTCAGGATGCCACGTATGGAATTTGGTTTTTATCACGAATTCTTTTTCTGGCTCAAATTTGCGATTGTCCCCAACGGATTAAACCTTAAAAAGCTCGATAGTTATATTAGAAAAGTTGAAAAGAGCAAAGACAACCATGATAAAATACTGCTTCCGCTTTTATATATCATCAAAAAGGACAGAATCAAGGCAGAGGCTGAACTGATTGAATTGTCTGACACCATATTTACTTCACGACCCGATATCTTTTCGTTCTTTTTTCTGATAACGGAATATGTTATTAATGGGGAATTATCCGAAAAAATAAGAAAATTATCACCCTATCTATGTGCTAAACTCCGAAATAACGGACAAAGATTGTTTTTGCGCGAAGTGATCTATATTATGGAAAAACTGGGAATTAGTGTCCCACCTATCGCTTTGGCAATAGATTCGTTACCAGCCCATCCACCTAGCTTAATGAGCCTGATCACACATCAGGAAAAATGGGATCAGCTGCTCGATGGGCTATTAAATCTCTCTGCCGGCAATACACCTTCAGCAAAAAAGGAGGAGAAAACTTCACGCATTTGTTACCTGCTTCACGTAGAAAGCGGATCAATTCAACCCATTCTGCAAACGTTCACCGCTAAGGGAGGATGGAGCGCTGGTCGGAATATTTCCCTAAAACGGATGAAGGAGCTACAGGTAGACGGGATGACCGATCAGGATCGGCGGGTGGCAGCAACGATTAGTCACAGTTCTGGTTACTATGGTCCTGATGAGTATCACTTTAACTTCGAAAAGGCCTTTGCTGAGTTATGTGGGCATCCACTCTTATTTTTGTCGTCGAATCCTTCAATCTCCTTTGAACTGATTAAAGGCCAACCTGAATTAATTACAGAACAAACACGTAGCGGATTTCGACTAAAAACCAGTATTGCCAACCCACCTGAAAAATATATCCTGATAAAGGAGACCCAAACACGTTATAAATTCATCACACTTAGTTCACAGCAGCAAACGATCATCCGGATGATTAACGATGGGCTCACCATTCCTTTGAAAGGGAAAGAGAAGCTATTGAGGATTGTATCGAATCTGAGCACAATCATGACAGTGCATTCCGATATGGCTGATAATACGGCTACATCCAAAACCATCGAATCCGATTCGCGCATCAGGGTTCAGATTCTCCCCATTGGCGATGGAATAAAAGTTGAATTGTTTGCCAAACCATTGGGTACTGAACCTCCTTACGTGAAGCCGGGGAAAGGTGGTAAAGTAGTATATGGCATGATTGATGGCGAAAAATGTCAGGCTATTCGAAATATAAATGCTGAAAATGCCAATGCCATTACCTTAAATAACGACATCGCCTTAAATATGGATTGCGATTTGCTTGAAGAGCCGGTGACTTTCAATGATCCCTATCAGTGTCTTAATTTACTCGAAACACTCAACCAACACCCCGATATCGCAGTTGTGGAGTGGCCCGAAGGAGAACGGTTCAGAATGAAGAAATCGGCCTCTTTTGCTAACCTGAATCTTCGCGTTAAGGGGAAAGGTCAATGGTTTGAACTCGAAGGAGAACTCAACATTGACGAAACGACCATTCTTACTCTTAAAGAGTTGCTTGAAATGTCACGCAAAAGTAAGGGGCGTTTTCTGGAATTGAAAAAAGGGGAATTTCTCGCCCTTACAGCTGAGCTGAAAAAACAGATTGATGAACTTGAGGCATTTGCTACGATTGATAAAAAGGGAGTAACAATCAACCGTTTTGCTACACATGCACTCGAAGAGCTGACAAGTCAGGCGGCCTCTTTCAAAGCGGATAAGCTCTGGAAAGACTTTCAGATAAAGATTAATGAGACCACAACCGCCAATGCAGATGTTCCTGCAACATTAGAGGCCGAATTGCGTCCCTATCAGGAGGAGGGTTTCCGGTGGATGACCCGTCTGAAACATTGGGATGCAGGGGCCTGCCTGGCAGATGATATGGGTCTGGGTAAAACAGTACAGGCCATTGCCATGATGCTCCATTTGGCAAAAGACGGTCCCTTACTCGTTGTGTGTCCAGCTTCTGTGGTTCCAAACTGGAGCAACGAATTGCGCAGGTTTGCCCCTGCATTGAATGTGAATATTCTTAAACCGGGTAATCGCGAGGAGATATTTTCCGCTCTGACAGCCTTTGATGTGCTTGTCATCACTTATGGTCTGCTGCAAACCGAAGAGGAGCGCATTGTCAAAATCCAATGGGCAATGGCAATTCTGGACGAAGCCCATGCAATCAAAAATACGCAGACCAAATCATCGAAAGCAGCCATGAGTATCAATGCCGGCTTTAAGCTGGCACTCACCGGAACACCGATCCAGAATCATCTGGGTGAACTATGGAACCTGTTTAACTTTTGTAATCCCGGATTATTGGGAACGTTGCCACAGTTTACTGACCGATATGTTAAAAACGAAATTCAGTCTCAAAAAAACCATCTGAAAAAACTTATTGCCCCATTTATATTGCGCCGTACAAAGAATAAGGTGCTCGACGAGTTGCCACCCAAAACTGAAATTACCTTCAGTGTTGAATTGAGTGACGGAGAAATGGCCTTTTATGAAGCATTGCGACGCGAGGCCGTCAGCACGATCGAAAATAGCACAGGCCCAAATGGTCATCAGCATCTTCAGGCATTAGCCGAAATTACCAAACTACGCCTTGCTTGCTGCAATACCTCCTTGGTAAACAAAGAAATAAACCTCCCTTCATCCAAGCTTGAGGCCTTTTTTGAGATCATCGAAGAACTTCAGGAAAACAACCATCGTGCACTGGTATTCAGCCAGTTTGTGGGGCATTTATCCATTGTTCGTCATGAATTGGAAAAGAGAGGGATCTCCTATCAATATTTGGATGGTTCTACCCCCATTCCACAGCGGGAGCTTGCCGTAAAAGCGTTCCAATCGGGTAAAGCTGATCTTTTTTTGATCAGCCTAAAAGCCGGAGGATTAGGTCTCAATCTGACGGCCGCCGACTACGTGCTGCACCTCGATCCGTGGTGGAACCCCGCCATAGAAGATCAGGCAAGCGATCGCGCCCATCGCATCGGACAATTACGCCCCGTAACGATTTACCGGTTGGTAGCTAAAAATACCATTGAAGAAAAAATCCTCCAGCTCCACGCCACCAAACGCGACCTGGCCGATAACCTGCTCGATGGAACCGACCAGAGCGCCCGTCTTTCAACTGGTGATTTGTTGAATTTACTAAAGGAGGTTTAATACAAAAACAATATTTATAAATACCCAGATGAAAAACCTTATACGGTTAACAGCACTTTTCGCAATTCTCGTGTCTTTAAAAACCAATGCTACGGAAAACCGCTGGAAAACAGAAGGAGCAGGTGGAATCTGCTGGAGTGTGGCTGAACACGATTCCCATAAAGATCATATCGAGATGAGCGGGAAATATATTTCGGCAGTAATCCGGTATGGAGTAAATGAAGATCGGTCATTCTGGCTGAACCGGGAGATTGCCTGGCCAATGCTGCGCACCATCCCCAATAACACGCACGCAAGCCTCACACGAACATTCAATTTCGATCTCCTTGCAACACTTTCTATAAATAAGAAACCTGTTCAACATGAGATTGTCAGCGAAATCACATTAAACGGTACAATTAGAGTTAAAAGTCAACTGGATAACTCTCTTGATCTGACCCGGACACTTTATCCCTCAACCGATCTCCCCCTGTTTTGTGAAAAATATGAGCTTCGAAACAGAGGTAATAAACCTGCGATTGTGGAAATTCCGAAGGTGGAAATTCTTAGCCAGACAAATCCAGCTGAAGGGGTTGATGGGAGCTATCAACTACAGATTCAATCCCATAAACATGGAACTATAGTCCTGAAACCGAAAGATTCAATAAGCTTTTATCTCAGTTTTACGGGGTCGATGCAGAGCGAAAATTTTAGGGAAACCGACATCGAAAACGAATTGTCAAAGCGAAAACAATTACTATCGCAATTTAGGGAAAATTTGGTACTGGAGACTCCCGATACGGTTTTAAACAACGCTTTTGCTTTTGCCAAGATCCGCGCAGCAGAGAGTATCTACCAGACAAAGGGTGGTCCGATGCATGGACCGGGAGGATTAAGTTATTATGCAGCAATCTGGGCCAACGACCAGGCCGAATACATCAACCCCTTTTTCCCCTCCCTTGGATACGAATATGGAATTGAATCTGCCCTGAACGCATATCGACATTTTGCAAGATTTATAAATCCAGGTTACAAGCCCATCCCAAGTTCGATCATCGCTGAAGGAACAGATATCTGGAACGGCGCCGGAGATCGGGGCGACGGTGCAATGATTGCATACGGTGCTTCGCGGTTTGCCCTTTCACAGGGTGACCCGAAGATAGCAGCAGAGCTTTGGCCCCTGATTGAATGGTGCCTCGAATATAACCATCGCAAACTCAATCCGCACGGGGTTGTCAGTTCAGATTCTGATGAGCTCGAAGGTCGTTTCCCCTCCGGAAAAGCGAATCTCTGCACCTCCTCGTTATATTACGATGCACTTATTTCAGCATCCTACCTGGGTCATTCGCTTGGGAAAGATAAAAAGCAGCTTACCATTTACAATAATGAAGCAAAAACACTGAGAAAAAATATCGATGACTATTTTGGCTCAAATGTGATGGGGTTCCCTACTTACCGCTATTATGAGGGAAATGTGAAACTTCGCGCATGGATTTGCATTCCTTTGACCGTTAATATCTTCGATCGCCGAAAAGCTACCATCGATGCCTTGTTCTCACCAGATTTATGGACTTCTGATGGCCTGGCTTCCCAGGCGGGAGATAAAACCTTCTGGGACAGGTCTACACTTTACGCGCTCAGGGGGGTGTTTGCTGCGGGTGACACCAAAAGGGGGTTGAGCTACCTCAAATATTATTCAACACGACGGTTACTGGGAGAACATGTCCCCTACCCTGTTGAGGCGTATCCCGAAGGAAATCAGCGCCATCTCTCGGCCGAAAGTGGATTGTATTGCCGCATTTTTACCGAGGGACTTTTTGGTATCCGACCCGTTGCACTAAACAGTTTTACGGTGACTCCACAGCTTCCTGAAGAATGGAACGACATGAAACTATTGAAAATACATGGATTTCAAAAAGAGATGGATATTAAAGTAAAACGCGAAGCTGATAAAATAAGGTTAACAATAACTTGTGGTAATCAAGTCCTTTTTAATAAAATAATCGGGAACGGGAGTACTCAGACAATAAACCTCTAATAAAAAATAGTATTTTCGATTGGTCAACTAAAAATTTTATTTGATGTGGGAAAAGATCATTTGGTATTTTTGGTGTACGCTGTTGATTTTTAGTACCGAATCATCGCTGGCTCAGAGATATGTATTATGATTTTCGGAACCCGGAGCAAAATGGGAGGAGGCCATCGCTGTCGGAAATAGCAGACTTGGGGCGTTGGTCGGAGGAGGTATCAGGCACGACACCCTGAGTCTGAAAAAAGAGACACTTTGGGCAGGTGAACCGTGCGACAAGCAATACTACGAGGCTCACAAATAATAAAAAACGCAGATAAATATTGAATTGATTATGAAAACAATAAATCTAACTGTCCTCCTTTTTTTGCTCTCATTTACTATTATTGGAGCCCCTGCAAAAACAAAGCCATCTTATTCAGTACCCAAATCACCGTGGCCCGAAGCTTTTGGCAACCACAGGGCTGTACTCGAAATTTCAAAAGCATCTGATGTTATTGGGTTAGACCTGGTTTGGCGCAGACACGATTCAAAGCCGGAAAATAAACATCTGCTGATTATTGCAGCGAATACCGGCGATACGATCCCCAATATTTACCGTTATGAAGTAAATAATGAGAAATGCAAAATTGCGTTTGGACCAGTGAAAAAGGCTGGAATATATTACTTCTATTATCTTCCATATGAAGTTCAAAAGAATTATGGAAATTATGGAAAAGATTACCTAAAACCGGAAAAGGCGCCATCCCCCGAATGGGTAAATATAAACCAGTTGGATAATGTTTCATCTCTGAGCCGCTTTCATTCAGCAAAAGTAAATGGTCTGCAGTCACGCTCTGCTTTTGACAGTTTCTATCCAATGGAGGTGACTTCCCTTGCATCGGAAAAAAAAGTATTGCTCGAAAAATTCAATCAGGATTACCTCCTGTTCCCGGAAAACAGAGCCTTCCCAATCCGCATGAAAGATGAGATCCCGTTAAGGTGGATCGAAAAAGGACCTTCAGGAAAGTTTAATGCAGAGGCATTTAAAAACGAATATTATGCATTTCAGATCGGTGTTTATGCTCCGCTAAAGGAGTTGAAGCAAGTCAAAGTTGAATTTTCTGATCTGGTCGGAAGTGGCTTTTCTATTCCATCATCTGCCCTTACCTGTTTTAATACGGGTGGCATCGGGCCATATGGACAACCCTTTGAAAAACAGGTTGATATTCCAAAAGGGAACGTTCAGCCACTCTGGATTGGTGTGGATATTCCCGAAAAGGTTACTGCCGGAGTTTACAAAGGGGTGATTAAAGTTATTCCTGAAAATGCAGCCATACAAACAGTGGCGGTCACATTGAAAATAGGAGAAAAGCTTTTGGCGGATCGGGGTGATAGCGAACCCTGGAGGCACTCCCGGCTTCGCTGGCTCAACTCAACGCTGGGGATTGACGATCAGCCCACAAAGTCATATGATCCGATTAAATATCTGGGAAGAGCAATTTATGGTCTGGCAGGCAAAGAATTGACCATGGATAGGAGTGGAATGCCGGGAGCTATAGAGGTTTCCGGAGCAAATATTTTAACTCAGCCTCTCTCCTTTGTGGTAGAAACAAAAACCGGAATTGAAAACTTCTCGTTACCTGAAGATGTAAAGTTGTTGAAAAACACTCCGGGAGCGATGAGCGGCGGTTGGAACAGCCATTCAGAAAATTTCAGAATTACAGGCGTTGGCGTAATAGAATCAGATGGTTACATTAATTATAAAATTCATCTGAACGCTTTAAGTGATGTAAACATCAATGATATCCGCCTCGAAATACCAATGAGTAACCAGGTCGCTGAATATATGATGGGGATGGGATTGCCGGGAACAACAGTACCACAAAGTTATAGGGCAAAATGGAAAGGGCCTTACGATAGTTTCTGGGTTGGCAATCCCCATGCCGGAATCTGGTGCGAATTAAGAGGCGGAACCTATAATGGTCCTTTAATGAACCTCTACCACCCGAAGCCACCTGTTTCTTGGTACAACAACGACAATGGCGGGTTCAGAATTGATAAAAGTGCTACAGGAACAAAGGTTGTTGTTTACAGTGGCAGGCGTGATCTGAAGGTAAATGAAAGTCTTGATTTCGAATGGTCGATGTTAATCACTCCTGTGAAAAAGATCAACTCAAAAAGCCAGTTTACCGACAGGTATTATCACAATGGTGGAAATCCGATGCCTTCGGATGCAGATCTCTCCTGCGGTGTCAAAATCGTCAATCTGCACCATGCCAATAATTACAATCCACATATCAATTATCCGTTTATTGCGGTCGATTCGATGAAATGGTTTGTGAAACAGCTACACAATAAGGGTCAGAAAGTCAAAATATATTACACCATACGCGAGTTAACCAATTATACGACTGAGATCTGGGCACTTCGAAGCCTTGGAAACGAAATTTTAGGAGAAGGCAAAGGTGGTGGTTATCCCTGGTTGCGCGAACATTTGATTGACGGATATCATCCACAATGGTATCAGTACTTTCCCGATAAAAGTGCTGATGCCTCAATTGTAAATGCGCCGGGAGATTCACGCTGGTACAATTATTACATCGAAGGTTTGGCATGGCTAATTAAGAATGTAGATATCGACGGGCTTTACCTCGACGATGTATCCTATGACCGGCGAACAGTAAAACGGATCAGAAAAGTGATGGACAACGAGAAACCGGGGTGTCTGCTCGACCTCCATTCCAACACCGGCTTTTCTAAAGGGCCTGCCAACCAGTATGCGGAGTACTTCCCCTATATCGACAAGATCTGGTTTGGAGAAAGTTTCAGGTACGATGAGATGCCTGCGGAAAACTGGCTCGTCGAAGTTTCGGGCATACCGTTCGGGTTGATGGGAGATATGCTTCAGGGAGGTGGAAACCGTTGGAGGGGGATGGTTTACGGAATGACTGTTCGCCACCCATGGACAACAGAGGGTGTCCTGTGTGATCCCCGCCCGGTTTGGAAAATCTGGGATGAATTCGGAATTGAATCGGCAACAATGAAGGGCTACTGGGAAAAAGATTGTCCGGTAAAAACAAAAAATCCCGACATTCATGCCACCGTTTATCAAAAAGAGGGAGTTTCGTTGATTGCTTTAGCCAGCTGGAATGACAAACCGTGCAGTTTTGTATTCCAGTTTGACTGGAAAGGACTTGGGATCGATCCAGCCAAAGCCATCCTTTTTGCACCCGAAATAAAAGACTTTCAGAAACAGGTCACCTTCAACCCAGGTGATTCGATCCCAATCGAACCACAGAAAGGATGGTTGTTGTATCTTCGTACAAAATCAAATTAAATCTTAAACCTGATGAAGAAATTATACCTGGAGTTGATTGCCGTTATTTGTGCGGCTAATTCAAATCAACTGTTTGCTCAGTCAGCGCAAATTTCTGAAAAACAGACGCAACTCATTACCTACCCCTATTCTGACCCCGATCCTATACCTGTTCCCGGAAAGATTTACCCTTATGCCCGTTTCGAAGGTTATGCAGCTAAGGGCGCCATGCATAATTGGAAAATGGTGGAGCTGGGAAACGACTATATCAAGCTTTGGATCGCCCCTGAGATTGGGGGTAAGATCTGGGGCGCCATGGAGAAAGCGACTGGAAAGGAATTTATTTATTACAACCATGCGGTGAAATTCAGGGATGTTGCTATGCGCGGACCGTGGACTTCGGGAGGAGTGGAATTTAATTTTGGAATCATAGGTCATGCCCCAACCACCTCATCACCGGTCGATTACCTGATCCGGAAAAACGATGACGGCAGTGTTAGTTGTTTTGTCGGAGCTATTGATCTTCCATCTCGCACAAGATGGAGCGTTGAGATCAACCTCCAAAAAGACAAGGCATATTTCACCACCCGATCTGTCTGGGACAATCCCACTGATCTTGAACAATCCTATTACCATTGGATGAACCTGGGTGTTAAAACGGCCGGAAACCTCGAGTACTCATTCCCCGGCAATTATCATCTTGGGCATGATGGAAAACATGCTCCGTGGCCAACTGATGAGAAAGAGCGAAAGCTTAACTTCTATGAAAACAATAATTTCGAAGGATACAAATCGTACCACGTCTTTGGCGAAGCGACCGGATTCTACGGCGCATACTGGCATAAAGACGATTTCGGATTTGTTCATTACGCAGATTATGATGACAAACCAGGCAAAAAAGTGTGGATCTGGGGATTGTCGGATCAGGGGATGATATGGGAAAAACTACTCACCGATACAGATGGACAATATACTGAAATACAATCAGGAAGGCTTTTCAACCAGGCCGAAGGGAGCAGTAAAACCCCTTTTAAAAACAGGGGATTTGCCCCCGGATCAACAGATCAGTGGACCGAGTTTTGGTTTCCCGCAAAGGGGACACAAGGACTCAAATATGCCGAACCTGCTGGATCAGTAAATCTTCAAAAAGAAGGGAACACAGTAATAGTAGGATTTTGTCCCAACGAAAAAACCGATGGAAAGCTGGAAGTCAGAAATGGCAACACACCTGTTTTTGTGAAAGAAATTCATTCAGGTCCCATGCAGGTTACAAAAGAATCATTTAAATTCGAAGGTAGTTATAACTCATTGAGCGTCTGGCTTGGAAGTAAACTCCTTTACGATGCCAACCGTGAAAAATATTTGCTGAAACGCCCCGTTGAGTCCCCTTCCACTTTTAATTGGGAGACCGCCTACGGACATTTTCTAAGTGGGAAAGAGCAGGAACGTCAACGAAATTATAAAAATGCCTGCGAAGAATACCTCAAATCGCTGGCCATTGAACCGTGGTTTGTCCCTGCCCTAACGGGGATGGCCAATCTTAGCTACCGGAAGACGGATTACCGTGCTTCGATCGATTATTCGTTAAAAGCACTCTCTGTTGACACTTACGATTCGGATGCCAATATGATTTATGGGTTGGCTGGACTTGCCCTTGGAGACACCACCACGGCTATCGATGGTTTTTCAATCGCTTCCGCAGGTATCGCGCAACGAAGTGCCGCCTGGACAGCCCTTGCCACTATCTTTCTAAATAAAGGTGATTACCAAAAAGCACTTGGCTATGCAAATAAAAGTCTCGATTTCAATCAATTGAGTTCAGCTGGACTACAATCCAGGATACTCTCCCTCCGGAAACTGGGATTGCTAAAAGAGGCAGCATTTGAACTTGCCAAAATGGAAAAGAGAGATCCATTAAACCATTTTATCCGCTTTGAAAGATTCCTCATTGATCCGACTACTGAAAATAAAACGAAGGTTAAAAATCAAATTATAGGTGAACTTCCGCACGAAACCTATCTGGAAAATGCGATGTGGTACTTCCGAAATGGTCAGTTTTCGGATGCCTTAAAGATTCTTGAATTGGCGCCACAGGATCAACCGGTCGTCTTGTTATGGGAAGGTTACCTGAACCAATTGGCAGGAAATAAACAATTGGCATCAGAGTTATTGGCAAATGCGGTTAAAATCAATCCTCAGTTTGTTTTCCCATTCCGCATCGAAACACTCCAACCTCTTAAATGGGCAGGGACAATAAGTGACAGCTGGAAAATTAATTATTACACCGGTTTGATTTATCGGAATGCAGGAGATGAAGAGAAGGGGTTAAACCTTTGGAAAAAATGTGGAAGTGAACCCGATTTCTTCCCGTTTTACCTCTCACGCTCCCGACTTTTTAATACAAATAGTGATCAGGCCCAGGCTGATATTGATAAGGCCTTATCACTTGCAGATAAAGACTGGCGTGCAGGATTGGTTGCTTCAAAGTATTATTTGGAGAAAGGAAACGCCTTTAAGTCTGAAGAGTTGGCAGGTAAGTTTTATGCCTGGAATCCTCAAAACTATTACCTGGGACTTTTTTATGCCAAAACGCTGGAACTGAATAAAAAATATTACGCATCCATTTCTTTGCTCCAAAAGATGAAGGTATTGCCCAATGAAGGAGCTACGGAAAGCCGTATCGTCTGGAAAAATGCCAACATCGGGAATGCACTTGATCTGATTAAAAAAGGAAAATATAAAATGGCGTTGGAAAGTATTGCCAGATCAAAGGAGTGGCCCGAAAACCTGGGGGTAGGAAGACCATATATCGTCGATGAAAGAATGGAGGATTTTATTGCCATGCAGTGTTATAAAAAACTGAATGACAAACAGTCGGCAAATGTTTGCACAGACAAAATCACCGGAAAAGAGGCACTTCAAAACCTGTCATTTGATATCAACGACTTTCTGTCAGCATGGTTGTTAAGGGAGAATGGGAATAAAACGGAAGGGGACCGGATTATGAATGGATTAGGTGAAAAAGTTCCGGTATCCAGGGTCATTCAGTGGTGCAATGCTGTATATGCTGGAAATCCTGAACAGGCCAAATCTCTTTCCAAGGCGGTCGAATCGAAGGATCAGACTAATCTTCTGATGGAAAGAATTGTAGATGAACTGCTCCACATGGGATCCTTTTGTTGTCAACCGTAGAGTCCCATTGGGCAATTTATTAAAGTAGGATATTGATTGCGTCAATCAGCTGCCTAATTGTGTTTTTGTAGCTTGATCGCTATTTTTTTTTGCCACATAGGCACCATTTCGCAAAGGAACACAAGGTAATTTGAAAAGTTCATTTTTTACTACAACATATGCATTGAATTTATTATTTTCACAGCTTTAAGCAGCTACCATTCACCATCTAATTTATAATAACATGAAGACCACTTACCTTTTATTAATGATGATGCTCCTTGTCGGGATATTTTCACCATCAATCGCAAAACCTGCGGTTCCGAAATACAACCTTCAGTTTCCCCGTCTTGCGGCCTCATGGGATGAGGGGATTCCCCTTGGAAACGGGATGGTGGGTGCTTTGATCTGGCAAAAGGATGATCATCTCCGTTTTTCTTTAGATCGGGCTGATCTTTGGGATCTGCGCCCAATGGAAAATTTCAGTAAACCCGAATTTAGTTTTAAATGGGTTCAGCAACAGGTCAAGGACAATAATTATAAGGTGGTTCAAAATATGTTTGACGAGCCTTATAACAAATTACCCGCACCATCCAAAATTCCGGGTGCTGCCCTTGAGTTTGACACCAAAAGCCTGGGCGAAGTTTTACAGATCAATCTTACACTGAATAATGCAGTGAGTGAAACGAAATGGAAAAATGGGGCTAATCTGAAAACCTTCGTACATGCATCGCTACCATTAGGATGGTTTAGGTTCGAAAACATACCCAATGATTTTGTTCCGATGCTGATTCCTCCTCAATATCAAAAAGCAGAAAAAAGCGCTTCTGAAAGCCCGGTAACCGGACAGGATTTGCAACGTCTTGGATATGAACAGGGGACAGTCACAAAAGAGTCGAACAGAATAATTTATCGTCAAAAAGGGTGGGACGGATTTGAATACGAGGTAGCAGTTGCCTGGAAAGCTTCAGGGAGTACCCTTACAGGAGTCTGGACAATCACCTCCTCCTTCTCCGAAAAGAAAGGGGACAAAACCGCCGGAGAGGTGGTTGCTGAACAATTGAAAAAAACAACATATAATATAGCATTGCAAGCTCATACAACTTGGTGGAATGATTACTGGAGTAAGTCTGCTATTCATTTACCCGATAGCGTTCTTGAAAAACAATGGGAACTCGAACAATACAAATTTGGATCGGCTGCCAGAGCCGATGCCCCTCCCATCTCCCTTCAGGCTGTCTGGACAGCCGATAACGGAAAGCTTCCGCCCTGGAAAGGAGATTTCCATCACGACCTCAACACCCAGTTAAGTTACTGGCCGGCTTATTCATCCAACCACCTCGATCTGGAGGAGGGTTTCCTGAACTGGCTCTGGAAATACCGGGAAACTTTTAAGAAATTTACGAAAACCTACTTCGGGACATCAGGCATGAATGTCCCGGGAGTATCTACGCTGACAGGTGAACCCATGGGTGGATGGATTCAATATTCATTTGGTCCGACCGTCGGTTGCTGGCTGTCGCAACATTTCTACCTCCACTGGATCTATTCGAAAGATGAAAAATTCCTCCGTGAAAAAGCCTATCCGTGGATCAATGATGTGGCCGTGTACCTGGACGAGATTTCGGTAAAAGATGACAAGGGGATACGCAAACTCCCCATCAGCTCGAGTCCTGAAATTCACGACAATTCGATCAAAGCCTGGTTTCCCCAAACAACAAATTTTGACCTTGGCTTTATCCGCTGGACCTTTGAAAAAGCGGCAGAACTTGCCACTGTATTAGGGAAAAAGGAAGATGCCACAAAATGGAAATCCATATTACATGAGTGGCCTACTTTTGCACTCGACAACGAAGGAGGTATGGCATTCGCTCCTGATCAGCCCTATGCCGAATCTCACCGTCATTTTTCACACCTTGTAGGGTGGCATCCGCTGGGAGTGATCGACTGGTCGAATGGCCCCAAGGAACAGGAGATCATCAAATCGACATTGAATAACCTGGAGAAAAGGGGTCCAGACTTCTGGTGTGGATACTCTTACAGCTGGCTGGGAAATCTTTATGCACGAGCGTTTATGGGCGATAAGGCAGCCGAAGCGCTCCGGATTTTCTCGGAGAATTTCTGTCTTCCCAACAGTTTTCATGTCAATGGAGAACAATACAACAAGGGTTATTCAAAATTCAAATATCGTCCCTTTACGCTCGAAGGAAATTTTGCTTTTGCAGCCGGGGTTCAGGAGATGCTGATCCAGAGTCATACAGGAATCATCCATATTTTCCCTGCAATTCCTGCCGTCTGGAAAGATGTCGCCTTTTCAACTTTAAGAACCGCAGGTGCTTTTCTGGTATCTGCTGGACAAAAAGACGGGAAAGTTGAAAAAGTGGTAATTACTTCAGAACAAGGGGGAGTTTGCAAATTGAAGAATCCGTTCGGGGCAAGTCCTTATAAAGCAAAATACAGTTGGGATGGCGCCCTAAAATCCGAAAAGGATATCCTTATGATTAAATTCCCGAAAAATGGGAAGATTATTTTGACGAATTGAGAGGAATAGGAATCCGTCATTAGTTATTTTTTTACTAAATTATTCTGAAAGGGTATATACAAATGGAATAGTAATCCTCTCCTGGACATAATAGAGTCGGGGGAAAATTGTTTTTATTCGGGCTATCCGGGAAATGCTGCGTTTCGAGGCAAAAAGCAGTACGGCATTGGTAAGCAACACTTTCTTTCCCTATATCGCTGCCATTTAAAAAGTTTCCCCCATAAAACTGAATGCCGGGTTCGTTGGAATAAACTTCCATCACCCGTCCCGACAATGGTTCTGCTACCCTGGCCGCTAAACGGACTTCTTTCTTAATTCCTGTTGCATCCAACACCCAGTTATGGTCATAACCTCTGCCAAGTTTCAATTGTTCGTTCGGCTCATCAACTCTTTCCCCGATTACCGTCGGTTTTCTGAAATCGAAAGGAGTTCCGTCAACCGGGGCAATTTCGCCGGTCGGGATCAACCCTTCATCCACTGGCGTATAAAAATCGGCCGGAATTTGCAGGATGTGGTTGTTAATGGTTCTTCGAAGATTACCAGTCAAATTAAAAAACGAATGATGGGTGAGATTCGCCATTATTTTTCTCCAGACCATATGTTCTATCTCCTATAGAAAACTGGGCTTTACCAATCCGGTTTCCGTAGCGACCAATTGTAGCGCCATAATATTTTTCGTTCGATTTTAAATAGTCAGAAAGATCATCATAGCCTAAAACAATATCAGCCGGGTGACCTTCCCTATCAGGAACGAAAAGGTTGACAACGCGCCCCCCGTAATTTGTAATACAGGCTTTTATCCCATTACTATTTTCAATGGTAAACAGTTGCATATTTGGTTTTTTAATCTGTTAAAATTTAATTATAAACTTGAAATCGCCTGTTTTATCCGATTTGAAAGTAACTGCCAGCATGCTATTTTCTTCTTTTCGGGCTGTGCATTCTACATTATCACATTCTGTGCCCGACAAGGAAAAGCCCTGAGGTATGTACAACCTCATTGTCAGAGGAAATAATCCGATGAGTTCAATTTTACCTTCCAATGTTCGGGTGAGATCGTCCCATTTAAATTCTTTCAGTTCGACAGCATTTTGGGTAATGTGGCGATCACTACTAATCCACTGAGGAGCTTTCTTTAATGGATGCATTGCCAATAACCGGACACTACGGGCAGGAACTTCCATTGCAAAGTTTTGCGTTATTGTGCCATAACTTTTTTGTGTCCAAAATTCATACAGTAAATAATTCACATCGGAACGGGCACCAATTTCTTCTGTTGAAAATGACATGGTCTTTTTTTCATCTGCCCAATTAAAAAGGGCGACAATGTTATAGTTTTCAAGGAACGGATTCTTTATCTGTAGGTTCCATACAGGAAGCATTGAGAAATAGGGATACAAACTCACCGGGTGTACGTTTGCAACGGGTAAAGTTTGTTGCAGTATTTTCATTCGATCATCCGACAAACCGGCCAGCTTATCTCCAAAGAAAGTTAATTGTCCCGGCAAAGCAACTATTGTCGCGGATACCCTGGCTTCTTCCAGTGGCAAATCACGGACAAGCAAGGTGTCCGGGTCATTTACCATCACAATGTTATGGGTGAAAATCTGATTGATCGTACAGCGTCCCTGGTTGAAAACATTGCTCCATTTTACCGGCTGGTTCGGATGGACAATGTCTGCCCCGATCCGGGAAGCATCAGCATAAAGGGGTTCAGGTCCGGAGCTATGTCCCTGGCAGGCCAAAAGCACCCGGTCTTCACCAATGCCGTCGCGGAATGCTTTGATAGAAAGTCCAAACGGGTTCGGGCAGGATGGATCATGAAAACATGCTTTAATTTCAGGTCGTTCGTACAGATGCGCGCAGTAGCCATGATTCCGTCCCGACATACCATCAATCTTAAAAAATTCAAACCCCCATTCACGAGAAGCAGTTTGATGAATCTTTTTTAAGTGTTCCCGTGCTTCCGGCACGGTTGGGTCAAGCGTATATCTTCCATTCCATGAAGAAATGGGTTTTCCGTTTTTGTCGTGTAAAAACCAACCTTTATGTGCTTCGTAAAATTCCTGATTGCCCGTACCAAAGGGAGCAGTCCAAAGTCCGGGACGAAACCCAAGCATCCGGATATCATCAGCAAGTTGTTTCATCCCTTTGGGAAATTTTCTTTCACTGGTTTCCAGATTCATATTGTGAAAATCGCGGACAGGCAACTGATCTGAATTCCCCTGCCATGATTCGATAGACCAAAATTCACAACCAAATGGTTGAAGATATTTTCGCCCGATCCGCGCTTCGGCAAGATTATCCTCCGCTGTAGCTTTATCGAAATAGGTATTCCACGACATCCAACCGCTTGGCGTTTTCGGGCATCGTTTGCGGTTTAATGCATGATAATATGGTATATAGCGATTTTTAAAATAGTTTTTTTCCAGATTGATGGTAAAAACAGCCTCTGAAGATTCACCAATTTGCCCGGACATCATAAAGGTATAAGTTCCGTTACCTATATGATTAAGGTTCAAATTTGCCGAATTCAATTGCAGGATTGAGTCACTTTCCGGGGCGAAAAGGGAATCGTTCAACAACGAGTCAGCCTTTCCGCAGCTAAGCGACAAAACCCGTTCACCAACCTTCGGTCTTGTTCTACATGCAAAACTGTCAGCCTGAAAGTTTATTTCACCTTCAAATGTCAATACTCCCTGATAAGCCTGAGCTGTACGATGGTAAAAATAGATTTGTAACTGTCCTGAGTTTTTTTTCAGTACTAGATACCCCTGCACGTTACCTTTTAAATCTACAAATGCAAGGCGGGTTTTTATCCCGTCCCTTGAATTTACGACAGCCCATTTATTTGTGCCTGAAACAAAACCAAGCTGGCCGGAGATCGAAACAAGCTCGTTAACCGAGGAAAATTTCGAGTTGGCTTCATCAAATAAAACCTCCCATTCCGAAAAATACGGTTCAATCCCGTTCAGATCACTTCTTACTGTTTTATCTGGGTTTTTACTACCAAGAATGTCTTTCGCGTTTGCAGTAAATGCACCCAGGGATGAAAAAGCAATAGACCCAATTGAGGCTTTTCTTATAAATTCCCTTCTTGTTCTCATATTTAGATTTTTTACAGCTCCTACTTTAAGGATTAAATATTTGATTTCATTATTTTGGTTAGAATTTCATTTGTATATAATTTGTTTTTTAACGGCCAAATGGAATCGTAGATCAGCGAAGCTAATAGCCATCCCCCGGTTGGCGGATTCATCTTCGGTTTGTGATTTACAACCATGGCTATTTCATCTTTGCAAAAATATATTGTTTTGGTTCTTTGCAAAAAATAATTGGGCCAATTAGTCCGGATGGCATCAGCTGGCTTTTACTATTTAAGAATTCGCCAACATTTGCAGAAGTCCAAACATTTTTAAAGCCATTGTTTTCCGCCATATCGCCAATTATGCGGTTCCGCCAAATGGTACCAACATTTATGGCAAGGATGTTTTTACCAGGTTTCAGAACGTTGTCAACTGCAAATCTGGCAAAAGGAGTCCAGGCTATTCCAAGTTTCTTTCCGTTCAGTGAGACATCAGCTGTAGCATTTATAAAACCCGGCATAAAGAAACATTCACCCTGTTTATTCACAAAGTTGTCAGGAACATTAAATGTAAGTACATAATTAACTGTTCCCGAATAGTATTTAATACCTGGATTTTCATAATAATTCAATGGTTTAAGGCTGGTAATTTTTACACTGTCAGGTGTTTCTCTTGAGGGTGAGAATTTCATCACTCCATTAAAATTATCTACAGAAAAAGTTGAGGGAGAAGGTGTTGTGCAGTTAAAGATTTTCCCATTCGCATTGGTTAATAAATAATTGTTTGTTCCAGGTGCGTACAATTCATACCCATTATCCGATAAACAAATTTTTGGCAAAGGCCTTGGATCTAAGTTCGGAAACAATACTTTCCCATTGCAAATGACTTTAACAATATTGTTCCCTTTTGTTTTGTTATTAAACATCACAAAAACAGACTGTCGTGGTTGAAGATTTAATGGAACACAAGTACTCTTTTGATTATTAATAAAAACAGCTGGTGCAGTAATGCTGCCATCCATTGGATCCCAGATTTGAGGAACTTTATCCGCAATACGAAAGGTTGCATTTATATTAATCACAAAATCAGTCTGGTTAACAATGTAATAAGCGTCCGTATCACCAATTTTTTTGTGATAAAATAAAGGATTAAAACTGGGATTACCCCCGAAAGTAAAATCAGGTTGTAATTTCAATTGTTCAAAAATATTTTTTAAATTTAGAGATGAAAAAACCTTACCTCTTCCATAAATAATAAGTTGCTCATTTCCCCAGATTTTGTCAGTAAGTTTATTCAGCAATGCATTGTTTTGCTTGTAATGAGTGAGAGACAGCGTATGTGTGGGTTTCTCTCCAGCCACAACACCCCCTTTGCCCACTAATTCTTCAATTATTTTAGCCGTAGTCAGTTCCATGCCTCCATCGTTGGGTAAAACTAATAAATGATATGAAGATCCGCCTGGCAAAATCAGCCGGCCTTTTTTAACCTTTAGCTTAGAAAGCATATCGGAGTTTATTAATTGTGCTTTAAAACCATAAGGAAGTTCAAGGGACTCTAAAAATTTATCGCTGACAGGAAAGACGTCACCGGTATAAAGCAAGACATCACAAACTGAACTACCCTGCTGTAGAATGTATTGCTGGCAATTACATAAACATCTTTGTAATAATCCATACGTGCAAATGGTTTTGCAAGCAATGTATCTACCTTATTGCCTCCATTTATAATGGTTTTACTCCAGACATACTGTTTCATCGACTTTTCAGGAGTTATCCAGGGACCACCGCTGGTATTCCAGCCATCACAATTGTGTATCCCTACGATTATATCCAGGCGGTTTGCTTCTGCTAGCGCGAAACGGTACATTTCCCACCATTCAGGAGTGTTAAAAATAACTGGTTTTACGCCAAAGTCTCTTTCATTAAACATACTAATATTCAGAATGGTTGTCCCAGTCACCCCCTGTGCCTTCATGGCTTCGAGATCCCGTGTAATGCCTTCTTTACTAATTGCATTATCCATCCAGTGCCACCAAGTATAAATTTTGGCATTTTCAGGAGGATCTTTGAATAAGCTGAAATTCAAGGACTTGTCAGTCCTACAGCCACTGAGAAAAACAGAAACAGCGACCAGGAGTATGTTAAAAAAATGATCAAATCGGATTTTTACGTAGCGCAAAAAATATAAATATAACTAAAATATCCAAATTGAATTGTTTAAATACAGATAAATCCGATATATGAACAAATACTATTGTGGCCAATTTGGGTTAACTCCACAACATTTAGGCTGTACCCCCTATTCTGAAGTACTCGAAGAAATTTTAAACATTTAGTTCGACGCGCTGAATAATATGGTCCTGGTATATTTCATCGAGTTCAACAAAATAGCCACTCCAGCCCCAAACACGAACAATTAAATTTCTATGTTGCTCCGGGTGCTTTTTTGCGTCGATCAACTTTTCTTTGTTCACTGCATTAATCTGGAGCTGTTGCCCTCCCATATCCATATAAGATTTGACCAAATGCGACACTTTGCGGTGATTTTCCGTATCGCGAAATATGGAATCATGCAGTTCGAGTGTTAAAGGACCGCCGTTCATCATTTTTTTCAAATCGGGCTTTGAGAATGACATAATGATTGCACAATATGACATTATAGGACAAAAGATTTTATAAATCACTATTTTCTCTGGTCAGCAGGGCGAAGATTGTCGGAGTATCAGATCCTTTTCATTGCCCGAGTAAATGGTGTTTTTGAGACAGAGATTACAGATTCAAGAAAAATAAGTGTCGGTGCTGTTTGGTTAGTCGCACTGTAAAAATCCCACGTTTTTCCCTAACTTTACAGTCAATTCTGATAACTAAATCCAGTAATATGAGCAAACTATTAACGACAATTTTTCTGGCTGGACTGCTTACAGTAAACGCTTTCAGTCAGAACCGCACCCACTCGTTTTCATTATCAAAAACAGATTTTCTGCTTGACAATAAGCCGCTTCAGATTATTTCGGGCGAGATGCATCCTGCACGTATTCCTGCCGAATACTGGCGGCAACGCATCCAGATGGCAAAAGCAATGGGATGTAATACAATTGCAGCTTATATTTTCTGGAATTACCATGAATCCGAACCGGGAGTATTCGATTTTCAGAGTGGGAATCACAATCTTGCTCAGTTTATCCGGATCGTCCAGGAAGAAGGATTATGGTTAATTTTGCGGCCAGGTCCTTATGTCTGTGCCGAATGGGAATTTGGTGGACTCCCCTCCTATCTTCTAAAGATTCCTGATATCAAAGTAAGGTGTATGGATCCGCGTTATATGGAAGCTGTTGATCGGTACATCAAATCACTTTCCCTTCAGGTAAAAGATCTGCAGGTGACCCAGGGTGGTCCAATTCTTATGGTACAGATAGAAAATGAATATGGAAGTTATGGAAATGACCGCCAATATGTAAAAACGCTTCAGAATATTTGGAAGAGCTGCGGAATTGAAGTTCCATTCTATACGGCTGATGGCGCCACACCATTTATGCTTGAGGCTGGGTCATTGCCCGATGCAGCGATTGGTCTCGATCCTGCTTCAAATGAAGGGGAATTTGCACAGGCGACCAAAGCCAACCCAAATGTCCCATCGTTTTGCAGCGAATTGTATCCCGGATGGCTCACCCATTGGGGTGAAAAATGGCAACGACCCGATACCGCCCGGCTGTTAAAGGATGTCAAATGGCTGATGGACAATAAAAAATCATTCAATTTCTACGTGATTCACGGTGGTACTAATTTCGGATATTGGGCCGGCGCCAATGCATTTAGTCCAACTCAATACCAACCCGACGTTACCAGCTACGATTATGATGCCCCTATCAACGAAATGGGTCAGGCCACTCAAAAATACTACGCTTTACGTAATTTACTGGCAAAATATCAGCCTGCCAAAAAGAAATTACTACCGGTTCCTGCGCAAATACCTGTGATCGAAATTCCGGAAATTGCGTTAACCGCATCTGCTTCAGTCTGGGACAATCTTCCTGCCCCCATTTATACGCCACAGCCAAAACCAATGGAGATGTTTGATCAAAAAGGTGGATTTATTCTCTATAGGACGAACCTGATCGGACATAAAAAGGGGAAACTCCGAATTACCGAGCTTCACGACTATGCCACGATTTTTATTGATGGAAAATATATCGGCAAACTCGATCGAGCCAAAGCCGAAAATATCATTGAGTTGCCCCCATCCACAACAGCCAATCCTCAACTCGACATTCTGGTTGAAGGGATGGGACGGATCAATTTTGCCGAATATATGATCGACCGCAAAGGGATTACCGACCGCGTTTCACTCAATGGGATGACACTGATGAACTGGCAGGTGTTTACCCTTCCTTTCGACGAATCCTATTTAAATAAGCTCAAATATAGTGCCTCGGGAATTACTCAACCGGGAATTTTCTTTAAAGGAGAATTCGAATTGAATACAACGGGTGATACCTATCTGGATGTTAGTCAATGGGAGAAAGGAGTCGTATGGATAAACGGGCACAACCTTGGCAGATATTGGAATATCGGTCCGCAAAAACAATTGTATTGTCCCGCACCATGGCTAAAAAAGGGGAAGAACGAAATTGTAATTTTTGACATTCATCAGCTCAAGGCCAATCCGGTAAAAGGGGTAAAAACGATGGAGTGAAAATCAGATTCTTCGCTTCGCTCATAATGACAGCGAAGAATCTTTTAATGTTGATTGCCTTTCTCCCAGACAATAATGAATTTATTAATAAACAAGATCTTTATCAAGGAATTTCTCAAGTTTGACAAGCTGGATTTGAAAATCGCAAAGGGCCGACAGGTAGTGCTCCTGAATGGAAAGATACATTTGCTGTGAACTAATTAACTCAAGCAGATCGATTTCACCCTTTCGGTAGGAACTCATCGCAAGTGATTGAAGCATTTCTGCCTTTTTGTTGATGGTGTTGTTATATCGGTTAATGGTCGATCGACTCACTTCATAGCTGTGCCAGGCAAATTCAATCTGTTTTTTCATATCGAGCCTGATTTCCTGCTGCTTCCATCGTATTTCACCCTGCTTTGCCAATGTTGTATTGATACGCCCCCGCTGTTCAAACGGATACCAAATCGGAAAACTTAATCCGATTTCTACCCCATTGAAGTTATAACCGGTTCCATAATCTTGTTTATAAAGATTGAAGCGAATATCAGGGAGTATATTGCTTTTGACCTCCTTCAGGAAGAAATTTGACGCAGCCAGCTCTCTTTCAGATGATTGATAAGCCGGAAGGTTTGTCAGAACTGCCAATGCCTGTATTTGCGAAATTTCGATATTGTCGCTTCTAAGCGAATCCGAAAAAAGGATCGTATATTTTTGATTATCTGGCGATAACCCCATAAGGTTGAACAAACCGTACCGTGCCAGGTGGAGCTGCCTTTTGGCATCATCGATCTCATTATTCGCTTCAGCTAACTGAAGTTCAGCCTTGGTCAGATCCATTTCATTTCCCTTTCCAGATTCTACCCGATGTCGCACCGCATGGTAAAGATCAGTTGACAGTTTCATCTGTTCATCACGAAGTTTCTGAAGACGTAATGCATAATTCACTTCAATATATTGTGATTTTACCTCAGACTTTACGTTTCTCTCCTCTGCCTGAACGAGGAACTGTAGTCCCTTTACCTCTTCTCTGATACCTTTTAGTCGAAATGAGGTGGTTAAAGGGAAGTCGATTGTTTGTGAAACAGTAAAACGTTGTTCCTGAAAAGGATCAGCGGCTTTATTATTTATTCCCTCTTTCATAAAACTGACTTCAGGCGCCGAAATTCCCGTTTGGGTGCGCCACTCTTCCTTTTTCTGCTTTAACCGTAACCGCATCTGGTTGACCTGTGGATTATTCTGAATAGCCTGATCAACAGCATCTTTTATTGTCAACAACTGAGCTTTGGCATGAAAAAAGTCACTTAAAAACATTGCCAAAAGGATGATTTTTAATGAGTAACTCATAGCAAACAGGTTGATTTATTTGTAAAGGCAAAAGTTACTGAAAATTTGTCGGAAAAACCCCTTTTTATTAACAACAATTCTTACTAAATTGCTACAATTATTTTATACGATCGCCCAATTATTGGACAGCTTAACTTATCAATGGAGGATTATTTTAAAAAATACAGGGATGGCATCATAGGTATCGATCAGACTTTTCAATCTCCCTATGGTGTGAAAAAGATCGTTTATGCCGATTGGATTGCCAGTGGGCGTCTTTACAGACCAATTGAGGAAAAAATCACTAATCAGTTTGGCCCTTTTGTCGGTAATACCCATACCGAAACCTGCGAAACCGGCACATTGATGACCAAGGCCTATCACTTGGCTCAACGGAAGATTAAGGAACATGTCAATGCCGGACCCAACGATGTGATTATCAATGCCGGTTCCGGAATGACTACAGTGATTAATAAATTTCAGCGGATTCTCGGATTTAGAGCAATGCACAAAATGGACAAGGTCGACCGGCTCGCTCAGGAGGATCGTCCAGTTGTCTTCATCACACATATGGAACATCACTCTAACCACACCTCCTGGCTGGAGACTATTGCCGATGTGGTTCAACTTTATCCCGACAAGGAGCTTTTGGTCAACCCGGAACAGTTAAAGGAGGAAATCAAAAAATATGGTGATCGTAAGATGAAGATAGGTTCATTTACAGCCTGTTCGAATGTCACCGGGATTACAACACCCTATCATGAGATGGCCCGAATCATGCACGAGAATGGAGGCTTGTGCTTTATCGATTTTGCTGCTTCAGCCCCCTATGTAAATATCAATATGCACCCTGAAGATCCGCTTCAGGCGCTGGATGCGATCTTTTTCTCCCCACATAAATTTCTGGGTGGGCCAGGTAGTTCCGGAGTATTAGTCTTTAATTCTGCCATTTACAACAGTTCTGTACCCGACAATCCCGGGGGGGGAACAGTTGACTGGACCAATCCCTGGGGCGAGTTCAAATATGTTGACGATATCGAAGCACGCGAGGATGGTGGTACTCCCCCATTCTTACAAACCATCCGGACAGCCCTATGCATCGAACTGAAAAACAACATGGGGGTTGAAAATATGGAAAAACGGGAAAAAGAGCTTGTGAAAATTGCATTTGCCGGGTTAGAACAAATAGATGAGGTTCATATTCTGGCCAATAATATTCATGACCGATTAGGGATCATTTCGTTTTATATTGACCATCTCCATTTCAATCTCGCAGTGAAACTACTCAATGATAAATATGGCATTCAGGTGAGAGGAGGATGTGCCTGTGCAGGAACATACGGGCACTTTCTCCTCGATGTGAGCCACGATCAGTCAAACCGGATCACCGAACGGATCAATTTCGGCGATCTTTCCCAGAAACCGGGGTGGATCAGGCTTTCGCTCCATCCAACGATGACGAACGAAGAACTTTATTTAATACTTGATGGGATAAAACAGGTTCAGAAAAATCACCCGAACTGGGGGAAGGACTATACTTACAACAATAAGACGAACGAATTCAGACATTTCGCAGAGCCGGAGGACAAGACTACGTTGGTCTGCGATTGGTTTAAACTGGAATAAACAGACAAGAAAACAATGGTACTTAAACAAAAACAAGGACTTACCAAAAGGGAATTTGAGTTACGTGACAACGTGCTTAAAATTAAGTCTGAAACTGCATTTGGCGAGATAAAAGAGTGGAGTGTAAAAATTGAAAATCTTGGTGAAGACAAATTTTATCAATCAAATTCAAAAACGGGAACAACTATTATCGCCTGCCTTCTGTGTGCATTTGTGTTTTTTATGACAGTAGCCTTTTTAGTTGACACAGATAAGGCTCAGAATATCTGGGTCCTTCTTGCGATTTATGCACTGTTCGGCGGTCCTGCAGTATGGATTTTCCTGACTCCTGTTAAGAAGGAGATACATTTGCTCGGAGGCTCTTCTCAGGCATCATTCCTGCAGGATCGTCCATCCCGGGAAACAGTTGAAAAGTTCATTGAGGAACTCACAAAAAAAACAAGAAGACTATTAATCGAGAAATATAGCCGGATTGATTCTGATCTGCCCGAGGATACACAAATCAATCAATTAAACTGGCTGAAGAACAAAGATCTTATTTCTGAAGAAACTTATGAGCAATTAAAACTGGAATACAAATCTAAAAGACAGATAAACAGATTATTACAAAATACATAAAAGTCAAAAACAACCCATTTCCTCTCAATAAAAACCCGAATTCAGGAACCTATTTCTTTTGATTTTCCCTCTTCAGATAATAATTTAGTGCTTTTCTGAAATCATCCGATGAAGATATCTGAAAAAAGTTTTTTGGAAGGTGAGGTTTCTCCTGCCTAATCTGCCATCCGCTGATTAAAAATATTTTATCCGGAAAAGCTTTACGTTTTTTCTCCAATCTTTTCGCGAGCGTTCCTGCTCCCTGTGAAATGACAAATGAAGTGAATATAATTTGAAAAGGCCTGATATCATCCATCCTGATAATATCCCGGAATGGTACTGAAGTTCCCAGATAGATAACTTCAAAATTGATCCTTCGGGCCAGATAATTGTAATATAGTATTCCAATTTCATGAAATTCCCCTTCGGGAAGATAAAATAAAATTCTGGGACGTGATTGCGCTTCTTTTATTCTTTCCTTGTCAATTGCTACAATCAGTTTTTGCCGGATCAGATTAGTAATAAAATGTTCCTGTGCGGGAATTATCGTACTAGCCAGCCATAAATTACCAATCATCTCAAAAAATGGGAAAAGTAATTTCTCCATAGTTGATTCAAACCCAATATTTTCAACAGCTGTCTCAAAAACCTTATTAAACTGTAGCTCATCCACTTCAAGTAATGCCTTTACTAAATTACTGGTTTGAGTAGTAAGCGACGGAACCTCACTATTTAAACTCAGGATCAGCTCTTTGATCTGATGATTATCAAGTTCTGCTATTTTTGAAATTTTATATCCACTATGATTCAATAATGATGCATTCATCAGTTTTACAAGGTCATCGTCGGAATAATACCGGATATTCGTATTAGTTCGCTGAGGTTCAATTAAATGGTAACGCTGTTCCCACATCCTGATCGTATGAGCCTTAATCCCGGATAATTTCTCCAGATCCTTTATTGAGTAAGTTGACATTTGCCTAGAAAAGTAATAGAATAATTAACGAAATTATCAGTTTAATTTAATATTTCGGCGAGCCGGATTAAGTCGGGCCAAAATAGTGAATAAACCGATAGTGATTTAAATTTTATTTAAATTTTCAGGAAGTAAATCTATTTAGTCTGAATCACAAAATGCTAAATTCCCCGGAAAAGCTTAATATCAATTTACAGAGAGACATTATACTCTAATGTAATGACCAAAACGATCCGGGGAATTGCTTAATGAAAAATTGAAACAAAAGGCAAACTATGGAACAATCACTTTATCAATTACATGAACTACACCATTTTTACCCTGAACATCAGCCTTAATAACATTAATGTTACCATTAATAGTGACACCTCCGGTACCGACCATTACATTCAAAGACTTTAGTGAATTCAATGTCGGCACAACACCTGATGACAGACTTCCTGACTGGATATTTCCACTTACAACATGAGCCAAAAGAATGGGAGTAAGCTGTTCCTTTGAAAGTGCCTCTACACCGCTAACCTTCAAGGTGGCAAAAAGGGCAGAAAAAGCATCATTCGTTGGTGCAAATACTGTGAACGGGCCTGCTCCGGATAAAGCTGTTGCAAGATCAGCTTTGACAACTGCAAGAACTAATGTACTGAATGAGCTGTTTTGAAGTGCAATATCCACGACTGTTGGAGGAAGAAGAACCTGGTCAATTACATGGATAATACCATTTGTAGCTACAACATCAGTGGCAATTACTTTTGAACTATTATTCAATAGAACTCCACTAGTAGTTGCTACCTGAACAACTACATTTTTGCCAAATGCAGTACTTAAAGAAGGGAAGTATCCGGCGGTGACTTTAGCTGCAGGGACATAACCACTAAGTACATGATAAAGCAGTATTGGAGATAAAGTCCCGGCAGTGAGATCATTTAAAGTAACACCCAATTTGGTGAATAATGCAGCAAATGCACTATTATTGGGAGCAAAAAGGGTATAGGTCTTGGTATTGTCAGCAAGGGCACTTACCAGGTTTGCCTTTGAAACTGCAGCTACGAGGGAAGTAAACGTTGGGTTTGCTATGGCATGATCAACAATGCTCATTGGTAAAAGAACTTTATCAATTACATGAATTACGCCATTATCAGCCATGATATCGGTTTTGGTAATCTTCGAACGGCCATTAATGGTAGTAGTCGTCATATCAACATACATCGATAGAAATGAGTCTGCAACCGGACCCGCTGATAACATTGAATAATAGCCTGTTGTAATTTGAGAAGCACTTGCCTTACCCGATTTGACATGATAAAGCAAAACCTTGGTAAGTGTTTCAGTCGGAATGTCATTCAAAGATGCGACTTTAAGCTCAGTAAGTAGGGCCGCGAAAGCAGCATTAGTTGGCGCAAAAACTGTAAAGCTTGAGGCACTATTTGCTAAAGCAACATCCAGTCCTGTCTTTTTTAATGCAGTAACCAGGGTTGAGAAATCTGAATTTGACGCAGCCACATCTGTAATAGTATTAGTTGCCATTCCGCTGGAAGTTGAATCTTTCTTGCAGCTCACCGAAAACATAGTTAGACCTAAAAGGGATACTAACGAAAACAATTTAAAGTAATTTTTCATGATATGAATTTTTAGTTGTTTATAATCGTTTAAAACTTTTACAAATAAACAACAGAAATTCATATCTTGTTTAATCTTTTTTGATTTTTATTAAACACTAATAGTTATAATCTATTTATTATATTGTTTTTCAATTACTTAATAATTTACTATTTAACTTTTTTTAACATTTAAATCTAAGATTATGCAATAACAACGCCCGGAATTTTGGTCCGGGCGTTGTTATTGACAACCTTTCGGTTCAAACTATTTTGCCTCCAACGCCATTTTTAGTGCAGAAGTAGTAGTATAATACTTGGTAATCATATTGGGAACCTCCCATTCAGGAAGTTTACCCGCTTTAAGATATTCCAGGTATTTTGCCGTAACTTGTGCGAAATGTGCCTCATGGCCAACCTTCAGGGGCTGAGGAATAACTATTTTCCAGCTATTCTTGCTGACATTCTCAATGGTAAGACCAGCCTGTGGAAGCCCCTTCACCACTTTATCAAGATTGACAGCGAATTGCTTGAGATCGATTCCCTCATTGGCCGAGACATACAATGTTGGATCATTTTTCTCTTCGACCCCCTGGCGGATTTCAAGCGATGATACTGATCCGCGCATCATGCAATAGTGGCTGTCACCTCCACCCTCGGCAGGTTTAAAATTCCAGATTGTAGAGACTTTTGCAACAGCCCCTTTTAATTTATAGACAACTTCGCCATTTGAGTACACATTTAACTGGTCGTCTTTAATATCTTTTTTCAGATAATCAGGAAATTGATCCATTTTGGTAACCTCCTTAAAGTCGGCGCCGGACAAAATCGTTGGCCAACGCTTAGCTGTCATGATCTGAATATCGGACTTCTTAATAATCTGATCGGGGAAACATTCCCATTGAACAAGGTCAACAAGGTGCGTGGTCACATCAACAATCCCTTCACCCTGTTGTTCCACATCAAAAAACCAGGCAGGACGAACGAGCGTATTGCCTGAAACACTTTTGTAGAAATAATGGACACTGATCATTTCAATCGCCGGCTTTTCAGCAGACCCTGCATCAAGAGTTCCAAAAATCTCAGGGACTATCGATAATTCACGCTGGAGCAAGGTGGTCACAGAAAACCGTTCTGTCATAATATCATAAAGCAATACCCCTTTCTGCTCAGCAATTTTAAAGGCCTCCTCCAATACCGCAAATTTGTCGGAATTAATAACCATTGGTTTGTCGGACAATACATTAAGACCAGCCTCGACCGATTTTTTGACATAATCTGTCTTAATCCGGTTATTCCCTGATATCACCACCACATTTCCATGTTTTTCGGAAAGCATCTTTTCCAGATAGTCGGTTCCGGTATAAATCTTTTCGTTCCAGGCTGTAGGATTTTCAGCCCTTTTGTTGTAACCATCGATCAGTTTTAGGTGTCCGTTTAATTCGTTACCTCCAGGTGCATAGACAAAAACATCCGGACTTATCTGATCGTACATATTCTTTTGGACCAGCGCTGCATGAAAATGGCCGGGATCAAGCGTAATCAGTTTTACCTCTCCTTTTGCACCCGTAAACGCTGCTTTAGGTTTAAGTGATTCTTTCTGTGCAGGTTTCCCTCCGCCGCACGAAGTCAAAATCAATGTAAGAGCAAATGTCATAACTGGTAATAATCTTTTCATTTCTGAATTTTAGTTTGTATTTCTTTTTAACCGGCTGATATAAAAAAGATCCCCATCAATCGTAAAATGGGATCAAATTTTAAATTTAATGTTTTATACTTCTCGAGTTTCTAATCTTAGTTATACTGCGATGTGAATGTATGATTACAGGTTTTGGCTCTTTTTCCATTCTTCGACACTTTTTTTCAGTTCATCCAATGCAAAGATAAATAAAGGTTCAACTATTTGTTGTATGCAGCAAAATGAATTTCTTACCGTACAAGTTACCAGTTTACTTTTGCATTTTGTAAATCTCAAACAACTCCCCAATATTTGCTTCGTCAGTAGTGCTGCCATGAACCAGAACACGGTACCGAAGTAAGAGTGTCTCCCCTTTTTTCATAAAGGTCTCCTCCCCGTTTTGAGGCCAGTACATCGGAGTTGGAGAGATAAATCCATAATCACGCGTAAACCAGGGTGATGGATACCAAGGATTGGATGGATGCTGCATGATTGTCAGACCTTCGACAAATTCTCCCCTTTTCCCATAATAATCCATCCAGGGTGATGGCTTACCAAAAGTATCCTTCTCCCCCTTGGCGCCTTCGGCATTTATCATTGTACCACCATTCTTTACTGAAAGATCGGCAGCCATCCTTGCGCTAAAAAGGGAGTGGTTCGTTTTCTGGATATGAACATCCATCAGCATCTCCATGGTGATGACAACATCTATCTGCTTGATTGTCAATGATGGGGATGTAATCGTAATTTTGCGTGTATCTTTAACGGGTGAAATTGCACCTGGCCGGCTCCAGATGCACTCATCTGAAATCACAACAGTATCGCCACCCTCTTTAAGAATTTCGGCATTTACCGAGATGATTCGTCCACGTTCAAGCCCTTCCTGCCAGTAATTACCTTCATTGACCTTATCGCAACCGAAGAAGAGGGAGCTGTGATGCGGGTACTCCCCATTCCTCATTGAGGTAACCGAACCTCCCGACAAGGGACCATTTACCGGATAGAAAAAGGGGTATTTCTCATCTGAGGAGAAGATATAACTTGTGAAATACTTTCCGTCGATGGTTACATTTATTTTGGAACCCACCCTGACCGCGTTGATCTTTGCCGCATTAACCGGCAATATTCCTGAAATGATTAAAATGAGGCTAACAGATATTACTATTCTTTTCATATTCAATATTTTATAACTAAGGTTAAAAATTTGTTTTCACCACATAGGCACAATAGGACACAGTCGATTGTTTCTAATGTGTCTATTGTGGTTTATACACCTTTTATATAGCTCGTTCCATAAGGAAATCGTTGTGATCGGGAGAGCATTTTGTTCGCTTCGTCATCCTTTACAAACATTTCCGTTTCGGGGTTCCATTGTAATTTACGTCCCAGTTTCATCGAAATGTGGGTGATCAGACAAATTGAGCAGGCCCGGTGACCGATTTCAACGGGTGAAATTGGCGCTTTCCGCGTCCGGATGCAATCAAGCCAGTTACCATGCTGATTTTCTATTTTATATAGATGAATTTCGTTCTCCTTGATGATGGAGTTAAGGATTTTTGGATCACTGGCATCCAATGCTTTGCTGCTTTTGCTCTTTGATGTAGGATCGCTGGCAGTTGCTGAATAATCGCCACGCGTCACAAATATCCATCCTTCGCTCCCTTCGTACCTGATTCCGTTAGGATAACCTCCGCTGGTAATCATGGTAAGACCGTTCTGATATTCAGCTACTGCAATAAATTCTCCATGGACGTTCCATAGCCCTGATTTTGGAAACTGCGCCATTGAATTGATCGAAATCGGACCAGTATGCTCAGTATCCATCCCCCAGGCAGCAGAATCAAAATGGTGCTGTCCCCAGCCAGTGATCATTCCCGCTCCAAATTGCTCACAACGCAACCATCCCGGCCGATCGGTCAAACTGTTTTGAGGATGAACGCGCATCTCAGTATAATAAACCTCAGGTGTTGAACCGAGCCACATCTCGTAATTCAGATTTTTGGGAACAGGCATCTCCAGTGCCTCAGGGCCTGCGGGATCTCCCGGCAAACCGATTTTTACGGTGTGCAGTTTTCCAATCCGACCGTTGCGAACCAATTCCGCGGCAATTCGGAATTGAGGCATCGCCCGTTGCTGAGTACCAACCTGCAAAATGGTCCCCTTCCGTTTGACCACATCCACCAACATTCTTCCTTCAGCAATGGTCAGAGAGGTGGGCTTTTGCAGATAAACATCTTTCCCAGCAAGGGCTGCCTCAATGGCAGGTTGAGTATGCCAATGGTCGGGAGTTGAAATCATCACCGCATCAATATCTTTTCGGAGAAGCATTTCGCGATAGTCGCCATAAGTTTTGACATTTACAGCTTCTTTACTTCCTGTCTTTTTGTTGTAATAATCCTCGATGAACTGCTTCCCCTTTGCTACTCGGTTCGAATCAAGATCGGCAACGGCTATAATACGCGCCTCATCAAAACGGAGGGTTTCGGCGAGGTCATGCCCCATCGCAATTCGCCCAAAACCAATCTGGGCTACATTAATTTTATTACTTGGTGCATTCTTCCCAAAAACACTCGATGGAACAATCGTAGGAAGCAGGATTGTTCCGGCGATCGTTGCCGATGAATTCTTTAGAAAATCTCTTCGTTCCATATGATATGTATTTAAATGTTAAGTATTTAATTTGATACTATTTTATTCTCAATTAAACAATGTTTCTGTTATGTTGAAACCAAGGTTCTTTCCAAACTACTTTTCCAATGTCACAACAGGAGGATGTGCAAAATCGTTCCAAAGTCGTTCAGCCAACTGGGCACTAATTTTGCCATCATAGACCAACATTCGGTATCTCAAAACATACTCATTACCAGGCTTTAACTCCCACATTTTATCCCTGATCGGGCAAAACTCGAAATACATATCACCCCGTCCGCCGTTGGCATTTTCAGGCCACACCCGCATCGGCTCCGGGTGTTCGCGGTTCGATGGGTTTGACATAAACAGGATGCCGGAAGTTCCGTTCCCGGAAAATTGACCTCCTACATCACACCATCGGGCACGGGTACCATCGGCATCTTTCCGTTCTTTCCCCTCTGAAGTGAGTACCCAGCTGTTTTTGTTCGTCCACTCTTCGTTGGCCCTGTAGCCAATTCCTCCGCCATAGCGATAGGCTTCAAGTGTGATTGGTGAAGCGGATGCACAATTTAAAGTCGTGGTTAAATCCCAAAGCCAGACTTTTACACCTCCATATGACCCAATATTCCAAACTCTTACATCCCAAACTTCATTCATGGCAACCTTGTCGCCCCCTTTACACTGGAAATCAACATGTTCCTGACGAGCCTTAAATCCCCCAAAAACAGGTCCGCTCACAAGAGAGTTAAACCCTCCGAACCTGACCGTACCCTGGCCTTCTGCCAGATTCCAGAAATCGGTACTGTGTCCTTCAAAATGGGTTTTCGTCCATGGATTCCATATGCCAAAATGGTGCCAGTGATCGGGTGCATTGATGCGTGTTAACACATTCCCCGAAGGAGACCACAATGGATGAATAAAAGCGCTCCTTCTGTAAATCGTTCTAACCGTATCAGGGGGGAAAACCTCTGTCACATTATATTGCATCACTTTCTGATTATTTTGGCTTATGACCAACTCCTTTGCACTGAGTGTTGTGGTAATTACATCTTTGCCAATAAAAGTGGAATCCCTGATGAGGATAAATTTCCGAATGGCATTGGGAGTTGTTTCACCTTCCGGAATCCACCACAATCGGGGTGAATTGCCTGCCTCAAGCTGACAAGCCACTTCCCCCCTCGTCTTCCCCCTGATTTCAAACAACCGAAGTGCTCCCTTGTCCGTATTAAAATCAATCCCCTCCAATGAAACACTCACAGGAGTTCCACCTTGTTTTAAACGGTCAGCCGTTACCGAAAATCTGGCGATGACCTGTTCCTGGGCTGAAACCCGAAAGGAGACCAACAGGAGCAAAATAAATATTATTTGATTTATTTTCATATTGTTAGAGATTTAACACATTTCAGATTTGGATTTTAAACAACACTTAGGAATAAGATTTAACAGCAGCCAGAAAAGCTTTTATATTTTCGGTAGAAACATTCTGAGGGATACCACCCCCACATGACCAAATAATACTGCGGTGATCTGTTACATTTTTTACCATTTCGAGGGTGGCTGCATAAACTTCATCAGGTGTACCTGCTGCCAGAATATCACGAGGCGCCAGATTACCGATCAACGCCACCTCAGGTCCGGCCAATTCCCTAATCTGGTTAATCGGATGATCGAATGCAAAATTGAAAAGATTGATCCCAATCTCCTTCAATAATGGGGCGCAAACCAGACCGAAGGCATCGTTGTGAAAAAACCTCACCTTTGTAGGTATTGCTCCAAACGCCCGTTTCAGATAAGGGACCACAAACTCACGACACTCCTCCTCCCCTACAAAACCGACAATGTCATCGAGTAGAAGAATTCCTTCAATTGATGGAAAACACTCCTTTTGATACCGGACCCAATCACAGATAAAGCAAGTAATTTTCTCTAAAAGTTCATGTGCCTTATCGGGTTCCATCGCCAGAAGCATCATAAATTCGGTCGTTCCCATAAGAAAAGTGGCAATATTTAATGGCCCACGGGTGACTGCAAACTTAATTGAATGGCCTGATTCTATAATTTTAGGTTCAAGATTTCTGAGCCGGTTAATCATAAAAGGCAATAATCCGTCGTACTCTACATTAGGTTGTACCAGCCTGGTAATATCTGTGGAATTATGAATTACCTTTTCAGCATGGGGAAGATTTTCACTGTACCAAACTGAACGAGCCCCAAATGCAGACGGTTCGGTGCACATCCCATATTCGGACCAGAAACCGGGTAAAAAAGTAACTTCCGGAAATGTTTCAATAGCCCGTAAATTCGATTTGAGCCAAATTTCGTCTGAGGTGTAATAATCGAGTGTTGTAACACCACTCCATCCTGGCAGCCATGGACTGTCGATAATAAATCCAATATCTTTCCCGGAACTGCTTTTCCCCTCAATTACTGCAAGAAGTTCCTCCCATTGTTTGTTTGTCATAAGGATGATCAAAGGTTCCTCAAAATTAGATTTTAAACAATTGTTTCAAAGGTATAATATTTGCCAAGAGTAATACTATATTTGCAGATGAGATTATTTAAAGAAGTCATAAATTACCCTGCTGAAAACTCATTTTTGATTAAATATGACGACTTTCCCCATTTCACAGTTCCGTGGCATTTCCATAATGAATTTGAATTGGTGTATATTATCAAAAGTTTCGGCAAAAAATTCGTAGGCGATTCGATCGAACCGTTTGGCCCGGCTGATTTATCCCTTTACGGGAGCAAGCTTCCCCATTTCTATTTAAATGATCAGGCGTTTTACCGGGGAGATCCCAACTTTCGTGTCAACGCCATAGTGGTTCAGTTTCCCATCAGCTATTTTCCGCAACAACAATTGCAGCAACCGGAATTCGCGTCGGTGAAAAAATTATTGACCAGTTCCTCATCAGGCTTAACCTTTAGTGTGGAATCCGCTATAATTGGGGGGAAAATACTACAGGAAATGGTCAAAACCAAAGGAATGGAACGACACCTTTTATTTGTAAAACTGATTGATTATCTGGGCAGTTCAGAATCGAGGGCAATAACTACCTCCGGTTATGTCAACACCGTGGACGATATGGGAGAACCACGAATGGCTAAGATTTACAAATTTACAACCAGACATTATAACAGGAAAATTACAATCAGTGAGGTTGCTGAAGTGGCAGGAATGAATTCCGCTGCTTTTTGCCGCTATTTCAGACAAAAAACCGGCAAGACTTTTGCTCTGTTTGTGAATGAACTAAGAATCAGCTATTCATGCAAATTACTAAGACATGGAAATCAGACTGTTGCATTTATTAGCGATGAAGCCGGGTTTAACAACCTGTCAAATTTCAACCGTCAGTTTAAGCGTTTTATTGGAAAGTCGCCATCGGAATACAGGGAGTTATTTCGGAAAAAATAGGGCTGTTTTTGAAAATCCTGATTTAATTGATTTTAATCCCATCATTCCTACCAATGTCATTACCCGTTGAATTAAGAAATAAAATTGAACACCGGTTTGGTCAACCCATCCGTTATTCCAAAGATTGCGAATTGCTGGCAAAACATATTTCACACGTGACCAGGGATTCTATCAGTCTTTCTACCATTAAACGTATATTCGGTTTAACCAAAACAACCACCAGGCCCAGCCATGAAACCATGGCAGTGATCGGCAAGTACCTTGAGTCTACAGATTGGCAGGAACCGGATGACCAACTTAATGATCCAAATTTTGTTGAAGGAGTACCTGGAACAGAGGTCTCATCACACTGTTTAAACCATAATAAACAGATTCAGCTAAATAAGGAAAGAACATATGCCCGGCTGAAGGTTGAAATTTTCGTTGGCCTTACAGGCATCCTTCTTATGTGGTTGATCTACTTTTTGGTAACACGACATTGAGGTGATAAGTGATTTTTTTATATCTTTATAAAAACATAAAAACCAATCATGTGCGGCAGATATATCCTTATTCAGAAAGCCGAAGTGCTTGAAAAAAGGTTCGGTGTACGAATTTCCGACACGATCAACCTCGTTCCTTCGTATAATATTGGGCCTGGAAAGTTTGCTCCTGTAATCACAAATGACCGTCCTTATGAAATTCAGTTGTTCAGGTTTGGAATGACGCCTTCGTGGATGACCAAACCTACGCTTTTCATCAATGCACGTGCCGAAGGAGACCACAACTCAGACAATAATCCAAATTATAACGGAGCAAAGGGGATCATCACCAAACCGGCATTTCGCAAACCGATCAGAAGTCAGAGGTGTTTAATACCGGCAGATGCATTTATTGAAGGTCCCGAAAAAGAGAAACTGAACAAGCCATACGTTGTTTACCTCAAAGACAAGGTTCGTCCGTTCGCTTTTGCAGGGATATGGGACAGCTGGAAAAATCCGGAAACGAGTGAGCTAATCTACTCCTTCGCTATCATCACCACGGTTGCCAACGAAGTGACTCAAAAAATTCAGCACCATCGGTCCCCAATCATTCTCCATCGCGAAGATGAGAAAAACTGGTTATCAAATTCTTTGCCATTGGCTGACCTCACGCGCCTTTTGGTGCCTTACCCCGGTGAACTTATGAATGCCTACCCAATTGCACCGACCATAAAAAATCCCGGAGCCGACGATCCAGGATTGATTCATCCAGTCGGACAACGCCTAATGCCGGAAACAATCATCAGGAGCAGGACGGAGAGCCAAATCACGGGAATGGGAAGCAATAAAAATTTTGGATTCGACGAGCAACATCCGTTGGGGAATTGAGAATGTGAAAAGAATGATCATGCAAATATTACACGCAAAGACGCTAAGGAATTAACCAAATTTAATTCATTTAAAGGATCTACTCAAAACAATCGCCCATTGCCTGAGGGTTGCCGCTCATGAAGTAATAACCACTTTTTTCGTTCTAAACCACCGGCATACCCAGTTAGTTTTCCGTTATGACCGATTATCCTGTGACACGGAATGACGATAGGTATTGGGTTCTTTCCGTTAGCCATTCCAACAGCCCTGCTGAAATTTTCGGATCCAAGTGAGCGTGCAATATCAATATAACTTTTCGTTACACCAAAATTCACAGCCGCCACCTGCGCCCATACATGGTGTTGAAAATCTGTTCCATCCGGGTCGATAGTCAAATCGAATTTTTGCCTTTCCCCAGAAAAATACTCCTCCAGCTGCTGTTGCGCCGCTATCAGAATATCCGGCATATCAGGCATATTTTCAATAACTTCCGAATCAAACGAAATTGATTTAAGACTCTTTTCATCCGAACCAAGCATTAACATACCAATCGGACTATTCATGGTTTTAAAGAAAGTTGCCAATCTTACAGGGAATAAAATGAAATAAAATAGAAATGGATAGAAATATAGGAGATATATATAGTTGAGATAAAAGTAAAAAAGCTCCCCAAAAATGGCAGAGCTTTTTTATGTGGTATTTGATGAGTTATAATTCCTTAATTTTTATATTTCTGAACGACACTTCGTTACCATGATCCTGAAGGAGGATATACCCGTCTTCAAACTCGCCAAATCCGGGGGCTTTACTGAATTTGCTTTTGGCAATAGCCTCTTTAAATGCCGGAGAACCTTTGGTTATCTCTAAAACCTTAACCCCGTTCAGGTAGTGCGCAACTTTCTTTCCGTTAACTTCGATGTGGGCCCGGTTCCATTGACCAATACCATTTACCCTTTTAACCGGTTGACTTGGATCGAAAACCTTTGAATTGGCAGTGACCAGGTCATAAAGTGATCCAACTGTCCGGTTTCCATCAATTCCTGCCTTGGCATCGGGATGCCTCTGGTCATCAAGAACCTGAAATTCAAACCCAACAGTATTTGGTTTGCCTGGTTCACTCTGAATAAAGTATTTAATTCCGCTATTAGCACCTTCGGTTATTTTGAAATCGGCTTCGAGAATGAAATTCTTATATTTCTTAACGGTAACAATATCACCGCCAGCCTTGTTATCTCCCTTGTTAGGAATCAGCATTCCATCCTCAATCGTCCAACCTTTTTCAGGGAATGCGGCAAGTCCTGCTCCACGCCATCCGGATGTAGTTTTTCCATCCCAAAGCAATTTCCATCCGTTAGCCTTTTCATACTGTGTCAGGGTATTATTCAGATAACTTACCTCAGTAACATTATCCATCTTTGTCCGATTGGCTTCGAGGTTATCTGTCATAATCCTGATATTTCTCCAACAGATCGTTTTTCCTGCATTTGCCTCGTTTGTTCCTATAGAATGGACTTGCAGGGCAATAATACCAGCTGGTGTCATATCGTCGACAAGGTTAGCGCAAGGAACCCCATTCAACCATGTGCGGATAGAGTTACCTATCGCCTCAACGCGGTATTTATTCCATTGTGCACTTTTATAACTTTTCTTTGCACTTTGGTTGTACTCCATTGGATAAAGCCAGCCTCTGCGCGATTCATCATAAATACCGGCTGACCATCCTCTGGGTGAATCATCGCATTCAACCTGGTAACCATGAACACGGCCATTGTTGACCTCCTTTTTACTTTCTGATCTTATCTGCACACCGGAATTAAGTCCCTTATCCATTTTCATTTCATATTCCAGTATAAAATCTCCGTAGTTGCGGGTAGTTGCAAGGAATGAGTTTGGAGTATTCGTCTGGCTGGTCCCAACAATTTCACCCTTTACAACGGTATATTCGGCCAATCCGTTTAGTCTTTCCCAACCGGTTAAATCCTTACCGTTAAATAAGTTTACCCACTTGCCCCCGGCAGCAAAAGTGCTCAGGGAAATAACAATCAAAAACGCAAACACAACTATTTTTCTCATCTCTTCTAATTGTTTAATTCACTATTCCCGTTTATAAAAACGTTGCTAAGTTAGACTATTTTCAAAATATTCCGTGATCGTAAACGGAGTTTTAATTCGTATTAATTGCTTTTTTTAAGTTCGTGATTAAACACCAATAGTTCCCCCTTTTTCGTCTTTTGAGTGGTTATTTTATCTCCATAACGAAGGATAAGGGGTGAACCAGCAGTTGAAAGAACTCTTACCCTTACCAGCTGACCTCTTTCCCATTCAAAATCCAGATCAAATCCTCCCCGGGCCCTTAGGCCGCGAACCTGACCCTCGGGAAGCGCAGCAGGAAGAGCCGGAAGGATATCAATACCGTTTAGATGACTTTGCATCAGCATCTCAACAATGCCGGAAGCTCCACCAAAATTGCCATCAATCTGAAATGGGGGATGGGCATCGAAAAGATTAGGATTAACAAAACTTGTTGCGGCTACAAGGTAAATTAATTTGGGAGCCATGAAAGATTTGATTTCTCCAGTTTACAAATGCGATCTGGTTACCGGTTTCATTTTTAATTTACCTTGAAAAAAAATGGGTTCACTGATCGTTGAAATCAGAGAACCCATTCGATAGTTAAAAACTATGCCAGTTATGAAATCAATTCATTCTCACCGGATACATACCCAAAATTTGCAAGAATTCCGCCATCGACAAACAGTAAATGTCCATTTACGTAATTACTTGCTGCTGAAGCCAGGAATACGGCAGCACCTGCAAGATCCTCAGGATCTCCCCAACGGGCAGCCGGAGTGCGGGTCATCACCAGGTTATTAAAAGGGTGACCATTTACACGGATTGCTTCGGTTTGCGAAGTCGCAATATATCCGGGGCCAATACCGTTCGCTTGAATATTATGCTTCGCCCATTCGCAACACATATTGGCGGTGAGCAGTTTAAGTCCCCCTTTGGCTGAAGCATAGGCTGAAACTGAATTTCGTCCGTAAATACTCATCATTGAACACATATTGATAATTTTGCCACCTCCACGACTGATCATCGAAGGGACGACCCGCTTGGAAACAATGAATGGTGCAACCAGATCAATATCAATAACCTGACGAAAATCCTCAACCGGCATGTCAAGTATTGGAATCCGTTTAATAATTCCGGCATTATTCACCAGAATATCTATCGGACCAACCTCCGATTCAATAATTCCAATCCCTTTATCAACATCTTCCTCCCTTGTGACGTCAAACACTACTGTGAAAACATCGATACCCTCAGCAGCATAAGCAATTTTACAGGCCTCAAGGCGTTCTTCAAAAATATCATTCACACAAATCTTTGCGCCTGCAGAAGCAAGTGCTTTGGCAATAGCCATTCCTATACCATGAGTTCCTCCGGTTACAAGGGCAACTTTCCCGGTCAAGTCAAACATTTTCATCTGTATATATTTAATTATTAATATCTCTACACAATATTTATGCAAACTGCAAACGGTGTGATGGCACTCCTTACCTTAGCTGATCAGGCTTCACAATATCCATATCACCATAGTTAAGGTTTTCACCAGCCATTCCCCAGATAAAAGTGTAATTACTTGTTCCTGCAGCCGAATGAATTGACCATGTGGGGGATAAAACAGCCTGCTCGTTGTCCATCCAGATGTGACGTGTCTCTTTTGGGTCACCCATGAAATGACAAATGGCTTGCCCTACCGGAACCTCAAAATAAAAATAAGCTTCCATACGACGACTATGCGTATGAGCTGGCATTGTATTCCATACACTTCCGGGTTTCAGCTCGGTCATCCCCATCTGTAATTGACAGGTTTGCACGACTGAATTCACCAACAATTTATTGATTTTACGTGCATTTGATTCCTCCATTGTTCCCATTTCCACAACCTCTGCATCTTTTAAGGTAATTTTTTTGGTTGGATATTCTTTATGTGCAGGAGCCGAATTGATATAGAAATGGGCGGGAGTCATCTGATTTACAGAAGAAAAAATGACCGATTTACTCCCGCGTCCCACATAGATTGCCTCCTTAAACCCAAGTTCAAAAATTGTTCCGTCAACGGTTACACTCCCGCTACCGCCAACATTAATGATCCCCAATTCCCTTCTTTCACAAAAAAATTCAGCTTTAAGCGGATCAATTGGTTCGAGTGTCAGACTTCTGGTTACCGGGACGGCTCCTCCAACAATGTATCGGTCATATTGGGAATAGGTCAGACAAATCTGGTCATCGCACATCACTTTCTCAATGAGATATTCCTTGCGAAGTCTGGCTGTATCATACCCCTTTGCATCATCAGGATGAGTGGCAAAACGCTCTTCAAATATAGTGGACATAGTATTGTGTTATTAAAATTTATGCAGCAAAAATAATGAAAATTAACTACCTTTGCAATCGATTGCACAAATAAATTTTCACAATGCGTTTTGAAAATAATTCTGCATTCTACATTATAATTATATTCTCTTTATCCGGATTCAACAAACAAAATGAGAAATCACTCAGAAATTACAATACATCATCTAGCCAACGAGCTGAAAATATCGGCATCAACTGTTTCACGTGCCTTAAACGACAATAGCCGGATCAGTAAAAAAACAAGGCAATTAGTTCAGCAAAAAGCAGTTGAAATGGGATATCGCCCCAATGTCCTTGCCGCTAATCTCCGAAGTAGAAGGACTAAAACAATTGGGGTGGTTGTCCCTCGTATTGACCGACACTTTTTTTCGTCAGCCATCAGCGGTATAGAAGATTATGCCTGGACCAAAGGGTTTAATGTAATTATCTCACAATCGAATGATCTAGCGATTAAGGAGGTGAACTGCGTCCAGACGCTATTCAATAATCGCGTTGACGGACTGATTATTTCGATTTCGATGCAGACCATTGATGATATGCACCTCCGACTATTTTCCGACAAAAATATCCCCATCCTCTTTTTCGACCGTTTTTGCCCCACGATAGAGAGCGACAGAATTCTGGTTGATGACTTTAATTCTGGTTTTATTATTACAAGTCATTTAATAGAAAGGGGCTGTAAACGAGTTGCCCATATTGCCGGGCCGGAATTACTAAACATTTATAAAGATCGTAAAAAAGGGTATATCAAAGCTTTGAATGAAGCCGGACTGCCCGTTATTGAGCAATATCTTGAAGTGACAGGACTTACCAGGGAAGAAGGTAAAGAGGCATTCGCCAGATTAATGTCGCTGCAAATTCCACCTGATGGAGTGTTTTGCGGAAATGATACCACCGCATTAAGTGCCCTGGAATATTGTCAACAACATCACCTCAAAGTGCCCGGCGATGTAGCATTGGTTGGATTCAGTGACGAGCCATTCAGTGCCGTGGTGACGCCGAAACTTACAACCGTCAGACAGCCAGGGTATGAAATGGGATTTATGGCTGCACAAAAAATCATTCACCGGATTCAAAACAGCCGGTCCATTATTCCCTTCGAAGAAATCGTCCTTCCAACTCAGTTAATCATCAGAGAATCTTCCAAATAAACTATTAATTGCATTAATTTCTAAACCATGGATACGTTATTTTTTCATAACGGGAAACATGGTTTCAACTAAATCTGTATCTTTGCATATTATCAAGTGACATGGAGAACAAAAAACTGAACTATAACTGGTATGCAATTCGGGTAAAATCGAGATCAGAAAAAAAAGTTTTTGCTGATTTGACTGAGCTTGGAATTGAGGCCTACCTTCCCCTGCAACGAAAATTAAGACAATGGACCGATCGTAAAAAGTGGGTTGAGATGCCGTTGATTTCCGGGTACGTTTTTGTATACATTAGCCGCAAGGAGTATGAAGCTGTCCTCAGAATCTATAACGTTGTTTGCTATATTTATTTTGAGGGGAAGGCAGCAGTGATCAGGGAAGAAGACATCAACCTTCTGAAAAGGATGCTGGGTCAGGTTGACTTTGAACTGGAAATCACCCATGAGGAATTAAAACCAGGACAAATGGTTGAGATCATTACAGGTCCTTTATGTGGAGTTATCGGTGAACTCATTGATTTTAAAGGAAAGAACAAGGTCGCGCTCAGGATACCACCGCTAGGATATACTGTTCTTGTTGAAGCACCGGGGAAGAATCTTAAACCTTACAACCAAGATTAGAAAACTTTTCTCTTGAGGAGTTGTTCCAACCACTAAATTTTATTAAAGGTTACACTTATTCGCAAAACAGGTACAGCTGTTTGGTATTTCCTTACATCTACCAAATGACAGTTAAATATACCCTTCTCACGTTTGTTTTATGGCCATTTGTTTAATTTTACAACACGATAATTGTATGTAAAAAAAAGCAGCACAAGTAAAATAAACAAATAAAATGTGCCAAGATATTTTGAATTATATGGCATAAAAAGCAATTAATTTATCTACCTTTGTGTTGGATTAATATTTTTAATATAAACAATGCTTACTAAACACAAATTAATTTCTGGGGAATATCTTCCGGATGTCATGATTTTGTGGCTGAGAAGGCGAAGCTGTTTTCGTTGTACGTAAATTTATCATTTGAAATTACCAACGTATACAAAAATACGTTTTAACTAACTTGAAAGAAATTTTACCAGTATGCCAATTCTACTCCAAATAATAATCTGCTTTATTGTAGCTCTCTGTATGTCACTTTATGGTGTACGAATTGTTGTTCACGTTTCTTATAAATTAAATCTTTTCGACAAACCCTGCGACCGATCATCAGCGAATAAACCTGTTCCAACATTAGGGGGAATTGCAATATTCCTCAGTTTTGTCATAGTGTCTACCCTCGGCTTAAGTGGTTATGAATTGCCTGAACAGTCTTACATTATAACAGCTGCCATCCTTATATTCTTTGTTGGTCTAAAAGACGATATAGTAACATTGCCACCGTATAAAAAGATAATTGCTCAAATAATTGCAGCGGGTATAATCATATTCTTTGCCAAAATTCGCTTTACCAATCTTCATGGCTTATTTTGGATCTGGGAGATTGGTATTATCCCGAGCTTTATCATTACCTGTTTCACAATCATTGTAATGATTAATGCCTTTAACCTGATGGATGGTATTGATGGCCTGGCAGCAGGTTTGAGTATGTTGGCTGCATTTGTTTTCGGTTGTTGGTTCTTTATTAGCGGTCACTTTGGCTATGCTCTCCTATCCGCTTCTCTTATTGGTGCTATCGCCGGCTTTTTCTATCTCAACGTATATGGCAAGCGATACAAAATCTTCATGGGAGATACCGGGTCCCTTTTATTGGGAACGATTATCTCTATTCTTATGATCCGCTTTACTGAGTTCAATATTGATCAGACACAAACTTATGCAGTTGCCTCTGCACCAGCTATTGCATTCGGAATTCTTTTCTATCCGTTGTTCGACACTATAAGAGTTATGGCAATCAGAATAAAAAACAGGAGATCTCCATTTTCTGCAGATAAAAATCATCTTCATCACAGGTTGCTCTTATTGGGGAATTCGCATAAGAAATCGACTTACATTATCATTGCAATGAATATCCTTTTTATAATTTTTGTGTTGGCATTTCGCCATCATGGAATTCACGTATTATCAATGTTTATTGCAGTTACAGGAACAATTCTATTTTTGATTCCTGCCTATTTTATAACCAAGAAAAATCTGATCAAAGAAAATGATCCTTTTCAGCAACTGTTGCTTCCACTACCATCCGATGGAAACATGAAAAACAATATACACGTTACAAAAAAGAAAAAGAAAAAACAAGAATTCAATACCTTAAAATATCATACGTTTGTCCAAAAATTAAATCTCTGGTAATATGGCCATTGTATGTTTAAAAATAGACTAATTGCTCACATCTGAATACCATATCTTCAGGTCGAAAAACTCAGAATCTCGTGACAAACCGGTATAGGCTTACGTTTATACCGGTTTGCATTTAAATAATAATCTATCAGAAAATGAAAATATTAATTACAGGTACTGCCGGCTTTATTGGCTTTCACCTTGCAAAAGCGCTTCTCATGAGAGGAGATGAAGTGATAGGCCTTGACAATATCAACGATTATTATGATGTTGAATTAAAGTATTCAAGATTAGCCGAAACAGGCATTACGCGGGAGGATATTTCTTATAACTATCTGATAAAAAGTAAGTTATATTCTAAGTATCAATTTATTAGGCTCGATCTGGCTAACCGTCAACTGATAGATGAACTCTTTCTTTCTCAGAAATTTGACACGGTAATTAATCTGGCAGCACAGGCAGGAGTTCGGTATTCACTCGAAAACCCCCAGGCATATATCGATGCAAATATCACAGGTTTTCTGAATATTCTTGAATGTTGCAGACACCACAAGATTAAACATCTGGTGTATGCCAGTTCATCAAGCGTTTACGGAAACAACAGTAAAATGCCTTTAAGCACCTCTGACAATGTTGATCACCCCATCAGTCTTTACGCAGCAACAAAAAAAAGTAACGAATTAATGGCTCACACTTACAGTCATTTATTTGGAATACCAACAACTGGTCTCAGGTTTTTCACAGTTTACGGCCCTTACGGAAGACCCGATATGGCTTTGTTCCTGTTCACAAAAGCAATTATTGAGGGCAAACCGATTCAGGTGTTTAATAATGGAGAGATGCAACGCGATTTCACCTATGTTAACGACATCGTAGCTGGTGTTATGAAAGTGCTCGATCATGTGCCACAGCTTCATTCAACAGGAACAACAGATCCATCCGTCAGTAAAACAGCCCCATATAAGATTTACAATATAGGAAACTCCTCCCCTGTTCGTCTGATGAATTTTATTGAAGCGATAGAAGCCAAACTCGGGTTAAAGGCAAAAAAGGAGCTTCTCCCTATGCAACCTGGAGATGTTCCAATGACCTGGGCAGACACCACAGATCTGGAGGCAAATCTCGACTATTCTCCAAATACATCAATCGAGGAAGGGGTTGGCAATTTTATTGACTGGTATAGAGAATATTATAAAATTCATCACTAAACACCCATCTTCAGAACCGTAATTTGGGGAAACAAACAATCAAAATTTCACGTTCCAATAATGCTCAGATATATTTTTACATTATCACTTTTTCTAGTGGCAAGGGCTTTGTTCGCACAGGAGAAAAAAGGTTCCTTTGCCGACTTCACCGTCAGTGAAACGACGCTGGTCAGTTCAGGCAAAGAGCTCCCTTTCTGGATGACCGCAAACTATAACGGAGATTTTGCACTTCAACATCCAACCTATATGCTCTTTAAAGCCGGATTAAAAAGAGGATTAGAGAGAGACTCACTTAAACAATGGGGGTATACCTATGGTGGTAATATGGTTTATGGTTTAGCCGGATCCTCTGAATTTCACCCAAACGAATACTGGTTTGGTTTGCGTTACCGTTCATTGCTTTTTAAAGCAGGGGCAGAATCCGATCCGGTCATTTACGAAGGACTCTCTTCCACAAACGGGAATATGTATCGCTCAGGCAATGCACGCCCTGTACCAGGTTTCTCCGTCTCCTCAGGAGGTTTTATCCCCCTCTTTTTTGCGAAAAGGTGGCTTTCCTTCCGGTTTGAATATGAAGAGGGGTTACTTTGGGACAATCAGGCGGTAACAAATGCCCATTTGCACCATAAAAACCTCTGTTTCAAAAGTTCAATCTCGTCCAATCTATCTCTTTCGATTGGTATCGACCATTATGTCTTTTGGGGGGGTACCTCTGCTGTTTACGGAGAACAACCGGGCTTAAGCGAATATTTCCGATATATCCTGGGCATGAAAGGGGGGAGCAGTGCAACGCAAAGTGATCAGATTAATGTTGCCGGTAATGGATTGGGAAGCTATAATCTGGAGCTAAAAAAAGAGTGGACAAATGTAAGTGCCTCTTTCTATTGGAATCACCCTTTTGAAGACCGATCCGGAATGGAGCTTGTGAATATTCGGGATGGACTGTGGGGTATTCATCTTGGTAAAAAAAACAGGAAGGCTTTTATTACTGATTTTGTATACGAATATCTGTATACACTTAACCAGAGCGGATCATATCATATGAAGCCCTCACCAACCCCAGAAGATCCAACGCGCATGACAGGACGTGGTATGGATAACTATTTTAATCACGGTCTTTACACCTCGGGATTTACTCATTACCAACAGATGATGGGAACACCACTTTTCGTTCCGGCGATAGGGACTGATGGAATATCCGAGGGTTTTGAGAGCACCCGGATGTGGATGCATCATTTTGGGATGAAAGGGGCAATCAGTAATGGTTTATCATGGAAATCATTAATGACATGGTCACGTAATTTTGGAACCTACGGCAACAGCTACCCAACGCCTCTTGAGGAATTCTCCTTTCTGGCAGAATGCCTTTATTCGACAAAAAAAATACCTTTCAATGTAAAGGCTGGTATAGCATGTGATTACGGTAACCGTTTCGAACACAGGTATGGCGCCTATCTGGGAATCGGGTTCCATTTCTAGAAAAAAAATTCAAAATACCATAAGTCAGATAAATATTACAATTCTTCGGTAGTTTAATGTTTCATATAGCTTTTTTCAAAATACAATGATCACTTTACTCTTTTCTATTCGTCAATGGCTGCGAATCACACTTAGCCTGATTTATTTGGGTTGCATTGCCCTTCTTTCACTGCTCCCGCCCAGTGATTTTTCTCAGATTCCGCTATTTCCGGGAGCCGATAAGATTGTCCATACCTGTATGTACTTAGGATTGGCTTGTCTGGCATGTTGGTCTATGCATGCAGAGGTTAAACACGCCTGGTATATCTTTGTAATTCTGTTTTCAATCGGCTGGGGGGTCGTGATGGAAATCTTCCAGTTTATGATGCATCAGGGACGTTCATTCGAATTCAATGATATCATTGGAAATTCAGTTGGTGCATTAATTGGTGTATATATCTATATACTACTTGCAAGACTCAAGAAGAGCAATGATTCAGGAAATCAAAACATTCTAACAACATAGTGCTTCAAAATAAAACAATTCTTCAATCTGGAAATCTGATTAAATAGCAATGCATTTTATCCTAATAAATTACTACTTTAGCATCCTCTAACCTCTTTAGTGTTGCCATTTTGTGGCCACCTATTGTATAAATCTATAATAATTCTATACGGAAATCTCATGTTTCAAATCTAAAATATTAGTCATGAAAGGAATAATACTTGCAGGAGGTTCTGGCACACGGTTGTATCCTATAACAAAAGGGGTTTCAAAACAGTTATTACCAGTATATGATAAGCCAATGGTTTATTATCCGTTATCGACCTTGATGCTCTCGGGAATCAGGGATATACTGTTAATTTCAACGCCTGAAGACATCGTTATGTACGAGAGGTTATTGGGCAGTGGAGCAGATTGGGGTATTCATATCACATATAAAATTCAACCATCGCCTGATGGGCTTGCACAGGCTTTTATACTTGGTGAATCATTTATTGGGACCGATGATGTTTGTCTGGTATTGGGTGATAATATCTTCTATGGTTATGGCTTCTCTGGAATGCTAAATGAATCGGTTGAGCTGGTTAAAAGGGAGAAGAAAGCGATTATTTTTGGATATGTTGTGTCCGATCCCGAAAGGTATGGAGTTGCTGAGATGGACAAAGAGGGAAATGTACTTTCGCTTGAAGAGAAACCCGTTACCCCAAAATCAAATTACGCAGTGGTTGGCCTCTATTTTTATCCAAATTCAGTGATTGAAATTGCAAAGAACATCAAACCATCACCGAGGGGAGAATTAGAAATTACAACTGTAAATCAGGAATATATGAATAGGAGGCAATTGAAATTATCGACAATGGGACGAGGTTTTGCCTGGCTTGATACTGGAACTCATAACTCTTTAATGCAGGCGTCGAATTTTATCGAAACAATCGAAACACGACAAGGTTTGAAGGTTGCATGTCCTGAAGAGATCGCTTTCCGAAATGAATGGATTTCCAAAGAACAATTGATTGTATTGGCACAACCAATGTTAAAAAACCAATATGGACAGTACCTGCTAAGATTAACCGTCGACTAATAATTTATTTTACATGAAGGTTATAACAACCCAAATTCCCGAAGTATTAATTTTTGAGCCTGATGTGTTTGGAGATCACCGCGGCTATTTCTTCGAATCGTTCCGTTATGATATCTTTGAAAAAGTTGTCGGCAATATCCCGTTTGTACAGGATAATCAGTCAAAATCCGGCTTTGGCGTTCTGCGTGGACTCCATTTCCAGAGACCCCCGTTTACACAAGCAAAATTGGTTCAATGTCTACAGGGAGAAGTTCTTGATATAGCTGTTGATATCCGTGTCGGTTCGCCAACCTACGGACAACATGTACCGGTGTTTCTTTCCGAAACAAACCATCGTCAGTTATACATTCCACGAGGATTCGCACACGGCTTTGCCGTACTCAGTGAATCTGCTGTATTTTCTTATAAATGTGATAATTACTATAATCCCAATGCTGATGGTGGATTTGCATGGAATGATCCGGATATCCACATTGACTGGATACTTAAACCGGATGAAATCAAACTGTCAGAAAAAGATAAAAACCAACCATCGTTTCTGAATATCACTTGTTTTGATTACAAAAACTTTAGATAATAAAAAAGTATAAGTCGAAAACATTACCTTTGCAGCCGTGAAATTACGTTTACATAGCATTCTTTGAATAACAAGACGGTCATAATTGACGCAATATTGATTATTTCAAATTAAACTTCGACATAAACTAAAATCGTATAAATGAAAATCACTCTCAGAATATTAACTGCAATAAGCTTAATAATTCTGGTTTTTTCCGGTTGCAAAAAGGGGAGCAGCACTACCCCTGTTGTAGTTCCGGATACGACCAAACCTACCATATCATTTACCAAACCAACAGCAGGACAGCAGTTTGTGGCGGGTAACAATATCCCTTTTCAGGTCACTTTTAGCGACAATGAAAAACTCAAAAGTTACGATGTGGCGATCAGTCAAAAGGTATTGGGAGGAATGATCTTAAAAATCGTCCCAACGTCGGTTCCTTTCAGTTATACAAAATCATCGACAAGCCTGGCAGGAGGGAAATCACAGGAAGTTACTCTGACCGATATTAACCTACCAGCCAATACCGCAACAACAATTACAACAACCGGGATTTACAATGTTAAGGTTACCTGCATGGATGGTTCAGATAATTCTACCTCCACCACACTGGAAATCACAATTAATTAAAACTGAATTATTAAATTGCAAATAAAGTGGTTGAAATTTAAATTCAAATGAATTTTTATAAAATAACCGGTTAACAGCCGGTTATTTTTTTTAAGTTTTTTCATGTAAATTTGCAACATTCAAATAAAACGTTTATGACTGGCACAGATGATCCGTTTCAAAAATATATTAAAATTTTCTGGGGTCTCTTTGGAATTGGCATTCTATTGATTATCATATTATTCAGCTTTGTTGCGAATGGTAAGTTAGGGTTTATGCCAACACTTACGGAACTCGAAAACATAGAATCATCCCTGGCCTCAGAGGTCTACTCCTGTGACAGTGTGGTAATACGTAAATTCTTCTATAAGGAGAACCGGACATATGTTCCGTATGAGCAGATTAGTCAAAATGTAATTACGGCACTTATTGCCACCGAAGATGAGCGTTTTTACCAACATTCAGGAATTGATGTCAGGGGATTACTCAGGGTTGCCAAAGGAGTTATTACCGGTAACGAGAGTTCCGGCGGAGGAAGTACGATCAGTCAGCAATTGGCAAAGATGCTGTTTCCACGTGAGGAGATGGACAGCAAAATAGACCTGGCATTCCGAAAATTCCGGGAGTGGATTATTGCGGTGAAACTGGAACGCAATTTCACCAAGGAGGAGATTCTGACCATGTATCTCAACAAATTTGATTTTTTGAACCTGGCAGTTGGGATTAAATCTGCCGCTCAGATCTATTTTGGTACGACTCCCGATCAACTATCTCTTGAGCAGGCAGCAATGCTAATTGGAATGGCGAAAAATCCATCACTCTACAATCCCATTCGCCGTCCCGAATTAGTCAAACAACGCAGAAATGTGGTGCTTGACCAGGTTCGCAAATTCGGAACAATCAAAAGATCGGAATACGATCAACTGAAAGAGAGAGCATTAAACCTGAATTACCATAAAGAGGATTTTAAATCAAGCCCGGGAATCTATTTTACGGAATACCTGCGGACGATCTTGATGGCTCAAAAACCATCCCGTGAGAAATATGGTGCATGGCAACATCAACAGTTTGCCGAAGATTCAATCGAATGGGCAACCAATCCATTGTATGGCTGGTGTCATAAAAATCTCAAACCTGATGGCACCCCTTATAATATCCATTCGGATGGATTGAAGATTTATTCCACGATAAATATGCGGATGCAAGCCTATGCTGAATATGCTGTAAGGCAACATCTTAGCATCGAAATTCAACCTGTGTTCAACCAAAGAATCAGGATATTACGAAACAAGCCGTTTCCCAATTCCATGTCGGATGAGGAGGCGCAAAACCTGCTCAATTTTGCTGTCAAACAGAGTGAGCATTACCATCAACTCAAAAGTCAGGGACTGAGCCATGAAGCGATTATCCGCGAATTTAAAAAGCCTTCCGAAATGACGGTATTCAGCTGGCGTGGCGAGATTGATACCACCATGACTCCGCTTGACTCGGTAAAATATTCTCTTGGATTCCTAAGATCGGCAATGATGACGATGGAAACGAAGACCGGACATGTAAAAGCATGGGTAGGTGGACCAAGCTACAAATATTTCATGTACGACATGGTAAAGTTGGGAAAAAGGCAGGTAGGGTCAACGGTTAAGCCATTTCTATACACATTGGCGATGCAGAACGGATATTCACCCTGTACGATGGTTCCGAATGCTGAGCAAACCTTCTATTTGCCTGATGGAACGACCTGGACTGCCAAAAATTCAGGTGACACCGATTATGATGGTCAGATGGTTACCCTAAAATGGGGACTTGCCAATTCAGTCAATCAGGTATCAGGCTGGGTAATGAAACAATTCAATCCGGAAGCCATGGCCAATATGATGCGGAAAATGGGAATTACAAGTCCGATCGATGCAGTTCCGTCGATGTTCCTTGGAACCTCCGATGTCAGTATCTATGAGATGGTTGGAGCTTATGGAACCTACGCCAACCACGGCGTATATACAAAACCGATATTTGTTACCAGGATTGAGGATAAAAATGGGAATGTGCTCGCCCGATTTTCCCCCGATCATCATGATGCAATCGATCCCAAAACCGCCTATCTGATGTTAAATCTTATGGAAGGGGTTGTAAATGAAGGAACCAGCCAGCGTCTTCGTCGCGACGGTCTGATCTATGGCGGGTTGACTGCTGACATTGCAGGAAAAACCGGAACCACACAGAATCAGTCGGATGGATGGTTTATGGGAGTGACACCTGAGTTGGTCACCGGTGTTTGGACTGGTGGCGATTTACGGGCCATCCACTTCGAAGGGCTTACAATGGGGCAGGGAGCAAATATGGCGTTACCAGTTTATGGCTATTTTATGAATAAACTTTATCGTGATCGCAAATTGGGCTATTCTCAGGAGACGAGGTTCGAGGCCCCGGAGGGATTCAGGATGGATCTTGACTGCTCAAAAGTGATGAAAGCAGATAAGGAGAGACATGGGAATGACAATGACTTCTTCTGATAGATCAATTTGATCGACTAAGATAAGAAGGCCAAAGAATTAATCTTCTTACCTTTATATAATTTATTTTTAAAGGCCGGATGGAATCGCCCTCCTCCGGTTCGCGTTCAGTTTGGTTTGTGATTTTACAATCATGGTAATTTCAAATCTTCACTTCCTCTGACTTTTCAGCCCGGGGCTTTCCACTCGCCATATTCCATCATCAGTTTTTTCAGTTCTTCCACCGCATTTTCAGAATCGACATGACGTTTAATCAACTTCTGACCTTTGTAAAGGTTGATCTTCCCTTTTCCTGAACCTACAAATCCGTAATCGACATCCCCCATTTCTCCGGGACCGTTCACAACACATCCCATGATCCCGATCTTCAGATTCTTTAAATGGTCGAAATTCCGTTTGATCTCGGCAAGGGTATCCCTAATATCAAAAAGGGTACGGCCACAACCGGGGCAAGAGATAAATTCTGTTTTGGTAACGCGCATCCGGCTGGCTTGTAAAATGCCGAAAGCAAGATTTTTTAACTCATTATATCCGGTATTCCCTTCGTTGGTCAAGAGTATACCATCACCATATCCATCAATAAATAGTCCTCCCAGATCCGTTGAAGCTTTAATTAGTAAATCCTCATAATTATTCTCTTTGTAAGCCCTGTGAAGAATGACCGGATTCTTACATATATGAGCATCGAGCTCCATAAAGAAGGCCCGCATCTCGGCATAGCAATTCAGGTTATCGCTTTCCATAATCAGGATAACCTTTCGCTCCCTCTTCAGCTTTTCAATGATCTCGGGATTCTCTTCTTTAAAAACATCATACTTCTTTTTGTTAACCTGTACAAAACGCATCTGTCCGGTGTAATTATCATTAAAAAGATAATCTTCAAGAGACAAAATCGGATAGGACTTGTTACCCCTGTCAAGAATTCGCTTCCCATCGTAAAAGTATTCAGGTTCAGTGCCCGAATTCAATGTACGGATCTCTTCGCGTGTATATTTGTTGAGACTTCCAATTACAACTGCAGCTTTTTTACCACCAATATCATTTACAGGTCGGCTCGACCGGCGTTCATATTCGAATGGATTCGTTTGAGCGACGAGAGGGGCTTTTATGGGGGCATGGTTTTCCCTCCCTTTAAATACGTCGACCAGCTTACGCGCGAAAGGAATCTCTGCCGCAGGATCCTCCGTCAGTGAAATTCGGATAGTGTCTCCGATTCCATCGGCAAGTAGCGCACCTGATCCTACTGCTGATTTTACCCTTCCATCCTCACCTGCGCCGGCTTCAGTTACTCCAATATGAAACGGATAATTCATATCCTCCAAACGCATCCGGTAGTTCATCAGTCTCACGGTATAGACCATTGTCCGCGTATTGCTCGACTTAATTGAGAGGACAATATTGTGATAATCCTCTTTTTTGCAAATTCTTAAAAATTCCATCACCGATTCCACTATTCCAGCCGGAGTGTCGCCATAACGACTCATAATCCTGTCTGAAAGAGAACCTTGATTGGCGCCTATGCGTAGTGCAGTACCCCGTTCCTTACACTGTCTGATAAATAGAACAAACCGCTCTTCTATTTTTGCAAGCTCTTCGCGATACTCTTCATTTGTATAGGTAAGCTGCTCAAATTTTGCGCGCTTATCGTAGAAATTCCCGGGATTAATCCTCACCTTACGAACATATTTGATGGCAATCTCGGCAGCAGCAGGATTAAAATGAACATCCGCGACAAGAGGATTAAGATATCCCCTTCGATCAAGTTCGGCCCGGATATTCTTTAAATTTTCGGCTTCTCTGATCCCTTGAACGGTTACCCTGACAAAATCCGCTCCTGCATCCAATATCCGGATTATCTGATTAACAGTAGCCTCGGTATCCTTTGTGTCAGTATCGGTCATCGATTGCAACCTGATGGGATACATCCCCCCCAGGGTAACGATTCCAATTTTAACGATTTCAGTATCTTGTCTTTTGAAACGTAAAAGTGAATCAATGTAATTGAAATTCTGGTTTTTCATACCATGTGTCTATTATAGTAGATAGCTTCTGCAAATTTATTCTTTATTTTGAATTAAATTTGTTGAAAATTAGTTACAATGTCGGTAAGAGTTGAATCGGTTACAAAAATATACGGGAAACAAAGGGCACTCGACAATGTTTCTTTTACAGTAAATTCGGGGGAGATTGTCGGAATTCTTGGACCTAATGGTGCCGGAAAGTCGACAATGATGAAAGTAATTACCGGTTTTCTGAATCCTGATGAAGGATTGGTCACAGTAAACGGATCTTCAATAGGAGAAAACACAGTAGGAATCAGGCATCAGATCGGGTATCTCCCTGAGAACAATCCACTTTACAATGATCTTTATGTAACTGAATATCTGGAATATGCTGCCGGTATATATCATCTTAAACACACTAAGTCACGTATAAAAGAGATGATCGGGTTAACAGGGTTGGAACCTGAGAAACACAAGATGATCGGTGCACTTTCAAAAGGTTACCGACAACGGGTAGGTATTGCGCAGGCACTCATCCATGATCCATCGGTTCTGATACTCGACGAGCCTACCTCAGGACTCGATCCCTCGCAGATTGTTGAGATTCGGCAACTAATCCGCAACATTAGTAAAGATAAAACAGTGATGCTCTCCACCCATATAATGCAGGAAGTTGAAGCTTTGTGCGACCGTATTATGATTATCAATCACGGTAAGATCATAGCGACAGGTTCACCGGCAAATATAAAGGGATTGGCCACTTCTGTTTCAAAAAAAATTCTTGTTGAATTTGCAGAAACTGTCCATCCTGATCTACTCCGGAAAATTGAGGGAATTGACCATTTGGAGGCTACTTCAGGTAAAAGCTGGCTTATTAAAGGTGGCACGACTGACATTCGACCCCAGATTTTCAAATTTGCGGTTGAAAATGGACTTACGATTCTAACTCTAAAAAGGGAGGAATCTAGCCTTGAAGCAATTTTTTTAGAAATAACTAAATAAATCTATAACCAGTTAATAGCTAATATAGAATGAGATAATTCGAAAACTCCTTATCGAACAAGCTAAAAGTGTAAAATATTTTAATATTTTACACTTTTTTTTTACTTTATCAAAATATGTTATTATTTTTGTAAAAAACAAACAGTATTCATATTGTTGGATTTCAATACAAAATTCGTTTCCCAGGAATAAATTGGCAGTGTAAAATATTTTAACGTTCTCCTTTATTTTGAATTTATCGGTTTATCTGAATTTCCAGATTATCTATAGGCATTAGCACTCTCAACAGGTAACAATATTGAAGTCAGATCAACTAATTATATTATATCCATTATGAAAAAAAGTCTCAAAATAGTAATATGCCTGTTCCTGATACTTCAGATAAAATCTGCAGTTAGTCAAACAAGTTATATAATTACACCAGATCAGATCTATATAAATGCAGCAAGTTCCGCATATCAGTCAGTAAAGCCTGGTGATACACTTTACTTTCAGGGCGGGAGTAAACAATACCTTCTGATTAAAGGTTTTCAGGGAGCTCCCGGGAAACCTATCGTAATGATCAATTCGGGTGGCCCTATAATTATTGACACAGATTTTTATTATGGAATAAACATCCAGAATTGCCGGTACATCAAATTCACCGGGACAGGAGATGCCGGTACGACCTATGGATTTCAGGTAAAACGTGTTGCTGCCGGTGCTGGTATGAGCGTTGGAGCTTTGAGTTCAGACTTTGAGATTGACCATGTTTCCATTGAAAACACGATGATCGGTGGTCTTTACGCTAAAACAGATCCCGATTGCGATCTGACTGCTGAAAGATCTAATTTCACCCAATATAATACAATAATACATGACAATTATATCGGTCATGCCGGCAACGAAGGAATGTATATCGGCAGCACGAAGTATACAGGTCAGGATGTTATGTGCAATGGAAAGGACACTGTCATCATGCCTAGTTTGCTCGATGGGGTGAAAGTTTATAATAATCTTGTAGAGTATGCAGGTTGGGATGGGATCCAGGTAAGTTCTGCATACAATAACTGTCAGATATACAATAATACGGTTCTTTATGACAGTCAATCGGAAGCCTATGCTCAAATGTCAGGAATAATCCTGGGAGGTGGCACAAAGGTTGACTGTTACAATAACTTTATTAGCCAGGGTAAAGGTGACGGCATTGAATTTCATGGACTTGGAGGGAGCAGAATATTCAATAATATTATCGTGGATGCCGGTCGGAGCTTTTTGCCAACCGATTTAACCCAAATGAGATATGGTATTTATGTAAGCGATAATGATTCCTCCCTCTACATTCAGCATAACGATATTATTAATCCGAAGTCTGAAGGTATTCGTTTTTCAAATGCAATTCTTGGGAAAGTAAATGTAATCACCTCCAATATCATTATCAATCCGGGGAATTTTAATTTATACGAAAACGGGAATACCCACTTTAAAGGAGCCGATTCTTATATTAATTTTCAGGATATCGCGACTGTTGCAACTCTCCAAAATAATTACCTGGCACTGAATGCTGATTCTGTAAAATTTGTCTCCACTACTCTATTATCACCAAATGATTTTAAATTATTATCCACTTCTCCATTAATCGATCAGGCAAATATTGACCCAACTATCACCTTTGATTTTGAAGACTCCCCACGTCCTCATGGAGTTAAATCGGATATTGGGGCATTTGAATTTGGAGGTGACCTAACCACTGACAATGATCAGCCTGATCTGCAAAATATGACAGGTGGAGGCAGTTATTGTTCCGGAGGAACCGGTGTAAGCGTAGGCTTAGGTGGCTCACAGACAGACATAAACTACCAATTGATTTTAAATGGAATAAACACAGGAACCATAATTTCAGGAACAGGATCGGAAATAGATTTTGGTCTGCAAACCGCTGCAGGAACCTATACTGTCGTTGGTATCAATTCGATTACATCAACTTCACGGACCATGGCCGGAAGTGCAATTGTCACCATTAACCCACTTCCAGTACTCTATACGGTAACCGGGGGCGGAACCTATTGTGGTGGTGGACCAGGAGTTGTTGTTGGATTAAGTGGTTCACAAACAGGTATAAATTACCAGTTATCACTTGCAGGCGTTAATACAGGTGCAGTAGTCGCAGGAACTGGGTCAGCTATCAGCTTTGGATTAAAAACTTTAGCTGGAACGTACATAGTGGTAGCCACAAATTCAACGAATACCTGTTCCAGTACAATGACCGGAAATGTAAAAATTACAACAAGCGCAGCACCTTCAACCCCCGCATCGATAGGAGGCACTAAATCTGTCTGTGTTGGAAACAATACCACTTTAACCGATGCGACAACAGGTGGTGTCTGGAGCAGTTTAAATACTTCTATTGCAACAATAACCACAACAGGTGTTGTCAAGGGTAGAGCAGCAGGAACGGTCAGTATCACTTATACTGTTACAAATGCTGGTGGATGCAGTGCATCTTCAAGTACCACAGTAACAGTTAATGCTCTTCCAACAACACCCGCAGTTATTGGAGGTGTTACTTCAGTATGTCAGGGGAGTACAACAACTTTAACCGAAACTACAACTGGCGGTGTTTGGAGCTCATCATCTACTTCAATTGCAACAGTTACCACCAAGGGAGTTGTAACTGGAATTGCAGCCGGAACTGCAACCATTAAGTATACTGTTACCAATGCAAGCGGATGTGCCACTAGTACTAGTACTGCGGTGACTGTAAATGCACCCGCCGCTACTCCTGACAAATTTACTACCTCAACCACCAGAGTCAGTAAAGGGACTGCTAATGTTGCTTATACTGTTCCTTTAGTAGCAGGGGTAATCTACAAATGGAGTTACTCAGGTACAGGCGCAACAATTACCGGTACAACCAATTCTGTACTAATCAGCTTTTCGCTTACTGCCACATCAGGAACATTAAGTGTAACGGCGACCAATGGATGTGGAACAAGTGTTGCCAGGACCCTGAACATTAGCCTATTAAAAGGGGCAGCAATCCCTGCAACAAATCCTGATTCCAACCCAGTTATTGCACCATCAGCAACATCAGTTGACCCATTGGTTGAGGCAGCGATAGTTTCACCTGTTGATGCATCAATTCTGCCATCTTCCACTTCACCGGAAATACTACAGGTAACACCTGCAAACAATGAACTTAAGGTATTTCCAAATCCTACCGTAAGCTCAACAACTTTTGAATTTCAAATTGGTAATAATTCAAATGTAAAACTGGACATCTTTTCAATGGCCGGACAACGAATTGCACGGATTTTTGATGCAGAAGTCGAAGGCGGTATTATTCAGACTGTCTATTTCCAAAAATCTCTTCCGTCGGGTATGTATACTTGTGTTATGAGATGGGGTGGGAAAATGTTGACTAAAAAATTAATTGTCAGGCAATAGTAACATCCGGATAATAATCTCAAAAACAAATATTTACAGCATTATAAGATATCTGGCAATAACTTATAGTGTTGTTTTTTTTATGTCTTGTCCTGAAAAAAAATATTTATCACAGATCTTCCACAAATTTGAGCCAATTCTATTGAATTACTGCCTTTTACAAGATTTATAAAAAAAATTAATATCTCAATCTTCCAAATACAAATAAAGTCTATATATTTACAGCGTTATTTGTGGATAAATTTGATTGATTGCAACCACGGAAAAAAATGCTAAAACAAAATTTTCGGATTATTTCCTTTCAATCAAATATCCCTATAAGTTTTTATTTATTAATTGACCTGAGTCATCAGATCAGAATATATTTTTATTATGGGATATCTTTTTACCTCTGAATCGGTGTCAGAAGGGCACCCAGACAAAGTTGCCGACCAGATTTCGGATGCGGTATTGGATGAATTTCTGGCATACGACCCCAACTCAAAGGTGGCATGCGAAACATTAGTGACCACAGGTCAGGTAATACTGGCTGGTGAGATCAAATCACAAACCTACGTCGATGTGCGTGAAGTGGCACGAAGAGTAATCAACAGAATAGGTTATACAAAAGCTGAATATCAGTTCGACGGTGACTCCTGCGGCGTTTTGACCGCTTTACACGAACAATCGCCTGACATTAACCGTGGTGTTGATAAGATCGACCGCGAAAATCAGGGCGCCGGCGACCAGGGGATGATGTTTGGATACGCTTCGTCAGAAACCGGAAACTATATGCCACTTTCGCTTGATTTATCGCATTTGTTGCTTCAGGAACTTGCCGATATCCGTCGTGCAGGGAAAGTGATGACCTATCTTCGTCCTGACTCCAAATCACAGGTAACCATTGAATATGACAATGACAACAAACCTGTAAAGGTTCACACCATCGTTGTATCAACGCAGCACGACGAGTTCCTTTTGCCTGAGGATAGTTCGCCTGAAGCACAGGCTAAAACCGATCAGGAGATGTGTGATAAAATCAAAGAGGATGTTCAGGCTTATCTGATTCCTGCTATACTGACAAAATTACCTGCACAGATTCAGCATCTTTTTAAAGCTGGCTACATTCTGTATGTCAACCCTACCGGTAAATTTGTAATTGGAGGTCCTCATGGCGATACCGGACTTACCGGACGCAAAATCATTGTGGACACCTATGGAGGAAAAGGAGCTCATGGTGGCGGCGCTTTCTCCGGCAAAGATCCTTCAAAAGTGGACCGCTCCGCCGCTTATGCAGCAAGGCACATCGCCAAAAACATGGTTGCTGCGGGTATTGCTGATGAAATATTGGTACAGCTTGCCTATGCAATCGGAGTGGCACAACCGGTGAATATATACATAAACACCTATGGAACAGCTAAGATAGCGTTAAATGACGGTGAGATTGCAGAGAAAATCACCTCACTTTTTGACCTCCGACCCTATGCCATTGAAGAACGTCTAAAACTGCGTAATCCCATTTACGAAGAGACGGCAGCCTATGGCCATATGGGGCGCACTCCGCAAAAAATCACAAAGAAATATTCCTCTCCCTATTTTGGTGAACTGGTAAAAGAGGTAGAACTCTTTACCTGGGAAAAACTCGATTATGTCGACAAAATCCAGGCAGCTTTTGGTATCTAAATCCAATTAGTAGAAAATAGATGGCCGTGTAATTTCTTTCAAATTTACACGGCCTTTTTTTTATACCTCCATTTTAAAACTCACTTTAAAAATTTATATCCCAAATACCGGCAGCCTTTTCCAACTCCACAAGTGCTACCGCCCGATTAAAAAGGGTTTCATAATAACTCTGCTGAATATCATTATAGGTTCGCTGCGCATTAAGAACTTCAAGCAATGACGTCTCCCCCCGGTTATAACTGTATATCTTACCTTTGCGGACACTTTGAGCGTTTTCAAGTAGTCCATGATCAAAGCTATCAACCTGTTTTGAATATGCCTGATACTTTTGCATTGCCTGTACTATTTCAGTTCGAATCTGTAAATCAGCTTTTTCATAAAGAACTTCCGATTGCGATATTTGAAATTGTGCTTGTTTAAGCTCCCCTTTGTAATAGTTCGAAAATCTTAAGGGAATGGCTATAACAGCCGAAACAGTGTTTGCTGTCGGACCTGCAACGGATGACTGATAACCGTTTTCGATGCCCAGTGAGAGACCCAGATCGATATTTCTCTCTTTTTTTGCAAGTTTCAAACCCTTTTTTGCGACCTCCTTATTATTTAGCGCTGCCAAAAGATCGGCTCTGTTAGAACGAGCTTCGGCAATCAAATCGGAGAGTACAAAGGCTCGTTTTTTAAAAAACAAGCTCCCTTCCGGAATCCACATTGTATCTGCCTTTAATATTCCAGTGATCTGTGAGAGCTGCACATATGCGTTGTTCATATCGGCTTCAGCCTGCAAAAGTTCATTGAACAACGATTGCGCTTCAAGTTTACTTTGGGTCGCATCAATCTCCATAATGCTTCCAAGCTTTAATCTTAAACTATCGGCTTCAGCGAGCCGCTTCATCGTCTGAAAAGAATTGAGCTTCACCTCAAAGAGCTGCTTTTGTTTTAAAGCTTCAAGAAAAATTGTGGCAGCACTCCCTTCAAGATTTCTAAAATAATCGGCTAGTAAAGCCTTTGACAACTCGTGTTCACTTCGGGCCAGATCGATCCTTGCTCTTCGTTTCCCGAATAGATCAACAGTTGCATCAAGTCCCGAGGAGATTCCATGTCCGGTGGTCAAATGACCTTCCCGGTCCTGTGACATACCAATTGACAAAGTTGGATCGGTAAATACTTTGGCAATTTCAATCGCTGCTTCTGTTTTACTCACCTCAAAACGTTCTGCCGCATAATCGAGGTTATGCTTACCGACAAGATCCATAAAGTCACCAAATTTCAGAGGATTTCGATGATATATCGTATCAGATTGTGAATAAACTATCTGCGTCTGAATTAACAGACAAATTAAACCTATTAAAATTTTTCTCATTTTTCTAAATCTCCGTTTTCCCAAAATATTCATCATCAGTTGACCACTTCTTTTCCATGAGGTAATAGAGAGAGGGCAACACATAAAGCGTTATCAATGTTGCAAACAGCAATCCATAGACAATTACGGTTGCCAGAGGACGCTGAACGTCCGATCCGATACCTGTGGAAATTGAAGCAGGAAGCAGTCCAAGTACGGCAACGGTGGCGATCATCAAAACGGGACGAAATCGGTGGTGGGCCCCTTGAATTACCGCTTCCTTTAATGCCATTCCGTGTTCCCGAAGGGCATTCATATGAGCAATCATAATAACTCCATTCTGGATCGAAACTCCGAATAGTGCAATAAAGCCGACCGCCGAAGAGACATTCAGGGTCATTCCCCTAATATTCAGCGCAAGCATCCCCCCGAACAAGGCAAGTGGGACGGCTCCCATTAGTAAACCTGCCTGCCTGAACTTCCCAAAGGCTCCGAAGAGTAACAGAAACATAATCGCCAGCGCCAGAGGAACGATTAGTCCCAAACGTGAATACGCCCGGTTCTGGTTTTCAAATTGTCCGCTCCAGCGCACATTACATTTTTCATGGTTGTATTTCACGCTCCTGGCAATTTTTTGCTGCGCCTCTTTCAGAAAAGCGGTAAGATCGATTCCCCTAAGGTTAATACGTAAGGTGACATAACGTTTATTCATCTCCCTGGTGATGGAACTTGCACCCGTACTTAGTTTTATATCAGCCACCTGCGACAAGGGTATTTTAGCGCCGGACCCTGAAGTAAGCATCAGATTGCCAATTTTTTCGGGAGTATTCCTACTATTTTCACTGTACCGGCAAATCACATCATAAACTTTATTTCCGATGAAGATCTGAGAAATGGCCTTCCCTCCTATCGCCACTTCAACCAGTTCTGCAACATCCGAGACATTTAGTCCGTATTGTGCAATCTTATCCCTGTTGGCCTCGATCTTCAACTGTGGCAATGGTGGTTCCTGATCAATGGCCAGGTCAGCTGCTCCCGGAATTGTTTTAAGAACGGTTAAAACATCTTCGGCGACCCGCCTGCTCTCCTTCAGATCTTCACCATATACTTTAACTGCCAGATCACTATGTGTTCCTGCAATCTGATCCATCACCATATCGATGATTGGTTGCGAAAATCCGACTGAATAACCGGGCATCGATTCGAGCTCATTCGACATCTCGGCAATTAAATCACTCTTTTTCTTACCACTTTTCCACTCTTTGTATGGTTTCAACCCAATTGAACACTCCAGATGGGAGAGTGAAAACGGATCAACACCCTCATCATCACGTCCAGTCTGTATCATCATATAGGTCACCTCATCAAATTTTATGATTCGTTGACGAAGAGTATCGCTCATCGCCTTGGATTTCTCCATCGAAATTCCCGGAGGGAGCTGTACCTGTAACCATATCGATCCTTCGTCGAGTTGGGGTAAGAAATCTTTGCCAACCATAACCGTCAGGATTATTGCAGCAAAAAGTATAATACCCAAAGGGGTAAATACAGATTTTGGCTTCTCCATCAATCTTTTTGTCTGACGGTTATAAATTTCAGAGAGCTTCCCTAGCCACTTATTGTGATAGGTTTTCTGTGGTTTTTTATAGAGGACATAAGCTAGTCCCGGGATCAGGAACAGTGCAACAGCCAATGCTCCGATCAGGGCATAACCTACGGTAAATGCCATTGGTGTAAAAAGCTTTTTTTCAACTCTTTCAAAAGCAAATAGCGGCAGATAGGTAGTAATGATAATTATTGAAGAGAAGAATACCGGTTTCGCTACTTCAACCGTTCTTTCAACAATCGATTTCTCCTCGAGTTCAAGATGGGGATGATCCTCCCGCTTTTTCAAAATTGTCTCCATCATCACAATTGCACCTTCTACGATAATTCCAAAATCTATTGCCCCAAGTGAGAGAAGATTTGCAGGAATATTGGTCATCAGCATAAGACCAAAGGCGATGAGCAAAGCAATCGGAATGGTAATGGCCACAAGTAAGGCACCCCTCCAGCTTCCAAGAAAAACGATCAGAACAATCAAAACCAGCAGTATACCCTCAAGCAGGGTATGCGAAACAGTATTTAATGTGGTACTTACAAGATTCGTCCGATCCATGAAAGGGTGTATCTTCACCCCTTCAGGTAAAATATCGTTATTGAGTTCTTCCACTGCATTATGAACTTCATCCAGCACTTTGGAAGGATTCTGATACCGAAGCATTTGAACCACTCCTTCAATACTTTCGGAGTAGTTCCTGGTTTTATCAGAAAAGCCCAGAATCCCCTTACGTTCCAGATTCCCGTACTTCAGATCACCTAGATCTTTTATAAAAACGGGAACGCCGTTTTCAGTTTTTACTACAATCTCTCCCAGGTCACTTAAATCTTTAACAAGCCCAATACCGCGGATCACATAACTCAGATCACCCCTGTAGAGCATACTTCCGCCTGCATTTGTGTTGTTCTTTCCAATCTTATCAGATACATCAGCCAGGGTAAGGTGATACTGCTCCAGTTTTACAGGGTCAATCTCAATCTGAAACTGGGTGGTAATTCCGCCAAAATTACTTACATCGGCCACGCCTGTTACCTGCTTGAGTCTGGGAATGATTACCCATTTGTTAAGATCGGTCAATGCCCTAAGATCGTGATTCTTACTCTCAATGATATAACGGTAAATTTCACCGGTTGGCGAGGTAAGCGGGTTTAATCCAGGGACTGCTCCGTAAGGTAGTTGTACACCAGTAAGTCTCTCCTGCACACGCTGACGTGCCCAATAATCATCGGTTTTATCTTCAAAAACAAGGATAATGTTCGAAAGACCAAATGCATTTTTACTTCGCATTACATGTAATCCGGGTAAGCCATTCAATTCGCGCTCCAGTGGAATTGTAATTTGTTGCTCAATCTCTTCTGCCGCAAGCCCCGGAACCTGGGTAATCACCTGAACCGTGACATCCGCGATATCAGGATAAGCCTCAATGGAGAGTTGCTGCCAGGAATAGAATCCCATCATGGATAAAATCAGAAAAAGGCCAACCATTATCCATCTTTTTCGGATGGCCATTAAAATAATTCCGTACATAAATCGGGTTATTTGGCTTCAAGTAAATAAAATGCCCCTTCTGTAACAATCTCTTCTTCTGGCATAATACCCGATTTCAGAATAATCCTGTCGTTATCGGTACCTGAAGTTCTGATTAATCGTTTCAGAAACCCGTTCTGTTTAGTTCTGACAAAAACAAAGCTGCTCTCTTCCATCTGCAAAACTGCACTTGCCGGGATAAGGATCGAACTATCGGCCTTTTCAGTGAACTGAACGGTGGCATACATTCCGGGTTTGAGGTTACGACCTTTATTTTCGCATTCTATAAAAACTTCTACCGAACGTGTTGTTTCATCGAGCATTTCGCTAATGTGATAGACAATGCCTTTAATCGTCAGTCCCGGCATTCCGGCAGCTTCAATCTGAACTTCATCAGATTCGTGTATACTGCTGATATCCTTCTCTTTCAACTGACCTACAACCCAAACTTTTCCCAGCTCTGCAACAAGTGCTACAGGACCAGCATCCTCACGCAGGTATTGGCCAATCACAATATTATCAGATACAATCTCTCCTGCGATAGGAGAACGAACAATAAGCGGTTGGCCTAAAACCATTTCAGATGGATTGACATGATAAACATTCAGACTCGCAATTGAATTTTCGTAATCGCGCTTACCTGACTCATAAATCACCTCAGCCTCCTCAATATCTTTTTGAATTCCAACCCCATTTTTTAATAAGTCCTGTTGCCTGCGAAGATTTTTTTCAGCAAGTTGCATCTGTTGTTTCGACTGGTAGTAAGCCTTCCCAGCCTCGAAAAATGATGGAGAACTAATCTCAAATATCGGTGCATTTACCCCAACACGCTGACCTAATTTTATGAATGATCTGATGATTCGTCCGGCAAAAGGGGAGGCAATCTGGGCATAGTTATTGGGAATTGCTTTCACTACTCCTGACGCAGATCGTTTACACCGGTATGGCACCACACTTACCAACGATGTTTTAATTTTCCCGTTTAAATTGGAGTTAACGGGAATGACGATGGTATCGCCCTTTATAATATAATTTGCAGACACTCCCGGTTCCGTTTTGCTATGACATGAACTAGCAAGCCATACCATACTAAAATACAATAATCTCTTCATTAATAATTTTTTTGAAAAATACAATTATCGGATCTGCCATCTAAAACCAGGGCAGCCGATCAACAATGGTAGTAATGGAACTTACTACTCTACTATAAATCAGATTATGATATTTCGCATGGTGGGGCCCTGAGCGAATAGTTGCAATATCCGCCTGATTCGGTATATCCGGAGGTGATGGAAATAACCGATATCTCATGCCATAAAGACCTAAATATGAGGGTAACAAACGAGATTGTGAAAGCAGTTGTAATCAACTCCGACAACAACTGAATAAGCAATAATTCTTTTTCGGTATGAGGAGAAGAAGAAGTATCGCCCCCCTTGTTAGTTTTAAATGGATGTGAATGAACAATTGTAACCCCGTTGACAATATGCGAATGGGAAAATAAGGTGATACTTCCGTAATACCCTAAAAAGAGAATTAACAGAAGAATTCCAAATGACTGATCGATCCAATATCTTATTTTCGAACCACGATGCATGGAAGAAGAATTACACGGTAAAGATAATTATTACTACAGAGGTTACAATTAACATAAGGAGATTGTTCATCCCGGAGGAATGAAGGTCTACATGCAATTTGCCAAAATTGGCACCAATCGACCCTTCTCCAACTAGTTTTTTATCAAATATTAAGTTTCAGTCGTACAATATTTTGAATTTTCTTGCATCGATCATTAGCCTGAAATTCGAGTTTTTCGGCTTCTTGCAGTATTTGACGGATTGCCTCTTTATCGTCGACCCCTGCTGCATTGACCAACACATTAAGATAGGCACTTGAGACAGCGGTTGTCGCACAAAGCGCTCCAACGCCGGCATCGGTTACCGAATTTGGGTTCCCGGTTTCCGCCATGGCTTCGATCATTTCCATCGATTGATAAGAGATTTGCATCACTCGGAAAGGGACATCAATCGCCTTTCGGGTGGCAGATTGTATGGCCTGTTTACGTGCAACGATTTGTTCCGGAGTATTTTTGGGTAACTGGAAGGAGTCCATAATTTGATTAAACGCCTTTGTATCCAGATCTACCAATTTTAGTAACTCCTCGTAAATCACCTTACCCTTTTCAGCCCAGTCAGAAAACTCTTTCCACCGGTGGTCCCAACCCCTTTTATGTGCAGTGAGGTTTGCGACCATGGTCCCAAGGGATGTACCCAGCGCACCCACATAAGCGGCCACTGAACCTCCGCCAGGTGCAGGAGAATCAGATGCTGTTTCGTGCGCAAAGTCAGTCAGCGACATCATTTCAAGCTGATTATCATCCGCTTCAAGAAGGTACTCAATGATTCTTTTGTTGGGTTCAAAGGGAGATAATTCGTCAAGACCAAGTGACTTAACCGCAATTTTTATGATTTCACGGTCGGGAATCCCGCAGGAACGGTGTTGCCTGCGCAAAAAATATTTTCCTGCATCGAGCATAGCCTGCAGCGGAATCACCCCGATTAATTCAGAACCTGTGACCCGTATCCCCCGGTCACGCGCCCTTTCGCACACTTCATCAAAAGCCTGGTGAACAGATGTTGCAGTAATATCAATCAGGTTCATCGAGATCTGGGCAATGCCATATTCTTTGATGTACCAACCGATGGCCCTCACTTTTTTAAGAGTACCGGGGATACGTACCGGCTCTCCTGAAGCATCTTTCAGGATTTTACCGGTGATAGGGTCACCCTCCCTACTGATCCTTCCAGCCTCCCGGACATCAAAGGCAATTGAGTTAGCAAGCCGTACAGAAGTGGTATTTAAATTAATATTGTAGGCTATCAGGAAATTTCTCGCCCCAATGGCAATGGCGCCGGAACGTTCATTAAAGATTGCAGGGCCATAATCAGGGAGCCACTCAGCACTTTTCAACTTTTGAGCAAGTCCCTCATACTCTCCGGCACGACAGTTGGCCAAACTTCTCCGTTTCTCATCAAGGGCAGCAAATTCGTAACAATAGACCGGAATATTTAACTCATTTCCAACTCTCTTGGCAAGGGTGTGGGCATATCCCGCCGTCTCCTCCATCGTGATATCCGAAACAGGGACTAAAGGACAAACATCTGTTGCACCAAATCGCGGGTGTTCACCTTTGTGAAAACGCATATCAATAAGTTCGGACGCACGTTGAATGGACCGGAATGCTGCTTCAACCACCTGCGCAGGCTCACCAACGAAAGTAACAACTGTCCGGTTGGTCGCGAATCCCGGGTCAATATTCAGTATTCTAACCCCCTTTACGCTTTCAATTGCATCGGTAATCTGTTTGATGATGGAGAGATCACGACCTTCCGAAAAGTTAGGGACGCACTCGATAATTTGCCTCATTGTAACATAAATTTAATTCTAATCTCAAAATAATTAACCGTCTGGAGACTGGCATCCGGCGGTAGGCAACTACCTTATTAGCAGTTTTAGCAATTTAAATTTTTGTATTCCTTCATTTTTCATTATTTCATTCCCTCCATTTCTCTCCAACCTGAACTTATTTTGCGCTTTCACACCTTCCCCTTTGCCCCCCGTTTCCAGACAACCGAAGGGTTTAAACTTCCCTGATGATAAATAATTTCGCGATAATCGGAGACTGGGAATCCGGCCATATCACCCAGAAATCCCTTTCTCAAAATTCCTCGATCGGTTAATCCCAGTGCCATAGCAGCCCTGAAGGTGATACCGGCCAAAGATTCGGCCATTGTCATCTTCTCGAAGATTCCTAAAAGTGCAGTCTGCAGTAGAAGGTCACCCATAGGAGCAGAACCTGGATTCCAGTCGGAGCCAATGGCTAGAGAGCAACCTGCATCCAATAGTTTTCGTGCGGGGGCAAAACGGCTGCCTAATCCCAAAGAAGAGCCTGGAAGTACTACTGGTATCACGTTGGATGATGCTAATAATTTAATTTCCTGTTCATTCGATACTTCCAGATGATCGACAGAGCGGGTACCCAACTCGCAGGCCAGGGCGATACCCCCTTCGGTAAACTGATCTCCGTGGACCACCAGGTCAAATCCCATCTGCTTTGCCAGGTTCAAATAAATCCTGGCTTCAGCAATTGTAAATGCCCCCTTGTCAATATAAATATCTACCCGGTTGGTCAAATTTTGTTTTTTAATCTCTGGAAGTAATTCTTTAACAATACTTTCCAAATAATCCGATTGGCTGCCGATAAAATCTGATGGTTTAATATGGGCCGCCAGACAAGTAGGAATCAGATCAATAGAGAGTCTTTTATTTACCTTACCTATTACCTCGAGTAATTTTATTTCTCCCCCGGTGTTTAAACAATAGCCACTTTTCACTTCAACAGTGGTCACACCATTTCTAAGATAAGTAAGGGCACGCTCTGTAAGGTTGACTTCAAGTTCAGCTGCAGTAGCTGCCCTGGTTTTTTCTACCGTATCACCGATTCCGCCACCTCCAAGGGCGATTTCGAGGTAACTTTTCCCTGCCAACCGGAGTGCATAATCGTTAGCCCGGCTTCCAGCCCAGCAAATATGGGTATGAGGATCGATCATCCCTGGGATTGCCACCATTTCGCTATCGACATAATCAATGATGGTATTACGATCGCCAAACTCGATACCAAGTTGTTCGTAATTTCCGGTTTTAACAATCTTTCCTTCACAAACCACTACTCCTCCATTCGGGATTATTTCAAGCTGATGGTCATTCACACTCCCCTTCAAGGGGATGTGGTCCATCGTAACAAGCTGATTAAAAGGACCTATTAATCTATTCTTTATCATTATACCAACATTAAATACACTCCAAAGTTAAAAAACAAGATCAAATGTATTCATATTCTCTTTAGCTTTTTCATATCCCGCATCGTTATGCCTGAATATTCCCATTGCCGGATCGTTGTACAGTACCCGTCGGATACAGGCTTCTGCCCGCTCCGTTCCGTCAGCAAGCACGACCATCCCGGCATGTTGTGAGTACCCCATTCCGACACCACCGCCGTGGTGGAACGAAACCCATGTGGCGCCACCGCCTGTATTGGCCATCAGATTAAGCAATGGCCAGTCTGAAACTGCATCGCTGCCATCGATCATTTTTTCGGTCTCCCGGTTAGGCGAAGCAACAGATCCACAATCGAGATGGTCGCGTCCAATGACAATCGGCCCCTTTACTTTCCGCTCTTTCACAAGATTGTTGAACAACACTCCGGCCTTTTCGCGCTCGCCCATCCCAAGCCAGCAGATCCTGGCTGGAAGACCTTGAAATTCAACATACTTCTCCGCCTTTTTCAACCAGGTTATCATTTGCTCGTTATGCGGGAAAGCGGCCATTAATGCCTGATCTGTAATCCGGATATCTTCAGGGTCACCCGACAAAGCCACCCAACGGAAAGGTCCCTTTCCTTCGCAAAAGAGGGGCCGGATAAACTCAGGAATAAATCCATTAAAGTCAAATGCATTCATTTCACCCCCTTGTCTGGCCATTTCACGAAGGTTGTTCCCATAATCAAATACGATGCTTCCCCGACGCTGCATTTCGAGCATAAATCTGACATGGCGGGCCATACTTTTCAGCGATAACTCTTTATATTTTTCTGAATCCTTGTGACGAAGTGCACGGGCCTCCTCAAGTGTCAACCCATTAGGAATATATCCGTACAACGGGTCATGTGCTGAAGTTTGATCGGTAACCACATCGGGTAGAATACCGTCCTTGAGTAATTGTTCAAGAACGTCGCCAATATCACCCACCAAACCAACCGAGATTGCTTCACCATTTATCAATGCCCTTAATATCATATCTTTTGCCTCAGGGTAAGAATAGGAAATGTAGTCGATATAACGTGAGTTTAACCGCTTCAGGATTCGTTCAGGATCAATATCAACACCCAGGAAAGTGGCTCCGGCCATAGTTGCAGCCAGTGGTTGAGCTCCGCCCATACCGCCAAGTCCGCCAGAGACGATCAGTTTGTGCTTGAGATCACCCTTAAAATATTTCATACCACAGGCAGAGAATGTTTCGAAAGTTCCCTGCAAAATACCTTGCGAACCAATATAGATCCAACTTCCGGCAGTCATCTGGCCATACATCATCAGACCCTCACGTTTCAGTTGTTCGAAATGCTCCCAGGTGGCCCATTTAGGGACCAGGTTACTGTTGGCAATAAATACGCGCGGAGCTTCGGGATGGGTCCTGACAATTCCCACCGCTTTACCCGACTGTATCAACAGGCTATGTTCCTCATCCAAATCCAACAGGCATTTAATGATCTGCAACAACGCTTCGGGATTCCGGGCTGCCTGACCAGTACCCCCGTAAACAACCAGTTCTTCGGGATTTTCGGCCACCTGACGATCCAGGTTATTGAGTAACATTCGTAATGGGGCTTCTGTCTGCCAAGATCTTGCATTGAGTACATTCCCTGTCGGCGCCTTGTATTCGGGATGTGTGGCATATTTCTTAATAAATTCCGAAAAGTTCATGATACTCGTTTTTAAGATTGATTTTCTGTTTTTTAGCGGCTTTCCCGGAAATGGCAATTAATGTTCTGTTTTTCACCATATCGATCGCCTTATTCATTTCTTCTGACATAATATGATCCGACTCAGCAAATGGAATTGTTCGTCGGACAATACGATGACATTCATCAATGATCCCTCCTGACTTCAGCGGTTTTCTGAAATCGAAACCCTGAGCAGCACAAAACAATTCAATTCCAAGAATCTTTTCAAGGTTATCAATCACCATCAGCGCCTTTCGTGCACTGATCGATCCCATACTAACATGGTCTTCCTGCCCCATTGAGGTCGGGATACTATCGGCACTTGCCGGAAAACACAAGCTTTTATTTTCACTGACCAGAGCCGCTGTAGTATATTGGGGAATCATAAATCCTGAGTTCAGTCCGGTTTCGCGCATCAGCAACTTTGGCAATCCTTCAATTGAATCGTTCAGCGACAAATAGATGCGACGATCGGCAATATTTCCCAATTCGGCGGCAGCAACGGTAACATAGTCGAGTGCCATAGCCAATGGCTGTCCATGGAAATTTCCTCCGCTGATGGCACGTCCATCTTCCAGTATGATGGGGTTGTCGGTTACAGAATTCAATTCGATGTTTAACAGTTCTTTCAGGTGAAGCCAGGCATTTCGTGATGCGCCATGAACCTGCGGGATACATCTGAGAGAATAGGGATCCTGCAACCGTGAACAATTCTTATGTGACTGTACGATCTCCGAATCCCCAATGAGCATCCTCATCCGTTCTGCTACATAAATAGTACCCTGATAAGGCCTTAGCAAATGCAACTCGGGAGAGAATGTTTTTACCGATCCAAGCATTGCTTCAAGATTCATGGCAGCAATCAAATCGGCATTATCCAGGCAATTCTGCAACCGGTCCAATATCATGACTGCATGTGCCGTAATAAACTGGGTTCCATTAATCAGTGCCAGACCCTCTTTGGCGCCAAGCTCCACAGGTGCAATTCCCAATTTTTGCAGAAGTGCTCCCATATCGACAATTTTGCCTTTATAGTAAACCTTCCCATGTCCGGTTAGAGGGAGGAAAAGATGTGCCAGCGGAGCCAGATCGCCCGACGCCCCGACAGAACCCTGGGAAGGGACAACCGGTATAATATTCTCATTAATATGCCATATCATCCTTTCAAGGGTATCCATTGCGATACCCGAATAACCTTTTGCCAGGGCATGTACTTTCAGAATCATCATCAGTTTAGCCAATTTGGGAGTAATGGCCTCCCCCACTCCTACGCTATGACTTTTTAATAAGTTAAGCTGTAATTTTCGGGTGTCACTTTCCGAGATCATTGTTGTACACAGAGGACCAAAGCCCGTATTGATTCCATAAACGATTTCATGATTTGTAACGATACCATCTACAATACTTCGGCTATTTGTAATCCTAACCGCTGCATTTTTACTTATCGATCCAACAATTTTTCCTTCTGCCATTTGAAGGGCCAGTCCTGCAGTAAGGTTATCTTCACCAAAGCGAAAGTAACAGGAAGCCATCTTATCAGGTTTTTTCATCAGAATCAGGTAGAATTAGTTTACTAATATTAGCATTAATTGCTAAATTGTCAATTCCGGCATAATCCTACAAATTAATTTGAGAACTACCAATGACAAAAGCCGGTATTAGCCGGCTTTGAATTTAAATATAATTGCAAAAAACAAAGGTTTGAATTTGTTGGATTGGCAAGCTACAAATTTGAAAAAAATACTTTCACAATTAAAAAAGACCGTGTAACTGAGCATCAATACGGTCGATGACCTTGCTGAGATCTTCTCTGTTCTCCGCGAAGTTAAGCTCGTCAACATTGATAACCAACATTTTGCCAAGCTGATAACGGGTTGCCCAAGCCTCATAACGCTGATTTAGTTGTTTGAGATAATCGAGTCGGATGGTATTTTCATAATCTCTTCCTCTTTTTTGAATTTGGTTTACCAACGTAGGAATTGTAGCCCTTAGGTAGATAATCAGATCAGGTGTCTGAATTAATTTCCCCATAAGATCAAATAGGTTGTGATAGGTCTCAAAATCACGGGTACTCATCAGGCCCATCTCATGAAGGTTAGGGGCAAAAATCTCGGCATCTTCATAAATCGTTCTATCCTGAATCACCGTTTTTCCCGAATTCCGGAAATCGATAATCTGGCCAAAACGGTTATTGAGAAAATAAACCTGCAAATTAAATGACCAGCGCTGCATATCATGATAAAAATCATTCAGGTATGGATTTCCGTCTACCTCCTCGTAGTGAGCCTCCCATCCGTAATGTTTTGCAAGGATCGATGTCAGGGTTGTTTTTCCGGCTCCGATATTACCTGCTATGGCAATATGCATTGGTGTATTCGACTTTTTCATACTTGATTTGATTTGTTTTGAATATTTTCATTTATCCGGAGTAACCCGTCAAGATAATCCCTGTTGTTCGACAATCGTGGAACCTTGTTCTGACCACCTACTTTACCCCGTTCCCGCATCCATTGCATAAAAGTTCCATCAGCGACAACAAGCACATGAGGTCTTTCAAGGGTTGCATTCTTGTATCTTTTAGCCTCATAATCTGAATTTAGATGTTGTAATTCCTGATCAAGTATAGTTGTAAACTTTTCCATGTCATCGGGGATATTATTAAATTCAATCAGCCATTGATGGGCTCCTTTAGCCTGACTCTCGCTCATGAAAATTGGTCCGGCAGTATAATCGCTAATAATTGCCCCGGTTGCAGAGCATGCTTCCTTCATAGCCCGTTCAGCGTTATCGATGATGACCTCCTCTCCAAAAGCATTGATAAAGTGTTTTGTACGACCGGTAATTCGCAATTTATAAGGATCTCTGGAGGTAAACATCACGGTATCCCCAATAAGGTAACGCCAAAGTCCACCATTTGTTGAGATTACCATGGCATAATTGACACCAATCTCAACTTCCCAGAGTGGTATTGTGATGGGAAATTCGACCTCAGTATTGCCTGCAAGGATAAACTCATAGAAAACGCCATAGTCAAGCATAAGGAGCATATCACCCGAAGAAGGGTCGTCCTGAATGGCAAAGAATCCTTCAGAAGCATTATAGGTCTCCATATAATTCATCCTTCCCGATGGGATGATCCGCTTATATTGTTGTCTGTAAGGTTCGAATGAGATACCACCATGGATGAAAAGTTCAAGATTAGGCCAGACATCAATGATATTCGCTTTCCCTGTATATTCGAGAATATAACGCAACAACACCAGAAACCATGAAGGAACACCAGCCAGGGAGGTAACATTCTCTTGAATTGCAGTTTTGGTGATTTGAGCAATTTTCTCTTCAAACTCAGGAATTAATGCGATCTCTGTAGGGGGTGTACGATGAAAATCGGTCCAGAAAGGGAGGTTTTCAATCATAATTGCTGATAGATCCCCGTAATAAGCCTTGTTACTAAGGTTGGTCATCTGATGGCTGCCCCCTAAAGTGAGACTCTTCCCCGAAAGTAATGAGGCCTCCGGATAATTACGATAATAGATCGCAAGTACATCTTTTCCCCCTCTGAAATGGCAATCGTCAAGCGATTCTTTCGAAACCGGTATAAATTTACTCTTGGCATTGGTTGTTCCTGATGATTTTGCAAACCACTTCATTACACCAGGCCACAGCACATTCCTATCGCCCTGAATCATCCTGTTAATCAATGGCTCAATCATCTCATACCGACTAACCGGGACTTGATCCTTAAAATATTTCCACGATTTGATATCAGCATAATGGTATTTTTCGCCCCATTCCGTATTTTTTGCAGTATTGAGCAAATTAAAGAGCACCTCTTCCTGAATCTCCATCGCATGTTCCCGGTAGAGATCGATTTCATAAATTCTTTTATAATTGATCCAGTTAATAATTGAATTAACAATAGTCATGCTCGATAATAATTAGTATATTTCGGAATAAATTTAGTAACTTTCCGGCAATAACCAGCGTACTTAAAATAATTATCATAAATTTATTGCGGCAAATTTATAATTTTATTCACAAATGAATGTGTTAGATATTGTTCTGTTTGTTATTCTTGTAATTGCTGCAATTAATGGCTTTGTTAAAGGCTTTTTTGTAGAATTGGCCTCCATCGCCTCTTTAATCCTTGGTATATGGGCTGCTGTAGAGTTTTCGGGGTTTGTACAGCCCTGGCTCTCCAAATACGTCAGCTGGAGCGTTAACGCTGTACGACTCGTATCATTTATCCTCATCTTTATCTTTGTTGTTATGGTCGTTCACCTGATTGCGACCCTTACAGAAAAATTTGTAAGAGCCATTGCATTGAGCATTTTCAGCAGATTGGCGGGGGCAATATTTGGCGCAATAAAAGCAGCATTTATCCTGAGTATTCTGATGATCATAGTTTTAAAGATCGAAAATTTCACAATCACCATTATCCCTAACAAACTAAAAGCAGAATCAAAATTGTATGGACCCATTGAAAACATGGCCCCCAATATCCTACCCTTTCTGAAGGCTGAGAAAGAACAGTTGATAGATCATCCACCTAAGAGTAGTACAATTTAGTCTTTAATCCGCTAATTCGGACTTTCCCGTTTGCTTTTTGCAACTTTATCAGAAAAATCCTTCCAGAAACGCTGGTGAAAAACAAGACTATTTGATTTCTTCAGTAGCTCATTTGGAGAAAACAGCTTTCCCGGGATGGTTGTTAACCTTGTCTCAGGCTTATACAATGATGAGGGCTCCGGATGAAACTGAACCCCAATAACATTCTTGTATATTTTATGCTGAAGACCTTCAATAATTTTCCCGTCCATGGATGTGGCGATAACCTCCAGATTTGCCCCCAGGCGACCAACCGCCTGGTGATGATAACTCAATACTTTTGGAGTAGAGGTATCTGAGTGACCTGCAATTTCCTTAAGATATCCGGTTTTCCCAATCCGAATGGGATGAAAAGCACCTCCGAACAGATCGGAGAGTGGAAATCCGGGCGAAACATAACTGCGGTGTTGATTATCAACAGATTGTTCAGCAGCGTCTTCCAGAGTGTTTTTATGATATAATTCAGACGGAATATCCTGAAGTAAGGTTCCTCCGGCTGCCACATTCATCGTTTGCATCCCCAGGCAAAAAGCCCTGATAATGAAATCGGGTTTCCCCGATAGAAAAGGTTTAAATGCGGTATTGCGGCTTCCCCCGATTAAATGGAAAAATAATGAAGTCTCAAAATAATGGCGGTTGGGATCGGTAACAAGCGTCAGCAAATTCTGCTTCTTGCCGTACAATGCTGCAGGTATATCGGGCCCACCAAAAAAAAGTATGGCATCCGACTCCTCAAATAATTTCCGGAATGCAGGAGTACAGCTGTTTTCGCGGTAAACCTCCTCAGGTCTAAGTTCACCTTTGATCATACGAAGATGGTAATTTTTTAGCTGATGGTCAATTAGATATTTCTCAGAGGCAGAATAATCGTAAACCTCTCCGGAATAATAAACTCCGATTAATTCGACTCCGGGGATATCAATTACCTTATTTTCCACCATCCATTCCATACTTTCAATATTGGTAACGGTTGGATGAAGTAACATCAACCGATGTTGTGATTGAGCATGAAATGAGATAAAGATGACAATGGTCATCAGTATAAAGGCATTAATTCTGATTACACGCATTTGAGTGATATTTTAAAGTTGAAAATTACCATTATTTATTGGAAATAATAGAACCAGTTAAGGAAAAGCAGCTTCCTCCGGTGAGAACTAAAATTGAAGATAAATCGTAGCTTTCAAATTCACAGATAAATCACTGCCCCTCAGGGTTGCAAAAAGTTGTATCTTTGCCCGACTATTTTTAGCAGGATTCCGGATATATTATTTAGTTTTTCAAATCGATCTAATCAATACCCGAAAATTGCTAATTAATTGAATAATATCTATTAAATCGCTATAAGAATGAATTTTGTTGAAGAATTGACCTGGAGAGGCATGATTCATGATATGATGCCCGGATTGGAAGAACAGCTTAAAAAAGAGGTTACCTCGGCTTATGTGGGGATCGATCCGACTGCCGATTCCCTGCATATCGGACACCTTGTCGGGGTAATGATGCTCAAACATTTCCAGCTTTGCGGACATAAACCGATTGTTTTGGTTGGGGGTGCAACAGGGATGATTGGCGACCCGTCGGGCAAATCACAGGAGCGTAATCTACTGGATGAATCCACATTGCGCCATAACCAGGAGTGCCTCAAAGTTCAGATCTCAAAGTTTCTGGATTTTGAATCCATCGGTGCGAATCGGGCTGAGATGGTCAATAATTACGATTGGATGAAAGAGTTCACTTTTCTGGACTTTATCCGTGATATCGGTAAACACATCACGGTCAATTATATGATGGCAAAGGACTCGGTTAAGAAACGGCTTGATCCCGAAAGCGGAATGGCAGGGATGTCCTTTACCGAGTTCACCTATCAATTGGTACAGGGAACAGACTTTCTCCATCTGTATGAAACAAAAAACTGCAAACTGCAGATGGGTGGATCGGATCAGTGGGGGAATATCACAACCGGCACCGAACTGATACGTAGAAAAGCGGGTGGTGAAGCATGGGCACTTACTTGTCCGCTCATAAAAAAAGCAGATGGGACTAAATTCGGAAAAACAGAGTCCGGAAACGTATGGCTCGATCCGGCAAGAACATCTCCATATACCTTCTACCAGTTCTGGCTAAACACTTCGGATGCCGATGCGGAAAAATACATCAAGATTTTTACAGTTCTTCCAAAGGACGAAATTGACGCCCTCACGGAGGAGCATCGTCTCGCACCTCATCTGCGACAACTTCAGAAGGTTCTTGCCAAAGAGGTGACTTGTATGGTTCATTCGGAAGCCGACTATCTTATTGCTGTTGAAGCTTCGGAGATCTTATTTGGGAAAGGGACCGAGGAGACCTTGCGCAAACTTGACGAAGCCACCTTTTTATCGGTCTTTGACGGAGTTCCACAATTCGGGATCGTCAAAGGGGAGCTTGAATCAGGCATAAATATCATCGATTTGCTGGCTGAAAAGAGTACCATCTTCCCGTCAAAGGGTGAAGCGCGCCGGACAATTGCAGGTGGCGGAGTTGCAGTGAATAAAGTTAAGGTGGAATCTCCTGATGAGACAGTTTCACTATCTAAACTGATCGGAGGTAAATACCTTCTGATACAAAAAGGGAAGAAGAATTACTTTCTTTTAATAGTGCAATAAATCTTATGCAGGATTGATTCCTGTTATAAATAACATGCCATTTTCAAGCAGCAATGTTGATTAAACATTAGCAGACGAAATGATCTGTATCGTTTTTAAAATCAGAAGAGGAACTATTTCACCTGCCTGCAGGATAAATGGTTCCTCTTTTCATTCAATTAAGCCCCGATAGTTCAAACAGAAATTTTGCTTAAAACATTTCAGGATGATTTCTAATCGCATCCCAATGGTGGTCTTCCAGCTCAGCACCAACGACCTTTATTACTTCACCTGCCAATAAAGAGCCAATTATTCCACATTTTCCAAGATCACATCCGGTGGCCAGCCCTGCAAGAAATCCCGCCGCAAAATAGTCGCCAGCACCTGTTGTATCAATAACGACCGTTCCCATTGCCGGTATGTACCATTTCTGATCACCCTGCTGAACGTATGCCCCATCTTTACCCACCTTTACCACAGCGATATCACACCTGGATGCCAGATTTTCAAGGGCAGCCTCTGGTTGCATTCCGGTAAAAGATTTTGCTTCATCCTCGTTTGCAAACACAATATCGATATAGTTGTCAACCAATTCGTTCAGAATATCCTGGTTTGCTTCCACCACATTATAGCTGGCCAGATCAAGTGCTATTGTTAGTCCGGCCGATTTAGCCGCCGAAGCGGCCGCCATAATCAATGCATGGTTAAATACGAGGTAACCCTCGATAAAGAAGATATCATAACCTGCAAACATTTCGGTAGTAATATCAGTGGGGCCCATTTCGACAGCCGCACCCAAATAGGTAGCAAAAGTGCGCTCACCACCGGGACTTACAAATCCGACTGCACGACCGGTTGGCAGCTCAAGTTCTTTCAATTTTAACGTGATTCCCCGTTTGACCATGTCGCTTTTAAACAGTGTTCCGAGATCATCGCGGCCGATTGAGCCAACAAATCCGCACTCAATCCCCAGTCCGGCGATGCCATTGATTGCATTTGCGACAGATCCGCCTGTAGCAATCTTTATTTTGAGATGGGAGATCTCCTGTTGTATGCGGGTTGAAAGCTCTCCGTCGACCAATGTCATTCCTCCTTTAGGAAGATTTAGATTGCTGATAATCTGATCATCATCAGGAAGAACCATAATATCAACGAGTGCATTTCCGATTCCCAAAATTTTCAATTTATTCATCTTGCAGATTATTTTCATATTTTTTACAAATATATTTCTCATTTCTTAAAATCTTACTATTTTTGCAACGCTTTAGAAGAAATAAGGGCTAAAGCGCAAAATAATATTATTCCTTAGTAGCTCAGTTGGTTAGAGCGGCGGACTGTTAATCCGTAGGTCGTAGGTTCAAGTCCTACCTGAGGAGCTTAAAAGGCAGAAATCGAAAGATTTTGGCCTTTTTTGTTTTTATGTATTTGGATTAGAAAAAATTTCATATCCTAAGACCAATGAATAAATCATGAGGTGCATTTATCTCTTATCGCTTTTGATACTGCTTGTTAACTTAAGTTGGGCTCAAAGGGTTGATCCAAACCAATACAAAGTTACGCTGAATGAGAAATGCATAACTCCTGCAGCCAATTTCGAGGAAGTGAGAACAGGGTTAAAATCCCAACATTTAACCCACGCTCCTCTGCAGGCAAATCATTACACAAGGATTTTAATGGCAGGGTTTCTGTCCGGGAATTTGAATATCACACTTCTGATCACGGAACCCATACCTGTGGTACAATAATAAGTGCTGGTCTGCTCGATCCAGAAGCGATAGGGATGGCTCCGGAGGCTACACTCTATGCCTGGAATTTTAACTTTCAGTCGAATGGACTTTCTACAGAAGAGGAAAGACTCTTGTCGTTGGATAATGATGGAATTGAAATTACGTCAAACTCCTGGGGATATTCGGTATCGACTTGTCCTTCGCCTAATGCCTACAATACTGAAGACCATAATGATGACCAGATTGCCTGTTTATATCCATACTTCCTTTATATATTTTCTGCAGGAAACGATCAGTCAGCCTGCATCGGTTCCGGGGGATATCGTACCACTTCCAAAAATCTAAAGAACTCATTGATATGCGCTGCCATAGACCAGGTGGACAACATGAGCAGTTTCAGCAGCTTTGGACCTTCCAGGGATGGCCGTTTAATTCCAAACATCAGTGGCGATGGTGTTGGTGTCTATTCAGACGTCTTTAACAATGGTTACGGATTAATGAGCGGAACCTCAATGTCTGCACCTGGCGTTGCCGGAACGATGGCTTTGGTTTACCAGCGTTATAAAGAAACCCATGGAGGGCAACAACCCAATTCCGCACTGATGAGAGGATTGGCATGCAATACCTCTCATGATCTTGGGAATCCGGGTCCTGATTACAAATATGGTTATGGCGAAATCAATGATTTCCGGAGGTGAGAGTGGCAAATCGTTCAGATTCCCATTATTTGTAACCTCATATTTACAGCCTGAGACAAAAAGTAATATGAAGAATAAGACTGTAAACAGTATGCTTAACCCTGTTTGGTTGGGCCTCCCGGTTTTCATGATCACCTGGTGAACATGAAAACTCTGAAAGGAAGAATTTTTCATTTCTAAAAAAATTCATTAAACACATCTTTGAATCTACATCAAGTTATGACTTTAAATTTTATTTTGCTTTTCCCTGCCCCTTATCATCATTGGTCTTTTGCTACTTACAGCGCTCTATTACAGCCGTATACAATGCCAAGCAAGGATCTCGCCAAATAATATGACAATTATCATGTTTATCATAACTGCTATTGAATTTATATGTCACTTTATCCACCAAAATTGTTCATGCAATATTTGTTTATTATTCCATCGTTGATAGCAGCGGTGTACCTACAGTTCAGATTTGCAGCTCCTTTTTGATGTATTCGGTTTCAACAAAAGTAAAACGGGAATCTGACAGTAATAAAACGTCTGCTTAAAGAAGGGCCAACAAGTTTTAATGGAGTTATAAGCGCCAAAATAAAGCAATCTCATTTTAGGGATAAAAAAAATGGATGCCCCTGGGGACATCCAACTTTAAATTTTTAAAGGTTGTATTACTTTTTAGTTGCTATTACATCAAATTCAAGGGTAAAATCATCACTGATCATTTTGTCTCCCAAGCCCTGAAAAAAGCTTCCCGAACCATATTTGATATCGTAAAGCGTTCTGTTGATAGTAATTATTCCCTGGGTGCTCAGTTTATCGCCATTAACTTTGACTTTTGCATTAAACTCAACTGGTTTCTTTATCCCCTTTATCGTAAGGTCAGCCTGGAAATGGAAATCATCACCTGACACTGAAGTTACCTTATTTACGACCATACTTGCCTGTGGAAATTTTGCAATTGAGAAGAAATCATCCGACGAAAGGTGCCCGATCAGCTTTTTGTTCCACTCCGGATCAGTTAAGTCTTCATCTACAATCGTTTTCATATCAATTACAATAGATCCGCCGACGACCTTATCCTTTGAAACAGTTAATAATCCGCTTTCAAAAGAGATCGTTCCTGTGTGTTTACCGGTTACTTTCTTTCCCTCCCATTTAACTTTGCTGACCGCTTTATCAACGGCATAATCTGCAGCGCTGACATTTGAATTTACAATGACAATGGTCAGAAATAAAAAGACCACTTTAAATAACACCTTACTGAAAATCCCGACTTTGTTTGTTTTCATTTTTATAAATTTTAAATTATTTGTTCTGTTTTGACATTGCAAAGGTGCACCAAGCCGGAGGATCCAAGGTAACAGAATTCAGAAATGTTGTGGTACATTTAGGAAAAATAGAATCTTAGTTGTTCCTTAGAGCGTTTCCGATACCTCGGGATTTGAGTGAGTGATTTGAGACTGTATTGAATACTGATTTATTTAGGTCAAATTACCAAACCATTTTGCGATTAACATATGTTGTGAAACATAAATAATACACAAATTAATTATTAAGTTTTCGTAGCTTTTTTTTATTTTTGGCCCAAATTTTTCAAATGTTTCATTTTACCTATGAAAAATGGAAAAGATATCCGAAATTACTGACCAATATCGATTAACTATCACCCGAATATTAGTTTGTTTTATTTTTTCCGGAATACTGCTTTTTTCGTGTAATAAAGGTGGTGATCCGGTGCCCGTCGAAGTTAAAAAGAGTAGTGATAAGTCGATTACCTCGTTTGCATTTAAAAGAGCTGACAACGCAGCCCTTCCTGAAGATTATGCAGGGACGATTATCGGAAATACGATCACTATTTCAATCCCCTCAAATATTGATATTTCCGGATTAAAAGCTAGTTTTACCAGTTCTTCAAAATCAGTTGTTAGGATTGGAGTAGTAATTCAACAAGATAAACTGAATACCAACAATTTTACTTCTCCCCTAATATATACTGTTACTGCTGAAGACGGTAGTACCCAAAACTACAACATCTCTATAGTATGCTCGGATAAAGCGCTTATTACTTTTCTATTTGCGAAATCAGACAATCCTTCTTTAAACGAAGATTGCATTGGGATGATAACCGGTTGTATTATTAATGTACTACTTTCATCCAGTGCTGATTTATCAACTTTAAAGGCCACCTATACCGCTTCTCCAAAAGTAACAGTAAAGGTGGGCAACCTTGTTCAACAATCAAAAAGCACAATAAATAGTTTTGCTCAGCCAGTTGTTTATTCCATAATTGCAGAGGATGGCTCGAAACAGGATTATACTGTAAATGTAGTGAAGAAAAGTTCCGAAAAGGCTTTCCTCACATTCGGATTGACGAAAGCAGATAATCCGAATATTCCGGCTGATATCGCCGGGATTATTTCAGGTACAACAGTTAATATTATTGTTCCATATAATACAATTCTTTCTTCCTTTAAGGCCACATTTACTAATTCACTAAAATCGATTGTTAAAGTTGGGAATACTGAGCAGCAGGATAAGGTAACCATCAATGATTTCACTGTCCCTGTCGTTTATTCCATCACGGCAGAAGATGGTTCTTCCACCAATTATACCGTCTCGATTACCTGTGCCCCAAACAGCGCAAAGGATCTTTTGTCCTTCAGTTTCCTAAAGACCAATAACAGTTCGCTTCCCTATGACGTTATCGGGATTGTTGAAAAAGCGAACCAACGAATTATCTGCACAATACCAGCAGGAGTCAACCGAACCAACCTGATCGCCACTTTTACCCTTTCGGATAAGGCTTCCGCAAAAGTGGGACCGACTATTCAAATTTCTGGGTCAACCCAAAATAATTTCACCTCGAATATGACCTATACTGTTGTTGCCGAAGATGCGGGGACTATTAACTATACCATTGATATTCTTGGAGAAAGTCTTCCTGTAATTGTTCAAAGCCGAATAGATAACAAGATACTTGCCCTCAATCTGCACAGATACCCCTCTTATCAAACCAATCTTTTTAGTGGTGTCGAAGTCGTCCCGGTATATTCAACTACCTTTATAAGCCAGAAACCTTCCAATACGATGCCGTTCGATGCAGGATATATTGGGAGTGATGGGAAAATTTATGTCACGACGCCTTACTCTTCAGAACAAAAAGCGGTTTTTAAAGATGCAACACATGCGGCAATCTATTACATGTGTCAACTGTTTTTATCGAATTATTACTTAAAAACCACTTTCCCGATATGGTTCAAATACGGTATGGCTGCATTTGAAGCTGGATTGACGATATCGGATGACGATACAAAGTCAGCAATCATGAAATATGGTGGTCAATTACCTTCATTAACTACACTAAACGATCCAACACTTTTTGCCGCTAATCATGGAATTGCCATTGCGCAGATGTGGGGTGAATTTATGGCAGTAAACAAGTGCTGGCAGTATAATGATATTATTGATGTTTCGTCTCAGACAGTGGTTGTAGCACCTTATTGGTCGGGAGTAGAATCATTGGATAATCTGTATTCAATCTGGAAACGATATATTGATTACCGGATTCTGGAAACCAATAATCAAAAAAGAGGAAGATTGCAAATCGAATCGATGCACTTTAAATTTTACTGCGCAGATAAAGATGCGTTTTGTATATCCGGTTTTACAGATATAATTGAAACAGCCTATTCTGAATATATGTCTTTATTAAATATCTCATTTCCTGAGAAATTGGCCTTCGGCTTTGGGCCGGAGTGTGAAGTCGCTACCCGGGACGGCGTTCAATGTTCTAACAGGTATACCGGAGGAACTGGTTGGGTATCTGGAATGGCATGCAGTAGTCCCACAACCCTGAATGATATGTATAGGTGGAATCATTTATTAAGACATGAGTTTGCCCATTCAGTGGTATTCAGGTTGTATCCACGCAATTTTCAACCCACCGCCTGGCTAAGTGAAGGGGCTGCAGAGTTCCTGGCCAACGGGATTTTACCACAGAATAAGATTTCAGAGATAAAACCTTCGGTGAGGGAGGCTATGCGAATAGCCACGAACAATTTTGGTCATCGTCCAAATTATGACGACACAAAAATTTACCCTGGAAATCCATACTACGACTATTATCTCCTGGGTCAAACACTGATGAATTTTATCTATCAAAAAGGTGGGTACACTGGGGTCAAAAATGTACTTTCGGATGCAGAAAATGGTTTTAAATCACTGGGATTTGCCAATCACGACGAATTCATGAATGCGTATTATACCTATTATGATACCGTTTGGAACAATTAATAGATTAAGCTCCTTCAGTTAAATTCTTGCATTAGTTGTCCTATCAGTCAAAAACCGGATAAACGTCATTTGATCGTTGATCATTTTGAGTAAGGACGTACGTCAAAAGAACATTAAAAATTGGCTGATACAGTCATTAGGATTTATTGAAGTAAAAATATGGCTGTTTTTAAGTGAAACGGGAGCCAAATAAAAGAGAGGCCGTAAACGACCTCTCTAAAACCTATCCTTCAGAATACCAGTTAATTTGCTGAGAGGCACGCATAATACCTGCCAGAATTACAAATAGGCCAAGACTTCCGGCAAGCAGTGCATAATCCTCCAGCTGTAAAATGGTAAACAGGAACAGATACAAGCCTGTCTGTAAAAGGGTTACCCAGGCGGTCATTCGTAAATTTCGCAGCATTGTAAAAACATACCACGAGATCAGCAAAGTGACAGCTACCGCAGAAATCAGGTAAGCCAGATTGAACCCTATTTGTTCGCCGATGGAGGTCAGAAGTGCATAAAAGATCAGCAATGCAAATGCCACCAATGAATACTGGAACGGATGAATCCTGGTCTTACTCTTAATTTCCATGAAAATAAAAATGATAAAATTCAACGCAATAAAGAGGATGGCATATTTTACCGATCGCATCGATTTCTGGTAATGATCGAGCGGAATAAGCAGCTCAACACCCAATTTAGCTTCGTGTGTGTTGTATTTCCGGTCGACCCATTGCTGCGGAAAGTTGCGGTTCAGGTGGGTCACCAACCATTCAGCCGTAAACCCTTTTGCGGTAACCAGACGATTTGACGGAAGAAATCCACCTGTAAAACTTGGCTGTGCCCAGTCAGACTTTATCTCAACTTCAGACCTTTTCCCAAGCGCTTCAACTGACAGGTCCTCCGATCCGTTTAAAACCAGTTCGATCTCAAAATTCATGGGAAGTTTCAGGTCAACTGAATTGGCTTTAACGGTAATTCCCGACTGGAACAAATCGGTATCGGCTACACCAGGTTCAACGTTGCATTTCTGACCATTAATAACCAATTCGGGCAGGTTTTTAATACCCCGCATATCAGTAATACCCATTGTGAAATAAGCTGCACTCCAGTTATAACGGGCATTTTGAAGATCCAATTGTGATATATCAGGTTGTGCAAACGAACCTTTCATTTTGAGTTTTCCTTCGTAAACCACTACTTTGTAAATCCCGCGCTTCCTGGTTTCCGGATACAAAATCCCATCCGTTTTTAATGTTTCAGGGAGGAAATGGGCCACCCCATGTCGTTCGTTAGTTACCTGATTTTTCTCCCCAGGTTCCGTCATCGTAAACGGCACATTCAATACCGGACCGGCCACCACCTGTTTTCCTCCCCATTGGGCGTAAAGTTCATTTTTCACCTCCTGGCTCAGCGCTATTCGCTCGCGAATAATATCCTGGATTAAAAACGACGGGATAAGAAGCATAATGGCCAATCCCGAAACGATGATCATCTTCACACTGTAACTGTTCATCAACTGTTGAATACTTTTTGTTTCCATTGTTTTTAAATTTTAAAAGTACTTTGAATTGCATAGTTTATAATTAAAAAAATTATTGATTTCCGATTAGTTCTTCGAGTGCCGCCAGATGTTGTTTAAATAAAGACCTTCCTCGCACGGTCGCCATGTAGGTTGTACTTGGCTTCCTCCCTACAAATTGCTTCGAAACGACAATGATTTCCTGGAGTTCTAAAGCTTTCAGGTGGCTGGCCAGGTTCCCGTCAGTTAATCCGAGCAATTCTTTCAGCGCATTGAAATCAAGCGTATCATTTACCATGAGCGCCGACATGATTCCAAGCCTGATACGGCTTTCGAATACTTTCTGAAGGTTTGAAATTGGATTCTTCACAAGAAATTATTTTCTATTTTAACGTTCATGCCTGTAATACATCACGGTACCGTAAACGATATGCATCAGACCAAAACCTATTGTCCAAAAAAGGAGACCATGATTAACGAAAATACCAGCCAGAATGCCCAAAGCTATTTCTGTCAGTCCAAGGTAATGAATCTCTCCAAAAGTAAACTTACCTGCATTTACCAACGAAAGCCCATAAAAAATCAGCATGACCGAAGAAACCAGTGCCATATCATTCCGAAAAACCATAATCAGAGTAAAAAATCCTCCTGAAATCATCGGAATCATTAAATGGATAAGTAAACGTCGGGTCGGATTAGTCCAAAATGGTTGACCAGCTTTAGCGGCTTTCCTATATGAAAAGTAAATAGCTCCCAAACTTGCAATTCCAAGAACCAGCATTGCATCGAGTAAAAGGTAAAACCTGCTGCCTGAGATTAACGAACCACCTGGACTAGAAATGTATTCGTTGAATGAAGAGTGTCCTGTATCCAAAATGAAAAACCACGCAAATGCGGCGCCTATTAAAGCACAAACACCAGCAAATATACCGGATAATCCGCTTAGTGACAAAAACTTGGACGACCGTTCCATGATTTCACGAATGGTCTGAAGATCTTCATTGGGATTTACAAAATTTGTTTTCATCTGAAAGTACTTTGAATTGCAAAGTTAAAAATATAAATTGCAAATCCAAAAGGTTGGACAAAAAAAAATCAGATAAATAAAAAAACAGACAATGACTCTAATTACTGATAAGGATCAAATTGTACTTCTGCAGAAACAATTCCCAATACATTCCCATTTAGAAAGGTTTACTTATCAGGTATGTCCGGTTTTGTGATTCTCGGATATAATTAATACCGAAGGTGTAATGGTTAACCAAATGGTATGTTTTTCAATAAGCTTTTTCCAACTTTCAAGACTAATAATCATCAAATCCTGTTGTTCCAGGATATCTTTCCCAATCACTGTTTGATTCTGCATAAAGATGTGATTGGGTGCAACCTGTTCAATCTCCCGTATCGATTCCTTAATTTCGGAATTCTTCATCTCCCCATTGGCATCAAGGAAAGTAACCTGAGCCCCTGAATTGGAAATCAGTTTTTGGGCATATCCTATCAGGAAAGCATCCTTGAGATCAAATATCGGAATAAAAACATGGTCTGTTTTTGTCAGTTTTTTATCAATTAAAATTCCAACTGGAACATCAGTTTTTGCTAAAATCATTCGCGTACTCTCTTCAAAAGGGGACCTTTCAAACAACTTCTCTTTGCCGGTAACCGTATTGAAGATATGATCCGGATCAATAATTCGTGTAGTAAAGCCTAATATTCGTCCTAACAAACTTCCTTCAAAAATCGATTGTCCAAAACCCACAAGTAACAGATCGTAATCTCCTTTATTGGCCACCTCAGAAATTTCAGCCATAATATCATTGGTGACTTTGAATAGCGTTGTAATCTTTTGGTTCAATATTCTTGATTCTTCGATGACCGGGGCAAAACTATCATGTTCGTACTCATCTATATTTACCTGGTTTAATTCGTTATTTGGTGAAAGGTGCATCACGGTTATAGCCGCATTGCTATTCATTTTCTTCACAAAATTATTGGCAAGTCGGAGTAATATTTTCCCCTTCTCAGGGTTTGCAAATGAGATTAAGACTTTGTATTTACTTATCTGACTAATTTGGTCAAAGAGAAGGTTGGTTTCCTTACGGAATATTCTGTTGATCAGATCAAGTGCAGGACCAGTCATAAAGGTAGTCACAAGCGCCATGATTACCATCATTGCAAAAATCTGCGGATTAAGTACGCCCAAATCGTATCCAATGTTAAGTACAACCAATTCCATTAAACCCCGAGTATTCATCAATGCTCCTATTGACAGACTGTCGTGCCAGTTTTGCCCCACAAACTTAGCTGCTAACGCACTGCCCAAAAATTTTCCTGTCACCGCAACAAGAATGATTAAACCGCTTATTTTCCATAAGAAAGGGTCATTCAATAGCCCTATCTCTGTTCTTAACCCTGTAAAAACAAAAAATAACGGGAGCAACAGAACGAGTGAAACATCCTCTATCTTCTCAACTAATATATTCCGGAATTTCATATTGGCGGGCATAATGGTACCTGCCATAAAAGCGCCAAATAAGGCATGGATCCCAATAACTTCTGTAGCATAGGAGGATAAGATCAGGGTTAAGAAGAAAATGGCCACAATAGGTTTGCTCATATTTTCTCGCGACGGGTACAAATCACCAACACGCTTGAGGAAGGGTTTCACCACGTAAAACATTAATAATACATAACCTACAGCCAATAAAATGACATAAACTGAACTTTCAAACGAACCGGCCTTGGTGATCGCAATTACAGCTGCCAATAAGCACCAGGCGGTAATATCGTCAACTGCAGCACAGGTTATTACGATTGCCCCCAGGTGCTTTTTATGAATTCCTCTTTCATGAACAATTCTGGCCAAAACCGGAAAAGCTGTAATGCTCATGGCAATTCCAATAAATAAACCAAAAGATAAGAACTGAACGCCATGCGGAGCAAAGGTCAAATAGATAAAATAGGCTAACCCCATTCCTAAGGCGAATGGAACGATGATACTGGTCTGGCTGATTATGAAAGCATCAAAAGCCTTATTTTTAAGCGTTTTCATATCCAGTTCCATGCCAACCATAAACATAAACAGGATGAGTCCGATCTGACTCAGAAACTGAAGATTACCAAATGACTCAACCGGGAACAACGCTGCTGAAAAGCCGGTGAAATACATTCCGACAAATGAAGGACCTAAAAGAATGCCTGCTGCAATTTCACCGATAACTGTTGGTTGTCCTATTTTTTTACATACCCAGCCTAATATGCGGGCTACAATAATGATTGTGATGATCTGAGCCAGTAAAAGGGCCAAAGGATGTTTTAGATTCAATGACAAAGTATCGAGAAACTCGCTCCACTGAGATGTTCCAATGTCTGGAATACGAACATTTCTACCGGTTTCCAAAACCTTTCCGCATTGTACAATCCAGTACATCAGAGCAGAAAAAAAAACTATTATAAGCGAATAAATGAGAAAAATATTTCTAAATCTTTTCATTTCGCAAAAATGAAGGTTTTTTTTGATATAGCTTTCGGAAACCTATTCAACCATACAGAAATGGAATAAGAAGGGAATAAACTGTAATCAAATCACACTTTAACAAACAGGATAAAATCCTTTCGGTATGCATCAGTAAGATATAACACCACTGGTTTCCCATCTGATTGTCTCATATTGGTTGTAATGGTATCATGCGAAAAGAAATGAACTGCGCCAAGCGCTATTATGTCCCTCTTATTAATCTGGCAAAACTGTCCAGCAGGCAACAACTCCAACAGCCTGCCCAAAGAAATATTTTTGAGCAGAATTTTAGAAGAATTCTGCATCTGAGCAACTTTATCCCTGCTATCTGTTTCGGAAGTATAGATATGGTTAATCTGATTTGGAAATATTATGGTCTTCCCCTTTTCTGTGTTTAATTGAATATAGTTTTTAAGTGCAGTACCTTTAACCGATCTTGCAATTGCCTTCCGAACAGCCCATTGCAATCGTTCTAATTTGATAGGTTTTCGCACATAATCAATGGCATCGAGATCGAAGGCATCTGCGGCATACTGATTATACCCGGTTGTGAAAATCACAGCCTTCCCCTTGAGCATATTGGCAATGTGTAACCCATTAAAATCAGGCATCTCTATATCCAAAATGCACAGGTCAAATTCTAACTGAGGGATTTGTTCTAATAAGAGCGCAGCGCTATTAAATACCCGAATAACTTCGAGCTCAGGGATTTGTTCGCAAAGCATTTTCAGATAAGTAAGACTTTGCAGCTCATCATCTAATATCAAGCATTTTAGCTTTGTGTTCAAGTAAGTTAATTTTTAAATGGGCAATGTAGCAATTGTCTTCTATAAACCTGTCCAGCTTGTAATTTTCGCTATAAATAATCTTGAGCCTCTGCTCCATCGATTTTTCCCCAATCCCGCTGTGTTCCTTTTTCATTGGCTCTTTGCCTGAAATTTTATTAGCGACCGTTAATGAAAAAACACTGTCAATAAAACTAAAAGTAATCGAAATAAATGCGTCTGAACTTTGAAGATCAGCATGTTTAAAGGCATTTTCAATCAACTCAATCGATGCAAGAGGTGCCATAACCTTTTGAGTAAGTAATGGTTCATTATCATTTATCTTTAGTTTTATTTTTAGGTCAAACAGCGGACTAAGCTTAATCTTATTAATTTCAATCAGATTTACAGCAAAATCAATCTCCTCCTTTGGTGTGACATATTTTTTATGACTGTCGTAAAGAATATAATCCAGCACATTGGCAAGCTTATCAATGGCAAAATAGGTTTGGTAAGCATGTGATTGAATAGAGTTAAGGATATTCTTGAACAGATGTGGATTTAGTTTTGTTTCAATTGTATCAAGTTGGATATTATTCAGTTTCTCCTCAAGCATTTTTACCTGCGCTCCCAACTCTTTCTTCTTCTTTTCCGATCTAATTAACCGAACAACCAAATAAACAAGCACCATTATTAAGCCCAAAAGAATGCCTATTGTCTGATTAAAATTCCAGTTAAACATGATATCGGCCACGCTCATCTTTTTTTAGTAAAATTAGGAAAATTAAGTTTAAGATCATTTGCATTTCCCCAAACTGTTTTTGCGTATCCTGACAAACTGAAAATCTAAATGAATAAACACTTGAAACAAACACCGGGTATTGCAACAATTTGGTTCTGAAATACAGTATAAATTTATAAGGTGTAATCCAGAACTGCTTAGTGAGATGCCGGCGGACCTTGTACCCGATCCATCCGAAAGCTGTTTATCTGGCTGTTTTCTCTTATGCCTGTCCAGAACATGGCGTTCCCGATGATGCTAATATTCCAGCATTCAAAAGCCTTTCCAGTTCCTCCGGTCAAAAGGTCGTTCGTATAATTGGACGCCAGAAAATCACCATAAAGGAAATAATGGCCCGCATTGTCCGGTTTCTTTACCCATAGCCCCGCTGCATCCTGATAATAATAATTAAAATGGCCGTCAGCAAAATATTCCCAATAGTGATGGCTGTTGTCAGCACTGCCGGGTGTAGTGGATTTTCCATACCAGGTACCTACAAACTGATTACCTGGATCCGATAATACTTTCTTAAGGTTATATATTTTCGGATCAGGATATTCTACATTATCAATCATAAATTTGGTTACTGAAAAGCTTAATGTAAACTCGTTAACCGATCGAATGGTAAACTCCATATGAAAATTACCGCCCAGAGCGCCTACTCCATCAATTGTTATTACGTTGGCACTGACATTATAACTGTATTTGTCGTTTTCGATCCAGGTTTTGTTGTCCTTGTCAATCGTATTCCCGTTGGAATACAGTTCAATCTTGTCAGGTCTTAATTGCATAACGAAAGTGGAATTTGTAGTAATCAACTGATTATCTACGATATTATTGACCCACGTGCCCAGAATGAGTGCAGAATAATCGGTTATATCACTCTTTTGGCAGTTCCAAAACATAAGGAAAATCACCATCAAGGTCAAAACCAATTTTGTCTTATGAATCAGTGAGATGATAGCGTTGAATTTATTATTTATACTCATTTTATTCAGATAAATGTTTTTACGGGTTATGATTTTTCAAATTATTCGGGAAATGTAAAAAACCGTTTAAATAGAAGAAAAAGGGTCCAAACCGTTTGATTTGAACCCTCAGATTATTAGGATATCACACTAAATTCCTGGCTATAAAAGGGTCAGCCAGAACTTAAACAAATACACACTTTATGATTTCAAAATCTTTGTGGTAATATTCCTAATACTTGTTTCTATCCCTTCAAATGGCTTTCCATTTCCCTGATTATCATCTTCAACAAACAAGTATTTCATTCCTCCAATTTCTTTAGATTGCAGGATTTTTTTGAAATCAATCACACCCGCTCCTACACTACAAATATCATCTTTTATTACTTCGAAGAATGGCGGTTGATTGGTAAGCATATCCTTAAAATGGAGGAGCTGGAACCTGCCCGGGTATTTTTTAAACATAGCTACCGGATCCTGACCAGCCTTCGATGCCCAGAATAGGTCTAATTCCATAGTGACCAGATCAGCATCCATTTCCTTTAAAAATATATCGTAGTACGGAACTATTCCACCAGTGTTTTTGAATTCAAAATTGTGGTTGTGATATCCAAATTGAATACCAACACCTTTGGTAATTTTAGCAACTTCATTTACGTCGCCAATCATCTTTTTATACGACTCAATATTGCGATCGACCTCTTCAATCCAAGGCTTAATACAAAATTTGACACCAAGTTCAGCATGTGTATCAGCCATTAATTTTGCTTTATCCAATGAAATGGAAGCCGATTCAACCTGGGTATGACTACTGAGATTAACCATTCCCAGATCACTGACGATCTTTTTAAACTCAGCAGGTGAATAACCATAAAACTTACCCTCTGAATAACCTGCCAACTCCAGGTTTTTATAACCCATGTCTGACACTTTCTTTAACGTCCCCACGACATCCGCACTCATGGCATCACGAATAGTGTACAGCTGTATACCAACACCATAGCTTTTCCGGTCAGGAGCAACACCGGCTGTACATCCGGCAGCGCCGAGTAACATCATCCCGGCCGAGCCTGTAGCTGAAATTTTTAAGAATTCTCGTCTGTTCTGCATAAGTTTCAATTATTTTTATTGATTAAGACTAATTTTCCTGAAAGCATAAAAGTAATACTCTTATTTTACACCTATAACTTAACTGGCAAAAAAATACGATTTTAATTAAGAATAATTGATGTAATTTTATAAGTGAAAATTCTTCCAATGAAAAATAGGTTATCCGATTGTAACTTGACCATAGAATCATTTCTGGTCACACGCGAGCAGAAGGAGAATCTAAATAACCAGAAAGCCTTTGTAATCTGGCTAACCGGTCTTCCCTGTTCCGGTAAATCGACCATTGCCCGGAACCTGGAGTTAGGACTGTTCAATGCCGGCATCCGCACCCTTATCCTCGATGGCGATAATACCAGGCTCAGCATTAACCGCGATTTGGATTTTTCACCCAAAGGAAGAGCCGAAAATATCCGAAGAGTCGCCGAGATCGCAAAGTTGCTGAATGATGCGGGAGTGGTGGTTATCACTGCATTTATCTCGCCTTTCAGGAAAGACCGGCAATTGGCAAAAGAGATCATTGGCCAAAATTGCTTCGTTGAAGTTTTTGTTGATACTCCGATCGAAGTATGTATCCGTAGGGATACAAGAGGCCTTTACCAGAAAGCGCTGAATGGCGACCTGAAGGATTTTACCGGGGTCGATAGCCCATATGAAATCCCTTTGCATCCACAAATTGCAGTACATACAGTGAGTCAGACACATGAAGAGACAGTCGCACAAATCATTAACTTTTTATCCGATGAAAACCTAATCCATTAAATTCTTAACTGCTTCCATTGGTGAATATATTTTCCCCACTGCTCTTCGATCTTTTTAAAAGTGCTGTCGCAGAACTGATGCTCAAAGTTCATGTAGGCAGTTTCCATTTCTATTCGATGCAACAGGCCCTTAGTGGCCAGTTCAAAGCCGGGTAGTCCTAAATCGGCATATATCTTTTGGATGGTCTTGAATGAATCATCCTTTAATTCCTCGTAGGTAATTTCAATCAGGTTTCCGTCTGGAATAAAGACCTTCTCCTTTTCGTATTGCTCCATAAGATATATAAAGTGATCAAAAATAATTTCATCCAGTTCCTCGTCTGAAATTTGCTGTAAACTGTAATAGTTGAGTATAGCCCTTACCCACATATTTCTGGCAGAATAATAGAGGTGACATGGATTGCGGCAGATATAAACAAATTTTGCCTCCGGAAATAGTTGCAATAGCAATCTGATCCGCTCCATATTCGGCGGACTCTTTAAAACAAGCTGCTTCCCTTTGTTCTTAAAAGTGGCATATTTAATCAATTTCAGGTACTCCCTCATCCACCCTTTACAATACTCCTGATTCGAAAATTGGGGGGAACCGTTCAGCCATTCACGCCACTGCTTAGGAAAAATAAGCCCCCAGTAAGCTGAATAGGCAGATCCTTTATTCATCAGATAATCATCTTCTTCTGCCGGTTCTGAGAGATGAACCAGGCTCTGATGAAAAAATGGATTCTTAATTTTGAAGATATTGATAATTCCCTGGAACAGATACTTCATCCTCCTGCCAAAGAGAAGATTTGAATTTGAAAACAACGAATCATAGTTGGTCAGAAATCCAAATTGCTGATCGCTTACCATCAGTTTTTGCAAATAGGTGGTACCGCTTCTGTAGTGACCGAGTATGAAAACCGGATCATCTGAGATAACCGTTTTTTTTATCCGTTGCCCGTATATCAGAAATTGAAGGAATTCAAAAGGGAGAGAAGGTATGATCTGAAGATAATAAAGCGGGAGCAGGAACATCCCCTTGAGGGATATTTTACCACCCACAAAAACTCTTCTGGTAAATTCAAAAAGAGAGATGTTAATCAACGGCAATTTACGTAACATTTCAGAATGCTTTAACCGTTATCCGAACTCAGCCATATTCTTTTATTAAACCAACCTCGAGAATCTCACATTCGAGTAAGGAAAATCGATTCCCATGGCAAAAAAGATAAATAAACCACTTATGGAAGCAAACAAAACCGATTCCCAGCTAAAGCCAGGAATAATAACAACAGGTTCTATCTGAATGACGGTCATCAGGATGCCGCAAATAACAGAAATGATTGCAGTCCACTGATAGAGGTGAAGACCTTTTAAACTGGGAGTTTGCACCTCGCCCCTGTAGGCTTCCTCCACAAAACGACCAAGGCTGGTAAAAATCAAGTATAAACCAAAAATAAGAGGTGGTGAAACAGCATACTTATTCCAAACGGTAAACAAAATAATACCCACTAAAAAGAGCCATAAAATGGAGTAAAGCTGAGTGGGATGGATCAGCTCACCTTTTAAACCTGAAATATTACACACCCTTGAACGGGGATGAAAATACCTGATTCCAATGAAGGGATTATCACATGGACGGCCGTGACAGCACCCATTTACCAGACATCGTAACCGTCCAGCTGCTTGCACCCAGGGCATCACGACAGATCCCACTCCAATAATCACCCAGCCATTCAGCCCCATTGCCCACACTGCAAGAGATCCAAACAGAATTCCAACAACTCCTCCATAATATCCAAAGGGTCTTTTTAATTTGGCAGAACCCTCGATGATCTGGGCCCAAAGCGCAGCGCATATCGTGACTAAAACTGTAAAAACCAGTAGCGCCAAAGAATATTCTGTACCTGCCAGAATACCTGCAATCAAAATGCCGAAGAAGGCGCCGAAACCAACATAGAAACCATGATTGATCACCCTCACTTTGCCGAATACCCACTCTTTCCAGGAATTGGCAATCTTTTCGGAACCGCTTTTTAAGAAAATCCAAATCTTCAGGTAATATGCCGATAAAAGAAATATCACAACTGAACAAGCAAGATGGAGTACCGCCGAACGACTATCTGTCAGCTGAATCAGAACAAGAATAGCAGCGATTAATGTAAAAAGGACAGTTGTTTGCCTTGACTGGTGAAAAATCGCCTTAATGGAAATAAATATCAGGAATACCGGGACGGAAATAAGGGCTGAATTCTGCGGTGAGAGATATTGTGCACCAATTGAAGGATACAATAATGCAATGAAAAAAGAGTAAGATAAAGCTATAAATGCTGAGACCTCCCATATTCTTAACGTTTTCTTTCTTTTGATCAAAAACGGGGTTATTACTAAAAAAGCAACCGCAATAAACTGTAAATAAGGATGCTCAAATGCAGCCAGCCACCGCAGTGGTTCTCCTGCCAGGGGAGCCACAGCGCCATTTAATTTTTCGATCACAAAATTACTGAGAATCAAATATGAACCAACCCAAAACAAGGATGTCAACCGATCCCTGAAATCGGGAGTACCTGATTTATGCTCAGGATAATCAAGTACTGTCCGAATCGTCTGACCTGGAAACCGCCTCTTCAAATCAATTGATTCGTATCCCAGAACAAGCGCAACCATTCCTAAAATCGTCAATGGAGATACCAGCCAGATTCCGCTTGCTGAACCTATGTAAATAAAACAGCCAATCATCAGCAATCCAAAGCCCCAATAGATGGGGTGACGGAATAACCGGTAGGGCCCTTTTGTGACAAAAACAGGCGGAGGGTAACCATTCATGGGCAATCCTTTGCCATAATACATTAATGCAAACATAGCCCACAACATGAGTACTGCCCCAATAAACATCAAAATCTCACCCGCAATCTTTGACTCAATTACGGGTAAGGTGATGATTTGCTCAGTAAACTTTGCCCAAAACCATATACCAACCGGGATCAAAATGAGAAAAATTATTGCATACAGCAATTTACCGGTTACTAAAAGGAGTTTTTTCATTTTTTAATTCGCATTTTGTTATAAAAAATAAGAAGTGCCAGAATCAAAAAACCGGTTCCATACAAGATGCTGTAAAATCTCGCATTGGAGCCGGAATAATCAGAGAAAGCAGCAATGATTGCCGATTGGGAGGGATAGTATGCCGGAAGGTAGCGAATGATTACATTGTTGTGCGCTTCAGCATAATACATGGGATTTTGAAGCCATCCGGCATCAATGTTGGCCAGCAGAACAATGAAAAACACCCCTTCCAGCTTACCTTTTATCAGACTGCCGATGGTCAGTCCATAACAACCGTAAACAAATCCGATTAACATCAGACCATAAATGAACATGGGAAGATGCCTTACTGCAACGAACTCGTTGATGAGTAATCCAATATAAACGGCTATTGAAAGAACAATCAACAGAAGGGCTAGCAAATTGGAAATCAGCAGTTCAAAAGGGTGATACCCACAGATGACAAGCCGGCGGGTAACATCGTTTTCTATCTGAACAAGATTCAGCGCAAGCAGGGAGACCAGGAAGCCTGTAGATGTGACTGAAAAGAACACCAGTGCAATCTTTTTCAAACTTTCCTTTATGAATACACTCACATCAAGCGAAGCAAGCCGGAATGGGATAAACCTCGTCGGAGCGGTCAATTCAACAATGGTGAGAAACACAAAAGGTAATACCACCAGCGAGATAAGGATGATTCTTCGCCGTAACAACATTCTCAAAATCATGGATAACGCAGTAATGATTCGCATTGCGTTCATATCAGCTCTCCTTCTGCAAGGTTAAAAACCCGGTCAAACCGCTCCTTTTCAGTGATAAGATGGGCGACCACAAGAATGGTACACCCCTCCTTCCTTACCTGATTGGTATAATTCCAGAACTTTAGGTAGGTATCCCAGTCAAATCCATTGTAAGGTTCATCAAGAATCAGTAATTTTGGTTGATGAAGGAGCGCAATGGCAAGATTGACTTTTTGCTGCGTTCCTCCACTTAAGCCTGATATTCTTTCCTTTTTGTATTTTTTAAAATTGAAATATTCCATCAGCGATTCACTTCGGCGGATGAATTCTGACTTTTCAATCCGGTAAGCGGCAGCGAAATACCTCAGATTCTCATCCACAGTGAGTTGAGAGAAGAGCAAAGCATTTTGCGGACAATATCCAATTCGCCCCTCAGCAAAAATACGACCGTGATCAGGTTTCCATTCCCCGACAATAATTTTCAACAGGGTCGATTTGCCTGATCCGTTTTCCCCCACAATTCCATACAACAACGAGGAATCCATTTCAAAGGAAACATTCTTCAGTACTTTGTTTTTACCGAATGCTTTGGCGATATTTTCCACTTTCAGGATCATGGCTGATACGATTTGAAGTTGACCAGTTCATGTATAGCAATCCCACTGCAAACATCGTTGTTTTGTGAATAAAGCTGCCCCTTACTGAGCCATTTCGTCTCATCAGCCATTAAAAAACTGAGCGGTAAGACTTTGTTGAATCCCGGAATATAGCGGATCAGCTTTTCGACAACAGAGAAAATCTTTTGCTCTGACTCCAGTACCACTCCCCGATCGAGCTTTAAATCCAGCCCCTTTTCCGGAATTGAAAAGTGATCATCCTCAATGGTGCAGTTTTCAACTTCAGCTCCGTTGAGCCAAATCCATTTCTGCCTCTCCTTTTCCCTGAGTTCAATCCACACGATGTTAAAGTCATCCGCACCAAAACGGCCCCACCGCAATTCATCCATCGGAATTTTCCAGGGAGGCGCCGTGAGTATTAATTGTTCAGCATATCCCCTCCCTTCCAGGAGAATATCGCTTATTCTCAATTGAACCTGTGAGGCCGGCTGATAACATTTCCAGTCGAGGAAACCCTCTTCAGAATTAAACAAACGGGCCTGAACCATCTTCTCGCTTGACTCCCATGTTCCGGCAACTCCAAATTTCGGATCGTTCCAGGTGATGAGGTTATCGCTGATCTGCGGCATCTGAACATTACTAAATCGCGATCGAATAACGACTCCGGAAGATTTTTCATAATGTAACCAGCTCGTATAAGAGGCTGAAAAACCATGCCATGTAAGTTTTGCGGCATAGAAAATCATAGTTCCTCCGTTTTCATCCACAAAATCGAGAAACCATTTGTTCAGATGGAAAGCTCCACCTGACTGAATCTTTATCCTTTCATCACTCATGACCTATCTATCATCCGCTCTTCAGTTTTCTGAAAGTATTTTTCGGAATACCTTCCTGGCAGGGATTTCATAAACCAATTTAAAAACGACTCTTTCTAAAAGCGAAAACTTACCTTGAACCTTTATCCTACGGTGTTCCGAAAGAAATGCCATTCCCTCTTCCGCATGGTGGCGAAGCCATACTTTTCTTTTTGGAGATGCGACCCGGTAAAGATCTTCCATTTTAATTTCAAAAAGCTCACATTCTTCTTCCGATATATTCACATAGCCAGCTGCAATGTCCGAATCAAAGTCTTCGATATCATATTGGTAACGACAGGCTGTTCCAAGTGGCGCCAGAATTTTATACTTTTCAGGATCATCTTTAAATACTTTCAAAGTGGCTCTGATTGTTCCTCTGATATCCAGCAGATGAAAGTGGAAGTCCAATTCCTCTTTCGGGAAAATGATTGTTTTGCCCCGCCGACAAGCATCAAACTTCAGTGAGTCCAGAATGTCTTTTGTTTCTGAACGAAAATCTTCACCAAACCTTTCTGCCAGTTCAAAGCAATAGTTCATCAGGAAGTCCGCCTCATCCCTCGGATTGACCGGATTAATTGAAAATTTGATCTTATCCTCGACGAAGTCCACTTCGTTTGAATAATCTTCCGGTAATGGAACATCTCCATCGACCACATCATCAAGGTATCGCATCAGCGTATAATACGATTCAAGAAATGCTCCCCGTGTGGGGGCAAAGGCAACATATTTGAACAAACGGAGGTAGCGTAAAAAAACATGGTATTTCCACCCGCGGGTTTCGATCATATGGCGGAAAACCTTGGAGCGCATCTCCTTTGCCTGCCGTTCAGGATTCCGTTTCATTTTTAAGAATACAATATCCGATAATATTTTGTACTTTTATTATGCTTTTGTCCCATAGTAATGTATAAAGTTACAAAAAGAATCAATACGATGTGAGGGCATTTTTTCAAAGCCATTTATTGATGATTGATCGTACCACTTTGATGATTTATTCAGAAAAGGTCGAAAACGGTAGAACTAAACGGAGGTAAATGATGGATTCAAATCCTTTTGTACCAGACGAACTTCGGTTTGCAGTAACCCGTAAATGTGATGGGGCTTGCAGGCATTGTTATAATCAATCAGGAAAGAATATTGACCGGCTGTCGTCTGATGATTTCATCCGGATCATTAAAGAGGTCCGGGCCTTAAATCCGATGATGGACCGGATTACCCTGACCGGAGGGGAGCCTTTAAATGAAAAAGATAAAGTATTGAATATCTCAAAATTTGCCAGATCTTTGGGGATAAGGGTCAGGCTGGTTACCCGGGGATGGGAATTGAATCCCGAAGTATGTAAAGAGTTGAACGATGCAGGTGTCACCAGGATTCAGATCGGCCTCGATTCATCAGGTCTGTCAGAATATGAAGATAATCATCACAAGAGGTGGGATACTTTTCATAGCTGGTTACGAGACGACGAAATGGGATTCAGTAAGACAGTTGATGCCATTAAAATTGCCATTAATGCTGGATTGGATGTTTCTGTAAGGTATTCTTTGTGCAGGTCCAATTTAGATGATGTGGTCAAAACTTATCATTTTGTTTCGTTGCTTGGCGTTTCCAAATTTAAATTCCGGGTTTTGTTCCCCGATGGACGGGCAAAAAAAAGGTTGGTTCGCGAGGTAATTTGGGGGGTGGAGATGGCCAATGCCCAATACGAATTAATCAAGGCTTCAAAAGCGAGTAACACCGTTGTCGAGATTACTCAACCGTGTCAGTATGATCTGCCTCACCGTCACCATTTACCGGCTGAAAAAAATCAATATAATGCATTTAAGGAGAGTTGTCCTTGCGGAACCATTGCAGCATACATCGATTCAAATGGCGATGTCAAATATTGTCTTTTCGATGAAATGACATTGGGTAATGTCTTTATTGATCCATTTTTAACGGTCTGGAATTCAGAACTTGCCAAGGAGGCGCGCAACCTGCGGTGCCCTCTCGACCGGTCAGGCACAGGCTGTTCTTCTTTCAAATTACTCTACAGCCAATTCAGTGACTACTCTGCTTTTATGAAAGATTATATTGAAAATGTAAAAATAAGAGGATCATTAAACAATTGAATAGCTATACTATCCGGAAATAAATCAAAGATTCGTCGCTACGCTATAAAGTTTCTTCGAACACTGTCCACTAATGTTTTTCAATTTTTCATTCATTTTAAAACAGTCAGGCTTCGGTACAAATTGTACCTTCCTGACTGTTTATTTATTTAATATACCCGTCAAAGGTTATCATTGGTGAACCCAATTTCTGAAAAATCAGGCCGGAAATTACTCCTCTTTCACCGGATGCTCACATCTTCCCTTCCATTCTGATTTCATCATCTCCCGCTGTTCAGGAGTCAGATGCATCCATTTCCCATGCCAGTCATGCACATGGCCATGGAATCTGCGATGACCACGTCCTCCACAGAATCCGCCGAACAGGATTTTTGACAATACTAATATTCCAATAGCTTGCCAGAAAGTGATTGTCTTTACTCCAAGTATTGCCGGAAGCAGGCCGTTCCATAGGAGCATAACTACACTTCCAAATACAAATATCCCTGCGGCAATGGCTATTGGAACAAGAATAGCCACTTTAATCCAGAAATTCCTTCCCCGTACTTTTCCACAACACATCATGATTTCTACTGTTTTAAATTGTTAATACGCCGATATATTCAGGTAGACGAATAAGTGAAGGAAATACTTTAAAAGTGCGATTTTTTTTGTATCTTTAATCGATCCTTTTCACCAATATGAATAGCGGAAGTTACATAGATCAGGCCTTTATACGAAAACTCACTGATATCATTCATGCAAATCTTGAGAATGAGAAATTCGGAGTTGATGAATTAGCCCGCGCATCGGGGTGGACCCGTTCAGCGATATACCAAAGATTAATATCAATTACAGGAAAATCAACCACCCAGTTTATTCGGGAGGTACGCTTGCAAAAGGGGATGGAAATGCTAAGGCAGGAATCGATAACCGCCTCGGAAGTTGCTTACAAAGTTGGATTTGGCAGCCCGGCATATTTTAATACCTGTTTCCATGAATATTTTGGCTACCCACCTGGTGAAGTTTTAAAAAACAGTAGAAAAGAACAAGCAGAAAAGGATATTTTACCTTCTCCTGAAACTGCTTTAAAAGATCAAAATTCATCTCCGGAAATAACGAAAATGAGTCGCCGGGTTATTCCAATCAATCAGGTGGCCATTTTTGGATTGATTGTTATTCTGATTGTTTTGGGAGTTACTTTTCTTTTCATTAGCACTGTTAAAAATAATTCAAATTCCGGATTATTCTCAGAGCTAAGGAGATCAGATAAATCAATTGCCGTACTCCCTTTCAAGAACCTTAGCATTGATCCAAATAACCAGTATTTTGCAGATGGAATTATGGAAGATATCCTGAATCATCTTTATAGGGTCAGGGAACTCAGTGTAATTCCACGGACATCGGTTGAGCAATTCCGGGGAAGTAAAGAATCAGTCTCTGAAATAGCAAAAACATTAAACATTAACTTCATTCTTGAAGGGAGTGTGCTTCAATACGAAGGGAAGGTCAGAGTAATGGTTAAGCTCATCGACGCAAGGGACGATCGGTATATCCTTACAGAACAGTATGACCGGAATTTTGAAGATATTTTTATCATCCAAAGCACCATTGCCAAACTGATTGCAGAAAAACTACAGGCAATACTAACTACGCGTGAGAAGGAGGCAATTGAAAAAGTAACAACAAAAAATACCGAAGCATATAATTTGTATTTAAAGGGACGTTTTTTCTGGAACAGGAGGACACGGGATGGTGTTAAAAAAAGCATTGAATATTTCAGAAAAGCGGTTGAAGTAGACCCTGAATATGCATTAGCCTGGGCCGGACTTGCTGATGGATATAGTATCCTTGCAGGTCTTGAGTGGTCCACTTCCGGAAAGGAGTGGCATACATTAGCGAAAAGCTATATCCAAAAAGCACTTCAATTAGACCAAAATCTGGCCGAGGCACATGCAGCTCTTGGGCGTATGCTGATCTATTACGATCGCAATTGGAAGGAAGCCGAAAAGGAATTAATCCTTGCCATCAGTTTAAATCCCAACCATGCACCTGCACACCAATACTATTCTCAATTGCTCGATATATTTGGTGACTCTGAAAAAGCGCGTGAACAGATTAACCTTGCACTGGAACTTGATCCTATCTCCATAATAATGCACCGTATGAGTGCAACCTATTACTACAATGAAGGAAATTTTAATGCCGCATTACAAGAAAACATGGAAGTACTATCCCTTGATAAAAATTACAGGAATGGTCATTGGGGATGTTTCTATACCTATACCAGGCTTGGAGAAGGTGCAAAAGCGCTGAACCAATTGCAGAAGATATTTCTACTCGATACCACAACTTCAAAATATGTGGAAACGGCAGAGCGCATTTATATCAAATCGGGCCTGAAAGGACTACTTAACTGGATGAACGAAATTTTCCCGAAGGATGCAGGTTTATTTGCAATTGCCGGAAAAAAAGAACAGGCACTGACTTGCCTTGAAAAATATCTGTTAAATGCGGTAGGTGATGAAATCGTGAGGATAATTAATAATCGTAATTACGAAACGCTACGCGCCGAACCCAGGTTTAAAGCGGTAATTGACAAACTGGGCCTAACCGAATACTATGTCAAGAGAACAAAACAACCCGGATACATCAAAAATGACTAACCAATTAACTCAGAAAACAATTTTTGGAGTTGATGAATCCACATTTTTGAAAACCCTTTTCATGTTTTTGAAAGTCATATTTCGAAATTGAAAGCGTTAGCCCCGAAATCGAAAAAAATTCAAAGAAATTGAAATTTTTTGAATCCGGAATTACTATGACATGCCCTGATTTTTATTTGAAATTTACATTAAGTACAGGGAATACTTTCCCTGCCTTAAGAGTTGAGGAATTTGAGTTTCAAACTTTAAAAATTAAAGCCATGAAAAGAAAAATCACTTTTTTATTGTGCATGATCTGTTCAATCATCACATTGGGACAAAATCAAAGAAGTTTAGAGGAGATTACCTGTACTCCGCCGAAATTCACCGGAATCAATGGGACTGTCCCTATCCTACTTGAACAGAAATATCCCACTATAGAAAACTATCTTGCAGGTAAGATGACCTACCCTGAAGAAGCAAAACGACTTATGCAGCAAGGTACTGTGGTGGTACGATTTTTAGTTACGCCTGAGGGGAAAATCGCAGATACTAAAATTATCAACAGCGTTTCAAATGAAATTGACGAAGAAGTAATCGATGTACTGGCTACAACCAATGGGATGTGGAAACCCGGTTTTAACAACGAAAAACCTGTTGCAATGGAAACAGAGGTTTCGATTGCTTTCAGACTTGAGGGAATACCTCATAATGATTTTTACCAAATGGGAAGGAAGTACTTTTCACAGGGAGCAATAACCCTGTTTAACAAAGAGAGTCCCAAAAAGGCATTAAGATTTTTCAACAAAGGAATCGTCCTTTTACCAAATGAAAAAGGGTTATTAGCCTTAAGGGGGTTGACCCGCTTCGAACTTGGAGACAGGGATGGAGCACTCAGGGACTGGCAGCGGATCAAGTCCCTTGGTGGTTTTGAAGGCAATGTTTATCTTGAAAAATTTGGCGATTTCAAAGGATATGCCGAAATGATAACCACAATACAGGATCAATAAAAACATCATCCTTGATAAGATCTCGCTGAAATGCTCAATTGCAAAAAGAAAAAAAAAAAGCTGGAACCATTGGGTTTCAGCTTTTTTTTGTATCTTTAGTCTGTTAAATTCCGACAATATGAATGAGAGGAATTCAATAGACCAGGCTTTTATTCGCAAACTCACCGAAATCATTTATACAAATCTGGAGAATGAGAATTTTGGCGTCGATGAATTAGCCCAGGCATCCAGGATGAACCGTTCAACCATCTTCCAAAGGTTACAATCAATAAAAGGAAAATCAACCACTCAGTTTATTCGCGAAGTACGGTTACTAAAGGCCATGGAAATCCTTAAACATGAACTACTAACGGCTTCCGAAGTTGCTTACAGAGTTGGATTTGGCAGTCCGGCATATTTTAACACCTGCTTTCACGAATATTTTGGATATCCACCAGGAGAAATTAAGAAAAAAGGGTTAACTGAAACAGATCAGGATAATGATATTGATATTATTGATGATTATATTAAAGCAGAGAAACCCTTATCTTCCAGATTAATCCATGTTATCCCTGTAAGTGGCAAAACTAAAACAATGGTGATGATATTTCTGGCGCTACTTACATTATTCTCCCTTATCTACTTTTTGAATCTGTTTAACCTGAAAGAATCTCACATCATTGAGGTTCCTGGAATAAAGAAATACCACAAATCCATTGCTGTCCTTCCGTTCAAAAACTTAACCAAAAATAGTGATAATCAATATTTTGCAGATGGAATAATGGAAGACATTCTCAACCAGCTCTTCCGGATAAAAAATCTTAGGGTTATATCACGCACCTCGTCGGAACAATTCAGGGACGGAGGCTTTTCGACCAGGGAAATTGCAAGGAAACTGCGTACGAATTACCTGCTCGAAGGTAGTGTCAGGCGACAGGAAACCAAAGTCAGGATTAGTGTGCAATTGATCGATGCTCGTCTCGATAAGCACATCTGGTCGGCAAATTTTGACCGTGAATTAACGAATATTGTTGAAGTGCAAAATGAAATTGCCATCCGTGTAGCCACCGAGCTCCACGCCGCCATTTCAAAGTTGGAATTTGAGCAGATAGGAATAATTCCAACAAATAATCCTCAGGCATATGACAATTTTTTAAGGGGGCGGTTCCTGTTAAACAAAGCCAATAGTGAGCAACGGGTTGATATTAATAAAGAAGGACTTATGGCCAGTCTGAAGTATTTTGAAAAAGCCATTCAGGGAGATCCTGATTTTGCTCTGGCATATGCCGCTTTGGCAAACGCATGGTTTAATCTTTCAGCCTGGGGCTGGATGAAACCATATAATACCGGAATTGAGAAAGCCAAAGAACTAAGTGAAAAGGCGCTGAAGATTGACCCGAAGTGTGCGGAGGCACATGCCGTAAAAGGGGCCTACCTGATTTGGCCTGAGCGTAAATTTGAGGAAGGCAAAAAGGAATTACAACTTTCGCTGCGGTTGAATCCAAACTATTCATTTGCACACCAAGCTTATGCACAACTGCTTATGATAACAGGACCAATTGAAGAAGCACGTGTTCAAATGGATCGGGTTGCTGAGTTGGAACCCTATTTTTGGGTCGTCCAGAATTTAAATGCATGGATATTTTACTTCGAAGGGAAGCATAAAGAGGCGCTGGAGGCTTGTCGGATTGCCAGGGATCTGAAGCCTGATTACATTTTCAATAACTGGTTATCCTTCCTAAACTATGCCAAGCTTGGTGAAGGGGAGAATGCCGTAACCGAACTCCAAATCATTGCGCATAGATATACTGAGGCAAGCCAATTTCCTGATGAAATCATCCGTGCTTATGAATCCAATGGAATTAATGGACTCTTCAGATGGCTGATTGATATAAATATAAATAAACCGATTCCAGCTTCAGGAATGAACGGACATCCGTTTTATATTGCCTGGTGGTGTGCGATCATTGGAGAGAAGGAAAAATCGATCTACTGGCTCCAAAAGAATATGGAGACTCCGGGGAGACTTTATACCTATTTTAATCTGATTGCCCTCAACCCCGATTTTGACATTCTGCGAAACGATTCCCGCTTTCTCTCAATTATCGATAAGATCGGACTAACTCCTTATAATACACGAAAACCTAAATAAACCACCATATTGCCGGCCAATTTGATATCTTCGTCGTAGATAAAATGATCATCCTGATCATCTGATTTTTCTGTAGATTATCCGTTCAACATAACACTTTTAAAAATGGGAAAAGGAGATTTCATTAGATTTTACCAAAAGAATTTTTTAGAATTATTTATTATAATTATCTGCATATCAATCATATTAAACACAAATAATGTTCAGGGAAAAACAAAAATATCAGGACCAAAAACGGTCCTGATACTTCCACCGTCAGAAAATAACCCCCGTAACAGTGAAGGTGATTTTATAACTCTTCACGGAGGACGCCTGCTTTTTATCTATAGCCACTACACCGGTGGCTCATCCAGTGACCACGCTCCTGCTTTTCTGGCGGGTCGATATTCGGAAGATGGCGGGAAAAACTGGACAACAAAAGATGAAATTATTGTTCCAAACGAAGGGGGTATGAATGTCATGTCGGTATCACTTCTGCGTTTGCAGAATAATAACATTGCCTTGTTCTACATCAGAAAAAATTCAACAGAAGATTGTATTCCAATGATGCGTATCTCGGTGGATGAAGCAAAAACATGGAGTGATGCCCAACCGATTATTATCGATAAAAGGGGATACTTTGTTCTTAATAACCACAGGGTGATCCAACTCAAAGACGGTAGACTCCTTATGGCTGTTGCTTTGCATAAATCCCCGGGTGGCAACTGGAAGAATCAGGCAGACTTGTTCAGCTATTTTTCGGACGATAACGGAAAAACCTGGAAATCGGGATCTAAAGTTCCCAATACCACTGATATCATTACACAGGAACCTGGAGTTATTGAGATGAAGGATGGCCGGATCATGATGTATATCCGTGCTAACGGGGGATTTCAGCAATTATCGTATTCCTCAGACAGGGGAGTCACATGGAGTCATATCGAATCCAGTAAGATTCCTTCACCCCTCTCTCCGGCTACGATCGAAAAAATTCCGGGAACGGCCGACTGGCTGATGGTGTGGAATAATAATGATGGCTCAAATCGTGAAATAAAAGATAGAAGGACCCCAATAACTGTTGCGATTTCCAAAGACCAGGGAAAAACATGGAAACATATCAAGAACATCCATGAGGACCCCGATGGGTGGTATTGTTATATAGCCATTCATTTTACCGACCAGAAAAATATTTTGCTGAGTTATTGTGCAGGAAGCAGATCCAAAGGGACAGGTTTATCGCTAACTGAGATTACCCTTATCAGCAAAACCTGGCTATACAGATGATAGTCAAAGTCGACATTTCAATTTGGACCAGCCGAAAAACTTGTTTTCTTTGCAGAATAATAATTCAACCATGAACAAGCTCAGACTGATTTTAATCCTGACAATTGTTATATCGTTTACATCCCGTAACCTGTATGCTCAGTTTTTAATGGATATGGTTGATACTACAAAAAATGAAGGGAAAGGCATTCTGGGAGTCTATAAAAAATTTGACCATATCAAAATCGGAGGATATATTCAGCCACAGTTTCAGATCGCTACAGATAAAGGGATTAAAAGTTACGAAGGGGGGGATTTTGGAACACAGGTGAGTAATCGGGTTATGCTAAGAAGAAGCAGGATAAAGATTGACTATGTTAATTTTGGCGAAAAAATGGGGCCGGGTATTCAGATTGTTTTTCAATTTGATGCAAACGAAAGAGGATTTTCAGTGAGAGATGTCTGGGGTCGTATCTTTGAAAACAGGTTCAGATTGTTCTCCTTCACCACCGGTATGTTTGCCCGTCCTTTTGGATTTGAGATAAACTATAGCAGTAGTGACAGGGAATCTCCTGAAAGAGGGAGAATGTCGCAAATATTGATGAAGGGTGAACGCGATTTAGGCGCTATGATTAGTTTTGATCCGCGAAGGAATATAGGGATTCTTAACAACCTAAAAATAGATGTTGGTTTGTTTAATGGCCAGGGGATTACTACCTCAGGTGATTTTGATAATATCAAGGATCTGATATCACGGGTATCTATAAAACCTGTTCATCTTTCCAAAGATGTAACACTATCTTTTGGCGCCTCCACGCTTCAGGGAGGCTTAATGCAAAACACAAAATACAAATACTTTACAGGCCAGATAAACGGAATTAAAACCAGTCTGGTTGATTCAAGCGCCACAAATTTATTGCATACTGCCCCCCGGAAATATTATGGCGCCGATGCTCAGTTGAAAATTAAAAACAGAGTTGGATTTTCGGAATTCAGAGCAGAACTGGTGAATGGTCAGCAATCGGCGACCAATTCCAGCAGTGAAACTCCGCTGGCATTATTATCTGGGAAAGAGGGTTTTCATGTTAGGGATTTTAATGGAGGCTATTTTTATTATGTCCAGAGTTTGTTTTCGACCAAACATCAGTTGGTTGTAAAGTACGACTGGTACGATCCGAACACCAGGGTTAAAGGGTTGGAGCTTGGCGCTGCAGGATCAAATTTGTCTGTTGCCAACATTAAATACGCTACCCTTGGAGTGGGTTATGTTAATTATCTGACTGAGAATATAAAACTTGTTATCTATTATGCCAGGATCTGGAACGAGCATACTCAATTAACGGGATACACTGGTGATGTGGAGGATGATGTGATGACTTTCAGGATGCAATTCAGATTTTAAATTACACATGACTAACCATAGCTATGATTTTGAAAATTTCTATTGCTTCAATGAATAAGGTTGATTGTTGAGTGATTCATGCACTCCATATCGTTTAGCCTGTTTTTTCCACCCTAATCCACCCATCATACGGTACACCCAATTTGGGATGGAAGGTTTTTCCATTAACTCCTGAGCTGCTTTCGGGATCGCCTCACCTTTCCCAAGTGAAGCGGCGGCCAGGTCTAAAGATTTGCGGATACGAATGGTCCGTCCCCCACCCTGAACAAGTGGGATTCCGGCAATAACTTCCCCTCCACCCAAAGCCAATGAGCCAGCCCACTCAAATCCTGCCTGCTGTGCAAATGTCTCACAGATCCTAAGTGCGGTTGCATTGTGGTGAGCCTCCGGGAAACCGCAGTTGGCGACCGAAGCAAACAACTGTTGGCGGTTTTCCCTACCGTACCGGTTTAAAGCGATCTGTTCCAAAACTTCGATCACCGGTGCAGGGAGTGAATCCACATATAGCGGAAAAACCAAAACAATCAGATCTGCCGCGTCAATAGAATCGAATAAAGCCTGCATCCTTTCTGCCGAACGAAGGAGAGTGTACAGATAAACAGTTTCTGTTTCGATTTCCAGAGTTCTCAACTGCTCAACCAGATATCCACCAAGCGAATTCGAGTTGCTTTTGTGGCTTCTTGGACTTCCGATTAACATTAAAGCACGTTGGATTACAACATCTCCGACGCAAGTTACATTTTCCAAAGGTAATCCTATTGAACGGGATGATTGACTACTCAGGAGTGACCTCACCCATCTCTGAGCAGACTCAATCAGTTGCCCGTCAGATTGACTGGTAAGGATGACATCACTGACAAATGTTTTAGCATAAAAATTAATCGCATTTCGATGAACAAGATGCCGGAACACCTCCTCAGCCTCCTGATCTGATTTCTCCATCCATCCCACAGCCAGAAAATCGGGGTATTTCTCATAGCGTTTCTCATGATGTGTCTCACCATTTACCTGAACAAAAAACGGCGATATATTCTGAATCTGATGGTCAACCATCTTTTTAAGGTGCGAAGAGTATCCGCCAAAGGTAACAGGTGTGAGATAGACCAACAGGTCGCTCGAAAGGATTGCTGCTGCGAGTTTACGATTATCGTCGTTGAGATGGCACATGCCGGGCGATCGTATCCAGCAAAAGAAATCACCGGAACAATTGCCAATCTTTGTATCCCTGAGTACAATGTGTTCAATATCCCAACCTAAAAGCTGGAATTGAGTAGTCAAAGTTGCGCTCACTCGCTCCCCAAAATTATCGTCAGCCTGTGAACCATCAAGGAGAATTGCTTTCATAGTAACTCAATATTTTATTTCATAAAAATACAAAATGTAGTTCAGTTAACATTCTTAAGAAGTTTTGTTTTTCTGAATGGATGAACCTATCAAAAATTGCAAATAACTCACTAAATTTATGGGATAATCGTAATTCAAAAATCAGATCATGAGATTTATTAAATTGAAGGTCCTGACCCTTTTATTTGGATTGTTCACTTTTGGTGCTTTTGCTGACAAACCCTCTTTTCGGCATGTGGGATTCTATCTGCACGAAGGTTGGTTTTTTAATTACCCATTTGCTGTAAGAACCTGGCAACGTGATGATTTCAAGAACATGTTTATGCTGCTTAACCGCATGGGTTACGATCGGGTGGGGATCTGGCCGATGCTTGAAGCAATCCCCATGCCTCTGCACAAAGATGACCAATTAGCCTTACGTGAGTTTAGGAAGACGATTGATGATGCACATGGTGCGACTTTAGAATGTTGGTTGATGCAATGCCCCAATCTCACCCCCGATTCATCTGTTTTATCAAAGCCCTGGAAACAACGAAATCCATATCATAACTGGAAAAACATCCGCATGGATGATCCAGCGGAGGCGGGACCCTATCTGGCCCATCGAACAGCGATGATGGCAATTCTCAACAATGCAGATGCCTACGTTACCATTGACGGTGATCCGGGAGGATATGCCGGAACCAGACCCGATGATTGGCTCAAAGTATTTCTTTCGGACCGTGCAGCGGTTGACCGATACGGGGTTAATCCTTCACGGCAGCGACTGATCCCATGGATTTGGTCCGGTTGGGGAACAAAGAGTGTTTGGGGTGGAAAACCTTCCAATCCGCCTGCACTTATTAAACCTTTCACCGCCGCAGAGATGAAACTTTTTAAAACGGCCATGCCAGAACCATGGGAATTACTTCCCGGCAGGTCGCATCGTTCCGACTGGGCCAATGGTCGCGTGAACATTGAACTGGCCGATTCGTTGGGACTGATCAACCGTTCCACACTATTGTGTTATGAGGCGATCGAATTTGAGCCGACTCCCCCGGCTACGATCCTCCAATTTGAACTTATTCGTCAGATCCTTAAAGAAGAATCCAAATATGCCGGTTTAGCCTCCGGGGTATTCGGAAATGCCCAGCAACCGGTTATGGTGTTACCAAACATCTACTTTTTTGCCCGGGGTTCACATGATTTAAGCTATCTTTCCAAATCGGATGAAGAGGTATTAAAGGACTTTGCCGTTTTTCTTGGTGGCCCTTCAGAAATACTCATTCCTGCCTGGCAATGTCTGAGTCGTGACTTAAAAACACTCCCTGCCGACCTGCCCCAGCGATTGAAAAACGCAATACTTACAAATGAACCGGCAAAATATATCCCCGGTGGCGCGGAACGTTACCTTGAAATATTGGCCCAACAAGTAGATTGCCGCATTAAATTATTGCAGGCGATCGCTGAGCCAGCCACCTCCGATGAACAGGCAGCAAAAAAAATAGCTGAAGGATTGGAAGCCCTGATAGATTGGTGGAATGTTCACCGCTATGTAAACGATGGAAATGGCGACGAACCATTCAACCTCCGTTTTGTGAACGGTTCTCAGGTTTCAGTCCTGCAAAAGTGGTGTCGGGCCAACATTAGTAATCCTGCCAGAGTAGGAAAACTGGCAACCGCCATCCTGATAAACGATCAGGCGCTTTCAGAACAACAGATTTCAAATGTCCTGAGTACTTTATTGCCTAAGTATTAAACACAAAAGTAAATTTTCAGAAAACTTAAGTGATGGATCGAAAAAGAGTTTTTCTGGCTTTGCCAATGGAGCCGGTTGAGCCGGTTGCCGAAAAAATGAAACAGATGCAAAACTGGCTTCACAATTACCATATTAAATGGGTTAAACCTGAATATTTTCATCTGACACTCTTCTTTTTTGGAGAAATCCCGGCAAATCAAATTCCCGAACTTACTGAAATAATGCGTTCCACCCTGATCGATTTTTCTCCTTTTTCATTTTCAGTATCAGGTCCTGCCATTTTTAAAAAGGGGAACAAGCCCAGGGTATTATGGCTTGGGATAAATGCTCCTGATCAACTTTTCGATCTAAAGAAAGCTATAGACAAATCAGTCGAAAGCCTGGGTTTTATTTCGGATGAAACTCGTTTCCGCCCCCATCTGACCTTAGGGCGCTTTCTTCCAAAACAGGAGGTTAACAAAGATCTGGAAAGTGCACTAAAGGAGGGGCAATTGATGGAGCCTCTTAGCTATGAGGCATCAAAAGTGATCCTTTTTGAAAGCAAACTACTTCCAACCGGCGCTCAATATGTTCCGATAGAAGTTTTTTCAATTGGGCCATAAGTTTGGATGTTACAACAATTAATTTCAAACTCTCTTTGATTCACCGCATTGTCGGCTATCCTCCAAAGCGGTAACCAATGCCCGATTCGGTATTGAGTAAGGTAGGTTTTGCCGGATCATCTTCCACCTTTTTGCGTAGCTGTGCCATAAAAACCCTTAAATACTGGGTTTGCTCCAGATAACCCATCCCCCAAATCTCTTTTAAAATAAAATGGTGAGTTAATACCCGACCTTCATTTTTTGCCAACAGGGCTAAAAGGGAAAATTCTGTTGAGGTAAGCTTCACGATTTCATTATTTTTTCGAACCATATGACTGGCTAGATCAATGGTTAAAGTTCCAAAGGTAAGAATCGGGTTGTCAGACTCCCCCTTGCTTTGTCGGATTGCCACACGTATCCGGGCCAGCAACTCTCCTGTTCTGAATGGTTTTGTCAGATAATCATTTGCACCGTTATCCAGGGCATGAATAATATCCTCCTCGGAATTTCGGACAGAAAGTATAATTATTGGTTTAAGGTACCACTCCCGAAGTTTATTAAGAATTTCAATCCCGTCGGCATCAGGAAGACCAAGATCCAGGATGATAAGGACCGGATGTACAGTGGCAGCATGAATCAATCCTTCCCTCCCTGTTGAAGCCTCAGAAATTTTATACCCGTTTGCTGACAGGGTAATTTCAAGTAACCGGCGAATCTGCACCTCATCATCAATAATTAATATGGTATCAGTGTAAGTCATTGATCTTCATTTTTAAAATGCTGGTTTAAATCCTGAATTCTGACAGGGATTTTCAAAATAAATTTAGCACCTCCGTTTACCCTGTTTTCCGCAATAATTGTCCCTTCCTGGGCAGCCACAAATCCTTTTACAATTGACAAGCCCAGCCCTGTACCCCCGGCTTTGGCATCCTTACCCCTGTAAAACTTATCGAATACATAATTCAATTCTGACGGATTGAATCCAGGTCCCCTATCCATCACGTGGACATTGAGAAAGCCATTGTCATAAAACATCTTAAGCCTGATCACACTTCCGGCCGGGGCAACCTGTGTTGCATTCAGTATCAGATTATGAAGAACCTGCTCGATCAATCCAAAATCTATCATCACAAGTGGCATCTCTGCCGGTATAACTGTCGAAAGTTTAAAAAGCTTTAATTCAGACTTTAACGTATCAGCAACTGTATTTGCCAAATCATGAACATCACACCAATCCGGCCTCGGCTTTATGTGTCCTGACTCAAGTCTCGACATATTCAGAAGATTCTCAATCAACCTATTAAGCCGGACTGAAGCAATGCTGATTTCATTATAGAGTTTTTGCCGTATCTCTTCAGGATAACTTTGTGACAGGAGGGTGTCCGATGCTCCAAGTACTGTTGCAACGGGAATTCTTAACTCATGCGAAATCGAGTTGAAAAGTGTCTTATACAATTTCTCCGATTCGCTTAAAATATAGGTGTTTTTAGCGGCGTTACGGAGGAATTCACGTTCGTACTTACCTGATATCTGCGAAAGGCATGCTTCCCAGAATTGCTCTTCCCCTTGTGTAAAAACATTTGATTGCCTGACTGCAATAACCCCCATATTCCCTTTATTTCCGGACATCGGATAAAAGGTATTGGTATTTGATGGAAGCGTATTGGTATATTTGCCGGCGGGGGAAGAATTTCGAAAAACCCAGTTCGCGACACTGAAATCATTTTCTGATAATTCAATAATTGTCCCTGGCTGAACTTGAGAATCGAGTTGGTTTAAATCTGTTTTAAGAATTATTGCTGAGTCAAGATTAAAATATTTCTGAACATATTTCATTGCAATTTGCGATACCTCCTCGATTCCGGATGCATTATTCAGCTCCCTGGTCAGCTGATAGAGCGCATGGGTACGTTCTTCACGTATCCTGATTTTCTGCTCCTGCCGCCGCACTCTGGAAGTGAGAATCCCATTCAACAGCGCAATAATGAAAAACATAATCAGCATTAAAAGATCTTCGGCCTTACCTACATGCAGCGTAAATTGTGGAGGAATGAAAAAAAAGTCCCAAATTAGTGCACTTAAGGCTGCAGCAAGCAAAATTGGCCCCGAGCCCAGAAAAATAGCAAGAATTGAGACCAGGAACAGCAATCCGAATGATACAATCTGATAAACGATGAACTCTTTAAGCAGGTAACAGGTAGTGGAGACCAAAAAAACAAGGAGTATTGCGGTCAGGTATTCACGCAGGGACGAGGTGAAGGATGGGACCAGAATCTTCTCTTTATATCTCCCTTTCGCCTGGGTATCTGAGCCAAGTATATAAACATCGATATTCCCGCTATACCTGATCAGCCGGTTAACAAAATTACCAAGCCGAAGCATCGTAAATAAGTTCCTGACTCTCGGTTTTCCAACGATAATATGGGTGGCATTCTCTTTCCTGGCAAAATCGACAATAGCGCTGACCACGTCTGAATTAGTGACAATTCTGAATTTAATTCCAAGTTGCTTGGCAAGATTTATGCTCTTATTGAGCTGAGCATCCTCTTTCAGAGTGAGTTGATGCGCTGTCTCGACATAAACAGCCTGGATATTCGCACCCATCGAATAGGCAAGGTTCTTTGCCCATCTTAACAACCGCATTGATTCTATCTTGTAATCGATCGCGACCAAAAGGTGTGAACCCGATTTCCATGGGCCTCTGATTTGCTTTTGTTGCATGTAATCATGCAATTGCTTGTCAACCCGTTCAGCAACAATTCGCAAGGCCATTTCACGAAGTGCTGTAATATTCCCCTTACGGAAAAAGTTCAGGATTGCCTCGCGCGACCTCTCCGGGGTATAAACCTTACCTTCGGATAAACGCTGCAATAATTCATCCGGGCTTAGGTCAACAAGTTCAACCTCATCAGCGTTTTCGAAGATTTCATCGGGTAAGGTTTCACGGACTGTTATTCCTGTAATTTGAGCAACAGTTTCAGAGCGGCTTTCCAGATGCTGCACATTTACTGTGGTATAAACATTGATCCCATTCTCAAGAAGCTCCTGAACATCCTGATATCGTTTGACATGACGACTCCCGGGAGCATTCGTATGTGCCAGTTCATCCACAAGCACAATCCGGGGTTTTCGCGCAATAATTGCATCGAGATCCATCTCCTGAACCATGGTGGATTTGTAATTATAACGGTTCCTTTCTATTAGTTCAAAGCCTTCTGCAAGAGCCGCAGTCTCTTTGCGATTGTGGGTTTCGATATATCCGATAATAATGTCGCAGCCCTTCAATTTTTCAACCCTTGCTGCCTGCAACATAGTATAGGTTTTACCCACACCAGCACACATTCCAAAGAAAATCTTCAGTTTTCCCCGCTTGCTTTTCGCTTCATCCTGTAAGATCGAAGCCAAAAGTTCATCCGGATTTGGGCGATTATCTGGATTACCCATTTTCTTAAATTTTATCTTCTAACCTTGCAATTATTCCTTCAGCTTGTTCTTCTATATTCCTGATCCTGGTTAAAACAATTTTCAACTCATCAATATCTCTTTTATGCAAAGCTCTTTCCATTTCATCAGGTAAAGTTACACTACTTTTATTGTTCTTTTCGTTTAATTTTTCTGCCATGTCGTTAATAACAGATGAAATTTCGTTGAATTCATCTGCACCCTCAAAATCAAGTCGATGACTATAATTTCCATACCCAAATTTTCTTATTCCATTGCACAATTGGGTAAATCGTTCATTGGAGTAGGAGGAGAAACTATAGGAATAGAATAGGGCAATTATAAAACACAAAGTCGCAATAATTGACATTTGTGTCAACGCATCCTGTGAAGAAATTTTGGTATTATCAGTTTTTACTTCAATTGCTTTTCCGTTCATTTGTGACAATAGCATTAACTGTTGGTATAATGCATCAAACTTTTTTTGCAAGTAGAGAACCCGTGTAATCAGGTGAGGTGATTCCATATACTTCGAAACCGAGTCGCCGTATTCTTTTAAACCCGTTTCAATTTCTGCAACCAATTTATCTTCCCCAGGTTCTGTAATGTTATTTTTCTCAGCCAGAAATGATTTGCCGACAATCTTAAGCTCATTTTTAAGAATTAGGGTATCGGCGTTAACGTTCATTACAAAACTTCTTGTAATCTCCTGGTTCATTTTTGTTAACCCCTCTGCAATATCACGTGCATAGACCACTGATAAATAGTTCTCTTTAAGAATGGCTCCGGTTTCATTCGATACTTTATTCATGTAATAAGCCGTGAAGATAGACAGCACCAGAATGATTGTTAAAAAAACCATTCCGGTAGAGAATTTTGAGCGAATTGATAATTTCATAGTTTCGCAATTTTATTTTAATTCATCCAATTTCAAATTTAGCAATAATACATTAATTCTTTGCTCACCCAGAAACGAATATTGGGGAGCTTCGGTAAGTGATGTAATTGTTTGTAAAAGACGTTGTTTTTTGATTTCATTATATTGTCTGCATTTAATAATGCGCTCCACCTGCAACAGGGCTGAATTCAGTGATATATGGGGATCCAGACCACTTGCAGAGGCGAAAAGCATCTCGGAAGGAATTTCAGACCGGGGATCCGAATGATTAAACACAATAAATTGCCTTTTTAGTGAATCAACAGTGTGTTTCAACTTCGAATTCGTTAATCCAAAATTTGAACCACCCGAAGGTAATGGATTATAGTAATTAGCCGAAGGTCGGGAATTAAAGTAAATGGGGCTGTCAAAATGCTGGCCGATTAATTCACTTCCAACTATTTTATGATCCTTCACTATTAAACTGCCATTTGCATTTGCAGGAAAGGTTATTTGAGCAATTCCTGTTATTAACAGCGGATAGACTACCCCGGTTAAAATGGTGAAAAACAGGAATATTTTTAACGATATGAATAGAGTTTTCATTTTTGCAGATTTACATATTAATTAGAATATCAATAAGTTTAATCCCGATAAAGGGGGCGATAATCCCTCCAAATCCATAGATAACCAGATTTCTGGTCAATGCAACATTGGCAGAAACGGGTTTATAAACGACCCCTTTTAAAGCCAGGGGAATTAGCATTACAATTATTAAGGCGTTGAATATTACCGCACTCAAAATGGCACTATGGGGCGACCCCAGGTTCATCACATTTAATGCTGAAAGGGGACCAATTCCGTCTTTACCCGCATAGAGCGAAACTGCAATTGCAGGAATGATTGCAAAATATTTGGCCACATCGTTGGCAATACTGAACGTGGTGAGGGCTCCCCGGGTCATTAGTAATTGTTTGCCAACCTCGACGACTTCGATCAGCTTGGTTGGATTGCTGTCCAGATCTACCATATTTCCGGCTTCACGCGCTGCCTGGGTTCCTGTGTTCATGGCGATACCAATGTCTGCCTGTGCGAGTGCAGGGGCATCGTTTGTACCATCCCCGATCATACCCACCAAATGGCCGTTAGCCTGTTCTTGACGGATGCGCCGCAATTTATCTTCAGGGGTTGCCTCAGCCATAAAATCATCAACTCCGGCTTCAGCCGCAATGGCAGCTGCAGTGAGGTGATTATCCCCGGTAATCATTACCGTTTTAATCCCCATCTTCCGAAGTTCGGCAAACCGCTGTTTAATCCCACCTTTGACAATATCTTTGAGATGGACAACACCTAACACCCTGCTATCCTCTGCCACAACCAAAGGCGTTGCCCCCTGTCGTGCAAGTTCAGATACAATATCATCCGTTTTTTGGGTATAAAATCCGTTGTTACCATGTATAAATGTCCTGATTGCTTCAGAAGAACCTTTTCGGATTTGATGAATTATGCCTTCTGCTGTTTCATAATCAACGCCACTCATTTTGGATTGCGCGGTGAAGGGGATAAATGTAGGATTAAGTTGATGAACTTCACGCCCTCTGATATTGAATTTTTCCTTGGCCAGAACGACAATTGAGCGCCCTTCAGGCGTTTCGTCCGACAGCGATGAGAATTGTGCCGCAGCTGCAAGTTCTTCTATTGTTACCCTTTCTGCCGGAATAAAATTTGTTGCCATGCGATTGCCCAATGTGATGGTCCCAGTCTTATCAAGTAGAAGCACATCAACATCCCCTGCTGCTTCAATGGCACGACCACTGGTTGCAATCACATTTCGTTGTAAAAGCCGGTCCATCCCGCTGATTCCGATAGCACTCAATAAGCCTCCGATCGTTGTTGGTATCAGGCATACAAGTAAGGCTATCAATACCGGTAGCGTTAGATTCTGTGATTCTGGCAGCCCTGACGCAGAAAGGGAGTAACTGAAAAATGCAGGAAGTGTAGCCACAGCAAGTAAAAAGACAATGGTTAAACCCGATATTAAAATTGACAGCGCAATTTCATTGGGTGTTTTTTGTCGTTTTGCCCCTTCTACCAGCGCGATCATCCGATCGATAAACGTGTTGCCAGGCTCTGAAGTAATACGGATAAAGATCTTGTCGCTGATCACCTTGGTGCCGCCGGTCACTGCAGACCGGTCACCCCCGCTTTCGCGAATTACCGGAGCCGATTCGCCCGTAATGGCCGATTCGTCAACACTGGCTATCCCTTCAATCACTTCTCCATCTGATGGAATAACATTTCCGGCTTCGCAAACAACAACATCTCCCCTTTTAAGTTCTGTGGCATTAATAGAAACCTCTTGTTTACCAGTCATCTTTCGGGCGATAGTTTGTGTGCGTTTTTTACGCAAGCTGTCAGCCTGGGCTTTCCCTCTCCCTTCGGCGATGGCTTCCGAGAAATTGGCAAACAACACGGTAAACCACAACCATATTGCTATATTCAGGTTGAATGATGAGAATTCTCCATGGAGAAACCCAATAAATACAATCACGGTCGTCAGTAATGAACCAATCGCTACAATGAAGATGACTGGGTTTTTGATGAGTAAAGCTGGGTTTAACTTTAAGAAACTGTCTTTTACTGCCTGTAAGGCCAACTTGCGGTTAAACAGACTAATATTTTGTTTTGTACTCATTTTATTTATCAAAGAATTAAAAGGTGATGCCACTATTCATTAGTAAATGTTCAACAATGGGGCCGAGCGATAAGGCAGGGAAATGGGTTAATCCTCCGACAATGAGAATTACCACGATTAGTAAACCCATAAACAACCAATTGTCAGTAAGAAAAGTACCAGCCGATGACGGAGTAATTTTCTTTATGGCCATACTACCAGCAATGGCCATAACAGGTATAATAATTCCAAACCTACCAATGAGCATGCCAATTCCAATCGTTAAATTGTAAAATAGAGTATTTGCATTTAATCCGGCAAAGGCACTTCCATTATTCCCGGCAGCTGATGCGTAAGCATAAATGATCTCGGATAGACCATGAGGTCCTGCATTGTTAAGACCCGCAAGACCCTGGGAAGTTACCGAAGCACATGCTGCGAATAAAAGGATGACGACATTGGGAGCAAGAACAGCGATGATAGCCATCTGAACTTCAAATTTCTGAATCTTCTTTCCCAGATATTCAGGGGTACGCCCCACCATAAGACCGGCAATAAATACAGTAATAATTATAAATATAACCATTCCATATAAGCCGGAACCGACTCCTCCGAAAATGATCTCTCCCAGCATAATGTTGATCATTGAGACCATTCCTGCTAATGGAGACAAGCTATCATGCATTGCAATTACCGAACCATTTGAAGCGGCTGAGGTAGAGACTGCCCACAAAACGCTATTGGTAATTCCAAACCGGGTCTCTTTTCCTTCCATCAAATGCAGATTTCCAAAAACAGGATTGGTTGAATATTCTGCATAAAGTGAAATTGTTAACCCAATTACCAGCAAAATCAACATTGCTTTAAAGATGGTCCAGCCCTGCCGTGTGGATCCAACCATTTTACCATAGGTATAGGTCAAAGCTGCAGGAATAAGCAATAAGGCCAGCATTTCCAGGAAGTTGCTGAAAGGAGTAGGGTTTTCAAAGGGATGGGCGCTGTTGGCATTAAAAAATCCACCTCCATTGGTACCCAGTTGTTTGATTGCAATCTGAGAAGCAGCTGGCCCCATTGGGATTACCTGCGTTGTACCCTGTAGCGTATGAACCGTATCATAAGTTTTAAAGTTCTGTACCACCCCCTGACCAACAAGAACAATAGCAAAAAGGATTGAAAGAGGGAGAAGCACATAAATGGTTGAACGTGTCAGATCCGTCCAGAAATTGCCCAATTTATCGGTGGTTTTTCGGGCAAGCCCCCTGATAAGTGCCAATAAAACCGTTATACCAGTTGCTGCGCTTACAAAATTCTGAACCGTGAGACCGATCATTTGGACAAAATAACTAAGTGTTGTTTCACCTGTGTACGATTGCCAGTTCGTATTTGTCATAAAACTGACCGCAGTGTTAAAGGCTAAATGCCACGAAACATTTGGCAACCTTGCTGGATTTAGTGGTAATTGTGCTTGACAGAGTTGAATCAGAAAAACAAAAACAAACCCGACAAAATTAAATAGCAGCAAACATAAAGTATAGGATTTCCAGTTTGTTTCCTCTTCATAATCTATTCCTGAGAATTTATAGGTCAGATTTTCAAGCCAGCCGAGAACAGGCTTCATAAATTGTTTCCCCCCAATGAAAACCTGGTACATATAATTGCCCAAAATAGGAGTAAGCCCAATTAATACTGCAAAAAACAGAAATACCTGAATCATATCCTGTGTTGTCATCTTTAAAATTTTTCTGGTTTAATCAGTGAATAAATAAGGTATACCAGGATTAAAAGTGCAATAAAACCGCCAAATAAATATCCTGAGGGATTTCCTGATTCCAGCGTTTTGGTTGCTACTAAAAGAATTATTGCATTCATTTTCTGATAATTTAATTACAGAACAAATATATATCGGGAAGAATATGGGTTTTATAAGGATTATTCGGTTGTCTATAAATATTTTATAAAGAATAGAGGCTTCAATTTTGACATGAAAGATTAATCCTAGTAAAGAGATCATGATGATTAATCTGTATTGAATATAAAAAGGTCAGTGCTCAATTACACCAACCTTTAAAATAACTCTATCCATTCAGATAAAAACAATATAAACTTAATCGACTTTAATGGGGAATATCACAATCGGTATTCCAAATTTAAAGAACCTTTTCTGAATAGAGAAGATGGTATGGTTGTGAAGTAATTGTGACATGACAAATGTCTTTGAAAAGACCATCTGGCCTCCAAAAAAGGTCGGATTTGGGAGCAATGGCATAATTTTCTTTACCATTTTATAGACCTCTTCCACAGGATCGGTCCCGATGGTCCAGATGCTTTTGCCGTAAAAACCGAATTGATTGGCAATATTTACATATTTGCGTCCATCTTCCCTGACCGAATCCTTGAAATGATCCAATTCGTCTGAACCTCTATAGATTTTGGAGTTTACGATGCCTATCCTAATGAAGATGAAATTCTGATAAATTCCCTTAAAACTCTCATTGATCCTTAAAAAAGTGTGTAATCCTGTTCCGCCGAATCCCTTCACTAATATAATTGCCGTTTTTGCATTGGGATTGAATTGTACAGTAGCAGGAACTTTATGTTGGTCCAGTAATGGCACCTGATCAAGGGCGGCATGAAGATCAGAAATCGCTTTTTGGCGCACTTTCATAAACCGGACCGTTGTTTTAAAATAGTGACGTTTTATTCTAATGGCAAGAATAATAAACAAACCGGTAATAACCAGCGTTATCCAGCCACCCTCCATAAATTTGATAATTGTTACTGAAACGAGGATAAAAGAGGTTAAAATAAAGCCGATCCCGTTTACGGTCAGTTTTCTTCGCCAATGATTCAGCCGGACCCTTTCAGTCCACCAGTGCCGAACCATACCGAGTTGAGAAATCGAAAAGGTGATAAAAACATTGATACTGTAAAGGACGATCATAAAGGCGACCGAGCCTCTCGAAATGGCCATAAGAATGATGGCTGAAATACCCATGATAAGCACACCATTCATGGTCACCAATCGGTCACTCAAAGAAGCATATTTCTTTGGAAACCAACGGTCCAGCGCCATGTTCGCCATAATCCGCGGTCCATCGATAAATCCGGTCTGTGCTGCAACAAATAACAATGCAGCTTCCGAAATAAGGGTAATGCCGATAAAACTTTTAGACCAGAAAGGGGCCCAATCGGATGTGACACTATCGAACAAAACTGCATTCAGGGTTTTTGTCGGACTGATCTGAACATTATATAATGCATAAGCAATCATTAAACCCAATACAAGAAATGACAATGAAATGGCCATTAACACCATTGTTCTTCGGGCAGTTTTCACCCTGGGTTCGCGAAGTATAGGCATCCCGTTACTCACTGCTTCAATTCCTGTAAAGGTTCCGGCCCCCATACTATAGGCTTTCAAAATTAAAAACAAAGTTCCTAATCTGCCTACCTCCAAAACCGATGAATGTACCTGGCTGGTGGTTTCCTGAAATACCATTTCAAAATTTCCTGCTTTAAGAACTATCGCGTAAATTATTACAAATACATGCATGATGATAAACACAACAAATATTGGAGTAAGCGATACAACAGATTCCTTGACTCCCCGTAGATTCAATAAAATTAGGAGAAAAACTCCCGCGATAGCAACTGCCAATTTATAGACATGCATATGCTCAGGCAAAAAACTGAAAAGGGCATCCGAACCACTTGAAACTGAAATAGTAATTGTAAGCACATAATCTATGATAAGGGCACAACCCGATATCATACCGACTGTTGGGGATAAGAGTTTACTCCCAACCAGATATCCCCCGCCACCATTGGGAAAAAGTTTGATAATCTGACTGTAGCTTGAGCTGATGATAAAAATGGTAAAAACAGTTCCCAGTGCAACAAAGATTGCCAGCATAGGATGACCTGCCAGGTTTCGGAATGCTTCTTCCGGCCCATAACACGAGGATGAGATACCGTCAGCCCCAAGGCCGATCCAGGCAAAAAAGGCAACTAGTGAAAGTTTGTGAAATATCGAATTATCCTGAAGGGTCTTGGCTTTACCTATGAAAATATTCTTTAATTTTCCAGCCAATATCGATCCGTCTATGTTATCAACCATGAATTTGCATAATTAAGAATTTGTAATCTGTTTAAAACTTTAATCTGACTGGTAAAGGAACTCACGATTTTATAAGGGGATTATCAATATTCAGAGATATAGTATAAAGATTTTATAAATAATCAGGTTAATTACCTTTTATGTGTTATTCTTATACAGGTAGATTGTATCACTCAATAAAAATTTACTTCTTTGCATCCGGTTAAATCTTCACCTAAAACTTTTCTGTTTGTTTACCAATTCAGATGACTAATTACTGTATTAGCATCCAATTAAACTTTATATACCATGAGCAATTTGATCGAAAAAACAAAATCAGCATATGAATACCCATTACTAATTAAACAGTTATTTTTGTCTCCCTTATCGAATAATCCTGATCAGGAGATCGTTTACCGCGATCAGCTTACCTTAACCTATAAAACCTGGCAGGAAAGGGTGCACCGGCTGGCCAACGTTTTATCTTCGATCGGAGTGACACAGGGGAGTACCGTTGCTGTATTGGACTATGATTCTAACCGGTATCTGGAAGCATATTATGCCATTCCGATGATGGGGGCTGTTCTTCATACCATTAACGTGCGCCTTTCGCAGGAACAAATGGTATACACAATAGAACATGCAGAGGATGATGTGATTATTTGTCATGCTGAATTTCTCCCTTTACTGGAAGGGATCAAGGGGCGGATTGCTGAGGGGAGAAAATTCATACTGATAGATGAGGGTGGTGAAGTTGTTAAAAATCATTTCGAATTTGAGGGGGAATATGAAAAAATGCTTTCCCAGGCATCTCCTGAATTTGATTTTCCAGAATTTGACGAAAACACGCGGGCAACAACATTTTATACCACAGGAACAACAGGACTACCCAAAGGTGTATATTTTTCACACCGGCAATTGGTACTTCATACGCTTTCCACAACGGTAGCACTGACATCCACCAAAGTTCAGGGGCGACTTCACCGCGAATCCGTCTATATGCCGCTCACCCCAATGTTCCATGTACACGCATGGGGAATTCCTTATATAGCAACTTATTTAGGTATTAAACAGGTGTATCCCGGGAAATATGTTCCGGCAATGCTTTTAAAACTCCTCGAAACACATAAGGTGACCTTCAGCCATTGTGTTCCAACCATATTAAATATGCTTTTAAAAGATCCTGCCTCCATCGATTGTGATTTCGCGCGCTGGACCTGCATTATTGGTGGAGCCGCGTTGCCCCGGGCTCTTGCTATTGAGGCTTTAAAAAGAGGGATCGATGTTTTTGGTGGTTATGGAATGTCGGAGACTTGTCCTGTCTTATCCCTCTCTCAATTAACCGAAGAAGAGTTGAATCTTTCGATTGAAGAGCAGGCTGATATCCGTTGCCGAACAGGTATTCCAATCGGACTGGCCCAAATGCGGGTAGTTGATCCACAAGGAAACGATGTGCCAAATGATGATAAAACCTCGGGAGAAATCGTTGTCCGTTCCCCATATTTAACCCAAGGCTACTTAAAAGATCACGTTCATTCCGAAAAGCTGTGGGAAGGTGGATGGATGCATACCAACGATGTAGCCTGTGTCAATCAAAATGGGAGTATAAGGATCACTGACCGGACCAAGGATGTGATTAAGGTTGGCGGAGAATGGCTTAGTTCGCTGGAAATAGAGGATGTAATTGCAAAACACGAAGGCATTTCAGAGGTTGCCGTAATTGGATTTTCAGATGTAACCTGGGGAGAAATACCATTGGCGATAATAGTTGTCAGGGAAGATATCAGTTTTGATGACAGGGAGATCATTCAGGTAGTTAAAGCAAGTGTCGATTCCGGGGTGTTACCGCGCGAAGCGATTACATTAAAAGTCCAAAGAATAGAAAAAATAGATAAAACCAGTGTAGGGAAAGTGAATAAGGTTGCGCTACGGGCCAGATTCTCCTGACAATAAATTAAAAAGAATCACTATTGTCCGGGGAAAAAATAAAGGTTCTTCGCAATACTTCGTTTATCTGCTATTGACACCATTCTATTGACTATTTAAATAAGGAGATTGGAATAATTGATGAAAATCTTCCTGAATTGTTTAACCTCACTGCCGATGATCGGCGTACACTCCCCAAAATGGGTGATAAATCTTTTGCATTCGTAACCAAAGCGTTGGAGTATGCCAAACAGAATCCAAAAGTAGTCCCTAATTTCATGGATATGGCTGAATTCGAAAAGGATACCAATGGCTTTAACAATCTAAAAAGAGTGCTTAACCCGTTACAGCAAATGGTTGAGAAACTCGATGACACCACATTGTTAACGGGAAGTGAAACCTACAGTGCAGCCCTGGTTTTTTATAATGCACTTAAAGGGGCAGCAAAAGCAGGCGAGCCCGGTATGAAAACCATTTATGCAGATTTACAATCGCGTTACCCGGGACGAGGACCGGTTGTGCCGGCGCCTTCGGCCAAAATCAATTAAAATGGCCTGTTTCCAACAAAAATTGCCCTTACAGCAATAATCAATTAGGTGCTGTAAGGGCAATTTTTATTTTGGACCTTTAAAGACCGTGTTCAAATGGAAGGTATCGCCCATGATTGCTTCTAAATTTCAGCAAATATCTTCCAGGATTCTGAAATGGACGAAATGATTTCTCCTAAAAGGGAGCAATTTTCTGAACTGAACACAAAAGTTAATCTTCCGGGCGGTAATTTTTTGGCACTTTTGATTCAACCGGTCCATTTTTGAATCTGTAGGTGGTCCTCCGATCTGTATTCCCGGAGCTATTTTAAGAATAATTGCTGCATAGAACTTTAAATCCAAAGCTTTTAACGGCAAATTGACCACCATATTCAGAAATCCCCAGGCTCAGATGCTAATTATTGCAGTTCAGAACAGAAAGAATAGAAGATCAAAAGGTAAGACTTTTAATTCGAAGCGGAGTGAAGGATGATTATCATCCAATTTTTGTAGGAAATTCAGACCAATATTTCTTACCTTTCGGGACTTAATTTAAAACCAGAAATATACCTGCAAAAATATGATCCTGGACAACGAAAACACTAACCTTAAATTCCTATAGATCATCCATTTTCAAAAGAGATAAGGCAGTTGCTGCGGCTAGTGCGGCAGGGTGTTTTGCATCAGGTGAATTTCATTATGGTGAAAACGAAATCACAGATTTCGCAAAGCTTAAGCTGGACGCACTACCTTCACCTGATGCGGATTGATGACAAGGCAGAACGTAGCTTTTACGAATTGGAAACTGCTAATAAGATTTTTTTGAGTTGTATTGGATGAAATAAAAAAGAAAAGGAATATGCAGGCACGTGATTTATTGCTGTTTAATACCGCAGATAAAAAAGTAAATATCTCTGTTTATTTTCAAAACGGCACATTCTGGCTAACGCAAAAAGCAATGGATGAACTATTTGGCGTTAATGTTCCGGCAATTAACAAGCATTTGAAAAATATTTACGAAACAGGTGAGTTAAACAGAGAGGCAACTGTTTCCTTTTTGGAAATAGTTCAGAAGGAAGGCAAACGCAATGTTGAAAGATCAGTTGAATTTTACCGTTTAAAAGATAAAGGAAAAGTAACTATGCTTGAGGCTAAAATAAAAGCTGGCACAGAATACGAAAAATTCAGGGTAATTCAAGACCAGACTTATGAGAGTGACTTCGACAGGGAGGTGAAAACACTGAAAGTATGAATTTTTGTGTATGAAATATTAACCAACATTTTGGTTGAGTGGAGTGGAGTATCCTGCAGTAGAAATTGAATAGGATTTTGGCAGGCATGCAGGGATTAAATTAGGGTCTGCTGAAAAACTATTTTAAACCACGAAGTGGTTATCCGCCGGCTGGCGGATGAATAACCCCCGGTGAAGCTTGCGAAACCGGGGGAATGAACGATAAACAACAGCAGCCCCGAAGCGGGCTGAATGTTAGGTTAAATTGTTAATATTGAACCCTTTCAGGGTGCAAGTTTTCACTAGGTCCTTTACCCCCAGTTTCGTTTCACTTCACTGGGGGTTATTTAGATTATATCCTTTCAGGATATTCACTAACGTTGTAGATATTTGGCTGCATGGATTTTGCATTTATAATTCAATTTCCTTTGCATTTCAACGATAAAATTAATTTATATAGATATGAATAACAATTAGTTGCCAGTTTTTCAGCAGACCCTAATTATGGAAGATTATCTTAATATTCATGGATACCTTGAAAAGAAAAAATAAGAAACGATGGATATATTTTAATTAAGGGTAAACAGCTGAAAGAATTTAAGTTGCAATTTGGTCACCTCATTGATAAGGCGACCAAAACAACTTCATTGAGATTGTTTAATTTTCGTTCATTCCTAAATCTTGCCATGTTACTTCTATTCTTTACGAAGAAGACTACAGCGAAACACTAAAACTGAAACTTCTCGAAGCATTTTCCAGAAACTTGATTGATGACGAGGAATATGCAGAATTCTGATTAAACCACATGAATTGCCGGCGGATAACATTTGCACCTTTTAGATGTAGTCGGGATGAAATTCCTCCCAATTGAAAATTCAAAATTTATCCTACCATAAACATGGTATTCAATTTACCTGTAACAGGGGATTTTATAACCCTTTAAAACCCCCTTTATTTGTATTATTGAAATGATTATAAATCAGAGACCATGTTACAACATACAGATATATCCGGATTAAAAAATATCCCCTCCACTTTAGTACAAAAAACGGAAGAAAGTCTTCTTACCGCTTATCAAGGGGAGGAACCACTCCTTTTCACCATTTCCGGAAGTCCGGGCTACGGGAAAAGCAGTCTGATCAAAGCATTGCTTAATAACGACAAATCGATTCCTGATGATCAAAGGGTGTCGGCAAAACATCGCGGCAAACAACTGAAAGTTGAGAAGGAGAAAAAAGCACCGTTTACCATCGCATCGCTTGCCGGGCAGGAATATGAAAGTTCCATTGGAGTTGATTACCCTCGTTTTAAAACTCCCCGGCACAGATTCAGTATTGTGGAGTCTCCCGGTCATATCGGATACACACCAGACTCAGTCACGGGAGCATCTGTGGCCGACGCCACCATTATCCTGGTCGACGCACAATCCGGCATTACACCTGTTACCAAACGACACTTAGCCATCGCTTCATTACTCCAAATTCAAAATGTGATTGTCGCCCTTAATAAAATAGATCTGGTCGATTTTTCCGAAGAGGTGTTTCACACCATCAAAAGAGAATTTGAGGAGATCGTTTTAAAGCTTAATCTGAATAAAACAAATCTGATCCCGATTTGTGCAACTGAAGGGGATAATATAGCCCATCGGTCGGTGAAAACCCCGTGGTATAACGGAGAAATATTATTGCACATGCTTGAAAACACTCCTGTACACAACAATTGGAATGCGCTGCCGGCCCGGTTCCCGGTTCAAAATGTCGTACCTCCGGTGGTTGAGAAATTTCCCGGCTATATTGGTTATACTGGGTTAGTTTCAGGTGGTTCATTTAGAGTTGGAGACACGATTCTGGCATTGCCCGCAAACAAACTCTCAACAATCAAAGCAATAGAGTCAGAGAACTACGAATTGAACGAAGCCTTTACATCTCAGTTGGTAACAATACGGTTAGATGGCAATGTCCATATTAACAGAAGTGATATGTTCGTTAAGCGAAGTGCCAAATATCCACGGTATAGTTCAACCATCACGTTGCATATTTGCTGGCTCGATGCAAAACCACTGAAAATAGGAGGCAATTACTCGATACGTCATTTAACCAGTGAGACTTCAGCTGTAATAAAGGATATCCGTTACAAGGTGGATATCAACACACTTGAAAATATTACGGATGACAAAACCGTAAATATCAACGATATTGCTCACATCACCATTACAACATTAAAGCCATTGAAATATGATGACTTCAGTGAAAACCCGATTACAGGTAGCCTGATTTTAATTGATGAAACGACTGGGGCAATTGCAGGTACGGGAATGATTATTTCTGATCCTGAAATATATTCCTATAATATTTAGTAATTGTTATTTCAATTTAACTCTACTATATTGCAGCGGCCAGGTGATCTCTTCCCCTAAAATGGCAGCACCTTTCAGTGGAAAATAAGGTTCCCTGAGCGATTCCCGTGCAAGTAATATAAGGTCAGCTGTCCCATCTTCCAGAATATCCTCAGCCTGTTGGGTCGCTGTTATCAATCCGACAGCGCTGGTAAGGATACCAGTTTCTCTTTTTATTTTTCCGGCAAAGGGGACCTGGTAACCCGGACCAAACGGTATTTTCGCATAGGGGACCAGACCTCCCGATGAGCAGTCAATCAGGTCGACTCCCACTGTTTTTAAAATCGCCGAAAGTTGAACTGCCTCCTCTACATCCCAACCCCCTTCTGCATAATCGGTTGCCGATATCCGAACAAACAAAGGAAGGTTTTCGGGCCAGACAGATTTAATAGCCTGCACAACCTCCAGCAGCAGACGTATCCTGTTTTCAAAACTTCCGCCATATTGATCAACCCGGTGATTGCTTAGTGGTGAAAGAAACTGGTGAATCAGATAACCGTGGGCTGCATGAATCTCAACCACTTCGTAACCTGCCTGCAAAGACCTTTGGGCTGCAATTTTAAAAGCTGATATCACACCTAAGATACCATCGCGATCCAACGCCAGTGGAGCATCATCTTCAGGATTGAATGGAAGGGCTGAGGGTGATATGTTTTTCCATCCCTCTTTATTTTCCCTGAGTTGACCACCTCCGTTCCATGGCAAATCACAGCTGGCCTTTCTTCCCGCATGAGCCAACTGGATACCAGGCACTGCTCCCTGATGACGAATAAAGCGGGTAATGGTTTGTAATTTTTCAATGTGTTCTTCCCTGTACAGACCTAAATCTCCGGGTGTAATTCGCCCTTCGGGTGATACAGCGGTCGCCTCCTGGATAATGAGTGCTGCGCCGCCAACCGCACGACTCCCGTAATGGACAAGGTGCCAGTCATTGGCAAATCCATCTACTGCTGAATACTGGCACATAGGTGAAACAACCAATCGGTTTTTAAATTGAATATCTTTAATCTGAAGCGGAGAAAAGAGTTTAGTCATTACAAAGTTTGTTTAATGAGATAATTAAATCACATTCTGATTTTTTTGCTAATTTAGGAATAAGCCGCATAGCGGTAAACTATTTGTAGAAAAAAAGAGTTGTATACGAGAAGCTACGGCGTCAGGTTTAAGAATTGCCAAATCACCAATTTTAAGTTCAAAATGTAATGGGTAAATTATACTAATTACTGGTCTTCTCTTCCATTCACTTTCTTAACCTCGAATCAAAATGAAAATCGATTTGATCAACCAATTGTACCTGAAGATAATTGGGATGAGCACAATTTAGGATAAAATTATGGTCAGTGTGAATAATGCAACTGGGAACTTTAAGTGCAATTGTTTCTCTTTTACGCACCCAATTCTCAGCAATTTCGGCAAGAATAGCAGGAGCCGGATAATCAATCCAGTTTGTGGGAAGTTCTTTAATCTTAATTTCTGTAAACGATCATGTTTAACTATATATCCCATTCTCAATTCTCCCGATAATATCTCTTACTTTTGATACACCACCGTGAATTTCCACCAACTCCGCAGGCTCCATCCCACCTAAGGCTGTATTAGGCAAATTTAACCACTTAAAGAAATTATCGTTGTTTCCAAAAACCTCAGACCCGAAAAGGAACAAGTCGGCAATTTCAAATAGTTTAACAGTAGAATTTCTATCGAGATCTTTATTCCCCTTTATCCATCTGTAAATCGTTGGCGCTGAAACATTCAGCATATTCGCTGCAGACTCATTCGGAAGGTTAAATAAATCGAATTAATACATTTGATACAACGAACTGACTTTTTAAAGAGAGGATCATTACAGAACAAATGGATAATATTGTAAAAGATCATAAGGAATGAGAATTAAATCTCAGCCATTATACTTAATCTGATTAATTTACAACAATGACTATCAAACTAATAAAAATCCTTCTCTTGTTGCTTCTTCTTGAAGGGTGTATTCCAAGGATAAGGATCAGTAAGCTGATCAAACCAGTTCCCGGATTTGAAAGCATCAGTTTTGAAAGGAAAGGAACCTATCCCGAACCAGTCATTAATTATTTTGTCAAAAAAATAAGGACTCCCGATAAAATCAATATCATAAGCGGAATTGAACTTTTCAAGGTATCTTATTTCACAAAAGATGAAGAGAATAAGCAGATTTTAGTCTCCGGTTTACTGGCAATTCCCAGAAATAAGAAGATAAAAGGTGTCGTAAGTTATCAGCGCGGAACGAATAGTGAGAGACTGAATGCACCATCCAAACCATCGCAGGATGAAGGGCTGGGAATATCTGCTGCTTTTGCCGGCGGGGGTTATTTATGTCTGATACCCGACTATACTGGATTATAATCTTAAAGAGATAAGCATTCAATCAGCCTTTTCGGCTTTGCATTGCCAAAGACCAGGACTTTCTTCGATTCATTAACTTTTATTCAAAAAAATAAGCTCATCAAATAAAAAGTTGATCCGTTCCTTAATTTTTGATGCTTTCGAATCCTATTTTATATTATCTTCGTTATAAGGTATTTGATATGGGATTCATTAAAAACTGAACCAAATGAAAAAGATCAACCTTGTTATTTGCCTCGCAATTCTCATCCTCAACAATGCATCCGGTCAATGGTACACCAGAAAGTATAAGGTTTCAGACATTAACCTTCTATCAAGGAATCAACTTGAGGAATCGCTGAAACAGGCAAAAACGAATGTTTTGGAATCAAGTCTTATTGCAGCTTCTGGTATAGCTATCTTTGCAATAAGTAAGTATTCGACCTGGTCGTCGGATGAAGATCCCTCACTTTTTGAACAAGTGGCAGGAGAAGAGGGGAAGAAGATGATTGGTATTACAGTTGGCACAGCTTTGTTTACCGGAGGAGTTTTTGCCACATTTGGTTATATGACCCGAATAAAAAAGATAAAATCGGCGATTCAAAAGAATTTTCCAGCGGTAGGAGCGTTACATGTTTCGCCGGCAATCATCCCAGATAGGTTCACCACATCCTGTCATCTGGGTGTTTCTTTAACTTATCATTTCTGATTCCGGTTTATCGACAACTGTAGATCAATATTTTAGAATTTAAACCCTGAATACGAACAATTCGTAACTTAGAAAATATGATAAAAAAGATATACTTTGCAGTACTCACCCTGGGGTTTTTAGTACTTGCATGTTCTAAATTAGATGACAACCTTGACAAAGCTTACACTCCGGGCAAGGTGACCGACGGGATTAGCCTGAAATCACTATCAATAACTTATTCTGATAGCGGGATACTGAACCAAACATCGGTAAAGAATGCAATTCGTGCTTTTGTTACTGGCGGTGGAGGTTTGGTGGCAGAAGAGGCAGGGTCGTACTATTCATCCAAAAATAATGGAACACTAGTTCAAATAATGACTTACTTTTCTGGGATAATTACGATTACAAAACCGGATTGGCAGTAACCAATACGGCCCAAAGCTGGGATGTAATGGGAGCCATATTCAATAAGTGGTTAACCGTACCTTAATGCTTGATAATTTTTATTGTTCTTTGCTGAGTATTCCCACCATTTTCCTTGACAATAATCCTGATCAGATAGGTTCCGGCTGGAAGATTTCCAAGGTCAAGCTGTTTCCTGAAGCTTTCATAAGCATTTTCTGTATATTGGGATATCAGTTTTCGGGTAATGTCATAAACATCAATCGTTATTAGTACAGGCTTTGTTGGTTGAAATTCGACATACACAAAGTCTCGCGTGGGATTTGGATATATTCGGATCTGATCGCTGAGTTTGACTTCAACAAGAGCAGTGTTTACAGCAGTTTTAAATCTTAATTCAGGTACAACTGTCGATAATTTCCCATCCGATACTTCACTGTCAATGCGGTATTGCGTATTAGGTTTCAATTTTGCCGTTTCAAGAGAGCAGATTCTTACTGCGGCATCAATTTGGATAAGTGTGTCCAGACCTGTTCCTGTCACATGGATTTTCTTTGTAATTACATCATTATCGATATCTGTGGGTACCGTTGTTTCGATCAGAATATTCCCCTTGTCCAAAGAAACTTCCTGATCCATTGTGGGCGATACATATTGAAATCCAGATGGCGGATTATCTTTTGTTCCGAATAGCAATGTGGCCGACCATGGACCATAAACATCGACATTCCTTCCCCTGACACGGTTGTAGTAGGTTCTGTTCCCATTCAGAGTAACTGAAGTATCCGTCTTGGAAACTGTTATATCTTTTATGTTTTGAACAAAATTTTGATCTGCAGCTATTTGAAGTTGATATATTCTGGCATTCTGTGATGATGTCCAGGCATAAGTGGTTGAATTATATTCCACATTATCCGCATTGTTGACGGGTGAGATAAAACTTGTTTCGCCAGGAGTTAATGGGTTTGGAGTTGTATTGATTGTTCCATCCTGACTTACATTATCGAGCATCCCATCAGAAACAGTGATGTTGTAACTGTAAACGGATGCTTTATTGAGGATTTTGGCCGGCAAGGTATAGGTGTTCTGTGGTATATTGATGATTGTAGTATCTTTCCCATTTCCCCAGATGTGAATTTTATAAACAAGAGGATCATTGTCAGCATCAGTTGATGCAATCCACCTGAAAATGATTGGCATAGTCTCATCCTGAATCACATTACTGTCAGGGGTAATTAAAACGGGTTTGGAAGGAGCTGAATTCATTTTCTCAAACAGAAAAGCGGTCGCCTGATCAGGTGTGATATAGGTATTTCCGGCATCGTCAGTCACTTTAAAATAGAGGGCATGGATGCCATGAGTCAGGGCGCCCCAATCGGTATCACTAATTTTCCAATCGGTCAAGAGTGAAGTGCCACTGTTGTTCTGTGAGCCCGACAATGTATTAACGCCATCGCCGGTTAATAAATGCCAGTTGGATGGATTTAGGTCACTACTGGAATCGATCTGATACCAGATATTATTCAAGGCTTTGTTGTCTGTGAAATCAATATCCAATAAACTATTTGCAGAAAACAGCTGCCCTCTGGCCGTGTTATATAAAACAGTTGGTAATATATTATCTGAAACAGGTAGGAATGAACGGATATCGCTAGCCAAAGTATTCCAGTAATTCAAGGTATTGGAATTGGTGAGTGACGCATCGAGCAGATCAAGGTGATCTCTTATTCCGTCTCTGCTCCCGTAAAAGATCCGCTGTAACTTCACCTGTCGCTTACCTTCAACAGAAGCAGCCAACTGAACTACACCAGACACATTGGTTGAGAACTGAGTTCCTCCGGAAATATCAAGGAATAAGGCGCTTTGGAGTGGTACTAAACCATCATTTGCATAATACGTCCTTCCGGGATTTGCTATCTCTCCAAATTCAGATAAAAATTTAGTAACTATTTTTAGTTGATCATGCTCACTAAAAAAACTGAATATGACCAATAATTCTCCGAAGTTTCTGTTATCACTTAAATTATCGTCGTAGCATCCATAGGTGATGATCTTATCTTTAAATTTTTCGGTCTCATTTAACCTCTTTAAAGTTCCGAATTGATTCTTAGCTTCGGCAGAATAAAGAATCGTTTGATCAATTACAGATGGATTACTTATTGCATTAAAATCATTGGAAGATAATTCCACAAAGCCAGTCGGGCTTGAGAAGGTCGCAAGTGGAAAACTTGCATTTCCATTTAGATTTATTGCCTCATCCTGATTATCCCAGGCCAGATTTAACGAGCCCATACGATCATAGGAAAATTCAGATATACCAAGCATTGACAACAATCCTTTGGTTGTCTGAGTAACAATCAATTCATTAAAGAGATTACCTCCGGTCAGTCCACTTGTTCCCACTTTTCGCGCCCACACTATGCCATCCCAATCGGGAACCGCAAACGGGGATCCATGATGAGGAGTTGCAAGAGTTATCAGGCCCAGAACATTTGTTTGAGGAGTATTGCCATTCATGAAGGATCGGCAGATCAGTCCACCCTGACTGTGTCCAACAAAAATAATTTTTTTGTTACCTAAAATTGCCAGGTCCTTTGCCAGCTGTTTTGCATTTCCCGTCGTTCCGTTAAAACCGATAGGAATTGCCGTTGTATGGCGCCAACGATAAATATCAAACTCCTTAAACAGGCTTTTATTCTGAGCAATAAAATTGATGAAGGTATCCCATCTGTTCAACGGTTGGCTCGTATCTTCATCCACTCCATCCCCATGTACAAGAATTAAAGCAATTCTTTCACCGGTATATCCGGAATTATCATTAGGGATTGAAATTAGTTCATTAATTGGCTCACTTACAGTTAATTTTCCCGCTAATATGCTGGCGGCATATTCACTGTCACCGCTAAAAACAACCCGAATATCATAAGTGCCTTTAGCCAGATTGTCAGGAATAATATAATAGTTTTCACCTAATCCGGAAGAGTTTGTCAAAGTACTGGTTGTTGTAATTCCATCTTCGTCAATTCTTTGCCAGATACCATTCAGACTAATCTCAAAATAAATCGTTTTAGATTTTAATGAAACAGGTGAAGCGCCAGACAAACTATAGGTTAATTTGACATTAAGACGAACGAGTGTACCCTGCATTCCGGTAAATTCATACGGGTATACAGTTGCTCCACTATTTTTTGGATTGGAAAGTTGAGTTGAAATTAATGATGCGTTGGCTGGGAGTATTGAATTTGCACTATTAGCGATAACCAACAAACCAAAATTCAGCATCACGAAACAAATTAACTTAGAACAATTACTTAGCTTCATCTCAGGTAGCTTTAATTTAATGAAATTAAGTCCACTAATTATTTCGAAATTACAGCTTTTTTTACAGACTTTCAAACATAACTTTCCGTTTTTTTCTCCCAGCTTTCTTTGTATTCAAAAAGCTTTAAAAATGAATACTGAAAATAATATTTCAATTTATTATTAAGGCAAATTCCCTGTATTTCTCAGGATATACGGCTTACTATCCTTAAAGTCGTCGGTGAGTGGCTGAAGGATTTGAACCTCATCCGCTTCTTTTGTGGCTACCGTTACAGCGAACACCTTGATTTTAGGATTATTTGGCAACGTAATCGTACTACAATGTGCAGGCAAACTAATTTCGTACTTGAAGATATAGGAATAACTGTATGGCTCATTCCTTGTCGGATATCCGAAGTGCCAGTGCGAAGCAAACCATGCAATATTATCATTTTTCAGAAAGGGTTCTTTCACACTTTTAACTGTAAAGCCATCAAGATCAAACTGTCGGTCGTAATGTTGTCCGATAAATCCTCTCCAGTTTCCAACATTCAGGTTTACAACCTTTCCATTCACGATAAAGGATCCGGATGTTTCAGTTGTTGCTGAAGCCAAAAAGTAAATCTTATTAAAATCACCGGAAGGGAGTTTAAACTCTTGTCCTTTGCAGGAAACGACATTTTTCTGCAGGTCTTTGGTGGAGCCCATTTTGAACCTCACGCCTTCACTGACCAAATTTTCGGGGATCAGCTCCGCTGGATAATTGCAGACATTTCCGTGATCGGTTGGATCGTATACGGGCATCATATTTCCATCGGTTCGGTTGATATCGAAGCTCATCACATCCTGGTCGTACTTCAAATCGATGGTTGACTGATTGAAGGAATTTTTACTTTGCGGTTCCAGTTTTAGGGCAAAACTACGGATGGTATAGTGCGAAAGATCGAAGTTAATGGAATTACCGGTGATGGAAGTGGTTCCGATCTTTTGTTCCTGCCCGTTGACCTCATAGGCATCCAGAATTTTCCCGGGAAATTTAAGGTTTACTCCTGTGATGTCGTGACCAGATCGCTCGTTTACACGGATAATGTAATAGTCTCCTGACTCCGCCTTTTTAAGAGCCATCACTCCAACTTTTGGAGAGCTGATGGTCATCATCGAAAATTGAGAACCTACTTTACCTTCATGTTTTGGTGACTCGAAGGCAAGAAGTGGTTTGTTTAAAAACTCAGCCTGCCATTGCGTTTCACTTTGCGACCAATCGCCGCTATGACTGTACAAGCCATACTTCACATCCTGAATTCCCCAATCCTGAGTCGACTGATAAAGCCAGGTTGGACAAAGTTTGGCAGATGGTGTGTAAAGCAAAGTTAGACGTAAGGTGTTGTTGTCGGGTTTATCTGAGCCATATTTGCAATCCTCAAGAAGTGAGACTCCAAATTTCCCCGATTTATCGGTGAGGTCCAGCCACATTTTTGACGGAACCTCAAATTTAAATTCATGATTGGTGTTCCTCTGAACGGCTCCAACTCCAAGATTGTAGGTTGCATTTTCGTTTTCGGCGGTAAAATGGAACGATGCTTTCAGACAAACACCCGTTGACTGCCAGTCAATTACATTGGACACCTCAACTCTCTTACCTGCAGCTCCGGCAGAGAGACTTACGATTTGCTTTATCGCAGAGTTCTGACCCTTTCGGGTAACCTCAAAGGCAACACGTACAGGCCCATTTTCAACCATTTTTATGGAGACATCCTTATTCATGAAATCAAACGGGGGATTTTTCCGATCGTACCAGAACATATTCCATGAAGGCTCTTTCTTTGGCGTTTCACGCAGGAACTCCAGGCGCGATGGTTTAGAAAGTAACTCCCTGCTGCACTTTTTGTCGATAACGGATGAGATATCTCCGTCGTCATTCAGTGTTACCTTGTAGTATTCGTTCTCCATGACATTGGGTTCAATGAAAAGAGACGATGGTTTTTGATGTGTAGGCGTCAGGGATTCCTGTACATCAAAAACTGCAACGCCCAGTGAAGGAAGGTGTGCAATGAACACAAGTTTTATCTTCCCGTTATTACGGGCAACAATTTGGGATGGTACTTCCTCACCTTTGGTATTATAAACCTTAAGATGTGGGGGCATCACACCATATTCCAACTCGGCAGAACAAACATCTTCGCGCTCAGTCGACACAGGATTATAAACGACAACAGCTCTCCCTTTTGTTTGTGTATTAAGTTGAGATGACACCCGGTCAATTGCGTTTTTTAAAACAGCTGAAAATCCGTTTTGGGCGATAAACTCATCATTCCAGGCCAACTGAAAAGCACTTGGAATGGCAGTCCCAGGAAGCACATCATGCATCTGACTTCCAAGTACCAACTCCCAGGAGTTGTTTAGTTTTTCAAACGGATAGGGTTCGTTGGTAAGAAAGCTGGCCATGGATGCCAATTGTTCTGAAGCCTGTGCAAGTACCTCGTTTTTGCGATTCATCCTTTTCATATAGGACTGGGAGGTCATCGAGCCGGCGCTATGTTCAACAAGGAACAGGTCACCTGAATAAACGGGAAGTTTTTCTCTTAATTCAGGGGAGATATCCTTGTACATCTGGTCGGAAGAGGTGAGTACAACTTTGATTTTACTATCTGGGTTGTTTAAACTTCCTTCGGCATTGATCACATCCCTTTCGCGCAATCCACCACCCATGTCACCGCATCCATAGTATCGATAATCAAAGGTAATCCCATACTTTTTGGTGTCATCTGCCAGCCTGTTATCCCAATACTTGTCAATATCCAAACGGGGCATCAGGTCGCCATCATAATCGGTCGCATCCAGGCAGGAGATCAGCCCTTTCCCATCGGGGCCGTTCCAGACACCCACGTTGAAAGGGAGAGGAATGGCTGTGGCCAGATTAGGGATAGTGAGTTTTTGAGTTGAAAAGCCAATCATCCCTGCATGATGTAACACGGAAGGGAGGTTGGCCACAAATCCAAAACAGTCGGGTAGCATATAGTCGGAACTCTCCTTCCCGAATTCTTTGCGGAAATAGTTATTCCCGTATAAGACTTGTCGGATTACCGACTCCGATGAGGAAACATTAACCTCGCCCTCTTCCACCGAAGAACCGGCAACAAACCAGCGCCCTTTTTTGACATAATCCTTTAACCTTTCGTATAATTGAGGATGGTACTCCTTCATCAAATGGTAGCGGCGTGAACCTGTAAAATTGAAAACATAGTCAGGATACTTGTCAAACAGCCGAAAATTTTCCTCCATCGTATTTTTAAGATACTCGCTTACAGTAGTTTTATAATCCCACTCATACTCAGAGTCTAAGTGAGTATATCCGACGGTGAAGAGCACCCGATCTTTGGAAATATCATATTTTGCCCGACGTTCCAGGGGTTGCGAAAAGGCACATACAGGCAACAACAGGATAAAAAAACAGAAGTATAATGGTTTCATGATGGACAATTTATGTAATCACTAAAAAGAATCACAGACTCGCAAATCCTCTCACATTAAAATAGTTAATGATTTAGATTCCTCCCGAAATTCAAAGTGCAAGATAAAGTGAAAAAATCAGGCAGATCAACCAAAATATTGACAACTCTTAATGGTTTATTCTCCTTAGCAGGTGAAAAATACAGCTACATATCAAAAATTGAATATCAAATCTACACAATTAAGAGAAAAGCCCCCGTTTAATTGAGAGCTTTTGTTTTGTAAAATAGGTTTGAAATGAGTTCATTAAAATCAGTCGATTCTCTTACCAGCCCCCGGGCCAGGTTTCAAACTGTGTATTTACAGCCTTTGGAGCCATCCAAAATATTCCTGTGTTAGTTTTTGTTAACAACGCTAGACATTTTCAATTTTAGCCTCGCTGGTCTTTAATTCCGCTAAATTGAAAAGGACGGAACCGGGCGGTTCCATCCTTTTACTAAAACTAACCAAACTAACTAACCTAACTAAACCTAAACTTATGAAAAAAAATGTAATACAAATGTAAGGCAGTTGACACTACCTACCAAATTTTTTAAGTTAAAGAATTGTAAAATAATTGAAAACAATTGTTAAATGTTCAAAAATAGGTTTTGACTACTCTGATATTCGAATGATAGCCAGCTATTGACTGCTAATAATTTTTCACAAATTGACAACCATCATATTCACCAGCAAGTTTATTTCACATCAAATGAGGTAGTACCGATATTCCTGCCATCAGCAAATACATCTACTGCATATTTTCCGGGAATAAGCGGCGACTCTTTTGAGTTATCCCAGTAGATACTCACCGGGAGTTCGCTACCTTCATATTCCACCTCGCGCATTGCGGAAAAAGGTATCTTCATGTCTTCAAATTTAAAGAGGTCTTTATCAGACTTCATCAGTAAGATCTGGTCAGGCCGTTGAATTCTTACATAAATATTTTTCGCCCCTCGTTTTGCCGTCAGGTTTTTGCTTAAGGTAAAATCAATTTTTACTTTTTCAATTTTGCCCGATTTGACCATCTCTTTACCCTTGGCACTAATACCGGATGCCCTCAAAGCGGTAGCCTCAAGCTGAGCGGCAAGAGTTACTGTTTGCTCCAGCTTCTTCTTTTCCGTTTCCAGTTGCTGGTTCACTGTCCTTACTTGTGTAACTTCTTGTTTTACATTCACATTTTCAGCCATTAGACGCTGGTTTTTTTGATTAAGGCTGTCAATCTGGATGATATAATCGCGCATGATGTTGCGCAAGGTGGTCACTTCCTGCCTGTATTTTGTAATTTGCTGATAACTAACATTTTTAACCTGTACAACCTCCGTTAGCAGATCTTTTACCTTGGTCTGGGCATAACCGATCGTTTTATTCAATGAGTCGTTTTCTGACCTTATCGAATTATATTTCGTAACCATTTTTGATAATTCTGATGCAATTGAATCCTTATCGGCTTTTATCAGAACGGCATCAGCCTGATAAGAATTTCGCTGCCAGAAAAAGAGGATGGCAAGCAATACAAGTAAGGCAGACAAAACAATGACAATCAGATTATTTCTTTTGTCTTTTGACGAATTCATTTCCAGGTTCTCCATAACAAATTTCACTTATCTATAAAGGATTTACCACACAAAGGTAGGGATATTTTGATATTTATCAAACGGTAGAAGAACCAGTCATTCATTGAATTTGAGGGTGGAAAATCAGGCGTAATGGTTTTCAGGTTTGTGAGGATTAAAGGGAAAATGAATTCACAACAATTTTGCTTTGAAGTGCGTTTAATTCTAAAACGATATTTTATGGATTTGGCAGATATTAGAAAGGAGTACCAACTCAAAGTGATGGATGAACAGCAGATCAGCCGCAATCCGATGCAGCAGTTCGAAATATGGCTAAATGAGGCATTTGATGCAAAGGTGAATGAACCTACAGCGATGGTTCTTTCCACGGCGACACCCGACGGAGTTCCATCGGCAAGGGTAGTCCTTTTGAAAGCATTTTCGGAAGCCGGATTTGGATTTTTCACCAATTACTTAAGCAGAAAGGGAAATGAAATAGCAAGAAATAAAAATGTTGCTTTGTTGTTTCATTGGCCGGAACTTGAACGACAGGTTCGTATAGAAGGGCTGGCGATCAGAACTTCCAAAGCCGTCTCCGATGAGTATTTTAACAGTCGTCCATATGAAAGCCGACTAAGCGCCGTAATTTCAAAACAAAGTCAGGAGGTCCCGGACCGTGAGCATCTGGAACGTCTTTGGGCTGGCCAGCAAAATAAATGGATTGAGAACAAAGTGATCAGACCTTTTTTTTGGGGGGGATACATGGTGGAACCTTACAGAATTGAATTCTGGCAGGGGCGTCCTAACCGACTTCACGACCGGATTTTATTTTCCGGTGAAGGGAAGGAATGGATTATTTCAAGATTGGCGCCATAAGTGTTTCGCTTAAAGGCACAAACAGGATAAACCAAATAAATACGGTTCGCGCAAAGACATGGGAGGATGTTACATTTTTTACTGAAACCTCACCTTCGGATTTTCGAATTTATCAGCGAGTTCCTCCAGATAAGTGGATACATGACGGTCAATTTTGGTGTCATACATATCGTCAATATCGAGTAAAATTCCTGTCTCCTCCACGTCACCGAACTCATCACTGATTACCGTACCAAAAGTACGCATTGAAGGGGTAAGACTCATATAGGCATTAATGAGAGGTGGAATATTTTCGCCATGTTTCCGAACCTCTGCTGATAGAATCTTGTAAGCCTCGTCATACCCTTTTCCTGAAAAAAGTTCATCCAGATGTGCCGAATCTGCATTAAGTGGCATTGGTCTCTTGGGTTTGACCAATCCATGAGGATCAGGAAAGAATTTTTCAAAAAAATGGAGGATCAGGTTCCGTGCGTGCTGATTATATTGGGTATACATCGTCACTTTTCCGAAAAAATACCTGATGTCAGGATGATCAATCATTAAGGCTCCAAGTCCGTCCCAAAGATTATCGAGGGCAAAAAGCGCTTTCGCCCCAGCTTTACTTGATTGATATTCAGGCTGTACAAACGAACGTCCCAACTCAATTACAAAAGGGAGATAATCGTCAATAAACTCATCCGAAAAATTGAAAAGATGCGATGTGGCAAGTGGTACTTCTCCGTTCTTATCGCGAGGGAGCCCTGCACAGTGAATAAACCGGTATCCCCCCAGGATCTCACGACGACTCGGATCCCAAACGATCAGCTGCTTATAAGGAAAATCATCAGTTATGTCGTAATGATCGATATCCACTTCTTCGCCAACGCCACCACCCGCTGCCCGAAAAGTGAGCTCTCTCAATCGCCCTATCTCTCGCATAATATGGGGTGAGTTGTGAGAGGTAAGAATATAAATCTCGTTATCGGCTTTGTTGGTTTTCCGTTGAAATTTATCGGCTGTAAGCTCTGCTTCAATAAGCTCCCTGGCTACGGGAAGAATTATTTCCTTCATTTTTCAAACAGTTGAATTGAATCTTCAAAAATAACAATAATTGCATTTGATTATCCCCTAAAAAGCTATTTGTTTGATTTATTAGCTAACTCATATACAGTCTCTTTAACCACAGCAGCCCATTGCATAGCCGATTTTGAGCGATCGAAACGGCTCCAGGGTATCGGTTTTCCAAAACTGACCACAAAGGTTTTACCTCTGTTTTTAAATAATTCATCTGGTAAAAGGAACATTTCAATGTTGATACCGATTCCGATCCATTTGCGAAAATTAGCCAGCCAATAGAAAAACCGGGAATTTTTTCCACTAATGTAAACAGGAATTACATCCCGGTGGTGCTCAATCGATTTTTGAATAAAGTGTTTCTGCCATACCAAATCAACAATCTTACCTTTGATCTTTCGGGAGGCAAGGCCTGATGGGAAAATAAGTATCTGATTATTTGATTCATAAGATTGATTAATAAGACTGGCAGACTGTCGCTGGTCGCCAAACTTATTGATTGGAATAAACAGTTCGGCAAGTGGCGGAATTTTAGTTAATTCATCCCTCACCAGAAATAACGATTTGCCTAAATGATCAGATACCACTTTAATCAGCATCAGGCCATCGAAACCTCCCAGAGGATGGTTCGACGCAAATATATATTGGCCCGATTCAGGAAGGTTCTCTATACCCTGTTGCATCACCTTCACATTAAAATAGTCAAGTACAGCGGTTATAAAAGGAATTCCCTTCAGATCGCCATACCTTCTGATTATTTCATTTACTTCACTGATATGCAGTAATTTATTCATCAGACTATATGCAAACCGGGGTATTCTGGCGGCCAGCCGGGAATTTTTCTCCACAACCAGATCCCTTAAAACGATTGGCTTTAGCCGTGAAATCCTTTGATCATTTTCCATATCCTCCATCTGCGTTATCTTTTCCCCAAAGTAAAATAAAATAGATAAAGAATTCACCCGTTTTAATTAAAATTCATCCCGGACAAAATTATTTATTTACATTTTGGTTATGAATCCAGTTATTTTTCTTTTTTTTACAGGTTCCTTTTGTTTACTGATCAATCGCACATTCCGATTTTAGCTTTCGTCATCGTTATCAACACTATTTGTTAGGTTATTAACAGCCATGTGATATCTTATCAACAAAATGTTGAGAAAAAAACGGTGTCAATATTTGTCACGTTTTGTCATGTTGTGTAAAATTCTTATTTTTACATAGTATTGAAAAGCGATATTCAGATGGTCTCATTTACGAACATATACCCAGTGACTCTGGACGGTAAAGGACGCGTAGTGTTGCCCTCTCCTTTCAAAAAGGAGATGGGGGATGCGCTCGATCCGACGTTCGTAGTCGAAAAGGATGTTTACGATAAGTGTCTGAATATTTACCCCCACTCTACATGGCTTACAAAAGTCGAGCGTTTTGTTGCCAGGCTAAATCCTGACAATCACAAACATAGCATGATGCTTTCACGCTATTATGAAGATATTGTCAAATTGACGATAGCCGATAACGGGAGACTTAATATTCCCGATGAGATGCTGCAATATGCCGGGATCACCAAGGAAGCGGTTTTTACCGGTCAGGGTACCAGGATGAGATTATGGGAACCATCACGTCATAAGGCAACACGGCTTAGCGATGAAGATTATGCCAGCCTTTATACGGATTTGCTTGGCGGTCCGATGGATAATTTTAAATTCTAAAACATCGAATACATGGACGAATATCATGTGCCTGCATTACTCGAAGAGAGCATTGATGGGTTAAATATACAGCCTGAAGGGATCTATGTAGATGTTACTTACGGAGGAGGTGGACATTCAGCAAAGATTCTGGAAAGGTTAAAAGGTGGAAAGCTGATTGCCTTCGACCAGGATATCGATGTAAAAGAAAATATATCTGATGATGAGCGTTTGATTTTCGTCAGGCACAATTTTAAATACATCCGCCATTTTCTTCATTACTATCAGATTGACCAGGTGGATGGAATACTGGCAGATCTCGGGGTTTCCTCGCACGATTTTGATGTCCCTGACCGTGGATTCTCATTCCGTTATGAAGGGAAACTAGATATGCGTATGAACCAATCTTCAGATCTTGATGCGACTAAGGTAATAAACGAATATACAGAAGAACAATTATGGACCATATTTCAGGAATTCGGAGAGATAAAAAACTGGAGACATCTGGTTGCACTCATTACTGCAGCACGGGTGAATGAACCAATCACCACTACAAGCCAGTTTTTAAAAATTATAGCCCCTTGTATACCGGCAAAAATCGAAAAGAAATACCTCGCCATGGTTTTTCAGGCATTGCGAATTGAAGTAAATAATGAAATTGGGGTATTGGGCGATTTTTTAGAAAGTACCATCGATCTATTAAAACCGGGAGGTAGGTTGGTCGTATTGTCATACCATTCACTTGAAGACCGGATGGTAAAAAACTTTATGCGTTCAGGAAGATTAGACGGAGTGCAGGAGAACGATTTTTTTGGGAACCGAAATTCTCCATTCGAACTGATCAACCGGAAGATTATTGCACCAGGAGAAGCTGAGATTGCACAAAATCCAAGAGCCAGAAGTGCTAAATTAAGAATTGCAGAAAAACGGTAATGCCAGAAAAGAAGCGAAATAAAAAGTTTAGGCTAAAGGAGGTGCTTAACGGCAAATTCTTCGAAAGCGAATGGTTTATTCGGAACCGGGTTTTATTTTTCATCGTATTCCTTATGTTATTTACAAATATAACAGTAAGATACAAATCAGAAAAAGTAATCCGTGAAATGACGGCTATGGAAGATAGCCTGATCGAATTACGTTCCAAATCGATTTCAATCGCTGCTGACGTCATGAAGCTGAGCCGTCAGTCGATAATTATTGATCGGGTGAAGAAAAGTGGGATAGATCTGGCAACCTCGAAAGAGCCTCCCCGGAAAATTTATGTAGATAAAGAGTAAGATGGAAATCAGAAAAGCAATATTGACGCGTTTTGGGTGGGTGTATGGCACCCTTTTGTTGCTCTGCGTCTATATTCTTTTTCGTATAGTTGTTATCCAGCATACAGACAGGTGGGATAAAGAGGCCAGAAAACTGGATGTTAAAGAGTTTTCTTTATCTGCAAGGCGGGGTGATATCTGTGCTGCAGATGGCAGTCCGTTGGCCACCTCAATTCCATTTTATGAATTGCGTATGGACTTGGGAGCTCCGGGTCTGGCTAAAGACTTTTACAACAACGTCGATTCACTCTCGATCTGCCTATCCCGATTTTTCCGCGACAAATCAGCAGGAGCTTATAAAGCAGAGCTGAAAAGAGCCTTCAATCAACAAAAACATTACTATTTGATTGCTCCGCACAAAGTCTCCTATGAACAATTACAGGAGATTAAAAAATTTCCAATTCTCCGAAGAGGGCCAAATAAAGGTGGATTGATGCCTGAAAGGTCAGACGAGAGGGTTTATCCATCAGGTAACCTGGCCATCAGAACACTGGGGAAACTGACCAAAGATGGAGGAGAGGGTTCAAAAGGGAATGCCGGAGCCTTTGGGCTTGAACAATCGTTTGAGAATGAGCTAAAAGGGGAAGATGGTGTAGCGGTCAAACAGAATATGTCGGGCCGTTGGTTTATCATCAGCAAGGATGATCCGGAAGATGGTAAAAATATCATTACAACCCTTGATGTAAGAATGCAGGATCAGGTTACCTATGCCCTCAAACTGCAAATGGAGAAAACCAGGGCAGAATATGGCACAGCCATCCTTATGGAGGTTAAGACCGGTGATATAAAGGCAATAGCGAATTTTGGGATCAATAGTAAAGGTGAACTTATTGGTGGTTACCAGAACTATGCCATCGGCAATGCCGGCTGTTCCGAACCCGGATCAACATTTAAATTAGCTTCGCTCATGGCGGCCTTTGAAGATGGCAAAATAGATACCGCAACCATCGTGGATACAGGTAACGGGATCTGGAAATACAAAAAGGTGGAGATTAAGGATAGTGATTACAAAAAGGGTGGTCACGGCAAAATAACAGCGAAACATGCCTTTGAATTATCCTCAAATATCGGGCTGGCCAAATTAATTACTCAAGCCTATTCGGGTAATGAAGAGGATTTTATTAAACGGGTGAATAAACTTGGAATGTTCGAAAAACTCGATCTTGGAATTCAGGGAGAGGCCAAACCCTACTTCAATAAACCGGAGTACAAAACCTGGTCCGGGATATCCCTGGCCTGGATGTCGTTTGGTTATGAATTAAAAGTCACACCACTTCAGACCCTTACTTTTTACAATGCTGTCGCCAATGGTGGATGCATGATGAAACCGCGATTGGTTAAAGGAATTACCGAGAATGGGAATATCCGGGAGAAAATTGGCACCGAAAAATTGAAATGGTCGATCTGTTCGGCAAAAACGCTCCGGATGGCACATGCCATGCTTGAGGGGGTGGTCACAAATGGGACAGGAAAGATACTGGAGACCAAGGCTTACAAGATTGCCGGCAAAAGCGGAACTGCGCTTGTTGCCAACAACAAAGAGGGTTATATCAAGGGAGGGGAGAAAATTTACCAGTCTTCATTTGCCGGTTATTTTCCAGCTGACGATCCAAAATACTCCTGCATCGTGGTGATCAATGCTCCCAAGGGGGCCGACATTTATGGAAGTTCTGTGGCAGGTCCGGTTTTCCGGCAAATATCCGATTATGTATATGCCTATGAATTAGGTTTGAGTGAAGATGAGAACTTACCATTTGCCAAAATTGAAAATGATATTCCAGGTACAACAGCAGGTCGCAAGAAAGACATTGCCAATGTACTGGACGAACTGGACATCCTGAATGGATTTGCCTTTACAAAATCTGAATGGGTGGAAGCAAAACCGGATGAAGATGGTCTTCAGCTCTCAAACCGTGAAATTCTAAAAGGGATGGTCCCTAATGTCAAAGGAATGGGAGCCACGGATGCAGTTTATCTGCTCGAAAGCAATGGATTGAGGGTATCGGTCAGAGGGCGCGGAAAGGTCAAATCGCAATCGGTCAGAGCAGGGACAAAAATACAACGTGGGCAAAGTATCGTTCTCGTTTTAAGCTAATATTTAGAAAATGAAAATTCTATCAGAATTATTACAAGGTATAAATGGGTTAGAGGTAATCGGAGATGACAATTTTCCAATAGAAGGAATCGCGTTCGACTCAAGAAAAGTTCAACCCGGATTCCTGTTTGCGGCGCTTCCCGGAGTAACGGTGGATGGCCATGCATTTATTCCTGTAGCGATTGAGAAGGGGGCTACTGCAGTTATTTGCGAACAACTTCCTGAGAATCCTGACCAGCGGATTACCTGGATTAAATCGGCCAGCGCCTCCGCTCTCCTGGGACAAATCGCCTCAAATTTTTACGGAAATCCTTCGGCAGCGATGAAGATTGTCGGGATAACGGGGACGAACGGTAAAACAACAACAGCAACCTTGTTATACCGTTTATTTAAAGAACTCGGGCATAAAGCCGGATTATTATCGACCGTTTGTAATTACATCGATGATCAGCAAATTGCAGCAACCCATACTACTCCGGATCAGTTACAGATTCAGGAACTAATGGCGGGAATGGTCGCAGCAGGTTGTACCTATTGTTTTATGGAAGTTAGTTCTCATGCAATCGCTCAGGAGAGGATTTCAGGGATCACCTTTGATGGAGGCGTATTTTCCAATCTAACCCACGATCACCTCGACTATCACAAGACATTTGCAGAATACAGGAACGCCAAAAAGAAATTTTTCGATAACCTTGGCTCTGAAGCATTTGCCATTACCAATCTGGATGACAAAAACGGGATGTTCATGCTTCAGAACACTTCAGCACGGAAGATGACCTATGCCTCAAAAACGCTGGCAGATTTTAAGGTAAAGGTGATAGAGAGCCATTTCGACGGGATGCTGATCAATATTAATGGTACAGAAGTTTGGACCCATTTTGTGGGAAACTTCAATGCCTCTAATTTACTTGCGGTTTATAGCACTGCGGTTTCGTTGGGTGCCGATAAAGATGAAGTGTTGCGGATCATCAGTTTACTTAAACCTGTAGATGGAAGGTTCGAGACTATCAAGTCGCCTGCCGGAATATTTGCGGTTGTCGATTATGCACATACTCCCGATGCCATTAAAAACGTCCTTTCGGCAATCAATGAGGTGAGAACCGGGAACGAAACATTGTTTACGGTTGTTGGAGCAGGGGGTGATCGCGACAAGACAAAACGACCCGAGATGGCCTACGAAGCAGCAATTGCCAGTAATAAGGTGATTCTCACTTCTGACAATCCGCGATCAGAAGATCCTGATGTGATTATCGCTGAAATGATAAAAGGTGTACCTGCCGATAAAGCCTCAAATGTTTTAATGATCACCAACCGGAAAGAGGCAATCAGGACTGCATGCATGATGGCTCGACCGGGAGATATCATTCTCATTGCCGGCAAAGGACATGAAGATTATCAGGAAATCAAAGGTGTTAAACATCATTTTGATGATCGGGAAGTTGTCCGTGAAATTTTTAATGTTACCAATCTAAATTAATCAACATGTTGATTCCACTCTTCAAATACCTTGAATCATTGGACTTTCCCGGTGCCCAAATGTTCAATTATATCATCTTCAGATCATCCATGGCAGTGATAGTGGCATTGTTATTTTCAACAATCATTGGGAAAAAGGTAATCTATATGCTTCAATTGCAACAAATTGGAGAAGAGATACGTGATCTTGGTCTTGAAGGTCAGATGCAGAAAAAAGGGACACCTACCATGGGTGGAATAATCATTCTTGCCTCAATACTGGTTCCTACACTCCTTTTCGCCAAACTGGATAACACGTACATTCTGCTAATGATCATCACCACCGTCTGGCTTGGGATGATCGGCTTTGCAGATGATTATATCAAAGTTTTTCAGAAAGACAAGGAGGGTCTTGCAGGAAAATTTAAAATCATCGGGCAAATATCTCTGGGTATAATAGTTGCGGCGACACTATATTTTAGCGATGAAGTCTCTATCAGGGAAAAGATCTACGAACCGGGCGGACGGGCAAAAACCGAATTAGGTTATAATGCCGAAACCGGAAAAAGGGAGGTCCGTCAGATGACCATCCAGCTAAAATCGACCAAAACAACTATACCTTTTATCAAAAATCATGAATTCGATTATAAATGGCTGCTTTGGTTTCTGGGGAAAGGGGCAGACAAGTGGGCCTGGTTGCTTTATGCCATCATCTCGATTTTCATCATCACAGCAGTTTCAAATGGCGCCAACCTCACCGATGGTCTCGATGGACTGGCGACTGGCGCCTCGGCTATCAGCGGGGCCACATTGGGGGTATTTGCATATCTTGGGGGTAACATCATCTATTCGGGTTACCTCGACATCATGTATATTCCTTACAGTGGCGAACTTACTGTGTTTATGTCGGCATTTATCGGAGCTTCTATCGGATTTCTTTGGTACAACTCCTACCCCGCACAGGTCTTTATGGGTGACACGGGCAGTCTGGCTTTAGGAGGAATCCTAGCCGTGTTCGCCATCATCATACGCAAAGAGATCCTCATACCGCTCCTCTGCGGAATTTTTCTCGTTGAAAATTTATCGGTGATGATTCAGGTCGGATGGTTTAAATACACAAAACGGAGATACGGTGAAGGGCGACGTGTCTTCCTCATGGCCCCTTTGCACCACCACTTTCAGAAAAAAGGGTTCCCTGAACCAAAGATTGTGACCCGATTCTGGATCGTTGGGATCATTCTTGCTGTTCTGACAATTGCCACTCTCAAAATGCGCTAAGTATGGAAAAGAAAAAACTGGTCATATTAGGTGGAGGTGAGAGCGGAGTGGGTGCCGCTATCCTTGGAGCAAAAATGGGTTATGAGGTATTTATCTCAGACCTTGGCGTTATTAAGGATGAATATAAACTGACGCTGGAGCAGCGTGGACTACAATTCGAGGAGCTCCAGCACACTGAAAAATTGATTCTTGATGCCACCCTGGTGATGAAAAGTCCGGGAATACCAGATAATGCGCCGATTATCGTAAAACTTCGGAAGCAAAATATCCCTGTGATTTCGGAAATTGAATTTGCCGGACGTTACACAACCGCCAAAACAATTTGTATCACAGGCAGTAATGGCAAAACAACTACGACCCTGCTTACCTATGAAATTCTGAAAAGAGCCGGATTAAATGTGGGTTTGGCGGGCAATGTGGGAAAAAGCTTTGCATTACAGGTGGCCGAAGACAATTTTGATTATTATGTGATAGAATTATCAAGTTTCCAATTGGACGGAATGTATGATTTCAGAGCTGATATTGCAGTACTCCTGAATATTACACCTGATCATCTCGATCGTTATAACTATTCTATGCAGAACTATACCGATTCGAAAATGAGAATCACCCAAAACCAGCGTGCTGAAGACTGGTTTGTCTACTGTGCAGATGACCCTGTTATTCAGGATGAGCTAGCAAAGCGGACGATAGACGCGCAAACAATCCCGTTCACCATCATGCAGGTTTTGCAGGAGGGTGGATGGATTGAAAATGGAATGATGAAATTAAATGTTAACAATAATACTTTCGATATGACAATTTACGAATTAGCACTACAGGGGAAACATAACCTGTATAACTCAATGGCCGCCGGGATCTCGGGAAGCATATTGAATCTCAGAAAAGAGGGTATGCGCGAGTGCCTTAGCGATTTCCAGGGTGTAGAACATCGTCTGGAGAGATTTCTTCGTGTGCACAACATCGAATTTATCAACGATTCCAAAGCGACCAATGTTAACTCGGTCTGGTATGCACTTGAAAGTATGCAAACTCCTGTTGTTTGGATTGTTGGTGGAGTGGATAAAGGGAACGATTATTCGATCTTGTTCGATCTCGTAAAGGAAAAGGTAAAAGCCATTATTTGTCTGGGAAAGGATAATTCCAAAATTATTTCAACCTTCGATGGTATGGTGAAAGAGATTGTGGATACAAAAAGTATGGAAGAAGCGGTCAGAAGCGCCTATTTTCTGGCGGAAAAGGGTGATGCAGTATTGCTTTCACCAGCTTGTGCAAGTTTTGACCTCTTTAAAAACTATGAAGATCGTGGGCGACAATTTAAAGATGCAGTCAGGAATCTTTAGGAAGTTAATATTTCACCTTCGATTTAACAATTCGTTTATTTTGAATTGATTTTATGTTCTGATAAGTCAATATATGGATTTTCAACGATATAAGAATCTTTTACAGGAGACCTGGGAATCTAAAGATTTTTTTAAAGGCGACAAGATCATCTGGATAGTACTGGTCTGGCTCACAGCGATCTCAATTGTGATTGTCTACAGCTCTACCGGGGCTCTTGCATACCGTCGGGCCGGGGGAGACACCTCTCATTACTTTCTGCGTCAGATGGAGTTTCAGGCATTCGGATATTTCATAATAATCGGTATGTTGATCTTTGTCAAGGTTTCAAAATACAACAAGCTTGCCAATCTTTTTTTTATTAGCTCCATGGCACTTGTGTGCCTTGGATTGATTTTTGGTCGGGGTGGAGAAGGGACTGGTCGCACCCTGCCTCTTGGTTTTTTTAATTTTCAGCCGGCGGAGTTCGCCAAAGTTGCATTGATTCTATGGGTCGCACGCTTACTTGCAAATACGCAAAAAGATCCAAGACTGTTACGTATCGCTTTTTTCAAAATTATGACGGGAGTCGGGGCGATTTGCCTGTTAGTCTCATTAGCCAATTTTTCTTCCGCTGTGCTTCTGTTTTTAACTGCATTTTTTATGATGTTCATTGGGAGGATCCAATGGAAATTCCTTGTTTCAGTTGGGATATTAGGTGGAGCATTAATTGTAATAATCTATTTTACCGCCCCTTATCTTTCCGAAAAACTTAGTATTGGGCGGTTTGCAACCATAAGAAGCAGACTTGAGATGATGATTCATCCGAACAAATCCTCCGAAAAAGGACTCACCCAGAAAGAATTTGCCATGATAGCCATTCATCGGGGGGGCGTTTTGGGTGTTGGGGCCGGGAAAAGCGAAATCAGTAATTTTATGCCTGCTGCTTTTAACGACTTTATTTATTCAATTATTATCGAAGAGTATGGCCTGGTTGGCGGAATTGTAGTTTTACTGCTTTACTTAACTTTCCTGACCCGCGGAGGGATCATTATCCGAAAATCGAGCCGTGCTTTTCCGATGTTTGTCGCGACCGGAGCGGTGACACTAATACTTTTGCAGGCGATTATCAATATGATCGTTTCATCCGGACTATTTGTTACCGGACAGCCACTCCCCTGGATCAGTTGGGGTGGAACCTCCCAGCTGTTTACTGCGTTTACTTTTGGTTTATTACTCAGCGTAAGTTCAGAAACAGAACAGGAATTGAAGAAAAAGGCCGAAAGTGAGTTTAATTCCGAATGTGGACCCTCTGACGAAGAGATGGTACTGACAAAATTTTAAATATGGCAAAGATAAAATTTATCATAAGTGGTGGAGGAACCGGGGGACATATCTTCCCCGCTCTCTCGATTGCTGACGGACTAAATAAAAGGTATCCCGACTGCGAAATTCTTTTTGTAGGTGCAGAAGGAAAAATGGAAATGGAGAAAGTACCGGCCGCAGGATATTCCATTGTAGGTCTACCGGTTGCCGGATTTCACAGGGGTGAAATCTGGAGAAATCTTTCCTTTTTATCAAAACTGGTCAGATCGATGCTCAAGGCAAAGAGAGTAGTGAAGGATTTTAAGCCTGATGTGGTAATTGGGGTTGGCGGATATGCAAGTGGTCCGGTATTGCGCGTCGCAGCAAGTCTCGGAATTCCTACCGTTTTACAGGAACAAAACTCATTTGCAGGGGTTACCAATAAAATCCTGGGTAAAAAAGCGAATAGAATATGTGTGGCTTATGATAGGATGGATCGGTTTTTCCCAAAGGAGAAAATCGTATTCACTGGTAATCCGATCCGTCAGGGACTGGAATCGGTCGATCGGGGTTCCGGGGAAGCCAAAACATATTTTAATATTGGCACTGACCAACCTGTTATTCTGGTGATTGGTGGAAGTTTGGGAGCCCGAACACTTAATCAAAGTTTATTGGCAAATCTAAAATTGATCAGAGAATCAGATGTAATAATAATCTGGCAAACAGGAAAATATTATTACGAGAATATACGTTCACAATTGAATGGCGATCCTGTTCCAAATATCCGTTTAATGGAGTTTATTCCACGCATGGATCTTGCTTATTCACTGGCCGATCTTGTAATTTCGAGGGCAGGCGCCGGAACAATTTCGGAACTCTGTATGGTTGGCGCCGCATCTATACTGGTGCCGTCGCCAAACGTATCAGAAGACCATCAGACTTTTAACGCGATGTCGCTCGTTGAGAAAAATGCAGCAATAATGGTGAAAGATAGTGTCGCTACTGTGGAGCTGCTCTCCACCGCCCTTTCCTTGGTTCAAAACAGAGAAGTTTGTCAGACACTTTCGAATAATATACGGGAATTGGCTACCCCAAACGCGACAAATGATATTGTTGATGTGATCAATTCTTTACTAAAAAATTGAAAATGATTGAAATCGATAAAATAGAACGGGTCTATCTGCTGGGAATCGGCGGTATCGGAATGAGTGCATTAGCGCGATATTTCCGGTTCATCGGGAAACGGGTTGACGGCTACGACAAAACTTCCTCAAAGCTGACCCTTGATCTGGAGAAAGAGGGAATTGCCGTTCATTACAACGATGATTTAGAGAAGGTTCCAACCATTGCTGATAAGAATACTACCGTTGTCATTTATACACCTGCTGTACCAAATGACTTTGCAGAATTCCGTTATTTCCGTGATAACGGATTTTCAGTTTATAAAAGATCTGCGGTTTTAGGACTACTTACCGCCGGGAAACGGTGCATTGCAATTGCAGGAACGCATGGAAAGACTTCTGTTACAACGATGACTGCCCATCTGCTAAAGCAATCGCATGTCGACTGTTCTGCATTCATGGGGGGAATCTCAAAAAATTATAGAACAAATCTTTTATTACCCAATAATAATAGTGAATATATCGTTGTTGAAGCCGACGAATTCGACAGATCCTTCCTTCAACTTCATCCTGAGTTGGCTGTAATTACCTGGATGGATGCTGATCACCTTGATATTTACGGAGATCACGAAAGTATGATTAAGGCCTTTGCTGAATTTGCTTCTCAGATAAAGGATGGCGGCACATTACTCTATAGGCAAGGTTCAAACATTGATTATCAATGGAATAAAAAAATCAGCTATTTTTCCTACTCAATAAGTGAAAAAGCTGATTTTCAGGCTATCCAAATCAAAATTATTAACGGAGCCTACCATTTCGACCTGAAAACCCCGTTTGGGGAGGTTAAAGAACTGACGTTGACCTATCCAGGGTTGATGAATGTTGAAAATGCCGTAGCTGCAATTGGGATGGCCCTATTGAGCGGTGTTAAACAGGACGAAATCCGTTCGGCCTTGTCTGATTACAGCGGTGTGGTGCGCAGATTTGATCTGCAGTACTCAGGAAAAAAAACGATCTATATTGACGATTATGCCCACCATCCGCGTGAGATAGAGGCAACCATTCAATCGGTTCGCGATCTCTATCCGGGTAAACGGATAACGGGGATCTTTCAGCCACACCTATTCTCACGTACAAAGGATTTCGCCGCAGATTTTGCCGCTGCCCTCGATCTGCTTGATGACGCACTGGTGATGGAGATTTACCCGGCCCGTGAACTGCCTGTCGAAGGTGTAGATTCGGATATCATATTGAATAAAATGAAGTTAACCAGTAAAATTCGCTGTCAGAAAACAGACTTTCCTGCTATACTTGATAAATATTGTCCGGAAATTCTTTTAACGTTGGGTGCCGGTGATATCGATCGGCTGGTTAATTCTATCGTTACCTATCTCAGGCAAAATGAAGATGTTTAAGAAAATAATTCATATTACCCTCTGGAGCATCGCTTTGTTTTTGATATTTTTATCACTCGGGTTCTCAATAAAACAAAATCGGCAGTTAAAAATTGCAGATATAAAAGTTGATATCACCGACTCTATCCGTGAGAGGTTTGTGAGGAGTTCTGATATTTGTCAGTGGGTCCGAAGAAATTATCAGGGGATATTTGGGCAGTCACTCAATTCAGTCAATCTGCGTAAGATTGAAGATGGGTTACGCAAATTGCACTCGGTCGAAGATGTCGCCGTCTATACTAATGTATATGATAACGGGGTCAAAAGTTTCGGGGCACTGGTTGTAAAAATAAAACAGCGGGAGCCGGTTTTCAGGGTAGTGGGTTCAGGTCAGGCGTTCTATATGGACAAACTTGGGAAAGTGATTGAATGGTCGCCCCGGTACACACCAAGGGTTTTAATTGTCGGAGGTGTTGTCTCACCCGAATTTGCCCGGAAAAAACTCTTACCATTGATTAATTATATCAACAGCGACACTTTTTTGAACGCCCAGATCGATCAGATTTATGTAAATTCGATTGGAGAACTATCGATGGTTCCCAGAGTCGGTGAACAAATTATTCTTTTCGGTGAACCTGAGGATTATCAGATTAAATTTCGTAATCTTAAGGCTTTGTATACCGAGGGGTTCAAGAATGGAGGATGGAGTATTTATAAATCCATCAATTTGGAATTTCGAAATCAAATAGTTTGCACAAAAAAATAAATAGCTATGAACCTTACAAGAGAGTTGGTTGCAGCAATTGACATTGGAACCTTGAAGACAAGGGGGGCAATTGGCCGTTTTACCCCCGAGGGTAAACTCGAAATCGTCGCTTTCTGCGAAGCGATGACACAGGGTGTCCGTAATGGTGTGGTTGTAAATATCGACGAAGCAGCATTGTCTATAAAGGCTGTGATCAGTTCTTTGGAGAAATCGCTGAACCTTAAGGTAAGAAGAGTTTATGCAGGAATCTCGGGTCAAAAAATCTGTAACAGGCAGACCACAGGTTATCGGATAACCGAAAATGGTGAGGTAACGCAAGCAATTATTAATTCGTTAGTTGGTGAGGCACAACGATATACCCTAAGTCCTGGTGAAAAAGTTTACCACCTGACACCGCAGGAATTTATTGTGGATGGTGAGCGGGGGGTCAATAACCCTATCGGGATGGCTGGTCGCCGGGTTGACGCTTCATTTACTGTAATCTCAGCTTCAGAATCGTACGAACAGAATCTCAGACGAAGTCTCGAAAAGGGGGGCTATGAACTCGCCGGAACATTCATCAATCCATATGTCCAGGGGACTGGCTTCCTTTCAAAAGATGAGAAGGAGGCCGGGGTGATCCTGATCGACTTCGGCGCAGGAACAACCGGTGTCTCGCTCTATTATGAGAACAAACTACGGTTGGCTGCTGAGTTGCCTTTTGGTGGCAATGTGATTTCAAACGATATACGCGAAGGGTGCAACATCATTCCACGTCATGCTGAGATGGTTAAAATACAATGTGGTTACGCCTTTTCGGAACTGGTTCCTGAAAATAAATTTGCCCAGATTCCTGAAGTAGAAGGGTGGCATGCCAAAGAGATTAGTTTTCGCAACCTTTCGGGAATTATACAGGCCCGGCTCGAAGAAATTATTGAAGGGATTAATTATCAGCTTGAATCAACCAACTTATTAAATAAACTCGGTGCAGGGATCGTACTTACCGGAGGTGGTTCAAATATGATGGGTATTGATAAGCTGGTAAGTTACATGACCGGTTTCGACGTCCGTTTTGGTAAACCCGTTGTTCCAATTCGTGAAAATCTATTTAATGAGCAATTGATGAATACCCAATCGGCCAACCTTTTCGGTTTGCTAATTAACGGATTATATCAGTCGCGGAATCAGAAGTATCCTCCAGGTATGATTGTTTCCAATACCCCGGAAGAGGATCGGAAAAAACAGCCCGTCAAAAATCAGGGTACGGGATTGAAGACCATGGTATCCGATTTATTCGGGAGGGCAAAAGAGGGATTAAACACCTTAATATCTGATGAAGATAGTGAAATAAATTAAAATCAATCAGTTAATCACATGGAAAATAATTCAGACGATTTATTGACCTTCGGGTTTCAGCACGATTACCAGTCCATCATCAAAGTGGTTGGAGTTGGCGGCGGTGGCGGAAACGCGGTAAATCACATGTTTCGTAAAGGGATTGCCGGTGTCGATTTTCTGGTATGTAACACCGATTCCCAGGCGTTGGTCAATAGCCCTGTTCCTGTAAAGGTTCAACTTGGGGTATCGCTTACCGAAGGACGGGGAGCAGGAAATAAACCGAAACGGGGTGAGCAGGCTGCCATTGAAAATCTGGCTGAGATCAGGGCAGTGCTCGAAACAGGCACTAAAATGGTCTTTATAACTGCAGGTATGGGTGGCGGAACCGGAACCGGAGCAGCACCTGTAATCGCACAATTAGCTCGGGAGATGGATATCCTTACCATCGCAGTGGTCACTCTCCCCTCCATAAAAGAGGGTAGACTCCGGTACGAACAAGCCATTGAAGGGATCAAAAGACTCCAGCGATTTGTCGATAGCTTACTGGTAATCAGTAATGAAAATCTGCATAAGGTGTATGGAGATCTCCCTGCTCGTGAAGCCTTTGCCCAGGCTGACAATATTGTTGCCGCCGCAGTAAAAGGGTGCGCCGAGATCATCACCCTACATGGAAATATCAACATTGACTTTGCCGATGTAAATACCGTACTACGTGAAAGCGGGGTTTTCATCATGGGAACTGGTTTTGCCGAAGGGGAAAACCGTGCTACACGAGCTGCCGAAGAAGCCCTTAAATCACCACTTCTCGATAGTAATGACATTTTTGGCACAGAAAATATTCTCTTAAATATCACTTCCGGCGAAGATGAAGTCCGGATGGGTGAGATTGGAGATATCATCGATTATCTGCAAAATGCAGCTGGTGACAACGCAAATATCATATGGGGAAATGGTTACGATGCAAAGCTGGGTAATAAAATCAGCGTAACTGTAATTGCGACAGGATTCGAAATTAATCCAAACCGAATTCTGCGACCAGAGCCGGTAAAAGAGACCGTTGTAATTCCTTCAACCGACCAGTTCAATCGAACCGTTCAGCCCGGTCCTGGTTCCGCAAGAAACATCGTTGAGCAACCTGTCGAAAATTTCCAGATGTTTGATATCAACCCGGATGAAAGTTTCACGATAAGGAAAGAGGAAAAGATACCCGAAACCGACCGTCAGGAAAAGATTTCTCAATTAGAGAAAAAACGTCCAAAGCCAACACATGCCGATAAGGCTGAACCAATCAGCAACTGGTTTACACGACAATTCGGTGGACTTTTTAATGAAGAAGATGATGAAATTGGCAAATGATCCGGGAAATCAAAAAACTTTAAAAGATTGAAAAAATGGCTGAATTAATAGAATTTGATTTGCCTTTAAATGGCAACAAAATCATAAAAGTGATTGGTGTTGGAGGTGGCGGAGGAAATGCTGTTAACCACATGTACCGTCAGGGAATTAAGGATGTCGATTTTGCTGTGTGCAATACCGATGCCCAGGCGTTGATGAACAGCCCTGTACCTTTAAAAGTTCAGCTTGGTTCAGCGCTGACAGAAGGACGCGGTGCCGGAAATAAACCCGACGTAGGTCGAGAATCAGCAATTGAAAATTTAAAAGAGATTGAGCAACTTCTCGACGGGAACACAAAAATGGTCTTTATCACTGCAGGAATGGGAGGTGGAACCGGAACAGGAGCAGCTCCCGTGATAGCACAGGCCGCAAGAGACCGTAAAATCCTTACCGTCGGTATTGTATCGATCCCTTTTCGCAACGAAGGTCGGTTACGGATTCAGCAGGCGATCGAAGGTATCCGTGAAATGGAGAATCATGTCGATTCGTTACTCGTGATTAACAACGAACGCATCAGGGAAATTTATGGCGACTTCCCCATCTCAAAAGCTTTTTCAAAGGCAGATGATGTGCTGGCCATTGCAGCCAAAGGGATTGCAGAGATTATCACCTGTCCCGGATTTATCAATGTTGACTTTGAAGATGTACGGACGGTGATGTCAAATTCTGGTGTTGCCATCATGGGTTCATTCATGGCATCAGGTGAAAACCGCGCCAGAAAAGCGGTTGAAGGCGCCCTGAATTCCCCATTGTTAAACAACAATGATATCTCCGGCGCAAAAAATATTCTTGTCAACATTACGTCCGGCGAGACTCTTGAAGTTACCATGGACGAGATGAATCTGGTCAATGAGTATGTCCAGGAGATGGCCGGAAACAATGCAGACCTGATCTACGGCGTGGCAGTCGGACCTGAAATGGGAGAGGCAATAAGTGTCACCGTCATTGCCACCGGTTTCAAAACCAGCTCAATCCCTGAAATGAACGGCGGCACTCAACCTCAGCGTGAAAAAGTACCGCTAGTCGATGATAGCAAAATCTATCCTACAGGATTCTTTGGTAACAATGAAGCTGCAGCCCAGAAATATCCTACCTTTACAGAGCCTGTTTCCGATAAAAAAGATGATATTATCAAACAATTGTATCCGCCTATCAGAATCGATTTGTTCGGAGATGGAACATCCGAAGAGGGTAAAAGAGTGATGCAGGTCGACTTTTTTAACGAAACTGAAGATTATATCGAAGAGTTATCCAAGATTCCGGCTTATGAACGGAGGAAAGCAAAGAATCCGAATAGTCCTCTGGCCAACGGTCGCGAATTATCGAGGTATTCTCTATCAGGAAATCCCGAAGAGGGACCGCGCCTCCGAAAGAATAACTCCTTCCTTCATGATAAGGCAGACTAATCCGGAGATGGGGAGAAAGGGAGTCTTTGAGAGGGAGAGACGGTGGACTCAGAGAAAGATTTCGACAATTTAATATCAATTAAATACAACTTATATGAATTTATTCGATCAGATCAGCGACGACATTAGACTTGCAATGCTGGCAAGAGATAAAGGGCGACTCGAAGCGCTCCGTAATGTGAAGAAAGTGTTGCTTGAGGCAAAAACAGCCAAAAGCGGTGGTGAAGAATTGAGCGATGATGCAGCAATTAAAGCAATTGCCAAACTGGCAAAACAGGGACGCGATTCGGCAGATATTTATAAACAGCAAAACCGGATGGATCTTTACGAACCGGAAATGGCACAGGTGAAAATTCTGGAGGAGTATTTGCCAAAACAGATGGATGATGCCGAATTAACTGCCGTAATTAAAGCCATAATCGAAAAAACGGGCGCTTCATCCATCAAAGAGATGGGCAAAGTGATCGGAGTTGCCTCCAAAGAACTGGCAGGAAAAGCAGATGGTAAGCTGATTTCTGAAAAAGTGAAAAGTCTGCTTGCTTAATGGGGTTTTAAATTTCAGAACAATTATTGTCCGGGGAAGAACCTTTTAATACTGATCGCCATTCCCCCGGACAATAGTATACTAAAACAGAATCTGGAACCCCCAAAGTAAGAAATGCCACAAAGGCACCAAAACACAAGGCTTCACAAAAATCTAAATATCATACATATACACCGTGTAACACCTTAGTGCCTTTGAGCCTTTGTGGCAAGAAAAGGTACAGATTACGATCTTGATTGACTTAAGAAAAATCGTTTTGCGACTTCGTCCCAGTTGATCACCTTAAAAAATGCTTCGATATATTCGGGACGCCTGTTCTGATATTTCAGGTAATAAGCATGTTCCCAGACATCGATCCCCAAAACAGGAAAGCCCTGAATTTCTGCGACATCCATTAAAGGATTATCCTGGTTAGGTGTGGAACTGACCACGAGGGTATCGCCTTTCTGGACCAGCCATGCCCAGCCGCTGCCAAAACGTGTCACCGCTGCTTTGGTAAAAGCCTCCTTAAAGGCATCGAACGAACCAAACGAACCATTCAACGTCTCCAATAATTTTCCCTGCGGTCCGTTTGACCCTCCGGGAGTCATCACTTCCCAATAGAGGTTGTGATTATAAAAACCACCTCCGTTATTCCGGATGACAGGGGCCAGCTTTGATACATTGCTAATCAGCTCGTCGATACTCTTTCCTTTGAGATCGCTGTTTTCCAGGGCGCCATTCAGATTATTCGTGTAAGCAGCATGATGCTTTGTATGGTGGATTTCCATGGTCTGCGCGTCGATATATGGTTCAAGCGCTTTGTAATCGTATTGAAGTGTAGGTAATGTAAAACTCATGATTTCGAAATTAAATTGTTTATACCTACTAAACGAACAATTTAAAATTTTGTTTAGATTTAATCTAATTATGAATAACAAAGAAGAATTTGTCAGACTACGAAACCGGAGAATTTTTTTCAAGAATCATTTCGCATATGGCATGATGGTCAAATTCAGATATATTATAAACGTCCTCCCTATTAATGTTCCATTTTTGTATGACCTGATCAATAAAACCTTCGCGTACAGTTAACAACAGATGGCAATTTGAAACTTTCATTAGTTCGTTCAGGTTACCTGCCCAACCATGACCCTGAAGTTCCAACGCTCCGACCTCATCTATAATAACAAACTTATTTAAACGATTGTTTTTTGACAATAAAGCTCTTGACCCCATTTTAAGTCCTTCCGGAAGGATGCGGTATCTTCCAATCTTTTCTAAATTGTTGTTATCCGATATCCGTAAAAAGCGCTCCCGATTATTACTCATGATATCAACTACATCGTAACCTATTGTGATATTATTCTCAATCACTCTTGGCGAAAAGATACCTCCGACCGAAATGCTTTGCGCCTTAAATTTTTCAATTATTTTCGTCAGATATGTTGTTTTACCCTCGCCTTTTCCGCCAGTCAGAACCGACACATTAGGTGGCAGCTTCTTCTTTATCTCTGCCAGCCGGAATTCCGCCTGGGAAGTAATCTGGCATATAACAGCTACCGGATTTTTAACGATGGTTTTAAAATCGGGCATATTGGCAATCATCGAAGGTAAACTCTCGAACGATAGCTCCAATGCAAGCGGTAATTGTTTAAAGTAGGTCCTGAGAAAAAAATTCCTGATAACCGGATTGTACAACTCCGTTCCTAATACCGAAAACCCGAGGATGATTATTACCGCCCGGAAATTCATTTGCAAGCCAATAATAAGTCCTTGCTCCCAACCATCTACCCCAGACTGAAATCTTGTAAAAATTAAGGTGGTGATCATTGTAATGATTACGAAAAAGGTCCAGAATTTTGGCTTTGACAATTGCCTTAAAGCTCGCTTATAACGAATCGACCAGATGGTGACAATTATAATGATCGGAAAGCTCCAGAAAATCCAGGAGTAGAAATTCAACAGGAACAGCGAAAGAACAATGAAAGCAATATCAGCAAAAAGCCAGAGAAGTGAATAATTAAATTCAGGTTTTGTTTCAGCCGGTTGTGTTTCAGTTTTATTTAATTCAGTAATTGAATGGTACAAGTGGGGATTTTCCAACATCTTACGTCCAACCCTGATCCCTACTATTGCAGTAAGAAATCCGATTACAGAATAGATTAATAATAAAATAAAGATGGGCATCCATAGAATATCAGACTGAATATTCAGTTGCTTTTGTGCCAGTTTGATCAGGTCTTTATATAATTCAACAATATTAAATCCGTAAAACAGGATAAAATTGAGTATCTTTTGAAACAAGTTCCACGAGATGGCCAGCATAGCACCTGTAACAAATCCAAGGATGGTTTTGCCAAAAAGTCGGGTAGTCAGTTCAAGTAAAAGCGATTCACAAAGAATTGCAATCATCGGTCCAAAAATAACTGCACTTGGAGACAAGGTTTTCATCACTGCACATATCACGCCAGCCCGCCAGAACAGACCCTTTTCATTCCATATATAACTAACAGATATCAAAATAATGATCCCTATTGCCGCTAAAATATTTCCGCTAAAGGGGATGCTTAGGTTGTGCAGGAAGCTCCCAAGAACAATTTCCGAAGCAGCCCAGATGGTTCCAATGATCGAGGCTTTAATCCACTTTTCACTTATTTTATTGGTATTAATCATAGAGAATAATTTGCAGTAATATTAGGGATAATTTGCAAGTTGCCTAAAAAAAAAATATCTTGCAACGCAATACCAAACTGGCAATAAATTTTCAAAAAAGATCAATGGACAAAGTCGGTAGCTCCCAAGAAATCAAGGCGGAAGAAGATTCATCAGTAAAAATTTCAGATATCCCATTGTTAAATAAAAACGATGTGATCATAAAAGAGGTTGCATCAAAAGGTGAGCTGAGTAAGTTTATTCATTTACCGGCAACAATTCACAAGGATCATAAGAACTGGGTTCCGCCGATTTACATGGATGAGTGGGAATTCTTTAATCCAAAGAAAAATAAGTCTTTCCAATCGTGCGACACCATACTGCTACTTGCCTACCGCAAAAGTAAGGTTGTTGGCCGAATAATGGGGGTTATCCACCATAAATACAACGAACAGCATCACGAAAAAAATGCCCGCTTCGCCTTTTTTGAAACGTGGAATGATGAGGAAGTTGCTACAGCGCTGCTACAAGCAGTCGAGAAATGGGGAAATGGAAAAGGGATGGAACGGTTGGTTGGCCCCCTGGCATTTTCCGATAAGGATCCTCAGGGTTTTCTCATTGAGGGATTTAACGAACCGGTAGTTATCGCTTCCAACTGCAATTTTCCTTATCAGGTAGAGTTGCTCGAAAAGAATGGCTATACCAAAGAAATTGATCTTGTGGCCTATAAGATCAACATTCCACATCCTGTCCCGGAATTTTATCGTAAAATTGAGGAGCGGGCTATCCGAAATAATCCAGGACTTCAGGTACTTGAATTTACCTCCAGGACAAAAGTAAAACCCTATATTTACCCTATTTTACATCTGCTTAATCTCACATTCAGCGATATAATTGGATTTACACCCTTTTCGGAAAAAGAGATGGACGATTTTGCCAACCGATACCTGTTTCTGATTAACCCCCGATTTATAAAACTAATTGTAAATGAGAAACTGGAAGTGGTTGCATTTGTAATCGCGATGTCTCACATCGGCGACGGTATCCGTGAGGCAAAAGGCAAATTATTCCCTTTCGGTATTTTCAAGATTTTTGCTGCTGCCAAACGATCAAAACAGATCAATCTGCTGCTTGGAGGGATTGATCCTGCTTATCGCGGCAAGGGACTGGACGTGATGATGGGAAGAAAGATGTTTGAATCGGCGTATAAACTTGGTAAAACAACAATGGATTCACACCTTGAACTGGAAAACAACACGAAAGTTCGTGCTGAAATGGAAAAAGTTGGCGGTCACGTTTATAAACGATTCCGGATATTTGGGAAAAGACTCTAAGATATTAAGGAAATTACACCTTTTTTACCTGGATCGCATTCATCCCTTTTAATCCTCTTTCGAGCTCAAAAGTAACGACATCACCCTCTTTGACCTCCTGCAACAAACCGTTGATGTGAACGAAAAATTTCTCCTGTGTTTCGAGTTCCTTGATGAATCCATACCCTTTTGAATCGTTGAAAAACTCAATCCTACCGGTTCTTACGGTGATTTCATCCTCCTCTTCCCTCCTGGGAACACTGATTTCAATGCTGCTGGCATTTACTTTTCGTTTTTTGGATGGATCCGGAGGGGTATCGGTAAGATTTCCATTTTCATCGACATAAGCCAACATACTCTCAAGATCTCCCCCTTGTGAATTGCCTTTCCGCTCCTCTTTCTTCTGACTTTTCTCCAGCCGCTTTTTTAAACGCTTTTTCTCTTTTTCTTTTTTGTTAAATGTGTCTTGTGATTTAGTCATTTAATAGTTGATTTAAAGGTAATTTATACGATTACCGTGGACAAAGGTATAAAAATAATCGGAATGTCTGTTTTTTGTAAATAGTGAAGACCTGACATATTCAAATCGTGAACAAATCAGGTCCTCACCAACAAAAACACAATTTTATATTATAAAAAAGTATATCCGCCCCTACATCCAGAAAATCAATTCGATTTCACAAGCTTATTGTTGGTATCCAAGGATTTGATCGCTTCAAGAAGCGTTGCATCAATCTTTGTGATCACCGAATAAAATCCAACTTCGCCGATTATATTTCGGGCAATATAGGCCATCAACTGGGTCTCAATGATTTTACCGGAAATAGCCAGATCTTTGGCATTGACAATAATTCCTTGTTTATTTGAATATTCGGTAAACAGAGAAAGTATATTCTTTTTTAATAAATAGTCTTCAAACTCCTTGCCTGTTTTCAACTGACCTAATTCGGCACGGTTTTTATCCGAAAAATCGAACGCATATTGATATACAAGCCCCTTCATAACAACCTTTGAATAATAGGGCGACATACCTGAAGTATCGGCAGCTACGAAAATATCTGGCATAATACCACCGCCGCCATAAACAACCCGCTTATTTCTGGTATAAAATTTTTGGGTATCAGTGAAGTGAATGCTGTCTTTCTGTTCCAGTTCGCCATGGGCATAACGCCGTTTCAGATCGCCGTAATAATCATCCAATCCATTTTTATATGACTTCTGGATACACCGCCCTGAGGGGGTATAATATCTTGCTACCGTAAGACGCATAGCTGAGCCGTCAAAGAATGGGACCTGCTCCTGCACCAAACCTTTGCCAAAAGTACGACGCCCGATAATTGTACCCCGATCGTTATCCTGAATTGCACCGGCAAAAATCTCACTTGCCGACGCCGAATATTCATCTACCAGAACAACCAGTTTTTTTCCGTAATAGGTTCCCTTAATATCAGCATTAAAGGTTCTTTTGGGTTGGGTCCGACCTTCGGTATACACCACCAACTCGCCGACATTAAGGAATTCGCTCACCATTTTGATCACTGCTGTCAGATAACCACCCGGATTTCCGCGCAAATCGATAATAAGTTGTTCGGCGCCAGATTTATCAAGCTTAGCAATCCCATTCATAAACTCTTCATAAGTCTTCTCCGCAAAACGCCCAACTTTAATGTAACCGGTACTATTGTTAATCATATAGGTTACATCGACACTGTTCAATGGAATCTCTCCGCGGGTAATATCAAAAGCAATCAATTCACCAAAACCTTTTCTGGCAATACTCACTTTTACTTTAGTACCTTTCTCACCCCTTAGCTTCTTAAGTACCTTTTCATTGGTCACTTTAACCCCTGCCATGATAGAGTCGTTCACCCTGACAATCCTGTCACCAGCTCTGATTCCAAGCTTTTGTGAGGGACCCCCTGAGATAACATCAATCACCATTATTGTATCATTCTGAATCGAAAATTGGACACCAATTCCACTAAAATTTCCCGACATCTCTTCGCTTACCTCCTGCATATCCTTCGCCGGAATATACACGGTATGAGGATCCAGTTGTTTCAGAATTTCAGGTATTGCCGCTTCCACCAACTTTTTTGGATTCACCGTGTCCACATAATTTCGTTCAATAAGGTTCATGATCATGCTCACCTTATTGGCGCTATTAACAAACAATGTTCTGTTATTTAGCTGCTTGTTATTTTGCAGCCTGACACCCAGAAATACGCCGGCAGCTATGGCCACAACCAATAAAACCGGCAACCAAATCACTATTTTTCGAGATCTATTATCCATCATCAATTTATAAAATCATTAAAATATCTATTCATCTAATTCATTATCTGCTTAATAACAATTCAATTTTAAAGTTCTACCTTTACAACTTCGACCTTCGCCCGTTCGAGCAATTCCAATCCGTCGTTCATATGGTAAGCTTCTGAAAAAACCACTCTCCTGATTCCAGCCTGAATAATCAGTTTCGAACATTCCAGACACGGTGATGAGGTAACATACAAGGTTGCTCCTTCACTACTGTTATTCGATTTTGCGACTTTTGTTATTGCATTTGCCTCTGCATGAAGAACATAAGGTTTTGTCTTGCTATTTTCGTCTTCACAAACATTCTCAAAACCTGAAGGAGTGCCATTGTACCCGTCAGAAATGATCATTTTATTCTTTACCAGCAGAGCGCCAACCTGACGCCGGATACAATACGAATTTTCGGCCCATACCAAAGCCATTCTCAGATAACGTTCATCCAACTTCAATTGTTTATCAATATCGCTGACATCCATATCCTATAAATTATTTTGTCGCCAAAATTAACAGAAAATGTCGACTGTTCCACGATCAATATGGCAGTAACAATGATTATTAATAACTTTTAAAATAAAATGCTCAGTTAAACCAGTAGGAAACCTTAAGAACAACCGCCCTGTTCTTTACATTCATACTTCCCGGAAAGTAATTATCGGTATAGACCAGAAAGAAATCGGAGACCGGCTTATAACGCCACTGAAACCTGGCATTGATATTTACGTTGTCTGCCTGCTCATTATATTGAACATAGGTTGTAAAAAAAAGTTTATCAGTAAAGGTAATATCCAGCTTAGGGCCTATAAGCCAGAATCCAGTGCGCTGCCAGGGTAGTGGTAGTGAAAGGCTATTATAACTATATAATAATGAAATATATCCGTAAGGCTGAAACTTATAATTCAAGGAACCTTTGGCAAACCATCTGTTCCCGTTGAAATAACCACCAAAACCGGTCTGTAAATCATATTTCAGACTTTTCCTGTTGTCGGAGGTAAACATAGCTGATAATTCATTCCAATTATAGTTCGTTCCAGACATCAGATAGTTTGATCCTTTATTCGTCGGGTCGAAATCCTGTTGAAGAAGTACATAATGGTTGTATCCCTTTACTTCGAACTTGGCCCTGTTTTTAAAGATGAAGAAATAATCAAGTCCAAGTGAGCGATCGGTAAGGGCTTTTGTATCGGGTTTATAAAAATTAGTAAGCTCTGTCATCAGCCCGTGATATTCAAGCAGTCCCTCTTTAGGATAAAACTTCAATGTAACACGTGGTACAACTTCCAGAAAATTACGACGGGGAACATAACCAGTTTCTGCATTAAAATCTTTTCCAACGTAGAGTTGCAGAAATTCAAGCAAATAATTCTTTCGTGAATACGCGACATTTAAACCCTGCGCAAACTCCTCTGAGGCAATTGTTTTAGGGGTAAATGATTTTTGAGAAAAGAGCTTTCCCGTCAGGAAATTATTACGGGCTGCCAGGTTGTATTCGAGACCTACCACCCGGTTGTAGTCGTTTCCAAGCCAATTTGCAGGGATGTTGAGCTGCTGCTTGTTGACAAATATCGCACCGATAGTTGACCGGGAGAATACTTTTTTCTGAATGGTTGTCAGGAAGAAATTCCGGGCCAGGTAGTCGCCCTCCTGACCTGTTTGCATATCCATCAGTCCGAGTCTCCAGTCCCTCCCAATCTTACCGCTTAGTCTTGCCCCGGCATTTACTGGTGCATCGAGACCTATTCTGCGTGAGAAAAAAGGATTGACGTTTATATTACCATAATTGCCGAAAAGGTCGCTGTTCTCCAAAAAAAACTGCCTCTTCTCGGGAAAATACAATTCAAATCGTTCGAGATTGGTCACCTGGTCATCTACTTCGGCCTGAGAGAAATCGGGATTATAAGTCAGATCGAGATTAAGCGACGAAGATAAACCAAGTTTTGCATCAAATCCGAAATCTTTCCGGTATCGGGTAGCTTCCCCTTTTTCGAAATTCCGGGAAGAACTGCCATAGAGATAGGGAATAAGTGCAAGTTTAAGTCCCGTTTGTGGAGGTGGAGTATCCCATTTTACCTGACCAGCATAAGCCAGAGAGGAGGTCGGAAACTGGCGCGGAATGGGGGCCCAGGCCGATTTTTCGTTTAATTTAAGGTCCTGACGTGAAAAATTAATATTCCAATGATCAACATTTTTTTTGTACCGTATTGATTTAAAAGGAATTCTGAACTCTGCGATCCATTTATCGGGATAGTTTTTTACTTTTGATTCCCACTTACTATCCCAGATTGTACTTACAGCAGATCCGTTGCTCATCGTTCCGTCCCAGATAGCGCCGGCAGCATTCACGCCAAAAGAATAACCGGTGGTCTGATCGTTGAATGTATCAATAAATACCACAAAATTGTCGTTATTGACAAAAACGAAATCTTTCCTTAACGATTCTACAGGTCGCCTTCCAGGTAAGGTGTCGTGAAAAAGCACAGCCAGGTAGAATGCTTTGTCATCGTAGACCATCCTCACTTCCGATCTGGCAGCGCTATGTCCTGTATCATAAGGGAGTACCATATAGAAATCATTTGCCACTTCAGCTTTCAGCCAGTCGGCTTCATCGATGATTCCATCTAATTTGATAGGTCCTGTTATTCTTTTTGCATGTATTTTATAATCATGGTTGACACTTCCTAAAGAAGATAAGTTATCTTTTTTCACCGTCGGATATATCTTTTTATCGCCTTTTGCAGATAGTTCAACTCCTTTCACTCCCGTCAGAAGGAATAAAAAACTGATGATTGTGAAAAACAATAACTTGTTGATCATGTTCGGTAAATTAAAAGGCCGAAGATAGAAAAATTAGGTAAGTGTAATACACTGTTAAAAGTGGTCCTTTTCTAAAAATGGAGGATTTTCAAAACATTTCTCCCAAAAGGGAAGCAAACCCAATCTGTCATACATATTCAGCTAACAATCAACGATATTCCATTGGGTATTACAGCAATTTTAGCCTCATGGTTATTGAGCAGCTTTCCCGCTTTTACAATGGCCTCTTCGAGCGTAGCCGCAAAGTGCATCCTGAAAACATTCACCATATCTTCTGAAGCCGCTGTGACCATAATCACCTGATGTTTTAGTAAAATACGGGCCAATATCTGTGATTCCCACTGGTCCATCACCGTTTGATTCTTGTCGCGTGAAAGAATTTCATGTTCGATCTCCAGAATACTTTTGGGGCTACTGAACGTGTTAAAAAATGATAATCCGCCATGTCCGTCGCTGCATTCCGCCACCATGATGATCACCCCGCCCGGAACACAATTCGCCTCAGCTGCCGTCATCCCTTTTACCGCCTGGTAAATATTCTGATCCAGCGGATACCCTCCGTTGGTGGTAATCACAATATCTGCTGGTAGCGGGTTGACCCTGGCCAGGGATGTCATGAAATCTGTACCCTTTTTGTGCGCCACCTTAAAATGACCTGCGAAGGCAGCAACAATTTTTTTATCCTCATCCAACACTACATTGACAATAAATGCAAGCCGGGCGATTTCTGCTGCAAAGACCATCTCTTCGTGAATGGGATTCCCTTCTAAAATCCCGGTGCGACATTTAGGATGAGCAATATACCCTGCACAATGGTTCGCCAACACCGATTGACGGTTAGTAATTCCCGGAAAAATGCTTTTTCGTCCCCCTGAAAAACCGGCGAAAAAATGAGGCTCGATAAATCCTTCCGCCACAAGAAGGTCAGCTTCCGCGGCAATTTTATTAATCAGCACCTCTCCTCCGGATGGAAGTAATCCGATACTAACGACTTCTGAATCGACTGCATCATGCATCACAATGGATTCGTTATCCACTATTGCTGATCCAAATTTATCAATGAGCTCTTCGTGTGTAGAGGCCCGGTGAGTTCCTGTAGAAATTAATATTGTGATGCTCGCCCCTGGATTCCCTCGCCGTATTTCGTTAAGTATTAAAGGGGTGATTATTTTGCTTGGTACTGGCCGCGTGTGATCACTTACAATAAGAACGATATTCTGTTTACCAATAGCAAGATCACATAACCTGGAGCTTTCGATCGGAGTTTCAATGGCATTATTTACGATCTGTTCCTGTGACTTTTCATGCCCGGCACTGAAACCGGCAGGAATCAGAATCCCGGACAGGCGACTTATTGGTATTGAACAGGAAACGTGGGATTTTCCATAAGGTAAATTAATATTAACCATTACAATGTTTTTACTGCATTAAACAGCGCCTCGATGTTGGCGGGAGAGATATCGGGCAATATGGCTTCATGACTTGGAGAGATAATCAATCCGGTAGGAAACAACTTCTTCAGTTCCATCACCTTTTTTGCGACTTCCTCCGGTTTACCATTCACCAGCAGATTTTGTGCATCGACACCGCCACAAAAGGCAACTCTTCCGTAAAAGTGCTTTTTCAGATTTGGGGCATCCATTTCATTGGCGAGTGCCTGAACTGGATGAATAATGTCGGCGCCCAAATCGGAAAGATCCTGAATAACCGGAAAGATTGAACCACACGAGTGGTGCATCACTGTAAGCCCATAACTTTTTGCCTGTTCAATCAATTTTTTTGTGCCTGGAAAAACAAACTCACGTAAACTGTTCGGATCGACCATCAACCCCGTTTGACTTCCAAAATCATTTCCAATTAATACAGCATCGAGCAAACCCCTGGTTGATTCATAAAATAGCTCGTTTGCCTTGAGATAAAAGTCAGTAATCCGATCAATTACCGCGAGGAACATCTCAGAATTATAGAGCATCACCATCAAAGCTTGTTCCATTCCAAAGGCTGCGCAGGTATCCTGAAAATGGGCGCTCCAGAGTATCCCCATCTTTATCCGGTCAGCTGGCGCAGCGGCAACTCTTCTGGCTGATTCTGTACGGTCGAGGTACAATGCCGGATCGGGCCATGGGAATTTATCTACATCCGAAATTTCCGAGTAATCTTCAAAAAATCCAGGGGCAGTAAGGGTTCTTTCGTCTGGTTTATCCAAATGGCTAACCTTAGCAAAATTGAAGGCGCAGGCGATGTGGTTTGACGGGGGATAATTGTAAGGTACCTCTATCGGATAAATATCATCACCGAGGATGATCCGGAGCTGGTCAATACTGCTTACACCGAAATATTTCATCAGTGCCGGTTCGGCGGAGGGGACTGGTAATCCAAGCCATGAGGCAGGCCTGTCAACCGGTTGGTGGTGTATGGTTGCAAAAAAACGGTCTCTGTGATTCATTTTGGTACTATTTTAAATCTAAAGTTGACATTACAAAATTTACGAATTCATCAATAAATCAATCTTTTGAGGATGATCTTTCCTGATGTTTTCCCGGACATACCTTTAATTTTAAGCTTGAGTATTGTTGGAAATTCATCGAGCGTCTGCTGTGAACGGGTAATCCTGAATGTTGAACTACCTTTGATTAGTTCAATCGATTTCGTTGCTTTTCCTCCGTACATCACCAGTTCCCACTCTTTGAATTCAAGTCCTGACGGACTATGATCAGGTGATTCAAATGTAACCTCATACTGACCTATTTTGGTTACGTACCTTGTCAAATCAAAACTTACATCCTTCCATTCGTTGTCAAAATAGGAATTATTGTCCCATTTACCAATTTCAATGCCTGGTTCCTCCTGCCTGTCCGTTCCATTTTTACGCGCAATGGCATCATAAAATCGTCCTCCATCGCTCCTTTTTTCAGGTTCCAGGCTAATACCTTTAATATTATAAACAGCAAAGTTGGTGATTTTTGGTTTAGCTTTTAAATTGGTGAATGAGACCTTTATTTTCTTAACAGTGACGGGAGAAAAATAGCAGATGCGCTTATGTCCGACAGAGCTCCCTTCATACAAATTCAGGGTTTGCCCCTTTTCATCGATCCCTTCAATGGTAAATGCGAGAATCCGTTGTCCCTGGGAGAGATCTTCCTGCAGGATGACATGATTTATTTCCATAGGCTGAGGTAAATTCAACGCAAAGGAGCTTCCCTCCCCTTTTGTTTTCTTAATAGGATGATCAAATCGTTGATGAATTTCCTTTCCGAATTCTTCATAGGCTTTTACGTGAGACTGAGGTATCAATCCGGTGGTATCGGGTGTCGAATTCAGCAACAGCAGAGCTCCTCTCCCGACAGACCGATAGTACAGCTTCATTAACTGATCAGTTGAAAGGATCAGTTGATCTGAATTTGGACCCCAGAACCATTTATGCCCCTTGTTTTTCAGAAGCGGAACATCAATTTCAACGGGTGCATAAGCATCCCCAAAAGGGTCAGATTGTAAAGCTGTAGATACTCCCGTTTTAAGATCCTTACCGTTAAGGGTGTACCAGTTTGAAAACGGGGCATATCCATCTTCGTTCCCCACCCACCTTAAATTGGCCATAGGCCCCTGCAAAATCACAGCATCGGATGCGTATTTTTCCAACAGGTCATTGACATTAATAAAACAACTTCCATCAAACCATACTTCGTGAACAGGCCCATAGTTGGTTAATACTTCGGTCATTTGCTGACGAAATACCTTGTTGTAACCCTCTTGTCTGGAGGGATCTTTTGTGACTCCCCCGCTTCCGATACCGGCTCCCCATGTCTCGTCACCGGGATAAACATAGATCCCCAGATCCAACCCATATTTTTTGCACGATGCCGACAACTCCTTCAATACATCCCCTTTGCCATTTTTCCAGGGGGTATTTTTTATACCATAATCGGTTGTGTTTGTTTGCCACCAGCAAAAACCGCCTGTATGTTTGGCTACAAAAAGGATTAGTTTGGCTCCCCACGATCTGGCTACTTCACACCATTGATCTGTATTTAAACCGGTTGGATTAATCCGGTTAAGGGGGGTTGTATGGTTGTCATATTCGCGTCCCTGCCATGTGGCCGGATCCAGACAAACAAACATGGTTTGCTCATAATTCTGCCACCTTAACTGGGCTTTATTTGGTAACGGAATCTTCCCTCTATTTTCGATAATTTGCGGTTGTCCAAAACAGGCAAGATTTGAGAGTAGGATGAATAATAGTATAGGTAAGATTCGTCCCGGGTCTGATTTTTTCAGGGATAAATGTGTTTTCATCTGGTGTACTGATTTAGAAGATCTTTCAAAATTACAAATTCCTTAATAAACCCGCCACCTTTGCCAACTGCAGCACTTTAGGTTTGACCGGATATTGCTGGAGCGAACGGCCTGTGAGATGGTCCTGCAAACCACCAAAAATAAATCGGGCTTGTTTTGCATAGAGTTTCTCCACGGCACCAGGTTTGGCTGCAGGAATTCCCTCAAGCAGAGGGGTGTGCAAAATCCCATTTGCAGTGAGGCGACGGCGTTCATGCAGGGCAGTGAGGATCTGAATTACAACCCGTGCCTGCCCTGCTTCAAAAGAATCGCCAAGCTGAGCGCGCTCCATCGATTTCAGAAAAACTCCGGCAGCGGCAAAATCGGGCGGATTATTGGTGGTGTCCAACCGGGAAGCCAGATCCCAGAATTCCTTATCATTAACCGGTGGAATGGTAGTTTTGGACTGAATAACCGGGACACCTTTTGATTTTGCATCTCCAAGGAGAAATTCTACGGTTATATTTTTCCTGGCGCCATCAAGTTGTAGGAATAGAGAGCCATCGGATTCCATTGGAAAAGATCTGCCATTTACAACCGCTTTAACAGGTTTACCCTGACCCGTTGCTCCAATGAAAATCCGTGTCTGACCAAATGAGGCAGGGATTTTCTGGACCAGCCGCGTAATTCCAGGTGGAATATGTGGCCATAGTCTAAGACCATTTGCCTTATATTCGTATTCAAACAGCGCCCGGAGGAGTCCACCCGAAGCACCCCAGCAATCATAAACCAGGTTATAAGGTTGCCGAAGGGTTCCTTTCCATGGGAGCAATCCCCATGAACGTAAGGGGGTCTCAGCGCGGAAAGCCTCCATCATCGGCCGCATTGCTGCCCAGGCGACGAAGGGGTGATCAAATTCGTCAGCCCGGAAACAGGCCATATCCATCGTTCCCTGGTGTGCCGGCCAACCGCCACCATTACACCAAAATCCGTAGGTCATGTCGCCCTCGCCGGCATGATCATCGTAGCCGGGATAATTGGGGATGATAAGACCATGAGGTGCAAGACTTCCGGGTTCCTGCGGACCTTTGACTTTATCCAGCATAAACCGGACGATCAGTTTGTTGGATTTATCGTCGACAACCCGGAATGCACCTGCAAAATGGTTGGGTTGTGCTTCAAAATATCCGTGTTTCTCTGCCCCAAAAATACCGCGGCGCGTACCTGTAAGGTCCTCGCCACGGATAAAATAACCTTCCGGAGTCATCAGTCGGGGCAATGCCAGACGAACTTTTTCGGCAGTTGTCCTATATTGTTTTGCATCTGCCGGAAGATTGCACAACTCGCAAACTTCAGCCAGCCTTTCCAAACCTGCCACATAGTTTACCGAAAGCTCTGTCAGATATCCAAGACCCATGGTTCCGTCACTATTCCGAGGGGCATACGATGGCGCTAAAAGATTGCTCCCCTTCCCCCCTGTAAGCAGATTCACTTTTGGATCGCGGCGCGTGTCCAGAAATGCGGCAACACGCTTCAACTGACCCAACCGCTCAGTGGTTGCCGACACATCATGCCGGATAAGAAGCCGGTCTGATTCCATAATCAACCCGGCAACTGTTGTCCCGATAAACCAGTCTTCATCAATTGCACCATCACCCTGATTAAACCAGACACCCTGGGAACTTATTTTCCCATCCAACTCCTGTCCGACAGCTCCACCCTCAAGACGCGGATCTCCAAAACCGTTTTTGCTCCCTCCATTTAGATGATAAAAGGCGGCATCGCACAGGCACCCGTCGGGACCCACAAGGCCACGCCCATCTTTTCGATGACCATCTCCCATCTGGGTAAACCACATCGCCTGCGAATTCCCGATCCACGAAGCGTAAGGCTCCTCACCCAGAAATGGCATCATGGAATAGGTCGCTCCGAAAGTGTTTTGAATCCACCAGCAAGGCCACACAGGACCTTCAACATATCCGTTCCAGTCGCGTTTGTAGAGCAACGGAAGGTTGGCCATATTCGGCGAAGGGCGCGTAGATTCAAATGCAGCGTTGAGTGCATCGAGCAACTTAACATCCCCTTCACCTTCGACATAGAAGCCCGAAAAAAGGGAACCATGGATACCTTGTTGATTTGTATTTAAAGACTTCTGCCCTGATGTGTAACCTACTGTCAGACAAAAGAGTGCAAGCAGAACTAACCTATGTCCCGATAAAGATGGTTTTTGTCTCATGATTACTCCTCCTTATTTTTTAAACTGAACTATTTGTGAATATTGTAGTTTTACGGGACCCAATAATCCTGCAACTCTCAAATACTGATCAGCATCAGGAGCGTCAAATTTGACAATGTTGGTTTGGGTGCGTCGCTCCCCTTTGGGAAGTTTTCCATCGCCAACCAACCGGTTTACCCAAAGATTGGTCACGTCGATCTCAAGTAAATTTTCGCCTGTTCTCAGAAATTGTGAGATATCTGCACGATAGGGAGAAATCCAGCATTTTGAGACCTCTTTCCCATTTAACCTGATGATCGCCATCTCCTGAACATTACCCAGGTCGAGGTAAACACGATCTTTAATCAGGACTTTTCCGGGGAAATTGAATGTTTTGGTATAACGAGCTGTACCTGAAAAATATTTGATCGATCGTTGCGAAAAATCGGTCCACGACTTGAGCGAATCCATCACAACATCCATTGGTTCCCCTAAAGTCGGCCTTTCCATAAAATGGACTTTCCAGCGACCTTCAAGAATCTGATCATTGGGGATTTTCTTCGCTTCAATAGTCGATTTTTTTCCATCACTCCAGCTGAACTCATAACTTCCAGCCTTTGAGATTTCAGCATTATGATCCTGAATAAAAATTTCTGAAGAGCCATCAATCAGCGGAGTGTTTCCGCAAGTCATATTACTTCCATCTTTTTTGATATTTGTCAGATGAACTTTTTCGGGTGATTTCCGGAATACAAAAAAGGCAGAACCTTCAGGAGCAAGGGAAACCGGTATCTCATAACGGTTGTTTTCATGTTTGTAAACCACAACGGGAGTCATCACCCCAGTAACAGGATCCCACCGTTCAATCTCCTTTTCACCATCCATCCTGAAAGAGCAGGTTGTCTGAATAAACCGGTTGGGGATGTCGGGCAGATAATGGTAAAGGAAATCATCAATACCTTTCCTGGCCCATTTATTGGTCACAAAATAGATGTCAAGATCATCAGCAGAGCGGTGGATGTAGTCCATACCGATATCCTGGCGTGGCGACCAGGAAAAATCAGGGGTTATTTTTTCTGATTGCAGTACTTCAGCAATCGTTTTCCCGCTGTAAACTTTCCCTTTGCCATAGTTATGGGAGAAAATGTTTTTCTGATCGATATCTCCCCAAACTCTTTTCACAATTGCCTTTAGCTCCTTATCGGATTCAGGATATCCGGTTAATCCTGAAGTCCTTTCAGGTGGAGGTCCCACCAGGAGAATTCCCTCTTTTACCATTTGTTCAATTTTCCTAAGAACAGGAAGAGCGATATTTTTCTGATCGGTAAGTGACAATAACCGATAACTCATTCCATCAGGAAGGAAAATTCGTCCGTTTTTAACACTTGCCCTTGTTAATAGTACTTCACTGTTGCACATATCCCAGGCATATCCGGGAGGAACATTTTTAACATCACTTTCAAGGAATACATATCTCGGAACACCAGTCCCATAATAATTTAAAATATCGGAAGTATATAATCCCTGCGAAAGTAGCAGCTGCGAACGGTTAAGGTAACTGATAAATGCATCGGATTGATCCCACCAGGTAACGTTTCGGTTGAGGTGAGTCCCTGCAAAATATTCAACTCCGGGCAGGCCATATTCTTCAGGAGAGGAGGAATAGGTATGCCAGAACATACGGTTAACGCCCGTACAAAAGACCCTGTCAATATTGCTTTTCAGATCGCGAGGGCTCCGTTCCCAGGCAGGACCTATAGAGGTTGGACCTTCGGCTGCAAAAAATCGTTTGCCATAGATGTGGGCACTACTTGAACCCTGCTTCACCGCCAGACGCTGACCATCTGTCGCCCTGTGAGTACTGGCCCTGTCCCAAAACTCTCCCATGGGAATATCGTTACGACCAAGGGTTTGCAAGCCATCGATGGGTGCAGCATGTGGACCTCCGGATTCAGAGTGCAAAAGAACTCCGTTTTCATGAGCCAGGTCGCGAAGAACAGCATAATTCTGATCGGCGACCAGCTCCCCGACTGTCAGACGAAAATCCTCAAGAAACCGGTCTGAAATCTCCTGAGAACCGACAATCTGATTTGCCAAAACCGGAAGATAAGGTTTTAAGCTGTAGCCCCTCCGCTTCTGAAACTCATCCATGAAATCGTGAGTCCAGTTGGTCATCCCCATTTCCCAGCTGTCGGTATGGACAAATTTGAGGCTATTCCCGTTTTTCTTTGCAATTTCAAGAAGTGGTTTGGCAACATCGTTCCACTGCGCCTCAACACCACGTCTGTTGATCTGGTCATAACAAAGTCCACCCAAATATCCAGGACATGCATAATCATTCTTTTTACCGGTCGCAGACATTCCGTACCTGATAATTTTCCATTCCCCCGGTGGAACATCCCAGGTAAGGGTACCTTCTGAAAAATGGTCCGACAGATTAATAATTTGTTTCGGATCAATTGAAGCATATTTAATACTGTCTGGAAAATCGGCATAATAAAGGCTCATGTTAAATCTGTCCTCTTCCTTATTCCACGGAACCGACTTATTCATTGATTTTTCATACCAGTTTTTGATTCCCATGGTGATTTTTCCCGGCTTCATATCAACCTTAAATGCTTGTACTGCAATATCTTTATAATAGATTTGCGATGGTGGGAGAGGCAATTTTTCAATCATCTTTTTGGGACCGGTTACTTTAATTTCGCTGAACACGATCTTCTTCATCCCGTTAGCGGGTTGAATATTCGGATTCCCGGGATCGCCAAACCCACTCTGAATATTAATACTTAGCTCAATGCCTAGCCGATCAGCCTCTTTTACGGCAAACCCAAACAATTCCAGCCACTCAGGGCTCATAAAAGTGGGACCGGTGGGACCGATCGGTGCCCCGTTATCTCCAATGAGGGTTCCTCCGAATCCTTTGGCTTTCATTGCTTCAAGGTCCTGCGTAATTGATTTTTTGGTGGCGACGCCTTTCAGCCAAAACCAGAAGTTTCGCAATTTGTATTCGTCGGGAACAGATTTAAAACCCTCCTTTAATTTTCCGTACTCAATCTTAGTTTGTGGTGTTATCGGATAGTTAACGACCTGTGAAAAGAGCTGACCGGAAATACCTGAAAGGAAAAGAAGTGCAATGATCCTGATGATATTTGATTTTAGGTTGTATCTCATTGGGCGATATTTTTTCTAGTTGATGAACTCGTTATCTTTTAGCGCTGAATTTTGTAAAACTTCCCCCTTCCGGGAAATAGCTTTCGAAAAATTGTTTCATAGGACCATCGTACATTGCAACACAGATATTTCCCCAGGTTGACTGATCTCCATCGCCATAATACAAATAGGTACGACCCTCATATTCTAAAATATCAAAGTCAGAATTATTAATTCCTTCACCTTTGCCGGCTTCCGCTATCGGATTAAAGGAGGTATGCTCCCAATTTTCCAGATCTTTTGAGCGTGCCAAAAAGGGGAGCCAGCCATTATGTCCTTTCATCCGGTTATGGGTATAAATGACATAATAATAAGGTTTTATATAGCGGATAACCGGGCAGGCTGAAAACTCGTTGTGTTCCCCGGCAAATACCAAACCATCTATTTTATCCCATTTCGACAAATCTTTTGACCGGGCAAACCTGAAACACCATTGAACAGGTAAATTTGATTCGTAGGCCATCACAAATCCGTTTTCATCCTTACACACCGAATTATTAAACAGCTTCTTTTCACCTTCAGGTAAAATAGATTTTTCCTGTTTCCAGGTTTTCAGATCGGTGGTAACAAAACGGTCGATTCCGTCAGATTCCCAAACTTTACCCGATTTTGAAAAATCCAGGGCAAAAACATTGAGGTTCGGGCCATCGACAATGGCACTTACGAAGGCATGACCGGCGCCAAATCTGGCGATCTCCTGACCTTTTAAAATATCGTCGATGTATAAATAGGATTCGCTCTCCTTTCCCTTGACACTTGACCGCAGGTTCGCCACCATTAAAAGCTGACCGTTAAAAATAACAGGTGTATTCTCCACAATAATCGGGTCTCTTCCGACACAGGAAAAAGCAACCGGCAATTTAATCAGTACCGGTTTGCCGGAATTCTGTCCATCAGCAATTGCTGCAATAAGTAAACAAAGGAACAAAAACAGACTCTTCTTCATTTTATTCTATTATTATCAATATTTTACAACTATAAAAATTTGGATATTAAATCAGTCCGACACAGTTGATCCGGAACATTCTTGCTATGTTGCCTGCCGTTTGGTCGTAATTTTTTTGAATGTACTCCCTGCCGGAAAATAGCTTTCGTAAAACTTTCTCATTGGACCATCGTACATGGCAACACAAATATTCCCCCAGGTTGCCTGGTCCCCATCGCCATAATAGAGATAGGTTCTCCCCTCATATTCTAAAATATCAAAGTCAGAGTTATTCCGCCCTTCTCCTTTTGAGGCCTCCATGATCGGATTAAAGGGTGTCAGTTCCCAGTTGATCAAATCCTTCGAACGGGACAAAAAGGGAACCCACCCGTTATATCCTTTTATCCGGTCATGAAGATAAATAACGTAGTAATATGGTTTAAAATAGCGGATTACAGGACAGGCAGAATATTCATTTTTTTCTCCTGTATAGGCCAGGCCATCAATTTTTTCCCATTTTGATAAATCTTTGGAACGGGCAAACTTGAAGTCAAATTTAACCGGAAGATTCGATTCATAGGCCATCACATATCCATTGTCATCCTTACATACCGAGTTGTTGAACAATTTCTCATCACCATCGGCAAGAATCACTTTCTCCTGCTTCCAGGTTTTTAAATCGGTTGTAACAAACCGGTCAATCCCGTCAGATTCCCACACTTTGCCCGATTTTGAAAAGTCGAGGGCAAAAACATTGAGCTTAGGACCATCCACAATGGCGCTTACAAAAGCATGAGCAGCTCCAAAACGGGCGATCTCCTGACCTTTTAAAATATCATCGATGTACAAGTACGATTCGCTCTCCTTTCCGGGGACACTCGACCGAAGGTTGGCCACCATTAAAAGCTGAGAATTGTAAATTACCGGTGTATTTTCAACAATTATAGGATCTCTACCGACACAGGAAAAAGCCACCGGCAATTTAATCAGCACCGGTTTGCCGGAATTCTGTCCCACAACAAACGATATCGTCATTGTACAAATCAACGAAAACAAAATTTCTTTCATAACATTATATTTTATTTATTTTTAAGCAATTAGCATAATTAATTTATAAACCTTTGTGAATCATTCAGGTTAGAATAACCAGTTGTTGTGTTTCAACATTAAGTGTTAGAACATTTTCATAACCAGCGCTTTTCATTTTTAATCTGTGTTTTATTGTTGGAGGTTCCACCCTTTACCGGGATTAACATCCTTCAGTCGGGATTGAGGTGTGACCTTGAGTCGGATTATTTTGCCATCCTTCACTTCACCCTCAACCGTTGTATTCTGCATTGCGTGGAGTTTGAAATTCACATCCCATGTTTTCGGCCAAGCCGGTAGAAGGAGAATCTTACCCTTTTCCTCCTGTATAAGCATTCGTTGAAGCGCTGTTGCGCCAGCTCCAAAGTGGTCAAAGTCAGGACATGAATCGGGTCCCTCCCGGCCAAACATCGGAAAGCGAACGTTTGGCGAAGCTATTCTGAAACGGCGTACCAATCCTTTGGATGCCTCCTCTGCATTTCCGGCATAGGCCCAGTGAATCTGATCCTGTGTCCAGCATGCAGCGCCAAAGGCATCTTTTAGGGTACGGTTCTTCATTGTCCAGGTGACGATATCCTCACTTCCGAGCCCTATTCCGAAACAACGGAACGGGAATACCGGGTATAGCTCACCGTTTTCTGAATTTCTTTTTTTCTCCCATTTATCCGCAGGTGCGATAGCCTGATGACCTTCAACCATACGGATCGGCACTTCAGGGATCTCGCTCCGGAATTTTAGCCAGTGGGTTTGATCTTCAGAAGTACCTGCCTTCATGGCCAGCAACTGGTCCAAACAGAACCTTAAACCTGCCACATCAGGAGCCGGATTGATTGCAACCCACCAGGTTTCAAGAGACTGTGCCGGCTCCAGACGAACTTTTCCGTCCGGACCACGAAGATAATGTTTATCGAAAAACAGCAATACCTCCCGGGCAAATGGAACCACCACATTTTCACGAAATGGAACATCACCCGTATAGTTCACTTTGTCGCACATCATTGCAAGAATCTCGAGGCCTGAAGTGAAGTAATAATCATGATACCACCCTTCATATTTTTCGCCAGGTTTTGTTTTTGGAGGGATACCACCATTATCGCAATCCTGCTCGGCGCCTGTTGGTTCCAGGTTTTCACGGTAATAAGCGCCATCGTGTCCGAACCAGGAGTGAGTGATCGCCTTTCTCATCTCAAGCAGATTGAAATAATAGCTAAAAAAAGGTTTCATCAGATCGTAGTCACCGCTTGCCAGGAGTGGCCAGTAGAGCAACCGTTGGTTCTGGAAGGTAAACCGGCGCCCCCATAAGCGGTCATCCTCATTGGTTAACCACGATCCATCCGGTTGCTGCACCATATCCGACCGCATTTTTTTGTCCGGAGCGCTAAACTTCAACTGCTGGGTAAAGAGCCCGCCATTGAATTTTGTCTGGACAACTCCCCGACTCTGGCAAGCCATCAGGAAACGGAAAACATTGTAGCTCTGGGCAGTCAATGCAGCGCCATCTTCCTCTGTGCGGGAACCGGAACCCGATGGTTCACCATAAAATATTTCGCGCTTCGCTTCAGGCAGGGTATTGTCCGAAGCGATAATCCAGCTTCTATCCCAAAAATCACTCCACCAACGCGAATGATTGCGCCAATCTTTCTTCACATCTAAAGGTGTTGCAGCCTGTCGTTCGATTGTTTCGATCCACTTTGACGGCTCGGATGTTTGCATCGTCAGTGCATGTACGCGGATGTCAAAGGTTTTTCCTGTTCCGATGAGGGCGCCATCCCTAAGAGAGAGTTGAGGGCTTTCAAGCAGGTTGCCGAATGTGTTAAAACGGAAAGGATCGGGAAACTTCGACGACATTTGTTCCACTTTGTAAAATTTCAGGTCGTCGGCATAGGTACTGCGATCACCAACCGGAAAATACCATAAAATCTTACCGCCACGTTCCAGTTTCACATCCTGGACTGGCGTTACCGATGGGTTCCAACCTCCTGTAGAAACAGTGTATAATTTAGTCACATTAAAAAGTGTGTAATCAATCCTTTTCCATAAGTCAGGTTGCACCTTCACATTGACCTCCTTCGGGGATTTAATTTCAATATGATAGACCGGGTGGTTTGCATCTGCCCAGATCCGGAGGTATATCCCATCAGCTTCGATTTTTATTGAACCTGTGGCCAGATCGAGGGTCTGTCGGAATACCTTGCCAGTAATAAACGGATTAGGTGTGAGGGAAATTCGCACACGACCTGTTTTAAAAATATCCCCCATATAAGTGAAGGCATCATTTTTTGCCAATAACAGATACAGATCGCCATTTTCAATGGCGTAGACACCGGCTGCAATATCGCCGTTGCCCAATGGCATTACGCCTGTAGCGTCTTTGGATGGGGTGTTCCAGATAACGTTATAGCGATTGATCCTGTTTCCGGGTTCTGCGGAAATTCCTTTTACATTCTGAATCATGAAGGCAGCGATCAGAACGCATATCCTTAATACCATAAAATTTGTTTTCATTTTGCACCGTTTGATTTTTTGAGCGTATCCTCAATTACATTATCCGGAATCATCTGTTTTCGCAATTCGTCAAAATTTCGTTTTATATTACTCTTCTTTGTATAATCCCATAAAGATTCATTTAACTGACGGAGACCTAATGTTGTTGTAATCCAGCTTTGCGTCCATCCGGATTCTATTGACCATGCTCCCCAGCCTGCATCGGCATTCGAAGCCCAATACTCCCATCGGTTGAAATCGAAAGCTCTGAACCACCCGCCGTCCAGTTCAGGATGTTTTTCACTCCGTATTTGTATGCGGCAAAGGAATTTTGCAAGTTTGTTCTCAGCATCAAGATACCATTTGTCGCCAGTTGCAGCAGCAGCCTCATGCAAACCAAGCAGTGCAAAATTGGAGGTATAAAGGAGGTCGCTCACACCATCATCGTTGGTTTGTATCAGGGGAGCTTCAGCTGTGCCATAAGCCTCGTTGGTGGCAGGAGGTGGAAAGCCCCCTTTACCCGATTCGCCTATCTGTTCGGGGATTGCGCCACAAGCCGCCTGATTTGCGATCAGATCACCGGCAATTTTTTGCAGCCAGCCGCGATGTTCAGCGGTATCATCAATCCTTACCAGCCAGGCCAAAGGGAGTAACATCTTTGCCCGCTCCTGCTGAATTCCGTTCGTCCATTTCCATTGACCAGGGTAGGCATCCATCGTCATTCGGATAGCTGTTTTTGCCCGTGTCAGAAACAAATCGAAGCCGGTTTGCTGGTATGCCCATAGGTAGCAGGCCCACAAACTGGCCTGATAGTGCGGTGAATAGGAATGATTCTTATCCTTGAAAAGTTTTTCCCATCCTGTTTTCTCCAGTGGCTTCTGATCAACCCGATCGGGCTGAAAGCCATATATCCCGCTAATACGCAGATTCGCCAACAAACACATTAACAACCGTTTGTCGTATCTGTCACTCTTCTGAGCTGCTGCAGCCATCATCATTCCCAGCATACTCCTGGCATTATCATCGCCATAATAAACAGCATAACCATCACTGTAACCCGGACCGGCATATTTTGGGGTGTCATTCCATCCGAATAATCCAAATGCAGGATTTTCGGGTTTGACATGATCACCCAACGACATCATCGATTTAAAATAGAGCCAGTCGCCAATATTTGCTCCGGTTTTCAGGTATTTTGAATTGTGCAGATAAACCCCTGCGAGTCCCAATGCTCCGGCAATTTCGCCGTTACAATCGTTCCGGTTCCACCATCGGACTGCCTGTGAACCATCTGAAAATATTTTGGAATCAAAACCTTCCATTACGCCAAATGTCCCGTCTCCAATCGGGGTGTTTTTGGGCATCTTCGCCGTACGATGGCCGTATGGCCAATCCTGCGAAAGATCGGGATCGGCTTTTGCAGGTTTGGGAAGGTTAGCTGGTTTATTATACTGTTCCATCATGGAAGGATGGAGCAGCATCCGGGAATTAAAAAACCATTCTATTCCACGGGTTAGCGCTACCCTTTCAATATCATTGGGAAGCGGTTCACTTTTTGAACATGTGGGTCGCACCACGGGAGTCCAGCACAATTCCGGAAATCCAGACCCTGTTGACATCCAGCTTAATATGTGTTTCCAAATAGCTTTCCAGGCATCAGCCGGGGCGTACCTTGCGGTCTGAAACTGGCTTAATTTGGTAGTTGCGACCAGCAATTTCCTACTTTTCTGCAAATCTGAATTTTCAAATAACAGGGGAAATGTCTCAGGGGGCAATCCATAAACTGCCGTGTCGAAGCCGGCTATATGAGCGATTACGATATCTGCATGATCCGCCTTTACCGGGATAAACCGGCAATCATGGATGGCCAAAATCCTCAACTTTTTCAGACCGGAAGAAAATACATCCGATGCAATTACAGCCCTTTCCCACTGTGTACCCTTTGGGTTACCAGTCATGATTCCGGGTAAACAGGAAGGGTATTCAATATAGAGCCTCAATTTCTTGCTCACTGCTTTTTCATAAAGGGCTGAATCAATTTTCGTTGTTTGGGCCGGATAACCATCGGCCAAAACCAAAACACCTGTTCCATTCGCTGCCCTGTTAATTGCCTCCCGGGGCGAATTGAACCGGACGCACGGGATCTTATTTTCTTTTAATACAAGGTAAAGGTCGTTATCAGCCTTGCAGCTAAGAGTGATAATATTGAGCTTTTTAGCTCCGGATACTTGAAAAACGAAGACTAAAAGCAACGCAGTTAATAAAACACCGATGATATCGAACGTATTATTTTTCATTTTGGTTTTTGCCTAAGTTTTGGATTTTCTCTGGTCTGATCGGAAGCTTCCCTATCACCCGCTGTAAGTATTTACTTTGGGCAATACAATGTCCATCGGCAAAGACGTGTAGTCCAATTCCTTTCCCATATTTTTTGCCTGTTTTATCGTAAACAATCGTAATGATCTGACCATGATAGAGCAGGTGATCGAGGCAGAAATAGTCCCAGGTTCCATCCGGCGCCAGCGGGTTCACCTCAATAATGTCATCAGGCCGTGGCCGAAGCCCAACCAGCCCTGTGATGATCAGGTCGCAGTAGGTGGAATGGTTATAGTCTTTTCCACGTGGTGGGTCATCCGCTGTGGGAATCCACCCGCCCGTGTCAGGGTTGAGACTTTCGTCGATCCAGGGGACCACATGACCATTATTCATTTTTTTCTGATGGCTATGGGTGTAGGTTTTCAGCAGATCGAAGTACTCTTTTCTTCCAATCACCTTTTGATGATAATTGTTCAGCACGTTGGCCAGTGCGGTGAGGGTCTGTGAAGTTGAAAAAGGCCAGCTTGCGCCGCACCACTGACATCCAGTTTCATTAATCCTGAAATTCGGGTGACATCGCTCCGCAACGGAGGGACCATAATGTGCGGAAAATCCCGCAGGATCGGTCAACTGTCGCCAGGCCTCTTCATAACCATGACCATCTTCGGGCAAATTAAAATACCAGGGCGCATAACCGAAGATTTCGCGGACCTTTGCCAACCTGCCCGGTTCACACTTCTCTGCAGCATCATTTCGATACTGGTCGGCAGGAATTTTTTCAGCCCGTCTTGTCTTAAAAAACTTTGCTTCCGGATCCCAGAGCTGCCCCTGAACCAATTGCTGCAACTTTTTAGCTTCTCCACGGTACTGACTGGCTAGCTTCTTCCTTCCATCCAAATCAGCTATATGACCAATTGCCATGGCATCACTGTACATATAGCTATTGATCAGTGGCCTCATTCCTGTACCACCGATCGAAAATTCTGTTCCTTCCCAGGAATCAATTTGCCAGTAAAGACCATTATCCAACTTCCGGCTCCTCTGCCATAAATTGCCAGATGTACCGTCACGGCTCCAGGCCAGGTGGTTTTTCATCAGGCGGTCCAGAAGCGAAGTGATAAATAATTGATCGGTATTTACAAGATACCGGGCATAGATTCCATCGGTGATCCAGTTGCTGTATGCCTTGCTTACGCCGCCCGGATCACCGCCATTCCCAAAGTAGAATTTTATGTAATCGCTAAGATATTGCTGATCATGAATCCAGCGCCCTTCGTAAAGATGGTGCCCAACAGGGCAATTGATGGTGTTGTACTTCTTGCTCCAGCTTACCTGAGGGAGGAACTCTGTAACAACAAATCCATCAGCTGTTTGACTGATATGCTTTCTGTAGGTCCACCAGCGGAAGTAATAAATCTCTTCGATCTCCTTGTCCGGGCATTCAAAATAGGGGACATTCTTTTCCATCCATTCCCAGGCGGCAGAATTTGGGATGTAATTGATTACACTCTCCTGATCGTTTAAATTGAATGTATCGATATATTGTTTAAATGAGGGTGCTGACAACAACAATGGATTGTCGGGAGCGGACGTCTCACCAATGGAGGTGTTTCCCAATGATTTATCGGATAACAATGCATGAAGAAACAATAACAGGCAAATTGACAATATGCCTTTCATCTGTAAATAATTTGATTTTTCTGAGCCTCAGCAAACAACGATGCAATATATTTTTGTTGTTGATCGCCCTTTTCGGCAAAATCAGCCATCCGTTTACAATAACCAGTGTACATGGATAGGGCGGCCTGTTCATAAAATTTATTAATCCCCTCCTTTCGTTCCGGGGTAAGTGGGCGATAATAACCTGGCCCTGTTTCTATTGTTACACGAACCTGGTAGTCTTCACATGTGGCAATTGCTTCGTTGACAAACGCCTTCTCATAATCGGCGTCGGTTAAACTTGCAAGAAGTTTTTTCATTGCGATAAGAACAGCATACGGTTGTTTCAATGATTCACTTAATTCCGCCGGGTTAGCTGCTTTTGTGACTTTATCGGAAACCAAGGCCGGGAAAGTTGGGTAGGGGGATGTTGAGGCCTCTTTTAGCCAGCCACCCTCTGTGGTTATCTCAATTTGTGCCTCTTTTGGAAGTATATCATAGTAGAGTGCCAAAGCATCCGATTTTTTAATATTTAATGCTTTACCATTAATGGTGACCGATTTAACCCTTGATCCGCCGTTTATACACGATACATAAAGATTCTTCTCCCCAAAGCGGATCGGATCCTTTTGAGTGTATTTTGTGATCGTTCCTGGCACATGAGGCCGGAGGATAAGGCGATCGGACCTGTAGTCGCAATCGAATAATCCCCGGATCGTCGCTGCCGGAATGGCAAAGTTATCGATCATTACAGCAACACCTCCGACACGGAATTTGCCAGTATCGGACCAGGGATTGCTCGTGTTCTCACCCAGTTGTGACCAGGGAGCATCCATTCGAAAGTCTTTGGCCCATTTCATTGCCCGGTTTGCCGAACGGCGAATATCCTCAAATTTACCAAGACGGTAATACATCAGAATAGCCCGTCCCTCAACAGTGCCCCAAGCTCCGCCGTTGACCCACTGGCCAAAAGTCCAGATTCCCCCAAGCCTGGAACCTTCAGACTCACCCCATGCTCTGTAGGTGTCGTCCAATCCGGGAGCATTTGTCAAGAGAAAATCAAAAGGTCGGATGGCAGGATAGGAAGCAATCTGGTTGTAAATAGTTTCTGCAGTTTTATCGTCAACCACGCGCAGAGCCACTGCATCGGCATTCACCACACCTTCGAGATATCCGAACTGTTTCTGACCCAGCACTCCATGTTTGATTCCGCCCGGTTCGACCGATTTGACGAAATAACCGGCTGGAGTAAGCAACTGTTTTAATGATTTACGGGTAATATTTTGTCGTCTTTTATATTCCGCAAGTTTTTCCTTGTCGCCTGTAAAATTGTAAAGCTCCACCATCCGGTCCAGTGCAGCAAGGTAGGTGACAGAAAGACCAGCGAGGTAACCTTTGCCAAATGATCCATCAGGTTGTTTGACTCCGCCATAACTGGGGGCAAGGAGGTTGCATGCCGGACCAACGAGAAACAGATTATTCTTTGGATCTCGGGTCCTTTCAATGGAGTTGCAGGCACGCTCCATCTTTGGCAGGTAATGTTCCATAGCCTGACGGTTTCGGCTTGTCAGCAGAATTTCAGCCTCCATCACAATGCCAGCTGCGGTTGCTTCATGAAACCAGTCGTGAATCCTCACATCGCCATCACCCTGTTTATAAATAATTTTCCCGGGGGCGCCCGTATCGCCAAGACTTCCGTCGGGAGCAACCAATTCCGAAAGTTTGTTAGGCGTTCCATCACCCCATAGTCCCTTGCGTTTCCCGTCGCCCTGGTTATCCCAAAACAGATCCCACGATCTTTGCAAAAGTGAGCTCCATGGTTCCCGGAGGAAAGGGGTGGCAGCATACGAAAATCCGTAACCGTTCTGGATCCACCACCCACCCCAGCCGGCACCCTCACTGAAGGTGTCCCATTCAGGCTTGTAAACCTGCGAAATATTTGGAATGGTCGGATTGGGATGTAAAACGGCAAACGACTCGTCGATCAGACGCAGAAAGTCAACATCTCCTGATCCTGAACAGAATTTACCCTCGTAGTTGTCTGACTTCTGTGACTCCTGTCCATTTAGCAATGAACCAATCAGCAGGAAAACTATAATAAATGAATATTGTACCCTGGTGTAAAAGTTGTGTTTCATGTGAACATTATTTGTTTAATTTGTTTCTAAACTTTGATCATTCTGGTCTCCATAACCTTTTAAGACTAACTTGTCAGGAAAAACTTCCACTATTCCACACGATGTTTCAGTTCTGGCCTCCACCATCCCTTTAAGGGTTAAATGGTGGATGGTTCCAGATTTTTCGTATCCTCCGGCATGGTGATGTCCCGCAATCCAGGCATTCACTGAAGGATGATTATTGATCAGACTTAAAACCTCCCGGTTGTTCCACAGCTGAGTTCCGTTCTCCGGCAGTAAAGGCCAATGACAAAAAATAACCGCTTTTTTATTCAATTCATCAGCTTTCCCCAACAGTTTTCCCAGCCACTTCAATTGTTTATCCCCAATCCCTCCGTTCCAGGTATAAGCATTGTTAAACCCGTTTTTCCTGATTTCTTCGTACCTGGCCATGCCATAATTATATTGTCCGGATCCCTTTGGATAAGCGAGAGTACTCACATCTGATCCATCCAATACGATAAATATTAAGTTATTAAACTCAAAATCGAAATATCCGTTCTTATTCTTCAAACGTTTTCTAATCTGACTTTTATACTGATCCTCAACCTCAAAATCGTGGTTTCCGATCACGTTATACAAAGGCGCTTTTAATTTATCCAGAATAGCAAGCGGTTTTTCGTAACTGATAAAGTCATGATCAATCAGATCACCCAAATTGATGACAAAGGCAAGGTCGTGGCCATTAAATTCATTCACACATTTTTCGAGTTTGCCTAATGAATTGCGGTAATCCCTGCTCCCTTTTTTTTCTGCATCGGCGTATTGGATGTCAGTAACGATCCCAAAGGAGAATACTTTTCCGGAAGGATCCCGGCTATTCCGGGGATTCACCTGAGCAAGACCAAAGTGAACTGTAATGCAAAAACAAAACAGAGCTCCAAGTAATTTACCCGCTTTTAGATACATGCTTCTAAAGTGTTTATTATGGTTCAAACTTTAAAAATTCACCCTTTTTTGTTTTCATTTCAATAAAACTTGTACTTATTCGCGATTTGCCGCTTATATTTGACATTACACTTCCATCCTTCCACGGCAATAACATCTTTAACGGGGCTCCGGCTTCGCTGAAAACTTCAACACGCAACACTTTCCCATCTTTTAAAAAAGCGTTGACAAGGAATGCTCCGGCAGCTCTGAGATGATGGAATTCAGCATTTTTGTCCAACGGCCAGTTGGGAAATAGCCTGATCGTACCATCATAACTTTGCATCAGGCACTCATTTACCACAACAGGCAATGCAAAATTTTCAAACCATATCCCCATGTTATCCATAAAACCATAATTCATCATATCGTTATACCGTCCATGAACCTGCATCGCCCGGTCGGAAGCTGTACCATTAGGCAACAGGGAATATTTTACCTGACGTTTGAACCGTTCGATATCCAGCATCCCTATCCGGGCTGCCTGTAAATTCATAAATACCAAATCATTGCCGCCCTCATTCTGTTGATTACGATATGTATTTCTCAGTAATTCCGTGGTATTCCGGTCAGAATGCAATCCCTGATCTTCGCCTGGGAAAACGGTAAACAGCGCATTTGGCACATTATAAACCACCTGTGAATGTTCCTCGGGAACAGATACCAGCACCTTACCATCATCTTTGGAGATGGCTGTCGGATACCCGGGAAAGTGAGCTAAAATTTGCTTTACGTCCCTAATCAGTACGGTCTCTTGTGCCTCCAGATTTAATATTGTTGATGCCTCCAGAAAAGCTTTAAAGATAAACTTTGTCAGTGACAGGTCCGCGTTACAGTCGTAATTATATTTGAACCCTGGTCTTAGTCCATACAATTCAGGTGGAACGGTAGGGAATATATGATAATTATCATCTTTCCACTGTGGCCCGCGAGCTTCGGGTCGTTTCATATAGGCTACCAAAAATTCCACAGCCGCTTTTATTGGTTCGAATGCCCTTGTCTTAAGATAATGAGTATCGCCGGAGTAGAGATAATGCCACCACAAACCCTGGACTGCCCATGGTGTTTCGCAAATCTCCCATCCCCAGGTTGGAACCGGATAGGGGTTCATTGTCATGTCTACAGGATAGGCACTATGAGGGAAATAGGCACCGGGTAATTGGTAATACTCTTTTGCCCAACTTTTGCTAACCGGCATGAGCGACTCTATGAGATTGACATATGGCAGGTTTTTATCAAGATGATTACTGGAAAATGTCGCCCAGAATGGTTGCTGGGTATTATAATTCATATGATAATCGCCATGCCAGGCTGTCCCGATTTTGTTGTAGCTCCAGTTGGCAAATAATCCCGGAGGAGTAACACCAGCCTTCGTCGCACAATTTAAAAAGTAGAGGTTGTGATACCACATTCTTTCGAGAAACTGGTCGCTTAGTTTTACTCCCGATTTGTTCCAATATTCCTTCCAGAGCTGAGTATTTTTTTCTAATGAAGCGAGGAAATTTACATTCAGAGGTTTTACCAGCTCTGGAAAATTGGGTTCAATATCTTTAAGTAATCCCTCCTGTAAAGCAACACATCCAACGAGTCCATCCTTCTTTTGCAGTCCCGCTTCGAGTTTTGACATCTCCTGGTTGTTACCGTCCCAGTTAATTCTGGTCGTTTTTTCCATCGGATTGTTCATCTCTGCAACCAGCCGAAATGCTTTGTCTTTCGGATGCCCTATGGAGGGATCATATTTATCAGGTTCCTGATAAGGTAAGATCTGGCGAAAGGAGAGGACTCCGTTGACCAGATTTTCATCGATTTTCGCCTTGGGAAATTCAGCCGGAGTTGAAGGATCGATAATTACTCTGACACGATCAAAAATATTTTCGCAGGGATCTCCTTGCTGATCAACCAGACGCATCCAGAGTTGGTCTTTGGTCAACTCTGTGAAGATTTGAAGCTTCAATTTCTTCTGATCTTTTGTCAGCAGATAGACTTCACACAATCCATTGGAGATATTGAGCCGGTGTCCGATCATTTCGGCATTTCTGCGGTCGAAACCCAGCAATACCGAACCGCATGGAAAGGGTCGTGGATAGGGGGCCCGGTAATTTTCAGCGGTCATCTTACTGTATTCGTTATACCAACGATCGTTTGTCAAAAGTGGTAAGGTGTCAGGAATTGCCTTTACCTTGTTGAATACCTCCTTGAATGTACCGATTTTTTCCTTGTTCTTTTCGGAAATGCGGATATCCCAAACATTGTTATGTCCGAAATAGAGGACGACTGCATCTGGCCGGGTGGTCACCACCACACCCATCGCCCCGTTTCCGAGTAATGCCCCCTCAAAGAAATCGATAGCCGGGTGGTCGTATACCAGCGGGTGACTTTTTGCCCTTTCAAAGGAGTTAAACGATTCCTGAGATACTCCTCTTTTTGTAGCTAAAACAATCATTAACATGGATAAAACAGAAACGATAACCTTTTTCATATTTATTTATTTTTGAATTCAAGACTAAGTGTAATATCTTTTGATCTGGATTCAGGAAAAACCTTCAACCTGGTAATCTTACCATTTTTTAAACAACATTCAATAGTCGTATTTTTTGGGGCATGTAGTTTAAAATCGACATCCAACGCCTTTGGCCAGGCAGGAAATAAAATAATTTGATCACCTATTGTTTGAACAAGCATCTCCTGCAATCCGATCATTCCCGATCCTCCCCAGTTGTGGTCCGGCACCCAATCGTGCCCCGGTCCCCAGAAGGTGGGGAAACGACGTTCGCTATCCTGAAGTTTTTTTGTGTTATAATCGGTAGCTTCCTTCGTCATTCCCATGCGGGCGAAAAAAATCCCATCCTGATGCCAGCTAATGATTTTCCCTTTTCGGAATTCAGGGGCAAAACGGTACGTATTTTTAAAGATATCAATCTCTTTATCTCCTATTTTAAACCGGTTGAATGGAAACAGGGGATAGAATTGTGGCAGTTCCTGATTACTCTCCTTTAACCATTCATGCGCCGGTTTCAAGATTTTGGTTCCGTACATTTCGCCAAATTGATAATCCGGAACCCTTTTTAGAAATTCATTGTAATAGGTTTTTTCTGAGTCAGAAACATACTTTTCATCAAGTTTTATCAGGCTTTCCAGACACGCCTGTAATCCCGCAATCACGTCGCTGGGATTTTTTGCTCCCCTGTAAGATTCGCAGGAAGTCGATGGATAAATAACAAGTTTGCCATTTTCGTCCAAAGGTTTACCATTACGCATTTTCTGACGGAGCTGATAATGCTGATCGAAGAAGATAACAGCAGACTTTATAAATGGTAAATACTTTGAAACATCAGCACCTGTATAACGTTGATATTCAAGAATCATATACGCATGTTCCAATTGTGATTCCCAGTGATACGATACAGAGGGATTTGCCATCTCACCCTTCTCAGCAGGTTGATCGTATCCGGCCAGTCCATTAATTTCAGGATCTCCAAACGGTAATTCTTTACCTCTTTTTCTTATGGTCCCATCAATCCATCCCCATCCGGCACCAAAGGCAATACCCGGAGAATTGGCATATTCGCAGTAGAGGGCACCTTCGTGTCCGAAATGCGTTTTTACCCTAGCCCTTGCTCCTGGCAATCCCTTTCGATATAGTTCAAATTGGGGTAATACCCCGTCAAAATCACCCGATTTAAGCATTGGCCAATAGACAAGCCGCTGATTCTGTGCCGTAAATACGTCACCTCCCCATGCCCTCCAGTCAGGATCATAGGGATTCTTGTTTGTTACCAGATAGGGGTCGAAGGTGAGATTGCCTCCATTAAATTTTGTGGGATACTCACCAAAAGCATTACAACCAAGTTGGAATCTGAAAAGCTGATAATTCCTTCCCATCTGCCATACCGGATCTTTTTGATCAGAATTTTTTGGGGAGATCACAACATGACTTCTTTCCCAGAACTTATGCCACCACTCCACCGTATTTGTCAGGGCCGCTTTATTACTATTTATAGTTTCATCTGCTCTTTTAATTAAATCTCTTTTCCATGCATCAATCGTTTCCGACTGATCAATTTGACTGGTAATAAAAAGCTCGTGTTTACGCTTCGACTGTTTGCTTTTTATGATCCACGATTTATAGGGAGTGATCACATATTTACCCGAATCGGTGCCTGCCTGGACAAATTCTTTGCCAAAAAGAAGACCTCCAAATGTTCGATTTTTAAGATCATCAGTAATTGAATCTTTGCTCCCTTCGAGTCCCTGTTGTTTGATTAAAATCTCTGGTATCAGTTTTTCTTTGGGATTTCGGTGGTAAAAAAGAATTCCCTGCTTTGTATGCTCAATAACATCTTTGGTTTTAATCACCTTTCCGGGATAACCTTCAAGGCTAAAACAACCAAAACGCTCTCGCCAGGTTGCGTCAGACCTTAGCTCCTTGTCCTCTGTTCGCCAGCTTTCGTAAGCAGCAGTCACCTCAACTGGCTTATCTGCATTGATATCAATGTGAATCACAGGATTGGTTATCTCAATCCACATTCTGATATTTGCACTCAACGAACCACCTTTATCCGGGCCTGTAGCATCTATATTTATAAAACCATCTCTCAGGACCAACTCTTGTCTGAAATACAATGAATTTGCCAAAGGATTTGGTGACAGTTTTATCCTGACCCGTCCCATTTTAAGATATTCTCCGTTCTCACTCAGACACCCGCTGCGCTGGAAATAAAACAGTAAATCACCATTTTCAACCCACACGTTACAACCGGTATCTCCACCGCCCAGCGGCATCGACTCCGAGGAATTTTCACTTTGCGATTTCCACACAATATTGTATTGATCCAACCAATCCATCTTATCTGTGCAGCCGGCTATTAAAAATCCGCAGGTTACTATGACGAAAAAAGTAAACAATATCACATAAACACCTGATATCCTATTCTTCATATCAATAATTATTACGGTAAGATTGAATTCTATTGTTTAGACTCAAAAAATAATGCAGCCAATTGTTTTTGTTTCGAATCGCCTTTTTCAGCAAATCCAGCCATACGAAGGGCGAAGCCATTGTACATCGAAAGGGCTGATTGTTCATAAAACTTATTGATCCCTTCTCTGCGTTCGGGAGTAACTGCGCGGTAATAGCCAGGACCCGGATCCATCGTCAAACGTACCTGACACGCTTCAATTGATTGAATGGCCATAGTGACAAAAGCTTTTTCGTATTTGGCTTCCGGCTTGTTTTTTAGCTTTTTTTTCATTGCGGAAAGCACGGCAAACGGTTTTCGCAACGATACCGGTAATGCCATACGAGTTGGAGCTTTTGACCCTTTACCCATGATAAGGGATGGAGTTACGGGATAGGTTGCAGTGGCTGCCTCTTTAGGCCAGCCACCTTTGGTTACGATTTCAATTTTTGCGGTTGCGGGAAGTTCATGATACCAGAGCGTTATTTCATCTGTTGATGTTAGTTTCATGGCCTTGTGATTGATCTTTACCGATCGCACTTTGGGTCCGCCGTTAAGGCATGAAAGAAAAATATTCTTCCCGCCAAAATGTATGGGCGGTTTCTGAATATATTGCGTAATTGTCCCTGGCACACGGGGCCGGAGAATAAGGCAATCAGAACGGTACTCAAAATCAAAAAGTCCGCGGATTGTAGCTGCGGGGATGGCAAAGTTGTCGATCATTACAGCGACCCCTCCCACCCGAAACCTGCCGGAATCGGACCATGGATTATGGGTATTCTCACCCCGTTGCGACCAGGGTGCATCCATCCGAAAGTCCTTTGCCCATTTCATGGCACGTATTGCAGAACGCCGTATATCCTCAAACTTGCCAAGCCGATAGTACATCAATATTGCCCGCCCTTCGGAAGTACCCCACGCTCCTCCGTTGACCCAGTCACCAAATTTCCAGAATCCGGTAAGTCCAGGTCCTGATGCACTCCCCCAACTCTTGTAGGTATCATCCAGTCCCGGGGCATTGGTGAGCAAAAAATCAAAGGGGCGAATATCAGGAAAAGCTGCAATTTGTTTATAAATATTTTCAGCGGTCTGATCATCAACCACACGCAGCGCCACAGCATCGGCATTGTCGACACCTTCGAGATAACCAAACTTTTCCTGCCCGGGAACCCCATGTTTGGTACCATCCGGATCGAGGGACTTAATGAAATAGCCGGCAGGAGTCATCAGTTGGGGCAGCGACTCGCGGGTAATTTTTTGCCGGTGTTCATATTCTGCAAGTTTATCCCTATCACCCAATATCTTGTACAGTTCTATCATTCGGTTCAATGCTGCAAGATAGGTGATCGAAATTCCAGCAAGATATCCTTTTCCAAAAGTCCCATCGGACTGCCTTACCCCGCCGTAACTCGGTCCAAGGAGGTTACTTGCAGGACCAGTTAGAAACAGGTTATTTTTTGGGTCGCGGGTTTTTTCAATGTAGTCGCACGCCCTTGCCATTTTGGGTAGATAGTATGAAATTGCTTTCAAATCGCGGGTTAACAGCAGGATTTCAGACTGCATCACAACACCTGCCGGAGTTACTTCATAGAACCAGTCATGAATTTTAACATCACCGTCACCTTGCCTGAAAACGATTTGCCCGGGAGCTGCCGCGCCACCTAAACTTCCGTCGGGCCCGACCAGCTGTGATAGTATGGGTTGTTTAGCTCCTCCCCACTTCCCCTTCCGTATTCCGTCTCCCTGGTTATCCCAAAAAAGATCCAGCGATCTTTGCAAAAGAGAAAACCAGGGCTCCTCAAGGTAAGGGGTTACGGAATAGGCAAACCCATAGCTGTTTTGCATCCACCAGGCGCCCCAGTTCGCACCTTCGTTAAAGGTATCCCATTCAGGTTTATAGACCATCGTCAGGTTTGGAACGGTTGGATTGGGATAAAAGAAGGCAAACGATTCATCGATCAGACGCAGAAAGTCAGCATCACCTGAACCGGAACAATATTTCCCATTATAGTGATTCTTGTTCGGTAATGAGTATGCGGATGATAGCGAAATAGCTAAAACGATAAAAATTAGTGCTCGTCTTCCCATTAAAATGGTGAATTAAAATTCAGTTTTTAAACAACGAAATGCGACATCTTATTATTCTTACTTTGAGAACCTTAGTGTCCTGGTGACCTTAGTGGCTAATTATTGAACCAATTTTTATTGTAGCTTTAAGAAGCGCTATTTATTCGCCTGAGAAAACAGATCTGCCAATCGTTTTTGCCCATTATCCATGCTTTGGGCATAACCAGTCATCCGTTTGGAAAAACCATTATATAACGACAGGGCGGTTTGTTCGTAAAATTTGTTAATTCCCTCTTTTCGTTCAGGTGTGATCGGTCGGTAATATCCGGGGCCCGGATCCATCGCCAGTCGTACCTGACAATCTTCACAAGATTTAATGGCAATAGCAACAAAGGCCCTCTCATAGTCAGCTCCCGGCTCTTTATCAAGAAGTTTTTTCATCTCGGATAGAGTGGTAAACGGCTTTTTCAACGATTCAGGCAGCGAGACCGGTGCAGGTACTTTGGTCCCATTCTCTGTAAGAAGGGACGGAATTAACGGATAGCTTGCTGACCTGGCTTCCTTTGTCCAGCCCCCATCGGTTATGATCTCTATTTTAGCCGTGGCCGGTAGGTCGTTGTACAGAAGAACGATTTCATCAGTCGAAGTACACTTCATGGTCTTACCATTCACCTTAACTGATTTAACTTTGGGTCCGCCATTACGGCAGGAAAGATAAAGGTTTTTTCCTCCAAAATGGATTGGCTGTTTTTGTGTGAGCTCAGTAATTGATCCTGGTACACGAGGCCGGAGGATCAGGCAATCGGAGCGGTAATCGTAGTCAAAAAGTCCTCGGATTGTCGCTGCCGGAATTGCAAAGTTGTCAATCATCACCGCAACGCCACCAACCCGAAACTTTCCTGAATCGGACCATGGATTATGGGTGTTTTCCCCCTGTTGCGACCAGGGTGCATCCATCCTGAAATCTTTCGCCCATCTCATGGCGCGCGTCGCTGAACGCCTGATATCTTCAAATTTACCAAGCCGGTAGTACATTAAAATTGCCCGCCCCTCAACAGTGCCCCAGACACCTCCGTTGACCCAGTCGCCGAAAGCCCAGAATCCCTCAAGACCCTTACCAGAGGTCTTTCCCCAGCCACCATAAGTGTCGTCGAGACCAGGCGCATTGGTTAAGAGGAAGTCATAAGGGCGAATTTGGGGAGTTGATTCAATCTTTTTGTAAATATCTTTTGCAGTTTTATCATCTACCACCCTCAGGGCAACCGCATCAGCATTGGCCACACCTTCAAGATAGCCAAAATGATCCTGACCTGGTACGCCGTGTTTAAGACCGCCCGGCTCCATCGATTTAACAAAATATCCATCTGAAGTTTGCAGCTGAGGCAGCGATTCGCGGGTTATCTTTTGACGACGTGAATATTCTGCGAGTTTATCCTTATCATCAGTTAACTTGTATAGCTCGACCATCCGGTCAAGAGCCGCGAGGTAAGTAATTGAAAGTCCCGCCAGATAGCCCTTACCAAAAGTACCATCGGACTGTATTACTCCGCCATAGCTTGGAGCAAGAAGATTACATGCGGGGCCAACGAGGAATAAGTTATTTCCGGGATCACGTGTTTTCTCGATAAAGTTACAGGCGCGTTCCATGTTGGACAGGTAATGCCGTACCAATTTTAAATCATGTTTAACCAGCAGAATCTCAGCTTGCATCACTACACCCGCCGCAGTGGCTTCATAAAACCAGTCGTGTATTTTTACTTTTCCGTCGCCTTGCCGGTAAGCGATTTTCCCGGGTGCTGCAGCATCTCCCAGACAGCCATCCGGGGCGATCAATTCTGAAAGTTGGTTTGGTTTTCCGTCTCCCCAGGCTCCCTTTCGCGTGCCGTCACCCTGGTTGTCCCAGAAGAGGTCCCATGAACGCTGTAGCAGCGTAGACCACGGTTCTTCAAGAAAGGGAGTGACGCTATATGAGAATCCATAACTGTTTTGAATCCACCAGGCGCCCCAGCCAGCACCTTCGGTAAAAGTATCCCATTCAGGCTTATAAACCATCGTCAGATTTGGAACTGTATGATTCGGATGAAAAAACGCAAACGACTCATCGATCAGACGCAAAAAGTCAACATCACCTTTCCCGGAGCAAAACCGGCCATCATATTTGCTCATCTTCCCGGAACTTTGCCCAATTGCCATCGAACTTATAAAAACTAAAAGAACAAATGGTAGTTTTTTCATTTTTTAATACATCTTTTTGTTAAACAACAATTCTTCTGTATGCAACTTTAAAGAGAAGTATAGTATTCAGTCAGTTCATATTGAGGTATAATTTCCTGTTTTTGGAAATTTTTCTTATAACAGATAAATGGGGGAGTGAAACCGAATATAAGAAGCAGAAACAGAGTAATAATGAACTATACAGACTATTATTGAAAAAGATAATAGCCTGTATAGTATTTAATTCAAATTTTTAATTCAATCCCAAAATAGTATTAGTAATTAGGATTTTGCACCAGATTTTTATTATTATCAATCTCGCTCTGAGGGAATGGGAACACATAATGTTTGGCAGGATTAAAAGTATGCCTTACACCTGTCGGATCCACGAGGGTAGGGAAATAGGTTTCGGCCAGTTTCCAACGTTTCATGTCACTGTATCTTTTACCTTCCATACAAAATTCAACACATCTTTCATGCTGAATGCGGGTTCTCATTTGATCCTTGGTTAATCCGGTCGGAATCGCCGGCATATTGACTCCTGGTCTTGCGCGAACATCATTGATTGCCTTGTATACAGATACATCAGGGCCACTTACTTCATTTTTTGCTTCAGCATACATCAGCAAAACTTCTGCATATCTCAATAATACCCAGTCCTGATCACATATGGTTGAATAATCGATCGGCAAGTTGTCAATATTCAGCGTTTTGATCGGTTCCCAACCTGTTTCTGATGGCGCATTTGGAGAACAATACACAGTCTTCCCCGAAGAGTTAATCAATGGTTCAGCAAAAGTCTTCACACTAAGTACCAACCTGGGGTCGCGGTTACTATACTTCCGGGTCAGTGTAGTGGATCCATTGTACAAAGGTGATTGCGAAATAGGCAGCCCATCGGTACATTCAAACTCGTCGACAAGCTCATTGCGTGGATTAATCAAAGACCACCACAAAAATTGAACATCCTGACTGGAAGTCTGGGGTTGTATCCGGTCTGGTCTGAGCCATCTGGATGAGAACATAATTTCAGGATTTGTGGCCTGGCCAACAGTCAAAAACATGGTACTGTAATTGTTGCAGATGCTGAATTTACCATCCGACATGACCTGACTTGCTGCAGCTACCGCGCCTGCCCAATCCTGCTGGAAGAGACACACCTTTGCTCTGAGCGCCAATGCGCTACCTTTCACTGCATGACCTTTCCCTACTACACTGTAATCGGTATTTGGAAGACTTGCAATGGCAATATCCAAATCAGCCAGAACCTGTTTAATAACATCTGCTTTTGAGCTTTGCTTAACTTTAGCTTCATCTATAGTAACCGGCTTGGTATAGAGCGGCACACCACCGTAGAAGTCGGAAAGTGTAAAATAGAATAAAGCTCTTAAAAACAATACTTCACCTTTATAAATGGTCTTGGTGGCATCAGGAATTTTCGCACGGTCGATATTGGCGAGGAAAATGTTGCAGCTGGTAATACCAAGATAACTTTGCTGAAATATCGCATCGATTGGACCACCGGATGTTGATTCGATATATCCCTGTGCGAGTTTTGTATAAGTTACACCAGATCCCTGACTTGCTCCATACAAATCACCGCCAAGGATATCCCAGAACATTTGTTCATAGTCATATGTAGTGACCAGGAGTCGTGCATAGACACCGGCTAAAGCCATATCGGCATCGGCCTGGGTATTCCAGAAAGTAGGACCGGATATTTGGTCAAGCGGGTTTTTATCCAGAAACCCGGAGCAAGACACCAAACTCACTATCAGAATTCCGATAATGAAATTTTTAATAACGATATTTTTAATATAATTATTCATAGCGTAGATTGTTAATTAAAGTTTGACCCTAATTCCTAAAGTTAATGTCATCAATTGCGGATAACCGGCGAAACGACCTTGTTGAACGGCTCTTTCAGGATCGGCTTCGGGGTATTTGGTGAATGTTAAGAGGTTGTCGCCCGATACATAAACACGCAGACCTTTTAATCCGATTTTCTCATACACTTTTTTCGGCAAATTATATCCAATAGCGAGGTTTTTTAACCGCAGATAGGATGCATCATACAAAAGGAAAGTAGAGTTCGTCCCGGTTACAGGTGCATAACCATTCATAAACATAGCCGGCTGGGTATTGGATGTACCTTCTCCGGTCCACATTTCTGATACAAATTTCTTTGTTGGTGCACTACCCTGCATGAATGGCAATGAGCCCCATCCACCGGTATTATAAAACTTTTGTCCCCAAACACCCTGGAAGAATGCTGTCAGGTCAAAGTCTCTCCAGAAAATATTGATGCTACCGCCACCATAGAACTTTGGATAAGCGCCGGGAACAACCACCCGGTCTTTAGAGTCAATGACGTTATCTGCTTTATCCATAATACCGTCGCCATTGGTGTCAATAGTCAACTGATCCTGGAATTTCAGGTCACCCGGTTTTGGATTAAAAGGATGAGTTGGACCGGATGTTATTTCAGACTGGTTTTGGAAAATTCCGATTTGTTTGATCAAATAGTAAGAATTCCAGGGAATCCCTACCTGAACAGTCTGTATTCCGTAAGTTGGGGATATAATTTTGGTAACCTCATTCCTAAAACTGGAATAATTTAAGGTTACACGATATTTGAATTCCCCTACTTGCTTTTCGTGACCAATTTCCAGGTCAATCCCTTTATTTGTCATACTTCCGTAGTTAACGGTCGGGGCAGACAATCCAACACTGTAAGGTACCGGTGGTGTGTAGAGAATGTTCGTCGTATTTTTGTTATACCAGTCGGCTGTTAAAGTAAACAATCCGCTTTTGATGTCGAGATCGACACCGGCATCTGTGATGGTCGTTGTTTCCCATTTCAGTGTTTTATCGACCATGCGGGCCTGATATGCTCCCGGAGCATTGGTATCAAACGGATAACTGGTTGTGGACAATACCTCCTGATAAGGATAATTTCCAACGTTTTGGTTACCCAATTGTCCCCATGATCCCCTTACTTTCAAATTGGTAAGCCAGTCGTATTTTTTAGCAAACGACTCTTGAGTTACCCTCCATGCAGCAGAAACAGATGGAAAGAAACCCCACCGGGTATTAGATGCAATTCTGGATGTTCCATCGTAACGTCCGTTGACTTCAACCAGATACTTGCCTTTGAAATCATAATTAATACGACCGAAATAGGATCTGATAGCCCATTCATAAGAAGTACCTGAAGTTGTCTGATTCGTTGCGGAAGCAGCATTGAGTTCTCTGAGGCCATCGGTAGGGAATGTGACCCTTGTTCCGCCTAAAACCCTGTTATTGTTGTATTCCTGGTTGTAACCGGCTAAAGCGCTTAAAGTATGGCTTTGGTTGAAAACCTTATTATAACTTAAGGTTGAATAAAAAGTGGTGAGCATGTTTTGGGCCCAGCTGTCCTGAGCTCCAAGATGCCAGGTTGAATTGTTATGCGCAAAAGCGCCGTTATCGAAATAGTAGTTGTTTACCGCATGTTCGTGGTTTTTACTAAAGAATTCGTCGAGAATCAATGATCCTTTGGTCATCCATTCCAGGTTCTTGTGCAGTTTTACCTTTGCATAAAACTGTGGAGAGATATTGTAGGCATTTGAGAAGTATTCACCGCAAACATCCTGAGCTTTAGGATTTCGTACGGTCCATTCCCCGATCGCAGCACTATATCTTGCCACATATCCGGAAGTTCCGTCAGGCAATGTTACCATCGGATTATAGTTTGGTCCTGATCCATAGATACCAAGTACATAATCGTCACCCGTTGAGTCAAAGTTGTTTTTTGCAATGTCTTTTTTAACCATGGTCATGGCACCACCGATGGTGATCCAGTCTTTCACCTTGGTGTCGACAGAGATAAGCGCCGTATATTTTTTGAAATCATATATACTAACAATTCCTCCCTGATCCATATAGCCAAGAGACATATTAAAAGTTGTTTTATCATTTCCACCACTGATATTGATGTGGTGATCCTGAGTAAACGCAGTGTGGAACATATAATGAATCCAGTCAAAGTTGGGATAGTGAACCGGATCGTTCTGATTATTTCTAAAAGCGTCGATGGTAGACGGGGTAAAATAACCAGTCATGCCGTTTCTGACCCTGGCCTGGTTCCAATAGGTCATATAATCGGCTGAATTGGTCACCAGATCTGGCAATCTTGTAGCCGACTGAGCCTGAACATTCCCATCATAGGTAATATTAAGTCCTTCAGTACTGGTACCTCTCTTTGTCGTAATAAGAATTACCCCGTTTGCAGCACGGGCGCCATAAATGGCACTTGAGGCAGCATCTTTCAGTACTGAAATCGATGCGATATCGTTCGGATTTAAATTGGTCATATCACCCGAAATACCATCGATAAGAACAAGTGGATTGCTTCCTGCACTACTAAAGGTTCCAATTCCACGGATACGCATTACGTTACCCTCATCACCTGGTTTCCCGTACGCTTCGGTAACCTGAAGACCGGTAACTTTTCCCTGCAGCAGGTTCTGAACATTGGGCGCTGGTCGTTTAACAAGTTCATCTCCGGAGACAGCCGCAACAGATCCGGTAAGATTGGCCTTTTTCTGAGTTCCATATCCAACTGCCACAACTTCCTCCAGTCCAATCGTCTCTTCCTGAAGTATAACATTGTACTGCGATTTAGCGCCAATGGGTACCTCCTGTGTCTTCATTCCTACAAATGAAAACGTAAGAGATTTAACATTAGTCGGCAATACAAGGGTGAAAGTCCCATCATATCCGGTTGTTACTCCAATCGTAGTCCCTTTCACTACGACCGATGCACCGGTTATTGGAGCACCGGATTGATCAGTGACTTTACCCGCCACTTTTCGCTGAGCCTCCTGAGGAAGTGGCATATTGGCAGGAGAAATCACGATCTGCCTGTCGTACACTGCATATTTCTCCTCGCCATTTGCGAATAGCCGGTCAAGGATGTTAGTGATCTGCTCGTTGTCAGCATCGATATCTACTTTTCGCTCGACATTAACAAGGTCGTTGTTATATAAAAAATAAAATTCAGTCGAGTGTTCAATTTCCTTAAGTACTTGTTTAATTGATGTTTGGTTTAGTTTTAGTGATACCCTTGCAGTCTGGGAATAGGTACCCGTTGCTAAAAGATTTAAAGTAGAAATCAGGATCAGTATTAGCGTAATTTTCATAACAATTAATCCTTTCTTTAAAACGACATACCTGTTGCCGTTCGGAGAGTTAAATCCGAATTTTTTCATATTTTTGCGTTGTTAAATGTTCGTTAATAATTTTTTTCGAAGAAATGAAGACATTTAATCTTTAACGGGGAGGTGCGCTAACACTTTCCCGTTAGTTTTTCACTCAGGATTTACCATAGGCATCATTTTTGAAGTTTATAATCTCGTTAGTTAAAAATGATCTCCCGTTTAGAATACGAATTGTCAGAAAGTTTTGATGCTTTTACAATCTGATATCTAATCGGAGATGACTTACTTAATAAATCAAGCACCTGCTCAATTGGCTCATCTGTAAATGTAGCTGTGAATCGATACCGTCTAAGATGATCGTTACCAATTTTAACGTTTACATTATACCAGTATCCCAATTTTTCGGCTACCTTTTCGATAGGATCGTTGAAGAAAACCAATTTTCCCTCTTTCCAGGCAATAAATTTATCCAGATCTTCCTCTGCTGAAATATCGATCTCCTTCTCTTTCAAATGAAATACTGCCCGATCAAGAGGTTTTAGTTCTGCAACTTGTTTCGTCACACCTGAATACTCCCGTTCCAGTAATACCTTACCGTGAACAAGTGTTGTGGTAATCTCTTTGGAATCGGCATATGCCTGAAGATTAAATGCTGTTCCCAAAACCTTTACGTTAATTTCGCTGGTCTTAACAACAAATGGCTTTTTTGCATCAGCGGTTACATCAAAGAAGGCCTCCCCCACCAATTCCACATTCCTGGTATTGCCTGTAAATTCAACCGGAAAAATCAACTTGCTACCCGAATTTAAATTTACAGTTGTTCCATCAGGAAGGTGAAATTTTGATCGTATACCAAAAATCGTCGAAACTTCCTGCAACGTTCCCGCATGTTCAGTATGAAATTTAACTGAGTGCGAATTGTAATAATAGATATAGGCAGATGAAAATATTCCTGCAAATAAAAGTATCGCTGCAATTTTTTGCAAATATTGAAGTAGGGTTGTTTTTCCAAAAAACAGCCGAAGCTTGGTTTTTTTTAGTGCATTTTCGATATCAATTTCCTTTAAAGCAATTTTTTCTCCTGATTGTGCCAAAAGGAGGCGGTAGTCCTGGTATATTTTGAGGTCGGATGGATTTGACTTCAGATGATTTTTTAATACCTGAAGCTCCGATTCGGAAAGATTTCCATCAAAATATTCTGAAATTAAGCTGTGAATATTTCCCTCCATTTTCTTTCATTTTCTTTAAGACGTATTTTTACCTGCAACACCCTATGTCTGGATTAAAATAATTTTTTAAAAAAAATAAGACATTAAAAAAAAATGTATATTTGTTAAAATTAGCGCTATCTAACCCAAATGCAGATATGAACTTTAAAAATGAGAATGACGACCTATTCTTATTTACTCGGTTGCAACTGGGGAAAGAAGAGGCTTTTGATTTCATTTTCAGGAAGTATTACAAGGTTTTAACCATCCATGCGATCAGGATTGTACATGATCAGGACCTAGCTCAAAGTCTTGTACAGGATTGTTTTGTCAGATTCTGGGAAAAGAGAAATGGATTGCAAAATATCGAAGACCTTTATTCGTATCTCTATTTTATGGTGCGGAACAAGTGCATTGACCAACTAAGAGAAGAGCATCGTGCTCGTTTTGTACCTATTACGAATCTGACCGATGTCCCTCAATATGATACTGAAGAGTCAATTGATACCAAAGATCTTAATACCAGATTGTGGCAGGCAGTTGGAAAGCTTCCCGACCGATGTCACACCGCGTTCGAATACAGCAGGAAAGACCAATTAACCTACCCACAAATTGCAGAGAAAATGGGGATAACCCAAAAAGCTGTAGAAGCGCTGATCAGCAGGGCATTAAAATTATTACGGGCTAATCTTGGCGACCTTCTCGGAATTCTGATCATCCTCCTTCGCCATTAATATAATCTCCCCGATCGAATTAATCCCCTTTTCTCAAGTTCATCATGAATTGCCAATCCATTGCACATGTTATAATCGGGTTCGAGGTGATAGGCAATCTGAAGTGGTCCACCCAGGTTTTCAGCTAATGTCTGGTCGAGCCAGGCAATGGTGTCGGATAGGGGAACGCCCTCCAATAATACCTCTAACGGCGGGAATACATTAATCTCAAAATCATTTCCCATCACCTCCCTGATCCTTGATATGGATGTTCCCGAACCGGTATCAATAATTTTTAAGTTACGGATGTGGGAGGCAGGTTCTATTAGATGATCGGAGAACCCACAGGAATGGAGACGAACTGCGCTCAGTTTATCGCCAAGCTGACTGATATAGGGAATCACAAATTCCTCATACAATTCCGCGGAGATCATTGTTCCGGCACACTCGCCAACATGCACTGAAGTAACGGTAAGATTGCCTAAAGCAGCAAAGTGTTTGATCAGGATCACGTAAGCATCAACGATCCACTGATGGATGGAGTGAGCAAGATCTGGGTCGGCCAGCATGAGCGTCATGATGTTATCTCCGGTCAGTTTAAGGGAGGTTGTAATCACTCCATGTATGGTTGCACGCCCCGATTCATCCCAGAAAAACGGGGGAATTACCCGCAATCCGGGATGGGCAATCCTGACCTCCTCAATCTGTTTGTCAAGATCCTTAATCAGGGGATGTTCCAAAATCGTATTCAATGGCGGCAACTCCCCTATATTCGAGATATGTTCAAGGGGCCTGCCTAAAACATCAGAGTCTTTGTCATCGAAGAAGGAGAAGCTGGCCCCCAGAATGGCAGCCAGGATCATATTGGGCTGAATAGCTCCGACAAGCACCTGATTTTCATTTACATAACTGGCCTGAACAAGATTATCCTCCATATTATAAATGGCATAATTGGGGAACTGTTCCCTCACAAACTGGTTTATCTTTTTATCCTGTTCCCAACGGAATAATGGATCAAAGTAATATTGATCGGTAAAAATAAACCCACCATGCTTATTCAGCCATCCCTTTGAAACGCTAGCCTGAATTTTGATCATGATTTATCTAATGCAAAATAGGGTTTGCTGCTTTTCCATTTTCCTTTGGTGAAATCAGGAAAAGGCACAGGGGCATTTTTGGAAATTGAGATACCTGAGAGTTCAACAATAGCCGTCATAACGGCTGAGTCGTAAACATCAATTGGTGTGGGACCTTTTACACGCACAGCTTCCAGAAACTGGTTCAGCATTACATAGTCGGTTCCACCATGTGACTGGGATGCCAGATCCTTGTCCCACCATTTGTGATTATATTTGGCTTCGTATGGTTTCCATGGCTCCCACACATGGTATTCAGGGCTCTTATCCTCGAGGTAAACTGAACTTTTTTCTTCGTCATAAACTCCCAGAGTCCCTTCAAGCAGCCAACGGTTAGAGTAGGGGCGCGGGAGTTGCATATCGTAATTGATCACCAGGGTCTTTCCCATTTTTGTTTTGAGTACCGAAGTTACGATGTCTCCCTGTTTGTAAATCAGATTTGCATTCGGGTGATCATTCCCAAACTTCCGTTTCATATAGGCGTTGATCCCCTTCGAGGCTGAAGCAGTCGAATAAATCTCCGTAAAAATATCTCCCCTGTTGATATCCATCCAGCTGATGATCGGTCCCACGCTGTGGGTTGGATATTGATCCCTGTTGTAATTAATCAGGTATTTGGCAGGCCATCTCTGTTCCCCAGTTTTGCTGTCAAAAAACCAGTGGTCAATGCAATCGTGCGAATGGGCGCAGTGACAATGAACAATCTCACCGAACATTCCCAAACGTTTCATATTTAAAGCAGCCAGGTTGTCCTGGCGAAAGCTCCAGTTTTCAAGCATCATGCAAGGAATCCCGGTTTTCTCAGAGGTTTCAACCAATCTCCAGGTATCCTCCACCGTTAAAGCAGCCGGCACTTCAATACCCGGATAAACCCCTTTCCCCATCGCATAAAGTGCGATTGCAGCATGTGATTCCCAGTAAGTTGCAATAATCACACAATCCGGTTTCTCTTTATCGACCAATTCTTTCCAGGTATTCTCGTTGTTGCAATAAATTTTAGGGCGACTTTTACCTGCCTTCTGACAAAGATCAGCAACATGTTCAACCTTTAAATGGTCAAGGTCACAGACAGCAACAATGTCAACTCCCTCAAACTTCAGCAGATTTGAGATGTGACTTGAACCCCGGTTTCCGGTTCCGATTACCCCTACCCGTACTGTTTTCAGTGGCTCATTCTTCGCGGTTACTAAAACTGATAATCCGCTTAGACCCAATGTAGCTGCAGATCCTTTTTCGATAAAACCTCTTCTTGAAATGCTTTTCATTTGTATATAATTTGTTTTTTAGCGGCCAAATGGAATCCCTTTAAAGTTTGTTCTTTCCCCTTAGTGAAGTTTAGTTCATTAGGGTTTCAATAGTTTTTATATCGGAATATTCCGCATCAGGTCCGTTGTATAAACCATCCATAATTAATGCACTTTCTGGATTGGTTTGAAGAAACTGTTTTAATGCCTTTTTATCGGAAAAACTGTTTACCGGTTTGTTGATATTCCAGAGTGTTCCATAAATATCCTTTTCGGGAGCAGCAATCAGGCAAATCCTTACTTTCATCCCTTTTAGTAAAGCAAGATTCTTCTCAAATTCTTCGGGATTGTTTAAAATAATAGCCATTGAAGGAGCAACAAACAGGTTCGGTTCGTTTATCGATCTGACCATTTCGGAGAGTTGTACCAGAGTTGCATCATTTCTTCCCAATGACATCCTTAAATTGACATTAATTTTATATTTCGCAGCATAATGGCAAATCTCTTTTACGCCAGAGTTCATCGATTCATCGAATTGCTTACTGGTGAAATTATTTTCAATCGAACGGTGAGTATTAATTATCAAATCATTTGCCCCTAACTGAACCATTTTGTCAATAACCGATTTTATGGTACCCATGCTCTTTAAATACTCAAGAGAATCGTTGCTCACCAGCCGCAGATCAGGAAACAGGTTGATCCCCGATGAAAAATCGACCATCAGCTTTAATCCCTGTTGTTTCATCCATCCGGATTCATTGGCAAGGATCGGTTTTTCCTTCTCCATAAGATATTTCCAATCAATCACTACCCGGTCGAAATGTTGAAAGAAGGTGGGACGAAGGAGTATTTCCTCTTTTATGGATGAAATATTTCTAAGGTTTAATCCCCGGTTAACCGGATTGGGAGTCGGTTGAATAAACGGAATTTCCTCTATGTTGTTCTCTTCCATTTTGACACTGAAGATCCGGATATCGCCACCTGCTATATCTTTAGATGTATTCTTTCCCGTATGATTTACAACACATTTTGGGACGAAGCCGACCGCTTTTTGTTCAGCACAATCGAGAGGCAACTCAGTTATCTTTGTGATATGACCAGCTTTTGAAGTGATTCGAAAAGGTTTCTCTAACCAGGAATTATTACAAATTGCTACCGTGTATTCACCTTTACTTTTTTTACAGGTTATCAGGCTAAGATCTTCATTCGTGTCGAAAATTTTATTCCCGCTGAAAATATCACCGAGGATGTTCCTCACATGATTCAACAATGGAAATGGTGTTTTAAGGGGGGCGTCAACCGAGGATTTAGGTAAATCGAGCGCTTTTGAACTCATCCCAAATGGGGAGGCGAAAACAGTCACTTTTCCTAACCCGGTAGATCCATCAACAACAACCGGTTTGCCATTACATGTTGCAATGGTTTTTGTTCCGGCTGGTATATGAAGTTCCTTAACCGTAAAGGGTAATGATTCTTTCAGATCTGTGTTGTTACATGAAATCGAAGTGTTGGCCACAAAACTCTTCTCTCCTTTGCCAATATTTATCCCGGCCAATCCTCCGGGAATATTTTCAAGGCTACCTGCAGTAATAATCAAATGGCCACCCGATTCAATATATTTTTCAAGCTTATCCTTTATCTCATCACCACCCTTTAATTGGTCTCCGATTACAAGTACTGGATATTGTTTCAGCAACCACAGGGGACAATCACTTAAAATACAATCGGCAACATCGCCATAAGGTGTCGGGGAAATAAAACCCTTCTCATCATGAAAATAGGAAGCATCCTGGTATCCGGGATAGATCATGTTTAAAATGCCATCGGTCAGATAGTCGCCCGCCTCGTAAGGCAAATTACCCCAAACGCGGTAGATATTACTCGTATAAAGATGACGCGGGAACGACCAGCCGGAATAAAAATCAACCATTACAGCAACCGGAGTGTAGAGGTGACCCGGATCGCCATATTTCCTGACCCATTTACTGGCTGATTGCTGAATTTTCCCTATTGGACTCAGTTCCTGTTTCTGATTAAGAAAGGAAGACTCGAACCCCACAGCCATACAATCATACATAATATGACTATATATCAATCGTTTAAGCAAACTTAAGCTAGTTCCTTCAGTACTACCTCCGTGATCGCTTGTAATCCCAGAATAATTTTTCCACCCCCATCGGTTCCAAACCGAGGCATTTCCAAACCACGGCACACCATATTGTTTGCCCGCTCCCCTGATAAATGAATAGTAAACCTGGCCATTGGGCAGGCCTTGTGCAGTTTCGGCTCCAATCAGCGTATAAACCTCCTCTTTCAGAAAATAGTGTCCAAAATTCAGTGAGACAAGCGTGGCCATTTTATTTCCGAGCCTGTTGGTTAATCCCTGGAAATGGTTTTGAAAATTCAGGTATTGCCTTTCGCGGCTACCGGCCAGGGGTACCAGCTGACTGGCAAATCCACCGACATACCTGCCATCCTGCTCCCCATTATCCATTCCCAGCCAATGATCTCCAAGTTCTTTTTCGAAAATATCGAGTGCTTTCTGCGGAACCACAAATTGCTGCCAATAGCCGCCAGGACCTGAGCCGGGCACATATCCCCAAAGATCAAACAAATAGAGATTTCTCCTTTTCAATTCCTGAACAACCTCCTCCAGATCCTTTCGGTAAATCATTGTATAGGAAGGCCAGATGACATTCCCAAGTCCATATTTGATCGTATAGGTATCCAAAGATTTTTTAAAGTCCCCTTCCAGATCACGCAAAGCCGTAAATTGGATCTGGTTTCCAAAATTAGCGGCATCGGGCGGTTTAACAGACCGACGGCTGTCATCAGGGTGCTGCCGGGGATCCATTGGAAAATTATAAATTCTGATTCTGTTATCAGCTGCCATGGTCCGGGGAATAACTGAATAACACAAAAACCCAAGAACAACCATTAAAATACATATCTTTCCCATTTGAGTATTCATTTTAACAGGTTAATAATTAGCGTATATCTCTTCAGTTTTTGTCTTGACATTTGTCCCGAAATTTATAAACTCTTACTTTCATAAAGAATAGAATTATTTTATAAAATTACAGAATCTGTTTCAAATAAATGGACGCATATTTAGTGGATGGATTTCTCCCCCAAAAGCATTGATAAAACTGGTTTTGACCTGAATGATTCTCCGGAACTGATTACCCATTGCGGGAAGTCAGGGTTCTACTACTTTTTCCTGACTTCAATCTGATTTATTCCGTTTCTTTTAATTATCAAAATATTTTTAACACCCCGAAAATCACCAAATTTCCAGTACTTCCCGGACAGTGTTTTACCATTTTCAAATACGATTGGATTAAATGTAAGTTTAATTCGCTCTGTTCCGGAAGATTCAAACGACTTATAAAAAATACTGTTTGGGGTATAACTGACCTTGGTAATAACAGAAGAGGAGTAGAAAATATGGTTTTCGTTTAATGGTAACATCTCTGGCAATTCAGCCATTCCATCAAAAAAGTGAGGTAAATAATCCCAGTAAGAGTCAGAAAACCATGGTTCAATGTATTCTATTCCGGTATAATTAATAGATATATCATCTTTGGAGTAGCGGTTGTAAGCAGAATAGGTAGCTAAGGCAAAAGAGCTCCTGGCTTCTTCACGGACTTTCTCATCATCGCAAACTCCAAACCATTTTGCAACGATGGAGGCATACCGGGCAGTATGGCTGCTCATCTCTTTAAAACAACCATCCTGTTCCTTTATACTGGTTGCACCATAGTGTTTTACCTGTCCAAAGCGTTGTTCAACCCAGTTAATTAGTGATGCGACATGTTTTTTATATTCAGGATCAATTTGCGGATGATTCAGGATATAACGGGCTGTCTCCATCGGATTCTGCTGATTCAGGTTTGAATGATTGGAAGATACATCCTCATAATAACCTGACCACAGATTATTTTTAATTGGATAATCCAGTGTCCATTTCAACAACAGGTTACGTTTATCTGTCAATTCAGTTTTATCCAGAATACAGTTTTCACTCAACAGCATCTCATCAAGAAGCTGGACAGCAAGGATCATATTCGAACAATAGGGATCAAGTATTTCACCAGTTTTCAGGTTAACCAGAAAAGGTAACGGTGACTTTTTCTCATTGCCGGGTTGAATGTGCTTTAGAATAGTGTTGGTAATACTTTCCGCTTTTGAAAAGTATTCTTTCTTATCAGTGAATTTGTAATAGTTAAGATATCCGATAGCAACCATACAAATTTTGTCAACGCCGCCCCATTCATCGGTATATTCGCCATCAGGTGAATCATCCTGCGTCCTGGGAACATTCGGCCAGGACCAATTTTCTGGTGTGTGATAAAGGGCGACCCTCTGGATGAGTTTTCTAACCGGCATCAAAGCTGCTGTATCCCCGGTATATGGGAAATACTTTTTAAATGTTTCCATACCAAAGTAAACATTACTTCCGGGATTATTTTGTTTCTTTTGAAATGTTCCCTCTTTATTCAGTTTTGATGTAACCAGGTACAGCGGATCATTTCCGAATTTGGTTTTGTGGAGTGGACAATTCTTAAGGAAATTCATGCTCCATCTGATGACATGATCATAATCTGTCCATGGTAATAATTTACCATTTTTTAATACCACTTCATGATCCATAATCATTTGTGCGCTCAACCCACTGAATGGCAATAATAACACTAACAAGCCTGCTAATCTTTTCATTTTTTGATTTTATAATTATTTCCTGATAATCTTCCTTTAAAAGTCGCTTCATTGTAATGATTTTAAACAGGGTTTGGTTATATTGGTGAATCAGAACTTTAGCAGACACCGGGTTTAATTTCGTAGGTATTCAGTTTTTCGATTTTCGAAATTAAGTCTCATCTTAGAAAACCTCTCGCTGTCTTCAGTCCATATCCTAAGCGATCAAGGCAAGCAAAAGAACATCAATCAGATTACCTTGAATAACAAGCGGATAAAACCATCCTTTTGTTTTTCGTTGAGTCTGATCCCTAACCGTGTGAACTTTTTCCCGCCGTCTTCAATTTCGGCTGTAATAATCGAATAGGAAGAATTTGCAGGAACATTTATCCCGATTTCAACTTTTGCCTTTTCACCTGTAATTTCCAGATGATTGTTTTCGTTCAGTTTCCAGCTACCTGTAAAGGTAATAGCCGATTCCATCTCTCCGGAAGTGGCAAAACCGAACTGATCTTCAATAAGAAGAGTTCCATGTCCTGCCCGTTCGTAAACATATCGGCGTGTAAGTTTTACCAAATCTTTCACTTCGGGGTAGGCCGAACGGATGTTTATAAGATATTCATCTCGTGTATCTGAGAAATGGGTTAGTAAAGGTTCAGCTTTTGCTTCTTTTCCAATCGATTGTGCCGTTCCGTTTACGAAGGGAACCGGATGCCCGTAGGAAGAAAAACGTTTGTATTTGGTATACCGCTTTGAGCTCAAAAACATATTTCCATTGTAAACAGTTGGACCACCCGGGTCTCCAACCAGGGTTTCGTTACCCACCACAAGGGTAAAACTTCCGACATCATTGTGGTTGTGGTGTTCATCGTTATGCCCCCCTTTTAAGGCGACCCCCATCGAGGACGCGTCCTGCACCAATGGCCTACAAATCAATACACCGGCCTGATCGAAATAGGTTCGTATCGGCATATTAATTTTTTCTTCTGAAGATAATTTTATTGGAGAACTCTCTGTTTCTGCTGAATTGGGAAACAAAACCATTGAATTATAACTACCGACAATTTCGGGACTGTCATATCCTTTCAGTCCCAGATGCAGGTTTTGGTTGCAGTACCAAATGATGTTGTTATCGACAACCGTTCCCGGATGACAATCGGCAAATGCAGGATATACACCGTTAATTATTTCAAAAGTAATTCCGTACATGGCCATCCTTTTTACCTTCTCGTCATCAAAAAGGTCCAATTTCCCATTGGTATTTTGAAAAATCGACTCTCTCAATTCGACGAAGTTGCCAAATCCGTAATTGAAATAACCTATTCCTTCCGAACAATACCCATCATCGGTATATCCCAAAATGTAGTTTTGCGAATAATATTCAGCAATAGCAACAAAACGGGCACGCAAATGCTTGTCATTTAATACACTCAATGCTGCAGCATTAACTCCCGAAAGACACACAGCGTTCCAGTTTGCCAAACTGTTTAACCATCCGTAACAACGTCCTTCTTTTGTTTTTAATGCATCGAGAACCGGATTGAATACTCGAATAAACATCGAATCAACAACGGCTTTGCGTACTTTTTTGTCGAGTTTGTCATCCAGAAAAAAGAGTGATTGTCCAAGGGTTTGTGCGAAATTCGCAGCCAACAGTTCAACTTCGTGCTTTCGTCCAAAGAAATTATCAAGGTTCCGGTCGTGAGCTGGCAACACCCATGACCGATGAGAGATGAGCTCTTTTAAAGTTTCTTCTATTTTGGGAATGAACCGTCCTTGATTTTCAAAACATTCAGCCCAAACCAGCGGATAAAGCCGGTTGATGCGGTTCGCAATCATCATTTGTCCCTGGGTACGTTCACCGTTTTTCGAAAAGATCAGGTACAACGAATCGTCCCAGGCAGGCATTTCAGATGACAAAATGACTTCTGCATTTTTTATCAGTGAGTCACTATTAACCTTACTTTTTGCTTTGTTCCAGGCTTCCCGGTTTTTGTACGAACAACCATATGCCAAAGGCTTCTCTGGCAACATTTTCTCTATTTCTCTTATCCGGGTTTCATCTATTTCACGAAATGGAACCTGAGCTGATACAGTTGTCGTAATAAAGGACCAAACTAATAGCAAAAGAACCGGAGTTTTTCGGAGTCTTTGAATCATTGTTTCTGAATGTGTTTGTGAATAAAATCCCAGGCTCCCTTTTTGTAATAGCGATGTCCTTCGCTCCCCTCGTACAATTCACAGTTTTCGGGAACGCCTGCTGCTTTATATATTTCCTGAAGATTTTTGAATGCAATCCGGGTCTGGTCAATCGGGAAACTCTTATCTTTAACACCATGTATGGCACAGAAAAACCGGGGAGCAGTCAACCCGGCCACATCCCACATCTCACCCAAATCCAGTATACCTGGTACGTAGTTGCATTCACAATGGCTGAAAGTCCCGATACAACCCGAGAAAGTATTGAAGTAGGAAGATGGGAGCGATGCCGCAATCCGGGTGTCGCATGCTCCGGCAAAGAGGGTGGCTGTGCCACCTCCAGAGTTTCCAGAAACAAAAATTTTTGTTTCATCAACGGGAAGGTTTTCCAGCGCCCAGTCAATCAGTTTTGAGATATCCCAAACCCTGTCCCCAATGGGTGTTCTACCCACGAGCAGATCGTGCAGCAGCAAGGTATGGCACGAGCGCATTTCATCCGATTTAATACCCTGCTTCGTTCGCGTGGCGCCAAATCCCCTTGCTGTGGGGGCAATAGCGATAAATCCCTGTTTCACTGCCTGAACTGCAATATTTCGTTCTCCCTCCTCCCCCTTAATACGGTCAGCTTCGTCCGTATAAATCCCGGCATACCCTTCGGTATTTTTTGAATGACCGTGCGGCGTAATCATTAACGGCACTTTCCCTTTTAATCCTTTGGGCAACATCAGTACAAAAGGCAACGGAACGGTCGGTTCGGTCCAGATCACCCATCTTTCGCGCAATGCATACCCAAGGTCTTCCGAATCGATTCGTACCGCTTTGGGTTTGTAGTCTTTCAGTTGTCTCTCAATTTTAGCAAGTCCCAGTTTTTCTTTTAACTCTGTACGAAAATTGGTTTGCCATTTACTGAAATTCATCTTTGCATTTTTGCTGAATGTATATTTCATTTCAGCCTGAGCATACATTGCGTATGAATGTTGCTGAAAATCGAAACTATCTACACAAGCTATTGGCTTTTCAATCTGAGATTTAGTTATCACATTCATTTTACAAGCTGCCATTAGCAGGCAAAGGATGACTGATATTAGAAAGGAATTTGTCTTCATTTGTTTTTATTGATGAGATTTTATAACCCTGAAGGTGTATAAATTTGAATTCCGGATATAAAACCGGATATATACAGGCTTGCCTTGCAAACTGGAAAGATCAGATTTTTCTTTCCATGAAATCGTCTGATGAAATGCATCCTTCACGGTGATCGAATCGCACTCGTTCATAGAAAATCCGGTGTAAGGGTTGGCTGCAAAATGATCGTCAGGAGTCTGCAATAGTTCGGCTTTTATTAAACTGCCCAGGTTGGGTACAGGATTTTTCACCTGCGACAAACAATTAATTTCAACTTTATCGCCATCCAGAATAAATTGCCGGGTTAGTAAATAACCCCCTTCGGGGCCGGCCTGCAATCCAATAAAACGATCTTTCCCAATAAAAGCCAGGCCGGTTCCCCGAAAACGGGAAATTTCCTCCTCTCCTTCCTGTCCATAATATCCCTGAGGTGTATTTCCTCCCAAACCATAATAAATACGTATACGATCTCCATCAGGAACGATGGATTGGCGCCCAATTGAACCACAATCCCACTCGCCAGGTTTGCCATTTTCAATAAACGATTGGCGTTCGGGTAATCGTTCCCATTCGAATCCATCCCTGCTCCACATCAACTGACTTTGACGAGGGACAGAGATTATCAGATTATCCATCAGGTCTAAAAGACCAAAATAAACCCCTTCGTATTTTATCATTTTTGCCCAGTCGATATCCATTTTATTCCCAATCTGGGTCAGTTTCGAGTCATCCAGTTCATCCATTACAACAATGTTGCGGGGATATGTCCAATGTTTAACATCCTCACTTACCGAGACAGAAACACGGCGTTTGGTATTTCTGCCGGCATAAAATTTTTCTTCTCTCACCAACGCCTGTGTCGGAGGCCTCCTGAAAAGCAGCCATTGTTTTCTTTCAGCATCACGAATCAAAGAATATGAACCATCAGAAACACCACGAAACAAGATTGGGTCTTCCGGCAAGGTCCATATTTTACCATCAGGCGAATACATGAGAACGAGGCACCGTTCAGTCTCACCCGGAGGAATTTTCGATACCAGTCCGACATAGCGCCTGCCCGGTTCCGTCGCTAATGTATCCAGGACAACGTCATGTAAATGAGCTGTCGTACGAGCCGTTTTTGATTTTTCGTAAAGTACCATATTCGTTTTTTGCCCGTCAACCGGAAAGAAATCGAGTTTCGGTTTTATCCAGTTGATTCCGTCCCTGCTTTCAACAAACAATGTGGAATTATTTGTGGCGCCTTTAAACCCATCTGAACGTCGAATAACATACCAGCCTTTGTACAATTTATCTTTCGGGTCGTACAGCACATTCGACAACATGATCCCCTGAAAGCGGGGATCAGAACCATCGAGGTTAGGATACAATTCCCAGGGATTGAATACCCCAAAATTCAGTGGGTTCTCTGAATATTTTTCGACAGGTCCAACCACCCGTTTCAGCCCATATTTATCTTCAACAATATAATCATCGAACAGAAATTGTACTTTATTTCCGATTTGCAATGGATGTCCGGTGAAATAGTCTTCGCGCCACGATTTATTTTTTTCCTGTGCCGAACCAATCAACGAAATAATGGTCCACAGAAGGATAAAGAAGTTTTTTTTCATGGTTTATATTGCCGGATGATTATTCCTCATGGTAATTTGATCGGATAACGGTTAATCCATAGTTCCTGAATACCTCCTTTGGGAATGACATACATGGTTTCATTGGTCTGTTGCCCGTCACCCCCCTGAACAGTGTTGGTATGTTGATTGTTGAGTAATAAAGTAGGTACAGGTGAATTATCCGGATTATCATTCAGCCGGATATTGTAAATATGCAGATCATGAACGTTTTCTGTAATATGGAACAGACTTTTTTTATCCGGTTTCATTAAAATTTTGGAAATATCAAACTGCTCCAAAAGAATATTACGTATATCTCCTGATCCTGCCGGGAATCGCCAGTTATTCATATTTACGGCATAATACCTGCAACTTCCTCTCACACGTCGCACGGTAATATTTTCAATTAATGATTCTTTGCTTAACAGGCGAACAAAATTATAGGCCCCTTCAGCCTGAATATCTTCAACTAAGATGTCGTGAATCGGTCCACAGCGCATTCCCAGATTGACCACCCTTTCCACATCGTCATCTGCATTGATGGCGATCATATCGTCGTTTGGTGTATTAGGGTGGATGGCACGAATACGACGGATAATCCCCCGGTGTGAAAAACCGCCTATATGGATACCGTCTTGATTATGACGAATCACGGAATGATCAAGAACGACATCTTCAATTAAGAAGTCTTGAACCTCGCCCACCCTGATCGAAAATGCATCCGGATTACGTACAGTAAATTTACGGAGCGTAAGATTTCTGACATTGATGAAGTTGATAGCTGTCCCGGTATAACCGTAGAAGTCGCCATCTTTGCCACGAATGTTGTGTTCGTTGTTACCGTCCCAAATGCCTCCCTCTACCATAATATTGCTGTTGCCATTGCCGGGATTTCGGTTGGTCAGCAAAAACACACTTACATTGTTGCCCGCTCTGTCAGTCAAACGGATTACTGATTGAGGATCGACTTTCAAGGTAACACCCGAACCCATCTTAAGTGTCCGGTCTATGCTGTAAATGCCTTGTGGTATTGTTACAACTGATGCACCACTATCAAGTGCTTTCTGAATAGCGATAGCATCGTTTTGCACTCCATCGCCCTTAGCTCCATATTCAATCACGCTCACTGTCGCCGATGTTGGCAGCTTCGCGGAGTCATTGTCTTTTGGGTTGTTAATTACAGGTTGTGCAACAGCATGAGTTACTGCCAATACGAGAGCCGTTACGATAATAAAAACAGGGCACAACTCTAACGAGAAATGCCATTTAGCTTGGCCGTAAATTAAATCTGATTTTCTTTTTTTTTGATCATAACTAGGTTTCATGGGTTCGTAGGTTCTGTTTTAATCTTTTAAATCTGACTCTGGTTAAAAATTTCCGGAAAGAGGATTTGCCAAAAAGGCCGTCTGTATTTCGGCAATCCGTTCATAACCTTTGGCGGTCAGATGTTTTAGATCCTGGTTAAAAAAATAAGGCGCATTCCACTGGTTAAAACCACAGGTATAAAACTGATCCAAAACCGGAATATGCAAATCGGCACACACGGCTTTCTGCCCTTTCACATATTCATCCAACGTATTCTCTGTTTTGAACATTGGAAGACTGGTGAAAAAGTAGATTTTTGCGTCTGGATTTTTGGTCTGTAATATTTCCACACTTTTCCGGATGCCTCCTGCCTGGGTATGTAAGTCGTTCGACCGTATATCTCCAACCGGAATTTTCTTTGAATGGTCGTTTGTTGAAGCCCAAAGTAGATAGATGTCGTGTATAGCGGCATTTTCAGCCTGTACAACCATGGTATTCCGGGGATTGGCTTCCTGAATGCCAAACCCGGCTCCTCCATTACCATAGGAAAAAACCTTCAACCTTAGCTTTTCTGCCCAAATATTTTTAGCTGTTTTTGAAGCTTCCATTGCCGATAATGAACCGCCAAAAACACCGATTGATTTCCCGAAATTTGGGGAAATCAGTTGATACATTTTTTGCACCGGCGTTAGTTCTTCTTCGGATGCGGAGACTACCTTCATTCCTGATGCCAGAACTGTTCCGACAGTTGTTAAAGCTGCTTTTGTAAAAAAACTACGTCTTGAAAATATATTTGACATCACAGTATGTATTGATTTTAAATTGTTATTTCCTGAAACAAATAGAAACTAATTTCTCCGTGTCCCGATCATCGGGGTTTCGGTGGAAAAGGATGGCTGCATCCAGCAGCTTCAGCGATTTTTGATTTTGACCACAGCTAACCCGGAGAATGTTTTCACCTTGCCGTATTATCCCGGATGAAACTTCGTAAACACAAAGCCCGTCTTCTGTGCTTTTCATTAATGTTAACGGGAATCCGTTAAATTCTGTTTTTATAGCCTCCTGATCAGATTTCTGTACATAAAGAATAAGCGCTATTTTCGCGGGCACCCTTTCATCTCCGATTTCCAGGGAAAATATCGCTAGTTCCGAACCAATGCCAATAGGATATGACGGGAGGAGGAGGGGGAGGGTAAAATAGTTGCCACCATCCTTCAGATATGTTTTTGGATCTTTATAGAGGTAAGTAGCAAAATAGAGCTTATCCTTGCTTTTCAACTTAATTGCATTTCCTATTTCTGAAAGATATTGACTTCGTGTATTGTATTCGTTAAAAATATAAAGCCCATCGACCCCGGCTTGCCAGGCTGCCGCACAACGTGCCCGGAAAACCGGATTCTGAAACCGGACAAGAAGCGGGTGCTCTGCCTTTACCCGTGGTTCACTCAACCCGGCATACACCTTTACACCATATTTATGGCCCAGTTCAACAAGGTACCTCCATGGGTTCAAACGGAAATAGTCGCTCCCCACAACCAGATCCAGCAAGCCTTTAGCCATCCAGGTTTCGATATCTATCCCAACACCTTTACAATATCCCGATGAATCAGGGATACGGACCAGAACCAGAATCGGTTTGCCCTTTTTCATACCGACCTTTTCGGTCATTGTCCTGATGCGGACAAGCATGTCGGTTAGCATCTCCAGTTGTTCCGCAGTCGCGACCCCGCCCCTGGCAACATTCCCAAACAGATGAAGATGCCTTAGAAAATCGAGTTCAATACCGTCAACATCGTAATTTTCGCAAACTTCGGTATAATATTGTACACAAAGGTTTCGGATTTCCTGGTTAGAGAAGTCGACAGCGCTCCATCTCCCAAAGGGTAGTTTTTCACCAATTCTCCCGAAAAGATATTCGGGGTGATTTTGTTTTAGTTTGGACCAACGTTCGTATGGTTTCTCGGGACGGTGTCCAAAATCATGGACATCATTGATCCTGTTTGACCAGAAAAATTCAAAACCATTGTCATGCGCAAATTTGCAGGTTACTTCCAACGGATCAGTTCCCAATTTGACAAATTCCGGAACAACATTTCGGCCATCCGTCCTTTGATGGGTTAGCGTGATGAATTCCCCTGCTTTCGTATTGTGCGTGAATTGTCCGAAAGACGATGAAATGGAGCAGTAGGAAATGGTGCTGACATCAGTTCCCTTTAATCCGGCAGAGCGGATATTCAGAAAATTTGGTATCGAAAATTCCTGGGAGAATTCCGGATTAACAGGATAAACATAAGCATCACAACCATCGTTGTTGTGGATCACGGGACGAGGCTGGTTTAGTTTCTCGAATCGTAACTGACGATATCTTTTAATGCTTTTGATTTCGCTGCTTTTACAATATGCCGGCGAAAAAATAAAGGAAATTAATACAAAAATCAAGGTTAACTTGATTATTCCATATTGCTTCAAAAAATACATTTTTTGACTTTTGATCTGTTTCATTTCACTCCAAATAAAATAATTGCAGCAGAAGCCTCCTTAAATTCAGCAACAATGCTTGCATGATGATTGGTGTCAACTTTTATATCTACACCTTGATTGTGCCAAAAAACATCCGAAACTTTTTGTTTTGTGACATATGAAAATTTTCCCTTTGTATTCGAAAAAATAACGACCATCCCCTTGCCGGTTTCAGGATTAACTTTTTCGAAAATCTCAGGTGAATCTCCGGAGTTCCCAAAATGCAAAGAGGTTGAGGCAATAACATCCTGGCTTATTGGCTTATATTTTTCCAGTACATCATGAAATAAAGTAACACCCTGCTGAGATGTTTTAATAATCTCACCCCAAATAGAGTAATGTCCTAATAACATTGATCCTAAATTTATAAGCTGAGAGTTTTCAGGATCATCGGCTTGATATTTTGCAGAGAATAAATTTGAAGGAATCCATTTGTCATAATCAAGAACTGACCGGATAATCCAGGATCGGGCCGGGCCAGGTTGGATAAAAATATTTTTACATCCATTAGTTAATAGTGTTTTACCACGGGGTACCAGGTCGAAATTATGGTAGTAAGGCCCGTTATTAAGTATAAAATATCTGCCATTTGCCAAAAACTGTAAGCCAACACCAATTCTTCCAGGTTCAGTAACATCAAATTCAAAAATAACATCAGGACAGGAAGATCCGACTTTTTCCATTATTTTGCCTAAATATACCGGCAATAAAAATGCGTAACTCTGATTTCTTTCTTCGGACGAGTTTGTTGATGTACCATGGAAATGACCGGGATCATTGCATCCTTTCTGTCCTACTCCGTCAAAGTAAAAACATCGAATATCCAGATCTTTATACAAGGTAATCAACAGATCGGCATAATACTCCCAATATGGACTTACCAGGCACATATCGTTGCTCAATTCTGTTTCCCATACCATAGATGGTTTCCTGATCTTCCCATCCCAGGATTTAAGGCAACCCTTGTTTTTAATAAATGCATTACTGGTAATAGCAGCTTTGGATGGGTCCATCCAAACTCCAAGTTTCATTCCATATCCATTTAGTTTATCTCTGATTTTTCTGAAGCCATCTGGGAAGAGTTTCAAATTGACACACCAATCACCTGAACGATCAGACCAACCTGCATCAAGAACATAATACTCAAGTCCCATTTCATGAGCTTTATCAATTTCCAGAAGTGTGTATTCAAGTGTCATGGTTGTCAAATATTGACCTCCAGCCCATTTTACCCGTTCCTGTCGTCCCCATGTATTATAAAAGATATAAGGTTTACGGCTTTCAATATTCTCTGATTGGTGTTTGAGTATAAATGTGCGGAACTGATCCGCCAATAAATCTTCGTCACCCTTAATACCTGCCACTTCAAACCATACTGTTGAGTATCCATCAACAGGTTGCCCTGAGAAATAATTACCTTTCACAGCTTTTAAAGCTATGTTTTTATCCGGAGAGAGTTTAAATCCGAGAAAGTTATTTGGATACATCGAATCGTGTTCGTAACTAACCAAGAACGAATGTTCTCCATCTGTACCAGTTATTATTGGGCCAACCAAAGATGGCGATCCGGAGAAATCTGATTCATATATTTCTGTTTCAGTTAGGTTGCATGAATGTATTAGCTCATTAAAAACGGATAAGCGAATTTCTTTGGCCCTGGGCCAATCCTTTATGGAATAGGACAGATAAGTAAGATCATCTGTATCTGATCTTTTGGTTAATTTCTGTTGTCCTGAACTCTTTAACTCATAGGTGAAACGAACTACCGGATTATCGTTGGAAACCCTTAATTTTAGTTGTAAATGGATTGAGGTATCATTTTGAAAGGTTCCTTCGTACAAATATTCCATCACTTCATTTCGTACAAGTTGTTGCTCCCCAATTTTCTCCAGTTTGTTGAGTATGACAGGTGTTTGTTTTCCATCTATTTCAAAAACCGGAAGGTTCACTTTAATTGATTTTCCGGCTGTGTTTATGGTATAATTCCATGAATCGACAACAGAACCAGACCATGAAATGAAAAATAGAGGTGTTTTTACTTTTTCTTCACTTTCACCTCCACATCGAACGAAAAGAAATAAAACCAGAATATATTTTGACAAGAGTTTTAAAGTATCCATAAGTTCAATTAGTTTCTATGTTTCAGGATTGTTCTGATGAATTCACTTTTTTTAGTATGCTAAAGATTACACCCGTTTGTATTCCTTTTTGGCTTTAGGTTTTAGCGTTGTTAAATCAGCAGTTTTGACCACATTGCCCGTCGCAATACTTTGGCGGGCGGCAATGCCAATCAAACAGGCAAATGCACCGTCGCGGCTTCCAGCGCATTGTTGATTTGGATCGGGAATACTTGGGAGAAATACCTGGTCTTTCAAAGGTCCGTCGGCTCCCCAGTGCCCTGATGTTCCAAACGGAATTTGAACATAGCGGCGCTTTCCAAAATTGTTGCATATTACAATCTCATCATAGTCGGCATCGTTCGTCCGGTTTGAGGACTGTACCCACGTATCTATTTTCCCATTTGTGCCATTAAAAGAAACCCTGAATCCTTCGTAAGGGGAATAGGTTGTTAATGAATAAGCAACCCTAACTCCGTTGGCATATTTAATGGTTGCCGCCATGGTGTCGTCAATATTAATATCATCTTTAAATACACATCCATCACGCAAATAACCATCGTATTTTTCATTATCAACATACATTCGTTTAAGGTCTTCTTTCTTCAGAATATCCATGTAGAATTTACATTGATCAATATGAGTGCAGGTTCGGCAATTGACGGCGTGATAAGGTCCGTTTTTCCCGTAATGTTCCAAACCTCCCAGCGCAAATACCTCTTCAGGATCGCTGTCAATCCACCAGTTCAATAAATCAAAATGGTGGCTTGCCTTGTGCACCCATAGCGAACCGCTTTTTTCGACCAACCGGTGCCAGCGCCGAAAATATTCAGCGCCGTGAGAAGTATCCAGATACCAGTGCAAATCAACAGATGTAAGCTTTCCAATTGTGTCATCACGTAATAGTTGCCATATTTTAACACAAAGCGGTGAATACCTTAAATTAAAGGTAACCCGGCAATTTCCTCCGGTCCGTTTTTCCGCATCCAATATTTGTTGAATTTTTAAGGCTTCGGTGCTCATGGGTTTCTCCGAAATTGGATAAACACCCAGTTCCAAAGCACGGACGATAAAATTGTGATGAGTTGCATCAACTGTTGTTACAATTAATGCGTCGGGTTTGGTTTCCCTCATCATTTTTTCAAAATCGGTATAAACAGGGCAATTGGCTTTGATAATTTCCTTAGCCAGTTTCACCCGGCCTTCATTAATGTCGCAAAGGCCAACAAATTCAACAAAGTCGGAATAAGAATTTAAAACGTCTTTTCCCCACATAGATGTTCCGCGAGCTCCTGTACCGACCATAGCCAAACGCCATTTTTTCTCACTCTTTGTTTGTTTGATAATTTGGCCATTTATCCCGGTTGAAGCCTCAAGATAAGCTGATCCTGTTAAAAGCCCTGAAGTGGTAAGAAAATTTCGTCTGTTCATGATTTCAATTATTAAAAAAACAGAATGGAGGAATTAAGTATGTATTATATCCCACCATTCTGTTATATTCGAAAAATCACAATCAATATTTTCCTGGCGAAACGTTTCCGTTTTTATTGATATCCCACCATAATGGGGTATTTTCCAGGTCTGGATTGCCGCCCAGGTCTTCTTTTGCTGACCGATTAACTTCATCTGGCTGGGTAGTCCGCTCGCAATCGGGGAACACATGTCTGGTGATGATCTGTCCGACAGAAGGATCTATGTTGGCATTCAATGAACTCTTTTTAGCATATAATTTTGGCAGCCTTGTCCTTCTGAACTCGGCATATGCTTCCACACTGATAGGGAACAGGGCAAGCCATTTCTGGATCATGATCTGCTCATATTGTAGTGTTTTTTCTGAAGCAAATTGTACAGGAGCCGTTGATACAGGCGGATCGAAATAAGGGGCATTGTTAGGAGCTGTCGGGACGTTCGTACTGTTAATAAAACTTGTTACAGCACTGGCACTAATGGTTGGTACCCATTGTTTGAGCGATATCTCAATCCCTTTATCATAGAATGTTTTGGCATTTCCTCCCATGTTCCAGCCCTTCCAGGCTCCTTCAGCTTTTAAAAACCATGTCTCGGATGCGTTTACAACATTAATCGGGGTTTTTCGTTGGTTTCCGTCGGCAAACCGTGGACCATATAAAGAGTGTGCTCTCAAAATACCGGTAACACCAATTGAAGAAGGTGCGCCACTGGTAGCACCATGGTAACCGCCAATATTGCTTTTATAGTCATTAAGTATGTCGCTGCGATTTTGTACAGGATTCCAAAACTCAGGCATTCGAGGATCATTGTATCCTTTCATATAACTTTCCATGCTGGTACTCATAAAATCGGTCAGGTATTGTACCATCTGGCACATACCATGTCCGTAACCGGAAGAACCGGTGAGTGATGTTGTTTTATACAATCCGTCATCTGCATTTGTTTCCATCATTATTCCCTTTACGGCATCTTCAGCTTCCTTTTTGGCTTTTTCCGGCTCAATATTCGAAATACGGCAAGCCAAACGTAAGCGCATGGTATTACAGAAACGGAGCCATTTTTCAACTTTCCCGTCCCAAATCATGTCACCTAATCCAAAGGCATTAGCATTGGGATTTTTGGCTATTTCGGCTTCCAAAACAGCAGCAGCTGCGCGTAATTCATCAAACATTTGATAATAAATGTTCTTTTGTTTGTCAAAATGGATCACATCCTGAGATGCTCCGGCTTCAGAATAGGGGATTGGTCCCCAAATATCGGTTTGACGATGGAACACATGAACTTTCCAAATCAAGGCTACTGCATATTGCACAGGCATTTCATCCTTTGTTTTATTAAGGATGATCTGAAGATGCTTGTACATATAAGTGTAAGCCCGCTGATAGGTTTGGTCATGAGCGGCACCCGAGGAGATGACATTCAACTCGCGGGTATAATCGCCACAAACCGTATAACCACTTAAATGCATTGGAGTAGTGGCGAAGAATTTTTGGGCCAGCCCGGCCATTTGCCAATGACTTCCTTCGGTAAGCGCCTGAGAGAAAAGTCCTGCCAGTTCCTTGGTCCCGACTTCCATCATCTGTGATTTATCCGTATTGAACTCATCAAATTTATCGGTACACGAAATTGTACCTGCAATCGAGAAGAAGGTCAATAAACAAATTATCTTACTTATTCTTGAAATTTTCATCTGAATATTTGGTTTCATTATGTTCTGATTTTGAAGTTTACAATGTTACCTTAAGATTAAAACCCAGAGTTCTGGAACAGGGCAAAAATGAGTTTTCGCCCCCTTGCCCATTCAGGGTTGGATCAGATGTTACATCGGGGTCAAACCATTTGCAACCATTGTAGAAAAAGAATAAGTTTCGTCCGACAAGCGACAAACGTAAATCTTTCACAAACCGGTTAACCTTAAATGTGTAACCTAAACTTAGTTCCCTTAACCGGGAATTTGTTGCATCGTGATTGAACAATTCACCTACTGCAGCTGTGCCTCTGCCTGCAATAACAAAGGCATAATCCTGAGCTTTCACGGAAACATTATTAACAGATCCATCTTCTTTTACCCCCGGAAATACAAATCCATCGCGCCCGTAAAGTGACGCATTCCCATTGCCGTATAACAGAAGATTAGCTTCGGTTCCCGACTGACGTACACCACCATAGTTCAGGTCGACTAAAAAATTCAAATTCCAGTTTTTATAGGAAAACGAGTTGGTTAAACCGCTTCTCCAGTCATAGTTCATATTTCCCATATATTCGGCATCAGGATCAGAAGTGACTTTGGGTATCCCATTACTTGCAACAATCACGTTCCCCTTCGCATCCTTCTGAAAACCTCTAGCATAAACCTCGCCGTAAGGTTGCCCTTCAATCACCTTTACTGTTCCCACTACATTTTTAGGGGTGCCCAAATCATATTCTTTAAGCGTTTTTGCAAGTTCAATTACCTTGTTGGTATTTTTGGAAAAGTGCCCGTAAATATCCCAGGTAAAATTGTTTGTTTTAAGGGGAGTTGCAGAAACCATCAATTCAAAACCGGTATTCTGAATATTTCCGCAATTAATCATTGCTGAAGAGTAACCAGTGCCGGAAGGAGTATTTACACTTAGCAACTGATTGAATGTGTTTGATTTGTAGTAAGTAAAATCTAAGCCAAAGCGATTTTTGAAGAACTTAATTTCGGCGCCTGCCTCCCAGGATTTTGTTTTTTCAGGGATCAGATCCGTTGCGACTTTACTATTGCCAAGCTTAATCATTCCTACCGGTCCGCTTGCTACAGCACTGAATGTCTGAAATATTTGTGAGAATCCTGCATCATTGCCTACCTGTGCATAGGAAGCCCTTACTTTGGCAAACGAAATTGCAGTGGGCATTTTTATCATATCAGAAACTATCCCCGTTAAACCGACCGAAGGATAAAAATAACGGTATGGCTTGGGCAATGTCGAACTCCAATCGTTACGGGCAGTAACATCCAAGAAAATCATATTGCGGAAAACAAGTTGGCCAGTACCATAAACCGATTGTTTTTGAATCCGGTATTCTGCATCCTGAGTAGTGGGTGTAATCCCGTAAACCAGTGAAAATTTGTTTTCAGTCTTCAGACCGTCGCCTCCTGAAGAGGAAAACATACTTCTTCCGTAGGTGTCATTTATTTCAGCTCCCAGGTTGAATCCAAAATGGAAATCCTCATTAATATCTTTATCGATTCCCAACAATAAATCTCCGGTTTTTTTGCGGGTCTTACCAAATCCAGTATCATAACCACCTTTCCCATATCGTATATATGCAGTGTCCCACCACAATTTCTCTTCCGAGTCGTAACTGTAAACATTCAGGTTGCCACGTAGCTGCAAATAGATCCAGCTGGTGAAATCGTATCGCAACGAACATATTGCACTTAAATTGCTACTGTTATAGGGATTCTCACGTGCATGGATTGACCAGTACGGATTGATTACTTTTGTAGATCCGGGAACCCATGTTGTTTGCTTTTTGGAGAAATTAGCATCATAATAATAGTAGTTTTCAATATCCTGAGTACGGATGGTACGGGGCATACGGATCAATTGCGACATTGGACTAAACATATCATCACCAGTCGTTGGGGAATTGTTGGACTTAAGGAAATGATAAGTCATTTTGAAATCAATTTTCAATTTTTTTACCACTTCTGAGGTCAGTCTTAAATTGAAATTATCCCGGTTAATTTTATTGTTTTCGACAACACCCCTGGCAGAGGTATTGCTATATGAAAGATATCCTGTAAGTTTTTCGTTTCCTGCACTATACGAGATGGAGTTTGTTGCATTATAACCAGTATTAAAGGGATCTTTAAAATTGTTTGGTTGTGCTTTTAATTGAATATCTTCACCGGTCCAGTTTTTTACAGTTTGTCCTGAAATTCGGGGACCCCAACTATTCATCTCCTCATTTACATAGAGACCACTTAATCCCTGGGCATATTCATTCTGGAATTCCGGGTAGAGATAAGGAGCATCCATACTCGAGACAGAATTAAATTCAATTTGGCTGACCCCTGCTTTCCCTTTTTTGGTGGTAATTACAATTACACCGTTGTTGGCGCTTGAGCCATAGAGAGCAGCAGCCGATGGTCCTTTTAATACGTTAATGCTTTCAACATCATCACTATTAATTGATGAGAGTCCTGCTCCTGAATTTGAATAAGGGATACCATCAACGACTATCAATGGTTGATTGTTCCTTCCAATCGAACGATCGCCCCTGATAATAATACGAGTGTCGCCGCCAACACCTGTTGTTCCTGAAGAAGAGGTGATTTGAACTCCTGCCAGTTTCCCAGCCAATGATTCGCCCAGGTTAACGCTTTTAGACGTAGTAACAGCGTCCATCTTTACCTGCTCAGTGGCATACGACAAACTTCGTTTTTGCCTTCCAATGCCCAAAGCAGTGATCACTACTTCACTCACACCAATTGACTCCTCTTCCATCACCACATCCAGGTATACCTTTGAACCAATACTGATTTCCTGGGTTTTCATTCCAACAAACGAAAAGATAAGTGCTTTTGTATCATTTGGCAAAACGAGAGAAAACGTGCCATTATTTGAGGTGGTTACCCCATTGGTCGTTCCTTTCGCTACTACAGTAACACCAGGAATCGGCGCCCCGGATGGATCTGTCACTTTCCCGGTAATGTTAATTGTAGACTGTTGATTTGCCAATATTTTAGTTGAGAACAGAACAATCTGCCGGTCAACTACAGTATAGGCTACATCAGTACTGGAGAAAAGCTTACCGAGAACATCGCTAATCTTCTCATTTTCAGCCAATATATCGACCTTTCGTTCAACATCGATGATCGTGCTGTTAAACATAAATGAAAATTCTGACTGATTCTGGATTTCAGCTAAAACATTTTTTACAGATTCATTGGATACCTTAAGGTTGATTCTGGTTGTTTGTGAATAGGAATCAACTGCGAATAGCTGGTACACACTTAAAATTATCAGGAATAAGGTAATACGCATAACTACAAAGATTTTACCGACCCGGCTTTTTATAGTGGGTCGATTGTTGGTTCGATTTAATTTCATAATTTTGTAATGTTTGATTTACACTAAAATAAATTAAAGCTTTTCTATCTTTTAAGATGAAAAGGATTGTGATTTCAAGGGGATGCGACAACATTCCCTTGATTTTCAACAGCTGATCAGTTTTGTTGATTTCTCCATAGGCTTTTAGTTTCTCCTGGTTATTAATATTTTTCGTTTTGCATAAGAGTTATCGGGCAGTCTTTTACGATCTGCGATACTATATTTTATTGGTGCTGAAATCTTTAATAGCTCAAGTATCTGAGGTAGTGTCTCATCCCTGTAGGTAGCAGTATATACATAATTTTTCAATTCAGGGCTTTGAAGAATAATCTCTACATTAAACCACCGGTTTAATTTTCGTACCACTTCATCCATAGGGTCATCCCTGAAAATGAGGGCCCCATCCTTCCAGGCAGTGTATTTTGAGACATCAACATTAGTGATTATTAAATGGTTATTTGCATTTTCGAGAACAGCAAGTTCTCCTGGTTTGATATTCGCAAGGGTTTTGTTCTCTTCATATTTTCCGGAAAACAGGCGAACATGACCCGATTCCAGAATCAATTCGGTTACCAATTCGTCTGTGTAATTGATCACATTGAAACGTGTACCTGTTACTTCGATTTTCATTTTCCCCGCATTTACCATGAAGGGATGGGAAACATCTTTAGCCACGTCAAAAAAGGCCTCGCCACTCATCTCAACCTCTCGTTTATCCCCGGCAAAGTGTGTCGGATATTTTAAAACCGATCCTGAGTTCAACCAAACATGGGAACCATCGGGAAGGAGGAAGTCGGTTTGCATTCCGGCAGGTGTCTTGACAGTGTGCCACTCCATCTGATTGTTTATAAATGCATTACGATCTGTTTTGGTTGTAAGTGAGGCTAAATAAATGGAATAAACCAATAAAGGGAGTATAAGTACCGCTGCCACTTTTGAGAAAAGAGAGAAAACCTTTGTCACTGAGAACTTTTTTGCTTTCTCCTCCTCATACAGGCGCATCCGATGATGAAGCCTGTCAAGTATCTGACTCATTATCACTTGGTTTTCAAGAGTACGTGAATCTTCAAATTCTCCGGAATTAAGCGATTGCCATCGTGTACTGGCCTCATTAATCAGTGAAATATCGTTTCCGGAATCTTCCAGTATAGACACGATCTCCCTGGCCTCTTGGTTGGAGCATTTCCCATTCAGGTACTTTTCAAAAAGGTAGGGTATTCTGCTATGTTCTGATCCGGGTGTGGGCATTTTGAACTGAAAGTTAATTCTAAACTAAAATGTATGATACTATTTTTATCCCAATCTGTATATACTACGTAACAGCGTGGTCATACCCCCCCCTGTCGGGGGAGAAAAAAAGATTTCTTTTAAAGAAAAAGTGCGGTATAAAGCAGAATGACCAATGAATCCTTCCCTAAACGACTCTTTATAAAGTTCATGGAGAAATTGATGCTATTTTCGACCGTCTTGATGGAAATATTTAACTTCTCCGCAATTTGTTGGTATGAAAGATGATCAACCCTGCTCAATTGATAAATTTCGTGTTTACGGGGTGGCAATTCCTTAATGATTTGTTCTACATTTTCAAGCAGGAACCCGAACTCAATAGCTTCTTCAAGATTGTAATTGGAGGTTGCATTTTGAAGTATAATTTCCCGGTATTTTCTCTCTTTTAGTCTTTCCCTGAGCAGATCAACTGTGACGTTATAAGCAACAGTAAATAAAAATGATTTAAAGGAGTGACTGCTATCAATACTTTTTCGCCTTTCCCAGATTTTAAAATAGGTATTCTGAACAACCTCTTCTGCATCATCCTTGGATTTTAGGATAGAAAGCGCAAAAATATAGAGCTTATGGCTATACGCTTCATACAATTTATCAAATGCGCTTGCCAAACCCTCTTTTAATTCTTCAACTAACTCTCTCTCGGTTTTCATGTCCAGATTTGTTCACAACGGCGAAAAGAATCCAATATGGTGTTAAAAATCAGCTGGCACAAATTTAAATAAAAAGACTAAAGATGTTCACCAAGTTCCTCCAGTGTTCTCCCTTTTGTTTCGGGGAAATATTTCCATACTACACCTGCCTGAACAAGCATCATCACAGAGAAGAACAGGAAGGCATGACCAACTCCAAAATCGGAGAGTTTAACTATCACCGGAAACAGAAAGGTGATCAAAGCGGCAAAAAACCAATGGGTAAAACTCCCGAGTGATTGCCCTTTCCCTCGCACGCTATTGGGAAATATTTCGGCAATTAGTACCCAGATAACCGCTCCCGTTGAAAAAGCAAAGAACATGATATAGACCAGTAAAAGAAACAGCAATCCATAACCTGAAAAATTTTGGGTATAAAATGTTTTGGCAATTAGTCCTAAACAAATGGACATCCCGATTGAACCGGTTATCAGCAATTTCTTCCTTCCAACCCTGTCGATCAAAAACATTCCCAGAATTGTGAAGATTCCGTTCGTCACCCCGATCATAATAGACTGAAACATCGAGTCGGCATTTGAAAGTCCGCTTAATTCGAAGATGCGCGGAGCATAATACAATATTGCATTGATACCCGAAAACTGGTTAAACATGGCAACCAAAAATGCAATCGAAATAGGCTTAAAGTAGATTCCGGAGAAAATATTCTGATTACCATTGGATGATTTCTCCATACTATGTCTGATCTCTTCGATCTCCTGGTCGATTGATTCCACCTCAATTTTTTCAAGGATAAATTTGGCCTTTGCGATCTGGCCGATTTTGATCAGGAATCTTGGGCTTTCAGGGATGATAAAAAGAAAGGCGAAAAAAAGAAATGCCGGGATTCCGGCGACGCCCAGCATCCATCGCCAGGGTTCAGCACCAAAATCACGAAGCAGGAAATTGGAAACAAAAGCGATCAGGATTCCAAAAATGACGTTAAATTGGAACATGGCGGTCATTTTTCCCCTGATTCTTGCCGGCGATATCTCTGCAATATAGGTTGGAGCAACAACTGAGGAAGCGCCCACACCAATCCCTCCGAGAAATCTGAAAATGATAAATGTACCTACATCGCCTGCCATAGCGCTACCCACTGCAGTTATCACATACAAACCCGCAATGACAAAGAGGATAGGTTTTCTTCCGTATTTATCAGCCGGTTGACCTGAAATCACCGCGCCGATCACCGTTCCAATAAGAGCCGACGAGATGGTAAAACCATGCCAGAAAGGGGTCAGCCGGAACAACTCCTGGATGTGTTTTTCAACTCCCGAAATAACTGCTGTGTCAAAGCCAAATAGGAAACCGCCCAGCGCTACAATCAATGACCAGATAAATACTTTGTTGTTAGTTTTGTTTTTCATTTCTAAATTTTAAAAGGTACTTTGGCACATCATGCCAGTGAAATTTATCATTCTTTAGCAGGGATAAATCTTGCTGACCAACCACCTCCGGGGGCCAGATTAACAAATATTTCTTCTCCTGATTTTACTTTTATTTGTTCCGTTTTGTAGTCATTTCCATTTAAATCGGCATTCACACCATCCTTAAATATTTCAACATCATAAACACCGTTAGCCAGAAAATCGCATTTTAATTTAATGGTTGGAATGAACAACTATATTCTGTCAGTTAAACTTATCCACGAAGATAATTAAAAGAAGTTTCCCCGCTTTTTCAATAAGGGTTGGAAGGGCTCATTTCCCATATTTTTATACTTTTAAACGTGACATTTCCACCGTCGGAAAACAAACTGATCCCCCGGCCACCTAATGTAGGATAGACCATACGTCCTATCGCTTGCCGGTCGTTGGCAAAAACTTCAACCACAGATTTATCAACAAATATTCTCAGCACAAGTGGCTCCCCTTTTTCAAGCGCGAAAGGGGCTTCCTCAATCATCTTACGTCCAAAGGATAATCCAGATTTCCGGGTATCAAATTTCAGTTTTTTATCCCTTTGATCGTACCAGATAACACTCTCTTCACGACCATCATCCGATACTCCAACTTTAATCCCATATTGCTGAGCGCTATTTGGAGGAATTGTCACTTCGAGTTCCATCAATTCCAGACCGGGTTCAGTTAGTTTCACCACACTTCCGGAGGTTACTTTAATGTTTGAAACCATCGTTTCTTTCATCCTTAGGTTCTCAAGTTCTTTAACCGGTCGCATTCTGAGGGTACCGTCGCTTCCAAGCCACAGGGTTCGCGGTAATCCATAGATTCCGGTCCATCCACGAAAATTGATCACGGAATCGGGGCGATCGTCAAAGATCCAGCTCCACATAATTTGTCTTCCTTTACCATCGATCAACGCCTCGGGGGCAAAATAAGCATTGTCTTTCCAGGTCATCCGTCCATGATTTTGTGGATAGAAATGTTCATTTTTATAGCTTCCTACATAGTATTGGCAGCCCATATTGTGACTGATAAAAAGCAGCAGGTGTTTATCGCTCGGTTTTCCTCCGTCGGGAGAAGATGGTAAAGGCAAGAAACTGGGACACATATTGTCCTCGTTTTTACTGGTCCATTTGCGATCAGACTGATAGAGTTCATGCTTATATTCCCAGTATTTCAGATCATTCGAGGCAAATAAATAGAGGCGGTCACCCTGATAATTCAGCGAGTCGTCGGGAAGTTTGGACTTGTCAGTATTTGCAGGCAAACCTTTACCACGGGACCCGTATTTACGCAGGACCAGTAAATTCCCGGTAGCCATATAGTATATGCCGTCTTTCTTCCAGATATTGGATGGGTCGGCTGAACCGACATGAAAGAGTTTTCCCGAAGCATCCTTTAAATCTGTGATCCCCCATTCTGCCGATTTGATAACAGGATTACTTGCCGATTTTACCCATTTGTTAAAACCGGCATCTGTACTTTTTGCAAGTCCTATCCCCTTATCTCCCCACAACATCCAGTAGGAGAGTATTGCAGAACCGTCATCATCCACAAAGGCGCCTCCGCTGAAGCATCCTTCATCACCATTTCCCGGTAAGATGGCATCGGGGTGGTGGCGCCAGTTCAGCATATCGGTACTCGATACATGCCCCCATGAAAAGCCTGACCCTTCCCTTTTATAAAGGTACATCAGGTGATACCTTCCGTTAGCAAAAAAGGCTCCGTTCGGATCGCCCGGTCGCCCGTTATCTTCGGGAAATGCAAAATGGTAGGCTGGTCGGTAGGGATCGGTTAATAACCGCTCTCTGAATTCCCTTGTCGCTTTAACCACCTCTTTGGGAATTGGCAGATTATCCTTTATTAGCGAAGGAGTTGGGTTATTCTGAGCGATGGCCGTGAACTGAACCAGAAAAATCACGGATAGCAAAAGGAGATCTTTTTTCATTTTTACGCGCTTTTTATTTATTTGGTTTCCTTAATTTTAGTGGAAGCAGTACAGGGAAAGGCTGATGTGGTTCGCTCTGATACCAGTAGGCCACGGAAGCGATATCGTCGTCAAGCAACCGGTATCTCCCTTTGTTATTCCAGCCTAATGCCTGGATGGTCACCTTTAAATCGTGGGTAAAGCAAATCGGATCGGGAAGATGCCAACGATAAAGACTCCATAAATTAGGTAATTCTCCCTCAGTTGTTGCCGCCAGTGTTGTCCCTGAATAGGGTGTGGTATACGATTGTTCAAACCCATAACTACCAAGGAAATAATCCTCAGTTCCTGTTCCACAGATAGTTGGAAATTTGGTGTCTCCATCCATAAAGAATTTAACTTCTCCTTCTCCAAACCAACCTTTTGAAGTCATTTGTGTCCACGCCAGGAAAGTACCCACATAACGGCCTTTACCCTTAACTCCATCCAGGATGACATATGGATTCTGGCCCCCTGTTCTGGCACGACGCCATTGGGCATGAAAATATCCGGCATTCCTGTTGACTTGATTTAATGAGTAGGTGATCTGGAAGGCGAGAAGTTGAAGATCTTTATCCCCCTCATTGGTAAACGTAACCTTAGCATGCTTCCTAAATGGCATAGGCCAGTAACAATTTAGTGCGTTCAATGGATTAACAGTTACCACCTGGGAATTGACCCGTGCAAACTTTTCGTGCCCAACGGCAAAGAAATCGGGAGCCGGAACCTCAACAGAGGGGGTGGCTTCTCCATCCCAGTAAAACCGTAATACATTTGCGCGACTTAACCCTTCGACCATCCAAATGTGCTGAATTGTCCCAGGTCCGTCAACATCCATAAGGGTGACCGTTTCACCTGAATTTACCCGGAGAAATGGTTTTACCTTCCATTCCTGGCCAAGGCTGTCGGCTGCCCTAGCCGAGGCTGCCGGTTTAAGTTCCGAGGGATCGGGAATGGCCATGCCTCCCTTCCCTTTTTCACCGGTCATATTTTCGGCTGAGATTGATCGGGTATTTGTGTTATCAAGCACCGACAATCCGGCCAATCCAATCTGAGCAGGTGGTCGAACCGTATTACATCCTGTTAAGAGTAAACCAACAATCGCGACAACAAAAGAAAATATTGTAAATGATTTGATATTAGACATTTGCATAATTTTTTAGTTAATTACATGTTAGGATATTTTCTGATTACCATTGCATGGCAGGAAACAATTTCCAAGCCTTAATATTCCTTACTTTAATAGGTGCATCTTCGGCAAAGACCTGAATATTGACAGCATCCCTAAGCGTTGGATAGAGTACCTGGGTAATGCATTGACGACCATTCGCAAAAACCTCAAGCATCGACTTGTCAAGAAATATCTGCAGATGAACCTTTTCGCCAGGTTTTAACGAGAATGGGGCATCCTCCGTTTCAATAACCGGATTATTTTTTGGATCAGGAGATGCAAAAGCCATCGCAAACTCGTTATAGACCGGTTGATTAACTCCCGATTTGCGCATATCTATTTGGAGTATATTTTTAGTTCTGTCAATTACGATTGGGGTTTGCTCCACCCCGTCCTTAGAAGAAAAAACCTTCACCCCAAACCGTTTTGCCTGACCCGGATCGATGGTGATCTCCATTTCAAGGATTTTCCCGGAAATATGATCGAGTATAACCGACTGACCTGCATTCACGGTAAAAGGATTTGCCTCCATTTTGTTGTACCTTAATCGTTCAACTTCCTTTGGCGGTTCGATATTCAGCGATAGCTTATCTTTCGAAAGGGTTAAAACCCGTGGCATTGACATCGTTCCACTCGAAACTCCTGATCTACGGTCAAGTACCCATGCCCACATGATCCGGCGACCCAGATCATCCAGCAAGGTTTCGGGGGCAAACATGGTCCCTCCGGCCAGTTCATCCGGTGATGCGACTCGGGATTAAACTGTTTGCCATCCCAGGTGCCGATGTAATAACGGGCTCCCCTTGAATGACTGATGCACAGGAGCACCCATTTATCTCCCAGTTTAAAGAAGTCAGGACACGATATATCTTCAAAATCGTTCACATCCGGCATGTTATGAGACAGGAACTCACCCACCTTATTCATAGGTTTGTCGTAGGAGTCTCCAATATAAAGAACGGGAGGATTTGGGTGTTTGGCCCCGGGAACTCCACCAGAGATCTGATAATACAAATCTCTATCAACCCACATGTGGGGATCCCATCCCGGCTTTGCAATAGGATTCGTTTTGGGTTTTATCCATTCATTCAGATCTTTGTCGCTACTGTATGCAACGCAATTTCCATCTGTGCCCAGACCATGGTAGGCTAAAACCACATTTCCGTCTTTAGCCTGGAATGCGTTTCCACTGAAAATATCATGTTCAGGATCACCCGGATTTGGTTTTAAGTCGTTGGCATACCATCTCCAGTGAAACAAATCGATGGTAGAAAGATGCTGCCAGTTGCATTTCCCTTCATCCTGATAGATATACCAAAGATGGTAGACTCCATCTTTAAAAATAGCGCCGTTTGGGTCGAAGGGCATCGCTTTCCCTTCAGCAATAGTGAGGTGCCACTCAGGCCGGATTGGATCTCTAAGTTCAGCTCGCCGGATTTTTCGTGCAGATGTGATATCCTCCGGTTTGATTTCCTGGGAATTTGCGATGAAAGAAGACCCCAAAAAACAGATTAAAAGGATATTGGTTAATAGCTTCATATAAATTAAATTATTTAATCCGTTTGTTCAGATCCGCCAGCAATACGGAAATTATTCTTCCAATAGGTTTCCCATCCCGATAAGTAATGACCTGAAAGGTATCAGCATCATTAGGGATGGTCAGCTTTTCGCCTTTCCTGTATAGTAGACTGTGATGATCAGGATAAGTATTGTCAAATGTATAGTAACAATCGAGACCTTCGATCTCTGTGGTTAGTTGTATATTTAAATCCCCTTTCTCATCCTTTGACGGATGAATTGCAGCATCGTAAAAACTCCGGGCATAATTGATGTCGGCATGAGCCAGACGTTCCAGATGAACTTCGGTCCGGCGGAGAAAGTCGTTCCAGTTTGTCTCTTTTCGGGGAGTCCAAAGAACTTCCGCCAAAGCAAACGAACGTGGCCAGAGCATATACTCGGCGTGCCTGAAAGTGGGTACACTCTCTGTCCAGAGATTTCCCTGTCCGCCAAGTATAAAGGAAGAATCAATCCCTGCAGGAACAGGTTCAAACTTATAAACGGTATTTAAACGCAGGAGGCTGTAAGTAGGTGGCTCGATGGCAGGATCACCCTGGTATAGATCGAGATAAGCATAGTTATTGGGACTCATCACCACATGATGGTTTGCTTTTGCCGCTGCAATTCCGCCATCCATTCCCCGCCAGCTCATTACTGTTGCATTAGGCGCCAAACCACCTTCAAGAATCTCATCCCAACCTATCAGTTTCTTACCCTTTTCCTGCAATATCTTCTCCAGGCGTCTGATGAAATAACTCTGCAGTTCATTTTCATCCTTTAACCCGTTATCCTTCATCCGTTTCTGGCAATCGTCACATTTTTTCCAGAACCCTTTGTAGCACTCATCTCCGCCAATATGGATGTATTCAAACGGAAATAATTCGGCTATTTCGGAAAAAACGATATTTAAAAATTCAAAAGTAGACTCTTTCCCTACGCAAAGAGTATTATCCTCCATCTTATAAAACGGAGATCCCGGATTTACTTTTGCACCCGATTTAGAAGATGAGAGATATGGATATGATGCAATAGAGGCTAAACTATGCCCCGGAACTTCAATTTCGGGCAGAATATCTACATTACGTTTGGCGGCATAAGCGACAAGGTCTTTAATTTGTTCCTGCGTGTAAAAACCTCCATAAGTTGCTTCTTCCCCATCATAAGGGGGTTTTCTGTCCCACCACAATCCCATTCGGGGGACTCTCCAGGCTCCAATCCGTGTGAGTTCGGGTAATTTTTTGATCTCAACCCGCCACCCCTGATCATCAGTCAAATGCAATTGCAGGAGGTTAAACTTGTAGGTGACCATTTGATCGATCAGCCGTTTAACCTCATCAATGGTAAAGAAGTGACGGCTTACATCGAGCAGAAGACCCCGCCAGCCAAAACGTGGTTCATCCTGAATCTGAAGTGCCTGTATTTTCGATTCTCCATCGATTGGTATCAACTGCAACAGGCTTTGGACGCCATAGAAAATTCCTTTGCTGGTAGCTCCACATATTGTAATTGCTGATGAAGTTACATTTAAAAGATATCCTTCCTTTGAAGTATTTGCTTTCCCATCAAGCATTAAACTGATTGACCGGATATTCGGTGGCGTTCCATTCCGGGGTTTAACAGTCAGCTTCAGTTTATTCAGCGACTGGATAGTTGATGAAGTATAATCTGCAAGGAATTTTAGTTGCGGATCGTTGTAAAAAATGACGGTTTTACCGTTCAGGGTAAAATTTCCATTATTGATTTTTACCTGTTTCGGCTGAGGGATAATATTGATGTTTTGGGCATTCAATAGTAATGCAAAGGAGATTACAATTAGGGTGGCAGATATTCTTTTAATGTTCATTTTTTCACATAATCAATTGGAAAATCTTTGTAGGCCCTGGCAAGAACAGCAATATTACGCTCATCACCTTTTAAGCTATCGACCGGTTTTGAAAGGTAGTAATCCACCGGTGGCATCAAAGAACCCACGACCGGTTTGGTAAAACCGTAGAGTCCGACATTTTCTTTGATGGCGGCCGGAATCACCTTGGCCGGATCCTGTCCATTCCAGTTGGCCAGACAAGTGACCAGCCGGGTTTGGGGGCCCAGCATATTACGAACAGTTGAAGTAGTTGCGATGTCGCCAGCCTCATTCAGTACCCAATCGACCTCTTTTAACATATCCGAACCTGCAATGTCCTTGCTGGTCAACTGACAGGATGTTAGCCAGATGATACAATCAGGTTTTGTTTTTTTCACCGTCGCCCTGATCCGCTTCCAACAGCGGGCTATGGCATTGCGGCGAAACTGAAGTTCAATTCCGGGAGTTATTTTATCCTTTCCAGGGAAGGGTTGGTCCATCAGTTCCCCAAACATTTGTTGTTCACAATCGAGCCATTGCAATGGCGGGTAGGGTTCCATCGTGGTTCCCGGATTCCATAGCCAATCGATAAAAACACCATCCATGCCCGTCTTTTTGATGGCATCTTCAATGGAAGCACAAAGAAAATCAAGATACGTAGTTGTATAGGGGATATGTGGGCTGGAAGGGATCCCGTAACTTAATTCGGGATGTTCCTGACCCCATCGTGTATTGGATCCCGCACAGAAATAACCGAACACCTTGATATTTTTTTGATGGGCCAGTTTCACCTGTTCAGTCAGGAAATCGTGCTTTAATCCCGGCTGTTCCGGAACGATCCCGTTTTTATACCACGCATAGCCGTTGCAAGAAACAGCAAACGACTGAATCACATTACATCCCAGATCAGCGTACCAGTTGACATGATCAGCAGGATTGGCATCGGCCCACAAGCCTGGCTTTGCAAAACCGTTGGGACCACCTTCACCCCAGTTGAAATCAATGTCGTAAGCTTTTATCTGCTGTTCAGATTTCCTGGGATTATCTGAGCAGCTTAAGATCAACGTAAAAAACAGGACTGCAATAATAAATCTTGTTCTTTTCACTTTTTTGTGGTTTTGAGATGAATTATTCTTTTTTATGAAGAAAAGTTCTTCATGATCCCGGTTTAAATAGTCTGGTTTTGAAAGCGAAATGGAATCATCCGACATGTGCCGAATGATTCCAAAAATGGTATAGTCTCTTGTAATTATTTTTCTTCGTAGTTATTTCAAAATAACCTCGAGCACTACAATTTCAACCGGTGGTTTTTGAACCGGAAGTTCAATGTTCAGATTATTTTTCTCCTCGCCACCCCCTTTACTGAATTTAATTTCAGAGGCATCGTGCAGAAACTGGATATATTTCACCTTGTCCGTCATATTTTTAAGGACTAATCTACCCATTGGATAACTCAATAAATGGACATACAATCTTTTCGTTTTTGGATTATACGTTAGCAGGGTATTTGGTGGAGCCACAAATTCAGCCGGAGCTTCGGTACAATTATAAATCGAACGATTATTATATTTCATCCATTCACCCATCGCTTTCAAACGATCCTGCGCCCTGAAGTCGAATACTCCACGTGCAGTAGGCCCAACGTTCAACAGTAAATTTCCCCCTTTACTGACCGATTCGATGAGTAACTCCAATAATTGAGGTGCGCTTTTCCAGGTGTTCTCATCGCGGTAATATCCCCATGATCCGGAGAAGGTTTGGCAGGTTTCCCAGAATACTTTTTTACCATTGCGTTCAGGCCATTTCTCCACCTTGTACTGCTCGGGAGATTCAAAATCCCATCCACCATCCATATCTTTAAGGTCCAGACGGTCGTCAATGATAATCCCCGGCTGAAGTGTACGCACCATTTTCAGAAGGTCGACAGAACCCCAGTCATTATGATCCTTTCCATTCTTCCCCGGGAAAGAGAAGTCGAACCAGATCACACTGATCTCTCCATAGTTCGTCAACAATTCGCGCACCTGATTCTTAAGATATTCGCGATATTTCGACATGTCGCGATTTTTGTTCAGCCGCACATAGGCAGAATCGGTTTCCTGACGCTGCGGATGCACTTTGTCTATCGTGTAATCGGGGTGATGCCAGTCGATGAGCGAATAGTAAAAACCAACCTTCAACCCTTCTGCCCGTAAAGCATCGACATATTCCCTGATAATATCCCTGCCAAAAGGAGTATTCGTGGCTTTATAGTCGGTATATTTTGAATCAAATAAACAAAAACCTTCATGATGTTTAGCGGTCAGCACGACGTATTTCATCCCCGCTTCTTTGGCCATCCTGGCCCACTCTTTAGGATTATAGAGATCGGGGTTGAATTCTTCGAAATACTTCTGATATTGCTCATTAGTCATCCTTTCGTTGTTCTTTACCCATTCATGACGAGCGGGCAAAGCATATAATCCCCAGTGGATAAACATACCAAAGCGGGCATCGGTCCACCAGGCCATACGTTTACTCTTCTGTTCCGGAGTCTCAGCTTTTAACTGAGCGGTTACAGTGTTTTGCATTGCCAGAGTTGTAAGCAGCAATACCAAAATCATTCCAATCTTAAACCTGTTCTTCATTAGCTTGACTTTATTGATGTTAGTAAATATAATAATCATTCAGAAATAATGGATGATTTTATCCAAAATATATGGATGAAAATGTAGCTAACTATTCATTTTCATGTGAAAATTATTTATTTTTTAGTGGCTACCTTTTTCATTTCTTCTATTGAAAATTAAAATCTTTTTCATAATCAGAAGACGATACTACGCGTTTTAGTGATTCAATTTGATACTAAAAGTGTAACTTCCTGAGCCTGTTTGAATAACCGAATTTCCGTTTTCTGAGGATATTAAATCAAAATCGGTGTTGTTAATCATGGGTTTTCCGTTTTCTGTGATGTTTATAACATTGTCAGTTGGCAAAAATATTTTAGCGGTTGTGTTTGCAGGTATTTTGATATTAACAACCAACCTCTCTTTTTTACGTATCCATTCCGACTTAATCGTTCCATAGAGGGATTGATATTCGCCTTTTACCCAGGATAGGTCGGCAACAAAATCGGGCCGAATGATGATCCGTTTAAATCCGGGCGCCGAATTATCGGGTTGTATTCCTGCCAATGAGTAGTAAAACCAATATCCCAGACTGCCTCCCAGCGGCGGCATTTGGACCATTCCACCTTTCCAGTCCTCCTTGAATATTTTGGTGCCATGATTAAAAACCATATCATACCATCCTGGATAAGTTCGTTGATTCGCCATTTTATAGGCTAAATCACCCTTCCCCAGATCAGTGAGACCGGTAAGGATCAGGGGTGTTCCTACGAAACCGGTCCCCACATGACTGGAATCTGTTTCAATTTTCTGAACCAGTTTATCAAGTACCAACTGCCGTTTTTCTTCCGGGGTAAGATTAAAATACAAGGGCATCAACTGTGAGGCCTGACTATATTTGGCATATTCTCCTGTTTGAGGATTAAAAAAATTCTGATTGAACGAACTTTTAATTTTTTCAGCCAAATCGGAATAATATTTTGCATCCTCCTTAAATCCAAGAATAGCAGCAGTTTTTGCAGTAATCAATGCTGTATTGTAAAATCCAATCGTTGAAGTGAATGGAACAGGTGTCATCTTCGGTCTGACACTTCCGGGCTCTAGCCAATCGCCCAATCCCCATTTTACCACATAACTACTGTCGATGGAGTTCAGGTAACCCGTATATTTTTTCATGGCATCAAAACTCTCCTCCAGTATCCTTTTATCTCCGAAATGGGTATAAATTTTCCAGGGAAGATAAACGATCATTCCTCCCCACCATGGACCATTGATGGTTGGTCCGTCAAATCGTCCGGGAGCTACAGGGGGAACATACCCGTTGTCGTGAATGATATCCAGAAAATCGTGTTGCCACTTAACATACATTTCCTGAGAATCAAAAGCATAGGCATAAGCGTCAAAAGCTGTTTCAACATCCTGGGTCCACCCTGCCTTTTCACGGACAGGATCGTTGGGAATATGGACCACATAATTTCTCATCGTATGTAAAAGAATGGAATAAAGCTCATTAAAAACATCGTTTGAGCAGGAGAATTTACCCGTTTCCGGGAAATCGGTATTGACTGATATTCCGGAGATATCTTCCAATTCCGGTTTATATTTAAGGCCGTAAATTTCAACTGTTTTAATTCCGTTATAGCTGAATTTTGCTTCGAAAGTTTCTGGTTTGCCCCCCTTGAGGATATATTCATAGGTTTGGTATCTCCCTAAGGTATGCGACCCTGCACCAGGATATTTCACAGTGATTTTGCTCCCTTTTTCCCCTTTCAACTTTACTCTGCACCAACCCGTAATCTCCTTTTCCAGGTCAACAGAATATCCGTTTTCAATAGCTTTGATGCTAATTGCTTTTACAGTGTTGGTAATTGCAACAGGCTTTAAATACTGTGATTCAAGTCTGCCGGCAGGTGCTTCGGCAATCTTCGCTTGTTTCCAGGCTTGCGCTTCATATCCGTTTTCATTCCAGCCATCGATTTCCCTGGTGGCATCCCAGGTTTCACCGCTTAAGATATTGTTGAACCGAATAGGCCCTTCTGTGGAAAATTTCCAGGTATCATCCGATAAAACCGACCTCTTCGTTCCATCCTTGTAAAAGATATCAAGTTGAAAAAGTAACCGTGGAGTTGCAATATAATCTGCTGCATAATATCTGAGAAGATGCGGTATTACCAGATTAAACCATCCGTTTCCAAGGATTACTCCAATTGTATTAACTCCGTTTCGTAAATAATCGGTAACGTCGTATGACTGATAAAAAACCCTTTTCTGGTAATCGGTATATGCGGGGTTTAATAGTTCTTTACTTACTTTACCGCCATTGATATAAAGTTCATTCAAACCTAATCCACAGATATTTGCAACTGCATAGTTGACCGGATGGTCTGATGCAAATTCTTTTCTGAGATAAACAGCAGGTGCATAGGTAATTGTGTCAGTTTTCTTCCTGATCACATCGGCTAACTTCCACATCTCTTTTTCAGGTTCCATTCCAAAATCGGGAAGTGCCTTTAGCTCCTTCTGAAGCGGAGATAATTGTAGGTTGGAGGCAATCCATTTCCCTTTCCAATCAGTGGAGTTGAGCATCGCCATCGTCCAACCCGATATTTTACTCCACTCCGAACCTTGCCCGTTTTGATCCCATACCCGCACTTTCCACCAGTATTTTTGAAGTGAGATCAATGTTTTTCCAGAGAATGGGAGGTATAAACACTCCGATGAGGTCATTTTCCCGGTATCCCAGACATCCCCTTGATTCCGGTTCAGTTTGGCACTGTCATAAGCAACCAGAATCTGATAGGCAGACTGATTCCAGTTTCTTTGATCTGTCTCAATATTCCAGCTAAAACGGGGATTTGAAATATCTATTCCAGTGGGATTTGTTGAATTTTCGCATTTTAGGTTTACAACATGGGAAGAAGCCCCATTTGCAAAATAAGTAAATGAAAAAACGACAAGAAACAAGAAGGAAAGAATTGACTTTTTCATGCTTTTAATTAATAAGAATACCTAACCTAATTAATTCATAAATTATTCAGGCTAAATGCTTTATCGACTCCTCGATAGCCTGTAAGGATGTATATCCTGGATTGTAACCCAAAAGACGTTTTGCTTTTTCAATACTGCAGTTCGGACTATGTGCGATATGATCCCAGGTCTCTTCTGCCTCAGATTCAGTAACCGTTTTCTTCCACTCCGCCCAGGGTAAGAAACTCAACCGGGCCTCCTGACCAAACCATGCGGCAACAGCATTGGCATAACCCCGGAGGGTAATCGCCTGCGAAGAAACAATATGAAAACTTTCACCCACCGCATTACTCCAGTTGTTTAATGCATTGCAAAACGAGGCTGCAACATCATCGGCATGAACATGATGAAGCGTTTCCATTCCCAGATTGGGTAACACAACCTCCTTTCCTTCGGCTAAACGCCTGAATATTTCAGGATTTTCTGTTCCGATTGGATTCACCGGAGCCCAGCCTGGACCGACAATATGACCCGGATGCAGTACAGTTGCCGGGAAACCGGTTTTACGTGCAAGTGCCAACAGATACGATTCAATCGCCGCCTTTTTTGTCCCATAATCGCAAATTGGCTTTCTATATTGAGTCTCATCGGTGGGCACCACTTCGCTGTGCCCATGCACCCAGATGGTTCCACAATGGAGAAAGTGTTGCACCTGTCCCAGAAGCGCTTCGACTAAATGTTGGGCGCTCTCAGGAGTAAAGCAAATCAGATCGATGACCACATCGGGAGCCAGGTTGCGGATTTGTTTACCAAAGGTGTTTTTAAGCTCCGCCTCGTCACGATCGATGGCGACCATCTTCACAGAATCCCATGCAGGATGGGCAAGGTATGGTTTGCGCTCCAGCCGGCTGACGCAGGTAACTTCATGGCCGGATAAAACCAGCCGGGGAATTAAGAAAGTTCCGATATGGCCTGTGCCACCGATAACGACTATTCTCATATTGGAGGGTAATGATGTAATATCAAAGAAAATAATAAATTGATGGATATACAAACAAATTTGTAAACATTGTCGAATTAGGTAATTCCTGATAAAAAATAAAAAGTTTTTAAAACTCACACCGATAAATAATTTAACTTTATAATTGATTAAATAATGGCTATGGATCAAAAAGGAGAAATATTAATTTACCGGAGTAAACAGGGAAATACCAGGATTGATGTCAGGCTTGAGAACGAAGATGTTTGGCTAACTCAGCAACAAATGGCAGATTTATTCCAAACTACAAAGCAAAATATAAGTCTCCATCTTAATAATATCTTTAAGGAAGGAGAATTGGACGAAAATTCAACTGTCAAGGATTTCTTGACTGTTCAAAAAGAAGGAAGACGGAATATAAAGCGACTTATAGCCTATTATAATCTTAATGCAGTCATCTCTGTGGGTTACCGTATTAAATCAAACATTGCTACCCAGTTTAGGATATGGGCCACTAATCAATTAAAAGAATTTATTATTAAGGGTTTTGTCTTAGACGATGAAAAACTTAAAAAAGCCCGGAACGATTATTTTGACGAATTGCTCTCGCAAATACGGGATATCCGGTCATCAGAAAAAGTGTTTTATCGTAAGATTTGTGATATATACTCGACAAGCGTGGATTATGATCCTGATCAGCCTTCAACACATGATTTCTTCGCATCGGTGCAAAATAAATTTCATTGGGCTATACATCATCATACTGCTTCAGAATTACTTATGCTGCGTGCCGATGCATACAAGTTAAATATGGGACTAACCAATTGGCCAGGTGAGCAAATTCGAAAACAAGATGTCGAGGTGGCTAAAAACTATTTAAATCCTGAAGAACTGAATTTGCTTAACCGGATAGTGAATCAGTATCTTGAATTTGCTGAAATGCAGGCTCTCAATCGAAAACCAATGTACATGAAAGACTGGGTGAAGAAACTCGATGGTTTCCTTACGCTAAATGAGAAAGAAATATTGCTGGATGCCGGAAATATTTCCGCCGAAATGGCTAAGCAGCATGTTCAACGGGAATATGAGAAGTTTAAAAAAATGGTCGAAACAACTACTCCCGACGAATGGGATAAAGCAATAAATCGTCTGACAATTAAGAAATGAAATCTTAGTTTTAAATACTAAGTACTTATAAAAGGCCATTAAAGTGACTTGATTTGTCCATCTGAGGCAACAGTTACATATTTTGTTTCACCTGATTTGACCACCATCCTAGGCCATTTCATAAACGCATACCTGTCCATGACAACTCCCGCCATCCTGCTATCCTCCGAAAACAGGGAAATTTTACCATCATAAGGTGTGGAATTTGTAATCCGCAGGGTAATATTTTTCTTGTCACGTTTTGTGATTGTGGCTTCAACATTATCCAAAACAAACAGATCTCCGGTATCAAAACGCAGATAGATTCCCGGATTTTGCGTGATTGTAAGTGAGGTTACAATTCCCCAGGCCATATTGGAATCACCGTCCGGAATACTTCCACCAATATTTTTTACCCCCTCCCAATCGCTCAAATTTACCCGTTCCGAGACGGAACCCGGAACTGCTTTCGGCACAACAGGATTTTTTTCTGTCGTTGTGTATTGCACCACATTGTGAGCGATGTCTTTCAAGAGCTCCATATATCTTTTATCACCCGTGGCACGGTAAAGCCTGAGAAGAAAATTTCCCGACAGGATATACATTCCCGGAGCGCCGTGCGCATTTTGTATGCTTGCCCAGACTGCTCCCGTGGATCTTGCATCAATCCGGTGCATTACACTTCCTTTGGGGAATTTATAATCATAAGAGACCGTCCATGTCGAAAACAGGGCAGCGGCATCCCGGGCGTATTTCAACCACTCCCGTTTACCGGTTTTCTCGAAAAGGGTGGTATATGCTTCGGTAATATCATAGGCTGCTTCACTGTCCTGTCCCTGTAATATTTCGGCAGGTCCGCCGCCGGCATATCCTTTCGATAAATCCCTTTTGTAATAATATCTCCCGGCCTCCTCTGCAATTTTAAGGTAACCTGGATTATTGAAATATTCCGCAGCAAGTACAAGTCCTGTAATACAAACAGCTCCGGCAGTTGATCCGTTGACATCCATTTTGCCCGTTTCAACATCGATAAATTGCCCGAACTGCCCGTAATCCTTCCAGATTTTCACAATACCATCAGCCTGGTTTCGGAACATCTCCTCCCAATCAGGTTTGATTGTGGAGGCATTCCCTTCTATTTTAAGTAATTCCAGGGACTGGATTCCAAAGAAGAGCATTTCGCCATTCCGGCGAACCATCGCAATATTGCGGTTTTTCTCTTTTTCATTAAAGTTGTCCCCGAAAAATTCCCCTTTCATAAATATGCCATGAGTCAGACCTGTCTTCCCCTGCATGATCTTTAAAACATCGAAACTTTTGGTGATTCTTCTTAGCCGTTCTAGTGTAGGTTGGATCACCTGTGGATAGGAAAAGGCAGGCACGCCGCCCCATCCTGCCTGAAGATGCCAGTAAGGTTGATCTCCCTTTGGCTCCGAACAGATATAGGCATATTTACTATCCTCGTAAAATTTGGTTTTATCGTGATGATCAAGGATGATCTCATTAATTGCACTAAAAGGGGCGACATCCCGGTAAAAGGTTGGTCCGGATAACGCTTTGCGGATAGTAAAAACCTTGTTGTAAAATTCCTGCAGATTGTTGGCCTGAAAATTGTAAATCCTCATTTTCAATTCCACCTGATCGTTGGTTTTAAAGTCAGCAGGCTGATCGATACTTTTTGTAAAACCGGTCATTACATATCGGTACTCCCGCACTCCGGGTGCACTTAACACAAACGTTGCCCTTTTTCTGGAAAGATCCTCCTGTATAATCAACCCTGAGTTTCCAAATTGAGTGGATTGGTTAGTTAGCATGATCCAACCTCTTTTTTCTTTAGGATTATAAAAGCTCAGCATGGGAGTTGAGCAGCTCCCTGTAAGCATCTCAATTTTGCCCGGAGTTTCATTCCTGTTTAGGTGCAAAACATTGGTGATGGTTACAGGCATATCCAACGGTTTATCCTTTGTGTCATAGATATACGGTGGATATTGGACAGGAAGTATCCTGTATCGATTGGCATTATAAACGGCCGCCGGAGCCAGGATGTAATTTTCGCTACTCCAGTTTGTAAAGTCAAAAGCCACAGCAGTACCCGATGACTTTAAGTTCCCCTTTTTAAGCATGAAGGTAAATGTCAGATCCATTGCATCTTTATAACCGGGAACATTGGCAGACCGCAGATCACAGCTCCAATTTGATTTGGGCTCGTTATTTTTGCCGTTTTCGATTGATGTCGTATTTTTAAGTTTAGCGCCATCATATTCACAATCCAGAACCCGGATTTTCCCATTCGTAGTATTGAGGAATTGATCTACTGCCTTAGAAAACGGGATTGTCTGATTATCTGATCCCGGTAACCAATATGAATTTATTGAATCATTGCGACTTACAACTGAGATATTAGTTTCTATTGGAATTGTACGCCCAACTAATTCCTTCGGAACTAAACTGAATATTATAATCTGTGCTGAAACAGCAATAACAATGTTATGGGCTAGATTTGTTGATCTTTTTGGCATTTTACCCGGAAGATTAAGATGGTTAGAGTTATGTAACTAGCCAGGATTTATTAATAATCATGTAATTGCGTTCGCTTTTAATGTTCAGCCCACTCGGGGGCTGAAGTCTTTGATTTTTTGTTTACCCCCGGTTCCGCAAGCTTCACCGGGGGTTATTAAAATTAAACCACTCTGTGGTTTTTGTTAGACCTTAAACCAAAAATTACTATTTCCCAAAGGCTGATTTGATCTGGTCTATTGATACTCCCAGGACCTTCGTAGAGATCAGTGTCAGTTTTGCCTCATCTCCTACAAAATGGAAGATGCGCTGGGTATGGGTGAGGCTTTCGCCCGGTGCGAGGAATGCAGCAGGCGATGAACTCTCGATTTCATAAAAAGGTCCCATCTGACTCCCATCTGCTAGCGGACCGTCGTTATACGAATTGATCACATCCCCCTTGAAAGGTTCCTTCTGAATTTCCCAGAGTTGGTTAATATATTCCCCACCAACTGCAGGCTTGTTAAATTGGAGGATTGTGAGCATTTTGTGACTTGCATCGTAACTTCCCGCAAAGGTAGTTGCCCGTTTATCCGAAAGTCCCAGTTTACTCCGATGCTTCCCATCCACCTTGAAATAGAGCACTCCATTGTCGATTTTGATCCGGTCGGATGGTATTTCACCAAAATAGTTTGTCGTGGCTACTTTCCCCAATATCTTTTCGTCACCCTGCTGATAGGGGATTGCAACAACGCCGCTTTCCGAAGGGGTGAGCATCGCGAGCATCCAGATGCTAACAGTCCCCTTTTCGCGCGTCCATTTTTCATTTCCGGCATTAGTCAAACTATTTTTCGTTTCAAAACCGACCCATTTAACAGATGGGTCCGGAGTAATTCCAAGATTTGGATTAAGCTCGATATCTGAAAGTAATTTTACCTGACGGTTAAGGACAACCCTGAACTTTGTCCCTGAAAAGTTCTGAAGCTGCATCTCCTTTTTCATCAAAACAGTGACCGAATCGTGCGAAAGCAGATCCCATGATTCGCTGTCGAGACCGGCCGGGGTTTGCCAGTTCTCAAATACCATCTTATCACCGGGCTTAAAAAATATCGAATATTGTCCCCCTTCAGGACCAAGCCACATCCGGTCTTCACCTCCGTAAGCATTGATGTGCCGGGCAATGGAATCGGAGCTTAATGCCTTGTAATTGATCCAGCCAGAACTGTTCCCGGATAATCCCATCGCAGTACTGGTAAATACCTTTCCCTGGTATTTGGGCGATACGATAATCTGGGCATCCACATTTTTCAGAACAATCACATTGTCTTTTGATTTCAGGAACTGAAGATCATAGCCAAACGATCCTTTTTCAAATTGGGGCGCTTTTTGCTCTTTTTTAGTGTTTGCTCCGCATGAGGTGAGGAGCCCAATGATGGCCAGGCTGGAAAAAACAGAATTTATTTTCATCATTAAACAGATATAAATTGTTTGATTACTTAATATTAAACACCTTTTTTCAACCAAATAAAATCACTAATCATTCTTAGCAAAGCAAACAAATTTTCTGATCAAAGGGACCCCGTCCGATTTGCTAATGGATAGCTTGATTGAATGATAGGTTCCGTTCACCCGTTCGATCCGTTTATGTCCGACACTGGTCCCGTCCGAGATAAGCTGCCATGTTCCATTCTGCATCCCATAAAGTTGATATTCCCTGATCCTCTCCCCTTTTTCAATATCTTCCATGATGACAATTGAAGAGATGGGTTGTAGCGACTTAAATTTTATTTCAAAAAGGGTTCCCTTTCCTGAGGTGGCGCCAACAGGATTTGAATAATCTATGGTCAACTTACTGCCAAATTCCTTTAACCTAACAACATCTGCATCGGGCACAAGTCCTCTGTTATCCACAACAATACCTAACAACATATTGGTGTTTCTTCCAACGCTCTTACAGTATTTATCAGTTAATTCAGTGATACTTCGCAGCTGATCATCCTGATCCTTGTGCCAGAACCAACCACCCTGAAAAGAGGAATTTAAACGAAGTGGGAAATCTGATTCACCGGGGCACCAGAATAGTCCTTCAGGATTGCCATTGAGCCCTTTAATTTCGATCACACCTGAGGCAGAAGTGGTCGAATCGGCTCTCGACCAGCAGGGATAAGGAGCAACACCTTCTTCATTGCCAACCCATCTGATATTATTCTCGTATCCAAATGGACCCTGAAAAGCAATTGCTTCAGGCTGGAATTTCCTTAACATTGCCAAAACATCAAATCCCCCTTTTTCGGGAGGCAGTACCCCGCCGTCGAACCAAACCTCTGACAACCTTCCGTATTCAGACCACAACTCGGTTAGTTGCATTTTTACAATTTCGTTGTATTTTTTCTGTTCCTCCTGATTTCGGGAAACCACCTTGCCGGGATTGTCCACCTTCAGGTAACCATTGGCCGTTGTGGATGCATAAATACCAGGTCTGAGTCCGTATTTTTTACACGAAGCAATGAAATCTTTAACGATATCGCCTTGTCCATTTTTCCATGGGGTGTTTTTTACACTATACGGATGAGCTTTAGTGGGCCATAAGCTGAATCCGCTGCAATGTTTTGCGACAAGCACTGCATAGTTGGCGCCAGCTGATTTAGCCGCTTTTATCCATTGATCGGTATCCAGTTCCCTTGGATTAAAAATGGAAAGATCGGGATGATAGTTCCAGTTTTTTCTGAAATCGTAGCTTGGCTCAAAAACGGGCATATCGAAGTGGATCAGAACGCCAATTTCAGAATCGGCCCAATCAAGCTGCGCTTTTGAAGGGATGACATGCTGGTTAACTTTTGCCGATGCTATAGTCATCATTGCAAAAAGGACGAATGTCAGTGATACGAATTTTTTCATTTTAAATTGAATTAAGTTTTCTTCAGTCCGGAAGCCTCCAACTCTGGATACACTCTTGTCCGTTTTTTTGCCGGATCAACTTGAAAACGCTACCAGAGGTATCCGTTACTTTTTATCTAACACCTCTCTTACTGCATGTACCTGCCTGATATGATCCGGATCGATTGCTCCACGCTTATCGGCATGGATATCAAAACAGATTACACCCTGCTGGGCAAAAACCTTCTCCGCCCATTGCACGAGCTCCCCGGTTTTGAAACGCATTCCGGCTTTGCTCCACGATTCTCCCAAATAGGTAAACAGGAACCATTGCACACCGTCAACAACCCATCGATTTTTGGGAATCTGAACAATTTTCCCCTCCTCACCAGAACTGTAGTCGTCGTAAGGTGAATTCGACTGAATGGTATTTACCCCATAATTGTAAGTGACAATACTACGATTATTACCTGCTTTAGCTGCAAGCGTGTGAGTGCTGATATTGTATTGCAATCTCATGTCAGATCTGGTCTCGATAATTCCTCCACGGTACATCCCGTCGAACCACCAGCCCGAAAGGTTTTTTCCATAACGCAGACTCCATTCTCTGATCACCGCCTCCCAACAGCGCTGGGTGAATTGGGAGGTGGGTGAATCTTTTCCAAAGGTGTATTTGAATTTCTCGTCAACCAGTCGGTTTTGAACAGGTGGATTGCCCGGCAGGTAAAACATCATTTTAATTCCTCGTTTATTCAATGCTTTAAAAAGATCGGCGGGCAAATCACGTGTACTGCAAAGTGTGCCAGGGGCCACACCAACGATTGAATCGTAGGCATGGTTAGGTGAGCAGTAATAACCATCATTCTGACCAAGGGCAAACATCACATAATTGGCTCCTGCATCCTTGCAGTTTTCAGCAAAAACTTCAACGTCAAAATTATTTACCACTTCATTATATTCCTTAGACCCACCCTCCGGTACAAAAACGACTTTCAGAAAATGGAGCATCACCCCAACCCCGGCATTCCTGAACCAATCGGTATTGGGATTTCCTTTAATTACAACTGGCGTTGATGTGATTTGAATCAAAGGATTCACTTTTTTGCCTGATACAACAGGTGTAATTTCGCATTTGAGATATTTCCCGGCGTAATTGGTTAGGAGTACAATTTCTTTGGTATTTATCCCGGGTAAAACATCCCAAATCCCATTCAGGGAATCTGAAATATACCAGGCAACTTTATAGTTTGTTGCAAAATCAGGCAGATCGCTTTCAACCCACATGATGGTTTTTGCAATTGGCTCTCCACGCAAAATCAGATGCTGGCCATAAACAGAATTATAACAAAAAGTCAGGAAAGAAAACGTCAAAATGGCTGTAAAACGATTCATTTTTTAAGAATAAACTTCATTTTAGAATTAAATAGGTATAACCCTTCCCGGGAATAGTAACTAAATAGGAGATTTTAGGGCCTCTTCCGTCATTTACTATGGTTAAAGCAGATGATTTTGAAACATCCTCCTGCTCTTGGACTATTACCTTATTTCTCAGTCCTGTATAATAAACAGGAATTTCCAATCGACGTGTAATCGTTGTATTTAATGGGTTGTAAACCATCACAAGCCCTTTTTCCTGACCCATAGGATCAACATGCAGAATGGCATCAAAGTCTTGCCCGTCTGGTCGGCGAAGATGAATAATATCGCCATCCAGTACAGACCTGTGTTTTTTGTAGAAGGTCACCCATTTTGTAACAAGAGCTTTTGTTTCGGGAGCATCATATAGTTGGGGTCCGCGATAACAGGCCTGAACGCCGGCGCCAAAAAGATTGGCTAACCGCTGACCATAGTGCGGCAGGTGTTCCTTCAGTGGTTCAATGGTAGCAGCAGCCCCTCCCCCCTGATATTCGACCAGCGGGACAAACATCCATCCCATGGAAGGGGTTTTGTCCCAGGTTCCGTCGTAAATATTCTGGCGTTCGATAATCTCCTGTTGTTCGCGTGGCAGCGACCAGTTTGTTTCACGATAGCCCATACCGGTTTTGTTGCTTCCACCTAAAAAATAGTAGTCAGGAACATTCAAATAGATACCCCGTTGGCGGCACCATTTATAGAAGTCGGTTATTTTTTTGTATTGATTCCATTGGGAATCCTCAAGGGCTGTGTGACCCGGATGCTCTTTTGAAGCGCAGATATCACCGGGATAGGAGCCATCATGTTCCAGAATATCCAGTCCTGTTTGTTCGTAAAAGGCGTACAACTTGTTGAAGTAATCGATCCCCCACTTACTTTCAAGGCAGGGTGAATTTCCAAAACGGGGGGTCATTCCCGTGGGCATAACCACATCGTCACCACCTCCCACACGACGGCTGGCCAACAGCGAATAACCTCCTAGTGCAATCCCTTTGGAATGGGCGTAATCGGCCAGCTTTTTCATCCGATCAATATTTGCAGTGGATACATCTTCAATATCAAAGCCACTTCCAAAAGTCATGATCACCATTTCGAAACCAACCTCAGCACATTGATCGATCGCTTTTTTAACAAGCTCATCTTTTGAACCTCTTACGTGCATCAGAATTGGATTTTCGGCTGACCATGGGGCCAAGGCGCGCATCATCCTTCGATGCTCTAAGCTTTTAGGCTCACGATTCCAATTGTTATGGAAAAGTTCCCAAATCCGGAAAGATTCGAAAGAATGACTAACCTGTATCGTTTGATCAGGTCCGTATTTGGGGTAAGCTTCGAGTAAACAGGGCATTTTACGTTCATAATTGACCTGTGTTTTATAGAGCGTATCAATATTCCACGAGATACTTGAATGGATAAGGCTTTCATCAGACATTCCCCCAAAATTATAATCTGTCTCCAAAGTCATATTTGGCAATTCCCATTTTTCCTTTGAATCGACAGTGCTTGCAGGTTCAGTGACTGCCAGAATTTCGCTTTTAAATGTATTGACTTTTATCACCTGTTTTGATTCGTTGATCACCCTGATCCACTTGGAGAAGAGGGGCATTCCGTCATATAATTCATAGTGAACTTCCACCGTAATGTCCTTCAGATATTCAAACTCCCCTTTCTTATCAATAGTTTCCTGTTCTGTTTTGACCCTGTTTTCATCTGAGCGCACCTTTCTCTTCAATAACCTGATCGCAGGTTCATCAAGCCGATAACGGAAAATAAGCTCTTTCCCGGGTAGTGGCCATGCCATATCACGGGTCATCCACTCCATCCTCTTCCTCCAGGGAAAACGCGCCTTAATATCCCCAAGATTAAAATCGATTAATTTAAATGAAGCCGGATCTGCCTCCATTTTCTCCAGCCATTCGGGCAACAGGTAATTTTGAATTGGTTGACCGGTGAGACCGCCCACACTAAACTTCAGCCCATCGATCTCCACCTCAGCTTCAGGTCTGACTGATCTTACATAAGATTCATTGTTGCTTAGAAGGTCTATTCCGACACAGGCGACGTTAGGCTTTAAGGAGAATGTCCTGGCTACAAAACCGTTACTGAATACCAATTTACCATCTTCTGTCCGGCTTAGTTTTGCTTTGGCTGCGGTTTTTTGGATAAGCCAGTCGCCCTTTACTGTTGATTCCTGCTTGTTCCAAAAGGGAAGATTAGAAATTGTTTGCGCAGCGATTGTGTAATAGCAAAAAACAAGAATCAGGGTGGTTATCTTTTTCATATAGCATTTTTACTAACTGACATTTATGATATTACATCAGGACAAAATAATTTGAAAGTTCGATTTTTTGTTCTTTAAGTTTCTATGGGTAAAAGTACAAATTTTAGCAGATTGCCCAAATAATGAAGGTAATATCCGACCATTATTCATAAAATGGCATATTAGATAATCAAGTGTAATTATGGGTTTTACCTCCTAAAGGAATAAATATTAAGTCGGCGGATGAAGCCTTTTGTGAAACCAGGTACGAACCGAACGCATCCTCTCCAACTGGTTTACCGGCACATGACGATGGCAGGAGGAACGTTCCTCACTATTTTCAGGAGCTCCCCAGCGGATTTCTATTCCATCATTAGGGTTATATGCCATTTCAAAAGCATCCTTTCTCTTCAAAATTTCACCTAATGTAAGTATTTGCGGGGCACCATTTGTCCGGGTATAGGTGATCGACAATTCAGATAACTTTTTGGCTAAAAGAATTTCCAGATTACTCTTTACTTTTTCTGGTGTCTGGAGAACTGACAATTTAAACTCATCGGGTGATTTTAGGATTCTTTCCGGAAAATCGAGTACAGCATCCATCGCTATCAAAAGCCGTAGATCGCGGTTAGGAGTTGAAAAATCTTCCCACTGTCCACCTGCCTGAAATACACCTGAGAGACTACCCGGCATGGGAATCACCTCACCCGGATGAGCTTTCATATAAGCTTCACCATTCCCGACGGAAGTAACTCTCACCATCAATTGCTCATACAGGGCCTGAATCAGGTCAAGTAATGCAACCTCGGGGTTGAGTGGTTTTGGGTTGATGATGCGCTCCATAGTGTGGTAAAAAGCTTCACCTGCCATCCCCTTTTGCTCAAGTGATAAGGGGATATATCGTGATTTTGACGACAATTCATTGTTTTTAAGCAGTCGGAACTTACCATTTTCGATCGTGATAGGACGAAAGGCTTTGAACCCAGGCTCTCCGATCACTTCGGATGTATTAAAAAGAAAATTTCCTTTCCAGAAACGCTTGATTCCAACGGTGCCATCAGGTTGGGCATCTACTGACAACAAAACGCCGGGATGATCGCTGGATTGAGGGACTGAACCGACAAGGATCAGGGTATGACCATATGGATCAGCAAAAACAACACCAGGTCGCAAAGCCTCTCTGGTAAGTGGAACAGGATAATAATCAGAATCATCATCATTTAAAGCTGTTCTTGCAGTACCCGAATGGACACCATCCATCACCCTTCTCAGAAAGGCATTGAATGCCAGTACCGGATGACTCTTCGAACCGGACGACTCATTTGTAATCCACCTGCCTGTTTTTGGAGGACGCCCAAGGTAGCCCCTGTCGCATTCGTGATAACCGAATGGAAGCCCAAGCTTCCAGGCGAAATAGGCCCTAAGGTAAAACGGATTGTCGGCACAATCGGGTCCCATAATAATTCTGATTTTCTCAGTCGGATCATCTTCATTTAAAGAGAGATGATTATAGAGGAAATTCCGTTCCTTGTTCTGCATTACCTGATGTAACGCACTCCACGAGGATCGTTCATCTGCATCATGAAACAGCGCATTGATCCAGGCTGAATAGAGTTCCTCGGTTTCGGCATCCCATCCTTTCACAGTTTTCCAGATCGCTCCAGATGAGGGGAAAGATGACTTTATTGCAACATCAAACTCCTGATTGACCGTTTTATTCTTCAACTTTAAGGTAACCTGGTATTTGCCGGCTGATCCTGCTTTAAATTCATCAATCTGCCAATAGGGCAATTCCTCACCATTCCTGCTGCTCAGCGATTCAACGGAACCCGATGGACCAATAATCGTAAGCTTTGACTTACGAATCTCCTTCCCACCAACGGTCAACAGTCGGAAGGTCTCTCCCGGATGTGGGTTTTTTGGAGAAATCAGCAGCGCATTTACAACTTGTGAGTCATCGGTGGTCTCCTCATCAGAAGAATTGGTCCCAATTTTTGGGGACAAAGCACCTATCTTCCATGACGGCCGATCGCCACATGAAGCTATCGCAATGAAGGACAAAGCGATAACTGTGGTTATGAATGATAGACGAACTGTTAATCCGGCTATGGTATTTCTTTTAGGCATTTTTGCTTCAAAGATAACCGAAATCATTTGACTACTTTAATGGAACTGATCAGTTTTATGTCGTTTAAATTAGTGTAATCGTACTGATAAAAACCATCTGATCCAATCATCAAAAGGGAACTGCCAAGTGGGATAACGTCATAGGCATTAATATTCTTAAACGTTGCAAGTTGGTGTTCCACAATTAGATATGGATCAGAGGAATTATATACCTTTAGCCCGTCAGCGCCATCGCAAACAAACAGAACATCGTCATCAATTCCCAGTCCGTACGGGCCGGTCATACTGTACGAACGCAACAACACCGGTGTTTTGATATTGGTAATATCGAGAACATCAAGGCGATTGACATTACTTCCGCACCGATTGCCACCCCTGATGGTAACATATGCCCTGTTTTTTTGTACTACAACCGGATCACAACCCGTGGCATGCCAAAAATTGGAAATATAGACTGGTTTGGTCACCTCAGAAACATTATACACCAACATCCCGGTACTGGTTCCAAGGAACATCGTGCTTCCGGATAAAAACATGGTCTCAATTCCCCAATTTAGAACAATCTTTGTTTCAAGCAGCGGATTTGTGACATTGGTTAGATCAAAATTATAATAGGAACTGTTATCAACAGCGAGCAAATGGTTCCCGATCAAACCAAACCGGGCCATGGAACCACCTATCCCTGCAGCCGAACTCTGTTGTGTTCCTGTTGATGCAGTATTTGCGCTAAGGGAAAAATCGGTGAACTTACTCCCAAAAAATACATCATAAACCGGATAAATGATTTGGCTGATCTCCTTTCTCACGATTGTAACTTCCCAGTCCACAACAACACCTTTTGTATCATCAACCTGCCCAACCCGGTATTTGGTATCATAGGTCGGGACGGCATACGGAAAAACGTTTTTCAATCGGGCCACCTCCCTGGCATTGGCCGGATTTGAAATGTCGATACCAACCAGGTCAATATAGCTATCTGCATACATGGTCGTTCCAATAATTACCATGTCCACATTCCCCGGAATAGTAATAAATCCGATATACTGAGGAGAAGAGGGATTGGTGTTGTTATAAACATGGACCCCCTTCATAATCTCATTAATAAACAAATAATTGTCCTTGTAGTAAATTTTTCCGGGCTTCACCAGCGAATGTGAAGTTACAGGTTTAACTGCTTCCCTGAAATCTTTATAACTCATGTAAACCGGCTCGAGGGAAAGATATTGTTCGGTATATTTATCCTTGCATCCTGAAATAATTACAATCAATAACAGGAGCTGAAAAACGGTATTTATTTGAATCTTTTTCATTGTAGTATTTGGTCACGTTTATTGTAATAATAACCCGACTTTAAGTGAAAGCCGGCTGTAATCGATATCAATTTTGTACTCATCGGCACGGCTATACCGATTGCGCATGATCCTGTAACCTGCACTAATTGTAAATGCAAGATTTCCGCCCAAAGAGGTGCAAATTCCCACCATAGGATTTAGCAGGAACCCTCCATTCGCTTTCATCTTCAAGGTGCTGTTTAAATAGTAACCCTGTGAATAATTCATTATTGGATCTGAATAAATTCTATCCGGCTTTTCAAGTGCTATGTTGTAACCACCCTGAATTCCGAAGAATGGGTTCCCCCCCTGTCGTTTAAGATAATAACGGAAATCGGCTAACACCGGCAGATAGGTTTCATTGAGAAACTCAACCCCTGTACCCACTCCGGCAGAAATCCTGTTATTAAATTTCCACCCACAAATGTTAATCAACGAAAATGGAGCTTTTTTGCTGTTATTTGAATTGCCCGTTAAAATACCGGCTTCGGTAAGATTGAAAAAACCCGATTGTATGCTGGTAATTTTTCTAATATTGAACGACTTACGAATGCTGTCTATTCCGGCTGACTCAAAAACCCAAAGGCTGTTATCCCTGGTCTTAATCTTCACCTGCCCGTTGGGGAGCAGGCTAACAATCTGACCATTAATAATACTGCCATTTTTAAGATAGACCACATCCCCCTTACCTCTTTGTGAAAAGGCCTGGGTAATGTAAAATAGTAGCGCCAAAAACACCATAATTGATTTTCCCATAACATAAGATTGTAGTTTCACCTTAGGGATGAATCTTATGATTAAAAGGTTGCGCTTTTAATTACACAGATACTGAATCTTTGAGAAACAAGGTCGAGATATCCTGTATAACAAGCGGGATAAGGGTATATTCGAATCCAATGGTCCGACAAATTTTGGAACCATCATAATAACTTATCCTGTTCGAACTTCTTGCTGTTTCACGTGTAAAGGAAGGATGGGTTCCAGTGAGGAAACTCTTTATTGCTGACAGACGCCAGGCAATTTTAGGTAAAGTTTTACCTGCAAAAAATTTCGGTGGTTTCACATTGAGACAATTTGCAATCTGAACAAAGAAATCGTAATAGGAAACATTTTCAGCATTTAAAATATAGCGTTGATTTTTAACGCTATTCCAAACTTTTTCATCCATCAGACGAATCATTGCTGATGTAACGTCACGGACATCAACAAATCCGGTAACCCCTTTAGTATAAAATTTCAATCCTCTCCAGACCATTGAAAACAGAAGTGAACTTCCTGTTTTCCAATTATCTGGCCCAAGTATTACCGAAGGATTGACGATAACTGCATCCAAACCTTCTAAAATTGCGCGCCAAACCTCCATTTCCGAAAGGTATTTGCTTTCAGCATAAGCCGAATGGTCATCGTTATTTCGCCACGGATGATCCTCACTCGCCTCAATACCTTCAGGTGGTGCTCCGATCGCAGAAATTGAACTGACATGACAAAAACGGGGGATTTTCAGTGAAATTGCAAGGTCGACCAGGTTGGCAGTTCCATGGCAATTATTATGAATCATCGTCTCCCTTTCATGAGGATCAAACGATATTATCGCAGCAGCATGATAAATCTGATCAACATCTTTCAATAGAATACGGAGGTTATCTTTATCGAGAAGATCTCCTTCAACCCACTCAATATTTTGAAGAAGACTCTGATATTCTGAACAATAACATGAAAATATTTTTTCGATTCGTGTTAAAGTGCTATTCGGACGTTTGAGCGCACGAACTTTCTCACCCCTGTTTGTCAGATCGTATAACAAATGTGCTCCAACCATTCCCGTTCCGCCTGTAACAAAAATCATAACTAACTCAATTTATGTCTGTAAAGCATTAAAACAACAAATAATTCAGCTTTTCTCATCAGATATCAGGAGGTGATAGTCCGATTTCCAAGATGACTGCATAGAAGACTTTCCACTGTTTTCAGTTTCTGGTAACGTTTCTGAAATTCGATGACTGCCTCATCATCATTATTTTCTGAGGCTTTACGTATCCCCTTCTCGGCCTGGGATATCAGATAGGAAACATATCTCAACTTATATTCTTGCAGCACTTTAGGAACTAACTGATAAAGTATCTCGTGCTCCTCTTCTATGTAATTACCCTTTTTCTTCCAAAATTGAGCCAGCTTATCCTTTTCGGACAATATATCAGAAACCAACTGACTCACCATAAGATCAGGATGATTGACAAAATATTTAATTGCATCGAAGTTTTCATCATCGGCGAACTTGCGGTATTCCTCAAAAACAGTTCTGATGGCCGGGTTTGCAGATTCCATCTGGTCAGCCTCCAACTCAGAAAGAATATATCCAGCTACATACACAGGGTCAATATCAGGAATTTCATGAATCGAATCCCTTGTTAATTTATGAAATCCATATTTTATAAGGAACTTTAGTAATTCTCGCTCCTCATTTTCACATGGATTCACCTCAGGTGCGGGAATAATTAAAGGGTGGCTTTTCAGATTCGCATCCTTAAGAAGTTCGCGTTCCTGATGCTTAATCAGCTCATCTTCTGATTTTACCTTTAATTTCCGGATTTCATTATAAAGGACAGTTTCGCGTACATCGAGCAGACGGCTACACTCCTTAAGGTATTCTGAACGAACTATTTCAGCCGGAATAACGGCAATAGAGCTCACAATGTCGGTAATTAATTTAGCGCGACTGATCGGGTCGTTTTCAACCCCGGCAAGCAACAATTTTGTCTTGAATTTAATAAAATCGGTTTCGTTTGACTTGATGTACTCGTTGAGCTGGGTGGCACTCATCGATCTTGAAAAAGAGTCAGGATCTTCACCCTCGGGTAATGGAAGTACTTTTACATTGATCCCCTCCTCAAGGACCATATCAATTCCGCGCATCGAAGCCTTAATCCCAGCCTGGTCGCCATCATAAATAATTGTGACATTGTTAGTAAATCGCCTGATCAGCCTGATCTGATCGATTGTGAGCGAGGTTCCTGACGAAGCGACAACATTTTCAATCCCCGATTGATGAAGCGATGTCACATCGGTATAACCCTCAACAAGATAGCACTTATCCTCCTGAATGATGCTCCTTTTCGCCTGAAAGATTCCATACAGAACACGGCTTTTATGGTATATATCCGATTCGGGAGAATTCAGATACTTTGCTATTGTTTTATCCTGGGTCAGAGTGCGACCTCCAAAGCCGATCACCCTACCCGAAATTCCATGAATCGGGAACATCATCCGTCCCGAAAAACGATCCCGAATCCAATCGTCGCGCTTGATGGTTAAACCCGTCTTTTCGAGAAACTCCATCTTGAACCCCTCCTTAACGGCTGCGCTGGTCATGGTATCTTTCCCTTCAGGGCAATACCCAATTCCAAATTTTTTGATGATATCATCTCTCATCCCACGTTGCCGCAGATAAGAGAGCCCGATTAATCGCCCCGGATTGGTCTCCCAAAGCTGCTCACTAAAGAATTTCTGGGCAAATTCCGAAACAATCAGCTGACTCTCACGATCGTTTCTTTCCTTCACATCCTCGGGATTTTCCTCCTTTTCCCTGATCTGGATATTGTACTTATTTGCAAGCCATCTCAACGCATCGGCATACGACAAGTGTTCGTGCTCCATGATGAAGTTGACAGAAGATCCTCCCTTACCGCATCCGAAACATTTATAAATGCCCTTTGCCTGTGAAACATTAAAAGAAGGGGTTTTCTCATTATGAAAAGGACACAGTCCGATCATACTTGTTCCACGCCGCTTTAAGGTTACGAAATCGCCAACTACATCCGCAATCTCTGCAGCATCGAGTATTTGTTGTATGGTTCCCTGATCTATCATCCCTGCAAAGGTAATGAAAACTGGTTACTCCTAATCGGACATTTTGATCAAAAACCGTTAACAAAAGACCGTTTATCCCATTTTTTTTTATTAATTTTACAAGTAAAATCAGATGTATCTCATTTATTCTAACCCAAATACTCTTTAATCATGAACATATTCGTGGCAAATCTGAGCCCCTCCACCACATCGAAGGACCTGCAAAAACTATTCGCACATTACGGATTCGTCAATACGGTTAAGGTCATTATGGATCGTTTCACAGGGAAATCCAAGGGCTTTGGTTTTGTCGAAATGCCTAATAATTATGAGGCCAATGAAGCACTTAAAGAATTAGACCACACAATTTTTCAGGAGTATTCCATTGACGTTAAATACTCGCAGCCTAAAAGTTACCGAATATCGGCAAACGAAGCAGTAAATCGAAACAGTTCTATCTCTTCATCGGGAATAGGCACTATGCGCGAATACAAGCAGAATTCAACTTCAATCATTAAACCTCAGCAGGATAATATTACTCTCAGAAATTATGGATACAGGGGAGGCGGTTACAAGGGCTTCGACCGGTATTGATTGTACCCGATTTTTTATTAAACTTGCAATAAGATCAGTGGCTTTACAATACTCGTTACACAATTCTCAACCGCTTATAATTAAATTATTTAAACTTCATAATCACTAGAATGATCTGGAATTGGGTTCAAACCCTTCTTAAAAAATCACTCCTGATGTTTTCAATACCGATTCTGCTTTGGTCATGTGAAGAAAAAATTGAAGTAAATCTGACAGATGCAAATCCAAAGGTCGTAATCGAAAGTTATATCACCAACGGCGAAAATCCGATAGTGGTAAAAATCTCAAGAAGCCAGGCATTCTTCAACCAAAGCAAATTTACACCAGTTCTAAAAGCTGCAGTGCAATTAGAGTCGCTCGCCTATAAAGAAAAATTCATCGAACAAGGAGGTGGATATTATCTATCGTCCAGGATGCAAGTGATTTCAGGAAGATCATATACCCTTCGAATTGCTACAGGCAGTGAGAGTTTTAATGCAACAGTTCTTCTTCCCGGTCCGGTTCCTATTGACACTGTTTATTTCAGACCGGGTATATTTCAAAGTGATAGTCTGAATGTTGTGGTTGAATTCCAGGACCCTGCAATAACTGAAAATTACTATCGGATCAAGGTTTATTATAATGGCCATTATGCGGTTAATGATTACTTCCTTATGACCGACGCTTTTTCGGACGGTGAAAAGATTGTGGCACCAATCTATTATCACAATTTTGCTCCCGGCGATACGGTTGCAATTGAACTGCTCAATCTTGAAAGAAACACCTGGAGATATTTTAAAGGATTAAGTGAATCGATTCAGCAGGGAGTTAATTCACAGGCGCCGGGGAATCCTCCCTCCAACATCAACGGAGGGGCTTTGGGGATTTTTGGCGCCTGGGGTTCATCTAGCTGGCGGGGAATTATCCCAAAGAAAACAGGAAAATAGTTTTTATCTGTAGCTGATAATGCTCAATGACAGAAAGTCTTATCCATAAAATTGCACTGTCGCTGATTCCGGGAATCGGGAGTGTAACAGCAAAATCACTGATTGCCTACACCGGCTCGGCCGAACAGGTATTCAGGGAAAAGGAGAATGCATTGAGGCAGATTCCCGGAGTTGGCGCTATTCTGGCAAAGAATATTGTCAATTCGGAGGTGAATTCAAGAGCTGTCCGCGAAGTGGAATTTTTGCAAAAGAACGACTTTAAGGCGCTGTTTTACCTCGATGATGATTATCCGCAGCGGTTGCTTGGATGTGCTGATGCTCCGATCATCCTTTACGTGAAGGGGAATCCAACTTTGAATTGCGCCAAATCAATCAGTATTGTCGGAACAAGGCATGCCACCGAGTACGGCAGAAAAATGGTTGATCAGTTTATCTCAGTTCTTGCAGAACGTGGATACAGGATACTCATCGTGAGTGGTCTGGCCTATGGAATCGACATCCAGTCACACAAATCGGCTTTGCGAACAGGTTTGCCAACCGTTGCAGTACTGGGACACGGTCTTGAAACGGTGTATCCCGCTTTGCACACGGCGATAGCCAGGGAAATGACTGAAAATAACGGAGGTCTAATTTCAGATTTTCTGAGTTATTCACCCATCGACAGAACCAACTTCCTGCGTCGGAACAGAATCATTGCAGGACTGTCGGACGCTACCATTGTTGTGGAAACTGATAAGATAAATAGGGTGGTACAAATTTATAACTCAAATAATAGTTAATTAGGCATATAAATATAGATAAGATGGAATTAAATCCTATGCAGTATTCTTTGAGGTGGAGATATCCATTTACATTCAGGAGAAACATCGTGTCGAGTATGTGAAAAGACAAGCTAATATAGTTTGGAATAATCGCAGGTATTTTTCAACTTGTATATTGACATTCGGAAATCGTTCAAATATAAAAAAAGATATGGACTGATGGCAAAATACCTATTGAAAATTAGTTGTCCAAAATAATTACAGGTATTGAGTTGTTTGCAATTAAGGAAAAACAATATCAACTTAAGCTTAAGGAAGGTTGACTTTTTCAGGAAGAAAAGCAACGAATTGAAAAAGAAAGGCATGACAGAGAAGAGCTTGATGGGGCAAACTTTCAGAAGTTATTGGCTGAATCTAAACAGTGGAAACAAGCAATGATTCTTACTGAATACATTGATGTAATTGTAACCAATACCAATCTGTCTGGAGGTATAACTGATGAACTTCAGGAATGGTTGAGGTGGGCAAGAGAAAAGGCGGAGAGGTTTAATCCCATAATCACTCAATTCCACTCATTAACTTCCATTCTTTGGAATTTATTTTTTCTAATATTTCACTTATAGATGCTTCCAGATTTTTTATTTGTTCTTCTTTTTCTTTCTTGGATCTTCCAATGTGAAATTCTTTTACTACTGATAACTCATGCATTGCCTTAGTTAACTTTGAATTTTCTTTTTTCATAAGATCAATTTGCCACTCTATTGCCAACTCTTTACCAGGAAGATTAACATGTTTAACTTCAAGTAATAAATATTGAATAGTAACTAGCATTTCTTCTTCTGTCCAATTTAAAATATCTTCAGGTAAAAATCTTTTATGAAGAACTTCTTCAGTTTCGGTACTATGCTTAGAAGGAATCGACAATTCTTCAAGCCATTCTCCATTTCTGCTAAATTTAGCTGGATAATATTTACCTTCTTTGTAAATTTCCCTGTAAATCACTACATTCATCATTAATTTCTCAACATTAGAACAATCAAATACTAAGCTTCTACTACCTTCAATTGAGCTTGCTACAATACCAGAACCTTCGTAAACATATTTTTCAATCTCGAAACGTTTTGTTCCATGTATTTTTAATCGGGAAATTATTAATGAATTCGGTTTTACTCTATTTACCCTTTGACATAATTCATAAAAGATTTTTAAGTTACTGTGAACCTTTTCCTCCATCATAGAAATAAGCTCTCGTTTTTTTTCTAGTTCTTTTTTCTTAATTAATTCTAATAATTTTTCATTTTCTGCTGATTCAAGCCAATTTTCCATAATTTTTCATTTTGAAAATATTTCCTTTATTATCTATCATTTTGTCCCAGATTAAATCTGAGCATATCTCATTTATTGATCCTTTCTATGCAATAGAATTAAGCTTTTCAAAGTTTTCTTTTACTTTATCTCCAACGCCTGCATCTTGATTTTGAACTTCGAGTTCAATTCCAATCGTTTTGCTCAACAATTGAATATTTTCTTCTTTTGCCAGCCAAGGAATAAATTCAGTTGATTCTTTACTTCATAAAGTTCGCAAATTTAATTTTCAAGTCTACCTATTTCCATAATGTATTGGATTAAAATAATTAGGCTGTATTATGATTGACTAGAGGTAAATATAATCAATAAAATATACTCTAACAAAATTCGTTATTCTCAAAAAAATGGTGTACCTTGTAGAAGGTAGATTATAAAGCTTCACTTTGAGAAAAGTTTAAGTTAATTGCTACGAAGTATGGTATTTTAGGCACTCCAACATTAATTATTTGGTGAAAAAAATAATATTGCCATCTAATGAGAGAATATAAATATCTTGATAATTAGACGTGTCAGGTTAAGGAGTCTATTTGCCACCACTTTTTGTGATGAACAAACAATAGGAATGCTGAATAGTCATTTTGCCCTGTCAAAATGTTCTCTGGAGTATTATTCCACTTAAATATTGTCATCCTAAGAATACCCATGAACAGCCTCTAAAAAAATGAGGATTGAAAATAGTTCTTTGAAACCAATTCTGTTAAAAATTAGGTTCAGTTTTATTGAAATAATTCAATTTTGGGGCATTCTAAATAAAGAATGTAAAAACTGCATTCTAAATTAAGAATCGAGTGTATGTTGTTGTTAATCTGATTTATAATTTTAGTTTTTTTTTTAAATATATCACTTTTTTTAGTGCTGGTTCGAAATATTTATTTTAGTTTTGTACCAGCAAATAAAACAATTGCCAATCTGTAAAAAATCAGAAGGCAAAACGTTCTTAATGATATTGAAAAAATTGTCAAAGGCAGGTATATCTCAAAATATACCTGCCTTTGGTGTTTCAAATGGGTATTTGGATTCTAAATTAAGAATTGATTGCACCTAAATCGAGCAATCAATTTGCCCTTTTGAGACACCACAAAATCTAATCTTATAATGTATTTCGAATAAATAGTAAACTAAAAATTACAAATTATGACAAAGAAGAATTTCAGCAGAAATCACAAATTTGGGTAACCTTCCAGATAATATTCAGAATTAACACATTAAATATCTATTAGTTACAGAAATACCAACTTGTTACATGGGAAAACTATGCCCTGTGCTAAGCAAAGAATACAATACAACTCTTCAGAGTGGGAATAATGATCACTGGTAAAGCCTGAACCAGCATAAAAATGAAGGTACATTATTTTTTTAGAAAATATTAAAATTTGAAATCATGAGTTATTATCATTACACCAAAGGATTCCATCTACCAACCATTGTAAATGATGGAATTATCAAGACTACGAATGTTGGTATCGAAAAAAGAGAGAAGCCAGCAGCATGGTTAACCCAAAGTCCCCAGTGGGAAATATGTTGCAATATTGGTACTATAATGAATCAGGATTTGGAAGCTGGCAAAACCTATTTGCTAAATGACCTAGAACGAGAGACAGTCACCACTAGTTTTATGAGAAAACACATTGGCATGTGCAGAATTGTAATAAGTGAAACCCTTCCAACTGTTTCTTGGGCTAAATTCAAACATGTTAGTGGCATTTCTGAAATAATGTATTTTACACTTGATAAGCTTTCCCTGAATATGGGTAGTCAAACTAACCAGTGGTCATGCACTTCTAATCCTATTCCAAAGAAATATTGGGAAAGCATTGAAATGCTTGTGGATAATCAATGGGTGAAATGGGATGAATCACTTCCAATTACTGAATTCGTTGATCTATGTATGAGTTGTAATGGTAGTGAAATATACAACAAAACCAGATTGACTGCTTAATGATCAATTGAAATAAAATCTATGAAAAAGCTTATTTAGGAATAGGTTCGATAATGGAATCTTTTACAATTGTTTGCGTGAGTTTATATAGTTTAATTGGTTTGCGTTTGAGTAAGACTGCCCTGATTTTAATTGGGTCAGGGCAGTTCTTCTTCTCCTTGTTAGAGCCAGGCAAAACGATTCTTAATTTAGATTATATATTTGATTATTAATTATATAGCTGAAACTATTTTGATTTTTTTACGTATAATAAAGTATAAAGAGCAAGTTTAAACAATAAGAATAGAGAATATAATATCAGAGCAAATTACAAAACAATACTTAAATCAATGAAAAGAATAATAAGAGTTGCCACACGCCAATTTGGATGATAATTCAATATAATTAAATCCTTAATAGTTTAAATATCTATTAGTTACAATAGAAAAATCTTGCTAATTGGGATAACTATGCCTAATAGTAAAGTAAAAGCATTGAAATCTGACAAAGGATTGAAAAAATATTCACTGGTAAATCCAGAAACAGAAATAATGAATACAAATTAAATTTCAATAAACAATTAAAAATTAAAACTATGACAACAAATTCAAGTGTTTTAGAATGTCTCAGATTACAAAATGAGAGAAATGATGTAAGAATTTATGCAACAGATGAAGAAACGTTAAATGAAGAAACTGCATTAAAGATTGAATGTAATTATGAAAACGATTTTCATTGGGTTAAAAGTAGACTACCAGAAGAATTTCTCGGTAAAAGACATCTGTCCATCTTTATAGATAGATACTATTTTGATTCTAATGAATTGGTATGTACTTATAGTATTGAGTTATTAAAAAAAGGAAACAAGAAGTATGTTGGAACAGAATCATTTGACCTTAACAACCAAGATATTGCGTATTGTAGACCTTTCTTATACAAAGATGTGGTAAATTGGGCTGAAGGTCAAAAACTTGACGTAAAGATTAAGAAGATTAGAAAACCTGCCTACAAGTCTCCAAGCAAATATTTTAGTAAGAACCAAAATTACGTTCGTGCAGTTTTAGGAAATAAAAAAAGGGCTCAATTAACTGATGATGAACGAACCATTGTTAAGCATTTATTTTACGTCCATTCCTTTAAACCCAAATGGTTTTTTGAAACTTCTGACATAAATAGAGAACTTCAACTGTCTGGACAAATGTTTGATAAGATAATTGAATCATTAATTGAAAAGAAACTATTAGAAAAGGATTCATATGGTAGTGGATATTCCTTGTATTTGACTGTTTAATCACCATGAGATTGATAAGTATGTATTCTATAAATCCAAACAGAACTTACCTAGATCAGTTAAGGATCAATATCATTCATAGATTTTTCAATTCTTAAATTCAATTAAATAAATGCAAATGAAATCGCACGATTACAGAAGAGGTCGCAAATTCGGTTGATTCCAAAACACACATCACATTTGAATATCAATAGGTTATAGGATGTAGTCTTGTAACATTGGTAATCTTTGCCCATACATGAAAATCAATCAGTAAACAACTTCACTGAAGTACTATTAAAGCATTGGTTGTGCCAGAACCTATGTTGAATCGAATGGCATGAAAATAATTATTTATAAATCTTAAATATTAAGTATGAAAAAGTTGATTGAATTAACCCCAGATTGGGTATTGAAAAATTTATCACAAGGTGTGTATAAAGATAATGGTGGTATAATGAGTGTTTTTGCTACTGTTTGTAATGCAAGCTGGATAAGCCTTGCATTGGAAACATTAAAAATTCCTTTTGAAGAATCGGAAGAGGGAGAAGGGGATGAACTGACAATCTATTACCAATTCAAAATTAAGCATATAAAGGATGATTGCCCATCGTTTTATTATTTCATAAAGAATTTGAATAAACACCAAATTGTATTTATGCAGCATTCAGGGTTTATAGGATTGAATAAATAACTGAAGTTCTGTAATTAAACATGCTGTTTTTCAAGACCAATACTGACAATTATCGTGACCAAGACTCATTGATTCTGGTGACCAAGACTCAAAAATATTTTTTAATAATAACATCAAAATACATGTTTGCAATTAACTTATTATTTGATACTTACATCGAGTCTTGGTCACAGAAACGAATGAGATTTGTACATAAACATGTACCCCTACCTATTGTATTATTTTAATTTATTAAAATCTTATTATATGTCTAAGAAAAATAGATTTCCTTATGAATATTTACCTTCTAACCTTATTAAGTCTTTACAACCATTATTGGACTTATTTCGTGATTTCAGATCGAAGAATAACTTGATTAGGGTAGCTTCTGTTATTTTTCGCAAAAATATCAATGAACCCGACTATTTGTTTTTTCCATTATCAGCTCAGTACTGGAAAAAAGTTATTGGTAGCCATTATTACCTTTATGTCTCTAATCTCCTAAACAATAAAATTATTGAATCTTCTGACGTAACCTACATTTCAGATTCAGGAATTGATCCAGTTGTAAAAGGATTTAAAATCAAGGATTCTCTGATGAATGAAATGCTCATTAAGCAGAATTATTATGGATTTTCAAAATCATCTGAAAGTATAGACAAGGAATATGATGGATATAGGAAGCTTTCAATTATCGGTTTTGATCCTTATGCAATCACTATCATTAAGAAAAAAGCTCTTGGATGGATTGACCTAAATATTACAGATGTAATGAAGAAATACATGGATTTAGATTTTGCATCTGGTATTTCGGACAGTAAGCCTTATAAGATAAGAATCTTGAATGATAAGGATGAATATCATTCAACATACCTACCAATTGAATCAGCTATGAAAATGGCATTGAATCAAAAGAAAACATTGATTTACTTCAAGAACAAATTCATCATTGCCAATCAGGAACAGTTCGAACGCTTAACATTAAAGCGTTTAAACCATCATTACAAATGGCAGATTCGAGCCTATTTTCCCGACAACTTAACTTTTCATCGGCACGATGATACGTTGAGGGTATATAATCATCTGACATCTTTACCTTCATCATTACTTCAATTTGTCAGGATCAATGGTGATTATATCTTACAGGCAGACCTGAAATGCAGTCAGTTCACCATCCTAGGGAATTTATTTAACTACTACATCAATCATTCTGGGAAAGAACTGATTGCCTTATTCAAAAAGAAACCAACCATTACATTCGTAACAAGAATGGTTGAAATCATGGACAAGTACCATAATCAATTTCCATTTAAAGGATTCGATAAAGCTTATCCACAGGAAGATATTTATAATTCCAACACCATGTATGCTTTTCTTGAAGATACCTTGTTGCATGATTTCTATTTGATGCTTCAATCTAACCTAAATCTAAAAGAAAGAAAATATGCTAAGAACATTGCGTTTCAAACGCTATTTAGTAAGGTAAAGCCAGAGAGTGATTATGCAAAAAAATTAAGGGATATATATCCAACAGTAATGAATATCATCAACGATTTCAAAGAAACACATGGGTATGAAAAATTCTCTGTTGGTTTACAAAACGTTGAGTCGGAAATCTTTATAGATCACATTTGGAAAAGAGTTCGAGATTCAGGAATAAATTCATTCACCCGACATGATTCCTTACTATTTCCAATCAGGCAGAGAAATATTGTTGAATCCATTATCAATGATGTATTTAAACATTTTGATTTTGTACAGAAATTTGAATATGAAGAATTTAACGAGAAAGAAGTCTGGCGAAAAATAATAGATGAAACAGATTATCTCGATACTGTTGTGGAGGAAGTCGATGATGAATGGTTATATACCTTGGATAATAAAATGCCAGAAAGCAATGAAGATGAAGTTAATGATGAAGAGGTCGAGCAAGACTATGATGAATACATTTTTGATCAGATTTTGAATTTAATTGATCAGCCAGATTCAGAGTTTAAACTTCCCAGCACAAAAAGAGATGACTATTATGGATACATCAACAGCGAAACAATTGGCTGTCTTGCAGATTTAGATGGTATCGAACAGGAAATTATTGATTCTTTGGAATACGATTACAGCCACATGAATTTAGATAATTCGGATCAACATTTTCAAGATAAAACCAATGAATTCATTACGTACTTGATTGAGCGAAAAGATGATTTCCTATTTGAAGATGATGATGAAAATGAAGATGAAAATACCAATGACCCTGATCCAGAATTCGAATGATTTTGAGAGGGCTTTAATTGGACTTTATACGTACTATAATCGGCATTAAAATACCATTATTTAATTGTAATGAATTTAAACAATTTTCTATAACCCTATATATCAATGCTATAAAATAATCATAAAACAATTTGTACCTCCTACACACTTCTTTTTCAATGGTTTTTGAAAATGGAAAGTACAAAAGCACAAATTTTGGCAATTCAATGATTTATAAGTCTTTAAAAAAAGCATTTAATGGAGTCTCATTATACCTCAAGATATTCAGAAGTGAAATAAATTGAAAATTGCTTTTGCCTAATTCCAGTTGGTTATAAGAATTCCTTGATATACCAATTTGTTTGGCAAACTCAATATAGCTCAATCCCTTGTTCTTCCTTAACTCCCTGAGTCGTTTACCTATCTCAATCATTAATTCCTGATGATCTTGTGGTATTTCTTTTGGATTCATAGTTGAACATTTATTGGCATAAAGATAAAATATATTGCCCAATAAAATAGGCATGTTGAAAATATTTGTATATTTGCCCAATATATTAGGCATTAACTAAAATTAATTACAATGAGAACACTGAATAAGCAATCAACCCAGACCATGAATAAGATGGTCGAGATGCTGGAAGATGGGTACATCAAAATTGATAATACTAGTGGAACATTTTTGCCAGTATCAGTCGAAAAGATATTTGAGAGTGAGAAGTACAGAATCTTTAGTGTTGCACATTACTACGAACAGAATGGTGACCTTATGGCTGATCCAGAAATGTGCTTCATCCATATTAAAGCTGTTGGTTCATACCTGCCAAGCTATTTCAAACAAGCTGGTATTGGCATCGAACAAGAATCAATAATCATGGAAAATGGTGAAATAAAGGGATATAGGGCAAAGATGCAAGCTAATTATACATCATTCGCTAATATGTGGTTACGTAATATTAAAAACCAACAAAATCTGTAAGATATGCAACAAGTAGTAATTCTGGCCCGTGTGTCAAGTACGACAGACCGACAATCATACAATAGGCAGGTAAACGATCTAACCCAACTGGCAGCAACACAAAAATATCAGGTTGCTGGTGTATTTGCTGAAAAAATTAGTGGTGCTACAAAAAACGCTGCAAGAAAAGAATTGCAGAACATGATCGAATTTGTAAACACAAATTGCATTGATAAGGTGCTAGTTACCGAATTATCCAGACTAGGCAGGGATACTTTACAGGTTCTACAAACCATTGAAATCCTGAACCAGAACAAAATATCTTTGTATATCCAGAATTACAACATTGAAACGTTAACTCCTGAAAAGCAAATTAATCCAATGTCTCAATTTCTTATTACCATATTGGCTGAGGTTGCATGTATGGAACGTAAGACCATTGAAAATCGTTTATCAAGCGGTTACCAGAATTTTCGTAACGCTGGTGGTGTAGTTGGTAGAAAAGCTGGATTTCGTAAAACTGATGAGGCAATGAAGGAAGAGTATCAGGAAGAAATAAAGATGCTGAAAAAGGGGTACAGCTTCCAGCACATCAACCAGATTACTTCTACCAATAAAAACACTCTTACCAAACTGAAGAAGCTTTATGTCGATTGACCTGCAAAACACATTACTAATATTGAAATTGGAGTGATTTTATTATTGAAATTATTGAGTAAAAAGTGCCCAGCTATAATTGGATAACGGTTAAATAATTTTTTTTAAAAGATAATAACATATTGAATATATGACGCATAGCTATATATTCATCCATATTAATTAAAAGTTCAATTGATCGGTTTTGATTATGCTATTAAAATTGATGTAATTTTTAAGAATTATTTGCAGAAATCATTTTAATTGTCGATATTTAACAATCTTATCTCTAATAATCGATCTAAATCTTTTAAAATGATAACAGACGAATTTTTAGCAGAAAAACATGCACCAGAAAGGTGTTTTGAAATCACTCAAATACCCTATCTAAAAGCTTGTTCAGGCTCTCTTGACAAAGTCGTATTTAAAAATGCCAAAGTTTTATTATTACTGTTGTATGATGAAATCTATGTTAAAGAGAATTCTACCACAACATTTGAAAAGTTAAGTAGTTTGTTAGAAATGAAATCAAATAGTTTATTATTTGCTATATACACATTGTCAGTTGAGCAATATATTGAATTAATAGAGAAAGGTTCAACAAATCTGGTCTTGGAATTAACGCATTTTGGAGTATTAAGAGCTGAATTAACAAATAAAATATTTAAATGAAAATTATTGATGAAGATGAAAAGGTAACAAGTCGGAAGATTTATTACCTAGTACCCTTTTTCACTTATCGTTATGGATTGGGGGATAATTCCAATATTGAAGAAATTAATGTATCAGTAGGACGCTATTTAGAGGAAGTATCTTTTACTAATTATGCAGTTAAAGGAGATGTTTATTGCAGTGCAAAAGGTAAGTACAATAGTAAAAAGGCAATTTGGACATACCACATTCACTTTTGGTATTCTGGAATTGCAAAGGAGTTTAGAGAATATCTAAGGTCAGTCTAAATGATTACAATCTATTCTTCCTATCAATCCTTAACGAATTAATAGTTAATATTATTGGGCATTCTTTTTGTGAAGTAATTTAATTCTTTGGGTTAAATCAGGATTTTCATCCATCATAAGGCATCCCAATTATTGTTGTTTATGGGATTAAAATAGGACAGTGATTAAATTAGGAAGTGGACTAATCTCATATCTCAACAATTAAAAACTGGAGTGAGGTTTTATGCTTATAGAAAAACTAACTATTAAAAACTAATATTATTTCTTTTGTGTCAATTTCACTACAATTAAAAGAACAATGGGAATAAGTATAATAATAAGGCAAAGAATAATACCCTCTACAATGTCTGGCCCAAATAAATATTTCCAATCCATATAATACAAACTAAATAATCTTCAGGATGTTTTCAATAGCAGACTCAATAAGATAAGTTAAATAATTACAAATATCTTTGATTAAATCACTTTAACGAATCGAAACATAGGTAAGTTTGATTCGGCTAAGTGACCCAATATAACCCTTGAACTATGAATGCCTTCTGATAATAAGTATAGGGAAGCATCTATTGATGATAACTTTTCCTTAAATATTTTATTCGTTTGTGATTCTGGGTTTTCAAGGGAATAAGAGTTCAATTCAATATTGATATTTCGATTTAATTCAAGGAACCTGATTAGTTGGTTTAGATCAATTTTATTATTTGGCAAAATATGCCAAGTATCTAAAACAAACATAGTAATGTTATAGTCTCTTGCCATTGTTACAATAGATTAAGAAAACTATGTATAATATTGTGTACTGCAAAAGTATAAATATTTTTAAATAGTAATATTACAATACTGTAACAATATTTACTACAAATAAATTAATATAGATTGTCTTATTGCAATTGGGCAGTTATTATTTGCACCCCATGAACACTGAATAAATTGATTGTTAATGCACTGATACTATTATGGGAATAAGATTATGCCAAAATCAGAAAGTGAAAAAACATACTAAATTCAATTTTTTTACATTTATTTAGAATGTTGTAGGATTATTTGGTTAAGAATAATAACGACTTCAGAACAATTTCAATGCAGCTTGTTATTGCCAATTCTGTTGATATTAACAGGCAAAGCCACGAAGGGAATGAAATTTACAGCATGAATGATCTTAAACTTCATGTACCAATTGGTGAACCATATCCTGACTTTTTTATCTTGGCATTGGTAAATGCTTCTACTGATCGTCCAGAATTCATCATTATTCCCTCAACAACTCTAAGCGAAAAACTATTTGACTTGGGTTTGTCATGGAAAAGAAAAGTCAGCTTATCCTTTTTAGTCTATCCAGATGGGAAAGTTTTTAACATAACATCCCTATCTTGGGAAGGACGCTGGTATTTATTGCGTAAAGGTATTGGTGGTCGAATGGCTGATGGCACAGTATATGATTATTCTGAGTGGCTTAATAACTGGCCCGGACTGAAGTGACATTTATTTCCTTTAAATCATAAACTAATAAGTTAAAATCGCTGATAAACTCTTCAATTTTCAACCTAATATCTGTGTAGAATAGTTTCTACAAGAGGTCACGAAGAACCAGTTAACGCTGTAGGTGGTGCAAATGATACAGGAACATGGTCTGATTCTCCTTGTCCTTCTGGTAAAAGGGAAAAGGAAATTAAGAATTTATGTAAACTACTGAATTCTAATGAGATAAACTACAAAACAACTTGGTGTAAATCTTCCAACGTCTTTTGCATGGCTCAGTACGTTTGTGTTCATCCAGATGACAGGGAGAAAACCGAAGAACAGGCTGATGCATATGCAGAGGAAACAGACTTGTTCTATCCTGTGATCCACAAAAAGAAGGTTGAGGTCGCTTAACCATCGTGCAATAATACATTTTAAAAGAAAGGAAAGCCGAGAATTTAAGCAAGATTTGATTAAATGGAACTACTTAATAGCCTTGGTTAGTGTTGAAAAATGTTCAACACATAGTCTCTTGTAAAATACAGTTTGATGTAAGTGATTGTAATATACTGATTGTCTAATCATTTATATAGCAATCACTTATATCAAAATAAAACTTCACAGTAAATCCCTCTTTCAAGCTATCATTCCAATCGCTGATCAGAATCGAATAGCAATCAATCATCCTACTACCAACATTAACAATATGTTGGCTTAAAACATCCCAAGCCACAGTTTCGTAGTGAGAAAGGAATGATTGAATTGCTCTTACTTCAGCATCAATATAATTGCTTGAAATGATTACAATTGGATTGTTCAGAGTTAGTCCCATCGTTGACCCATTGGGCAGATGATGACCAAAGAATTTAGGTATTTTGTTAAGGCTTTCACTGGTTGAAATTTTTTTCATATCGTTTAGATTTTGTTGAGGTTAAAAGTGAACCACAAAGATAAATACCAGAACATTTACTTTGGTCGAAACATTTATTCTACAACAGAAGTCAACTCAAAATCAAACAATTCCTTTAATGGAATATCCAGTGTCCTTGCAAGAGTAAAAATAGTACTTAATGTTGGGTTAATTCTTGCTGTTTCAATTCGTGCAATTTGGCTTAGCGATAATCCTGATTCGAAGGCAAGTTGACTTTGGGTGTATCCCCTATTTGTTCGAATCTTTATAAGCTGAATTGCTAAAGCCTTAACACCATCTTCATCAAAGATTTTTTTTCTAGTTCTTTTCTCCGCTGGTTTCATTGCGGAAAGATTTAAAGAAATAGAAAATAAAATATGGCATATATGCTATATTATTTATAGATTTGCAGATGATCAATTTATTTATGATTTGGAGTCTTGAAACCAATTAAAAACAGGGCGGAATCGAAAAGCCAAACGTGTTGGAAAGACGAAAATATTCCTTACGACATTTCATATCATGGTATGACAATTGAAATTCCCGACAATGATTACAATTTTAGCAAACAATCACGTTTTAATATTGTGGGTATACCAATAAGTACAAGACCGAAGGCTTACAAATCAATTATCAAAAAAATATTTAACTCAAAAAAATTGGAAAAATGAGAACTTTTTGGACTTTTTTTATTGCCAGTATGATCACTTTAAGCATCTTTAATACATCTTGTCAGAAACAAACTGACTACACTCCGCAAATAAATGCTTTACAAGCAAGATGTGATTCATTGGCTGCTGCTTTAAAAACTACCAATTCAAATCTTCAGGCGACAAACAACACAGTGACCAGTCTCAGTACATCAATTACAGCCATTCAATCTCAGCTTGGTGTAATTGTTGGTCAAATATCCTCTTTAAATACTCAATTAGCTGCGACAAATAGCACTGTAAATAGTCAATCTACATCAATTGCCTCCATTCAATCTCAGCTTAATACAATTGTTGGTCAAATAGCCACATTAAATACACAAATGACTACTACAAATAGCACTGTGAGTGGACTGAGTACAACAATAGCAACAATCCAATCTCAATTAACAGTTATCACAGGTCAGATTACCACATTAAACACAAAATTGACCTCGACAATTAACACAGTGACTGGAAATAGTTTGGCTATCGACTCAATACAAAATCAAATTGCTACTTCAAACAATCAGTTAAACATTATGCTGATACAACTCAATACTCTATCTTCTCAGCTGGGAATACTTCCAACACCATTGTATACTGGATTAGTAGGATATTATCCATTCAATGGAAATGCAAATGATGAAAGTTTTAATAGCAATAATGGAAATGTATCAGGTCTAACGTTGGTTTCAGATAGGTTTGGTTTTAATGGTCATGCCTACAGTTTTAATGGTACAAGTGGTTATATAGAATTACCATCAGGAAGTACAACCACATTAAATGTAATAGGAGAAATATCTTACAGTTTTTGGTTTAAAACTTCTCAAATAAATTCAGGGGTAATTTTATCATTTGGCGAACAAATTATTCCTAATCGTGGTGGTTATATTATTGGATTGGGTGAAGGTCTTGGGACTATGGGTACATTGGATTTCGCAAGCCAAGGAATATGGCATTATTCAACTGTAAAGTTGAATGATAATAAGTGGCACAATGCAATAATAGTATTAAAATCTTCAACAATAAGCCTTTATGTTGATGGCAAACTAGATTCTCAATTTACAGGGGCACTTCCAACACTTTCATGGAATGGATCAAGAAGAATTGGAGTTGCTAATTATGCATTTTATGGATATTATAATGGTATTCTTGACGATATCTGTATTTGGCAACGAGCAATTAATCAAGATGAAATCACCTATCTGGCAACACATTAAACTTAATTACAAGCAATTACTAATATCAAAATAGAACATCACAGTAAATGCCTCTTTCGTAATGTCATTCCATTCTGAGACTAAAATCCCATAAAAATCTATTTTCTTCTCGTCAACAGTTTCACTATGATTGTTTATTACATTCCAAGCAACTGTTTCGTAAGCACTTAAAAAATTAGTGATTACTTTTACTTCAGCATCAATATAATTGCCTGATCTGATTATAATTGGATTTTTCAGAGCAAGTCCCAATGTTGACCCATTGGGTAAATGATTACCAAAAAATTTGGGCTTTTTGTCTAGGTTTTCACAAGTTGAATTGATTTCATATCGCTAAAATTGGCTGAAGTTAAAATTGACCTCTTTAAAAAATACCTGAACATTTAAATTGATCGAATCCTTCTTTTTACAACCGAAGGCAACTCAAAACCAAACAATCGTGTCAGAATTCCATTATTCGTGAAAAAACAGAGAAGATTTCAAAATATCATCTGGATTTTAATATTCTAGAGTCTAATATGATGAAGTTTGGTGATGTGAAGAAATTAGATTTGAATTTGCTGTTCTTAGCAAAGTTGTTCCACTAATACATCTTTTCAATGATCTGCCTTATTTTATTCACTTTTCTGAGATATATTTGCAAAAATGGCGCAATCAAAAGGATAATTCTGTTGCATATTAATGCTTTAAATATGAATATGTTAGTCTTAGCTGGAGTAAATATCATATCAGGTTGGCAGTGAACAAACAATGATTTCTGAATAAATTTGTGGTGAAATGAAATACAAAAAGGAATTTATAGGAGAAACACTTGGTACATTTTTATTAGTACTGTTTGGATGTGGTTCTGTGGCAGTATCAGTTTTATTTGGAGCTTATCAAGGACTGATGCAGATTGCGTTAGCTTGGGGAATAGGCGTAACTCTATCAATTTATTTAACTCGACATATTTCTTGTGCACATCTTAATCCAGCAGTTAGTTTAGCAATGGTATTTGCAAAGCGTATGTCTGCGAGGATGCTACCAGCGTATTGGGTTGGGCAATTTTTAGGTGCATTTTTAGCTGGATTGGCAATTTATCTCTTATTCTCCCCATCGATAAGTAATTATGAGAGTTCACATAGTATAATAAGAGGATCTGTCGAGTCAATTAGCACAGCAAAAATGTTTGGCGAATTCTATATGAATTCAGGTAGTACAGCAATTGTTTCATTACCATTGGCAATGGGTGCTGAGGCATTTGGAACATTTATCTTGCTATTAATGATATTTGCTCTAACAGAAGGTTGCAATGTTGGTCGCCCTGATAATGCACTTGCACCCCTTTTTATTGGTCTGACTGTAACCTCCATTATTTGTTTAATTGCACCTTTGACACAGGCAGGACTAAATCCAGCACGTGATTTTGGCCCTAGAATTGTAGCATGGATTTTTGGATGGGGCAATTTTGCTTTTCCTGACCTACAAGGAGGCTTTTTCTTTGTATATATACTTTCTCCTTTAATAGGAGCTACCTTGGCATCTATTTTTTTCATGAAAATACTTGAACCTGCAATGAAAAATGCGACTAGTCAATGCAGTTGTACTTGTGATAGTTCATCTGAAAAGTAAATTAGATTAAAATCAACACTATTATTGAGAGTAAACGCAATATGTTTGTTTATTATGTGTAAAACATTGAAATTGTTTGATTTAAACTTAGGATATTAAAATATTACATTATGAAAATTCATTTGGTTGGAGGCTTTCTTGGTAGTGGTAAGACCACTGCTATTGCCAATGCTTGTAAAACATTATCTGAGAAGGGGATTATAACATCAGTTATTACTAATGATCAGGGAGAATATCTTGTTGATAGCAGGGTAATCCAACAAGCCAATATACCTTACGCTGAGGTAACAGGTGGTTGTTTTTGTTGTAATTACAATGAATTAGATTCTCAAATAAACTTATTGCAAAAGGATTATAATCCATCTTCGATATTTGCAGAATTTGTTGGTTCTTGCACTGATCTTATTGCTACTGTTCTAAAACCATTGTTGCAATATAGGGAAGCAGATATTGAACAAGTGACTTTTTCCAGCTTTGTTGACTCACAATTATTGCTTATGCATTTGAAGGGTGAAACATTACCATTTAACGATGAGACTAATTACATCTGGGAAAAGCAAATAGAAGAAGCTGAAGTTTTGGTTGTTAACAAAATAGACCTATTATCCTCAAAGGATTATGAAACTCTACAGAGCTTACTAGATGGATTGTACTCTACTAAAATGGTGCTTTTCCAAAATTCGCTGAATATTGAGTCGATTGAAAAGTGGTTTGAAACTATTGATAATCTGCATAAAATACAGGATCATAATGTTATAGATGTGGATTATGAGAAATATGGTGCAGGGGAGGCTAATCTTGCATGGCTTGATGAAGAAATTGAGATTGTTAGCATAAATAATTCCTCAGTTGAACTTGCATATGACTTCATAAGAAAATTATCGAACGATATTGTTCAAAAGAACTGTCCAATTGGTCACCTGAAGTTCTTTTTACAGTATAACAACCAATCATCGAAAATAAGTTATACCACAATTTTAGACACAAGCCAGAGAGAACCAAGTATTTTTGAAAAATCCAGTTCTGCCTATTTGCTGGTTAATGCACGAATCCAGACCTCCCCAGAAGATTTAAGCAAGATGCTTTTTGATAATCTAAATGAATTGAAATTGGTTGAGGGGGTTACGATTAATGAGAAATTTCTTTCATATTTTAAGCCTGGATTTCCAAACCCAGTTCATCGATTAAACTAATGATGCCTTTTTTGTTTCTTATGATAATGCTTTCTGAAATTTTCAAATACAAACTATTGGCATTTAAAAAATGTTGATAGTGGAGGGGTTGCGCAGATTTACTGTAAATTTTAAGATTCTTTCGCATCCCATTTGTATTGAAGGGAATTGCAAATTGAGGTAAATTTCGGACTGTTTTTTTATTACTTATTCAATTTCAGGATATTGAAAAAACCACCCTAATTTTTTATGCTCCAGCGAAAGATTACGCAAGATTTTACATGAAAATCAATCGATAGAACTTTCAATATTAAATTCTACATTTATTAAGATATGTCTTAAGTTCAGAAAGTAATGGAAATTGAAACACGTCAATGAGAACTGGTCTAGTATTACTGTAAGAGATTTAAAATGATAATTCTCTAACTAAATTATCGTACCATAATCCCACTATAAATGTAAAAAGAGAAAAGGTTTCAGCATAATCCCAGCATAAAATCCATCAGGTTTTTAGAGGTGAAAGCTTAGGGTTTACTAAAACATCCTAGGTCTTTTATGTCAAACAGATATTGGTACACCTACACTATTAAATGCATAATTGGGAATCATTCGAACAATATCAGGTTAGACAATTCCCAATGAAGGTATTCCCCCCTATGGCTACCCCCTCCACCCACCCCCTCCACCGAGGCTGGGTGCTACAGATGTCTTTTTCATGAAAATTTCAATTCGTCAATATATCATGACCCATCAAAAAATCTGAAAATAATTTTGAAATACGTAAAATGTTGTTTTATAATAATTTATAAAATATTATAATCCACTTTAAATAATTCTCTGGCTTATATGTAGATTTGAGGAGTCGATTTCTTTATGTAAGAAATGAATATTTTGCCATTATCATTGATTATAGTTTGGTGTTTATCAGAAATTCTTTTGAGTCGATTATTAAGGACAAAAAGTACAGAACACTTTGAGAATTCGAAATGCAATTTATTATGTAGCTTTACAATAAATATTACGAAATTTGAATTCATTTGAATCATTGAATAAATAAGCCTAATTACGAATATATTTGGTAACATAAATTGAATTTTAATTAATATGAATATCCTTTTTATCATAGGGAATGGTTTTGATCTTAATTTAGGGATGAAAACAAGTTACATAGATTTTTATGATTATTATCAGGCTATTAACTCAAAAAGCGAATCTGTAACTAAGCTAAAAAAAGAAATCAAAAAGAATTTCAAGAATTGGTCTGATTTGGAATTAGCTCTTGGAAAATATACAGAAAACCTAAATTCATTAGAAGAGTTTGATGAGGTTTTTGAGGACATATCTGAGAAATTGGCTGATTATTTGGAATTGCAAGAGAAAAAATTTAATTTTAGCCTGTACGATAATCAAGAGCTATATGATTTTTTATCTTTCCCAGAGCGACAGCTTTTGAAAGCAGACATGGATAAAATTACAGCCTTTAAAAATAACTGGTATAATACACAATGGAATCTTAATGTTATTACATTTAATTATACACGATCAATAGAAAAATTACTTGGAGAGAATCATAAAAATGTAAAAATTGGAACTCATAATAATAATGCCCCCATTTTCATCCAGGAAATTGAACATATTCATGGCTATGCCACTGATAGAATGGTAATGGGGGTAAACGATATTTCTCAAGTTACGAATAAAGATTTTCATAATAACCAAGATATTTTAGAATCGCTTGTAAAAGATACTTGTAATCAAGCACATAAACATACTATAGAAAATTTATGCAAGCAACGAGTTATTTCAGCAAACTTAATTTGCATTTTTGGCTCGTCAATTGGTGATACTGATAAAATATGGTGGGAATTGATTGGAAGCCAACTAATAGGTGATCGCAAACTTATTATTTTTAACTTAGGAGAGAAAATCTTACCTCGAATAGGGCACAAAAAGGCACGAATTGAAAGAGAAATTCGAGATGGATTTCTTAAAAAAACGCAATTGAATGAAGAAGAGAAAAAAATAGCAAGGAACAATATTTTCATTGGAATAAACACTAATCAATTCAAGCTGACTCAAAAATTTGAATCAGAGTAATACCAAAACTTATCATTTAAATCCAATAAGTAATATCAAAATAATATTTCTCTGTCCAGCCATCTTTCATATCCTCAGGACTTTCACTTACTGATAGCTCCAAACAATCCATTTGCTTATCGCCAATAACGAGTACTTCCTGACTTACAACATCCCAAGCTACATTATTATAGTACCTATGGTAAAACCAATATATTTCGCACTGAGTATAAACATAATGTTGGTAAGCCAGCACCTTAACAGGATCATCAATTGACAACCCTGAACTAGCTCCAATGGGAAAATCTCTACCATTATATTCAAGAATTTGATCGTGAAGGCTTTCAGTTGGTTTAATTCCTTCCATGTTTAGTGAATAAGCTGTCCTTAAATTTAAACCATATAAAATGAATTACAGCACTATTGATTGACTAATTGGAAATGATTCAAACATTTTTCAGGTTGTACAATGCCCAATGAAGGTATTGCCCCTTATGGGTGTGGGTGGGGGGCTACCTCTCCAGTTGCACTGGGTGCTACACGAGTGTTTTACCATGGCAGTTCCCTTCATCAAAAAATTAGTATTCCAACAAAAAAATCTAAAATAATTTTAAAATACATAAGCTGTTGTTTTATAATAATTTAAAAATATTATAAAATTCTTTGAAAAGTTCACTGGCTTACATGTAGATTTGAATAGTTGATTCCTGATGTAATAATCGACATTTTTGCAACAATTAATCTAAATCAATACTGTTATGCTACTTACAAAGCAAGTCTACAGATCATCCTTCTATAAGAAATTAAGAGAATTTGGGCTGACAGTTTACTCCTATCGAAATAATTTCTTCATTCTTATCAAGGGCAATGACAGCAAAAGGATTGTTTGTGTCGAATTTGTTAGTTCAGCAAGGGTAAAGTCAGAAATTCATCGTAGTCCAAATGGAAATATTTTAAGTGGAATTGGTCGTTTCAAATTCACCATTCCAAAATGGGAGGAAAAAGTAAACTACTACATCTTTGCCTTTCTCAATACTCCTAATCGAGAAATTGAATACGTCATTGTACCCAATGCTGTTTTGCGTAATAGATTTCAGAACCAGAATCGCATTCCAACTGGGGCACAGAATGCTGAATTTACACTATGGATGATGCCAGACCGAAAAGTTTATGATACAACTGGTTTATCCATGGAGGGTGAATATTATTTCGTCAGTTCTGGATCAGGTGGCAGAATGGCTGATGGTGGAGATATGGATTATACTCCATTCTTAAATAATTGGGGAAAAATGGTTGATTCCCTACTGTCCCATTACACTCCTCTAAACGTATAATCTAATTCCATCACCGAATTCAGGTCTTACTATTTCAACGTTATTACTTCGATTACTAATATATATCTGAGTAGCCTCATCAAAAATATAAATATCACAGCGGACACAAATTTCATTCGACATTGTGGTAAATCGTTTGTCGGATGGATAAATTACAATTTTTGAAACAATACCCTTTAACAAGTCCTTATCAAATATAATTTTTTTCAGGTTGTTCATATAATTTTCTTCGTAAGAATTACCATTTTCATCTTCAATAAAATTCCAATTTTCCATATCAAACCAATCAATGCTATTCTTTGCAAGTTTCTTATTTGCTTTAATCTGACTCTCAATATTGATTGCTTGATTTTGTAGTTTAATTATTTCTTTATCGATTTCATTGATTTTTTTTGTAAAAATTTCTTTATTTTTCATAATACCCTCTGAATACAAGTCTATAATATTATTACGTTTAAACTCCTGTTTCTGAATAAATGTGTTAATCTCTTTTAGTTCATCTTTCAATGAATCTATTTTAATTGTAGTATCTGCTGATTTGATTGATCTGTTCGCAATGCTAGGGCCATATTCATTAATCAATAGATTTTTTAAAGCATTTTCAAGTTTAATAACATTGACACCGAAATTTCCGCAATTCTCACCGCTATATCTAGTTGAACCGCACTTATAAGCATTCTCATGCGGTTTACCTTTTAAATTGGCTCTCATTCGCCCTGAATAGAATTTTCCACAAATACCACAAATAATAAGTTTATTATTCAATAAATACTTGTTTTTTAGATTGATACCAATCATATTTCCTTTGCTCTTTAGATTAGCTTGTACTGCTTCGAATAATTCATTGCTAATAATCTGTGGCGCTTCGAAAATTTGCTCATTCAATGAACGTTCACCGATATATAGTCTATTGGTTAAAATTTGCCAAACAACAGCATCTCTCCATTTTTTATTTTGACGTGTCGGAATTTCTTTATTATTCAAATATGTGGCTATAACTCTGCAACCTTTAACTAAAGACATTTCAAAAATCTTTTTAACGATAGGTGCTTCAATTGGATTAATAACAAGTTTTTTGTTCTTGTCCTTCATATAACCATAAGCATAATTTTCGTTCGAGATTACGCCTCCATTTCTTACAGCGTTTAGTTTACCGCTTTTCATTCTGAATGAAATTGTTTCAAGCTCATAACTATTTATCGAGCTTAATACACCTGTTATCATTGTAGCGGTTGGATTGACTGTCTTATCTTCATTCAATGTTGTAAGTCTCTCTTTAATAGATATTAAACCAATTTTAAGCTTACTTAAAGCCTCTATTGTAGATAAAACAAACGAAGTTCTTCCAAGTCGAGACAATTCACTAATAATGACGTATGATACATTTGGACTGTTCTGCAAATATTCCATCATTGCCATGAGTTCAGGACGTTCTTTTATTTTACCTGATTCCTTTTCCTCAAAGCTTTTTACAAGTTTGTATCCTAAATAATCACATTCTTTTTTGATGTCATTGCGCTGGCGGTCTAAATCCTGTCTTTCAGATGACACTCTAAAATATGCAACAGCTTGAATAACTTCGTTTTTAGCAATTTTCATATGGTAAAATTGTTACGTTTATTATCTAACAAATATACTTCTTAATTTAATATCTCAGTAGAATCGGCAAAGAAAGGGGGAGCTTTGGTGACAGCGGATATCGCCAATTCTTACAACCGTGATGTTTTTGCTTTTCCCGGTAGAGTTGGGGATCCCTATTCGGAAGGATGCCATTTTTTAATTAAATCGAACCGCGCAGCGCTGATTGAAACAGTAAATGATCTGGAGTATGTGATGAATTGGAGCGCTTTACAAAGCCAGCCCGACGCAATTCAGCCATGCCTCTTTTATGACTTCAATCCCGACGAAAAACTGATCATTGACCTGCTTCGAAACGATGGTGAAACAGCAATTGACATGATATGCATTAAAACGACCCTTCCAATGAATAAGGTCTCTCCAACCTTGCTTAACCTTGAGTTTGCCGGATTTGTAAAGGGTCTTCCCGGAAAAGTATTTAAAGTGCTCTGAATATTTTAAATAGCTATTTAGTTTTTTTACTGTTAGGCCGTCATAACAGGCTAAAGGCAGAAAGTCTTAAGCCTGTAGATCCCCTTCTTTTCTGGCAATTCATTCATATTCAAATAAATAGCTCCAAGGAGTTGAATCTGGCAAAGAAAGGTTAACTTTGCGGCATATTAACAGGATAAAGAATGAACACATTTGAAGGATTTGGGATTGGTAAATCAGTTTTGAAGGCATTGGAAGAGATTGGATTTACGACACCAACCCCAATCCAGGAGCAGGCAATTCCGGTGATTAAGTCGGGTAAGGATATTTTAGGGATTGCTCAAACCGGAACCGGCAAAACAGCAGCCTATATTATCCCTCTTTTGATGAAACTTGTAAAGGCGGAAGGGAAAGATCCGAGGGCAATTGTTCTGGTTCCAACACGTGAGCTTGCCATCCAGGTGGGTGAAGACATTGCCGAGATATCACAGTATACCAATATCCGTCATGCAGCTGTCTATGGAGGAATTGGCTGGACCAAACATGCTTTGTTGCTTGAACCCGGAGTCGATATTCTGGTCGCCACTCCGGGACGTTTATGGGAACTTTACCGTGCAGGAGCGTTTGGAATGAAAAGTATAAAAACCCTGGTAATTGATGAAGCCGATAGAATGCTGGATATGGGATTTATGCCACAGCTGAACAAACTATTTGAGGTAATTCCTCCACGGCGACAAAACCTGCTGTTTTCGGCCACCTTCTCAGAGAGTATCGAGACAATGAGCCATGAATTCCTCACCTTTCCCGAAAGAGTTGAAATTGCCCCTTCAGCAACTCCGGTTGACAAGGTAAAACAATATTTTTACAGGGTGCCAAATTTTAGGACCAAACTTAATTTTGTGAATTACCTGCTGAACGATGAAGAGACCTTTAAAAGGGTGATCATTTTCTGCAGAACCAAAGAGAATGCAGAAGATGTGTTTAAAGTGATCAGCCGGAAAACCGAAGGAGAAGTACGAATCCTTCATTCCAACAAGGCACAGAGCTCCCGAATCAATGCAATTGAAGCGTTTAAGTCAGGAAATGTCAGGGTCCTGGTCTCAACTGATGTTTCTGCCCGAGGGATCGATGTAAGTAAAATATCACATGTGATCAACTTTGATCTTCCACCCAGGTACGAAGATTATATTCACCGCATCGGCCGGACTGCCCGCGCTAATACCGACGGAGTAGCGATCTCTTTTATCGGACCTGACGAAGACTTTCATCTGGAGAATATCGAGAAACTAATCAGAATGAAGATTGATGAATTGCTATTACCAGTGGAGGTTGATATTGTCCCATTGAGCCGACCTGAGAAACAGCAGATCGATCGCGAAATAGACCGGCAGAAACGTTTGGCAGATCCTGAATTTAAGGGAGCATTTCATGAGAAAAAAGCCAGACAAACAAATAACTCCTTTAGTTTCAATCAGAAAAGCACACAACTTCGCGAAACCAAAAACAAAGGAAAAAAGCGGGGGAGATAATAAATGCAAAATGCAAATCATTTTGCATTTATCACTTTTCACTTTTCATTTCTTAATACGCCCGCCCTTTTATCCCTTCAATAAAATTAATAAAGGCAGTGTTTACTACCTTATTCCCTCCGGGTGTGGGGTAGTCTCCCGTAAAATACCAGTCTCCCAAATCGTTGGGGCATGCTTTATGCAGATTATCTACCGTCTGGTAAACGATTTCAACTTCAGCCTTGCAATCATTTGGCTTTAACAACTCTGCTATTTTTGCAGAGATTTGTTCGTCCGTGAAAGGGATATAGATTTCTGTCACAAAATTAACCATCTCTTCTTTTGGCAAATGTTGCTGCTCTTTGCATTTGCGGTATACTCCGTCTATAATATTCGATCTGCCACTCTCTTTGAGTAGCGCGATTGCAGCTTCGAAAGCCACGAACTTTCCAAGGATGGCCATATCGATACCGTAACAGTCGGGATACCTGATCTGAGGGGCAGAGGAGATAATAATGATCTTCTTTGGCTTCAGACGATCAAGAATCTTAAGTATACTCTGTTTTAATGTCGTTCCCCGCACGATGGAGTCGTCGATGACAACGAGCGTATCGGAATGATTTTCAACAATTCCATATGTCACATCATAAACGTGACCAACGAGGTCATCGCGACTTGAGTCATCCGCAATGAAAGTACGCATCTTCACATCTTTAATGGCAATCTTCTCCATACGTGGCTGTACCGATATGATTTCTTCTATATCGGAGTCGGTTATTGTGCTACCTAATGCGCGGATTTTCTCTTTTTTCCAATTGATTAGTAAAGTCCTGATTCCCTCCATCATACCAAGGAATGCGGTCTCTGCGGTATTCGGAATATAGGAAAAGACGGTATTTTTAAGATCGTTATTTACTTTATCGAGAATAATTGGCGCCAGAAGGAATCCCAGTTTTTTTCGTTCCAGATAAATATCACGGTCGGAACCTCTTGAAAAATAGATTCGTTCGAACGAACATGACTTGCGCGTCTGAGGAATTCGTACGAGTTCCTGTTTTACGGTCCCGTCAGCTTTAATAATCAGGGCACTTCCAGGTTCAATCTCGCTGACCTGATTCCACCCAACATTCATTACCGTCTGTATTACAGGTCTTTCAGAAGCCACTACTGCAATTTCATCATCGGCATAATAGAATGCCGGCCGGATGCCCCAAGGATCACGAACGACAAAGGCATCCCCATGGCCAAGTATACCACCAATCGTATAACCGCCATCCCAGTCCCTGCTGGCCCTTTCCAGAATTTTCCGAATATCGAGCTTTTTCTCGATAAGTCCCGAAATCTCCTTGTTTTTGTACCCTCCGTTTTTGTGCTGTCTGAACAGCAACTCATTCTCCTCATCAAGAAAATGGCCGATCTTTTCAAGAATCGTCACAGTATCGGTAAACCCTTTTGGATGTTGTCCTAAACCGACCAGGAGATCAAAAAGTTCGTCAACATTGGTAAGATTGAAATTTCCTGCAAGGACAAGACTTCTTGAACGCCAATTGTTTTGACGCATTACCGGGTGGGTGTACTCTACGCTGTTACGGCCAAAAGTTCCATACCTCAGGTGCCCAAGGTAAACTTCGCCGGCAAAGGGGAGGTTCTCTTTAGCCCACACGGGATCGTGGAAACTTTGAGGAAATTGGGTAGCAGCGTGATTAAACTCCTTATAGATTTTTCCAAAAACATCCTTAATCGGGTTTGGATCAACAGAGCGATGACGGAAAATGTACTCCTGCCCGGGAGATACATTGATTTTTACCCCAACTGCTCCTGCACCGTCCTGACCACGGTTGTGCTGCTTTTCCATCAAAAGGTAAAGCTTATTCACCCCATATTGCCAGGTGCCATATTTTAAACGGTAGTATTCAAGCGGTTTTAGTAATCTTATCAGGGCAATTCCACATTCATGTTTAATTTGTTCGCTCATTCTGAATAATCCTGATTTAATTTATTGTCGTAAAATTTAAAAGCTCCGGAAAGGCAATGTCATCAGCAACAATAAAAGCATTGGGAAATTTATAAAGCAAAGACTTCTGCATTTTCAATGCTTCACTTTTTGTTCTGAAGTTTCCAACCCTTACGATAAAATCCGGTGATTTGAAAAACAGGTAGGTTTTAACGTCCGGATTAGAAGAGAGGAATTCTGTTTTAATCCGGATGGCCTGTGCATGCGCATTTTCCCCTGAACCAAAATAGATTTGGAGTCTGAAACCACTCATCGTACCACTTTTCTTGTTCTGATCGGCCTGCTGTCTGAGCAGATTGTTAATCTTAGGATCGCACTGAATATTTAATCTTTCCCAAATCATAAGCGAATCGGCTCCAGAAATCGGATTCAGAAGCGAAGCAGCTTCGTGGTTCACAGAAAACCCATTGAGAGATACCAATACCAAAATCAGGACGATCGCATTTTTCATTTGAATAATTTGTTTTTATTCCTGTATTTTCTGATGTGCAAATATAAGCAATTTCAAATGGCCTGAAAATATAGTCACCGGGAGTGTATTAATTGATTATTAACTTTCATATTCTGCTGACAATTAGCGACATATTGCCAATCAGCATTCCGAAAACAATATAATCGCAATATTTTATTTACACTTTTTTCTGTGATTCCTTAAATGTGGATAACTTTGTCTGAATAATTTAAGGGATTAAAATACAAAATATTACTGCATAACAAATTAAATAGAATGAGTGATCTGGTAAATGATTTCCGGGTGTATCGGGAGAAAATGAATAAAAAAATCCTTGATTCCAACAATAAGGTAATGAAACGGATTTATAATATTGATACAAATACCTATATGGATGGCGCCCTAAGCTCCAAAACAAAGGAGATGCTCGGATTGGTAAGTTCAATGGTGCTCCGTTGTGATGACTGCGTGAAATACCACCTTGAGAAATGTTCTGAACTTGGTGTAAATACAGAAGAGCTTTTCGAAATTTTCTCGGTGGCAAATCTTGTCGGTGGGACAATTGTCATCCCACACACTCGCCGGGCGCTTGAATACTGGGAAGCTTTACAGAAAGAAAAGGTCTGAAAAATGGAAAGTGAAAAGTGAAAATTATCTGAAAACCTTAATTGAATGGGATCCCCAAAAACAATAGAGCTTCTGGCGCCTGCAAAAAATCTGATTTGCGGTCGCGCTGCCATTTCCCATGGAGCAGATGCGGTTTATATCGGAGGGCCTAAGTTCGGCGCCCGAGAGGATGCCGGCAATTCGTTGCAGGATATTGAGTCACTCGTGTCCGAAGCGCGGATCTTTGGGGTAAAAGTCTATGTTGCTCTCAATACGATATTGTACGACAATGAATTGGAAGAGGCAAACCGTCAAATCAAAAATCTGTATGAAATCGGTATTGACGCTTTAATTATTCAGGACCTGGGAATTCTCGAAATGGATTTACCGCCAATCTCACTTCATGCCAGCACCCAGCTTCACAACTATCTTCCCGAACAACTGAAATTTTTAGAGGCAGTCAATTTTAAGCGTGCAGTTCTTGCCCGGGAACTGACTATTGACCAGATTTGTGAAATCCGGAGACAAACCGCTATCGAACTGGAAGCGTTCATTCATGGGGCACTTTGCGTAAGTTTTAGCGGTCGTTGCTATCTTAGTCATGCAATTGGCGGAAGAAGTGCCAACAGGGGTGCATGCGCTCAGCCATGCCGAAAACGGTATACCCTTTATGACTCAGAAAAAAAGGTGATTACCGCCGATCAGCACCTTTTGTCATTGAAAGATCTCAACCATTCTCACTCCATCAGGGAGTTGGCTGAGGCAGGTGTTCAATCGTTAAAGATAGAGGGACGGCTGAAGGATGTCGATTATGTGAAAAACATCACCGCATTCTACCGACAGAAAATAGATGCTTTTTTGGAAGAACAGCCGGAATACAAAGCAGCTTCAGCCGGTAAGGTGACCTATAGTTTTGAGGCAAACCCGGTGAAGTCGTTTAACCGTGGGGCAACCGACTACTTTTTACATGGTAGGTCAAAAGAGATTACCTCCTTTGCATCTCCCAAGTTTTTGGGAGAACCTTTAGGAGTGGTGAGAAGTATATTTCCAAACTATTTTGAGCTTGAAACCACATTCGGGATCGCCAATAACGATGGACTGGTATTTATTTCAAAATCGGGCGATAGCATTGGAATAAAGGTAAATATCGCTGAAGGCACAAAAATATTTCCGGATAAGATGAACGCTGTTTACCCTGGAGCAAAGGTCTATCGGAATTACGACCATCTTTTTCAACAACAGTTAAAAGGTGACCTGACCCTCAGAAAAATCGGGATAAAAATTAAGATTTGGGAGTCGGATAATGGATTTGATCTCAGGGCTACCGACGAAACAGGAATCAGTGTCTCAATGAGCCAGGTTCTTCCCAAAAACCCGGCCCGCGATACGGTTAAATCGAAAGCGACAATCACGGACCAACTTTCAAAAGCAGGGGGCACTACCTATTTTGTTGAAATGGTCGAGACCAACGGAACAGAAAAGTATTTTTTCCAGGCATCAGTTTTGAATGCAATGAGGCGCGATTTGCTGGAAAGGTTCACTGAGGCTCGAATGAAAAAACCAACAAATCAAGTTATTAATACACCAAATAATTTCCCTTATCCCTACAAGGAGATTGGGTATGAAGCAAATATAAGTAACCGGCTGGCCCTTCAGTTTTATAAACGTCATGGGGTCGATCATCCGGAAATGGCCTTTGAAAAACAATCGGACCATCATGGTAAAACGGTCATGACCATGAAACATTGTCTGAAGTACCAACTGGGATTTTGTCAGAAATTTGGAGGGAAAAAGCCTGAGGATTTTACTGAACCTTTTTACCTGTATGACGGTATCAATGAATTGCAACTTGGTTTCGACTGCGCTCAATGCGTAATGAAGGTGATATACTAGCGGCTGGCAGCTGGCAATTTGCGGCTGGCAACTGGCTTCTGGCAACTTGCTGCAAGCAGCTAGTAGCCAGAAGCCAGTTGCCAGTCACCAGAAACATAAACAAAATAGCTGTGAAAAAAGTTATTTATTAAAAGAAATGAGTTTGAAATTATTAAAAATGATTGCCGAGGGGGAGCACCAGCGGCAGGATTTTAAATATTGCATAAACGATTCGCGCAAAATTGCGCGTTCGATGGTCGCATTTTCAAATACCGACGGAGGCCGTCTGCTTCTCGGGGTAAGGGACAATGGCTCTGTCGCCGGTGTAAAATCTGACGAAGAATATTATATGGCAGAAGCAGCTGCAAAGCTTTACAGTAAACCTCAGGTTAATTTTCAGACTCATCAGTGGCATATCGAAGGAAAAAGCGTGCTCGAGATCGTTATTCCAAAGGGTTCGGAAACACCATACCAGGCTCAGAATGATGAAGGAAGATGGCTGGTTTATATCCGCAGGGATGACCAGAATATTGTTGCTCCCGCGATCCTTTTAAAGGTATGGGAGCAGCAGAAAAATCCGCACGGAGTTTTTATCCGATTTTCGGAAGAGGAGAAACGACTATTGTCCATACTTGAATCGGATCACCATCTCTCTCTGAATCAATTCACACGCAAGGCTAAACTTCCCCGCTGGAAAGGGGAAAAGTTGCTGGTTAAATTGATCGTCATTGGAATCGTAGGGATGGAAATCAACGAGAGCGGCGCCCGGTTTTTTCTTTGCGATGATTTTGAGAATAAGTACAAAGCTCAATTTTGAATTTGAACCGGCTTAATTTGCCCCAAATGAAACGAACATGTTGCCAGACAACACCCAAGGGAATGATAATGATTTTCTGCAACATGGAGTTCCATACTGCCATTAAAAACAAATTATTATAGTATGAAATAAACCGATAATCTTATGAACTTTAAAAACCTTATCTTATTATCTTTTTGCCTGACAGTAAGCTCTTTATCCGGACAACAAATCAATCCAAAATTAAGTATTGTTTCATCACCTTCCGGATCCTTATATACCCACATTAATAAAGCGGGAAAAACAGTAATCCCCAACGGTCGTTTCATTACCCCCTATGGTAAATCGATAGTTGTGGCGCCCCATCCATACGGACTGACATTAAGCCCTGATGGAACAGTTGCAGTGACAGCAAATTCGGGTACAGCTCCGATCTCAATTTCTATTATCAAGGACCTAAGGTCAGACCATCCAACAGTTTTGCAGGTTCCTCCGGGAGCTTCGAACAACAAGGGCATACTGGCCTCTGTATTTATGGGACTTGCGATATCTCCCGACAATAAAATTGTCTATGTATCAGGAGGACAGAAAAATAAGATTTATCTTTTTTCGATCGATACGGGAGCCAGGCTTGATTCTGTAGACTGTTCTGTCTCAGATTCCGGAGAGAAAACACCTGACGGGTACATCGGCGAACTAAAACTAAGTAAGGATGGCGGCTATCTCTATGCGGTTGATCAGACGCTTTTCCGTTTGATTGTAATCGATACGAGGTCAAAAAAAATGATCGGAAGTGCCAAAACAGGAAGGTACCCTTTTGGATTGATCCTGTCACCCGATGGAAGAAAAGTTTATGTGGCAAACGTGGGAATGTTTGAATACAGCAAAATAGGAAATATTGAAGCAACAAAAAATTATAATAAGGCACTCGATTTTCCAACTTCCGGATTTGGAACACAGGAGATGAAAATGGGAACCCGAATCGATTCGATGGATATTCCCGGATTGGGAGACCCTAACGTCCCCGAATCTTTTTCGGTTTGGTCATATTCGGTGAAAGATCCGACCAAACCAACAATTGTGGCTAAAATTAAAACAGGAACTCTTGTTGGCCAGGTCATTGAAGGAATTCCGGCTGTTGGTGGCTCAAGTCCGAATTCACTCGCGGTTACCGACCAGGCTGTTTTTGTAAGTAACGGAACCAACGATAATATTTCTGTTATTGATATACTCAAAGATACCTTAGCGTCTGAAATCTCCCTTAAGCTACATCCGTCAGTTAAGCAATTTCGCGGTGTAATTCCATTCGGACTTGCTGTTTCACCTGATCAAAAAAGGATTTATGTCGCTGAATCGGGCGTAAATGCGATAGGCGTTATTGATATTCCCTCGCAGAAGGTTATTGGACATATTCCTGTCGGATGGTTTCCTTCAAAATTGGAAGTCACACCCGATGGGAAATCGTTGATCGTGAGTAATGCCAAAGGGTTTGGAAGTGGCCCAAACGGTGGCAGGAGTTTTAAGGAAGGAAAAGAAGGAAGCTACATTGGCAATCTGATGAAAGGGAGTGTTTCTGTATTGGATATTCCCGATGAAAGAAAACTGAAAACCCTGACACGGCAGGTCATCGAAAACAACTACCATATTGAGGATTACGGTTTGGTGAAAAAACGGAGAGGAGATAATCCTGTCCCGATTTTTGGAGGCGAAAAAGAATCTCCTGTTAAATACCTGGTTTTTATCTCAAAAGAAAACCGGACTTATGATGAGATTTTCGGACAGATCAAAAAGGGAGATGGAGATCCATCATTAGCAAGATATGGATGGGGGGAAACTTTCAGCAACAGAAAAAAAACGGCAAAGGTGGTTAATGCCACAGTTATGCCCAATCACCTGAAACTGACTTCCGAATTCGCGATTTCAGACAATTTTTATGTCGATTCGGATGTTTCGGCCGACGGTCACCGCTGGCTGGCCAATACCTATCCAAATGAGTGGGTGGAATCAACCGTCCCGGCAAGTTATGGTGGTAACAGAAAATACAATCCAAAATCAAAGGCGCCGGGCAGTCTTGGAATGAACGGTTCATCAGGCGCCATTTATCCTGAGGATTATAATGAAGCAGGATCGATGTGGGACCATCTTGAACGAAATAAGGTAGAATTTTACAATTTTGGTTTTGGAGTGATGTTTGAACCATCATTTTATGACAAATCGTTTAAATATACAGGGTTAAAACATTTTGTCAATTTTCCCTTGCCACTACCCATGTTTTCGCGTACCTCGAAGATCTATCCAACATTTAATATGGCCATCCCCGATCAGTTCAGGATACATCAGTTCATCACTGAATTTGAAGAAAAGTGGATAAAGCCAAAAGCCAATATGCCATCCATTATCACAGTGATTATCCCCAACGATCATGGCGCAGACGAACGACCGGAGGCCGGATATCCGTTCAGGGAAAGTTATATGGCGGACAACGACCTGGCCATCGGACGAATTGTGGAGTACCTGTCGCACACCCCATTCTGGAAAAACATGGCAATTGTAATTACAGAGGATGATGCCCAAAACGGAGTCGATCATATTGATGCTCATCGTAGTGTATTGATGGTCATCTCACCTTACGTAAAGAAAAACTACGTTTCGAAAAAGCATTATAGTTTCGGGAGTATTTTTAAAACCTTTTGGAATATACTGGGGATGCCCTATCTTAATCAATACGATGCTGCGGCAAACGATTTTGCCGATTTCTTCACCCCAATACCCGATTTTACCCCTTACAATGCAGTTCCGGTCGATCTCCGAATTTTTGATCCTGAAAAAGCATTAACTCCGCTCGACGAAAAATTTGACTGGAAAGCTATTAAAAATGCTCCTTTGATTGATGATATGAAGGATATGCAAGAGGATCAGAAGGAGAAAAAGGAATTTCGGTTGGAAGATCAGAAACGGAAATAAAAATCAAACTAATATAAATGAGCATCTTAATTATCTCGCTGTTAGTCTTTTTCAGCATTTTAGCCATTATTTTTTTAACATCTAGTCTGAAACTGAACGCGTTCATCTCTCTATTTCTGGTATCTCTCTTCCTGGCTCTGACAGCCATTCCAAATTCCGATATTGTAAAAATTTTAAAAGAGGGGTTTGGGAATACCATGGGTTCCATCGGGTTTTTAATCATTTTTGGTGCGATTATCGCCATCGTACTGGAAAAAACCGGAGGAGCTTTAAGTATTGCAAACTACCTGCTGACCAAAACGGGAGAAAAGAATGCACCTATCGCAATGGGAATGACCGGCTTTTTGGCTGGATTACCCATTTTTTGCGATTCAGGTTATATCATATTAAGCGGATTAGCAAAGTCCGTTAGTGTCAGAACCAAAATTGCCATGCCATTTATTGCCGTTGTGCTGGCATGTTCGCTCTATTCAGTCCATTGTTTAGTTCCAATCCATCCCGGCGCGTTGGCGGCAGCAGGTATTATGAATGTAAATTTGGGATACTTTATTCTTGCCTCAATTTTATTTGCCATTCCTGGCGCCGTTGTTGCTTTTTTCTGGACCTTCTGGATGACGAAGGGAAAAAATTATGAGCCAGCTTTTGTCGAATTACCTTCTGAGGTGATAGCCAAAAAAAAACTTCCCTCTGTGTTTCTGTCGCTGTTGCCCATAATCGTTCCATTGATGCTTATTGCGGTGACTTCGGTGATGAGTTTATTTGGATGGAAGGACCAAAATCTGTTGATAAGACTAATTCTGTTTATTGGACAACCAGTCATCGCACTTTTTGTGGGCACTCTTTTTTCCTTTCTTCTTTTGGCTGAAAAAGGGATAAAAACATTGAATTCGGTCTTCGAAACGGCCATCGAAAAAGCAGGTCCTATCCTTATTGTAACGGCTGCCGGAGGTATGTTTGGAATGGTGATCAAAGAAACCGGAATAGGTACGGAAGCAGGAACTCTACTGGCTAAAACCGGACTTGGCTTGGCTGTCCCGTTTTTAATCGCATTTCTGATGAAAACGGCGCAGGGTTCTTCAACTGTGGCCATCATTACCACTGCTTCATTCGTAGAACCAATGTTGACTTTGTTAGGATTAGACTCTCAGGTCGGGAGATTGTATGCGACTTTAGCAATGGGAGCAGGTTCAATGATGATTTCTCATGCAAACGACTCTTATTTCTGGGTCATTACCAGATTCTCCGATATCAAAACTGAGATTACCTTGAAAATTTTTAGTACTGCAACGATCATTATGGCCCTTACTGTTTTTGCATTCCTGTGGGTTACCTCTCTGTTCGTTCTTTAGGATTGAGGCGTATATAATTAATGAATGAACATCAATCCCGTGTTTATGAAGCAAAACATTTGGGCGACTGAAAGGATTTACTTAAATTCATTGGATAATATTTTATATTTGTATGGACTCACCTATATAATCGTTTTCGAATTTAAGGGGAGGATGAATAATTGAATATCATTATTGTAAATAAATATTAATCAGATTATGGAGATTTTCTTTACTGCTGAAGCCTGGATTGCGCTACTCACCCTCACCTTTCTTGAAATAGTTTTAGGTGTTGACAATGTGATCTTTATATCAATTGTCACCAACAAGCTTCCAAAGGAAAAACAGCAATATGCCAGACGCCTGGGATTAAGTATTGCGCTAATTTTCAGGGTTGTGCTTCTAACAATTATTTCATGGATGACCAGTAGCATGACAGAACCGCTGTTTAAGATTTTTGATCTGGGATTTAGTATACGTGAGTTAATTTTGATGGCCGGCGGTCTGTTTTTGCTGGCAAAAAGTACCTCAGAGATCCATGCCAAAATGGAGAATCTTCACGAAACGGGTCATTCAGGTGGCGGAGCCGTTTTATCAAAGGTAATCATTCAGATTATCCTGCTCGATATTGTCTTCTCCTTTGACTCCATCCTTACTGCTGTCGGATTGACGAGTCATTTGTCAATTATGATTCTCGCTGTGGTTATCTCCTTGTTTATCATGATATTCTTCGCCGGTAAAATCAGCAAATTTATTGCCGACCATCCGACTCTCGAAATTCTGGCCCTATCCTTTCTGATCCTGATCGGTTTTATGCTCGTTCTGGAAGGACTTCATGTTGAAGTTCCAAAAGGGTATATCTATTTTGCCGTGTTCTTCTCACTTTTGGTCGAAATGATCAATATGCGCATTCAAAAGAAACATCGTCCGGTAGTACTCCGACCTGGAATGGAAGCAGGCCTGCTTGATCAGGATGATAAAAAGTAATTCAGGTGATTTTTACCTTTTAGATTGTAAACTATAAATATTTAATAAAAGCAAGTATGAGAATTCATTTTAATCTTGGTAATAAATTAGTAATAAGCATTTTATTGGTTGCTTTTGTCTCTTTCTCCGGTTATGCCCAGGAGGAATATAAGGATCCGAAAAATAAGGCTTTAAAAGAGATATATCCCGGAGGTCCTTCCTATGAAGTTCAATATTATGCTCAGCCAAAAAGCAAAAAAAATCCGAAAAACATCATCCTGATGATTGGTGACGGGATGGGACTTGCTCATGTTTATTCTGCAATGACAGCCAACAGAGGTCATTTGTTTTTAGAGAACTTTAAATATATCGGATTTTCAAAGACCTATTCATCGTCTGACTATATCACCGATTCTGCAGCTGGAGGAACGGCGCTCTCTACAGGAGTTAAAACTTATAACGGCGCTATCGGAATCGATCCTGATAAGAAATCGGTTCCTTCCATTCGCGATCTGTCTGAAAAGAAAGGACTTAAAACCGGTCTTGTCTCCACTTCTGCTATCACCCATGCAACACCGGCCTCCTTTATTGCTCACACCGCTTCAAGGGGAAATTACGAAGATATTGCGGCAGATTTCTTAAAAACCAATATTGATGTCTTTATTGGTGGCGGAATAAAAAACTTCGAGACACGTAAAGATGGACGGAACCTGAGCAAGGAGTTGAAAGATAAAGGATATCAGGTTTTATACAACATTGCGGATATTCAGAAAGTTAAATCTGGGAAATTAGCCGGATTCACTGCTCAGGAACACGATGCCCCAATGCCTGAACGGGGCGAAGTGCTTGTTCCTGCCACCGAAACTGCAATTAGTCTCCTTTCTCAAGGCAATAAAGGATTTTTCCTGATGGTTGAAGGTTCGGAAATCGATTTTCTGGCCCATGAAAATATTACACCTGGTGTGGTACTCGAAACACTCGATTTTGACAAGGCAATTGGCGCTGCCCTTAAATTTGCCGCATCAAACGGCGAAACATTGGTCATTGTTACTGCAGACCACGAGACAGGAGGTATGACCATCAATGGTGGTGATTACAAAACCGGAATGGTGACCGCCAAATATACATCGGGTGGCCATACTGGTATTGCTGTGCCTGTATATGCTTTTGGCCCCGGAGCTGAACAATTTACAGGATTTATGGAAAATACTGATATCGCCAAAAAGATGATGAAACTCCTAAAGCTAACATTCTAAATTAGAATAACAGTTATTTGTAAAAATCAAACGGCTAATTTTCATAAAGCTGGTGTTCATTCACCGGCTTTTTTTACGATTTCATTGATATCTCTGCTCTCCAGTACTGCCTTAACACTCCCGTTTAAGGATAAAGATGATTGCTTCTATTTTCATATTCATGCGTTACTTCGACCACTTACTGCAAAACCACCTCTGTTGCTTTTGGTCTTTGGTTCCCAGGTCACGACAAATTTGAATTTTGGACCATCTTTCCTTTTGAACGGGATCTCAATCGTCTGCTTTTTCATTCCGGATAGCTTTTTCGCTAAAGATCTTTTCAGGTCCTGAGGTGGAGTGATGGTAATCTTAAAGATTCCGGACTTCGGAATTTTCATTCCGTCTGGAAAAGTGAACTTAAATTCCCCATCTTTATCTGTTATAACGCTGGCAATGGGCACATCATTAGGTTCCTGCTCAATTAAAATTTCTGCCCCGGGAACAGGTTCGCCTGCAAGGACATTTGAAAAAGAGAAAATACTCAAAGAGATCAGCAGAATTACTGCAATTAAAACTTTTGTTTGCATAAGAATAATTTTAGAAGTTTATCATCTTGTGATTGATATGATTTCAAAATCCAACTCCGGATGAATATTCTTTTCCTTACAAAATTATTTAAAATTCTTGCGATATTCTGAGGGAGTCTGGTTCATTATTTCCCTAAAATAATGATTGAAATTTGCTAAGTTATTGTAACCGCATTCGTAACAGATTTGAGTTATTTGCTTGTCAGATTCAGCTAATAACTTGGCAGCAAGCCCAATGCGAACATGCTTGACATAGTCCATAAAGGTCTGATTGGTTTTCTTTTTAAAATACCGGCAAAATGAACCCGGTTCTTTATAGACCAAGGCAGATGCGTCACCAAGCGAAACTCCTGTTTGAATATTATTAAACACATATTCATAGATCTTATTGATCTGGTCAAGATCAGTATCAAAAGTGTTTGATACTGTAGTTGTGGGAATTACAAGCATTTCCCGGTCCTCGATCTGGAGCAGAAGGTGAAAAACTTCCAGTAAATGGATGTATCGTTCAAGCCCGGTTAATGACACCATTTTATGCAGGGTTTTAGCAACCTTCTCTGTCTTCTTTCCTTTAAACCAAATGCCATTAACGGCACTTTTCATAAGCACAACAATCTGCTCTAATTCAGGGATATTAAAGAAATCAGAGCTAATTAAATTTTCATTAAAATGGGTGACAATTCTTTCTGAAACACTATTCTGTTCCGTTGCAAAGTTATCCCAGCAATGAGGAATATGAGGACCCAATAGAACCAGATCCCCTTTCGTATAGGCCGTAATATTGTTGCCAATAATCCTTTTACCGGAACCGGACTCGATATAATTAAGCTCAAAATTCGAATGGGAATGGATCTTAGTAGAATTTGAAGCAAACTGTAATTTTCGGGTAATGAATGAGTAGTTATGAGAAACGATAATCTTCTCATATATAATTTCCATAATAATCCGTATTAATTTGTTTTAATCTCCATGACAAATGTAGGCAATTATCTGATAACTGATTAAAATCATTGTTATTAGATAACTGATATTAATTCAGGTTTTTCATTCCTTATGTTCTTTCAGGAATATGCGGTTTCACTCCTTGAAATGTGACAAACTTGTGGTATAACTGCAGCTAAATATGCACAATTTAATAAGCTGATTTCAAAAGCACTAATAATTATTCTTTCGTAAATTTTGAAACCATTTCATTAATTGAAGTATTTTAAAGTACTCATTTGCTTTTATCTTCTAACTATGGCCTCTGCTGACTTCCTGGCACACAGAAAACGAATCTATTCCAGGCCCCAGTAAAGCCCTGTTTAATAAATACTTCGCTATTCAACAGGGTGAACCCTCTGGGAAAATACACTCGATGTAAATTCTCTTTTCTACCCGAAAATTTGTATTTTCGAAGTTTTTCAAGAGCTTACAACGATTAGCAACAAGCATGAAAAGATGACAGAACTAATTGATTTCATAAGTAATTTCCAAGAATTGGATACTAAAACAGAGGAAGCTGTTAGAGGCTTTTTCAAAAAAGAGGTTTACAAAAAGAATGAATTTATTCAAAATTTTACATAAAATTACTTCGAAATTTTTTAGCTAGTTTTAATGAGTTTCGTCATACCTTTAATCTGATGTCTATTCAAGAAAAATAAACTTGATTAAAACAACCTTTGCACTTAAACAATCAAATAAAAATCATGATTTCAAAAAGTGCAATAATAGGAGAACAAAGTAAATTAGGTAAAAATGTTACTGTAGGTAATTTCTCAACTATTGAAGATGATTAAAGGTATTAATGACTGAGAATAATTTAGACAATCAATTAAAAAGAATATGGTATTAAAGTATGCAAAAAGGATGTCTTATTTGAAGGCTTCCGAAATACGAGAAATTCTAAAGGTAACAGAAAGACCTGAAGTTATTTCATTTGCCGGAGGATTGCCTGCACCAGAACTTTTCCCAGTGGACGAGATAAAGGAAGTAAACAGAATTGTACTTGAGGAATCTGGACATAAAGCCTTGCAATATACAACCACCGAAGGATACGCACCGTTGCGAACATGGATTGCCGACAGAATGAACACGCGGCTTGGTACTTCTTTTGACTGTGACAATATTCTAATAACACATGGTTCTCAACAAGCACTCGACCTCTCAGGTAAAGTATTCTTGGATGAAGGAGACATTGTATTATGCGAAAGCCCAACTTATCTTGCCGCAATTAGCGCTTTCAAAGCCTATGGTTGCGATTTCATAGAGATTCCGACAGATAAGAATGGAATGATAATAGATGAGCTGGAGAAGTCGCTTCAACAGACAAAGAATGTAAAATTGATTTATGTGATTCCAAATTTTCAAAACCCAACAGGAAAGACTTGGAATTATGAAAGACGAAAACAACTTGCTGAACTTGCAATGAAATACGGCGTGATAGTCATTGAAGACAATCCATATGGTGAATTGCGCTTTGAAGGAGAACCGTTACCATCTGTAAAATCATTCGATTCGGAAGGTTATGTACTTTGTACAGGAAGTTTTTCCAAAATATTTTGTCCTGGTTATAGAATCGGCTGGATTGCAGGAGACAAGGATATTATACGCAAATATGTTTTGGTAAAACAAGGAACGGATTTACAGTGTAATACGATAGCCCAAATGGAGATTGCCAAATACCTCGAATTATACAATATTGACGAACATATTTCTAAAATAATAGAAACATACAGGTTACGAAGAAATTTAGCAGTCAAAACAATGGAAAACGCATTTCCCAAAGGTATAACATTTACTCGACCACAAGGAGGACTATTTTCTTGGGTTGAGCTTCCTGAAAACATTAATGCGCGGGATGTACTTGTGAAGAGTCTTGAAAGAAATGTAGCATTTGTGCCCGGTGGCTCATTCTTCCCAAATGGTGGAAAAGAAAATACATTTAGAATTAATTTTTCTAATATGCCAGAAGAAAGAATTGTCGATGGACTTGAACGTCTTGCTGACGTTTTGAATGAATTTGTCAAATATGAAAAAACATAAACTCAAAGAAAACTAAAATCCGCAAATTACCATCTCATTTTCTCCATTGCTGGAATAGTACTGCCGTTTGATCTGCAATTCAGACCCGAACGAAAAAGAGATCCGGCTTCGTAAAAAATACGATATTGACAAACTGATCCACTCAAATGTGATCACCGCTGATGTTCCCGTCCGGCGGCCTTTTATTGAACACCCCGTTACCTTTATTTTGCCCCAGGATAAGGTAAACCATTACGCGCTGCGCAACCATTTTCTCCAGGTTTCCATCTGGAGAGAATAAAAGATTACCGAAGGGATCGATTATGAATTCCGACGGTGGATCATCCAGCGATTTGACCGCGGATATGATAAGGGATACTCCCAAAAAATCATTATCGAAGCAATCCTTCGGGGTCTGAATGTCCGGAATAATTCTGCTGATTTTGATGCCATCAAAAAAACAGACTACCGTCACAGACGTAAATCGGAGGGAAGAAGGTTCAATGAGCTGTTAAAGGAGCGCCAATCATTTGAATGATAATTATTTATTAGTTTCAAAGTATATATCTTCATCATTTTTGTATTTTCTGATGAATAATAAATGAAATATTTCGTTAATAATCAATAACATGAACAGCGCGGTAATTGTAAAACTCGAATATCGCTTCTCTGGTACCGAAGATTTTTCCCCAATCAGTTTTACCGGATTCTCAGCCACCCTGGCCGAGCGAACTGAAGGCACCTTTGCCGGAGTTCAGTACAAGATCTTTGTCGCATTTCGTATTCCCAAATACGACGCTGAAAAAGACCGGTTAATAAACCTACTCTCCTCCCGCAGGGCCATCTACCAGGCAACCGATGGTAATGGTTCAGTTTATACTATCGGGACAATAAAGCAGGGAGCCAGTTTTTTTTATTCTCGCACTGTCGATGGTAAACCCGGGGGGTTCAATGGTTACGACGCTTTGATTACTTACCAATCCAAAGGGTTTCCGCTAATTTCCTGAAAATACAAGTCCTTTCCTTTGGTTTAGTGACAGGGGATCATTGAAAAACAAACCTTAAGGTCATTATGGATAAGGTTATTGGGAATTCCCCCATATTCCAAATAATTATCTTCTTCGCGAAAAATATTCCCAAAAGGTTGACATCCAGACAGCCCCAAAGATTACAGGGAGCGAAATGGCCGCAAGATGTTTTTATCAAACCGGGGAGGATGTTGAGTACATTGAACGCTTTAAGGTGATGTTATTAAACCGCGCCAACAGGGTAAAGGGAATTATTACCATAGGGATGGGAGGAATTACAGCATGTGCAGTTGATACCAAAGTCATTTTACAGGCTTGTAAATTTCAGGATATTTCACTTTTGCTGACGAAGGACTTTTATAAAACCTAAAGTCGACAAAAAAACGCTGTGCGGTGGCTTTGTGCCCAACCGCCGCGCCTGGAAGCGGAATTCCGCGACGCTCCGACCAACGATGGCCGGATTTTTGCATTCAAAAAACGGAACATTAATCCGGTCGCTCTATCGGGATTGTTGGTTTAATTTTTGCCAGCTCTGCGATCCTTACAAAAAAAGTTTAAATGGAAGTTTTTGTCAATTAATATGTTGTAAAACATGAAAATATAATTTAGGATATCATACAATAAACATATTGATAAACATTACATTTACAGGGAATTTGGAATCTTTTGATAATCCGGGATTAAAAGTTTCGTAAATGACATACAATGATGTTTTGGGGAAACGACCTTATTAGGTACTGACAGGGAGGCTGGCAACTATATTTGACAAAAAGTAAGATTAACATAATCCTGAAAAACAATTCAACATCTTTAAGTTCAGCATCCTCACCTTCAGGCTGATTGGTTGATTTTTAGAAACATTTTAAAATATTAAATATCGTTAAAGTACTATAAACTTGCTGCTAATTACTAGTTATACACCATTTTAAAAAATTGCAATATGACAGACATTGACGAATTGAAAAAACAGTTTTCCGAAATTGGACTTGGAGAATATCGTGACAGACAAGCAGTAACTGAATGTTTACGATTTGATTTTGATTATTCAAAATACTTAAACTCAGCTATTCAAGAAACCATTATTACTAACAATACTAAAAACCAAGAACTATGCCCAATTGGCACGAAATAAGCGAAGAGCTTAAACAAGCAGGTAGCACTTTTGATGTAATCAGAAGAAAGTACATTAAAGAGCTTTCACAAAAGACTGATAGAAACGTAATTATCTATTATTCAGGTTGGCTCCAGAAAAGTAACATTGAGGGACTTCAAGTAAATGATGCAGATAAAAATGGTTTGATGACCGTAATTCATAAGCTTGACAGGTCTAAAGGTCTTGATTTAGTATTACACACTCCTGGGGGTGACACTGCTGCGACAGAGTCAATAGTTGATTATTTACATAGCATGTTTGGTAATGATATACGAGCTATTGTGCCACAATTAGCCATGTCAGCTGGGACAATGATTGCTTGTTCATGTAAGGAGATAATTATGGGTCAACAATCTAGCTTAGGACCTATTGACCCTCAATTTGGTGGAATTCCTGCTCATGGTATTGTTGAAGAATTTAAAAGGGCATTATCAGAAATAAAAGCAGACCCAATGTCTGCAGCCGTTTGGCAACCAATTATTGCAAAATATAATCCAACCTTGATTGGAGAATGTGAAAAAGCAATTGATTGGTCAGAAAAAATGGTAAAAGATTGGCTCGATAGAAATATGTTATCGGCTGAAGCAGATAAAGCAAATATAATTCAAACAATCATTAAAGAGCTTGGCGACCATGCATTAAATAAATCCCATGCAAGACATCTCTCGATTCATAAGTGCAAGGATATTGGATTAAAGATTGTTGATTTAGAGAGCGATCACGATTTACAAGACTTAGTTTTGTCTGTTCATCATATTTGTATTCATACATTAAGTGCGACAAATGCTTTTAAAATAATTGAGAATCAGAATGGAATTGCATTTATTCAAAGTGCACAAAATATAATAGTGCAAAGATAAAAAACGGTGTATAATAAATAGACTCTGAGCGGTCTGCAAGACCCAGCGATGAGTCGGAGTTGAACTACACCCGCCGGGATCGGAGCTATGTACTTTGCGACCGTTTTATTGATTTTTGTTGAGATAAAAGAGAAGGTCGTTCTTTGACGTATTGCAGGTTTTTGTGCTTTTTCGGGTTTAAAACCCGATCAAAATATTGGTTGACAACCTGTTTTTATCCATTTTTGTTGACGTTGGGGCATAGTTCTCCCAGGGGCACCTTTAATGCCCATTGGAGTTACTGGTTAATACTTTTGTAAGTTTGTTGTTAGAAGAAACCATGCCGGTGACCTTATTCGGGGCAGTTCCTTTATAACGAGCATCTTTCCGGTTTTGCACACCGGACAAAGGCAGGGGTTTACCCCTGTCAGCCTTTCGAACCGCTCAACATTGGTTTCGGGTGGCTTTTGTTGCTTAATAATAGTCTCAATATCGGGCTTTTCTTCGGGTACAAACTGTAACTCAAGGTTTCGCTTTACGGTATGGTTATAAATACCGAACCGCCTTATCTTGACAAACCGTTTAGGCAGGATGTGCATGGTAAACCGTCGAAGGAACTCCACGCCATCCAAGGTAACGGGTTTTTTAATGGCCCCGTCGCGGTAATCTTTGGCAACGAAGGTTACTTTCCCATCGGCAATGTTCAGGATGCGATCATTGGTAATGGCGACCCGGTGCGTGTATTGCCCCAGATATTTGACCACATGATCGGCACTGGCCATCGATGGTTCGCAGTGTACCACCCATTTGGTTTTATAGGCTTGTTGTACCTCATTGTAGAATAGGGTCAGTTCGTTTTCCTTGCGCAAAGCGCACTTGAGGCTGTCGAGGAACTTTGCTTTAAAGGCACCGCTCAACTGGTGTACCGGATAAAGATAATTGCCCGATTGGCCAATATCCTTCCATTGTCCATCAAGGGCATATCCTGCAGCTGGCACAAGGGAATGAATATGCGGGTGCAACGAGAGGTTCTGCCCCCAGGTATGCAGCACGGCCACAGCACCTGTTTCAACACCGTAATGAGAGTATCCAAACGATCGGAGCGCATGCCACACAGCAGCAAAGAGCAGATCGTAATAGATCCTTTGATTATGCAGACAAACCGTGTTCAACACGTGTGGTACCGTAAAAACAACATGGTAATGCTTCACTGACAGGGTGTTTTGCATCAGGTCGTCGATCCAAAAAGCTTGTTTTGCCGCCTGACATTTGGGGCAATGCCTGTCGCCACAACTGTTGTAACTATAGCGCACCGTGCCACAGTTATCGCATGCCTCTTCGTGCCCACCAAGGGCAGAAGTACGACAACTGGATATTTTACTCAGTACCTTTAATTGCAATGGGGTCAGCTTTGTACCGGCAAGCAGTTCGGCACCAAACAAATGGATAACATCGGCTAGTTCAAACGTGGCCCTCATTTTTTCGGTTTCTTGTCTTTTTCGTTGCCTTCATCCTCGTCTTCGTCTTTGGGAAACCCATAAAGGGTGTCGAGCGGACTGTGAGCTTTTATCAACGGGCATTGTGCCACATGGAGGTAAATCATGGTGGTGGTAATGTCGGCATGACCAAGCAGTTCTTTGACGGTAACGATATTCAGTCCCTGTTCCAGAAGGTGGGTAGCATAAGAGTGACGCAGCGAATGCAGGTTGACATCTTTGGTGATGGTTATTTTTTTCAGGGTTTCGCGCATTACCCACGAGAGCCCCCGCACACTGTAACGGCCATCGGGTTCTTTTCCGTTGAACAACCAAATGTGCGGATTCTCGGCTTTGAGATACTTTTTAAGGCCCCTGTCCATATAGTTGCCCAGCGGTACAATGCGGTCTTTCTTGTATTTGCTTTGGCGGATGTGGATGGTCTTTCGTTCAAAGTCAATGTCGGAGATTTTAAGGTTAACCACTTCATGACCGCGTAGCCCTGCCGAGTAGATTAGCGACAGAACAATCCGTTGTTTAAGTAGCTTCGGAGCTTTAAAAAGCTTTTTCAGCTCCTTTTCGTTAAGTATTACCGGCAATTTGGCCTCTTTTTTCAGCGAAGGCAGGGCAATGGCATTTTTGTTCATCCCCAGCAGACGATAATAGTACCGCAGTCCATAAACCATGTGTTTAAAACTGCTGCGCGATGGCGACTTGGGATCGCGGGCCAAAGCGGCCAGGTATTCGTTGATCTCTTCAGGATCGATCTGCTCTGGCAGCATCCCAAAGTGAATTACAAACAGGGCAATGCGCCTGATGTAATTTTGTAATGTACTTTTGCTTTGACCACGCAAAGTAACCTGTTGTTCCATCTTGCGGACAACATTTTCAAACTCAGGAACAAGCACAATCGCCTGCTCAACAATAGTATTACCCGATTTCTTTCTCATATTCAGAAATTTTTGTTGTGAATAATCTCTGATTATAGAAAGAATCGGGTACTTTTAAAACAGCTATCCGCGAAGGCGGATTTAGTTCAACTTCAGCTACCCGTCAAGTTCGGCAGCAGTGGTTTTCGGTGTGCATCTTTCCGCTCGGGCTGCTTTTCGGCTTGACAGGACATCGCCCGCAATCCGCCCTTGCATGTAGCTTCCTACTTTACAGCCATTTATAAAAAATAGAGCTATGATAATTAATTTTTTAAAAGAAAAAAGGAATGTTTTTCAGATTATTGTTGTTTCTGTAATTTTAGCTTTTGGTATTAGATTTATTGGGCAAGGTTTATCCGAGTTATTAGACTTTAAAAAACTTGATAATATTTACTTTGGATTAATATTTGTTCTTTTGGCTGCATCATTCTTTGCATATGTTTTATATAAACAAAAGGAGAAAGAATATAAGATAAAAGGATTTCTTATATACAATAAATCAACAAATCAGATTGTTGATATTCCTGGTTATAAATATGGGATGAAGTTAAAGAAGTACCTTGATTCTTCTTTTGCAGAAAACAAAGGTCTAGAAAAAGTATGGAATAAGCATAAAGTTTATGATTATAAAGCTCCTGATAATTCAATAACAGGAAGGGATTTAATATACCAAGCAACAGAATACTTTTTTATTAATAGATTATCAATGCATTTACAAGCATACTTTCAACCGGACAAATTCAAATCCTCAAAACTAAATACATTAAATAGAATTGATATTCCTCAAATTCTGTTTGATAATTCATTTCTTGATTTGTTCTCAAAATCAATGGATAAACGTGAGGCCTTTGTTGATACATATATAGATGACAGTGATAACCCTGACATTATTCAACTCTCAGCTGAATCAAATGGACATTTATATGAAAATTTCATCTTGACGTTGCCGAAGAAATGTAAAGTTTCAAAACCTTCGAAAAACATTTTAGAAATTAAAACTACTCGGATTGAATTAACTATCGAAAATGAAATCACTGCTATGACAACCGAAGTATCAGAAAATTTCATTAAATATTATATTGGAAATCATGATGATTCTGATTTTATTAAATATACAATGGATACCAATATAAGGATAAAGTTTACACTGCTTGCATTTATTACAAATCTTGGCTGGAACTATTTTAAATGGATTGACAGTTTTATTGATAGGTATGCTGATTCATTTTCAGAACAAAGATTTTTAGAAAGAATTAATTGGAATACAATTGATAATCTAATAAATGTTACCAAAAGTTTTAATAATGAAAAATAACTGGCTGTAATCGAGTAGACCTCCCCAAGGTGTAAACACCTTAGGGATAGCCTTTCATACCATCCGCCAGCGGATACAGGTCTCATATACGGCGGTTCGTCATATACCATCATCGCTCATTCCACCATGGTACCTCAGTCTTTATTTAAGATAAGGCTTCCAAACTCAAAGTTTGTACCTCCAATCTTTTCTGTCCTTTAACCCTCCCCTCCCCCAGCTTATCTTCACCCAAAAAGATAAGCTATGCTTCACATTTCCCAAATAAACAAGCAGGTAGAACGCGGTGAGTTCTCAATCAGGTTCGTTGAGAAGAGCGGTGCGATCGTTTATGGTCCGCGTTGTATCTGTACCTCGTTCCACTCATCGGGCCGGACCATGAACCTCAAGTTCTGCGACAGTGAGCAGATCCGGAAGGTTCGCCGGAACTCGGTCATCGAATTCAACGGTGAGGAGGTGGTACTATGAGTGATAACTTCATTGAAATCGACGGCTTCACCTTTCTTCCGGAAGCCCAGGCAATCATCACAACGGTACCCAGCCGCGAGATGTTCTACGAACCCGATAAACCCATCACCATTGATGGTTACCCGATATCCCCCTGTGGAGAGTCAAACGATATGCCACAGCGGATCATCGAGAAAGCTGAGAAAAGCGAAATCGTCCAATCCAGCCTGCTCTTTAACATCGAATCCGGGTACGGACAGGGTATTAAACCCATGCGCCGGATCATAGAGGGTAAAAAGATCGTCGGTTACGAGGAGATCTGGGAAGGTGAAGTGGTCGACTTTTTTAGCCAGAACGATATCAACGGCTTTTTCCTGGAACAGCTCTCCGACCTTCACTTTTTTTACAATGTCTTTCCCGAAATCATTCTCAGTGGTGACAAACGCAAAATCGTTTCGCTCCGGAGCAAGGAAGCTGCCTTCTCCCGGTGGGGTGTGATGGACCCCAAGAAAGGGGTGATCAACAAACATTACTACTCTGCCAAATGGAACGACGGACCCCGGAAGGAAAACATTGCCGTTTCGGATGTGCTGGACAGTTACAACCCGCTGCTCGATCTTACCTCGCGCCTGAGTACCGGCAGCTATTCCCAGTTACGTTTTATTGTGCCGGTCAACTTCCCCACTCCCGGAAAGCTCTATTATCAGAAGCCTTACAGGTGGAGTATCTTTTTGAGCGGATGGTACGATTTTCTGATGATGATCCCCGAATTCAAGAAGGTACTGCTTAAGAATCAGCTGACCCTGAAGTATATCATCTACCTGAGTGATAAATATTTTTCTGAGATCTTCAAGGATGAACGGATTGACACTTCCAATGCTGAAGCGGTAAAAGCCCGCAAAGCCCTGGAATATGGCCGTTTTCGTGATTTTTTGGCAGTAGTTGCTATCACTGGTTAACTTCGCCTCCGATTATGGAAAGGTAATTGCAGCCGTTACGGATTGCGATAAACGAATGACTGAGAAAAACAATCAGAATGGAAGCCATTTAAAAGTTGAATGAAAATTGTAAAACAAATTTCATTGGACGGCAATTTTACAGCATTTTTTGGAAAGATCAAAATCGCAACTACTTGAAATACAAGTGCCGAAACTGTGAGTTTCGGCACTCTGTAGCCTCACCGCGACTCGAACGCGAATCTAAAGTTTAGGAAACTTCCGTTCTATCCCTTGAACTATGAGGCCCGAAAATAATTTTATAGCGCGAATGTAATCTTTTTTCAAATCAGTCCAAAACACGCATCCAACTCATTGGTACTCTGTTAATGGTGAAGATTTACAGGTACGCTTTTAAGTCTTTTGGCAGCCTCTGCGAGTATTTCGTCGGGTTTGGCAAAACATATTCTAAGAAATTGATTTTTAGTTTTCTCGTGCTGGAATGCCGAGAATGGAACAGTGGCAACCCCATATTCATGGATGAGCCTTGTTGCAAAATCGATATCCGTTTCATCAGATATCTTGCTAAAATCCAAAATCTGATAAAAGGTTGACTGAGTCGGTACAAGTTCAAATTTACTCCCTTTCAACAAGGAGATAAATAAATCTCTTTTGCGATGATAGGTTTTACAAATTGAAACAAAATCTGGTCCGTCCTGTAAAAATTCAGCAAGGGCAAACTGGGCAGGAGTATTAACACTAAATCCCTGAAACTGTTGAATCTTTCTGAATTCACTCATCAATCTTTCAGGACCAAAAATATATCCAATTCCCCAACCGGTAATATTGAATACTGGACCAAAACTCGATACGATCAGGCATTTTGCGGCCAGATCCGGAACAGATGCCAGGCTACGGAATTTAAGATTATCAAAAACAATATTATCAAAAACTTCATTACTCAGAATAACTAACCTCGTTCCATTGGTCATCCTTTTCAACTGGTCGATATCTTCTTCACTAAAGATCCGACCAATCGGATTCTGTGGATTATTGATAATGATCATTTTAGTCTTCGAGGTAACCAGTTTCTTCACCTCTTCCCAGTCAATATGGAAATCGGGCGCCTTCAGGATCACAAAAATCGGACGCCCCCCATTCATCTCTATAAATGGAGCATACGACTCCTGTACCGGCTCAAAAATGATCACCTCATCGCCCTCTTTTACAAAAGTACTGATGGCTGTGGTCATTGCCTGTGCAGGTCCTGCAGTAATGGTAATATCAGTTGCAGGATTGAACGTGGTATTGTTCTGCCTGTTTACCAAATTTATAATTTGCGTTCTGAATTGTTCTACACCTTCGACCGGAGAATAATCATTATTCCCCAGCCTCATATTTTTGCTAACCAAATCTATGAGTTTTTCAGGGCAGGCGAGGTTCGACATGGGTATAGCCAGGTCGATGGCATGAACCTCCCCGGCAATTTCGAGAATCGTCGTTAAGGAATTTTTCTTCGGAGTTGGAATCTTTGATGAACCCATTATTTTGTCTTCAATTGCTAGCTGCAAAAATAGCAATATTTTTTATCGTATCATTCATTTTTGTGCATTCAGAATCCATCAATTCTGAATTTTTCGTTTTTTGTTTAACTATTTGACTGTTAATGAAGAATTTCCTTCAGTATTTCTAATGATTTTAAATTGATCTTGCTCCCAAGATGAAGGCCAAAATAGTCCAGAATAAATTGAAGCAAAACACTCCGTAAAGGCTGATCTGGCTTGAATTCTGATGAATTCTGATAGTTCATTCCAAGAAGCTGCGAGATAACTGAACTTTCAAAAACTTTTAAGTACCACGGATGGTCGGGGGGTAATGGTACAAACTTCCCTGCCACCATGTCGAAGATAGGGTTCGATTCGGAATAATTGTTTGTCGGAGCGAATCCTAAATAACGTGAAAGTTGGATCAGAAATATAATGTGAAAATTACCGATTCCATCTTCCATTAAATCAAGCACCTGTATTGAATGGAAGAGAAATTCAAATAAATCGGGACGCGATTCCTCTTCCCGAAGCACTTTATGTAATAGTTCAGCGAGAAAAAGTGCCTGGGTCGATTTGGCTATTTCATATGGAACAGATCCAAAAGGTGAACTTATTTTTATCTCTCTCACCCTTTGCAACTCCCTCCCTGGCTTAAAATCGACTTCCATTTCCAAAAGGGATAGTTGACTCAGAAGATTCGCCTTTACCGAGGAATTCTTTCGGTGTATTCCCTGCATAATAAACGACATACGGCCAAAGGCTTCAGTATAGATGGTGGTGATCAACCCATTATCACCATATCTGATACTATGTAGTACGACTCCTCGCGATTTCTGCAGCATTTTATTAATGAATGAACAATAGTTTTATAACACGCGACTGGTTCCCTTCGTTGTCGGAGCAAAAAATCAGGTAGACACCTGTGCTTACCCTCTCTCCATTTCCCCTTTTCCCATTCCAGATGGCACGCCCTCCGTTTGAAGTGGTTTTATAAATCAGGTTCCCGGCTACATCGGCAATTTTCACTGTCGATTCGGCAATCAGCCCATCGATGGTAATATCGCCGTGATAAGTTTCCCTTACAGGATTTGGCCAAACATATAAATGTTGAAACGTATTGTCACCAGCTGTTGCATTTCCCATCCAGGAGATTAAACCACCAGTAGTGGCAATAAAAACTTCTCCATTCTGTCCATTGATGGCAATACTGTTAACCTGATTTGAAAAGAGGGGTGAATTATCGGTATTGAAATGGTAGATCATTTTTGTACCGTCATCCGAAAACAGAAACACCCCCGAGTTGGTCGTCCCAAACCATTTACGATTGCCGCCATCAACGGCAATAGCGCTGACGGTTACATTTTCAAGAAGGGGATGATAGAGTCCATCTCCAAGATCAACCGATGGCTGTACTCCGTAAAACTCATTATTTCCAAAGAGCGCTTCAGGATTGTAGTAAAGCACTATTCCACTTTCTGTTCCTACCCAAAGATAACCATTTTGGTCTTCGCATATGGCATTGATCTGGTTAAAACCCTTGATGACGGTTGTTTCACTATTTGAAAATTTGCTTCGTACCGAACTCTTTTTATAGAGATCATCACTTGTATTGTCGATGGTGTTACCGGTTCGGAGCGCAAAGAGATCCGAATTGTTAACAACGATCCATTTCGTATCAGTTTTGGCGATAATTAGTTCGCCAGCTGTAACAAATTGATTATCAATTCCCGGATAGGTGAACGATTTCCAGGTACCGTCGGATTTTATCACATGCAGCTGGTTTTTCACCGAAGGGTTAGTGATCCATAAGTTGCTGGCGGCATCGTACATTAATCCACTGGTTTTACACACTCCATTATACGACGCAAGTGCCGAATTGCTTGAATTATAGTTTTTTACACTTTTTTGCCCATTGAATTCAATTAAGCCGTTTTCAGCTGTTGCCCCCCAAAAATGATTTGGATTGGTCGGTGACGGGATGACTCTGGTAATGTTTTTTAACCCGGATAAATTAGCATCGGTATACTCGTTTAGCGAAAACCAATGTTGGTCCTGTAAACGGTGAATTTCGGCAGGAACTGCATCCAGCGTGCCATCCTCCACCCCTGTGGCAACATATAAATTGGAACCCGACATCGTCAATCTGTGTGAAAAATTATCGGCCGGGCTGGAGGGGACCTTTGAATTAAAGGTGCCATTTCCCGTTTTTTGAATCAATCCGAAGATGCGGTCCCCAATCCACAAATCACCTGAAGGACTAATCAATGCATCTGAGGGGTAAATCTTTGAAGTTGACGGGGTAAGGATGCCGTAGTTGGCAACTGTGCTTTGCCCATTGGAGCTGACAACTTCAACATGCTTATCACAAACCAGCAGCAACGCCGAAGGAGATGATTTTATTTTCCGTACCCCTGTTATCGAGGGATAGACCACCTGCCATGATAGTCCGTCAAATGAATAGATCTTTTCATTTGTATCACAGGCATAAACCCGTTTGTTAAATATAGCAATTGAACTGAACTGTTTTTGGTAAACCGGAAGCTGATCCTGCAATACCCAATTATGGTAATCCTGCAAATTTGGATTACTTCTCTCAGCTTTGAAAATACCTGATCCGGTGGCTGCCCAGAAATAGAGCTCGTCAGCAGCAACCTCTTTTACAGAAATTTGCGAAGCTTCAGCTCCAATAATCCATGTTTCGGCTACTTCCCACTTTTTCAAATTGACTTTAACAATACCAAAATCACAACTCAACCATGCAAAATCGCCTTCACAGAAAATATTATTAATTGATCGGGTAGGAATAGAAGTTTTGAGTTTGAGATCAGGTAGATTTAGAATGGTATTCCCGATAAGTAAGTCAATATTTCCGTTTGAGTAACCTATAAGAAGGCCTGCCTTTGAAGCAGACCATCCGATGGCCGAAATCCCTGAATCTGAAAGCCCTTCCACACGTGACCAGGTTTCAAAATTATTGTCAGAAGATTGATAAGAAAAGAGTCCATTTGTATTGGCTGCAAAGATCTTCTGGTCGCCTTGGGTAATTGCAATAATTTGGTAATATGACAGATAAGAATGCCAATTATTCGCATGAACCTGATTGGAAATCGAAATTCCAATCAAAAAAAATAAAACTATTCGCCGTAAGACGCTCATTTGATGAATTAACATTTGGTAAAAAATTGTCGGCTCCTGGTAGCCAGAGCCATTTCATTGATCATCTACCCAAAACATCACCTACTATTTGATATTATTCAGGTAATCAATCAATTTTTTCACTGCACGACCACGGTGGCTAATGAGGTTCTTATCTTCTGCCGCCATTTCAGCAAATGAAAGGTTGTAACCATCGGGCATAAAAATCGGGTCATACCCGAATCCCGCCTCACCTTGTCCTTTGGTAAGAATCTGACCTTCAACAATCCCTTCAAACTGCTTCTCCTCCCCTTCGGTTACGAGTGAGATCACGCACCTGAAACGTGCTTTACGGTTTGTTTCTCCGGCTAGTTTTTCCAAAACCTTCAGCATATTGGAACTAGCACTTCGATCTTCTCCTGCATATCGTGCAGAATACACCCCAGGCTCGTTCATAAGTGCCTCAACCTCAAGTCCGGTATCGTCAGCAAAGCAGTTAATCCCGTATCGGTTCCAGATATAATAAGATTTCTGTGCAGCATTTATCTCAAGTGTAGGTCCGGTTTCGGGGATTTCGTCGTTACAACCGATGTCATTCAGACTCAATAATTCGAATTCTGACGAAAGAATCTCCTTTAGCTCCCGAAGCTTATGATCGTTGTTAGTTGCAAATACCAGTTTTCTCATCGTTATCTTAGTTGATTTGGTGCAAATTTAAACTAATTCGGTTTTAATGATTTAGGCCATTGAATGAATAACTTCCGATTTTAATAACCAAAAATTGCAACTTTTTGAAGCTGAATACGTACAATGATTATTATTAAGAATTTTATGACTTCAGCCAGGTAACAATTGTCACTTTTATCATATTAAATTATCAAATACTAGCAGGGCAAAACCTAATTTTCGTAACAATATTAACTTTTTCCTATTCTGACTATGAACTATCCGGGCAGATTAATTAAAAAAGGTGAAAAAAACCAGGAGATCGTCAGGGCCATCCAGGCGAAACTTAACGATCGTGGATTTGGAATTTTGGAAATTGATGGAGATTTTGGGGTGTCTACTGAGAGTGCCATCAGGTTATTCCAATCTCAGACAAGAGACACACATGGAATTCCGCTTGTCGTTGATGGAAAACTTGGGCCGATCAGTTGGGCGGCTCTTTTTGTGACTTCAGAGGTTGCTCCCCAACCGGAACCTCAATCTCTTCCGCTTTTTTCAAAAGTGCTCGAAATTGCAGCTTCACAGATTGGCGTTCTGGAAGATCCCCCTGGTTCAAACAGAGGAGCGAAGGTTGAACAATATCTGGCAAGCGCAGGTTGCTCTCCAGGTGATCCATGGTGTGCCTCGTTTGTTTACTGGTGCTTCAATGAAGCATCTAAATCACTGAATATCAAAAATCCGTTGATCAGGACCGGAGGATGTCTGGACCATTGGAATCGAACAAAAGGAAAGAAAATTTCCCGCCTGACTGCCACCAACAATTCATCGCTTATAAAACCCGGTTTTATCTTTATCATGGATCATGGAAGTGGCAAAGGACATACCGGGCTCGTAAAGAGTGTCGGAGAAGGTTATATTCAAACAATTGAAGGGAATACAAATATTGAAGGGAGCCGCGAGGGGCTCGGAGTGGCGGAACTAAAACGTAAAATAAACACGATTAGTGCCGGGTTTATTGATTACAGCAGCTAAACTTAATTCTGAGATATGATTTAAACCGACGAATAGTTTTTAAATATTATGGTTATGATAAGGCTATTTTTCAAAACTTACCTTCCAATCCTCTTTCTGACAGCTGGATTAAATGGCTGTATCAATCTTAAAACAATAAATGTCTTCTCTTCATCGGCATTGGAGAGCACCCTGGAATTTGAAGATCTGGAGTATAATTTCAAACAGAACTGCCTCGATAACTGCCACAATAAATCCTTAACGGACCTTATTCTTGATCCAAAAAGCTGCGACTGTAAAGCCAATGAAAAGGCTGACAGTGTAACTTTACTCATCTATCAGGCCGTTAAGGGATATTTTGAGGGGTTAGTAAAACTATCGGAAAATAAGCTGACCAGCTATAAGACTGATCCCTTGTCCAAATCACTTACAGCTTTTAAATATGGTTCTTTCACCCTGGAAAAGACACAGGTTGAGGCTTATTCAAATATATCAGGAATCCTTCTCAGGGCATTTACCGATAAATACCGCGGCCATAAACTAAAGGAATTCCTAATAGCAGGTAACGAGCCAATAAAGGAATTGATTGGTGTTTTGGATTTTAACTTATCTGCAAATCTTGTCGGAAAACTCAAAGTTCAAAAACAGGCGATTAAGGAGATCTATTTCGATCTGACGAAAGATCCAACACTCTCCACTTATGATAAAAGAAAAGCTGTTGAAGAGTATTACCAGCTCACCGATAAAATTGAGAAAAAAGAGAAAGAACTCCTGACCTATTCCAAAACCATGAAAAAATTAGCCGAAGGGCATCAGAAGCTTGTCGACAATATAGGTAAGATGAGTAGTGATGAATTTAAAGAGATGGCGATCAGCTACGCCAGCGATATTCAGGATTTGATTTCGGAATTTAACAAAGTAACACACAAATAATATGGCGACAATAACTGCTCAGCAGGTAAATGAACTTGCTAATCATTTTTTGGAAATGGCTGAGGCCCTGGAGACTTACAGGGAGCAGAATTTTGCGGCAATCCCGGGTTGGCAAAATAAGGAAATTAAGGATTTGCATCAATTGATTCTTAAGTTTGCCGATGACTTTTATACGTTGTCTGCCATCCTGGTTTTAGACGACGTTCAATCTTCACTCTCTTTGATCAGGGAGATTAAAATCAAAATGCAAAATACCTTCCAAACACTTCTTGATGTTCAAAAGGTGATCGATATTGCCGGTTCTGTCGTGACTTTGGGTAATGCCATTGTAAACATCGATCCGAAAGCGATTGCGGAGGCATTAATCAACCTTAAAAACACGATTAGTTCTTGACTATTTTATTCATTAAATTCAGATTAAACGATGTGGCAAAGATTGAAATTAACCCTGAACAGAGTATCGACGTTGGAATATGCTCCACGATATTCACGTCTTGCAGGTGATATTGCCTGCTATGAACCTCAACTTCAAAAACGGATCATTGAAACTGATAGCACCAATGAGCAATGGGCGCTTCAGTCTCAGGTTCTACTTGAACAAGCCAAAAAATATCTCCGCGAATATAAAATCGACGAGGGATGGAAAAGTTTTCATTCAGCAAAGCGACTGGAAATATTTGGATTGAACAAACATGAACGACTTGCCACTGCCAGAGCAATCTGCAAGGAAGCCGACAAATTAAATGAATGGCGAAGAGATGGAATATTCAGTTTATTGGGAAGTAAGAAAGGGGAGGTTACCGATACACCTGATGCCGAAGTGCTTTATCAGGCAGCTGAACTAAAAGATGAGCACTATAATAATCAGTATTACATGAACCGACTGACTCATAACTTGTTCTGGCTACTATCCGCATTGCTCTTCCTGGTATTAATTGCAATTGTAGGTTATTTCTTATTTTATTTTAATTCGTGCAGCCAATCATCGGAACCGGTTCTGAATATCACTGAAAATATTATCGGAGTACTTCTTTTCGGTCTTCTTGGCGCTTTGACAAGTGCCATCATTTCAACCCGAAACCTTACCCAATCATCCAGGATAAAGGAGATTAGTAGTAGTCAGGTGGTTGTGTTGAGTAAAATTTTTATTGGCGCCGGTTTTTCAATATTTATTTTTTTGTTGCTCCGTTCATCGGTTGCGGATGGTATAAAACTTTTCAGCTTTAAGATTTCAACACCTCTCGATTATTTTGCCATTGCATTTGCTTCCGGATTTACTGAAAGACTGGCTCAAAAATCAATGGATCTGATTGTAGGAAAGGAAAAAAATACAAGAAGTAAACCTGTTGCTGAAGGAGCAGATTAATATCGATAAACCAATGTAAATTGCATATGGAAGCAAAAGATTTTACAAATCATCCGGAAGTGGTTCAACTCCTCTCCCGGATGAAAAATGATCAAGTGGATCAGAAGCAGTTTTCCGATCTTTTGGATAGTTCAGGCAATCAATATGTTGAATTGGTGCAGGAAGGCGGTGGTGTGCTGGGGGTAGCTTTAATTGGTTATACATGGATACTTGAACAGATGGGCATCCGTTTTTTTAGTCTTGCCGGAACCTCAGCCGGATCAATTAATGCCATGATGCTTGCCGGATTGGGAGATATTTCACAACCAAAATCGGATAAGGTGATGGAGGTACTTGTCAATAAAAACCTTTATGACTTTGTTGATGGAGACAGTGATTCAAAAGATTTTATTAAAGCCCTGGTTGAAAAGGCAAAACGGGTAAAAATGATCTGGAAAGGGTGGCAGGTGATTGATGAGCTGTTTGATGACCTTGGACTGAATCCTGGAAACGATTTTCTAAATTGGCTCACCCTGTTTTTGGATGACAACGGGATAAAAACATTAGCCGATCTGAATGAACGGTTTATAAAAATACCCGCCGATTTGTTTATACGCGAAGGAATCTCCAGAACTATTGATGAATTAAAGCCACGTCTGGTAATTATTACCGCAGATCTTACCACGGAGACCAAAGTTGAATTCCCGGGAATGGCCGCGCTTTACTGGTCTGATTATATGCAGCAGAATCCGGCGCTATATGTGAGAGCGTCAATGTCGATTCCCTATTTTTTCAGTCCGCTTAAAATCAGCAATATTCCCGAAGGGGCTGAAGCTAAGAAAAACTGGGAAGAGATGGTGAGTTTTATGGGCGATCCTCCCAAGGAGTGCATCTTTGTTGATGGCGGTATACTTTCAAATTTTCCAATCGACGTTTTTCATAAGCGAAATGTGATCCCCAGATTACCCACCTTTGGTGTCCGGCTAGGTGATAACCGCGATAATGCCAATAAAATTTCCAATCCGACCAATCTCTTTGGAGCCATCTTTAACTCGCTTCGTCATTTTCATGACTACGACTTTATCCTGAAAAATCCCGATTACCGATTGCTGATCGAAAAGATCGACATTGGTGATCACGACTGGCTCAATTTCGGAATTACAGATGAGGAAAAAATCGACTTGTTTGTACGCGGCGCCCAGGCTGCAGAAAGGTTTCTAAGAAAATTTGACTGGAATAAATACAAAGAGATCAGAAAGCAATTAATTACCAATGACGCCTAATAAGTAGTGAGATGAACCGTATGGCGTTGTAGAGATGGAGGATTGTTTAATTGACCATTTTTTTATCTTTATTTAATCAAATTAAGTTATCTTGTGGCTTCTTTAGATTAATCGATAAAAAGGTATATGGCAAAGAATATTGAAATCAAGTGTATGAATTCGCATACCGATTGCGAATTCCCACTTGGAACAACCCTGGCTGAGATCGCTCATTCACTTTCAGTCGAAACCCTAAAACCAATTCTGGGGGCTTATGTGAATCATCGTCCAAAACCTTTGGATTATGAGTTGGTTAAACCACGCATGATCGAATTCATCGATTATTCGTGCCGCGATGGACAGCGCATGTACCTTCGTACCCTCTCGTTTATACTCTATGCAGCGGTTCGTAATCTATGGCCCGACGTCCATCTTAAAATCGATCATGCCATTTCAAAAGGGTATTATTGCGAGATCGAAGGGATGGAGCACCCTTTCACGGAGGAGGATGTAAGGATGATCAGGGAGGAGATGTGGTCGATTATCCGGAAGGATATCCCTATCCAAAGGAAAATGATACTTGCCGAAACAGCTATTAACATGCTGCAAACAAATGGACTAAACCGGAAAGCCGAACTCTTTCGCAACTATGGCAGGCTCTATGCACCGGTTTTCTTCATTAATGAACACATCAATTTTTTCTACGGACATATGCTTACCTCAACAGGTGGGGTGCACAATTTCGGCGTTGAAAAATATTATGACGGCTTTCTCCTCCGTTTTCCCCCCGTTGACAATCCGGAGGTATTGGAACCTGCTATCAGGCAGGATAAGCTTTTTGCAATCTTCAGGGAACATAAGAAATGGGCTGAGATTCTGGGGGTGGAGGATATTCCCAGGCTGAACGCGGTTAAACGGACAGCGAAACACAGTGACATCATCAAAATATCGGAAGCGCTGCACGAGAAGAAAATTGTTGAAATTGCGACGGCAATTACACAAAAGAGAGACAAGGTCAATATTGTCCTTATTGCCGGCCCTTCAAGTTCAGGGAAGACAACTTTTAGCCGAAGATTAGGTATTCAACTGGCTGTAAATGGATTGCATGCCATCGAGGTCTCGATTGACGATTTCTTTGTGAACCGTGAACATACCCCTAAAGACGAATCAGGTAATCTCGATTTCGAAGCCCTGGATGCGATAGATATTCCCTATTTTAATGACTTTCTTTTAAGGTTAATGGAGGGTGAGGAGATGTTGGTACCCCGGTTTGATTTTCATCTGGGGCAACGCAACTTCAACGGGAAAAAGATGAAGATGGAGAAGAATAATATCCTCATTATTGAAGGTATTCACGGGCTAAATCCAGCATTGACACCCAGAATCGATGCTGAAAAGACCTACCGTATCTTTGTATCAGCATTAACTCAGATTTCGATTGATGAACACACCTATATTCCAACTACCGACAACCGTCTGCTGAGGAGGATTATCCGCGACAGTAAGTACCGTGGTTACGACGCATATACAACCATTCAGCGATGGCCCAGCGTGCGACGTGGCGAGGAGAAACATATTTTCCCGTTCCAGGAGAATGCCGATATCATGTTTAATTCAGCGTTGATTTACGAACTGGCTGTCATCAAAAAACATGCAAGTCCATTGCTGAAGCAGGTTAAAGAAAATACCCCTGAATATGCTGAAGCGGTTCGTCTGTTAATCTTTATCTCGTATTTTGAGGCCATTCCCGAAGAGGAGATTCCCCCTACTTCTGTATTAAGGGAGTTTTTGGGTGGAAGTAGTTTTGATTATTAAAACAATTCGTTATGAGACGATTAGTCATTTCCCTATCGCTCCTTTTTGCAGTTTTGGGAATTTTTGCATCAAATTCGTTAACCGACACAATTACAGCAGGTAAGAACTCTTTTTATTCCGGAAGAGTGCGCACTAAGTCGGATACCACCAGGTTGTTATTTCAAAAAATGGGGTTACCGGTTGACTCACTAACCATGAGCGATTATACCTTGAGCATCGAACGGGTGAATGATAATTTAAATTCCGTTGGAGATAGTGCCAAATTGGGGTACGAAGTAGTGAAAATGTCCCGAAGAGTTGGCACGATGACGAATGACATCGGTTTGATCCGCCAAAACATAAGAGGCCGACATGCGGTATTCAACATTAAAAACCAATATCTTTACCTGAGCTTTACAACCAAACTCGACAATGAAACCCACCAGATTCAGGCTATAATTGAGAAATTATATCAAAGAGAGTATAATGCCAAACAACATCTGAATGGCGCATTGTCCGATTCTGTTTTTCGGAAGTTGTATTCAGATAAGGGTTTGCGAACCGCCTTTGATAAAAAACTGAGTCGGTTGGAGCGGAAGTATAACAGAACCGACAGTATTACACGAGCAAATATTGACAGCCTGAATAATTTGAAAGTTAGATTATCCGATAATTCGGTTAACCTGTCGGGGATGCTCAACATTCTGGAAAGCAGGATGGACAAGTCTGTACCAAAATTGTTCGGACATGAAGTGAAACGTTTATGGGAAACTGGAGTTGCAGAAAACCCTGCACAGGAACCATCCAAAGATGGAGTAAGTTTATTTGGTAGCGAAAAGAATGCAATCGGTTATTACATCAGTCAGACTTCAGGTGAGCGAAAACTGATATTCTTTTTGGGGATTGTCCTTTTTACCTGGCTATTCCTTAAACGAAAACTTCTGAAAAAACTTAAGGAACAAAGGAATTCATACATCTATTTGCATCTTCAGTACCTGAATAACTTCCCCATCTTTTCGCTGTTACTGTTGTTGCTGTGCCTGATGCCATTATTCGATGCCTATGCCCCCACTTCGTACATTTCGATGGTTTACCTGCTCTTACTCATCGCATCAACTGTTATTTTCCTTAAAAGTAGAGATCAATCCTTCCTTATTAACTGGTTTGGTTTGGTAACATTGTTTGTTACCGATGTCATGGCCTTTTTGTTTCTGGAACCCGTATTTCTTGAAAGGATATTGTTGCTGGCCATTCATGCAGGCATCATCGTGTTTGCCTTGCGCATCAATAAATCACTTGATTTGAAGTTGCCCTATTCCCGTTTTATTAAATCTGCAGCCATTTCAGGAATAGTTTTAGCCGGTTTGGGAATTCTGTTTAATCTTTTCGGACGATTCTCCTTATCGGGGATAGTTGGGATCGCCGCCGTTTTTGCTGTCACACAGACCATTATTTTACCTGTTTTTGTAGATGTAATTATTGAAATCATTGTACTACAGTTGCAAAGCAGCCGCCTGTCAAAAGGTATTGACAAACCATTTGACACAAGCGCCGTTGTTGATAAAATCAAAATGCCGGTGATTTTTGTGGCGGTGATCATCTGGCTGATCATGGTCACCTCCAATTTAAACATCTATCACAGCATCAGTGCCTCAATCACAGACGCGCTCACCAGTGTAAGAACAATTGGAAGCATCTCCTTTCAACTCATCAGTGTGATCCTGTTTTTCATTATTATTTGGTTTGCGCATATCCTGCAACGGTTACTGAGCTTTTTTTACGGGGAGACCGGAGCCGAAACTGAAGATACCATCCTATCCAAAGGTCAGCATTCCCGCCTTCTTATTACACGCCTTTTGGTGTTGATTTGCGGATACCTTTTAGCAATTGCCGTATCGGGTTTGCCTATTGACAAACTCACATTTTTACTTGGAGCCCTGGGTATTGGTATCGGCATGGGGTTGCAGAATATTGTAAATAACTTTGTGTCGGGTATCATCCTGATATTTGATGGTTCTTTACAGATAGGCGATGAAGTTGAAGTTAGCGGACGTTCGGGTAAGGTAAAAGAAATCGGATTACGTTCCAGTACACTGACGACTTCCGATGGCGCCGATGTAATTATTCCAAACGGAAATATCCTGTCGCAAAATATCGTCAACTGGACCTACAGTAACAATGAAAAGAGGGTAATGCTAAGATTCTCCCTTTCGGGGAAAGAATTGGATGCCAATGTGATTAGTGAAGTGATTAACACCACCATTAAAAGAATCCCCAATGTAATATCCAAACGAATCCCTGTGATACTATTTACCAAAGTGACACCCGAAACCTGCACCATCAACATCCGTTTCTGGAGTACGATAAGCAATGTTGATCTGGTAAAAAGTGAAGCAATGATTCAGCTTAGTGGCGCATTTGCTGCAAAGAATATTGGTTTTGAATAATTTTTTAAAAAAAAGTTGCAACGTTTTACTTGCTTATTCGTCTTTGAAATAATATCAAAATCTTATCAAATGAAAAAATCAGTTTTAGTCCTAATTCTTATTTACATTTTAAGTTTAAATGGTTTAAAATCCCAGGATACCGTCAGGGTAAAAGTACTTGGAAAGAATGTAGTGACGGTCGTTGACGGTAGCGGTCATCAGACAGATGTTAAGGTTGGTAACAATATTGTTAATATTAAGGATGGTAAAAGTGATACCGTAAAGGTGAGAATCGGGCGTAGGGCCATTATCATATCGGACGGCCGACATAATTCGGACATCCGGTTTGAACATCTTGATGATCAGGAGTTCGAAGCATGGACAGGCCATGCGGCTAAATTTAAAGGACACTGGGCCGGGTTTGAGATGGGAATCAATTCTTTTGCCAATGTCAACTATCAGGGATTTACCCCCAACTTTATGGATCTAAACCAGAACAAATCGTTTGAGGTTGGGATTAATTTCCTTCAGTATAGTTTTGGATTGCAGAAGGATAATAAGAATATAGGATTGGTTACCGGACTTGGGCTGACCTATAATGATTACCGGTTTTCAAATCCGTTTACCATTGAAAACGATGGTGGCAAGGTAAAACCAGTAACACTCAACTCCAGCGGACTTTCAAAATCGAAACTCTCTACCGCCTATTTATCTCTCCCTTTAATGATTGAATTTCAGATTCCGGTGCAAGGGAATCACAAACGGATCTATCTCTCAGGTGGGATGATTGGCGGTTTAAAGGTGGGTTCTCACACCAAAATAAAGATGAATGGCGACAAGTCAAAAAGTCGTGATGATTTCAATATCAACCCTTTTCGCTACGGAACGATAGCCAGGGTCGGTTACAAAGGGATTAACCTCTTCGGAACTTACTATTATTCAACTTTTTTCAAGGAGGGCCGTGGTCCGGAGATGAATCCGTTCACCATCGGGATCGTTTTGACAAACTGGTGATTCCTAATCACCTTCTTTTAAAGTATATTGCACTTGAGTATACATAAAAGCAGCAGAGCTGCAAAATATTTGTAGAAATATTTTATTTAATCATTATTTGTAAGGTGCAAAGCACCGCAATATTATTTTTGGTATTCATTATCAAATAACTCTTCCGGAACTTTGCTAATGGTATCTCCTAAATAGTCAATCATTAACTTGCAGGTCTGCGGAGTCGGATATTTTGTACATACTGAATCAATTCTTTCATATAATTCGATCAGACTCTGACATCCGGAATCATATAATATTTTTCGTATTTGCTTGTTGTTGCCTATATCCGATGACATAAAACTGCTTAGCTTATCGATGGCGAGGTATTTGGTAACCAGTTTCTGAAGCCCTGACTTTTATAGCCGCAATTTTTTAATCGCTGCACATTGTAAATTTTAAGTTTACCGCCGTCTTTTTGTTTCCAGATGCCATCTTTCAACTGAAAGCAGCCATCTGCAGAAAGTCAGAGGTTATTTATTTTGCGAAATCTGCCATCTTTTATGTTCAGGGATCATCTGTTCATCGACATCTGCCATCCTTTCATGTTCAGATATCATGTTTTTATTGACACTTGCCATATATTCAAGTTCAAAGGCCGTTTTTTAATGGGCAATAGTTGTTGTTAATTCCACATCAGGCAAAACGGAAAAATTGATATATCTTTTTAGATGTTGATGATAAAAATTCTTCAAGAGGCTGTATCAAAAGTCTTTTTACCGCGGAGATACGCAAAGAAGGCGCAAAGTGACGCAGAGTTATGTACAGTTATTTAGCGCTTTGCGGTTCTCTGCGGTTGCCCTCAGCGGTTCTCTGCGGTTAAATTTTTTACTTTTGATACAGCCTCGACATCTTATTTACGATCACAAATAATTCCAACAGCTTCTCATGAAAGAATATCTTCCGGGTTTTAATTTTTCGTCACTTCAAAATGATATTTCCCAGATCCCAGTTCCAACGCAGTTTCGTTTTTCAAAATCTGCTTTTTAGTGTTCACTGAGGATGGAATCTGTTTTGCGTTCATCCTGATCATCCCGGGGTTACCTGACGGAAGAATAACTGTGGCAGAGGTATTGACGGGTATTTCAATATCCAGGCTGAAAAGCGTTTTGTCCAATTTCCATTCAGAGGCTATAACTCCGTTTATCGACTTGTACGATCCTTTTGCCCAGGTTAAGGTTCCTCCCGGCTGTGGATAGATGATAAAATGGCGATATCCCGGATGTGTATCATCAGGATTGATCCCTAAAATAGTCCGGTACATCCACTCGCCTACGGAACCGATGGAGTAGTGACAGAATGAGTTCATCCCGGCATCCTGAAATCCACGTCCTTTTACATACCCATCCCATCGTTCCCAAATGGTGGTAGCGCCCTGATTAATGGAATAGATCCACGAAGGAAGCCGCTCTGATTCCAGCAGCTGATAGGCGATATCGTTTCTACCCCTTTTTGTAAGCTCCTTCATCATCATGATGGTAGAAATAAAACCGGTGGAAATGCGATAATCGTACTCTTCGATGCATTTCAGAAGATGATTGAAAGCCATATCCTGCCCGCTTTCGGAGAGCAGTTCAAAATCGAGGGCGAGGGCGTAGGCTGACTGCGTATTCCCTTTGATCGTCCCATCCTTAACTACAAATGATTCATTGAATTTTGCTCTGATATTTTCAAATAAACCCTGGTATTCCCTGGCATCCTTTTCATTACCTAAGACAGCAGCTATTTTGGAAAACAGTCGGGCAGAATTGGCATAAAACGCGGTTGCAAAAACATCTTTGGGAATCTCGCCCCGTGTTTTGGAATAGCCATCGGCAATAACTGTATTGGCATTCAGCCAGTCGCCATAATTATTTCCTACATCATTCAGCCAAATACAATCGGGATTTTGTTTTCTAATATTCTCAATATACCGTTTCATCGCGTCATAATGTTGCCGAAGGAGCTCCTTGTCACCGTAATTCTGGTACATTCTCCATGGGATAATGACACCCGCATCGGCCCAGGCGGGGGCATTGCTAAACCGGATGTCGGGTTTGTTGGCATGAGGGGCAATATCGGGGAAAGTTCCCCTTAACGATTGCGCATCCCTTATATCTTTAACCCATTTGGTATAAAAAGCTGCCATATCGAGATTAAACATACTATTCTGACAAAAGACCTGTGCATCTCCCATCCAACCCATCCGTTCATCCCGCTGGGGACAATCGGTTGGTATGCTGGTCATGTTATTGCGTTGAGTCCAGATAATGTTATTCCATAACTGATTCAATTTCGGATTGGAGCACGCAAACGAACCGGTTGGTTCGGGATCGGAAGAGATGGCACACGCTTTGATCGTCGACTCATCAGGAGCAGTTGTTAAGCCTGATATTTCAACATATCGGAACCCATGATAGGTGAACGTGGGCTCGAATTCATCATTCCCTCCTGATAGCGTATAATCATCTACCGACACGGCAGCTGCCAGATTTTTCGTGTAGAGCGAGCCATCATCATTGAGCATCTCCCCATGACGGATTTTGATTTTGCCCCCTTTCGTACCTTTCACCCTGAGTTGAGTCCACCCTGCAATATTTTGTCCAAAATCAACAATATACATCTCACCCATTTGGGTTATCTTCACGGGTGGTAAAGTTTTGTAAATCCTGACCGGCTCATTTTTCTGTGCTTCCAGGTTCTTTTTGACCCCCTGATCAACATAGGCATTTCCCCATGAGGAATCATCAAAACCGATCTCTTTCCACCTTTGAGGGATGTTTTGCGCATCAATAATCTGACCCAAAAAATTATCTGACGAGAGGATAAATCCTTTGGTATTAATCTTCCAGCTATCATCCGTTCCGATCACCTGATTTGTGCCATCTGCATGGTTAATTACAAGTTGAGCAATAAGTCTCCGGTCATTTCCATACACCCCTCTGCGGGGATAATCCTTGTGCCATTTTGTTGGTCCCAACATTCCAAGATACCACCCATCCCCTAAAACAGATGACAGTGCATTATCCCCTTGCCGGAGATGCTGACTGACATCATAAACCTGGTATTGCACCCTTTTATTATAGTCTGTCCATTCGGGCGCCAAAACATGGTCCCCCACTTTCTTCCCATTGAGGGCGATTTCGTAATATCCCAACGCCGAAACATAAAGCAATGCATTTTTGACCGGCGATTTTACTGTAAATCTTTTGCGCAACATTGGTGAAGCGGGTGGAAGTGGTCTGAGATTTTTCAGTGTTGTACTTTTTTTCGGATCGTAATTATCAAGCTCCTCTTTATAAGCTTTCTGGACCAGGTCGGGCTGATCTCCGATCCATTTTGCCTTCCAATCCGATTCGGCCAGCAAACCCATACTCCAAAATCCAGGCTCACTCCACGGTGTGAAATCTTTTTCATTACTCCACACTTTTACTTTCCAGTAACACCGCCGTCCGCTGGTTAACCCTTTTCCCTGATAGACAATCTGACCGTTTGCATCCGACCTGACTCTCCCGCTATTCCATAGATCAGCAGATGTTTCTGATAATTTGTCTAATGACGAAGCGACTAAAATCTGATACGCGCTTTGCTTTTGATTATAGACACTGTTTGCAGTGGCCACAATATTCCAGCTTAGTCGGGGTGACGTCACATCAATCCCCAATGGATTTACCAAATATTCGCACTTCAGGTTCGTGAGCTTTATTTCCGTTAGTTCACGGGAATACGCGGAATTGCAGGTTAGAATCAATAAAAACAAAGTAATAGATTTAATCGTCTTCATAGGTAATTTAAGTTTTATCAGAATAATTTCAATGTCCTATTATAGTCCGCTAACCGACAGCTCCTTTGGATAGGACACGCTGAATTTCACCGGGACAGTTTTCTTTTGCCCCGGCGCCAGCGTAATTTTCCACGAAATTTTCCCTTCCTCATTCACCGTCGCATCACCTTTGGGGAGTTGCGGCTCCACTTTAATCTTTTCGTTCCGCGATATCGGGAACTGGTCATTCAGATCAAGGGTGATCTCCTTGCTTTTACCGTTGGTGATCTCAATGGCATATTCAAAGTTGATTGTCGTCTCTTTGGTCAAAAGTCCGGCATAATCGGTATATTTCTTGGTCAGTTTCCGCTCAATTTTAATCCCTTCATCAATCCCCAAAGAGAGTTCCAGTTCTCCTTCCGCAAGTACAGGATCATTAACAAAAGCTGTTCCGACAAGTTTCTGATCAAAAAAGACGCTGATCGGACCTGATAACAATGGAAATGAAAATGGATTCTTCACCGAGGCTTTCAGAAAGACATTCTGAACCAATTTTGGAATGGTGAACCAGCTGAACTTCGCCTCTTTGTTTGATTTTGCAATCGAAACCCTATGGGGCTGACCATCGGAAACAATATCCACCTTACGGGGAAGAACGAATGTAAAGGAGGTGTTCTCCTCCTGAATTTCCGTCTCTTTCAAAAGGTTTTCGGCAGCGGGAGCGGGAGCTGCCTCCATCAACATCTGGGGTGCATTTTGGCGGTCCATTGCAACAAGCGATTTTGACTTGAAAAACCGGGGTGTGAAAATATCAAGATTCCAGGGGGTCAATTCAGGAATATTCCCGTAAACAAAAGGTTTGGCGGTTGAGATCTCCACATTGGCTTCTGTCCAGTCCTCGCCGGTTGATTGCCAGATGGAAGCAAAATAATTTAAGTCGATAGTCGATGCATTGAAGTCCCCCTTTGCTTCGTATTGGGATGACCAGCCGGCTCCTGTTGATATGTAATTAAAGCTGACCTTGACATTGCTTTTATCGGTAGCAGACATCAGATGAATGACAATTGTTTTGCTCTTGTTTTTACCACCTTTCAGGCTTTCCAACTCGTTCTCTGTGGCTGTCTTATCTTCCGTCAGTTTTTTAATTTTGGTTTCAATTGCAAAGATCCTTTCATAGTTTGCTGTGAGTGATTTTTCGAGGAACCTGGCGTGGGATTCTATTTCGGTGGTGGTCACCTTGAGATTTTGGGGGAAGGGATTCACTTTTTTGAGAAAGTCGTTTTCACTGCCTATGATTGCGATCTGGTTGTTTCCCTCTTTGATCTGGCTGACCAGGCTATTTAATGCGGTTTGAAGTTTTTGAATCTCGGGCTGATCCGTTTTTTTCAGAAAGGTCTCTTCGACTGTTACCTCCGAGATCGCGAGATCCGGCTGACCCATCAGGCTGATTTGAACCGACTGATCGACAAGGTTGGGTGTAATACCTGAAATACACACAACATTTTCCCCTCTTTTAACAGGAAGAACAGCCTCCTTCATGATCATTGCCCTGTCGGTAAATACAATGATTTTCTGAAGTTTAGTTACTGGTACCACCTCCTGTTTTTGTGCCATTGCTGAATAGGAATAAAAAACACAGAGGAGAATGATCCCACACAAATTATTTTTACCGGAGAATTTTTTCATGATAATTTTGTTTTAAACTTTGCTTTCATGTAAAGATAGGAAAAAAGTGTCATTCATAGATTTTAAATCCCTAAGTCTTTGAAAATTCCTTTTGCCACCAAAACATCCGCCAGTTGGCGGACACCAAAAAGCCTCAAAAATTCTTCTTTACACTTCTTTTTTGTGTGCTAGTGGACAGGTTGTACCTATTGAAAAGGGTCCGCCTAAAGGTGGATTTTTTGGTCCTCAAATAGAAAAGGTTTTGGTCCACTATCCGCCGGCTGGCGGACCACTAATTCTTTTATATGATGTTTATTGTCACACCTGTGGTGTGAGATGGAGGAATTATTTTAAAAGATAATTTGAAAACAAAAGTAGTGTAACTGCTTTTGTTTTTTCTAATCTGTGTTATCCGCCAACTCTGGCGGACTGTGGACCCTTATCTTTCCCGTGGACCCCTTTTATTTTTTTTCCACAGATACGTCAGCTGATGATGTTTTAGTGATTTGGTGGCATTTTTTTATTTTGTTCCCTTGTGAATCCTGCATAACTCTTTTCATTCTCGCAATGCAATCGGGAGTGGAGTGAGTATAACATCAAAACAGACAACTTTAGAAAATGATTCAATAAAAAAAAACAAATTATATACAAATGAATATGGGACGTTCGAATACAATCTAAAACGAAAAGAGACAAGGCAGTGCCTTGTCTCTACAGATAATTTTTATCGTTTCTCAGATTTTTATAACGGAATATTCCCGTGTTTTTTCAGTGGATTTGCTTTGTGCTTGTTTTGGGTCATCTCCAGCGCCTGAATCAGTTTAAACCTTGTCTCAGATGGTACAATGATCTCATCAATGTATCCCAGTTCTGCCGCCTTGTAGGGATTGGCAAACTTTTCGCGGTAATCCTCAATCTTTTGAGCCAGCTCCTCTTCATTCATCTTTTCGCGGTGAATAATCTTCACTGCACCTTCGGCGCCCATAACCGCGATTTCTGCCGAAGGGTAAGCGAAATTAATATCTCCGCCAATGTGCTTGCTGCTCATCACATCATACGCGCCACCATAAGCTTTACGAGTGATGAGTGTGATCTTTGGAACCGTTGCCTCGGCAAATGCATATAAAAGTTTGGCACCATGACGGATGATACCCCCATATTCCTGGGAAGTTCCCGGGAGAAAACCGGGTACATCAACGATGGTGATGAGCGGAATGTTGAATGCATCGCAAAACCGGACGAATCTCGCCCCCTTTACCGATGAATTGATATCGAGTACCCCGGCGAGACTTGCAGGCTGATTGGCAATAATTCCGACACTGCGTCCTCCCATGCGGGCAAATCCGATGATCATATTGGTTGCAAAGGCGGGTTGAATTTCGAAGAAGTTCTTCTCATCGGCAATGGTGGTGATCAGCTCTTTCATATCATAAGGCCTGTTCGGATCATCAGGGATCAATGTGTCGAGACTCTTCTCTTCGCGACGAATATCATCATTACAATCAACGATATGTGGATCTTCAAGGTTATTGGAGGGGAGATACCCGATCAGTTCACGAATCATCAGCAAGGCATGATCTTCATTATCAGCTGTCAGATGGGCAACACCGCTTTTGGTATGATGGGTCGATGCGCCGCCAAGTTCCTCCTTGGTTACCTCCTCATGGGTCACCGCCTTAACCACGTCGGGACCAGTCACAAACATATAGCTGGTATCTCTTACCATCACAATAAAATCGGTGATAGCCGGCGAATAGACTGCGCCTCCGGCACAAGGACCAAGGATGGCTGAGATCTGGGGAATCACACCTGAGCTCATCACATTGCGATAGAAAATATCGGCATAACCTGCCAGACTTTCGATCCCCTCCTGAATACGGGCGCCACCTGAATCGTTCAATCCAATCAGCGGCGCTCCCATTTTCATAGCCAGATCCATTATTTTTACAATCTTATCGGCATTGGCCCGGCTCATCGTTCCACCGAAAACGGTAAAATCCTGGGCAAAGGTGTAAACCAGTCGTCCGTCAATTTTCCCATAACCGGTGATTACTCCGTCGCCTGAGAACCTGTTTTTTTCCATCCCGAAATCGTGCGACCTGTGCACAACGAATTTGTCCAATTCGACAAAAGTCCCCGGATCAATCAGGACGTCGATCCTTTCACGTGCCGTTTTTCTTCCGGCTGCATGTTGACGATCAATACGATCCTGTCCTCCTCCCGCTTCTGCTTCCGCATTTCGCTCAATGAGCTTTTCGAATTTGTTTTGTTCTGATGACATATTTATTTATTAAGAATATTTTTATAAAAAATGCCTCTGTTCAATTTAGGTTAACGACCATTTTCTAAACCTCTCAAGCTTCGGACTCTTCGTCAATAATCACAAGAAGTTGATTATTGTCAACAGTATCACCTTCGCTAACAGGAACTTCTCTGACAACTCCCCTGCTGCCGGCCTTAAATTCGCTCTCCATCTTCATTGCGGAAAGGACAATCAACGGTTGTCCTGCTTCAACATGGTCTCCGGGTTTGACATAGACCTTAACTACTTTCCCCGGCATAGGAGATCTGATGGTATTATCGCTTTGAACTGCACCACCCTGCATCCTGCTTTGACGGTAGCGTGATTCATTATCGATCACTTCAACTTCAAACTTAAAATAGAGGGTATTGACGTGGTAATGCTTTGGTTTGGCCGCTTCAACAACCTCGACATTATAGGACCGTCCTTTATTGATGATCGAAAACTCCTGGCTTCTCACTTTGACGATATCTACTTCATATATTTCATCATCAACAGCAAGAGTGAGTATATTTCCTTCCCGTTTTATCTCTTTAATGATTGCGTTACGGTTATTGACTTTCAGTTCGAGTTCCATAAAATATGATTTATCTGAAAAAGCTTGGTTAAATTTTGAATAGATGGAGAATTAATTAGGTATGTAAATCCGAACTGACCCTCCTTTGGGGTTTTCGTCTAACTTACATCCTTGAGGTGAACTTCCGGATTTGTCGTTTCCAGTTGGTTTCCTTTTTAGGTGAAGGAGAGGCATTTACCTTTTTACTGATCTCAATCCTGTCCAGATATTCAGCATAGGTTGCGATCATCGCGATGTCTTCACATTTCTTATCGCACTTCCCTTCTGACATCAGAAACTCACTGTTTTTTTCAATAAAATGGGTATTGTACCTTCCGCTTCTAAAATCGGGTGTATCCATAATCCTTTCAAGGAACCTGATGGTTGTTTTTACCCCTGTAATCTTGTATTCATAAAGGGCACGGCGCATTCTTTCAATGGCTTCATCACGCGTCCTTCCCCAAACGATCAGCTTACTGATGAGTGAATCGTAATGAATCGGAATCGTATACCCTTCATAAACATAACTGTCACATCGTATTCCAAAACCGTATGGTTCGGTGATATGGGTGATGGTTCCCGGATTTGGCATGAAATTATTATCGGTATCCTCAGCGATGATACGACATTCGATGGCGTGTCCGCTTTGTTTAAGATCTTTTTGTTTGAAAGGAAGTTTTTGTCCTTCGGCAATCCTGATCTGTTCTTTGACAAGATCGACACCTACAACGCGTTCGGTGATGGGATGTTCGACCTGTAAACGGGTATTCATTTCGAGAAAATAGAAGTTGAGCTGGTCGTCCATGATAAATTCGATGGTTCCGGCCCCCTCATACTTGCATGCATTTGCAGCAGCAACAGCACATTCACCCATTTTGGTTCTCACCTCAGGAGTCAGAAGTGGTGAAGGGGTCTCCTCTACCACTTTCTGATGGCGGCGTTGAACCGAACATTCACGTTCAAAAAGGTGTACCGTATTCCCATGCCTGTCGGATAGTATTTGAAATTCAACGTGATGTGGTGAATCGACATATTTCTCAATATAAACTGCATCATCGCCGAAGGCTGTCTTTGCCTCTGATCTGGCAGCACGAAGTAAGCTTGTAATCTGCGAATCTTTCTGTACCAGTCGCATCCCCCGGCCACCCCCACCTGCGGAGGCTTTAATCATTACAGGGAGCCCGATCTCTTTGATTTGTCTGATGGCCTCAGCTTCACTGGTCACCTTGTCGGTTGTCCCCGGAACAACAGGAACACCAGCTGCGATCATCTTTTTACGTGCACTGATTTTATCGCCCATCATCTCAATCGATTCGGGAGATGGTCCGATAAAGGTAATCCCTTCCTGGCGACAACGGCGCGAGAATGCAGAATTTTCCGACAGGAATCCATAACCGGGATGAATGGCATCGGCGCCGGCAAGATTGGCCGTTTCTATAATTTTATCCACGTTAAGGTAACTTGAAGCCGAAGGTGCCGGACCAATAGGATATGCCTGGTCAGCATACCTGACATGCATTGAAGTGCGGTCAGCATCACTGAAAACAGCAACGGTGGCGATCCCCATCTCACGACATGAACGCATAATCCGGATAGCAATCTCTCCACGGTTGGCGACCAATACCTTTTTTATCGGTTTTTGTTCCATAATAAATCCAATTATCTTTAAATGATTCAACTTTGATAAAACAAAAATGAAAGTGCATCGTACGATAACACACCAATTTCAGAAATTGTTTTTAAGAAGGGTAAACATTTTTCTTCCCCCGGGTTTTTTGCTAACTTGCCACTTCAAAATTAATATTTTTATGAGACTTCTACTCATCAGTAACTCTACCATGCCCGGCGAGCCCTATCTGGACTATCCAAAGGATGAAATTCGCCGGTTTCTTGGCGACAAACCGGTCAATGCGTTATTTATTCCCTATGCTGCCGTAACCTTTTCGTACGATCTGTATGAAGAAAAAGTGCAGGAGCGATTTGCTGAAATAGGACATCGGATCACTTCAATTCACCATTTTCATAATCCTGGTGAAGCGGTCCTGGCAGCCGAAGCCATCGTTGTCGGGGGTGGAAATACCTGGCAATTGGTGAGGATGTTGCACGATAACCAATTAATGAACGTGATCAGACAGAAGGTGGAGCAGAATACTCCTTATATTGGCTGGAGCGCCGGAGCGAATGTGGCATGTCCCTCCTTAAGAACTACAAATGATATGCCCGTGGTCGATCCAAACGGATTTGACTGCATGAGTTTAGTACAGTTTCAGATCAATCCCCACTATCTCGATACGAACCCTGAAGGACACGGCGGTGAGACACGGGAACAACGTATTGAGGAATTTCTGGAAATTAATCCCCAAACCACCGTGGTCGGACTTCGTGAAGGGACAATGCTGAAATACGAAAACAATATATTCACATTGATTGGCAACCGAACTGCCCGCATTTTCAGAAAAGGGACCACTCCAAAGGAACTTAAATCGGGTGATGACTTTAGTTTTCTAATAAATTGTTAGCTGTTTATGAAAATATTTCAATTGACCGCTCTTTTGTTATTTCTGCTATGTGCAGGATGCAGCTCCTCTAAATTAATAACGGTTTATACCATTGGCGATTCAACGATGGCAAATAAAAGTCCGGAGGTTTATCCCGAAACCGGTTGGGGTCAAAAGCTGAATCTTTACTTTGATTCGGGAGTTAAGGTGAGCAATCGGGCCGTGAATGGCAGAAGTTCAAAAAGTTTTTTGGACGAAGGACGCTGGAAAATGGTATTGGATAGTCTAAAAAAAGGTGATTATGTGTTTATCCAGTTTGGGCATAACGACGAAAAAGCCGACAAGCCGGCTGTTTACGCCGATCCGAAGAGCAGCTACAGGCAAAATCTTAAAAAATATATTCTCGAAACGCGACAAAAGGGAGCAACACCAATCCTCCTTACATCCATCGTCCGCCGGAAATTCGATGAATCGGGAAAACTGATCGATACCCATGGATTGTATCCAGCTGCAGTTAGGGAGGTGGCAACCGAACTGAAAGTAAGGATCATTGATATGCAACTTCTTACACAGGATCTAATCAATTCATTGGGCGATGAGCCATCCAAAAAAATGTACATGTGGACAACCCCCAATACAAAATTTCCCGAGGGGAGAAAAGATGACACCCACCTGTCGGAAGAGGGAGCCAAAACCTTTGCCGGCCTCGTAGCCGGTCAGTTGGCCAAAATGAAAATCGCGTTGGCACACCATATCAAATAAGAACACCGGGTCTGATTGAAAAATCTTTTGGTTCTCCTCTTTTTTAAGGTATATTTGGAACCTAAAAATTATAAAAATGGAAAAGAATTATTCAATGTTGAAAAGTGTTATCGTATTGGTAATATGTGCAATAACCTTCAATGGTTTTGCTCAGAAGACAGTTGGTCTCGACAACTGGTACAACCACGAAACCAAACCCATTACCGGAAAGATTTTCCACTATACCTGGGATGATACTCAAAACAGCGGTTTCTCCCAATTGGGTGACGTTTTTAAGAGCAAAGGGGCCACACTGAAAACCATTGGATCTAAACCCGACGCTAAAAGTCTTGCCGGTATCAACGTTTATATCATTGTGGATCCCGATACCACTTCCGAAAATCCAAATCCCAATTACATTTTGAAAGATGATATCAAGGCAATTACCAAATGGGTAAAAAATGGCGGTGTACTCCTTATTCTGGCGAATGATAAACCAAACTGCGAATTCACCCATCTGAATAATCTCGCAAAAGAATTTGGAATGCATTTCAATCCTGTGACCCTCAATCCTGTAACAGGGAGAAAATGGGATATGGCAGCAGAAACAAATCTTCCAAATCATCCATTGTTTATTGGGGTGAAAAAAATCTATATGAAAGAGGTCTCTTCAATCAGCGTAAGCGGAGCTGCGAAAACTGTGCTGACCGATGATAATCAGGCCTATATTGCTGAAACTTCATTCGGTAAAGGATACGTTCTTGCTGTTGGCGATCCCTGGTTGTACAACGAATACATCGACCATACCATGTTACCTGCAGACTTCGAAAATCTGAAGGCAGCCAATAACCTGACCGAATTTCTACTTTCAAAAGTCAGATAATACCATAAAATGATCTCCGGGAAAAATTTAAAGTTGCTGGCATCGGTTTTGCTGGTTTTGGTTCTCACATCATGGAATTCAAAAACACCAAATCCGGATAAGATTGACCGTAAAACACTTGTAAGCAGGCACAATGTAAAAAACGATCAATTCGACACGCTCTGTTCCCTGACAGTCGGGAACGGGAGTTTTGCCTTTACGGTGGATGCAACCGGACTTCAGACTTTTCCTGAAAGGTACAACAACGGCATTTCACTGGGCACTCAATCTGAATGGGGCTGGCACAGTTTTCCCAATAATGCAGGTTCCCGTTATGAGGAGACATTAATGGAATTTAATTATCATGGGCGCATGATCCCCTATGATGTTCAGATGAAGGAACCTGAAAAGAGTGTGGCGGCGGTCAATTATTTTCGTCAAAATCCTCATCGGCTTCACCTTGGAACCATCGGACTTGAATTAAAAACGGCAGATGGGAAATTGGTCACTCCCAGTGATATCAAAGATCTTCACCAGGAACTGGATCTATGGGAAGGGGTGATCCGAAGCCGGTTTAATGTAAACGGTGAAAAAGTGGAGGTGATTACCTGCTGTAGCCAGGAGAAGGATATGATTGCGACCGAGATTACTTCGGCATTGATTGATAAAGGTTTATTAAGTGTAAAGATCCGGTTCCCTTACCCGTCGGGAGGCGGAATGGATTCGGGTTGCGATTGGAGTGTCCCTGAAAAGCATGAGACCAAAATTGTTGAAAGCAGTCACGGAAGGGCCGTGATTCAGCACCGGCTCGACACTACCACCTATTATACCGAAGTGCAATGGGGTGAGAACGGTTCGCTTTCGAATAGCGCAGCCCATGTTTTCGAAATAAAGGGTTCGAAAGGGGAGAAAAAATTATCTTTCTCAGCTTGTTTCACCACAAAGGCGCCTGTAAAAAGTGATATATCAACCTTTAAAAGTATTCTCCAAAATAGTCAGACAGGGTGGAAAAAATTCTGGATGAGCGGAGGCGCTGTCGATTTTTCAGGAAGTACAGATCCGAGGGCCCATGAGCTTGAACGGAGGGTCATCCTTTCGCAATACCTTACGAAAGTTCAATGTGCAGGGAGTTATCCGCCACAGGAGACAGGCCTCACCTTCAACAGCTGGTATGGCAAAGCGCATCTGGAGATGCACTGGTGGCATGGTGTCCATTTTGCCCTTTGGAACAGGATTGATTTGCTTGAAAAGAGTCTCAACTGGTACAAGGAAATCAGCGCTGAAGCACATAAAATTGCGGAACGACAGGGTTTTAAAGGGGTACGCTGGCCCAAGATGGTTGGATTAAATGGCCTCGACAGTCCTTCAAGTGTCGGTTCCTTCCTGATCTGGCAGCAACCCCATCTTATCTATTTTGCTGAATTGTGTTACCGGAATCACCGCGATACGATAACATTAAACAAATATGCCAATCTGGTTTTCGAGACCGCCGATTTTATGAGTTCGTTCGCACATTACGATAAAAAAACCGACCGGTATATCCTTGGGCCTCCAATGATTCCGGCTCAGGAGTGTTTCGATCCGAAAGTCACCTTTAATCCCCCTTTTGAATTGGCTTACTGGTACTGGGGACTGACCACTGCTCAGCAATGGCGCAAACGGCTTGGTCTTCCACCGAAAAAGGAGTGGGCCGAGGTCTTAAAGAAATTGTCGGTGCCGGCACAGTCAAAAGGGATTTATCTGGCTACCGAAAGCACACCTGATTCTTATACAAATCCCAGGTTTACAACCGATCATCCTGCTGTTCTGGGCGCCTTCGGTTACCTGCCCGGTTCACCTCTGGTGGATACGCTCACCATGAAAAAAACATTCGATTACATATGGGACAACTGGCAATGGAAAAAAACGTGGGGCTGGGATTTTCCTTTGACTGCCATGACCGCTACCCGGTTGGAGATGCCCGAAAAAGCGATCGATGCCCTTTTTATGGAGATTGAAAAAAATACCTATCTCAAAAACGGACATAACTACCAGGATAAACGGCTCCGGCTTTACCTTCCGGGAAATGGAGGGTTACTCTCAGCAGTTGCCATGATGTGTGCCGGATATGATGGATCAGCAACCAATCTTCCCGGATTTCCAAAGGATGGGAAATGGACGGTGCGCTGGGAAAACCTTTCCAGGATGCCATAACACCATTATAACCAAAGGTAATTGTCATAAATTATATACAAATGAACCGACTCAGATTAATCTTAGCCCTCCCAATTTTGTGCGCCTTGTCAGATTTTTCAAATGGTCAGGGTGTTTCGGCTGGAAATCAAAAAAGGACCTTACTTTGGGCTGATGAGTTTAGCGGCAAGGGGTTACCCGATCCCACTAAATGGGGATACGAAGTGGGGTTCGTCAGAAACAACGAGAAGCAGTATTATACTGCGGAACGTTCTCAAAATGTCAGACAGGAGAAGGGTTGCCTGGTGATTGAATCGCTGAAGGAAGATTATCAGGGTGCAAAATATACCTCGGCAAGTATCAATACACTCGACAAAAAATCCTTCGAAGGGGATATTCGTGTGGAAGTACGTGCGAAGCTTCCACAGGGGAAGGGGATCTGGCCGGCCATCTGGATGATGGGGATTAATATTAAACAGGTGGGATGGCCCAAATGCAGTGAACTCGATATTATGGAATTTGTGGGTCACACCCCTGATAAGGTTTTCGGGACACTACATTGGTGGGACATTGCATCAGAAAAGGAGAATAAACATAAGATGAAAGGTAGTAATTTAATTACCAGGGATATTCACTCAAAGTTCCACACCTACTCACTCGAAAGAAGAGGGAATACGATCAGCCTGTTCATCGATAAAAATAATTATCTCACCTTTAGTCCTCCTGCAACAGCCTTCGAAAATACGTTTACCGGTCCACTCTATATTTTGCTGAATACTGCCATTGGGGGAAGCTGGGGAGGTGAGATTGATGATACCATCTTTCCGCAAAAATTTGTTATTGATTACGTCAGGGTGTACAAACTTTGAAACTGTATAAATTTTAGTATTCATATTAATTTGGCTAATTTCATTTTTTGTAAGATTGTGCCGTACCCAACCGGTGGCGGACGCCCCGCCGGAGCTTTGACTATCGAAGGCTGATGGTTATTATCTTATCGATTCTCTTTTGAAGGACAGCGCCATTCCGTCCGAATGCTGGGGCGATCTTTGGTGTACATTCGTGCGCGGACGGATTCGTACATGGTCGTTATCCCGGGGTGGCGCAATACCAAAAGTATGCAATACGAAGATGTTTTGTACCGGTATTGCTTACCCCGGGGTATTCATTCGCCGGAGTGCCCTTTCAGGGCGTTTATACTCTTTCAAGATAGATAATAATTCAATTAATGAAGGTTAAATATTTGAAGTCATACCACGAAGTGGTTCAATATGAATGACCCCCGGGGTAATTTACGGAACCGGGGGTATGAGAAAAAATATGATTACAGCCCCGAAATGGGCTGAACATTACATGAGAACTCTTATGTTGGACAGCGCTTTTCCGTCCGAATGCCGGGGCGATCTTTGGTGTACATTCGTGCGCGGACGGATTCGTACCTGGTCGTTATCCCGGGGTGGCGCAATACCTAAAGTATGCAATACGAAGATGTTTTGTACCGGTATTGCTTACCCCGGGTTATTCATTCGCCGGAGTGCCCTTTCAGGGCGTTTATACTCTTTCAAGATAGATAATAATTCAATTAATGAAGGTTAAATATTTGAAGTCATACCACGAAGTGGTTCAATATGAATGACCCCCGGGGTAGTTTACGGAACCGGGGGTATGAGAAAAAATATGATTACAGCCCCGAAATGGGCTGAACATTATATGAGAACTTTTATGTTGGACAGCGCTTTTCCGCCCGAATGCTGGGGCGATCTTTGGTGTACATTCGTGCGCGGACGGATTCGTACCTGGTCGTTATCCCGGGGTGGTGCAATACCTAAAGTATGCAATACGAAGATGTTTTGTACCGGTATTGCTTACCCCGGGTTATTCATTCGCCGGAGTGCCCTTTCAGGGCGTTTATACTCTTTCAAGATAGATAATAATTCAATTAATGAAGGTTAAATATTTGAAGTCATACCACGAAGTGGTTCAATATGAATGACCCCCGGGGTAGTTTACGGAACCGGGGGTATGAGAAAAAATATGATTACAGCCCCGAAATGGGCTGAACATTACATGAGAACTCTTATGTTGGACAGCGCTTTTCCGTCCGAATGCCGGGGCGATCTTTGGTGTACATTCGTGCGCAGACAGGTTCGTACCTGGTCGTTATCCCAGGGTGGCGCAATACCTAAAGTATGCAATACGAAGATGTTTTGTACCGGTATTGCTTACCCCGGGTTATTCATTCGCCGGAGTGCCCTTTCAGGGCGTTTATACTCTTTCAAGATAGATAATAATTCAATTAATGAAGGTTAAATATTTGAAGTCATACCACGAAGTGGTTCAATATGAATGACCCCCGGGGTAGTTTACGGAACCGGGGGTATGAGAAAAAATATGATCACAGCCCCGAAATGGGCTGAACATTACATGAGAACTCTTATGTTGGACAGCGCTTTTCCGTCCGAATGCCGGGGCGATCTTTGGTGTACATTCGTGCGCGGACGGATTCGTACCTGGTCGTTATCCCGGGGTGGCGCAATACCTAAAGTATGCAATACGAAGATGTTTTGTACCGGTATTGCTTACCCCGGGTTATTCATTCGCCAGCGGATCTAATTTTAAACAGTCTCTTAGTAATTAATATCGATCGGATTTTTCATGTTGTTTCATCTGACACTCCTGTACCTTTTTTTGCTACACCCTTCAATTAGTTTCCCTATTCAAATTTTATCCTCAGCTGCGGCTCTTTTTTACGGGTAGCCAGGTGTTTTACGACAATGGCATCGATCTCCCTGACGCACCGGGTACAACCTGTTCCTGCCTGTGTAAATTGCTGAACTTCGGCGGTTGTCAGGGCGCCGGCACGCAGAACCTTTACGATCTCCCGTGCCGTCACATGATTACAGAGGCAGACTAACCGATTTGGGTTCATTGGTTATTGGATAGGATCAACAAATCTAATATTGAAGATGACCACCTCGGGAGTATTTCCAAGTCGGACCGGAGGACCCCAGGAACCAAATCCGGAGGAGACATAAAAATTGGTAGTCCCTTTTTTAAGATATCCCCAGCTCAGTTCAAATATCGCTTGGGTCACATAGTTGAACGGCCAGAGCTGACCATGATGAGTATGCCCCGAAAGATGGAGATCAACCCCTTCTGTGACCGCTTCATCAAGATTAAATGGTTGGTGGTTCATCACAATCACCGGGGAAGTTTTCTCCAGGCCGGTCATCAGCTCCTTCAGCGATTTTCGTCCGTTAGCGTCGCCCATACGCCTGTTATCACGGTCATCGCGTCCAACAAGCTGAACACCGTTGGGTAAGGTTATAGTCTGATCACGCAGTATCCTGATATTCAAACTTTCAAGATAAGGTAACGTCCGTCGAATGCCACCGATATACTCATGATTTCCGGCAATGGCATAGACACCCATCGGTGATTTAATCTCCTGAAGGTGTTTCCCTAAATTCTTACGAAGTGCCGAACCGATATCCCCGTCAACAAGGTCTCCGCAAAGAAGCACCAGATCAGGCTTTTGTTTATTGATAATACTCACCAGACGTGCTTCGCGGTTCTCTCCTATCAAGGCACCCAGGTGGATATCGGAGGCCATCGCAATCTTCATCTCGTGACTCCCTGTTACTTTTTTAGGAATAGTCAGCGAGATCTCCCTTACACGTGTACACAAAGCATTGATATGGCCCGAGAGTACAATCAATGAGACAATGGCTACTGTTGCCAGACCGAGTCTGAACCGCAAAGTTTGGGTCATCTCCGGAAGGAAATGAAAGAAATATTTGAGTAAACGGATCACATCAAACAAGAGAATGGAAAGCGAAAAGTAGAGCATAAAAGCGAGCCAGAATGCCCCGATACGGTAAATCCATTCGCTGGCAATGGAGGAGCGGGTATGTTCGAGAATTTCACCGATGATAAAACACGAGACAATCACCCAAAAGGTGATGATATAGCTTTTTTTCCATACGGGTGACAATGCAAAAGCCTGTAACCCTCTGGAGAAGATGAGAAAATTAACAGAAAAGTAGATCAGAAGTACGGTTCCGAAAAAAATAAGAAAAGTGGTAGTACGCATTTTAAAAAATATTTGCTCAAAAATATGCTTATTACTAATACAAAAAAAGGCATCCCATTATCTGAGACACCTCTTTTTCCTGATTCATTTCCATTTACTTTATTTTGCCGGAGCCGCTACTTTTTTAGTCGATTTCTTATGTCCTTTATGAACTGCTTTTTTTGCAGGCGCTTTTGCCTCCGTTTTTGTTTCCGCTTTTGCAGCTACTTCAGTTTTAGCTGGTGCTTTTTTAATTACTTTCTTAGGAGCATTCTGAGCATTTACAGACACCAGACCCATTGCGAATACAAAACTTAATATTAAAACTAACTTTTTCATAATTGAGAATTTTTAAATTGTTGATGGGTCAAATGTATTCTCTCGATTATGAAGATTTCGTGAGGATCTGAATTACAAAGATTTAATTAACATTTAATAAGGAATTTTAGAGATCTACTAACATTAAAGGGGAATTTCCCGAAAGGGGATCCAAGGGAGATTTACTCCTCCTGATAATTTTCAAACCAGCCACCAGTTGCCAGATGCAAGTCGCCAGTCGCCAGCCACCTTTATTTTCCTCTCAATTTGTATATCTTTGTGAACTGACAAAATCATCTTCGAATGAGATATTATCTGATCGTATTTTCATCACTCCTATTTGCCCTTGCTTCATGCAGTGACGGAAACGGGTGCTATCAATCGGTAGACACATTAATGGAAGCCTCCTTCTCCATCAATGGATTCAAACCCATTACTACACTGATTGTTAATGGCGTTAACCGCTTCGATGTGGGTGACACCCTGGTCAGCGACAACGTATCTGAATTGACAAAAAGGTACCCATTACCTCTTTCGTTGACAGCTGATTCAACGGGACTTGTCCTGAAAGCCAACGGGAGAAAAGATACCTTGTACATCCGACATACGATGACCGTTAATTTTATATCCGATAATTGCGGATTTGCTCCCAACTATGTGATCACCGGTTTCAGGTATACAAAGGGTATCGATTCAGTAAAAATCACCGACGCAAAGGTTAATCCACAATCAATAGAGAAAACTACGAATGACCAAAATATTAGCATCTACTTTAATTCTGCTCTTCATTAGCAGTTTTGCAGCTTTCCCGCAGAAGAAGGCTGAAGTCTGGCGGTATGAAGGTCCGCGCGTTGGGATCGATTTGTCGCGGTTTCTGCTCCCCTATTTACAGAGCGCCAAACGCAATGGATGGGAGATTCAGGCAGATATTCCGTACAAAGGTAATTTGTTTCCCACCTTTGAGATGGGGATGCAGTGGTTTGACGATCAGCGCGATGGGTTTCACTACAAAAACAATGGAACCTATGGCCGGATAGGTGTCGATATGAATATTGTAAAATTTGAATCGCTCAAAGATCACGATTTTGTCTTTCTTGGCGCACGGTATGGTTACTCTGTTTTTAATCAGGAAACCGACGCGATTGGTTATTCAAATTACTGGGGAACAATCACCACTTCTGTTCCCCGACGCGCAATGAATGCCCACTGGGGTGAGCTGGTTTTTGGAATGAAAGGGGAGCTTCTTCCCAATTTCTTTTTCGGATGGTCGCTCAGGGCAAAATTTCCTTTTGTAATTACCAAGGACGATCTGATCAAACCATATATTGTACCTGGAATCGGTAAAGTTTCGGGTGGTACCCCTTTTGATTTCTCTGTTGGGGTTTACTACCGTTTTCCGATCTTCAGAACCAAAAAATTGCCCAAGCCGATCAAGATTGGAGGCGCCAAGCACCCGGGTTTGAATAATGAAGATGATATGAATTCACAAGGCAGTTCAGGTTCCGGCAGTTTACGAAATTTACGAGGGGGACAGTGAAAGACGTTCCAAAGTTCACGTTAGCTCTCGAAAGCATAGGTTGGACGTGACAAAGCACAGGTTATTCCATTTTTGCCACCAAAGCACTAAAACACCAAATTACACCAAAAATTACTTTTTAGGGGTCTTTTGGCGCCCTGGTGTTTTGGTGTCTTTCTTATTTTGATATTCCCTCTACATCATTGAAAAGCAGGATTTTGAATCAACTTCCCACGTTGACTCTCCCCTCCCCACTTCTTTTCATAAATCATATTTACAATTACTTATCCGAATCGAAACGATTATAAACGGTTATAATCGATACTAAACGGTTATAATCAATTCGCAAAATCCACCTGCCATATATTTGCAATATCGATATTTTGTTTAACCGCAAAAAAGGATATAAAAACGTATTCAGCCAATTTTTCTGACGAACCGGATTTATGATGAAACGAACCTTGAGCAAAAATTCCTCCTACAAGAGCATTCGCCAGCTGGCGAAGAGCAAGTTCCATCTGGCAATTAGAAAACAAATGATAGAAAGATGAAAAAGCTGTTCCAAATTAAACTTATCACTTGGATCGCTAGCATGGTGTTTGGGAGAGTTTATGCGGAATGGCGAGCGCTCTTCAACAGAATTCAGTTGTGCCTTGAATTGGCCGGTTTAAAAACCAGGATACCCCTTATCTACATTTTGCCACAACACAAAGAAGTTGCCGGAGTTAAGGATATGGAAAATAAGGAAGGGAAGAAGACAATCGGCTCCGATTTTCCAGAAAGACATCAGGAGAAAACCCCAAAATACAATAGGAGGCCTGTCGTTCTGACGTTTATTATTGCGGTAAATATATGGGTGGTGTGTCCGGTGCAGAAAGCTGTGGCGGCAATTACTAATCTTCAGGTATGGAACAACGTGTATCATAATGCAGCACGACCTGGGGCCTCTGCGGCATCGTTTGCAGTAATTTCAGGCACAAACCGTATGCTTGTAGTTGCCCTTACTTACAACACCTCAGATGCAAACGAGACTCTGACAGTGACTAGTGTCTCTTATGGAGGTACAACCATGACACCGACGATTAACGACGCTAGTACAAGTTCACGCATGCATACCTTAATATATTTCCTGAAAGACACACCTTCAGTAATGGATGGGACCAGCAAAATTCTTGCAGTAAGTATAACAGGTAGTGGCGCTGCATTGATGCAAGATATCTATTATTCTGTTTATGCAGGGGTTGACCAATCTGCAACTCCTATAAGAGACACGAAGAACTACAATACTGGTACCGCAACAACACAACCAACAGTTTTTGGAACCGCACTAACAGTTAATTTAGGCGACCAGGCAGTGGTCATCTATAATTCGTATAATAATAACGCTACTGGAATACCTAGCCTCACACTCAATGATGCAAACATTACACCAGTTTCGGTTCAATCCCAAACTTGGGGTGGCGCGGGAGCAAAGGGTGGGAGGTCCCTTGTAGGATATCGCAGTATACCGGGAAGCAATACTTCAACTACAGCAAGTGCAACTGCTTCTCCGGCTTCAAGAATGTCCATGTCTGGCATCAGTATAAAGGCCTATATCCCGGGAGCGGCAGATGCGGCCCAATCAATCCTGACACCGACGAGTGCAAGCATAACCGCCAATGGTAGCAGCACACAAGTATTGACGGTTCAGGCCAAGGATGCTCTGGGGGTCAATCTGACTACTGGTGGTTCCACCGTAGCCATTACGAAATCCACTGGTAATGGAACAATCGGAACAGTGACTGATAACAGCAATGGCACTTACACAGCAACCGTCACCTCGCCGACAGCCACTGGTAGCGGGGTATTTGTGGCCTCTTTAGGAGGAGCTGCAGTTAAAAGTGGTACAGGAAGCCAGACACAGTCTACCATTTCATATACTCCCGGTGCATTGCATCATTTTTCATTCTCATTATCTGGTCCTCAATGCAACGGAAATTCGTTTTCGGGTACGAATACATTAACCGCACTGGATGCAAATAATAATACCATTACTACTTTTAATGCATTGACTGATAATGTAACCATATCAGCTGATCTCCCATTATCAGGTACTATATCAGGCTTATCCGGTGGAAATAAGTTATCAAGTGGTTCTGATTTTGTTTCAGGCGTGGCCAATCTTTCAAACCTGGGATTAACCTATACCGGAACAGCAGCAACCGGAACATTCACTGCAACATCTGTTAGTTCAAAAACGGGTACATCCATGAGTGTGACAATAACTGCCCCCGGCACCTGGCTTGGCACAACAAGTTCTGCGTGGGAAAATGCATCCAACTGGTGCGGAGGTGTACCTACTTCATCCACCGCTGTAATTATTCCAACTTCTGCCCCAAACTGGCCCACCCTATCAACTGGCATTACAGGTAATTGCAGCAGTCTAACATTCGGCGGTGCTACCAGCACATTAAATTTTACCGGTGGTAACCTTACAGTTGCCGGAAATGTAGCTTTTTCAAGTGGGGTAATTACAAGCACAACATCACCATCCACTTTAGCGGTGGGCGGTATATGGACAGGGAGTGGGACCACGTTTACACCAGCCACCTATTTAACGGTTAATTTTAACGGCGCTTCACAAACAATTCCTCAACTTGCCAGCAATTATTATAACCTTACGCTTTCAGGAAGCGGAACAAAAACAATAGGGATTACTACGGGTACAATCGGAGGCGATTTTACATTAAGCGAAAACGTCACAGCCAATTCGGGTGGGGTACAAGGCGACCGGCTGACAGTTACTGGCAACCTTTCGTTAAGCGGGACAAGTACCCTGAATATGAATAACAACTCACAGGGTTTAACAGTTAACGGCAATGTTTCATCAGGTGCCGGAACCAATTTTAATCTTAATAATGGCACATCAAATTCAATTAGTGGCAACTTCAATATTGATGGCACATTTACCAGGTCGGATGCAAATTCGTCAGGGTCATTAGACATTACAGGAGCCACAACTATCAATAATGGAGGTAGTGTTGCCATTAATACTGTCTTAACCTTAACATTCAATGGACTTTTAACCGTAAATAGCGGGGGAACTTATACAAGAAGCAGCACCACTGATACTCATTTTAAAGGTGGCATTACCAACAGCGGTACTTTTACAGCAGGAAGCGGAAATTACATTTTTCAAAACAACAGCCAGGCACTAACCGGAACACTTTCCATTCCAAATATTTCGGTCACCGGAGTGACAGTTACTAATAACAACATCTTAACGGTAGGTACGGCACTTGATGGTACCGGCACACTGGTGCAGGCAGCAGGAAGCACGCTGAATATAGGCGGAACTTCAACCATCTCAACCCTTATCGCAACTGCTTCAGGCAATACCGTTAATTATACCGGCGCTGCGCAGGAGGTGAAAACGACCACTTATTATAATCTCAATCTCAGTGGGTCGGACAATAAAACAATTGCCAATGGAACCACAATTAACAATAATTTATCCGTTTCGGGCTCAACAAAAGGGTTGTTAAGCGATGGAGGGACCTCATCCACCCTTTCGTTGTCTCTCGGAGGAACCAACCAGGCCATTGGTTCTTATGGAAGCTCCAGCTCATCAGCTACCTTCAAAAAGGATACATGGTTTGTAGCCCCCTATACCGGTATCCTCAATGCAAATTCTGGATGTACAGCAGGAACCTGGAATGGGACTACCAGCACTGACTGGAACACCGCCTCAAACTGGTGCGGTGGAATACCCACCTCTACAACTAATGTGGTGATCAACGCAGGAGGAAACCAGCCCATCATCGGAACTTCAGGTGGAGTGTGCCATGACTTAACCCTCGGATCAGGCGCCTCGCTAACGATAGACGACTCCAATACCCTTGCAGTTTCGGGCAGTTGGTCCAACAATGGCAACTTTACTAAAAACAGCAGTACAGTCACGCTGAATGGAACCAACAGCACACAAACCCTGACCGGTGCAACCACCTTTAATAACCTCACCATCGATCATTCGGGAACGGGAGAGGTCTATGCCGCAGGAAGTACATTAAAAGTTGTCGGATTGTGTTATGTAAAAACCGGAAAACTGATCAGCAGTTCTGACTATGCAAGTGTGCAAATTGACGCGGGGAGTACCCTCGAATGTATCGCTAATGGAACTCTCCAGGTAAGCACCTCCTGGTCCAATAACGGAACATTTATTGCAGGTACCAACGGAACCGTGGAATTTGCCGGCACCACAACAACCATTCAACCGGGCACAGGGATCAACTCATTCTATAATATTTTGATTACAACCGGATTAACGGTATCTTCTGCAAACATAAATGTGGCGGGGAATTTTACAAATAATGGTATTTTTACCCACAGCAACGGCACGGTTACTTTTAACGGAAGTTCCACCATTTATGGCAGCACTGCCAATAACTCATTTTATAATGTGATCATTACCGGATCGCTAACCGTTCCCAATGCCAACCTGAATATAGCCCGCGATTTCACGAACAACGGCACTTTTATCCACAATTCGGGGACAATCACCTTAAACGGCGGAGGCACAGCCCAGCATCTTGGCGGCATGTCGGGCTCAACCTTTAATAACCTTGTAGTTACCAGCTCCTCTCATGTAGAAACGAACGGGACTGGCGCCGGAATACTCACTACCGTATCCGGCAATCTGACCATCAGTTCGGGCAGTCTTACCGTTAATCCAACAAACCAGCTCACCGTCTCTGGCACCCTCACCAATAACGCCACTACCACTGCCCTGGTTTTAAAATCTGATGCAAATGGAACCGCCTCGCTGATCCACAATACCAGCAACGTTCCTGCAACAGTAGAAAGGTATATCAGCAATGACGCCGAGAAGTGGCATTTCCTTTCATCCCCCGTTGCGGCACAGGCAATAAGCGGCGACTGGCTGCCATCCGGGACTTATGGAAATGGAACAGGTTACGATCTGTACTTGTGGAATGAGCCCACTAAATGCTGGATTTACAAACTAAATTCCACAACAACAGTCAACTGGAACACCGTTCATCCGGTGGCAAATTTTACCATTGGACGCGGCTACCTCTACTCGGTGCAAGCCACAAATCCCACAAAATCTTTCGCGGGAAATCTGAACAGCGGTACCATCAACTACGATCTTACTTTAACTGCCGACACCAACCGGCTAAAAGGGTTTAACCTCGTGGGCAATCCCTACCCTTCCTCAATCGACTGGCAGGCCACATCTGGGTGGACTCGAACCCTCCTCGAGATCAGCGGAACAGGTAAAGATATGTGGGTTTGGAATCCTTCTGCCAATAATTACGGGGTTTGCAACTCTGCCACAGGAAGCTCCGGGACGCATGATGTCACCCGATATATCGCACCTATGCAGGGATTCTTTGTCCGTGCTGCGAGTGCAGGGACCCTAAGTTTGACCAATGCGATCCGTGTTCACGACAACACCACCTTCTGGAAGAGCGCTCAATTTAATCCCAATGCCGTCAGTGCTGTTGTGACTTCGGAAAGCGACAAGACTTTCGACGAGGTGAGGTTGTTGTTCGGATATCCAGCGAATCAGCAGGGCACTGCAAAACTGTTCAGTCCCGTTGAAACGGCGCCAAGTCTTTATCTGCCAACGGGAAATGGCAATTATACGATCCGCTACCTCACCGATACGATTGCCACACCTGCAGCGCCCTTACAGTTTAAACCTGGCAAGACAGGTAATTATTCCATGAGCTTTAACTTCGATGATACCGTTTTTAAAACCGTCTTCCTGGAAGACCGGAAGGAGAAGGCGCTGATCGATCTCAGATCCAATCCCGTTTATAGGTTTAATGCCTCGACTGCGGATAACAGCTGCCGTTTTATCCTCCATTTCACCCCTGTAAAAGGGCTCCCCGACGATGAACTTCCGGCGCGCATTTCTGCCAACGGACCCTATATCCAGGTCGATCTCCGGTTAATAACGGGGATGACAACGGTTGCCGTTTATGACCTGGTTGGGCGGAAACGGCTCGAGCAGCAATTAGCGGGCGAATCGCAACACACGCTCAACAGTATTCCCGGAACCCAACTACTCATTATAAAATTAATCAACCCACATGGACAATTGGTCCGCAAGATTTTGTGTAACAACACATATTAGGAAACAATAAGTCTAACCCATAAAAACGCTACCGAAGAACCAGAAAACGAAACAGTGAGTAAGAAACGACAACAGGGAAGCGGCATAGCGACCCGCACCGCCGATCGTTACCAGGTAATGTAAGCGGTGAAATATGCAAAAACAACCTCTTTAATTATTTAATACAAAAACAAAATGAGAAAATTTTTAATGCTTTTCGCCGTCATTATGGTAGTGGCGGGAGTTACAAACAGGGGGGCGGCGCAAACAACAGATACAAAAGTCAATGATGCCAATGCCCAGATATTGGGGGCAATTGCACTTACGGCTGTGCAGGATCTGGAATTCGGAGGGATTGTCCCTGATGCCAGTACTTCAGGAACGGTTATTATTGATATTGCTGATGGTCGTACCAAAACCGGATCATTGACACTTACGGCATCATCAATTACCCCAAAATCAGGAGCCTATACAGTAACAGGAACAGGGTTTGTTCCATATGTTATTACAGTTCCTACAGCCCCCTTTAATCTCACTAACACCACTGGAACTGGTAATGAAACTATGGCTGTTACAAACATGACTTGTTCAAAAGGGACACTTACTGCAGGTTCTGTTGGAAGTGTATTTGTTGCCGGAGGCACTGATGCATTTAAAGTTGGAGGAACATTGGCTGTCGGTGCAGCCCAAATACCAGGAGTTTATCACGGGACTTTCAATGTAACCGTAGCCTATTGATATGATTCACTATTTCGGAAATGGGCAATTTTGGATGAATGAATCTGCCAATTTCCTGGGTATTCTATTTTAGTGAACAAATTAAAATCCAAGAACATCCGTGCACTGAATCTGGCTTTTTGAATTCTTGTTCGCTTTATGCCCAAAAGGATAAGGCTAAATCCTGTGGCATGGATGTTTCTTCTTGAAGAAGACGCTTCATTCTGTTTTAAAAATAATCAGTAAAAATTTAAAACTATGAAAAGCAAATTACAGATTCTGCTGATTTACTTTTCCGGCATAATTTTTCCGGCATTTGGTCAGGGTGATTTACTGATCACTCCAACACGCGTGGTCTTTGAAGGGAATAAGCAACGCGAAGAATTTAACCTGGTCAATATGGGTAAAGATACCACCACCTATTCGATCTCTTTTCTCCATTATAACCAAACCGGTAATGGGGGGTATGCTATTATCGAAAAACCCGATTCTGTGCAAATGTCTGCTGAACCCTATTTACGGATTTTCCCAAGAACTGTCACGTTGGCGCCCCAGGAACCGCAGGTAGTGATGGTGCAATACAGGCGTAAATTGGATATGCCACCAGGTGAATACCGTTCGCATCTCTATTTCCGGTCAGAAAAAGATTACAGACCGCTTCAAAACAAAAATGAGGACACTTTAAAGATTGTCAGGGTTAAGTTAATCCCAATTTATGGGATAAGCATTCCGGTCATTATCCGTACCGGCGAAATGAAGGTAAACACTTCATTAAGCAATTTAAAACTGGAAAATCAAAAGGATTCAATTCCAGCGCTTAAACTGGAAATCAACCGTGAAGGGAATTGCTCCACCTATGGCGATTTAATAGTAGATTATATTTCCACAAAAGGTAAACCATATGAAATTGGCAAAATAAAAGGAGTCAGGGTTTTTACAAACCTTAACAAACTGAATATGGTCATCAATTTAAAGACCACTCCTGGTATGGACCTTAAAAATGGCAAATTACACGTTCGTTATACCAATCCAAATGATTCAAAAAATATAGTGTATGCCGAGGTCGAATTACCGTTGACAGAACAGCCTTCAATCGCACAGGGAGCTACTGGCGAGCAGGGCAATAATCAGAAAAAGGAACAATGACTTATTTTTCTTTTCAACCTTAGTAGTCCATGAACGGCCCCTATCATTCATTTTATTATATAATCGAATAAATGATCAAAAAAAGTCGAGTGTTTGAACTTTAAACTCCGTGTAAAGCTGTGTGACCTCTGTGTAATTTTTTGAATACCCTGAACGCTACAGCGCCCCGGATAATTCGAAGATAAATTATTAAATATTAATGATATAAAGATATCAGCAATGGGCATCAACATCAGGCAAATAAAAGGATTCATATTTCTCATCCTGCTATACTTTAGCAGCTTACCAGCTATTGCCCAACCAGCATTGCCCCCACGAACCATGACAATCGAAGCCACACAAGCCATAAATTTTGGTAAGTTTTGCGTAATCGGGAATGGTGGAACGATCTCGGTAAGTGATCACGGCACGGTGAGTACTACTGGCGGAATCGTATTTGTATTTGGTTCGACCACCCATCCGGCCATTTTTAATGTAAAGCTTTGTCCGGGTAGAAATGTGGGAATCTCATTTGGCGGAACGACCTATTTAACCGATGGAGGTACAGGTTCACTGACACTTACCATTGACTCTACTGATCCAAACCTAAGCCTAACAACAACCACCGATTGTAACTTTATTAATCAGGTTCGCGTTGGTGCTACACTCTCGATCCCAGGCGGCGCTCCTGTTGGTATTTATTCAGGCCATTTCAACATCACCTTTACCCAGGAATAGCGTATGAAAACTCCCGGTTACATCGGTAAAGTGCAGGTTATTTGCAGGTTAACTGGAAGTATTATAGCTATATCATTACCAAAATTATACTTTCTTTTTATTCTATGCTTCACTTTCCCGGATTACGAGAGTAGGGCCCAGGCCACAATCGGAGAGAAAGTTGATGTACCGGTTTTTGCGTATGATGAAGTGCCCGTTCGCGTTTTAATCGATGGTTATAAAATGTTTTATATTGAGGCAATCTACGGGAATAACAAGCTACTGTTTGTAAATATTGAAGATCTTTTTAATACATTGAATATCCAGTGCAATACTGGTAAAAATGGGACTATAGTCAGCGGATTTATCGAAAAAGAGAGCCAGACCTATTCGATTAACTTCGATACCCACCAAATCAAAGTGGGCAACAAAACTATCAATACCCGTAACGGACTCGTGAAGGAGTTGGGATCCCTCTATATGGAGTCCTCGCTGTTTGCTGAGGCATTTGGAATTACCCTGAGTTTCAATTACCGTGCGCTCACCTTAATGCTTAAATCGAATTTTGAACTTCCTATTCTTAAGCAACTACGCATCGAGAAACAACGGACGAATGTGGCGAAAATCAGGGGGGAAGTAAGTGCAGATACCATCATAAAACGTGATTACCATTTCTTTAAACCCGGTACGATGGATTATTCTCTAGGTTCTTATCAGACCTGGAACGGCCCGACTGATCATCGGGTTAGTCTGGGGATTGGTACAGAGCTGCTTTATGGTGAGGCTGATGTGGCTGTCAATTATTATTCCCAATATAAATTTGATAAACGCAATTATAACTACCTCTGGCGGTGGGTCGACAATGATAAATCGATGATCAAACAGGCCCAGTTAGGAAAAATTTCCAATCAGTCTATCGCCTTCCTTAAGGCGCCAATCGTTGGCGCAGTTGTTAGGAATACCCCAACAACGATCCGCAAGGCGTCGGGTTACTACCTGATTAACGATCACACCGAACCCAACTGGAGCATAGAGCTCTATATCAACAATGTGCTCGTAGACTATACCAAATCGGATGCTTCGGGGTTGTACCAGTTTAAAGTACCCATCGTCTACGGCTACACTACACTTAAACTAAAATTTTATGGTCCGCTAGGTGAAGAGCGGACCGATGAACGGACATTGAATGTCCCCTACACGGTGATGCCAACCGGTGAATTTGAATATGGACTCTCGGGTGGAATTTTGGAGGATACCCTTTCGAGCCTATTTGGAAGGGCCGAATTTAACTACGGGGTGAGCCGGATCTTAACCATCGGAGGAGGCGCCGAATATTTATCCTCAATCCCCAATAGTCCATGGATCCCGTTTGTCTCTGCCACCTTTCAGCCCTTCTCAAAAATGACGATTAACGGTGAATACGATCATGGCGTCAAAGCAAGAGGTGTTTTGGATTATTATATAAGGAAGGATATCTTCCTCGAAATTGATTACGCCAAATATGTGGAAGGGCAACAGGTTACCCTTTCCAACGCCCCGGAAGAGCGGAAATTTAAGCTGTCGTTACCACTTAAATGCAAACAATTATATGGGTTTGCTCGATTGGATTATACGCAACTCGTCTATCAAACATTCAAATACAATTATAGCAATATTATCATTTCTTCCTATTATAAACAGTTTAGTGCCAACGCGGCGACAGTGGTCAATTGGAACGACAAACTTTCTCCAAACATAATCTCTGACCTTGCCCTGTCGTACAGGATGAAGAGGGGATTAACGATTCGCCCATCAGCACAATATGATTTCAGCGGTGGCAATTTAAATACCTGGAAAATGACCATCGAAAAATACGCGTCAAGGGGCTATTTCGCCATCTCGTACGAAAAGAATGTGCTCTACAACGACTATTTTATCAATTTTAACATTAAATATGACCTGCCGTTTGCACGTACCAACATGTCGGCTTCACGTAACCGTACGACAACGATGACCTCCGAAAGTGTGCAGGGGTCGCTCGCATTTGGCGGGGGAAACGGATATGTGTATGGCAGCAATAACTCTTCAACGAGCAAAGGGGGTCTGCTCCTCTACCCTTTTCTGGACCAGAACTACAACGGTAAATTTGATAAGGGGGAACGGATGATCAAAATATCCAATGTTGGAATCATGGGGGGAAGGGCGATTTTCAACCCGAAAGATTCGATTGTCAGGATACCCGATTTAAATGCATTTACCAACTACCTTGTTGAGTTTCAGGATAACGATCTCCCCAATATCTCGTGGCGGTTTAAGAAGAAGGTATACCAGGTACTCATCGATCCCAACCAGTTTAAGCGGATCAATGTGCCCGTGGTGGCAATGGGAGAAGTGAGCGGAATGGCCTTTATCAACAAGGATAACGGACTCAAAGGACTCAGACGGATTGCTATAAAAATTTACAAGAAGAGACCGCGTGAACAAACTGAGGGGGGTAAGTTTTCGGAGATGGAGGCTGTTTTTGCCACTCCGCCTGTGGCCCAAACCCTTTCGGAATCGGATGGGTACATCTATTACCTGGGACTTGAGCCGGGTGAATATATTGCGCGTGTCGATCCCGAACAATTGAATAATCTTAGGATGACCTCCTCTCCCGGGCAGATTGAATTTAAAATCTCGCCATCGTTTGAGGGGGATATTGTTGGTGGTCTGGATTTTGTACTCACCCCTATCCCAGAAGTGGAACCCACTGAGATAGAAAGCAAAGCGCCTGAGCAGGTTGACAAAAAAATTTATAGCGCTCTGATACAGGTTGCAGCATTTACGGATGAACAAAAAGCCAATGCCGTTCGAACGGAGCTCTTAAAAATTGCAGGTGATCATCCTGTTAAAATGATCTTTGAAGATGGATTGTACAAAGTTGAGATCAACGGGTTTGCAGATCGCGAGGAGGCGATCGTATTTCTGCCCAGGCTCATTGATCTGGGCTACACCAAAGCGTTCGTTGTACGCAGAACGGGGACTGCCGAACATTGAGGTGGCGCTCAAAGTGGCCAGGGGCGGAGGCTCTCCCCCTTTGGGAAAGGGGGGCCAGGGGGGATTTTTTCCCACAGGCAAATATTAATTAATCGGTTTTATAAATCCTTTGAACTAAAAAATATGCACCACAAATTAAACTACCATGAAAAACTGAAACCCTTTGCAAGGAAATTACGGACTGAAGGGACAAAAGGGGAAGCCATATTATGGTTTAATGCTTTGAAGGCGAGAAAAATGTATGGTTATCAGTTTAAGCGTCAGTTTCACGTCAATGGTTACCTGGCAGACTTTATTTGTTCAGATCTTAAACTGATTATTAAGATCAATGGCCATTCACAACCTTCAGTGTCAGAGCGGAAGATGCAGGACGATCTTGAGCAGACAGGTTATGTGATTCTGAAATTTGAGGAAGAGGAGATCGTCGACCGGCTCGATGATGTTTCGGATGAGATCAGCTTTATGATAGAATTGCTCAGAAAAAACATAAAACTGCTTCCAAATTAAAAAACGCGGGTCAGAAACGGCTCAGTTAAAGTAAAGAAACCATCGTGAAGATATTATTATTTTACATTTTCATTCTTATTTTACATGTATTTGTATAGTAAGTGTTTTTAAACAAAAATTTACAGACAAAATAATATCCTATGAGAACGATAACCTCCATGCTTTTAGCAACTGCTCTTTTGTTGTTAATGGGAGGAACAAATGTGAGCAAGGGTCAGACTTCTGCAATTGGACATGTCAGTGCTGAGGTGGTTGAGTCAATCAGCGCCACGACACAAGCGCTAACAGATCTGGCAATTGGGACAATAAGTTCGGATGCCACCAACGTTGATCTCGGGGCGATGACCATCAGTTCAGGGAATAATGTAACGGTCAATTTGGTGATGCAGCAGGCCACGGTTACCAATTCGCTTGGAAATGGTTTTACATTAAACCCAACTGCAAATAATCATGAATTGACATGCATTACATCCAATGGCTCTCAAACCATTCAGTTGAACGGAACCGCCAATTTAGCTGCCAACCAGGCTTCAGGTCTATACCAGGGTTCATACACCGTAGTTTTTGCATATAATTGATAAAAGAAGAAAGTGGAAAATGAAACAGGGCAACGGAAATTGTCCTGTTTTTTTTTGCAAAAAATCGGGCAAGATCCAAAAAACCACTAATTAACAATCATATAATACTTTTTGGCCCACTAATAGAAAAAATTTGGGTCCACCAATTTTCACTAATTCTTTTAGTTGATGTTTATTGTCACACCGGTGGTGTGAGATGGATGAATTGTTTTGAAAGATAATTTGAAAACAAAAGTAGTATAACTGCTTTTGTTTTTTCTAATCTGTGTTATCCGCCAACTGGCGGATTGTGGACCCTTATCTTTATAGTGGACCAATTTTATTTTTATGTCCACAGACATCTAATCAGGCTAATGGCGTTTTTGTGATCTGGCGGCATCTTTGTGGCTTAATCGTTTATTTCCACCAAGGCCCCGCAAATCTTATATATTGATCAGGTAAAGTTCCTTACCTTTTCATTGCGTCGTGGTGAGAGAAAATCAGGAATAACCTCCATCAGGCAATTCCGGGAAGATTGCAATCCATAAAATCGATTTATTTTACACCAGAAGATCCTAAAGCGGATCCAAAACGAGCAATATCAAACTAATCACACATCGTTTTACGTGTGTAAAATATATTTACAATTATTACTAATATTTATATATATCTTATTTTCTGTTCTTTAGCATATTTAAAGATTCGGCATAACCCACATAAATTCCTAAAAATAAAATATTTTGTATTTGTAAATATTTCTTTTACTTTTTTCTTGCATATGAAACTTTTTTTACGTATATTTGTAATGTAAATATTTCTTAACAGGGATTTACAGACAAAAAACGTAAGCCATGAAAACAATTATCGCTCTGATGTTCGCCACTGCTCTTATCCTTGGATGGAGTGGAACGAATTTATGCAGCGGTCAGACTGTTGCCATCGGACATATTTGTGCTGAAGTTATTGAATCGATAAGTGCCTCCACACAAGCGGTTACTGATCTTGCAATCGGAGCAACTAGTACAGGTGGGGCAACAACGGTTAATCTGGGAGCAATGACCATCAACTCAGGAAGCAATGTTGCAGTTAATGTAGTGATGAAACAGGCTACGGTCACCGATTCGGTTGGAAATGGTTTTACGTTAGACCCCACTGTAAGTAACAATGAATTAGCATCTGCCACATCGAATGGATCACAGACGATTCAGCTGAATGGAACTGCAAATTTAGCCGCTGATCAGGCTTCAGGAGTTTATCAGGGTTCATACACCATAGTTTTCGCATATAATTGAGTAGAAGAAGTATGAAGTGAGTGAAACGGGACAACCTGCATTGTCCCGTTTTTTTTTACTAATTTTTGTCCACAGATCAGCCAGTTGTCGGATAAAAGAGATTTGTCCACAAATAGAAAACGTTTTGGTCCACTAATTTTCACGAATGCTTTGAGAGATGTTTATTGTCACACCTGTGGTGCGAATAGATGATCAAATTGACCTCGAATCCGCTAGTTGGCGGATCTGTGGACCCTTTAATACTTCTCGTGGACCCATTATCTTTCTCTTGAACCCCTTTGGTTTTTTGTCCACAGATCGTATCTGGCTGATCGTGTTTTAGTGATTGGTGACATCTTTTAAAATCTTTAAGAAAGCAGTATATCAAGGAAATACGACATAGTCCGGGTAACGCAGGGCCGGTCGGTTAGTCACCCTCTCCGACGGGGAGGGCCGGGGTGGGGTCTTTGTTTCCCGGGGTGGTACGATCCAGGGTAATATTCTTCAGACACTCATCTTTGCGAGTGATCGCTTACTCCAGGTTATTGAGATAGGGCCTTCAGGGCGGTGTAAAGGCTAATAGAGCGTACTGTGAAGATAGCAAAAAGAAGTAATATAACATTTCAAATAGCTCTTGAATTTATTATCTTTGTACCTATCATGAACCAAAATCTACTTCAAAATGAAGGAATCAAAAATAAAAGAAATTAAAGAACCTCTAAGTTGGATATTACCCGGCAATTCACCAACTCAGGATGAATTATTAGCTGGAATTAATGAGGCAGAGAAAGGGCCATTCCAAACTGTAGAAGAGTCAATGGAAAACTTTGAGTCATGGTTGAAAATGAGAGAAAAGAAATAAGAATCTCTAAACAGTTCGATCTTGATATAATTTCCGTTTATATTTTCGGGGAGGATGTCTTTGGTACTATTGCTGCAAAAAGTTTTATTATCGATATTTATACCAGAATATGGGGTTTGGACCTGATGTATTTGCTACATCCTGAATGCAGGTATTTGCCAACAAAAGATAAACGATACCGAAATATCATTCTTGGTTCTTACCTGATCATCTATAGAATTACATCAGAAAGAGTAGAGATCTTGCGAATACTACATTCACATTCAAGTTTCAGAAAACTTAAAACATCGCGGGGAATAAAAACCTAAGGGCTAAGGGGAGTCAAATCTAAGCCGATCCCCCACTTCGTCATCATTATGGCCAGATCTGTTCCGTTCGGGTGAAGGGCGATACAGAGTCGGGCATTCGATCGCAGACGTTCTTTGTTCGTAGCGTTCGTTTCCCAGGGTGGCGCGATCCTGGGTATTTTTCTTCAAACACTGATCTGTGCGAGGGATCGCTTACCCCGGGTTATGACGATACAGCCCTTACCTCTTAATTGATTTATACACCTGGCACAAATTTGCAGGCTGAATAAAAATCCCCCTTGTGTTCCCCCTTTCGCGAAAGGGGGACTCCTGACTCAATCGGATTTATCTTCCTGGAAAAAATTAAAAACAAGGGTTATACCACTGCGTCCGTCAGTCGACGGATTCCGCCTCCTCTGCGGTAATCTGTGTAATCCTGTCCGCCAACTGGCGGTAATCTACGGTAAGAGCGTATAGTAAAATTTTACATTTTGTGAAAAATATTTGCGTTTTCAGCCCCCTTTCACCGACCGGTAATTCTAAATAATAATTTTATACATTTTTTATTAACAATTTTAATGCGTTGGTTTTCTTTTATTTACGTCATTTCAATAACCGGATTACCCCCCCTATTTATTTAGAGTAACATTTTTTGGCACGATTAATGTCCACACCTTATCGTAAAGTTGAAAAACGTAAAAACATTAAAAGAAATAAAATTTAAAAAACAACATTTAAAAACAACTCAAAATGAAAAAATTAATCGTTATCGCAATCGCAATCTTTGGATTTAGTGCTGTCTCTTTTGGACAAGTCGGATCACCAGGTGCCATAACTGCAACTGCCACGGCAGGTGCAATTGTTGTTACTCCACTTTCAATAGAGAAAACTGCAGATTTAAATTTTGGTAATGTAGCAGTTAATAGTGCACTTGGAACAGCAGTTATTACACCATTAGGTGTCCGTTCTAGAACTGGTGGTGTTTCACTTCCTGCCAATGTTGGATCACCTTCCGTTGCAACTTTTACGGTTGCTGGTCAATCAGGGTATGCTTATACATTTACACTTCCGTCAAGTGCCACTACTGTTACAAGTGGTGAGAACACAATGACTGTTGACAATTGGCAAACGGATGCCGGTACAGTTATTACAGGTGGATCAGTTACCGTTAATGTTGGTGCAACATTAAATGTTAAAGCAAGTCAACCTGCTGGAACTTATCTTTCAGCCACACCATTTACGGTAACTATTAATTACAACTAAAAATATCATTAAATCAAAGGAGACAACAATTTATTAATAGTCTTTCTTGAAAAGGATAAATTAGTTACTTTCTATTTAGAATTTGAATAAAAAATAACCCGACCCATATTCACGGGTCGGGTTTTACCACAAGTAATAAAAACCAATACTTCTCAAAATGAAAACCGAAATTAGAAAGATCATCCTCCTGCTGGTTTTCAGTATTACTTTACTTTCAGGATCTTTTAACCTTAAAGTCAACGCTCAGGCCAGTGTTACAGCTACTGCAAGTGCTCAGGTGATTGAAGCGCTTACTGCAACAGAGACGGCCCAGTTAAACTTTGGCCGTTTCTCACCCGAAACGCAGGGAGGAAAAGTAATCGTTTCACCCGATAATGTCAGGACCGCCCAGGGGACAGTGGTTTTGGGCGGAGGATCTCATAACTCGGCAAGTTTCTATATCACGGGGGAATACGATGCCACTTTTTCGGTTACCCTTCCTGCTGTTCCTGCTATTTTAACCAATACCCTCAACGCCAAAACCATGGAGGTAACCGACTGGCAATCGAATCCTGCTCCCGGTATCGGTGTCGGAAAACTAAACGGAGGGGCCATGACCGTGCAGGTTGGAGCGGTGCTCAATGTGGGCGATATGTATGCCAATCCTGTAGGAATCTATACGGGGATATATGCGATTACGTTCTCGTATAATTAGGAGACAACAAATGAAAGAATGAAAAATGAAAGAATGAAAGGTGCAAAATGAAAATTTCATTCTTTTAATTCTATCCTCTGCTTTCTCTCTGTATACTTTTTACCTGCCGAACCCCTTCCAGCTTTCCCCTAAGAACTCCCGATATACCGATCTCTAATTTTGGTTAATATCCTAATTATAAGCGGAATTACACAATGCCTCATTACATAATAAATTATTGAAAAACAAATTACTGAACGGATAATTTTTTTTTATACATTTGAGCAAATTATTTCTTATACTTAAAATCATGAAGGGAATTGGCGTTGTGAAGAAGATGGTTGTTCGTTATGGCTCAAATCGCTGTTTAATAACCATTTGTGGATTGCTATTTTTAATGATTCACACTTCCTATGAGGTTCAGGCACAGGGAAATTTGCTCATTACACCCCGCCGTGTGGTTTTTGAAGGGACAAAGCGGTCGCAGGAGCTCAATTTAGCCAATACAGGAAAGGATACCGCCAAGTACAATGTCTCTATTTTACAATACCGGATGAAGGAGGATGGCTCGTTTCAGGAGATCACCGTTCCGGATGAGGGGCAGAATTTTGCCGATAAATTTATCCGCTTCTTCCCTCGCACCGTCACATTGGCCCCCAACGAGGCACAGGTAGTGAAGATGCAACTGATCAAGACAGACCAAATGCAACCCGGAGAATACCGTTCGCACGTCTATTTCAGGGCCGTTCCCAAACAAACCGCTTTGGGAACTGAAGAGAAGGTAAAGGATTCAACGGCCATCGGGGTTAAACTGATCCCCATTTTTGGGATCACCATACCTGTCATTATCCGTTCCGGGGAATCTACGATGAAGGTGAACTTATCCGAATTGAAGCTGGAAATACAAAATGACACAATTCCCCGATTACAGATTGCTTTTAACCGCACGGGAAATATGTCTGTTTATGGAGATCTGCTTGTTGAACATATTTCTTCGAAGGCGGTTACGACAAAAGTGGGAATTGTTAAGGGAATTGCCGTTTACACGCCCAATACGGTCAGAAGGTTTCAGATGGATCTTGACCCAAAAATGAAAGTCGATTATCACAGCGGAACATTAAAAGTAACTTTTAGCGCGCAATCAGACACAAAACCTGAAAAATATACCGAAGCGGAACTAACGTTAAAATAATCACACCTCAGACGATGCTTGCCTTATGCCCGTTTTAGGTTTTAAAAATATGATGTACAGTAGACTAATATCGGGTGGTAAGAAGATTTTCCTGGAAATAGCGTTGTTATTGACAGGGATGATAGAATATATCCCGACTATTAGGGGATCGTTTTCTTTAAGACGGAGTATTAATATTTTAATAATCCGCAGGTCATGAAAAATAAATTAGCCATTCATTTCTCTTTTATTCGGATTGTATTGTTGATCCTTACAATTGCAGGAAATGTCAATGGTGCAAATATTACATTTACAACTAGTATAAGCTGGAGTGCAATAACCACTGGTTCTGGTACAGGAGGTTTACCCAATTCTTCCGATGCCATAACTGTTAGAAACGGTGCAACACTGACTGTAAATGTTTCGGATGCAGTTTGTGCCAGTATTCAACTAGGAGGTACAGGGGGGAATGGAACATTGTTGTTTAATTTAAACTCTCAGGTTACAGTTTCCGGGGGAGTAATATTGGGTACTAATAATAGATCGGGCACGATCACAATGACCTTAGGAGGTACATTGAATTGCGCTTCGTTAAGATCAAATAATAATGGCGATGCATTCACAGAAGGTACAGGTACCGTACAATTAACAACAACAAATATTTTAGCCTCTACAGATACAGGAACTGAGTTTACCGCCTTTAATAATCTAACTATTGTTGGGGGTACAACAACACTAGCCCGAAATACAACAGTGGCTGGGGCCTTGCAGGTAAAAGCCGGTGCCACCCTTGCATTATCTACTTTTACACTTGGCTCTCCTGGTTCATTATGGTTGGAATGTGGTGCAACAACCGGGTCAAGAATTACTGGAAGTGGGAGATTAACCCTTGGTGGAAATGTAAATGTGTTAGATGTAGCAACCGGAACTGATGGGGCAATCATTTCGTGTCCGGTTGGTTTAGGTGCAACCCGCACGTTCTCCATCGAGGATGATGGTTCAACCGCCGATGACCTTACGATAAGTGGAATAATAAGTACAAATTTCGGTGTTACAAAAGCCGGTGCAGGTACCTTGCTGCTTTCTGCTGCGAATACTTATACGGGATTGACAACTATCAGTACCGGGATCTTACAACTTGGAGCAGCCGGAGGGACTACTAATACTCCACTTGGAACAATAGGTTCCGGAACTTCAGTTACTTCTGGTGGCGCCCTTGATTTGAATGGTTTTACTCTAGGCACCTCTGAACCACTTACTTTAAATGGGACAGGAATTTCAGGAGGAGGTGCTTTAATTAACAGTTCAAGTACAGCAGTAACTTATAACGGAGCCATTTTACTTGGAAGTGCAAGCAGTATTGCCACTACTGGTAATATAACATTGGGCGGAGGCATAACAGGTGGTCAGAATTTAACCAAAATCGGAACTGGTATTTTAAGTTTAGGAAGCAGCACTGCCACCTTGGGTGGGCTAACCATCAGTGACGGCACCCTTACTTCTACCTCCGGGACCATGAACTTAGCCGGCGATTTAACGAATAACAACGTTTTTACACATAACAGTGGGATCGTAATATTTAATGGGTCAGCTCAGATCATCGGAGGTTCATATACTACCACATTTAATAATCTAACAATCAGCAGTTCCACATCAACTACGCTTGGTATTAATACACTGGTGGCAGGCAATTTAAATGTCACTACTGGTGATCTCTTCGATTTAAACACCTATACATGTAACAGAACAGCATCAGGAGGAACATTGACAGTTGCAGGAACGCTATTATTAGGAGGAACGACTGGCGGACAGGGCACAAGTAACTTTCCTTCCGGATTTACGGCTTTCACAATGACCGGAGGTACAGTAAATTATGACAATATTACCGGTGGACAAACCATTTATTCAACTCCAACATATGCAACTTTAACTCTGGGTAATACGAGTGGAACCCAGAATGCAGGTGGAAATATTACAGCTACTGTATTGAATAATAATACAAATGCTGCCGACATTCTAAATTTGGGTACATCTACACTGACAGTAACAACTCCCAATAATACAGGTACAATCAGAACGCAAAATACTTCCGGGACCCCCATTACAAGTGGAAAAACCTGGGGAGGTACTGTAACATTTGATGGCACGACTGCTCAAACAATTCCGGCTTCAAATTTCAATAACCTAACCTTGAATAATAGTGCAGGCGCCAGCCTTGGAGGGGCAGTATATATCAGTGGTACAATCACTTTGACAAATGGGATATTAACAACGACAGGTACAAACCTGCTTTGGGTAACCAACACTTCACAGGGTGCAGTTACCGGGTCTTCCGCCTCAAGCTATGTAAACGGACCGTTACAATGGACATTGGCAACGGGCAATTCCTATCTTTTCCCCGTAGGTGATGCGTCAAATTACCGGCCATTTGAACTTAATAGTATCACCTGTTCTGCTCCGGTTGTCAAGGTGACAATGTCCGGAACGGGTGCAACCACAGTTGATGGTACGACCCTATCATCGGTTGCACCGCGTAACTGGTACGCCCAATTAATCAGTGGCTCTTTTACAACCGCTACTGTACAGATAACGGAAAGCGCCCTGGGCAGTACAAATGTAGTGGCAAGCTCTTCGTCACAGACAGGCCCCTATACCTCCAAAGGGGGCAATGATATTGGAGCTACAATAACTTCTGATGCCGCAATTCCCTATACTGCATCCACCTATTTTGCAATTGGGACAAGGGCTCCTGCTGTAGTTTTGTCCGATAATGGGACACAGGTTACCGCAGCCAGCGTTGGCGGGGGAATTAGTAACGTGGTATTGCATCAATCAGCTCTTGCCGTTTCCCTGGTTAATGCCACCCTTACAGGCATGACCTGTACAACGGCAGGCACTTACGTTTCGGCGGACATTACCAATCTAAAAGTCTGGTATCAAACAACAAATACCTTCAATTCAGCTACGGCCACCCTTTTAAGTACCCTCACAACGCCAGGAATAGCAGGCGCTAAAACATTTCCATCATTTCTATCCCAGACAATAAACAGCGGAACGACCGGTTATATTTTTATTACTGCAGATGTTGCTGCAGGCGCGACATTTGGCAATACGATTAGCATTAATTCGTTAATTACCAGCAATTTCACTTTTACCTCTGCCTCCAAATCCGGATCAACAACCGCAGGAGGTGTGCAGACTTTTGCAGCTTCAACTTACTACAATAAATCAACCGGGGCATCAGCGCTTCAAATACTGAGTAACTGGGGTACAAATACAGATGGAACCGGAACCCAGCCAGCGAGTTTTACTGCCAATAACCAGATTTTTACGATTTATAACGGAACCACCGCTACTATTGGTGGTGCATGGAGCGTTTCAGGAACTGGTTCAAAAGTGGTTTTAGGCAATGTGTCAGTCCCGGCTATTACTTTTACAGTTCCATCAGGAGGATCTACGTTCACCGGAACTATAGATATTGCCGCTGCTTCTTCTGGATCAAATACCTTAACCCTTCAAAATGCCACCGTTCCAACATTAGGTACGTTAAATGCCGGAAGTACGGTTATTTATGGTTATCAGGGAGCTTCACAAACAGTTACTGCCAACACCTATGGAAACTTAACAATAAGCGGACTCAACGGCACTTCTACTTTTACATTAGGGGGATCTGTTACAATCGCAGGAAATTTAACAGTTTCATCCGGAACATTCAATTTATTAACCTATACAGCGAATCGCTCATCGGCAGGTGGTACTTTAACTGTTAACGGGATACTCTTGTTGGGTGGAACTTCAGGAGGACAAACGGGCAGTAATTTCCCAGCCAATTTTAATACAATAACATTAACTGGAAGTACGGTTAATTATAATAATGCAACCGGAGGACAAACGGTTTATTCATCTCCAACTTATAGTACTTTAATCATGGGCAATACCAGTGGTGTACAAACTGCTGGTGGCAATATCTCAACTACAGCCCTTACCACAACCGCAGGTGGAACACTAAATATGGGGACATACGCCTTAAGTTCGACAAGTGTAACCAATGGGGGAATAATCAGGACTCAGAATACCTCAGCCGCTCCTGTTCCAGGTGGTCTAACCTGGGGTGGAACAGTTCAATACGATGCAATAACAGGTGGACAGCGCGTGATGGCCGGAACCTATAATAATAATTTAACCCTTGGCAATACAAGTGGCACACAGTCGGCAAGTGGCGCATTAACGATAAACGGAGCTTTTACGACCACCTCAGGAGGCACCCTGGATATGGTGACTTACCAATTATTATTAGGGGTAAGCTCCACCCTCTCAAACGGAGGTACTATTCAAACACAATGCACAACCAATCCTCCTATCCCCACAGGCAAAACCTGGGCAGGTACGGTAAATTATAATGGTTCGTCATTGCAATCCGTTTCGTCGGGAACCTATTCGGCGCTGAAAATCAATAATTCAGCTGGCGCCACATTAGGTGGGGCTTCAACGATTACTTCATTAACTATTGGGGATGTCACTTCAAACAGTATTTTTAATGACGGTGCATTTGTAATAACCACAGCTACAACTTTAACCATTACTTCAGGAATCTATAATTGCACTACATCCACGTTCCCATGGGGTTCCTCCAGTATCGGAGGCACAGTCAACTATTCGTTAGCCGGCCCTCAAACCGTTGCCAATAAGGTTTATAACAATCTGGGGCTATCGGGTGGAAATATTAAGACACTTGCAACCGGCACATCCACAACGGTCAATGGAGTCTTAACCGTAGCGGCCTCCACTTCACTTTACTTTAGTGCAACAGCCCAAACATTAGCCCTAACAGGAACAGGGGCTAACACGCTGGTCAGCAGTGGCACAATTAATATCAGTACAGGCGCGCACCTACTACAAATTGCGGCCAGCAGCATCGCATCCTTTGGAACCTTAACTCAAGGCACGAGCAGTACTGTTGAATATACAGTTACAGGTGGAAGTCAGACAATTTATCCCGTATCCTATTACAATCTAAAATTGGATAACACGAGTGGCGCCAATACTGCCGGTGGAAATTTAACCGTGAACGGTACTTTAACCACTGTTGCAGGGGGTACGCTTAATATGGGAACCAATACGTTGACTGTATCTACTGTTTCCCATGCCGGAATATTAAGAACACAAAACACAACAACAACTCCCTTTACAGCTTCAAAAACATGGGGGGGTACGGTAATATTTGATGGCGCCTCTGCACAAACAATTCCTGCTTCCACATTTAGTAACCTTACCCTTAACAATACGGGTGGGGCAACATTGGGCGCTGCTGTTACCGTTAGCGGAATCCTGACTTTAACAAACGGATTATTAACAACTACGGGGACAAATCTTTTATCTGTAGCCAATAACGTCTCGTCCGCTATTTCAGGTGGTTCGGCAACCTCTTTTATTAACGGTCCTGTCAAATGGACCTTACCTGCAAGCTTAGTTTCAGGATCGACCTATAATTTCCCGGTAGGAAAAGGAACGATCTATTTGCCATTTTCGTTGGTCAATCCAACAACCTCGGGAACTACTACAGCACAAGTGGAAGCATATAATGCAGGTTCAGGAGGGACGTATGACGCGACACTTCAAGCTATAAGTGCTACAGAATATTGGTCTTTGGTAACTGCGGCCAATTTTACAGGTAGTTCCGTTTCTTTAACAAGGCAAACTGCAATATCTCCCCTTGATGCAGTTGGTGGGTGCACCGCACTAACGGGGCCATACACTTATTTAGCTGGCACAACAGGTACAAACGGTGTTGCCAATTCTGATGCAATCGGGGCGAACCGCTTTTTTACATTGTCTGCAAAGAAATCAACCATCACCACCATAACAATTAACGGCTCACCCTTTTGTGCAGGTGTTACTGGAGTGAGTGTCCCCTTTACCTACGATCCAAAAGCAAATTTTTCGGGCGCCACGTTTACCGCTCAACTATCTGATGCCGTTGGGTCATTCACCTCTCCCACTACTTTTTTTGAAAGTGTCGCATCAAATGGAACGGGGAGCCAAAGTTTAAATGTCACCATTCCATTGGGTACAGTACCAGGTACAGGATATCGTATCCGGATTGTTTCCACCAGCCCCTCAGTCACGGGAAGTGACAATGGTGCAGATCTGATCATTTCAGGAACTGTTGCTGCTCAGCCTGGAACAATTATACCAAGCATCACTTCCCCTTGTGCAAATACAGCAGGGGTTACTTACACTGTTACGAATGTGGCTGGAGTGACCTATACCTGGACATTCCCCGGTGGGTGGATACAAACAGGTGGAGGAACGACCAATTCAGTCACTGTTACAACTGGTACTGCTTCAGGAAATGTTGTGGTTACCCCCTCCAATTCATGCGGAAGTGGGCCCCCGCAAACACTGGCAGTTTCGGTTATTCCAAGTCCGGTCATCACCGTTCAACCCTCCACAACTCCCCAAAGTGTTTGCCAGGATGGTACTTTAACCGCCTTGTCCGTTACTGCGACAGGTGCAACCGCTTATCAATGGTATAAAAACGTAACGGAATCAAACAGTGGAGGAACGCTTTTGACAGGCGCTACCACCTCCAGTTATTTACCCCTTTCCACCACTGCTGGTACCTTATACTATTACTGTGTGGTGAGCGGGGCCTGTTCTCCCGTGGCAACAAGCAATGTGTCTGGCGCAGTTACGGTGTCGTTCCGGAGCTTTTAATTGCCACCCCTGCTTCAAGTTGCCTTTCCGGGCCATTAAGTTTATCTGTTACAAGGTCCGGCTGTCTCTCTTCATCAACCGTAGACTGGTATGGTTCCCTAACAGGTTCCGATCTTTTAGCTTCAAATACTACAAGTTATGCACCAACCGTCACTGCTACTACAACTTACTATGCTCAGGAAACTTTTACAGGAGGATTAGCAACTCCAGTTCCAGGTACAAATCCAATCGGTACTGTAGCTTCTGGATTGGTTTTTAATCTCTACGAAAAAATTGTTTTAAACTCGGTAACCATTAGTGCGTCAGGAACAGCAACCAGCATCACGATCGGATTGAGAAACAGTTCCAATACTGCTGTTTCAGGGGTGTCTGATGTGACTCTAACACCATCAGGAGGATCACAGGTTGTTCAATTAGACTGGACCATTCCTGCGGGAACAGGATACCGGATTCTTAAAACAACAGGGACGATGAGTTTAGCCACAACAAGTTCAACGTTTCCGGTTGGTTTTAACGTAGGTTCCATTACGAGCAGCATTGAAAACGGAACGATTAATTCAAACAGCTACGATTATTTTTACAACTGGAGTATTTCCAGGGTACGAGTACCGGTAACCGCAACTATTGGCGCTCCAATTGTTAGTGGATTTTCAGGTAGCTCATGCGGTCCGGGGGTCGTTGCATTGGGCGCCTCTGCGTCAACCGGGACGATCACCTGGTATGATGCTTTGACCGAAGGAACTGTGAAGGCAACCGGAACAACCTATTCGCCAGACCTAACTGCTACAACTATCTTCTATGTTTCCGCAACCGATGGCAGCTGTACCTCAGCGCCGAGAGTACCTGTAACTGCTTCGATCATCACCAGACCTACGATCACTGCAGGTGGGAATGGCGCTTATTGTGCCGGATCAACAGTTAATCTGACCAGTACCGGCATCGATATTACCAATCGCTACTGGACAGGTCCAAACGGGTTTTACTCGTTACTCGACAATCCGGTATTGACTAATGTCACCCCGGCAATGACCGGTACCTATACTGTTACAGGAAGCGCTTTGAGCAATATTAATCTGGTTTCAAACGGTGATTTTGAATTGGGAAATACCGGATTTGTAAGTAGTTACGGATATGCAACTCCTGCGGCAAATGTATTGCAACCAGAAGGAGTTTATACCGTTGTTGAGGATCCGAAAAGTGTGCATGATGGTTTCACCACTTGCAGTGACCATAGTAGTACAGGCACTTTGCAAATGGTAGTCAACGGGGCAACGGTAGCAAATGTGAACATCTGGTCTCAAACGGTTAATGTTGTCCCAAATACCGATTACCAGTATACCTATTGGATACAAAGTGTTGTGGCAAGCAATCCGGCCCGGTTACAATTGTATATCAATGGTTCACCAGCCGGGCCAATTTATCAGGCGGATACCCCGACCTGTTCATGGAGACAGTTTACCTATAACTGGAATTCCGGTTCAAGTACTTCAGCTTATTTATCTTTGGTGAATCAAAATGTTGTTGCCGGAGGAAATGATTTTTCCTTAGACGATATTGTGTTTAGACCGGCATGTACAACTGCAGACCCTGCACACGCAACTGCAGACCCTAATATTATGAATGGGGGCGAAAATGCTGCCTATGGCGTCATTTATGTTTCAGTAAGTGCAGTTCCAACGGCAGGAGCAATTGGGACAAATCAATCGATTTGCAGCGGGGTAACGCCGGCGACACTCACCTCCACCACGGCAGGTACAGGTTCCGGAACTATATCGTATGAATGGCAAACCAAAACCAGTGGTAGTTATGTGACTATTCCCGGCGCCACATCAGCCACCTATTCGCCTCCACCGCTTACTGAAACTACATATTATCAAAGGAGAACAGTTACAACCAATTACGGCACAATTTGTTATTCTACCTATACCACTGCTGTGACAATTACTGTCAGTAGCTCTGCTACAGCAATTGCTGGCAGCCCTGACGCAGTATGCCAGTCTTCGAGCCCGGCCCCAATAACCCTGTCAGGCGCCAGTGTTGGCGGAAGCGCAACAACGGGCGCCTGGTCCATCCTGACAGGCGGAGGATCGTTAAGTGATTATTCGCAGACAGCCACTCCTGCGGCTGTGACCTATACACCCGCTGCGAATTATAGCGGAACGGTAACCCTGCGGTTGACAACCAATAATTCCGGTGGCTGTAGCGCTATCGCAGACCGGACCATAACTGTTCGACCGACTCCAACAGCTTCAATAAGCGGTACCACGTCAGTTTGTCAGAACAGCACTAACCCAACGGTTACATTTACCAATCCACAGGCCTTCCCGGTTACAATTTCCTACAATATTAACGGATCAAATCAGACGACCATCAATGTAGGTGCAAACGCAACTGCAACAGTGGCAGCTCCAACATCCACATCCGGACCTTTTGCATACAACCTGGAAAGTGTAGTATATCTGACAGCTCCGACTTGTTCAAATGCCATTTCCGGAACCGCAACGGTGACGGTAAATCCGACTTTAACGGCCGATATCACCGGCGGAATTACACCCATCTGCTCCAATATAACACCGGGAACTTTTACAGCCACGGGCGGAGGAGGAACTGGGGCCTATACTTATTTATGGTACAAAGACGGAATATCTACGGGTGTAACCACACCAACCTATGCTCCGGGTAGCCTGACCGCTACATCTACTTTTTACTGTGCGATCACCAGTGGCCCCTGCGGACCACTCAACACATCGACCACAACAATAACGGTAAACGCTTTACCTGACGCTCCAACGGCGGGAAATGTTACCGTCACCTACGATGGTTTGCCACATACCGGAACTGCTACACCACCTGCGGGTTCCTCCATCGCTTGGTATGATGCATCAACCGGTGGTTCAACCACTGTTGCCCCTGTGGGTACTACAGCGGGAGTCTATTCAGCCTGGGCTGAATCGGTTAGTAGCACAGGTTGTAAGAGTTCCACAAGAACATTGGTAACGGTAACAATCAGCAAGGCGACGATTACAGTCACAGCTGATAATGCAAGCAGAGCATACGGGGCAGCTAATCCAACTTTTACAGCTACTTACACTGGTTTTGTAAATGGTCAGAATTTGGGAACAAGTGGTATTACGGGTAGTCCGGCTTTAACCACAACAGCAACCACTTCAAGTGCTGTCGGAACCTATACGATAACTTCTGCAGTTGGGACCCTTGCATCAACCAATTATCAATTCAGTAATGTAAATGGGACCTTAACGGTGACAGCAGCGGCATTGACAGTGACTGCAATTGCTCAAACCAAAACCTATGGAGGTACGTTATCAACAACGGGAGTTTTAAATACTACTTTCTCTGTAACCGGATTACAGACAGGTGATGTTGTTAGCGGAGCAACCTTAGGTTATAGTGGCAATCCGACGGGAGATCTAGCCACAGCAGTTGTTGGCAGTTATACGATAACTCCTTCTGCCATAACCCTTTCGACAGGATCAATCGGTAACTATACCATCACCTACAATACCGCCACATTAACTGTAGCGAAGGCCACTATTACAGTTACGGCTGATAATAAAAGTAAAGTATACGGGGTAGCAAATCCAGCTTTTACAGCTACTTACGCGGGTTTTGTAAATGGTCAGAATTTGGGAACAAGTGGCATTACAGGTAGTCCGGCTTTAACCACAACAGCAACCACTTCAAGTGCAGTCGGAACCTATACGATAACTTCTGCAGTTGGAACCCTTGCATCAACCAATTATCAATTCAGTTATGTAAATGGGACCTTAACGGTGACAGCAGCGGCATTGACAGTGACTGCAATTGCTCAAATCAAAACCTATGGAGGTACTTTATCAACAACGGGAGTTTTAAATACTACTTTCTCTGTAACCGGATTACAGACAGGTGATGTTGTTAGCGGAGCAACCTTAGGTTATAGTGGCAATCCTGCAGGAAATCTTGCCACAGCAGCTGTTGGCAGTTATACGATTACTCCGTCTGCCATAACCCTTTCGACAGGATCAATCGGTAACTATATCATCACCTACAATACCGCCACGTTAACAGTAGGGAAGGCTTCGATTACAGTCACCGCTGATAACAAAAATAAATCATACGGGGTAGCTAATCCCACTTTTACAGCTACTTACACGGGTTTTGTAAATGGTCAGAATTTGGGAACAAGTGGCATTACAGGTAGTCCGGCTTTAACCACAACAGCAACCACTTCAAGTGCAGTCGGAACCTATACGATAACTTCTGCAGTTGGGACCCTTGCATCAACCAATTATCAATTCAGTTATGTAAATGGGACCTTAACGGTGACAGGAGCGGCATTGACAGTGACTGCAATTGCTCAAACCAAAACCTATGGAGGTACTTTATCAACAACGGGAGTTTTAAATACTACGTTCTCCGTAACCGGATTACAGACAGGTGATGTTGTTAGCGGGGCAACCTTAGGTTACAGTGGCAGTCCGGCAGGAAATGTTGCCACAGCAGCTGTTGGCAGTTATACGATTACCCCGTCTGCCGTAACGCTTTCAACAGGATCAATCGGCAACTATACCATTACATATGCTACTGGTATCCTGACGGTAGGGAAGGCAGCAATTACCATCACAGCTAACAATGTGAATAAGAGTTACGGGACAGCATTAACAGGAGGAGCAGGTTCAAATGCTTATACAATTACCAGTGGAGCTTTGCAGAATGGAGAGTTCCCAACCGTTACAATAACCTACGGGACCGGAGCGGCTGCGACAGCGACTGCGGGAACCTACAACACAAATGCCGTAGTCCCTTCTTCGGCCACGGGCGGAGGTTTTACAACCAGCAACTACGACATCACCTATGTAAACGGGAATATTGTTGTTGGTGTGGCAGCTATTACAATAAAAGCCAATAATGTAAATAAAACATACGGGACTTTGATTACCGGAGGATCAGGTTCAAATGCATATACAATTACCAGCGGTACATTACAGAACGGAGAGAATCCAACTGTAACGATAACTTATGGTGTAGGGGCGGCATCAACAGCAAGTGTCGGAACATACAGTACAAATGCGGTAGTCCCTTCTGCAGCAACGGGCGGAGGTTTTACGGCCAGCAACTATGCCATCACCTGGGTTAACGGGAACATACTTGTTGGTGCAGCCGCTATAACAATAAAGGCCAGTGATGCAACCAAAATTTATGGTACTTCACAATCGACTCCAGTCTTGGGTTCAAGTGCTTATACAATCACAAGTGGTGCATTACAAAATAGTGAAACAATTGGCTCATTAACATTAACCTATGGCGCCGGTGCATTATTAGGAACATCTCCGGTCGGTTCAACTTCGGTCATAACCCCTTCGGCGCCAATTGGTGGAACATTTACGGAAAGTAATTACAATATTACATACAGTACTGGAATATTAACAGTTGTTAAGGCAAATCTGACCATCATTGCCAATAATGCAACCAAAGTATACGGTGGGACGCTGACTGGAGGAACCAGTTCGACAGCCTTCACCTCAAGTGGCTTGCAGAATGGCGAAACAATTGGAAGTGTAACAATTACTTATGGGACAGGGGCATTAGCAACAGATGCCGCCGGGACTTATACGGGCTCGGTTACACCATCGGCTGCAACAGGTGGGATATTTTCAACAGGCAATTATACGATTACTTATACCAAAGGGGATATTGTTGTTAGTACAATTCCATTAACCATCACCGCCAATAATCAAATGAAATGCGTTGGCAATATCTTTAACTTTACCGGTAGTGAATTTTCTTCTATAGGGCTGATCAATAGCGATGTGATATCAAGTGTTACCTTAACCAGTTCAGGAAGCAGTGCAGGTGCTGCAGTTGGACCATACTCCATTGTTCCCAGCGCTCCGACAGGAACAGGAATAGGTAATTACAACATTACTTATATCAATGGAACACTAACAGTAAATGCCTTACCGGCAGCGACAATATCTTACGCGGGGAGCCCATTTTGCTCCAACACCGGGATAGGTTCAGTTACGCGAACCGGAACAACAGGGGGAACCTATTCAGCGCCTGCAGGGCTTGCAATCGATCCCGCAACCGGCGACATCACAACAACAAGCTCTACTCCAGGATCTTATATCGTTACCTATACGATGCCAGCAGCAGGAGGTTGCGGAGTTGTCACGACAACCTGCTCGGCGGTGATCAATCTGGATGGGAAATGGACCGGAAGCAGCGATACCGATTGGAATAAAACAAATAACTGGGAGTGTAACCAATTACCGACACTTTCCACTGATGTGATCATCGCTTCCGGATTATCCCATTATCCCAACAACTCCACAGGATCGCAGGATAAGTGTAATAACTTAACCATTCAAACCAATTCATCAGTTACGGTAACGGGAAATACCCTCCAGATTGCCGGGACTATTAATAACAACGGAATGTTTACAGCGACCTCGGGAACAATTGAAATGCACGGATCCGTTGCACAGTCTATTCCTGCCAACAAATTTACATCCAATACGATACAGAATCTGAATATTGATAATCCTTCGGGAGCCACTTTAGTCGGGATGCTGAATATAACGGGGATTGTAAAGGCAATAAACGGAGATTTAGTTTCAAATGGAAACCTGACACTGTTATCAACTGAAACCCAAACTGCATTAATCGATGGTTCCGGGACTGGCAATGTTACGGGGAATGTAAAAATGCAACGTTATATCCCGTTAGCATTTGGATATAAATATGTTAGTTCTCCGTTCTCCAATACAACTGTAGATGCTTTTTCCGGTTATGTCAATCTCAGTGCGAAATTCCCAACTTTTTACAGGTACGATGAAAATCATCAGAATCTTTCAGGAGCTGCCATTTCAGGTTGGACACCCTACACATCAATAACGGGAAGTCTCAATCCATTGGAGGGCTATTCTGCCAATTTTGGTACTTCAACGACTTATAATACCATCAGCATTACAGGGCTTGTCAACAATGGTAACCTGTCGGTAGATTTATCGAATCATAACAGAACATATACTCAAGGCTTTAACCTCGTTGGAAACCCCTATCCTTCTCCAATCGACTGGAATGCTGCCGGATGGACAAAAACCGGTATTGGCGGGGGGATCTATTTTTTCAATGCCAGCGCTCCAGGAGCAAACACCGCTGCCAATGATTCTTTACAATATTTGGGAGAATACAGTAGTTACGTAAATGGCGTTTCGACAGGAGGTGCAGATAATAATATTGGTTCCATGCAGGGATTTTTTGTACATGTTTCTGCCGGATCCGGAACACTAGGTGTTTCAAACTCAGTCCGGACGAAAAAATTGGATATTGGTTTAAAGGAAGCCTTCATTGATCAACGGACCATACTTCGTTTTGCGGCAAATTTCAAAATAACCAATGCGACTGAGGATGCTGCCGTGATTTATTTTGACGAACAGGCCAGCCGAAGTTTTGATGAGGACAAGGATGCTTTAAAGATGATGAATACCAATACGTTTGTACCAAACCTCTATTTTTTATCAACGGACTCGAAACAGCTTTCAATCAGCGGTATGCCAACTCCTTCGGATAGCATTTCAAAAGTGCCGTTAGGAATTACTATTCTTAGGGATGGATGGATTAATTTTAATGCCAAAGATATCAGTCAATTACCATCAACGCTCCATATCTATCTCGTTGATAATGAAAAAGGGGTTTCACAGGATTTAAAACAACAGTCTGAATATCTATTCTACCTTAAAGCTGGCATTAATAATCAGCGGTTTACTCTTGTTTTCTCGCTCTCCGAAATAAATCCTATTACTCCTGTTTCCGAAAAAATGTTTACGGTGATCCGTTCGGCATCGCTTTTAATGATTAAAATGAATCTTCCTTTCAACACAAAAGGGTCCGTCTTTGTTACAAATATGAAGGGACAGGTGATCCTTCGACGCGATGTATTCGAGCAGGAAACGGTGGAAATCAGCCCCAGTTCAGGTAGTGGACTCTATATTGTCACTGTAATCTCGGGTAACAGAAAAACATCCGAAAAAATACTTATACGAAAAGACTATGAATAGTAATCAAATATTCCCATTGCTAAAGAGGGTACAAATATTCTTTTACTATGTGATTGGCCTAACCCTCTGTTTCACAACGCTTAATTTAAATGCGCAGGAAAAACCGCCAAAGCCTATTACCGTTAAAGTCAGAAATTATCAACCACTTGCATTTGGTACTTTTATACAGGGTGGAAACTACGGAACTGTACTAATAACGCCACAAGGGGCGCGATCTGCTACAGGGAGTATTTTCCTAATGAGTTCAACTTTTTCTCCGGCGCTTTTTGATATTGAGTCGATCCCCGGTACAATTATCACCATTCGGAACGGAGTAAATGCGACACTTACAGGAGGGACAGGGACATTAGTCTTGGAAATAGGGGATTCCTTTCCCCAATCCCCGTTTATCACCACTGGCGAGCATACAACTGTAACAATTGGGGGGACACTGATCGTCAACTCTCTTTCAGCCAATCCTGCGGGGCCTTATAGCGGAACATTCGAGGTTACCTTTGATCAACAATAAAAAATAAAGCCTAACGATAAATGCGACAAAAAGTTATGCCTATAAACCTTACCTACCGGAAACTAAAGGACGTTTCCGGTAGTTTTGTGTTTCAAGCGTTCTTGTTTGCATTGTTCTATTTCATCCCTTTGATTGGAGCGGCTCAGAACGAGCCTCAATACGATGAGATTTCGGTATCTTTAAATATTCAGAATTTTGGTGGAATTGAAATACCGGCAGTAATTCTCGATGAAACGGTTTATCTTCCAATTGTAGATATTTTGACCTTTCTGAAAATTAAAAATACTCCCTCAGCCCAGTTTGATTCGGTTAAAGGATTCTTTATCAACACACAGGCATCCTATGTTATTGACAGGCTTAATCATCGCATCACTTTTCAGGGGAAAGTATTTGATCTTAAGAGTAGCGATATGATCAAAACGGAATCAAATCTATTTCTTAAATCAAACTGGTTCGGCCAGGTTTTTGGGTTGGATTGCAATTTTAATTTCAGAAGTTTGTCGGTTGTTCTTTCCACAAAATTGGAGTTACCCGTTATAAGGGAGATGCGTCTGGAACAGATGAGAGCGAATATCAGCCGGCTCCAGGGTGAAGTAAAAACAGATACAACCATAGCCCGGAAATATCCAGCTTTTCATTTCGGGATGGCTGACTGGTCAGTAATCTCAACACAATTGATTGGTGGAAAAACCGATACCCGGTTAAACCTCGCATTGGGAACAGTAATTGCGGGAGGGGAGGCCAATGTTCTCCTTAACTATGATAATGTTACCCCATTTTCAGAAAAGCAACAGCAGTATCAGTGGCGTTTTGTCAATAACGAGCGAGCAGTTTTACGACAAGTAACGGCGGGTAAAATATATTCCCAGGTCACCTCCTCTATTTATGATCCGGTTGTTGGAGTTCAGTTTACCAATACCCCTACTACCTACCGCCGGTCGTTTGGAACCTATACCCTTAGTGATATTACGGAACCGAACTGGACTGTTGAACTATATGTCAATAATGTACTGGTTGATTATATGAAAGCCGATGCATCAGGTTTTTTTAAATTTGAGGTTCCCCTGGTCTACGGAAATTCAGCCGTCAAACTTAAATTCTACGGTCCGTGGGGTGAGGAGCGAATAAAAGAACAGAATATCAGTATTCCATTTAATTTTTTACCTCCCAAGGAGCTCGAATATTCAGTGAGCGCCGGTATGGTCGAGGATACTTTGAGCAGCCAGTTTTCGCGTGCCACGTTAAATTACGGTGTGAATCGTCGTATAACAGTTGGTGGGGGTGTTGAATATCTTTCGTCGGTAGTCACGGGGACTACGATGCCGTTTCTTAGCGCATCGATGAGGGTATTAAGCGGTTTATTGCTTACCGGAGAGTACACCTATGGAGTTAGATCAAAAGGATTGCTCAGCTACCGACTCCCGTCTAATTTACAGGTGGAATTGAATTATACAAAATATGAACCCGGGCAAAAGGCAATTATCTTTAATTACCTTGAAGAGCGTAAGGCAACTATTTCAATTCCAATTAAAGGGAAGAAATTTTCAGCTTATTCAAGGCTGACAGTCAACCAGATTGTACTTCCCGAACTCAAAAACACCACTGCAGAAATGCTTTGGTCAGGATCTGTCTATGGGGTAAGCACCAACCTGTCGACCTACGGTTTGTTCACAGATCTTAGCAATCCGTATGTTTACAGCAACCTATCCCTGGCATTTCGGTTACCTGCACATTTTACCCTGACCCCACAGGTTCAATATAATTATAATACGGGCGCTCTAATCTCTGCCAGAACTGCTGTTGAAAAACCGCTATTTAAAAACGGATTCTTAAATATGTCTTACGAACGAAACTTTCTGAGCAATACGCAGAATATTGAGTTCGGATTCCGTTATGACCTCTCGTTCGCCCAGACGGGATTCTCCGTCAGAAACAGCAATGACCAGATTGCTTTGGTTGAATCGTTAAGAGGTAGTTTACTCTACGACGCCAAAACGAATTATGTTGGCGCCACAAACCGAACCAATGTAGGAAAAGGAGCAATCACAATACTTCCCTTCCTCGATGTTAATGGAAATAATAAGCACGACAAAGGGGAACCTAAAGTGGCAAACCTTCAGGTCAGAATCAACGGAGGAACAATTATCCGGAATGAGAAAGATACGACCATTCGGGTTTTGGATCTTACCCCTTATACCAGTTATTTGCTGGAGTTAGACCAAAACAGTTTTGATAATATTGCCTGGCAGATGCATAACCTAACCATGAAGGTGAATATCGATGCCAACCAGTTTAAGACGATTGAAGTTCCCGTTTCGGTAGTAGGAGAAGCTACTGGAACCGTTTACAGCGGATCGAAAGGACAGGGAAGGGTCCTCGTATGCTTCTACCGTAGCGATTCGAAGCTTGCCGGCCGTGTATTGACGGAATCGGATGGCTATTATAGCTATATGGGATTAAAACCGGGGAAATATATTGCACGCATTGATCCGGACCAACTTAAGAAGATAAAGATGATTGCCTCACCTGAAAGTATTCCGGTGAATATTAACGCGAACCGTGACGGCGATATTGTTGATGGCTTAGACTTCAGGCTCAGTTCGATTAACAAGGAACAGGCGCCGGATACCTTAAATATTACTCCTCCGGCCATTCCGGAATCACCAGCTCCGGCTATAGCTCCGGCGCCTACAGTTGTAACTCCTCCGGCAACAAAAACAACTCCTGTTGTAGCTCCGGCACCGGCTGCTGTAACTCCGCCGGCTGAAAAAACAACTCCGGTTATAGTTACTCCACCGGCAAAATCCGGCACAACTGCGGTTCAGTCACCAGAGGTTAAAACTCCGCCAAATACCGTTCAAACCCCTGCCAAAGAGATTAAAACTGAGACCAAAGCTCCGGCTCCAGTAAAAGAGGTTAAAGTTGAACCTGTAACTACCCCTGCAAAAGAGGTGGTTACACCAACAGAGGCAGGTGTAACATCACCCAAAACAGAAACCGAAAATAAGAAGAGCGGGCAAACAAGTACCCAACAAGTAGCTGTTATCAACGAGGCCATAAGTTCTCAACAAAAATTTGAGGAGGCTGCAAGGGCTAAATACCCGGTTATTAAAAATAGAATCGGCTCAGCAATTCAGGTAGGCGCTTTCTCAAAGGAGCAGAATGCCGTTAAAGTTAAGCAGGAACTCCTCAGAACTACAGATCATCCGATTGATATAATCTATGAAGATGGGTTATTTAAAGTGCAGATTAGTGGGTTCCTGGGTAGAAGAACTTCATTTGAATATCTGCCAAAACTGATCAAGAAAGGGTACCCGGAAGCATTTGTAGTGAGAACAGATTAGTTAAAAAAAATCCCTTCGGTTGAAACCGAAGGGATTTTTTATTCGCAGATGATTTTCAAAGAACATCTACCTATTTTTGGTGATATCTAACCTCGTGTAAGACTATACTTTTCGATCTTGGCATTCAGTGTAGGACGCGTAATATCTAATATATGTGAGGCTTCCAGCTTATTCCAGTTCACCTCATCAAGTATTCGTTTAATATGATATTTCTCGAGTTCGGCGATTGTACGGTATTGAGGAACTTCCTGTTTAACAGGCACAGATTGGCTATTGTGCCTCATATTGAGTGTGATATTTTCAACTTCCAAAACATCGTTTTTAGACATCACAATCGCCTGAAGGATTGTATTCTCAAGTTCGCGAACATTACCATGCCAACTATGTGCCTTTAAAACTTCAATCACACCATCCCCAATCTTCACCACATTTCGGTTAAACCGCTTATTCAGCTTACGGAGAAAATGAATCACCAGGTCGCGGATATCATCTTTTCTGTCACGTAAAGGTGGCAAATCGATGGTAAATACTTTTAAACGGTAATAAAGATCCTCCCTGAATTTCCCCTCTTTAATCAAAGCTTCCAGATTCTTATTCGAAGCTGCAATAATCCGGGCTTTCATAGGAATAACTTCCTCCCCTCCTACCCTTTCAAACTCCAGCTCCTGAATAACTCTTAATAACTTTACCTGGGTATTGAGCGAAATTTCAGATATTTCGTCCAGAAAAATGGACCCTTCCCCAGCTAATTCAAACTTCCCCTTCTTGTCGCGTATAGAGCCGGTAAACGACCCCTTTACATGTCCAAAGAGTTCACTCTCCAATAGTGTTTCCGTGAGGGCACTGCAATTAACAATAACCAGGGGTTGGTTACTCGTGATTCCGGAATAGTGGACCAATCTTGCGATCAATTCTTTACCGGTACCCGTTTCTCCCTGGATCAATACGTTCACTTTGTTAAGCGAGATACGTCCGATATTTTTGAAGATCTCCTTCATCTGGGGGGTCTTCCCCACAAGGATATTATTTTCGAGCATGCTCTCGCTTGAGGCATCCTCGAATTTCACCTCATTCAGGCCACTGCTCACTTTAACTGAATTTATGGCTAACTGAACGACCGCTTTGAGCTGGACTGGGTCAATCGGCTTTTCAAGGTAGTCAAAAGCGCCTAGCTGTATTGACTTGATAGTTAAAACGACATCGCCATAACCGGTTAATAAGATAACCGGAAGTCCTATATTGAGCTTCCGAATCTCATACAGCACTTCAAGACCATCAATTCCAGGCATTTGAAAATCTGTAATTACCAGATCAGGATGCTCTGAACGAACAAGTTGCAATCCGGCTTCACCATTCTCCGCTTCAAGCGTCTTATATCCCAGCTTGCTAAGAATCTCTTTTATTACCTTTAGACTTAGTTTGTCGTCATCAATAATCAGAATTTTCTCCATGAACTATATTTGTTAAAGAAAAAATATTTTTTTACTCCATTACAGATGCCACAATTCTAATAAATAGCACCTTATCTTTGTGATAATGGTAACAAAAATACATTAAATAATTATCACTTGGTATTTTTTTTACTCTTTTTATGTAAAAAAATTTATTCTTTCCCAATTTTGGCAGGAAAAGTGTTTCAAACTGATCGTTGTCCCTGTTTTCCTTTAATATCTGATAGTTTTAGCTATAATTCAGGATGTCCCGGCAACATTGTAAACGATTTGGATTAATTTTTACTTTTGCACCCGAATTAATAATTTTAAAATGAAGATTTTTCTGATCATTGTTCTCTTCTTTTTTATGGCCCTTTCTGAGGCACAAGCACAAAATGTACAATTACTGTATGATATGGGAAAGGAACGAAAATACCTGACCTCAACAGTAGAAACATTCAAAACAGATAAATGGGGTAGCAGTTTTTACTTTATCGACTTTAACTATGGATATGGTGATGTTAAAGGGGCAAGTTTAGCCTATTTTGAAATTGCACGTGGACTCAAATTCTGGAAGAGCCCCTTTGAACTACATATTGAATACAATGGCGGTTTCGGACAACTAAAATATAAGGGTGCAGATGGAAACTTTCATGCCTACCAGATCAGAGATGCCTGGCTTTTTGGAGGAAATTACACCTGGAATACAGCTGATTACTCGAAAGTATTCACCCTGCAGGCCATGTATAAAAACATCCGCGAAAAAAATGATTTGTCGTTCCAGATCACAGGAGTCTGGAGCATTAAACTATTCAAAAACAAAGTAAGCCTTGATGGTTATGCAGATTACTGGAGAGAGGATAATGTTGCATTTGTTACAAACAAAAAGACTAATTTCGTATTTCAGGCTCAGCCACAATTTTGGTATAATTTAACCGACCAGTTTTCAATCGGAAGCGAAATCGGAATTACCTCTAATTTTGCCGGACATGACGGAATGATGGTTAATCCGTCCATCGCTGGCAAATGGAAATTATAATTAAGAAATAATGTCTTATGCTCGAGAAACTATTCAAATTAAGAGCAAACAAAACATCGGTTAAAACAGAGGTCATTGCGGGTGTCACTACTTTTATGACCATGGCATATATCCTCTTAATTAACCCTAATATACTATCGGCCACAGGAATGGACAAAAATGCAGTATTTTTTGCTACTGCATTTTCAGCCGGAATTATCACCATTGCAATGGGTTTAGTGGTCAATTTCCCGATTGCCTTAGCCCCCGGTATGGGATTGAATGCACTGTTTGCTTCTGTCGTTTTGACCGGAACAGGAATGCCGTGGAGGGTAGCATTGGGGGCTGTATTTATCTCTGGTGTTATTTTTGTTATTCTGACGGTTACAAATATTCGTCAGATCCTGGTCATTGCGGTGCCAGATTCTCTGAAACGGGCCATCACGGTTGGAATTGGCCTCTTTATCACTATCATCGGCCTGAAACTTTCAGAGATAATGGTGGTTGAAACCTCCCTGATTCCTCCAACATTGGAAGCGGTTACCAGATCAGGTGGTATGGCTACCCTGAAGTTTTTTGAGTGGAATATTGGTCTGGGAACCTTTCATAATCCAAATCTGCTACTATGCATTATCGGACTCTCAATCACTGCTTTAATGATGGCCCGGAAGGTAAAGGGATCCTTGCTGATTGGAATTGTAATCACCTCACTGATAGGTATCCCCATGGGTCAAACCATTATCCCGGAACATTTTGCCCTTATATCATTACCCGACTTCCATAATCTGGCAGTAGGACAACTGGATATCATGGGGGCTCTAAAACTGGGAATCTGGACGGTCATATTTACTTTCACTTTTGTTGAACTGTTTGACACCTTCGGAACACTAGTGGGAACGGCGCTTGAAGCGGGGCTGATCGATAAGAAGGGGCATTCACCTGCCATCGGTAAAGCTATGCTGGTCGATGCTATTGGCGTCTCGTTTGGAGCCTTAATGGGTACCTCCACAGTTACTTCATATGTTGAGAGTGCGGCTGGAATCGGTGAAGGGGGCCGAACCGGTCTGACGGCGGTAACAACCGGTGTACTCTTTCTGTTTGCCATCCTCATCGCTCCATTGGCCACTATGATTCCAGGTGCGGCAACTGCTCCTGCCCTTATCATCGTGGGTGTGTTGATGGTTTCGTCAGTTTTGGAAATTAACTTCAGCGATTTTACGGAAGGATTTCCCGCTTTTATCACCTTTGTACTCATGCCTTTTACCTACAGCATTGCGAATGGAATTGCCGGTGGAATTTTCTTCTACACCCTCCTGAAAGTAGGGACAGGTAAAGCCAAACAAGTACACTGGATGATGTACCTCCTTTTTGCCCTCGTGATTATCCGTTTTATCTTCTTAAGCTAATAACCGGCAATAAAATATTAAAAGGACTCCATTTTAAACCGGATCACATTTAATTTGGAAAAATATTCTATTTTTGCACAACATTGAAGGTCCGCCAGCCGGCGGATCAATTGGTTTAGTCCGCCAGCCATCGGATGGCAGGATAGGGTCACTGGTTCTTTTAATATAGGATTGAAAAAAAACTGAAGGTCCGACAGCTGGCGGATCAGTTGGTTTAGTCCGCCAGCCGGCGGATGACAGGGTTGGGTCACTGGTTCTTATATAATATTTTGAAGGGTTGTTAGCTCAGTTGGTTTAGAGCATTACCTTGACAGGGTAGGGGTCACTGGTTCGAATCCAGTACAACCCACTTCATATTGATAAAATGTATTCCACATACGTTTTATATTCTCCGGGATTTAATAAAATCTATATTGGTTTCTCCTCGGAACTGACAAATCGTTTAATGGCTCATAACGACAGTCGAAATAGAGGTTGGAGTTCAAGATATCAGCCTTGGGAGCTTCTTTATTCGGAAGAGCATCCCACAAAATCAGAAGCCATGAAACGTGAAAAGCAGTTAAAAACCTGCAGAGGAAGGGAATTTATCCATCAAATGGTCAGTGCCAAAATCACCTCTCCTCATCTGTAGTTGTCAACTCAGTTGGTTTAGTCCGCCAACCGGCGGATGACAGGGTAGGGGTCACTGGTTCGAATCCAGTACAACCCACTTCACATTGATAAAATGTATTCCACATACGTTTTATATTCTCCGGGATTTAATAAAATCTATATTGGTTTCTCCTCGGAACTGACAAATCGTTTAATGGCTCATAACGACAGTCGAAATAGAGGTTGGAGTTCAAGATATCAGCCTTGGGAGCTTCTTTATTCGGAAGAGCATCCCACAAAATCAGAAGCCATGAAACGTGAAAAGCAGTTAAAAACCTGCAGAGGAAGGGAATTTATCCATCAAATGGTCAGTGCCAAAATCACCTCTCCTCATCTGTAGTTGTCAACTCAGTTGGTTTAGTCCGCCAACCGGCGGATGACAGGGTAGGGGTCACTGGTTCGAATCCAGTACAACCCACTTCACAGTGATAAAATGTATTCCACATACGTTTTATATTCTCCGGGATTTAATAAAATCTATATTGGTTTCTCCTCGGAACTGACAAATCGTTTAATGGCTCATAACGACAGTCGAAATAGAGGCTGGAGTTCAAGATATCAGCCTTGGGAGCTTCTTTATTCGGAAGAGCATCCCACAAAATCAGAAGCCATGAAACGGGAAAAGCAGTTAAAAACCTGCAGAGGCAGGGAATTTATCCATCAAATAGTCAGGGCCAAAATCACCCCTCCTCATCTGTAGTTGTCAGCTCAGTTGGTTTAGTCCGCCAACCGGCGGATGACAGGGTAGGGTGGCGTGTCCAGTACATTATATTCTCCGGGATTTAATAAAATCTATATTGGTTTCTCCTCGGAACTGACAAATCGTTTAATGGCTCATAACGACAGTCGAAATAGAGGTTGGAGTTCAAGATATCAGCCTTGGGAGCTTCTTTATTCGGAAGAGCATCCCACAAAATCAGAAGCCATGAAACGTGAAAAGCAGTTAAAAACCTGCAGAGGAAGGGAATTTATCCATCAAATGGTCAGTGCCAAAATCACCTCTCCTCATCTGTAGTTGTCAACTCAGTTGGTTTAGTCCGCCAACCGGCGGATGACAGGGTAGGGGTCACTGGTTCGAATCCAGTACAACCCACTTCACATTGATAAAATGTATTCCACATACGTTTTATATTCTCCGGGATTTAATAAAATCTATATTGGTTTCTCCTCGGAACTGACAAATCGTTTAATGGCTCATAACGACAGTCGAAATAGAGGTTGGAGTTCAAAATATCAGCCTTGGGAGCTTCTTTATTCGGAAGAGCATCACACAAAATCAGAAGCCATGAAACGGGAAAAGCAGTTAAAAAAAAACCTGCAGAGGCAGGGAATTTATCCATCAAATAGTCAGGGCCAAAATCACCCCTCCTCATCTGTAGTTGTCAGCTCAGTTGGTTTAGTCCGCCAACCGGCGGATGACAGGGTAGGGTGGCGTGTCCAGTACAACCCACTTCACAGTGATAAAATGTATTCCACACACGTTTTATATTCTCCGGGATTTAATTAAATCTATAAATAACAAACACATAAATATATTTCAATATTCTAGGTTATAAATGACATAATGCATATTTTTGTGCAATTGTTATTTATAAAGGACATGAGAAATTTTATTACAAGGGAAATCTACAAAAAGAATTTAGACCGCTATGTTGGGAAAGAGATCATAAAAGTACTCATTGGACAACGTAGGGTAGGAAAAAGTTATCTTTTATTCCAGATAATGGATAGTATCCGGAAACAATTTCCCAATCCCAATATTATCTATATAAATCTTGAAACAAATGAATTTGAGAAAATTATTACCGCTACTACCCTTTATGATTACATAAAATCGAAATCCAAAACAGGAGAACTTAACTTCCTGATGATTGATGAAATCCAGATGGTTTCTGAATTTGAAAAAACATTAAGAAGTCTTCTTGCAGAGGGGGGCTATGATATTTACTGTACGGGAAGCAATGCACACATTTTGTCAGGAGAATTGGGAACTTATCTGGGAGGAAGATACATTGAGATACCTGTATATGCGTTAAATTATCCAGAGTTTCTCATCTTTCATAAACTTGAAAACACAGCAGACAGCCTAAACATGTACCTGAAATACGGTGGGCTCCCTTATCTGATACATTTGGACCTTTCCGATGAAAATGTTTTTGATTATTTGAAAAATATAAGTCAATCCATTCTTTTTCGGGACGTGGTATCGCGTTTTGAGGTACGAAATGTTGATTTTCTGGTCAGGTTGGTGCGATATGTAGCCAATGAAACCGGGAATATTATTTCGGCAAGGGGAATTGGAAACTTCCTAAAATCCCAGAATATTTCGATTTCGATTACGGCCATCCTAAATTATTTAAATTACCTGACCACGGCCATGTTGATTTCTGACGTTCATCGGTCTGATATACAAGGAAAAAAGATTTTCGAAGTAGGAGAAAAATACTATTTCAATGATATTGGGCTGAGAAACTCCATCGCAGGATTTTCACCTTTTGATTTGGGCCAAATTATTGAGAATGCAGTCTATCTACACTTAATATCAATTGGTTACTCTGTTTTGATTGGAAAGCAGGGCAATAAGGAAATCGATTTTATTGCAGAACGCCAAGGTGAAAAAATTTACGTTCAGGTGGCATTACGGATTTCTGAAAAACCAACAATGGAAAGGGAGTTTGGAAACTTACTTGCAATAAAAGATAATTACCCTAAATATGTAATTACCCTGGATGAATATTCCGGGACAAGTTTTGAAGGAATTATTCACATTCCTTTGAGGCAGTTCCTTTTTGAATTTGCATAAACCTGATGGATATTGAAGCATCCCAGGTCGAATGGATAGAATGGATGCCCTTAAACTGCCATCAGCTCTGTTTTTTCATGACCTTACTCCTGCCTACAAAAGAATTTAGTTTTTATGGAAATATTTAGCCGGGAAGCAATATTATAGCTAAATTTGGAAATCGAGACATAAAATATAATCCGATACGATTTTGAGCTTTTAAACCCTTTAATAAATGAAAGAATCATCGGGGAGTGTTTCGAATTCATTTCTTCAAAATGAGCTGTTTTAAAATTACGATTTTTCTGTTATCTCTCTTCACAGGATGTGTTAAACTCTCCGGCCAAAAGGCAATTCAGCCAGCTGATATTGAATTTGTCAGGCAGGGCGTTCAACGAATGGTATTCACTCCTGATCACTCAATTTTGCTGTCTGAATTCAATCCTTCGAACATTGTGGGAATAAATTCAATGCATCCCCAAACCACCTACAGTGTTGATTCGGCCAATTATTCTCTCAATAAGGGGCAGTTGAATGTAAAGTCATTAAAACCTACAGAGACCGCTCTTTGGCTTGGAGGTTTTAATCCGTTTGCTACTTATTCGATGCATTTGGCCTCCTTAAAAGGTGAGGGAGCAGTGGGTTTTGAATTTGCTGACGCACAAAGTGCAGAGCGTTTTCAGGTTTTCGTGAAGTTTAAGTCTGGTCACTTAAACGATGTATTATTAAAGATAACACGAAATAAATCAATTATCAGGGAACAATCTATTCTCACGAATTCCCTTGAAGAAATCAACCTGCCGGGCGATTTAATCGTGCAAATGGTTGGCAGCGGGTTGAATGTATTTTTAAAAGAGATGGGATTACCAATTTCTATTGCTCAGGCCGATTTTAATGAGACCCTCGATTTACGAAAACTTGAAGTGATCCATACTTTTCAATCACGGCTACTCTTTATTTTAGATAATGGTGAAATAGTCATTTCAAATGCACGATCAGCCCTTACAACCGGTGTGGGCCAGGCTGATATTCGGGTAATTACACACAAGGATGGATCTCCATTTATGGATCAGGGACGACTATGGTACACCCTTTCAATACGTGGCAGAGCATTGCCTCACCATTTACAGGGGATATTTAGCCTAAATCCTTCGGTATTTGATTTAAAACTTGAGGGTATTGTCGTTTTCGAAAGAAAAGATGGTTTGCTGCGAAACGAGATATCTTCGCACCTTTTCTATGATGACGATGATAAAATCTGGCGAGGATTTACTACCGGATTCACTTTTGCTGCCAATCCGAAAGCGGAAAAGAAGCAAATCTGGGCAGTTGAAAGTCAGCATGATCCCCGTTTTGGGTTCTCAATTATGGAGGCAAAATCAACCAATATTGTAGGTGATATTGAAGATTCACACGTTATTTACGACGAATCGGTTAAAAAATGGAGGATACTTACCTGTGAAAATGTTGGGAAAGGTTATCATGCGGTTATACTGGAATCCAATAACTGGGATGGTTTCTATAAACGTATTGCAGGCCCAGTCCGGGAGAATTCCACAGGCACTTCGATGATGAAAATTGACAATAAATGGTATTGTTTATTCGGCAGTTCGGAGCGGAAGATCTTTATCTATACTTACCCAGATTTACAACCCGCAGGAACTTTGAAAATGGACCTGCCACCATGGGACAATCAGGTGGGAACGCGTGTCTGGCCTAATGTTGTTACATTACCTGATGGCTTTTCTGCAAAATATGTTGCTTTAATGATGGACCGCTATAATTACCCGGGGCTTAAAGGTCCTAACTGGAGTTATGGCGCCCTTTATCTTTACAATGGTTATCTGCCAAATCCAAAATCTTTAAAGTAACACTATTTCTTAAGTTCAATGCTGAAGAGATGATTTTTGAAATTAATGGGACGAAATTAGCACTTGGTAACCTTGATCAAATTGACACCATTTATATTTCAGGAAGGAAGTTTTTCCTGTTAAACAACAAATTTGTTGAGTTGATTTACCATTCAAAATTTGATCTGTATGCTGAATATCGATGCACCAATAAAGATCCGGGTAAACAGGTAGCCTATGGGGGAACGTCACAAACTTCGTCATCCAGTTCCTTTTCAACTTATACCTCCGGAGGCCGGACAATTAGATTAAAAATGCCGGAAAAAATTGAGTCAGTTCCCTATATTGAGTATTGGCTTAAAAAGGATGGGGAAATAAATAAATTTATAAATATCAGGCAACTGGCGAAATTATTTAATGATAACCAAAGGGTGTATAATGAATACCTCAAAAAGCATGAGGTTAACTACGATAATCAAACCAACATTGTTGAGCTGCTCCGGTATTTGGCACAGAACTAATCTGGAAAAGTTGATGTATAATTTTTTAAACAAAAATGGGAATGAATTAATAAGTCGATTGAAATTCTGCTTCGTTGGACTGAAAAGGGATGGGACACCAAACATGCCGAATCATATATTTTCTGGAATAAAAAGGTGTATGAAATATGGAAAGCCGTCGAATAATCGGACGTCAATTTAGAGATTAAATCGCATAAAATTATGACAACTATCCAAGACAAGGAAAATTTATGGTATGTCATCTTCCTAGCCGCCGTCGCAGCGCTCGGAGGATTTCTGTTTGGCTATGATACTGCAGTAATTTCTGGTACAATAGGTAATGTTGCCACCCAATTTGGATTGGACGATGCCAGTACCGGATGGTACGTTGGCTGTGCATTGGTTGGTTCAATTCTTGGGGTAGCCATATCAGGCCGATTGAGCGATTATTTTGGCCGCAAAGGGGTTCTGATTTTTTCGGCATTCCTTTTTTCAGGATCAGGAATCGGGTGCATGTTATCAGTTTCTATTTCTGATCTTGTCTTATACCGCATTATGGGCGGGATTGGAATTGGTGTTGCTTCTGTAATATCACCACTCTACATTTCAGAAATATCGGTTGCACGTTTCCGTGGGACTTTGGTATCCTTGTATCAGTTAGCTATTACCATCGGTTTTATGGGGGCTTATGTGGTCAATTATGCAATCAATGAATACGCTGTTCATATAAAAGGACTTGGAATTACAAGTGGATTTTGGGGTAAATATATTGTAACAGAAACATGGAGAGGAATGCTTGGAGCGGAATCACTTCCTGCAATTCTCTTTTTATGTATTCTCTTTTTAATCCCTGAGAGTCCACGATGGCTGGTAGTTAAATCCAGGGAAACTGCTGCTCTCAAAACCTTAAGACGTATTTATGGACAGGAGAAGGCGACAGAGCAGGTGAATGATTTGAAAAATCTTGTACAGTCTGAAGAAAAATCGGATTGGAAGATACTCTTTCAACCGGGATTCAGAATTGCACTGTTTATCGGAGTTAGTCTGGCAATTTTAGGGCAGTTTATGGGGGTAAATGCGGTGTTGTATTATGGTCCCTCCATTTTTGAACAAACAGGGATTTCGCAGGGTGATTCTCTGTTTTACCAGGTGATCGTTGGATTGGTAAATTTCGGATCAACCGTACTCGCCATGATTGTTATCGATAAGCTTGGCCGCAAGAAGCTGGTGTACTACGGCGTTTCGGGTATGATTATATCACTAATTCTTATTGGATTTTATTTTACCGTGAATAAAGGTTCAAATGTAATTCCACCAGTTACTTTGCTGATTTTAATTCTGGTTTATATATTCTGTTGTGCGATATCGATTTGCGTGGTCATTTGGGTGTTGCTTTCCGAGATGTACCCGGCAAAGGTGCGTGGACTGGCGATGTCAGCAGCTGGCTTTTCGTTGTGGATTGGAACATTCCTCATTGGACAATTGACACCCTGGTTAATGACCACCCTTTCATCTGCAGGGGTTTTCTGGCTGTTCGGATTAATGTGCTTTCCATATCTGTATATTACCTGGAAACTTGTCCCCGAGACGACAGGCAAGTCGCTCGAGGATATCGAAAGGATGTGGATGAAGAAATAAATGGTGCCAGTTTAATGGGTATAATCCCAAAAACTGACACCAGTTCAACTATAAAATGTTCTAAAATCTATTTTTCATTCCCCCATAAAGTCGATTTATTCTCTTTCCCATTTCGCCACGTTTCACGCCATAAATTGATATCGCCTGAACCGATTATTGGTTTGGGCTGGCGCTCTTCTTTGGTAAAGGATCTCGGCAATGAGGTGGCCTTATCCTGGTACCAATAGGCGACAGATGCCAGATCAAGGGTCAGATTATTGTTATCCCCATGCTCAATGGTGAATTTACACGATTTGTCAAAATAGATTGGATCAGCAACAAAAAAACGGTACACATGGGTATGACCCAGGAAGCCGGTTTCGTTGTTTACACGCGGGTAACCAAAATAAGGATGCTGGAATTGCTCCTTTGGGCACCACGAAGTATTAAAAAAATCTTCAGTCCCTGTCCCGACAATCGAAGGAACTGTTTCCCCATCTATAAAAACCATTTCATCACCTTCACCATACCACGAAGTGACCGGACAATTGATATAGTAATTGACTCCAACAAAATGACCTTTCCCCTTGATGTTGGCAAAAACATAGTTCCCTTTGCCTGATTTATTCTTTTCAGTTGCGTTATAGGGCATAGATTCTGTAACTTCATGGTTGTACCAGGCATGGAAACGGCCGGAATTAGCCGGCAAATTTGCCATCTCCACATAGTCGATATTAAAGTAGAAAGCACTGATTTCTGTACCCGACTGGTTTTCAATTTCAATTCTGGCCCCTTTCGAGAATGGCATCGCAAAATAGCTCACATACGATTTTCCCCCGCCGGGCGTGACCGCCAATGGTGTGCTTATCATGTAGTAGGCTTCGTTCCATCCGTTACCAAAAAATGGACCGATTGGGGATTCTACCGATGGAAATGAGTTCCCATCCCAGAACATCCGGATAACGATATCGTTGCGGTTAAGGAGGTTGGCGCCAGGAGCAATAGTAATCCAGATATGGGTGATAACTCCTGCCCCCTGAACATCCATGATGGTAACTTTTTCACCATTTTTAATTCCGGTCAGTCGATCATTATTTCCTCCTGTTTTATCGTAGCTACCTACCCGTTTCGATTTAATACCCTCCTTTATTTTAGAGAGGGAAAACATTTCATTTCCCAAATCCTGGGAATAGGTCAATCCTGCCTGAATAAGAATCAATATAACGATCAATATTTTTTTCATGACAATAGTAATTAGTTTACCTCAAGCTGTTGCATGGTAGGTAATTGGGGGAATTTGGCATGTGTCTCAGTCTGATACCAGAAACAGACCGAAGCCATGTCGGATTGTTGCTGCAAATACCTCCCTCCCTGACGCCATCCCAAATCCTGAATCGTCACTTTCAGGTCTTTTTCGAAGCGGATCGGATCCATGATATGCCAGCGATAAAGGCCAAAACGCTGTTGTGATTTATAGGTTCCGTCAGGACGGATCACCTGGTGAAGCCCGGAGTAAGGGGTGCAAAATTCCTTATATTGACCGCCCCGGTCAAAATTGTACGAACCGCAGAAATAGTCTTCAGTACCTGTTCCGCAAATAGTCGGGAATTTAGTGTCGCCATCGATAAAAAATTTGATTTCACCTTCGCCCCACCAGCCATTGTTGTTCACACCCCAGGCAAGGTAGACGCCGACATACTGCCCCTTCCCTTTAATATTGTCAACAATGGTATAATCGGAAGTGGTGTTGGGATTCGAACGTCGGAATTGTGCATGAAAATACCCTGCATCGGCCGGGATATCAGTTAACGTATAATCAATCTGATAGTAAACGGTCATGGGGTCTTTATCATTTATATTTTCCATGGTGATTTTGCATTTTTTATGGAAAGGCATAGCCCAATAGCAGTTAAAAGCGCTCCCGGGATTTACACAAACTGCCAGGGAGTTAAGTGGTGCATACTCGTTCCAGCCCATTCCGAAAAAGTCACCAACCGGACATTCAACAGAAGGTGTGGTCTCGTCGTCCCAGTAAATGCGAAGGATAGAAAACCTCCATACGCCGGTTGGTGTCATCCAGATATGCTGAATAGCGCCGGGACCTTCAATTTCGGCCAGTGTCAATGTTTCGCCAGACTTGATCCTGACATACGGATTTACCTTCCACCCTTGTCCAAGATCGCGTGCTGCATTGGCCGCATTGGCTTTGTTTGGAGTATCCTTGTCTTCGAGTCTGGCCATACCGGCTTTCCCTTTTTCGCCCGTGAAATTTTCGGGACTAATTGATCGGGTTTGGGCATTTGACAACCGGTAAAGATTACCCATATTCATTCCCAAGCCATTAAATGGTTCCTGCGAATAAATGTTCGAAGCGAGCAGACAGATGATGGCCAAAAACAATAATTTAATTTTCATAATTTTCGTTTTAAAGTTTATATCCTATAACTTACTAATCTCCTATAATTTCTTTTCGACACCTGAAACGATAACTTTCTTCACATCGAGCTTACCAAAAACCATATTCACGAATGGATTTCCGTTTTTTAACCCAACAGTCCCAAACCCTGATTCTGTTGAGAGAAAACTTTTAGAATCACCGATTCTGGAATCAATGAATAGGGTATAGTCAACGGCATCATAACGGACACCTGTCAATCCCTGCAATAACCCATAGCTGGCCATAGCTCTGGCATACCAGTGTCCGCACTCATATTCATTAAATGGATTGCGCACTACCCCATCGTATCTTTTTCGGCATTCGCGAACGATCTCCAGCCCTTTTTCGACTTCACCCTTAAACATCAGATGGCTTGCGACCTGGTATTCTATCCCGGTCCATACTTCGTTGCTGTAGACAAACGGGAGGGATAATTCTCCACCTTGCGGCCAGGTACAAAGCAGTAAGCCACCCTCTTTGCCACAGGTATAGGTTGGCCGCTGAGGATTATCGTGATTCATCAGATTTGTTTTTGACTGAAAGGTGAGAGATTGAACCCGTACCTTCCATGCAGAACATTCCGGCTCCAATTCCTCCAATCGGGAAAGCCACACGGTCAAGATATTTCCCCGTGTAATAACCGTTAAATTTGTGAACGTCGGAATCGGGAATTCCATTTACCTGCGAAAATTCACAGTGTATTAAGCATATAAGTAAAAGAGATCCGGAAATTTTAGCAAATAACTTTTCAATTTCTATATTGTTGGATAATTGGATTTTGGGTTTCATTCGACGCGAATTTATTGCTTATTTAAATATCCGGATTAAGGTAGAAGGCTTTTCTTATTCAAAATTAATAATTCTCATCATTTTAAATTTGATTATGGAAAATTCCTGTTTATTAAGTAAAGAAGCGCAGTTGCGGAATATTTGTATTTATCTTGGATAATACAGATCGACCGGGTTGCCGGAATTATCACGGCTACCATCGTAGAGGTTAACACTCCTCCTGAATGGCTCACCCGGCATCGGGTTGAAATTCATCCAACTGGAAGGATCATTATTCAAACTATTCGACAAACCACTCTCTCCATTCCCGTTTACAGCGGTAACAGTGTATTCATATATTTTGTTGGCTTGCAATGAATTGTCATTGAATAGGGGCTCTTTACCATGGTAGATCACCTGAAATTTTTCTGATCCTTTAATCCTCCGGTATAGTTTGAACTCTTTACAACCAAGTACTTTTCCCCAGGTCAGATCAATCTTTTGGGTCCCAATATTCAATCTTAAGCCATCGGGATAGTGTGGTTTTTCTGAGGTAAAATAAACCGGATAAATGACAGACGGCTGACTTTCATGTTCCTTGTTCAGGGCAACCACCCTTACATATCCTTTGGTTTCAATTTTTAAGGCCCTCAGGAGTATTTGAGTTTTTGGTTGCTCTTTTAATTTTGTCCAGGTTTTCCCAATATCGGTGCTGTAATCAAACCGGTAACTGGTTGCCCCATCAACGGGATGAACAGCAAAAAGAACTTTTCCCATATCATTTCGGGTACAATCGATTTCGGGGCGGGGCAAATCGGGTAATCCGACAGTAAGGTTCCAGATGTGTTTTCCGGCAGGAATACTGGCAACAATCGTTTCATCGGTTGCCTTTACTGACTGACTGACCCCGTCGAGATAAAAACGCATCTCTTTGGGTATCTTCCTGTTCCATTTAAAGGTCACATCGGATGATCCGGAACTCGAATACAGTCCACTGATTGACTGATCATTGGATAACACAGTGCATATTCCGGCATCCTGATTTGTTGTGTTGATCTCAAAGCGGCCATCGCCAATTCTGGTACCGTGAAACAGGGCCAGTTCATGTTGTCCTGCTTCCTTTTCACGTATGAAACCGGCAGTACCGGAGAATACCCTTCCTTCCTCATTCACTTCAACCGGCAAATCATTTCTGAAAATATAATCTTTTCTCCCCTCCTTTGAGGTAACAATTCCACCATAAGCAGTTGGCTCGGTCGTGTACCCTTTTTTATGCGAGACAAAAGTCAAAAAGTCGCCGGAACCATCGTACCAGACCCCTTTAGATTCTTTTCCAGCAAGTTCAGTTTTATCAGTTTTGCCATTGTTACTATAGGAACCTAACCCGCCCGCTTTCACAATCTCTATTTGGGGCAGCTCCTCCTCCGGATGTGTGAACCAGCTCAAACGTCCTGCGATGTTGTTATCATGTACATCGTCGTAAAGGATAAAATAGTCTGCACCAAGCAACATGATACTTCGTCCCTGGTATTCAGGCCAGGAGTAAGGGTTTTTCCGGGAAGGGATTAGCTCTGCAAACTGTCCAATTCCCAGATCATACATAGGACTGCTAAGAACATTTGATCCTATTGATTTAAATTTCCCGTCCTTAAAAACGCCAAAATTGGTGATCAGGTCTGTATCCTGAACGCGGCGGTCACCACTGTCTTCCTTCCCATTATGACTATATGACTTTCCGCCGGCATAGAAATAGATATTCCCACATCCTCCGTCTGCTGCCACCCCCCAACGATAATTTGGTCCGGCATCGATTTGCTGCAAATGGATGGAGAGTTCATCTTTGGTCCCGACAGCTGCACGAAGCGTAATGCCATAACCGGTAAACTTGGTACTTTTAAAATCAGGAGGTGTTCCCGGATCAACCTCTTTTTCGGGATACATGATGCTAAAAGGGTCTTTGCTTTTGTCAAGAATCTCTTCCTCGTTGTCGTAGGGATGTGAAACATAACTGATATTTTCGCTTAAAAGCGGATTGTAATATTTTAGGTCCTGACCCAAAAGCCATAAAGAAGCTGATGGCATTCTCCGGGCGGAATGAGCCCCCTGCGGCGGATGAACCCTTCTGGGTCCTGATTCATTTGTTACAATCCCCCAGTAATGGTTATCCTGTTTTTTGCCTGCACCAGTATAATACGACATCGATTCTCCGTTATAAGGAGCAGAAAGACTGTTTAACAGCCATGAGCCCAATATCTCATTATTGGCATTGGCAAAATGATTGGTCCCCTGAAAATAATTCTGAAGAAGATAGTTTGCCCTAAGGCTGGGCTTCAGATATGCCCATACATAAGTACCCAGATTCTCGGTCCATCTTCCGCCTGTTGCATTCCAGGTATTTACATCGGGTCGGGTATGATAATGGGTGTTCAGTTCGATATATTTACTGAACAGCTCTTCCCATACCTTTGCCTCGGGATGTTTGGGGAACAGGAATGCGCCCATTGCGGGCGTACTTTTTACATCGGCCAGGAAGTTAGGATGACCGCTCAGCATCGTACGCATAGGCATATATTCTTCATCTGCAGCTACGTAGCAATGGAAAAGGAACATGGAGATTATTTTTTCCCTGTCGGAGGGTCCCATATCGGGAAGTAACCGATTGAGCGCCTCAACCCATGAACCGTAAAACTGACGGTTACGTGTTGGACCATAACCACTGTTTTGACAGGTGCCACTGATCGGAAGTTCCATCACAAATTCGCTGTAAAGGAAACTTTTTTCCAGTTCCTTAACTGAATTTACTCCACTGATTTTAAAAATTACCGGTCCAAGGGGAAGGGAATCGGGGTAGGTTAACACCCAGTCCTTAATTTTATCCAGCGGAATGGTCCCATACCTGTTTTGAAGAAAATTGTTGTGCGACAACTGTGACATATGGGCACGATAAGTAAATCCTGACGGATGTTGCTGCGGTTGATATTTTTGCTCCAGATCGGTCATAAAGTCAATATCTTTCTGATGGTTATAGCAACTCAGCCCCGTAGATCGTTTCCCGTTTACCAGGGGATATTTCCATGAAAATTGTCCGTTTTTATAGTAGAAACTAACACTTAGTTTCCCCGTGATATGCCAGATTGCGTATTGCTGGTCATCCCATCCGGAGGCATTGTTCATAAAAATGCCAACCGACTGCATCGATTTCTCATCCCAAAAGAGAGAGGAGGTGACTGTTTTCTCTGCCGGATAATTACCGTAAATATTTATTTCGAAAGGAATTTTGGACTCATCGGCCGAATAGATGATGCCAAGGTGCCCCTCCAACATGGTTTGATTAATCGTCTCCCAGGCAAAGCGGCTAAATCCCGTTTCCTTTTTGGCCGGAATGTATGGTTCATTATTATAGTGAGGATGATTGGGCGCCTGCCTGTGGGTGGGAGAAAAACCTTTCCAGTCAATTTCCCAGTCACCTTTCTCTTTATCCGAAAATCCGTTCATCTGTTCTTTGATTTCGACGAACTCATACCCTTTAATGCAACGGATCTCTGCCTTATAGGTCGCGCCGTCAGTAAACAGGTAGTTTACATTGATATCGGTAAATACCGGGCCCTGATTAGTTACCGATGTCGTAATCGACCTGAGAACTTTTCCATTGGTATTAAAATGTGATTGACCCAGGCGTTGATTGATATTCTGGGCGATGCTTAATACCGGTCCCGGAATAACCCCCGCTGATCCTTCAGATGATGCCGGCATCCAGACGGTGAGTTTATCTGATTGGACCATGATTTCATCACCCTTGTTCTCTACGCGAATAAATGGAAATTTTTCAGGTACCCCTTTTTGAAGGATGAAAACTCTTTTCGCGCCTGAAGGAAGGTCAGATATAAAATGGATTACCGCCTTAGTTTTACCGTCGGGAGATTTTCCCAATCCAGTGATCTGAAAAGGTTGCTGAATGCCTGTCTTGCCATCAATGAGGACGAGTTCGCCGACACTGACCGCTTCATTAAAAACGATCGGATAATTCAACAGGGTATTGGGCCACCAGTAAAAAGGGTGGTGTAGATGGTCTTCAAGTATAATTTCTGCTTTCCCGGAACTGAAAACCACCTGCTGTTTTGTTCCAATTGCAAACAGGTTGCATAAACAAGAGATAAAAAATGCCAATAAACCGATCCGTTTTAAAGAGTTTTTCATGATTTTGTCCGTTTAATTGATTGAAGGTGTCCAGCTATTTCAATAATTCTCCCACAATCATCACATTTGCAGGATACCAGTCGAGCCCGGCATATTGGGCCGGATCGACGATTACAATTTTCTTTTTAAGCATAATCGGTCCTTTATCGATCTTTTTGTCAAGCACCCGGATTTCCACTTCATGGACTTTATCCCCGAGTTCCTTTACAAAGAAGCTGTGTTTCCTGTAATTATCGCACCACTGGTCGAACCGGACTATCTCTTCCTTGTTTCCATCCACACTGATTTCAATCGTTCCTGTACCGGGACCAATGCAATCATAAATTCCCAACACCCTGCCTTTAAATTTAAAACGCATTATTGCGCCTGGTTTTGCCTGATAAATGGTTGGCATAAATTGTTTAAACTGCTGAGCAACCGGACTGTCTTCCGACAGTAATGTCCAATCGCCAATGCGTTCTGTTTGTGACACATCGACCATCTTTGCCTCCTGCCAGTTTTGCCGGACGTAAGGTGAAGGAAGCAGGTGATTTTTTACAGACGCAGTTTTGCTCATTTTGGCAAGGTACTTAACCACAACGCTGGCATAGAGTGGATGGCCCGATTCCGAAAGCGGATGAGTATGGTCTTTGGTAAAAACGATGGTCTGTTCATTTTCTGACGGTTCGCCGCTTAAAATCAGTTTACCCTTTGCATAGAGCCGGGCAATCACCATTCCCATATGAATGGAAGGGATACCGTAATGTTGGGCCAATTCTTCCATCGCTTCTGATGCATGATGCGGTTTCCCGTTTACCAGATCATTTACATACGACTCTGCAGTGGTATAAACCAGGCATATATCTGTATTCGGAAATGCAACCCATGTTTTACGGATCAGTCCCTCAATGGATTTCAAAATATCTTCTCTTGTCGATCCGGCATCATTTACCGCAAATTCAACAAACAGGAGATCGGGCTTACCCGAAAATACATCGTGTTCCATACGGAAGACGCCCAGATTTGAACCTGTGCCGCCAATAGTGGCGTTGACCTGGTAAAAGGCAGTCTGCGGATAGGTCAGGCGAAACCAGCTAAAGGTCAGATCACGCCACCCATCTTTAGCTTCTGTTATGCTTCCGCCAATGTAACCGATGCGGACCTGACGCTGGGTTGCTATCTTCTTAAAAACATTGGGCAACCCGTTTCGCTGATGAAATTCCTCCATCTTAAATATTGGAGCTGTGGTCAGGGGACTTTTCTCCTTTGAAGTTTCCCCTGCAGAAAGGGAGAGGGAAAATAAGAATCCTATCGCTAATACTATTACTGGTAAAATTGAACGTCTCATGTGGATAAAATTGGATTTAATTTTTAGTTATCGTTTTCCTCACAAAATCTGCTAAACTTTCACTCCCAACGGTTATACTGACAGCAGGTGGAATTTCGCGTAAATACCACTTTACAGTCCATGAAATTGATTTTCCGGGTGCAAGTATCCGGTATGGTCCCTGGTCTTCAAGTTCGATGTAGGTCCTGTCTTTATTTGCATACAATTCCACTTCCGTTTCGTGCGGCGCCTCCTGGTTGATACCGATATCGGGGAATTGTTTGATGAAGATCAATCCATGATTGACATGGGCCAGCCAACCTTCGGAGCCATTCCTGAATAATTTCTGATGATCTGTCACCAATACCGGATCATAGCGAAACCAGCAAATGCCGTTTAAATCCTCCGTGTTCAGATTCGATTTGGAATATCCTCCCGAAGTTCCAATCGGGAAGAACGAGATACCACCTGACGGAACACGTGTAACCTCCCATGGTGCAACCAGTTTGTCCTTTTTTGAGATATTTGTTATGACGTACCTGATCGTAAATGAATTGTCGGTGCTGCTGGCCGAAATGGTTTTTGAAATTTTGCAGCCACTTACACTGTCGGGTTCACTTGTCAGGTATAATGTCTGTTTTTTTAATTCTGAATGATATGGTTGCGTGTCGAGTACCGGGAATGGCGGCCACTTCCAGATTTGCGGACTCAACCAGAGGGTGGAGCCATAATTTTCGGGATGAACTTTTGATGAACTTAGCACCTCCTGATTTTTGAGTCGGAATGAAATGATCCGGGCCCCGCAATTTGCATCGACCACCATGACAACATTGGCAACCTTGATTTCGTAGGTACCGTTTATATTAGAAACGCTGAGTGGATTTGTCTCTGAGTTTTGCCCCAATGTTAAAAGAGGAGAACATATACACCCGATGAATATCAACATTTTCGAGTTCAAAATAATCTGTTTTTGAGTTTATTATAACTGTTTTCTGATCTTTGGCAATCCCCCTGACCAATCGACATTTATGTTGGTATTTCCTTGCTTTATTTCCAATCTACTATTGTTCAGATTAATAAACGGACTTGAGATCAATGGCCACTGGCTGGCATCCATCTCCTGCTTTCCATTAATAATTACTTTTGGAATTGAATTTGCAAGACCATCGGGATCAACTTTTAAACCTTCATTATAGATTATCTTCAGTGTTTTTCCCTTTAGATTGGTGTACTCCACAGACATAGCTGACCAATCCACTTTTAACCGGTTTTTTTGAATTTTTTCCTTGAAGGAGTTCAGGCTATTGTACTCAGCTTTGGCGCCGACTTCAAAGATGAATCCGCATTTGGCAAAATCGCTCTTCACGACATTAAATTCAAGCATATCAGTATTCTTAAGATCGGTCTGTATATAGTAGTCTTTCAGTGATTTCACCCCGATATAAACTTCCCCTTCCCTTAAAAAAAGCCACCCGTTTTCTTCGATCTTCTCATCCATCGATTTGGGGTACCGAAACATTCCCCGTTTGATCAGATGGTCTGCATGACCGTCTCTCCAGGCCCATTTATCCGCACTTGGTTGGTTTGGCCATGGGTCCTTATCCGGAATGTTGAATAATACGATGGCCGTATTCTCGTTCTGGGCGGTTTGCTGAAACGGGCTTATGGATCCCTGATCCCATTTATCAGGCGAACGGGGATGCGCTTTTCCTGTTTTTTCATCTATTCCCTCATCGCTGTACCAATAGGGATGTGTACATTCAATAAAATTAAAATTATCAGTAGAGTTCCAGGCGATATTGAACGAAACTGCATCATGGTCGGCATAATCCCCGCCCGGCACCCAGCGGAAATTTCCGGTACCCATGGCATATTGTTTATCGCGGTAAACCTTTCGCAACATCATGTTGGGGATCCCTCCTTTCAGGTGATAAGCTCCCTGGTTAATAAATGTTGATGCCGATGATTTAATTTCAAATGGTGTCAGTTTTTCACTAGCAATTCTGTTAAAAACATCGTCAGGAGTCATATCCAGGAGTGCCTGAAAAGTGGCGAACTGAACATCATCTGCCCTTACAAATTCGCCTTTCGGGATCGCATTTGAATTGGGTCCCCATCCCCAGTACAACCAATCTATCAATTGAAAAACGCCTATTTTCCCGTCGGCTAAAGGTTTATTTGTTTGTTGGACATTCTGTCTGCCATAAGGGGCCATGATATGTCCGTTAAAGTAATTTAAAGACTGAATGGAATATTTGTAAAGCAACCAGGCTTCGGCCATCGCCCTGACCTCCGGATCTTTGGCATAAAGGTATAATACAACTACCGCATTCTGGGAACACCCATCATAAGTGGGAGATAAATATTCGGTGTATCCCATCTCATAGTATCTTTTAAATACTTCCCTTAACCGCTCTTTTGCATCACTCATGATTTTTTCACTGTCCCAGCCATTGACAAATTTGGCATCAGGAAAACATTGTCCGGCAAAATACTCACCACAGCAGTTCATTAAGAAATGATTCTCGGTACCATGCCCCAAAAAGCCTTCTCCATCATTTTTGTCAACTTTAGCCAGTCGCTCAAAACTTTTCTTTAGCACTTCAAGTTGCTCTTTATCAAAACTATTCCTAAACTTACACAGCGCTAAACAAATTCCAGAAAAATCAAACATCGTCTGTTTTTTTGGATCCGAGAAGACCCGTACCAGATAATCAGCTGCTACCTTATCTTTGGGATTAAGGGTCAGATGAACCAGGGCATTTGGATTTCCCAACTTTCCTCTCGTTTTGAGGTAATTATTGTCGCTGCCAACCTCCTTTATAATCCAGGCTTTTCGTTTTTCGAAGGTGCTAAAATCCTGAGCGTATGAATTAATACAAAAGAGTAATGCAAATAAAACAAGTGTCTTTTTCATTTGTAAATAATTTGTTTTTTAAAGGTCTGATGGAATAGCCATGGGAATATTTCCATTTCGGTTTGTGATTTCTAAACCATGGCTATTTCATTTTTTTAAATTTATTGAATTGGTGGCCGGTGAATTTCAAAGGCTTCTACAGGTACCGGACCATCGCCGTTCGGGATAAGCTCCAGGGTATGCGGACCATTTTTAAGCCCTTGAACCAAGGTCGTTTTATACATTTTTGCCTTATCGGCAGTAACAGGAGCTGCATAGGCGCTTTGAAACAGCGGTACAACCGACCAGTTTACTTCAAATCCTACCGGAGTCATCACTTTGAACCCTTTTTTGATGTCTGCAAACATGTAATCCAAGACGTCGATCACCACCCGACCCGATTTGGATACAAATGGTTGATCAGACCTTCCTGATCCGTCGAATCCTGTTAGGGAACCCTTAACGGTGAAAAACCATACTGTGGAGTCGGGATTTACTTTATCGATTTTCAGGAGCCATTTTTCGGGGAGTAATGGATTTTGATGACTGATTCGTTTGATTGCCGGGAACCAGGTTCCGGGACCATGGCCTGGCCGGGTGATGGCATAAGGTAAATTTTTATCTGAATCGGCTTTCCCGTCAATGATGACCTGCGCAGTTCCTCCATTTTTGCCATTTTGCATTTGTCCGGCAACAAGATCTACTCTGTTTCCGTAAAATGTAAGTTTCATTGAACCTTGTTTTGTAACCCCTGTCGGGACCCCATCGGTGATCCTCCACGGCTCCCCTTTGAATAAGAGCGGGTTATCTGGATTATGATCATAGGCACTTGTTGCAAAACAGGTCTGAACCGTATTCTCCCACTGTCCAGGGAATGGATTGTATCGTATATGCCGGCCTACCAGGTGAGATAGTAGCCAGTTTCCGTTTCTGTTCGGATGGGTGCCATCACGAAGGAGATCGGCAGTCTTCAGATGATTATCTGACAGGTATTTCATCCATTCGGAGGAAATATCGGCCAGCTCACAGTTGTACTTGTTGGCGATATAGCGAAGGTATTGGTACGAAGAGGGAATATATTCAGTCTGATTGCCGCTCAGGTGATGGTTCATCAGTAAGATATCGGCTGTGGTGTACCGGCGGACATTGGTGAAAAACTGCTCCAGCTCGCCATGCTCTTCCCCGCCGTAGACATGAAAAATAATCAGATCAGCACAAGTGGTATAGACATCGTGAACTGCTGTACGGATGAGCCGATCCCCGCCAAATCCACCTATAGACCTGTTTTCGAGCGAAATATCTGCATAAGGAAATTGTTCCTTCAGATAAGCGGCCATCTGTTCTGTAAAAATCTGACTGCCCGAAATCGATTGTCCGTAAATCAGAATCTTCACCGGCCACCTGCGTTCGGGGCAACTGGTGGCAAGCAAGGTCGCAGAGCGGATTAAACGGGCGCCAAAAAGCGCTTCATCCGCAGCTGGCGCAGGCATTGGATTTGTTGGGCGCGGAGGGTGAGTCAGCTCATACTTTTTCAGGGCATTCAGTTCTGCATTTTCCTGTGAAAAAGGATTTTCCTGTGCCTGAATAAACTGTACTAAAAATAACAATACCAAAAGCGTTAAATATCTCATTGTTTTTATTTTATATTGTTTTCTTTCCAATCTGTGAAAGTGAATTGCGATCCGGTTTTTGTTGTTTCGTTGATCATCTCCTTCAGAAAACGAGTAGTATTTTTTGTTTTGGCTTTGACAATAATCGTATGGTGTGCACCAGCTCCCGTCAGATAGGCATTTTCGGTATTGATGGCTCTGTTGTCTTCAAAAATGGAACCCAGGATGCCCACCGCCTTTGGATCGAAGAATGGATTTTTTATTTGTCCATTATCCATACAGTTGAAGTAACCTTCACCTTTGATACCACTTCGGGTTACATTTGGAACAAATGCCTGAACCATATTTCGGCGAACTTCAAGTCCAATTGTACCGGTACCGAACGATTTTTCTTCTTTCCCGTGGGCCAGCAGCATGGAAACAAAAGCCGCACGGCGGCCATCTGTATCTATAACCTGGTTATCTGCGACAAGGGTATTCCAGCACAGGTTGTACCTTTTCGAATTAAGACGCTGGTCGGCTCGCAAGTAAATCCCTCCCGAGTTTTGTAATTGGTTTCCCACAATGGTAATGTCCGAACCTCCGCAATACATCATTATTCCCTGATGATTATCTTTCAGAAGATTATCTTTCACCAACAACTGACTGGCCGACCATTGGGTGATCACATATTTGCTTCCCGTTGCAGGTACTACATCCCACGGGCGGTCAACTGTCAGAACCGTGTCGTTATTCCAGGTAATAGTTCGCCATTGTCCTGTGCCCGGACCATCGACAATTGCTATGGTATAATTTGTTGGATGTACGGCATATTGCCAGGAGGTGCTGATCCGGTCGGTAAAATCCTGCCATTCCTGTTTGCTGTCCTTGATGGTTGTTGCCGTTGCTTCGGATACAATTCCCAATGTCATTTGATTCGGGTCGCCGCCCTGGCTCAGAATTGTTTCACCCTGATTCTTGCTCAATATAGGTGGACCTGTAACTAAAAATGTATTGCCAAGAATCACCATATCAGTAACGTAATCGAAATTAAGACCGCCGGTTTCCCCTTTTGACTGATGATTTCCATCACGGTCAAACGTATTGTTTTCGAACATTGCATGATGGCATCCGTTCGCTCCAAACCGACCGGCAGTATAGGAATAGTAATTATTACGGATAATCATGTTGGAAGAATTCTTAAAATCCCATGGCCAGGTGCGTGTCGGTGCATTGATACCCCTTACATCCGTTGTGGTACTCTTCAACCGACAACCGGATACGAGCAGTTTGTCAACGCTTACCAGGGCAAGTCCCCAACCTGAACTAAAATCAAAACCGCAATCTTTAATGACCAGTCCCGAACCACCTTCAGGCATATTTTTAATGGTATGGAGAAATTCCCTGCTTTCGTTGACATTGATGAAGGAGAGATCAACCAATCCACTTGTAGTGATAAAACCGGGAAAAACAAGTCCCATTCCTTCTGTACGGCTGTCGGGCCAGCCAAGGGTCCAGCCATAAGCGGCTTTCACACGTTCCGTAGAAAAAGGTTGTCCGTAACCATATTTAACAACTGTCTGATCCCTGCCATCCCCTTTCAGAACGACCCGTGATTTCAAAGTGAGACCACTACCCGAAGTATAGGCAATTTTGTAGGTCCCCTTTGGCAGATAAACCACTCCCCCGCCACTTTCAGCAGCTTTATTTATGGCTTCCTGAACCGCTGTCCGGTCGTTGTCTGAACCATTTCCTTTTGCATGTTGCGTAAGGCGTTTATCCGTTTTGACATTGTATACATTATTCGAAAAGTTGAAATCAGCTCCCCAGGGAACTCCGAGTTTGAACGGATCGGCAGCGAAAGGGCGAATAGGGAGGAGTTCATCAAACACATTCTCGCCAAAGTTGCCCCCTGCACCGTTGCTGACATAAACAGCATATTTTGTTCCTGGCTTCAGTTGTGAAGGGGCGACCAACTCTGTTGTATATTCGTCACCCTTGGTGGATTTTATTTTATACGACGAACCATCGGCGCCCACAAAACGCACATATGATTCATAACCTTTTAATTGCAGGTTCCGGCCAAATAAACGGAAGGATGTTCCCGGCATGATCTGATCAAACTCTGCGGTCATGATTCTTGCCCGATTGATGAATACCGGTTTGCTTTGTTTCTTTCCGTCGATCACCCAGACGGCATACAAACCAGGAAGGATACTTTCAGGAATCTGAGTGGCTACATACATTTCTGAATGGGTCAGCACCTGAAGCTGTATCTGAGGTTTTAAGACTTTTTCATCCCCCTTCACCAGGGACACCCAAACCTGAGGATCGGTTCCGAAGGATGATCCCTGCATGCCGATCGTTTCTCCGGGACTACCTGTTTCCGTAGAATTGAAGATCACCGGTATTGCTTCTGATTGTGAGTTAATCTGAGCCGGAACCTGATAGGATAAGTAAAAAATAAGGGCGATCAGAATAGAAAATATTTTTTGATTTTTCATCGTGCTATTATTTTTTGGTAACTGCTTTACGTATTTGTCCGACATATTCCTGGAAAAGTGAAGCTTTCAGAAATGGGAATTTATTCCCGTAGGTTTTCTCCATCTCTTCACCCATTTTCTCCATTTGCAGGAGACATATTTCCAGTTTTTGCAGGTTTTCAGCCCCCTTTTCCGGAGCATTCATTTTTTCGATCCGGTAACGAAAGAAAGCTTCAAGATGAAGTTTTGAGGCTCTCGCCATATCGCGCTGCCTGGTCAGCTGGTCTTTTAACAACCTGTAATCTTCCGTTTTAAGATCTTTTGCGACATCTTCAATATCCTGTAACGACATCGCGTTGAGGCGTAAGGCCTCGTCACGATCATCCAAAACCTCCCTGATCAGGTACTCGCGCGGGTAATTCAATAGTTCATTCAACCTGTAATTTCCCATGATCTCTTCGGGTTTCAATTGGGAAATACATTTTGCATAGTTTACTACATGTGATTCGACATAGGGGAGGTTGGCCAATGAACTGTGATTAAAAACCCACATCCCGTCGATGTAAAAGATTTTTCTCCCAATGTCGTCTGTCCGCTTAAGCGCAGAAATCACTTTTTCCGAAGCTTTTTCACCAAATCGTTCCGTAGCCCATCCTTTCCATATCTTTTCTATGGGAGTAAAGGGGTCATTAGCCAACTTTGAAAGGGCGTAGAAATTAATCTCGTTAGGCTTGCCAAATAAACTACCACTCATCCAGTTCACACGCATACTCAAAGTATTGATATTCTGATTACGGGAGAGGGCGTGTTGCACCCGGGCCTGGATCTCTTCGGGATAGCAATACGGCATCATGCTTTGTCCCCAGTATTCGCCCGTTCCATCGAACTGCAGTTGTCCGGGCATATCGGTGATTGTTTGCATGATGTTATTCGCCGGTTTAAATGGGGTCCAGTCGCCTGGCTGACTTTTATGATCCAGTAAAAACGGATAATTCTTGTCCCTGTTTTTTAGCGCATCAATCATTATTTGTTCCTGATAAGGATAATGACTGAATGTCAGCAGCATAAAATCCTTGTTTTTGCTGTGAGCGGCACGCGAGAATGCATCAAACAGGTATTTGAAATAATCAGAATGGGAATAGAACGGAAATCCGCTAGCACGGTTAAAATCGAAGTCAGCAAAAGCCTTGTCATCGTGAACCATAGCTGTTTCCCACAAGTAAACTTCAAAACAATCCATCTCAGGAATCACCTCGTAAAGCTCCCTTGTTTTGTCCTCAACAAATTGCCAGAATTTACCGTTATTAACATCCCTCATCTCCGGGTATTTTTGAAAAAGATCATTGGGGCCAACCGGTTCTCCTCCGCTAATGATCAGATAAACACCTTTATCCTTGATCCGTTTGTAGTAACTCCTGTATTTTGCGATGTAATTCTGATCGGGGGTACCCTTTAGTTGATCGTATCCTTTATAACTCAGCCACTCATTACTTGAAAAATGATGGGCATTCACCATGTTGATTCCGAATTTGTCAATGGCAGAATCAAGGGTTTTCAGAAATTCGTCCGGGTCATAATCGCGGAAAACAGAATTGGTGAATACTGCACACAACTTTAGTTTTTTTTGCGATTTAAGATTCGGATATATCGCCACTGTTTCCTGGGCGTGGGAGACCTCAACAAACGACATGCATATGATTAGCAAAAAGAAACACTTAAAATAAATTGAATTACCCATCTTGATTATTTAAAAATTTTAACAGTTTTTTATTAAGACAATTAATCCAGAAGTCTCTCTGGCTACCACTTTAATTATTGGATGTGAATTATCTTTTCTTATTTGGAGTTATTATTATTGATTCAACATTTGATTACCCCTTAAACCAGGCTTCCAACAATCGACCAATAATCTGGCAACCCCTGCCATTGGCATGAACAGCATCGCCCTTGAACCAGCCATAGGTCTTGCCGCTATTTTGAATGTATTCCCACCAGGGTCCTGTCATATCGAAGAAGGCGCATTTTTCCTCTATAGCTACCTGTTGCATATTGAAGCGAAAATTACTGGTGGTCGGGTCTATCTCGCGAGTGTAGGTTCTGATGTGCTCGTCTTGCAACGCCCCAAATACTGGTGTTAGCAGCAATACTTCCGTACCCGGTTTCAGGGCGCGTACCTGTTTGATCACCGACCTGACAGCCTCAGCATCACCTCCGTTGGAGATACCACCGATTACGAGAAGGTCCGGATTATGCCTCAACACGTATTCCTGAACACGATTCTCCTCCCGGTAGTACTTGCAACCTGTCGAACTTCTCAACGATGGTATCTTGATGAGATTGCATTTTGGATAGTCGCGCATGAGAAGCAGTTCAAATGACGAACCGGAAGTATTGCCCATAATACTGTCTCCCAAAAGAACCATTCGAAGCTCTCCGCCATCCCGCAGCTTGCCCATCGTTTTGGGAATATTGACGAACCGGTTGATTGGGGGGGTGTAAACGATCGGGTCCATCGAGGCATAGATCATATCGATTTGGGCCAGGGTACTCAATCCTGCCATTGAATCCTCAACGATGCCGTTAAGCAGGAATCCCCCTATCTTCGCGATTCCCGGTGAGGCAACCTTCAACACAAGTTCGTGCCAGGCCTGCCGGTCTAACCCTTTGGCAAGAGATACCGGACGCATTATTGGGGTTACTGCACCCTTTGGTGAAAGGAGCCTCATAAAAGGTGCCCCGTCAACAGAATATTCGTAATCTGCAGTATCCTTGTCAACTACGTCAATAATTCCAATCTCCGATCCTTTAAATTTCAGTGTCAATGTGTCTCCTGCGTTATCAGAGACCAGCAGATGACGGAAAGGGCCGATCGGACTTTCTTGACCCTGTTTCCATGTGCCGGATTGTTTTACCTGTGGATCTTCATAAGCGATTATCCGGCCATTGTCGTTCGTTTCCGGAAAGAGGGGTTCCGGCAAAACAACCTGATTTGGCTTTTCCGGAATGGGATAAGCTGTCATCAGTGCATCAATAAACTTCGCAACCGCATCGCCGTAAATTTTAGCCCCGGCCTCAGTCGGATTGATTCCGTCGGCAGAAAAAGCTTCGAAGGAAATCTCTCCGGCAATGATCTTCTCAGCTGCATATTTAGCAAGGTTCAGACTTGGGATGCCATAATGGTCGGCAATTTGTTCACTTATCCGAATATACTCAGGTGTCTGACCAGCCTTATAAGCCTGAAGCATATCGGCGGTGAGGGTATAGATGATGATCCGGCTATGTGTATTACGGTAGAGGGTGATTTGCCGAACCAGACCTTCCAGAGACTGCTTGACTTGTTCAAGACTGGTGTTTCGGTCATCGGCAGCAAAATCGAGGATCGCCAGATGCCCGCTGCAGATCACTTCACCGAAAACAGGCAGACCCCGGCTACAGCGGAACAGTCCGAACCAACTACCACCAGACTGCATGTGTCGTGTCTCATTCATCGACGCATCAGGAAAGTATTTTTGGAAGCCCTTGACCATCTGTGCGGAATAGCGCAGATTAGGGTCTTTTAGGCCGGCGCCTGCAAGCACCGTGTTACCGATGAAAAACAAGTATTGATTTCCAACGGTGTTCGCCCTGAAATAGTACTGGCTGTTGGGAATTCCTTTGCGAACCTTATAAAAGTCCTTATCCGGGGCATCGAAGGCACCATTAGCCATATTCCAGCCTGGCAGGATTGTTAAACCAGCCATTCCCAGAGCAGAATAACCCATAAACCGGCGTCTGCTTAGATTCTTATTCTTTTGATTTTCCATCGCTACATTAATAAGTGTATTCCTGCTCTTTATCCAAAATTACCTAAGCAACGCGGCAGCGCACCAAAGTACCGGCGCCTGACCATGCAGGTCGCCCACAATGCGTTTGCGCTGTAAATAATGTTCGCGCTCATTTTTGATGTTGGTCCCTTCACAGACTTCCATCAGCTCATCGTTTTGATTGATATAACTGATCAGGGCAAGCCACCCTTTACGTGCGGAAACACCATACGTTTTCTTGTCGAGCCAGCCGTTCTTCACTCCAGTGATCATGGCATATGTGAACATGGCCGTTGATGAGGTTTCCTTCCAGGCTGCAGGGTCGTCAATGATCTGGCGCCACATGCCATCTTTTTCCTGGTAGGTAAGTAAAGCAGCCATCATTTTGTGGTAACCATCCATAATCCGATTGCGGTTAGGGTTATCTTTCGGCAGGATGCGCAGGATTTCAGCCATACCTACGGCCATCCAGCCATTTCCGCGACCCCAGCTGTAATGCGCTTCGGGTGAATGGTAAAACAACCCATTATCCAACTGAATTTTTTCAAGGTAAAGTACCATTTCTTTGGCTGCACGGTCGATGTATTTGCGGGCGCCGGTTGCCCGGAAGGCTTGTGCCTGAACTGCCGTGATCATAAACATATCATCAATCCAGACGCGGGTCTGCCACGAATAGCCCTGATCGGCCCATGATTTTTCTTCCGGTTTGGCGTTTTCAGGCAATTCCCATTGTTTATCTGCATATTTCAGACCAAGGTCGAGGTATTTTTGTTGTTTGGTACGCATGTAAAGTTCCAGCGGGACCGATCCGAACACGTTATTGTCGACATGATTGGGCATCGGTTGCAGGTTCTTTTCGGTATCGAACAGCGGGGAAAAACGGCTCTCGAAACGACTGAACAAATCCTTGTTTTTGGTGATTTCGGCAAACCACATGCCACCCAGCCAGGTGCACACATCCGGGTAAGTAATCTGCGTGGGTGGTGTCTGTGGATGGGTATTCCCATATTTCGAATGAGGCGTCTTCAGAAACTTTTCGGCGATTCGGGTACCAATCTCCTGGGGTGTTTTTCCCTTTGGAAAATGGTTAAGATCGTAACTCTTTGCTTCAGTATTTGCCAACAATAGATTTGCCAGAAGCAATAAAGTAAAAAATGAAGTTAACGTTTTCATATTTGCATAATTTGTTATTACGATTGTTTTTGTCAGTTTTTGGGTTTAAAGTCTTCGTGTGGCTGAATCTCTTATTGCCACCTAGGCCCTAATACACAAAGGCTTCACAAAGTTTATGAATTAATCAGGCTGCATAATTGAACCATCATATTGCTACTTCGATTTTGTCCAATCACGGTAATCACGGGTAAGCCAGGCAGGATTTCCCGTACCTCCTGTAAAGCATAACCTGGCCGGATCCCATTTCATAGCAGTATTATTATAATAGAGCTGATTAATCAGGTGACAGCAGATGACAGTTCGGCCTCCGATCTGTTCATTCGAAATCGGTTTTTGACGACTCTTAACACATGCCAAAAAATCATCAGTTTGCGATGTACTTAAGTAGAGTTTGATTTTTGCGTTCTTCAACAGCAACTGTTCCGTTTTGTCGACCTCTGCTGAGCATGTAGTACCTGTTGTTTCCTTGCCAAGATACTCAGCAATCGTCTTACCATTCAGGATCACTTTGAACTTACCCCGGTTGACCATTACCTCTCCATCGCTACCGAAAAAATGTACTCCAAAACCATTCTGTTTGTGAATAACTTGAATGCCGTTGGCATATACCAGCGTCGCCTCCTTACCCGTAAAACGGACCTCAACGGGACCACTGTCATCCATTCCAAGACCCCATTGTGCAATGTCCAGATGATGGGCGCCCCAATCGCCAACACCACCGGTGCCGTATTCCCTGTAGGATCTCCACCGTGGATAATTATCGTGTACACCGCGTGGACTAAGTATAGAATTGTATGGGCGTAATAGTGCCGGACCGAGCCACATGTTCCAGTCAAGTCCAGGCTCCATAGCCTCTTCCGGAAGATTACAAGGCTCAGGGGATGGACCAAAACTGCACTCGACACGGTCGATCTTCCCTATACAACCGTTGCGAACCAGTTCGCTGGCGACCCTGAATTCCTTCATCGACCGCTGCATTGAACCAGTTTGCAGGACACGTTTGTGCTTATCGACTGCCGACATAACATCGATAGCTTCCTGGATATTATGGGTTAACGGTTTCTCACAATAGACATCCTTTTTATTTTTAAGAGCTAGCATTATATTAGCTGCATGCCAATGATCGGGTGTGGCAATACAAACGGCATCAATGTCTTTCCTCTCCAAAAGTTCGCGGTAGTCATTAAATTCCTTGCAGCCGGCAACACCCTTGTCCTTGTTATCTGTATAGAATTTATCCACTGTCTGCTGAGCGTGTTTGCGGCGGGTGGTATCAACATCGCAGACCGCTAAAATCTGAGAAACAGGTAAGAATTTTGAGACCAAATAGTAGGACTGTTTACCCACGCCAATAAAGCCCATTGTGATACGGTCGCTGGGCGGATTTGACCACACACGCGATGGAAGAATGAAAGGTACTGCCAAAATTGGAGTGGCAACCTTCCTGATAAAATCACGACGAGTTGTTTTCATTTGCATTTAGTTTATTGTTATAATTATAAGGGTTCCTTGTGTTTATCTGTTAAAATTCAGAACCTCGTCAATAAAATCACACAATATTAAGGCTTGATCTCCATTATTAATGGCTTATTATATTGCATCTTAAGCAATACTGTTGCCAGTTTTAAGGAGACATCAAAATCACACTTCAACCGTTTGCCATCAACCAGGATTACCGGCACTTTCTCTGCGGAGATCTTTAGTCTGGTTATTCCGGCACCCACTATTTGTGTTTTAATGTTACCATTGTTGTAGGTGTAGTTCTTTAGGAGAATTCCTGCTCCGGACCTTATGGAGACCGGACAAGGATTTATACCGGTACGCATTACGGTAATCTTTACCTGCTTTTTATCCTTGTAATATTCTTCAGGGAGTTTGTTTGTCCCGACTATTTTTTTTCCATCCACCTCAATAAAGCCGATAAACGGACCACTTCCTTTCAACTCAAAATCAAAGGTTTTATCGAGATAATGCAGCCCCAATAGTTTCATTTCTTTACCGTTGTAGGGATAAAATGTAATGCCGCCTGCATCGGCATCAACGCCTACCAACCCATGAATAACTCCCTGAAACCATGTACGCATGGTAAAAGCCTGCCATGATCCGGGATTCCATCGGTCGGGGGTTGCCGGATCATCCGTATCGAAATAACACTCGACAGATTCAGGAGCGGTTAGATTTTCATACCAGTAGTGGAGCCAGCCCACCCATTTTTCCAATAAATCACCTCTGTTATTTTGATTGCTCAGGCGAATATAGGATTCATCAGTAACGGGCCACCAATCACTCAGTTGATTGGCATCCAGATCAAAACTTTTATCCCATACCGGAGTCTCCCTGATTCCCGCTTTGCAGATCAGGTTTTTTTCAAAAAAGTTTAAACTTTCACCCGACATCGATTGAATTAAATCGGCATAATAGTCATTTTCCCATCTGAATGAACTGATATGATATGTTTTACGTTGTTCAAGGGTGGTCGCATCAACGGATGACACGATATATTTCTGTTCCTTGTCATAGAATAGACGGGCGAAGTTCTTCTCTATTTTATTTGAGATCGATTCAGCTTTTGTTTGAGTTGCCGTATCCCCGACAATGGCAGATAAACGATCAATTGAGCGTGCTGCACAGTATAAGACGGAGTTATTGAGTGTGCTCAGATCATTACCGGTTTCGTCGATCAGTACTCTAAAATCAGGAAAAAGCGATACTCCTTTGCTCATCCCCAGGTTATTTACCTCGGTTGAAAGCGCCAGATTGAAAATTTTTCTGGCAAACGGGTAATGTGCCGTTAATGCTGAAATATCCTTCGTCTGGTCGAAGTATAGCTGCAACAGTGTGATATACATGCATTGTGCAGGAATAGGTGCGATCTCGCCAATACTCATGTCGTGACTGTATGCATGGGCAATACCTTTCTCCGGATCGGCAGTTTTTTCATAAAACTCCAGCATATTTTTTAAGTGCTGAACATCTCCCCAATAAGCTGTTGAACTGCTGTTGGTTATTCCATCCCATCCCCATACCCAGTAGCGGTTGGTATTTGCCCGGATTGCACCCGGAAAATTTTTAACCTTCAGGGCCTCAAAAAACATTGGGAACAGACTCATCTGGCTATCCAGCTCTTTGAACGGACTAACCAGCTTTGGAGTCCTGTCTGCTACTGTTTGATATCGGGCATACTGACCCGCAATCCTACTTTTTAGCTGACTACACCAATCTCTATTTTTTTGCACCAGTTCATTTTTACCGGAACCAAAGTTGATGAAAAAGGTGTAGGTTTTCCCCGAATCGAGTGCAGGACTCTCCAGATAGTACTTTGTATTTATTTTAGATTGACTGAAACTGACCGGGAAGTCGGCCCCAAGACTACAGCTAAATGTGACTGAATCATTATTGGCGGATTCGATGAATCCCCCGGTTAGCAGATTCTCAGTCTTATCAAAATTCCATTCGGTCCATTTTCTCCCTTTGCCACCTTCCACTACTCCGAACAACTTATTAAAATCCAGCTTAAAACGGTAATCGGAAGGAAGTTTCTGAGGGGTAGACAGCTGGATGACAACCGACTCGTCAATCGCCATTACCTTTTGTCTAAACACTTCGCCATCAAGCATCCAGTCGGATTCGATACCGAAAGGATAAACTTTACTGTTTTGAAAATCAGGGGTGTAGTTGACCCCCTTTTTTGTCAGGTAGTAATTGAATCCATACCAATGATATGGACGATTAAAAATGGCAGGTCTTTGATTCTTTGCCGGAGCATAATAATCAAGACGGGTTATGCCGCCCGGTTTTTCGAATGCAAAAGTCAATCGGCTGTCTGCAAACCATAAAGGTTTTTGCGGTAAACCCTTTTCGCATAGAATGGCCCCATCTTTTACGGTGAAATTTTTTGTGTCGGCCTTAAGGTTTGTACTGATCATTAATATTATTGTCACCAGCGGAATCATCACACTTCCCAACCAAACCTTTGTTATCAAATTTGAATTCATATTAATTGTTTCAGTTAATTTGAGCATATTCCATCAATAAAATCTGACGTCAGTTCGTTGACCGGTTTGAACTCCTCAGGAATTAGTTTTTATCCTTTTAGGCAATTTTTTATTGATTCGCTCATCCATAATAATTTTAATCCGAAGATCATCCTTATGGCAGTCGGTACAGGATACCCAATGGATATTATTCGGACTTTTTGAATCGGTATAAGTGGTATTCATTTTCGTCACATCGAGTTTACAGTTCGAAATGGCAGGGTGGCATTTTGTGCAACTGTTCCTTGCATCGTTGCTGTGTGGTTCATGACAGGCCAGACAACTTAAGCCCAGATGTACACCACGGGGAGTACGGTCATCGCTTGTGCCAGCCTCATGCCAGCCATTTGGGGCGTGGCACTGGACGCAGTTCCGCATTCTTTCATCATCGCTTACAACCACTTTTTTATCGCCATTCATCAGTTCCAGTTTGGGCAGCATTGCCGACAGGAGATGAACTTTCTCGTGACGGTCATAAAAACTCACTTTCGAGTTTGAACGATTACGGGTATAAAAGACAGATGCCGGTTTGGCATAATCGGGTCTTATCACCGGTTTCCCATCTGTATGTATCTCATGGCAGGCCATACATGGAATTGCGGGCTGATCCCCCTTTTGTGGATCTTTCATCGTCCATGGCCCTTTTGTACTGATGGGTCCGACTAATTCGGGGGTCGTACCTTCGAAAAACATCCCGTGACAACGTAAACAGTCAAAATTGAGTTGTTCTGTTTTATTATGGGTCTCATCCAGAAAAATATTTTTATAGGATGCAGAATGACCCCCTGATTTCCAGTTTGCAAACTCTTTTGTATGACAACGCTTACAGTTGGTCATTACCTCCAGTAACTGTGCTTCATTCATCCGTGGATCTTCACCCTTTTCATCACTGACATGGTTGACTACCATCATCGCTTTTTCCTTCATGCTGTGAAAACCGTTGCTTAAAGCAGTACCATGACACTCTTTGCAATGCATTTCACGGTGTGAGGATTGTGAAAAGGAGTGTACAGCGCTGTTAATTTCATGGCAGGAGGCACAGGTCTGATCAGGAGAGGCCGTATTCCAGTAGGTATAGAATGAACCAAAGGAAAGGGTGACCACAATAAAAAGAATTGCAACCGGTAAAATTATTTTGTGTAAGATCTTCTTATTCTTCATCTGTTAAATTATTATTCTGTTTATTTGAACCTGTTTCCTTTTTGCCACTCTGAAACAATATGTCCCCCGACCCAATACCCCATCGCCATAATGGTCAATGCAGGGTTAAATCCGCCGTTGGTGACATGGAGGCTTCCATCTGCAACAAAGAGGTTAGGCACCGTGTGTACCCTTCCGAATTTATCACAAACGGAGGTCTTGGGATCGTTTCCCATCCGGCACGTTCCTGCCTGGTGCTGACCGCCACTTAAGCCCCGCGTCTCTTTGATCACACCGGTTTGCCAGGTTTCAGTTGCACCGGCTTCTTTAAGCCACAGTTCTGCTTTCCCGGCCATAAAAGCCGTACCTTCCCCGTCTTTCAGATGTCCCGATCCGGAGAGTCTGACAACAGGAATACCCCAGAAATCTTTAACAACAGGGTCAACGCTCACCCTCGCATGAAAACTTGGGATCTCCTGGTAAGGGCCAATCACCTCACCTACACGTTTAAAATTCTTTTGCTGAAATTTTTTATGTTCCAATCCCCACCGGGCAGAGCCGGGAGGACGGACGCCGGTAAAAAGATAGGGGAGCCTGAAAAATTCATTGCACAGAACACCGCCGCCGATAATCCCGGGATTATGATGTGAAAAATCGCCAATCGCCAGCGAAGTGCCGGGACCGCAGTCATCAAATACATCCTGATCAAAAATTCCGTAAGCCCCGCAATAGGCATGTCCCTGCAGATTTCGACCCACCCAGTCATTTTCATTGCCTATCCCTTTGGGAAAGAATACAGATTTGGAATTGAGCAGAAGCCTGGCCGTTTCTGTAGCGGCTGCAGAGAGGACCACAATGTCGGCGCTCTGTGTTTGCTTCCGGTTATTTTCGTCAAAATAGATGACCCCGGTTATTTTGCCCTGATCATTAACGACTACTTCACTCACCACGCAATGGGTCCTTAACTCGCAGTTCCCACTTGCCAGAGCCACTGGTATCACCGTATTATGAGTTCCGCACTTGGCATTTACCGGGCAGGCAAATCCGCAGCAGGTCCGCATCCTGTAGCATTGAGGACGGCCTCCGTAGGGGACTGAATTACGCAGTAATGGTACGGGATAAGGGTGTAAACCTAATCTTCGGGCAGCTGCTTCGAGTATCCGGGCTTCTTTATTATGCGGGAAAGGGGGCATCGGTTGAGCCTTTTTACGTGGCGGTGCAAACGGACTCTGGCTGTCATCACCGGCGACGCCAATTTCCCATTCTGCTTTTTCGTAACAGGGTTCCAGATCATCGTACGAAATTGGCCAATCTTCTAAGGTGGAACCCTCCACATGGCCATAGGTTGTTTTCATTCTGAAATCTTCGGGCATAAACCTCCAGCCCATCGCCCCGTAGCTGACGGTACCCGATCCAACACAGGCTGCATTATGCCCTCCCCCTTCACTGGGAAGGACAATCGTGCTTTTCCCGTCACCAGATACGCTGACCCTGCAATGGTGCAGATCATCAGGTCCGTAAGCCATTCCCAAAACCGTTGTCCGCTGCGAGATCAGTTCATCATGATCGTGGTCGTCGAGGGTAACCCAGCCCCCCCGCTCGAAAAGGACAACCGACATACCCGCAGTACTAAGTTCTTTGGCCACAACTCCACCACCGGCACCGGCGCCAACGATAATTGCATTTACATGCTGATTTTTCATAATTGAATTTTATTGTGGTTTTGCCTATTCAAGATTGTCTATCTTCATTTTTATTTAAACCTGTTTCCTTTTTGCCACTCAGAAGCAATATATCCTCCAACCCAAAAGCCCAAAGCCATAATAGTCAATGCAGGGTTAAAACCCCCATTTGTCACATGAAGACTCCCATCTGCGACAAACAGGTTTGGCACATTGTGTACCCGGCCAAATTTATCACAAACCGATGTCCGGGGGTCGTTTCCCATACGGCAGGTTCCTGCCTGATGCTGACCCCCGCTCACTCCACGCTTCCCCTTTATTACACCAGTTTTCCATGTTTCAACGGCGCCTGCCTCTTTAAGCCAGATCTCAGCTTTTTCGGACAGAAAAGCGGTCCCTTCAGCATCCCCCGGGTGGCCATATCCCGAAAGGCGGACAACCGGAATACCCCAGAAATCCTTAACCACCGGATCGACACTGACCCGTGCATGAAAACATGGTATTTCCTGACATGGCCCTTTCATCTCCCCTAAACGCTTATAATTTTTTTGCTGAAATTTTTTATGTTCCAATCCCCAACCTGCAGATCCGGGCGGACGAAGACCAGTAAAAAGGTAGGGCAAGCGGTAGAAACTGCTGTACAGGGCGCCTCCCCCGATTATTCCGGGGTTATGATGCGAGAAGTCGCCAATGGCCAAAGAAGAGCCGGGACCACAATCATCAAAAACATCTTCATCAAATATTCCCAATGCCCCGCAATAGGCATGTCCCTGCAGGTTTCTACCCACCCAGTCATTTTCATTACCTATCCCTTTGGGAAAAAACCGGGATTTGGAATTGAGCAGTAACCTGGCTGTTTCTGTTGCCGATGCAGAAAGAACCACCAGGTCTGCGGTCTGTATTTGTTCTCTGTTTTTTTCATCAAAATACCTGACACCGGTTATCTTTCCCTGATCATTTACAAGTATCCCGCTCACAACGCATTTTGTTCTCAGTTCACAATTTCCGCTTGCGAGTGCAATCGGTATTACCGTATTATGGGTTCCGCATTTTGCATTTACCGGGCAGGCAAATCCTACACAGGTACGCATTCTGATACATTGAGGCCGGCCTCCGTAAGGAATTGAATTTCTTAACATTGGTGCGGGATATGGATGAAACCCCAACCGTCGGGCTGCGGCTTCCAGAATCCTGGCTTCTTTGTTGTGCGGGAAAGGGGGCATCGGTTGTGGTTTTTTACGTGGCGGGGCAAACGGGCTCTGGCTGTCATCCCCTGCGACGCCAATTTCCCATTCCGCTTTTTCATAATAAGGTTCAAGATCATCGTACGAAATTGGCCAGTCTTCCAAAGTGGAACCTTCAACATGTCCGTAGGTCGTTTTCATCCTGAAATCTTCAGGCATAAACCTCCAGCCTAATGCCCCGTAACTAACGGTACCCGAACCAACACACGCCGCAACATTATTATACCCACCTTCACTTGGAAGGACAATCCTGGTACTCCCGTCAGTTGATTCCACAACTCTGCAATAATGATCATCATCAGGACCATATGCATTTCCAAGAACTGTTATTCGTTGCGATATCAGTTCGTCATGGTCATGGTCGTCGAGGGTAACCCATCTCCCCCGTTCGAAAAGGACGACCGACATACCGGCTGTACTCAGCTCTTTGGCCACTACACCACCTCCGGCTCCGGCGCCAACGATAATCGCATTGATATGTTTATTTTTCATTAACTAACCTTTATACCGGTTTTGTCCAATAATAAAAGGGTAGTCGAGTCCGATCATCTTATAACTGACATAATTTTTGTTTCCCCCATGCCGCGGGCTTCCGTAAAATCCCTGCATGGAGTGGTCGCGGATCAAACCAAAAAATGTCTTATCGGAAATTTCTTTCCAAATTTTATTTTCCGGTGAGTTTGCTTTATCCCCTGTCTCCAAATCAGCCAACTTCCCTGCTTCCATTTTTTTCAGAAATCCAGTTTGATCATCCCATGATAACGCTTCAAATTTTTTCCCGTAAAGTTGATTACAGGATGCCTGAACCGCAGCGAGCCCACTTCTGTATTTTCCCTGATGACGAATGTATGGACCTAATAACTGTTTATCAATGTAATTAATGACGCCTGCATCCTTTGCACCGGGCCATTCATCTGTAGGGATGATCTGTTCTGTAATGGCATCAACCAATGATGCCTCTTTTTCTGTAAAAAAACGCCATGCGGATTTTGATGATACATTTGTGCAACGGGGGAACAAAAGTACACTACCAGATACTAAAGCAGCCACCTGAATAAAACGACGCCTGGAAAAATCATTTTCTGTCATTGCTTCGTATTTTATTATAAGATTTTGAGTTCGATTTGCACTAATAAATTTCAATATTTGAGACTAACGGGCATGCCTTCGAATCCTTTATATTGATCCGTAACCTTTGTGTTTCAACAGGTTTGTCCAGCCTGACAATCCGTTTGTGTCCAATAGTGGTACCCCTGACAATTTCCTGCCAGGAATTGTCCTTCCATGCTTCAATAGTAAATTTGTTAACCCGTTGGCCGAGGCGGATATATTCCTGCAATACGATATACTTGACGGTTTGGGGCCTGGCCATGTCAAATTCAATACTACCCTGTAATACGCCATCATCTGTGGCCCAATAAGTTTCCTTGTTTCCGTCGTTCAGGTTCGATGCGGCAAACTGCCTGGATTTGCCCCTGTAGGTATTGGCTTTTACTTTACTCACCAATGCAAGGTTGTTTGCGAAAGCTTCATCGATCAGTTTCCTCCACCCCTTAAGGGATTTGACATCATTTTCATGGATAAGACCCCGTTGATCGGGCGGAATGTTCAGAATCAGGTTAGCCCCTCTGCCTACAGAGTTCAGGTAGATCTCGAAGAGTTGCTCAGGTGTTTTTACCTTGTTGTCTTCCGAGGTATGGTAAAACCATCCAGGACGGATTGAAACATCCACCTCTGCCGGTATCCATTTTTTTCCATTTAAAGCGCCATGATTCAGGTAATTGTTCTTAGAATTGCCCATTGTTCCATTGTAGATGGAATCATTATTGATCATACACCAGTTAGGATCGCCAACATAGCCATTCTCGTTTCCACACCACCTGATATCAGGTCCGAAATCGCTAAAAAATACAATATTGGGTTCCATTCCCCTTACCAGATCGGTGGTGGTGGGCCAATCATAGTATTCAGGTATTTTTATTTTGCGCTTTTCCTTTGCACCACCGTAATACCCGTCACCACCGTTGGCCAGGTCGAACCACATCTCAAATACCGGACCATAACTGGAGAACAGCTCCTTAAGTTGCTTACGGTAGTATTCCACATACGATGGGCTGCCATAATCTGCCCGGTTACGGTCCCACGGTGAAAGGTAAATGCCAAATTTTAGACCATACTTTTTGCACGACTCACTGACATCTTTCACAACGTCGCCCTTGCCATTTTTCCATTTGCTGCTTTTTACGGAATGGTTGGTAAACGCACTTGGCCAAAGGCAGAACCCGTCATGGTGCTTGCAGGTCAGCATTACCCCATTAAAACCCGCCACTTTAAAACTCTCAACCCACTGGTCTGTATTCATCCCTGTAGGATTAAACACTTCGGGGTCTTCATCCCCATATCCCCATTCTTTATCAGTAAACGTATTAGTAGTAAAATGGACAAAGGCATATTGTTCCATGTCTTGCCAGACTAACTGCCGTTCGGTGGGAACAGGAAGAACTGCTTCCGGCGCGACTGCTTTTTTCTGACATGAAGTTGTAGCCACGACAATTGCCATAAAAACACACATCAATAAGGCTAATTTTCTTTTCATAAACTCTTTCTATTATTTCATAATTTTAAATTTAATGGCTTATTATCAGCTTGTAAATGGCTTTCCCCCAAAGCCCACCTAAAATTTCAGCTCCCTTTTTGTTCGGATGAAGGTAAAATGTCCCTTTTTTTCCCTTTTCGGGAGAAAAGAGGGACTGATAATTTTTCCTGAAATATTCAAATCCTGTGACATCTCCTCTAAAGACTATACCCGGTTTGACTTTTGAATAATGGCTGACCAAAGCTTTTATCTGAGGAAAATAGCTTTTCAAACGGGATAACCCTTCAGCAAGATACCGGGAGTTATTTTGCGTGTTCGGGCTGTACCAGATGGGTTGTTGTATGATAATTTTGCAGCTTGGAAAAGATACAAGTAATTGATTTATTATTAATTGCAAATTATTATAATATGTTTCCGGGCTAACAGGTGCTCCATTCGTACCTTCCATCGCACTATCATTGGTCCCCAGTGAAATGGAAAAAATCAATAATCGTTGATTATCAGCATGTAATTGTCTGGTTGCATCAACTAATTGACCAAATGATTTGCCGGAGGGAAGAAAATCAACGGTTGTAAATCCGTTTTTTCCATTATTGTAAAACCGGACTTCTCCAACATCAGATTTATGCTTAAGAAATTCGCAGGCTCTCATTGGCGGAGCTTCTGCTTCCCGATTTTCAAGGCTTACCCCCAGGGTTATGCTGTTCCCGATAAAAACCAGATCAACATCCTGTTTTTTGCCTGATGATTGAGTGACCGTTCCCGAAAGCGAAGCAAAATTCATCGAGATAAGAGACACTGTTATCAATATGAGCTTTTTGAAATCCATAGTTTTTTAACTGATTGGTTTGGTTTTTTAATTACTGCTTAGTGCGGAAAATCTTCCTTTCTTGTTCCCCATGAAATGGATGGTTTATCTCCCATAAAAAGCACCAATTCTCCACCTTTCAAAATATCAGCATGTCTGATGAAGGATTTGCTGTATGGTTGTCCGTTAAGGGTTGCCTTCTGAACATAGATATTTTTGTCGCTCAGGGCTTCTGTCCTTACAATAAAATGCTTCCCGCTGAGTAGCGACAGATCAGTTTTACTGGCCATTGGTGTACCAATTACATATTCACCATTCGCAGGATTCACCGGATAAAAACCAATGGTACTCCATATATACCAGGCACTTGTTTGTCCACAATCGTCGTTGCCACATAAACCCTTGGGTTTGTTGTGATAGAAATTGCAAATCTGCTTTACTTTTTCAGCCGTTTTCCAGGGCATACCCACAAAGTTGTAGAGGTATGGAATATGGTGACAAGGTTCGTTACCATGCCAGACCAGACCGATATAACCGTCATATTTCCAGATGGATTGATCCTTTGGAGGTGTAAGGGTGAATAAGGAATCGAGTTTCTGGACAAACCTCTCTCTGGAGCCGAACTTTTGTATTAAACCGTATACATCATGCGGAACATACCAGGTATATTGCCATGAGTTTCCTTCAGCAAAAGCCCTTGTTTTTCCAAATACCTCTTGGTAGGGGTCGAAAGGGGTAATCCAACTGCCATTTGCATCCCGTGGCCTCACAAACAGCAGTGTAGTGTCAAAAAGATTTTTCCAGTACCCGCTACGTTTCATAAATTCCTGGTAATCGGATTCTTTTCCCAGTTTCTTTGCCACCTGGGCGATGCACCAGTCATCGTAAGCGTACTCCAGTGTGGAGGTTACGCTTCCGTCGTCTTTTTCCAGTGGAATGTAACCCAGTTTCCGATACCAATCGGTCCCCCGGATGTTTTGATTGGCACTCGCCTTCATCGCCACAAATGCCTCATTGTAATCGAATCCTTTAAAACCTTTTAGTATGGCATCGGCCACTACGGGTATGGCATGGTAACCCTTCATGGCATTTGTTTCGCAGAAGTATAAATCCCATACCGGAAGCAGTCCGTACTGACGATAAAAAATAAGGAAGGAATTGATGATTTCGGGTACGCGTTCTTCCTGGGTTATGGTTAGTAAAGGGTTTGCTGCCCGATAGGTATCCCACAATGAATGAATGGTATAGATATTCTTTCCATCCCTTACGATTTGCCGGTCAATGCCCCTGTACTTTCCCAGTGCGTCATCCATAAGAATCGGAGACAGGTAGCTGTGATAGAGCGCTGTATAGAAAACCGTTTTGAAATCCTCATCGTCCGAGGTGATTTTTATTTTCTCCAATTCCCTCTCCCAAATAGCCTCCGCCTTTTTCTTCGACGCATTAAAATCCCAGCCACTGACCTCCTTTAAACCTGCTAGGGCGCCTTCAACATTCGCTGTGCTCATTGCAACTTTAAGCATCACCTGCTCATCACTCATTGTCGAAAACATCAGACAGGCTTTTATATCCAGTCCCCTGGCTTCATCACCTGAACTTATAAGGCTGCTATCACGAAAAAGGACAAAATTCTGAACCGGTTTGCTCAACTCGGCTGCAAAGTAAACACGCTGATCTTTTGTAAATGATGATTTGGAGATGCGATACCCTACAAATGTAGTGGCATTTATCTTTTTTAAATAACAATCCACGGTAGCATCGTCCCCGGCGCCGTAAGCCAGATCAATACGAATGAGGGATTTAGAGCTTTCCGGGAATGTGTATCGGTGAAAACCACACCTTTGGGTTGCTGTTAACTCTGCCTTGATTCCAAAACTTTTTAACATCACTGTGTAATAACCGGGACTTGCGCTCTCTTCCTGATGTGAGATATCGCTTCTGATATCTGCAACGGATGGCTCCTTCCCGACCATTGGCAAAACGGAAATATCTCCCAGATCGGGTCTGCCGGTTCCACTTAGGTGGGTATGGCTAAAGCCTTTCACCATATTTTTGGTGTAAGAATACCCTGCACAGTATCCTTCATACTTGTCGTTTATCGTCAGTCCGTTATCCGGACTCAACTGCACCATGCCGAAAGGAAGTGTTGCACCGGGATAAACATGCCCTTCAAAAATGGTTCCGATGAAAGGATTTACATATTTTGTTAGCTGCAGTGGCCTGGCGAAACTGGTCAGCGCAAGAAATACCATCGCGCAGACTGAAATTATTTTTATCATAGCGAAAAATTAAACTTCCACAATATTTTGCCCGTTGTTCCGGAGGAACAATTTTTAATGAATCCGATTACTTCTTTTTTCTTAACGCCTGTGAAATGGCCTTTTCGGCCAAAGGCTCCATTATGCTATATCCCAGCTTGTTGGGATGAACTCCATCAGAGCTGTATTCAATTTTCAGCCCTGGACGGCTATCGACCATCGCTGAATAATAATCGAGGTATATAAAACCTTTTTTTGTTGCATAGGCCTGGATCCATTTGTTCATCACAAGAATTTTCTCGTAAGGTTTGAGGCCTGGTTTCCAGGGATAGTCGTAAGCAGGAAGGATCGAACAGAGAATCACCTTTATACCATTAGCTGTGGCGAGATCGGCCATCGAGGCGAGGTTATCCTGGATCATTTCGAGGGTTGACGGACCTGAATTTCCGGCAATGTCATTTGTTCCTGCCAGGATAAGCACCACCTTTGGTTTCAGATTGATTACATCGGCCCGGAAACGGACGAGCATCTGCGGGGTAGTTTGCCCGCCAATGCCGCGACCAATATAGGGTCTTCCCTCAAAAAACTCGGGAGAGGTCCGAACCCACCCATCTGTAATTGAATTCCCCATAAAGACCACCCGTTTTTCGTTTGCTGCGGGTAATCCCAATTTTGCATTGCTCTCGCCATACCGTTTCAGGTTGGGCCAGTCGAGCTTTAGCCATTTTTCGTAGGCCTCCTTATCTTTGGCTTTTTTCTCTTTGATGGCCATTGAATCTACGGCAACAGCGGTTGTCGATACTTGTGCCTGAGTTAATTGCGCACTGATCACAAAAATCAGGATTCCAAAAAGTAATTTTAAGTTTTTCATACGACTAATTTTTTATTTGATATGGATACTTTAAAACCGGCATTTTCTGTTCGATCCAATGGTTATATTCATCATATCCATTTTCCTGGCTTTCAGGATCGCGACGGAATATTTCCCCGGGCACAGGATACCAATTGATGAGACGGTTTTCATCGGTGTCGGCAATGATGCTTTTAGCACTCTCTCCGTTTCCATTGGTCGCCGTCACACTAAATTCGAAGACTTTTGAAGAGGAGGTCAGTTTAACCGATGCAAACCGGTTTGTCCCGGTATAGATTGTTTTAAAATCAGATGTGCCTTTTTCACGTTGAACCAATTTATACTGATCGGCGCCCAGCACTTGTCCCCAGCTTAAGGTGACATGATTTCCAGTTTTTAAGGCATTTAAACCTTCAGGAGCATGAGGCTTTCCACTTGTCGGATAGATTGGATAATCACCTGATGGCTCACTTATTCCTCCCTTTCCAATAGCCATTATTCTCACATGCAGCTTTTTACCATCAGTTAAATCTGTAAGTTTGTAATGTGTGCTTTGGATATTTTTAGTAACTGTATTCCACGTAATTCCTCCATTTGTGCTCTTTTGAAGTGCATAGGATGTTGCTCCCGGAACTGCCGGCCATTCAAGCTCACACCAGTTTTTTCCGGTAACGGACCGTTTTACGACAGGAGAGGCAGGAATTACTCTGCCATTGGTCCACTGGAAGTTGTGTTTTCCGGCCTCAACCCGGAGTGAATAATTTAATTCTCCGTCCTTGCTGAGTGAAGCTGCAGCACCATCAAGGTAGAAAATTAACCCTTTCGGGACTTCATTTAATATAAACCTGATGGTAGTTTTTTCCCTTAACTGGATGATTCCGGCAAAACCCGTAGCTGTGTTTTTCAGGCTCATTCCTCCATATTCGGGAACGTCTAAAAATTGTGCTTCGATTCCGGGAATGCCAATTTTATTCCCTTTGAACAGGGCAGCCTCAAAACTCTTTTTGTCGGACGATTGCCTGATAATTCCTGCAGATCCTTCAAAAGCCAGTCCATCATGGTTATATACCAGAGCATGGTCATCATTAAAAACACATTCCATAGCGCCATCCGGTTTTTCGATCCGACAGATACCGGATTCCAGAACCGGTTTAATTTCCGCTTTATGGGTAACCAGGGTCAGAAAATCACCCTTCCCATCGTAATATCTCCCTTTGGTTGTCAGCTCATCCTTATGATAGGTGCTGACTGATGGCTGAATATTCGCATCAGTTCCCTTCACCCCGGGTTTCAGCTGATGGATAAACGGAAAACTGTCCTCTTTCCCCACAAACCACGACAATCGTCCTTCGACTGAATTATCTTTTACATCATCAGAAATAAGGATATAATCGTTTCCCGACATCAGCACACTGCGCGATTTATATTCGGGTGCTGCTTCACTATTTGCCAGAATGGAGGCAAACTGGGCAAATCCAAAATCATACAAAGGCTCGGTGAGGTCGTTTCGCCCCACACTCCGGTAATCACCGATACAACGGTAGCTTTTCTCTTTTTTCACTCCGAAATTGGTACAACGTTCAGTATCCCCAAACGGAGCATCTCCCACATCCTCCATCCCGTTATGACTGTAACGTTTTCCTGAAGCATAATAATAAATGATCCCATTACCACCTTTGGCAGCCCGTCCCCAGCGGTAGTTTGGACCATCGTCGATCTGCTGCAAATGAACGTACATCTCATCCGGCTGCCCGAAGTTTTTACGCAGGTTAAATCCATAACCGGTATATTTTTCCGATTTCAGATGTGGGTTCGTCCCTCCGGGGTGTTTAAAAATGGCTTTTGCGGGTCCGTCCCAGGGATCAGGTCTTCCTATTTTAAATTCAAACCCTTCATCATCAGGCGAAGTCACCCAAAAAAGGTGCTCGGCGAGTAACGGATCGTAATAGAATAATTCCTGACCCAGCGTGTACATCAGGTTAGAAGGTGAAAGTCCTTTTGAATGAGCGCCCTGCGGCGGGTTCACACGTCTTCCGTTTTCACTATCCAATGGTGAGGTAAGTCCGTTTAAGAGCCACTCAGTATAGATGGAAATATTTGGTTGTAACATCCGGTTCTTGCCATCATAAAAGTGGTGAAGCATAAAACTGGTCTTCAGCGTTGGTCTTAAAAAAGCCCAGGTATAGCATCCCAGATTTTCAGTCCAGCGGCCCCCTTTTGCTTCCCAGGCAGGTTCTTCGGGACGTGTATGGTACCTTAAATTTAAAGCGATTGCTTTTTCAAAATGATCAGCCATCTCCTTAGCCTGCGGATGATCCGGAAAAAGGAATGCCGCCATTCCCGGAACACCTTTGATATCAGCCAGAAAATTGGGATGTCCGCTCAGCATGTTGCGCATCGGCATCAGCGTCTCATCCATAAATACATAGCTCATAAACAGATAACAGGCACGCGCCTGGCGATATTCCTTTTCAGTCAATGCTGACTCACTATTTTCAAACAGAGGGGTGACATAATCGTAAAATGTGCGCGTTCCGACAGGATTTGGCCCTGTTGACCGTTCACCCGATTCTGCCATGCGGGCAACTGTACTTTTCAGATTTGGCAACAAATCTTTGGGATTAAACTTCGCTTCCTGTGCCTGTGATTTGAAAAACGGCTGATGATCCGGTCCCGCCGATTTGCAATCCAATACCCAATCTTTTGTTTTATTCAGCGAAATCCAGCCATACCATCGTCTGAGATAATCGACATGAACCTGAGGCAAATTTAAATGGTTTACCGATTCCTTATCTTTTTGGTGAGAATAGAGCGCCAAAGCCAACGAACGGGTTCCCGCAACCAACGGGAAACTCCAGTAAAATCCCTCCTTGTAATAAAAATGAACCGATAAATTGTCTTTACTCCCCCAAATCGGGTAATCGGGATCTGCCCATTTCTCAAAATCATGGATAAAAAGGGCAACGGTCTGACCCGGCTTTTCGTTCCAGAATGCGGCAGAGGGTAAGCGCCACCAGGTCATCCAATTGTGATAGGGTGCAATCTTGAATGGTAAAAGTCCATCCGATAGATTTTTTTGATCATAGGGCAATTCGGGATGTTTCACTGCTAACGGATTACCATCACTTCCCGATATTGCTTCCCATGCAAAATTGGTGTACCCTTTTTGGTTTTTATCGATGGGTGCTCCGGGACGGTTAGGGCAATAACGATACTCTGGATTTAAATCAGTCCAGACCATCTTCCATGCCAATGAATCGGCTTCACTGAAACCTGTAATGCTCTCTTCTGTCTCGATAAACTCCATTCCTGCCACCAAACGGATTTTAAGCTGAAAGCTTTTCCCACCCTTGTACTGGTAGTCAAGTAGGTAATTGGCCAATAAAGGACTGGCAGACAGCTCGCTCACTTTCATCTTCACAAATATCGAAGAGGCAGGCATTTTTGAATAACCCAGCCAATGGGTATTGTTACCAATCCTCAAAATTGGCGGAATCAGATTGGTATATTCGCCAGGTTTAGGTATTTTGAATCTTACTAAGCCGTTGCCAATCAGACATTCATTCTCATTCGTAACGATCGAGACTCCGTTTACAGGAATTCGGGTGATTAGTTCCGGAAAGTTTTTTTTAAGTGTGAGACGAAATTCCTTATGAGTACCGGATGGTAAATCAGATAAAAAACAGAGATTGGCTGTTTGAATTTTCCCTTTGACCAGTTTTACATCGGTCAGTTGGAAAGGAATCGATTGTTTCGAAACCAGATCAACAAGTACCAAATCCTTTAAATTTGCGTGTTCCGGGGTAAAATCGACGGGGTATTCCAAAAGGGTTTGCGGCCATGACATTTCCGGCAGATTCAGATAATCATTCAGTAAAATGTCAATTCCATTATTTGTCCACACCAATGTCTGCCCTCCCTTTTGAGGAAACTTCTCAAGTGCCATGATGGTTAATGTGCACAAAAAGAAGAATATAAATAATTTAATCTTAAGCAAATGCGGGTTCTTTTCCAGGGATTCCTTAAGGCGAATTGTATTGTGCATGTTCAATGATTGTTCAACAAAACCTGAGATTTTACATAGATCGGGCTTGAGACAGATGCTTCCCGGTTATCGGTCACATAAAAAAAAGCGTATTTAAAATCCACACCTGAAGTTTTACAGCTTATCTTTTTCTGGTTCTGGTCTATTTGTGCTGCCACATCCGACCATTGCCTGTTGGCATTGGTCGAGATGGTATCTGACGAATAATAAAAACGGGCAGAACGTAAACCAATAAGGGATGAAAACCTGGCAACAACAGTTGAATCACCGGGTTCTACTTTGCCTATTTTTGGCAAAGGGACTCCTCCATTCACGACCGATTCAAAGAAATAGCGGATCTCTTCGGGCTGCCAACCTTCAACATGTCCGTGTTTCATCTCTGGCCTAATGCGAATGTTTTTATCAGATTTTTCAGCAAGATTGAAAGTTTTAGTATACGGTACTATATTGTAGAAAAAATCCTTATTCCCGTTCACAAAAAAAAGTGATGGTGTTGCATAAGGAAGGTAGGCCGATGGATCAAAGTATTTCATCCATAGCTCACTATAATGTGGTGTAAGCTCGGACAATGGTTTGCCGAATGCATCTGATTCATTGTAGTATCCGCATCCATAGACCGGGACTGCGGCCTTAAAACGATTATCGAGTCCTGCAACCAGGCACGTCAAATAGCCTCCCCAACTGATACCCGTCACACAGGTTTTATCGGCATCAACTTCGGGCAAATTCAACAAAAGGGAGTGTGTCAGGATGATGCTGGCTACTGCATGGTAGCTCCACACATTTTTTAAATTCCCATTTTTGATGATTGAAAATTTTTTTTCGTGTGACTGGTCGGGACCAGCCATTTCAAATGGCTTACATGTGCCATCTTTTCCTCCCAGGTCCATTGCGATTGCGGCATAACCATCGGCAGCCCATTTTTCGACCCACTCCTTAAATGCTTTTCCACCACCACCATGAATGAGGACAACTCCAGGGAAAAGCTTGCCGGTTTTCCTGCCCTGTAACAGATCGGGATTCGAATAATAAGCAAATACCTTGGTGGGTTTTCCTTCGAATGGTACACTTTCAAAGACCAGGGATCGCACTGCTGAGGTAGAATCGATCCATGAAAAAGGTGGAGGCGAACTCAATAATTCCAGATCCCACAAAATTTCAATCTTTTGAAACCGATGAACATCAATTTTTGTAACCCGCTTCCCTTGGTTGAATCCACAGAAAATAAGGAGAATTGACAGAAGGAGGTATACCTGTTTCATGTTAAATGATTTTATTTAATGCCATTTTTATTAATGGAGTCATTTCATGTAAGTAATTAAGACAGTAAATTTTTCCAACTATTTTGTCCAATGATGGAGTCAGATCGGAATTTATTCCATGTTAAATCCGATTATCCAAACCATTCCCGTTTCCGGTTTTTCAGATTGGAAAGGGTCTCAATACAAATGTTTACGTCGTTGACGATCTGAAAATCGAACATCCCTACACAGATGAAATCGGCGCCGTTTTCGAAAGCCCATTTAAAGCCATCCTCGGGTTGAAGCGCTCCGGCAGCCAAAACTTTAAAACCCATCACCGGGATTTTTGCTTTCCCAACAAATTCAGCAGTCTTTTCCGGGAAAAGGCAGAACATATTGTTATGGAATTTATTGTGATCGAGATAATTTGTCCCATCAACTTCAAATGGGACGCGGTTTTCCTTTGGATGTGCCGACCAGTATCGGTCGTGGTGCATGGTTTTCATATAGTAATCGGGGGCAATTCCGTTTTCTTCACAATAGATCAACGAATCAATCGTATGTGCCGCAAGACCGGCTGTATATCCCTGCTCCTTTATTTTTTCGACCATTTTCCGGATGACATCAATCTTTCTGTCCCGGACCATCCAGTCGCACCAGTTTCCCTGAACCTGAATGATATCTACTCCGTAATCGATGGCCTTATTGATCACATCGAAATTATTCACATCTTTCAGACTCGTCGCAACCTGGGTGATTACCTTGATTTTGCTTCCCGTTGCTTTCTTGTATTTCTGCAACATCGCATTAGACGAAAATCCAATATTGATTGTGTCAATACCTGCTTTTTCGGCAAGCATCAGTGTTTCGTAAACTTTCTTTTCGGTATTGTAAGCTTTGAACAGGGTATCGGTATAGAGCAGGTCACGGGCATGTGACCATCCCCCGATGAGGTTTCCCCCTAAAATCAGACGACTCATCACATGTTTTCCGATTTTCCCTTTAGGGAGCGCTCCCTTTAAATCACTCAGCGGTACTTGTTTGATCCTGATTGTTGCCCCTGTAGTAACATCAACATCGTATTGTTTACTGCTGCTGTAAGCTCCAAATCCCATAACTCCAAGAACGGGTAATGTTGCAAGGTTTTTCAGGACCTCACGCCGGCTGTTTGCGGTTCCGGGCATTGGTTCATCTTTCTCCGGATCCAATTTTCTTGCTTTTTGGAATTGCCTGATGACAACATCAATTCCAATCCCCTGCTTTTTGTAGAAAAGAAAGAACATGAGGATAAGCGCTTCAATAAATATTTTATCGACAATAAACAGGTGACCGTCTCCCACACTAAGCAGCGAAGCGCCGAAAGGTGGGTATGCTAAGTAGTAAAGCGTCAGCAAAATAACCCCGGACAGGGCTGCCAAACGGGTAAACAAGCCAATAAATAATGCAAGACCAATAAGAACCAATCCATATACATTCATCAGATCAACCATCTTCAAAAGCATCGGGGACGCGGCAATCCAATGATAAAAAGGAGATAAAAACCCGGATGTATTGGACAGATACGATTGAGAAGTCCAGTTTCCGGCAAACAATTTGGACGTACCCTCGTAAAGGAAGTGCCACCCTATGGCCATACGGAGAATAGTGAAAACTAGGCTGTTCCAATTATTTTTAGCGATACTATTCATGGTCTATTTGCTTATTAATCTGATTCGTGTCCACATTTTCCCTCTATTGGAAAACCTAAGTCAATGGTTATGCAATCAGAGATTAATATTTCCGGGAGAAGGTTTTACCTGCATATTCAGTGACAACCCGTTCCAGATAACCTTCATTAAACCCTCTTTTTCTGTAACTTCAGGTTCTTTGAGTTCCTGATTTTTACCTAAAGATTCGAGCTGCAGGGTAAAACCCATTGCTGCCTTACTGATTTTTGTAAGATCAAATTCTTTTTCGGAACCGGTATAAAGCACAAAATCGATCCAGCAAACTTTCCCGTCACCACCTTTTTCCCAGTGACCTTTGAGTTTTTCGAATGCCGCAAAGTAAAGTTGAAGGTTGAATTTTAGCTGATCAAGCTTGATTGTAAACGGTTCATAGCTTGTTGTTGGGAGAAGAAGTTCATCTGAATTTGTGACATTCCCGAATTCAAACCGCAGGCGAAGGTCTTTTGCTTTGAACTGACCATCATTCAGCCGATCGATGCTGATGTGTTTATCGCCACCATTAGTAATGAAATTAATTGCGGCAAGGACTTTATTTTCTTTCTGTTGACTATAAAAACTGGCTGAACTAAAGTCATAATCATCGTGTAAAAAACGGACCTGTAAATATTTAGGAGTTTGCACAGTTCCCCAGTAAACCAGGAACGGTCGTCGCTGATTCCACAGACTGGAACGGGTAGCTGTTGAAAGTGTATACTCTTCAGCCAGATAGGTGGTCCCGATGATCTGTGGATTTAACTTTTCAAAAACATCGGTTTCTGTACGCGGATAAACGGGGGTTTGAAAATAGTGCAACAGATTTTCCGGAATATGGTGTTTAATTTTTACATCACTCTTTTTTTCTGCAATGCCAGTATCGATTTGTCCGTTTGAACCCTCTTTCAGGATAGCATAAAATGAAGGCTTTACCAGCGTACTGTATGATCTGCTGTGTGGCCCTGCCCATTGGCCTGATGGCTTATGATAGTGACGTGCAATCATCTCCCAGCCTATATAATAAAGTTTATCAATGATTTGTACTGCACCAGGTTCCACAATGTGACGTTTCATCCGGTCGAGTTCATCCAACGCGGTAAAAGTGTAGGTTGGACTGTTGTATTCCGAAAAGCCCCCTTTGTCGAGTGTATAATCATAAAAACCCTTCAGCCGTTTATCTGCATACGATTTCATATCATTCAAACCAAAAAGATGGGAAACCACATAAGTTACATTAGTCCCCATAATGGCGATATTTGTATATCCAGGATTCACATTCCGTTTTTGTATTGACTTTGCAGCAAGTATCAATGATTGTTTGATTTTGTCTTTTAACCTCTCAGGAATTCTATCCTGATGCCCCATCCATACATCAAGGAGGCTCACCGCGTTAAAATCAGCCCAGTTATAATCGATGGGTGATTTTTTGGTGGCCAGTGGTTCTTCCATATAATACGGCCAAACACCACACGATTTGGAATCGGGATTCTGATCCTGTAAGGAGATGGTTTTTTCAATCACATCAAACGCCTGTTGGGTATATTTTCCATCACCCAGATCCAGAAGTGAGACGGCATAGGAGAGTGAGGATCTGACATTGTGAAAAATGCCGGTTTGAGCATCGGTATGGTAATTCCATCCATTTAGTGTGTTGGTCACCATTTTCATAGTCGGATCGTACTTCAGATGTTGTGATTTTAGCGACTCACTTAAAATTTGTTGATCCTCCGGAGTCAGTTTCTCTTGCTTGTATTGAATATACCCATCATTGTACCCTTTTGGCGAACATGAGCAGAGAGCCCCTACAAACAGTAATATCACGATCTTTAATCTCATAATTATTTAATTTGTTATTAGTACCCCAAATGGATTATTCCTTTCCAAATACTTAATATCCTCAAATGTAATAAACCCCTATTCCAGCTCCTTGATTTATTTAGTCGCACCAGGATCTCCCGGCTAAAGAAAAATTTGAATAAAATCAGCTTACTTATTTTGCTCCAGGGCAGTCCGGCAATATTCAACACATTTAACCACCTCTTTTACTGCATCCGAACCTGCGGGAATTTCATATTCAAGCTCTATATCACAAGTGATGGGCCATTTGTTCTTTTGTACCAGCTGAAGGATCTCTTTAACAGGTGTCTCTCCTTTACCGAATTGCTGGTTTTTATTGGGTTCGGAAGCCTTCGGTCCGGTTTTGTCCTTGATATGGATGCTGGCAATACGATTATGAAGCCGCTCAATCAAAAGACACGGATTCAATCCTGTGGCGCCGAAGTAATGACCTGCATCGAAGTTGAGCATCAATCCGGGGCCAAAGGCAAGCACTTTGTCAAAACTGAATTTCGGATCACCCGGTTGTCCATGATTGTGGAAAATCACAAAGAGCTTGTGCTTATCAGCAAACGGAGCCATCCGTTTGCCTGCCTCTTCAGAAATCTCCATCGTTATTCCTCTTGCTCCTACTGCTTTACATGCATTGAACGCATAATCAATCTCTGCGTCTGACCATTTACTATCGCCCAGTTTGAGAATATCAATTTTTACCCCTTTGGCATTATACATTTTACGGATCTCTTTGAATTTATCCATCGAAACCGTTGTACGCCATTTGCTGATCACCTGAGTATCCTTTGAATCGGGAATGCCGGCATATTTTTCCACAGCACCACCCATCAGTTCCACTGAGCTTAAACCCGATTGGAGCGCATAATTCAGCATGGCAGAAACTGACTGGTCGGGCATACTGCGGTAACTGTAGGTGATGGCGCCAACCTGAACACCCCCGAATTTGGAACCAGGTTTACCTGTAGCCAATGTGACTGAATTTATACTTAGAATGGCAAGAACCAGAAGTGCCAATGTCTTGATTCCGATATATCCGGCTCCGGTTTGCGATATGGCCACGATTTGTTTTTTCATCTGTAATATCATGTGAAGTATTAGATAATTAACGATTGACTATAATGAATATGGTCTTCTGTATTGATAATTGTAAAGGCGGTGGGAAGCAGCTTCCTGATCATCACCAAAGCTTAAGGTGGCCGGATCCCATTTGACTGGTCGCTGCAATTCGGTAGCGATATTGCCCAGACAACAAAGTGTGTTGGTGCTGCATCCCACTTCAACCGGGGCGATTGGATTTTTGCGAGAACGAACTGAATCAATAAAATTCTGCATATGCGGTGAGCTCACCTCATACTGCCCTTCGCCAACTTTCTTCTCCTCTTTTTTAATCAATGAGTGATCGGAACATTCAATAAAGCCGCGTGTTACTTTCAGCCAACCTTTGGTGCCATTAAATTTGATTCCATTGCCACCCTCTTCCCTGAAGGGTTGTTCTGTCATTACGATACCATTCTGATATTTCATGGTGAGATACTGGGCATTATTGTATCCTTTGGGAATAAATTCGCAGGGACCCGAACCATCCATGCCAATGGCAGCCTGTGCAATGTCGAACATATGGGCGCCCCAGTCAGCGGTGAATCCGTTTCCTGTTTCCCTGTACCAGCGCCATGCTCCCCACAGTTTTTCGTCCTGAACCGGATCAAGTGTAACCGGAGGACAGAGGTCAGGGTGATAATGGATCAGCGGATCGTTCAGCGGACCCATCCATTTGTTCCAGTTCAAGGTTGAAGGAATAGGTTGTTCAGGGAGGTTCAGCGGCTTTGGAGGGTCACCCACTTTTGCATAGATTGTTTCAATGTGTCCTATTGCTCCGGCACGCACCAGGGCGATCGCCTGCTGAAACTCCTTGCTTGAACGTTGCTGGCTCCCAATCTGCAGTACACGGTTGTTGCCCCTGACCGCTTTAACCATTTCGTGACCTTCGTGGATAGTAAAGGCCAGAGGTTTCTGTACATAGACATCTTTACCGCTCTGGCAGGCGTGGATGGTGGTCAATGCATGCCAATGGTCAGGTGTCGCAATGGAAACAGCATCGATATCTTTTCGTTCCAGCAACTCTTCGTAAAATTCATACCTGTCACACCGTGGCGACATGTTCTGCGATTTCTGCCAGGCTTCGACCTTGCCTTTGAAACGTTCGCGTTTTATGGACTCCACATCGCAACAGGCTACGACCTGCACTCCGGGACAGCTTGAAAAGCTGTTAAAGTCGGAACAACCTTGTCTGCCCAGCCCGATGAATCCCAAAACGACCCTATCACTGGGAGCAATACGAACTCCGTTAGCCATTGTCCAGCTTGGCAGGATCGTCAATCCTGCCAGACCAAGGGCAGAATAACCTAAAAACTGGCGTCTGCTCACATCATCGTTTACTTTTTTTGCCATAATTATATTGATTTAAGCATGTATGTGATAAATTACTATTTGATTCGGAATAACTATTATCCATTAGTCATTTTAGAAAGGAGGGGCGGATAATCCACGTTAAATGAACAAATTGAAATTGAGAAATATCGGAAAGAGGTTGATTTCCTAAGGGTCAGCCGGGTATTCCAGAAATTCTGGAGTGTCACATCTTAGTATAAATATCTGCGATTCTTGTATGTCAAATCCCTGATTATTTTACATAACAATATAAAGTCAGGCAATTTTGATGCCCGGATTAAGGATCAGCCTCCACTACAGAGACTGATCCAAATTCAGAATATTTATAAATGAAATTTTATCAATATCCGGGATTTTGTTTCATACCCGGATCGCCATTCGACTCGAATTCGAGCGGAGGAATAGGCATTGCATAATTCTCATCTCTCCAAACCATTTGGCGGCCGGCAGCAACGGTTTTATAGAAAGCAGCCTCATTGCCACCAATTTTAAAGCGGCGGACATCTTCCCACCATCTTCCTTCTCCGAAAAATTCGGCCCAACGTTCGTATAAAAGCGGATTATTGGCCAGATGGTCGTCAGCCGCTGTTTTAGTACGGTCGGTCAAACTTTTGTAATCAACAGGTGATGCAACATTGGGGTCATAACTATATGCACGACGGTGAACTTTATTGATGTATTCAAGAGCCAGAGTTGGATTAGTACTTTTTATTAATTCGGCATACATCAGATAAATATCGGGTAAGCGGATGAAATAGAAGTTAGCACCGGCAATATTCATGGTCTCAGCCAGAGTTCCGTCAAGGAATTGGTTCTTTTTGAGTGACCATCCGTAAAAAGTGGCGGGATCGAGATTGGTTGTCGGATCCAGAAGCCACCAATTTCCAAACTCAAACAATCCTACCTTGTAATAGATGCCAGCAATTTTCACAGAGTCGACCATTGGTTGGAGACCACAAACGTATAAACGTGGATCAGGACCGTCGGCTTGCGTACCGACCAAATTGCGACGATCTTTTTGCTGGGCAACATAGGAATCAGTGAGTTTCCATTTACCATTGACTTGTTCAACTACTTTAAGCATTGGGAGATCATTGTATCCAAAACGGGTCAGATTCCGGTCGTGCATATAAAGGTTGCTGTATCCCATAGCTTTTCTCGTACCATCGGAATATACATAAATAGGGGTATAAAGCAATGTAATTGTTGACCCTGTATTTGCCTGACGAGCGCCATTGCCATTGGTTTTATCCGGTTCGGCCTTATTTCCAACTTCATAAAACGATTCCGAGTTGTATTCATAGGTCGCATTTCCATTAAACATATTTTTATATGCATTGAATGATACCAATGATTTACCGCTGTTATTAATACAATCTTCCAGATAAATTTTAGCGCTATCCGTTTTTGCAGCAAACATATATGTTCTTGCAAGGGCAGCTTTTGCGGACCATACAGTAGCTCTATGGACATCTGTTTGACCTACAAGAAGTTCGGATGCCTTCTTGAAGTCATTTATCATCGCCTGGTAGGAATCTTTCGTACTTGATCTTGGTACATTCATACCAACAAGGTCTTTGGGTACACTCTTAATAATTGGGATACCCATTCCGTCAAGGTTTGGCTGACCATATAATTCCTGAAGATGCCACCAGTAAAAACTGCGAAGGAAAAGTGCCTGTCCCTGACGAATATCAATTTGTTGTTTTTCAGCTGCCGGGGCAATTTTTCTGTAAGCCTCAATTGCTTCAAGACAACTATTTGCATAATAAACTCCACGGCTAATGTCCCTCCATTCGGTTGTCAGATTACTCCAGCCTAAAATAGCGCGCCCAAGGCTCTCTCCTAACCACCCTTCGTCCTGTCTCCATTGGAAATCGCAAGTATGATCAAGTGGATACATCGCGTAACCGTGCCATGCGCCACCCAAAAATCCCCAGTCGTGTTGTTCGCCATAAACTGATGCAAGGATAATATCAACCTGAGCGACAGATGTCGGAAATACCGCAGGTGAGATAGCGTCTTTATTAACTAAATCAAGAAAAGAATCCTTGCATCCAAACATACTTATGGATAGAACAACAATCAAAATCTTGAGTTTTATATTATTTAAAATCTTCATGACTATTTGTTTTTTGAATGATGTTATACTATTTCTTCATTAAAAACTTGCCTCTACCCCAAACGAAAACAGTTTCGTTTGCGGATACATGCTAATTCCATATAACCCGTGATTTTTCACATCGTTCCCAAATTCAGGATCCAAACCGGTAAACTTGGTGAAGGTGAACAGGTTTTGACCGCTTACGTATATCCTCAGTTTTGAAATATTAATTTTTTCCAGTAAGAATTTAGGAATAGTATATCCAAGCGAGATATTCTTGATTTTCAGATAAGATCCATCTTCCACAAAATAGGTTGAGTAGAAACGATAGTTATTACTTGGGTCTCTGATATAGCTGGTTGGCTTTGCAGGATCCCATAACCCCAGACGTGGTCGGTCAGTTAATCCGTTATTCAGGAAGTACGATGCATTAAATATTTCGGAAGTTGTTTGATAGTCCTGCTGAAAATTTTGCTGAAACGCCTTTACTCCGTTAATTACGTCCCGACCAGCGATCCCAACTACCTGAGCAGAAAAATCAAATCCCTTATATGCAAGTTGAAGATCAAATCCATACTGAAATTTAGGCCATGGGTTTCCAATATTGGTACGGTCAGCATCCGATATTTTACCATCACCGTTCAGATCTTTAAATCTCCAGTCGCCAGCGCCGGTATTAATATTATTGTAATATGCTTTTGCACCTGGTTTGATCGTCCCTGCGGCCAAAGCTTTCGCTGTTGCATTGTCATTGAGTGCGTCAATTTCAGCTTTTGTTTGTATCAATCCATCGGTAATCAAACCATAAATCTGACCAACAGGGAGTCCGTTAACCGTTTTAAACGGGGAGTTTCCACTCATAAAATCGAGACTTCCATTGTAAATATAGGCATTTGGTAACCCAAGATTAATCACCTTGTTTACGTTGTGTGATAAATTGCCGGAAAGACCGTAACTTAATTCTCCTACTTTATCGCGGTATGAAACACTGAATTCCCATCCTTTATTCGAAATACTGCCAATGTTTACAGGCATAGAGGTTGGAGCGCTGTTTACATTACCTATACCTGTTGAAATTGGAATGGTCAGGTTATAGAGCATGTCTTTGGTCTGGCGACTGTAATATTCGCCCGAAGCAGTAAGTTTGTTATTAAACATGCTGAGATCGAGCCCAATGTCCATCGTATGAATCTCTTCCCATTTGATGGCCTCATTGACAACTTTAATTGAGTTGAATCCTCCAGTGCTGGTTTTTTCATCAAAACTATGGAGCGTAACCTGCTGATATGATGGCTCATAGGCAAAGTTTGCAATGGCTGCATCACTACCAAGGATTCCCCAGCTAACACGCGGTTTCAAAAGATCAACAAATCCCAGGTTCAGGTTTTTGAAGAAAGATTCTTCATTTACTTTCCATCCTGCAGAAATTGAAGGAAACACACCCCAGCGGTTTTTTGGACCGAATTTAGGTGAACCATCGCGACGGATATTGGCAGTTAATAGATACTTATTATCAAAAGCGTAATTTAACCGTCCAAACTGTGAAAGACCACGGCCGTAACCAAGAGAGCCACTGGCTGATTTAACAGGATTTGTAGATAATGCAAACGATTCTACAACGCTAAGAGGGAATGTGTTTGCACTGGCAGACAAGCTAGACCCAAATGATTTCTTAATTTCATAACCACCCATCACTTTAAAATCGTGTTTGCCAAATAATTTGGCATAAGTAAGCAATGTAGTCAAAGTATATGATTCGGAGTAACTTGATGATTTGTTGTAGGAGGCGGTGTTTGCAGCTTTCCGCAAAATGTCAGTTTCTGTAAACGAATCAACGAATCCACCACCAAATCCACCTGCACCGGTAACCCTGAAGTTTAGTCCTTTGATGATCGACCAGTCGGCAAATAAATTGGCATCGAGCAGCAATGAACCATTTTTAAAATGGTTATAAGCTAAGTTGGCTACATCGTTACCGCCTGAAGATGATGACTCTACGGGCACAGAAGCAAAGCTGCCATCTGGATTGTAAACAGCCATGAATGGCAAAGTTCTCCATGGGACATTCATTGTAGCGGGATTCTCGCTAATTTTCACCATATAAAGTTGATGCCCAAAAGTAATTTTATCAGTAAGCTTGTAATCTGCATTAAAACGTAATGAGTACCGTTCCCAGAAATTATTTTTTTGTATACCATCTTCACGTTCATAACCACCTGATAAATAGTAGCTCATTTTGTTGGACCCACCACGCATGGACAGTAAATAGGACTGTTCCCTTCCTGCCTGGAATAGCTCATCAAACCAGTTGGTATTGGGAAGAAGAGATGGATTGGACCAGGAGGCATAGTTTTCACCAATTCCTTGTTTTGCCCTGATGTAATCGGGAGTTTCAAGCATTTTATAAGAATTGGTTATCTGACGTACACCAGTATAGGCAGTGAAATCAATTTGAGTTTTTTCATTGTAGCTCCCTTTTTTCGTAGTGATCAATACAACCCCACCGGCAGCCTGTGCCCCATAAATGGCAGCTGCACTAGCGTCTTTGATTATTTCAATCGATTCCACATCTTTGGGGTTGTAATTGGCGTTGTTCCCTCGGGCTACCCCGTCAATAACGAACAAAGGACTTAATCCATTGATTGAACCGACACCACGGATGATGATTTCAGATGTGGCTCCCGGTTTTCCGTTATTTTTGTCAACCATAACTCCGGCGACACGCCCCTGAAGGGCCTCAGCGATAGAATTTACCGGAAGGTTTTTGATTTCATTGGATTTAACGGAAACGATAGAGCCGGTTAAATCACTTTTTCTCATCGTACCATATCCAACAGTAACTACTTCATCTAAACCAACAGCTTCTTCGAGTAGTGTAATGTTTAGATATGCTTTGTTGCCAATAACAACTTCCTGTGTTTTCATCCCGACGAAAGAGAAAACAAGGGACTGTGCCTTCTCAGGCAAGGTCAATGAATAATTACCTCCATTGTCAGTTGTTACCCCTGTCGTGGTCCCTTTCACTACAATTGAAGCACCTGGAATTGAGCCGCCCGATTGATCGGTTACTTTACCCGAGATACTACGTTGAGGTTGCTGCATAAAACCAGCCTGATCGGCTTTGTTGGTTAAAACAATCTGACGGTCAACAACAGTGTAAACAACATCCGTTTCCCGAAACAGGCTGTTCAGGATTTCATCAATTTTTTGATCCTTCACATCAACATCCACCTTTCGGTCGACATTGACTAGTTTACTGTTGTAAAGGAAGAAAAACTCACTGTTCTCTTCGATTCGGTTTAATACTTCTTTGACTGTCGCATCTGAAAGTTGCAGCGTCATTTTCGTTGTTTGTGAGTACGCTTCGGAGGCAACCATTTGTGTGATACCAATGAAGAACAAAAACAAGGTTAGTTTCATAGTCATCCAAATTTTCCGAAGATGGACATTTTTTTGCCTTCTCCGTGTCAAACGGAACAAATTTTTCATACTTTTGAAATGATTTTAGTTTATTACTATTTATCCGGACAATCTTTCGTCGAATAAAAGATTGTCAGTACGTGTCGGGGCAGGTGTGGCCAACATCTTCCCCGATATTTTTTTTAACTTTTCCTTTTCATCAGAGTAATTTTTTGTTTGGTAAATTCCCCATTGGGAAGAGTCTTTCTAACTGTTACACGGTAGTCAATCGGGGCAGAGAGTTTCAATAAATTAAGCACCTGAATCAGATTTTCATTCCTGAAGGTCGCCTTGTAGATATAATTTTTAATTTCAGGATCATTTATTGTAATTTCTACATTAAACCATCTGCTCAACCTTTTTACCACATCTTCCATTGAATCATCGCGAAAGATCAGATTTCCATCGCGCCAGGCGATGTACTTATCCACATTCACCTCTTCGGCGATAATATTCTTTTCTTCCTTTTTATAAATAACCCTTTGCCCGGGTTTCATTATGCCAAAATCTTTTCTAATTTGTCCGTCCTGGGATGAGAGTGCAACCTTACCTGAAACCAGAACAACATCCGACTGCGAATCATCATCAAAATTGACCACATCAAAGGTAGTGCCCAAAACTTCAATTTTTAATTCATTGGCATTTACCCTGAAAGGTTGTTTTTCATTCCTGGTCACCTCGAAAAACGCTTCCCCTTTGAGTCTGACATCCCTGACTTTACCTGTAAAACGGATGGGGAATTGTAGTTCTGAACAGGAATTCAGCCAAACTTTTGTCCCGTCGGCCAAAGCAAACTGGGTAACCATACCCTGACGAGAGGAGACTGTTTGCATCATTACCAGCTCTTCAGGGAGGTTTTTTAATGAGAAATTCTGCAACGTAACATATCCCGAATAAACCAGTAGCGGAAGAAGCAAAATAGCTGCAACCCGATGAAGCGTATGCCACAATTTCGATGAGGAGGAATGGATTATTCTTCTATTGATTTTTTTCAGGGCTTCGAATGAGTTAAACTGTTCCATTTCATGCAACAAGATAACAGCTTCCCATGCTTTCAGATTTTCAATGTACAGCGTTTCGTTTTCCGGAGATTCAGCTCTCCATTCATCGACTATTTCCCGATCTTTATCAGAAATATCACCTGACAAATAACATGGAAACAACGCTTCAATATCACTAGTACTAAAATTCATGCTCAAAATCTAAAATTGGGATTACTTTTTTTCAACTGTTCGTAATTAAGACGACAAAGGTGATTACAACACATATGGTAAAGTGCAGTTTTTTTTATTTTTTTTGAAGAGTATATTAAAAATCCTTTTTGTGGCGCCCCTGGTAAAAAAATGTTGCCGGCGGCCGGCTAATCGTAACCGACATTTGCGATTGAGGTTGTTAACTTCCCTGCGACCGATTGCTTATGATCCAATCAGCCAAACCATCAACCATATTGGAAGAAATTCTATCAATTCCTTTCTGAGACATTTCAGTGCATTACTAATCTGTAGTTCAACCGTCCGTTTCGAAATTCCCAGTTGTTCGGCGATTTCATGATTTTCAAGCCCTTTGAGACGGCTCAGTTCAAAGATCTCGCGGCAGCGGGATGGGAGTTTCCTGAGACTTTTTTCAATAGCCTGACGCAGTTCTGATTCAGCAAAATAATGGTCCGTGGAGTTGTCTTGACCCTCAGCGGAGAAAAGCATGTAGGTACGGTATTTCTCAGTAACCTTTTGATGTTTTTTGATATCAAGACACCGGTTTTTAACTCCTGTAAAGAAGTAAGATCTTAAAGATGAACAGATTTTTAAATCAGAGGCCTCCATCCAAAGTGAAACAAAAAAATCCTGTACAAGATCTTCAGTGGTATTCTGATCTTTAAGGTATTGCATAGAAAAAGCACACAATGAGGAATAGTAATAATTAAACAGATAATCAAATACTACTTTATCCCTCTGTCTAAGTCCTTCAATCAATAACAAATCGTTCAAAGCTCAGTCTTTAGTTCACCGGCAAAAATAGCATTATTCAGAATCTAATCTACACAGATGAATAAAAGTAATCACTAAATTTAATTGCCCTTCTTTGCATTTCTTATAACGGCAATATCATATTTTTTCATCAGATCGGGATCAAGCTTTGCCAGGTTTCTCCAATCTTCAGCACCATAAACTCCAGCCTGGGTGTAATCAAAAGGGATAAATCCTATCTTTTTTGCGACTTTAAGACTTTTAAAATGAAAATCAAGATTTGCAGGATCTTTAAAATGTGGATCAGCCACAATAGAGTGTACGTCTTTTCCCAATTTCTGCCAGGTATTGAAATCCATCCCATGGAAATCGGTGAGCTTCTTCGTTACATTCCAGTAACAATTGTAATCAATTTCAGTAATAGCCTTTAGCCATCGGTCTTTCCCCATACTTTGATACAATACCCCCTGGTCGAAACAGACAATATTGTGCACAAAAGATAGTGATTTATGCTCCTCAACACGAGTCAATTGCAATTGAGACAACTGATTAAATGCAAATATATTATTCCTGATGATATTTTTTTCACCATAATGTTGGTGAAAACCGGCATTCTTACAGTTATATACGAGGTTATTTTCCATTAGGATTTGTGTTGAACCCTCGTCGGTATATAACCCCCAGCCACCATAATCGAATGAGTAAATATGATGGATCAGGTTATTGCTCACCGTTGTTCCTTCCGATTTTCCCAATGTGTATACGCCACCCATGTCGCATAATTCGCCCCATCCAAGATGATGAATATGGTTGAACTCTATTTTATTCCGTTTGGTTGGACTGGCTGCGTACCCCCAGACCCAGCCGACCGAAACGCCTGAATAGCGAAAATCTGCAATATCATTGTGCGTGATTGTATTATCACTCGCCTGAAAGATAATTACACCAACGGCACATGGGAATAGGAATCCGCCATGCTGTATAATGTTGTTGTCAATTACGATATGATTTGTAACCTCTGTATTATCCTTACTTATTTGGATCTTTCCAATTTTAACGCCTCCGGCGCCAAGGTCGTGTATATAACAATGCGATACCAGACAATTGTTACAACCTTCACGAAACCATATTGCGTGCGTTCCGATTTGGGAGATTTCGCAATTCACAAATGCGATTTGACGGGCATAATCAGCAATGATTACCGCATCAACAGGAGATGCCGCCTGTGCCGGTTCATCTCCTCCGGGCGGCATCCTGTACCCCGAAGCCCCAAAGTGAAGGTTTTCGAACCGGATATTTTGCACTTTTTTACCGGTTTTCTCATTACCCTCAAAAACCAAAAACCGGTTGGTAACCGGTGCAAAGACCTTCATGCTTCCCAGATTATCTCCTGGATTCGGGACAAAATATAAATCTCCGTTCCTTTCGAGATACCACTCTCCACAGGTATCGAGTGCCGCTTTGTAATTTTCGATGGTAAAACGGGTTTGTTTGTCCAGCTTATTCCAGGGCTTCATTCCTTTCCCAAATGTAAGAATAACAGAACTATCGCCATCGAAACCGGCAACCCGTTTGCGGCTGTTGTCCCATTTGTGGTAAAAAGTCAAAATCGCATCACTGAAATCACTCTCCCTAAAGACTTCCAAATCTGCAGCTGCCTGAGAGAAAAGGGTCATCTTCTGAACCGCCATTCCGGAAACCCGTTCTTTCCCTTTACTTACCGTGATTTCTTCAACATTTTTCAGGAAATAAAATCCTTGGTTTGGCGATTTGGCTCTGACAGCAAATTTCCCGTTTACATATAACTGTCCAAAATAGAGTCCATAACGGGGCACTTCCGGAACCTTTGCTTTCCAAAGTTGATCTGAAACTTTTTCCCAATTGCTAATTGAAATTCCCCCGACAAAAACTGGTTTTGCACCCTCTTCAGCTGTAAATACGACGGGAGCGCCATCAATTCCCGAATCGAATTCCGTCAGTACCAGAGGTTCAGTCATATAGTAGGTCCCATCGGCTACAATTACCCTGACACCTTCATTCAATTTATCGGTTGTTCTCAGATGACGCAAAAAGTCACGTGCACCGGTCAGACTGGCCAAAGGTTGATTTTTGGTTCCCGGATTTCCGTCGTTTCCTTTGGTAGAAACATAAATCTCTATGGCTGAAAGATTCAGACTGATAATGACAGCCAATAACAATAGTTTAAAATTCAAGAAGTTCGTCATAATGTATGATTCATTTTAGGTATTCTGTTATTTCGCTTTATATGAAAGACGACAAAGGTCAACGTCACACATACAATAATGGGTTGCTAAAAAAATAGCAATCATGATTTCTCTTTGACAAATATTGATAATCCGAGAATATGTTCAAAATTTACCGAGACTTGAAAAGAGGAGATTCCTCAGGTTTGCTCCCCCACGATTCATTCGGACGCGGCCCCATCTGCAAGATAAGCGTTCCACCATTTACCAGATCAGCATGAGTGAACCATGGTGTGTTAAGCGGTGCCCCATTTAACATTGCCGACTGAATATATTTGTTCTTAGATGATACATCCCTGGCTTCAATCCTAAAAGTCTTTGTGTTTCCAACATTGATAGAGATCTCATCAAAAATAGGGCTGCCAATATCATATACTGGACGCCCGGGCGCCACGGGATAAAAACCCATAGCGCTGAAAACGTACCATGACGACAACTCCCCTTCGTCTTCATCTCCGCATATTCCAAGTGGACCGTCGTTGTACCAGATTTTCATGATGTCCCTCACTCTTCGCTGTGTTTTCCATGGTTTTCCGGCGTAATTGTAGAGGTACGAAATATGAAAACCTGGCTGATTACCATGATTATACTGCCCTATTAAACCAGTTCCGTCGGGAAACTGATTTAAAAATTTAAACTTTGAAAATCCTCCGAATTGCTCCTGAAAGAGGGCATCCAGTTTATTGACAAACCGATCGTTTCCTCCCATCAGACGGATCAGCCCAGCTACATCATGTTGAACCTGGAAGGTATATGTCCAGGCATTCGTCTCAGTATAGTAGTCGCGTCCTCCCTGACCTCCGCTCCAAATGGGATCCAGCTGTTTTTCATTAAAAACCCAGTTTCCGTCTGCCGATTTTGGCGCCATAAAACCGATCCGGGAGTCATAAAGATTCTGATAATTCAGGGATCGTTTCATAAAAAGATCATAATCACCCATTTTGTTCAGCGATTTAGCCATTTGTGCAAGACACCAGTCATCATAACTGTGCTCCAGGGTTACAGCAACGGCCTGCCGCTTCTCAAAATTGTGAACCTGCGTGACCCACTCTTTTTCACCTAAACGGAGGGCAGGAAAGAATCCCTTTGCCTGAAAAACGCTGTCCAGTTCCGTTAACGGTCCGTTACGCCAGGGAAGCATTGTCGCCTCCAGCGCATTCTTTCTCATCCCTTCATAAGCTTTCTCCACATCAAAATCCCGGAAGCCGCTCATGTAGGCATCTGTTATTGTGGCAGTTTCATGCCGACCTATCATAACTCGCTGATCCAATGCTTCATCTCCCAGCCAATTACGTTGTTCATACATCCGGATATAGGATCGAACAATATCATTTTGCCTTTCAGGCTCCAGTATCAGACCAAGAGGGAAAAGAGATCTGAATGATCCCCAGCTTTCACCTAGCATATAGAAATCATGCCCTTCGGCACTGTGGACCTTGTTATCCAAGCTACTGTAATACCGATTGTATTCGGTAATATTTGTTGTTTTCCTTCCCAATACCCGGTACATTGCAGTGTAAAAGGTTGTCCGCTGGCTCTCGCTTCCACCTTTAATCCGGATCTTATTTAAAGCATCATTCCAAACTTTACGTCCATTATTCTTTATTTGATCAAAATTCCAATCGGTAATTTCTTTTTCTAAATTCTGACCCGCCTGTTCAGTGCTAATGTATGAAAAGCCAACCTTTACCAGAACCGGCTCGCTTTTCGAAGTAGGAAAGGTGGTGTAAACACCAATATTATTCCCTGATTTTTCTTTCTCACCGGGTGTAATTTCATTATTGCTCCAACTTCCGCAACTCTTTATTGGTTTGCTAAATTCAGCATGAAAATAAACCTTCCTGTCAGGGAGGGCGCCTTTGGGATAGATTTGAAAACCTTCAATAACATGATCATTCAATATCTTCAGTTCGCCATTTCGGAGAAGGTTGATTAATAGATTAGAATTTGAAGCTTCAGGAAATGTAAAACGGTAGATTCCCGAATGTTGGGTCGCGGTATACTCCACCTCAATATTAAAATCCTCAAGAAGAACAGAATAATAATAGGGCGTAGCTTTTTCCAGATCATGGTCAAACCATGAAGCATTCTCATCCTGATTTGTTTTTATTTTACCGGTAGTAGCCATTAAAGAGAATGCTGCGGTTCCCCTTGAGAAATCATTTGACAATGAAATTGTTGAAAAAGCATAAATCTTATCGGCAAGATATACATCTCTGATTCCAGGAGTAGTTGTTGGTACCAACCTGATCATCCCACGGGGGAGCTGAACATCAGGTGTGGTTGCGGTAAGCAGGTGACCAATTGTACCAATATTGGGATTTACATAATCCACCGGCTCTTGTCCATAAACCAAACCGGAGACAATGGATACAAATAAATTGCCCGCCAGAATCAGAAGTAAGATTCGTTTAGAAATCATATCAGATTGTTAAAATTATGACAAGGTTAATTTTATAAAAACCAAAGATAACCATTTGATCCTTATAGCTGCACTGATGAGATTAATTTTTAAGAGATCAAATCTTCAGGTAAAAAAAATTAGCAACTCTTAACATTATATGCGGCTATAATAATTTTGTTTTTTTTTCAGATTTTTTATTTTTGCCTCCCGAATTTTAACCACAAAAAATACGGAGGATTTTTTATGTCAGCACAAAAGAAATGGTTTAGACTGTTTTTAACCCTGTCATTGGGGATCATTTGCCTTATGAGTCGCGCTACTGAAGCTATAGAAAGTGTGACATTGTACACACCCTATACGAAGATTTCTGTTCCACCGGGTGAATCGATTGACTATGCCATCGATGTCATCAACAACAGTAAGGAGCTTAAAAATGTGGAAATATCGGTGTCGGGAATGCCTTATGGGTGGAATTACATTTTGAAATCGGGAGGTTGGACCATCGGACAACTCTCTATTTTACCGGGAGAACGGAAAAGTCTTTCTTTCAAAGTGACGGTTCCCATGAAAGTCAATAAAGGAAATTATCATTTCAAAGTAGTGGCAGGAGGATACGAGCCATTACCCTTGGTTATCAATATTTCGGAGCAGGGAACATTTAAGACGGAGTTTACAACCGGACAGTCGAATATGCAGGGAAACGTGAGTTCGACATTTACGTTTAATGCAAATTTAAAAAATCAAACTGCTGATAAACAGACATATGCATTAATGGCTGAAGCACCCCGCGGCTGGAATGTAATTTTCAAATCCAACTATCAGCAGGTTACCTCGGTCACAACCGAAGCAAGCAGTAACCAGGCGATTACGATCGAAATAAAGGCGCCAGATAAAACGGAGGCTGGGAAGTATAAAATTCCGGTAAGTGCTGCTACAAACTCATCTTCTGCGAACCTGGAACTTGAGGTGGTGATTACCGGATCTTACAGCATGGAACTAACCACTCCTACAGGCTTGTTAAGCGCCAAAGTTACTGCAGGTGAGACAAAGCAGCTTGAACTTTTAATCAATAACACTGGTTCATCTGAACTTGTCGATATTAAACCTGAATCCGGCACTCCGGTAAACTGGAGCGTTACTTTCGATCCTAAAAAAGTAGACAAACTGCCACCCGGGGCATCAGCACGTATTTACGCCACCATAAAAGCAGACAAAAAAGCAATACCCGGCGATTATGTCACGAATATCGAAACCAAAACACCTGAAGCGTCGTCAAAAGTATCTTTTAGAATCTCTGTCGAAACGCCGATGTTATGGGGTTGGGTAGGTGTATTGATTATTGTTGTCGCATTGGGAAGCGTATATCATCTGTTCCGCAAATACGGAAGGAGGTAAACCGTGGCCGGGAATATCATTGAACTGGTTGATCTGACAAAAAAGTACGGATCATTTACAGCAGTTGATCAACTCAACCTGGCGATCCGTAAGGGAGAGATTTTCGGATTACTTGGACCTAACGGCGCAGGGAAGTCAACGACCATCCTGATGATGCTTGGACTGACCGAGCCAACCTCCGGAATGGCCAAAGTTTGTAGAATTGACCCAACAACCAATCCCATTGAGGTGAAACAAAGAATCGGTTATCTGCCCGAAGATGTCGGATTTTATTATAACCGTACCGGATTTGAAAATCTGATGCTCACAGCCCGGCTAAACCGACTCTCAGGAAGTGAGGCGAAGCAAAAAGTGGAGCAGCTTCTCGAACGGGTGGGATTATCTGATGCTACTAATAAGAAGACCGGTAAATATTCACGTGGAATGTTGCAACGGCTTGGTCTGGCGGATGTGCTGATCAAGAATCCGGAGGTGATCATCCTCGATGAGCCAACCTTAGGGATCGATCCCACAGGAGTAAAGGAATTCCTTGAATTAATCGTCAAACTGAGCCGGGAAGAGGGGCTTACGGTTCTTTTCTCCTCACACGATCTCCATCATGTTCAGCAGGTTTGCGACCGGGTTGGATTATTTGTCAATGGCAAGCTATTGGCCGAAGGGGACATACAATCCCTCTCCAAGAAATTGTTCACTAAAAATCCGTTTATGATTGAAGTTGGATTATCACGGGTTCAATCGGACACCTTGGATCATGCGGAAAAAAAATATAATGAAACCTGGCTAAAGGAGATATTGCAAAATGTTGATGGAATAATTGATGTAAATGCAAAAAATGGGGCATTTTTAATCGGATGTTCCCGTGATGCAACCTCCGAAATTGCCAGATCAATAGTTGAATCCGGGGTAGGGTTGAACTATCTGAATAAAAAAGAATATGGACTTGATGACATTTACTATCGCTATTTCGAAGGAGGTGAAGAAAATGACTAATATGGAAAATCAAATACACGAATACAATGAATCATGGATGACGAAAGTGTATCGGGTTTTGAACCCCCAAAGTGTATTAAAATGGTTCAAAGATGATGAAAAAGTGCTCCACCCGTTCAGGGTGATTTTAAACAAGGAAATCTCAGACCATGTGAGGAGCTGGCGTTTCATTATCCTGATTGCTATTATTGCATTAACATGCCTGGGCTCGATGTATACGGCACTGGCCAATATTGACAAGGCCGTGAAACCAAATGATCCCGAAGGGACCTTTTTCTTTCTGAAATTATTTACCATTTCTGACGGTACCCTTCCCTCATTTATCGTATTTATCAGTTTTCTGGGACCGTTACTGGGTATCAGCCTGGGATTTGATGCCATTAATTCAGAACATAATAACAGGACGCTCAGCCGTGTGCTGTCGCAGCCCATTTATCGCGACTACTTACTGAATGCCAAATTTCTGGCAGCATTAATTGTCATCAGTGTAATGTTTTTTGCACTTGGGTTTCTTGTAATGGGGTTGGGACTGATCACCATCGGTATTCCTCCGACTGCCGAAGAATTTATGCGGGTAATATTTTTTATTATTCTTAGCATCCTTTATGTCGCATTCTGGTTAAACCTTTCCATCTTATTCTCAGTTCAATTTCGGCAGCCGGCAACCTCTGCCCTGTCAGGAATTGCAGTTTGGCTATTCTTTTCTGTCTTCTATGGTATGATTGTGAACTTAATTTCCAAGTCGATAGCACCCTCTGCGATGGCCAGCGAATATCAGATCATAGGTTTTGAGGAATTAAGACTTAGTTTGTTGCGAATTATGCCCAATCAACTTTTCAGTGAGGCAACCACAACATTACTGATGCCATCGGTACGCAGCCTGGGACCACTAACCATGGAACAGGTTTACGGAACCATACCGGGTCCGCTTCCTCTCGGCCAGAGTTTATTGCTTGTCTGGCCCCAGGTCACAGGGCTGATCGCAGCCACTGTTCTTTGTTTTGCATTATCGTATGTTTCCTTTATGAGAAGAGAGATCCGGTCAAGGTAATCAATTGACATCAGTAGAGACGTTGCGTGCAACGTCTCTACTGAATGAATAATACGAAATATAAACATACGCTACGAGTGGAACCACCATTGCAACAGCCATACTGTTCGATATTTCAGCAATAAATCCCATCAGGGGGGTACAGAGTGATCCACCGATTATGGCCATCACCAAAATGGACCCTCCGATTTTTGTATTCTGTCCCAATCCTTTGATGCTTGTTGCAAAAATAGTGGGGTACATCAGCGACATAAAAAAGCTTGTGAAAAAAATAGCCCACATCCCTATCCATCCGGGAACCATTATACTGAACCCAACCAACACTACATTAATTACACTATACCAACCCATTAACCGGTTGGGTTGAACGTAATGCATCAGCCAGGTGGCAGAAAAACGTCCCAAACCAAATGCGATCAATGTTCCGGTTAAAAAATAACCGGCAATTTTCTCTGGCTGACCAGTGTAATCCTGTACATATGGGATAAAATAACTCCATGTTCCCACCTGGGCTCCAACATAGACAAATTGTGCCAACACCCCTTTCCAGAAATCGGGGAACTTCAAAAGATCGCGGAACCTCCCTTTTGAATCGGGAGATTCGCTCTGCTCTGCCTCAAATTTAGGAAATTTCACACTCATAATCAGCAAAGCCCAGACCAAAGCAAAAAGTGCAAGTGCAAGGTAAGGCTTGACAACCCGCATTGTTTCGTGTTGCAAAAAGCCATTGTACTCGCCGGCCAGTTTCATTGCTGCAATTTTTGATTCATCGGGTTCGACTCCGGAAAAGATAAATACTGTACCAAGTAACACTCCAACAACAGAACCAATTGGGTTGAATGCCTGCGAAAAATTCAATCGTTGTTCAGAGGATTCGGGTTTACCCAGGAGCGCTATAAAAGGATTAGCCCCGGTTTCGAGAAATGCCAAACCTGAAGCTATGACAAAAAGCGCCATCAGGAAAACCCCATATTTACCAATAATTGCTGCCGGCCAAAAAAGCAAACATCCGGCGCCATAGAGCAACAGCCCAAAGACGATTCCGGTCTTGTAACTGAACCTGCGCATTAATATCGCTGCAGGTACTGCCAGCACAAAATAGCCCATATAAAATGCCGATTGAATCAATCCCGCCTGAAAACGGGAAATCTCCATCGACTTCATGAATTGTTTGATTAAAACCCCGTTCAGGTTATTAGGAATTCCCCACATAAAAAAGAGGGTGGTGACCAGGATAAACGGGATTACTGCCTGAGCGGATATAAAACCGGATTTTTGAGGATTCGTCATAAAGTTCTTTAGGTTTAAATAGCAGCTGGCGGTTAGCCACTGGCCACTTGCATTAATACTTTTTGAATAATATCTAATTGTCCTTTATCGGGTACTTAAAAAAGGTGATCTGTAAGCACAAGATCCATCAGCCGCCAATAGCCAGTTGCTAGTTGCAAGCAGCCAGTTGCCATAAAATTCCATGCCAATTATCCTGCCTCAACCACCTTCATCGCCATTTCGGCCCACTCCCAGAGCCGCTGAGGATGGTAATTCAGTGTTGAAATATCTTTCATGATAAATTCAACATTGCACCCTTTCGCAGCTTGTTTAAATACGGTCAATTGCCTTTTTGCCTCTTCAATATCCCACGATACAAATATCGCCGGTGAAGGTTTCCGACTGAGCACATACTTATCGCCAAGATTTTTTACGGTCCGGTCAACATCTACCCAGCCACTGGCTGACACCTTGCGAAGGTTGGGGATACGGGAAAGAATTTCAGATTTTGTATCCAACGGTTCACAACAGCCGTAGTAAGTTAAGCCAAATCGTTTGAGCCACCTCAGGTCGTGTTCCATAGCAAATTCCCAATGCATTTCAGAAGAGACAGATGAAAAAATCTGGGCATTAGAACAACCCCACATATCGATTGGCCGGACATGACCCTGATTAAAATCTACACCCGGGAGTTCGCTGGTGTACCCATACCCCCCCGATCCAATCCTGGTATTGTTGCAATCCAGGCTTAAAAGGTTTTGAGCTTCAAACTGGTCAAGTTCGGCCATCCAGGCATCCACCATTTTCTCATAAGCTGCATGAACCATGTCGGGACGAAGACACAGGTCCATCATCGCCTTTTCGATGCCCCACCACCTGATTAAAAAATCCCACGGGGTATACCAGATATGAGTCTGCCCCACTTTTTTCACCGGAATAATTCCGTCGAAAACATCCTGCATGGCATCGTAACTATATTGGGTTGCCTTTCCCATATAGGCAATCTTCGGATTTTTGATTTTCTCAATATCCTCTGGTTCTTTAATCTGTATCTTAAAATGGCGGGAATAGATCTCATTTTTTTCATCCGTATGAACAGTATCCACATCCTCGAGGATCCCGAAATCGGTGGTATGATAGACGATTGGACAGTCGAGATAGTCGTTTACAATCATATCACAGGGCATATGGTTCCACTGGTAGATGGTTCTCCGAAGATTTGTCTCCAATTCTCTTGCCCAGGGATGGCTGGTTTGAAGGGTCAGCTCGTCGTTCACATTCATCTCATGCCAGGGGATTTCATTAATCCACACCATGGGCCTTTCCTGTTTCAGGTCGTTCATTTTTTGCCACAGCACGGCTTTCTCCTTATGAATGGGTATTGCGGCTATTTCGGCTATTCTGGCGCCCAGACGTCGCAAAACTATTTTTTCGCCAGAGGTTAGAACAATCTCCTCTTCCATAGGAATTTGGGGAATATGACTTGGGTCGTGTAGCATGGTTATTTTGAGTTAAATTATTTTTTCAATAAAAGGTCATTGGGTTCCTGAAAAAGGATTACTTCTTCCCCTTTTCTCAGATTAAGTTCGAAGATTCCCGGCTCAACCTCCTTCAAATTAGCTGAAGGCAATGAAGATTCAAAAGCACCGACAAATCCGGGGCGCACTTTGCAGGGAGCGCCTGCCAGACTCTTGATTTTAACCCAGCGGGTGAAACCATCGTGTCTTGCAGCACTGACCAGAAATGCCCCTTCTGTCCTCAAATCATTAAATTTCGCCTCTTTCCATACTGATGGAGTTGCAGGAAATATCCGGATACGGTCGCCCCAGCTTTGGAGCAACATATCCTGTAAAGCTTTTGCTGCAAAAAGTGAGCACTCGATCACAGGTGAACCTTCGATATACATTGTGTTTGGCATCACAAACCGTTTGTTATTATGGTGAGCAAGGAGGCGTTCGAGGGCTTTCTCTCCGTTACCCATTGAAGAATAAAGCAGTGAGGCTGCAGCACTCGACCAGCCATAAATCTCCTTTCCGTTGTCAACAGTTAGCCAATGGTTCATAGTTTTTTCTACAATTGTTCTGTTCTCCGGCTGCTCTACCGAGAGCATGTGCAACGGCCAGACCATCAGCAGATGCGACCAGTGACGGTGCGATTTGGCGAATGGAACGTTGGGGCCAATCATAAAGCCGTTCTCATTTTGGGGATAGGGAACAAGATCACGCAGGATACGCGTCCATTCCCGAGTTTGCGGATCCTTAAAACCGTATTGTTTATCAAGATCGAGCAAAGTGGTGCATCCCCACCGGAGCAGCGAAAGGTTATAATTATTATCAACATCCCCATCTTTATTGTATTCAGGTGAATGAAGTACAGGAAGGTGGAGTTTGCCATCACTGCCATATTTAAGCAGATGCTGATACAGGTTAATACTTCCTTTAAGTAAGGGATAAAAACTGTGCAGCTTCTGGTCCGTCACCAAAGAGTCATTCATCGAATAGCGGTATTGCTGCCAGTAATTAAATAGGGCCCATGTAAAATCGCCGGGATTGATATAGTTCTGAGGTGCGCAGGTTCCGTCGCCCCGAAGCCCCTCGTAGTCTGTCGTATGCGGAACAGTGGCACAGCTATCGAAACCCCAGATGCTCTTTGCATTATACACAAAATTATCGCGTTTGGCATCGATAAACCGGGTGAAGGATTCCCCTAACTCAAGATGATTTGCAGTATAAACCGGCGAGTAGGCGATCTCTATATTCAGGTTCCACCAGATACGGGGCCAGCCGGTCGAACGGTACCAGGGGCCAAGTAAGTCAATCACCTGCCGGTCCTGGCGGGTCGCGCATGCCAGTTTGTACATTTGTACCCAGTAAAAGCCCTCAATCTGCTTATCGGGAACAGAGAGAAAACTCGCAGGATAGTAACTATGCCACCAGTTACGATGACTTGTTTCAAGTTCTTTCATCGGCATGGCAGCTACCCGGCTCACGGTCGAAAGCGCCGTTGCCTTAGCCGCAGGATCAGGATAGGAATCGGCAACCGAAAGGATGAGCCTGCGCTTTTGAGGCTTTCCATTCACCTGCCATGCAGTTGCATAGGCTCCGCCGGCAGTACGACGTTGAATACAAAAACTGATTCCACCTTCTTCTCCAATCACAGGAGGGGGATTCGGTTCTATACTTAGTTTAAGTGACTTTTCACGAAAAACCTCAGATTTTTCAGGTTCCCAGACAAATACTGCATTCTGCTCACCACCTTTGATTTCCAGATCTACCAGCAACACCATCTCGTTGGTGTGATCCATCGCACGAAACCGGATGAGCCCTTTGTCTGTGACCACCTCTCCCCGTATTTCCGCATTCCACAAATCCAGGTGAAGCTTACCCGATTTTATGGCACCTGCTGTTTTAAGAATCATTCCGCCGATAGGAAGTCGCGCATTATCGCGTCGATGATCGGTAACATCCGAGCGACCGAGCTCAAAACGCAACCGGTCGGGACCATCAGCATAAATCATTGTACCCAGCAATCCGTTTCCAAGAAAGGCGCCATGGTCAAATTTTTCAGGTAATGTATCCCAAGCTAGATCGTGACGCGACAGAAATGTCGGCCAATCCACTGGTGAATTTACACTTACGGGCTTTGGATTCCTGATCATCTCACCTACCTTGTGGAGTGTCTCAACATCAATCTTCCTCAGATTTCCAGCATAATCAGGCCCCACATCGATTGAAAAAATATTTCCAAATTTAACAGCTCCGACATAATCCTGGTAGATTTTTTCGGCAGACAGACATAATTGATCGTGCTCAGGAAGTGAATAAAACCACACGGCCCCTCCCTGATGTTTTGGCTGAATTGGATAGGTGAATTCTGCGGCAATATAACCTTTGTAACCAGCAGCATGTTTGTTATAACCAGCTCCGGAGATATCATCCAATGCTGATGGTCCGCCCATTTCTCCCAGACGGATACGACCTGCCGGTGTACCATGATTGTACCCTGGAAGACAGTCAGGCTGGAATTGGGCGACCCATTTATCCGTCTCTGCGTGACTCAATCCTCCCTCCCCCTGGGCATGGTCAAACCAGATGTATTCGACTGGTCCGTAATTGGTTAAAAGCTCTTTAAGCTGGGCTTTTTTTATTTCTGCATTTTTTCCGCCATCTTTTGAATAAACAGCTCCTGGAAATGTCCAGTCCCCTTCAGAAAAATAGAGGGCTAGCTTAATCCCATATTTATCGCACGATTTTCGGAGTTTCGCCAGCACATCAATTTTCAGCGGACTGTTAGTGACTTTCTTTTCGGTGGTTTTGGTATCCCACAAGCAAAAACCATCGTGATGTTTTGTAAGAAATAAGATATAACCCATTCCTGCATCTTTGGCCACTTTACACCATTGGTCGGTGTTGCAGCCCGTGGCTTTGAAATAGGTGGCATCCTTTCCTTCAGTGGGTGTCCACTCCTGTCCCGAAAAAGTGCTGAACGACCAACAGATAAACATGCCGAACTTCATCTCTTTAATTTGTTCAGCACGAACCTTGTCATCTATCCTTTTAGTGATATCCTGAGTCGATCCGTTGAGCGAACCGATTAGTATTAAAACTATTAATACTGCTAATTTGAAATTTGAAGGCTTCATGGTTGATTGTTTTTTGATTTGGCAATTCGTATTAAACAAACCCTAATGATGAAAATATCAGCACGACTTTCGTCTAAGAATAATTGCATTTAAAATTTCCTCCTTCTGCAAGGGAGAATCTGAATTGATCGCTTCAAAGAGTAATTGCAATACCCTTTCGGCCATGAGGTTTACCGGTTGCTCAACGGTGGTCAGTTCAGGTTCAATGGCAATTCCCATCGGATCGTTATCAAAACCAATGACCGACATATCTTCCGGAACTCTTATCCCGACACTTTTTAAATATTTTATGGCACCTATAGCCACATCATCTCCAACGGCAAGAATAGCATCGGGTTTATCAGCCAGATTCATCAGTTGCTTTGCCCCTTCCATACCGTCTTCAAGCAGAAATCCACCCTCAACCAATAACTCATTACAGCACTGGCAATTATTATTCAATAAAGCTTGTTTGTACCCATTCAACCGGTCACGGTATACATTTACATGACTTGAACCGGTAATAAAGGCGATTCTCTTTCTCCCATTTTCAAAAAAAAGATTTACTGCATCCAGTGCTCCCTGAAAGTTATTGACCGTCACCTTTGCCCCAATGGCATCTTTAGGAATACGATCGAAAAACACTACCGGAATATTTTCAAGAATAAAAGCATTAAAAGCTGATCCGTCAATCGTTTCCCTTGAAACAGAGGCAATCACTCCTGCAACACGATTATCAATCAACGCTTCAATATTCTTATTTTCAGTAACAAGTTTTTCATTCGATTGAAAGACCATAACCGAATAATCGTTCTGGCTGGCCAATTCAGATATCACAGAGATAAACTTGGCAAAAAAATGGTGCTGGATACTGGGGACCAAAAGTCCGATTGTATTACTTCGACGATTCCTAAAACCCTGAGCCAGAAGATTCGCACGATATCCCATTTCAACCGCAAGGGCCTGAATTTTTTCAATGGTTTCCTTTCTTAGTGCCTTACTATTTCGTAGAGCCAGCGATACGGTGGTATGATGGACACCCGCAATTTGGGCAATATCTTTTATCGTGACACTTTTTCTCATGGTTAACCGTTATTGTCACAAAATAATCGTTCTCACGTGAGAATTACAAGAAAATGGATAAATCCATGGCAATTTATAATTATTCTAAATGTCACCGTTTTGATGCACAGACTTTGTCGTCGGTTTTTTTTGGTAGAATCAAGAACAATTGTCTTACCCATACCGGACAACAACATTGGACCGATCAGAACACAAAACTTTCCATTTCATAACATATTGACTTTTAGGATTTTGGTTTTATAATCAATTTTTCTGATTATGATTAACCTGCTCATTTGCAGTTATGATATCATTTCTTTGATTACCAATTGCTTCTGTATTTAGAATCGCCCTGCTATAAATCCTCAATTGATACAGTTTCCCGATGACATTTTCATCTCTTTTACCTAAGTTTCCTATGATAAGAGATCTTGCATGAAAATCTTTCATATCAGCTGTAAACCGGCTCCATCCAAACTGACGGGATTGATTGCCATTACAAACGATTCCATCAACTATAAACTGGATGATTTTTGGACCGTTATCGATGGTTACAGTAACATTGTGTTTTCCGTAAACCGGGAGGAGTCCCGGATCCGAATTCCACTGACTCATTACTTTGCCATCATTTATAATCACTTCAATATCTCCATATTGACCTTTCTGCAGCTTAAAGCTTTTGCCATTATCACCCTTCAATTCAAGAATAACTTGCTGAGGGTTGCCCGTGGCAAGTTCCAGTTTTAAATCGAATGTAATTCCTCTATCAAAGATATTAATATTCCTGCTTTCAAATAGGATTGGACTATTGATTTTCAAATCAGTGCTATCATAGCTCCGGATTAAATTCTCAGTAGTTATTTTATTTATTCCAAATTGTTGCCATAAAGAAATTAAAAACTCAGCCGGAACTTCATGGCAGCGGGCGGCTGTCTTATTCGTCTCTGTAATCCAGTATCTTCCATTTTGCTCAATAAGATCCGGATAACTCATCCTTTTTTGGATATCAGCCTCATAAAATAAAATTTCAGGTTGACTCCATAAAATTTTTCCATCTTTTTCAGTCCCTCCGCTTATCCATGCAGGATTACGATCTTCAAACGATTTACCACCATTATTGTGATACCAGAACAGGTATTTGCCGTTTTTGCATTTCCAGATTCTTGGACAAGCTCTTGGTGTTTTTAATGCGATACCGGTTTCATATACCGGAGGTGCTGGTTTACTCCATGATTTTCCCCCATTCAAAGAATATGATTCAAGTGGATTTCCCGATATTGTCCTATGGACGCTATACAGGGTTCCATTTTTAAGCTGAAGAATATTTTGTTCTTCATTAACAGGACCATAGTCTTCATTTTTTACACCCACTTCTCCCTCCGGAACCATTTTGAACTGAAGTTTATCGGCACTCCTTTCGCTATTGATATTATTGCAACGGAAAAACCACCCTTCGCTGTTCTCAAGCATATAATGACCAATCTTCGCAAAAGCAAACATCATTCCGTTATCAACATTGACCGGTTTTCCAATTCCCCATAATAGCTGTACATCTCCATTCCAGTTATTGGTATAATCAATTTTTGTTTTCCTAACATCTAATCGGTAACGTTTTGACCAGGAATTACCTCCGTCATCAGAGTAACGGTAACAATACCAGCCGAGCATATCTTCACGGATATTCTTTTTTTCACCCAATGAATGTATTTTGTCTCCATTATAATCGTAAAATACATAAATACGACCGAAATTTGTAACATAAGGCATTGCCCATGATGCAGACTCCTGACCAGGCGCCTCTATTCTGACGGGTTTTGACCACGATTTTCCCTGATTCTCGCTTGAAGTACAGGCAATATATTGACCGCCGGCACCCTCTTTCCCTTCTCCTGTTGTGAAAGTACAAAACCATTTACCGTCGGATAAAATAATGACATAAGGCTGATCACAATATCCGTTTGAATAGATGGAAGTCCCGTTCTCAGCATTTCGCCAATCTATTTCCTGACAAAAAGCAGATAATGTGATATTTATCTTAAAATAAATGAGAATAATCAGATATCTTCGGATCATTTTAAATAGAATAAATCAGGATGAAATTATTTTTATCCGGAAACTTAAGTCATTGAATCGTTAGCTTTTTACTCGCAGTTTTTCCAGTAGTTTTCGCATTCTTAATTAGTGCCAATCCATTTCGAATTGATGGTATTAATAGTCTTGTTTAGCTCAAAATTATTTGCTTTTAGTGCATTGAATGCCTCTTCTTCACCTATTTTAAATAAAATATTGAGAATGCTCTGAGCCCGTTTAATCAGTTTCTCATTGATACACTCCACCTCTGTCATATAGCATCCATGCACTTTACCCAGGCGTATCATTGCAGTGGTCGATAGAAAATTCAACACTTTTTTTGTCGCAGTTCCGGCTTTCATCCGTGTAGATCCGGCTAAAACTTCATTTCCTGATTGCAATGAGATCACCTGATCACAAAAAGGGAGTGACACCCGAGCTTCTTCCTGTATCATAACCGTATATGCCCCAACAAACCTTGCAAATCCAAGCGCCGATTGAACAAAGTAAGCAGAACCACTTACCGAAATTCCAATCACTATATCATTGGCCGTTAAATTAGCGAGCAACAATTCGGGAACGGCACTTGCATCTTCCTCAAAATTAGTCTCAATATCAATTGAAGCATCTGCTACTCCACCCGAAATAAACGTAAGGACGCGTTCGCGTGGAAAACCAAATGTACATGCAATTTCAACTGTATCAATGGCTGCCAGTCGGCCGCTTGTACCCGATCCCACATAAATTAACCGTCCTCCTTTCTCAAGATTCCGGGTAATCATGTCAGCCACCCCGGCAATTGATGGTAAGGATTTTTCAAGAAGAAAACCTGACTCCTGTTCTGAATGCCAGAAAAGACTGATCAAATCTTCTGTTGGGATCTTTTCCAGTCTGATGGTATTGTCATAAGGTATTTCAGTTTTGAAATCGGCATAGTCCCTGACTAAGCGTGATGATTGCCCCTTTTCCTCGCCGATTGCCAACAGGGCGACACCAATCAAAGGAAGAAGGTTACCCTCGGGCATTATTGCTATTTCAATTCCCCCGCTTGAAAGAAAATTTTCCCGTTCAAGTTCGGTTTTCAATAATTCAGCCAGTGGAAATTGCACTGCTGAAACAGCTTCGGCTAATCCGCCTCCGATCAAAATCTTACTTGTACCATAGAGCAGAAAGGATGTGCAAATAATTCCGGCTAAGTTCTTAATGTATTTTTCGCGAATCCCCTGAAATTTATCTTTTTTAAAAATATTTACCAGGCGATTATCCTTATCAGACTTAGCCAATTCAGAAGCGCTTGCAATTTCATCGTAATAACCCGCAGGGGTATAGGTACAACCAAGCAAAGGAATAGAGAAGTTCGGTGTCCATTTCCGTCCGTTTCGCCAAACAGTAAATCCCAGACCAGTTCCGATTGGCATGATCCCTATTGTCTTAAATCCTGTCAGATAGCCGAATGAGGCAGCGCCAATAGAGGCTGCATCGGCATCGTTTATTAAGGTTACTGGTACTTTAAAACGATTTTCGAGGTACTCTATCCATTGCGGATCGAGTAATGCACTAAGATGGTTCGCTGCAACCACGAGTTTTTTCCCTGCATAATCGACTACACCAGCTGTCGATATTCCGATTCCGCAGACAACATCTCCCTGCTGAAGCATTAAAGAGAGCAATTCTTTAAGTGCTTCAATAAATTCTGAAGTAGTTGTTAAAGGTGAAAGTCGGCTTTTTACCTTCAAAACAGTTTTATTCTTTAGGGTATCACGAATACCGGAGAAGCGCATTCCCTCCTCCATTTCAAATGCAATCCCTTTTAACCAGGTTCCTCCGATATCGATGCCTACATATACTTTATTCATGGATCATACTATGCATTAATTCAATCCCCAGGTTATTCATTTTCGTGTCATACGTGGCCACCCCGTCATGATGTTTGGTGGTAACCACTGCATACCGTGCGCCACTCTCCTGAATCAGTTCGGCCCCAAAATTTGGATCGTAATTCTTTAGGGTAAACCCTTTCAACTGCTTCATATAATCGGTATAGCTGATTTTTTTATTATGGGATCTATTTTATGCTGCGCCTTGCCCTTCACTGTAATTGAGAGTAGTAAGCAACACATAAGAAATATTTTCCCAATCTTTATCATCATAGAATTTATTTGTTATTCGTTAAATACAGCATCGCGCAGCCTCTTATCAAGGGGACATTCAGGATAATCTTTTTCTCCTCTTTGATATATTCAATTTTGACTGGTAGTTCAGATCCGGGATGGTAGGCTATGCACGAGAACCCATCTTTGAGATCCTCCACATTATTTAGCACCACTTCCACTTTCTCTTTTTCTCCATAAACAACAGGTATGGAATATCCACCCTTGATTTTAAAGATATTTACCCTGGCAAGGTGATCTTTCGAACTGATAACATGTGGTTTCAATACCCACTCGCGCCCCTGCATCAGTTTCATCAGAGGTCCGTAGTCAAGGTAAAACTGGTCAATATCCGGAGATTGCGTTATGGAGTGATCGTTGTTAGGGAAAGGGCACATGGGGAAAACCCCCATGTAAAGATATTTCTGAAAGAAACGATCGCCACCTTCGCGTCTTACTGTCTCTGCGGTATCGGTCCATCCCAATGCAGGTTTGCTCACACACAGGAAAGCGGTAAGATTCAGTGAACTGCCAGCATAGGTAAACTCATCAAATAAGCCGTCAACATGCTCGAGGATGTCGATTCGTTTAGTATGATTATTGGCAAAAATCACCTTATTGGCGCCGTGCATAATGGCCGAAAGCTTTGGTGAGAGATTTTTCCATGAAGTGACAATTGAACGGACTGGTTTTCCCTCAAACCAGGTGATTCCATCATCAGCACGTTCATTAAACATCCGCAGCCAGTCGAGCCGGTCAATACAAATGCCAAACGAATTGGGTATTTCCTGTACATGACGACGTGCCTGTTCCAATAAAAATTCACTGTATACGCTATCTCCACAATCGGTTGCGATACCCTTTTCCCAGGTGTAAAAAGGGACCGGAACAGGTGCGTTTTTGAATTTAGGGTCTTTAATGCACATTTCAGGTGTGGGTAGTATCGCTTTCTCAAATTTGGAATAGAGCAGATCATTACAATCTTTCCATAATTGGGGATCAGCTTTGTTTACAACTATTGAGTCCGGTGGATATTTAACCTTGGCGCCGAATTCTGTAACATTGAAATAATTTAGAACATAAAAGCCTTTCTCTCTATATTTTTGTGCAAAATGATCCATCTCCGCAATTGAAATCATATCGCCCCCAAAACGGATCCATTTCTCGTTTCGTTTAACGGGAGGGATGTACATCCCCATATAGGGAAAATCAAAACTGGCCTGCCAATTGACTGTGAAGACCATTTTTTTCATCTTTTCCATATCAAAGTTGAGCGATTCCATAGAATAGGAGGAATAGGCGCCTGTTCCACCCATCTGGTTCGCAAGTGGATTCAGAGGCACAAAGTATCCACGATAACGATCCCGCATCCATGATAATCCACAACGCCAGTCACTTTCGTGGGCGAGGAAATCAAACGAAAACGATAAAGTGTTATTCTTTGAAATACGGTTGAACAGCCTGCTGAAGGTAATGGTCCCTTCTTCAGACGTTTTCATCGTCAGATCAATGATATTATCCTGGGGAGACAAGGCAATTGTAATTCCGCTGTTATCACTTTCTTCAAGTATTGAAACCATTGGAATACTGAACAGATTTCCTTGAAAGGGGGTAAATCCAACGCGTTTTTGATCATATCTGAAAAAAGTGGCTCCGTAGAAATAGGTCGCATTGGCAAATGGCACCGGGACTAGAGGATCAATCCAGGAGTGATTGTTATCTACTTTCCTGACCGGCTCAAATTTATGGAGTCTTCTGAGCAGATTCCCTCCCACTTTTGTGGAATCAAATTGGGGCGCTCCCCAGGTTGTCCATATTTTCGAATGCCCACTCCGAACAGGATAATCCAACTTGGTTTCAATGGAAGTGCCCCATGGTTCGCCATTCCCTTTAATTGTTAATTCACACCGGATACTGTTGGGTGTCGGAATATAACGTTCAATAAGAATACACGAAGATTTCAATGAATCATTTACCAACACTTTTTCAAATTCAGCAGAACCATCAACATTTTTCCTGGAAATTACAGCCCCTTTTACTTTAGTTCCTTGTAAGCTTGTTGTCAAACGAAAAGGTTTTACCAATTTGCCACTTGCCAATTGAATTCCGGTTATTTCACCTTGTTCAGACAAAATAACCGTCATCTCTTTTGTCTTTATCCTGATATCCGAGCACGAGATGGTTACAATCAATAAAAAGCACAAGACCGGATGTTTTAATTCTCTATGCATATTTTATTCTTTGATAGAAATTTAAATAACTAAACAGCAATACATTGGGCAGCTTTTAACAGTAATCCTATTTTACGATGAGAATAAATTCTCCCTTCAGATGTTCCCCCTTCTTAAATTCAGGGCGTGGTCCGGTAAAAAAATGACAAGAACCCGGACCATTCATCCCGGCAACAAGAAACTTTGATTTCTCACCATCGATCCATGCCCGGGCACTTTGTGAGCCGTCAGACTCAACCATAAACGCCTGTTTATTACTATTTTTTATTGATGCCTGAAGAATATGGTCCTTGGTACTCCTGAAATCGTTGGTTCCCAATTTATTTGAATTATCCTTCCATTCACCCGACGGAACTTCACGGGGAACTTCCACATATTTCATATCGCGGGGAAGCGCTTTGGCAAACCCCTTTAGACGGTTAATATCATTTTCCGGATAAACCGTCCACAAACCCTTACGCTCCCAACTTAAAAGGTCAAACGACTTTGGCAGTGTAAACAAAAGTCCGAACTGACGAAGCAGGTTCTTTCCGATGAAATCAAGGAGTGTCGTATAATCATAACTGACTGTCACAGTACCATCAGCGTTAAAAACAAAATTCCGGGTTCCATGCAGCTTATTTTCAATTCCCCCAACCAGGGTAACCTTTATTGTACCATCAGCATTTTTCACCGGAATTACAGAATCCATCGTGAAATCGTCAACCGGAAGGTAATCGAGTGGTTGAATACCCTGCGTGTAATTATTTGCAGCTATCCCGGGAGCTCCCCCATCGTCCTTGTTGAAAGGTACCAGCATCATTTCTCCGCCATTTGTAATAATGCCACTACCTCCCGCTGTTGTGCATCCAAGGAGTCCATTGACTTTATTGATTTTAAAAATTGATTTCCCTGACCGGATGATCCAATTTTCTTTATCCTCACCCAGTGTTACATTAACTTTTACTTTTGACCCAACGGAAGTGGCTTTTTGTCTCATCGGAATGATCTCGTCCTGGCAGATAAAGCCACGAGGATCGATGAAGGTAATCCGCAGAATATCTGCTGGTTTAATTCCGGCTACATCAATATCCACTGATCCTTTTGAAAGTGGTGCAATATCCGGCTTAAGCGAAATAACTGTTGACCCAAAACTAATTTTGATTTTCAGCTCATTCAGATTTGTGAAATTATACCGGTTTTCAAGTTCAAGTCTCATTTTACCGTTTACTACCTTTACGGATTGAAGATTTGTGATGATAACAGGAGCATACGACTTTTTCATTCCGATATATTCGGGTTTTTCCCGACGCCATCCATCAATCGGACCCCATGGTCCATATCCGCAGATTTTATCTTTGGAAAGATGAAAGATATCATCAATTCCTGACCATATCGCTCCTCCAAGCGATGCCGGATAGCTGTAAACGGAGTCAACCATCTGTTTCAATGTATTTGCATAAGCATCGGATCGGACCGAGGGATCGGTCTCCAATTCGCGGCGCGCATAACATTGAACGTGCATATATTCGCCAAACAGCGTAGGCCGGTTCTTATCTTTCTCACATTCGCGGGGGCCATTCAGGCCAGGATAGTGGTAGTTAGCCACATCGGCAGTGCTTTTTGCATTGTTGTAATTTCCCCAGCATTGGTCATGAAACGAGGTGGGTCTCGAAGTATCCAGATTTTTATCCTCTGCCAACACCCTCTCCCATAAAGGACTCCAACGACTTTCGTTTCCGAGCGACCAGATAATCACACTTGGATGTTGTCTGCCGGAAAGTATATTTTCAAGATTGGCACGCACCATGTACTGTAAATATTCGGTGTTGAGGTAGTTCCATGATTTCCAGATGGGGCTTGCACCGTGATCAATCCAGCAGAGCGATGATTCGCTTTCAACAAACATTCCCAGTTCATCACAAGCCTGCAGGAACTCTTCTGAAGGCGGATAATGTGAGGTCCGGATGTAATTGCAGTTTCCTGCGCGGAACAACTCCACATCCCTGCGACAAAGTACAGGTGTCAGACTGCGGCCACGCAAGGGGTGAACTTCGTGACGGTTGACACCTCTTAATTTAATTGGGTGATTATTTACAAAAAATTGATTCCCCCGCAATTCAATTTGCCTGAACCCGATTTTCTGACTATTTGTCTGTAGAATTTTCCCATCTGAAACCAGTGTGGTGGTCAGGATGTAGAGGTTAGGATGTTCCGGATCCCATTTCCCCGGAGACTTTACAAATAAAGTGCAATTCACCTCACTCATGGTTATGTTGCCCGGCACCCCGAAAGTGTTTTTGCGCAGATCAATACTATTGCCTTTTGCATCCTGAAGGGTAAACTGAAGGGCAACTTTGGATGGTGGATTACCAGTAAACACTATCTTCCCGATCACATCCAGCGTAGCATCGCGATACCCAGGATCAAATTTCACACTCCACGAAAAATCGGAAATATGATTTGCAGGAAGCGCAAAAAGGGTCACCTTCCGGAGAATACCTCCAACGGGATGTGCCGCATATTGTGAGGTACAGGCCAGCAAATCGGAAACTGTTTCACACTGCACCTCAACCTCAAGGAGATTATTCCCTGGTTTTGCAGCATCGGTAATGTCAAACTCAAAAGCCACGAAACTTCCTTCATGGGAACCAACGGATTTACCGTTCACCTTAACCAGGGCATTGGAACTTATCCCATCAAAACGGATTTTAACACGATTACCCTTCCAATCTTCGGGAATTGAAAATGATCTCCGGTAAAAAGCAATATTCCCTTTTGCCAGTTTATATCCCTGCATCTCCCACTCGCCCGGAACTTCAATTTTCTCAGAATACTGATCTTTTCCGTTACCGGGATTGAAATCCCATGTTCCATTCAGGGAAATAGTGGTTTGTTTTATCCCTAAGACTTTTTGAGGGACAGGGGACAAAACAGGGGTCTCAAAATTCATTGCTTTGATAACCTGGCGCAAAGAGTCTGAATTCTGAGCTGACAAAACTCCTGATATCAGGAATATACAACCAAAAATAAATGGTCGTGTTTTTAACGCATAAAATCCCGGATTAATATTCATAACGTTGTCCTTTTTTTATCGATTTTCGGATACCTGAATTTACCAAAAAATATAATATAAGAAAAATAGGATTACAATAATTCCCAGTGAAAGCGAGTTAAATACCCAGTCTGTTTTGAATAATTTTTTAGTCAGAACGATAGCTCCGGGATGGGATTTCTCAGACCCGAGTAGTGAAATACCGACAATAATAGCGCTGATCATTAAAAATACGATCCCTATTCTGTCAAGAAAAGGCAATTGGGGATATAGATATTTTAATAATGCAGAAAAAGGGATACTAACAGCGGCAGCAATAAGTACAGAATTGGAAGTGGTCCGTTTCCAGAATAACCCATAAAAGAACAGTGCAAAGATAGCAGGACTAATAAAACCGGTATACTCCTGAATGAATTGAAATGCCTGATCGAGTGTTTTAAGCGTTGGCGCGATTAAAATAGCGATAAGGATGGCAACAAAACTGCTGATCCTCCCTGCAAAGACCATATTTTTATCGGTAGCTTCCTTTTTCAAATATTTCTTATAGATATCGAACGTAAAAATAGTAGCTGTAGCATTTACCATAGAACTCAGGGCCGAAATAATTGCACCGGCAAGGGCAGCGAGTGCAATACCTTTAATTCCAGCAGGAATAAATGCATTTACCAACCATGGGTATGCCTGATCGGCTTTCGTTATATCGGCTTTTAGAACAAATGCCGCTATTCCGGGTAATACTACAATAAAAGGCATGAGTATTTTTAAATATCCTGCAAAAAGAAGTCCTCGCTGAGCCTCCTTCATGCTTTTAGCTGCAAGGGCCCGTTGGGTAATATACTGGCTGCATCCCCAGTAACTCATTCCGGTTATCCAAAGCCCGGTCAGGATTGTCCGGATACCAGGCAGATTGATAAATTCAGGATTATCCTTCGATAATATGAGATGAAATTTCTCTGGCGCCTGATTAATCATCTGTTCGAAACCTATTATTGGACCATGACCTCCTGATATTGCATTCAATGCAAGAATTGTTGTCAGAACACCGCCAAAAATCAGAACACTAACCTGAATCACATCGGTCCAGGCAACAGCCGTAAGCCCTCCGTAAATCGTATAGATTGCCGAAATGATGGCAAGGCCGTAAATTGCATATTCCAAAGGAATTCCGAATACCGTTTTAAGGGCTAATCCACCCAGGTATAAAACTGAAGTAAGATTTACAAATACATATAACACCAGCCAAAAAACTGCCAAACTTGTTCTTACGCGGCTATCATAGCGCTGTTCAAGGAATTGAGGCATGGTATAAATTTTTTTGCTTATAAATACCGGCAGAAACCATTTAGCTATAATAATCAGCATGATAGCCGAAATCCATTCGTAAGTGGCAATGGCAATACCACTTTTGAATCCCGAACCCGACATACCGATGAATTGTTCTGCAGAGATATTTGAAGCAATAAGGGTGGTCCCGATTGCCCACCATGTTAAGGAATGCCTGGCCAGAAAGTAATCGTCAGTAGTCTTTACCTGGTCTTTTTTTGTGCGAGAAACCCACAACCCTACGCTAACAAGAATCACCATATAGAGGGTAAATATGATATAATCTATAGCTGAAAAGCTGACGTGGGGAATACTCATCAGATACCTCCTATTTTGGTGGGTTTGAATATGCCAAAGTCGCTTCTTTAATTGCCAGGAGATTTTCCCATGGCACTTCAGGTTCTATCATATGAGTCGGACCGATCACGATCCCCCCTTTTCCACCGCATCTTGAGAGGTTGTTTAAAGTTTGGGTATATACCTCTTCTGTTGTTCCATAGGGAAGTAATTTCTGGGTGCCAAGGGTACCCCAAAATGAGACCTTGTCACCAAACCGGTCAAATACGTCGTCAAAAGACATGCACTCAGGTTGAATCGGATTGAGTATTTCGACTCCTGAATCAATTAATTTTTCGATAAAAGGTAGAATATATCCGCAGGAATGGTAGAAAATCAGAATTTCAGGGTTAATTTCCTTTGCAGCTTGTATCACTTTAATTAAACGGGGTTGTAGCCATTTTTCCCATAATGCGACATCCAGCATGATCGATGTTTGAGTCCCGATATCATCACCCAGCGAAAGGATGTCAGTTCCCGCCGAGGCATAAGCCCGGGCTTTTGCACATGCAAAATCGGTAATTTTATCCAACAATATGGTGGCTGATTCACTCTCCATCATCATGTCCAACATCAGCTCTTCCATGGAGCGCAAATACCATGAGGCTTCCCACACGGTCATCTGCATAAATCCGAATGAGGCTAATCCCTCTTTCCGGATGAATGCCACATTTTTTTCAAACTCCCCAAGTTTTGTTTCATCAATGGTGGGATATGGATAATTCATCAACTCAACGGCATCAGCACCTTTTAAGGGGTGATGCATCCTGGTCATATGAAAAGCGGCCGGGGACCCTTTGGAGTGCCCGATCCCATATTCATCAAAAACAGTACTCTCAGGCAATGTCTCGCGAGGAAATTGTAAACGACCATCTGAATAGTTTGGTTTAACTGGGATTTCAATTTTCTTGTGCGTTAAACCAAAATATTGCTCGTAGTCAGAATGGCCAAACCGCTTTTTAAATGCTTCAATTTGTGAATCGCAGAAAACAAAGTCGACATGTACTCTTTCGAATCCCTTGCGGCGCAAACACCGCAGTAAATCTTCGCGTGGCGTACTTATCATTAAATCAGATATTTGATTTTTCGAAATCTGAATAGTTCACAAATTTAACGAAACACACAACGAAAACAAGAATCCCGATAAAAATTATTGCGCTCACCAGGCAATAATTAAGATACACTGTTTAATAAAGTCTTTCTCCTATTGCCGATTTCAATTTATAAAGATTCATAGTATGCTCAATTCTTGCCTTTAATAAAAGCAGGCGGCTTTCCGAAACAGTTGTTGAGCCATCGAGCAATTCAAGATTTGTGATCACTCCCGAATCGTACCGTACTTTACCCAATGCGTAAGCTTGTGAAGCCTGCCGAAATTGCAACACCGACTGATCTATCTTTTTTTGTGAAGCTTTTAGATTGGCCTCGGCTTCCACTACCTCATTCAAAATATTGCGACGGGCAATTTCAGTTTCCTGATCATTCTCTATTATTGCCGATTTGGCCTGTACCAGGTTAAACTTATTGCGCTTACCGTCGAAAATAGGAATCTTAAGACTGATTCCGGCGACAAAATTAACTTTTGGATCATACATATACGGAATATATCCGTTTTTTACCCCACCTGATGCGAATGCATTAAGAACGGGATTATTTTGAGCATTGGTCAGGTTAAAGTGCATTTCTGCCAGATTCGCTTTTTGGCGAGCCAGCTTCATCTCGTCCCGTTTTTGCAGAGCTGTGGCAAAAAGGGTATCTCCCTGAAGTGCAGTTTGGCCAAGATCAAGTTCTGTTTTAACTACTTGTGAAGTATTTTGTGGCTTACCCAATAAGGAATTTAACTGACAAACCATTACCTGCCTGGCAGTTTCAAGGTCAGTTCTCTGATTTTCGATGGCCGAAATGCGTACCTGTGTGGTTAGAATCTCGTATTGTGTTGCCGAACCTGTCGCCTGTTTCTTCTGAATGTACTGAAGGTGTTCGTTCAAGGTACGAAGCTGTTCGTCCTTGATTTTAATCGCCTCCTGAAGATACGTCAGCGAAAAATAGTTTGCGATAACCTGTTGCGAAAGTTTCTGTTTCACCTGCTCCACCGTTTGCAGGGTCAGTTCTTTACCTTTCTTTTCGAGCGAGATGGCCTTATCCGTTTTACCAAAATCAAAAATTGTCTGGTTAAAATTAATTGCAGTGGCGTAATTGTCTTTGGGCATGAGTTGAAACGACCCCATATCCGGTATATTTATTTCAATTACGGGCCCAACCCTTGAATAGGAAGTACTAAAATCCACATTAGGAAGTAAACCCGATTTTGCAATACCGATTTTGGCATCGGAGGTATTAAGTTCTTCCATCGCCTTTTTTACCATCGGATGGTTATGAACTACTTCGTTGATGATGGAATTCAGTGACAACGAATCGCCTGCAAGGGAATCTCCTTTAACACCTTCTGCAGAGAATAATCCCGCGGCCATGAGCAGGACGAACAGATATTTTTTGTGATCTAAAAACATATCGTTAAGCTTTTACAATTGATTTTTTGTGTTTTGTTCTCATGACAATTACAGGGATAAGCCCCAGAAAAGTGAGGATAGCAGCCATGAGGAAGTCATCGTCAATAGCAGCAATATAGGCCTGTTTACTAACATGTGAAAAAATCATATATTTACTCTGTAAAGCAGCTGTTGCCAGATTGCTCCCCATATGTTGCTGGGCAAACTGGGATAAATGAGTTGCAACATTTTTGAACTCCTGCGAGCCTGCCTGAATTGCTTCGCCGAACATCTGGGAATGAAAGTTAATTCGCGTTGTAAGCATGGTTGCAAAAATTGCAACACCCATGCTGCCCCCTAGCTGACGAACAGTATTGGAGATCCCCGATGCCTGGGCCATTTTATCCCGTGGGATAGTTAAAAGTGAGAGGTTGCTCATCGGTGTGAAGATGATACCCATGGCAAATCCACGCAAATACAGGGAGGTCATTACAAAACTATGTTCCGTCAGGTATGAAAGCTGAGAATTTAGTATAAAACTGATTCCTAGCACTATAACTCCAAGTATCATAGGGATCTTGGGACTGAACTTATCGGAGATTCTTCCTGCTACAGGGGACATAATTCCCTGGATAATTCCCACGGGTAGAAAGACCGATCCGGCCTGTACCGCGGTATATCCCATCGAATTTTGCAAATAGAGAGGCAACAGGAAAGTACTTCCAAACATTCCAATACTAAAAATCAGCATCACCAGATTCCCCATTCCAAAATTGTAATCCCCCAAAAGTTTTAAATCAATCAGAGGATTATCGGTAGTAAGCTCCCTTGTAATGAAAACGGCTAAAGCAACAGCCGAAATGGCAAAGCAGACCATTACATAGGTTGCACTCCATCCGGCAGAATTACTCGAAGCTGACCCTTCGGATAATGCATACAACATTAACGGGAGAAAAGTGACTACCGAAATAAATCCGATCAGATCGAATTGACCTGCCCGTCGGTTAATATACTCTCTTTGTATAAGAATGGTAAAGACCATTGCAGCTATTCCGAAAGGGATATTGACATCAAAAATAAGTTGCCAGCTAAAATTATCGACAAGATAGCCACCAATCAACGGTCCAAATGAGACCGAAGCGGCAGCTGAAATGGCCCAGAAGCCCAGAGCCATCCCTCTCTCTTTAGGCGGAAATTCACGTGTGATAATGGCCATCCCCAATGGCTGAATTGTTCCGGCGCCTAATCCCTGAATAATACGTGACAGGATCAGCGTATTCTCATCGTAGGACATTCCGCATAACATTGAACCAATGGTAAATAACAATACACCCATAAAATAAAGCCGTTTATAACCGAACCTGTCGGCTAACCACCCTGAGGTGGGAAGCATTACTGCCATCGAGAGCATATACGCAGTGATGACCCATTCAATTTTATCGATCCCTACTCCAAATGAGGCCATGATCTTTGGCAACCCCACATTGACAATTGTACTGTCGAGAACCGCCATAAAGGTTCCAAGCATGATATTGGCTAACAAAAACCATTTATAATTATCATGCTGCGGGTGGAAGGCTGAACTACGATGGCGCAGCTTATGACGTAACTTATGCGATAATGTAATCCTCCGCATAATTACCTGACAATTTTTACAACCGCCGACATTCCCGATAATATATGATAGTTAGATAAACTTTTCCCCCCTTGCGTTCCTTCAATCGAGATTTTAATCTGAACACGCTGTGTCACCTTGGTGAAGTTACCAGAAGCATTATTAGCGGGAATCAGCGAAAACTGAGAAGCAGTATTTGAGCTGATTGTGAAAATTTTACCGGTAAAAATAACCCCGGGATAGGTATCGAGGGAAAAGATAGCCTGTTGTCCGATGTGCAGATTTTCAAGTTTTGTCTCTTCAAGAAAGATACTGACCCATAATTTACTATCGTTTACAATAGTGAAAATTGATTGTCCCGCCTGGGCAATGTCACCTGGCATTAACCATCTTTTACCAATAACTCCTGAGTTTGGTGCAAAAAGCCTTGTATTATTTAGTTGAGATTGAATGACATTGATCTGTGCCTCTGCGCTGGCCACTGCGGCCTGAGTACTTTTAATCTGAGCACCCGAAACCTTTGCCTGCGATTTGGCAGCCTGAAGTTGTGCCTGTGCAATCTCAAGTCCCTTAACAGCATGATCGTATTGCTCCTGTGTGATCACATCACCCTTGAATTGGTTTTTAGCCCTGTCAAAATCATCCTGAGCTTTTTTCAGGGAGATTTCCAATACCTTATTGCTGGTTAGATCATACTGGTATTTTGCTTCCGCCTGCACAATAGCCGCTTCTGCCATAGCTTTGCCCGCTAATGCCTGGCTCTTCTGCGCTGAAAGATCCATGCTGTCAAGAACAACCAGCAGTTGCCCCTGTTTAACTGAATCACCCTCTTCCGCAAACAAATGACTTATTCTGCCCAATATTTTAGAGCTTACAGCTACGTTATCTGCTTCAACATGGGCATCATCGGTGTTAATGTATTTCGAATAGTCGATGTACCATTTAATACCACCGCCTAGAATTAATATAATGACCAATATCAAAGGAATATATACCTTGCTGCTTTTCTCTTTCTTTATGTTTTCCATAAAATATTTTTTATAAAATTGTTTAATTGTTTCGGTAAAAAATATCAGTTTTGAAATCTGATTTAGTAGAGTACCTCTCCCCTATTCCCTGGATAATATAGAGATCAGAATCTCCTTCATCTTTTGTGAAGCTTCTGATAATTGTTCCAACTCCTGGTCATTCAGCAAAACCAGTTTACTTTTCAAGGTTTCACTTAAGGCTTGCTTTATATCTTCAAAGTCTATCAATCCTTTATCCGTCAGTGAAATATTAATGATTCTCCGATCATTTGAATCATTTTGCCTGACAACATACCCTTCATCTATCAGTTTGTCCACAATCACCGTGATATGAGGTTTTGGCATTGAAAGGCATTTCCCGATATCTGACATGGAAAGAGTTCCTCGTCTTTTCAGGCTGCCCATCACGAACATTCCACCCGGCGTAATCGAAGTCTTTGATCGTAAAGGCTTCGAAATGCTCTTGTATAAAAGTGGGTGGATCGCCATAAGGTTATCGGCAATGATGTCAACTTTTAGTTTCACCATAATACTATTCATTTTTTATAATTGTTACAAAAGTATAACTATTATTTCAGATGATTTCGTTTCTGTGTTAAAAAGAGGTTAATTTTCAGGTAGGATCCTAATTTCTGAAATACGATTTCACCCTGTTTTACAAATAATATGCTGTGAGAAAACACAAATCCGCACTTTTATGACCTATATTTGTAAACAGAAACAATTGAGACAATGCGTTACCTTGACCCGAAAAATGATTTGACTTTTAAGAAAGTTTTTGGGGAACATCCTCATATTTTAAAGAGCTTTCTTAATGCCGTAATGCCCCTTCCAGAGGGTAAGAAGATTGTTTCACTCGAATATCTGCCTGCTGAACTGGTTCCGGAGATACCCATGTTTGCAAATTCAATTGTTGATGTAAGGTGTATCGATGAAAAAGGACAACAATTCATTGTCGAAATGCAAATGATCTGGACCGACAGTTTTAAAAGCCGGGTGTTGTTTAATGCCTCCAAAGCTTATATCAAGCAGGTAGGTCGCGGATTTCAATACAAAGGATTACAGCCCGTTTACTCCCTGAATATCATCAACGAAAATTTTGATGATAAACCCGACATATATATTCACCACTATCAGATTATCCATACTCAGGATAGTGAGGACGTAATGGAGGGACTGGAATTTGTTTTTATTGAACTCCCCAAATTTAAAGCTAAAAAATTCACAGAGAAAAAATTACAGGTCTTATGGTTGCGATTCTTGTCTGAGATCAGCGATTTACAGGAGGGGATATCCCAGGATTTTTTTGAAGTTCCAGAATTAAAAGAGGCTTCGGAACTTATTCTTGAAAGTGGTTTAACAAAAGGTGAACTTGAAACATACGACAGATACTGGGATTACATCAGTACCGAAAAAACATTAAAAGCTGATGCCTGGACTAAAGGTATGGAACAAGGCATTCTAGAGGGCCTTGAAAAAGGAATTGAAAAAGGAATTGAAAAAGGGATTGAAAAAGGGATTGAAAAAGGAATTGAAAAAGGAAAATTAGAGATCACAAGAAACGCTAAAAAAATGGGATTATCTGTGCAGGATATTTCGAAACTCACCGGGCTCTCCAAAGAGGAAATTGAAACGATTTAGGGGTGAATTGAAACATCTCGTTTATACAGAATTAATCTTAGCGTAAATCACTTTCACAACCTTCTTTTCCGGTACTCAACAGGAGACATCCCCATTACTTTTCTGAATACGCGGGAGAAATAAAACTGGTCATCAAATCCAATTTCACGCGATACGTCAGCTATCATCCACCCTGAATTGTCAAGCAGACGACAGGCGCGCTGAATTTTTAACTGAATAAAATAGTCGATGGGTGAATGGCCTGTGCGGTTCTGGAAAAGGGCCGAATAATAGGAAGCAGATAATCCTGTTTGTAAAGCGATCTCGTGTAGCCTTAACTTTCGGTTTATATTTTCAAGCATATAATTGATGCTTTGAGCAATCGGATCGTTTTCTCCCGCCTCTTTGACCAGCCGGAACTGATTGATGTGGGTAAACGATGATAATAAATAATTAAGACAGAGATTGATAAATTCAAGGGTTTCGATGCTGAACCCCCGGTCAAGATTCCGGAATATCTCTGAGAAAAGTTCAATCCGGTCGTTTATCCTCGACGTTTTACCCCTCTCAATTGGAATGGATTGACAGGATTGCCTGGCAAACAGACTGGATTTAATTCCCCAAAAATGGATCCAGTAAATCGACCATGGGTTTTGCTCATCTGAATGGTAAGCATGCGAAGTCCCGGGGGGGATAATAAAAAAATGGTCAGCCAGGACAATATGTAACGTCTCCCCAACCTGGATTTCACCCTTCCCTTCAACACAATATATTAAAATAAACTGTGCGCTACCGGAAGGACGTTCCCTGAAATGGTGACGTGCTTTGGGATAATAACCGATATCGGTCAGGTACAGATCCGATATCAGTGGATTATTCCTGATCAGCCCCTCAATTCTCTCCGGTAACACAAAACTGATCTGCCCCGGAAATCCATCTGTTTTTTTCATTAAATTTGAACATGGATATCAGAAGTGCAAAATAACCTAAATTTCAGTAATTAACAGAATTTTATTTCCCCTTTAAAATTTATTCCTTTTATTTTAAAAAAGTAATATCATCCATATATTCATAAAATTGTTCATTCTCCGAAAATAACTAAATCTCTATTTTTGCCTTAACTAAATCAATTATTCGTGGACAACACCAAATTCAACACCAAATTCATTGTTGGTATTACCCTGGTCTCTGCTATGGGAGGACTATTGTTCGGTTACGACTGGGTGGTAATCGGCGGAGCTAAACCCTTTTACGAACAGTTTTTCGAAATCGCGAATTCACCACACTTGCAAGGGTGGGCCATGAGTAGCGCTCTTATTGGGTGCCTCTTAGGGGCATTGACTTCCGGCTACCTCTCTGACCGTTATGGACGTAAACGACCGCTCATCGCAGCGGCAGCTCTGTTCACAATTGCCGCCATAGGAACCGGAGCAGCCAATCACTTCACGATGTTTATCGTGTTCCGGTTGATTGGTGGATTGGGTATCGGACTGGCTTCCGCGCTTTCACCCATGTACATTGCTGAAATTTCTCCCGCACATCTGCGCGGTAGGCTTGTCTCAGTCAATCAGCTTACGATAGTGATTGGCATCCTGGCAGCTCAGGTGATTAATTACCTGATTGCCGATAAAATGGCTGAAGGTATTTCAGGTAAGATGATTCTGGAATCCTGGAACGGACAAATTGGATGGAGATGGATGTTTTGGGCAGGGACCATCCCCGCTTTGTTGTTTTTCATGCTCTCTTTTTTCATTCCCGAAAGTCCACGTTTTCTGGCAAAATCGGGAAATTGGACCAGTGCAACTTCAATACTCGAAAAAATTGGGGGGACTCAACATGCCACTCTGGAGAAAAAGGAGATCGCAGAAACATTACACGGTACCGGTTCAAAGATTGACTGGACCACTTTATTATCTAAAAAAGTGCGACCCGTATTAATTATGGGAATAGTTCTGGCCGTTTTCCAGCAGTGGTGTGGAATTAACGTAATCTTTAATTATGCGGAAGAGGTTTTCACATCTGCAGGTTATTCGGTTGGGGATATGCTATTTAATATTGTAATAACCGGAACAGTAAACCTGATATTTACCGTTTTGGCCATGAGGATGGTCGATAGCTGGGGCCGACGTAAACTGATGCTCCTGGGAGCAGGTGGATTGGCTGTTATCTATTTTGTACTCGGTGCAAGCTACTTTTTTGAACTCAAGGGTTTGGCTATATTGGTACTTGTGATGGCTGCCATTGCCACCTATGGACTCACACTTGCTCCGATTACCTGGGTCGTACTTTCCGAAATATTCCCGAATACCATCCGTGGAACAGCGATGGCCATTGCCACCACTTCCCTCTGGATTGCTTGTTTTATCCTCACTTATACCTTTCCTATTCTGAATAAACTGCTCCATGCGAGCGGAACCTTCTGGCTTTATGGTGTGATCTGCCTTTCCGGTTTTCTGTTTATATTCAAAAAACTTCCGGAAACCAAAGGTAAAAGTCTTGAAGAAATTGAAAAGATGTAAATTAAAACAAAAGCTAAACAACATTCATATGAAAAGTACCGCCCTGTTATTATGCACTTTAATGTCACTTTGGGCTACCTGCCAAAAGCCATTGACACGACCAAAAATCGATCTGTCAGGAACCTGGCAATTTGCGTCCGATCCTTCGGATAAAGGAATATCTGAACAGTGGTTTAATAAAACCTTACCTGAAAGTGTTATCTTGCCTGGATCGATGACCTCCAATGGAAAGGGGGATGATATTTCGCTTTCGACTCCCTGGACCGGAAACATTGTGGATAGTTCTTTTTTTAAGAAACCGGAATATGCCAAATTCCGCAAACCGGGAAACTTCAAAATCCCCTTTTGGCTTCAACCATTAAAATATTATAAAGGGGCAGCCTGGTATCAGAAAGTGGTGACCATTCCGGAGAACTTTAGAAATCAGAGTATAGAACTATTTCTCGAACGATGCCATTGGGAGAGCCGTCTTTGGATAGACAATAAAGAGGTTGGAATGCAAAACTCACTCGGGACCCCTCACCGGTATAATAGCACTGAATTACTGACTCCCGGGAAACACCGTTTGACAATTTGTGTCGATAACCGGACAAAGCAGATCGATCCGGGCGTGAATTCCCACAGTATTTCGGATCACACCCAAACCAACTGGAACGGTCTGGTTGGAAAACTTTACATCGAGGCAAGACCACTTATCAATATTGCGAATATCCAGGTTTACCCCGACATTCAGAACAAAAAGTTCTTAGCTAAAGTAAAAGTTCTTAATCCCACAATCAATCAAGTCAAAGTTAATCTGAAATTAGCCGTTTCGGGAGCCGGATCTCCCGAAAGTCAGTCTCATGAATTTACGCTTGTGGCTGGTGAAAATATTCTTTCAATGGATTATCCCATGGGTAGCGATGTGAAGTTATGGAATGAGTTTCATCCGGAACTCTACCAACTTACAGCGAACCTTACAGATCAGAATTCCAAAACGACCGATAATTACCTGACAACTTTTGGAATGCGCGAATTTAAAGCTGTTGGCAAACAGTTGCAAATCAATGGAAAACCCACTTTTCTCAGGGGAACTCTTGAATGTGCTATTTTCCCAAAAACCGGTTATCCGGCAACCGATATCAACGAGTGGCTCCGTATTTTCAATGTTTGCCGCGCTCACGGACTGAACCATATGCGGTTCCACTCGTGGTGCCCTCCTAAAGTAGCTTTCGATGCAGCCGACCAGACCGGTTTTTACCTTCATGTGGAGTGCTCCTCGTGGGCCAATCAATCCACTAGTATTGGCGACGGAAAACCTTTCGACAAATACATCTATGAGGAGAGTGAACGGATGATTGAAAACTACGGCAACCACCCCTCATTTTGTATGATGGTTTATGGTAATGAACCTAAAGGAAAGAATCAGATCCCTTTCCTGACCGAATTTGTTAATTTCTGGAAAAATAAAGACAGCCGCCGCATATATACTGCCGGAGCTGGCTGGCCCGTTCTTCCTGAAAACGACTTTCTGAGTTCCCCCGATCCCCGGGTCCAGGGTTGGGGACAGGAAATGAAAAGCATCATCAATGGTGAACCCCCTCGTACCGACTATGACTGGTCTGAGTTCAATTCAAAATATCCTCAACCAATTGTAAGTCACGAAATCGGACAATGGTGCGTCTACCCTAATTTTAAAGAAATTGCCAAATACGATGGTGTAATGCGTGCACGTAACTTTGAAATCTTCCAGGAGACATTGAAAGAGCATGGGTTGGGTCAACTGGCTGACAGCTTTTTATTAGCCTCGGGAAAATTGCAGGCGCTGTGCTATAAAGCTGACATTGAAGCAGCATTGCGCACCAAAGATTTTGGTGGTTTTCAGTTGCTTGATCTGCACGATTTTCCGGGACAGGGAAGTGCATTGGTTGGTGTACTTGATCCCTTCTGGGGTGAAAAGGGGTACATCTCGCCTGCTGAATACAAACGATTTTGCAACAGCACCGTTCCACTTGCCCGAATGAAAAAATGCATTTTCAATAACAATGAAACCTTTGAAGCAGTTGTTGAAGTTGCCCATTATGGTGATGGACCAATTACGAACTGCACCCCCGGGTGGAAAATAAACGATAAATCGGGGAAAACCATTCAGTCCGGAAAATTTGCCTCAACGAATATACCACTTGGAAATTGCTTTAAATTAGGTGCTATTTCATATCCACTTGCATCAGTCTCAACTCCTGAAAAACTAACCCTTGAAGTCACGGTGAATAGTATGAGCAATAGCTGGGATTTCTGGGTTTACCCGACTATAAAGGAGTCCATAGCCGGTGAAGAAAATATCCGTGTTGTACAGCAACTGGATGACCAGACGACCCGGTTTCTTGAAAATGGCGGCTCCGTACTTTTAAACATGAAACAATGGACCCTCTCCAAAGAGATGGGTGGGGATATCAAAATTGGTTTTTCAAGTATTTTCTGGAACACGGCCTGGACGAACGGGCAAGGACCGCATACCCTGGGGATTTTTTGTAATCCTCAACATCCCGCTTTGGCCAGCTTTCCAACTGAATACTTCAGTAACTGGCAGTGGCGGGATGCCATGAGCCACTCGGGAGCAATCAATCTGACCGGTTTCCCGGTGGAAATAAAACCAATAGTCCGGGTAATCGACGACTGGTTCACCAACCGTCCTCTGGCGCTTATTTTCGAAGCAAAGGTGGCAAAAGGGAAGATACTGGTTTCAGGAATTGACCTGACACAGGATCTGGAAAAACGTCCTGAAGCACAGCAGTTACTTTTTAGTCTGAAAAAATATATGACAGGCAAATTTTTTGCCCCGTGCAACATAATTGAGATGAAAAACCTGACTGCTTTGATAAAATAATTATCATCACTTAAATGAATTCAAATTATGAGATCACGGCTTAACTATTTACTTGTAATTCTCCTTTTTGCAACCGCAAATTCCATTTATGGTCAATCAATGGCTGCAAAAACGAAAACATTAGCAGAAAAGAATGGCGAATTCAGTTTTTTGAATGCCGCAAGTTTCGGTTTTTCGCCCTACGCCAGCGGGATTGAGAACACCACCGCCTTACAGCGGGCAGTCGATCAGGGAGGTACGATCATTGTAAGTCAGCCGGGCACATACAAAACAGCGGGAACTGTTTACATCGGGAGCAATACCTCGCTGATTTTTGGCAACAATATTTTCATGAAAAAGGTTGATGAAAAAGGCACCTTCTCTCATGTACTGATTAACAAAGGTGCACGAACTAAAACTTTCGATCACAATATCACTGTCGATGGGCTTCAAATTATTGTGAATGGCATGGATGTGAGAAAGTTCGAGGAGGCCTACGGACTTCATGGACAACTGGCTTTTTTCTATATCAAGGATTTGCGAATCGATCGCTTTCGCTGTATGGATATAGGCAAAGCACAGTACGGGATTCATGTATGTACTTTTGAAGACATCATCATTAACGATGTGATTATTAAAGGGGATAAGGATGGCGTTCATCTGGGAAGGGGAAAGCGTTTTACCATCAGCAACGGGATTTTTCAAACATACGATGATGCGGTGGCCCTCAATGCCCACGACTATTCAGTTGGAAATCCGGAACTGGGTTGGATTGAAGATGGTGTTGTTGAAAACTGTCATGATCTTAATGATGGGAAAAATCCTGTTGGGTATTTTTGCCGGATATTAGCAGGGGCATGGGTCGACTGGCGCCCCGGGATGGAGGTGCAACAATCCGATGCAGTCGTTTCAAACGGAAGGATTTATCGTGTTCAGGCAAAATCCGATGGCAGAATTTACAAATCGGTAACCCAACCATCCCATGATAAAGGGAATATGGTTCTTGACAGTATTAACTGGGGTGTGGTGCAAACCGATGTAACCTACACTGCAGGCGTCAGGAATGTTGTTTTTCGCGACATCTTCCTCGAAAAACCACGTACAGGTTTTTCTGTTCATTTCGACAATGACAAATTCAGTAGGTCCTATTATCCCGGTGCCGAAATTCCAAAACAGGAACAGCTTACTTTTGATAATATCCGTGTAAAATATGATCAGCCCACTGTTTTGTTTTCGATCGGAACACCTGTTGATGTTTTAACCATTTCAAATTCAAGCTTTAAAGACAACCGTATCCTTTTTCATGGCAATAAAGCAATGCCAGACTACCTTAAAACTAAAATCAACATTTATGGGTGTGTTTTCAATAAAAGGGGACCAATGAATTTGTTAACCAACAGCGTGGAAAACAAAGAGGTATTGTTGAAAACATCCTCAAACATAGAACTTTATGACGATTTTTTGGCTAATATAATTCCGGGAAACGGGAAGATCGAGGTCGAGTCTGACCTCACCGGATTAAAGAAATAGATCACTATCTTATCAATTTAGGTTGCAGTTTAAATCAAAAATCAAATGAAATCGCCATGATAAGAATATCACCAACCGAAATGAATCCGCCAACCGGCGGATGGCGATTCCATCTGGCCTTTAAAAAACAAATTATATACAGATGAAAAGAAATTCAATTGTCTTTGTTTTAGCATTTAATATGATCTCCTTGCTTGTTTTAGCACCGGAAATATCATATAGCTCGGGAAACGGGAATTCAAAAAATGAAATCATCACTCCACTGCCAAAACCTCAGCCCCGTATTAACGGACCTCTGGTTTATGGTTGTCGTCCCGGACACCCTTTTTTGTACCGGATTCCCTGCCAGGGTGAGCGCCCTATTCTTTTTAAGATAAAAGGGTTACCTCCGGAATTAAAGCTTGATCCATCAACAGGTATCATCACAGGTATCGTTCCTCCAAAAGGGGAATATGAAATTACAATACAGGCAAAAAATTCAAAAGGCAAAGATATCCGGAAACTGAAGATCGTTGCCGGTGATCAGCTTGCTCTCACACCTCCGATGGGCTGGAACCACTGGTATGCCCATTACGACCGGATTACCGATAAAATGATGCGCGAGGCAGCTGATGTGATGATCAGCAGCGGCATGGCCGATGTTGGTTATCAGTATGTCAACATCGATGACTGCTGGATGAATGCCCCTAAAAATAATGATCCGCAACGTGTCGGACCATTGAGAGATGAGCAGGGTAATATTGTTCCCAACCGCCATTTCCCCAACATGAAAGTTCTCACAGATTACATTCATGGCAAGGGACTAAAAGCAGGAATCTACACTTCGCCGGGACCACTCACTTGCGGAGGTTTTGCCGGAGCCTTCAGACATGAGGAACAGGATGCCCGGCAATTTGCTGCCTGGGGATTTGATTTTCTGAAGTACGACTGGTGCAGTTATAGTCACATCGCCTCTGGGGGAAGTGATCAGGATAAGGACATCCCCCACTGGGGAAAAGGGGCACCAACCCTGGAAGGAAATCAGTATCCATATAAATTAATGGGCAAAATATTGAAATCGCTTGACCGCGATATCGTTTATAACCTTTGTCAGTACGGCATGGGGGATGTTTGGAAATGGGGGGGTGAAGTTGACGCCCATTGCTGGCGGACCGGAGGAGATCTGGGATATGAACTTGACCGGATTTTTGATGTTGCATTAAAAAATGCCCAAATTGGTCAATACAATAAGCCCGGTCAATGGAACGATCCCGATTACATTCAAATCGGTTGGATTGGGAAAGCTAATAAGATGGGAATTCCCGAACTTACTCCTATGCCGGGCGCCATGCAATATGCCTATATGTCATTGTGGTGCCTGCTTGCCGCTCCGCTCATTTATAGTGGTGATATGTCTAAATTGGATGAATTCACCCTCAACATCCTTTGTAATCCCGAGGTGATTGATGTTAATCAGGACCCGTTAGGAGAATGTGGACGGGTAATCAAACACGATAACGATTGTTTTATTATGGTTAAAAAGCTGGCTGATGGATCGAAGTCTGTTGGATTGTTTAACCGGGGGAAAAATCCGGTTGATGTTGATGCTGACTGGGGTGAATTGCAAATAACGGGAAAGCATTCTGTCCGAGATCTCTGGAGACAAAAAGATCTTGGTGTTTATAATCAGAAATTCAGTGCCAATGTTCCGGCACAGGGGGTAGTCATGGTTAAAATAAGTAAATAATGAAAAATATTTTTTTGTTAATCCTTTTTCCACTGCTTATTTCAGGGTGTATACAAAATGATGTCTATATCTGTAAAATGTCCGATTTCGGTTTAAAACCCGGTACCAAAGAAAACGCAATCCCTCCGATCATTAAAGCCATCAATGAATGCAAAAAACATCCCCATTCAGTGTTGTTGTTTGAGAAGGGACGGTATGATTTCAGAATAGACCCCTCATTTACAAAGGAGTATTTCGAATCAAACACTACAAATGACTTTCCTAAAAATCTGGCGATACTTATTGAAAGGTGCAAAGGATTGACACTTGATGGAAGCGGCGCAGATTTTATTTTTCATGGCGCCATACAACCCATCACCGTTGACAACAGCGAAAATATCAATATTAAGAACGTCAATATTGACTGGGACATTCCACTTACAGCCCAGGCAAAAATAGTGGTAGCTACCCCTAAAAATATAGATCTGGAAGTTGACACCACCCAGTTTCCTTACGAAATAACGAATGGAAAACTGATGTTTACCGGCGAAAACTGGAAGGCTGAACCAAATGGATATATGGAATATGAAGCAAATACCCATCGTATTGCTGCAGAAACCGGGGATCAAGGTTGTATAAGGGGTAATTGGAAAAAATACTTTTTCGAAGAACTCAAACCCGGAACAATTAGGATGAACGGGGAATTTACCAGGACTCCGGCAGCAGGAAATTACCTGATCCTTCGGCACAGCAAACGCGATCATGCCGGAATTTTTATCCTCGAAAGCAGCAATGTTAACCTTGAAAACGTCAACCTCTATCATTGTGCAGGGCTTGGCGTATTGTCTCAGTTTTCACGAAACCTGAAATACGAAAACGTAAAAGTCATTCCCAACTGTGCAAAAAACCGATATATCAGTGGACACGATGACGGTTTTCACGTATCAAACTGCGCGGGTAAAGTAACAATCACTGGTTGTGAATTTGGAGGTTTAATGGATGATCCGATCAATGTACACGGAACAAGTGTGAAAATCATTGAAAAAATGAATGACCATCAGTTAAGATGCCGTTTCATGCACGAACAAAGTACCGGAATGAACTGGGGCCATTTGAATGACACCATAGGTTTTATAAAACATCAAAGTATGCAAACAGTGTCCAGAGGAAAATTAACACACTTTGAAAAGGTTAACCGGGATGAGTTCATTGTTGAATTTGACAAGCAACTGCCAACGGAATTACAGGTTGGCGATGCCTTGGAAAATTTATCATGGTCTCCGGCTTTAACCATTCAAAAATGCAACTTCGGTAGCTGCCGCGCCAGAGGTCTGCTGGTTTCAACACCTGGCAAAGTATTGATTGACAATAATATTTTCGAATCCAGCGGATCAGCAATTCTCATTGCAGGAGATGCTAACGGCTGGTACGAATCGGGAGCAGTTTCAGATGTCGCCATCACCAATAACATTTTTAAAGATGGGTGTATGACTTCAATGTACCAGTTCTGCGAAGGGATTATCAGTATTTATCCGATTGTGCCCGAAGTTGATTCACTTAAACCCTTTCACCGCAATATTACCATCGAACATAACACCTTTAATGCATTCGACTACCCGGTTTTGTATGCCCTTTCGGTCGATGGAATCCGGTTTAATTACAACAGGATTATCCGTTCGGTTCAGTTTGAACCCTTTCATACCCGCAAACACTGCCTCACTTTCGAAGCGTGTCTGAATGCCGAAGTAAAAGGAAATGTGTTCGAAGGTGACGTATTGGCAAAAGATATCCAGCTGGAAAAAATGGATAAAAGGCAGGTAAATTCAAAATTGCAATGACAACAGTTCTAAATAATATAAATAATAGCATCCTTAACTCCCTTCCTTTGGAGGGGGAAGTTCATGCCTGGTATGAAAAAGTCATTATTCCAACGTATGAAATCGGAAAACCTGAAAAAAATCCAATGTTTCTCGAGAATCGTGTTTACCAGGGGAGCAGCGGCGTGGTATATCCACATCCGGTAATCGAGAAAATTTCAGACGAAAAAATTGATAAGGAATATGATGCTATCTACCTCGAAAACCAATTCCTGAAGATCATGATTCTCCCCGAACTGGGTGGGCGGGTACAGATGGCTTTTGACAAAACCAAACAACGTCACTTTGTCTATTATAACCAGGTGATCAAACCGGCACTGGTAGGGCTTACAGGCCCCTGGATCTCCGGTGGAATTGAATTTAACTGGCCGCAGCACCACCGACCCTCAACTTTTGAAGCAGTTGATCATTGTATTGAAAAGAATAGCGATGGGAGCATCACTGTTTGGTGCAGCGAGCTAGAGCGGATGTTCCGAACCCGGGGGATGGCCGGATTCACACTAAATCCGGACAAAGCTTATCTTGAAATCAAGGTAAAATTATTCAATCGCACCAATTTTCCGCAAACCTTTCTGTGGTGGGCCAATCCAGCCGTCAAGGTAAATGACGATTATCAGTCGGTTTTCCCCCCTGACGTGAATGCCGTTTTTGACCATGGCAAACGCGATGTGTCGGAGTTCCCAATTGCAAAAGGGACTTATTACAAAGTCGATTACGCCCCCGGAACCGATATCTCCAGGTATAAAAATATTCCAGTACCAACTTCCTATATGGCTGTCAATTCAAAATACAATTTTGTAGGTGGTTATGAAAATGACAGCCGGGGAGGCTTACTTCATGTGGCCAACCACCATATTTCACCCGGGAAAAAACAATGGACATGGGGGCACAGCGATTTTGGCCGCGCATGGGACCGCAATCTTACCGATGAGGATGGTCCATATATCGAATTGATGTGCGGAGTGTTCACCGATAACCAGCCCGACTTTTCGTGGTTGATGCCCGGGGAAGAGAAAACTTTTTCGCAGTATTTTATGCCATACCGCGATCTCGGTGTTGTGAAAAATGCCACAAAAGAAGCGATGGTGAATCTTCAGGTTGAGGATGGGAAATGTATCATAAAATCCTATACTACTTCAATATACATATCCGGTAAAATCATTCTCAAGGCCGGTAATAAAATCCTGATTGATGATATTTTTGATTTCCATCCGGCCACTTCGTATGAAAAAATAATTGACCTTCCTCAGGGAACAGATCCCTCGGCATTGGAAATTGCGATTCTGACATCCAACGGAAAATTACTGGTTGACTGGAAGCCTGAATCAGCTCTTAACCCAATTCCTGAACCGGCCAAACCTGCAAAACTTCCTGAGGAGATTGAAAGTATCGAGCAATTATATCTGACTGGATTGCATCTCGAACAGTACCGCCATGCCACTTATGATCCTTTAAATTATTATTTCGAAGGACTCCGCCGTGATCCGAAAGATAGCCGTTGCAACAATGCCTTAGGATTATGGTACCTGCGTCGAGGACAATTTGCAAAAGCTGAACCTTATTTCCGTCAAGCAATTTCCACCCTGACGGAGCGAAATCCAAACCCGATTGATGGGGAACCCTTTTTTAATCTCGGTCTCACCTTAGGTTATCTTCAAAAAGACAATGGCGCATTTGAGGCTTTCTATAAATCGGTCTGGAATGGGTCATTTCAGGATAGCGGTTATTTCGAACTGGCACGATTAGCAGCAAAGAGACACGATTGGGAAGAGGCGCTCGAGCTGGTTGACCGCGCCCTGATCCGGAACTGGCATAATCACAAAGCACGGCAGATTAAAGTGAGCATCCTGCGTAAACTTGACAGGTATGTTGAAGCGATCCAACTGGTGGAGGAGTCGCTTAAACTGGATCCGTTTAATTTCGGGGTCCTATTTGAAAAAATTCTTTTGAATCCCGAAAGAGGTTCTAACCCTTTCGGAGATTCAGAATTGAAAACCCTAATTCGCGAAAATATCCACACCTATATCGAATTTTCCCTTGATTTTGCCGCTGCCGGATTTTATTCTGAAGCCATTGAACTGATCAATCTGGGTATTAAGGAGCAAAAAGAGAACCCGGTCTATCCGATGGCCTATTATTATAAAGCCTGGTTTGAAGCTCACGACGGAGATAAGGCAGCTTCTGATCAATCTTTGCTCTTCGCCGCTTCTGTCTCTCCCGACTATTGTTTTCCCAACCATATCGAAGCTGTGGTTGTTTTGGAGTGGGCAAAAAGTAAAAATCCTGCTGATGCAAAAGCACCCTATTATCTGGGTAATTTCTGGTACAACGCACGTCAGTATGATGAGGCCATATTGAACTGGGAATTATCGGCTACCAATGATGATTGTTTCCCGACAGTCCATCGAAACCTGGCATTGGCCTATTTTAACAAGACAAATTCACCCGAAAAAGCGATTGTAGCGCTCGAAAAAGCATTTGCAATCGATCGCTCAGATTCGCGCATCTTCATGGAATTGGACCAATTATACAAACGGATTGGATATTCTCCGGAAAGCCGGCTTCAAAATCTTGAAAAATACCCTGATCTGGTCAACGAACGGGACGATTTGTACCTTGAACAAGCCACACTATTTAACTTACTTGGCCTGTATGAAAGGGGATATTCCCTTATTTTAAACAGAAAATTCCACCCCTGGGAGGGCGGAGAAGGAAAAGTGACCGGTCAATATGTTTTTAGTCTGACAGAGATGGCTAAGAATGCTATCGCAGCGGAAGATTATCAGAAGGGGATAGATTTGCTTACCCTGGCACAACACTATCCCGAAAACCTGGGAGAAGGAAAATTATATGGTGCACAGGAAAATGGTGTTTTTTACTGGATGGGATGCGCATTCGACGGTCTGGGAATTAAAGATCAGGCAACAGAATACTGGGGAAAAGCCTCTGAAGGGTTGAAGGAACCCACTCCGGCTGTTTTTTACAACGACCAGCAACCTGAAACTATTTTTTATCAGGGACTAGCACTGGTCCGTTTGGGGAAAAAGGAGGAAGCGAGAGACCGTTTCGAAATATTGATCAGATTCGGGAAAAACCACCTGAACGATCTCTACAAACTCGACTATTTTGCCGTCTCACTGCCCGATTTACAGATTTGGGAGGACAATCTGACCCGGAGGAATTATCAAAATTGCCTAAACCTAATTAAATTGGGAGAATCAGGTTTAACCCGATTATAAGGATAGTCCCTATTTGGAACATTTCTAAATTTCATCTGTTTAATCCTATCTCTGAACAAAAATCATTTCAAGTTGTAGCTTTTATTTAATGACGAATTTCTTTTTAACTCTTTTGCAATTACTGGCATTTGTAATTAAAAGTTTATATTCGGAACCAAATAAAAGGACAGAAAAATGAACATCATGTTTTTACTCATTGGGGTTAGTCTGCTGGCTGCAATGGTCTTTCTGTTTCTGTTTATTTGGGCCGTTAAAAACGGACAGTACGACGATACATTCACCCCGTCAGTCAGGATTTTATTTGACGAGGACGAGATTACTGATGTTGAAACAGAAAAGGAAACGGAGACTCATAAGTAATTCAATATCAAATTTGAACTAATCAGGCATTAAGTTAGACAAACACCTACATTATGGAAGTACAGCAGTTTAATTATGACAACAAAACAGTAAAGTATTTTATAATAGCCACGATGATATGGGGAGCAGTTGCCCTCATAGTTGGGTTATTAATCGCTTTACAATTAGCGTTTCCTGCATTTAACCTGGGGTTGGAATATACCTCTTTTGGTCGTACGCGGCCATTACATACCAATGCGGTTATTTTTGCATTTATTGGGAATGCCATGTTTGCTGGCATTTATTACTCCCTGCAACGGGTTTTAAAAGCCCGGTTGTTTAATGATGTTTTAAGTAAGATCCATTTCTGGGGATGGCAGTTGATCATTCTCCTGGCAGCATTAACCCTGTTGACGGGGTTTACTTCCGGGAAAGAATATGCTGAACTGGAATGGCCCATAGATCTTTTAATTGCCGTTATCTGGGTGACCTTTGGATGGAATATGATCGGAACGATCCTGAAACGAAGGGTAAAACATATTTATGCTTCGGTGTGGTGGTATCTGGCTACCTTTTTGGGGGTAGCCGTTTTACACATCGTAAACAGCATTGAAATTCCCTTCTCTCTTCTCAAAAGTTATCCGGTTTATGCCGGGGCCCAGGATGCAGTGGTTCAGTGGTGGTATGGACATAATGCAGTTGCTTTCTTCCTGACAACACCATGGCTTGGTCTGATGTATTACTACCTTCCAAAAGCCTCAAACCGTCCTATTTATTCCTACCAACTTTCGATCGTCCATTTCTGGACATTGATTTTCCTATACATGTGGTCCGGGCCGCACCATTTACTCTATCAGGCATTACCTGACTGGGTACAGGCATTGGGGGTAACTTTCTCAATCATGCTGATCGCACCGTCATGGGGTGGAATGATCAACGGTTTATTGACCCTGCGTGGAGCATGGGATAAAGTACGCGACAATGCAGAACTGAAATTTATGGTGGTAGCATTGACTGCTTATGGTATGGCAACCTTTGAAGGACCAATGATGTCACTTAAAAGTGTTAATGCAATCAGTCATTTTACTGACTGGACCATCGCTCATACACATATCGCCGGGATGGGATGGAATGGCGGCTTAATCTTCGGAATGTTTTACTGGCTTGTTCCAAAACTTTTCAGAACTCCGTTGTATTCGAAAAAACTGGCAAATACCCATTTCTGGATTGCAACCCTGGGAATCCTCCTCTTTGCAATTCCCCTTTACTGGGCTGGCATCACCCAATGGCTGATGTTGCGCGAATATACTCCAAATGGCTTGTTGGCTTACCCGAACTTCCTGGAAACTACTACCCAGATTATGCCAATGTACCACGCCCGGATATTGGGTGGTTTGCTATTTTTGATTGGATTTCTGATGTTTTTCTATAATATGATCAAAACAATTCAGGCCGGAAATCTTGTTGATGATGAAGCGACCGAAGCTCCTGTGCTGACAGACTCCTCTGCCCGTAAATATGGAGAATCACTCCATCGCCTGATCGAAAGAAAAGGGGTTGTCTTTGCCGTTCTGGTATTTATCGCACTTGCGATTGGTGGTGCAGTTGAAATCATTCCGATGCTAAAAATAGAATCGAATATCCCCAAAATAGCTTCAGTTACCCCTTACTCTCCCCTTGAATTGGCAGGTAGGGATATCTATATCAGCAATGGATGTTACAATTGCCACTCGCAACAAGTAAGACCTTTGAGATGGGAAACAGACCGTTATGGCGAGTATTCCAAAATCGGAGAGTTCATCTACGACCATCCGTTCCAGTGGGGGTCACGCCGTACCGGTCCCGATCTTGCACGCGCAGGTTATGTTGGAAGCTCAACCTATAAAACAGCCATCTGGCATTATAATCACTTTACCAAACCAAAGGAAATTAATCCGCAAACCATTATGCCAGCATATCCCTGGTTAGCTAAGAATACGGTGAACTTAAGTCAGATTCCTGTAAAAATCAGGGTGATGCAAACCCTTGGTGTTCCCTATCCAAAGGACTACGATCAGAAAGCGGTTGCCGACTACCGGGAACAGGCTCAGAAGATTGCAGATGAGCTAAAAGCCTCCGGGGCAGATGTAGCAGCTGATAAAGAGATTGTTGCAATGATTGCCTATTTGCATAAATTAGGCAGGGACATCTCGCCTGCCAACCAGAAAAAATAACTGACCACCTAAAACCGGCGATGATGAGTTTTGTTGGAGACGTTCTTAAAGATGTACAAGGTATTCAATACTTTTATATTGTTGGATTGTTCATTTTTATTGTACTTTATTTCGTCGTCCTTTACCGGACCATGAAAATCCCCAAAAAGGATTTGGAGAAGTTCAAAAGTTCAATCCTTGATGATGACAATTTGGAATCAAATGAAATTTAATCGTATACAAATGAAATAGCCATGGTTGAGAAATCACAAACCGAAATGAAAATATTACCATGGCTATTCCATCTGACCTTTAAAAAATAAATTATTTACAGATGAAAGAAAAAGATAAGATCACCAGCGGTGATGCCATAGAACATACGGAACACGAAGGACACGATTTTGATGGGATCACAGAGTTAAATAACCCTGCGCCTAACTGGATTTTATTGATTTTTATAGCCACCTTCGGATTTTCGCTTTTCTACCTGATCACCTATTTCGGTTATCCCGGCAACGGAAAAGACCAGGTGAGCGAGTACAACCGGAAATCTGCCGCTTTTGAACAGGAAAAAAAACAAAAACAGGAAGCATCAACCGGTGGAGTCGTAATGGGCGAACAGGAGAAACTAGCTGCCGGTGCAAAACTCTTCACCCAAAAAGGGTGTATTGCCTGTCATGGGATGAAAGGTGAAGGAAACCAGATTGGTCCCAACCTGACAGACAATTATTGGTTGAACGGATGTGCTGAAGAGAATGTGATCCATATGATAGCCGAAGGAAAACCGGAAAAAGGGATGACCCCTTTCAAAAACATGCTCACACAGGATGAGATTAAAAATATCGCCTTGTATATCAGGAAAAACCTGGTGGGGAGCAATCCGGCGAATCCCAAAGCACCGCAGGGTGTCGAATGCAAACCATAATTCTGAAATATTCTGTCAACTGAACCATAAAAATGGAATTAGAAACCCCATCCACCTTTCGGGATCGCCCAATCAACATTACTGAAACGGGCCAACGAAAATGGATTTATGCAAAACAACCTCAGGGGAAATGGTACAATCGTCGCACAATAGTAGGTTGGATTGCAATCTCTTTTCTGGTACTGGCGCCATTTATTAAGATAAATGGGAACCCTTTAATGCTCTTTGATATTGCCAACCGAAAATTCTCGATTTTTGGGCAGATCATCTGGGCACAGGATTCCTATCTGATGGCATTAATCATGGCCATTACGGTGGTATTTATCGTATTGTTTACCGTGATTTATGGCAGATTGTGGTGTGGTTGGGCCTGCCCTCAGACCGTATTTCTGGAGATGATCTACCGCCGCATCGAATATCTTTTCGATGGAAATTACCGAAAGGGGCATAAACAGCCTATCATGACCGCACGTACCTTCTTTCGAAAAATCGCGAAACATGCTGTATTCCTGATTGTTTCAGTGCTGATCACCAATATATTTTTAAACTGGGTCATCGGACCTGATCGGTTACTTGAAATTATTACCGCCCCCATTCATGAGAATTGGCTGGGTTTTACCATTATGTTTGGGATCTCCCTTTTTTATTATTGGATTTACGCCTTTTTCAGGGAACAGGTCTGCACCATGATCTGCCCTTATGGCCGGCTTCAGGGTGTTTTGCTCGATTCCCGCTCAATTGCTGTTATATACGACTATAAAAGAGGGGAACCACGCGGGTCAAAAAACAGTGGAGATTGTATCGACTGTAATCAGTGTATCGCTGTGTGTCCAACAGGCATTGACATAAAGAATGGCAGCCAGCTCGAATGTATCAACTGTACTGCCTGCATCGACGAATGCAATATCGTGATGAAAAAGATTAACAAGACGCCAAATCTGATCCGATTTGATTCAGTACAGGGAATTGAAAGCGGTATACGATCAGTCCTTAATGGCCGTACCTATTCTTATTCAGCAGTATTGGCAGTTTTAATCGTTATTTTAGCGATAACCATTGGAAATCGTAAACCAATTGAGGCAACCATATTGCGCGTTTCCGGCTCAATCTATCAGCAGGTCGATTCAGCTACCTATTCAAATTTGTATATGGTAAAGATCATCAACAAGACTAAATCTGACAAAAATCTGAATTTAAAAATATTAACACCTGCATCGGGCAGTGTCCAGCTTGCTACAGGACAAACATTACTTAAAACACAGGGCGTACTTGAGAGTGTATTAATTGTAAATCTAAATAAGAAATCGTTAACAGGGAAAAGTACATCGATTGAACTGGGAATTTTTGAAGGGGAGACACTTCTCGAAAAATATTTTACCAATTTTCTTGGGCCTGAGAAATAAAAGAGTTGATGAAACCCTCATGAACGTCCATTCTCAAAAGGCAAGGTATAAATCAATGAGGGTTCCACTCGGATCAATAATCTAAATATTAATGAATTAATTAAACTTTATACGAGTGAAATTAAACTGGGGACAAAGTATATTTATTTTTTTAATGGGATTCTTAACATTGGCGATTGTATTCATCGTATTTTCCTTCAGGCAAAATAACGATCTGGTAACCAATGACTATTATGAAAAGGGGGCCGATTTTACCAATCAGATGGAGATTACAAACCGGTCATCTGTTTATAATGATAGCATTCAGCTTTTAAACCATAACTCCAAACTGATAGCCAGGTTTTCAAAATCGATCAATCAGATGACCGATAGTTTACACATCTATTTTTACCGGCCATCTGATAAAAAATTGGATTATCAATTTTGGGTAACCCTCCGTTCTGATTCATTAATCATTGGTAAAGAACATCTCGCCATTGGAAGATATCAGGTTCAATTCACTTGGAGTCACGACCGCAAAAGCTATCTGATTGAAAAGGATTTTTTTATTGAATAGCATATGGAAATTTTAATCTCAGCTTTCGTTTTAGGTGTGATGGGTAGTTTTCATTGCATTGGAATGTGTGGCCCGATTGCGCTAAGTCTCCCTTTGAGGGGAGATAACTTCTGGCAAAAAACAGCTGGTGGCCTACTCTACAATATCGGAAGGACGATCACCTATGGAGTGATGGGCGCCTGCTTTGGATTGATTGGTCATGGATTTCACCTGCTTGGATTTCAACAGGTAATCTCGATATCAATGGGTAGTTTCATGATTCTTTCAGTACTCCTCCCCTGGCTTTTTAAAAACCGGTTACAGGGGAATTTAGAGTTCTTTACCACTCCACTTCGACGGGCTATTCAACAGCTATTTAAGATGCGCTCCTTCCGCGGACTGTTTCTGATTGGATTATTGAACGGATTGTTACCCTGTGGTTTAGTCTATCTGGCAATCGCTGGCGCTATCGGCACCGGAAATTTCTATTATGCGATTGCGTTTATGATCTTATTTGGATTAGGAACCCTTCCCATGATGCTGGCAATTTCGTGGGCCGGAAACCTGTTCAGCATTGCAATCCGCAATAAAATTAACAAGGTGGTTCCCTTTCTGATCGTAATTATCGGCGCCCTGTTTATTTTGCGCGGCCTTACCCTGGGAATTCCTTTTCTAAGTCCACCGGCAGAAAAACTAACACCTGCCACTCACATGAACAGTTCTGCCCCGAGGAAGGCCTCCGATGCTGTTAAACACTCCTGTTGTCAGCCAGACACAAAGGGAAAATAGTATTAATATCTAATCAATGACTGAGAACGTTTGTATCCATTGTGGCGCCGATTGCGGTAAAGAACCTGTCGTCTACAGCCAAAAGAAATTCTGCTGCTTTGGTTGCAAACAGGTTTACCAACTGCTGAACGAAAATAAACTTCAACAATATTATACCCTTGAGAGCTCCCCTGGCGTACGAATCGAAGATACGGGTCACAAAGGAAAATATGCCTTTCTGGATAAAGAAGAGGTAAAACAAAAGATGTATGAGTTCTTCGAAGGCGATACTGCCAGGATCACTTTTTACATCCCATCCATTCACTGCGTTTCGTGCATCTGGTTACTCGAGCACCTCAACAAGCTGAACAGAGGAGTTAAGCAGTCATCCGTCAACTTTATCAAAAAGGAAGTAACTGTGAACTTTAATACCACAGAAATTTCGTTGCGCGCTGTAGTGGAGCTTTTGGTTTCGATCCATTATATTCCCGATATCTCACTTAAAACATTGGAAAAAAAGGATATCCATTCGATAGACCGGACGTTATTCTATAAAATAGGTGTTGCCGGATTTATTTTCGGGAATGTGATGTTGTATAGTTTACCCGAGTATTTTAACGGCAAACCTTTAGGTGACTCCCTGGGAACATTTCTTCACTACATCGGTCTTGTTCTGACAATTCCGCTTGTTTTTTACAGCGGTAGCGATTACATCATCTCTGCCTGGAAAAACCTTAGGAGAGGGATTATTAACATTGACTTACCAATTGCACTGGGGATTTTGACCCTCTTTTTTGTTACCTGCTATGAGGTACTTTCTTCACGCGGACCAGGATATTCGGATACCCTCGCCGGATTTATGTTTTTTTTACTGATCGGCAAATGGTACCAAGGCAAGACCTATCAATCACTTTCGTTCGACAGGGACTACAAATCCTATTTCCCCGTTGCTGTCACCAAAATGGGAAACGGAGTTCCTATCAGCACCCTGCTCGAAGATATTGCTATCGGAGATATACTTCTTCTCAGAAGTAAGGAATTGATACCGGCCGATGGAATACTCATTGATGGTACAGCATTGATCGATTATAGTTTTGTTACCGGGGAATCGGTCCCCATTAAAAAAGTTCCGGGGGATTTCGTTTATGCCGGAGGAATTCAAACCAGCGGAGCCATAACAATTAAGGTGGAACGCGAAGTAAAACAAAGCCACCTGACGCAACTCTGGAACCAGACCGAACCCCGGACAACGACACAACGCTCATTAACCAGCCTGATTGATAGAATCAGTGTATATTTCACGATAACCATCATTGCCATCGCCATCATTGGATTTTTGACCTGGCTGATAATCGGAGATTTTCGTACCTCAATACTTGTGCTTACCTCTGTGCTTATTGTGGCCTGTCCATGTGCTTTGGCCATGTCACTCCCTTTTACCTTGGGTACTGCCATGCGGATACTTGGCAATAAAGGAATGTATATCAAAAATATCAGGGTAATCGAGAAACTCACAAAAATTGATACGATCGTTTTCGATAAGACTGGTACACTTACCAAACCTGACAAAAGTAATATCCGTTTCCTGGAAGGTGAACTGACCGAATGGGAATCAAGGGCAGTAAAATCATTGGTTCAGCAATCCACCCATCCGCTCAGTCAGACAATTGACCACCATCTTACAAATATTCAACCCCTTCCTAACCAGGGATTTGTCGAGATGTCGGGAAAGGGAATTTTTGCCTTCGTTGATGGGAAACAGCTAAAATTAGGTTCACAGGAGTTTGTCTGTGGAGCCACATCAGGTTTGAATGAATTTGGATCAACTGTATTTCTCTCAGTAAACCAAGAGGTTAAAGGCTATTATAAAATTAGTAATCAATATCGTCCGGGATTTAGCAAAGTCATTGAAGAATTGGGTAAACAATACGATTTATATTTATTATCGGGAGATAACGAGGCTGAGAGGGATTACCTTCAAACCTACTTCTCAAAAGATAAACTATTCTTTAACCAACAGCCGCATCAAAAAATGGAGTTTATAGCCCATCTTCGCAATCAGGGACGTCATGTTTTAATGACCGGTGATGGACTAAATGACTCAGGGGCATTTATGCAAAGTGATGTAGCTCTTTCTATTGCAGATGATATTTACCATTTTTCTCCGGCTGGTGATGCCATCATTGAAGCATCACAGTTTCATCGGCTTACAGACTTTATTCGTTTTGCCCGTAAGTCGCTCGTTGTTGTTAAAATCAGTTTTGCGATCTCTTTTTTATATAACTTTATTGGCCTGGGAATTGCCCTTACAGGTAACCTCTCTCCCGTGGTTGCGGCCATTCTTATGCCGGTCAGCTCGGTAACAGTTGTAGCATTCTCTACCGTTACAACAAGATTATTGGCAGGACGGATCATCCGGAACAACCTTACTACGGTTAAAAAGAATTAATTCAATTCCCGGGAAAAATTGTACTCGCCATTTAAAAAGACCTGCTATCCGGGTAAGAATCTATAGATAAAATAAAAGGGACAAGATATTCTTTGGTAGTTAGACTGTGCTTGTTTGACATTGTTGAGAAAATCTGACAGCAAAATAAAATCGTTTGATTCGTGTTAAATACTGCTAGAATTGCTCCCCAAATCAGAAGAATACCCTATCTTTTTTACAATTAATTCTTACCTTTGAACCCTTTCAATCTTTGTCAGCGTGAATATCCGAAAGTCAGCATCCTACCTTTAATGATATGGTTTTAAGTCAATAACCGATCATTGTGGTAAATCTGCCATATATTCCGTTTCAGCCAAAAAAGCGAATAACGACAATAATATTCTTAATATAATAATCTCTAAAAACTCAGACAATGAAGACTATCTTGAAATCATCAGTAATCTGTTTCTTCTTGTTATTTACTGTGGAACAGTTTGTTTTCGCTGCTGGACGCGATTTTTACCAGATCCAGGTTTATCGTCTTAACGGAAAAACCCAGGAGGCCCGCGTCGATAATTATTTGAAGAATGCCTATCTGCCGGCATTACACCGTGCAGGAATTAAAACTGTTGGAGTCTTTAAACCAATTGCCACAGATACGACTTCCGGGAAACAGATGATTGTTTGGCTTCCTTTAACCTCACCCGATCAGCTGGATAAACTGCAGGAGGCGCTTATAAAGGACAAAATTTATCAAACAGCCGGTGTTGACTTTTTAAATGCCCCTTTTGATAACGTTCCGTTTCTAAGAAAGGAATCAATCCTCTTAAAAGCTTTCCCTGAGGCGCCTCTATTCTTTATTCCGAAATTTAAAACAAAACCAGAAGAAAGAATCTATGAACTAAGAAGTTACGAAGGTCCAACAGATTATCTGTTCCGACAGAAAGTGAAAATGTTCAATGAAGGTGGTGAAATTAAACTCTTTAAATCACTGGAATTTAATGCGGTTTTCTATGCTTCCGTGATTTCGGGAAGTACCATGCCTAATCTGATGTACATGACAACTTTTGCAGATTTGACCGCGCACGATGCACATTGGGATGCTTTTAGAAATCATCCTGATTGGAAAAAGCTTTCCGCGTTGGATGAATATAAGCATACAGTGTCGAGAATTGTAAAAATATTGCTTTATCCTACCGATTATTCCGATTTTTAACATCCCAAAAGGGTTAAAAGACAACTGGGGCCAATTTGATATAATATTTCTGTAAAATCCACTAATCCATTAATATTATAACACTTACAATTTATATACACGTTTTTCCCAAGGTTTTGAAAGAATGAAACACAAAGCTGGAGAACGTCTGACAAAAAAAAGAAATTGACTGAAATCGATCTGTTTAATAGCTATATATCATTGAATTACAGACTAATTACAGTTGCTTCTTTTTCCTGATCTGCGGCATAGTTACGTTATGAGCAAAGAAATAGTTTGAACTTAGGATTTGATTTTCTTTACTTTGCAAAAATTTAAGAACCACCAAAATCATTCTTCAAAAGCATGGAAGAGAATCTGGTAATCGTTGAGTCGCCCGCCAAGGCCAAAACAATTGAAAAAATTCTGGGTAAGGATTTTCTTGTAAAATCAAGTTTTGGACACATACGTGATCTTGAAAAAAAAGATTTTGGAGTTGATATTAACAATAACTATCAACCCAATTATATCATTTCGGAAGACAAAAAAAAGGTTGTCAGCGAATTAAAGAAATGTGCCAAATCTGCAACCAAGATATGGATCGCGTCGGACGAGGACCGCGAAGGGGAAGCCATTGCATGGCATTTAATGGAGGTATTACACCTCGATCCTTTGAAAACCAACAGAATAGTTTTTCATGAGATTACAAAAGATGCTATTTTAAAGGCTATTGAGCATCCGCGACTCCTGAATAAGGATCTGGTGGATGCACAGCAGGCACGGCGCGTACTTGACCGGTTGGTTGGGTTTGAGATATCGCCCGTACTGTGGAAAAAAGTCAAACCCTCCCTCTCTGCCGGCAGGGTACAATCTGTTGCCGTACGGCTGATTGTTGATCGGGAGCGTGAAATCATTAATTTTCAGAGCGTTCCGTTTTTTCGTGTGAACGCTGTATTTTTGGTTCCGGAGAACGGCGATAAAATATCGTTGCTCAAAGCGGAACTCAATAACCGATTCGACACTGCCGATGAAGCCAGGGCCTTTTTGAAAAAGTGCAAGGGAGCGGAATTCACAATTGCCGACATTGTCACACGTCCAGCAAAAAAATCACCGGCTGCCCCATTTACAACCTCCACACTTCAACAGGAAGCAAGCCGGAAACTTGGTTTCCCGGTTGGTTTGACCATGTCGGTGGCTCAGAAACTCTACGAATCCGGGTTGATCACCTATATGCGTACCGACTCAACCTCTCTTTCAGATGAGGCTATTAAAGCAGCAAAGAAAAAGATCATCTCTTCATATGGTGATAAGTATGTTAAAATACGCCATTACAAAACAAAGGTAAAAGGGGCTCAGGAGGCACACGAAGCAATTCGTCCAACCTATTTTGATCAGGAAGAGGTTTCCGGAACTTCGCAGGAACAACGACTATACAGTCTGATCTGGAAGCGCACCCTTGCCTCGCAGATGGCTGATGCTGAAATAGAAAGAACTACCGTAAATATTACTGTCTCCAGGACATCAGAAATCTTTGTTGCATCGGGTGAAGTCCTCAGGTTTGACGGATTTCTTGGAGTTTATATGGAATCATCCGATGACGAAAATCTGTCAGAAGATGAAAAAGGATTGCTTCCGGCACTGACCGTACACCAGAAACTTCAACCTGAACTTATACAGGCACTTGAACGATTTTCGCAGAAAGCTGCTCGTTATACTGAAGCTAGTCTGGTACGGAAATTAGAGGAGTTGGGTATTGGTCGTCCATCCACCTACGCCCCGACCATCACAACTATTCAACAACGGGAATATGTTGTGAAAGAGGACAGGGAAGGAACCGAACGGTCATTTCTCACCCTTACACTTCGCCAGGAGATGGTCACGGAGGAGATAAAAACAGAAATTACAGGAACAGAAAAATCAAAACTCTTCCCAACAGATATCGGATTGGTTGTAAACGATTTCCTGGTTAAATATTTTGAACCTATCGTCGATTTTAATTTTACCGCCTCAGTCGAAAAGCAGTTTGACGAAATCGCCGATGGACAGCTGGTCTGGAACGAAATGATCGACAGTTTTTATCGCCCTTTTCATCTGAAAATCGAAGATGCCCTGAATAATTCGGAACGTGCCAGAGGAGAAAGAGCTCTCGGTACAGATCCTGAAACCGGAAAACCGGTTTCAGTAAAAATTGGTCGTTTTGGTCCATTTGTTCAACTGGGTGAAGTGATTGAAGGAAGCGAAGAAAAACCACAGTTTGCCTCACTTCAGAAAGGGCAAAGTATTGAAACAATTTCGCTGGAAGATGCCATGAAATTATTTGATCTTCCTCGCGATCTGGGTTTATATGAAGATAAGAAGGTGATTGTCGGGATTGGGCGATTTGGCCCTTATGTCCGGCACGACGGAAACTTCGTGTCGCTTAAAAAAGGGGTAGACGAACCCATGACTGTGACCATCGAACGGGCCATTGAACTCATTGAGGAAAAAAGGGAACAAACGATAAAATCGGTTTTAAAAACCTTTGATGAAGAGCCCGATATCCGCATTCTGGAAGGGCGTTGGGGACCCTATATCTCCTTTAAAAAAGGAAATTATAAAATTAAAAAAGGGGCAGACATCAACAAACTGACGGTTGCTGACTGCAAACTAATCATTGAAACAGAGGGCGCAAAGCCAAAAACAAATAAGAGAAGGGCGAAATAATTTAAGAATGAAAGAATTAATGAATTAATGAAAAGTCAACATAATTAGCCATATACCTTTAATTGTTAATTATTTCATTAATTCATTTCTGGCCTTTCCCTAATTGGCATTTATAATTAATAGAGGTGAGCTATGTTAAACGAACTGATTACACCCCCATCTGCTTTAGAGGTAGTTAAACTTTATGAAGGGAACTCCGATCAGTTGGGGTATTACCTGAAAAGTCAAACCTGGAATCAGGATCACCTGCCGAATGTCGCGATTTTGGGAGTTCCGGAAGCAAGAGGATCCAGGTGCCTTCCGTTTGCTGACGGTCCCGATGCAATCAGAAGCCAATTATACACCCTGACCTCTTTCCCCGCTGAAATAAACATTGTTGATCTTGGGAATATCAAATGCGGTAATCAACTCAAAGACACCTATGCTGCAGTGAAAATAGTGGCGGAAGAGCTCTCCGAACTGGGGGTACGCCTCTTAATATTAGGTGGAAGTCAGGAACTTATTGTTCCTATGGTTGCAGGATTTAGCCGGGAGGAATTTAACCTTGTGATCGTTGATGACCGGATTGACAATTCAGTTTCCGACAAAAGCGCTGCCGATGAAATCTATATTAACAATCTTCCGCCAGGAACATCCGTAAGTGTTATCTCCTGCCAATCCTATTTTATTGGTGATCAGGCAGAAGATTTGATAGCAGAAGGTACAAACGGGGAGGTTCTCACGCTGGGGGAAATCCGCGCCGATTTAAAAGAATTGGAACCATTGCTTCGAAAGTCCGATTTGGTGAGCTTTGACTTCGGATCCTTGAAAGCATCAGAAGCTCCGGGTCAGTATCGTATATCTCCTAACGGTTTAACCGGGGAAGAAGCCTGTCAGATCGCCTGGTATTCAGGCATTTCCACTACGCCCTCCTGGTTTGGAATTTTCGGCTATTCCCCTCTTGCCGACCCCTCATCGACAGGCGCAATGATGGCGGCACAAATCGGCTGGTACTTTATTAACGGATTATCGAAAAGACTTGATGAAGCGCCAACGGATGAGGCCACCGATTTCGAACATTATCACATGACTGTTGACGGATTGGAGGAGCCGATCTCCTTTCTTCTCCACCCAATCTCTAAAAGGTGGTGGATGGAAGTTCCATCAGAAGACTGCACCTTATTCCCCGTCAGAATTCCATGTTCCAAAAAAGATTACCGAAAAGCCTGCGAAAATGAGATCTCCGGGAAATGGTGGAAATATTTCAACAAAATATAATCAGATGAAATAGCCATGGTTGAGAAATCACCAACCGAAATGAATCCGCCAACCGGCGGATGGCTATTCCATCTGACCTTTAAAAAACAAATTATTTACAGATGAAATAGCCATGGTTGCAAAATCACAAACCGAAGATGTATATATCACCATGGCTATTCCATTTGGCCACTAAAAACAAATTATATACAAATGAAATATAAAAGTATCACGGATCGCAAAGGGGAACTATTGAATAGAGCTTTTATATTTTGGATATTTGTAATTATTTGTAATTTTGCCGCAAAGGCTCAGCAAGATCCTCAGTTCAGCCAGAACCGGTTTAATCAATTAACTGTAAATCCTGGTTTTGCAGGATCTTCAGAATTAATAAATTTTTCAGTATTAAACAGGTTCCAGTGGGTTGGATTTCCAGGTGCTCCGGTAACAACTGTTTTTAATACCGATGCTTCTGTCCATTTAATAGGGAGTAATGACGGTATCGGATTTTCAGTCATTAATGATGCTATTGGATTTGAGAAGAATATTTCAATTGGATTGAACTATTCGTGGAGGACCCAATTAGGTAACGGCAAGTTAGGTTCAGGAATTTCTGTTGGGTTGATGAATAAAAATCTCAACTTCGACATGACAGGAATTGATGGAAGCGATTTGGTCAATCTTTCCGATCCCTCACTCCCAACCGGAAAAGTAGGGGGAGTGTTGGCTGATATAGGAATTGGGTTTTACTATCAGCATAAAGATTATGAGCTTGCTCTTTCTGCCCGTCATCTGAATCAGCCCACTTTGTCATTTGAGCAATCGGGTAAATATTCAATGCGCAGACATTATTACCTGAGCGGAAGTTATACCCTTCAAATGGCAGATGAAAGGTTTCAGGCACTTCCTTCGTTCTTCTTTAAATCTGATGCAACAACCTGGCAGGCAGATCTTAACATGACCGTTCTATACGACAGACGATTATGGGGAGGTATCGGCTATCGCATTGGCGATGCAATAATAATAACAGGCGGTGCGGAGTTATGGAACGGAATAAAATTCGGTTATTCCTATGATATGAGCATCTCAGCTCTATCAAGATACAACTCCGGATCGCATGAATTTTTTCTTGCTTATTCAGTTTTATTATACAAAAAGCGGATCCATAAGTACAAAAGTGTTAGATTTTTGTAACTTTGACCTAAAAATAGTTGATTACAACATATTAAACGAACTATGAAGCGATTATTCATCTTAGGTAGTATATCGTGTATTCTCTTGTTAAACAGTTGTCATCGAGGTGGTAACGGTGAATTAACGGGTGTCATGAAACGAGGAAAATACTTTGAACCTTCCCCACTTGGTATGGTATTAATACCAGGTCAAAGTTTCATTATGGGTTCTGGCGATCAGGATGTTGCCAATGCTACAGTTCCAACCAGGACTGTAGATTTATCTACATTCTGGATGGACGACACCGAAATTACCAATAATGAATACCGGCAATTCGTTTACTGGGTCCGTGATTCGACTGCACGGCAAATGTTGTCGGAACAATTTGAGGAATTTAAGATTACTCAGGATCGGAAAGGAAATCCGATTGATCCCCCAATTCTGAACTGGAAAAGAAAACTCGACTGGCGTAATCCCGATTACAAAGATGCCCTTGAACCAATGTACTATTCAGGAACAGACCGGATTATGGGAAGGAAAGAACTTGATACAAGAAAGCTGAATTACAGCTATTCATGGGTCGATCTTCAACAGGCGGCCCGAATTCAGAATGCCTATAATTACAAAACTCAGAATTATCAGGGAAGCGTAAATGACCTTAGTGGTAAAGTTGTCCCGATTGAGGGACGTTCAAGTTTTATAATGACAGATGGGGTAAATGTTTATCCCGATACACTGGTTTGGATCCGCGACTTCTCCTATGCTTTTAACGATCCGCTGACCAGCAAGTATTTTTCACATCCCGGTTTTGACGATTACCCTGTTGTTGGTGTAACCTGGAAACAAGCCAAGGCATTTTGTATGTGGCGTACAAATTTCAAAAATTCAGACCTCGCCAAAAAGGGTGATTATGGAGTTCAGGATTATCGGTTACCATCAGAAGCCGAGTGGGAACTTGCTGCAAGAGGTGGTTTAAGCAATTCGATGTATCCCTGGGGTGGTTATTATACCCGCTCCAAAAGTGGTTGCTTCCTGGCAAATTTTAAACCCATGCGGGGAAACTACAGTGATGACGGCGGTAAAACAACCGTAAAAGTAGCGACCTACGATCCAAATGGTTACGGTCTATACGATATGGCAGGCAATGTTGCCGAATGGACCATCACTGCATATGATGAATCATCCTATAATTTTATGCACGACCTGAACCCTAATTTCGAGCAATCGGCGCTTCCGAATGATCCGCCGGCCCTCAAACGGAAGGTTATCAGAGGTGGTTCATGGAAAGATATTGCCTACTTCATTCAGGTAGGTACCCGAACATTTGAATATCAGGACAGTGCCAAATCATATGTGGGTTTCCGCTGCGTCCGCTCCTCTTTCGGAGATGAGTTTCAATCAAAAAAATAAGAAAAACAAAAATTTATTGAATTATGGCAGTGTTAGAATTTACTCATTCAAGAAGGTGGAGATCTTCGATGAATTTTTTATATAGTATTGGTGCTTCCATCGTCCTTTTGGGAGCTTTGTTCAAATTACAACATTGGCCATACGCAAATATTATTCTTCCCATAGGAATGTTAACCGAGGTGGTGATCTTCTTCTTTTCGGCCTTTGAACCATCGGTTGAAATTCCGGATTGGTCAAAGGTTTACCCTCAATTAAAAGAAGCTTATATTCCGGAAGAGGACCAATACGAATTTGCATACGCTTCCAAACAAACCTCGATAGAGAGCATACTGGAGAAAGCTGAGATTTCTCCCGATTTACTGGCCAAAGTAAAAAAAGGGCTGCAGGATCTTTCGAGCACCGCCAGCGGAATTGCAGATATCTCCAGCGCGACTCTGGCTACTGATGAATATGTAAAAACATTGACAGACGCTTCCGAATCGATCTCCTCTTTAAAAGATGTTAACTCAAGGGCTTCCCATTCAATTGAGCGATCAACCAACGATCTGGTACGCTCATATGATCAGTCGTCTCAGATGCTGGATAGCTCTTCAAAGAATCTGGCCCACACCTTTAACGAATCTTCAAAAAAGATAAATGATCAACTTGCCTCAACAGGTGACAAACTGGCACAATCGTATAAGAGCTTTACTGAATCTGTAAACAAGGACCTTATCGCCCTTAACGATCATTCCAAAACATATGGTACCGGACTTTCACTCGTCAATACAAGTTTATCGGCTTTGAATTCTTCATATGAATTACATTTGCAGAATGCAAGAAAGCTCTCTGCATCCTCAGCTGAAGCCTTCGAAGGTCATTCAAAAATGACAGCTCTGGTCACAGGCGCCCTCGAAGAAGCTCAAAATTACCGTAAACAAACTGAACAGCTAAATAAAAATCTGGAGGCACTTAACCATATTTATGGTAATATGCTTGGAGCAATGAACGTAAAAGGTTAATTCGAACATGGGAACAAAATACTGTCCGGAAGCGCCCAGACAAAGGATGATCAGTCTGATGTACCTGGTTTTGACTGCCATGCTCGCACTCAATGTTGACAAATCAGTATTGGATGCTTTTGTAATGGTCAATCATAACTTCATGCAGACGATCGAGAGTTCAATAGCAAAAAACCAACGTGTATACGACGAATTTAATAATGCAGCAAAGGAAAATCCGAAAAAAGCGGGAGAACTTAATAAATCAGTCTTAAAAGTGAAAGCAAGTTCCGATTCTTTGTACCATTATATCCACAGCTTAAAAGAGTTGATTGTCAAAGCTGCGGATGGCCCTGCCGGGGATATCGAAAATATTATTTCACGCGATGACCTTAATTATCCCGCTGAACTAATGATTACGAAAAAAAAAGGTGTCGCCTTGAAAAAAGCGATAGAGAACTACCGCAATTTATTGCTCACGTTAGTCGATACAGCGAATACCGAATTGATCGCATCAATAAACAAAAGCCTGGATACCTCCGCGCCACCACCAACCGAAGGGAGAACACCATCGTGGGAATCGAGCAAATTTGAAGGGTATCCCCTGATTGCGGTAATTACACTGATGTCGAAAATACAAAGCGATGTGCGTAATGCTGAATCGGATGTAATCAACCATCTTTTTGCCCAGATCGACGCATCATCATTTAAATTTAATAAGCTACAGGCACAGGTCGTATCCAAATCAGACTATATTCTTCAGGGCAGTACTTATGAAGCTAAGGTATTTCTCTCGGCAGTTGACACAACCGCCACCCCGGTAATTGTTGTTGGCGGGGCGACGTTACCAATCGTTGCCGGTGAAAATGCAGGTCTGTACAAATCTGTTGCAATTAAAGAGGGCAAAATTGAATGGAGAGGTCAGATTAACTACAAAAATCCGTTCGGGATTATCGTAAATTACCCATTCAAGCATGAATATGAAGTTGCAAGACCATCCATGACCGTTTCGCCTACCAAGATGAATGTTTTTTATGCAGGCCTTTCCAACCCGGTTTCTATTTCCGTTCCTGGAATTTCCGGTTCAAATTTAAAAGTATCAATAACAAATGGCGCCATCGAGTCGGCTGGAACAGATGGAAAATACCTGGTAAAACCTGAGAAAGTTGGTGTTGAATCGGTAATCAGTGTCAGCGCTCTGATCGACGGAATCACCAAAGAGATCGGTTCAACACCATTCCGTGTCAAAAAAGTTCCCGATCCGGTCGCTTCGGTGGCCAATAAAAATGAGGGAATAATCTCCAGAAATGAGTTGGAGGCGCAAACAGGGGTATTGGCTAAAATTCCTGATTTCGATTTCGAGATGAACTTTACGGTCACGTCGTTCGTCGTATCAACATCGAAAGCGGGATTTATTGTTGACAAACCAACTAAAGGAAACAGGTTCTCGCAGGAACAAAAAGACCTGATGAAGGGATTGAATTCCGGAAACCGTTTATGGATTGAGAGCATTATCGTTAAGGGGGATGACGGCACAACGCGTAATTTGCCTCCAATAAGCTTTAAAATTAATTAAAAATGAAAAAGTTATTATTGATCATTACATTAGTTTTGGTGGGAGTTACATCAGAAAATCTGCTGAAAGCTCAGGTGATTGATGGCGCTTATTACAAAAAAACCACCATAGACCGGAAACCTTCTCCACTCCCAAATATCCGGGAGTCTGACGCAATCTGGTCCAAAACAGTATGGCGCATCATTGATCTTCGCGAAAAAGCGAATCAACACTTTTATTATCCGGTCCGCGAAATACAGGGAAGGAATAACCTGTTCAATGTCCTGTTAAAAGGTATTGAAGATAAGCGAATTACTGCCTTTGACGCTTCACTCAATGATAACGAATTCAAGGAACCGATTACTTATAATCAGGTGAAACAGCAGTTTGGCGACTCTGTCAGGGTAATTAAAGTTACCGATATCAATACCGGTAACGACCGCGATACAATTGTACAAACAGATATCCCAACTCATGAAGTTAAACAGCTTGAGGTTAAAGAGGTGTGGTATTTCGACAAACAAAAGTCGACACTCCAGGTTCGCATCCTCGGAATTTGCCCCATACGCGTTTATAAAAAAGACCCCAAGGACAGTACTTTCGTCAGAAAAAGACTCTTCTGGGTATACTACCCCGAAATCCGCCCTATCCTTGCTAAAAAAGAATCACTCAATGAATTTAACGGCGCCAGGAGTTTAAGTTTTGACGATATTTTCCTCAACCGCTTGTTTGACGGATACATTGTAAAAGAAGAAAATGTCTATAACAACAGGTCAATTGAGGAATACGCTGCCGGTGAATATGCCTTCAAAGAATCGGAACGAATCAAAAATTCGATATTCGATTATGAACAAGACCTCTGGGAGTATTAATTACCCGGAATAAAATAACAATTGGAGACGCACGATCGTGCGTCTCCATCGTATGTCTACAATTGTTATAATACAATGGTGTGCAGCGGAATGAGGAATCTCATGAAACAAAAACGAAACAATCTTCATGTTGATGTTATACATCACAATAATATTCTCAATTCTCTGCCTGGGAATCCTCTCTTCTCTCTTCATCAGATACAGGAAAAGAGCAGAAACAACCATTCTAAAGCAACACAATACCATCGCATTGTTAAAAATGCAGACCATCCGTAACCGCCTGTCACCCCATTTCTTCTTTAATGTCCTCAGTGGAATATCAGCCGAAAGCGATCTTCCGGATCATATCAAAAAGAATTTAACCACCCTGATGATACTTTGCCGCAAATCCATCGATCATATTGAACAAATTGCTGTACCGGTTGAGGATGAAATTGAACTGGTAAAAGGGTATATCGAACTTCAAAGATGGAGAATCCCCGAACCATTTAAAATCACCTGGGAAATCGAGGAAACTACAGACCTGAACCACCTGATTCCAGCTATGTTGATCCAGATACCCGTTGAAAATGCGATTAAACACGCCCTTCTACCCTTGACAGGAGAAAAACTGCTCAGGATAAAAATCAGAAAATATGAAACTTGCCTGAAAATAATTATCGAAGATAATGGAATAGGCTACCAACAATCGGCCAACCGCGCTTTGGGAACAGGAACAGGTCTTAAAATCCTGTATCAAATGATCTATCTACTTAATAAACAGAATACTGAGAAAATCGAGTTTTCAATCATCGACAAAAGGAAAGGGGATGCATCAGCAACAGGCACGATCGTTGAAATAAAGATTCCCAAAAATTATTCTTTTGATATAAAAATTAATTCTTTTTAAAGGTAGGGTAAACCAACTTTTATGCGGTAAGAAGATATGAATGGATTTGACAAAATTCAAACTGCAATTATTGACGATGATGAAGAGTTCGTATTTGCGTTGAAAGAACACCTGGGATTTTTCCCTGAGATACAGCTTCAGGGATGTGCTTCTAAATACCAACAGGCAAAAAGCCTGCTGATGAAGGAAAACCTTGAACTGGTGTTTATGGATATCGAGATGCCGGTAAAGACTGGGTTTGAACTTCTCGAAGAGTGCCGGAAATCGAGAAAACAGATATTTAACGTTGTCTTTTACACCGCATTCGACAAATACTTATTACAGGGACTGAGGGAGTCAGCCTTTGATTATATCCTTAAACCGGTAAAACCAGAGGATCTGAAATTGGTAATCGACCGGTTTAAGCTCAAAAGGAAGAGTGATCAGCCGGTAAGTTTTGTACCAATCATGCAGGGGATGGGTGAAGTTATCTCATTACCTACGCCAATCGGTCTACGGTTCCTGGACAAGAACAATATTATTTTGCTTCAGTGTACCAGGGATCAGGCGGGCGATAAACCGGGATGGAAGGCGATTTTGACCGACATGAGCGAAGTGAAGCTCCGTGCCGGGACAACAGCCAAAGAGATCATTGATTTAATGGGAACAACAAAATTCATACAGATTAATCAATCAGCAATATTAAACCTGAATTATCTGGGTTCCATCGAATTTAAGACCAGGGACTGCCAATTAGTACCTCCTTTTAACGGGATTAAACTGTTGGCATCACGGACCCATTTGTATGAACTTAGAAACAAATATGATACTTTTTAAACAAGGTTTATTTTTATATAAATTACTCATTTACTAATACTTAAATTATTATGAACTATTTAAAAACGGCAGATGCCACAGCAAATTTTCCTTAATGAATAAATTGGTCAAATAGTTGAATAAATCTCAATATTTACTGTATATCCTTTAATAACGACAATTTATTCTGATATTTTACCAAATATCCCAAAATGCAAAATTATGGGTTTTTTACCCTTTGCATTTATTTCAACTTTGTACGAATTAAAATTAAAGTGCTTCTTTTATTTCCATTTATTAATTAAAAAAAATCAAAAATGAAAAGACTATTGATGGGTGTGTTCGTTTTCGCCCTAATTTTTTCCTCATGTAACAAGTACGCCGATGACTTCCAGGCCCTGAAGGACCAGATTTCAGCATTGGCGGCTCAGGTAAAAGGTGTTTCTGATTTGCAGACTACTATTGCCTCACAAACAGCTACAATTGCTGCCCTTCAGACTTCAATCAACACTTTGTCAACAACAGTTGGCGGTCTTGGTACGAAGATGACAGCGCTTTCTGATTCATTAACAGCTGTTGGTAAAAGGGTTACCTATATCAGCAATTCTGTTGCTTCAATAGTTGCGACAGGTAATGCTACAAAAGCAATGGTAACTGATGTTCAAACAAATTTGAATAACTTTATTGCTGCTCAAAACATCGTTAACGCTGACTTTAAAGCAAAATTGATTGCACTACAAAACAAGCTGGATTTGGCTGCTACTTCAGCTGAAGTTCAAGCTGCACAATCTGCAATCGTTTCCCTGATCAACAGTCAGGTTCTTGCCCTTACCAAAGCTCAAAAAGCATCAGCCGATAGCATCGTTAATGTACTAACTACAAGAATCCAACTAGGCGACGCAGCTACACAACAAGCGATTACTGATTTTAAAAATTGGGTTGATGGTATTAATACCACAAATCTTGGTAAACTTAATCAGATTCTTACCGATCTCGCAACTGCTAATTCAACCGCCGATGAAACCAAACTTGTTGTTGACGGATTAGCCGCTGAAATGGCTATTGCTCAGGGCAAATTAGATATTTTGCTGAAATCTAACGCCATGATCAATGAGGATGTTACCATCAGAAATCATGCAGATCTGATTTACTGGGCGAATAAAATTACACAAACCGGGGTTATTGTTAACGGTAACGTAAGTGTGAATACTCAGGACCTCACCACTGTAGCAGATCTTGCTCTTCTGAAATTAACTTTGAACAATATCATCGCTGTTATTGGTGTTAATCCTGCATCTGTTGCAATAATTGACGGTTGGTGGACTCTATTTGGTGTTTACGGTACACTTACCCCTATTGCCGGCGCTCCTCACTGGGTGTACATTCAAAGTGCAAAGGCAGCTGATGTTGAAATCAACAACCTGGTTTTTGTAATCGGCGACTATACTGTTTTGCTTAATGACGTTAAAGATGAAGCCATTACAACTGTAGGTGGTACATTTAAATATGACTATCCAGGCAATTATATGTCTAATGTAACAACTGTTGGAAATAACCTGATATTGGTTGACCAATCAGTTCATGCTGTTGCTAATGGAACCGGCACTATTAATTTACCCAATGTTAATGTTGGCGCTTTTGTAGGCGATGGTACTCCTGCAGTTCCTGTTAATGGTACTGTTACCTGGAATTCTACAGCAACTACTTCCATTATTCTTGGCCTTGGCACTGATGCTGATGCAACTGAAGCTGGAGACGGTCAGATTCATTGGCTTACTGCAAACAGCGCTACATCTGTTAAATTAGGTACTGTAGCTTATACCGCTGCCGGAATCGACATCGATGCACTTGTTTTATTGACTGCTGATCTTAGTGCTGCCACATCTTCTGCTGGTGTTGTTAATATTCATTCAGGTGTTGATGCTACTCATGGTACTGCTACCCTGGTTAACCTTTCAGGTTTATTAACTTCAGGCTCTATCCAGGCTTGGGTTGCTGCTACATGTGATGTACAGTTACCAGTTTGGAATTCAGCTGTTGCTGTTGACATCAGAGGCGACCAGGTTCTTACCATTCCATCATGGCAAGGTGCTGCAGGTTCTACTTTAAATGCTCCTGAAACTTTAGATCTTACCCTTGCTTCTTACAAATGGTTAAGCTTTACCTCCGGAGGTACTATTCCTACTGGCGCTAATCTTATCGCTATTACAAAACTGACTTTAGGTCATGCTACTGAAAGAGTTGAACTGACTCCTTACACTACTTTGATTACAGCTATTATTAATGGAGCTAGTGACATTGAAACTGGAACTGTTACCATGTGGAAATCGATTAATGCCAATAACACTGGTATTGTACCAATTCCTTTTGGTGTTGCAACTCCAGGAGTATATTCAACCGGTAACGCTGTTCTTAAATATTTGACACTTACTGGTATCATGAATACAGTTGATATTAGTACCCTTCCAAAATTGACCGACGTTAGCACATCTGGTATCATTAACTCATTCCGTTTGAATAACGCCGTCACTCTTGCAGCTCTTACGTTAAATCATACAAATTTCGAAGGTACATCATTGGGTAATGGCGGACCAGGTTCATTCCTGACCATCACCAACAATCCAATTTTGGCTTCTTTGACAACTCCGTATCTGAACAAACTTCAGGCATTGTATCTTGTTGATAACAGTAACGTTGCTAAAACAACTGGTTTGTCTACATTGACTCTTACAGGTTATACAGCTACTGCCAATGCAGCTGCAATGGCAATTGATATCCAGATTCATGGCAACTTGTTGGCTGGTAGTGGTACTGCTCCAATCGCTCAGACAGGTACTTTACCTTACAAGGAAGCTACACTTACTTGTGCAGCCCTTATGGGATTAAAACCATATGTACATTTATATCAAACTACTTATGGCGCTGCTGCATTCGCTTCTATGATGGTTGACATTGACTTATGTCCTACTGCTGCTATGTCAACTATTGCTGGGCTGAACGCTATATTCCAGCTTGCTCCTGCTGCTGGTACTGTTCCTGCAGTTTGGAGTGTTCTTGACGGTGTTGCCGGTATTACAACTGACAAAGAAATGCAACTTCTTGGAACTTTGTAATCGATTAATCGATAATTACGATCATATTAAAAGCCCTCCTCACGGAGGGCTTTTTTTGTTTGATAGCGTGAGCGGGTCGGTCCCGGGCCGGGCGATTTCAAATCGCCCTTAATTATCTCAACCTCTGCGGTTACAAATCGCAGGACCCGGTCATCCATTTCGAAAACACCAAATCCGTGCGTGAACCCATCTCTGACATGCAATGACCAAATCCGTGCGTTCACGCACCGCTGATATGCGATGACGCACCAAATCCGTGTGATCACGCACCATTGACATGCGTTCACACATTAAATCCGTGCGTTCACGCACCTCTGATATGCGATGATGCACCAAATCCGTGTGTTCACACACCATTGACATGCGATAACGCACCAAATCCGTGTGTTCACGCACCATTGACATGCGTTCATGCACCAATCAGGTGTATTTACTTATAATAGGATTGAAATAGTTATGAAAATAGTGTCCTGATCATTTTCTCCACCCGCTCGATCTGATGGATTTTAATTTCAAAGCGTGTAAAGTCCACACCCTTGATGTATTTCGAGAGGTAGATCTCCCTAAACCCGAGCTTCTGGGCCTCTGCGATCCGCTGCTCGATCCGGTTTACGGGTCGGATCTCACCCGTAAGGCCGATCTCACCGGCAAAGGCGATCTGTTTGTTAATCGCCACATCGAAATTAGAGGAGAGTACCGCGGCGATCACTGCAAGATCCATGGCCGGATCATCGACCCGAAGTCCACCTGCAATATTGAGAAAAACATCTTTTGTCATTAGTTTAAAGCCCGCCCGTTTTTCAAGTACGGCCAACAACATATTCATCCGGCGCAGATCGAATCCCGTGGCCGAACGTTGCGGGTTGCCGTAAGCTGCTGAACTGACCAGCGCCTGCACTTCGATTAAAAACGGCCTCATCCCCTCGATCGTGGCAGCAGTGGCTGTCCCGCTCAATCCCTCGTTGTGCGATGAGAGGAGCATCTCCGAGGGGTTAATCACCTCGTGCAACCCGTCCTGTCGCATTTCGAAAATTCCCAGTTCAGATGTCGATCCAAAACGGTTTTTTACCGAACGAAGAATCCGGTAAAGATAATTCCGGTCCCCCTCAAAATGAAGGACGGTATCCACAATATGCTCCAGCACTTTAGGTCCTGCCAGACTCCCCTCCTTGGTAATATGTCCAATCAGGATGACGGCGATTTGCTTTAGCTTAGCCACCTTCATAATACCGACCGTCGATTCCCTGATCTGGGTAACACTTCCGGGCGAAGAGTCGGCCAGTTCGGTAGCAACCGTCTGAATCGAATCGATGATAACCAGATCAGGCTTTTGAGCCTCGATATGTAAAAGGATATTCTCCAAAGAGGTCTCACACAAGAACAAACAACCCGATTGCTTACCATTGAGCCGGTTGGCCCTCATTTTTAATTGCTGCAGACTCTCCTCGCCCGAAATATATAAGACTTTTAACCTGGTCATCTGTAAGGCGATCTGAAGTACGAGGGTCGATTTCCCGATTCCGGGTTCACCGCCCAGGAGGATCAAACCACCCGGAACCAATCCGCCCCCTGTCACACGATCAAACTCTCCATTACCTGTTATAATCCGTTCCTGCTGGTTAAGATCTATTTGCGAGAGCAATAAGGGGGCTGAATCCAACTTTACCGGGATAACAGAGGTATTCTTCGACTCAGTAACGATCTCCTCTAAAAAGGTGTTCCATTCGCCACAAGCGTTACATTTCCCAATCCATTTTGGGGATTGCGCCCCGCAACTCTGACATACGAAGGTGGTTTTGGTTTTTGACATAGGAACAGGGGATTACGATTATACGAATAAATTGATTTTATACAATGCTTTTGCCCTTATAGGGCTCTGCCCTATTGAATTTCTATTGCCCTTTCAGGGCAAGAAAAAATAATTATCCATAATCATAGGGCGCTACCCTATGCGATTTCTACTCATAACCATAGGGCTCTACCCTATGCGATTTCTATTGCCCTTTCAGGGCATTGATAGATAGTCTATTAATAACCCTGAAAGGGTTCCGGCATTAACATAGGGCACCGCCCTGTGTCATACGCCACCCCCCATAACCCTGAAAGGGTTCCGGCATTAAGACAGGGCACCGACCTGCGTCTACGCCAGCCTCTCTAACCCTGAAAGGGTTCCGGCATTAAGACAGGGCACCGCCCTGTGTCATACGCCACCCCCCATAACCCTGAAAGGGTTCAAGCATTAAGACAGGGCACCGCCCTGTGTTATGCGCCACCCCCCATAACCCTGAAAGGGTTCCGGCATTAAGACAGGGCACCGCCCTGTGTTATGCGCCACCCCCCATAACCCTGAAAGGGTTCAAGCATTAAGACAGGGCACCGCCCTGTATGTCCTCATAACCCTGAAAGGGTTTCAGCAGTTCCATAGGGCAACGCCCTATGAGATGATCAGTCCCAAACATACCGCTCATCATAATCAACATGATACTTTTCAAGAAATTCCCTGAATTCTTCTTTAAATTCTTTTTTCTTATGATGAGCCTCCTGATTTTTGATATAATTGATAACCACATCTACTTCAGCAGGATTTACAGAGAATATACCGTATCCATCCTGCCAGTGGAATTGAGCATATTCACCTCCTTTGGTTTTTATCCATTTCGAAGATTGCTTCTTTATTTCTTCCAGCAATTGCATCTGGGCAATTTTTCGTGACAAGAGACATAAAACATGAACATGGTCACGATAACCCCCAACCCTGATGGGATTACACTCCAGTCCCCTGCAAATACCTCCCAGGTATTCAAAAAGGTAATTCTTAATCTTATCATCAATCCATGGATGATGATGTTTGGTGCTGAATACAATATGAACGTAAACTTTGGAGAGAGATTGTGGCATAATCTAATGCTTTAGCCCTTTCAGGGCATTAAAAAATACTCATCCATAACCATAGGGCTCTACCCTATGCGACTTCTATTGCCCTTTCAGGGCAAATATAGATAGTCTATTAATAACCCTGAAAGGGTTCCATCATTAACATAGGGCAGCGCCCTGTGACTTACGCCAGCCCCCATAACCCTGAAAGGGTTCCAGCATTAAGACTTACGCCAGCCCTCATAACCCTGAAAGGGTTCCAGCATTAAGACAGGGCACCGCCCTGCGTCTTACGCCAGCCCTCATAACCCTGAAAGGGTTCCAGCATTAAGACAGGGCACCGCCCTGTGACTTACGCCAGCCCCCATAACCCTGAAAGGGTTCCAGCATTACCATAGGGCATCGCCCTATGAAAAATTCATTTTACATTTTTCAGAAATTACCCTTATCACACCAACCTGTTTGTCTCTGTATCGGGGAATATAATCCAGGGTTTAAATTGTTTTGCCTCTTCAAAATCCATTGATGCATAAGATACAATAATGATGATGTCGCCGACAGCCACTTTGCGTGAAGCAGGTCCATTAAGAATAATTTCTCCCTTACCCCTTTCACCGCGTATCACATAAGTTTCGAACCGCTCCCCATTATTGACGTCAACCACCTGGACCTTCTCATTTTCGATGAGATTTGCAGCAATCATCAGCTCTTCATCAATCGTAATGCTCCCAACGTACTGAAGATCTGCTCCTGTAACAGTAACCCGGTGTATTTTTGACTTGCAAACTTCTATAAACATCTTTATTCTTAATTAACGTTAAAAATAATGTTATCAATGAGGCGGATTTTTCCGGCAATCACAGCGATGCAACCCACTTTTATTCCAGGTTCACTCCAGTTATCAATTGGCAGCAGAGTGGTGTCATCGACAATTTCGAAATACTCGACCTTCAACAATTGAATACTGTTGATTTTATTAATCACAAAATCCTTTACTTCAGCCACAGATTGAATTTTTGACCGCTCTTTGGCCGCTGCAAGTGTTTGGTAAATCAGCGGAGCGCACTGCCGGTATTCGGGCAGGAGCAATTTATTTCGTGAACTCTTTGCCAAACCGTCTTCCTCTCTGATAATATCGCAAGGGACGATTTCAACAGGCATATTCAATTGGTGAACCATCTCCTTAATAATAGCTAGCTGTTGAAAATCCTTCCTTCCAAAAAAAGCTACATCAGGCAGGACAATAGCAAACAGCTTGCTAACCACCTGAGCTACTCCATTAAAATGACCTGGTCGGAACGCGCCTTCCATCACTTTCCCGAGCGACCCAAAATCGAAATTCCGGGTATCGGGTACAGGATAAATCTCTTCAACCGAAGGAGAAAACAGATAGTCGCACCGGTGGGCTGAAAGAAGTTGCCTGTCGGATTCAAGAGTTCGTGGATAATTGGCAAGATCATTCTTGTCGTTAAACTGGGTTGGATTAACAAAAATTGAGACAACAACGATGTCACATCGGCGCCCGGCCTGATCCACCAACGACAAATGACCTTCGTGAAGCGCCCCCATGGTGGGAACAAATCCAATTTTAAATCCCCGGGCCCGTTCAATTTTTAGGGCCTCCTGCAATGATGAAATAGTGTTATAGAGCTTCATTGATTATAAAAACAGAGTGCAAAGTAACAAAATATCTAAACACGATGAAACCTTCATGAACAAAACGGCGCCAAAGAGGGTTCCTATAATAGAGGTTTCCATTCCACGCAGTGGGCTAATTAAAAAAACAATTTAGTCACAACCGGGTAGTTTGGCCACATTCCTCAATAATACAATCGCGCTAATGATTGAATATTCAGTATTTTTTATATATTTTTGCAAAATATTTAAGTTGTGACAATGGAAAAAAAGAAGGTTTTATTTATCTCACAGGAAATCGCTCCTTACTTGCCTGAATCTGAGATTTCTGAGATCGGAAGGTATCTTCCGCAGGGCATTCAGGAAAGAGGAAAGGAGATCCGAACATTTATGCCCCGATTCGGGTGCGTCAATGAGAGAAGAAACCAGCTTCACGAGGTGATCCGGCTTTCGGGAATGAACTTAGTCATTAACGATAATGACCATCCGCTGATCATTAAAGTTGCCTCCATTCAAGCTGCGCGCATGCAGGTCTATTTCATTGACAATGAGGACTATTTTCAACGAAAGTTTGCAACTTCAAATGACGAGGGTGATGAATTCGATGATAATGATGAACGGGCAATTTTCTTCGCACGTGGTGTCCTTGAAACAGTAATCAAATTAAGATGGTCGCCCGATATTATTCATTGTCATGGATGGTTTACCGGAATGGTTCCGCTTTTTGTAAAGAAAACCTACAAGGATAACCCATTGTTTGCCAATGCTAAAATCATCTATTCGGTCTATGATGACAAGTTCAATAGTCCGCTCAATAAAAATATGGCCAGCAAAATTGCCGAGGACGGAATAAATATCAACGATGTTTCGGTGATCAATGAACCCACATTTGTTAACCTGAGCAAGCTCGCAATCGATTTTTCCGACGCAACAATCAAGGGCAGTGAAACCATCAATCCTGAACTGGAGGATTATATGAAAGCTTCCGGAAAACCGTTTCTCGATCATCAATCAAAGGAGAATTACATCGATTCCTACTTCGATTTTTACAATATTTTCTAATAAATCAGATTGGTTTGGCGAATAAAATACTTCTACTGGTAATTATTGTTATTGGTTATTTCTCGTTTTTCACCTCCTGTGCAAATATAGGGATGCCTTCCGGAGGATTAAAAGATACCATACCTCCAATTGTTTTGCGTAGTATTCCTGCTTATGCGCAGACTAATTTTACAGACCAAAAAGTAAGGTTGAATTTTAATGAGTTCATTATGCTCGACGGGCTGAACGAGAAATTTGTCGTTTCGCCACCCACGACCAAGAAACCAATATTCCGGACAAAAGGGAAATCACTTATCGTCGATCTGAACGAAAAATTGAAGCCAAATACCACCTATTCGCTTGATTTTAAAGATGGAATAGCCGACAATAACGAAAAAAACTCTTTGCGCAATCTGCGGGTTGCTTTTTCCACCGGACCAATATTCGATACATTAAGAATTGTTGGATTTGTTAAAGACGCATTTACGCTCGAACCTATTCCAAATTCAATCATCTCGCTCTATCGCGGAAGTTCAGATACTTTAATTTATAAATCCCGACCCGACTATATTGCAAAAACAGATAATCAAGGTTTTTTTGCTGTGACCAACCTTCCGGCTGATACATTTCAGGTATTCGGCCTCAGCGATGTCGATAACAATCTGAAATTTACACCCGGTGTTGATTCCATTTCATTTCTAAGCCATGTCGTGATACCCTCTGCTAAATATTTTCCAAGTATGGACACAACGGTAACTGCCTCCGACACCCTGGTTGTATTAGGCAAAACCAGGTTTTCGCCTGATCCGCTTTACCTGCTCCGGTTTGGAGAATATTTCTTTGACCTTCGGCTCGATCAATATATTCATCCTACACGTAAATTGATAAACCTTGCGTTTACCCAATCGGTTACCGATACTTTTAACATTGAACCTATCAACTTTAAGGCAAAAAAAGGTTGGAATTATATAGAAATGTCCCCTAAATCGGATTCGGTAAAAATCTGGCTTACCGATTCAATGGTCTACAACAGAGATACACTCATATTTAAAGTAACGTATCTTCAACAGGATAGTCTAAAAGAATATTATGCCAAGAATGATACCCTAAAATTTTATTTTACCGATGTTACCCAAGCCGCTAAAAATAAACGGAAGGAGCGCCGCAAGATAGAAAAAGAGGTTAAATCTATCATTTTGCTAACAAATGCCAAAATAGGTTTTGATTCGTTTAGCAACCTGACAGTGGAATCGCCAGAACCTATTGCGACATTTGACACCACCAAAATTTCGCTGTTTGAGAAAAAGGACACGATCTACACGGCAATAAAATTTAAGCTTCACCCTGATTCTCTCAATAAACGGCGCTATCAAATCTCCTATCCCTGGAAGTACGGAACAGAATATAAAATGAAGATCGATTCTGCTGCCCTATTTACAATTTACAATACCTATTCCAAGGAAGTCAAGGCAGAATTTAAAACACAGGAAGAGGAACACTATGGTAAAATCATCCTGAATATCAGAAATATCACTGGTCCGACCATCATCCAGCTACTTTCGAACGAAAAGTCTGAGAAAGTCATTCAATCCCAATCTGTAACAAAGGATGGCCCTGTGACCTTCAAATTTCTTGAACCTCAGAAATACGTGATCAAAGCAATTTATGACAGGAATCACAACGGAAAATGGGATGCAGGAAATCTAAAAGAGAAAATTCCGCCTGAGGAGGTCATCTATTACCTCAGCGTTGTGAAGGTTCGTTCGAACTGGGACAATAAAGATGACTGGACTCTGCCTGCGCAGCAATCGTTCAGCAAAAAGATTGTCGACGAAGAACTTGAAGCGCAAAAGCTTAAAGATAAATTAAAAATGAAGGGTAAAAAGAGAACTGCTTTTTAGATATCCTTCGAATTGATATATAAAATTAAGAGAAACGGTATAGCATCGACCGTTTTGATCACAGTTCGCAGATGTAACAACTTAAAAAAACACAACTATGGCCACTGTTCGACGTTTAAAAAAGGAGATTGAGTTCATGTCATCACAACTTATTGGCGATTGTATTGACTTTCTCGAAACATTTGATGATAAGAGGGATACCACGGTATTATCGATCATTGAGGAAGCCGTATTGCTGAATAATAACTTGCTAGACCGCGCATGTCATCCAGACGGTAAAAACAATCCAAAATTAGTAAAACAACATTACCGGAAAATAAAAACCGATTTTATAAAAGGACTTGACCAGGCTTACGGGAAACTGGAAAGTTTGCTGAAGAAATAACCAGATAGACCTGACAGGTTTTGAAAACCTGTCAGGTCTGATTACATTAAATTGCGTGTTGAATTAAAATCTTTATCCCAATGGCGATAAGGATAATTCCACCCAGGAATTCGACCTTTGGTCCAAATGTGTAACCCACATCTTTACCGATCCGAATTCCGAGCATTGCGAAAAAGAAGGTGACCACCCCAATGATCATTGCTCCGCCAAAAATATTACTTGTTGAAGCCAGGGCATAGGAGAATCCTACAACCAGGGCATCAATACTTGTGGCTATTGACAGGGTTATGATATGTTTCCATGAATAGATATCTGCCAATTTTTCCTGCTCGCGGTTTTTAAAACTTTCAAAGATCATCTTTCCTCCCAAAAAAAGAAGAAGAATAAATGCGATCCAATGATCGACTGCTTCAACATATTCCCTGATCCTGGTTCCCATAAACCAGCCAAATACCGGCAGAACTCCCTGAAAAAAAGCAAGAGAGAATGATATTTTTGCAGCATTCCGGAACGAAATTTTCTGTTCGGTCAAACCGCAACCAACAGAAACCGCAAAACTATCCATCGAAAGTCCAATTGCAAGTATAAAAACGGTAATAAAATCCATTTAATATTCGGCTGGTAATAATTTTAACTGCTGGTAACTGAAAACAGGGCCATCCTTACAAACATAGACCTCGCCGACATTACACCGTCCGCACTTTCCAAAACCACATTTCATTCGGTTTTCGAGCGTGGTGAAAATATCTTCTTCCTTAAAGCCCAGTTTCTCAAGGACCGGAAATGTATATTTGATCATGATCGGAGGACCGCAAACAATAGCGATCGTATTTTCAGATGCTGGAGCAGCTTTTTCAAGAACTGAAGGGACGAAACCAACTTCCCCTGTCCAGTCAGGTGTATCTCCACCAGGATCAACAGTCATCACAAGTCTTACATCTGACCGCCGCCCCCACTCTTCCAGTTCATTTTTATAAACGAGGTCTGCTACCGTGCGGGCACCATATACGATGGTAATATTGTTGTAATTTTCACGTAGGTCGAGCGCATTCCAGATCACGCAACGCATAGGTGGTAAGGCAATTCCGCCAGCAATAAAAAGCAGATTTTTCCCTTTCCACTCTTCCATCGGGAAAGTGTTCCCATAAGGTCCCCTAAATCCAACGACGTCGCCCTCTTCGGCCATTGACAAGGCAGAGGTTACTTTTCCTGTTTGCCTGAATGTACATTCAATATAACCTTTTCTGGTTGGAGACGAAGCAATACAGAAAGTTGACTCTCCTACCCCAATGATGGAATACTCCCCAAACTGACCAGCTTTAAAATCGAAAGCGTCTGCCTCCTGCTCATTTTCAAATTTCAATCGAAAAGTCTTTACACCGGGCGCTTCCAATGTTATCTTTTCAATCTTCATTAAATATGGAATATAGATATTCTGATTACTCATCACTTTTCTTCCTTTTAAATCGAGGTTACTGTATCTAAAATATTGATGTCGGCCGGACATGAACGTGAACATCGTCCACATCCCACACAACCAGCCACCTTCGAGCTATTGGGCATATATAAAAATTTATGCAAAATGCGTTGCCGCCAGCGTGCACCCTGCGATTCGCGGGGATTATGTCCAGAGGTATGAAGTGTAAAAAGCCCAAACCCGCACGAATCCCAACATCTTAAGCGAACACCACTTTTGCCGTGCGGTTCATCCTGAATATCAAAACAGCTGCAAACAGGACAAACAAAGGCACAGGCGCCACACCTAAGACAAGCCCTGGATTTTTCGTCCCATACCGGATTTTCAAAAAGGTTTTGCAATTTAGACCGAATCTCCTCGTGATCGAACCTGCTTGGAACTACGGCAAGGTTTTGACCTTTACTTTCATTGGGTTCCGGTTCAAATAATTGTTTGTTTGCTTCAAGTATGATCCTCCCTTTATCCGAAATAATTTCAGCCAGATAATCGCCATCCGATAACTTTGTAAATAACAGATCGCTTCCTGCCGTATTACCAGGTCCGCTGTTGACCGAAGTGCAAAAACAGTACTCATCGCTTTTCGAACAACTAAAACTCAGCACAGCGAGTTTCTCATGTCTATTATTGTATAGTATATCAGGATAATCACCATTAAAGGTTCCTGTCAACGGAATAAAAGCAGCAGCATCGCACGGGCGGGTTCCCCAGATCACTACATCAGGGAATGGCTGGCCGGCAGCATCATTAATTTCGATCTCTTGCCCCGACTTTTTGTAGGAGAACACCTGTTCGACTTTTGGAAAGGCTACAGATTTTGCAGCGTTATTAGTGACAATATAATCGTCTGTGATTTCAGAAAAGAGTTCCACTTTATCAAGAAGGGTGACATCGCCCCGGAGTTTGGGTGCAAAAATTGTTTTCCCGTCACCGATCAGATTAGTAAATAGTTTCTCGAGGGAAGGCTTTCTTATCAGGAAATTTTCTATCTGCATAACTATTTTATAAAAGATTCTTTATCCTCAGGTTTAAAGCTCGAAAGGGAATTTTCCTTGCTGAGCGAAGGGCCATTATAGCCAAAATTGTCGGTCACCTCCTGTAGTACATTTTTGGTTAGCAGATTGATAGGAATTCCCAACGGACATGCGTTGTAACAGGCATCACAATCGGTACATCTTCCGGCCATATGCATTGCCCGCATCACATGCCATTCCAGGTTACCCAATGTATGCGCGGCGACAGGTATCCATTGTGGTTTGTTAATTTCAACAGTGCATTGGGGACAGTAACACAACGGGCAGGCTGCGCGACATGCGTAACATTTAAAACATGGCTCCAGTTCCTTCACCCAAAAAGTAAGTCGATCAGGAGCAGCCATATCTTTAATCAACTGAAGCTTTTCCTGATATTTCGTATCAATACTGATTCGCTGAGCCGAAATAAAAGTTTCGATGGCTGCCAGGGATTCAAATTCAACCAGCTGACGTTCAGTAGTCACGCCCAGCACTACAATTTGCCCGTCAACAATCTGATTTTCGGAAGCTAACTGGACGATTGAGCGCAAAACCTGAATAGGAGCAACAATCGCAGGTTTTCCAAGTTTTTTTATTTCAGGCTTAGTCAGATAGACAGCCAGATTCTGAACGCAACGACTATCAAAAATCAATTTTTCGCAATCATCCCCATCTGTAATAAAAATCGCACGGGTGCGGGAGGCCGACCCCTTACCATATCCAATGATTACTTTTACTTCACCAGCTTCGATAAGCTCTTTTGATTTTCTAATAAGTTCGATCATTGATGAACCTCCTTTCCGATAAAACCAGCCACCTTTGCATAGTCGTGGTATGGACCCAGTTCACGAAGTACAGCAACGGTCGAATTTACAATATCAGCCCATTTAGAACCTTCGGCAGCTGAAACCCATGAATACTGAATTCTGCGGGTATCAATGCCCAACACATCGAGTAATCCGCGGAAAATAATCCATCGTCTTCGTGCATGGAAGTTACCCGAGGTATAATGACAATCATTTGGATGACAACCCGAAACAATCACACCGTCAGCTCCTTCACCAAAAGCTTTAAGCAGCAGCATAAAGTCGATTCTGCCGGTACATGGGAAACGGATAATTTTCACATTCTGAGCATATTTAATCCTGCTGGTTCCGGTAAGATCTGCACCGGCATAGGTGCACCAATTGCAAACAAAAGCTACTATTTTAGGTTCGAATTCACTCATTTTACTTTCTGGTTTAGTCGTTATTTAACAGCGCCATTACCTCAGAATACATCTGCTCGTTTGTATAGCCATCAATGTCGATCGACTTCGAGCGGCAAAAAGCCACACATGTTCCGCACCCCTGACACAATCCGGGATTTACTTTAGCCACTTTTTTGATTACCTCGCCTTTCCGGTTAGTAATCAGCTCCTCACCGATTGCCTGATAAGGACATGCTGTTGCACAAAGAAAGCAACCGACACAAGTGGAAAACAACGGCGCCGGTTCCCGGTTTACGACAGCTACAACCGGATCACGACTCAATTCATTATTTGAGAAAAGTATAGCTACCTTACTGGCTGCAGCCGAAGCCTGTGAGACTGTTTCAGGGATATCCTTTGGCGCCTGGCAGGCGCCAGCCAGAAAAATTCCGGCGGTATTTGTTTCAACCGGTTTTAACTTTGGATGTGCCTCAGAAAAAAATTTGTAGGCATCGTAAGAGACGTGAAGCTTCTGAGCCAAATCTTCCGAACCGTCGTTCGCAACGGCAGCAGTTGCCAATACAACCATATCAGCCTCAATCTCCACAGGTTTAGCAAACAACAGCGTGTCAACACCTTTAACTATCAGTTTTCCATTCTGTTCATAAACTTTTGAAACGCGGCCTCGTACGTAATTAACCGTATCATCCACTATGGCACGTCGTACAAATTCTTCGTAATTCTTTCCTCCTGCCCTGATATCCATATAAAACACGTATGACTTTCCATGATGCACTTTGTGCTGATAGAGCATCGCATGTTTTGCCGTGTACATACAACATATTTTTGAGCAATAGGGCATTCCTTTGGCAGGATCACGCGACCCGGCACAAGCAATAAACACAATCTTCTCAGGTATTTTACCGTCGGATGGTCGCCTGATCTCACCGCTTGTTGGACCGGATGCTGAAGCGAGCCGCTCGAACTGCATCCCTGTGATCACATCCTTATACTTTCCATAGCCATATTCAGGGAATTCAGAAGGTTCCAGGATGTTAAATCCGGTAGCAATAACCACACTTCCAACTTCTAATTCAACCAATTCATCCTGCTGATCAAATCGAATCGCTCCGGTGGGACACACCTTCTCGCAAATTTTGCATTTCCCCTTTTGATAATAGGAACAATTATTTTTATCGATGACCGGCTTATTGGGAACAGCCTGGGGAAAAGGGACATAAATGGCCGTTCGGGACCCTAAACCGGTATTAAACTCACTTGGAATCTTCTTTGTGGGGCATTTTGTAATACAGTGGCCACATCCGTTGCATAGATTTTCATCGATGCTTTTTGCTTTCTTTCGGATTGTTGCTTTAAAATTTCCGATAAATCCATCCAGTCTTTCAAGTTCCGAATAAGTCATTAATGTAATATTGGGATGTTGAGCGACTTCCACCATCCTGGGAGTAAGGATGCACTGCGAACAGTCGAGGGTAGGAAACGTCTCGGAAAGCTGAGACATATGTCCCCCTATTGAAGGTTCTTTCTCAACCAGGATGACCTGATGCCCTGAATTTGCAATATCAAGACTTGCCTGAATCCCCGCAATTCCACCACCCAGCACCAATGCTGTTTTGGTTATTGGAACTTTGATGGGTTGAAGCGGCTTATTCAGTTTAACCTTTTCGACAATTGTGCGCACCAGATCAATTGCCTTTTGAGTGGTTGCATCCCCTTTTTCGTGCACCCAGGAGCATTGTTCACGGATATTGGACATTTCGCACATATGCGGGTTCAATCCGGCGGCAGCACACGCCTTTCGAAAGGTGGGTTCATGCATACGGGGTGAGCAGGCAGCCACAACCACACCTGTCAGCCCTTTCTCTCTGACCATCTGTTTAAGCAGGGTTTGCCCCGGGTCAGAGCACATATATTTATAATCGGTACTAAAAGCCACACCATCGATTTGACCAGCAGCTTCAGCAACTTTAGCCACATCAACTGTCGCACTTATATTTTCACCGCAATGACAGATAAAAACACCTATTTTCGACATATGCGCAGATTTTAAAGATTAACAGTCAGGTTTACAGGAACAAAGTGCCGATGCGTACCAGCCTGCCGGGGAGTAAGCCCCATTGCCAAAGCAATTGCCTGGGTTATATAGATAACAGGAATTTCCTCTTTTCTTTTAAGATAACTTTCTATTGCAGGTCTTCGCATATCCAGGTTTGAATGGCACATCGGACAAGCCACAACGAGGGCTTTAGCGCCACGGGAAACAGCATCACGAACAATTTTTCCGGAAAGTTCTCCCACAATTTCAGTTTTCGAAACACTAAATCCGGCGCCGCAACATTCAGTCTTAAACGGCCAGTCAATCGGATTTGCACCCAGTTTTTTCATTATCACATCCATCGACATGGGGTCTTCGAAACGATCTGCTTTCATCACTTTCTGTGGACGGACCAGCAAACAACCGTAATAACAAGCCACATTGTAGGTGAGCGGATTTTTAATCAGTTCGTCGAGGCGCGGAACGATATATTTCTGAAGGAACTGGAGAACATTGAGAATTTTGATCCCATTTTTCAGCGGCATCTGAAGTTTTTCTGATACCAATTGTTTGATTTCTGGTTTTTCGTTAAGCTCATATTGCGTCATCACGAGCCGGTTATAACACGCGGCACAAGGCACTACGAGCTCTTCCATTTCATCAAGTTCGGCAAGTGCCAGATTTCTGGCAGGTAATGATAACGACAGTTCCTTATTGAGGTTATGAGCTGCCGTCGCTCCGCAACAATTCCAATCAGCTATTTCAACAAGCTCGATACCAGCAACTTTTGTAATGGCAAGCAGCGATTCGTTATACTCACGCGAAGAGCCGGTTAACGAACAACCTGGATAAAATCCTATCTTCATGATTCTCTTTTTTTGAACTGACCTTTAAACAAAAGGGATAATCCTTTCCTGTCTTTTATCCTTTCGGGTAAGATATGAAGTTTTCCCCGGCGGAGCATCTCCGGAGCTAAGGTAATGTCCTGAAAAAATGCCCCCGAATGTATTTTATAATCGAGTACTAAGCCAATTTCATGCAAACGTCCGTTACGTTCGATATCATTCAGAAAGGATTTATGGAAAGTGACAATTTTATGAGCCTCAGGATGTACTTTACCCTCACTATTTGATCGTTCACGCAGATAATCAATCACTTTTGGGATATCAAGCTCCATCGGACAACGGGAATAACAGGTTTCGCAGGCCAGACACAACCAAATACTTTTTGACCGGAGTATTTGGTCCTCCATAATTGCATCTCCCGACTGTAACATACGCATGATAACACTTGGGCGAAGATCCATCCTTTCGGCCACGGGACAACCGGCAGTACATTTACCACATTGATAACATTCAATGACATTGACATCGGTAAATTGCCTCACCTTAAAAGATAAATCTTCCCTATTCATATTTCCTCGGGTTTGGTTAGCTAATTGGTCTTCTCTTTACGCGACGTTGCCAAAACCATCTTCATCTCTACCTTGCTCCCGATTTGTAATACATCGACCAGTGACTGAACGGCAATGGTATTATCACATCTTACAATGGCATGCACTTCGCTATTATTCTTCTTTTCCTTTCGCAATTCAGGTTCAATTTCCAGAAATTGAACCTGCTTGTTATTGATATAATATTTCAAGTCCTTGGTTACTGAAATCGCAATCTCCTTTGGTGGCTTATTCATCGACTGTGTCTGATTCGCCTGAGGTAGGATCAGTTTTATGGTTCCAGGAGTGATCATGGTTGATGCAATCAGAAAAAACAACATCAGAAAAAACATGATGTCGCTGAATGAATTTGCAAATATCTCAAAAACATGTTTTCTTGAACTTCTGAAATTCATTGCTAATTATTATTAATCAAATCGATAAACCGTACACTCTGAAACTCCCATTTTTGCACCAATTTGTCCACCCTGTTATTGAGATAATGGTAGGCCACAAAGGCGATAATCCCAATACTCAGTCCGACACCAGAAGTGATCAGCTTTTCGTATAATCCACCGGATATCAACGAAATACTAATATTATCAGCTAGCGATATATTATAAAATATTTTAATAACCCCTGCAATTGTCCCGATAAATCCCATCATGGGTGCTACACCGGCAATAACGCCCAGAAAATACATATTCCCTTCGTATTTGTAAACTTCCAACTTGCCCTCCATCTCCATCTGCTCGCGAATATCACGCAATGGTTTGCCCAGATTCTGAATCCCCTTTCTAAGAATCCGTGATTCAGAACTATCTGTTTTAACGCACAGGGCAAGGGCCGCCTCAATTTTACCATCCTTGACAAGATCATTTAGCCGGTCAATGAAGGAAGTATCCGTGTGCCTCTGCCTTCTCAAATAAGCGTACCTGTCAACAAAAATATATACCGAGATGATTGACAATAAAAATAAGGGGATCATTAACCATCCGCCCTTCATCAGTAACTCAAAGTACGACACTTCGGCCGCAATTTCATATAAAAATATCATTAAATAAACTTTTAGTGAATTTTAATATTATAACCCTAATATAAAAAGAATGATATAAACCATATCACTCCGATAGTAATCTGAATATCAGATATTAAAAAATCAAATCAAACTATTAATCCCGAACTGTTTTATAATCTGTATTTAAATATTTTTATAAAACAGTCGCTGCCCATTATAGGAATAAATCCATACAAATGAACTTCCTTTCAACTCAACTTTAGTCTGCCAAAGATGGGCAAATTATTCCAAATAAAAAAGAATCGAACAATTACCATATCTAAAAATGGATGGTAGAGAGATAACGTGCACAATTCTTTTACCCTTAATCCGGACAAAATTCAGAGGTGAAATTTTTTTAGAATATTTGCACAACATCTTCAAATAAACCAATTTTAATACCGAATTTTGCAAAGTCAAGTAAACATGCAATACAATGAATAAAAAATTACTCATAAGAGATGTCACATTAAGAGATGGTCAGCAATCTCTTTTTGCTACCAGGATGCAACAGGCTCAGATAGAGCGGGTTTTGCCAATTTATAAAGAAGCAGGATTTTACGCTCTTGAAGTCTGGGGTGGAGCAGTTCCCGACTCGATCATGCGTTTTCTCAATGAAGACCCATGGGAGCGACTCGAAAAGATCAAAAAAGAGATTGGAAATATCTCTCATCTTACCGCTCTTTCGCGTGGTCGAAATCTATTTGGGTATAATCCTTATCCTGAAGAGGTGATTGAAGGGTTCAACAGGAATGCTGTCCAGTCGGGTATCTCCATCATGCGAATATTTGATGCATTGAATGACACCAGTAACATCAGGTCAACCATCAAATATGTAAAAGAAAACGGTGGTTTAGCCGACTGTGTGGTTTGTTACACGGTAGATCCTAAATTTACACGTAAGGAGCGGTTTCTTGCCAAATTAAAAGGTAAGCCACTTCCCAAAGCGATTTTCACAAACGACTATTTTGTGAAAATGGCAAAAGAATTAGAGGGAATGGGCGCCGATATGATTACCCTGAAGGATATGGCCGGATTGGTACCTCCTCATAAGGTGAGTCAAATCATTAAGGCATTTAAAAAACAAGTTAAGATTCCTATTGATTTTCACACCCATTGTACACCTGGCTTTGGCCTGGCATCGGCACTGGCCGCCATAATTAGCGGTGTTGATATTCTGGATACCGCAATTCTTAATTTTGCCGGAGGTCCAGCTGCCCCCGCATTTGAATTGATCCAGATTTTCTGTACCAAATTAGGGATCGAAACAGGAATAAATTTGGATTCAGTTGTCCGTATTAATAAGATTTTAAAAGATATCCGCCTCGAAATGGGAGATATCGACAGTTACAAAATATTCCCAATAGAGTTTGATATCACCAAAGATCAATTACCTGCATATATTGACAAGCTTTTCGATGATGCCATAGAATTTGCCCAGAGCGATGACGAAGAGAGACTAATGGATGCATGTGGAAAAATTGAAAAATACTTTAATTTCCCCGATCCGGATGAGAAAGTAAAATTTGCGGAAGTTCCTGGCGGTATGTATACCAATATGTTATCTCAATTAAAGCAGTTAAAGCAGGAAGATTTGCTTCCCCGTGTACTTGAAGTAATTCCGACAGTCCGGTTGGCGGCAGGATGTCCTCCGTTAGTTACACCGACCAGTCAAATTGTTGGTGCGCAGGCTGTAAATTGTGTTATTGATGAAAAGAACGGAAAACCATTTTATTCCAATAACTCCAATCAGTTTGTAAATTTGGTAAAAGGATCATATGGCAAAACCCCGATTCCTGTTGATCCGGACTTTCGTGAAAAAATCGCCGGTACCCGCGAAGAGGTTCCGTACAATACTGCCAATTACGAAAAACAGCCCAATCCATCATTCCCTCAATACGGTGAAAATGTGAAACTTGCTATGAATGAAAAAGAGGAATTATTACTGGAGCTATTCCCAACAGTGGCCAATAAATTCTTAAATGACAAAATTGAACGAATTTATGGAACCAAACTTAAAGAAGCAGAGACGAAAAAGCAACAGGCTTATGAGGCAGAAGTTCAAAAATATAATGCCTTATCGGACGAAGAAAAACAGGAAAGATTGATTGAAGGACTTTATCACTGGAATTAAATAAGAGATAGCATGAGGGTTAATACTTTAAATGTGAATGCTATGCAAATGGCTGCTGATAATTGGCAGCTTGCAAATGGCAATCGTCATATGGCAACCGATAAATCGTTGCTGGCAACCGGATGTTTGCAGACAATGGCTGGTAGAAAACTACTTGATTCAAAACCAGGAAAGAGACAACAAGTAAAAGGTGTTCGTATGAACCGCCCCTAATCTCTAAATTTATTTACAGGTTTTAATGTTACGTTCTTCAATAGCAAAATACTAATAATACGGATAATAACAAAAAAGATGGCTCGAAAATTGGCCATCTTTTTTTATCTTTGTAAGGTGAAAAAGATTTTGAAAATAGCAGCCTTATTATATTTAGTTGTTCTGTATAGCTTTTTTAGCGCCTACAAGACAAATAACCTGTCAGAGGAAAAGGTTCATGCTCAATCATCCAATGAAAAAGATTTTTCACCGTTTAGTCCAACTATTTTATTCCTCCACCTAACACTTCCAGAAAAAGTTGTTTCCGGATTTAATCCATTCTCTTTTCCCAACAAGAACAGAACCACTACCTTCTGGAAATTTAATAAGACTGCAGAATTAATTCTGTCAAGAAAAACAACAACATATCGGATATGCGCTAAAAACATCTATAATAGCTTTCATCAAACCGATATTATTTTCCCCTTCCACTATTTTTGGTAAAGCCAGATCCGTTCAGATTACTTAATCAACTCAGAAAATATCAATTACATCAATAAACCATGAGTGGTATTATATTGCCATGGATTATCATTACGAATATTTAAAATATAAATAAAATGGATTTAGAATCATCAATCATACTATTGATCATGTTATTAATATGTATCATTCCAATAATGGTTATTAACAAAAAAAAGAAAACTAAAGAGAGACAATTTTTACAGACTTTATTTGACATGGCAGAAAAAAACGGCAGTAAAATTTCAGATTACGATAAATGGGATCAGACGGCGATAGGAATTGATAGAGTGGCACACAAGATTTTCTTCGTTCGGAAAACTTCAGAAACTGAAACAGCGAAAGAAGTCACTTTGACTGAAATGAAAAAATGTCGCGTTATAGACAATAACAGGGTCGTAAATAATGGTTCGAGCATTCGAAAAATAACGGAGAAACTTGAATTAGCCTTTACCGAATGGGATCACCAAAAGCCAGAGCTGATTCTGGAGTTATATAATGCCAAATATGATAGTCTGGAGCTTCGGGATGAAATAGAGCTGGCTAAGAAGTGGACTGAAACCGTAAATTCAGAAATAGCCAGCCTTGCAGGAGGTAAATGATCAAAATCAGATTAAAAAAATAGAGACAAGGTATTGCCTTGTCTCTACAAAATTCAACCCATAGGTTGATATATATATTTGGATTAAAAATTACATCATTCCACCCATACCGCCACCCATACCGCCAGGAGGCATCATTGCTGGTTTATCTTCTTTTTCCTCAACAAGGACACACTCAGTAGTAAGGAACATGCCAGCAATAGAAGCTGCATTTTCCAAAGCAACACGGGTTACCTTAGCGGGATCGATTACACCTGATTCGAAAAGATTCTGGAAAATATCAAGACGTGCATTGTATCCGTAGTCATCCTTACCTTCTTTAATTTTCTGTACAATTACAGCACCTTCAAGTCCTGCATTGAACACAATCTGCCGGGTAGGCTCTTCAATCGCACGCTTTACAATTTCGATACCTGTTGTCTCATCTTCATTGTCACCAACGAGCCCTTCAAGGACAGCAATGGCACGAAGGTAGGCAACACCACCGCCGGGAACAATACCTTCTTCAACAGCCGCACGTGTGGCATGAAGCGCATCATCAACACGGTCTTTCTTCTCTTTCATTTCTACTTCGGAAGAGGCGCCTACATAAAGAACAGCAACACCACCAGAAAGTTTGGCAAGACGTTCCTGTAATTTTTCGCGATCGTAATCCGAAGTGGTTGTTTCGATCTGTTTTTTGATCTGAGCTACACGGGCAGCTATATTTGAAGCTTCACCGGCACCGTTAACGATAGTTGTCGTATCCTTGTTAACAGTAAGTTTCTCGGCACGACCTAACATTTCAAGCGTTGTATCTTCAAGCTTCATACCTTTCTCTTCGGTAATCACTGTACCTCCTGTGAGGATAGCCAGATCTTCCAGCATCTCTTTGCGACGATCGCCAAATCCCGGAGCTTTTACGGCACAAACTTTCAAACCTGCACGAAGACGGTTTACAACAAGAGTTGCAAGCGCTTCACCTTCGATATCTTCAGAGATAATCATCAATGCGCGACCTGACTGATGGGTAGCTTCAAGAATTGGAACAAGCTCTTTCATTGATCCGATCTTCTTATCATGAATCAGGATGAAAGGATTCTCCATTTCTGTAGCCATTTTTTCAGTGTCTGTCACAAAATAGGGAGAAATGTAACCACGGTCGAACTGCATTCCTTCAACAAGGTCAACATAGGTTTCAGTACCTTTTGCTTCCTCAACTGTGATAACACCTTCTTTATGAACCTTTTCCATCGCCTCTGCAATCAGTTTTCCAATTTCAGCGTCGTTATTGGCTGCAATTCGGGCAACCTGTTCGATTTTGCTGTAATCGTCTCCAACAGTTTTGGCCTGGTTTTTAATGCTTTCAACAACTTTAAGTACAGCTTTATCAATACCGCGTTTCAGATCCATTGGATTTGCTCCTGCAGTAACGTTTTTCAAACCAACATTGATAATTGATTGTGCAAGGACTGTAGCTGTAGTAGTGCCATCACCAGCATCATCACTGGTTTTGGAAGCAACTTCCTTAACAAGATGTGCGCCCATATTTGCGTAAGCATCAGAAAGTTCAATCTCTTTAGCTACAGTCACACCATCCTTTGTAACCTGTGGTGCTCCAAATTTCTTTTCAATAATTACATTCCGCCCTTTAGGACCTAAAGTAACCTTTACAGCGTCTGCAAGCTGGTCAACTCCTTTTTTCAGCCTTTCGCGGGCTTCGATATTAAATTTAATCTCTTTTGCCATTGTTTGATGTTGTTAATTAATGATCAATAATTTAGTCAATTACGCGATGAAAAGAACATCTGATTGAGAAATCAGTAGATAGTCGTTACCATCAATTGTCAGCTCTGTACCTGAATATTTTCCGTAAAATACAGTATCACCAGCTTTAACTTCCATCGTTTCATCTTTTTTCGCGATTCCCACGAGCACAACTTTACCTGCAAGGGGTTTTTCTTTCGCCGAATCAGGGATAATAATTCCACCTGCTGTTTTTGTAATTGCTTGCTGCGGCTCTACCAATACTTTGCCGGCAAGGATTTTTCCTTTAAGTTCTGCCATTTCAAATTTTTATTTTATAATTAGACAATAGTTTAACGTTGTACCGCATTCTTAACAGAAAATATGCCAAAGCTACTAAAGACCTGTTTTGTCCTGTAAACCCGACATTTTTTCAATCATTCTTAAATAACAAAAGATCAAAAATTCATAAAATAATACAAATCAATCTGTTTGCATCACAAAGTGACTGACATCAATCTCTGCCAACATGGCACGAATAGAAATAACTGACAGATATCAGCACAAAAGCCCGGTCCGTCAGTTGATGGATCGGGCTTTGGGAACATCAAATTTGAGTTTAAATCAACTGTTGGTTAAAACAGAAAAATGAGACCAACTCTGTTAAACGTATAAAACAGACCGGCTATTTTGTTGAATCGCGCACTGCCTGAGGAAAATTAGGAACCTGGCTTGGATCCTGAACGTGTTGAATCTGCTCTTCGATTGCAGATTTTTGCATTTCACCCTTGCGTGGTAGAAAAGCGGTAGAGGCAATTGAGAGAAAAACCAGCGCAACGGCCAGAATCCATGTTGCCTTCTCTAAGAAATCGGTGGTGCGGCGAACACCCATCACCTGATTTGAGCTCGAGAATGACGAGGCAAGACCACCCCCCTTTGAGTTCTGAACCAATACCAGTAATACCAGTAAGGCGCAAACAATGAAAATTATAACAATAATAAATGCGTACATTGGATTATTTATTAAGCAGATTTGTAACTTCTTCAATTTGTCGCGCAAAATAAACACTTTTTTCGGGATATTTCAAACTTAATTTTTCAAAAGCTTTGATTGCTTTATGATAAAGTCCCTGGTTCACATAGATACGAGCTAAAGTCTCGGTGATAAATTCATCCTTTTCAACAACGTTATCTATTTGTTTATCTGATCTTTCACCAATTTCTGATTTCTCAAATTGTTTAATGGTGAAAGCCGGATTATCCTTGATAAAACGATCGATTAAATCGGCCTTTTGATCTGCTTCTTTTTCTTTTCCTTTTTTAGCAGACATATGGGTAATCTCTTTCACCAATTCGGAAAGTGGTTTTTCTGAATCATTTTCAACACCCTCAAGCGAATAGGTCTTTTCGGAAAGCTCAAAATTCAACAAGTCAAAATGACCTGTTCCGGCAGGATTAGGACGGATTACTGAAATCATCGGACCCTCGGATTCATCAGAATGCTCTGTAGATTCATCAGATAATTCAATCATTGATTGACCTTGGGTGGTTGAAACAGAACTTATTTCAAGCAAATTACCACCTACTTGTTTCTTTTCAGGTCCGGAATTTAACAGGTGATAAAGTATGGTACGATCGGATGAATATAATGCACAGATCTTTAACTGTCCGGAAAACCGAAAATTGCTTTCAGCCTGTAAATTGCGAATATAAAGAAGATGCGCCGTCTGAAAATAGGGATATTCATCTAAAATTTCCCGGAGTTCTCCAAGGGTCCGTTCATTCAATACAGATGGTTCATCAATGTATCGCAGCATTTGTTCACGGGTCATCGACATATGCTATTCTCTTTTAGATGGTATAACCTCTTTACCAATTAGCCACCGACTTATTAAATATATCATCAACCAATTGTTCAACAATAACATCAACCGCACTGCTTTCCACATCATTAAGTGAGCGTGTACTCTCCCAATCGTAATAGGCAGAGAAAGTAGTGTTAAAATCCTGTTCGTGATCTTTATTATTTGTAAAAACAACCTTGACAGTAACCGTTAAACGATTCATGGAGGCAAAATCCTGACCCTGAGAGCTCTGCTGAATAGAGAGAGGTCTTACATCGTATCCTGTAATCTCTCCCGAAAATTCAAGATCCCCCTGTTCCCGCTCCATTGATAATCCGGTTTCGTTCACAAACTTATCTTTCATCTTTTCACTAAAAGTCTGGCTCAGCATTGGATTGATTACTCTTGCCCTGTTGGCAAAGTAATCGATAAAAACCGTCTTTACTGCCGGTGAAATAGATGCACCCGAAAAGGAGTAACCAATTTTACAACCAGTTAGAATGACTGACAATGCCACAACTGTTGCAAAAACCGGGAGAAATCTTATAGTTTGCTTTGTCATTAATTATTCGATATTATATTCTTTTATTTTCCGGTAAAGGGTTCTTTCAGAGATTCCAAGTTCACGTGCTGCCAGTTTACGTTTCCCATTATGCTTGTCGAGCGATTTTCGGATCATCTCAATCTCCTTATTCTCGAGTGAGAGTGACTCTTCAACGAACTCCTCTGTATCCTGAATATCATCGTGCCTTGAACTCTTTAAAATGACCTGTGCTGGATAGGATGGTTGAGGAGTATGATAATCTTCAACGGTCTCCTGGTAAAATTTCCTGATTAACTGATCACTCTCTTCATGAATTTTAGCTTTCTGACCATCGGGCATCAAATCGTGAACTAATTTCTTGAGGTCGTTCATATCCTTTTTCATGTCAAAAAGGATTTTATAAAGGATCTCACGCTCACTGCTAAATGTTTTTTCGTCAAGTGACTTATTATACAGAGCAGGCAAAATGCCAATATTTTCTGATGGAATATAATGAATCAGATCAGCTGCAGTTATCTCTCTTGCCGTTTCGATAATCGATATTTGTTCTGTAATATTTTTCAACTGCCGAACATTCCCAGGCCACCGGTAGTTGAGCATCACCCGCTGAGCATCTTCTGTCAGCCTGATTGGTGGCATTTTGTATTTCTCCGCAAAATCGGAAGCGAATTTACGGAACAACAGCAAAACATCCTCGGAACGTTCGCGCAGGGGAACAATCTTGATAGGTACAGTATTCAAACGATAATACAAATCTTCGCGAAACTGTCCCTCCCGGATGGCTTTTGTCAGATCGACATTAGTAGCTGCAATCACCCGCACATTGGTCTTCTGAACCTGCGAGGAACCAACCCTGATGAATTCCCCCGATTCCAGGACTCTTAAAATGCGCACCTGAGTTGAAACGGGCAACTCTCCAATTTCGTCCAGAAAGAGTGTTCCCCCATCTACCATTTCAAAATATCCTTTCCGATCGGTGAGCGCTCCTGTAAATGATCCCTTTTCATGTCCAAATAGCTCAGAATCAATTGTACCCTCAGGGATTGCGCCACAGTTTATCGCAATAAATTTCGCGTGTTTTCGATGTGAGAAACTATGAATAATTTGGGGAAACGACTCCTTTCCTACACCACTTTCGCCACTGATCAACACCGACAAATCGGTTGGTGCCACCTGAATGGCAACCTCAATCGCACGATTCAATTCATTGGCATTTCCTATAATTCCAAACCGTTGTTTAATCTCCTGAATATCCATCTTACCAAATACAAATTTTTGGATTACAAATTTACAATTAATCCGGCAATAAATCTGATTTATCTTTTTACGATTGATTCAAAATGGACAGTCCGTCATGTTTGTATTAAATTTGCACCTAATGTCCACTTTGAATCAATCAATCTGTTATTTTTGAAGCAAATTATAAACGTATGAACTTTATTGGAATAATACCTTCACGTTACCAATCTACACGGTTCCCGGGGAAATCGTTAGCAGATATTTGCGGCAAAACTATGATTCAACGTGTGTATGAACAGGCACAAAAAGCGATGGACGAGGTTTGGGTGGCAACTGATGATGAACGAATTGTCGATGCGGTAAAAGGGTTTGGCGGCAATGTCGTAATGACCTCATTGAATCACCGAAGCGGTACCGACCGTTGTGCCGAAGCGGCTTTGAAAGCGGCAGAATTAACAGGTAAAGTCTATGATGTAGTGGTAAATATCCAGGGCGACGAGCCATTTATGCAACCTCATGAGATTGAGCTGATCATGGAATGTTTCACAGGATCACCCAACACCGAGATTGCCACTTTAATTCAGCCAATACTCATCAATGAAGATATCTTTCGCCCCGACATGGTAAAGGTAATCCTTGATCATGAACAAAATGCAATATATTTTAGTCGTTCACCCATCCCCCATATTTTCGGGGTTGATGAATCGAAATGGCTCGAAAACTACCCTTTTTATGGTCATGTAGGTTTGTATGCATACCAATTTTCGGTTCTGCAGGAACTGGCAAAACTCTCCGAAGTGCTGGTTGAAAAGGTGGAGTCACTTGAACAATTACGCTGGCTGGAATACGGATTTAAAATTAAAACCAACATCACCGACTCTGACAATTTTGGGATTGATACTCCTGAAGATTTGGAGAAGGCGATTGCAGGGGGAATTGAGAAATACTACCTTTAGCGTAAGTTTGCTGATTTATTCATTACCAGTTCGAAACCATCCACACTTTTTTGTAGTTTTAACCCCTTGAAATCTCAAATCCAAACTGACGTTGAAACTAAGCCAGGACAATATTACACACGAACTTTTGACTCGTTTGAAAAATGGGGATATGGTGGCTTTTGACCAGGTTTATGAGCTGTACAGCCATAAATTGTTTTCATTCATATTCAAGATTTTAAAAAATGAGGCTGAAGTTGACGATATTGTGCAGGAAGTCTTTGTAAAAATCTGGGAGTCGAGGCAAAAGCTCGAAGATTACAAATTATTGAATTCTTACATTTTTACCATCGCGTATAATCATTCGATTGACCTCATCCGTAAAAGAATCAGCAATAATAAATACCTCGAACACCTGAAAAATTCTGCTACGATTAACTTCACCCCAAACATCATCAGTCAGATTGAATTTAACGAACTAAACAGCCAGGTTGAAAAACTGATTGCTAATTTACCCGACAGGCAGAAACAGGTTTACCTTTTACACAGGGAGGAAGGCTTGACATATCCTGAAATTGCAGAACAATTGGGAATATCGAAAAATACGGTTGAAAACCACATGGTAAAAGCCTTAAAATACCTGCGCCTAAACATGGACAATTCCTTGCTGATAAATATGTTATTTGTGAGTCTGTTCCTTTAATTTAACTGTTTTTATTCTACCGGTATCGCCATTTTTCGGAAGCAAGTACAAGGAAATATTCCGTTTTATCGATGGCTAAGTCCCCCCCAATTTGTCCGGAATCATCTTTTTTTGAGAAAAAATGATTTTTTTTCAAATTGAGATAGTGGTGTCCCCAAAGTTGAACGTTTCACTGTTCGAAACAATCTTTTATTTGGGGATATAACCATCATTTCACAGAGCGATTGAATAGCTGGTAAATACAGATTAGTTTTACAGAACACATCTTCAGTATGACAAAAGAGATTTTTATAAAATATTTGCAGGGCAATTGCTCCGAAAAGGAATTCGAAAGGCTCCTTTTGTGGCTCAGGGAGGACTCACTTGACGCGTCCGACCGAGGGATGGTGCAAGATGTCTGGGACGAATTCGAACCCGAAGCCGGACCTGTTGAAAGGGGAAAATATACCCGGGTATTGGATAAAATTCATCACCACATCAACATTAACCAGAATTCCGCACAGTTAGTCATTCAAAAAGCACGGGCCGAGAACAGGATTTTGTCAATCTTAACACGTGCTGCTGCATTCCTTCTTTTACCCGTTTTAACCTTGTTGTTTTACACCTATCTTCAGGATAAAGACCGTTTTGCGGCAAATTTAAATGACTTTGAAGTGGTAGCTCCAGCCGGTTCACGGATGCATATCGAGTTGGGTGATGGTACAAAGGTTTGGTTAAATCATGGCAGTAAGTTGAAATATCCGCATCGGTTCGAAGGTGAAAACCGTAAAGTTTTTTTAACGGGCGAAGCTTATTTTGAGGTGGCTCACAATGCGAAAGTGCCATTTATTGTCGGGACAAACCGTTTGGATGTGATAGCTACGGGAACAGCATTTAATGTCAGCGCCTATCCTGGCGATGATCATATTGAGACGACACTTGTTGAGGGTAAGGTTATTCTGTATGAAAGATTAACGAACCACGAAATAAAGGCATTATCGCCTGGTGAATGTTTAAAGTTCGATACACAAAAAAATGTTTATACCCTTGATTCAGGGAATACCGAAAAAAATACAGCATGGAAAGATGGCCTGCTGGTATTTAAAAACGAAAGGGTTGAAGATGTCGCCAAAAAGCTGGCCCGGTGGTATAATGTTGAAGTGGAAATTACCAATGTAAAAGTGAATGAATTTACTTTTACTGCCACTTTTATGGACGAAACATTACCCCAGGTTCTTGAGCTAATGACTTTAGCCACCCCTGTAAGCTATCAGCTTACTTTACGGGAAAAATTATCCGATGGCAGTTTCTCAAAACAAAAAGTATTAATCGGGTTGAAACACCCCACAAAGATTAAACGCTAATCATCTAATAACTAAATAAACTGCCTATGAGATAAAAATCAGTTGTGAATACAAAAAAAGCAGGAAAATGTGCAACCATCTTCCTGCCTGAGATTCAAAAAACGTCAAAAAATATTTTGACAATTATTAAATCATTATCAAAACAAATGTATGAAAAAAAAATTGCAGGGTGATGCTCCCGGGAAAACATTTCCTGGAGCAGCAAAAATCTTATTGAAAATGAAACTAACGCTGTGTGTAATTCTGTTTTCGTTTTTGGGGGCTATGGCTTCGGAGTCCTATTCCCAGACAACCAAACTCTCTTTGGATCTGAAAAATGCCAAGGTGAAAGAAGCTTTGGGAGTAATTGAAAACCAGAGTGAATTTTTCTTCCTCTACTCCGAAAAGCTGATTGATGTCAACCGGGAAGTTAATCTCGAGGTAAGGGGGAGTACGATTGAAAAAATATTGGATAAGATTTTCGAAGGCACCGATGTGAGCTATACTGTAAAGGGGCGGCAGATCGTTTTGGCAACACCCGAAGCAAATAATATAGATGGAGCATCTTCGGCTGGCCAGCAGCAAAAAAAGGTGACGGGAAAAGTGACCGATCAATCTGGTGCATCACTCCCCGGTGTTTCTGTCGTGGTAAAAGGAACGACAGTAGGTGTAATAACGGACAACAATGGTATTTACTCACTGGCCAATGTCTCTGAAAATGCAACTTTGCAATTCTCGTTTGTGGGTATGAAAACTCAGGAAATTAAAATAGGTACTCAAACCTCTATTAATGTAGTTTTGGCAGAAGGTGCAATTGGGCTTGAAGAAGTTGTCGCAGTTGGGTACGGTACACAGAAAAAAGTAAACTTGACGGGTGCCGTAGAACAAGTTACCTCTAAGGATTTGGCAAATAAATCTGTTTCGAATTTGGGTCAAGCATTACAAGGGTTAATTCCTAATCTCAATGTATCAATACCCAATGGAAATCCTGTAACCCATGCCTCTTACAATATAAGAGGAGGCACCTCCTTTTCCGGGGGAAGTTTTCAAACAGGCTCTCCGTTGATTTTGGTAGATGGAGTTCCGATGGATGTAAACGATCTTAATCCGGACGACATCGATAACATATCCGTTATAAAAGATGCTTCTGCCTCAGCAATTTATGGCGCAAGAGCTGCGTATGGAGTAATTTTAATAACTACAAAAAAAGGGAGTACGGATTCTGCTCCAAAAATATCGTATTCAGGAAGTTCTCAGGTACAAGTGCCTATCAGCGACCCCGGATTGCTGAATTCTGTAGAATATCAGGAAGCTGTGATGAATGCGGCGACTTTAGACGGAGGGAATCCTTCAGCTGATGATGAATACAAATTAACTCAGATAAAAAACTACTATAATAATTCCGCGACATCTCCGAGTTATTATATGAATGGTAGCGCAATCGTCTGGGTTGGTAATGTCAATCCATGGAAAGAAGTTATCCGCAGTAGCACACCGATGCAAAATCATGTTTTGTCCGTATCAGGGGGAAGCTCAAAAAGTAATTATTATGCCTCCTTTGGATACCGTGATCAGGATGGGGTCATGAAACAGAACCAGGATTTTAAAAAAACTTACAATGCCTCACTGGGATTTTCGACTGAGATTGCTAATTGGCTAAAATTGGATACCAAAGCGATGTACACCCTGTATAATTCACAAATACCGAGTGGGTTCGGCGGGTATGTCGAAACCGCAAATTATTTTGAATTTATGGCCATGCAGGGATGGAGAAACTTAATGACACCTTTAGATACACCTTTAGATTCTCCTGTAGGTGAAAGGTTGACCGCTAATTTTGCTAATGGCATGCAGGGTAATATTAAAACGAAATCAGGAACCTTAATGTTGAAGGCTGGTGCAACAGTCAAAATTATTGAAGGTCTTAATTTTAAGACGGATTTTGCTTATAGGACCATCAATAATAATGAAAAACTGTTTCTGCCGTATTTCCCAAGTATTGACAGATCGTGGACACCTCGTGCCAGCGAGGGAAACTCGACTGTAAAGAAAACGCATTCACAAAATGATTACTTTGTTTATAATGCCTACTTTGATTTTTCAAAAGATTTCGCCGGGAAGCACGACTTAGCTATTGTTGCAGGTTTCAACCAGGAATTGTTCCAGAACGAAAACCTATGGGCGCAGGGGTTGGATCTAGTCTCCGATAACATCCCGGTACTACAGCTGGCTTCAGGTGTGAAGACGATCGGGGACGGTGAGTCCCACTGGGCCATCAGGGGCGCTTTCGGCAGGTTCAATTATATTTTTGACAAGAAATACCTTTTCGAGATGAACGGACGATATGACGGAACCTCCAAGTTTCCCAAAGATAGCCGATTCAAATTTTTCCCGTCTTTTTCTGCGGGATGGAGAATGTCGGAGGAAAATTTCATGGCAGGGTTAAAACCAATAATTCCTAACCTCAAGTTAAGAGCTTCTTATGGTAGTTTAGGGAACCAGGATGTAAACAACTATGCTTATATTTCTACTTATGGTTTGACTTCTCAAGTAGGGTATATCATCAATGGCACGAGGCCAATTGGGATTACACCTTCCGGTCTTGTCAGTACCGATTTAACCTGGGAAACGGCATCAACCTTAGACTTTGGGATAGATGTTACAATGTTTGACAAGCTAACCTTGAATTATGATTGGTACAATAGAAAAACCAAGGATATACTTACTTCGGCCGAAAAATTGCCTTCTGTATTGGGAACATCTGTCCCCAATCAAAATTCGGGAAGCATGAAAACAACTGGATGGGAATTTTCTGCCAGATGGAATGACCGGCTAAAAAATGGCCTTAACTATAATGTCACGTTTCTTCTTTCCGATTACCAATCAGAAATTATTAGTTATTCGGGAAATCCCCAAAAACTGATTTCCTCCCTTTATGAAGGCAAAAAGATGGGAGAAATTTGGGGATATGAAACAGAAGGTATTTTTCAAACCTACGATGAAATTGCAAGTGCCCCGAGTCAGAAAAAGATCAATGGGGGTGTCTGGAGGCCTGGAGATGTCCAATATAAAAATTTAAATGACGATGCAGAAATAGGTTATGGCGCAACCACTGTTGAAGACCCTGGCGACAAAAAAATCATTGGGAATTCAACACCGCGCTATCAATTTGGGGTGAACATTGATCTTGCCTGGAAAAATTTTGATTTAAACATGTTCTGGCAGGGGACAGGGAAAAGAGACTATTGGACAGATAGTTATTATTACTGGGGATTGATCAAAGGAAGCAACATCAATGGTGGGTCTGGAACAAAATATACTTATTACCATTCATGGACTTCCGAACGGGCCGACGCATTCTTCCCCGCATTCAAACCTGCCCTGAAAAACAAGGAAGTGCAGTCCAGGTATTTGCTCAATGCCGCCTATACCCGTTTAAAAAACCTGACCTTGGGATATACGTTGCCACAGCAGCTTTCAAAGAAATTAGCGGTCAGTCGGCTGAGGGTCTATGTTTCGGGATACAACTTGCTAACTGTAAGCAAAGTGCCTGATGTATTGGATCCCGAATTGATGGGCGATGCCTATCCAATGTTACATTCCTATACGTTTGGGGTACAGGTAACATTTTAATTGTAAATAAACTATTTCAATTAGCTTTTAATAAAGACATTATTATGAACTATAAATATTGTATATCGGTAATTTTTTCCTTGTTGTTATTGACAGCATGCAACGATGAATTTATGGAACGGTACCCTTTGGATAGCATTACGGATCAGACCTATTGGAAAAGCGAATCTGACCTGCAACTGTATTGTAATCCGTTTTATGCCAGTTTTATCCAGGGCTTTGACGGGGCCCTCTCCATATCTGTTCCGTGGGGATATGAAGGACCGGCCATCCCATATGGAGATGTCCATTCCGACAACAGCGTTTCCACAGATTATTCGATGGTCAAAATGGTCAACGGAACCTATATTGAAACCACTGCCGCTGGTAGTGGAGGTTGGAACTGGACACAAATGCGAGCCTTGAACAATTTCCTTGTCAACTATCAAAAAGCCGAAGTTACACAAAACATAAAGCAGATGTATGCCGGTGAAATCCTGTTTTTCAAAGCATGGGATTACTTTGAAAAGGTTAAGATTTTTGGGGAAGTTCCATGGTTTTCCAAACCATTGCAAACAAATTCTGGAGAATTATACAACGCAAGGACACCTCGGAACGAACTGATGGATTCAGTACTTGTTACCATAAATAAAGCTTTAGAATGGCTCCCGGCCAAAGGATCGGAAAAAAAGGATCGCATAAACAAAGATATGGCATTGCTCTTAAAAGCCCGCATATGCCTATTTGAAGGTACATTCCGGAAATATCACACGGAAATAGGCCTTTCCGGAAATAAATTTCTGCAGGAAGCCCTCAATGCCAGCAATGAGTTGATGAGCTCGAATCACTATTCAATCTGGACCACAGGAAATCCGGGAAAGGATTATCATGAATTATTTGTTCAGAATCAGTATGATAATCATTCTGAAGTCATCTTGTGGAAAAGGTATTCCTCTGGATTATTAGGCCATGGATTCCTTCGGTATTATGCATGGCATCAGTCATATAATCTGGCTGGTTTCTCCAAATCAATGGTTGAGGAGTACCTATGTTCCGATGGGTTGCCCATTAGCCTTAGTCCTTTGTATCATGGAGATGACAGCATTCAAAGCGAAGTTGTCAACAGAGACCCGCGATTACATCAGACTATCAGTATTCCGGGAGAATATGCGCTTGATCTTCAACTATCAAATTCATTATTAGACCGTGGATCGGGCTATAATAAGATGATGCCTCCAATCAGAGGCTCTGGCGACGAATATCCTTCTCCAACTGGATATTGGCCGATAAAATTCTGGAAAGTGGATCTGACAGAAGTTGAACAGTTAACGAATGGAGTAATGCCATGTCCTGTTTTCAGATATGCAGAAGCCTTATTGATCAGTGCAGAGGCTAAAGCAGAACTTGGACAATGCACTCAGATTGATCTGGACAATACCGTGAATAAGTTGCGGGATAGGGTAGGAATGCCTCACTTGAAACTTAGTAATATTCCCAATGACCCTCAACTGGATGCCAGATACCAGACATATTGCGGATATACTCCGTCTCCATTAATTCGGGAAATCAGGCGAGAAAGAAGGGTAGAATTTGTATTTGAAAATTTCAGATGGGATGATCTTATCCGTTGGAAGGCAGGGAAGTTACTTCTTGCACCAGAAGCAATCAAAGGAATGAAATTTAATAAATATCAATATCCCACAGTGCGGGTTGGGACAGACGTTTATTTAGACACCAAAGGATATTTAGCCCCTTATCAAAAGTCCTTGCCAAATGGCAGAACATTTATTGAACCCAAGCAGTATTATTTCCCGATTCCGATTGAAGAACTCATGATGAATCCGAAACTTGTGCAGAATCCGGGTTGGGTTGCCGGAAAATAAGCCAATATTAAATCTATTCATGGAATGCCTGTTAAGTGTTTGGCAGGCATTCCAAATTAAGCACTAGTTTACTCATGATAAGAACATACTATTCTATAATCGTTCCATGTATATTAGCGCTTGTTTTGTTGCAGTCATCTACCATACCATCGGCTGTTGATAATGCTGTGGTACAAGCCCATCAGGAGCTTTGGGAGAAATTTGTAGATCAATATGGCATTATACATGGATATGTTGGAGAAACTCCAACTCCTGAAGACTGTACAATTGGTCGTCCTAACTCAATAGGATGGCGAACGCCTATATCAGATGGGGCGTTTTTCACAGGTTTGTATTTACCTGCAATGTGCGAAAGAGCTCGCAGAAGTCAAGAAGATAGAGGAAAGGCGAAATATTTAGCAGACGGCCTTTTGAGATGTGCTTCCGTTTCTGATGTACCGGGATTTATTGTAAGAGGCGTTGGGTCGGATGGGCAATGCCATTATCCATTGGGATCCATAGACCAAACAATTCCATGGTATCTCGGATTATATCGCTATCTTATGAGCGATATTCCTACCACCGAACATCGCCAATTAATACTGGCCAAATTACGGGAAGTAACATCTGCTTTAGCGTCATTTGACTGGAATCTTCCTTGCGATGGTCATTTCAAGGGTGAATTTCGCGGAGATTTGAAATCCAAAAATTATCTCGAAGTTACTGCCTATTTGTTTATTCTTCGAATGATGCACCAAATAACACAAGATAATTTATGGTTTGAACAATACCGTACCGCTTTGTATGAACATCCCCGTGGATCAGTTGAACAACCCTCTTTATCTGACAAAACGCGGATAGAAATATGCGCAGCAGGCTACCGCATCGATAGCGCAATTTTCAAGGGCAACATTGACAAAAGCGCTCTGTGGATTTATGTGAAAAATCAGGCAACACTGGTTTATCTTATTGCCATGGAAGATGATGAAACGATTAAGGCGAATTATCGCGTCGGTGTTGTTCAAAATGCAAAAAATGCCTCTGAAGCAATCGGTGACTATAAAAAATTTGACAATAATGATGATAGGATATTTGGACATGCAAAATGGAGGGAAGGGTTTCCTCATTGGTTTTATCAGGAAACCCAGGCTGATGCGGAAAGACTTTCTGGTATGGGTGACAAATCGAAATTAGGTGAACGCAGAGAATATGAAAAACAATTCATGACCAATCCCCTTGCCGCAGCCGCAATACTTACTCTATCCGGCGATACTACCTATCGAAAAATTGTTGAGCAAACAATCTGTCACTATGATTATTCAAAACTAAATCTTTCTGAATTCTTTTTTGCTGAAGTAGCATATTATTCACTACCAATAGAATGAAATCCTATGATTCGAATAAATAACAACATTAAGATAATTGCTGTATGTATTACGGCAGCAATTTTATTGCAGGGATGGACTCCGGTTCCGGTTCAAAAAGCAATAGAAAAAGCAAATAAAGAGCTCTGGGGAAAATTCATCGACAAATATGGAATAATCCGTGATTTTGTTGGCGAAACGCCAACACCTGAAGATTGTACATTGGGACGTCCGAATGCAATCGGATGGTGGAGTCCTATTGAAAATGGCCCTTTTTTTACAGGTTTGTATTTATCTGCAGCGTGTAAAAGGGGTCAAAGAAGCGGAAAAAAAATCGATAGGGAAAAAGCCCGACGTCTGGCCGACGGTCTATTGAGATGTGCATCAGTATCCGATGTTGCAGGGTTCGTGACACGAGGTGTCGGAACAGATGGGAAATGTCATTATCCACTGGGATCGGTTGATCAGACAATTCCCTGGTATCTCGGGCTATATAGCTATCTTATGAGCGAGATTCCTACCACCGAACATCGTCAATTGGTAATGGATAAATTAAGGGAGGTTACAGCTGCTTTAGTGGCAACAGACTGGAAACTTCCATGTGATGGCCATTTCAAAGGCGAATTTCGCGGAGATTTGAAATCCAACAATTATCTCGAAGTTACAGCTTATTTGTTTGTTCTCCGAATGATGCACCAATTAACACATGATAATTTGTGGCTTGAACAATACTGTACCGCTTTGTACGAACATCCCCGTGGATCAGTTGAACAACCTTCATTATCCAACAAAACACGATTAGAAATTTGTGCAGCGGGTTACCGTATCGACCACGCAGTCTTCAATGGGAATATTGACAAAAGCGCACTATGGATCTACGTGAAAAATCAGGCTACATTGGTTCATCTACTCGCCATGGAAGATGATGAAACGATTAAGGCGAATTATCGCATCGGTCTTGTTCAAAATGCAAAAAATGCAATGGAGGCCATTAAAGAATATCAGAAATTTGATAATAATGACACAAAAGTTTTCGGACACACCAATTGGCGTGAAGGCTACCCAACTTGGTTCCCTCAAAAAACACAGGAAGATGCAAGAAAGCTTTCGGCTATGGGAGATAGAGAAAAATTAGGCGAACGAAAAGACTATGAACGGGCTTACATGACTAATCCTCTTGCCGCTGCTGCAATCATTGCTTTGGCAGGAGACAGTGCTAGTAGAGAAATTGTTGAGCGTGTCGTTAGCCATTATGATTATTCAAGAATAAATATGTCTGAATTCTTTCTGGCGGAAGTTGCATATTACGCATTACCAGAAATTTTCTAAGTTAGATTTTAATTATTTTAGGAAAGGTCAACTTTGCCTGACCTGGGATGAGTTTCGCTTTACTATGGATTGATATTACTCTGCTATAGATGTGTTATTCTTTACTATGGAGCAATATTGCTTTACTGTAGATTGACTTTGTCCAAACTAAGATGAAAATTACTTTACATAGGATGGTCTTTGCTAAATTTTTGAGGCATTCGGAAACATATCCGTTTAAATCCGGATACTTTGCTAAATTTGTTTAAAATTTAAGGAGATGGAAACAATTATTATTAAACCCAAAAACAAAAATTCGATTGCTTTTTTAAAGCATCTTTTAGAAGGGCTTAACGATGTTGAAAGTTTTGAAATTGTTAATACACCTGACATTCAAAACAAAGGGAAGGCGAAAACCGAAAAGGAACCGACCGCCGGACTACTGGAGGCAATTAACGAAGCCAAAACAGGTAAAACCAAAGAAATGAAGAATACTGAAGATTATTTTAAAAAGCTTCGCAAACGTGCCAATGTTTAAAATAATTTATACGAATAGGTTTGACAAGGAAGCGTTAAAAAGTGCTAAAAGAGGTCTTAATATTGATTTACTGGAAAAGTTGATTGAAGATTTAAGGCAAACCGGAACCGTTCCAGAAAAGCACAAACCTCATATTTTGTCCGGTAAATTTGTTGGAATTTGGGAATGACATATAAAACCCGATTGGCTTTTGCTTTGGATTAAGGATCAAAACGAAATAACGATTACTTTGGTTGCCACTGGTAGCCATTCTGATTTATTCAAATAGCCACTGGTAGCCATTCAAATCTTAAAACCTTAACTATTATTCGTTGATTAGGTGCTCAAAGTCCCTCCTTTTCATGTTCACCACTTTTAACATCTCAGCCGTAGCCGCTTTCAGCTCTTCATGATCGCGGATACAATGTCTTTCTGAAAGAAATATTATGAGGATATCTATTCCCATTCCCCCACTTCCCAAACAAAAAGAAATCGCCGACCATATCACCGCCATCCGGCAGCAGGCGCAACAATTAAAAGAGAAAACCAGGGAGGCTTTGGAAAAGGCCAACCGGGAAATCGGTAACATACTTTTAAACTAAAAATCCGGATACTTTACTAAATTTGTAATGCTACCGACCGTTAAGAGATTTGTTATCTGAAATTGAGGCAATAACCGATTAATCTAGTATAAAAAGAAATAACTTTCAATGACTCTGAAACGATAGGCAAAAAACCTGTTCCTTTGTTGTTTAATGAAAAAATAGTTCTATATTTGTGATATATAATGTCATTATATCATGATATAATAGCAACAAGTGATATGTATATACGCAAATTATCTTTGGAGGATGAGAATAATGATAGTGTCTTTTTATGGGGACCACGTCAGGTAGGTAAAACGACATTGCTGGAACAAACCTACCCACAAGCAAGATATTATGATTTATTACAAGCGAAGGAATTTGAGCGGTTTCTGCGTAGGCCTTCCTTGTTAAGTGAGGAATTGGAATCAATGAAAGAAGGTGACGTGGTGATTATTGATGAGATACAGAAAGTTCCTCAACTCCTCGACGAAATACATGCTCTGATTTATAAAAAGAAGATTCGCTTTATTTTGAGTGGGTCAAGCCCTCGAAAATTGATCAGGAGTGGCGCTAATTTATTGGGTGGTAGAGCTTTGAAAAAAATGCTTTTCCCTTTGGTCAGCGCGGAAATTCCGGATTTTAATTTGATCAAGGCTGTTAATAATGGCTTGATCCCCAGACACTATATGATCAACAATCCATGGGAACGATTTCGTGCATATATTGGGGTGTATTTGAGTGAGGAAATCAGGGAAGAAGCCCTATCCAGAAATTTAAAATCCTTTTCCCGTTTTTTAGAAGTTGCTGCAATGAGCAATGGTGTAATGATCGTTTATAAAAACATTGCTCAGGATTGCGGGATAGATCATCGGACAGTAAAAGAATATTTTCAAATTTTGAACGACACTTTGATCGGGTACCTTATCCCCGGATTTACGGCGACAGTAAAACGTCGGGCAATTCAGGCACCCAGGTTTTATTTTTTTGATGTTGGTATTGCAAATTACTTATTGAACCGTAAAAACATACTTCCAGGAACAGAAATCTTTGGCCATTCATTCGAGCATTTGATTATTCAGGAGTTAATTGCCTACCTGAGTTACACACAATCATCCGAAAACATTACTTATTGGAGAACAAGCTCTGGATATGAGGTAGATGCGATTATTGGGAATGGACGTATTGCCATTGAAATAAAATCGACAGACGAAGTAAAATCACGTCACCTGAAAGGACTAAAAGCATTTAAAGAAGATTTTTTGCACGCCAGAATTATTATTGTATCGTTAGATAAATATTCGAGGGTGATGAATGGCGTGGAAATAATTCCTGCCGGACAGTTTCTGAAGTCATTGTGGAATTCGGAGATTATTTAATTGATCGCAACTTTATCTAAGCTAGATTTTAATTATTTTAGGAAACGTCAACTTTGCCTGACATGGGATGAGTTTCGCCTTACTATGGATCGATATTACTCTGCTATAGATGAGTTATTCTTTACTATGGACCGATATTGCCTTACTGTAGATTGACTTTGCTAAAACTTAGATGAAAATTACTTTATATAGGATGGTCTTTGCTAAATATTAGAGGGGTTCGGATACATATCCGTTTAAATCCGGATACTTTGCTAAATTTGTGAAGCACTACTTCTAAAAATCTTAGGTTATGGAAACCCCCGAAATTGTCAAGAATGACCCTTACCTGCAACCTTTTAAAGCCGACTTTATCCGATGGAAAGAGAAATTAAAGGTAAAAGAGTCCGAAATTCTGGATGGAAAATCGCTGGTAGACTTTGCTTCCGGGCATCTCTATTTTGGTCTCTTCAGAGTAAATACAGGTTGGATTATCCGTGAATGGGCGCCAAATGCCACCAGCATCTTTCTGACAGGATCGTTTAACGATTGGCAGGAAAGGGCTGAATTCCAGTTTAAAAATATTGGGAACGGTTGCTGGGAATTGCATCTTGATACAAACAAGATTACTCATGGCGATCTGTGTGCACTCTCTGTCTACTGGAACGGCGGACAAGGGAAAAGAATCCCAGCCTGGACACGAAGGGCTGTCCAGGATAATGATACAAAGATATTTAACGCCCAGGTTTGGTCTCCGGAAGTAAATTATAACTGGCAAAATTCCGGTTTTGTCCGTGGAACTGAAGCTCCAATCATTTACGAGGCACACATCGGCATGAGCGGAGAAGAGGCCAGAGTACACACCTATAATGAATTCAGAACTGATATACTTCCCAAAATAAAAGCGGGAGGATACAACACTGTCCAGTTGATGGCAATCCCCGAACACCCCTATTACGGCAGTTTCGGATACCATGTCTCCAGTTTTTTTGCAGCTTCTTCACGATTCGGAACTCCTGAAGAACTGAAACAACTTATTGATGACGCTCATGGAATGGGAATTTCTGTGATCATGGATATAGTTCATTCACATGCCGTTAAAAATGTTGTGGAAGGATTGGGGAGTTATGACGGAACCCGCTATCAGTTTTTTCACGACGGACCAAGAGGGGAACATCCCGCCTGGGACTCTTACTGTTTCAATTACAATAAAAATGAAGTACTCCATTTTCTCCTCTCCAACATCCGATTCTGGCTTGACGAGTACAAGTTCGATGGTTTCAGGTTCGATGGGGTTACGAGTATGCTCTATTTTGATCATGGCCTCGGAAAAGCCTTTACAAGCTATGCCGACTATTTTACCCCTAATATTGATGATGAGGCCATTGTTTATTTCATGCTCGCTAATCGGTTAATTCATGAATTAAATCCACATGCCCTGTCAATCGCAGAAGATATGAGTGGCCTGCCCGGGTTAGCGGCGCCACTTTCATCCGGTGGACTTGGGTTTGATTACCGCATGTCGATGGGTGTCCCCGACTATTGGATAAAATTGATCAAAGAGTATAAAGATGAAGATTGGAATGTCGGACAGATCTTTCACGAACTGACCAGTCACCGGGCTGATGAAAAAGTAGTCAGTTATGCCGAAAGTCACGACCAGGCCATGGTAGGCGATAAAACAATCATCTTTAGGCTATTAGATAAAGAGATGTATTTCAGCATGCGCAAGGATCAACCTAATCTGGCTGTCGATCGCGGTATTGCACTTCATAAGATGATCCGTTTAGCTACACTAAGTTGTGCAGGAGGGGCCTATCTTAATTTTATGGGTAACGAATTTGGCCATCCTGAATGGATCGATTTTCCACGTGAAGGGAATGGCTGGTCCTATCAGCATGCCAGGAGGATCTGGAGCATCTCCGAAAATCCGGAACTCCGGTTCCATTGGTTGCTCGATTTTGACAGGGATATGATCAATCTGGTTAAAAATGAGAGACTTCTTGAAGAACCTTATGTACAATGGATTACGGATAACACATCCGATCAGGTACTAGCCTTCAGGAGAAAAGATCTTCTCTTTATTTTTAATTTCAGTCCTTACAAATCTTTTGAGGGATATGGAATTCAAATTGAACCCTCTAAATTCAAAATCATCCTGCAGACAGACGCCCATGCCTATGGAGGTTTTAACCGGATTGACGACCGGATGACCTACTACTCCATACCTGAAGGTGGATTGGGATCGACCCATTATCTGAAGATTTATCTTCCTGCAAGGACAGCCATCGTTTTAAAAAAACAGCCTTATAAAAGTGTTCGGTGATGAGAATATTTACTATCGGTGAAACAACTTTCGATATTTTATTTCGCAATGGCCAGCCGGTAAGTTCATGTAGTGGAGGAAGTGCCTATAATTCAGCCATCTCCCTTGGCCGATGTAGATTGCCGGTGAATCTGATTTCTACATTCGGAAACGATCCTGTCGGGGATCTTTCTCATGAATTTCTTAAAAAGAATAGGGTAAACTGCAATCTGATTAAACGATTTAATGGCCAGTCACGAATTGCCCTCGCCTTTATCGATTCGGCAAATAATGCCGATTATTCATTTTACCAGGCCTCCGCAGATGTTTTTCCGGAATATCCCGAACCACAAACCAACGATATTCTTCTGCTAGGGTCCTCATTCGCACTACGGGATAATGGCCGCAAGGAGCTCCTTAACTTTTTACAAAAGGCTCAGAATAAGGGATGTATTACAATCTACGATCCAAATGCAAGGCAATCATTGGTGGATAAACCCGAAACGATCCATAAAATACTCAGGAATATCTCATTAGCCAACATTATTAAAGGTTCTGATCAGGACTTCCTGAATATTTTCGGGCTTAATGAGAGTAAGGATGTTTATTCCATGATTTCGGAATCAGGAGGTCGGGTGCTAATTTACACAAAGGGAGCCGATGGCGCCGAACTGTTCGCGGGAGATCTTCACCTGCAAATTCCGGCCATTGCAACCAAAGTCGTAAGTACCATCGGAGCTGGTGATAATTTTTCAGCCGGAATTGTCTTTGGATTAAATCAAAAACTGAAAACCACAATATCTGATTTACTGCCGTCAGATTGGGAAGCGATCATGAGTTTTGGAGCCCTTTTTGCCTCGGAGGTTTGTGCTTCATCTGAGAACTATATTCCGGAGAAGTTGGGGAAAAGGCTCGGGCGAGATGAAATTCAGAAAGAATGAAGAAATAAAAGAATGAAAATCATTGCAGTAGTTTCGGCAATTTTTCTTATATTTCGTAGGTGATTCATAAAACATTTAATATCATAATATCATGAAGAAAAACGAGGAAAAAACCAGTGTGCTGTTTCTTGAAAACGGCCCCATTCAGGTAACAGGAACAGTAAAGATATCGGGGCAATATGGCGAAAAGGAATCAAAAGATCCTATTTACCTGTGTCGATGCGGAGGTTCCAAAAACAAGCCCTATTGCGACGGTTCACATCGGGCAAACGGTTTTAAAGGTTAAATCAGCTTTTCACAAAATTTGCAAATGCCGGGAATCTAAGGATTAACCCGGCATTTGATTTTAAATAAAATATTATTCGCTCTTAAGTATCTCAATTACATTTGTTGAATAGGCCCTTTTGGCCAGCAGGATGATAACTATTGCAAGAACAACTACAATAGCTAAAACAGGATAAATCACTTGCTCCATATTGATTGAAACATGATATATGTAGTTCTCAAGGACCCAGTTTTGAAATCCATAGCAGGAAACGGGGATGCCAATGGCAACCGCGACGATCAATTCCCAATACAGTTGTTTCCATAGCAATGAATTTATTGTCCTCAATTCTGCTCCAAGAACCTTGCGGATTCCAAGTTCCTTTACATTCTGATTGATCTTGGTAATGACAAGACCTACTATTCCGATAATACCAATAATGAAGGCCAGAGCAGAAAAGATACCAAATACCAGGGCAAAAGTGCGGTCAGGTTTAATATCATTTGCCATTTTGTCCTCCATCATCAGGTATTCAAAAGCGTTATCCGGAAAAACAGCACTGTATTCAGGTTTAATCTTGTTTATAATTGACTGAATATCTGAAGTCCCACGATATTTAATTGCGATATATTGTTTTTTGTTATCGGCTGGAGTAAAAATGGTCGGCACTGCATCAACTTTCACTGAATAGTAGTTAAAATCGTCAACTACCCCAATGATCTCGGCTTGACTGCTGGCCCCTCTCATCACAACCTGCCCGATCGCTTCCTCCGGGGAATTGAATCCCACCCTTTTTATTGCTTTGATATTCATAATCAGTTTTGACTGATCGGGTTTGTCATCCTCATTAAAGTTTCGGCCAGCCAGAATTTTAATCCGGAAGAAGTCAATAAACTGAGGATCAATATCTGTTCTGAAATAAGCATTTCCGGTACTCCGGTCTGCACCCTTTTTATAACAACTAAACCAGTTATTGATCTCCTGCCCTGGAATGTCAGAGACAAAGGTAAATCCACTCACCTGCGGAATTTGTTTCAGGTTATTGCGAAACAGATCAATTTTATTTTGATAAGTTTGCTGCTCTTCATTGGTACGGGGAGCTTTTAAAACAATCGTTGAATTGTAATTATAACCCAGGTCTTTCTCCATTAGAAAATTTGCCTGCTTATAGATGATTGATGTACCGATCAGTAACGATAAGGAGACAAATAACTGAAAAGCTACCAATACTTTTCGAAGCATAAAGCCATGACCAAAATTCACAAATTTTCCTTTCAAAACCTCAGCCGGCCGGTATGACGAAAGAACAAATGCCGGATAGATACTCGAAATCAAGATTCCGGAAATCAGAAATATAAAGGCATAAATCCAGAAACGGAATCCAATTATCTGGCCAATACTTTCAATACCGGTTAGTTGTCTGAAAAATGGGGAAAGAATTAATATCAGCAATATGGAGATCAGAAGACAAATAGTGTTAAATATGAAAGCCTCTGTTACAAATTGATAAATCAATTCCTTTTTACTGCTTCCATTTACTTTCCGGATTCCGACCTCCTTCGCCCTTTCGATTGAACAGGCTGTTACCAGATTGACATAATTCACCCAGGCAATAATCAGAAAAAAAATGGCAAATCCGAGAAGGATAGAGACCCCTTTCCCATTTCCGGGAGGTTCGGTTTCGTATTCAATGGCAGAATTGAGGTGAATCGTTGTGATAGGCTGAAGATAAAAGTCGTCACGTTCATTGTTTCTAGCCTGAAGGTCCTTGTAATTATCATTCACCATTCGGGGAAAAGCTTTATCCTCAAATTCTTTAATATTAACACCTTCAGCCAGCTTTATATAGGTATGAAAATAGTCCGAACTCCAGTTGTTTATTATTGCAGGAGACCGTGCCAGGATGGTAGTGAATGAAAAAAACAGATCTGATTTGATATGCGAATTTGAAGGAATATCTCTGTAAACACCGGTAACTGTATAAATGTCACGGTTATTTACCTTCATCACCTTTCCTATTGGATCCTGCCCCTTGAAGTATTTATTGGCCGCTTTTTCTGAGAGGGCAATCGTATTTGGCTCCGCTAAACATCCAACGGCCCCTTTAATCAAGGGCAAATCTAAAATACTAAAGATTGAGGTTGATGCATAATAGCTCTTTTCTTCAAAAAAGCTCACCTTTCCGCCTGTAGCATCTGTGACGGATACTTCAATATTATAATTTCTGGTCAGGTTGAAATAATCTTTGACCTCTGCAAAATTTGTTTTCAGGTAGTTACCAGTTGGAAAAAACGAATTGGCAGTTTTCCACAGTAAGGTCTCACCCCTGTATCGATTATAGACCACCCGGCAAATCTGATCCGCATTTTTATGGTAGGAATCGAAACTCCTTTCATAAAAAACGTATTGGAGAATTAGAATGGTACTCGTTATTCCCAAAACGAGACCCGTGAGATTAATCAGGGTGACGGCTTTGCGATGCCGGATACTCCTGAAAAAGATTTTTGCAGAATTAATGATCATCTGAGTAGGTATGAAATAGATTTAAGAATCAGACAAACCTCATTTTCTCGGAAATAATCTGTCCATCAAACAAATTCACAATCCTATGTGCGAAGTCGGCATCATGTTGTGAGTGAGTTACCATCACGATTGTGGTCCCATCATTGTTTAATTCTGCCAATAAGTTCATCACTTCGAGGCCATTATTTGAATCGAGGTTTCCGGTTGGCTCATCGGCGAGAATTAATCCCGGATTAGCGGCCACGGCACGTGCAATTGCCACACGTTGCTGCTGACCACCCGATAACTGACGCGGGAAATGTTTCCGCCGATGGCTGATCTTCATCCTTTCAAGAATTGCTTCAACGCGTGTTTTCCGCTCCGATGCACTCATCTTCAAGTAAATGAGAGGCATCTCCACATTCTCGAAAACGTTCAGCTCGTCAATCAGGTTAAAGCTCTGGAACACAAATCCAATATTTCCTTTACGCAAGGCTGTCCGCTGACTCTCCCTCATTTTTGAAACATCAACCCCGTTGAAAAGATAACTTCCCTCGGTGGGATTATCCAGCAGGCCAACGATATTCAGCAGTGTCGATTTTCCGCATCCCGACGGTCCCATAATGGCTACAAATTCGCCCTTCTGAACATTAAAATTAACTTCACTCAAGGCCGATGTTTCAATCTCATCGGTCTGAAAAATCTTTGTAAGTTTCTGTGTTTTGATCATGACAATAAATTTATGATTTAAAATGTTTCTGAAATTTTTATCCGTGAAATTCTAAAATATGATTTTAATATTTCACGGATACATTGTTGTATTTGCAGTGGATATTTAAAATACAAATCAGAATATAATTCTGAAATAAGATGATTACCAGAAGAATATTGGTTGAAATAAGCGATTTACTGCACCTTGGACTAAATGCCTCACCCAAAATCATTCGCAATTTATGGTCGATGATGGCTCATTTGAATGGTCAGTTATTTAATGCGACTACTCTTGGTAATTCCCTGGGGGTGACTACGCCCACTGTCAAACGGTATGTCGATTTTCTGGAGGAAGCTTTTCTGTTGAAAAGTCTTCATCCTTTTTCGTGGAATATCCAAAAACGACTGGTAAAAACACCGAAAATCTACCTCTCCGATACCGGAATTTTGCACCATTTGACAGGTATATCCAATTTTGAAAACCTATCGGGAAATCCCATAATTGGAAGTTCATGGGAATCATTTGTAATCAACCAAATTTTGACTTTAAAAAAGGATTCGGTTGGTTTAAATTTCTATCGTACACACCATGGAACTGAAGCGGATCTGGTTTTTACCCGTGGTTTAAATGTTGTAGCAGCCGCTGAAATAAAGTATTCCAATTCGCCCCAACTGACCAAAGGGAACTTCCTGGCATTCGACGATTTGAAAGCCCCAATGAACTACGTTATTACTCCATCTTCTGATGATTATCTATTCAAAGAACGTGTCAGGGTTTGCTCCCTGAAAGCTTTTATCGCGAATTACTTGACTAATCTTTAGCAACTCACTGTCAGAATCTGGATTATCCGGATTCAAGGATTTTCAAGATTAATGCTTTCGAAAGAGGCGTTTCACTTCAAGACTTGTTGATCCAAAATTAATGAGCAGACCTTTTTCAATCTGATAGGCTGTCAGATAATTTAAAGTCTGAGCCAAATGGACATCCTCCAGTTTAACCATTGCTTTCAGTTCAACCAACACATTGCCCTCAACAATAAAATCAGCCCTTCGCGTACCTACATGTTCATTCTCATAATAGATTGGCATTTCCTGTTCTCTCAAAAATTCAATTCCTGCTTTCTTCAACTCAATAGCCAAACATCTCTGGTAGATAACTTCCTGAAATCCATTCCCCAGTGTATTGTGTACCTTCATCGCACATCCAATAATTTTATAAGTCAATTCGTCATCGATTTTGCTTTCCATACTCCTCTATTTTAAATCCTGTAAATCCTGATCTTCCTTCCATCCTGCATATCCTGATTCCGACATTGTTATTCATACCTTAATGCCTCCACGGGATTCCTTGTAGCTGCCTTCCAGCTCTGCCAGCTCACTGTCTGAACTTTGATTCGTTTGATTTCATGACGACTTTGATTTCTTATTCATAACCCTTTTAAATTCAAGGCTTCGACTCCCGAAGTTTATAAGTAAGCCAACTACCATGTTATACGCTTCGAGGTACTTAATTGCCTGTGTCAGATGCATATCTTCAAGTTGTGTTAATGCTTTTATTTCAACCATAACTTGACTTTCAATAAAGATTGGTATAGTTATTTTCCGTCATAGCTTTTCAATCAAAGTTTTCAATCAATCATTTAATCAAAGTTCAGACACTCATTCATACCTCAACGCCTCAACGGGATTCCTTGTCGCTGCCCTGACCGTATAAAACAAGCTGGTTACAAAGCAAATAACTAACAGGAACAGGGAGGAAAATATGTAGATAAAGATCATCTCCGGACTCTTATAGGCAATGGGTAAAAGTGCATTGACTAATCTGGCAATTGGCCAGGCGAATAAGCTGGCTATCAGGATCAGCCAAACATACTGACGGTTCAGTATCAGAAGAATATTGACCGGTGAGCATCCGTTGATTTTCCTTATGGCGATCTCTTTTGACTTTTGCCGTGTAGTAAAGGCCACCAGTCCCAATAACCCCAAAACAGCCAAAAGTATATTCAGGATGGTGAACATCCGGATCGTATCATTGATAGTTTTATATTTCACATACCCCTCGTTGGTATCAATGAAATCTGAGTAAGAAATAACCTCGAAAGCATCGTCGGGGAAGAATTCCTCCAGTACTTTGGTCACTATTTCCTTTCCTTTTTTCATATTTCCGGGTGTTACTCTGAAAGCAAACGCCTGGCTCCCTTTCATTGGGGTCGGGTCCAATGTCATCATACAATTCCGGATAGGATTGTTTACCCCGTATGGGTGAAAATCCTTTACCACTCCAACAACCACCCATTTATGATCATCCACTTTTTTACCAATTGGATCGCTCCATCCAAATCTTTTGGCAGCTGTTTCATTGATTATAACTGACTTCCCCGAATCAGCCGTGAATTGAGGCAAGAAATCACGACCCAGGATTATCTTCATCTTCATTGTGGTCACAAAATCGGAGCTGACCCAGTAAAAATTATCGTTTTCCTTCTCGTCGGTTGCGCCCCCCTCCCAGTTCTTCGGCCAGCCACTATTCCCTCCAAATGGCAGTTTGTCGGTATAACATATGTCAGTTATTTCAGGATACTTTAAAATTCGCTCCTTTAAAACCTTAAAATCTGCATTCTTCCGGCTTACCTGAAACTTAGTGACCAACAGGTTATCACGATTGAATCCCAGATCTTTTGTCATCATATATTTGATTTGCCGGGAAATGGTTAAACTTAGAATAATCAACGAGATACAAATAACGAATTGTATACTTACCAATATTTGTTTTAGGGTATGCCCTTCAGATTTACCATTAAACCCAAAATTGCGGAACAAATCAACCGCCTTGAATCTTGACATCACCATGGCTGGATAAATTCCGGAGAAGAGTCCAACCACCACAGCTACCACAATCATTTTCAGAATGAAGAACCAATCCCTGGCAAAAGAGAGATTCAATTGACTTAAGACAACGTGGTTAAATAACGGCAGCAAAATTCCGGTTAGACACATGGCAAACAAAAAGGCAAGCAATGAAATAATGACTGACTCACCCAGAAACTGAATCATGATGCGGCCACGACCACTCCCGTTAACTTTCTGAACAGCGATTTCTTTAGCTCTCAAGATGGCATTTGCCGTTGTTAGATTGACATAATTAAACGATGCGAGGAGCAGAATGAATATTGCAATCAACCTGAAAATCATCAGCGCAATCCAATACCCATTGCTTTCGTTGGGCTGGACATACAATAAAGAGAGCGGATGCAAATAGATCCTCGCTTTGTTATTTTCGTTGAATTCAGCCGTAATATTTTTAATTTTTTCATTCAATTGCCGGTAATCCTGACCTTTTTTAAGCAGAACATAATTGTAGAAATCGCCCCTCCAGCTCTTGCGATACTTCGTAATATTCTGTGTTTTTTCAATTGAACTCAGCGATATCATATAGCTCGGACGCATATGGGAGTTAAAGGGTAGATCCTGATAAACGCCGGTAACCTTAAGGTTGAACTTCTTATTTAAAATCACCAGTTCTCCAAGCGCCCGCTTCCCTGGGAATAACTTATTAGCCAATGTATTTGACAAAACAATTGTAAAGGGGTCTGTCAGAGACCTCTCCTCAGAACCTTCGAGAAACCGGAAAGTAAAAATTGCGAATACATCCTGTTCGGAGTAAATCCCGTCGAACTCGTTAAAGGTACGGCCTGGTGATGAGGAAAGAAACTCTCCAAGGGTTTTTTCCTCATCGCTGGCCAGGTGCATCAGCACCATCTTATCAATTTCGGGGTACCGGCTCAACAATAAATCCTTTAAAATCGGATTACTGCTGGGAGAGATATCCTCTTCTGTAGTCAACCTTCGCTGAATCCGGTAAATCGAAGCATAATTAACGTTGTGCCGGTCCCAGTTGTATTCGTTTTTCAGGAACAGCATAATCAGGATAAAGGCGGTAAAACCGATTGTTAATCCGACAATGTTTATTATGGAACTCAGTTGATGCCGCAATAAATTACGAAATGCAAGTTTTAGATTATAAATGTTCATCTCTTATACTTTTTCACTTTTTATAAACCATAAATATTTTAATTGTCTGAACTTTGATTCGTTTGATTTGTGTTAATGCTTTTATTTCAACCATAACTTGACTTTCAATAAAGATTGGTATAGTTATTTTCCGTCATAGCTTTTCAATCAACGTTTTCAATCAATCATTTAATCAAAGTTCAGACACTCATTCATACCTCAACGCTTCTACGGGATTTCTCGTTGCTGCCTTCCAGCTCTGCCAGCTCACCGTGACCAAGGCAATTCCCAATGTCAATAGCCCGGACAGGGCAAATATCCACCAGCTTAGCTCTGTTTTGTAGGCGAAGTTTTCGAGCCATTTGTGAATTGCATACCAGGCAACAGGCACAGCAAATACAAAAGCGATAGCTACCCATTTTAGGAAGTCTTTGTTCAGCATTGCTATTACTTCTGAAATGCGGGCACCATTTACTTTCCTGATTCCGATCTCCTTCATTCTTTTTTCAGATTCAAGTGTACTTAATGCAAAAATGCCAAGCAACGACAACAGCATCGCAATTATGGAAAATACACCCGTAATTTTTGCCAGCCTTTTTTCTTCTCCATAGGCAGCTTTATACTTCTCATCGACACTTTCAAATCCAAAAGGAACATCGGGGAACCGATTCATCCAAAGCCTTTTCATAAACTCAATTGTTTCAGTTTTTTTATTCGGATTAAGTCGGACTGTAACGTAACCAGGGTAATTATGGTGACGGCCAAACTGATAGATCATCGGCTCAATTGGATGTTGCAATGATTTGATATTTAAATCATTTATTACACCTACCACCACCTTATCATTATCCTTTGAAAACAGCCCAATTCTATTCCCTTCAATTGATTTCCATCCAAGTTTCTGATATGCAGATTGGTTTAAAATTATTGCCTGATGATCAGTTGCAAAATCCCTGGAAAAAAACCTACCCTGAACAATTTGTAATCCAAATACATCAACAAAATTTTCATCAATATCGCATGACAACACCTCCATTCCATCGGGAAGATCAGTTCCTTCCGGAAAGATTTTGAAGTTATTTCGGAAACCAAATCCCGGAACAAATTCTGTCACGGAGGCTTTCCCATACGCATATTGAGCCTCGTATTTCTCTAAACCACGAACAAATATTTCCGTATTCTTCAATCGTTCAGGTCCGTCATCTCCAAGTGCACTTACAGGCAAGGCAATGAGGTTCTCCTTGTTGAATCCTGTTTCATGGTTTTGCATAAACGAAATTTGTTTGAAGATAAAAAGCTGTGCAATCGCTAAAATGATGGTAATTGCAAATTGAAGGACAACAAAACTCTTCTGAAAACTTAATTTATTTTTGATAGGTCCCTGATTCTGAAATAAAACCTTTACCGGGGAGGGCATTGATAAAACAATTGAAGGATAAAGCCCTGAAATAAATGTGGTTAAAATTCCAAATCCGATTACTCCGCCCAAAAAAATCGAATCAGAAAAGCTTACCACAATTTTTTTATCAATTAAATTATTGAAAGAAGGCAAGAGTAAATATATCCCGAAAAATGAAATGATCAGACTTATAAATACGATAACAGAAATTTCTGCAAAGAAATCGCTGATAAGGGAACCTGAAGTAGCACCGTTGACCTTCTTGATTCCGATTTCAATGTTTCGTTTCGTGGCATTTGCAATTGAAATATTCATGAAATTCAGGCATGCAATTACTAAAATTCCAAGTGCAATTGCAGACAGTATCCATAAATAGACAGGTGCAACAGCTGGAACGATATCGTTTTCAAGCAGATGATTAAGATGACTACCTTTGAATTCAGCCAGAAGATAGTTGTGCCTGTTCTTCATAAAATCGGGATAATATTTTTTTTCGATGTTTGTGAGCTTTTTTTCAAATCCTTCAGGGGCTTTATTTCCCTTAAATGTAATAAAGGTGAAAAGACCGAACACATACCACCTTTGATCTAAATCGGGATAATCTTTATACCTGAACGTACCGGACAGGAAATAATCAAAATCGAAAATTGAATTTGAAGGAATATTATCAACAACACCAGCAACCGTGAAAATACTATTGTGATATTCAATGGTTTTCCCCATTGGATCAGTTGTACCGAATAGTTTATTTGCCAACTTGGTTGTGATAATTATTTCAAAGGGATCTTGAAATATACTTTTCTGGTTGCCCGATTTTAAGGGGAAATTAAACAGCTCGAAAAATTCCTTCTCGACAATGGCTCCTTTAAGGTTTTCAAATTTCTTCTCTTTCACTTTTACGTCATCCCAGGTTCTCAATAATCCGACAACCTTATCTATTTCCGGATAATCCTTTTTCAGTACCTCTGATAAGGCAAGAGGTGTGCGTGCTCCAATAGAACCATCCTGTATGTTTTTTTCAACAACCCGGTAAATGTTATCTGCATTTGGATTAAAATTGTCGAACGAAGTTTCGTACCTAACATAAATCAGAATCAATAAGCTTATAGTCAAACTAATAGATAAACCTATTATATTAACAAATGCAAATTTTTTGAAAACAAATAGATTACGTATATTTATCCTTAAAAAGTATTTCAACCTTTTCATATCTGTTTTTTTATTCAATTAATGATCAATTTAATGTTCCCGTTTAATAAATAACATTGCATTAGGACTTTCACACTATTATTCATATCTCAACGCCTCCACGGGATTCTGTGTCGCTGCTTTCCAGCTCTGCCAGCTCACCGTGAGCAAGGCAATTCCCAAAGCAACCAAGCCCGAAATGGCAAATATCCACCAACTCATTTCTGTTTTGTAGGCAAAGTTTTCGAGCCATCGGTGCATGGCATACCAGGAAATGGGGCAGGCAATTACGAACGCTATTACCACCCAACTTACGAAGTCTTTGTTCAGCATCACGATCACTTCCAAAACTTCAGCTCCGTTTATCTTCCGGATGCCAATTTCTTTCACCTTTTGCTGTACGTAATAAAGCGACATGGCGAAAATCCCCATGACCGAAATAATGATGGCCAGGAGTGTGAAGACCCTAACAATAATGGCAGCCCGCTCTTCTCGTTGGTACCATTGACTAATTGTGCTATCAATAAATCCTGACTCCATTGGCATTCCACCGGTAAATTTGGCTTGTGCATTTTTTATTTTATCCACTGTTTCAACTAAATTTGCACCTGAAACTTTAACAAAAATCTGCCATGGATATCTATTTTCATCCATAAGGCAAATCATTACCGGACCTATTTTATGATGTAGCGACCTAACATTAAAGTCATTAACAATTCCAAGTACCGGTAATTCCTGGTTATAAAATTTAAAAGAAGTAGTATTAGCTGGCAGTTCCAGTTCCGAAAGGGCGGTGTGGTTCAGGTAGCACCCTTTTTTGCTGTAGGCCGCATTCGATGGGGTAATCTTCAATCCCATCAGACTGAAAAATGCCGAATCAACAATAAATTGCTGAAAACTGACCGGCTTGCCATTGTAGGTAAACGACTGGTTGTGATTTTCTCCATCGATTGGACTGCCACAAGCATATGAAACCGCACTAACACCGGGAATATTCCTGAGTACATCGCTGAAAACCAATTTCTGATTGGCTTTGATCGTATTTCCCATCCAGAAAATGTTTTCTTTCTGAAATCCAGTGTCGTACGAACGCATAAAATTAGTTTGACGGCTGATACCCCAACTACAAATCAGCAGAATAATGGCGATGCAATACTGAAACCCGATCAGGACTTTGGTATATGTACCCTTGGACTTTATAGCGAACGTGCCCTTGACCACTTCAAGAGGGCTAAACCGGGAAATTACTAAGGCGGGAAATAAACCGGAAATAATACCAAGTAACAAAGCTCCAACTAGCAACAGCAACACAAAATGCCAGTTAAATTGTGATGCCAGCATTAGATCGGTATTCAGTAAAGTATTAAAATACGGCTCGACCAGAAACGCCAACAATACAGCAACTGATAAGGAAAAAATGCTCAAAGCAACAGACTCGGAAATGTGTTGAAAAATGAGTTTAGCTTTCAAGCAACCCATTAACTTCTTGATAGCGATTTCTTTCCCCCTAAAACCTGCCTGTGCAACAGTCAAATTTACAAAATTGATTACAGCAACGCTCAAAATCAAGAGTACGATCACCATAAAAACCATAATCAATGTTTTACTGTTTTGCCTGATCCCTGCTCCGGTACTATTGCTGAAATATACTTCAGTGAGCGGTTCAAATTTTAGTTCTTTCGCCCGGCTTTCCTTGAAAATCCAGTAATCTTTTTTAAATAATTCGAGGATGTGCGGGGCTTTCGAGGGTAAATTGGTTTTTGGCTTTGCCAAAAAATAGATGTTGAAAGAACAATTATAATAAGTGGTCAATATTTCTTTGTACCCCCACAGATCAGCTAAAACTGGGAAATTTACCACTGCATCAAATTTTCTGAAATGCGTGTTCTCAGGAAAATCATCCATAATAGCTGTCACCAAAAAACTTTGCTTTCCTTGTTCTACGGTAACTTCCTGTCCCACAGGGTCCACATTTCCAAATACTTTCCGGGCAAAAGAACGCGACAATACAATCGAGTTTTTCGTAGCCAATACATTTGCTCTTCCATAGTTTTCAAGCTTAAACGAAAACATCGAAAAAAACGATGAATCGGCTAGTAAATAGTCCATCTTGAATTTCTGCCCGGCCACTGTTGCAATACTATTAAAGGGAAAAGTACGGCAGTAATTTTCCACCTCCGGGCATTTCTCTTTGATAAAATCGCCCACTGGTGGTGCAAAATAGGATGCGTCTTCGGTATAAAGCCTGAAAATCCTGTCTTTCTTTGCATGAAACTGATCTACTGACAATTCCTGCCGAATGTAAACACTCAATAAGAGAATGAACACCAGGGATACAGCATATCCCGAAATCGTAACAAAGGTGTACAATTTGTTTTTTGCCAAATGTTTCAGGAAAATTCTAAAATGAAAGTTCATAGTATATGTCGTTTTTTTTATTCCGGTAAACATGTTCTATTCATACCTCAGCGCCTCAATCGGATTTCTCGTAGCTGCCTTCCAGCTTTGCCAGCTCACTGTGAGCAAGGCAATTCCCAATGCCGACAAGCCTGCCAGGGCAAAAATCCACCAGTTGAGTTCTGTTTTGTAGGCAAAGTTTTCGAGCCATCGGTGCATGGTATACCAGGAAATGGGACATACGATCACAAAAGCTATTACCACCCAGCTAACAAAGTTCCTGTTCAATAGCAATATGATATTCCAAACCGAAGCACCATTTACCCTCCGGACTCCAATCTCCTTGATGCGTTGCCTGGAAGTATATACGGCCAATCCAAATAGACCAATATTGGCAATGATAATGGCTAAAAGTGTAAATAAAGCGAAAACGCGTCCAAATGACTGATCACTTTTGTATTGCGCATTAAAAGCATCATCGAGAAAAAAGTAGCTAAACCGATCTTCCGGATAGGTTTCTTTCCAGATCGTTTCTATCTGGCTAACCGTAGATTTTATATCAGAAGAATTAATTTTAATTGAATAATAGCCGATATCGGCCATCCATTTATACCCGTAAAAAAACACGATTGGTTTTATCTCCTTCTTCAGCGATTCGTGGTGATAATTACGAACCACACCTACAATTTCGTAAGGATCATTCCCAACCAATACAAACGAGTGGAGTGCACCATCAGCGGTCAGAAAACCGAGCTGATGCATCGCCATTTCATTTATTATGACATATTTGGATTTTTCATTCTCGCTCTCCGTAAAATTTCTGCCCGAAAGAATTTCGAGGTTAAAGGTTTTAATAAAATCGTAATCGATATAAGCGTAAGCATATGTTTTCATGGTATTAGGCAAATCATCAACTTTGCGAATATCCTGTCTGGTCCAAAGAATCTCTTTGCCGGGAATGATCGACGAAGTGGCAACTGACTCAACACCTGACGTTTTTCGAACCATCGATTTATAGGAATCTATTTTGCTCATTCGTTGCGGCCGGCCGATCATGGTTGGCGGAGAGAAGGTAACGAGTGTCCGGTCAATGTTAACGCCTAAATCCCTCGTTTTCATGTAATCAACCTGCCTTTTCACGATAAACACACCTGAAATAAAGAATATTGATGCGGCAAATTGAATAACAACCAGTATCTTGCGCAAATTAAAGCTGCGTGATTCCGAATTTTTTAGTCCCTGAAACAACTCTGTTGACTTAAATGAAGAGAGATAAAGTGCCGGGTATAATCCGGAAACAAAGATTCCGGAAAAAATCAATGCAAATAAAATTGGGAGCAGTTTGCCTGTAAAAGCAATCATTAACGGAGTTCCGATAAAAGATGAGAACCAATCTTTTAGAAGCAGAACAAGACAAATTCCCATAAAGATACTGGCCAGATTTGTAATTAAAGCCTCTACCAAAAAGTAGCTAACCAACTGCCTTTTGGTGGCTCCTGCCATCTTTCGTAAACCTACCGATTTAGCATGTCCAATAGCCCTGACCAGGTTTAAATTTACAAAATTGATCCAGGCGATAATCAGTATTGTGAAAGAGATAAAAATAAGTGCAAGAACTGATTTACGGTCTCCATTGGGTTTAATTTCATACTCAAGATTTGAATTCAGATGTATGCTGGAAACTGGTTGCAGAAAAAACTCCACTTTCCCGTCATTCTTGATGATCGATTCAGTGTATTGAGGAGCAATTTTTTTGATTTCCATTTCGATATTACGGGGATCAATTCGCGGCTGTGTTAAAACATAGGTGTAATATCCATTATAACCCCATTTCCAGCTGGTAATAGTCTGATTACTTTTATAGGCATTGGGATTTTTTATTATTTCTGTTCCTGATGCATCATCCCAGTTCTGAAAATAGTGAGAATAAGTTTTCAAGGTGAGCAACATATCAAAAGGAATATGAATGTTCGATGGCAAATCCTTGTAAACACCTGTAACGCAAAAACGCCATCCCTGGCAAACCTTGAACCACTTACCCACCGCGTCTTTGGTTCCAAAAAGTGAAAGCGCCGCCGATTCTGAAATTACAGATGAATAGAGGTCTGTCATTGGATTTTCACCCCGTTTATCGATAAAATCGAGTTTAAAAACGCTGAAAAAGGTGGAATCAGTTACAAACATCTTTATGTCCTGTATCTGGTTATTTTCATTGTAAACCGTCACAACATCTTTAAATAATTCGGTACTTCCAACAATTCCAGGAATCTTTTCCTTCACAACAGGTGCTATACCATGCAACGTTCTAGCACTGGAAAAACTGAGAGTTTGGTTCTGGTAGCGGTTGTAAGTAATTCTATAAATATTCGGGGCATCTTTCCAGCTTTTATCAAAACTGTATTCATAGGATACATACATCAATATCAAAAGACAAGATGCAATTCCGATGGCCAATCCCACAACATTAATTACTGCGAGTACCGGATGCCTTACTATATTTCGAAATGATGATTTAATTAACTGTAATATCATGTTCAGTTTATTTTTAAAATTCTTTTGATCCTTTCAACCATAGCTTGACTTTCAATAAAGATTGGTATAGTTATTTTCCGTCCTAGCTTTTCAATCAAAGTTTTCAATCAATCATTTAATCAAAGTTCAGACACTCATTCATACCTCAGTGCCTCAATCGGGTTTCTCGTAGCTGCCTTCCAGCTTTGCCAGCTCACTGTGAGCAAGGCAATTCCCAATGCTAATAAGCCGGCTAGGGCAAAAATCCACCAACTTAATTCGGTTTTATAGGCAAAGTTTTCGAGCCATTTGTTCATTGCATACCATGAAATAGGCGAGGCAATTACAAACGCAATGGCGACCCATTTTACAAAGTCTTTGTTCAGCATTGCTATTACTTCTGAAACCTTGGCCCCGTTTACTTTGCGGATGCCGATTTCCTTTATCCTTCTTTCCGATGTAAAGATGGCCAGACCCAAAATCCCTATGCAAGAGATCACGATGGCCAATACTGCGAAAAGACCTATGGTTTTGGCAAACCTTTCCTCCGATCGATACATCGAGTCGAACCATTCATCGTAAAACTGGTATTTAATCGGGTGTCCTGGAATTATTTTTTGCCATGTATCCCGGATAAAATTCATGCCTTGCCCTACACCTCCTTTAGCAAGGCGAATATTGACTGTGGTTGGTGAGCAATCCGAAGTAAACATGATACATACCGGACCAATAGTTTTATGAAGTGATTCGAATTGGAAATCATTAACCACCCCAATAATTTCATAACCTCCTTCTCTGCCATTCATAAACCGCTTATTTTCCAGGTTTTCAAACTCAAAATGTTTGTACGCGGTTTCATTGATCATGCAAACCTTCCCGTAATCTCCCGGTTCCAGGTCTCTTCCCTTGATCAATTTAATCCCAAAAGTTTTTAGAAAAGTGGTATCAACCCTCAGACAGGGAACACTTATGTTTTTATCTGAATTCTCGATATTGGATCCCATACTCATTCGAATTTTTCCGGGCACACTATTCGTTAGCGATATATTTCTGATATCCGGAGACTTGCGAAATTCGTCGAAAAGAACCAACGCCTTTTTTTGATCGTTTTTCTGGATTTCTGGTAAATCAAGCTGCAGCAATTGTTCCTTATCAAATCCGGCGTTCCGGTGCTTGACATACTGAATCTGTCGTTCTACAATGGTTACACAAAAAATCAAAACGATGGAAGTCGCGAACTGAAAAACCGTTAATGAATTTCTTAGGAAATTACGTTTCCCGGAACCAATCGCAGAACCGCTCAAAATATTAATCGGGCTGATTCCTGACAAGACGATGGCAGGTCCGCATCCACTGAGTAAACCGATCAGAAGGATTGAACCAAGCAGGGAAAGAAAGTATGGGAAATGAAACAGTATGTTCAAATTCAGGGAGGTATCGAAAACAGCCTGATAGATTGGGAGTCCAATCCAAACCAGAAATATTCCTAAAATAAATGCCAAAAAGGTCACCAGAATCGATTCGAATAAAAAATTCAATAAAATATTCGTCCGGTTTGCCCCAATGGTTTTTTTGATCCCGGTATCTTTGTTCCGCTTGTTCTGCTGGGCAATGGTGAGGTTGATGTAGTTGATGACCGCAAGGGCTAAAATGATAAACGCAATGATGGTTAGCAATCGCAGCAATTTGGCATTTCCCTGTTTTATTTCGCTTCCGGAAGTTGTGTCTTGCAGGTAAATATCTTTCAACTTTAAAAATCCAGCCTGTTCCTGATAGGGATTTAACCAAGAAATGTGTTCTTTTATTTTTGCTAAAAGCTGATCCGGATTGGCATTTTTATGCAGTTGAAGATAAATCTGAAATGGCCATCGGTGCGAACTTTTATCCTTGTAGTCGCCACAACTAAATGAAAATTTAAAATTATCATTTTCAGCATTTACCAAAAGTGCGGCAGAAATGCTTGAGTTCTCAGGAAAATCCTGAATGACAGCAGTAATAGTTATCGGAGTATTTCCATCAACAAATAACTCTTTCCCTAACGGGTTTTCTGTTCCAAATAAAATCTTAGCCGTACTCTCCGTTACGACCGCAGAATTGATATTGAGGAACGGCTTTGATGATTTCCCGGAAACAAAAGGAATTGAAAAGACATCAAAGAAACTGTTGTCAACCGACATTATATCCTTCAGATAAAATCCTTTTTCTCCACTATTTACCTCAGTTTCAGAGCCATTGTAGTGAACCAGACAGGCATTTTCTATTTCAGGATACTTGCTGAGCAGGATGTCTTTAACCCGGTAATCAATCGAACTGGAATTGTTTTTCGTATCAATCAGCCGGACGATCTGGTCCGCGTTTTTATAGAACCTGTTGTAGGAATATTCTTTGCTCAGGAACAAAGCAATGGCAAGGCAGATGGAAAGACCAAATGCAAATCCTGCAATATTGATAACCGAGAACTTTTTGTTGTTCCGAAGACTCTTGATTGCTGTTTTAAAATAATACCAAATCATAATGTGAGATTTTAACAGTTATTATTTTGGACCTTTTTAACTCTTCTTATATCATTTAAATTTTTTATTCATACCTCAGCGCCTCCACCGGATTTCTCGTAGCTGCCTTCCAGCTCTGCCAGCTCACCGTGAGCAAGGCAATTCCCAATGCTAACAATCCGGCCAGGACAAAAATCCACCAACTTAATTCGGTTTTATAGGCAAAGTTTTCGAGCCATTTGTTCATTGCATACCATGAAATAGGCGAGGCAATTACAAACGCAATGGCGACCCATTTTACAAAGTCCTTATTTAGCATTACCATCACTTCTGAAACCTTGGCCCCGTTTACTTTGCGGATGCCGATTTCTTTGATGCGGCGGCGGCAGGTGAAAAGCGACATCGCTAAAATCCCCATACAACAAATTACAATGGCACATCCGGCAAACAGGGAAAAGGTGCGCCGAAACTGCAATTCCGATTGGTACATTTTTTCAATAGCCTGATCAAAAAAGCTTATTTCCACCGGGAATGATGGCGAAAGGCTGGATGCTGCCGCGTTTATTTCCTTGACAGTTCGTAGTAATGACTTAAAATCAGTGGTTAGCAAACTGACCAGGCAATACGATGCATATGACTTATTTTGAATCAGCAGCGAACCAATAGGTTCGTTAACCGATTTATAATGAAAGTCCTTCACAACTCCAACTATCTCAGAAAGAATGGCTTCCGGACCAAAACCCATGATGATTTTGGTACCGATCGGATTCTCCAGCTTATTCTCGCGCAGGAAGGTTTCATTCACCACCATTTTGTTTTTGTCAGTCGTTAAATCATCTGAGAAAAAACGTCCTTGAGTAAGCTGTAGTCCGGTCATTCCAAAGAATGCGGCATCAGCACTAAAAATGTCGAAATTGAATTGCTTTTTCTCTCCTTCGATAGTCTGGGAATTTGTCCAGTGCGACAAAGCTTTCCCAGGATAGTATTGTGTGAGAGATATCTGTTTTACATTTGATTTTTCCTGAAGCAACTTTTTGAGCACCTCTTTTTTACTGTCCAACTGGGGAGTCAGTTTTATCCCAATGATATTTTTCTGGTTGAACCAAAGATTGTTGCTGCCAAAGATGACTTGTTTTTGCACCAACACCGTAAAGGCAATCAGTACTATGGCAATCACAAATTGTGCGGTAACGAGAACGCCCCTGGAAAAGGAATTCGAAGTTCCGGGCACAACCGATTTTTTAAGATTGTCTAATGCTTTTGATGATGAAATCCTCATGGCTGGTACTAAACTGAATATCAAGCTTAAGGCAAAGGTCCCAATTAATGATACAAGTAAAAAGGCGGGAGTATATAGCAGTTGTTGGCTAAAATGAATACCGGTATAATTCCTGATTACAGGTGCCGCAAGACCCACCATGATTATTGCGATGAAGAGCGACATCAGAAACAGGAAAAATGCTTCAAAAAGGATATTCCAAAGGATATTCGACCTCCTTGCTCCAATGACCTTCAAAACGCCGGTTTGCCTGATCTTATCGATCCATTGTGATGACGAGATATGAACGAAATTGATTAGTGCAATCATTAATACCATTGCGGCCACCATAAGGAGGATCATCACTTTTTGTTTGTCGCCACAACGCAGATAATTATCGAAGACGCTGAATTTTGAGAAGTAAACTTTCTGAAATGGATTCAGTTTCAATTTTGAGTAATCTTGCTGGTCATCTTTGTTTTTTGGGAACAGTGCTGCAATCTTTTTTGCCGATTCGTCAGGTTTTGCACCTTTTTTGAGTAGAATGAAGATCTGGAAATCATTCCAGCTCCAATCAGTAAATTCTTCGCCATTCGATTGTACAATTTTTCGGGTGGCAATGGAGGTAATTGCACTGAAATTAAGGCTTGTATTGGCTTCGGGTTCATTAATAACCGCCTTAACTGTCAGTTCCTTGTCATTATTCAGTTTTATGGTTTTGCCAAGGGCATGATCTTGCCCAAACAGCTTATTGGCCAATGATTTTGTGAGGACGACAGTCATTGGTTCTTTCAATGCATTTTCCAGATTACCTTCAGCAGCCTGGTAGGTGAAAAGTCTGAAAAAATCATTGTCAGCAAAAACCAGATCCGATTTGATTGGGTCATGATCACCAGCCTGGAAAACAGGAGCTTCCCATGTTCCGGCTAACCTAACAACTGATTCTACCTCCGGAATGTTCAGATCAATCTGGTCTTTCAATATGGCAGGCATATATATACGACCATTTAAATCAGCAAACAGGTAAAGCCGGTCGCCGTTTTTATGATAATTATCCGTAGTAAGCTCACTATAACAATAACCAGACAAGATAATGACCAATGCCAAACTAACCGCCAAACCCAACAGGTTGATCAGATTTGTGACCGGTTTACGAGTGAAATTCCGGATCGTTGAATTAATTATTCTTTTCATGATGATATATATTCATAGTTTATGATCCATCATATTACAATTCTTCAAACACTTTCTTACTTTTTTGTATCACTTCTTATATTCCCATCCTCCAATCTGATGATCCGTTTGCCATACTGGGCAAATTTTTCATTATGGGTGACCTGAATAATGGTAACTCCCTCATTGTTTAACTCCTTCAGCGTTTCCATGATCATTTCACCCTGGGTAGTATGCAGGTTTCCGGTTGGTTCATCGGCTAAAAGGAGTTTGGGCTTACCGATAATGGCACGGGCTATTCCTACCAGTTGCTGCTGTCCACCAGAGAGTTGTTGCGGAAACAGATCCTTCTTGGCCACCATGTTGAAGCGGTCGAGCAGATCAGCCACCATCGCCTGACGGTCGCGGCTTCTCACACCTTTGTAAATTAATGGTGTTTCGATGTTTTCGTAAACTGTCATTTCCTCAATCAGGTGATAGGCCTGGAAAATAAAGCTGATGAAATTCCGGTGGTAATCGACCTTGGCTTTCTCTTTGAGTTCAAGAACCGAATTTCCATTCAACGAATAGTTACCCGATGATGGGGCATCCATCAAGCCGATGATATTCAGCAAGGTTGATTTCCCTGAACCACTTGGGCCCATTACACTTAGAAATTCTCCCTCATTTACGTCAAGAATGATGTCCTTCAATACATATGTGCGTTGAAATTTTGAATTGTAATACTTGTCGATGTTGTTTAATTGAATCATATCTATTATTTTAGGTTCCTTTATTTCTGAATAGTTCTCAATTTGTTATTCTATTGATCATCTGAATCCTGTTTATCGTGCCAATTCTGAAACAGACATTTACTCATACATCAATACCTCAACAGGATATCTCGTGGCAGCTTACCAGCCTTTTCTTTTGACGACAACGATTTAAACATATTTCGTTCATTAAAAGCAATTTTCATTCATAGAAAATACGTACAGGAAAACATATTATCTTTGTTATAATTAAATGACTCGATTATGGAAACCATATACCGCCTCAAAGCAAGTGAATTGGATATGCAATTTATTGAATCAATAAAGAACCGGTTCAACGATGAGGAAATTGTACTTACGATTGCTTCGGCCCGAAAAGCTACCGGTAAAAAAGTAAAGTATGCTACACATCTGATCGATTCCGTGAAAAAAGTTGAAGAGGGAAAGGTTAAAACCTTGTCAGGAAAAGATTTTGAGGAATTAACAGATGAGTTATTGAAAAAATGAAAACCGTACAATTTGAAGAAGCAACTTACAGTGATTTTGTAAACTGGGCTTCCGAGAATAAAACAATTTTCAAAAAAATAGCCGACCTTATTAAAGATATTGACCGTAATGGTGTAAATATTGGAATTGGCAAACCAGAACCTTTGAAACATAACCTGGCTGGCTATTGGTCGCGGCGGATTACCGATGAGCATCGGCTTGTTTATAAGATCGAAAACGAAATTATAGTAATTGCCCAATGCAAAGGACACTATAAATAAACAGTCTAAGCTCCTTCTCAATATTGTGTTATCCATATATTTGAACCCTTATATTTTACCTCCATTAAAATTCAGTTCATCTGTAAATCCTGATTCTGACCTCTTTATTCTTATCTCAACGCCTCCACCGGATTCCTCCTAGCTGCTTTCCAGCTTTGCCAGCACATTGTCTGAACTTTGATTCGTTTGATTTCATGACGACTTTGATTTCTTATTCATAACCCTTTTAAATTCAAGGCTTCGACTCCCGAAGTTTATAAGTAAGCCGACTACCATGTTATACGCTTCGAGGTAATTAATTGCCTGTGCCAGATGCACATCTTCAAGTTGTGTTAATGCTTTTATTTCAACCATAACTTGACTTTCAATAAAGATTGGTATAGTTATCTTCCGTCATAGCTTTTCAATCAAAGTTTTCAATCAATCATTTAATCAAAGTTCAGACACTTATTCATACCTCAGTGCCTCAATCGGATTCCTTGTCGCTGCTTTCCAGCTTTGCCAGCTCACCGTGAGCAAGGCAATTCCCAATGCTAACAATCCGGCCAGGACAAAAATCCACCAGCTTAGATCGGTTTTATAGGCAAAGTTTTCGAGCCATTTGCGCATAACGTACCAGGCTATGGGATATGCGATTACAAAGGATATCATTATCCATTTTACAAAATCCCAGTTGAGCATTATCATAATTTGGTCTATTCTTGCTCCGTTTACTTTTCGTATTCCTAACTCCTTGGTGCGACGTTGAGTTGCTAATAGCGACATCCCGAGAAGACCCATAGAGCATATAAATAAGGCCATAAATGTAAAAATTGATAGTAACTTAGCTTGTAAAAGTTCTGTTTTATAAAGGTTCTTATACATTGAACTTACATACTCGTATTGAAACAGGTGCTCCGGAAACATTTTTTTCCATACATGTTCAATGTCAGACAATGCTGTTACTCGCATTTCTGGTCGGAATGAAACTACAAAATCTAAAAGCCAAAGATCTTTACGTTTAAATAATACCAAAGGCTCAACTTTTTTCTTAATGCTGGAAAGATGAAAGTCTTTAACCACACCAATAATTTTTCCTTTTGGAATTTTTATTGCATCATTACCAAATATAAGCCCGAACTCTTTTCCAATAATTTTATAAGGATTACTAAAAAGCAGCCTTTTCATTGCCGATTCGTTTATTATATACTCTCCCGAGCCTTCATTGTCTTCGTTCTTTTCAGAAAAATTATTACCACTCAGGAAATGTAAATTAAATATACTGGCAAAAGAATAGTCGCATGGGAAAATACCAATCCTATTATCTGCTTCGTTTGTTTCGTTTTTAATGTAGCCTTCCATCTTAAACTGAAACATATCGTTAGCTTCGCCTCCGGGAGGTTCAAGCATTGCTGAAACAGATTCGATGGAGCTATATTTTAGGAGTTCTGTCTTAAATATTTCAAATTTCTGTTGAACATTGCTATGTACATTCTCAAAACAAATCAGATTATTTTCCTTAACTCCCATGCTACTTTCGAGTGCATAATTGGTTTGACGCTGAATTACAAATACTGCAATAATAAGTGCTATTGAAATTGCATATTGCAATACTATCAGGCTTTTACTGATCCCTTTTCTGTTGAAATTGTTATTATTCTGATTTAAACCTGATTTTAGATTGTTCATTTCTTGCTTTAACAATAGCAAAATGCCAGATAGTATGCTAACTAAACCAAACAAGGCAATAACAAATAAAATCAAAAGAGCATTGCCTTTGAAAAGATTTAATGCAAAATATTTTTGAATGGTAAGATGAGCCAATGAAGTAATGAATCCGCAAATAACAATAGATATTATAGCAATAATAATACTTTCCGACATAAAATATTTCATCTTCATCCAACTTGAAGAGCCAAACACTTTACTAATATAAAGGTATTTATCACTAAAAACTGCCATACCGATATTAAGGTTTACATAATTGGTAATTGCTATAAACAATAATAGTAGAACAGCAACAGAAAGAGTAAATATTACCGACATACTGCTGTTAGGCTCTATCTCCCGAAATTTATTGGAATGTAAATGTATGTTGGTAATCTTTTGCAGATAAGCTTTTGTTTTTATTTCTATAACCTTCTTCCACGTTTGAATTGCAATAAAATCTTTAAATCGTAATAGTATATTATCGGCATTAGCATTATTTGACAGTAGTAAATATGTCCAAACCAATCTATTGAATTCCCCTTTATCTACGGGAGTAACAATAAATTCAGGATGGAAATGGCTATTTTGAGGAAAATCTTTCATGATGCCCTTTATGGTAAAATCTATGCTCTTGCCGTAATATTGTCCGTCCGGCAAGGTCAATATCTGACCTACTGGATTATGGTTTCCGAATATTTTTTTTGCAAAACTTTCCGAAACAACCATTAAACCGGGCTTATCCAATATATTTGCAGGATTGCCAACTAACAACTCAGAATCAAACACGCTAAAGAAGGTACTGTCACATTGAAAAGCCTGATTGACCTTAATGAAATTTTCTTTCAGCTTTACTACACCACCCATTATTGGCACCAATCTTACATAGTTTTCTATTTCAGGAAAATATGCAGCCATTTTAGGTATATAATCAGGATTTGGTATACTCGCAAAATGTTTTCCATCAAAGTTGTCTGGATCAGTAATTGTCAGCCGATATATTCTATCTGATTTTTTGTGAAAACTATCATAAGTCAATTCATTTTTTAGGAACAAGACAATAATCAATATTCCACATAATGCAAGGCTTAATCCTACGATTTTTATAAGATTTAAGAATGGTCTTTTTAACAAGCTTCTAAAAGCAAATTTTAATTCAAACATACGGAGTCGATTATATTATCAAAAAGTGGATATTAGTTATTATGCAGCGCCATTGACTCACAAATACAAACTCCTTGTCGCTGTTTTCCAGCCAATTCCGAATCAGGATTCCTCCTGTTTTCGAGTTTTCAGGATTATTGTTCTCGTTTAGCGAGGGTCTCACTCGAAGTGAAACTCTCACTTCTACACTAAATTTTTTAAAATCCTGTTCATCCTTTCTTCCTGCAAATCCTGATTCTGACATTATTTGTTTGTATCACTTCTTATATTCCCATCCTCCAATCTGATGATCCGTTTGCCATACTGGGCAAATTTTTCATTATGGGTGACCTGAATAATGGTAACTCCCTCATTGTTTAACTCCCTCAGCGTTTCCATGATCATTTCGCCCTGGGTAGTATGCAGGTTTCCGGTTGGTTCATCGGCTAAAAGGAGTTTGGGCTTACCGATAATGGCACGTGCTATTCCTACCAGTTGCTGCTGTCCGCCAGAGAGTTGTTGCGGAAACAGCTCCTTCTTAGCCACCATATTGAAGCGGTCGAGCAGATCAGCCACCATCGCCTGACGGTCGCGGCTTCTCACACCTTTGTAAATTAATGGTGTTTCGATGTTTTCGTAAACTGTCATTTCCTCAATCAGGTGATAGGCCTGGAAAATAAAGCTGACGAAATTCCGGTGGTAATCGACCTTGGCTTTCTCTTTGAGTTCAAGAACCGAATTTCCATTCAACGAATAGTTACCCGATGATGGGGCATCCATCAAGCCGATGATATTCAGCAAGGTTGATTTCCCTGAACCACTTGGGCCCATTACACTTAGAAATTCGCCCTCATTTACGTCAAGAATGATGTCCTTCAACACATATGTGCGTTGAAATTTTGAATCGTAATACTTGTCGATGTTGTTTAATTTGATCATAACTTTTACTGAATTATAATTTTAATGTTTCTAACCACTTTTATGTCTGAGTTTTAATCCTGCACAACGCTGACCATGAACCCCAATTATATCAGTGTTTCGCTCATTTGCTTTTTCACCTCCGTGGTAATCTGTCCGTCAAACAGGTTTACAATCCGGTGGGCAAAATCGGCATCATGCATTGAGTGTGTCACCATCACAATGGTAGTTCCCTCGCAGTTCAGTTCTGTGAGCAGGTTCATTACTTCGAGACCGTTCCTCGAGTCAAGGTTACCTGTTGGCTCATCGGCCAGGATTAATCCGGGATTAGCAGCTACTGCACGGGCAATGGCAACGCGCTGTTGCTGACCTCCGGAGAGCTGGCGCGGAAAATGTTTCCGGCGATGGCTGATCTTCATCCTTTCGAGAATCGCTTCCACCCGGGCTTTGCGCTCCGTAGCGCTCATCCTGAGGTAAATCAGCGGCATTTCGACATTCTCAAAAACATTCAGTTCATCAATCAGGTTAAAACTCTGAAAGACAAAACCAATATTCCCTTTACGTAATCCTGTCCGCTGGCTTTCGCGCATACCGGAAACATCTACTCCATTAAACAGGTAGCTCCCGCTCGTGGGATTGTCCAGCAAACCGACAATGTTCAGCAGTGTAGATTTTCCGCAACCTGAAGGGCCCATTATGGCAACAAACTCGCCTTTCCCCACCGCAAAATTGACTTCATTCAAAGCGGCGGTTTCAATCTCATCCGTTTGAAAAATCTTTATAAGGCCTTGTGTTTTAATCATGGCTATAATTATTAATGATTTATTTTAATTTATCCTTTCATCCTGTTAATCCTAATTCTGACATTGTTATTCATACCTCAACGCCTCTACAGGATTCCTTGTCGCTGCCTTCCAGCTCTGCCAGCTCACTGTTAAAAATGTAAGCGTTATTATCACTAAAAAAACGATCCCATAATTCAACAACGAAAGGCTTGTGCTTTTTGAACTATTCATTTTTATCGTATTTATTATAAAAAATACAAGCGGGAAGCTGATGGTTATTGAAAGCAGTACCATATATATGAACTTTCTGTTCATAAGCCCCAATAACTCCACCATTGATGCACCGTTGACCCTTCGTATGCCAATTTCTTTCACCCGTTGTCTGGCGGCAAACAAGGAAAGGCCCAGAATACCAAGAAGCGCAATGAAAAAACTAAAAATTGCCACCGCAATGATGAATTTTTGCAGACTATAAAATTTCAGGATAAGGGTATCATTTTTTATCTCATCTGTTAAAAACCTTGCAGTTAAGGGGCTATTTGGAAAAAATTTCTTCCAGGTATCTTCTACCATTATTGCTGTTCCCTTCTGCTGGTTGGGGGCGATGTGTATAAACATGGCATTAAACCGGTCAGGGTCATAATTAAATATCACGCCCCTGGAATCTTCATAGTTTGGTCGATATGAATAGTCATCAATTACGCCGATAATCTGGCCACTTGAAATCGGGACATTTTTATCATCGGCAAGATATGATAAAACAACTCCTTTCCCTACCGGGTCGTCGGCAATCCCTAAAATTTTTAGGGCGGCCTTGTTCAAAAGAAAAGTTGACTTGCCATCTGATTGGTAGTCAGGGCTAAAACCACGTCCTGCAATGGTTTTAATTTCAAGGTTCTTTGTGAATCCGGGGTCGATTGAAATGTAAGGGAAAACGATGGGCTCTTTCCCCTCCATCTGCAGGTTCATCATATTTGCCCCCGTAACAGCAGGAATATTGGACGAAGCGGAAACCGACAGGATATTGGGGTTCCGCAATAGTTCTGACTTAATCAGCTCATAACTTTTCCTGATTTTCGGGTTCTCCATTCGGAGCACGAGCACATCCTTCGTATTCAAACCCATTTCCATTTCGGTCAAATAATTGATTTGTTTGGCAATATACACGGAGGTCAAAATCAGGATGATCGATATCGTAAATTGCGACACGACAAGAACCGATTTCAGGATATTTCCCCGAGGCCCCTTTAAGCCGCTATGAAGTGCGCTGACAGCATTTACCTTTGCGATTAAGAAAGAGGGATATGCCCCTGCAAAGATCGTGACCAGAAACAGGAAGATTGATGCCGCAGCGAGATAGCCCAAATAATTGACCTGAATTTGACGGTTTAATATTGAACTAACGAGAGGAAGCGAAACCTGGACAATAAGCATCGAAATGATTACCGCGACGAAAGAATACAACCCGTATTCGCACACAAACTGAAGGAATATCTCTGACTTTTTAGATCCAAATACCTTTCGAACTCCAACCTCTTTTGTTCGCCCTATAATTTGAGCAATTGCAATGTTTATAAAGTTGAAACAGGCAATGCCAATTATAATTAACCCAAGTACTTCAAAAAGATATATTAAGGGTTTGGTGAATTTAGACAGTTCGAATTCACCATAATAACCCCCAGCCATACTGCTGGAATGAATCTCCTGCAACGGTTCCAAAAAGAGTTTGACGGAACTATAACTTCCTTTTTTTACATGGGCATCAGCAAATCGCGAAAATTCTCTTTCCAGTTTAGCGGGGTCTGCATTCGCCCTAAGCATAAGGTAAGTGTAAATATTCACATCGATAGTTTCATTCTCGATGTTTTTCATGAAAGGGAACACGTCATATAAAGCAGCATATGAAGCCAGGATATCAAAGCGGAAATGAGAATTATCGGGCACATCAATTACTCCTTTTATTATGAATTGCCTGTTATCATCGAGGTATTTTCCAACCGGGTTTACCTCGCCAAAATATTTTTGGGCTATCCTGCTACTTATCACTACCGAATTACGGTCGTTTAAGGCCGTACGGCTGTTGCCTTGTTTCATTGGAAAGGAAAACATTGTCAAAACTGAGGGATCTGCAAACAAGAATTTTTGTTCGTTATAATTCTGGTTTTTTTGAAGGATATTTACCTCGCCAAACCATGCTACCCTTGATACTGATTCTATCTCGGGGAAACTATTTTGCAGCATGGGTGCAAGGTTGTTTCCGGTTTTTGCATTTTCCCAATCTCCAGATTCTGTCCGACTTAAATGATAGGCGACACGGTAAATCCTATCGCCATTTTTATGATAGTTATCGTAACTATATTCGAAACTCACATAAAGATAAATCAGGAAGACGGCAGAAAGCCCAATAGCCAACCCCGCAATATTAATGACTGAAGTCGTCTTGTTTTTCAATAGGTTACGAATAGCTATGAGTAAAAATGTTTTTATCATGTTATTTATTTGTTTATTATTTAAGGGTGTCTAAAAAGCCGGAATAATCCGCTTACTATCTCTGTGTTCCTCTGCGCCTGCTCTATTTACCTCTGTGATACAATTAGTTACACAGAGAACCACGGAGGTTTCACAGAGGGCCACAGAGTTTCTGGACAGCCTCTGTTTATTCATACCTCAACGCCTCCACCGGATTCCGCGTGGCAGCCCTGAAAGTCTTCCAACTCACCGTTAAGAGCGAGATAATCAGTACAATTAGCGGCCCGGCTATAAAAGCCCAGAAAGGTATTGCGACATGAAACGCAAATATTCCCAAGAAAGCCTGCCCGAGCAGGAACGCAACAGGAAGCCCTATGCAGATTGCAATAGTAACCCATTTAGCATAACTTCGAAGCAGGAGAAGTACAACGCTAAGGATCGTTGCCCCGTTTATTTTTCTAACGCCGATTTCCTTGGTGCGCTTTTCAATGGTGAAGGTTGCCAATCCAAATAATCCAAAGCAGGCAAGAAATATGGCAATGGCTCCAAATATCCCTGTTAACACTGCAGCAGCATCCTTGCCATTTTGTTTAATATAATTGTCGCTGACAAATTGAGCTTCAAAAGGGTAATCGCTTTCGAATTGCCTGTATTTACTTTTAAGGCCTTCCAGTAATGCTTTTTCATCTCCAGGTAAAAACTTAATTATAGTATAATAGGTCGAGGAGGGATCTATTTTAATAATTAACGGAAGATGAGAAATAAGTAATGTACGTGCATGAAAATTTTTTACGACCCCGATTATAGTACCCTTGTTTCCATCTACTGAAATAACCTGTCCAACTGGGTTGTCATATTTTAGTACCTCCGCAGTAGCTTCGTTGATTACAAAATTCTTCGGATCTGTTGCTAATCCTTCGTCAAAAAAACGACCTTGCAATAATTCAGGTTGAAGGGTTTTCATAAAATCATAATCGGTTTTTATGAGATCAAAGTATACTTTATCTGTTTGGGCTTTTTCCGGCCAGTTAACATCTGCATCACCTCTAATATTTTCGAATGGCTTCATGTTGGCAAAACAAACAGACGACACCTCTTTCAGTGAAAGTAATTCGTTTTTGAATGTTGTCTGATGTTTTTGAATGTTGTCATGGTTTTCAAAAATGATAATGTTATCTTTATTCAAACCAAGATCTTTTGTTTTCAGATAATTGGCCTGTTTCCAGATAACAATTGTAACGGTGATAAATACCACAGAAATAAAAAACTGAAAAACGATCAGCCCTTGTCTGAAATAGTTCATTCCGCTCCTGAGCGATATGTTGCGTTTTAAAATGTTGATCACACTGACTGATGAGAGCAAAACGGCAGGGTAAATCCCCGATATAAAACCGGCAAATATTGCTACCCCTGTAAAACCAATCATTAAGGGTAAATTTGAAAATGGGATTGTTAATTCTCTTTGTCCTGGAGAAAAAGCATTGAATAGAGGTAAAAGCAAGGCTACGACCAATAATGCAGAAGCAAAGCTAATGAAGGTGAGAATCATCGATTCGCCTAAAAATTGGAATATTATGTTTTTTCGTGATGAACCAAGCGTTTTTCGCATACCCACCTCACCATATCTTTTAACAGTGAGCGCTATGGCAAGGTTCATGAAATTAAAGCAAGCGAGAAGCAGTATGATGATTGCAACTGCCGAGAACATAACCACGTCGAGAATACTGCCTAAAAAATGCCGTTTCCCATATTTATAGTTAAATAAATGCTTGTCTCTAAGAGAAATTAAAAAATGTTTTCTGTCTTTCACAGGTTCGCTGTTGCTTATCACCTTTTCAACTTTCGAATTGATCACCTTATCATCAACATCCGGTTTCAACAATAGCCATGAGGTACAGCTGAGTTCGTTCATATTATTGGCCCAACTGTTATCCGCTAAGAATTTTGAAAAAGGGATTATAAAATCAAACTTTATACTTGATTGATCCTGAACATCATTAAATACCCCCGCAATTTGAAAACTTTCAATAGTGGTATTATTTTTTAATTCCAATGCTTTCCCAATGCAATTTTTGTTATCGAAAAACTTCTTTGCCATCCGTTCAGAGATTACAATAGAGTTGTTATCGTTTAAAACACTTTTTACATCCCCTTCTTTCAATGAAAATGAAAATGTTGTAAAAAAGTTATTGTCGGCATATATCCCACTTTCCAAAAAGGATTTATCGTCAGTTTTAAAAATAAATTGTTTGTTAATAACACGCGTGAAATCTGCTACTTCAGGTACCTGATCTTTGAGCATTGGCGCGGTTAACGCGGAACTTTCATCGTTTGACCAGCCATCGGTGCTTGACATCCATGAATTGACAGTATATAGTCTATGGTAGTTCTTATTGAACTTATCATAACTTAAATCATAATGCACATTGATAAACAACAAAATGGCACAAGCCAATCCGATGGTCAAACCGAGCAGGTTAAGGATACTGTAGGTCCTGTTTCTCAGCAAATGGCGTATAGCGAATAAAAAATTAAGTTTTAACATACTTTTTGCATTTATTGACTATTTTATGAGATTCCACAACCTAATCATTTTCAAACTGAGCGAATTTTGTCATTCCTCCAAGTTGTTGAGCGAGGGTTCCACTCGAAGTGAAATCCTCACTTCCAGCCCTCGCCACTACCTTTATAATCCTGTTCATCCTTTCATCCTGTAAATCCTGATTCTGACCACTTATTTAAACACCACCCGCTCATTATCTCCAAACATCTCATAACCAGACGTAATAACCTGTTCACCTGGCTTTAACCCTTCAAGCACCTCATAATATTGCGGATTTTGCCGTCCAATTTTCACCGCTCTGCGAAAGGCTTCTGAACCGGAAGCTGCCAGAACGTAAACCCATTGTCCGCCGGTACTTTGATAAAACCCACCACGCGGAATCAGCAGTGCCGTTTCGGGCTGTCCGAGTTGCAATTCAACATGGTAGGTTTGTCCCGGCCGGATATTATCAGGAATATCTTTGGCAAAGACCATATCAATCCCGAAAGTCCCTTCACGCACATCGGGATAGACCTTTTTCACGGCCATCGCAAAGTTTTTGTCCTGTCGTGTAAACGATGCTTCAAGTCCTTTTTTCACCCGGTCGATGTAGTGTTCATCGATTTTCGCAGTCACCTTAAATCCGCTTAGGTCGTTCAACTGTCCCATTCGCTGTCCCTGCGGGATGGATTGCCCGATTTCGGCATCCAGCAAACCGATCTGCCCATCAATCGGCGCTTTCACCTGAAGGTTTTCGAGACGTTCTTTGACCAGTTCAAGGTTGGTCTTCATACGGCCAAGGTTGAATTCCATCTGACTAATCTGTGCTTCACGAAAGGTAGAATCTGTTTTTTGCCGCTCTGTAAGGATCTGGCGGTTTTTAACGGCAAATTCATAAAGCTCTTTTGTTTCGAGGTATTCATTTTTCGAAATGATATCTTTTCGGTAAAAACGTTCGCTCTGCTCAAAAAGCCGTTTTCGTTTTATGATATCGTAATCCTGCTCAAGCAATTGTCGTTGAAGCGACAGGCGCTCCTGTTCCATTGAGATCCGGGTGTTGCGCAGGAAATTAATCTGCTCTGCCAGGTTTGCTTCAGTAGAGAGAATGTTCAGTTTCAGGTTTGAATTGGTGAGCCGAATGATCACATCCCCTTTCTTAACCACAGCTCCCTCCTCATTCACAATTTCTTCGACTCTTCCCCCCTCCTCTGCATCGAGGTAAATAAACCGGATAGGTTCTACAGATCCGATTACACGGATGTAATCATTAAATATACCTTTTGAAACAGGGCTGATCATTAGCTTATCTTTCTCAATCCTAACGGTTGAAACATTGCGTCCAAGCAATACAAAAATTAGGACAGCTACTGCCAGAAAAGAAAAGACAGAGATCCAAAATTTTTTTTGCTTCCACAGGCTCTTCTTTTCTCTGATACGATCCATTCCATCCATGATGATATATTTTTGAAGGTCATATTTCGGTACGACCAGTTTTTTACATTTTGAAATCTGGTATAATCTTAAAATATTCTCTTTTGCACCGGTTTCAAAGTATTATAGCCAAGATCGTGCCATCAATTATATTGATCTGATTAATTTACATTTAGCTATGCGTTTATTCGATTTTATTGTAAATAATATTAACATTTGCGACAAATGTTTTGACAACCGCTTGCAACACCCAAATGGTGTGTATATCTTTGGATGTTAATTTCTTACAGATGGAAACGGGACGTATACTTATTGTGGATGATAACAAGACGCTGCTGAACGCACTTGAAATGGCGCTGCAACCCGATTTTGAATTGGTTACCTCTCTTTCGAATCCAAAACAACTCCCCTTTATCCTCCAGACCGAGAGGGTGGATGTGATCCTGCTGGATATGAATTTTGTTGCCGGAATTAATTCGGGTAACGAAGGGATTTTTTGGTTGGGTGAGATTAAAAAATTAAGACCCGAAGTTCAGGTTGTGATGATGACCGCGTTTGGCGATGTTGAACTGGCGGTTAAGGCTCTAAAAATGGGTGCAACCGATTTTGTACTTAAGCCATGGAACAATATACGATTGCTTGAAACCATTAAGGCGGCTATCCGGATCAAAAAATCACAGGAGAAAATCAATCACGTAAACCAGGTGGATTGGACAGGATCAAAAAAACTTCCCAAAGAAAATGAGATGCTAGGACAATCAACTGTAATGCAACGGATACTAAAAGTGATTGAAAAAGTGGCGCCAACCAATGCCAATGTCCTGATTACGGGTGAAAACGGCACAGGAAAAGAGCTGATTGCCAGATCTATTCACCATAAGTCGCTCAGAGCATCACAACAGATGGTTGGAGTTGATATGGGGGCAATTACAGAGACATTATTTGAGAGCGAACTGTTTGGACATGTCCGCGGCGCCTTTACCGATGCAAAAACTGCCAGGGATGGAAAAATTAAAATCGCTGATAATAGTACCCTTTTCCTTGATGAAATTGGGAATCTCTCCCTTCCGCTTCAGGCCAAACTTTTGGCCTGCCTTGAGAACCGACAGGTAACTCCGGTGGGTGCAAATCATCCGATAGAGGTGGATATCCGGCTGATCTGTGCCACCAATTGCAATCTTGACCAAATGGTGGCAGATGGCCGTTTTCGTGAAGATTTGCTGTTCCGGGTCAATACCATCCGCATCGAAGCGCCGCCTTTACGTGATCGAGAGGAGGATATTATCTTGTTAGCCAATCACTTTCTAAAATATTATTCCGAAAAATATCAAAAAACAAAACTAATTCTCAGCGGGAAAGCGAAGGAGAAATTCCGGCAATACTACTGGCCAGGTAATGTAAGGGAATTACGACATGCCATGGAAAAAGCAGTAATCCTGGCTGAAGGGGAACTCCTTCAACCCTACGATTTTCATTTCAGACCCACAGCCGAAAGGGAAGAATCGTGCACCACCCTCGAAGATATGGAGAGGGCAATGATCGAACAGGCACTAGCCGATAATGGCGGGAATATGAGTAATGCAGCCATCAAATTGGGAATCACCCGACAAACGCTTTATAATAAGGCCAAAAAATATGGGTTCTGAATCTTTTGTCAAAAAAATCGGGTTGCAGGTAATTTTTATCGGACTTGCTTCTTTAGCTTCAGCCTTCCTGTGGTTTGGGATAAACAAAATATGGATTATTTTACCACTAACTGTACTGATACTTCTATTATTCAGACTCTTTAAAATTCTTCAGCGGACCAATGAGGATATCGCCCTGTTCTTTGAAGGGTTATTAAATAATGATTCTTCGATCAATCTTGAACGAAAAATTGCTCCTCCTGGCTACGAATACGTAAGCAAATCTTTGGTCCGGCTGAGTAAAGCCATCCGCGATGAGCGGGTTCAAAACCGTTTTCAACAACAGTTTTACGAAGAATTGATCAGCCATTCCACCTCCGGTTTACTTGCCTACGAAACAACGGGCCAGGTGAGACTGGTCAATCCTCCGGTCCTCAGTTTTCTGGGTCTTCACCACCTCTCCTCCATGAAAACAATCGAAAACAGGTTTCCTGCATTTTATCTGGCAATTCATCATCTCCAACCAGGAAAAACGATTGTTTACAAATTTATGTCTGGTGGCGATACCCTTCCATTACAAATCAGGTCGAGTCTCTTTAGCTTCGGGGAAAAAAGCTATCGGTTACTCGCCTTCCAAAATATTAAATCCGAGCTGGATGAAAAAGAGGTGGAATCATGGCAGAAGCTTTTCAGGATATTGTCTCATGAGATTATGAATTCCATCGCCCCGATAACTTCACTGGCACAAACCATTACAAAGTCATTACCCAAAGTGGGAACAGAATTTAGCTCACCTGAAACAATCGATTTCGACCGGATCAGACACATTGCCACAACCATCGAAGAACAGAGTAACCTGATGATGTCCTTCGTGGAGAAATACCGGAAGCTTTATAAAATTCCGGAACCAGAAATAAAAGCAATTAATGTTGAGGACTGGCTTTCCCGCTTCAGGATACTTTACCATCAGGAGATGATCGCAAGAGGGATCCGATTCGATGTCCTTTCTTCAAAAATCGAAACCTTTTTTGCCGATGACAACCTCATTTCACAGGTAATCGTTAATTTACTGCGAAATGCCCAACAGGCGCTCTCCGAATCGGGTGATGGTATGATCCGACTATCTGTAGGAAAAACCGATGAGCATATCCAAATAATAGTTGAAGACAATGGACCTGGAATCCCAGAGGAATATGCCAACCAGATATTTATCCCGTTTTTTACCACCAATCCCGGCGGAAACGGAATTGGACTTGCCATATCCCGACAAATTGTTCTTCGGCACGGGGGAACAATTACATTTTCATCGGTTCCCGACAAAGGGACAAAATTTTGTATATCGTTATAGTAAATGACGCACAGCCGTTGGGTAGAGACGCACAGCCGTGCGTCTTCTATGTTTAATCACAACATCAACAACCCATTCTCCCTCAACTGTTTCATTGCCGGGATATTCCAAAAAAGCATAAAATATTCCCCTATCTCCTCTTCAAAGCTACTCTCCAAGTCACCATAGGTGGTCTGTACCGGATTGCAGACCGAAATATTCTGAATCTGCTCCATCAACCACCTGCCTTCCCCCTGTTTCAGCTGAATCACCAGATTCTGTTTTTTGTTCGGGAAAGTGAGTTCTGCCATTTCGTAGGTTTGATTTTTTTTCTTACGGGTATAATAACGAACCGAAGGAATTGCACCCAACCAGACGACTTTCACACCAGGACTCACTGGCTCATGCTCGTGATGATCTATTGTATGCCCGATACAATTGGGAAGGACAGTTGTATGCGGTACTTTAAAGTCGAACCAATCGGATAACGAAATATCGAAGCCGATGCCATGCATAAAATTGAAGAGCGATTTCCGTAACCCCTCACTGAACAGTTCGTGGTTTGCTCCCGTAGGATCACTATGAATCAAATCATTATTGGCAAATGTTCCGGGCGCGTTATTTTTAATCTTCGCCTTAAACTTCGAAGGATTCAGCCCTATGGGACTGTGGGCTGTCATGGCAAACTGGTGCCAGAATCCCGACTGAACCACTCCAGCTTCGAATAATTGTCTCACCACTTCCAGCGAATCGATGGTCTCCTGTGCAGTTTGGGTAGGGAATCCATACATCAGGTAGGCATGAACCATGATCCCAGCCCGCGTGAAATTGTCGGTCACTTTTGCAACTTTTGCAACGCTTACTCCCTTGTTGATCATCCCAAGCAAACGGTCGGAAGCCACCTCCAAACCTCCCGAAACAGCAATACAGCCAGAGGCTTTGAGCAGGAAACAGAGATCGTAGGTAAAGCTTTTTTCGAACCGGATGTTGGTCCACCACACAATTGTAAGTTTGCGACGAATAATTTCAAGAGCCAAAGCCCTCATGAGTGCCGGTGGCGCTGCCTCATCCACAAAATGAAACCCGATTTGCCCCGTTTGGCGAATGATCTCTTCAATCCGGTTACACAACACCTGAACTGTATTGGGTTCGTAGCGACTGATATAATCAAGAGATGTATCGCAGAAAGTGCATCGCCCCCAATAACAACCATGCGCCAGCGTGAGTTTATTCCACCGGCCATCGCTCCAGAGGCGATGCATCGGATTAACGATTTCTATCACTGAAAGGTAATTATCCAATTGAAAACCAGAATAGTCAGGGGTACCGGTTTCCAATTGCGAAAAGTCTTTTTGCGTGGAGCCGTTGAAATAAATAACCTCGCCATTTACACACGAAAAGGTTCGTTTCAGATCAGCTTTACTCCTTTTACCATCAAGGTATTCAATCAGATTGAGCAAAGGGGCTTCACCATCGTCAAGGGTTATAAAATCGAGGTAGTTGAAAACACGCGGCTCAGTCAGGGAGCGCAGTTCGGTGTTGGGAAACCCCCCGCCCATTACAATTTTTAATTCCGGAAAATACTTTTTGATCCATTGTCCGCATTTCAGGGCGCTGTAAAGATTTCCGGGAAACGGTACTGAAAACGCTATCAAAGTGGGTTCCACAAGTTCAATCCTGCTTTTAAGTAAACCAAGCATTATGGTATCGATAAAGCTGTCAGGAGCATGAAGCGCATTGTCGATCTCATCGAAAGTCGCTGCTGATCTGCCTAATCGTTCAGCGTATCGGCTAAAACCAAAATGGGGATCGACCACCTCGAGTATCAGATCAGAAAGGTCTTCGAGGTAAAGAGTCGCCAGGTGTTTTGCCTTATCGTGGATCCCCATGGTTCCAAAAGCCCATTCAAGGTCTTCAATGGTTTCAAACCTAGAAGCCTCAGGCAGAAAATCACCTTCGCAAATCAGATGCGCCAGGAGGCTATTCTTTCCCTGCAAAAACGCGATCACCTGGCCGATCGTTTGAATATAGCTTGTACGCATATTAAAGATCCGCTCTCCGTTTGGGGACAATGCAGGATTTTGAACCTCAATTTCGTTGAAAAGATGGGTCAGACCTTCGCGTGAAAATAGTTCAAGGATTGTCTCTATCCCCAAATCACACTGATGCGACTGAATTGACCGTGTGTTTAAAAACCCTTTCAGATAAGCTGTTGCAGGATAGGGTGTATTCAACTGGGTAAACGGTGGCGTTATTAATAGTACTTTTTGACTCACTGATTGGATTTTAGCGATTTGTAAAAGTAATATTTCGAAGGCAAAGTTTGTGGGCAGGTGTCTTTTTATCGTGAAAATATTGAACCGGATGAATAAAACTTCCACTCCTCATAAAATTTGCCTAAAAATGCACTAACTTTATCCTTATAAAGCTTTTAGCCATGCAAACGAAATATTTAAACATCGCGGTTTTGTTATGTGTATGTGCCTCAACAGCTTTCTCACCTGAAGAGTTGCAAAACCGGAAAGCCTATGCCGCGGGGCGTTTTTATACCGGTAAACCAGAGGAATTGAAGGCCCAACTGCAACAGATGTTTTCAAAATCAGTAAAGAAAAAATCTGAAAACACACCTTTGGCAATCATAGTGCCACATGCCGGATATGTTTTTAGTGGTGAGGTTGCTGCATCTGCGTTCAGCCAGATTGATCCTAACCGAAAGTTTGAGCGCATTTTCATTATCGGATCAAGCCATACCAGTGCCTTTGACGGGGCATCAGTTTATTGCACAGGCCATTTCGAAACACCGCTCGGAACAGTTCAGGTCGATCTTGAGCTTGCCAAAAAACTGGTTAAAGAAAACAGACTTCTGGTCGATAACCCCGAGGCACATCAATATGAACACAGCCTTGAGGTTCAGCTCCCGTTTTTACAACACCATTTACACTCAGACTTTAAAATTGTCCCTGTTGTTATCGGCTCTTCAACAATAGAGACTGCCAAAAAACTGGCTGAGATCTTCATGCCGTATCTGAATGAAAATAATCTCTTTGTAATTAGCAGTGACTTTTCACATTATCCTGAATATCAAAATGCCCGGGTAGCTGACCAATTAACAGCCGACGCCATTAAGACAAACAAGGCATCCAATCTGATTTCGGCACTTGACGCCAACAAAAAGAAACACATTCCTGAATTAGCCACCAGTCTTTGCGGATGGAGTTCTGTTCTGACCCTCCTTTATATGACCGAACAAATGCCCGAAATAATGGTTGATCTCGTTGATTATAAAAATTCAGGTGATTCTTCCTATGGCGAAAAGAATCGGGTGGTTGGATACTGGGCCATCTCCTTTTCAAAGGGGAAACCTAAAATTCAGGCCAGTGAATTTTCACTTAACGAGGATGATAAAAGGGTTCTGCTTAAGCTTGCACGTGAAACGATCTCAGAATATATCTTAAAGGAAACGATACCTCAAATTGATCCTGTCACCATGAGTGCAACCTTAAAAACACCTTGCGGTGCTTTTGTCACACTCAATAAAAACCACAATTTAAGAGGTTGTATTGGCCGTTTTGATGCAACCCTTCCACTCTGGAAAGTTGTTCAGAATATGGCCATCTCAGCAGCTACACAGGACTATCGATTCAGCAAGGTTCAGGCGGGTGAGATTAATCAACTAAAAATTGAAATTTCTGTTCTGACTCCACTGAAAAGGATTAAATCAGCCGATGAATTTATCCTTGGCAAACATGGAATTTATATTAAAAAAGGGAGCTCATCAGGGACATTTTTACCCCAGGTTGCCACACAAACAGGTTGGAGTAAAGAAGAGTTTCTCGGACACTGTGCTCAGGATAAAGCCGGACTTGAGTGGGACGGCTGGAAAACCGCCGAACTTTACACCTATGAAGCGTTGGTTTTTGGGGAGGAAAAATAGTTTCTATTGTTTCACAGGTTTCTATTGTTTCTGATGAATGGTTTCTATTGTTCCTTTTGTCTGAGTAGTTTCTTTTGTAAGGACAAAAATTTTAATTGTTTCTGAAGAAGGTCTCTATAGTTTAAAATTAGGAATATGAGTACGGTTAAGAGATTTGAGGATTTGGAGGTCTGGAAACTGGCAAGGGTGTTTTGCCAGGATATTTATCAATTGATTTGGGACGTAAAATATCAAATCTAATAACTTACCTAAAGTCTTCCGAAATTAAAGGCAATAAATTCAAGACTACGGAACCTTATCAACAGAAACAATAGAAACAATTAAAATGTCAACATCCTATCCCATATTCTCCATCAGCATACTGGTAATCTTGTTTTACCTTTTGACCTGGCTGTTTTCCTGGATGGGCTTGGTTACCAAAACAATTCACCGAAAATTCTGGAACATTATCTTGCTGATTACCTTTTTGATAACAGGCTTAATCGGATTGGTAATGGTGGTAAAAATCAACTACAAGCTGGTAATTCCACTTTTTGATGATTTGGTGAAATACCATGTTGATTTTGGAATCGGGATGGTTATAATTGGACTGATTCATTTTTGGTGGCATCTGAGTTACTACCTTCACATTTTTAAAAGCGAAAGAATCAAAGAATCGGGCCAAATTTTCCGGCTTGAAAGCGACGTGGAAGAATCAATCATAAAGGTGTCTGCGTTTTTGCTCGGAAGTACTTCGATGATCGCTCAGATTACCTTGCTTCGGGAGTTTCTTTCAGTTTTTAACGGTAACGAACTGGTTATTGGACTAGTACTTGCCAACTGGATGGTTTTAACCGGCATTGGAGCATTACTTGGGAAAAATTCGTTGAGAATAACAAAAACATCAACTATCATTTTACCAGGTCTTTTAATTCTTTCAATTCTACCCTTCATCACCGCTTTCCTCATCAATTTCCTCAAAAACAAAGTGTTTCCGATCGGTGCAATGATCGGCATCTTTGAAATCTTTCTCGCTTCACTTCTATTGCTGATCCCGGTTTGCCTCCTGAGCGGATATCTTTTTACATTCATATCCAAATGTTATTCTGAACTCAGGAACCAAAATGAAACAGGACCTGTATATGGCTTTGAGTCGGCAGGAAGTATTGTGGGTGGTTTGCTCAGCGGCATTCTCTTTATTTTTATATTTTCTTCAGCCGAAAGCCTGTTGGTTCTGGCGCTGATTAATTCATTGGTTCTTTTCCTGATCAGCCTTAAGACTGGAAGAAGAAAACTAATCTGGTTCTGTGCATTAGTGGCATTCCCTGCATTTACAGCACTTTTTTTTCAACCTGAAAAGGTTTTCCGAAGCTGGGTGTACCCCAATCAGGTTATTGAAGTCTCAAAAGATTCGCCTCACGGGAATATTGTAATAACACGCCAGGAAAATATGTGGAGTGTTTATAACAATAATATACTGTTGTTTGACTCCGAGAACTTTATGATGAGTGAAGAGGCTGTCCATTTTGCAATGGCTCAACATCCCCATGCATTGAATGTTTTACTTGTTTCAGGTGGTCTTTCAGGTCAAATTACGGAGCTCAAAAAATATAAACAGGTTTCGGTTGACTATGTTGAAGAGAACCGGTGGTTATTGGCTTTGATGAAAGATTCGCTGGCTAAAATCATGGAGAGGCGAATCACCCTTTATTCGATCGATCCGATTCGTTTCATCCGCAATTCAACAAAAAAATTTGATGTAGTCATTTTGAATCTTCCCGGCCCGTCGACCCTGCAATCGAACCGGTTTTACACACTTGAATTCTTTACTTTACTGAAGGAAAAACTCTCATCAAATGCGGTGCTTTCGTTTGGATTGACTGCGCCAGCCAATTATCTAAATAATGAATCTGTTGAACTTAACTCAACCATTTATTCGACCTTAAAAAAAGTGTTTCATCAGGTGATCATTATTCCCGGGGAGATGAATTATTTTCTCGCCTCCGACGCCCCACTTTCTTATTATATTGCCAAAGCCATTCAGGAGAGCGGGATATTAACCCGCTACGTTAATCCCGACTATTTTAACGACAATTTGCTCAAAAGACGCGGAGAGATTATTGTATCCTCATTGAATCCGGCACATGAAATCAACCAAAATTTAAAACCGGTTTTATACTCTCAGCAACTTAATTACTGGCTGAGTCACTTCAAAGGTAGTTACTGGTTATTAGGCGTTTTAGCAGGTGTACTGGGACTGGTTATTTTTTTTACCGGAAACAGCTCTTCAAAGGCGATGTTTATTGCAGGCTTTTCGGCTTCAGGAATTGAAATTCTGCTCTTATTTGGCCTGCAAATTTATTTTGGAAATATTTATCTGCTCACCAGCTTTGTCTTTACCAGTTTCATGGCTGGACTCGTAGCCGGATCATTCTCAGGAAAATCATTAAATAATTCAAAAGAGAGAGACTACCTGTCAATCAATCTGATCGTTATGGGTATCTTAACATCGATTATCGCACTGTTGTTATTTTCTCCCTCTATGATTAATCTTACCCCTGCGATCATCTATTCCATCTTTTTCGCAGCGACTTTTGCCATTGGATACCTGACCGGTTTTCAGTTCACCACAGCCAGCCTAAAAGGAAAGGATAGTTATGCGGAGATCCCGGCAAAAATTTACAGCTTCGATTTATTCGGATCGGCATTGGGTGCCCTTGCTGTAACCCTCTATCTGGTACCCAGAACGGGTATTGTAGCATCGGTACTGGCAATAAGCTTTTTAAACCTGGTATTTGGAATATTCTTAACTTTAAGAAGAAAATGAATTTAATCCGTTCAACTTATTATGACAACTCAGGAAATGAATAAACGTGAATTTCTAAAACAGGGATTGGCAGCCACGGGTGCTATCACCTGTTCTCCATTGATGGGCTTTGCTGGCAATACGGGCGAAAAACTCTGGAAATGGAGTAAGGAAGGACTCTATTGGTCACCTACCCCACGAGGGGCCAAATGTCTGATCTGCCCCAATGAATGTGTTATCAAGGAAGGGGAGGCAGGAGTATGCCACAACCGGGTGAATCACGATGGGAAGATCTACTCCATCGCCTATGGAAATCCCTGTGCTGTCAACATCGACCCGGTTGAAAAAAAACCATTGAACCATTTTCTTCCTGGTTCAAGAGCCCTCTCGATCGCCACAGCTGGTTGCAACCTGGCGTGTATGAACTGCCAAAACTGGACCATCTCGCAAACCAGTCCCAAAGAGACGCAGAACTTCGATTTAATGCCCGATAAACTGATTGCTGAAACGCTCTCCAACAAATGTGAATCAATCGCTTACACCTATTCAGAACCTATCTCCTTTTATGAATATACCCTCGACTCGGCGATGCTGGCCAGGGAGAAAGGGATAAAAAATATTCTTGTTACAGCCGGTTACATCAACGAAGAGCCATTGCGCCAATTCTGCAAATACATTGATGCTGCCAATGTTGACCTGAAATCGTTTAGTAACGATATCTACCTGAAACTAAGCGCCGGATCTCTTCAACCCGTATTGAACACCCTGAAAATTATGGCAGAGCTGGGGGTTTGGCTCGAAATAACCAACCTTGTTGTTCCGGGATGGACCGACGACCTCGACATGATCAAACGGATGTGCAACTGGCTTGCCAAAAACGGACTTGCCGATTATCCGCTTCACTTCAGCCGATTCCATCCTGAACACAAGCTCACTCAGTTATCTGCAACTCCCATTGGAGTGTTGACCAAGGCTAGAGAGATTGCCATTTCCGAGGGGATAAAATACGTATATGTTGGGAATGTACCTGGTCTTGAGGCACAGAATACCTACTGTCCCAAATGCCATGAACTGATTATTGAAAGGAGAGGATTTACCATTCTTCAAAAAAACCTGGTAAAAGGGGGGTGTAAAAAATGTGGCGAAAAAATTCCCGGGGTTTGGGAATAGCAACTAGTTATATAACTACTTTTTAGGAATCAGATTTTTTAGCTGCTTCACCAGTTTAGATCTTTTCCCGAAAGGAATCGCAGAAAAGCTGACCGGCGGATATTCGGCCAGCCCTTTTTGTACCCTTATGGTAAAGGTGATATCCCATTTCAGCCCCAGAAAATATTTAGTTACTACTACATTCCTGAGCTGAGCGATCGAAAATTCGAAGGTTTCAAAACTTCTTTCAAAAGCAAAAACAGAATAATATCTGACAACCAACCTATTACGCTCTTCTGTGATTTTTACATACTGAAAGTTCAGTAAATTGATCACCAGCACGATGATCAAAAAAACAGCTGCCAGTATGATCATTACGGTAAACAACTCAAAAACAACGAGAACAGCCATCGAAAGAAGCGAAACTATCCCTGATATCAGCAAAAACATCCTCAGCTTTTTAATCCCTTCCTCGTTGCAGAAATCCATACCAAACATTATTAAATAATCACCTTACTCCAATTTTGGAATCCAAAATAGCAAAAAATTTTAACTTTGCCCTTATAAATCATAAAAATGAACAATTATCCTGATTATCACGCCTCCATCATCGTAACAAATGAGGTGGAAAATGAACTCGGAAAGATACTCTCCCGCTATCCCAAAGATAAACTGTTTCTGGTAACAGAAAACAACTGTGATCTGTTTTGTTGTTCCCTGATCAGCAAAACACCAGGATTCGAATATTTTAAAAAGGTGGTCATCCCTGCCGGAGAAGAAAATAAAAAACTCTCCTCGGTTGAAAAAATATGGCTTTTCCTAAGTCAAAACGGAGCTGACCGTAAATCGCTCATCGTGAATCTGGGCGGTGGAATGCTCACCGATCTTGGCAGTTTTGCCGCTTCGACAATGAAAAGAGGGATAGACTTTGTGAATATCCCAACGACTCTTCTTTCGCAGGTTGATGCATCTGTAGGGGGGAAGACCGGTTTCAACTTTAACGGATTAAAGAATGAGATCGGAGTAATCAATCAGCCACTTACTGTATTGATTGACACCCGCTTCCTGCAAACCATCGATACCTCCAATTTCATCTCAGGTTATGCAGAGATGATCAAACATGGGATGATCAATTCTTCCGAACATCTGGACGAAGTTCGCAATTTTGATCTGAATAATCCCGATCTTGAAATCCTTCGCGGAATAATTGCCCGATCGGTTGCTATTAAAGATTCGTTTGTATTTCAGGATCCAAACGAACGGAATATCCGCAAGGCGCTTAATTTCGGCCATACCATCGGGCATGCCTTCGAGAGTTTTGCATTATTTTCCGATCACCCGGTCCTCCATGGCTACGCAGTAGCTTATGGTATGATTGCAGAACTATACCTTTCTCACAAGATCTGTAACCTTCCATTAGAGAAAGTTAATGAATTATCTAACTGGCTGATTGAAATTTATGGAAAATACAGTATTGATAAAAATCAGTATGAAGCACTATACCAACTGATGACGCACGATAAAAAGAACGAAGGAACCCGGGTAAATTTCACCCTCATCCCTTCAGTAGGAGAGGTGGCCATCAACCAAAATTGTGATAAGAACCTCATATTTGAGGCACTCGATTATTTCAAAAAAATGAACATTTGAGTATTCTCCATGCAATATACAATTACCAAGGCCGATAAAACACTGATTGGAGAAGTCACTCTCCCTTCCTCAAAAAGCATCAGCAACCGAATACTGATTATTAATTCTTTAGCCTATTCTCCATATCATATTGATAATTTATCGGATAGCGACGACACTAAAGTGCTTGAAGCCGTTCTGAACTCCGATACCAATCATTTTGATATTGGGCATGCGGGAACGGCCATGCGGTTTCTTACTGCCTTCCTTTCAAAAATAGTTGGGGAATGGACATTGACAGGGTCTGAAAGGATGAAGCAGCGCCCCATTAGAATTCTTGTTGACGCATTGCGGAAACTTGGCGCCTCTATTGAATATGTAGAATATGAGGGATTTCCTCCCTTACGTATTCTTGGAACATCTTTAAAAGGTGGAACGGTCGAACTTGATGGAAGTATCAGCAGTCAATATATCTCTGCCCTCCTAATGATTGCACCTACCATCCAGGGGGGGATGACTTTAAAGTTACTGAATCAGATCACTTCCAGACCATATATTAATCTCACCTTAAAGCTGATGGAGAAATTTGGAGTCCATCACAGCTGGAAAGATGATACGATCAGTATCGAAGAGCAAAACTACCAACCGGTAAAGTTCTCGGTAGAGGCCGACTGGTCGGGCGCCTCCTATTGGTATTCCATGGCGGCACTTTCTGATAAATGTAATCTGCTGCTGAAGGGATTACAACTACAAAGCCTGCAGGGGGATGCCTCTCAGGCGGAATGGTTCGAAAAATATTTTGGTGTTGCCTCGAAGCAGGAGGGAAATAATGTTCGCCTCACAAAAATGACCTATCAGAAATTGAGGGAAATAGAGCTGGATTTTATCGAGAATCCTGATATTGCCCAAACCTTTGCCGTTCTCTCACTTTGCAAAAAAATTCCCTTCCATTTTAAAGGATTATCAACGTTAAAAATAAAGGAGACCGATCGTATCGCAGCTTTGCAGAATGAAGTTTCAAAATTAGGCGCCATTTTTACTGAGCCCGGAATCGGAGAACTCCGCTGGGATGGAATATTTGATGAAAATCTTAAATATCAACCTCCAGTGATTAAAACCTATCATGATCACAGAATGGCATTGGCATTTGCACCGGCTGCAATGGTTTATCCCGAAATAATCATCGATGATCCGCAGGTTATCTCAAAATCATATCCTGGTTATTGGGAGGATCTGAAAAAGATTGGATTCAAAATCGACTGACAAAATCGATGGTCCAAGCCAGCAGCAAGCTGTAAGTCTCCAATCGCCAGTTTTTTTACTCCATAAATATCATCTTTAACGGCCTTAAATACTGAATTATTGAATATCTTTGTTTCTTATCTTTTTGAGGTATGTCGATTCAGCATCTTATCCCCCAAGAATTCATTCAATTTTTTTTCGTTCTGGTCTTCTCCCTGATTATCGGACTGGAGCAGAGGCGGCATCATATCACCGAAAATGAAGAACTTCTGTTCGGAACTGACCGGACATTCACCTTCATAGGATTATTAGGATATGTATTGTTTATTGCCGACTCAAAATCGCACCTTCCATTTCTTACCGGAATGGTGGTTACAGGCCTTTTTTTGGCTATTCACTATTTTCAGAAGATCCATCAGCATCAGAATTATGGGTTGACAAGTTCGATTCTGGCGCTGTTGACTTACTGCCTTCCCATTATGGTATTCACACAACCGGTATGGCTGTTGCTCTCCTTTGTGGTAGTAATATTGATTTTAACAGAACTGAAAAGTGATTTCATCAATATTTCGAAGAAAGCATCCGAGGAGGAGTTTATCACTCTTGCCAAGTTTATAGCGTTTGCAGGAATTATTTTGCCGCTCCTCCCCGTTCAGCCCATTTCTGATCAGATCTCCATCTCACCTTATCAGATCTGGTTAGCGGTAGTCGTCGTTTCAGGAGTTTCATACATCAGTTACCTCCTTCAGAAATTTGTTTTCCCAGATTCCGGAATTATGCTGACGGGAATTCTTGGTGGTCTGTACAGCAGCACTGCCACTACTGTTATCATAGCCCGACTGGATAAAAAGGAGAGTGCGGGCTCGAAGGCTGTATCTGCAATAATGATGGCTAATGGAATGATGTACTTGCGAATACTTGTTTTGGCTTTTCTTTTTAATCCCAAAATTGCAACAACACTATCGGGTCCATTTCTTCTTTTATTTGCTGTATGTAAAATACTTTCAAAGATCTCGTACAAATCTGAAAAACAAATATCACCCTCCACGGAAGAGAATAAAACTATAGCTTTAAATAAAAATCCGCTCGAACTTAAAACTGCTGCTGTTTTTGGATTGTTATTCGTGTTTTTTGCAATTCTAACCGACTATGTTATGAAAACCTATGGAAGCGCTGGAGTGACTTCCATGGCATACGTTGTGGGAATTACCGATATCGATCCTTTTTTGCTTAATTTACTCCAACATACGGGTGGAATCACTGAATCAGCTGTAACATTGGCAATTATAAATGCGACAAACAGTAATAACATCCTCAAAATGACCTACGCCATTGCGCTTAGCAGTAAAATAATAAGACGTAAATTAATCATAAGTTTTTCCACTCTTATTATTTCAGGTCTTGCGATCTCTTTTCTCTTTTATTTCCTGTAAATATTTTTCCCTTTACCTAAAATTCAAGTTCTTTTTTTAGGTAATTATTTTAACAATCATATCAAACATGTAAGTTTTTGTTACATTTACTTAAATATTTTACTAAACATTAATGAAATTCGGCAAATACCTTATATTTATAATTGCTCAGTTCATTTCATTATTGGCCTTTACCCAAAATAAGCAGGTTAATTTTGAAAGGATAGGTACAAAACAGGGGATATCGGATCTTAACCCTTTGTGCATTATGCAGGATAGCAGGGGTTTTATCTGGATTGGAACTGAGAATGGATTAAACCGTTACGACGGTCATCAATTCAAGGTTTTCTATAACGATGAAACCGATTCAGGTAGCATAAGCAACAACTATGTCAGGAATATTCTGGAAGATTCACAGGGGAATATATGGATTGCGACTCATGGCGGAGGATTTAATAAATTTGACCGCCAAAATAACCGTTTTAAGCATTATCTTCATAATCCGTCAAACCCCAACAGTGTTTCGGATAATACGATTAACAATATTTTGGAAGACGGTACCGGAAAATTCTGGATTACCTCTAGTGACGGTCTCAATCTGTTTGATCCCGTTACAAACCATTTTACTAACTTTTTCCATAAAAACGACGATGCGACTTCACTTAGCGATAATAACTTAACATGCGCTTTTGCCGATAGTCGTGGGAATTTTTGGTTTGGAACAATGAATGGAGGCTTGAACCGTTTCGTGAGTAAAGACAGTACTTTTATCCATTATCAAAGCAATAGTCATGAACCCAATGCCATCTCGGGGGATTATATCAGCGCCATATTTGAGGATAGCAATAAACGGTTATGGATTGGAACCAGGGGTAATGGAATAAATCTATTTAATTATAATACTGGTATATTTCAACACTTTAAGAACTCGGCAGACATCAATTCATTATCAAAAAACGATATCCAATGTATCAATGAAGATGATAATGAAATTCTTTGGATCGGAACCGAAAATGGAGGAATTAGTCTTTTTGATTACAAAACGGGCAAATTCAGAAGTTGTCTCAACGATGAAATAGATGACCGAAGTTTGTTGACAAACTCGGCAGATGTAATCACCAAAGATAGAGAGGGGAACATGTGGGTAGGAGTATTTGCCGGTGGCATTTGCCTGCATAAAAAAAACATGAATCTCTTTGCTCATTATAAGCATATCTCATCAAAAGGAAGTCTTTCAAACAACTTTGTTCTAAGCATTTTAGAGGATAAAAATGATAATTTATGGATTGGAACCGATGGTGGAGGATTGAACCGGTTTAACAGGAAGAGCGGGGAATCGTTTCTTTATAAACATCAATCCGGAGGAAATAGTATATCAGGAAACTATGTTATTGCGATTGCCACAGACCTCAAAAATAACCTTTGGATTGGAACCTGGGGAGATGGACTAAATAAATATGATTACAATACCGGTAAGTTCAGGCATTTCAAATACAGTGAAATTAATAATTTAGGATTGAACAACAATAATGTTTATGCCATTAAAATTATGAAGGATGGTAAGGTGTGGATTGGTACGCATGGCGGGGGGGTAAATGTCTACGACGAACAATCAAATCAATTTTCTCATTTCAGATTCAATAAAAATGATTTAACCAGCATAAGCAGTGATGAGATAAGTGACATCCTCCAAGACAGGAACGGCAACATCTGGATTGGAACTTTCGATGGTGGGATAAACCTGTTAAGGCCTGGGACGAATAGTTTTGTCCGATTCAACAGGGAAAACAATACGTTGATAAGCAATTCAATAAACCATTTTTTAGAAACAAGTTCAGGATTAATCTACGCATGCACCCTAAGTGGTGGTCTCAATTATTATGATCCTGTTAACTGTTTATTTATCCCCGTTGAAAGTAACAGTAAATTCGCAAGCAAATGTATCAATGCAGCATTGGAAGACCAAAGGGGAAATATTTGGGTAAGCACCAATAAAGGAATTTCAAAATATGATCCCAGGAGCAAAATAATCCGAAACTATACAACAGAGGATGGATTACAGGCTGATGAGTTCAAAGCTCATTCAGCACTAGCAGGAAAATCCGGGATTCTTTATTTTGGCGGTATTAATGGCTACAATGCATTTTCCCCTGACATGATAATTGAAAAGGGGTATAATCCGCGGATTGTCCTTACAAATTTTGAGATTTTTAATAAAAGTGTTCCAATTGCAAAGAACGAGAAGGACCGATCTCCACTAAAACAGGATATTTCAGAAACTAAATCATTAATTCTCCCTTATCGTGCAACTGTTTTTACATTAGGATTTGCAGCGCTCGATTTTACCGCATCTTTAAATAAAACCTATGCTTATAAACTCCGCGGATTTGACAAGGATTGGAATGTTGTAAAAAATCAAAATTCAGCGACCTACACTAACCTAAATCCCGGGGATTACGAATTCACAGTGATTAGCCAAACCAGATCCGGTAAATGGTCTCCCGAAATAACAACGCTACAATTGACAATTGTCCCACCGTTCTGGTTAACCTGGTGGTTTCGCATACTGGTTCTGTTTTTTATACTCGGTTCCCTTTTGGGTCTGTTCAGATACCGCATGAAATCGATTAATCTTCAAAGAGAGAAGCTGGAACGAGAGGTAAAGGAAAGAACGGCACGGGTTGAACAACAATCCAAAGAGCTAAAAGCGCTCAATACTGAATTGCAAAAACAGTCACAAGAGCTGCAGGAGCAAAAAATTATGGAGCAAAATGCCAGACGGGATGCTGAACATGCCAATAATGCAAAAAGTACATTTCTGGCAACCATGAGCCACGAAATTCGTACCCCGATGAACGGAGTTATCGGAATGTCATCCTTGCTTGCCCAGACTCAACTAACTCCGGAACAAAAAGAGTATACTGACACGATAATAACCTGTGGAGATAATCTGATCTCGGTGATTGATGATATTCTCGATTTCTCCAAAATCGAATCTGGCAATATGGAGTTGGAGCAGGAGGATTTCGGGATACGTACCTGTGTCGAGGAGGTAATGGATCTCTTTGCTCATAAAGTAGCCATCAAAGGGATCGATCTATTGTTCCAGATCAACCCCAATGTTCCATCTCAGATTATTGGTGATGTATTAAGATTAAAACAAATCCTTATTAATTTGATTAATAATGCGATAAAATTTACAAGTGCCGGTGAAGTTTACCTTGAGATTTCCCTTGTTTCTCACGAAAAAAAGAGCAATAGGGTTACATTGGCATTTCAGGTCAGTGATACGGGGATCGGAATACCGGAACATAAAATCGGAGGTCTATTCGATGCCTTTACCCAGGTTGATCCTTCGACCACCCGACAGTATGGTGGAACAGGATTAGGTCTTGCCATATCCGATCGGCTTGTAAAGCTGATGGGAGGAGAGTTCAGTGTTAAAAGCCGGCCCGGAGTTGGCTCCATATTTTCCTTTACTATTCAAAGTTCAGTAAGCACAGTCAAATTTCTTTTACCCTCTGTTGACCTGACTGAATTCCAGGGGCAGAAAATTATAATTGTTGGGGGTAATCAGAAAAACCGGAATTTAATCAAAATGCAGTTAGATAACTGGAATTTAATCACTCATATGGTCGAAACCGCAAGAGAAACGCTTACTTTAATTCAAAAAGCTGGACAGGGATCAATTGATGTTGTTATCGCCGATAAGCAGATTTCCGATATGAGAGTAGATGATCTTTGTAAAGCAATCAACGAATTCGAAGATCCTCCTTCAATCTTGTTAATGAGCACAATTGGTGATGAGTCAATGAAAGTCTATACAGATTTATTTAGTGCAGTTCTGACCAAACCAGTTAAACAACAGCGACTTCACGGAAGTCTTCAGCAGATCTTCGCCTCAGGTAAAGAGCCAAAAGATTTACCTTTGACTCCAACGGGAATTGTTTCAGATTCGTTTGCGAAAGATTATCCCTTAAGTATGCTTATCGCTGAGGATAATTTAATCAATCAGAAACTGATTGCTATAATACTTCAAAAATTAGGCTATGAAATAACCATTGTCGAGAACGGTATTCAGGTAATTGACGCACTGAAAAAGAAAAGCTTCAACGTCATCCTAATGGATATCCAAATGCCTGAAATGGATGGATTTAAGACAACACAGTTTATTCGTCAGATGCCAATTGTTCAACCTTATATAATTGCCCTTACTGCCAATGCAATGTTGCAGGACAGGGAAGAATGTCTCAAAATTGGAATGGACGATTTTATAGCCAAACCAATCCGAATCACTGATGTTATTGGCATACTAAAAATTGCCGCTAAAAATTCATCCATAAAAACGTAAAATATATTTACGTTTTTATGGATGAATTTTTATTTTGTAAAATTATTTTGTTTTTATCATTATATTTGCTTCAAATATTATCAAAAATCGGATCCTTAACTTTAAATGAGTTGTAAACCGGTCAAACAATAATTAAAAAGCATGTATATGATATCAGCTCCTGACAAATTGTATGTTGTTTCAGAAGATCCGCAAGGCGGAGTACTCTCTGACTCATTTGCAGAACATTATCCGTTAAACATCCTTATTGCAGAAGATAATTTTGTTAATAAAATATTGATTGAGAGGATTTTGCATAAATTAGGCTATCAAGCTGATACTGCTGCAGATGGAACTCAGGTACTTAATTCATTCCATAAGAAACAATACGATGTCATTTTGATGGATGTTCGGATGCCTGAAATGGATGGATTTGAAACCACACAGGTTATTCGTAAGATGACAATTGAACAGCCTTTTATCATTGCCATGACGGCTAATGCAATGTCAAGCGACAGGGAGGAGTGCCTCCACAATGGGATGAATGATTACATCTCCAAACCCTTGCATATGAACGAGGTTATCAGTAAACTTAAAATTGCAGCTGAATACTGTACAAGTAAAAAATAGGAAATCAACCCGCTATAAACTATTTTATATAGCCAATATTTAATCTGCCATTCATCTCATTAAAAGCTATAATCGCTTTATCACTTTTCTAACAATTGTCCCACCCTTCGCATTTAGGGCTCTCAGGAGATAAATACCCGAATGGAGATCTCCGATATAAATCTCATTATCTATATAGGGAACACTTGACAATTGAAATTCTTTCACTTTACTTCCTGTCATAGCATAAATTACTATTCGTGTTAAACCGTCAACCGAGAAGACCTTTATAAAGTTGGTCGCCGGATTTGGACTGATCATCAGGTCATTTTGATTCTCATACCCTTTTGAAACAGCAGTTACTGTTGATCCGAAATTCTGGGTAGAATAGAGTTTGTACTCTCCGGGAGCAAGTGTCACAGATTGTGAAGTAGCCGTTACGGTTAACGATTTTTGTCCGAAATAGTCATACCATGTTCCGGTTTTCTGAAATTCCAGTGGTGCATTTGCACTTGTTACACCAAAATTACCTGCAATCAATACATATTCTCCATTCAAATTAAGTTTTATCCATTTGATTTCACCGCTAAGTGATTGGGTGAAATTGGATGTCGCAAAAATGGGGTACTTTTTTTTCAGACTAAATAACTTAGAAAAGACCTGAAACAGCTGTGTCCGATCGGCATTATTCTTATACTCCCAATGTGTTGGTTTTTCACCTAGTCTTCCATTTGTATCTATCGAGATATCATAACCCAGCTCTTCAAACTGCCATATCATTTTAGGACCTGGGAATGGGAAAAACAGGGCTGCAGTCAGTGCCGACCGACCTAACGCAACAGGCAATGTTTTAATATCATACGAACCAGAGCTGTTTCCGTAGGTGATGCACTTATATAACAACCGCTCCTCGTCATGGCTTTCAATATATCCCATCAACGATGGCTTATTCCACCCCCGATTGATATAAGATAACCAGCTTAGGTCCGATTTTCCCGAATCATTATAACCCATCGCTGCTTCGGTAGCATTTCCATTCATATTCCCCCATAAAAGAATCCCTTTACCAAAGTTGGCAAGTTCTTTTTCTTCTGAATTGTCTGCAAGATGCTCAAAAATTACGATGGCGCCCGATTTTCTTTTCCAAATTTCACCGGCCATCCTTTCCAGATTGGCGATCCTTTGGGCATCGTAAAGGCTTCCCCAGGGATCCGTCGCCAAAGGTTTAAAATTATTTGAAAAACCTTTGGTAAAATCGAACCGAAAACCATCAATTTTATATTGGTTCATCCAGAAGGAACCAATACTATCAACCAGTTCACGTGTGGCCGGGCTATCGTGGTTAAAATCGTATCCCCACTGTGCCTGGGTATTCTCAAAATTGCTCTGAATATTGTACCATGGATTCTGGGAGGTTGTTTTTAAAGTTGAATTGTTGAAATAGAGCTGCACAAACGGACTTTGGCCATAGGAATGGTTTAACACGAGATCGATTACCGTGGCAATACCCCGTTTATGGCACTCATCGACCAATCGCTTCAGATCGTTTTTGGGACCATAGTATTTATCAGGAGCAAAATAGAACGATGGATTATAACCCCAGCTGGAGTTCCCTTCAAACTCATTTACGGGCATTAACTCCAGTACATTTACGCCCAGCTCTTTCAGGTGATCGAGATGATTGATCACTCCAGTGTAAGAGTGCAAAGCATCAAAGTCGCGTACATGACACTCGTAGACAATCATTGTGTCTGCAGTTGAAGGGGTATAGCTATTGATTTGCCATGAATATGACTGCTGATTGGTTTGCAAAATACTGGCAATTCCTGAGGTCTTACCAACAGGATAAGCGATTAAATCGGGATAGGTATCTGCAAGGATGTACTTATCATTATCGGGATCCAATATCTTTTCGGTATAAGGATCGGCAATCTTCAAAGAACCATCGACGAGGTACTGGAATGGATACTCTTTCCCGGAAATAAGGCCTGAAACCTCTATCCAGAAATAGTCTCCGGATCGTTTCATCCGGGAGGTTGAAGAGGGAACCCACTTGTTAAACTCACCAATTACGTGAACGTAAGATTTATAAGGGGCCCATAAAACCAGTCTGACTGTTTGCTGATCAATATAGTTGATTCCCTTTTTTGCTCCGGCAGGAAGTGCCTCCATGACCTGATCTCCCAAAACATTTGCAAGAATAGAATCAGCGACGGTTTTTGTACCATCAGTGGCAATCACTTTGAGCCAATAGTCGCCGGGTTGGGTAAAATTGAACGTATTTGACAGTTGGTTGCCTGAGACCGTCTTCACAAGATTAGTATTCTGATAAAGACGCATTTCAGTCGCCCCGGTTGCGGAGGCAGCAAAAGTGAGATTTGTTCCGGGTGTCAGGATGATATTACCTGTTGGACTGGTAATCCCTACATTTAATCCTTCACTAAATACATCAACAAGAATATCTTTGGAACCAGTTGCCTTGCCCTCTTTACTCTGATCGGCACTCCTGAACACAAAGGCGATCTGTTTAATCACTTCTCCTGCAGGGACTCCATAAAAACTTTGTATATCGGGGGTAATTTCAAAGGTGTAGGTATTCGCCGTCACTCGGGTGAATTTGGCCTTGGGTATATTAGTTGTCCAGTTGGCAAGTACATATTTCCAATCTGATGCCGATGTGCTCTTATTGGTGATCACTCCTGTGTGCGCATAAACATCGCCTGTAAAGTCTTTTAATCCAGCTGTTCCCTGCGTGGCATCAAAGGTAATCGTTACCGGTTTGGTAATAATCGGCAGCGCAGGATTAGTGGTTACCTGACAGAAAACAGTGAAAGGAAGGAGTATGGATAAGATAAGGAAACAGATTCGTTTCATCGCAACATTCATTTTTTGATAAAAAGAGAGTTTACAGGAAAAAGGACAACTCCATCGGACAAAATTATCAGAATACCCTGCCAGTTAAATTCATATCTGACAGGGTATACTAATTATTTCAGTGCATTTAAAACTTCAATTTATTGAATTGTACCAGCGCCGGTTTTGAAATTCAAATTAATCGTATGTGATCCGGCAGTAACCGAAACCCTGGATTGATCACCACCGTTTCCGCGGAATTCGATCTTACCATTCAGGACAATGAATTCGGACCTCCACCAATCTGAAAACCAAGGATGCCAGGCATATAATCTCACCTCATTTGCCTCCATCGTCTTGGTAATTTTAACCAGGCTATTGGCATTATCAACTGTAAATAAGCCTGCCGGATTAGAAGTATCCCATGATCCTATCGTACCACCCATTAAATATACTTTTGGATCGGCGATAGCAATTTTATTTGCAGTCAAATCAACAACCACCATATAATATCCGGCCGTTCCGGGAACTGGGATATTTTCTCCACCTTTACTATAAACACCACCAGAAGCTGTTCCTGTTCTGCCAAAATCATTGATCCAGTCTCTCTGAGGAGCAAATTTAAATTCACCGGAACCATTCAACCAGACTATTTTCCAGAACAGATTAGGTTGTCCGTTGACCGGGACCATTGGAAGGTTAATATCGGCCCAGCCCCAACCGCCAACACCATCGCCGATCATGAACAAAGCTGCAGGGAAGAGTGGTTCGATTTTCCAGGTCATTGCTCCCAGATCAACAGTTACCTTGTATTTTCCGGCTTCAGCTGGAGTTGTAATGGCATCCGGATCAGATCCGCCACCCAGATTAACACCTAATTTGCCAGTAGCGGCTCCTGTAGCCTGGCCCCATTGAGGTTGCCACTGACCCAGCGTGCTGATGAATTTCATACTTTTGGCAGCTCCCAAATCCAAAGTTGCAATATAAATACCTGGGGTTGAAGATTGATCGATTTTAACCGGAGAATTTGGATCCCATCCGGCGGTGGTACCATCTCCCAATGCATAAAGCGCAGTAGGGAAGGTCATAAATGTCACATCTGAACCATAGCCGGTTCCGGCAGAGTTTGTAGCATAAGCACGAACATGGTACGTTGTCGCTACTTTTAAACCGATAAGTGTACTTGTGAAAACACCAGTAGCAGTCCCGTCACTAGTATGACTATCAGCAATCGTAGGATCGGTAGTCGTGCTCCAGCAAACACCTCTTGCTGTAACGGCGCCACCACCATCAGAGGTGACATTTCCACCCGAAGATGCTCCCGAAGCGTTAACTCCGGTAACAGCTGTAGTTGTAAGGGTAGGTTTGGCAACTAACGTTGTAAAAGTTACCTCGGTACCATAGGATGTACCAATTTTATTGGTCGCATAAGCTCTTACATAATAGGTCGTTTTTCCCAGCAGGTTTGTGAGACTGCTTGTAAATATACCACTTCCTTTATCGTCAGCTGTTTTACTGTCAGCCATTGTTGGATTATGAACGGTACTCCAGCAAACCCCTCTTGCGGTCACGGCTTCGCCGCCATTGTCAGTAATATTGCCACCACCGGTAGCAGTTGTGCCGGTAATCGCCGAAATAACAGTAGTAGTAAGTTTGGGAGCAACAGACAAGGTAGTAAAAGTGACTTCTTCACCATAAATGGTACCGGTTGAACCAATTGCATAGGCTCGTGCATAATATTTGGTCGCATAGTTAAGTCCACCTAACTTTACAGTATAGGTTGCGCCGGTGACTGCTGCAGCATAAACAACCTTATTATTAGCGGTTGTTGGAGCAGTGGTAGTACCATAACAAACCCCTCTTTCTGATAATCCATCCCCCTCAGCAACCACAAAACAAACGACAGTTACAGAATCGGATTTTATATTCGAAAACTGAGAAGTGGAGAGCTTCGGATCTAATTTAATCCCTGATTTTTCCTTGTTACAACTGCCCAAAATGAGCAAAGCAATAGCCAGGATACCTAATATCCTCTTGATAAATATATTTTTCATACCTAATTTATATAATTGTATATCAACGTATTAATTGAATACTTTCTAATCTTTTACCAGATTAGTTATTTTTTGTAATAGTCATGCTATAGATAGACGTTCCGATAGTTACCTGGATCGTATAGTTACCTGCTGAAGCTATTGGAATATTCTGACTTCCACCATCATTCCACAAATTAGTTAAGGAATAACCGGGGTGAGTCGCATCACCGAGGCCCAGATTGATAGCGCCCCATGCATCGTTACATCTAACTTTTACAGCACCAGCTTTTAAATCGAGGGTAATGGTCCAAATCCCGGTAGAGGGATTATAGTCAAATTTTGAATCAGGTGCACTCCAGCCATTCGGAGTGGCATCTCCAATTAATCCAACCATATAAGGATCTATCTTATAGGTATTCCCCTTTGTATCTGCAGTTAATTTATACCATCCGCTATCTGTTACTGTCATCGGTGCGCCATTGACTGCAAGGGCCGCACCGTTGGCGCCATAAATAGTCCCTGCATCAGGGTCTTTTAAGGTAAATGGTTTTGTTTTATCCAATTTCACAAAGCCTAAGTAATTGCCATCACCCAAAGCTGATTCAATTTTCTGGGTAATGCCCGTTCCAATCACATCCAAACGTGGTAAACCATAGGTAGTTACATCTGCAGTTTTGACTGCCGAACTGTAAACTAATGGTGTATAACCAGTTCCTGCATCCTGAGATAAAACAGCCCGGATACGAAAATCAACAGCGGTAACCTGATCGGCAGGAAATTTTTTCAGAAAAATTCCATTTAGTGCACTTATCGTAATTTTCATCTGCGCATCCTTAATCCCGTTTAAAATTGGAATCGGATCCACGAAATTGTTTCCCTTGGCACAAGCTTCAAGAAAATAGGTGACTGAAGCCTGGAAACCAGGATCAACAGCAGTACCAACAAATGTCAGGGAATCATTTCCTTTGGCCCTTTTAAGGGTCAGATCAGGCATCGTCTGAATAGTGGGAGCAATTGGGCTGGCCGATATGATTACTTTTATTTCATCCTTCTTACAATTAGATAAAAGTCCAACTAACCCAATAAAAGTTATAAATATCAATAAATTTTTATTCATGGTTTAAAGATTAAAAGATTAATAACCAGGATTTTGTTTTATGTTAGGGTTGGCAGATACCTCATCTCCCGGAATTGGGAAGATATTCAGATGCTTATCGGTGGCGGTACCATTAATCGCTCCGCCCTTCCAGGCCCAACGGTAAGCTCCATCTGTGAATTGTCCAAAGCGGATCAGATCGGTGCGTCGCTGAGACTCATAATAAAATTCTTTACCCCGTTCATTTAATAAGAATTGGTCAGTAAGTTGGGATGCTGTAATATTTCCAGTAGCATTACCATAGGCCCTGGTTCTGATTGCATTGATATCAGCAATTGCACTTGCGTCATTATTTGTCCGGTGTAAAGCTTCAGCCCGCATTAACAATGCGTCCGCATAACGGAAAACCGGCCAATCTGTGCTGGCAAAAGTTGGATTATAGTTTGCAGCCTTGCTCCCGTCCGCATTTTTTGCAGTAAATTTATAGACTCCGATACCGTAATCTCCATTTGATGAAGAGCTTGGAATATCCATACTTTTCTTCATTTTCAGCATTACCCTTTTGTCTTTACATTGTGTAAATAGGGTATCGGTTTCCGGAATTCTTACATTACCATAAGTAGCAATCGTATCTACCAGAACATTCATAAATTGTTTTCTGCCCCTGTTCCCGTTCCAGTCGACGTTCGAAGTCAGTCCGTGAAAATCAACAGACTTGATATATCTTGGGTCGCTGCACGATTCGATGAGAAATGTTGTACCACCATTTCCCTGAGCATTAATTCCATCCTGTGCCCAGGCAAAAATCATCTCCGGATTGGTGGCGCCATCATTATCTGCAGTGAAATTCTGCCTGTAATTGGTGGCCAGTGAATACTTTCCACTACTGATCACTTTATCACAATAAATTTTGCAGCTGTCCCATTTTGCTATACCAGTGTATACCTGCGCATTCAGATAGACTTTTGCCAGTAACATCCAGCAGGCAGCCTGGTTGGCTTGCGCGGTAACCTTATCAGGGGCAGGTAATTTATTCTCAATACTATGTAATTCCGAAACTATGTAATTAAACAATTTGGCTCTACCCACTTTTGAATCAGTATCCAATTGTTTGGGGAAGAATTTTCCAACACCGTCGGCATCCGTTGTAAAAGGGGGATTTGCAAAAAGATCCATCGAATAGGAATAGGCCAACGCTCTTAGAAACCGGGCTTCTGCGTTATATTTTACTACAGCAGGATCAGTATTGCCGTTTGTGGTCTTAATAAAATCGTTGGCATAGGTTACACTAAGGCTTAAGCGCTGGTAAAGTGCTGTTATAAAGGGATTTTGGGCACTCCAGGTCTGTGTATTGATATCGCTGACACCAACATCTGTCCATCCATTAATAGCCTCATCGGTGGTTATTTCCTGACAATTCCAAAGCGCCCTGGCCATACAAAAAAACCAAATGTCACCTGAAGTTATATCCGCATCTTCTTTTAAACTGCTTTGACCGGGGAGGATGAAACTGCCGTAAATTTTCCCAAGTGTCTCTTTCATGTAAACCGGATTAGTGCCCAGGTTACCTGCTAAAATCGTATTGGGATCTTTGGGAATTACATTTAGATCTTTCACACACGAAGTAATGAATAATGCGGAAAGAACAAATCCTAATATTAAAATTTTCTTATTCATATCTATTGATTATTAGAATATTAATAGGTTATATTTACGCCAAGTATGAACGTGCGAGGTCTGGGATAGAAATTATTATCGATACCGCCGGGAACCTCTGGATCGATACCTTTGTATTTTGTGATGGTAGCAACGTTTTGAACGGTCATGCTAAGACGAATTTTGAAATGTTCATACACATCATCAAAATTATATCCTGCGCTAACGTTGTCCAATTTAAAGAAGGAGGCATTCTGCACAAAATAATCGCTCGTAAACTGACGTTTTACAAATTTTGTATCATTAAGGTAGGTTGGAAAATTCTTCCAGTACCCAATCTGATACATTTGGTCATATGAAGCGCCTGCAGCATTTTGATTATAGACGTAATTTCCGATATTCGAACGGGCAGATGCCGACAAGTCAAATTTCTTGACATTTAAACGGGCGGAGAAACCCATCAAATAATCGGGGGTAGGATTTTTGTAAATATACTTATCCGCATTGTTTCCATTAACAGTTCCTCCCTTTCCCGAAAGATCAACGTACAGACCTTCTATAGGATTTCCACTTGCATCATAAACCTGTTTATTCAAAAAGAACGAGTAGGCGGGGTAACCAACCCTTGTCACCTGTTTGGTTCCCGTCATCCCGTCTCCATATAGAACTCCAATATAATTGGGATCATCAGAGATCAGCAATTTGGTAATTTTGTTCTTGTTGTAGGTGAAATTGAATCCCAGCACCAGCGAAATATCATTCTTTGAAACTGGGGTGACATTCAATGAGAATTCAAGCCCTTTATTTTCCAGACTACCCACATTTGTCAACAGTGTATTGGAAAAATTGCTGCCGCTGGGAACAGTAACGGTATTCAACAGATTGTTGGTAACCCGGTTATAAAGATCGACTGAACCGGTAATACGGTCTTTGAAGAAACCGAAATCAAGACCAATATTCGAGGTGGTAGTCTCTTCCCATTTAATATTTGGATCATAGGCGTTTGGACGCAGCGTGGGAAGATAAGTGCCTCCAATGGGGTAATAATAACCGGAATAGGAAACTCTATAGGTCGCCTGAGCCGGATAATCATTACCAATATCCTGCTGACCCGTAACTCCCCAGCCCAATCTCAATTTCAAATCAGAAACTGCGTTGACATCCTTTAAGAAAGATTCCTCCTTAATCTTCCATGCAAAAGCGGCAGATGGGAAAAGTCCCCACTGGTTGCCTTTTGCAAAACGGGAAGAACCATCATCACGAACAGTTGCAGTAAGTAAATACTTATTCATAAAAGTGTAATTCAAACGTCCGAAGAACGAAACAAGGTAATTCTCAGTAATAAAGGAGGTACTGTCTGCCATTTGATATTTGTGTGTGGCATCGACAACTCCACGGGTATAACTATTGCCATTACGTTTGAAATGCTGCCACGAATAACCGGCAGTTGCATCAATTTTGCTTGAAATTTTACTGAACTCTTTTGAATAGTTCAAGTAGAAATCGAGCAGATTATTATAATTTTTACCGTTGAAATTATTTAATTTACCCCATCCCAGAGGCGCAATCAGATTAGAGGGAGAAGTGGTTGGCCTGTTATTATGCCCCTTACCTTCTGTAAAATCTGTAGCCAAATTCAAATTCGCCTTTAGTCCCGATATGTAAGGGATTTTATAATCCAACTGGAGGTTTGCGATACCCCTTTTAACATTCGACCGGTTATCAGCCATAATCAGCTGCTCAACAGGATTGGGAGTACCCAAATTAGCGCCGTAATTGCTCCATTGAAAATAACCTGCAGACTTCGTCTTGCCAATTACACTATTGTCATAGATAGGTTGAGTCGGATCCATATTAATTGCAGAACCTAATGCCCCCGTATCTCCAAAATCATTATCCGTATTCATCCCCTTAGCACTAATATTCACTTTTAAACTGCCGTTTAATAAGATCGGATTTAAGTTGAGGGAAGCGGTATATCGTTTCATTTCTGTATTCCTCATAATACCATTTTGGTCAGTATAACCAATGGAGGCCCTGTAGGGAAGTGTTTTATAGGCCCCGGAAACACTTATATTATGATCCTGAGAAACGGCAGGACGGAAAATTTCACGCTGCCAGTTGGTGGTCTCAGAACCAAGTTTATTGAAAGTATCGGCGCCAAACAATTCTTTGTGTGAGGCAGCAATTTGTCGGATCTGATCACCCGAATAAACATCCACAAATTTAATGGCCTTGCCTACTGAAGAATTTCCGTTAAAAACAATTTTCATTGGGCTGCCAACAGTTCCACTTTTAGTAGTAATCAGAATTACACCATTCGAGGCCCTCGATCCATAAATAGCGGTTGAGGAGGCATCCTTTAAAACAGTGAATGATTCTATATCGTTAGGATTAACAAATGAAAGAAAGTTCGAACTTCCTGATACATTGTTATTTGTATTGCTATCAATAGGTACGCCATCGATAATAATTAAAGGATCGTTGGTGGCGTTTAAAGAAGAACCACCACGAATACGGATGGTTGATCCTGTCCCCGGTTGACCACCTCCGTTGGTAATTACCACTCCCGCGCTTTTCCCAACGATCAGGTCCTGGGCGGAGGTCAATGCCCCCTTGTTGAAATCTTTTGAGCTAACGGTACTGACAGAACCAGTTGCATCCGATTTCTTTACGGTTCCATATCCGATTACAACAACCTCATCGAGTCCCCTAACCTCAGTCTGCAGGGCTACATTCAGTAGTGATTGCGGACCAACTGGTAATGTTTGAGTTTGATAACCGATGAATGAAAAAACAAGTTTCGCACTGGGAGCCACCTTGACTGAGTAATTCCCATCAATATCGGTAACAGTTCCGGTATAGGTCCCCTCAATCAAAACAGTGACCCCTATAAGTCCTTCTTTAGTACTAGCATCGGTAACTTTACCAGTAATTGATCTCTCCTGGGCAGCTACCGACATAGTCAGCAGTGCAAATAGAAAAAACCAAATAGCTTTCATTTTTACAATTTCCAATTTCATGTGCTTCAAATTAATGGTTCATAAATCATGGTTCAATTTTTTTCACCTGCAAAGGCATTAAAATGTATATTTTCTTGAATATCAACTTCTTACCTAGACGGAACCTTTCCCTTGTTCATTTTGGTGCTGCAAAGTAAAACACTTTTAACGTTAATTAACAAGACTTACATTGTATAAATCAAAATATTATTGCGCAAACGTTTGCGGTGACGTTTGCGCCAAACATGTTATACAACATGTTTTTAAATTCCATTAAATAGAGGATAGGATTTTTCACTCCTACCCATTGAATTTAATGTGTTTACGACATAAACATTAGTGTTGTTAATACGGAAATTAATGTATAATTTAGTAAAGTCAATTTTCAACTGAACTAAACAAATCGATGAGCACTCAGGTTACCATAAAAGACATTGCCAAAGCGCTTGGAATTTCACCATCGACCGTTTCGCGTGCGTTGAAGGACCACCCTGACATCGGCAAAGGGACAAAGCTTGCTGTTAATGAACTTGCGAAGAAACTTCATTATAAACCCAATGCAGTAGCACTTTCGCTTAAAAGTAGCAGGACTAATACAATCGGAGTAATCATTCCGGAATTGGTGCACTATTTTTTCTCCTCTGTCATTAGCGGAATTGAAGATGTTGCCTACGATGCAGGTTATAATGTAATGATCTGTCAATCGAACGAGAAATATGAAAGAGAGATCATCAATGCGCAAGCGCTCCTTTCAAACCGGGTTGAGGGGGCGCTGATTTCCATTTCGAAACAAACGAATGATTTTACTCACTTGCAAATGATGGAAGAGAGTGGAATCCCTATTGTCTTTTTTGACCGGGTTCCTGACGGTTTCGATTCCGACAGTGTGATTATTGACGATAAAAAAGCTGCATATAACGCGGTATCTCATTTAATTGAGTCCGGGTGTAAAAGGATTGCTCATTTGGCTGCACCCGTTTCTCTTGGCATCGGGAAATACAGGCTGGAGGGATACAAAGCTGCTTTAAAAGAGTACAACCTCCCCTATGTTGAAGATTATGTAATTGTAGCTGATTCGTTTGACCTTGCAGCGGTTGCCACCCGAAAATTGATCCAGCTCCCAATGCCACCAGACGGAATATTCGCAGTAAACGACCTGACTGCAGTTGGCGTGATGAAAACCTTACAAAAAATGGGTATTGCCATCCCGGAAAAAGTTGCTGTTATGGGGTTTTCGGCGGGAAGTTACTCTGATATAACCACTCCTACCCTGAGTTCGGTCGATCAGCACGGATACCAGATGGGTATCAAAGCAGCAACTGTTCTTTTAGAGCGGATCGAAGCCAAAAGAATTGGGCATGGTGAAACGTTTTATATCGACACGAACCTGGTTTTACGCGAATCGACCAGGAAAATCTGATTTTTTTTTAGGCTTTCGCAAACGTTTGCAAAAAGGCATTTAACATTAAATCAATTATTATTTTGATCTAAAAGTGCTTAACTATTGTTTTTTAAAGTTTTCCAAATTATATTTGCCATCGAATATTAATTGTCTTTCCCCTAAACGAAACGTAATCCTGTCCAGGTTTACGAATTTTTCTTGTTATAAATTTTGGTAATACTTTGCGGTAAATCTCCATCAGGTGATCAGTGATACTCGTTTTTAATTGTGTTTCATGGATGTATTCCACCTTTTAAGGATAAACCCGCGAGTATTATTTAGTAGTTGAGGTATTGATATCTGATTTATAAACTGCAAATTATAATTATGGAAAAAAAACCGCGTCTCTCTTTTTGGTCGATCTGGAACATGAGCTTTGGGTTTTTAGGTATTCAATTTGGTTTTGCCCTTCAAAATGCCAATGTGAGCCGTATTTTTGAAACTCTGGGAGCCAAGGTTGATGATATCCCCATTTTATGGATTGCGGCCCCGGTTACCGGACTAATTATTCAGCCAATTATTGGCCATATGAGTGATAAAACCTGGGGCCGATTTGGAAGGCGCAGGCCCTATTTTATGATTGGGGCTATCATTGCGTCATTCGCTTTACTGATCATGCCCAATTCGCCGGCATTATGGATAGCTGCGGGATTACTCTGGATAATGGATGCTTCGATTAATATATCCATGGAACCTTTCAGGGCTTTTGTAGGCGACATGCTTCCCAGTGAACAGCGAACAACAGGTTTTGCTATGCAAAGTTTCTTTATCGGAACTGGTGCGGTGATCGCTTCAGCTCTTCCTTACGTTTTAACCAATTGGTTCGACGTGTCAAATATTGCACTTGCAGGAGAAAAAATTCCCCAATCGGTCAGACTCTCTTTTTACTTGGGTGGCGCTGTTTTTTTGGCAGCAGTACTATGGACAGTTTTTTCAACAAAAGAGTATTCTCCCCAACAACTCGCTGACTTTGAAACAGAAAAAAAAATGTCTTCCAGTGTAACTGAGATGACAACCTCCTCTGCCAGGTCCCTTTTACCCTCCTTTATTCGAAATGGAACCATCTGGCTGGGTACAGGAACTTTAAGCAGTTTGATCATATTTCAGATGGGCTGGGAAAAAGAGTTGTATGTACTTTCAATTGGACTGATTGCATTCGGATTAATTTTATTGGCCTCTGCCCACCTCACCCATCAGAACAAGGTGAACAATGGTTTTGTAGAAGTAATCACCGACTTGTTGAATATGCCCAAAACCATGAAACAATTAGCTATAGTTCAGTTCTTTTCGTGGTTTGCATTGTTTGCTATGTGGATATATTCCACTTCAGCCGTTACCGCCCATATTTACGGAACTACTGATTCCTCATCAGCATTGTACAACACCGGAGCCAACTGGGTAGGAGTTTTGTTCGCAACTTATAACGGATTTGCCGCTTTGGTCGCGTTTTTGCTACCCGTAATTGCTAAATGGACCAGCCGAAAAATGGCTCATGCCATTGCGCTGATCTGCGGCGGTATAGGCCTCGCTTCATTTTATATTATTCGCGATCCTCATCTTTTACTATTGTCAATGTTAGGGGTAGGTATTGCCTGGGCGAGCATCCTATCTATGCCCTATGCGATCTTAACCGGATCGTTACCTGCACATAAAATGGGAACCTACATGGGAATTTTCAATTTCTTCATCGTTATTCCGCAAATTCTTGCAGCGAGCATTCTTGGCTTTTTTACAAGGGTTTTATTCGGCGGGCACGCAATTTACGCCCTGATTGCAGGAGGAGTATCGTTGGTGATTGCAGCTGTTAGTGTAATGTTCGTGGATGACGTCGATCAAAAACAGATCAAATGATTAAAGCTTGTCTTTTTGATTTGGATGGTGTTGTGGTCGATACGGCCAGATACCATTATATCGCATGGAAAGAGATTGCAGATGGACTTGGATTTCATTTTTCTGAAAACGATAATGAACGCCTTAAAGGGATCAGCCGGATGCAATCACTCGACATTTTACTTGAAGTGGGGAAGATACAACTCGGTCAGGTTCAAAAAGAGGATCTGGCTGAAAGAAAGAATAATTTGTACGTTTCGTATATCCGGAAAATGACACCCGATGAAATACTCCCGGGGGTAATGCCATTTCTGGATGAATTGCGTGACAACAAAATTTTAATTGCGCTCGGATCGGCAAGTAAAAATGCGCTGGCCATTCTTGAAAAGATCAATCTGACTCATAAATTTGATGCTGTAATCGACGGGAATAAAGTTTCTAAAGCCAAACCGGACCCTGAGGTATTTCTAAAAGGTGCTGCAGAATTAGGGGTCAATCCTGAAGAGTGCCTGGTCTTCGAAGATGCACAGGCTGGCATTGACGCTGCCCGAAACGCAGGGATGTCTATTATTGGCATTGGACTACCCGAAAATCTGAAAAATGCCGATTTTGTAATCCCCGGATTTGAAAAAATGAATTTAAATCAATTACGAACATGGTATTTGTAGAGGGTCATCTATTGCGACTATATCTTATTAAAGAAGATTAAAATGAAAGAATACATCATACATAACGGATGGAAAATTATCGAAGATAAGTTTCATCCCGAATACAATAAAATCACAGAGAGTCTGATGAGCCTGGGGAACGGTCGGATCGGTCACAGGGCCAATTTCGAAGAGAAGTTTACAGGTGAAACACTTCAGGGAAATTATGTTGCAGGGGTTTACTTTCCCGATAAAACACGTGTAGGCTGGTGGAAAAACGGCTATCCAAAGTATTTTGCCAAAGTACTCAACTCAGCAAACTGGATTGGTATAGATGTGAAAATTGGAAACGAAACACTTGATTTAAACACTGCTAAAATTCTGAATTTCAGGAGAGAATTAAATATGCAGGAGGGTCATCTACATCGTGAATTTGTTGCACAGCTTCCATCCGGTAAAGAGCTGAGTGTCGTCACTCGCCGCTTTTTAAGTATTGTTGAGTCAGATATTGGTGCAATCAGGTATACAATAACCGCGCTTAATTTTTCCGATAAAATCATCCTGACTCCTTACATTGATTTCGATATCCGTAACGAAGATGCCAATTATAACGAAAAATTCTGGGATGAAGTCGACGTGAATGTAAAACCTGGTGAAGGCTATATCGTTGCAGAAGTGAGAAAAACACTCTTTCAAGTCTGTTCCGGGATGAAAATCAATATTCTGCGAAACGGGAAACGATCTTCCTTTTCGGCAGATGTCGAGAACCGCACAAAATTTATATCAAACATCATTCCTCTAACTATCAAAAAGGGGGAATCGGTTACGATTGAAAAAATCGGCGTATGCATTTCCTCAGAAAACTTCCCGAAAGATCAATTGATGAATGCCGCAGCCGACCACTTAAACGCTGCATTTCTGAAAGGTTTCGACCAGCTTGAATCAGAACATACGCAGGCCTGGCTCGAAAAATGGAAAACCAGTGATATAATCGTCGACGGGGATGAGGCTGATCAGCAAGGGATTCGCTTCAATATTTTTCAGCTTCACCAAACCTATACAGGTGAGGATGAACGGTTAAATATTGGCCCAAAGGGATTTACGGGTGAGAAATACGGGGGGTCCACTTATTGGGATACAGAGGCATTTTGTCTCCCCTTCTTTTTGGCTACAGCACCAGTGCAAGTTGCACGTAATTTACTAAAATACAGGTATAAACATCTGTCAAAGGCGATTGAAAATGCCAAAATATTAGGATTTAACAATAGCGCTGCCCTTTATCCGATGGTCACAATGAACGGTGAAGAGTGCCACAATGAGTGGGAAATCACCTTTGAAGAGATTCACAGAAATGGTGCAATTGCTTATGCTATTTTCGATTACATTCGTTATACTGACGATTGGGATTACCTTGCCCCTTATGGTTTTGAGGTATTGCTTGCCATATCCCGCTTCTGGGCACAAAGGGTAAACTGGTCGGACGAACGTCAAAAGTATGTTATTCTGGGCGTTACAGGACCAAATGAGTACGAGAATAATGTAAACAACAACTTCCACACCAACCAAATCGCCAAATGGACTCTTCAGTATACCCTAAAAGCCATTGAATTCCTCAAAGAGAAACACCTCAAATCCTATAATCTTTTGAAAGAGAGGTGGCACTTTAACGAAGCAGACGAAACCTCTTTATGGCTCAATATCATTCAAAATATTTACTTGCCATACGACACTCAAAAAAATATTTTTCTCCAGCAGGACGGATTTCTTGACAAAGATTTAAAACCAGTTGCTGTGATACCGCTAGCAGAGCGCCCCATATGTCAACACTGGTCATGGGATCGGATATTGCGATCTCCATATATTAAGCAGGCGGATACACTTCAAAGTATGTTCCTCTTTGAAGATGACTTTGATAAAGAAACCATCAAAAGGCATTTCGACTATTATGAGCCATACACAGTACATGAGTCATCCTTATCTCCTTGTATTCATACAATACTTGCCAGCACAATCAACTATCATTCCAAGGCCTATGAGCTCTATTTAAGGACTGCCCGACTTGATCTCGACGATTATAATAACGATACTTCCGACGGCTGTCACATCACCTCAATGGGTGGAACATGGATGGCCTTTGTGAAAGGATTTGGAGGAATGAGGGTGAGGGGCGGTAAAATATCTTTTTCACCGTTTATACCTGGTAAATGGAACGCCTACTCTTTCCGTATCAACTTCAGAAACAACATTTTGAAAATAAATGTCAACAAGACGGTCGTTTGTATTGAAAATCTATCCGAAAAGGAGTTGACATTAATGATCTATGACCGACAACATATTATTGAAGGAAACCAGAAAACAGAAGTTCAACTAAAAAATCGAATCAATGAAATTTAAACAACAAACATCCACCAAAATATTAGTCGCAATATTAGTATTGATGACGGTAATTCCGGTTTATGCGGCAAAAAAGAATAAACCAGCGCTTAAACGGGTTGAACCACCTTTCTGGTGGACAGGTTTTAAAAATCCTACCTTGCAATTGATGGTGTACGGCGAACAGATTTCCGGTACCAAACCAGAGATCAGCTATGAAGGGGTCGAATTGGTCTCATCGACGGCAGTTGAAAACCCGAATTATCTTTTCCTTGACCTGCGGTTATCGCCATCAGTTAAACCCGGGAAATTTGAGATTGCATTTAAACAAGATGGGAAAACCATCATATCATCGACATATGAGTTAAAAGCGAGGGAAAAAGGTTCTTCTCAACGGGTTGGTTTCAACAATTCCGATGTGATGTACCTGATAATGCCTGACCGGTTTGCCAACGGAGATCCCACCAATGATTCAAAAGAGGATCAACTTGAGAAAGCAAACCGGAAAGATCCCGATGGACGTCATGGTGGCGATCTGAAAGGGATCCAGGATCACCTCGACTATATTCATGATAACGGATATACGGCAATCTGGGTCAATCCGGTACTCGAAAACAACATGCCGGGTGTTTCCTATCACGGCTATTCTACCACTGACTTTTATAAGGTTGACAGCCGTTTTGGAACCAATTCCGATTATCAGCAATTAAGCGTTGAAGCAAAAAAGAGGGGCATTAAAATGGTTATGGATATGATATTCAACCATTGTGGTTTAAGTCACTGGTGGATGAAGGATATGCCCATGAAGGATTGGATCAACGAATATCCTAACTTTCGGATCACCAATCACAAAAAATCAACAGTTCAGGATCCGTATGGCGCCACAACTGATGCGAAAGAATTTACCGATGGATGGTTTGTGCCAAGTATGCCTGACCTCAACCAAGGGAATCCATATCTAGCCAATTATCTGATTCAAAATTCGATATGGTGGATAGAGTATGTAGGACTCGATGGAATCAGAATGGATACCTATCCTTACCCCGACAGACAAATGATGGCGAACTGGACCAAACAGGTGATGGAAGAGTACCCTGATTTTAACATTGTAGGCGAAGAATGGAACACAAATCCTGCAGCTGTTGCATTCTGGCAAAGGGGTAAAATCAATCCCAATGGATATAACTCTTACCTTCCAAGCCTCATGGATTTCCCGTTGCAGAATGCCTTTGTAAAATCGATGACTGAAGGGTGGGGATTAAATCACCTTTATGAAACATTGGCTCAGGATTACCTCTATCCAAAAGCTGACAATCTCGTTATTTTTGCCGAGAATCATGATACAGAACGCTACTTTACTGCCATTGGCGAGGATATCTCCAAATTGAAAACAGCCATGACATTCCTGATGACCACGCGTGGAATACCGCAGGTTTATTATGGTGGTGAAATCCTGATGAAAGGATTCAAACATGATGGTGATGGATTACTCCGTAAAGATTTTCCAGGCGGTTGGCAGGACGATCCCATCGATGGTTTTAAAGGGGTTGGATTAACAGCTGATCAGGCAGATTTTCAGCAATTTATGAAGAAACTTGTTAACTGGAGAAAATCAAAAACACTGATTCACAATGGATTACTCAAACACTTTTATCCCAGAGATAATTTTTACGTCTATTTCAGATATAACAGCAAAGAATCAATAATGGTAATTCTCAACACGAATAGTGAAAATAAAACACTGAACACAGCTCGTTTTGCGGAATCGCTCCAGGGATTTACATCAGCAAAAGAGGTGATGACCGGAAATATGCTCAACGATCTAAACAATATTGTCGTCCCTGCAAAAACATCGATGATACTGGAGTTGAAATAAATCAGAAGATGATAAAAAAAGACCTGACAGGTTTCGGAAACCTGTCAGGTCTTTTTTTTATATCGAAACAACAGAATTTATTATCCTAAACCAATGAGCATAAAAATCCAATAAATTAGCGCTGCCAAAGCCATTGAAACGGGGATCGTTAGAATCCAGGCAAAAAGCAGGCTTCGTGTAACTCCCCAATGAACAGCCGAGACACGTTTTGTAACGCCAACGCCCATTATGGCACCGGTGATGGTATGGGTTGTACTGACCGGAATCCCAAAAGCCTCAGTACCAAACAATAATATAGCTCCGGCACTGTCTGCTGCCACCCCTTCAAATGGAGTTAGTTTTGTGATCTTCGAACCCATGGTCTTGATAATTCGCCATCCTCCCATTAAAGTTCCGGCTGAAATTGCAGTATAACAACTAATCACGATCCACATTGGGATAGTATGAATTTTTCCGGCTTCGGTGAAGGTAATATTTGCCCAATGGGGGATCGACGCCGGATTGGCAGATTTAAAATAAACCAGCAAAGAGGCAGTGATAATTCCCATTACTTTTTGGGCATCATTTCCACCATGTCCAAGGCTCAATAAGGCGGAAGAGAATAACTGTCCGGTCCTAAACCATCGTTTTACCCGAAAGGGGTTAAAACTCTTAAAAAACCACAACAGCATGACAGAAATCAAATAAGAGAGCAGCATACCAATTAAGGGAGCAAGAAAGATGAATGCCGCAATTTTCAATATTTTGTCCGAATGGACCACACTCCAGCCTGCATAAGCAATAGCAGCACCGGCAAACCCGCCAACCAGGGTATGTGACGAACTTGAAGGAATTCCCAGGTACCAGGTGATCAGATTCCAGATAATTGCAGCAATGATTCCCGCTAAAATCACCTGAAGATTAATTAGGTCAGTATTAACAACTTTAGCAATAGTATCAACGATATGCAGCTCAAATATTCCATAAGCTGCAAAATTAAAAAATGCAGCCCATATAACAGCCTGTAAAGGAGTTAACACCTTTGTGGATACCACAGTTGCAATTGAATTGGCGGCATCATGAAAGCCATTGATTAAATCGAAAACTAAAGCCAGAAAAATAATGGTAATTAAAATGGTAAATTCCATATTTACAACTTACGAAATTTTAACGATAATGGATGAGAAGACATTTGCAACATCATCACATTTGTCAATCGCCTTTTCGAGAGAGGCCAGGATATCCCTTTTCTTAATCAGGTTTATCGCATTTGTTTCCAATTCGAAAAGGTTCGAAAGGTATTCCTGATACAAATAATCCACTTCGCTCTCATAGGTGCTGATCGTCGCACATGACTCAGCAAATTTCAGAAAATCGGATGCGTTTTTTACACTGTGAAGCACCAGTTGGATCTCTTTATTTGCGGCATGAATGTATTCAGCAATTTTTCCAAATTCGACCGGGAAAGTTGGGAGTTTGTAAAAATGAGTCCTGATAGCGGCAGTGTGAATATAATCAACAACATCGTCGATTGTTGAAATAAGAAGATGGATATCTTCACGATCAAAAGGGGTAATGAAGGTACCATTCAATTCAAGAAGCAAATGGTGTGTGATTACATCCCCCGCATGTTCAGCTTCTTTAATCTGTTTGATATAAACTTCACGTTCATTCAAATCATTCTCACCCATCAATTTGATCAGAAGTTCCGATGCCACAACAAGATTATCTGCCGCTTCAATAAACAATGGAAAGAAAAAGCGATCCTTTGGAACAAGAAATCCGAAAATTTTATCCAGATTCATAGTTTAATTAATTTAATTAATCTGAGTATTTAAGTGTGCGAATTTATAACTTTCTTAGGGATGATTAAATGATTTATAGATATAAGACCAACATTTTAATTGATTTTATTTTTATTTCTGATATACCGGCGTAATCACCTCAGGACTAAGGGTGATTTTCGTCACTTTTTTTATGATTTTGTGTAAGAGACAAAGTCCCGTGTAGCTTTGAGCAAATTAACCGTCTGTAAAAGGAGGTGTTTTGTCTCTGACATCACCCCAAAGTACAATACCGAGTTACGACTGTTGGTCTCTTTCCTTTTAATTCTGCGAATCTGTCTTTTTTCCTGCTCAAGCATGAGCTCAAGTATCGACTGACGTTTCTTAATCAGCTCTTCAATTTGTTCAAAACGCGATTCCTTGATGATATGAAGTGCAAAATTCAAAAAATCGGTCACCTGGGAGCTAAATTGGGTCAATTCAGCGTGCTGATCCTCAGCGAAGGGTTTGTGATCGTTCTTCAGGTGTTCTTTTAGAGGTCGGACTACATATTTAATCGAATGGGCCATTTCACGCAGATAATCTACAATCTGGACATAATAATGACCAGTTTCAATCGAATCCTGCTGAAGTTGTTGAATTATCTTGTAGGTGGTAGCCTTTAACCGTTTTGCACGCTGATTAAACTCTTCTATTTCCATCTCAATCTCTTCCAAAAGTTTCATGTTCTCAGAATGGAAACCTGAGATCACGAGAAAATAGTACTTTGAAATCATGATGATGGCATTGGAAGAATCTTCAGTCGTTTTAATTAAAACATTTTCGGCCTTTATCAGAGGCTCAGAAAACTCATCTGTATCAGAATGGCCCAATTCGCCTTTAGGTTTGTTTTTACGATAGCGGGCAAAAGTCAAAACGACCCACGCGACAAACATCCCAAAAATAAACCAAAGAAGAGAATAGAATTTTTCCATTAACAACAAGATTTTTCCAATTGACAAATGTATTTCCAACAATCCTTTTTAATTGCAAAAATTATATTAAATAAATGTTAATAAGTGTTTAACGCTGAAGAATTGTTAGGAAGATTAAATAAGTATAACTTTGCTTGCTGGAATTTTAATTATTATCAAAGATGGTCCCCATAAAAACAAGTACCCCTCAGAGACTCTCACTTACTTCATCGATTATCATAACCGCTTTTACCACAGCGCTGATGATCGTTGCTCATTGGCTGGGATGGGTGTTATGGTTAGCGATATTTATTCCGGTTTTATTTCTAATATCCTATTTTACTACTCTTTACATGCTTTCGGTCCTTATTAATGATAAAATCACCCCGATCTACAAAACAATCCGCGAAGTTCCGATCGAGATGAAACGAATCACCAGACTGATGCACGGTGGCAACAGGGATATTATTGCCGAAGTGGATAAGGAGGTTAAAATGTGGGCAGAAGATAAACTGGCAGAGATTGACCGTCTGCGCGATCTTGAGAAGTACCGGAAAGATTTCGTCGGCAATGTCTCACACGAGCTAAAGACCCCCATTTTTAATATTCAGGGGTATATCCTCACTTTACTCGATGGTGGACTTGAGGATCCAAAAATAAACCGCCTCTATCTGGAACGTACGGAAAAAAGCATTGATAGAATGATTAGCGTTGTGGAGGACCTCGAATCGATCACAAAACTTGAATCAGGAGAACTGAAAATCAGTATGGAACCCTTCGATTTGGTAAAGCTGACTGAAGAGGTTTTTGAGTTCGAATTGCGGGATGCAAACGGCAGGAGGATAAGTATGAACCTCGTCGTAAAGGCCAATAAACCCGTGATTGTTATGGCTGATAAGAAACGAATCTTTGAAGTGATCAGTAATCTGGTCGGAAATGCCATCAAATATGGGAAAAAAGGGGGCAATGTAAATGTCGTCTTTTACGATATGGATAAGATGGTCCTGATTGAGGTGAGCGATGACGGGATAGGGATCGAAAAAAAGGACCTGATCCGCATTTTTGAACGTTTTTACCGCGTCGATAAAAGCAGATCTCGAACCCAGGGGGGAACAGGCCTGGGACTCTCAATTGTCAAACATATTATAGAGGCACACGAACAGACCATCCATGTTAAAAGCCAGATAGAAAAAGGAACAACATTTACTTTTATGCTTGAGAAATACAATAAATAAAAATATTTCCAGACCAATTGGTAAACTCCAAATTATATCTATATTTATTTCATTGAAAATCATGTATTCAATTAATTAAAACCCATGGTAGAAAAAGACAACACCCCACGGATACTTCTTGTCGATGACGAGGAGGATATACTTGAATTTGTTAGCTATAACCTTCAACGTGAAGGATTTAGGGTATACTCTGCCCGCAATGGTCTTGAGGCCATCGAGATGGCAGGTAAAGTAAAACCTGACCTTGTAATCCTTGATGTGATGATGCCGGAGATGGATGGTATTGCGGCATGTGAGGAGATCAGGAAACTCCCCTGCTGCAAAAGTGTCGTAATTGCCTTCCTGACTGCCCGCGGTGAGGATTATTCCCAGATTGCAGGATTTGAAGCGGGCGCCGATGACTATATCACCAAACCAGTTCGGCCCAAAGTATTGATCAGCAGGGTAAAAGCTTTACTCAAAAGGGCCGGAGGAATCGCATCTGATTCTGTCGATAATGATAAAATATTGAATATCGGCGATATCGTGATTGATAAAGAGCGGTATATTCTGATTATTGATGGCCGAGAACTCACTCTACCCAGGAAAGAATTTGAACTGCTGTCGTTACTCGTATCCAAACCAGACAAAGTCTTTACCCGTGACGAAATTTATAAATCGGTTTGGGGGAACAATGTGATCGTTGGAGATCGCACGATCGATGTGCATATCCGGAAATTACGCGAAAAAATCGGGAATGACCATATCCGGACGTTGAAAGGGATTGGTTATAAGTTTATCACTTAGAAGTAATTCACCACATAGGCACAATAGGTCACAATAGTAATAATTTACTCATGTGACCTATTGTGTCTATTGTGGTTAAAAAAAGTGTTTAATTAGCGTGGAGAAGGGTTGTCGTTCCCTTTAAAATGATAACAAAATGATGAAAATGTAGTGCCCTCGCCATTTTTTATCTAATTGATAATTTGCGCATTAAAATCAAACACCGTCAAAGTCAGGAAAAATTCACCACATAGGTACAATAGGTCACAATAGTAATAATTTACTCATGTGACCTATTTTGTCTATTGTGGTTAAAAAAAGTGTTTAATTAGCGTGGAGAAGGGTTGTCGTTCCCTTTAAAATGATAACAAAATGATGAAAATGTAGTGCCCTCGCCATTATTTATCTAATTGATAATTTGCGCATTAAAATCAAACACCGTCAAAGTCAGGAAAAATTCACCAAATAGGCACAATAGGTCACAATAGTAATAATTTACTCATGTGACCTATTGTGTCTATTGTGGTTAAAAAGGTATTCCGTTATAACTCCTTCCGCATCCGGGCAACGGGAATATCCAGTTGTTCGCGGTATTTGGCTACCGTCCTGCGGGCAATTTCGTACCCTTTATCATTGAGTATCTGGGTGAGTTCATCATCGTTAAGTGGCTTCCGCTTACTCTCATTCTCAATGCATTCCTGCAATATCGATTTAATTTCGCGCGTGGATACCTCCTCACCGGTATCTTTTTGCATCGATTCGGAGAAAAAGTATTTTAACGGGTAAATCCCAAAATGGGTTTGAATATATTTACTATTCGAGACTCTCGAAATTGTAGAAATATCAAGCCCTGTGCGATCAGCAATGTCTTTGAGAATCATTGGGCGCATTTTCGTTTCGTCACCTTCTACAAAATATTCCTTTTGATACATCAGTATTTCGGTCATCACCAGCATCAGGGTTTCCTGCCGTTGCCGAATGGCATCGATAAACCACTTTGCCGAATCGATCTTCTGCTTGACAAACAGCACTGCTTCTTTTACATCACGAGATAAGGACTTACGATTATCCTGGTATGACCTGAGCATATTGGTATAATGCCGGCTAATATTCAATTCGGGTACATTTTTCTGATTAAGACTAAGTTGCAATTCATTATCAACAACTTCAAGTATGAAATCGGGTATAATGGCTTGATTTCCCTGGCTGATATTGTTACTGAACGAACTCCCGGGTTTTGGATTCAGCTTAAGGATTTCGTCAATGGCATCTTTGAGTGTCTCTTCATCCACTCCAAATTTACGGGCAATCTTATCAAAGTGTTTTCGGGTAAACTCATCGAAAGCATCACGAAGGATTTGCCCCGCCAGTTTGACCTCTGGCCGCTGATCTGCTTTTCGCGAAATCTGTAATCGGAGACACTCTCTCAGATTTCGTGCGCCTACCCCTGGTGGATCAAGTTCCTGAATCCTCCGAAGTATTATGATCAGTTCATTCTCTGTAGTTTTTACATTTTGGGTAAACTCAAGATCATCAACAATGGAGATAATATCGCGACGTAAATAACCATCTTCGTCGATATTTCCGATAATATGCTCTGCCAGGATTGCTTCGCGCTCATCGAGCATCTCCATGCCAACCTGCTCCTGAAGGTATTCATGAAATGAGGTACCATCCGAAAAGGGGACATCCGCAACTTTATCATCCTTTGAAGTGTTCTGGGTATTATAACGGTACGAGGGGTAATCCTCCTCATTCAGATAATCGCTTACCGAAAATTCTTCATTATCGTGGTCTTCATTTGATTTTAAATCGTTGGAATAGTCCTCTTCTGCCGATCCAAAATCTTCATTTTCAATTTCAAGCACCGGATTTTCTTCCAACTCCTTCTTAATCCGTTGTTCAAGCAGTAAACCAGGCAACTCCAACAGCTTGATAACCTGTATCTGCTGTGGTGAAAGCTTTTGAAGTAGTTTCTGTTGAAGACTTAGTTTCTGCATAATCTCATTACCCTTTTTCCGTTCTAAAAGTAGCAAAAAATTCTTAGGAATCGAAATGAAGTGTAAAAGAGGATGTCAAAGAAACCATCTTAACGCAGGGCACCCCATTAAGGGCGCACTGAACTGCAGATTTATAAAACTAAAATTCGCAGTTTTTAGGTGTCCTTGCAAATGGGATAACGTCGCGAATATTACCCATTCCTGTGACAAACAACAATAGTCTCTCAAATCCAAGGCCGAAACCGGCATGAGGACATCCCCCAAACCGACGGGTGTCAAGATACCATTGCATATCTTCCTTAGGAATATTCATCTCATCCATGCGCTTTTCAAGGAGGTCAAGACGCTCTTCACGCTGCGAGCCTCCAATGATCTCACCGATCTGAGGAAATAAAACATCCATAGCTGACACTGTTTTCCCATTATCGTCCATCCGCATATAAAAGGCTTTGATCTCCTTTGGATAATTGGTAAGAATGACTGGTTTTTTAAACTCCTGCTCAACAAGGAATCTTTCGTGTTCACTTTGCAGATCGGCGCCATAGCCGGTTATAGGATATTGGAATTTCCCTTTTTTATTCTGTTTTGAGTTTTTAAGTATTTCAATTGCTTCGGTATAGGTCAGCCTTACAAAATCATTATCTGCAACAAACCGCAGTTTCTCAATCAACTCCATTGAGCGCTGATCTGCAGGTTTATTTTTTTCCTCTTCAACAAGCCTGCTGCTCAAAAAAACCAGGTCATCCATACAATGATCCAATGCATAACGGATTAGATATTTGAGAAATTCCTCTGCCAGGTCCATATTATCGTTCAGGTCGAAGAAGGCCACTTCGGGCTCAATCATCCAGAACTCAGCAAGATGGCGTGATGTATTTGAATTTTCGGCACGGAATGTTGGACCAAACGTATAAATCCTCGATAAAGCCATAGCAAACAACTCCCCTTCGAGCTGCCCTGAAACGGTTAGATTAGCTGCCTTTCCAAAAAAGTCCTGCGAATAATCTATATTCCCTTCCTCATCCAGTGGTGCATCCTTTGCCGGAAGTGTGGAAACCCGGAACATCTCACCGGCGCCCTCAGCATCAGAACTGGTGATGATGGGGGTATGCACATTATAAAATCCCCTGTCATTAAAGAAATTATGGATTGCAAATATCATGGCATGACGCATACGGAAGATTGCACTGAAAGTAGCAGTTCTTGGACGGAGGTGAGCCATATCGCGCAAAAATTCCAGCGAGTGACGCTTCGGTTGAATCGGATATTTATCGGGATCTGAAACTCCGATCACCTCAATGGCAGAAGCCTGCAGCTCGACTGACTGACCAGAACCTGCTGAAGCTACGAGAATTCCTGTTACCCCGATAGCAGCACCTGTATTGACTAATTTCAGAAGTTCCTCTCCAAAACTTTCCACCTCAGCAACAACCTGCAAATTATGAATCGTTGAGCCATCATTCAGGGCAATAAAATTCACATTTTTGCTGCCGCGACGAGTACGCACCCACCCCTTTACTGTAATTTCGGCACCTACCTGGCCCGCTTTTAAAATATCAACAATCCGTATGTTCTTCATTTTATATGTTCTATCTTTAATTCGTCTTGGTAATTCAACTGTTTGCCAGCTGAACTACAAAAGTAAAATTTTTGACTCTTCTATGAACCATTTGACATCGAATCTTTTGATTCTTAACAAATAACTAATATATTACCTGTTTAACCACAATTTGGCCATCACCCGTTGTGTTGTTATAGGAATTTCTGACAATACCTGATTCTGAATTAATACAGCAATTGTGGCTCAGTTTTGCCCAGAAGGATCGATTCTGAACAAGGCATCACTATACCTGTATTCTCATTTCGACCCTGTAAAATATAACGTGGCATGGTAAGATTCGATTCATCAACAGCCCGTTTGCATAGCTTTCCGATATCTCCCCCCTTCACCCTGTTCCAGATCAGGGTCAGCTTCATCTCCGGAAACATGGTTGACATTTCATAATCACCATCACTGTCACCGGCAGAGAAGAGTGGATCCCAATTTTTACCCAGCTCCTGTTTTATGACCCTGTTAATCGCATCTACTTTACCCTGCCTTTGCGTTATAATCCATCCTGCTTTGTACTGCGGCAGAATCTTACCATCTCCGGAGGTTGCCAATTCCATGGCAATCACATGATCAGAGGGGACATTGTAACCATAATTTCCAATGCCTGAAAACACCTCTACGACAGGCTTATAACTTGCCGAAACAATAAAAACTTCAATTCCATGACTTTTGAAGGTTGAAATCAGGTTCTGGATTTCAGGAAAAACCCGTAAACCTGTTTTGTAGGAATAACTGATTACACCCGCGCTTGTCGAAAAACCGGCAGGTGACTGCCAGGTCTGTTTGCCTAATTTGTTGCCAAGCTCATAATTTATGGCCTCCTTGGCGAGCACCTTTGCTTCCTCAATGGTATGCCCTGTCAACAAACAGAGCAGCCATGAATACCCATATTCAGCGCCGATTCCTGTGGTTTCGCAATACCCATCGTACAGGAAAGGGATTTTCGCAATAAAATCGTTGTATTGAGGAGTCGCCTGAATTGCACTGAGGGTCATCGTACTGCTAGTTGCCAAAAAATTATCATACAGGAAATTATAGTCATTCGTTAGGTCGGCATTTATATCTGCCAGATTCACATTTTTATAGGCCTCTGATAATTTTGTTATGCCGTTGATGGTCGCTTTAAGCAGGTCATTTCGGAATTGTTCCCTGGTGATTTTAAACCGAAGATTAACAAGCTGATAACGCATCACCGCCTCCTCAACGTCGAAGTGGGCGCAGGTCTGGTCCCAGTCGAATACAACATATGGGGGCCTGTTTTTATCATAGTTTTTCCCACCTATTCCATAGTCTTGTATTAACTGACTCATGACATTATAGTTCCTCTCAGACCAGTTCAACCGATCCAATGAATTAACCGTTGTACTATTTTCCTTTCGGCAACTCACTGTTAAGAGAGTCACTATGCCTATTATCAGGAGTGAGATGAATCTAATTTTCTTTATCATTTGCCATTTCTTATTGATTAAAATATTCAGTAGCAAGATAAATATTTTTTCATAGTTTTCAATTTTATTAGCCCGTCTGAGAACCTTTTAATTGCTAATCGGTGTCCCGCAGTTTTGAATTTTAACCTGCATCGCGGTTGTCAATTGTTTGACAAGCTCTGCGTTGTAGGAAAAGATCGGTTCCATTTTAAAAATCTCATAGGCGGCAATGGCATACGACCGCGATGTGTCAGCAAACGACCCCTTTTTGACAGCCGGATCGACATCGGTTGCAAAAATTGAAATGGTATTGTCGTTGTTGCGAACAATCTCAAAAGTGCGGATTTGCTGGGGGAACTCTCTTAGCGAGGGAGTTTCAACCTCCCAGAAACCTAATTCCGGATGGGTGGCATCGGGCGATTTTAACGCTGTAACCGTATTAAGATGGCGATGACCTGCAACCCAAAGGATAAGATTGGGATAGGTATGAAGTTTGGCAATCAAAGTGGCTTCGGATAAGGGGGCATTAGGGTCCCAACCAAGTTCAGGATTCGGATCATTGATCCCTATGGGTATATGGGCAGCAATCACCATCAGCTTCCCTTCAGCCTGCCCCGCATCAAGTTGTTTCACCAGCCAGTCGAAACGTTCATTGTCAAGAAAACTGTGTCCATGAATATCTTTACTCGGATCGCTGTCTTTCTGGGTATCATCAAGCACAATAACCTTAATGGGAACATCCGGTTTTGGTTCAAAAGCGTAGCAACCGAATCCCCGGGCTACGTCAGCCTGATTGAATCCGTGCCCTTTCGGATGTGAGGAGGAATTAAAAAACTCATTCGACCACTCGATTGATGAAAGTGGCCGGCGATTGGGATCTGCGGCAATTAATACCGGTTTTGTAGCGCTAACCGGACCAACGCCAATAACATCGCCGTAAACCGTTCGGCCATCCATTGTACCCATGTATAAACTACGCTCATAGATGCCATTGGGAGTAAATATATTTCCCACTTTAAGGATACTATCACCAATATAGGTTCTTTTAATGTATTCGGTCGGCGGATAAATACCCATCCAGTTATGATCATGATTACCAACTGCCTGGTACCATGGGATCGACTTGTCGAGACCTGCTGCCTGGTATTCATCCTGGTAATCATTTAGTGCCCCTGGAATCGGATCATCCTTCACTCCTGAGTCGGGATTTATTTTCTTCCCGTCAAGGACATCGATGAACCACCTTGTCTCGTTATACTGCGAATTGTTGGCATCATCACCCAGCGAGATCCCAAAATCGAAAGGATACTTTTTGTGAAGTGAATTAATCGTTTGTACAGCAGCATCGAGCACATGAGTCGTGTAGAGCATAATGCCCGAATAGGCCGAAATAATTCCACCTTTATATCCAAAATAGATCCCCTGAGTGGGAGATTCCTTGTCGGTGATATGGATGTCTGTCATGGTAAAGAACTTCAGAAGTTTTGAAGAACTTGCACCCCCGCCAGGAACATACCCTGCAGTCATGAGATCCACTCTTTTTTCATAAGGTAGCCCCTTCCCAAAATGCCATATGCCGTAACCATTTTCAGCATACTTTGTAAGCTCAAAAGGAAATATCTTTGCTGCGACCGAAGGGACCGAATCGGGAACAATTGCCCTTTCAGCTGTTGTATAAACTACTGAATCAATTGGATAGCTTGCTTTAGGAGAGGTATTGGTTGACTTGTTTTGGCAACTAACAATCATGAGGAACGAAATTCCTGCCAATAATAAGAGGGAAATCGGAGTTCTTTTTGTCTTTTCCATGTTGTATTAGTTTAATAAAAGAAAGAAATTCTATTCATTGAAATCGTTCAACCGCCTCCGGGTCGTTAACAAAAAGAAGGTTTGGAATTTGATCAATAACCTTTGCTAAAATTGATTCTTTAAATTGCTGAATCCCAAATTCATTTGTGTGAGGTATAAAACAGGAGACATGCGAAATTAAGTGTTTTTTTTTACCAACCATATATTCATTAAAATGTATTTTTACAAAAAGTAAAATTATGCAGGCACCCGATAATTGGAAGGATTTATGTGAACATCTGAGTACGATGTTTGGGATTGAAACAGATCTTAACGGAGTTCTTTTTCTGGTTGGGATTCGTGAGCGCGGATTAATCTTTCAGCAGTTCACAAAGGAGGAAAAATTGAACCTGATCTACCTGGGAAGTTGCACCCTTTACCAGGAGATGGGACTGATTGAATCGGATGGGCAGGATGAGGAAGGGTGGCCCCTTTTTCGTCAAAAAGCACTGGCGCCGGTTATACCCGAAGAGCGCAAAATAAAAACGCTTCAGGATTGTGCGATCCGCTATTTTCAGAAAGTTTTTGAGGGGGAGGAATAAGGTGATGAATATCTGTATGATGGCATTAACCTAAAACAATTTCTCATAGGTAGCAATAAACCATTTTACTCGTTTGGTCATATGCAAAATCAGGAAAACGATTAAAACTATTGTGATTTTATCGTGTATCTCAATAAAAAGCAACCGTAAAGTACCCGATCCGTGCGACAAGTCAATCCACCACGGGACGAATCCGGTAACAGCCACTAACAGAAACAAGACCGACAAAGCAGTAATTTGTATGTTCTTGCCAATTAAATGTTTCGCGATAACTCCTTTATACCATTTCCAATGAAGGTAAGTATGACAGATCATAAGCAAAGAAATACAAACAATGACCAATTTATGAATTGATGACCAGTCGGGGTAGTTAAACCCGGCTACAATTTTGGTGGTATCTATACCCCTTAACTTCTCATATTGTATCGATTGAGGTTGAAACCGATGAACTTCAATCTGCGCTCCGTCATGTCCGCCCATATGAAATCCTATTTGCAGAACCAATCCCGAGAAGATCATGACCACCCCAAAAACAAACAATAAACTATTAATGATGAAATTATTGATTGTACGCTTCCTTTGGTGTTCAATTTTTTGTTTTGCTCCATCATTTTTCGAAAAAGCACCATATTGACATATTTTAATACAATTCAGACATCCGGTACAGGCGTCCGGTTCAACAATCAGGGAGTGCTTATGCCAGGGCAGATCAACTTTGTTAATGACCCGGTTCGTGCAATTTTCAATGCATTTCCAACATGCTTTGCATTTTCCGGTATCCAGATGTATATAAGATGTTCTCGTACTTTGCTGACTCAAAATTCCTGGTTTCATTTTTAATCTTCTTTGCACAAAATTGCATCAACAGAATGCCCCACGACGATAACAAATGTTAAGAAATAAAATTACTTTCTGTTTCGAATCCGGCTGAGTGAAATGGGAGTAATGCCCAAATAGGAAGCAATGTAGTGTTGTGGAACCCGCTTGATGATTTCAGGTTGATTAATGATTAAATTTTCATACCGTTGCCGGGGCGAATCTTTAATCATGGAAAGAAACAATCTGGCGTAATTTCTGAATCTTTGAAAAAGTATCTCCTGAAAACCAGCTTTCAATTCGGGATAAAACCGCTGCAGCTGTTCAAAGTTATCTTTCGACAGTGTCATCAAAACGGAAGGTTCGATACTCTCGATCGTAAACATACTGGGCTGATTACTCAGAAGGCTATCTATTGATGAGACCCCCTGCCCTTCAAAAAAGAATTGAAAAGTGATGTCCTTACCGTCTTTATTAAACCAAATACGCAAGCAACCTTTTTTTATGAAAAAAAATTGTGTTGATATTTCACCCTCGTGCAATAATATAGTTTTGGAAGGGACTTCTCTTTTGATAAACATATCCTGAACGCTTGCCCATTTCGTTTTATCCTTCTTTAATTGATCAATCAATCGGTCAAACATAATCTACAGTTAAAGTTTCACTAAATTTCAAAGTTATTCTAAAATGTTCAGAGAACTTTGATTGACTTCAGAGATAGTTCTGTTTTAATTGTCATTTTTCCTCTTCAAATCTACTCAATTCACTTAGAAAATCTGAAGTGTTTTTTATTTTCTTTTCATACAGATGCCTGTAAATCCATAGTGCAACAGGTAAACCTATACCAATTGCAAGAATCACTGCAATCGCAAACCTCATTGGATGTATCATAATGTCAAAATTACGCAGACCTTTGGCGCAAATAGGTATGAGAACGATTACATAAAGTGGGAATAAGATTAGTTCATACTTTTTTAATTTAAAGTATTTATTTTTAAATACATACAGTTTTTTTTGCAATTCAGCCACAGGCAAATTGTAATAATCAATGTTTGATAAAAGTGTGACTTTTTTTAATGCAAAAACTAACATTATTGCAAAGCTAATGCAGGATAAAATCCCGGATATTTGATATGTCAATTCATTTCCAAATCGCAAAGTCCAGGAGGCGACCAATACAAGAAACACTCCAGTTATCACAACTGAACATATCTCAAAAATTAAAGGGGCATTCATTTCTCTTCGCGATTTATCGAGGTTAAGTTTTTTCAATAACTCCTCATTAAACCTTAAATTGTCTGAAAGCTTTTTATCGTACTGTGCCCATACACCTTTTAAATCGTCTAATTCCATGATTTCAAGTTTTAATTGTTAATGAATTGCTCTTTAAGATTTTTCTTAATACGACTAATCTTTGTAGCCACATTGGTTTCTGAAATTCCCAGAACATCAGCAATATCCTTATATTTATTGTCATCGAAATAGAGCAGGATCAAAGCTTTGTCCATTTCATTCAAACGCTCAATAAATTGATAAAGCATTACAATCTTCTCATCCGGTTCAGAATCCTCCGACTCGAAATTGGAAAGTGATATAATTGATGCATCAATCGTTACTTTTTTGTCTTTGTATTTACAATCATTCCGATAAAACGAAATAGCTGTATTCAATGCAATTCGGTAAATCCATGTTGAAATCTTAACGCGTCCGTCAAATTTTGAAAATGAATTCCACAATTGTAATAGAATTTCTTGTTGCAAATCCTGTTTCATCATAGGATTAGAGCAATAAGAGCAGCAAATTTTGTAAATCAGGTTTTGATTATCTTTAATGACTGAAATAAACTTATCCTTTTCCACATCGAAAATTTTAATCGTTTCTATATTATTCGGAGAAAGGGGCAAAAAATCACAATTTTTTTGACAATTTTCAATTACGCGGTTTTTCAATTGGTTGCTAACGACTCGTAAAGTCGATTAGACAAGGGGAATTTAGCTCCGCTGATTTTCATTTCAGATGTGGAGGATCCTGTCAACGATGTACCGAACCCTGACTTGCCGGGTGGCCAATTCTGATCAGATAAAAAGGGGTCAGCATCTGCCGGATTGTCATAAAAAACTAATTCTATACCGGAAGTCCTGAGACTATAGCGTCCGATTCATACCGGGATCGTTCCGACCAATGAAGACTATTTAGAATATGTTGTCGCTTTTTTTAATAATTCTGTCAAAGTTTGACGGATCTTGTCAGGAATTCCCCATTGTTTATTTGGCTGATTGCCGTTTCTATTGCAGCCTTATGATTATCTGACAATCGATAAATTTCCGAATCGATAAAAATACAACATTTTAACTAAAAAAATCCTGCAATGGTGATTTTTCAAAGTGGTAGTTATCCTACCGGAACATCACTTGATTACTTCTTAATCAGTAGGGTAAAATTTATTGTAGAATCCGGTTTACAGATGGGCATCGGGAAAAATCCCTGCGGTTTCAGGCAAGGCATATTGTCCATAGAGTTTGGGATTTTAATATGCCTGATTTGGTTTCTCCCAAAGGCCAGGTTTTTTTTGTCTCCAAATTTAGGGCCATTTTTAGGACTAAATAATTGTCCATTCATGTCAACAGAAGGGAGATGCAGAAAACCTGTTGTGTCATTCTTAAATGTAAATTTCTTAAAAGTCGTGTCAATCTGAAGCCGACCAATAACTTGCGAATAGGTGGTCAGATAATATCCGGCAATCAAAACTGCCAACAAAAGTATCTTTCTCATAATCATTTATTTTTAAGTAAAAGTATGTAATATATCTTTTTTAATAACATTTGCAAGTACAATAAAGGCGGGTACAATCCGGTAAACCTCATGTGGAGAAAGATACTCGCTGAAAACCATCATTGCTGGATTTGTCGATAAATGATGTTAAGGGGGAGTAGTTATTGTCCCAGACTTATTTTGAAATGTGGTAAATTTAGGAATTTCGAAAAAGAAACGTTGCCTGATAATTTTTACTCTTCCTTTTGATTTTCTCCATCAAATTCTTGGAATTCCATATTGCTGCAGCTAATAATACATTAATTATATGCGATTTATCACTATGCAGATAGTTCAATCACATTCTAAAGTGCTGCTTTAGGTGTCCAATAACTGGCTCCATAGCTGCTCTTCTTCTTATTTCTTTTCGCTTGCTTATTTTGACGTATTCATTGTCTCATTTCAGTGATTTGTTAGCTGTGCTAATTTTTACATCGTTAATTTCTGTTCAACCTCTACCACCCCGATAAAAAACAACCTTCTGAGGCTTGTATTAAAAATTTTGTTCTAGTTGAATTAGAAAAGGCTCAATTGTGTGACCATCATATGGGTTATCTATAAAAGAGTCTATTTTCAGGAAAATATGGTTTCATTGCCCATTTGTAATATCCAATTAAATGTGACTTTAATAGAACCTTTTTGTGTAAATATAATTAAAATATTATGTTGGAAAATTTATTTTTTTATCTTTACTTAACTTTTCTCTATTAACTGTAAACCAAATGAAAAAACAATTTCAGAATTTATTAAAAGGAATCTTCTTAGGATCAATTTCTTCTCTTATTTCTTCGAATAGTGCTAACGCTTTAATTTATGACGTTACCAAATTGAAACTTAAAGATGATGGACAAACAACTGAAACCAATGCCAAAAAGGATAATTCTCAGAAGTTTATCTTAAAATTCAAAAGTGATAATTCTTACTTAATTGCCGGGCACCGAAGTCATAGTTCACATGCATCTCATGCCTCACATGCATCGCATAGATCAAGTTCAACTTATTCTGGGACTTCTTCCGTTAACTCCTCATCTGATTATCTTAGTCCTGCCACTCCTGCTACACCTTCTAATTCAACAATTTCAAGAACTCCAAGTAATTCAGATTTAAGAAAATCAAACCAGAACGGCTCGAATACTGCATCATCTCCTGTTGAGAGTATCAATTTAGGGGATCGGCTTTTGAAGAAAGGAATGATTGGTGTCGATGTTTCTCAGCTGAAAAAAATCCTTATTGAGAAAAAATTGCTTCCAACGACTTTAAATGATGAAGTTGTGTTATTTGATGAAAAAATCGAAATGGCAATTATTGCATTTCAAAAATCTCATGGAATATTGGCTGATGGAATAGTTGGCTCCAAAACAATTTATTACCTAAAGAAATAATGAAATGGTTAGTTTTGAGAGAATTTCGAGGAATAAGGTTAACTTAACAATAGATATAAATGTATTCAATGTCGTTGTGATCACGAAAACGATGTATTGGATTCAACGCGATTATTTCGTTTTTTGGAGTTCATTAGATGATAATATTCAGGATATTATTCTGGAGAAAAAAAATGGATCAATACCAGGGAAAGAGTTTCCTAAACTAAAAAATCTGATTAATCAAAATTTGATTGATTTTAAGACCAGAGATATCGTCAATCATGAAACAAAAAATATACGTGATATTCTCTACATTAAAGCCTTTGCTGATGGAGAGGATTTTGAAGATTACAATTTAAGGGTGAGTTGAAATGTATGATCTTCTCCCGTTTCGATTTGAGCGTCTTAATGACAAAGAAATCCTTGTAAATGAAGTTGGTGACTTTTTAATTGTCCCGCAAGGAACTGCAAAACGGATTGCAGATAAAGAAATCCATAAAGATGAAGAATTATATAAAGACTTGACAGCCGGATACTTTATAAGTGAAACATTAATTCCAGAATTAATTGATCATCTGGCTACAAGGTTAAGAACAAAAAAAGCTTTTCTCAACAACTTTACAGTTTTGCACATTTTTGTGTTAACACTTCGATGCAACCAGAATTGCATTTATTGTCAAGCATCAAGTCGGGAATGTCATGAATTGGCTTATGATATGAGTCATGAGGTAATGGTAAAATCCATTGATCTTATGTTCAAATCGCCATCACCATCATTAACTATGGAATTTCAGGGTGGAGAGCCAAGTCTTATGGCTGATTTACTTCTCTTTGCCCTTGAAACAACAGAACAGAAAAACAAAGTGCATTTAAAAGTAATTACTTACGTCCTTTGCACCAATAGTATACATCTAACAGATGAAGTACTTAAAATATGTTATCAATATAATGTACTGGTTTCCACTTCTCTTGATGGATTTGAAACTCTGCATAATCATAACAGAGGGAAATTCGATAGTTACTCAAATGTTGTAAATGGCTTTAATAAAGCACGAGATGTTCTTGGGATTGATAGAATATCAGCGTTAATGACAGCATCAGAAGAATCACTTAAATATCCAAAAGAAATTATCAATGCCTATATTGAAAATGGATTTCACAGTATTTTCCTAAGAGCCCTAAACCCGTATGGTCTAGCGACAAAATATGCTAACTGGGGTGAATATTATGACCAGTTCATTGCTTTTTATAAAGTGGCATTAAATCATATCATTGAAATAAATAAATCCGGAATTTTTTTCATCGAAGAGTTTTCAACACTAATCCTTCGCAAAATATTGACTCCATTTTCTACTGGGTTTGTTGACCTTCAATCTCCCTCTGGAATCATCAATAGTGTTATTGTTTACAATTATGACGGTTATCTGTATGCCTCTGATGAATCAAGAATGCTTGCAGAACATGGTAATTATACCTTTAGATTGGGACATGTAAGTGATAATTATAAATCTTTATTTTACGGGAAAAAAGCTCAAGAAATTGCATTGATCTGGGCTAACGAAACTTTAGCAGGTTGTTCTGACTGCGCATTTTTAACCTATTGTGGAGCAGATCCTGTACGAAACTATTCGACACAAGGAGATATGTATGGATACCGGCCAACTTCTTCATTTTGTAAAAAGCATAAACAAATAATCGGGCACCTATTTTCTTTGATCATAGAACGTGAAGATGATGTTATGCCTATTTTCAAAAGATGGATTAATAACAGTATTGAATGATCAAAACTAAATTAGATCTTTATTCGAACGACAATTCCTTGTTTGTTACTGCACAATGTAACAATCGCTGTTTAATGTGCTCACAACCTCCCTTAACCAGAAATGATATTGATTCATTTTATGCAAAGAATCTTGTGATATTGGACTCCGCTCCTTTAGGATTAAAGGATATTGGCATTACAGGAGGCGAACCAACACTTATGGGAGAAAAGCTATTTGTCCTTATTGAAAAAATAAAAAGCAGATTGCCAGATACAAATATACACATTTTGAGTAACGGAAGAGCATTTGCAAAAAGAGATTTTACGAAAGAATTAGCCAGAGTTGGAGGCGATAAATTATTGATGGGGATTCCTTTACATTCAGATTACTGTAATGATCACGATCAGATTACTCAAGTAGAACATTCTTATGTTGAAACCATGAAAGGATTATACAATCTTGCCGAGTTTGGAATTAAAATAGAACTCAGAATTGTTATTAACAAGATTAATTTCAATAGATTATATTCTATCTCAAATTTTATATACAAAAATCATCCGTTTGTAAGATATATTTCCTTCATGGGGTTGGAAGATACTGGTTATACTATCAAAAATTATGGGAAAGTTTGGATCGATCCTATTGATTATCAAATTCATTTAGAAAGGGCGGTTCTTAACTTGGCTTCTTGGGGTCTGGATGTTTCAGTTTTTAATCTTCCCCATTGTTGTTTAAAGAAATCCCTACATGATTTTGCTAGGAGATCCATTTCCGATTGGAAAGTAAAATATCATTCAGATTGTGAAAAATGTAAGCTAAAATATGATTGTTGCGGATTGTTTGCCACTTCAAAGAATGAACTGACGATAGCACCTATCCTGCTGTAATTTACCATAATAATATGGATTCTTCGACAACTTAATCGCGTTCTTTTGCTTTTTTCAACCTTTTTCCAATCTCTAAAATCTTTTCATTTCTTGGCTACTAATCCTAGCCAATGAAAATCCGGTAAAGAATTACTGGATCCAAAAAGGAATACTTCAGACGGATTTGTCGGAAATCTTAAAAATTAACTCCTACGCCCTCTAGAACTGAACGGTTTCTTCTAGATTATCACCTAAATTGACGAAGAACCAGCTTTGTCTGGATTATCCACTTTGCTTTGTTAGACGATTGTTAAGCTGCAAAGGTACGGGTGAACGTGCGGGTTGGATATTCCGGTGATGCTGACCCCCTCTCCGGTCATATTGACCCCCATCAAGGATGATGGTTTACGAGAACTCAAATGACTGACAATTTTACCGTTTTTTTCTTAAACTTTCACCTTTTAATTCGATTCTGTAGGATGTGTGGACTAGCCTGTCCAGAATCGCATCAGCAATGGTCTCCTCTCCAAGAACATCATACCAGTTTGCAATCGGTAACTGACTAGCAATCAAAGTTGATGATTTACCATGCCGATCTTCAATTATCTCCATTAGGTCCAGCTGTTGCTGCTGTTCGAGATGAGTCAGGCCAAAATCATCAAGGATGAGTAAATTAGTTTTTGATATGTTTTCAAAAAATCTAATGATTGTCCCTTCGATACGTGAGATTTTTGCTTTTAGCAGGAGTTTCTGCATATTATAATAGGCCACCTTGTAACCCTGGGCACATGCCTGGTGACCGAGTGCCGAAGCCAAAAAACTTTTTCCACAACCAGTGGCCCCTGTGATTAGAACCGATTCTCCTTTTAACAGGTACTCTCCCGTGGCAAGTGCAGAGATCAATGCTTTATCCATTCCTCTGGAAGCATCCATTTTAAGTTCTTCAACAGAAGCCTGATAACGGAACCGGGCATTCTTTCTTAATCGTTCAAAACGGTTGTTCGTCCGATCTTGTTCCTCTGCCTGTAAAAGTAGCTCCAGACCTTCGCTCAGTGTTAGTTCGTGTTGCCTTCTGGTTTCCAGTAAGGCCTGCCAGGTACGACTCATCCCGTGTAACCGGAGCCGGCTTAATTGCGATTCAATTTGCATCATAAACAGTTAAAATTAAATGGTTAAAAACTAATGGTTGTTTGTGTATAATATTCTTTCCCTCTGATATTCTGGTGAGTGGGCAGCGGTTGTGATGGTTTTGTTTCAGTCTCTTCTGTCATCTTGTGCTTAATGATATTCAGGACAACGATATAGGTATATGTTTGTTGATCAATGGCTATCAGACAAGCCTTATCAAAGATTTTTGGATCTGTTTTACGCTGCAGGTTCAGTAGTCCGTCGCAGGTTCTGTAAAGCTGTTCCGGATGTCGGTTTTGTGCAAACAGGTGTCCCATAAGCTGGTTAAGCGCTTCTGATCTTACTTTGGCTTTGTTCAGGTAATAATCCGGGCTTCGGTCCAGATAATGACGATGAGCAGAACATAGATGCTCTTTATCAGTGGTATATCCGCCTTGTTTGTAATCACGGATATGCACCGCAATCTGGTGCCCTTTGGCATAGATATAGACCATTGATCTGTTGTATCTTATCTTGACTACCTGGCCAATATGGGCATAAGGAACACTGTAATAATGCTTATCCTGTGCAAGATAGACGTGATTATTTTTAGCAACTTTTAAATCACAATAATATTTTAAATCGAAGGGCACCTCTGGAAGTGGGTGTAATAAATGCTTTTCATCGGCCAGAAATCGCTCTTCCCTGCAATAGGTTTTTTGTTGCATCCGGGTTTGGTTGTGATCCCTGGTTTTTTCTTTGACCGCTTTATTGAGCGAAACCATATCAAAGAACGTTAAATCACGTAACCTGGCATATATTCGGGTGTATATCAATTTTACCTGATTCTCAACCAGTGCTTTATCTTTTGGCTTGCGCACTCTTGCAGGTATAACAGTTGTTTTATAATGATTGGCAAAATCTTCCATAACCCTGTTAACATCCGGCTCGTAAGAACTTGCTTTTACAATGGCAGACTTCAGGTTATCTGGGACCAGTGCTTCGGGAACTCCTCCAAGATCTTCAAGGCAACAGCGTAGTGCATAAAGAAAGTCATCGATGCTTTGAGTTTTGACAACCATTACAAAACTGTAATCAGAATAGGGAAGACAGGCTACAAATACCTGACAGGGGACAACGTCTCCGGTATCTGTATCGACATAAGATAGCTTTTTACCGGCAAAGTCAATAAAGAGCTTTTCTCCTGCTTTGTGTTGCAGGACCATGGAAGGCTTACGGGCGATCAGATGTTGCAGCAAATGATGGCAGAACTGAGAGTGGCTATATCCCCCGGGATAATCACTTTTGTACTCCTCCCAGAGCAGTTGTTTGGTCACGCCAACTCTGCCAAGTTCTTTGACGAAGTAGTCCAGATTTGCCTTAAAATGATCAAAACGATCGTCTTTGTAGGCCGGGTTTCCTGCATGGAACTTACCTTCCAGAACAGGGTCTTCCAGGGTCAGCAGGGACTCAAGGTTCAACGGAGAAGCAGCTAATTTGGCAAGGTAAGCCTTCACCGTATTTTTACTGATCCCCAGACTGCGGGCAATAAACTTCTTGCTTTTGCCCAGCTCATGTAACTGTAGTAATTGTTTAATCTGACTCATGGGTTTTGGTTTTCCTGCCATTGGAATATCGTTTTAGTGGTTATTTGACCACTAAAGAACCAAAATCCTGTCTGATAAATTGATAAGGGGGTCAACATGCTCCGGATTTGTGCCTTGCCGGCCAAACAGAGGGGGTCAACATGCTCCGGATTTTTACTAAACCCCGACGAAAACTAAGAGGGGGTCAATATGCTCCGGATTTATTACCTCATTTTTCAATTTTAAGGGGGTCAACATCTGCCGGATTGTCACAAAAAACAAACACCAAAAACCGCAGAAAATCTAATTTTTTAACCGGAGCCGGGGGGGTCTGAGTATTTCGGACAAAGTGTACAATGAATCCGGAGCAAATTGTACAACCGGAACTGGGGATGATTTATGATGCAAATGTAATTTAAATTTTCTTTCTCAGAGATTCTCCTTTTAGATCAATACGATGGGCATTGACTGCCAATCTGTCCATAATTGCGTCGGCAATAGTGGATTCTCCAATGTAGCCATACCATTTTGAAGTTGGGATCTGGGAAGCGATAATCACTGACTTTTTCCCGTACCGGTCCTCCAGGATTTGCAGTAGTGCAAGTCTTGTTACTGCATCGAGAGGACTTATTCCAAAATCATCAAGGATAAGCAAATGAGTTTTTTCTATTTGATTCAGCAGCTTGATATATGTTCCGTCTAATTTGGAACTGGATATCTTTTCCAGGAATCGGTTGATCCCAAAATACAAGGTCTTGTACCCGAAGAAACATGCCTGCCGTCCGATTGCACAAGCCAGATAACTCTTACCGCATCCGGTTGCTCCGGTGATCAGCAGGTTTTCAGCCCGTTCAATAAAACTGCAATCAGCCACCATCATCAGCTTTTCCCGGGATAGATTTCTGCTGGCATTGCAATGTACCTGCTCTATGATTGCATTATAACGCAATTTGCTTTGCTGCAGGAACTTTTCTGTTCTCTTTTGAGTTCTCTCCTGTGCCTCTGTCTCCGCAAGATTGGCCATAAACTGGCTAAGGGTTGGATGCTGCTGAACAGGCATCGTCAGTAAGGCCTGGTAAGCACGAGCCATACCGTGAAGCTTTAACTGTACTAAATGATCAATGGTAATCTGTGTGTTCATTCATTTTGTTTTAAGTATGCATTTATATCTGATTTAGTTATAATTCTTTGCGCCACGGATATTTTCATGATCTGCAATAGAAAATAAGTTCATTTGGGATTCTTCTTGTTTATCCAGATTACTTTCAAGGATATTTTTAATCATACCATAGGTTACTCTGCTTGCGTTTAAAGCCCTTTTACAGGCAGCTTCAAATCGTTTTGGTTCGTAGATTTCAGAGAGCCTTTTTAATCCAATGCACGCTCTGTAGGTCTGTTCTATAAATTCTTTGGATGCAAGTATCTTACTAAAAACCATTTCTGAGTTTTCTCCCATTTTAGCTGCAAGGGATAAAAAATAGGCTGAGTCCCATCCTAACGTTTCATTGTATCTGAGATGTTTTTCCGGCATGTGGCTCGCGATGGTGGAGTAAGCATGATTGCGGTAATCGCGTTTGTGGATGGCAATGCGCTGAAAACCGATATAAACTTCAACGTGTTCATCATCATAGGTAATCTTGGTCATTTGACCGATGTATTGATACGGAACACTATACAGATGCTTGTCTTCGCCTAGGATAACATGATAGTTCATCTGAACCTTGGCCACGGTAGCATGTTTAATCGTAAAAGATTCCGGGGGCAACGGTTTTAACAAAGGCTGTTCATCACGCATAAACCGCGTATGACGACTTCCCGGCAGCTTTTGGAAGGAGGCTTGATTGAGCGAGATAAGAAGCTCCTTTACCCTCAGATTGAGTTCATAAAGACTATGGAACTCTTCATCACGGATCCTGGCATAGATACGCAGATATGATTGGTAAACAGTATTCTCAACAGTCGGCTTATCCTTAGGTTTGCGCGGCCGGGTAGCATCAAGATTGGTATTGTAATGAACAGACCACTGATCTGCCAACTCCTGAAACGTGAACTCATAACGACTGTTCTTGCCGATATATTGCTTCATGTTATCGCTTAATATATTACGGGGAACACCGCCAATGTATTCCAGACAACGGTTCATGGCACCAAACATATACTTCTGTGCCGCGGTTGGAAGTGCTTCAACATAAGTATAACCACTGAAGGGTAAAGTGCAAACAAGTACCGGGCAAGCGATTAATTGTCCCGTTTGGGTATCAACATAATGCAATTGCTTCCCGGCAAAATCAACCTGAAGATAGTCTCCAGCCCGATGGGTGAGATGCATCGTGGCATGCGTGTGCTTAAGGTATCTGGCAAAATGTTCACAAAATTGGGTGTAGGAGTAACCTTCGGGACAGGTTACCCGGTATTCTTCCCAAAGAGTTCTGCGAGTTACACCAGGTCGGGTAAGCTCTTTTCTGTAATAACCAAATTGCTTTTGCAACGCGTCAATCCGCTTATCGACCTGGACTAAGACAGAGGATGTATAGGCTAAATTGACTAATTGATCGTCGCTGAGCAGCAGAAGTTCAGGGTGGCTTTTACCGCTTGCTTCAATCCTTGAAAGATAAGTGTCAAGGGTTGCCCGGTGAAGATGAAGTGCGGCAGATATTTTAAGTTTGCTGAGCCCTTCTGCTTTTAACTGAATAATGCGTCGTACTTGTGTCATACCGATTGATTTGTTTGCCATCGTGCCTTAGTTTGAGTAAGACACAAAAGTCACTAATCAATCCCCATTATGTTGCATAGTTGTACAATATACTCCGGATCCAGTTGTACACTTTATGCCGGATTGGCAGCTGTTTCGTACCGAAACCCGCGGCCGGAAAAACCTTAAAATCGACAAAAAACAACATCTAAAAATTGTACACTTTACTCCGGAATCAATTGTACACTATACTCCGGATTGTGTTGTACAGTATAGTCCGGAATATTCAGGGTCAGCTTAGTCCGGATTATCCACGGGTGAACGGATATGCTCCGGAAAATGAAAAGTGCCAATCCGTGAACGGGTATGCTCCGGAAAGTACTGATAACAAAATTACTAATATCCAAAAGTGAACGGATATGCTCCGGAAAAGTGATATTTTCCGACCTCCCAAAATAGCGTGAACGGGTATGCTCCGGAATTTGGATTGTTTTGTAACAGCTTTTTGTGTTTTCATTCTGTTTGAAGCCTGTTTTTAGGGCAAACGGACATGAAAAACGTGGTTTTGAATGGTCAACTTTCAGTTTGAAACTGAAATGTTTCTATTCTAAAGTGGGTGGATATGCTCCGGAATATGTAGCAAATTGCCAAGAAAAAATGAATTTATTTATCTGGATATCAAATGTTTATGCAGTATTTTTAAATATTTGTGTATCCCCAAATGTGACGAAGAACCAGCATCACCGGAATATCCACCAGCATCACCGGAATATCCAGAGTTATCAATAGTGATTGTATTTACCGAATTACTGTACCAAAACCTTATCGTCAAATTGTATTGAACTCGTTTCTCTCAGAACAGGGTAAGGTATGGTTGAATGCCTTTGCTCATGGAGTTTGTTCACAAGTCATAAGTAAATCTGATTTAGAGAATTTCCCTTTGTATTGGTAGCTGTTGATTTTATAATTTTGGTTCTGAAGATTGTGTTTAATAAAAACATTTGACCAGTTTGTGATTTCGGACAATCATTCAGTCGAATTGGAAATTGAATCTTTGAAGCCTCTATGCAGTTTTGTTATTGATTCAACAACGAATTACTCGGCAGAATTATTCACGTGCCTTTCAAACAATCTAAAGATTTCGAGGAGTTATCAGATTGGATAATAGTTCCGATACACTTCCACCATGTCCAAAATACAATGGCATGAAATGGACTAAAATTGCTTAGTGAAAAGGGCTGATTCTGCATAGCCTCAGCTCTTTTTATTTTTTAAAACCATTTCTATTCATAAAATAATTAAACCTTCTTTTACACCTTCTACACTCTATATTATTGTTTTTGTTAAGACCACAAGGTATAAATTCACCATTTTGGACAAAATCTAAACGATCTTGTAGCTCTACAAATATCTTCTCAACTTCACCATTGATATAATCTTTATATAACTCATAATCATTCAAAATCTTGGTATCATCAGGTTCCGGAATTTGAATAACTCTTTTTAAATGGTAGGCCAGAATTCTTGACACATAGGTATAGCAAGAAAATGTAGACCGGCGGAATGAATTCTCAATAGTTTGTTCAATAAAAGATTTCTTAGTTGAAAAGTTTGATGAAATTAAAACTTGTTTATCAGAATTAGAACTGTAAAATTTTTTATTTATAGGTAACCCAACTCCCATCCGAACTCGATTTAATTGCTCTTCATGGGAGACAAGGTTCTTAATCAATTCTAAACCTGCTTCAGGTGCTGCAGAATAAGCTGGAATACCCAAATACCATTCTCCTGCAATACTAATGTTGCCAGGCAATGAAGTAATTCTAATTTCTGAAATTTCTTTTTCTTTTTTAAAATATATAAAATCAGAGATCATTTGGTTATAAGTTGTGTACCAATGTCTCCATACTTTTGCCTTAATAGGAATTGGATCTGGAATAATTTCCGTTACACTAACCGCAGGTGGACTAATAAATTGACCAGTTCCATTTTTAAATACATTTACGTATCGGAAGGCTAACTGACGTAATAATCGTCCAGCTTGAAATGATTTTTGACTTTTAAATATTGACTCTAATGGACAATTGTTAATATCTGTAATATAATCCTTTTTAAAGAGAGGCAAAAGTATTTCGAGAAAAAGGCTATTATAATTCTCGATAGTATTACCAGAGAATGCAAAAAACAAATTAAGATTTTCCTCTGGTTCTTTTTGTTCTAGGGAATTTGATTCACACTCTTTATCTATCAAACTAGCAACAAGTTCCCAATTTCTACATTCTTCTGCAAGTTTTTCCCAATCAGTTAATGAATCTTCACTAATGCCATTCTTATAGGCAAGAAAACTAATATTCTGAATAAATGGAACAGCATAGATTGAATTGTTCTTTGTTTCTTTTAATTTTTTTATTGGCAATAACAAATTTTCAGGAATATCGTCCCAGTAACTTTCTATAAATTGTTCTTGTTCAAACCGATATAAGGGTTGATAATCTGCCTTAGGGTTAAGTGCATGCATCGCATATTGAAATTCATCCAGTTGTACAATTTGTAATTCATCAATAGCAGAATTTTTTCCAATTTGAATTGTTTTATTTAAGTAAAGTCGATCTTGATAGTCAATTTCTGTGTCCTGAGAAATAACAGCCTTTATAGTTTTTGTAATAGTTTCATAGTATTGTCGTTGCACATCCGAATCGAAATGAAAAAACATTCTTATTTTAACTGGTTGTAATGTATTTAATGTTTGGTCATAACGCAACAATGGACTTGTTGGCTCAATTTTAATAGAATCATCAGACTTCTTAATTTCGAAAGTTTCCATCCGATGATTCATTCCTCTGGTTTTTATTACTTTTAGGATAGCACGGCTTATTCCTCTAAAATCAACCCTATCAAATTTTATGTAACAATCTGAATTTTCAATAATTGAGTCATTATACTTTGAATTTGATTCTCTAACATTAGAATATTGATTTTCATCACTGCCACAAATTAATAGACTTGTCGTATGATGACCCCTTAGGGTTTGGATCAATGTATCAGTGAATAAATTATCTTCATAGATATTGGGAGAAACGAGTTGCCATTGTCGCACACTATTTATCATTACTTTGTGTACACGATATCCCTCATGTAATGCTTTTCTAATCTCTCGATTTATGGTATCGATAATTTTCCCTGGGGTAATATACCCATGAGGTAAGGAAATAATCCGAACATTCTTTTCTGGATCTAACCGATAATAGCCCTCGATGTTCTTTCTAGAATCCAACAATTTTCTGAATAGAGGCTTTCGCAAATCATTAACAATAGTTTCTTTTGCGTTTAAAGTATCGAAAATAATCGATAAGGGCTCACCAGAATTCGCCTTAAATTTTGCGACTAATAAGAAGATGTATCCCAGATATGTTTTTAATGTTCCAGTTATGCCTTGAAATACAATGACATCACCTTCATATATTGATTCTTTTCGTATGATATTGTCCAATTCCCTAAATCCAAATTTTATAGATGTTTGCGAAGATAATAAACGATGAGACTTAATAATTGAACTTATTGCAGCTGTAGAGAGATTTATTTCAAAACCTGAATTACTACAGATTGAAAAGGAATGTTGTCCTCTTAATTCCCTTTGAAGACGTGATTTTTTAACTTCAATAATCCTTTGAGAATAATTGTGTTCCTTTTTAACTGATAGTTGAATTAATGTATCGGAAATATTTTCAACAAAAGCTAGGTAGTTATCCTCTGAAAAAGTATCATTCTTTTTATTGGATTGAGTCACCCCTTCAGCAACAAAAAGAATATTTGTACCAATCTTTTTCAATTGTTTTATTTTTTCTACCGTATAGTTGCGAAGATTAAGTAAATTTTCATCACTATTTTTTTCTTTTTGCTTAAAACTATTGATAGGATCTACAATTAAAAGCTGCAAATCATTTTCAATAGAAAGATTAGTGGTAAATTCTGAAATATCGTTTAAAAATTCCTCAAAACTTTGATTATGTGAAGGACGTTGAATGGAAAGACAACCTCGATTAATATTAATCTTCTTATATTTAAAAGCTTCTGCTAGTTCACCCAAGTTTGTAACAATCTCAAAAGATTCTCGATTTGAATATGCACACAATGATTCAATTGAATATAAACATTCCTCAATGGTTTGTTCCATAAGGATCAACCAAGCAATTCCTCCCTTGCTAGCAACATCAATCGCTAATTGCAGACTCAACAGTGACTTACCACTACCACATTCACCCATAATTGATATAGTGCGGGCACCCAATAAATCTTTTGAGAAGTAATTATCTTGTCCTTTATGATTGTTATTAAATTTTTCAGGTAATATTATTCCCCATCCACCGAAAAGAGTATCAAAACCTTTTATATTAGTTGAAAGACCAAATAGAAATGAGATAAGATACTCAATATCAAAAAAATTGGTGCGTGTTTGGATTCGACAATTAAAAACATTCCTAGTATTAGGATATTTATATGTATTATTTAAAAATTTTGGAGTTGATGGTATAATATAACCGACATTCCGACAAATTTCAATAAAACAATCTTCAATAAGACTTTTATCCAGAATAAATTCTGAATAATTAAAATGGTTAGTATTATGTCCTTGAGATACTTCATATGTAAATAATTCTTCCTGTGTAAATTCACGAATGGAATTTTTTATAATTGGCTTATTCCCATCTTTAATATTATTTGGATCACTTATTTTTTTATTAATAGAAGCAGTAATTGCTGAAAGTATATTTAATGTTTGAACGGAAAGAGGACATTTGTAATAATCACGTATCCATCTTTTGATATAATAATTTAAAGTACTGTCAGAAATTTTATCTCCAAATAGTTTTTTTAAAAAATGGATTGGCCTAAAAAACTCTTTGTCAAAACAAATAATCCCATTTTCTATTATAATATTTTTATATTTTTCAGAAATATATTTATTATTTGAAAAATAGTACTGAAGTATTCCTATAAGAATATCAACCAAATATTCGTCATTATTGAATTGAATTAATAATTCTCTTTTGATTTCTTCTTTTCTAATTTCCCAATAAGCTGATTTTTTAAAATTAGCAGAAATAGATATATTCCAAATAACTTTATTTACAATAAGAAGGCTACATATTGATTCATATATTCCATTTGACTCATTTATTAATGAATCAAGGCATTTATTAAGTATTTTCATTTTTTTTAGTTGATAAATTCAGCTTCAAATGCAAGGTCTTTATGTAAAATAAAATCTTGGAGTTTTTTATTATTTAATAATAAGGAAGATATGGGAATTGAAAGATTCTCCTTAATGTCATCTTCAAAAACTAGTTTTTCTCCCATTACCTTCTCTAAATTTTTAACTTCTTTAATTGTAAATACTGAATGACAATATGTATTTCCAATTTGAATTATTTTTGATCTTAATTCTTCTAACTCTTCTGCATCTGAAATTGAGAATAAACTAGTGCCAATTCCACTCTTACATTTCATCCATGAGGTAATTTTAGAATAGCAATCCAAAAAATGCCTTTCTTCAGATTCATTAATGTAATTTGAGTTAGGTATGAAGTCTTTATCAATTCTACTAAGTGTCATGATTATATGTCTTTGGGATGAATTCCATAATTGTTCAAATTTGAACAACGAATCATAATCATTTGAACTAATATTGAAATTATATATTTGACATATAAACCAAATTTCTTTTAGTTCTTTTGAGTCAGGTTTATTATTTTGCAGTTTATTAAAAATATTAAATTCATGAAGCCATAAAATAAAATATTCATAACAAAAAAGATTATTTTTTTGTATTATATCTTTAATTTTTTTCATTTTCAAAATTTTTACGATTTTGCCATTGATTATGTTTTATTTTCCAAACATTATTGAAATATTCTTGTATTTCTTCTGATAAAAATGTTGTTAGATTGGGTAATACGTTATGGACCAAATGAGGATTTTTGTAGCATTTCCCAATTTCCTGAATAAAATTGGGATGTATCTTAAATAATTCATTCCATGCTCCTAATAGACTAGTAATTAGATAACTATTAAAGTCAGTTACATTTTTTAGATCTTTAAGAAGTTCTAATCTATTTGATTCTTTTATGTTCCTTGTTGCCTTTTTAAATTTTTTTAAATTTGATAAATATTCGTCTAGCAAATCATGAAGGCTAAAATCCTTAATTTTACTAATAATAAATGATTTTAAGAATGCATCTCCTGAACCAGGATCTTCATATATATATCCACTAATAATAGATAGATTTCTTAAATGATTGTAAAATTCAATAATGCAATTTTGTAATATTTCTGTTTGTCTTGTCCATAAAGTAATATTTTGGCTAAAATCAGGAGCACTAATTATTTCATTTATGTTTATCAATTCAGAACGAGTTATTTGAATCGAATTGAAAAAATTATTAAATTGAAAATAAATTTCATTTTCTATATCAATATTAAATAATTCAGAACTGAATGATAGATGATTCAATTTTGTAATACATTCATTTTCACAATTATTGCACTGATACGACTCGGGCAATAGCCAAACGGACTGTGTATCTTCCTTGTGATTATATGTAATTTGAATTTTTTCTTTTTGATTCAATACTGATGTTTTACTTATGGTTATATTTTCCCTGATGTCATTAATTTTTGTTCTGATTTTGTCGATTAAACTAGTATAATCAGAAAAGTCTTTGCGTATCCTAGTATTATCAATATCTGAAATCCATTGAGTAATGTCTTGCTGTTTAAAGAAAGTAAGCCTATCCCAACCTCTATAACCAATAAATCTACCAACTTCAAACCATAAATTCCCTGCAATAATCGTATCTCTAGGATCTTCATCAATTATTGCAAAAGCATAGTCACATGACATAATCTGTTCTTGAAGATTTGATTCAATTGTATTTTTTGCTGAATCATCCATTTCACTTAATTTTCCAATTAGTGCAATCTTTCGACCAGACAATTGATTAAAATACATAGTCAAATCATCATAAATCTCTTTAGATTTTTTACCTTGATAAATTATCCATATTTTTAATTCAGGTAATTCAAATATCTCATCACTCATTGCCAATATTTCTATAGTACCATTTTTCATTCCAATATCTAATCACTAATCCCAACCATTCCAATTCATGTAAGCGGAACCGAAATTCTTTATACCCGCATTCTGGAATTAAACTTTTTGTTAGCTCCCATAATTGGTCAATATCTATATAATCAGTTGGAATCTTTTTAAGTAAAAGCTTTTGATTCTTGGAAATTCTTTCAATCCACAATTCCCGTTTAGTGTTGATTTCCTTTAAAGCATTACGCAAGGCTGTTTCATTTCCAATATTCTGTTCAATTCTAGAAATAATATCCAAAATGGATAATGAGATATTTTGATTCTCATCCAATTTCGTAATTATTTCAGGTTTTATTTGCTGATCTATTGCCTCAAAAACCGAGAATAAACTTTGAGACATTGTAGATTTAAGATCCACACTGAGTTTGTTCAACTCTTCATCGATTCTTTCAAAATTAATCTTAGGGATACGTTTTTCAATCTCAGCAAGATCTTCTTCTGTAAGAGTTTTTAATTTGGGTAAGAGTACATCTTTGAACTGCTCATAAAATAGTTCCTCCACAAAAGGTCCTACACCTGGAATCATTTTCCAAGTAGCCTTTCCTAAGTGGTAAAGTAATTTTGTTACATCTTCTTTAGTCATGGTTTTATTTTTATGCTCGTAATTTAGGTAAATATTTGAAATTTTGTCATGCAAATTTTTAATATTAAAAATAATTCAATTAATCATATTGTTATAAGTTTTTCCCAATAATACAGAATGCTGTTCATTGGTAGGGTGCGAGGGCAAAAAAGCAGCTCTTTTGCAAGCTGAAGCTGGGGCATTTGGGCTGGGGCTTGCAAATGTGCTGTTTTGAGCGTGGGGCGTTGTTTTCCCTAATGCGACCATCGGGCGCAAAGTGTGTTGGGGGAAAAAATTAAAACCCCTTGCAGTATGGTTCGAATCCGAAGAATTCATTTTTGTCATTTTATTTCGTCATTGTCAAGATTTTACTATGTGTCGAAGCGGTTTTTAGGCTTGGCGCTAACGTTCCGCAAAGTCGAGTAGGCCGAAGGAACTTCCCCTTCAGCCTCTCACAGAACCGTGCTTGATAGTCTCCCATCACACGGCTCTTGTTATACAAATCGATGCGTCACATTATGAAAAACCTGACCTCCATTGATAAAATAAGGTGGGGAATTGTTCCTTTACCCGTTTCAACCAATCGTAGGCTTTGTTCAGATTCGTTTTGTAACGCTTGTACCGCTTTCGTGCCCACCAAGCTACACGTTTGCGAAGTAACTGAAAAATTGGATTCATAGCACTTAACCTGAACTTACCGTAGTAGTTAACCCATCCCCTAATATAAGGTTCAAGAAATAGGGCTACTCCTACTATGCTTTTGTGGCTCAGATGCACAATGTCCAACTCTTTCATCTTGTCGGCTATGCGTTTCTTTGAACTGATGCTGATCGCACAGTCGAAACCCAGGAACAGATTCCCAGTTCGTTTCGATTTCGTTGTCCTTGGTTGAAAGGAGTATCCCAGAAAATCGAACTTTACTGTTACATGGTTTTCTTGTCTTCGGTAATCGCGACAATAAACCAGTTTCGTTTTATCAGGGTGTAATTCCAATCCGCAACTTTGCATTCGTTCATTCAACGTTTCCAGCACTTCCTCCGCTTGTGCTTTGTTCCTACAGTGCAATATGGCATCATCGGCATAACGCACATAACTTACTGTAGGATGGGTTTGTTCCAACCACTTATCCATGGCATAGTGTAGAAATAAATTGGCTAACAGTGGACTTATCACGCCTCCTTGTGGGGTGCCTTTGCCTTGCTTCTGAACCAGTTCGCCTGATTTAGTCTGCACAGGCATCTGCAACCATCGTTTGATGTATAGGATGCACCACTTTTCACTCACATGTTTCTCAATGGCCAGCAGCAGTTTATCGTGGTCGATATTGTCAAAGAATCCCTTTATATCCAAGTCGATTACCCAGTCTGTTTTCCGACAGTTTTCACGTACCGATTCCAATGCCTGATGGGCATTCCTGTTCGGTCGGTAACCATAAGAATGTGAACTGAATATCTTCTCGAACCTCGGTTCTATGAATTCCTTCACTACCATTTGCGCCACTCTGTCGCCGATGGTTGGTATTCCAAGTTTGCGGACTTTGCCGTCTTTCTTAGGTATCTCAACCTCTTTGACTGGTGGTGGAAAATAGCTGCCCGATGCCATCCTGTTCCATAGTTTGTAAAGGTATTTCGACCTGTTGGCATCGAATTCATCCATGCTAATTTGGTCTACCCCTGCACTTCCATGGTTGGAACGTACTTTCTTATAAGCCTCCCAAACCATGGGGCGACTTATCGGTACCGATTTTGTCTCATTCCATAAATTCATCCTCTTGCGAGTTGTTAAATGTTATGATGCTGTATAACTTGTCCCCTTCGCTCCATCCCCATTACAGAAACTTCATCACTACTACGGGGCAATCCGTCCCTGTACGGCAATTCGGTTTATGACCTCTGGGGTGATCCCATTGTGTCCTTCCCTTGGCATTGCCGTACAGGTTCCCGAGTTCCATAATTGAGCCTGAATATAGTTCTTGTCGCCTGTATGACGCCTGCCATTTAGCCAGTAAACAGGTTGCCGCTAAACTTATAACTCCGTCGTGTACTTCGTAGCTTTTGACAGGTTGTACCCCTTCTCGACACCTCTACAGCGATTTAATTTTGTTCAACTCCTACATTCATACCTGATTCCGTTTAATCGGAACCTTTACCTAAACGCTCAGCACCATGACTCTTTACCACAGCACCTTTAGGTGGTTTGGTGCCCTCGCCTGTACAACGGCACCGATGGGCCATCCGTCAGCCGACGGATTCCATCATCTCAATTACAGCATGCAGAACGTTATTCTTGCCGATGTTCTGCTTCTCGGCACACTACACGCAGGGGCGGATTGCGTCCGCCAGCCGGCGGATGTCAAGCCGAAAAGCAGCCCGAGCGGAAAGATACACACCGAAAACCACCGCTGCCGCACTTGACGGGTAGCTGAAGTTAGCCGTTCGTGCTTTATCTCCACTATTATTCTACATAACTTAAAAATCAAAATCACTTATTATCAACATCATAAACAACAAAGCATTTAGCCTCGCCAGTTTTGAGTTTGATATGCAAAGTGCGATAAATGTATTTACTTGTATTTAAAATTCCACTACCAAATGCTGATGTCGCTAATTCTTGCATGTCAATTTGATCCATTGATTTAGTTTCCCATAGAAACCCAAATGTTGCGATATCATCAGGCTGATTCTTGAGTTCCGGTAATAGGTCAAACAAAAAAGAATACATTTGGGGGTCAGTCGGTTTATCAGGGAGAGATGCGACCAAGAGTGCATGACGAATTAATCCTTGCGGTTTTCCGTTTGCGGCAGCAGTTTTATCTTCCTTTGTAGAGCTAGGTTTATTGCCAAAAAGTTTTTTGATGAAGTTCATAAACAATTATTTTTATTTGATGCTTACTCTTTGCAGGATTTTCAGCATACTCCTGTTTGAATTTGATTAAGCCATAATATAACTAATTAGCTCCATGTGAGGTCAACAAGTCCATGAAGGCGTGATCAGTTCTGCGATGAACATTAGCATATTGATATATACTTATCCCTTTATTGTCCTTTGCATTCACATCTGCCCCATTTAAAATCAGTAATTTTACAATTTCAGTCTTCATGGAAAACATTATAGCATAATGCAGAGGTGTTTGACCTAAGAGATTTCTCGCGTTAACTTCAGCTCCATTAGCAATTAACAGTTTCGCAGTGTCTAACCCGCCAAATAGATCAGACCCTAAAGTTGAAAACAAAGGGGTTTCGCCTTTTTCGTCTCTTGAGTTTACGTCAGCACCATTTGCAAGGAATTCTTGAATTAGTGAAGTTTGATTTTTATAAACCGATGCGAAAAATGCTTCTGAAACGTTTTTCTTACGCTCTTTTGTCGAGTCGTGTTCTTCCTCTTTTAACTTGCCGCATTTGGAGCATTTCTCACAATCATTTGAACAGTCGTGATGTCCATCACGAATTTTTCCACAATCAGTGCATTTACATCCGTCCCAATTATGAAAACCTAATTTACATTTGATACCCATAATAATGTGTTTTTGTAATTATTTTATCTGCTTACTTTGCCATAAATCGCTCGAAGAAATCCTTTGTACTGAGAATTTCTTCACCTGTAACAAATAAAGCTATTTTCGCTTCACTTTCTTCAGTACCGCTATGATCACTAAATAATTTCGCTTTTGATTGTCCTGCCAAACAATAACTTCTGATAAAATCGTATAGTATTTCACCTCTGAAACCAGAAGCAATTTTCAAAGCCCAACGGCGAGTATAGAAATCTAGATTTTTATCTTGTACAATTTTAGTAAGACAGGTTAAGCAATTTCCTTCCAAATTTACTATTGCAACGCAAATGTTTGATCTCTTTTTCTCGTCTTGCTCTTCCATACTTTTTTTTACTTCATTCAGCACATAATCATATGAATACACCTTTTCTTTCCCACAAATGGAACATTTACTTCCATTCGACTTGTGTTGGCTCTCTCTTGTTTTTCCACATTTTGAACATTTTTCACAATCTTTACTCCAATCATGTTGTTCATCTCTGGTTTTACCACACTCGGAACATTTACATCCATTCCATGAATGCAAACCAATTTTACATTTGAATGACATATTTCCTCCTTGTTTAGAATTATAACCTATTGTGCTTGGGCAATAATTTGAGTGTCTGTTGTACTTTTTGAATGACCGCAAATTTTCTGTTGTTAATTATTCATTACACCAGGCCCCCCACACTTTCTACATTTCCCATTCGGAAAGTCTGATAGTGTGCCAACAAAACCGCAATGAAGGCAGCGTATATTGCCGTCATATGACAATGCCTTCAAAAGTTGTACACGAGCAATACTTAAGATCTTTTTCATAATTCTTAATTTTAACTTGCCAACTCTTTGTAGGATTTTCGGCATCCTCCTGTCGCGCACTAGCATGACCGCTAACGTAAATAGCAGCAATCTTATAGTACTTTTCTATGATGGACTATTTTCAACTTATTGATTATTTTTATTTTACATTCTGTCTATCGTAACATCATCTTTCACAACCATCACCCGGAAAAACCTTGCAGTAATCCTGAATAATAGAACGCCGATTGAACCTGATCGGGCAGATTAAAACGGATTAAAGTCCGGGTTAGGTTGTTTTTAATCATTAAATCCGCATTACCATCCACGTTTACCGCGTTAATCCGCGTTCTATTTTTAGCTTCACTGATTTCATTGTATTTAAAGAACGTTTTAACCTTCAAATTTATCAATATAAATTCAATTATTTTTAATTAAATCAATTTAATTACCTGTTATTTAACATGTTTTAGATGGGATCTGTTAACTGCATCAACCTTATGTAATATCTGACAGATGTAGCTCTTTTGGCAACAGGTGTAGTGATTTTGCCAATAAGTGTAATACAACAACTTTAAAAATCAATAAAACCTTCGCAAAGAACCTAGTCCTGATTCCGGCGGGTGTTGTTCAATCCGCCCGCTGACGGACCGGGTCTTGCAGAGTGTTCAGCGTCCATTTATTAGCAGAAGCAGTTCTTGCATTGTTAGTTTGTTTTCCATACAAATGCCTTCGACCATTCATAAAACTTGTCGATTTCACTTTTATTAGATTTCAACCAATTTGAAACATCCGGGTAGTCTGATGAAGCAAATGCAATGTATGCAAAAGGTTCAATCAGATTTTTGTCTTTCATTTCCGTAAAATAAGGAACGTAAAATTCCCAAAAGAAACCATAATTGCCTTTTTGAGATTCTTTTAATGATTCGCAAACTGTTTCAAACTTTCTGATGAATTGCTCAACCTCAGTTTTCTTTTTGTTCTTTTTGTCGAAGTCCAGAGCCGCATCCATCGTCAAAACTAAGTCTGTAGATCTAAAGCTATTTTCTTTTACGTCACCATTTGAAATTGTATCGCTAAGTAAATCGGGGCTAACATTAAGATTAATCGATTCTTTGCCTGTCTCTTCAACATTTCTTTTCATTAATTCCTGAAGGACTGAAAGATTTTCTTTTGCCCTTTTACTTTCAGGTTCGATGACCAAAAATAGGCTATAGGCTAAAAGTGCAGGTATTCGATTGGTATTATTTAAAATTCGTGCAATAATATTGTGAGAACCTGCATGTTTAGGATTAAGGGAAACAGATTTTTGAAAGCATAACATTGCCTCGTCATATTTCTTCACACTTGCCAGCGTTATTCCTTTATTAAAATATAACTGATAGTAATCTGGAAATTGTTTGATTCCCTGGTCATATATTTCAACCGATTTATCAGTTTTCTTTAAATCGTCAAGATTATTACCATAAACCACATAAACCATTTTTAGTCCATTCTCCCTTGGATGAGTTTCAATTGCTCTTTGGCAAAGTAAAATTGATTCCTCGCATTTTTGAAGTGAGTTTAAGGTAAGCGCCTTTTCTGATAAGGCTGTCAGATTGTCTTTATCTAATGCTAATGCTTTGTCATACCTTGAGATAGCACCATCATAATCTTCTTTATCATGGTAAGCAACCCCTTCGTTTACTAACTTTTCTGCCTCTGCTTTATTCTGTCCAAATGTGAGGTTACCCACTAAAAGAGTCATCAGAATTAAAATTGCTTTTTTCATTGTCATTTTTGTTTATATGTTTGTCTACAGAACAATTACTATTTTCTCCTACCATTAAAAGCTAAATACAGAAGCGGATTGCGTCCGCCAGACTGCGGATCTCAAGCCGAAAAACAGCCCGAGCGGAATCGAAGATCAGCGAAGCTAAAGATGCACACTTAAAACCACCTCTGGTGCACTTGACCGGTAGCTAATATTATGGGCTTGATTTTGTTCATTCAATTCAATTACTATACGTTAATATTATAACTCTAATGGAATAGTCGATTTACTCACTAAACAGTTCAATCTACTATTTGAAATTAGTGATGAAATTTCTTGATAATTCAATTCCTGTTGTTTAGAAGGTCCAACAATAATTTCACAAATACTAGCAATATTAAAATCTTGGTCAAAATATTCAATTTCTTTGCCATTCCGATTAGACTTCCCTAACGTCCCATTTTTAGAAAGAAAAGAAACAGCCCTCCATTCTTTCTCTATATCAAAAGCTTTATGTTTTAGATGCGCTGTTTGAAATGTTATCTGGATGTATTCTCGATTCTCTGAAATCTGCAATATGTTTCTAATATCAAAAATCTGTCTAAACCAATTATAACGTTCTTTACCCATAGCTGGATAGGGGTCATCATATTTACAGTTATTAATGATAAATCCTTCACTAAAAACCTTGTCATTTATAAAACCAATCGATACTGGAGTAATTTTATCTACATAATAACTATTCCAAAAAGCCAAATTATCTCCGTTCTCCGTAAATGATATTGAATACAAATCATCAGAAAACGAGAATCTATCTAGCAATTTAGTGTCAAATTTATTCCCAACATTGTTATTATTTTCATATTCTATTATTTTATTTTTTAAAAGCTGAATCCCGTATTTATATTCAGATTTATCACTCAAAGAATTCATTTTGGTAAATCTAAGTCTTTTAGATTCAATTACTTTCTTTAAAACATCAAGCGATGTGTAGTGATAAACATTTATTCCCATTATTATTTTTCTTAATTAAGCATTTATTCATATAATTTTTCTCTGATTCCTGACTGTCAGTGACGGCCACTAACCTTGCCCATAGGAGAGTCACGCAGGGGAATTTCATCCCCACGTTCTCACGGAACCGTACGTGAAAGTCTCCCTTCATACGGCTCTTCCTATTCAATCACAGATGTTTAACACACTTGGATACACCAATTTTCATTGACTGTGATATTGTTTCTTAATCTTCAATCTTCCCTCTCGGTTGTTGTTAACTTTGAAACTGAATAGGCTAAGCCCTTCGCTCCCCATCCGTTACAGAAGTCTCATCACTACTACGACTTAGTCCGCAACCGCTATCTCACACTATCCTTGTGCGTCGGTTTCTCCCGATTACGCGAAATTAGCAGATCGATAGCGGCTTCTCTTGTTCCATACAAAACCCTGTATTGCCTTCCTGCCAACTTTATCCCGGATGATGCCATGTAAACAGTAATCAGGTTTCCTTTACACTCTTAACGGACACCGACGTAAACATCCGCTTTCGACATCTCAAATTGCTTTTACGAGACTTAATAGTTGGTTCAATTTATTCACCTCGACAATACTCACCTTCAATGATCAAGTCCCCCTTTTTCCTTATCGTTCACCACCGAGGGAGTTTCCGCCCAACGCAGCATAAGGTAGTTTGCAAACTACTCCTGAAATGCGAAGCATTCGCTGGCTCCTTTAAAAAACATTTATTTCAGCCAGCAAAGTCGTCTACGGAAGACCAGTTCCTTTGTTGTTAATAATGATTCCATTACCAGTTCACTCAGCTCCGGCTTTCGTTTTACTACCTTCAAAGGTCTTCCATCTTTTGTACAGCATTCTTTCCGTTTTCACAGGTTTATTCAAGACACACTCGTTCCGCAAACACACGCAGGGCGGGAGTTTCCCGATGAACTTCCTACGAAGATTTGCTTTTAAAAATTCAATTTCCTTTCAACGAAGCAGCGAAACCCGGCTTGCGGGGGTATTTTGCTGTTATGGGACGTTATTAGGAAATCTCAAATAATCTCTTCTCAATGCGCAATTTAATATCACTGGAAATCTCATGTAACCGTGAACTTCTTTTTTTTTCTTCATATTCTGTTCTATAATGAATTACATTAGCATGACTGTCTTGATGTAACATTTCTAATCTTTTTCGAATTAACTTCCTTGTTTTAGAATCTAAGTGAGTGGTAGCGCGATATTGAAACCCTGTTTGATCTGGTTTTAGAAACGCAATAAAGTAAAATGAGTTCATGAATTCCATTATTTCATCACAAATACTCTCAATATAAAAATCAAAGGATCTAGACTGTTTCCTGTTAATATACATAAATGCAAGATTGTCAATTGGTGTCCGATCGAACAAAATTACCTTTGATTTCGAATTCCTTAGAACATTTGTAAAATCATACAATTGAAAGCAAAGTGCCAAAACTGAACTCTCGAAAGAATTATCAGCATCATGCTTAAATGTATCATTCACAATTGCTATTTTCTCACCAAATTCTTCTTTTAATATGGAGGATAAAGTTGATTTACCTAAATTATTTAGACCAGAAATCCCAATTATTATTTTAGTAGGATAAGATCGAATGCTTTGAACAAATGCTTCTGCAAAATTTAAGGCTATATTATCGTTTTTAAATAAATCAATTTTGATTTTTGAATCAAGTTTTTTAAAAACAAAAAAACGTTTATCATCAGACTCAGAGTCAATTATCAACGCTTTTAGATGAGGAACAGCAAAAGGATATTCAACCATTTTTATCCCTAGTTTCTTATATTCTTCAATCACTTCGAGGACATGCTTATCTACTACTTTTAATTTGTCATAAAATACCCAAACATCTAAATTAGGGTTGGTTTGCTTTGTCTGTGCAAACGAATCTTTTTCGTTAATTAACCAAGAAACATCACCAGCAATATTAATTAATGAAATTGATGCTTTGGATTTTTCGATTGAAATAAACTTAAAGAAACTTTCTCGTTCTAATTCCAAACTACCTAGATTAAGGAACAGATTTTTAATTGTTTTAATTAACCAGACTAATAATATAAATATCAAAAAAATACTTAAATACCAGTCTGTTGAGTCGGTTGGGTCGAACTTGTTAGAACTATTAAAATAGACACTATAAATTGTTACTACACTTCCAAAATAAGATGCAAAATCTATAATAGTCTTCCAAATGTTATTTGTAAAATTATTCCACCAAATTTCAAGTTTTAGGTTACGCATAAAATTAATTTGTTCTGTTAAAATATTTAATCAACGTTTATAGAATTTAGCCATTTTTAGGACTCGATAGGGTCCTCATGATTTCGAATGATACATACATAATGCCCCATAACGTTTCGAAAATATATGCAGTTGCCGACTTCGGGGCGGTTTCCTGTCGAATACCACCGAGGTTGTTGCGGGCTGTAAACTTCCAAATTTGTACGGAAACGGCAATTGACATATAGTTTATTATCGGCTGCCTTTCTCATCGTCCATCTGTATTTTTTACTTGCATGTAAGTCCATGTCTGTAACAATCGTCCTCGGATATTGTCACATAAAAATCCCAAGTAGATTTTGTTGATGTGTTTTCTGCTTCAATATGATGCTTACCTGCTGTTAATGTCTTATATAAAGTGTAGTCAGTAGAATTACAGTTAGGTGCAGAAGAATAATGCCCCGTTAGTTGTCCTACATAATCACCGTCAAACCAAACCTTAATATATCCTGATGTGCAAGTTGTGTAAACAAGAAGTTTACAATAATTTTTACCAAATCTATGATAAGGTTCAGGTTTGTCTTTGTATACAGTCCTGTCCTGATATATGGTTACAACTTTGGGAAGTCGGTTTTCTAATTCCGTAATTGTATTTTGTAACTCACTAATGGATGATTCCTTTTGTGAGATTGTGCTGGCTTGTTTCAAAATAGTATTATTCTGTTTTGTAATAGTTTTGTTGAGTTGTTCAATTTTATTTCCTTTGGAATTATTATCATTAGTGCAAGAATATAATTCCTCCTGCGTCGTTTGAAGTGCTTTTTTTGTTTGGGCTATTTCAGTCTTATCTCCAATCATTTTCACACCATACATATACAAACTAATAATTACTGCAATAGTGAAAAGTATCCAAAATGTTTTTGTAAGGAAAAAAATTTGTTTTTGCATTTCATTCTTCTTCTGTGTCAAAGACTATTTTGGATAAGTAAATAGGAGCATAACAAGTGAAAATTGTTAGTCCAATGGCAATAATAATTTTTGGAGTATCATTGACTGAACTTAGCAATAAATTAAAATTGCCGATATAAGCGGTGTATAGGTCGTAAAGCAGAGCCAAGAACCAAACTCCTTTTACACTAACTGAAAAAAAATCTTCTTTGGGATTTGTAAGGATGGGCAATGTTCTTAACATTACGATTGCTAATCCTACTCCAAGTCCCACGGAGATAACATACTGAATAGTGCTATCACCTGCAATAGTATGAGTGCCATAAATTGTTGTAATTGCATCCCACAAGGATACTACGCCTAAACCGAAGCCCACGGCAATTTTGTTTGTCTGTGTCATTTTTTATAATAGATTAAGATTGTTACTATAATTATTGCTAAGATGCTAATGAATACAAGAAATAATTTAAGGTAGCGGAACGGTTTGTCATTCATCTCTTTGACGGAATGATTTTTCATCATCACATCGTAATCAAGAAGTTTTTTTTTCTTGTCTGTATCTTTGAGTTGTTCCTTTAAAGCATTTAATTTGGTTTGGAGTTCTGATACTTTTTGCTCTTGTGTTGAAAGTAGTTCTGTTTTTTCTTTGAGAGAAGAAGTCAAACTATCAATTCTTGTTGAAATTTTTTTAATGATTGATTCTTTTTTTTCAATCTCCTGTTGCAATTCGGTTTCTGTCTTGATGCGTTTTTTAATTTCATTTTCAAGTTGGGAAAGTTGAATGTTATCAATAGGGAATCTATCATTACAGATTCTCTCCAAGTCATAGTTAATGAAGTGTAACGCCACTGATTTATCAATGTTAAGTTCTTTACAGATTCTGTCAAGGAACTCTGTAAATCGTATACTCTCTTTTGTTGTCCGCATAAATATTGTCATTCTTTTTTTATTTTTGTCTGTCAAAGTTAGCACTGTCCGTTAATGTTAGCACTGTCCCCAAAGGTTGCCTATAACGTTTGAGTGTAGCGGTAGTAAGGGTTTGCGGGCTTCGTCACTGTCGAGCTACACCGAAGTTTATGCGTGGCAGAATGCTCGAATACCACGGAATTGAAAATCAGCGTAGCTAAACCCTTATTGCCCGCTACACTTTGTTGAACTAAATCCCTGCGGGATAGCTGATTCAAAATCATTCTCAATGTGTTCATTTATTCTGTTGAAAATGTATTTCATCTTAATTAATTTTTCAACTTTCTTTCTCCTCATAAATTTTAAATATATTACAAGCAAAATTCTTATTTTTGTATCTCCCACAGTCTTCTGATGGAGTAATTCGAGAACTCAATAATTGCCTGAATTTCAACAAGAACCAAACCTAAAACCGTCATTAAGTACATAGAAAAAAATCCTGTAAAACAACCCGGGTTGTAGTTTAATCCGCCAGCGGGCGGACTGGGTCTTGCAGACCGCTCAGAGTCCTATTTATTGCCGGTAGTTTTTATTGTTTCAACTCGTCAATTTTACTTTTCGCTTGTACAAATGCTGTCTCGATTGTATCTCCATTGTCAATAAATAGAGTGTTTTCTGATCCATATTTCTCAAGCTTGATGTACCAAGTGGCTTTACCTCCGCTGACATAATATCCAACTTGAAATCCGTCCACTGTCACAAATTTGTTTTCTAAATAATCTGGATTTGCTGCAATGTCTTTTTCAACTTCTGGTTTAAGTGCTTTTAATGCCTTTAATATTTCCAAAAGATCGTTATACTCAATTGATGCGGTACTATTACTATATTTTCCTTCTTTCTCTATTTGATAAAAATAAGCAGAAGTTACGCCATTATTTATTTTTCTAATTCTTGTTTCTGCTCCACCATATGCGGTTTTTAGATTGAGCAATTTGGTGTCAATAAATTTTGTTATTGATCCTGTTTTTGAACTAAATAAGTCCATTTTAGTTGGTACTTTCTCCGCTTCTTTTTTTATGTCTTGGGCAAAAAGAGTCATGCTTCCTAATAGAAGCGTAAGAATGATTGTTGATTTTTTTAACATGGTGTGCTTTTTAGATTGTTAGTCATTTGGGTTTACTGTCCTATTTTTTTAACTACTTCATTCATTGTGTAATGAACGAATTGTTTTCCTAATTCAGTCAACTCATAACCTTCCTGATCATCAAATGCAGATTTATAAGTGCTTGAATGAGAAGATTTTTGTGGCGTTTTCTTAATAAAGTTGCCGTAGTAATCTTTCTGTCTAAATTGTCTTATTACACTTCCCATGCTCAAATCTCTAATTAACAGTTTAAAAAGATCTGCTTCCATCGAATCTTCACGAACCTGAGTACCATTGAGCCTTTCCCAAATTTCGCCGCGTGTAACTCCTTGGTTTTGATAAATAACTTTTATAACTTCAAAATGAACCTCATGATAAAGATTTAACCAATCAAGAAATAAACGAATTAGATCATCTGGTACTAATTTTTGAGTCCCTGCATTAGTCAATAGTTTCCTTATTAATTCTCTTTTCTCAAATGTGTCGGCATTGTCCCAAACCCTAAAAGATTTTCTGATAATTTGCAAATATTCTTCACTTTCCAGTCTGTCATTAACTTCGTCCGAAAATTCATCTAACTTTTTAACAACATCTACTAAAGTCTCGCCAAGCAGTTTCATTTTTTCAGTATGCTCTTTTAGCCACTCTTCGTAAAGATGATTATTCTTCACCTGTCTTTCGTCAGATTTAAAGTCCGCCATTGCACTTAAAAACCCTCCAACCCAAGGAACACTTCCGAGCGCTGCACTAAATATCTTTGAATAAATACGTTTTCTCCTTGACTCAAATGAGGTTTCTAATTCTTGTTTTATTTTGTCCTCAACTAATGTGTCAATTTTGTGATTTTCTGTCATCGTAGAGTGTCTTTTAAATTACCGGCAACTAGTAAATAGTAGCATGCTTATAATACTTTTCTATGCCTGATTATTTTCATTTTATACCAACTATTTATTTTACTTTCTGTCAATTGCAACCTCCATCTTTTTCAAACATCGCCCGAAAAAACCTTGCAGTAATCCTGAATTATAGAACACCGGTTGAAACTGATCGGGCAGATTAAAACGGATTAAAGTCCGGGTTAGGTTGTTTTTAATCATTAAATCCGCATTACCATCCACGTTTACCGCGTTAATCCGCGTTCTATTTTTAGCTTCACTGATTTCATTGTATTTAAAGAACGTTTCAACCTTCAAATTTATCAATATAAATTCAATTATTTTTAATTAAATCAATTTAATTACCTGTTGTTTAACATGTTTTGGATGGGAGATGTTAACTGCATCAACCTTATGTTATATCTGACAGATGTAGCTCTTTTGGCAACAGGTGTAGTGCTTTTGCCAATAAGTGTAGCTCCCAGACTCCTGACCCGTTTGAAACAACCCTGTCAGGTCACCTTTTTGCCGGCAAGATTGAACGGTAAAGCCGGGAGGAGATTTGTAATCTTGCAGAGGAGATTTGATATTTCATGGAGGACAACCGTAATCTCGTAGAGGACATTTATAATCTTGCAAAGGAGATTTTATATTTTATGAAGGATATTAGTAATCTTGCGGAGGAGATCTTATATTTCATGAAGGACATTTATAATTTTGCAAAGGAGATCTTATATTTCATGAAGGACATTTATAATTTTGCAAAGGAGATCTTATATTTCATGGAGGACATTATGAATCTTGCGAAGGAGATTTATGTTCTTGCAGAGGACATTAAGAATCTCACGACCGGGTGCCACTAAAAGTGGGGCTCGGACTTTAGTTCCGGATTTTAGATGGTCACAATCCACGAATAAAAAGATTGGTCCACAGATTCCACAGATTAACACAGATCCGCCAGCGGGCGGACAGGTTGAAATGGGTCCGAGTAAAACGGGATGTTTTTAGTCCACGAATAGAAAGTGTTTTGGTCCACGATCCGCCGGCTGGCGGAGCACGAATTCTTGATATGGAATTTGTGTGGGTGTCTAAAGACTCTATGTGCCTCTGTGTTTTCTCTGTGGCCCTCAGTGTAACTCACTGTTTCACAGAGTTTCACCGAGCAGGCACAGAGTTACACAGAGATAGAAAGCGATTTTTTCAGGCTTTTTAAACACCCTCAGGAAGAATTGTTTTAAAAGACAATTTGAAAACAAAAGTAGTGTCGCTGCTTTTGTTTTTTAATTAACTACGTTGATCCGCCGACTGGCGAATCTGTGTTAATCTGTGTAATCTGTGGATCCCTTTTCATTCTCGTGGACCCATTTACTTTTTTGTCCACAAAATCACTTTTAATGGGATACGGACTTGCCGCTCCTATTTCGCGGCATTTGCAAGTATTATACTTACCACATCAGGACCGACGGCATCGAAAATCGCCTCAATATTATTCGTATAATCTTCATTGTGACTCATTATCGCATCTTTTATTAAAAACGGGGTGTAGTCATAATTTTTGGCGCCATTCCAGGTTGCCAGCACACAGGCTACGGCACTCAATCCACACAGAAACAGGGTATTGCTCCCCTGCGCTTTGAGAACCTTATCCAGCTCAGTTTTATTGAAGGCATCAGCGTAGGTCTTAATGATTTTGGGATCATCGGATTTGATCAATACCGAGGCTGGAAATTCAAATGGCTCAGTGCCTTGCTCCGGACCAAATTGTTTACTGTAATGATAAATTCTGATGACCGGATAGCCATAACTTCGGAAAAGCTGTATGTAATAATTGATATTTCGCATGGCTGCCTCTTTTTCCCGTTGCGCCATTCCGGTTAAGTAGGCATTTTGAATATCAATCACCAGCAAGGCGGGTTTAATCTGAGTTTTCTGCACTTTCTGATCCTGGGAAAATAAATTACCTGAGATAATCACAAACAGGATGATCAGGCCAAATGGAATGAGTTTGTTTTTCATAGTTTTAATGGATGAATGTAAATGTTTATGGTTACTTGTCACGAAGTTAAGTAATATTTAAGTTAAAAGAAAAATATTTTTCAGTGGATTTGATCGGGCCTTAATATTCAATATTTTTCAAAATATATTTACCTTTGTCGGATCTAAAAACCCTGGATGTATAAATTTAAGACGGATTTGGTGAAGTAAATAACCTTAGGTGTTACACCCAAGGTTATCCCTTAATGTAACCCGGACATATTCTTGTCGGGTCTATTTTCACGTCTATATCAAAAACAGTTTTGGCCTGGCAAAGGACCCCTTTATGGTTTTGCCACGGCTATTTCAACAATAAAAATTTAAACATCATGAGTGACGAAAATAAATCAATACACGAATTCGACTTCAATCTAATCTGCGAATATTTTTCAGGTATCGAACGGCAAGGGCCCGGTAGCCCTGAGGTAACCATTAAGGCATTGAGTTTCATCGACAATCTTACCAACGAATCGCTTATCGCCGATATTGGTTGCGGAACAGGAGGTCAGACAATGGTGCTGGCACAACATGCTTCGGGAAATATAACCGGCATCGATTTGTTCCCCCGTTTTATAGAGCTGTTCAACAGTAATGCAGCCAAACTGAATCTTCAATCCGGAATAAAGGGTGTGGTTGGTTCGATGGACAACCTCTCTTTTCAGGATGAAGAACTAGACCTGATCTGGTCGGAAGGGGCAATCTATAATATCGGCTTTGAACGGGGCTTAAACGAATGGCGGAGATTTCTGAAAAAAGGAGGCTATATAGCCGTTACGGAAGCATCGTGGTTTACCGATGAACGGCCTGCCGAAATCGACGACTTCTGGCAGAATGCTTATCCTGAGATAGACACCATTCCAAATAAGGTAGCACAAATGCAGAAAGCGGGATACATTCCTGTTGCAACCTTTATCCTGCCTGAAAACTGCTGGACAGAAAATTTCTATGTACAACAGGTTAAAGCACAGGAACTCTTCCTGAAGAAATATGCCGGGAATAAAACTGCCGAAGAGTTTATCGCCAGCGAACGGCACGAAGCGCAGTTATATTACAAGTACAAGGCGTATTACGGCTATGTGTTCTATATCGGAAAGAAGATTTAAATTGATGCTTTCCGGTCAATATTAAAATAGTGGATTTTGAAGTTTTACAAAGATGTCGCAAATGAAAAATATTTCAGATTGTGACAAGTAAAACCGCAGTTACGTGGCCGGGTGACAGTTTTCAGGAACTGAAAATCACCCGGTCACTATAAAATCACGAGGTAAAGACAATCCAGGCGGGTAGTATTATCGCTGCAAGAATTGTTGAAAGAATGACCAACCGTCCGGTTAATAAAGCATTCAACTGATATTGCTCTGTCATTGCATAGGCTGAAAGTCCCATCGGCATGGCGGCATCGAGGATAGATGCCCTAAACTGGTAAGAGGTCATTCCCGATCCTTTGGCTACTAAATAGAAGATTCCCGGTAGGATAATCATCGTCACCATCGAAAGACCAAGAACGGGCCACCAATCTTTACGGCTCCCGATTTGTTGCGAACCTAAAAAGATCCCAAGAGAAAAAAGGACCACCGCCGTTACCGACTGACCAAACAGATCAAGTGTCTTCATCAGGCTACCCTGAACGGGAATTTTCAGCCAGGAGGCCAATATCCCAAGACAAACAGAGATCAGCAGCGGATTTGTAAATGGTTTTTGAATGATCATCCCGATATGCACCTGCTCATGTCCCGTAACCTCAATTAAAACGATGGCCAGCGTGAACATCCAGAAAGGGTAAACAGCAGAAAGCAGAATTGCAGAACCTAATGCTTCTGCCCCCAGGGCGCTGGATATTAGGGGAATTCCAAGGTACGAAATATTCCCAAAACCAAGCAGTAAAAATAATGTCCGCTTAGTTTTTAGTGATGTCTTAAAAATTAAAGCAACTGGAAAAGCCAATAACGTACAAACAATCAAATACATTGAATTCCATTCGATCAGTCCCGAATATTCGCTGAACCTAAAATCGAGCCGGACAAGGGCAACAAAGATGAGGGAGGGCAATCCAATCCACAGCGCATATTTATTCAGCACATCGACCCATCCCCGATGGACAGCTTTAATGCGAACCATCCCGATTCCGGTAAGGATAATGAGGAAAAGCGGGAGAATCGATTTAACTGCAAGAAAGAAAGAGCTCATACAATAATCATAAATGTTTCAAATGATTGCCATTCTCCATTTTGAACTAAGTAATATGAATAATACACTATCGTATTTAATATTGCTTCATTTTGTATTTCCTGACCTCCCCGACCTCCCCTAACCCCTCCTGGGAGGGGAATCGAGGGGGAACTGAGTAAAATTGAGGTAAGAAAAGATCAGAAGTAGTACATTATATCTTTCCTATTACTTAATTGCAATTCACTTTACTTAAGATCAGGAGTTTAATATTGCTTCGATCTGCTTTAACTCACCAGTATCAAAAATCAGATTATTTGCCGACTCCAGGTTATCTTTCAGCTGGGCTACCGAACTTGCTCCAATTAATACGGAAGTTACCCTATGATCTTTTAATAACCAGGCAATCGCCATCTGTGCCAGTGACTGTCCCCTCTCTTTTGCGATCACATTCAGTGCCTTCACTTTTAAGATTGTGGGGGCAATCTGATCTTCCCTTAAATATCCCCATGACTTTGCAGCCCTCGAATCCTCCGGAATTCCATCCAGGTACCTGTTCGTAAGGAGTCCCTGTGCAAGGGGTGAAAAAGCAATTACCCCTAAACCTTCCTGATCAGCCACTTCCAGCAGGCCTTTTTCAACCCAACGTTCAAACATCGAATATTTGGGTTGATGGATCAGGCATGGAGTTCCAAGTTGTTTTAGTATTGCGGTAGCCCTCTTTGTCAATTCTGCAGGATAATTGGAAATACCTGCATAGAGCGCCTTTCCGGAACGGACAGCATGATCAAGCGCCATCATGGTCTCTTCAAGAGGTGTTTCGGGATCGGGACGATGGGAATAAAAAATATCGACATATTCGAGACCCATTCTTTTCAGACTTTGGTCGAGACTTGATAACAGATATTTTCGTGAGCCCCATTCGCCGTAGGGTCCATCCCACATGAGATATCCCGCTTTTGTCGAAATGATCAGCTCATCGCGGTAAGGGAGAAAATCTTTTTTGAAGATAATACCAAAATTTTCTTCGGCAGATCCCGGTGGGGGTCCATAGTTATTGGCAAGATCGAAATGGGTAATTCCCTGATCAAATGCGTATCGTAACATTTCACGACCATTCTCAAGAACATCCACTCCCCCAAAATTATGCCACAATCCCAAAGAGATTTCAGGTAACCGGATACCGCTCCGACCACAGCGCCGGTACGATATTCTGTCATCATACCGATTATTATCAGGAATATAACTCATTTATCAATGTTTTTAATTTCAAAATTTAAGGCAAAAATACGAAAAACAGAGGTGATCTTTCTGTGTTGCTCACTTTCCAAAGAAGGGGAATAAAACGGGAATATTGGTTTGATTGAGGCGTGTCCCCTATTCCGAATCTTCAAAGGCTTCGGCATGTTTTATTTGATTTGTATAAATAAATGTCTAAATGATAAAAAATGATAAATTATTGAATAACCGTTGAAAATTTCTGCAAGATAAGAAAGATTTGCTTTCTTTTGTAAAGTTAAAGGGAGGGTGATTTGAAGATTTGCATTACTAAAATTTTTATATTTGCTCATTCCAAAAAGAAAAGGAACCTGATTGAAAATAAACAACTACTTGCATAGAAATCACAATCTTAGCACTGAAGAAAGCAAAATACGGTAATTCTTAAATCAAATATTAAAAATGAGACAAGTAGCAATTGGAATTGATATTGGAGGAACAAATACTGCAATCGGAGTTGTGGACAATGAAGGTAATGTTTTATACGAAAAAAAGCCTCAGCTGCCTACCCCTCAGAAAAGGGAAAATCCCAATATGACAATGGCGGTTTCAGATGAGCTGATCGAAAAATACATTGCCAGCCTAACCGCAGAAATTAAAACAGCAATTGAGATTGTAAAACAGATTAATCCTGAAATCGAGGTTGCAGGGATCGGTATCGGCGCTCCAAACGGAAATTATTACAGTGGAACGATCGAGAATGCAGCCAACCTCCCGTTTGTTGGAGTGATCCCTTTCACTGATTTGATTCAGAAAAATTTTCCGGACATCAAACATGTAAAGTTGACCAATGATGCCAATGCTGCAGCCCTTGGAGAGATGATTTACGGCGGTGGCAAGGGGATGAAAAACTTTGTAATGATCACTTTGGGAACCGGACTTGGAAGCGGGATTATCGTTAACGGCGACCTGGTTTATGGCGCCGACGGTTTTGCAGGCGAATGCGGTCATACCACCCTTGTTCCAAACGGAAGATTATGCGGATGCGGCGGTGTCGGCCATCTTGAAGCCTATTGTTCCGCAACAGGAATTAAAAGAACAGTTTATGAACTGCTTGCACAGTACAATGCCACAGAAAGCGAACTGGCCAAAGTTCCCTATTGTGATATGACGGCCAAAATTGTTTTTGATGCCGCCGAAAATGGCGATCCTATTGCCAAAGAGGTGTTTCAGAATGCAGGAGAATTGCTCGGTCGATCATTAGCCGATACAGTCCATTACCTGAGCCCCGAGGCGATTTTCCTTTTTGGAGGCGCTGCCGCAGCCGGTGATTATATCTTCAAACCAACCAAAGAGAGTCTGGAGAAATATGTACTCCCAACTTTCCGCAATAAGGTAAAAATCCTCCCTTCAAAACTCAAAGAGGGTTCAGCCGCAATTGTGGGTGCAAGCGCACTGGTTTGGAAAGAGCTCGAAAAAAACTAAAACCACTTCTCTCCGGAGAGGCACATTCAACATATTTAACCCCCGATCAAATATCTTTGGTTGGGGGTTTGTTTATGGTAATAATCAGTTATCTGATTACTTTCAGGGCAGACCCAAATAGCTGACAATTTTTTGTGATTAATATTTTAGTATCTTTAATGAGTCAAAAATTAATCAAAGATGAAAAAGGAAAATGTGATTGAAGCGATGAAGGAATTTCCTCAGGATTTTGACCTGGAACAATTACTTGAGAAACTGGTTTTCATGGAAAAAGTAGAAAAAGGGCTCATTCAAATTGAACAGGGAGATACAATTCCTCATGAGAAAGTGGAGGAAATTATCAGGCAATGGTAAAGATAATCTGGACTCAACTTGCCATCGACGACCTGAAAAGTATCCATGAATATATTTCCAGGGAGTCTAAAGTTTACGCCAATCGAACTGTCGAAAAGTTGATTGACAAAGTTAATCAGCTTGAAAGTTTTCCGGAATCCGGAAGGATCGTGCCTGAGTTCAGACAAAAATCACTTAGAGAACTAATTGAAGGGAATTACCGGATAGTCTACAAAATTTACTCAAACAAGATCGGGATAGTAAGGGTTCATCATGCTGCAAGATTATTAAAATAAATTTAAAGAAATCCTATGAAACGCATTATACTTGTCCGCCATGCAAAAAGCATCTCCTACGGTTATGATCAGGATTTTGAACGTACTATAACAGACCGCGGTGAAGAGGATGCCCAGGCAATCAGCCAGGAACTTAAGAAATTGAATATTCATCCCGATCTGATCATCGCAAGTCCGGCAGTCAGGACAAGTCAGACTGCCTGGATTTATGCAGATGCGTTGGGATACGACAAAAAGATGATCCGTTTCGAGAAAAAACTCTTTAGCGGTAAAACATCCGAAAACTTCCTGGCGATGCTACAGGAGCTCGAAGACGAAAAGGAGACCGTGATTGTTTTTGGCCATAACCCCACCATCTATTACTACATGAATTACCTGATGCGTCATTTCACAGATGATGTCCCCACCTGCTCAACAGTTGGAATTGATTTTGATGTGGATAGCTGGAGCAAACTGAGGTCCGGACAAGGGGAGATGGCATTCAGGTTTATTCCGGATATGTTCAGATGAACCGGGAGGGTGTGACTTAGAGAGGGGGAGACTAAGGGACTGAGGGACTAAGAGACGGAGTTCAAGCCACTCTGTGTACCTTCGTGCTCTCTGTGCCTCAGTGGTTAATTTTCTCCGTGTTCTCTTTTACTCCTTAGGTAAAGCAGCGAACTCTTTAGTAACCATTTTTTACCACGGAGGATCGGAGGACACATAGGTTCACGGAGAAAAATTTAAAAATAACTCTGTGTACCTTCGTGCTCTCTGTGCCTCAGTGGTTAATTTTCTCCGTGTTCTCTTTTTTACTCCTTAGGTAAAGCAGCGAACTCTTTAGTAACCATTCTTTACTCTTTTTTACCACGGAGGATCGGAGGACACATAGGTTCACGGAGAAAAATTTAAAAATAACTCTGTGTACCTTCGTGCTCTCTGTGCCTCAGTGGTTAATTTTCTCCGTGTTCTCTTTTTTACTCCTTAGGTAAAGCAGCGAACTCTTTAGTAACCATTCTTTACCATTATTTACCACGGAGGATCGGAGGACACATAGGTTCACGGAGAAAAATTTAAAAATAACTCTGTGTACCTTCGTGCTCTCCGTGCCTCCGTGGTTACCTTCTCCATATCTGTCCCTTCGTCTCCAAGTCCCTAAGTCACTCAGTCCCTCAGTCTCTAAGTCCCTTCGTCTCCAAGTCCCTCCATCCTTCCCCTACCAGTTAATCTTAATCGTCTGTTTCACATCAGGATGAAGGCTTAAAGCAACGGGGCATGATTTTGTGATCGCAGTCAGGATCGCCTTATCCTTTTCAGAAAAATCATTTTTGGGGAAGGTGATCTCTACAATAATCTCACCAATACGACGGGGATCGGAGGACATGATCTTTGTGGTTTCTATGGTCGTCCCAACCAAATCAAGACCTTTATCTCTTGCCTTGATCCCCATAATTGTGATCATACAGTCACTTAATGCTGTAGCCACTAAATCTGTCGGTGAGAATGCCTCGCCTTTACCTTGATTATCTACGGGCGCATCGGTAATCAGTTTCTGACCTGAACTGATATGCACATTTTCGGTCCTTAATTCTCCAAGATAAATTGTTTTCGAAGTTGCCATAATCAATAAATTTTGGTCGAAAGGTAATAAAAACAGATTACTCTTTTTGGAGATCATAAAAAAGTTAACTTCGTCGCCAAATTTAAACTATTGCATCATGTTTTCAGGTATTGTTGAAGGGATGGGCACGGTAGTGGCTATCGAAAAAGAACGGGAAAATGTTCATCTGACATTAAAATGCGATTTCGTTGATGAGCTTAAAATTGATCAGAGTCTCTCACATAACGGAGTCTGCCTTACAGTTGTAAAGAAAAGCGAAGCGACCTATACCGTGACGGCGATCATGGAGACGTTACTGAAAACGAATCTCGGACTGCTTAATGTGGGCGACAAGGTGAACCTCGAGCGGAGTATGATGATCAATGGACGGTTCGATGGTCATATCGTTCAGGGACACGTCGATCAGACCGTTGTTTGTTCAAATGTTGAAGAATCGGAAGGGAGCTGGTATTTCACCTTTAAATACGATTTTGATATAGAAAAGGCCCGTCAGGGATATATGACGGTCGAAAAGGGATCGGTAACGGTCAATGGCGTAAGTCTTACCGTTGTCAACTCAAAGGATGATTCGTTCCAGGTGGCTATCATTCCTTACACCTACGAACACACCAATTTCCACACCTTCAGGGTGGGATCGGTTATCAATCTCGAGTTTGATATTATCGGAAAATATTTAAGCCGGTTAGCCAGTTACAAATAAAAACCGGGTAGAGACGCACAACTGTGCGTCTGTTTGACAATTTGTAACATCAAAACCGCTGTGGGTCTGGCAGATGATTTAAATTCATTTTTGTCAGGGAAAATAGCAATGCGTATTTTAAGATTATAAAATAGATCTTACCATGAAAATTCTTTTCCTTTCATCATTTATAATGTTTATCCTTTGTTCTTATCAGCCTGTGAAAAACGAGACCCTGGTTCAAAAAGCGGCCCGTATACACAATGCTGTTTTCACCATCGACACCCACTGCGATACCCCGATGAACCTTACAAGATCGGATTATAACCTTGCAGAGAGGCATGATGCAAAGAGTACAGGTACAAAGGTCGATCTGCCAAGGATGAAGGAGGGGGGACTCGATGCGCAGTTCTTCGCCGCATTTCTGAGCCAGGGCGCCCGAACGGAGGTTGGTCATGCAAACGCAAACAAGAAGGCATTCGATATTATTAAAGCGATCTATAAAAATGTGGAGGCATCACCTCAATTGGCACAAATAGCACGGACACCGGCCGACGGTTATGCCATCGAGAAAACAGGGAAAAGAGCCATCTACATCGGTATCGAAAACGGTTACGCTCTTGGACACGACCTTTCGATGATTGAAAAATTCTGGCAGCTTGGGGTGCGCTACATCACACTTTGTCACACCTTAAATAACGATATCTGCGACTCATCAACCGACAAGAAAGGACCCGAATACAACGGACTCTCCCCTTTTGGCGTTGAAGTTGTCAAAGAGATGAACCGAAAAGGGATGATCATTGATGTTTCCCACATTTCAGACTCATCATTGTACGATGTTCTGAGAATTAGCCGCTTCCCCATTATTGCAAGCCATTCATGTTCAAGAGCGATGTGCAATAACCCGCGCAACCTGGCAGATGATGGGCTCAGAGCTGTTGCCAAAAACGGTGGTGTCATTCAAATGTGTATCCTCAGCGAATATGTGAAAACACCCGATCCATATCCGGCACGCGATTCTGCCAGAGCAGTAGTCAGGGCCAAATACAATAATTTCGAAAATTTAACTCCTGAACAGGAGAGCGCCGGCTGGGATGAAATGCGTGCAGTTTGGAAGAAATTTCCGCAAAATCTGGCCACAGTTAAAGATGTTGTTGACCATATCGACCATATCGTGAAAGTTGCCGGGATTGACCATGTTGGCATTGGAACCGATTTTGATGGTGGCGGTGCAGTATCGGGTTGTTTCGATGTTTCACAAATGGGAAATATCACCCTCGAACTGGTGAAAAGAGGTTATGACGAAGAACAGATCCGCAAAATCTGGGGTGGCAATTTTATGAGGGTGTTTAAGGCCGTCCTCGACGGAGCCGAAAAACATTGATTAATTCGCCGACATCCAATAGCCTGCCTTAGGATCAGATTCACGTAAAGATTTCAGTGCCAGAGCGGCCTCGTTTTTGTCGGAGTAGGTCTGAACAATTACAAGAAAGGTGCCGTTTGGTAAAACTTTAAGTTCCGACTTAAATCCACCTGATTGAAGCTTACCGAGAAATTTATCGGCATTTTCACGTAACTTGAAACAACCGCCAATTACACGGAACCTGGCATTTGACTGGATGTTTAAGTTTTCTGATTTCACCTGATTTACTGAAGATTGAACAACTATGGATTCCTCTTTTACTACGGATACCTGATGAAGGGTGGCAGAATCGGGAATGACTACCGTCGAATGAACCAATGAACTATTTAGAGGTAATGAGGTCGTACTGGATGACTGAAGCGATCCATTTGAACTGTTTTTCCAGGAATATTTTGTTACAGGAAAAAATAACAAAGCAATTAATATTGGTATTCCAACGGCCAGGGCTTTCACTTTTCGGGAACTAAAAACAGGGCGTACCGCCTCTTTGTCCACAAATACCCTTTTGGCAGAAATGATTTTATCATGCTCAAGCTGCGGGAACTGGAATCCTTCCAACCCGTAAGCATCGAGTAAAAAATTCTCATGTACTTCAGGTTCGAAAATAAGTTTCTCATTGCGGTCATACTGCAGTGATCCAATAGATTGAAATTCGATTTTCTCGCCATTATCCAGCTTCGACCAGACTTCATCAACAAATTCGGAAATAATCAGTCGCGCCTCCATATAACCGATCCCTTCGATTTCGGAGATATAATTAACCAGCAATCCGTCGTTCTTACTCAGCTTACCGGTAAAAATAATCTCCTTCACCGGTGGGTTAAAACTGTTATTTGCAAGATCCACCTCTGCCGGGCGATAATTGGTGACAAACCCGCCGAGATCCGGAACAATCACACAATCATGCAACCGCAACAATTCTACCAAATAAAATGTGATATCCATATCTTGTTTTTTCAGAATATCAAAAATAAGAAAAAACAATAAATAATAGTATTTTTGATTTTAAATAAATTCAGTACAATGGGACGACAAGTATTAGTAACAGGAGGAACAGGATATATAGGTTCACACACGGTAGTTGAACTTCAGGCTGTAGGATTCGATGTGGTCATTATTGATGATCTTTCCAACTCAACTGCCGGCGTAGTTGATAATATAGAGAAAATCAGCGGCATAAGGCCTACTTTTGAAGAGTTTAATCTTCTCGATATGAAACGTCTGGAAGCATTTTTCGAAAAATACACAAAAATTGAGGCAATCATCCATTTTGCAGCCTTTAAAGCGGTAGGTGAATCGGTTGAGAAACCACTCTATTACTACCGCAATAATCTGGTATCGCTGATGAATATCCTGGAATGCATGTCGAAATACAAAGTTCCAAATCTCGTATTTTCCTCTTCGTGTACCGTTTATGGCCAACCCGATAAGTTACCTGTAACAGAATATACTCCGAAGAAAGATGCCGAGTCGCCTTATGGGAATACCAAGGCTATCAGTGAAGAGGTGTTACGCGATGTGGTAAAAGTCACTCCCGATTTTAAGGTGATTGCACTCCGTTATTTTAATCCCATTGGTGCCCATCCTTCCGCGTTAATTGGAGAACTTCCAAGCGGCGTTCCGAACAATCTTGTCCCTTTTATCACTCAGACAGCGGCCGGGATACGTCAACAGTTAAGTGTATTTGGTGACGATTACAATACCCCTGACGGTAGTTGCATCCGTGACTATATCAATGTTGTTGATCTTGCCAAGGCACATGTAATTGCTATTAACCGATTGATTAATAATGCAAATATCGATCGTTACGAATTTTTTAATGTAGGAACTGGTAATGGCGCTTCTGTTCTTGAGGTGGTGAATACCTTCGAGGAGGCTACCGGGGTTAAGTTGAATTACAAGATTGTGGCTCGCCGGCCCGGAGATGTTGAAAAAATATATGCTGATACGACAATTGCAAATACCGTTCTCGGATGGAAAGCTGAAACTTCGCTATACGATACCCTGGTTTCGGCATGGAATTGGGAAAAAAAGATAAGAAACATTAACCAATAACTAATTAATTGCACAAAACCACTAAAAAATTACAATTATGAAAACAATTCTTATCACCGGAGGGGCAGGTTTTATCGGGTCACATGTTGTAAGGCGGTTTGTGAATAAGTATCCTGAATATCATATTGTCAATCTGGATCTGCTCACCTATGCCGGAAATCTTGAAAACCTGAAAGATATCGATACATTCCCCAATTACGAGTTTGTAAAGGGGGATATCAATGATAGTGCATTTGTGAACCAGCTGTTTGAAAAGCATCAGTTCGACGGAGTTCTTCATCTTGCTGCCGAATCGCATGTGGATCGTTCGATATTGGATCCCATGTCATTCATTATGACCAATATTGTAGGAACTGTAAATCTGTTGAATGGCGCCCGGGCCATCTGGAAAGGCAATGGTGAAGGGAAGAGGTTCTATCACATTTCGACCGACGAGGTGTATGGTACGCTGGGTGAGACAGGATTGTTTCTGGAGACAACACCCTACGATCCGCACAGCCCTTATTCTGCTTCAAAAGCGAGTTCAGACCATTTGGTAAGAGCCTATCACGATACCTATAAATTGCCAATTGTGATCACGAATTGCTCAAACAACTATGGGCCAAATCAATTTCCTGAAAAGCTAATACCACTTGCTATTCATAATATTAGCAATGGAAAACCGATTCCTATTTATGGAAAAGGGGAAAATATCCGCGACTGGCTTTACGTCGAAGATCATGCCTCCGCCATTGATCTTGTCTTTCATGAAGGTAAAAACGGAGAGACCTATAATATTGGAGGGCACAATGAATGGACAAATATTGCATTGATTCTCCAGTTATGTAAAACGATGGACAAGAAGCTAGGAAAAGAACCTGGTACTTCCGAGAAATTAATTACTTACGTGAAAGACCGCGCCGGCCATGACCTCCGTTATGCGATCGACTCAACTAAAATTCAAAAAGAACTTGGATGGAGGCCTTCGCTACAGTTTGAAGAGGGGATCGAAAAAACTGTTGACTGGTATCTTTCCAATCCGGAATGGCTGGAAAATGTGGCTTCGGGAGCATACGAAAAGTACTACGAAAAACAGTACGTTTCGCGCTAGCAGGTTAAGCAACCAGTTTAAATAATGATTTTCAAACCAGCTTAATTGGTTTTACTGGTTGATGGTTTTACCTTTACATTTATCGGGCCATCAGGAGTTTCGGTTGTCCCTTCAAAAAGCCCATCTTTCAGTTTAAGCTTTAATACAAGGGGGGTATTCTCAACCTCAAAATTCAAGGTTAGTATATCTGACTCAAAAGATATTTTCTGAATTGCCGTTGTCTGCCCCTGAATGATAAACTCACCTGTCAGTTTTTGATTGACCTCTTTCAGGGATAATTTCCCGCTTCCATATGGCTGCCGGGCAGTCGGAGCCGAAAATTCCCACATTCCAAGAATTTTCTGATATCCCCCTTCTGCGGCATTTGAGGTGATCGATAGCGTTAATACAACTATAAAGGCGAAAAATAATCGTTTCCCTGTCATAAAATGAAAATTTGAATCGTTAAATTTAAAATTGTTGCACAAATCTAATGATTATTCATCAAAGAGAGAAGACTCTTTAAAAGGTAAATGGTGAAAATTCAAAAACTCTATATACTCTTCCTGAAATGATTTCTTCCAATGGAATTGTTCCTGATTCTGAATATAAAGCAAGGCGCTATCGAGCTGGGATCGGCTTATTGAATAGGCAGAAAATCCCGTAGCCCAGTCAAAAGAACGTAATGATTCAAATTTTTGCCTCAGCCAGGTTGTGGAGCTTTGTTTGAGAGAGATAATTGCTGATTCGATTGACAATTTGGATGGAAGCGCCAGCAAAAAATGGATGTGATTTTCGGTCCCTCCAAGTGCAACCAGGTTCATACCCTTTGATTTTGCGACAGTAGACAGGTAACCAGAAAGTTGACTTCTGACATCCGCAGTCAGAAAATTTTTCTGCCGGTAGGTTCCGATCACAACATGCATAAGACAGCTGACAAATTCTTTCGACATAAGGTCTTATTATAGTGCGTTTTAGGTCAACGTTTTTTTTCGAAACTTCACCAATTAAAATGAAGTTTTTATTGCCATGAAATTACGAAATATTTTTCACTCTAACTATCAGCTGTTTAATAAAATTATTTCTCCGAAAAACGCATAACGTATTTGCCATCAACCATTCTGAATCCAATCCGCTCCAAATAACGGTTGTGAGCTTTACTTTGTGGTTCAATATACAAATGGCGGTACGCCAAAAAATCAATGCAACGTAATTCACATTGGTAAAATGTCCTTGCAAGTTGTGAATTACGATATTTTGGCACCATATAGTCAATACAAATCCTTAAGGTATCCTTATCCTTTATCTCGGCAACAATCAATCCCACAGTTTCCATCTTTGAGCACAATAAAGCAACCAGAAACTCCTCTTCAATTTTAAAATCAAAACGGGGAAAATATTTGGAGATGTCATCCCGGTAATAATCAAGGAAATGTTGTAAGTATTGATCATCGTGATCGGCAACGAATATGACTTCTATCGACCGGTTCTTTTCCATATAGCTCCGAAGTCTGAAAATACTCACTATTACTGCCAATAAAGCAGATACGGAAAGTATCCATGAATCGATTACCAGACCTCCAATTACAAATCCTATCATTACGAGGATGTAAATAATCCAGCCATTGACTCCTGTCCTAACCAAAAAACTTCCGGAAAGGAGAACCAAGGCTATAAAACCGTAAAATAGATTGAGATATGTATCCATCATTTCCATAACACCCGAACAAAGAAAACGAAGTTTTGTTTAATCAATTGAAATTTCCCCCTTCCTGATCAGGAAATTTATTGCGATTTGATGAATAAAACGATAATATATTTTAACTAAACAGATTATTTTTAAGCCTACATTCTTGCTATTTTTGTATATATGGAATATATCCTAAAATTGTTGAGTGTTTTTCTGGTTGCAAGTGTAAAATACTTCTGGGCAACACCTTATTCTTTTGGTTTGAAGCTAAATGAATGGGAAACCATTTTTTTCATGGAAACAGGTGGAATCCTGGGATTTCTGTTTTATTATTATTTCTTCGGATTTCTGTTTAAAGAGTTGAAATTATTATGGCCGGTTGTTTACAATTTCACCCCGGTTCTCTTTAAAGTGAGATTTGAAATGTGGTTATTACGAAAAAGAGAACAACGGATAACTGCCCGAAAATTCACAAAAAGGAATAAAATAATCGTTCTGATGCGAAAGCGTTATGGAATGTGGGGCCTCGTACTATTATCTCCTGTAATTCTATCGATTCCTGTTGGTGGTTTGTTGGGAAATAAGTATTTTAAACATAATCAGCAATTTATCCCTTATATGGTACTTTCAATTGTCATCTGGGGAATCGTTTCGGTTGCATTTTTCAGCACTTTTATGCATCATAATTAATGAGATCTGAGTTGCCGAAGCAGTCTTATACTCCGGTTGACAAAACCGGCAGAACCACCCTCCTCAAGCAGGCTCTCAATCACCGAAGTCAACTCTCCCTTTAAATCAGGTATTTGTTGCGAAATATTAAACAGAAGCTGCATTGCATAGACACGAACTGCGGGAGGTTCTATGGGTACAAGTAATTCGAAACATCGGTTCACAATTGCAGCCAGGTACTCCTCCGGAATTTGATAACGACAAAGTATCCTGGTAAAATGTCTTTTCAGTGAACCCTCCTTAGTTGATAAAAGGGCTTCGATTACCTGAGGGAGCCTGCCAGAAAGCAAATGAGGAAAATCTTCTGAGGCGGTATCAATAATCCAGCAGGAGCGCCAGGCCATGCGCCGATCATCCGCAAAGATGGATTGAAAAAGATAGTCAAACAATTTTGAATCTGCATTTACACCTTTTTTCCATAATTCAAGTTCGCCAACACCCATTGTCAGCACATTATCTCTGACATATTTATAATCAATCTTATCTGGCATTTCGGTCGCGTAGGTAGTCATAAAACTGCAACTGTGCTTTTATCCGGGGATTGCTCCCCTGATCTTTAATGACGTTATTTAAATCGTTATCGAGAATTCTGGCAGCTGTGTTATCCTGCCATTGCAGATTAAAAAAATCGACCAGCTCTTCGATAATTTCTTTATCATAGACAGGAACTGCTACCTCTACTCTTCTATCGAGGTTCCGGGTCATAAAATCGGAGGAGGAAATATACACTTTTTCATCTCCGCCATTGAGAAAATAAAATAGCCTTGAGTGCTCCAGGTACCTATCTATCAGTCCAATAGCCGGAACATTCAATTTTCCGTCCCCGGAAGAGGTAAACATCGAAAACATCCCTCTAATATTGAGTCTGACATCAACTCCACTTCTGCCAGCTTCATCAAGCTTACCAATAATCTCAACGTCCACCAGATTATTACATTTCAAAAAGATACGGGCATCCAATCCAGCCTTTGCGTTTGCTATCTCCTGTTTGATCATCGAAACAATTTTTGTTCGCATGGTAAACGGGGATACAAGCAGATGCTGAAACCGGCTGATCTTATAATTACGGTCGAAAAAATCGAAAACCCGGGCCACTTCACGGGTTATATTTTGATCGGCAGTGCATAACAGCTGATCTGAAAAAACTTTTGCAGTGACTTCATTAAAATTTCCGGTACCAATAAGGGCGTATTTTTTAGTTTCCTTGTTCTCTTTACGTGTGATCAGGCACAACTTTGAATGGACCTTTAATCCGGGCACGCCAAGAATTACTTTAACTCCCTCTTTGTCCAACAGGTTCCCATACTGAATATTCTCCTGTTCGTTGAATCGGGCTCTCAATTCCAGTACCATAGTCACTTTTTTTCCGTTGCGCGCAGCATTAATTAACGCATTAATCACATGCGAGTTACGGGCCATTCGATAACCTGTCATCCTGATCTCTGTTACCTTTGGATCGATGGAGACTTCACGTAGTAAATCGATAAAATGGAAGAAGGAGTGATAGGGAAAATGGAATAAAATATCACTTTTACTAATGCTGTTTAAATAGGTTTGTCCGTGCACAATTTTTTTATGCTTAACCGGACTAACCGGTTTATAATAAAGGCGATCTGAACCCACCAAAGGGAATCCCATAAAATCCTTAAAATTATGGATTCGGCTTCCGGCAATGACCACATCTTCTTTCTTAAAATTCAGTTTATACAGAATGAAAGAGAGCAGATTTTCGGGTATCCCCTTTTCGTGCACGAACCTGACAAGCGCGCTGTTACCACGCTTTACAATGCTTTTTGCAACCAGTTTCACATAACTCTCAGCCACATCATCGTCAAGATCAAGTTCCGCATCACGTGTCAACTTGAAGATGTAGGAGCTAATTTTTTGATAATTAAACATATAAAAGGTGTCATCCAGTTCATATCGGATGACATCTTCAAGTAGAATGATGTACTTCTTATCATCTTTTGAAGGTATGATGACAAACCTTGGAAGCAGGTCAGTAGGAACTTCTATGAGTGCATACTCCGATTTCTTATTCTTTGCCATGTCCACTGCAAGATAAATCGCATCATCGCGCAGAAGTGGCATTTTTGTCCCCTTTTTCAGGATAATAGGCATAATCCGGGGTCTTACCTCCCGCTTAAAGTAATGAGTTACAAATACACCCTGCTCTGGCGTAAGCTGGTTTTCGTTGACAATAAAAATATTCTCAAGCGCCAACTCCTGCAGTATCTCATTATAAATCTCTTCAAACCGACTGCTGTGCTGAATTACGATCTCCTCTATTTGTGATAGTACTTCACGTGGATTTCCCCCCTCAGCAAGTGTAAGCTGACCAATCATTGCTAATCGCCTCAAAATGGCTACACGAACCCGAAAAAATTCATCCAGATTATTTGAGTAAATCCCAAGAAACTTAAGTCGCTCTATTAAAGGAACTTCCTGTCTTGAGGCCTCCTGAAGGACCCTTTCATTGAATGATAACCAGCTGACCTCCTTACTTCTAAGTTTTGTACTCATGACATAATCACCTTATTATTATTTTCTAAAGATAAAAAATCAACACAAATTAATACAAACAACACCTCTATTTTTTGAATTGAACCATTTTTCTCGTAAATTTGAAAAGATGTAACAGATAAAGGAAATGACGGAGACAGAGCTAAAAGAAAAATACGGACAAATTTGTAATCTGTTGTCAGCAAGAAAACTAAAGCCGGCATTCGATCTTCTTGGAGGGTTAATAGCCGTCACAGGGCTAGGTGAATTCCGTGACCAACTCTTCAACCTCGAGCAAAATTACAAATTTATGCTCAAATATACCGTCGAAGGAATCAACGATCCTGAAAGGCAAAAGATCTACAACCATCTTTTTATTTCCACATTCGAACTCGCTGATACTACTTTTGAAAATCTTCGGATGAAATATTCACAATCTGTTGAATATCAAAAAAAAAGGGGATTTGCAAAACACTTTATCACAAATTTTGCAGGTTATTTACAGGATATTGAGAATTATTCGGTACAAAAAGAGTTGAGAACCTTAATTACGGATGGCTCAGTCGTGTATGACGATACACGCATGGAGGCAGAAATTCACCTTCAAAAAATCTTCACCATATTTTACCATTGCTGGTTTGCCGACCGGCTGACTGGAGATGAGACCCAATTCTTCAAAACCATCTTAAAAAATAGTGATTTACCTTTCTACGAAAAATCTCTTTGGGTGACAGGGCTTACCCTCAGTCTTATCCGCTTTTTCGACGAACAAAAGATCATACTCCTCTTTAACGCCTATGAAGATCCGGATGAAGAGGTAAGTCAAAGAGCGCTCATCGGTTTGATTATAGGGATCTACTATTATGACCAGCGCATGCCCTTCTTTCATGCCATTATAGGGAGGCTGCAGATCCTGATCGAAGATCATAGGTTCAAATCGAATTTGGAGCGGGCGATCCTCCAATTTATCCGTAGCAAGGAGACCGAAAAAATTCAGCGAAAGCTTCAGGATGAAATCCTGCCTGAGATGATCAAACTGAGTCCTAATCTTCGCAATAAGTTAAGTATTGAAAGTTTACTGGGGGAGGGACTTTCTGAAGATAAAAATCCGGAATGGCAGGAGATTCTGAAAGACTCGCCCGAATTAATGGGGAAAATGGAGGAACTTACAGAGATGCAATCTGAGGGCGCCGATGTATTTTTAAGCTCGTTTTCGATGCTAAAGCACTTTCCCTTCTTTAGTGAATTGGCTAACTGGTTTTTCCCTTTTACCCCCGACCATCCTGAAATAAAAAGAAATCCAATCAACAAGGAATTGGGTGACGATCTTCCGTTTACACAACTGATCATGAAGTCTCCAATGCTTTGTAATTCTGACAAATACTCTTTCTTCTTTAGTATTCTGAATATACCACCCGATTACAAGAAGATGGTATCTGATTCTTTAAAAGCTGAATCAGATCAATATGATGAAATTGCAAAGGATGAGTCTTTTCTGTCACACAACAAGAAAGCCGAGAAGATTATCAATCAGTACATCATGGACCTTTATCGTTTTTTTAAGATTCATCCGCAGCGGGAAGGGTTCGAGGATATTTTTGCCTGGAAGTTCGACTTTCACAACAAATATACTTTCTCAAAATTACTGAGTGAAGACCTGAAAATACAGCGAAATATTGCAGAGTTTAATTTTGCAAAGAACTATTTCCGTGAAGCTGCCGACCTTTTCGAAATCTTACTTCAAAATGATGATGATGCTGAAATGCTTCAAAAACTGGCCTACTGCTACCAAAAGACAGGGGATTACAAAAAGGCGCTCAATTTTTATCTTAAAGCTGATCTGTTCGATCAAAATAAACGGTGGAACCTGAAAAAGATAGCGCTTTGCTACCGGAACCTGAAAAAACCAGCAAAAGCGCTTGAATACTACCAGTTAGCTGAAATCTTAGAACCCGATAATTTAACCCTGCATGTTTCAATTGGACAATGCCAGATGGAGCTAAACCTTTATGAAGAGGCACTTAAGTCCTATTTTAAGGTTGAATATCTCTCACCGGGAAATAAAAAAATATGGCGACCCATTGGTTGGTGCTCTTTCCTTACCGGTAAAGTTGAACAAGCCGAAAAATACTACGAACGACTGATCCGTGAAAATCCCAATAAATACGACCTTCTCAATATGGGGCATGTGCAATGGTGCCTTGGAAACAGAAAGGCAGCCCTCGACTATTATAAAAAAAGCATCAACGATCGCGACAGTTCTGAAAAAGATTTTATGGAAGCCTTCGATGAAGATTTGATCCACCTAATCCAACAAGGGGTAAATCCGGATGATGTGCCAATTATGCTTGATCAGCTAAGGTATTTCCTCGAGGAATAAAGGGTTCTATGACGTTTCGTATGGGTAATATAAATTTTGCTCTAATTGCATCTGGCAATTGGTAATTCGCAGCTGGCAGATTTTCGATTTAATTTTAAAAATACCGGGGAGTTGTCTGACGACTTCTTCTTCCGGTAACAAAATCATAACTGATTAAAAATTCATGCGTACCCGAATTAACCTGAGTTGGATGGAAGGTGGTCTTATCATAGGAGTAACCGAATTTCAACTGCTGGTTGACACTAAATTGAAAGATCAGCCCTACTGAGTTCTTCAGTCGGTAAGTCGCTCCAATCCAAACCTTGTCGTAGAGTAAAAAACTCCCCGAGAAATCGACGAAGCTAGGAGTTCTCTCTGCCCAGCGGTATAAAAAAGTTGGCTTAAATTTAAGTAAATCGTTTATAAAAAATACATATCCACCCATACCATAAAAATGGAGAACCTCACGATAAACATTATCGCCACTTTCGCTTTGCATTCTGTTTTTCAATATTTTAGGTGAAGATGCACCAAGGAAAAATCGGTCACTGTGCCACATAATACCAACTCCCACGTTGGGAAGAAAATTAACTTTGATATCATACGCAAAAACTCCGTCAATCGGATCGGTGATCCATAAATCGGTCAGATAAGCCTGCGAAACGTTAAATCCACCTTTTAAACCAAAAGAGAGAAATTGGTCAGGATCAAGTTGTACATGATAGGCGTAATCGACATAAATCCCGTTTTGACGGATTGGACCCCACTTGTCATTGACAATTGATAATCCAATACCAACATTATATTTGAGAAGCGGAGCGCTGATTGTCAGGGAATTTGTATTTGGTGCACCCTCAAATCCGACCCATTGTGCACGGGATATCCCGGTGATATTTAAGTTTCCCGAAATTCCCGCATAAGCCGGCTGAACGGTCAGTAAATTATTCATATACTGAGTATACACCGGATCTTGCTGCGCAATTCCATGGTAAGGTAAAATCACAAACAGAGTGGTTGCAAAACCTATTACCCTGAAAATTAATATGCCGATATATTTTCTCAAAATGATATCATATGCTTATCAAATATGCTGGTAGAAGAGGTTAGGGAAATATTTTTCTCACCGCGAGAAAAACCATTTGTAATCTTTTGCAAATTACCAAATAATCGCGCAAAAAACAATACCCGATTGAAATATTTTACGCGACATAAAGAATTTTTACTTTCTATGTCTAATCACACCTTGCGCCTGGGCAATTAAACTGTACAGGAAGAATTTAAAGAGGTTATAAAAGCATAAAAGCTGCCCCAGTTTGAACTGAACCAGCTTTTAAATCAAAAATGAACTCCGGGATTATTCAGAAATCATTGCCTTGTATTCATCCGCAGACAATAACTCATCAAGTTCAGTGGCATCATCCATTTTGATTTTTACCAACCACCCCTGGTGGTAAGGATCTTTATTAACCAGTTCGGCGGCATCGGCAAGCGCTTCATTCATTTCCAGGATTTCGCCGGAAACCGGCATAAACAGGTCAGAAACAGTTTTTACCGCTTCGATAGTTCCAAAAACCGCCTCTTTAGCCAGGGTCTCGCCAACAGTTTCAATTTCAAGATAAACGATGTCACCCAATTCACCCTGTGCAAAATCGGTAATCCCGATATACGCAAATGCACCTTCCACACGAATCCATTCATGGTCTTTCGTGTATTTCAAATCTGATGGAATATTCATTAATTAAATTTTTATATGTTGATTATTAATGTATTACAGATTATGCAGACATATATAAAATTTGCCTTTGAGTCAATAAATTAATCACATTCAATAGCTGTAATCCCGCTTCAAAAATACAAAATATATCGTTAGAATTCGCTTCAAACTTTGACCAGATTATGATCTTAGGCACTATCGTGTTTCTCTTGTCAATATAGTAAGTGAGAATAAACAGGAATTTTTCTCCAATCGTTTTTAATATCGCCGGATTTTCACTATACTTGAGGTGTAAATATAAATTATCATATCATAAAATGTTTCAGGCCGAGATAAAATCGCTTTCCGAAATCAATCATATTGCAGCCAGATTTATTCAGGCACATCCGGCGGACCGGATATTTGCATTCTATGGGGGTATGGGGGCAGGCAAAACAACCTTCATTAAGGCCCTTTGCGAGGAGATGAAGGTGTTGGACTATGTTACTTCACCCACCTTTTCACTGATCAATGAGTATAAAACAGAAAATAACGGCACAGTTTTTCATTTCGACTTTTATCGCATTAAAAACATCAGTGAGGTTTTTGATATTGGATATGAAGATTACTTTTACAGTAGTGATTATTGTTTTATCGAATGGCCTGAATTGATTGAACCTCTTCTGCCCCCAATTGCAGTTAAGGTGTACATCAGGGAGATTGAAGATGGGAAAAGGATGATTGAAACGCTTTGAGGACACTTGTTTAAAATAGTCAGATTATGAATCAAAGGAAAGGTAGTAAATTGTCGACACTGGCCAATGACCAGCTACTTCCGAGGGAAGAGCTTTATAAAAGGTGTCCGCGAAATATTAAACTAAGTATTGGCCTGCCTGACAGTTCCTCTTCGCTAGAATACAGTGTCCCTCTTACTCCCCAATCTGTTGAAGTTCTCGTTAATAACGGGCATGATGTATTTGTGGAAACCGGTGCAGGAAAGGAGGCCAACTACTCTGACAAAGACTTTTCAGAATCGGGAGCTGTCATTTGCAAATCGGCTGCTGAAATATTCCAGTGTGACATTATTTTAAAAATGTCACCCTTTACTCAGGAGGAGAGCGAGTTAATGAAGGGAAATCAGTTGCTGCTTTCACCCATTTACCTCACCCTGCAAACACAGGAATCGGTGCGTTGTTTGATGCGGAAAAAAGTGACTGCCGTGGGTTTTGAATATATGAAAGACGAATTTGGAATTTTTCCCGTCGAAAGGATCTTTAGCGAGATCATGGGAAACTGTGCCATGATTGTCGCCAGCGAATACCTTAGCACCGCAAGAAACGGGAAAGGGGTGATCCTTGGTTCAGTCACAGGAATTTCTCCAACTGAAGTGGTCATTCTGGGTTCAGGAACAGCTGCGGAAAATGCAGCACGCACAGCATTGGCATTGGGCGCTATTGTAAAAGTCTTTGATGATTCGATTTCGAAATTAATGGATTTTCAATCACGTATGGGACAGCGGGTTTTTACTTCGATATTCCATCCCAAAGCGCTTCGGAAGGCGATGAGAACAGCAGAAGTGGTCATCGGCGCCCTGTCGATGAATGAGGTGCCCAAAATAATTGTACCTGAAGAGATGGTCGAAGGGATGAAGGAGAATTCGGTGATTATCGACCTCAACATCATTCAGGGAGGATGCATAGCGACCTCCAGGATGACCAACCATAAAAAGCCAACCTATATTGAGCATGGAGTGATCCACTATTGTGTACCCAATATTACTTCGCGCGTTGCACGCACCACCTCTATCGCTGTAAGTAATATTCTTACACCTATGTTGCTCGATATAGGACAATCGGGTGGGATCAACCAGTATGTCAAGACCAACCGCGGATTTTGTGAAGGAATTTATGTATTCAACGGGGTTTTAACGAATCAGGACATCGGTGCGGTCCTGAATATTCCGGTTACTGATATTAATCTGTTGATGGCAGCGTTTTAAGTAAACTTGCTGATCAGAAATAATTGTTTAACTATACCATAATTTTAGTCATAGCGACGTTTCCCAATACTAAACGATATTACCTGATCAGGATTAAGGGCCAATTTAAACCTGATCGTATTTGATAAAAACAATATGACAATTGCCAATCCTACCTTGACGCCTCAGCGATTGGCGCCTCTTTACTCACCTCCTCACCCTTGTTTCGGCGGGTATTGCGGGCCTTTAGCTGTGTTTTGTAATAGTCAATCAGATTATTTAATTCGTTTGCCGGAGTGGTATAGTCCAGATCATCGTACTCTGAACTGCAAAATTCAAAAGCATGGAAAAATGCAAGTAATGCATCGTCCGTTTCCAAACGGATTGCCCTTACATCGACCTTCTCGCTGGCTGCATCTTCCCTGGTACGTTGCAGAAATAATCTGGCAAAATTTGTATTTACCGCGCGAAGCTGATCAAATAAAATTTTCAGGTTTAATCCTTCGGCTGCAGTTTTTACATCCGTATTGGCATCGTATTCGGCCAGCATTTTATCAGTTCGTTCGGTTGCTGCATTATAATTGGCATCACAAATGTCGCATCCGTGAATATCCAGAAATCGTTTTAAAACAGCCACAAACGGCGCCACAGTCGGAAGGCTTAGTTTCCCCATTGTTTTCACCTGTGAAGCAATTGCAGTGATCAGGGTATCGCGTTCTGCATCCAGATCGTGCAATGAAATGGTCAGTGCATTACTCCGTTCCTGCGCCTTTATTTTGCCCAGAACCGGCAGCATGGCAATAATTCTTTCAAATGCTTTTTTCAGATGAAGTACTTCGGGTTCGTACTTTTCTAAAATTGAAATGAGCTGATTTACGAATATGGCATATTCGCTGTTCCAAAGATGGGTCAATGGTAACCGGTTAATTCTTGTTTCCATAATAATAAGTGGGTTAAGTGATTGAATCAGATCGTATTTCCACGGAAGTTAATGAAAATTTCAATGCCATTGATCACTTTTTTTTAAAATTTATATCAATTCGGTCCAATTTTCCAATTTTTTTACAGTTGCAGCATCATTCGGATAAGAAAAATGGTCTGCGTAAGAAGGGCAACGATGAATTGACTTTCAAACTGGATTGCGTAACCGATGTAACGAAGAAATAATTTTTAGGAAGCATTGCGTAATTCACGCAATAATAAATCAGTTTTTAGTGGAGTCTGCGTAATTCACGCAACGATGAATCGGTTTTCATTGGAGTTTTCGTATTTAGCGCAACGATGAATCAGTAGTCGTAATTGTCTATTTTCTTATTTTGACTCTCTGATTATACGTCCGACGCTTGAGAAGGAGACTCCCTGGCCACCTGTCAGTCCGATCATCACCGATTCAATAAGGGGTTCGTTGATATTGGTATCTGCCACCCATTCCACAATAAAATTAGCACCTGTACCGCTCATGTCCTTTTCAGGGACGAAAAAATTTGTCGCTCCCAATGGCTGCAGAACAACATCTTTAGTGAGGTAATTGGAAACCAGATTCCCGTCATTATCGAAAAACAGCACTTTTTTTAGGGTCAATTGATGACTAAAGTCGGTATTGTGAATGGCCACGAAGGCATTCAAATTAAATTTCCTGTCATGCTCAAAATAGGGAATATTCGAATAAACAGGCAGATAGAGCACCTGTCCGCGGACTTTCCTGTTTGTATTAGAGTCAGGGACAACGAGGCTGTTAACATCAAACCTGGCAGTGACCTGTGGTATTGTTTTCTTTGGCGCTTCTCCTGAGCAGGAAAACAGGATCTGAACAGACAATAGAATTAAGGCTGGTATAAAACTTGTTTTGCTTCCCATTTTTGGTAAAATTTTAAAAATTGAGTGACATCTTTCAAATTTATACAATTTTCAGAACTTCCTAAAATGGACCAGTCCTTAATTTGGAATTTGAATTACTCTTCTGCAGCCAGGATCATCATCGAAATGGGATGGAGCCGTACCAGGCTTGTTTTAGTATGACCGATGCCATTGGGCATTATCTCGCCATTTTGAGCAACGATTAACCAGTTCTCAAAAGGGATCTCATATTCAACAGAGTAATTATTCCCGTTAAGCAGCACAATAATCGTTCTCCAACGATCGCCGTTTGCGTGATTTCCAAGTTCGTAGACGATAACTCCGGGAATGTATTTTGAATAAAACCGTAGTTTTGCGCGAACTAAATCACCATCGCTCATCCGGAATGCCGGATGTTGATGCCTCAATTCAACACAGTTCTTTACAAAATTGACCAACCCTGCATATTTTACTTTTCGGGTCCAGTCGATTTGATTAATATAGTCAGGTGAGCGATAGGAATCGGGATGCCCCCCTTTCGACCTGAGCATCTCGTCTCCGGCAAGAAAAAACGGAACTCCCTGAGATGTAAAAACAATCCCGAAAGCCAGGCGAGCCATTCGTTCGATTATTTCGGGTGAGGCTTCGGGGCATGAGTACTGAAGCTTATCGAAAAGGGTTAAATTATCGTGGCAGGAGACATAATTGACACATTGTACCGGACTTTTTGCCCAGGAATGTTGTGAAGTATTCACAAAATCGTAAATAATCTGATCGTGTTCAACTGCGCCTGCAATGGCAAATTTCAGTTGTTCCTCCCGAAGGGTGATTCCACTGATGAAACCTGCATTATTTTTGTCAAAAGGGGAGCCTTTAAGACCATTGCGCATATCATCGCAAAATGAGGCGATCCTGTCGAGTTGCTTTGTGTTGGATTTTACAGCCCGAAATCTTTCGGGTAAAGGACTTTGGCCACCACTCCACCCTTCGCCATAGATAAATATTTCAGGGTTAATGTCGTCGAGCCGGCGCCGGATCTGATTCATTGTTTCGATATCTATCAATCCCATCAAATCGAAGCGGAAACCATCGATATGATATTCCGTGGCCCAGTAAATTACCGAATCGATGATGTATCGCCTGACCATCTCACGATCTGTTGCAAGTTCCGTTCCACAGCCACTCCCATCAGAGAATGTGCCATCCGGGTTAAAGCGGTAAAAATATCCGGGTATGGTTTGGTTGAAGTAAGATTCAAAAATCAGTCCGGTATGGTTGTAGACCACATCAAGGATTACCCCCATTCCGTTGTTGTGAAGCGATATAACCAACTGCTTAAGCTCCCTGATCCGCGTGATACAATTGGTTGGATCGGTGGAATACCAGCCTTCGGGGGTGTTATAATTCAGAGGGTCATAACCCCAGTTATATTGAGCTGAAGGATTTAATTCATCAACCGTATAGAAATCGGCAACAGGAAGCAAATGTACATGGGTAACTCCCAGTTCTTTCAAATGATCGATTCCGGTGCTCTCCCCTGTCGGGAGTTTTGTCCCCAATTCAGTAAATCCCAGGTATTTCCCCTTGTTGGTAATTCCTGAAGAGGGGGACATTGAAAAGTCGCGGATATGAACTTCATAAATCAGCATATCGGTTGGATTTGCCAATGTATGGGGCTTGTCGGTTTCCCAGTGAAGGGGATTACTCTTTTGAAAGTCGATGATCATTCCGCGGGTACCGTTTACCCCGGTAGCTTTTGCATAAATATCGGGACCCTCTTTGAGCCAACCCATTGCGTCACGGACCTGAATGGTGTAAAACATCCCTTCCAGATTTTCCCTGACTTCATAAATCCAGGTACCCTGATCATCAGGCAACAACTGGAATTCATTGATTGGCTCACCACTCTGCCCTGTTTTATAAAGCCTGAAAAAGATTCGTTGCGCCGAAGGGGCCCAAATCTTAATATAAGTTTTTTCGGGAGTCCACTTTATGCCAAGATCATCACCCTCATATACAGGGAAATCACTAAAATCGTTCGCCTTAAATTTCCAGTTTCTCATTCAATTAAAACCATTTCAGTCTGATCGTCTGACTCTTGAACTTATTCCCATTGAGATCTTTCATCTCTATACTCATTCGGCATGCGAGTTGTAATTCGGGGACTGTTTCGTAGAACTGTTCAAGAGAGATGTCGAGTACATATGTTTTGTCACGCTCTAAAAGAATGGGGTAGATTTCTGAATGTTCAACCTTGAGTACGCGAAATTTTCGTTTGGTGAACCACCGTTTGAAAATAATAACAGGCGCGTACAGATCCATCTCTTTAATACCGGTATTTGTAACACTCATCTCCACATTTGAAGGGTTAAAACGCGCGCTTTTATGCAGAAGTATCTCGGCACAATAAGGTTTTGTCCTTTTACGAAATGACATTTTTTTTCCTGATGCCCCCCTTGAAAAAGAACGGGTACGATTAAATAAAATAAATCCTATCACCAAAACAATGATAATCAGGACACCTTTCATCAACATTAATTCAAAACTTGTCACCGCCAAAAGTGTTAAAATTGAAATTTCCGGGATCTCTGTCATTTTCAGAATTGCTGGAAACAACCAGATAAGCTACCGCAAAAGAATAGAAATTAACAGAGACAAACAAATATTAAATCCAGGCAATTTCATAAATTACTGATTTATTTGAATTGTCTATAAGAGCTTACCCTACTTTTCGATAACATATGCCACGTATTTTTGAAATGTGGCTATCTGCAATTTGAAGGCTGGCAAAAAAGTTACGAGTTCTTCAATTTTACTTGTTTGACAATTTAAGATGACTATTGTAACGGGATATTGGTAAAGATTTTGTTGGTACATCAAATTCTTATCAATGGTAAGCAAGATGTCAAAATTATTCTCACGACAGTAGGTCATTAGTTTACCATTTTTTACTCCACTCAAACCCAATTCCCTTACTGTCAAAACTTCAAATTCTTCCAAATGATTTTTCAAGCGTTTGGTAACACACTCGTCAAGCAAAATTTTCATTCAAAATATTTGTTGAAGTTTCAATTAATCTTTGTGACATCTCAAGAACTTTTAAAACCTGTTCTTTGCTTACACCTTCAAAGTCTTCAAGAAAAATCTCAATAGTATCACCTGTCTCCAAATAATCAAAGAGATTTTTAATTGGGACTCTGGTTCCAAAGAATACAGGTGTGCCACCTAAAATATCTTGGTCAATATTTATTATTCTTTTATCCATGGTGAAAGATTTTTATTTTCAAATTTAATAATATTTTACCTCCTTTTTTTATACTGATTTTTTATTCTTTGTGGGGGTAGTACTTCACCCACAATACGGAAATCGAGTTGTTTTTTATCGAGATTAGCCCGGGCAATTTCAATTTCGATTGCATCACCCAGCTGATATTTTTTATGGGTATGGCGTCCAATGATGCAATAGTTCTTTTCATCGAACTCATAAAAATCATCGGTTAATTCGAATAAAGGAACCATTCCTTCGCATTTATTCTCGTCGAGTTCGACATAAATGCCCCAATCTTTCACTCCTGAGATCACCCCTTTGAACTGCTGACCAATTTTATCGGCCATAAATTCAACCTGTTTATACCTGATGGATGCACGTTCTGCGTTGGCAGCCCTGTTTTCCATTTCGGACGAATGTTTGCACATCTCCTCGTACTGATCGGACTGTACCGATCGTCCATCTTCGAGATAGCGTGCAAGCAATCGATGAACCATCATATCGGGATAACGCCGGATCGGAGATGTAAAATGGGTATAATAGTCAAAGCCCAGACCATAGTGTCCGATGTTTCTGGTTGAATATTCGGCTTTTGCCATGGTCCTGATCGCAAGGGTCTCGATCACATTCTGTTCCTTCTTGCCGGCCACATTTTCGATCAGTTTATTCATGGACTCCATTACAGTCTGGGGGTTATTGGTCATGATACCATACCCAAACCGTTTGATAAAGTGATTAAAATTGTCGAGTTTCTCGGGATCTGGTTTGTCGTGGATTCGGTAAACGAAGGTCCGTTCTTTCTTTTTTGCGCCGGGCAGTCCCACAAATTCAGCGACTCTTTTATTGGCCAGCAACATAAATTCTTCGATTAATTTATTGGAATCTTTCGATTCTTTAAAAAATACGCTGAGCGGTTTACCATCTTTATCGATCTCAAACTTCACCTCAACACGATCGAATCCGATAGAGCCTGCTGAAAACCGAATCTCCCTCAGTTTTTTTGCCAACCGGTTAAGGGTCAGAATCTCATTCTTTAAATCTCCTTCTCCTGTTTCGATCACTTGTTGAGCCTCCTCGTAAGCAAACCGGCGATCAGAATGGATAATGGTCCTCCCGAACCACTCATGCCGGACCACACTCTTATCATCGATTTGAAATACTGCCGAAAAGCAAAGTTTGTCCTCATTTGGTCTTAGGGAGCAAACACCATTTGATAACTTCTCGGGTAACATCGGAACAACCCGATCGACCAGGTAAACGGATGTTGCCCGGTTGTAGGCCTCCTCTTCGAGCAACGATTCTGGTTTAACATACCAGGTGACATCGGCAATATGAACTCCGACTTCCCAAAGCCCGTTTTCCAGTTTTTGAACCGAAAGTGCATCGTCGAAGTCCTTGGCATCAGCAGGATCGATGGTAAAAGTAGGGATGTTCCGGAAGTCGCGCCTGTTCTTTATCTCATTCTCAGGAATTTCATAGGGGATCTTTTCAGCAGCCTGATTTACAGCTTCAGGATATTGATAAGGAAGGCCGAACTCGGCAAGAATAGCGTGCATCTCAGTGTTATTATTACCCGCATCGCCAAGAACATCGATGATTTCCGCAAACGGATTCCTTGCATGTTCAGGCCAGTCCAGAATCCGTGCGATGGCCTTTTGACCGTGCTTAGCCCCTAATAATTTATCTTTTGGGATAAACAGATCGAAAGGAGTTTTCTTATTGGGAATAAGGAAAGCGCTGAATTGGGAAATCTCGACCGTTCCTACGAATGTTGTTTTTGCCCGTTCAAGTATTTCGATCACCTCAGCCTCCGGATTGGCCTTTTTCCGCCTTGCATAGAGGCGAACTCTTACTTTATCTCCATCCAGCGCATGGTTCATGTTTGCTGCCGAAACAAAAACAGGTTCCTCCAGCTCTTCGCTACTCACCTGACCATATCCTTTGGGATTTAGTTCAATCATTCCGGTAATTGTTCCTCCCTGAGATTTAAGTCGGTATTTGCCACGATCGGTCTCAACAAGCGCATCTGCATCGCGTAGTTCCTGCAAAACAACATTTACCAGTTGTAATTCGCCGACATCCTTTGCTCCGACAGCTGCGCCAATCTGCTTGTAATTAAATGACTGATTGCTGTTTTCGTAATAAACCGCGAGGATGGCCCGCTTTAAACCCTGTTTGTTGAAACGGAGTGCTTTTCTATTTTTTTTGTCTTTCGCCATAATGTGGGAATTTTGTTACTAAAGGTACTTTAAATTTTTATTAATCAAGATTATTAACGGTTCATTTTAGTCGTTTCTGAAATCCTTTTCGTAAATTTGTGTATATAAGCACTAAATAGTATTCCCGTCAATGATGCTATTCGATGATCTTATTTCACTGTTTTATCCGCGGTTGTGTGCCGGATGCAATACCCCACTTGTAAAAGGGGAAGAGGTATTGTGTCTAAATTGTCTGGCCGATCTCCCGCGAACCAATTATCATTTCAGCAAGGAAAATCCGGTTTTTCTGGCATTTACAGGAAGGATAAATATTGAGCTGGCCACCTCCTTTTGTCGCTTCGATAAAGGTGGTCGTTTGCAGCACCTTTTACATCAGCTTAAATATAAAGGTAATCGGGAGGTTGGCCACAAATTGGGAATGCTCTTTGGATTTGATCTGATTCAAAACTCATTATTTCAGGAAATTGATGCCATTATTCCCGTTCCGTTACATCCCAAAAAAGAGAAAAAGAGGGGATTTAACCAGAGTGTTGAGATTTGTAAAGGTTTATCCGAATCGATGCAGCGGCCACTCATTACCGGGAACCTGATCCGGGAGGTGGATACGGCATCCCAAACCCGTAAGGGACGATTCGAGCGATGGGAGAATGTAAGCGGAATTTTCAGTGTTAAAAAAGGGCGTTTGCTGACCAGTAAACATTTGTTACTGGTAGATGACGTTGTGACCACCGGCGCTACCCTTGAAGCCTGCTGCGAACCATTGCTTGAAATCCCGGGGGTGAAGGTGAGCATTGCAACTCTGGCATGTGCTTAGAAGGAATTATATTTTGAAAAACAACCTATTTTCAATCCAAATGATTAAAAATTTCCTTTCCCCCAGGATCACTGCACCAGCGTGAACCTGAAACTAACTCCAAAATTCGTGTTGGTGGTCCGGTAGGAGTTTGAAATAAAGGGACTGTTCAGGATTCTGTCGTAAAACAGTCTTACAATAAAAACTTCGCTTAGATTATAATCGGCAGAGAATTTGATCGAGAAAGATTCCTGTCCTGCTGTGGTCTGATTATTATCCTCAATGAGCTTTCGAAGTATGGTTTTGTTCTTTCCGTAGGTAAGATCAGCTCTGACGTTCAAATCGTTATTCAGCACTTTTTGTGAACTCTTTGTCTTTACAAACATTTTCATGTTATCGAAACGGTAACCAAGACCAAGGCTTGCCTCATTATTATAGAGTTCCATTGCCTGGTTGTTGGTGAGGCTGAGCATGATATTTCTGGTCTTCCGATACTCAATACGGGATGTCATATTATTAAGCCAGGTGATGTCAATATCAAACAGCGGATTAAACGTTTCGTTAATATTGATAGAAGCTATATCATATTGGGAAAGGAAATTCTTTTGAGCATCGAGTACATAACTATAACCATCAGTTTCGGCCTTATAATTGAGATTAGAGAGATAGGAACCCACGCTGTAAGTTGACCGGTAGTCGTGTACAATGCTCATTGATTTCATGATATCTTTGAGCCCCTGAATCTTGCTGACAACTCCGGAATATTGGATACGCCAATTAGGCATCATAAATTTAGCTGAGGGGAAAGCTGTGAGACCTATTTTTTCGGCACTTTTACCAGAATAGGCCGCAAGAAAAGCCGGTATTAAAACCTCCTGAGAAGAAGCGCCGTATCCGGCAGGCAAACCTGTTGTCGGATCGATTGATCCCGGAGAATACCTAAAGTTGGGATTGGGAATCCTTGTCTGATCAAGTCGCCGGGCGATCACTTCGCGATTCTGTTTAAACTGATCCCACACCTTTGATTCTTTCACTTCCGATTTTCCAAGGTGCTCGAATGCTGATCCGATGGAGATGATACTCATTGAAAAATTTCCGTTGAATGACTTATTATAGCTTCCCCATCCTTCGTGATCATCATAAATCAAAAACTCGGATGAATTGCTCGAAAAACTACGGTTGGCATTGATGTCAATCTTCAAATCGGGTATTGGAACGAGTTTTGCCCTGATATTTAACCGGGTATTCGTACTTAGCATAAATGGCTTATTCAGAATACTATCAGTTGTAATCCACCCCCTGTCGGCAGCTTTCTTTCCGAAACCCGAATCCTGATGGCCCAAAATAAAAGGTAGACCCGGTGCAAGAAGTTTGCCACCATCGTCACTCTGGTAATCCATTGAGCCCAGAAAATTGGTTCCTGGCATGTAACCGTATAGGCTTGTTCCGCTATTCTCAGTATAGGAGACATTAACATTATAAAGCATCATCAGGAAGCGAGCAAGGTATTCATCCAATTTCACACTCACCTTTGCAGATTTATCTTTCCCTCCGGTTATTTCGAGGATCGCCTTATTACAACTGACTTCAGGAGTAAACATAACGCGGTTCTCGTTTACAACTTTAATTTTCCCGTTGATCACCTTCCCCTTTTCGTCTGTCACCCTGACCGTAACCACAGAGGTACCCAATTTATGAAAAATAGATTGGGGTACATTCCTTTTCATTACCGCATTTCCATCCCTGAACCGTGCCGGGCTATTAGCGCTGATATTTAAGGGGGTACTTTGTCCTCTGCTGATCTGAGCATCTCTCCTTCCCCGGCTAAATTCACCATATTTTTGATTGATTCTTTTCAAATAGGGGATGCGATTATAGATCCTCATAAAATCGGCTTGTCCGTTCAACTGAATCGCACGCGAATTGCTTATACTATTCCCAACCACGTATTCACTTTTCGTGATAGGAGCGACATCCCAGTCATAACCTGACTGATAAATTGCGGATGAAGAAACCCAGTCGAGCAGAGGTATTTTGTTCACCGGAATTGTATACGAGATATTCCAGGTATGGTGGTAGTGGGTATTACGGCCTCCATCCATGATGTTTTGCCAAATGGTATCACGCCTGGCCTGATACCCGGGAAGGTTCTTGTCTAATGCTCCCAATGGTTCATCAATTCTTGAAGTATTTACGGCAGAGAAATCAATTTTAAGTCCTCGGGTAAGATCAAAACGGAAGTCATAATAACGGTTCCAGTTAAAGTCTTTCAGGTAGGACTTGGGAAGAATAAATCCGGGATTAGTTATGTTTCGGTATTGAACCGTACTACTGGTACGATTAAGATCTGACCGGAATGAAATCTGGCTTGGCACAAAATTGAGGTTAAAATCACGTACAATAGCCAGAGCCGGAGATTTTAAGAATTTTACATTTTTAAAAGGATCAAATGGAGCAGGCCGACTTACGAAATTGTAATTTAATAATGCCCTGGTATTGATCGTCCGATCGAGTAAAGTGGTTATATCCCCGTGTTCATAAAGGTTATGTGAATAGGTCAGCGAGAAATTTGCAAGATCATAAATCTTTGAATTTCCAGTTTTGTTCGGCTTATTGATTTGAACGTTGGTTAAATTAAAGCTTTTCCGGGTGGTAAATATCTGAGAAATCCGTTTAATTGAATCCCGGGCATGTGTATTTGCAGCACTGGCCAGGGCATCATTCAGTTTCACATCTTTATCCAACGGGGAGTATTCGGGAGTTGCAATCGATTTTGAAATACCCACATATAGAGGAATCCGAACGCCCGATTCCTCTTTAAAAAACTTTCCAAGTTCAAGATTGGTGGAGATATCATATTCCTTTGTATCCTCCATTGCCCGATTTCCCATTTTTGAATCGATGCTACCAAATCCTGAGGTTGTGATCCTGCCTGCAAGCGAATAGGTACCCAAATCGGCAAGGTTACCCGAGACACGGCCGATTGCTGCCCAGCCTCCTTTCTCTTCAAAACTTGTCAGCCGAAGCTCATTCACCCATACTTCTATTGATTTTGGTCCGAGGGTTCTCCCTTTTTTATTCCGGATACCAATCATTGCCACTTCCACCTGCGAGAGATCGGGGTTCCCTTTGACCTTGATTTTGTTCTTATTACTGTTTATATCCGCATGAACCTTCTCGTAAATATCTCCGAGTGTGATTAAGGAACCTGCTTTTCGCATTTCTGCGTTACGGTCTAACTTCAGTTGCGGAAGTTCATCAAGCGGAATATAAACCCGATCAGCTTCCGGCCAGACGATAAACCGATCGCTCTCTTTGTCATTGCTATACGGTAGTGTCAAATAGGGAGGCGTAAGCTTCAACGGAATTTCATATTCGTAGTAATTATATTGATAATCTGATCCAAGCCGCACAAACAAGTAAAGATCATCATCACGCAGCGTAGTTCCCTCCATCTCTTCGGCGTGGACCTCCATCTTCAGAGTTTTATACCGGCGCATATCGACCTGCATGGTTTTATAGGCGCCCCGGGCATCACCTGGTTCCAAATTAGTGGCTCGCAAAACCATTGATTGCTCGTTCAATTGTATCAGCTGGGCATTTGACGGATCAATCACGCGACTTACACCCGGAGGAGAAATGTAGTTTACAGGTTTTCTGCTACTGTTCTCTTCCACATTCACCGCAGAGATTTCAAACTGGGTGCCCTGGGCAGGGATACTCTTATCCTCAGTGAGGTCCTGATCGTACCGTCTCCAATTGGTCCGTACAAGATCAAGTGAAGCAAACCGCATGACCACAGGTTTTTTCCACCCTTTGAGGAACATTCGTATAAACCGGATGGACCTGAAATCGTTGATGGCGCCGTAGACTTTTTCGGGAGAGCTAATCGGAATTCTGAATTGATACCAGGTAATCTCAGACTTATTACCACTAAGTAGTGTCACAGGAGACTTCTTGATATCCGAGATATAGTTTTTACCTAAAACCATGTTATCGCGATCGATTTTAAGGTGGTACTGATAATAGGCTTCATTTTCATTGAGGGTATTGTCATCATTAATATCCTCAACATCAGGAATGGAGGTTGCTGCTGTTGGATAGCTTTCGGGTGATTGTGCAGAAGTTGGGGAATTGCCCTCATTTCTTGAGTAGTACTTATATCTGTCTAAAAGATTTTTCTCCTTTTGATCGTAGTCCGTTCCCCTGAAATAATGGTAATCATCGCTCGAAGGATCATTTTCAGCCTTTGTCAGCACGGTATCCGCAACTACCGTTCCGAGTTTATTCAGATAGTTACCAAAAAAAGTCTTTTCATCCTTTGAACCGAGTCCATCGAGTCCAATATCCTGATTCACGCGAGCTGACGGTGTGTTATCGAAAGCTTTGACCAAAGACTGCTGTTTCGAAACACGTCCCCAGACGGTTTGATCTGTGGTTGTCGAGTAATCACCATCACCGGGGAGTCCGTTCTCGAAAGACTTTCGACCATCTCGCATAATATCTTCAGAGATATTTCCAAGGTTGAAATAAAGATCTCCGCCGGGATTTGGGTCTTCGGCTTTATCTTCGGCAAAAGGATCCATGACCCAGAATTCGAGATATTCAACATTGGCAGCTTCGAAATCGCTGGTTTCGATCTTCCGCATGATACCACCCCATCTTGTCTCTGGCGATTTCAGCACTCCACTTCGTTCAACACCAGCAGAAAAGGCAGTTGGTGTTGCATCGTAATTATAGGAACCTCTTTCAGAAGGTGTGAAGGAGAGATCGAGTGTTGGGATATTAGTAGGCTGACCAGCCGGAGTTTCCTTGTCCGGAAATAACTCATATTGAAACACTTCTCTTACCCGATGATCATCAAGTAAATTTTGCTTAAAAAGGTATGAAGGGGCTGTACGGCGCTGCATGTATGGATCGATGATGTACCATGCAAGCTGCGACCTGTTATACCCGGTAGCGAGGTCATTGACCAGATTGCCTTCGGGAAACAATTCGTTATTCTGAGGTGTACTTGCCAGGGACCAGCCAACAAACGATTTAAGGTTGATAGGTGTTTTTGCCCCTTCGAAATCGTCTATATAGGCAGCACCTTCTTTGGAGATCACTTTTGAATGTCCGGGAAATAATCTGGCCCATTCAGCTTCAACTGCAATTTTTGACTCCTCAGTCGTTTTAATAAATGGAAGCGCGTTAACCGCCCTGGTAATCAGGCCTGATGTTGCATTATATGAGCCATTTAATCCTAACATAAGGTTTGCAATCGGATCTTCGCCATAATTTACCTTCTGGTAGAGTGGTTTTTCGTGAAGATACATCACAGTCGTTCCAATATTGAAATTTTTACTGAATTCGTAATTCAGATGTGTTCCCAACATTGTTTTCTGCTGCATACTGAAAAGATCCTGACTTTCAGTTGAAATAGAGATTGGGGTCCCCGATTCGAGTAAACCCTGGTTGATGATCTTTACCTTACCTTGTATATAATCGACAATGAAATCGACATCTTCCTGGAGTTGGCGACCTCCTGCCAATACCTTCACCGAACCGCGTGCGATATTGATAGCGTCAAGTGATATTTCTGTATTTGAGGATCCTTTATAACTACCCAATAGTCTGTACTTGTTTTTTTCAGCATCCTGCTCTGCGGCTGTTTTTGTTTTATCATACAAACTCCGGAATACATATTTTGAAATTGCACTGGCATCACCTTTTAACTGTCGTTCAATATTTGATCCAAATGGTTCAATTACAGGAAATATAATTCGTCCCCGTGTGGAATTAATGGTAATCTTCTCCAGAAAGTCGAAAACACCATCCGGATAAGGGTCAAGTTGTTTGTTTAAGTTGTCAAGATTCATCACCCCAAGAAGTATTTTCTCTTTTAGAGGGCCATCAGGAAGGTAATTAATATTCGATCCGGCAGCATCATTTTTGAAGAGTACATCCATTTTAAACTCTTCACTAGATATTCGCTGACCGTTGATATTGTAGATGTTTTTCATCATTAAACTCCAGTTCTTAAATACCGGGTTTAGATTGGTCCCTTTAAGCAATTTCAGAATTAGCGTACCTGGAGCAGCAATCCCGTCGGTTGAAAACTCTCCTACCTGAAATTTTTCTCCATTCACTGTGTACTGATAAGCAACAGCAAGAACCTCATCGTTATTAATCGACTGAATTAATGAGATATACCCAAGTTGTCGGTTAATGGTGTATTCGGTTGAATCCAATAATCGGGCATTCTCGATTTTTTCGAAATCACGTCCTCCGACAAAGTCTCTGGCAGATAAGGGGGCCAACGCATCGGTGATTCGTGCGATGTCACGAATTCCTGAAAAAGTGGTGGTCATCTCTTTATAAAGACCGTTTATTTCGTTTCCGGGATAGGTATTAAATGGGAAAGCGAGTCCGGGGGTATCGCCGAAAGTAGATATCGTCTGATTCTGTTTATTGATTCCCTTTTCGCCAAGATCCATCAATGCCAGAATGTTTCGGGATTCCTTAAAATTACTTGATTTATTGGTCACCCATACTTCAATCTTATTAATCGTCACCGCAGATTTTATTATCGGCAACTCCTGAAGTGCCTTATCATAGTTGTCGTAGAAATAATGTCCCAATAAAAAGTGTCTGTTGGCATCGTAATCGGTTGCATTAATTTCAAATTTCGATTTTTCGGCGCCTCCCTCGGTGTTGATTACTTTTGTCTCCCCTTTTTGTTGAGAAAAAACAGTCGAGACCGACAATTTCCCGAATTGTAAATCCGTTTTGACTCCAAAAAGATTTGTCCCTCCCCTGATCAATGTTCCTGTCAACGGCATTGAAACATTTCCTGCCTCCACATTTTTTACGATATCGTCATCATTCCCAGAGTAATCGAGTTTTATTTTATTTTCAAAATCGAAAGTTGCGTCGGTGTTGTAATTAAATCTCATTTTTAGCCGGTCACCAATCTGCCCATCGAGATTAACATTGATTTTCTGTGTGAAATCGAAGGTGGTATTTCGTTGCATACGGACTGGAATTGAGGGATTCTCTATCCTGTTGCTTTTAACTCCAAGGCTCATTTCGACATAGCCCTGAGGTTTAATATTGACAATATTCGAGCCAAAAACCTTATTGAACGCCTCTCCGCTGATCCGGAATTGGGGCACTAACTGTGATTTCTGATCAAGTGAATTCTGAGCCATTCTATCCCGCCAATAGTGGTCGATGGATTCCCTGAGGTCATTTTTCAGGAACTCTTCCCGGCTTAAGGACAATGGAAGGCGATAATTCATACCTCCTACTTTTTCAGAAATCAGGTAATCACCTGAGATCGGATCATACTCTATAACGGTTTGAATATTGGAAGGCTTTTTCAGGTAGAGGGCAGAGGAATCAGTTGATCCAGATTTCGCAAACAGTTTCTGATCTTTGAATGGAAAAGGGAGTTTGCCAATTGTATCGCGACGAACAGTATCCGAAGGCATCAAATTGGCCAACAAGGGTTCACTTGTTGATATACCCGGCCCCACCAAGGCAACGCCATTGCCGGTTAAAGAGGATATAATCAATAAAAATAGAATTACTGCCGTATTTAATGAGACGCGTCGCAAAATAATCTGTTAAAAACTTTTTAATGCAATTTTCAGGAGTTGTTCCACAGTAAGGTCCGGTTTAGCGGACATGATCTGATCGATAGAATTTTCCACAGCCTTTTTATTGAATCCCAACATTTCAAGAGCACTTAATGCTTCACCTCTGACCACTGCATTGCCAGATTTGAATATTCTGTCAGACGCTACCCCTTTGCCCACTTTATCTTTAAGTTCTATAATAACTCGCTGAGCAGTTTTGGCGCCAATACCTTTAATGCTTTTTAAGAGATTCACATTTTCTGTCAATATGGCATCACGAAGATCTTCAGGAAGATAGGAAGAAAGCATCATTATTGCAATAGCTGCTCCAATACCATTAACAGAAATCAACATTCTGAAAAAATCACGTTCCTCCTGGTCTGAAAAACCATACATCAGGTGGGCATCCTCACGCACCACTTCATGGAGAAATAGTTTAGTGTGTTCATTCCCCTTTATTCGGGAATAGGTATTGACAGAGATATGCAAAAAATAACCAATGCTTCCAGCTTCAATAACAACAGCTGCCGGTGTTAACCCGGAAATTGTCCCTTTGATATATTCGTACATAGAAATGGTTTAAAAATGATTGCCAAAAACACTATTCACCACCAGTTCTGTCAATCTCGTGCCGTTGCAATGGATTTTTTGACATGGCACTATATCTCTTCCTATTTTCGAACAGATCAATTGCCAGATAAAGCGCGTTGCGAAATGATTCTTCTGATGCTGTTCCAGATCCTGCAATATCATAAGCGGTTCCGTGACCGGGAGAGGTCCGGATAATTTGCAATCCGGCAGTAAAATTTACTCCCGATTCGAAGGCAAACGATTTGAAAGGGATTAAACCCTGATCGTGATACATTGCAAGTGTTGCATCAAATTTTTTGAATTCGCCTGCGCCAAAAAATCCATCAGCAGGATAAGGCCCTAAAGCAATGATACCCTCTTCGTTAGCCTGTTTGATAGCAGGCAAAATAATTCGTTCCTCCTCGTCACCAATCACACCTCCATCCCCTGCATGAGGATTAAGGCCCAGAACGGCAATGCGAGGTTTCCTGATTGAAAAATCTTCAAGCAATGTTTTATGGAGCACCCTTAAATTGCTTAATATCTTTTCTTTAGTTATCGATGAGCCAATTTGGCTTACAGGAATATGCCCAGTAACAACGCCAATCTTCAGGATATCGCTGATCATCAGCATCAGGTAATTCTTTGTACCAAACTCATTGGCGAAATATTCGGTATGACCAGGAAAATTGAAATTGTCGGACTGTATGTTTTCTTTATTGATCGGTGCAGTAACAACTACATCAATATCACCAGATTTAAGGTCGCGAACAGCAGCCTCGAGTGCCGCAAATGCAGCTTCACCAGCTATCTTTGTCGATTTTCCCAGTTCAACTCTCACCTCCTCATTTACGCAATTGATGATGTTATGACGTTTGGGATTGGCCTCCCTGGCAGAGTTAATATTGTTAAAAGTAAAAATTTCATTATCCATCGCTTTCCGGTAATAGGCAGCCACTTTTGATGAACCATATACGATCGGGGTACACATCTCAAGGATTCTGCTGTCGGCTAAAGCTTTAATAATTATTTCGTAACCAATTCCATTGATATCGCCGTGGGTGATCCCCACCTTAATTTTATGTTGCTCCATTCCAAGCCTTTTAAAGTTAAATAAACAACCAGATTATTAAATTGTTGATTTGTCAAATATAAGGTTTTATTTGGGAATATTGTGTGGCAATTAACATCCTAAATGCAGGATTGATGGTTAAAGCTTTAGTGATAAGGCATAAACTCTCCTGTCATTATACGCCATATCCCTTATGCTAACCGTTTTAGAAAATCAATCAGTAATCTGACCCCTGTTGCCGTACCCCCTTTGGTTCGATAATGATCAGCTGCGTTTAAGAAGGCAGGGCCGGCAATGTCGAGATGAATCCAGGGATAATTGACGAATTTCTCCAGAAACTTTCCTGCAGTAATTGCCCCAGCCTCGCGTGAGCCAATATTCTTCATATCAGCAATATCCGATTTAATCAACTCGCCATATTCCTCCCACAGCGGAAATTCAACTATTCGTTCATATACATTTTCACCTGAACGCTTTAATGCACTGAAAGTTGCTTCAGACGCTGTTCCCATACCAACAATTCCCTGAGAACCTATCGCCATCGCGGCAGCTCCAGTCAGTGTTGCGATATCAATCACTAATTCAGGCTGAAAAATCTTCGCATAACTCAAAGCATCAGCCAGTAATAATCTCCCTTCAGCATCTGTATTCAATACCTCAACGGTTTGCCCGCTGTGCATAACAATAACATCACCCGGGGCATAAGCATTGCCATCGGGCCGGTTATCTGTTGATGGAATAAGTGCAATCAGGTGGAGTGGAAGCTGGCATTTTGCAGCAAAATAGATCACTGCTGCCACAACCGCTCCTCCGGCCATATCACATTTCATATAATCCATCGAATCCTTAGTGGGCTTCAGACTGAGTCCTCCTGTATCATATACAACCCCTTTCCCGACCAGGATAATAGGTTTACTATTTGTTGCATTACCTGGTTTCCAATGTAATACTGAAAAGGTAGGCGGATCAATACTTCCCTGGTTTACAGCCAACAAACCACCCATATTTAAAGTCTTAATTTCATCTTTATGAAAGATCTCCGAAGTAAATCCTGCTACTTTTCCCATTTCAGTGAAACTCTCGGCCAGTTTGACAGAGTTCAAATGAGAAGCCGGTTCATTCACCAGATTACGGGCAATAGCGACTGCCTGAACTATTACCGACAACTGGTCGATCTCTAATCTTGGAATTTCACCTCCGACAAAGTTAATTTTCCCGAGGCTCCAATCTTTTTTATCGCTTACAGACCGGTACTTTGTAAATTGATAACTACCTAATGCAATGCCTTCTGCAAGTGCAATAGATCCTTCGGAATCAAGCCCGGGAACGATGATGTCGACCTCACTGATTTTTTCTTTTTTTAAAATCTGGGATATTTCATTTCCCCGTTTCCGACATTGCTCCTGAAAAGCTCCACTCTCTTTTGACAGATTCGTTAGAGCGACAAGAATTAATTCATTGTATCGGTTTACGCTTACAAGATCATTTTCGGAGAGTTGTTTCCGTACATATTCCGCTTCAACCAAATTTAATGACATCCCATCCGTGGTATTACGATCAGGAGTCAGGTAAACCTTGGCAAATGATTCCACTTGCTGACTGCTATTAAATTGAATTTCCATATTGTCTCTTTTCTGATTTTACTAACCAATTGTTGATGGTCCAAAATTACTACCTTTATCGCAAATTTTTAAGGTAGGTAGATGAAACAGGTTTTCAGCCTCAATTATGTACTAGGGGATTACAGGTTCAATGAATTACAACCGATGATTGAAAAATATATGGGGACTCCAAATAATGTTTGAAAATTTGTTATTTTAGATCCGGAATGTTAAAATATTTTTAAACTGACAAAATAAGTTGCTAATTTTCGGGCCTTTTCATAGAAAGGAGAACTTTCCAATATTTAATAGTTTATAAATCAGATTTTTACCAAATAAAGTATTCTTAATGAGAAAATGGCGTATCGAAGACTCAGCTGAGCTTTACAACATCACCGGATGGGGAATAAATTATTTCTCGATCAATGATAAAGGACATGTCGTTGTAACTCCCCGGAGAAATGGTGTTGAGGTTGACCTGAAGGAACTGGTAGAAGAACTGCAATTAAGGGATGTTTCTGCTCCTATGTTGATTCGTTTTCCTGATATCCTTGACAGCAGGATCGAAAAAATGGCCAGTTGTTTTAAAATCGCCTCTGAAGAGTATTTATATAAAGCTCAGAATTTCATTATCTATCCCATAAAGGTCAACCAAATGCGACCTGTCGTTGAGGAAATTGTTGGTCATGGAAAAAAATTCAATATTGGGCTCGAGGCTGGATCAAAACCCGAATTACATGCTGTTATTGCGATAAATACGGATAATGATTCACTTATCATTTGTAATGGTTATAAAGATGAAGATTACATTGAACTTGCACTTCTTGCCCAGAAAATGGGTCGTCGAATCTTTTTGGTGGTGGAAAAGCTAAGTGAACTCAAACTGATTATTAAAATTGCGAAACAGTTCAAAATAAAACCCAATCTTGGAATCAGAATTAAACTGGCCAGTTCGGGGAGTGGTAAATGGGAGGATTCAGGTGGCGATGTAAGTAAATTTGGTCTTACTTCAAGTGAGTTACTCGAAGCACTTGATATATTGGAAAAGAACAAGATGAAAGATTGTCTCCATCTGGTTCATTTCCATATAGGGAGCCAGGTCAACAAAATCAGGCGGATTAAAATTGCCATCAGGGAAGCATCCCAGTTCTATGTGCAACTGCACCTTAACGGCTACAATATTAGTTTTGTTGATATAGGCGGCGGATTAGGCGTTGATTATGACGGAACCAGATCCTCAAATAGTGAGAGTAGTGTAAACTACAGCATACAGGAGTATGTCAACGATGTGATTTCTACAATGGTTGACGTAAGTGATAAGAATAACCTCCCACATCCAAATGTAATTACTGAGTCAGGTAGATCGTTAACCGCACATCATTCGGTGCTGATATTTGAGGTACTTGAGGCGACCAGTCTCCCGATCTGGGAGGAGGATGAGGAAATCGATCCGAATGATCATGAATTGCTTAAAGAGCTTTTTTCGCTCTGGAATACGTTAAATCAGACCAGAATGCACGAAACCTGGCACGATGCACAACAGATACGTGAAGAGGCGTTGGATCGGTTCAGCCTTGGACTTCTGGACATTCAGACAAGGGCTAAAATTGAACGATTATTCTGGTCGATTGCCAGAGAGGTTCAGCAAATGACCAATGGGATGAAACATGTTTCAGAGGAGCTGATAAATCTCCCTAAATTATTGTCTGACAAATACTTTTGTAATTTCTCCCTTTTTCAGTCTTTACCAGATTCCTGGGCTATAGATCAGATATTCCCAATTATCCCTATTCAACGACTTGACGAAAAACCAGACCGATCGGCGACCCTACAGGATATTACGTGCGATTCTGACGGAAAAATTGATAATTTTATCTCCACCCGAAACCTCTCCTACTATCTTCCGGTCCATTCTCTTAAACCCAAAGAGCCCTATTACATTGGGGTTTTTCTGGTTGGAGCTTATCAGGAAATTCTGGGTGATTTGCATAACCTGTTTGGAGATACCAATGCCGTACATGTTTCGGTGGATGATACTGGTTATAGTATCGATCAGATAATTGACGGAGAGACAGTTGCGGAAGTCCTTGAATACGTGCAATATAATCCAAAGAAATTAGTCAGGACAGTTGAAACCTGGGTAACATCATCCGTAAAATCAGGAATTATAACCGCAGAGGAGGGGAAGGAATTCCTTTCTAATTACCGTTCAGGACTTTATGGTTACACCTATCTAGAATAATAATTATTCCTTAGTGGGTGATTTTAAACTGTTATATTACTTGCGATATATTGTGTAAGACTAAGTTGTCTTGGGTGAAACGGACCAATAATCAGTCTAAACTACTATCAAGGAAACTAGATTAAACTACTTTTTTAATTCATTTTCAAAGTTTTGATCAAAATATCCCTCAAATCATATCGAAATCCAGGTAACAATGGTTAATCAGTACCTACTAATACTTAAGTTTTAAAACGAAATAATAAACGAGTTAATAAATTAGCATATAAAATATGGTATAAAATTTATAAATCGGGATAAAAAAGAGAACCACTGAGTCTATTCCGGATAGAATCAGTTAATTTATATACTATATTATGGTCTGTTTACTTCATATAACTCCGTAATATATCGTTACAAAGTATTATTACGGTAATCCCTGTTTTAAAGGCACTCACTTTCACACAATTGAACTATTTTCAAATTTCCTGAAGAAATAATTTGTTGGAACAGATAACTTAAAAAACAAAATAAAAGTTATATTTGTTTTTGCCATATCAGGCTAGTAAATTATTTTTTATTGAAGTAAATATTTTATTTACGATTAGTTGTATTTGTAAATTTATTTGACTATGTTTGTATGTAAAATTAATGTTTTAATAAAAATATTCTTAATAAAAAAACGAGTCTCTCATTATTTTTGATCAGTAAGATGATTACTAACTGTTCTAAAAAGACAAAAAACCTACCTGAAATTATCAGTAATTGCCCTACGTATTCATTGATGTGTCTTTGAGGATAGACTTCTACAAAAACCTTCGGCGTGTTTATAAATTGTTATTAATCAATAGTAATATCCGGTAAAACCTGAATAGTTGAAACGATTACGTGTGCGTATCACTATTTAGAAATCTGATTATAACTATTTAGAAATTTTATAAATTGTGTTTTAGATATTACATATTAGTTACCATAATCCTCTGCTATAGTCATCAGATATACGGATCATTTGGACGTCTTGAGAAAGAATCAGGCGTGAATACTTCCTTCATGACATCAAAGGAATCTGACAAGTCGTATCCAACAAGTTCAGGAAATCAATCACCTACAATCACATATTCCAAGACTGACGTCAAGTGCTTTGGCGACAATTCCGGCAATATTATCATAACAATCAGTGGAACAACAGGTTCAATAAGTTACTTATGGACGGATGGAGTATCTACAAAAGATCGAAGCGGTCTTGTGGCAGGAACATATACCCTTAACGTAACAGATGACAGCGGATCCTCTTCAATTTCAATTATTATCACCCAGCCCGCAATCACACTTGGCGCATCAACCACGACACAGACAAATGTCGCCTGCTTTGGTGGCGCAACCGGAAGTGCAACAGTAGCAGCAACAGGGGGAACAGCGGCCTACAGCTATGCATGGAATACCACCCCGGTACAGACTACCGCTACGGCAACAGGTCTGGCAGCAGGAAGTTACATCGTCACCGTTACAGACGCCAACCTTTGTACAACCACCGCGACAGCAACCATTACACAGCCGGCTGCTGTGCTTGCTGCATCGGTCACTGCACAGAACAATGTTGCCTGCTTTGGTGGCGCTACCGGAAGTGCAACAGTAGCTGCAACAGGGGGAACAGCGGCCTACAGCTATGCATGGAATACCACCCCGGTACAGACTACCGCTACGGCAACAGGTCTGGCAGCAGGAAGTTATACCGTCACCGTTACAGACGCCAACCTTTGTGCAACCACAACAACAGCAACCATCACCCAACCGGCAACAGCATTGTCGGCTTCGGTTTCCAGTCAGGTAAATGTGCTGTGCTTCGGGCAGTCAACCGGATCGGCAGTGATCACCCCTGCGGGGGGAACCGCACCTTATTCCATCACCCCTGAGCAGACCTGTTTACCCGCAGGAGTTCATACCTTTACGGTAACCGACGCAAACGGATGTACCACCACCGTTAACGCCACAATCACCCAGCCTGCTGCCGTATTGTCGGCTTCGGTTTCCAGTCAGGTAAATGTGCTGTGCTTCGGGCAGTCAACCGGATCGGCAGTGATTGCCGCTATCGGGGGAACTGCGCCATATTCCATCACCCCTGTGCAGACCGGTTTACCTGCAGGAGTTCATACCTTCACGGTAACCGACGCCAACGGATGTACCACCACCGTTAACGTCACAATCACTCAGCCTGCCGCGCTACTAACGATTACGACAACTCAGGTAAATGTTTTATGCTATGGTCAGGCAACAGCCACAGCGACTGCAATGCCCATTGGTGGAACTGGTCCTTACAGCTATTCATGGAATTCTTTACCCATACAAACATTTTCTACTGCAACAGGATTAAAGGCCGGTTCGTATATTGTAACAGTGACGGATGCCAACATGTGTAGCGCCACCGCTACAGTGACCATTTCCCAACCACCTGTTTTGTCAATCAGTACTATTTCTTCAAATACACCAATTTGCCAGGGTTCAACTTTAAATCTGTCGGTTACCTCCACCGGAGGATTACCTGATTATAGTTACTTCTGGACAGGTCCGAACGGATTTTCATCCACGAGTCAGTATCCTACCATTTCGAATGCTCTTCCTGCAGCTTCTGGTACATACAGTGTAACTGTCACAGATGCAAACAGTTGTTCCGTCACCTCCAATACGGTTGGCACTGTTCATCCAACTCCAACCGTTACTGCCACCCCTACCTCCCAAGCAGTGTGTTCAGGAAATTCAACGTCCATATTACTAAACGGGTCAGTTGCAGGATCTACATTTACGTGGACCGCAGCTCTATCCTCGGGATCAGCAACTGGTTTTGCAGACGGAAACGGGAACAGCATCTCCCAAATTCTGGTGAATAATACTGTATCTCCTGCTACAGTCACCTACACCATCACTCCAATGGCAAATGGCTGTTCAGGGTCTCCAATAACAGTAGTGGTTACTGTCAACCCAATCCCAATTGTCACAGCTTCACCAACCTTACAGACGATCTGTACAGCTGGAACAACGGCAATTACCTTAACCAGCACAACAGCCGGGGCTACATTTAACTGGACAGCAGCTTTAACCTCCGGAACAGCCTCAGGTTTTGCCGATGGAACCGGGAGCAGCATTGGGCAAACGCTGATTAATAATACAACTTCAACAGCTACAGTGACCTACACTATCACCCCATCGGCAAATGGATGTACCGGGTTGCCCATCACGGTAGTAATTACTGTAAATCCTAATGCGACAATTACGCTAACTTCTCAAATTGCCACCAAAGCGCAGGTTATATGTATCACCTCCCCGATAACTGATATAACTTATTCGATTGGCGGCAGTGGAACGGGAGCCTCTATTTCTTCGGGAGGCCTGCCTTCCGGTGTTTCAGGAAACTATTTAGCCGGAGTATTTACAATCAGTGGGACTCCGACAGTGTCCGGCACATTCCTGTATACGATAACCACGACGGGACCCTGTGTTCAAGCTTCCACTTCCGGAACAATTACGATTTACCCAATTCCGTCTGTAAGTGCAGTTTCTGACCGCTCCTACTGCAATGGGATTTCAGCTCCTGCAATAAACATTTCTGGTCCGGTTCCGGGAACCACTTTTACCTGGTCAAATAATAATACTTCTATCGGTCTTGCAGCTAGTGGTACCGGAAGTAATATTCCCTCATTTACAACAACAAACAGCATAACCGATCCAATATCTGCTGTTATTACGATCACGCCTGCCGCCAATGGCTGTTCGGGCCCTCCGATAACGTTTACGATCACAGTTAATCCTACACCCGTATTGAACACTCCTTTAACCGGTAGTGCTTGTAGCGGTACACTTTTAAATTATACACCGGGCAGCCAAACTACCGGCACAGTGTTTGGATGGACCCGTTCAGCAATAGGAGGGATCAGCAATTCTGCCAGTTCCGGCACAGACAATATTAATGAAACACTTATAAATGTCACCTCAAATCCAATAAATGTCACATATATTTATACCTTAACTGCCAATGGGTGCTCTAATGTTCAAAATGTAGTTGTGACTATTTTACCTGTTCCAACATTAAACTCCACACTTACCCCAACTGACATTTGCAGCAATACCCCATTTAACTACACCCCACTATTCACCATTTCAGGAACCACTGCAACCTGGAGCCGGTCTGCTGTTGCAGGTATCAGCAACCCGGCTGGCTCTGGTTCAGGATCTGTCAATGAAACGCTTGTCAACACTACTTCAAACAGTATTGATGTAGTTTACATCTACACACTAAATGTAACGGGCTGCCTGAATACGCAAAATGTAACAGTCAAAGTTAAACCGACTCCGGTGTTATCCAGCTCTTTGACATCGCCAGCCATTTGCAGCAATTCTTTGTTATCCTATACGCCAACAAGTGAAACGAGCGGAGTAACCTTTATCTGGAACCGTTCATCGGTATCCGGAATCACTCCTGCGACAGGATCAGGGTTAAATAATCCGAATGAAATTCTGCTCAACACCACGGTTAACCCTGTTAATGTAACATATACGTACTCATTATCAGTTGCAGGATGCACCAATACTCAGAATGTAGTTGCAACAGTGTCCCCTACACCCATCCTGAGTAGCCCTGTTACACCAGCAACCATTTGTAGTAATACACCGTTTTCCTATCTGCCTGCCAGTGCAACTTCGGGAACTACTTTTTCATGGAGTCGGGCGCTGGTTGCAGGAATCAGTAACCCCTCCGCTTCGGGCGCTGACAATCCTAATGAAATACTTGTAAATACAACATCAGGTCCGTTAGATGTCAACTATATTTACACCTTAACTGCGAGCGGGTGCAGCCATACCCAAAATATTACAGTAAAGGTCAATCCGATACCAGCGTTGACCAGTGAACTGACACCAGCGCCGATCTGTAGTAATACACTCTTTTCATATGTTCCAGCAAGTGGTACTGCAGGAACAACATTTGCCTGGAGTAGAGCTGCCATTACGGGAATCAGTAATCCTGCATCCAATGGAACCGGTAATCCCAACGAAATCTTAGTCAATAGTTCCCCGAATCCGATCATCGTTACTTATAGATATACTTTATCATCAAACAGCTGCACAAACCCTGTCAACTATGAGGTAGTGGTTACCGTTAATCCTCAGCCCATCCTGACCAGTACCATTTCACCGCCGGCAATCTGTAGTAATACCCTGTTTTCGTATACTCCAGCCAGTGGAACTGCGGGAACTGCTTTTTCGTGGACTCGTGCGGCTGTTGGTGGATTGAGTAATCCGGCAGCCTCAGGAACAGGCGATCCCAATGAAATCCTGATCAACACTTCGCCCCTGCCGGTTAGTGTAACCTACCTTTATTCACTTTCAGCTATTGGGTGTAGCAATTCCACCATTTACAGTGTTGTGGTTATTGTTAACCCCATTCCGGCACTAACCAGTTCTTTAGCGCCTCCGGCTATTTGCAGTAACACCGTTTTTTCTTATTCCCCCACAAGTGGAACAGCTGGAACAACATTTGCCTGGAGCCGGGCTACCCTGTCTGGAATAAGCAATCCTTCAGCTTCCGGAACCGGAAACCCAGGTGAAACACTCATTAATACAACAACTTCGCCAATAAGTGTCAGTTACTCGTACACTTTATCAGCCAACGGTTGCCCCAATCCAGCCCTTTACACAGTCTCTGTGGTGGTAAACCCCCATCCCATACTGACCAGTAGCCTAACTCCACCGGCTATCTGCAGCAATACTCCATTTTCATACACTCCAAGCAGTTCAACAGCAGGTGTCCAATTCAGCTGGAACCGGGCAGCAATCGCCGAGATCAGTAATCCAGCCTCGTCCGGGACTGGAGATCCAACTGAAACACTATTTAATACATCTGTTTTGCCTGTAAGTGTTACCTATGTATACACTTTAACAGCAAATGGTTGCAATGCGCTGGTTTCGTATAGTGTTGTAGTTGTTGTATATCCAGTGCCAACACTAACCAGTGTCCTCACTCCTCCGGCCATTTGCAGTAACACTTTGTTCTCATATCTTCCGACCAGCGGTACTACCGGAACAAGTTTCACATGGATTAGGGCCTCCGTACCTGGGATAAGCAATTCATCCAATTCAGGTACTGACAATCCCAACGAAACGCTGATCAACACAACCACTGCACCGGTTTCCGTTTCGTACCTCTATACCTTATCAGGAAATGGCTGCGCAAATCCAACCAGCAGTAATGTAGTTGTAATTGTAAATCCGAATCCAATACTGACCAGTTCATTAACTCCTCCGGCAATCTGTACAAACACCCCATTTTTTTACACACCGACCAGCAGCACCCCAGGAACATCCTTTGCCTGGAGCCGGGTGGCTGTGGCTGGCATCAGTAATCTGCCATCATCAGGATCAGGTAATCCGAATGAAACGCTTATCAATTCTACAACAGATCCAATTACTGTCATTTATAAGTACACCTTATCGGCCAATGGGTGTGTCAACACAACAACATACGATGTTCTGGTGTCGGTGAAACCAAAGCCAGAACTTACAAGTACACTTACTCCACCTGCTGTTTGCAGTAATACATTGTTTTCCTATTTGCCCACAAGCGCTTCTGCAGGAACACAATTTATCTGGAGCAGGGCACTTGTCGCCGGAATAAGTAATGTAGCGGCAAGCGGAACAGGCGATCCGAATGAGACGTTGATCAACACAACCAATGCTCCAGTCAATGTTATTTATAATTACCAGTTGTCTGCCAGCGGGTGTACCAATCCAACTACCTATCTGGTGAATGTAACGGTGAATCCGGAGCCGGTATTAACAAGCACACTGACGCCTACAGGTATCTGTAGCAATACGGTTTTCTCTTACACACCAACCAGTTATACCGGTGGCGCCACTTTCAGCTGGAACAGGGCAGTCATTGACGGGATCACTAATCCTGCCGCTACAGGAACAGGCAATCCGAATGAAACACTGATAAATACAACAACCTCTCCAATCAATGTAATTTATATCTATTCAGTGGCTGCCAATGGTTGTACCAATCCTGTTAATTATAATGTTGTAGTCTCAGTTAATCCCGTTCCGGTATTAACCAGCAGTTTATCGCCTCCCGAAATCTGTAGTAACACCTTGTTTTCGTACACTCCAACCTGTGGTATAGCAGGTGCAACTTTCGGATGGACCCGGTCAGCAATCACGGGGATAAGCAACCCTTCAGCATCTGGAACAAACAATCCCAATGAGACACTGATCAACACGACGAATGCACCTGTAAATGTTACTTACGTTTACACATTGACTCATGGGAATTGCCAAAATCCAATCAATTACAGCGTTGTGGTGGTGGTTAATCCCACCCCTCAGCTCAGTAGTGGGCTAAATCCACCGGGCATTTGCAGTAATAATCCATTTAGTTATTCCCCTACCAGCGGCACTGCAGGAACAACCTTCCTCTGGAACAGAAACGTGGTATCGGGGATAAGCAATCCTACCGCTTCCGGTACAGACAATCCGAATGAAACCCTGATCAACACGACAGCCAGTCCGATTAGTGTTACCTATGCCTATACTTTATCTACCAACATGTGTACGAATACCCAGAATGTGAATGTAGTAGTTACACCTTTACCCGTTCTGACCAGTTCGCTGACTCCAACAGATATTTGCAGCAATACCCTCTTCTCCTACACTCCGACCAGTAATATCAGTAGTGCAACCTACTCATGGAGTCGTGGTGCAATAACAGGAATTTCCAATCCTACTACTTCCGGAACGGGTAATATTTCGGAAACCCTGATCAATACGACCGGTTCCCCAATAACTGTGACCTATGTATATACTTTATCGGCTAGTGGCTGCCTGAATCCAACAACCTTAAGCGTTGCAATAAAAGTAATTCCAAGTCCGGTACTGACCAGTTCTACTACTCCGACGGCCATTTGCAGTGGCGCGGTATTCTCATATTCTCCAACCAGTTCTGCTACCGGTATTACTTTTAACTGGACCAGGGCCGTTGTTGCCGGAATAAGCAATCCGGCTGCTACAGGTACGGATAATCCGAATGAATCCCTGATTAACACTACTACTGCTTCAGTTAGCGTTACCTATGTTTACTCGCTGGTTATTGTCGGATGCTCACCTCCTCCGGTATACAATGTGATAGTTGAAGTGAAACCCACTCCGGTACTTTCGAGCTCCCTGACTCCAACCGGTATCTGCAGTAATACGTTATTTTCCTATAATCCAACGAGTGGAACCTCAGGAACGACCTTTTCATGGAGTCGTGCAGAGGTAACAGGTATCAGTAATGCGGCTGGAACCGGGGCAGATAATCCAAACGAATACCTTGATAATACCACTACGAGTCCAATTGATGTAACATATGTTTATACGCTTACGACCAATGGTTGTTCAAAAACACAAAATGTAACAGTGACGGTAACCCCGATGCCATCGCTCACCAGTGCGATCAACCCACCGAATGTTTGCAGCACTCATCCCTTCACCTACACACCGACAAGCAACGTTGGCGGAATCACTTTTAACTGGAGCCGGGCGGCAGTTGCAGGGATCAGTAATCCTGCGGCCTCTGGAACTGGAGATATCAATGAAAATCTGATTAATACCACCTTAAGCTCTAAAATGGTCACCTACACATATACCTTGAGTTTGAATGGCTGTACAAACAGTGCTGACATAACGGTGTGGGTGGTGCCAGCGCCTCCGGTAGAAGCAAGCGCTTCAGCCACTACCGTTTGTGCAGGGAGCACTATCGATCTGTATTCTTTAACCACTGTTGCATTACAGAAGATACCACTTTTGGCAGAAACTTTTGAAGCCACAACTAATACCTGGACAAAGACAAATAATTCCACTGGAGGTAGTGGTGGTAGCAGATCGGCGACTGCCTGGACACTTTGTCCTGACAACTACCAATTTCTGCATTCAAATAGCGGACAATTTTATCTCTCAAACAGTTCTGGTCATTCCGGTACAACTGCAACAATCCTTCAATCTCCGGCAATAAATATTAGTGGGTATACCATTTTAACCTTGGATTTTTATCATTATTACAAATATAATAGTTCTGAATCTGCCAAAGTGGAAGTTTCTACCAATGGGACCAGCTGGACAACAGTAGCAACATATACATCATCTCAGGGCACTCCTGATGATTTCGCGCATCCATCGATTGATTTAAGTTCTTATACCCCTAATACGAATCTTTATATCCGTTTCAAGTATGATGCGACGCAAGACTTCTATTGGGCTGTTGACGATGTAACGCTTACAAGAACGGTTGCCCCAACGATCAGTTGGAGTTCGGTCCCGGCTGGGTTTACCTCAACCTTAGCTAATCCCACCGGCGTTCCACTAACACAAACAACCACTTACACCGCCACCTATTCCTATCTGGGTTTTACATGCACGGGACAGGCTTCTGTTACAGTTCAAAAGATTGTGGATACCGAAAAGCCAGTGATTATTAATGTGCCGCCGGATGTAACATTTGAATGCGGCGATTGTATTCAGGCTTTCGCAAACGCCGATTTTGAAGGAAACCAAACGATCAATCCCTGGGCCTATGTAAAAAGTATACCAGGAAATCAGGGAGTGCCGGGCTGGTTGACAGCAGCTCCTTCAGGAAATATGGAAATTCAGCATTCGGGTTGTGCCCCGTGCGGGTCGCCGATTTCATATTCCGGAAATTATCATGCAGAATTAAATTCAGACGGTGTAGGTGATTTCTACCAGCAATTCTGTACGGTTCCCACTACCACTGTCCAGGTTATCTTCCATCATATGAAAAGGGTGCCACCCGTACATACTCCCCCTTATGATGGTCCTGATGTGATGGAGGTATATGCCGGTCCTAATCTGGCTAGTCTGACACTGGTACATACAGCATCTACCATAAGCACCACTTCCTGGACTACCAATATTGTCAATGTTGCTATCCCTGTAGGTCAAATTTCGACCATATTCCTGTTCCGTGCCAAATCAACAGCATCCGGAAATCTTACTTATGGCAATTTAATAGATGGTATTCAGGCCGTTACTCTATTTGATTCTTTTCTTTTGCCAAGTGCGACAGACAACTGTCCAGGAGTAGATTTATCTGTAAGTGAGGTAAAAACGCCAGGTACCTGTGCCAGTAACTACACTTTAATGAGGACATGGACCGCCAAAGACGCCGCTGGTAACACTTCCACCGCAACACAGAAAGTCACCGTTGGGGACTTCATCGCTCCCGTATTGCACGGCATTCCGTCTGACACGACCGTCAGTTGTGAAGCGCCAATTCCTTCAATGCCAACCATAACCGCAACTGACAACTGTGTTCCGCCGCCGAGCATAACAATCACCTTCCTGGGTGAGACAACAGTCCTAGGAAGCTGTGTAAATAATTACACCCTTACCAGAAGCTGGAGGGCCACTGATCTTTGCAACAACTCCAGTACAGGGAGTTATAAAATTACAGTTCGCGATATCACCCCTCCTGTAATCACTACACCACCTGCGATTCTGATTGGTTGCGGTACATCAACCCTTCCGACTTTTACCGGTTTGGCCACCGTTACCGACAATTGCGATCCCAATCCGGTGCTTACATGGACCGATGCTACAATTCCGGGATCATGTCTGGGAAATTTTGAAATTAACCGAACATGGGTTGCAACCGACCGGTGTGGTAATAGTACAACGGCCGTGCAGGCAATTGTGCTTCAGGATATTTCGGTACGGGATAATACACCTCCGGTTATTACATTGCCGGTAGCTGTTCCAATCAACTGCGGCTCACCTACCCTTCCTGCAGACATAGGATGGGCTACCGTGACCGATAATTGCGATCCGAATCCGGTACTTACCTATTCGGATGTCGCTACACCAGGAACCTGCACGGGCCGTTCCCAAATCATCCGAACCTGGAGAGCAATAGATGCATGCGGAAATATCACAAATACACCTCAGACTATTAATATTCAGGATATTATAGCGCCCGTCATTACGGTGCCTGCAAATCTGACCATCAACTGCGATGCTTCAAGACTTCCGGCAGCAACCGGAGGAAGTGCAACTGCTGTCGATAATTGTGATCCGACTCCGGTAGTCACCTTTACTGATGTGACCACTGCAGGATCATGCACAGGGGCAAATGTGATCCTTCGAACCTGGACAGCAACTGATGCGTGCGGCAATGCCTCCACAGGAGTACAGACCATCACTACACAGGATATAACCCCACCTGTTATTACCTGTCCAGTTGCTATCACCATAAATTGCGATGCCTCCCAACTTCCGGCTAACACAGGAACAGCAACAGCTACCGACAATTGTGATCCGGCACCGGTTATTACCTATACCGATATACTGCTGCCTGGCAGCGAGGTGGGGAACTCGCTGGTAACCCGCACGTGGAAAGCAACCGATTCTTGCGGCAATAGTACAACCTGTATACAATTAATTACAGTTCATGATATTAACGCACCTGTTCTGACATGTCCGGCAAATATAACCCTGAATTGCAACGAATTACCGTCTACGAGCAGGACAGGTACTGCAACTGCCACTGACAATTGCGATCCGGCGCCGGTTATTACCTATTCGGATCTATCTGTTTTAGGAAGTTGTCCGGGCAGTGCTGTTCTCACCCGAACCTGGACAGCAAGGGATGCCTCCGGCAATGTTTCCTCCTGTGCTCAGATCATTACCATCCATGATGTCACAGCGCCAATCATCACTTGTCCTGGGAATAAGAGCATCAACTGCCAGGAATCCTCTGATCCTTCGGCAACCGGAACTGCCACGGCTACTGATAACTGCGATCCATCTCCGGCAATCACCTTTGCGGATGTCACTACTCCTGGCAGTTGTGCCGGCAATCGCGTTATTTCGCGGACATGGACGGCTAAAGATGCTTGTGGCAATAGTGTTACGTGCGTTCAAACTATTACGGTCCAGGATATCACGGCACCGGTTGTTACCTGTCCCGGTAACACAACTATTGCGTGTTCCGCTTCATCTTTGCCAGCAAGTACGGGTGTAGCTACCGCAATAGATGGTTGTGACACAGATCCCGTGGTCACCTATAGTGATGTTGTCACGCCAGGGAGTTGTGCCGGCAATTACGTAATTGCCCGTACCTGGAAGGCTACAGATCAATGCGGGAATTCCGGCACCTGCGTGCAAACAATAACAGTTCAGGATATTATTGCCCCAGTTATCATTTGTCCTGCCAGCCTGACGATAAATTGTCAGAGTTCCACTTTACCTGCCAGTACAGGTACTGCAACCGCAACTGACAACTGTGGAGGAGCTCCTGTCGTTGCCTTTTCAGATGTTACAACTGCTGGTAGCTGTTCAGGCAACTCTATAATTACACGCACCTGGACCGCTACAGATGGTTGTGGTAACATTGGCAACTCTATTCAGACGATTACCGTCCGCGATATTTCAGCCCCTCTAATCACCTGTCCGCCTGCAAAAACCATCAATATCGAAGACTCACCTCTTCCTGCCAATACAGGTACTGCTACTGCAACTGACAATTGTGATGCAAGCCCCATCCTAACCTCCACTGATGTCAAAACCCCTGGAAATTGTCCCGGAAAATATATTATTACGCGCACCTGGAGCGCCAAAGATGCCTGTAATAATATCAGCACATGCGACCAGATCATTACGATACAAGACATTACGCCTCCGGTTATCACCTGTCCGGCCAACCTTACACTCAATTGTCAGGATCCAATATTGCCTGCTACTACCGGAACCGCAACAGCAACTGACAACAGTGGTCTCCTACCGGATATCACCTATACGGATGCCACCGTTCAGGGAAGTTGCGCCGGCAATAGCACCGTCACCCGTACGTGGAGGGCGACCGATAATTGTGGAAACTTCAGCACCTGTGACCAGACTATTATAATCCATGATATCACCGCCCCGGTTATAACTTGTCCTGCAGATTTAACCATTAACTGCGGTGCGGGAAGTACACCGTCAACTACCGGTAGCGCAACGGCAATTGATGGGTGTGATCTCAGACCTGCCATTACCTATACGGATACAAATACCCCCGGAAGCTGTGCCGGGCAATCGTCAATTACCCGCATATGGTCTGCCTCTGATGCATGCGGAAACAAATCAAATTGTACACAAATTATTACCATTCAAGATAATGTTGCTCCGGTTTTAACTTGTCCGGCTAATATCATGATCAATTGCGACGATTCGATCCTCCCGGCGTTAACAGGATCGGCAACGGCAACCGATAATTGTGATGCAGCGCCGGCAGTTAGTTATTCTGATGCCAATGTTCTCGGAAGCTGTGCCGGAAACTATACGATAACCAGAACATGGAAAGCAACAGACAATTGTAATAATTCAGGCACTTGTGTTCAGACCATTACGGTTCGGGATAATACACCCCCGGCAATCACTTGTCCCGGACCATTGATGATTGAATGCCTGTCCGATATTCCGGCACCTAATATTTCGGCAGTTGTGGTGAGCGATAACTGTGCGGGTGCTATAACAGTCATTCATGTTGACGATGTATCTGATGGTAAGGCATGTCCGAATATGATAACAAGAACTTACAGGGCAACAGATGCCTGCGGTAACAGTTCCACCTGCTCACAGTTCATCATCATTGAGGATCATACTGCCCCTGTTCTTATCGGAGTCCCTGCCAATATCACAGTTGACTGTACAGCAGTACCTTTGGTTAGTACAGTTACTGCCACTGACAACTGTAATCTGGCGCCGGTGATCGTATTTACTGAAGTCACAACTCCCGGGCCATGCACCGCCAGCTACACCATTACCCGGAAATGGACGGCTACCGACAAATGCAACAACAGCACCAATGGTACGCAGGTTATCAGTGTTCAGGATATAACTCCTCCTGTCATTACCTGCCCTGCCGCCGGAAATCAGATTGTGGATACCAATTCAGGCAATGTATATCTCCATTCAGGCACCTCATGGAATGCCTCAGCAACCGATGCCTGCAGCTCCCTTACATTGACAGCAGCCCTTAGCGGAGCCACCACAGGAGGCGCTCTGCTGACTTTAGATGGTGTATCCTTTAATTCAGGTGTCACAACAGTCACCTGGAGCGCGGTAGATGCTTGTGGAAACCGCTCTTCCTGTTCCTTTACGGTTACCGTTAATGCAGGCGCCGATTTGGCCATAACCTTAGCAGCCCTTCCGTCTCCTGTAATTCTTGGGCAAAACCTGACCTATACCATCTGGGTAAGGAATCTGGGCCCTTCAACAGCGGCAAATATTTCTGTAAATGAGATCCTTCCGACAGGATTAACACTGATAAATTTCTCCTCAAATGTCGGTACCTGGGATGGCTTGACAACCTGGTCGATAGGAAGTTTAAATTACAATGATGTGGCGACATTGACTATTACAGTCAAAGCAAATCCCACCCACTGCTCCGACTTCACCAATCAGGTTTCGGTTGCCTCCCCCACTACAGATCCTATACTTACAAATAACAGTGCAACACTGGTAACCCCTGTTATAGATTCGACTGATCCGGATATCACTACGTGCCCAATTACCCGTTTAATCGCCGGATGTAGTACAAATGATGTAACGGGACCAGCTTTTTCGAACGTTTCGGCAAACTCTTCATACGCCGAATTCAGCGATGGAACCAATAAGGGAGTCGCAACCGACAACTGCGGAATTACCTCAGTAACCTATCAGGATGCCGCAAACGGGACGAACCCAGTTGTGGTAATCAGGACATGGAAACTGAGGGATGCGGCCGGGAATGAGACAACATGTGCACAGCGGATAGAAGTAGCCGATACTACACCTCCAACCTTTAATGCCCCGGGGCCATTCTCCTTTTGCGTCGAGAATGTATGGTCGGCAGCTATAGTATCCAACGGTCTGAAAATCAATCCTGACCCTGACTACTATTTATTCCATAAAGGAAATACGGCACTCGATCTCGACCCTGTGGCCAATAACTTCAACGATAACTGTTGTGCGGTCAATACGCTGGTTATTCACTGGCGTATTGACTTTACCGACACGCCCAATCAAACTCCACCTCCACCTGTGCTCACCCATCCCCCGATCACTGGTAACGGTCAGCCCTCACTGTACAATGCGGATATTCAGATGCCCGGCGATGGGGTAACCTATCTGAACGTTGTTCACACCATAACCTATTGGTTGGTAGACTGTAATGGAAATAAATCAGTGGAAAAAGCGGTTAATATCACGATTAAACCGCGACCCGAGGTAAAATAATAAAAGAAAAAATATATAGAATGAAACGATCAATTAAACCTCAAAAGAAGGTCAAATACCTGACCAATGAATGGATGACCTATTCACCTTTCAGGTTGGATACCAAATTATTCGAGGCACTTCTTTCAGTGAAAGTTGCGGCCCTGGTTAAAGGGCATATGGAGTCCTCTGACATCTTTTTGAAACAAAACAAGGGGAAGGGTCCGCCTGGAGGGAGGCTCAATCCGGAAAGGGTCAATAACCTTTCACCGGACAATAAAACTGCGGCCAGAAAAGGCATAAAAATCAATCAGCAAAAAATTTATCAGATTAATCAATACCAATTATCAAATTTTTATCACAAACAAATTTTTATTCACAATTAAATTTTATTATCATGAAAAGGCAAATTTTTATTCTCGTATTGGCGATTTTCGCAACAACAGCAGCATTTGCACAGCCTTATGCTTTACCAGGATCCAAACCTACTGCATTAACCTGCAACCTCACCGATCCATTAACTCCGGTTGCCGGACGTCCTTATGATTATTCTGCCGTTATTGCTCCTCCGGGGGGAACAGCATTCTGGTACGCAACAAATTCCACCACTTTTACTACCGCGGGCGCCAGAGTGGCCACAGTAATTCCAGCTGATGATGTTAAAATTGCAGCCTCCTCAGTCGGTTATAACACTGCGATAACCCCAGCTTCTTCACCAACAAAGACTACAATTACATGGACATCAGCAGGTCTTGCAGGAATAGATGCAACCACTAATCCATTGTTTGTTGTGGTTGAATATACCGGGCCAAGCGCCACTTGTGCTAATAACAATATTAAAGTGATACAGATTCTACCAAAAGTTGCTTTTACTGTAGATATTGCCAACATGACGAATGCAGCTACACCTGTTCCATTGGCCATCGGAGCTCCAACATCACAGTGTTTTGATATGGTTCAATCAGTAAAATTCAATGCCGGTAAAATAGATATCGATTATGGAACCAATGTACTATACTTCGAGGTAATCGCAGCCAACTTCACGGGTTCATATAAACCGACATTAAAGCTATCAGGATTAACAGGAACTCAGACGGCAGCAATAGATTGGGGTATCGCAATTGGCACCTATGGTCAGGCTTTGGTGCCAGATCAAGCCCATACAGCAGGCGTAATAACTTCTGCTCAATTTACAGTTCAAACCCAGGCCACTTCAACAGCGGATGGGGTATCGATTTATGTAAGAGTCACTGTAAAAAATCATGGTTTTGAAGGTTTATCAGATGAACCTATTACTTTGGCAGTAGAGGCAGTAGATAGTGCTACACCAGGGAATGCTGATGTTACTGCAGCTTGTGTAGTTGGTGCAGGATTTGAGGATACAGCTGTTCAAACGCTCAATTTGAGACCAACGGTTACTACAACTCCAGTTTCCTTAGTTCAAAATCCATAATGGCTTAAATAGTCGAGAGATATTTGCTTTTTCATGAAACCACCCCTTTTTCCGGCCGGGTACGAGTCTGGCCGGAGGAAGGGAGGTAATAGAAAAGGTAAAGTTGATTACTATGTTTCTCTGCGCCCTTGTGCACAATTCTGCTCCATCAGCTGACGGATCTGCGTTTAATTTTCCTACTGTAGAAAAGGCTATGAAGACGTGTGAACGCGAAGGGGAAGGATAAATGAAAAATCAAAAGTAAAGAGATGAACAATGAAAAAATATCAGCACGGCCCACCCGGCCAAATAACCTCTTTCTTCAAAAATGGGAGAGGCGATCCATATGATTGGATAAATAATTTATTTCGAGCGCTTCTTGCTCCGATCGGTTTTTATTGTGATGTCTGGCTTACCTGTATTAACAGTGTATGTCAGGATTTTTTGTTTCTAAATGTACCGTTTTGATGGATTAGTGAGGCTTTTCGCGCGCGATATAATAGCATTGTATAATCCTGCTTTTCAATACATTAAAACAATGAAGCAAAATCGAGACGGACCGGAATATGGGTTCTCCGAGGGAATAAACAATGCCCGTGGCGACCCCTTCATCGGCAGCAACATCTGCAGCAGAGCACCTACTTTAATGCTCCTTTTCAACACTTTAACTGGACTTTTTTGACCAGAATGGGGATGAAATGTCCGGAAAAAAGAGGGAAATGGTCATTGAAAAGTGGTCTACAGCCATTGGTCTGTGAACACCTGCAAAGCTTGTTGTTTTGGCGCACGATTTTGCGATCGGCTTAGCTCTCCCCAAATGGAGGTTAAGGTCGAATATTTGAACCAGGAAAATAACAAAACCATGAAATGACACATATCCAGGACGGGGCGATTAAGGGGCTTGTCCGGATCAGAGGTAAAACCTGGGATGAACCCGAACGACCGCGACGAAAGCGGAAGAACGTTATTTATACGCTCTTTTTCAAACATTTAATTGATGTAATACCATCAGATTGGGAAAGGAATATTTGATCAAATCTTTTACCGCTAAATGCGCGAAGAAGTCTTTTAAAACGCGTATGGAAAAAAGAATAATTAACAATGGGGCAATGGTCAATGATGCATGGATCAATGTGACCATGGGTTAAAAAAGTTGAAAGTTAAATATTAAATAATTGAACATTAAATAAATGGGTCGTCTGTTACACGATATTATACGTCTGGCGCTGGTAGTTATGCTACCTCTGCTGATGGCTTTGGCTCCCGCCATGGCCCAGACTGTCGTGTACGTGGGTGACACAACTCCTCTAACCGTTGTTGCTGTTCCGGGGAATACTTACCTGTGGGAACTCTACAGCGATGGGACAGTCAACTTTGCCAAAGTACCTGGCAATTGTCCCACGACCTCCGCCGGTTTTGTAGGTGGAAATACAGGAGCAAATGTTAATGTGAAGTGGTTAAAGTCGGGGATCTACTTCTTCAAGGTTACAGCCTCAGACGGTTGCACCAATAACCTGAAAATCGGGATTGTAATCGTCAAGGATGCCTTACCAACAGCCGGGATTGAGCCGCCTGATCCGATTTGTATCGGACAGACTGCAACTCTTAAAATTAATCTGACAGGAACAAGTCCATGGGAATTCACCTATTCAGACGGCACAAACTTCTTGACGATAACCGGTATAACCAGCAATCAATACCTGCTGAATGTCAGTCCTAAAACAACAACAAGTTATTGGATAACTGAGGTGAAAGATAAGAATGGAACAAATACGGCACGTTCGGCAAATGTTGTGCTTGAGGTTAATCCAAAGCCGGCCAGTTCGAAAATATATCTGTATCAACCGTGACCGGGAATGAAAAAATGAATGAATGAAGAATTAAAATAAGAAATTGAAATGAAAACGCTCAGATACATCATCATAACGCTACTCCTTGTAGCTGCTTTACAGGCAGCCAGGGCGCAGTATGTGATTGATAAAGTATGTCTGGGCGCTCAACGGCACTACCGCATCGATGGTGTAGCCAATTCTACTTACCTCTGGCAGCTCACCGATGCTTTAAATAATCCGGTCACGCTTACAAATCCCACCGGAACAAGTTTCACGACTACAAATCCTCCCACGACAGGAAGTGAAATCATCATTCAATGGGCCAAACCAATGATCAATCCCGGAACTTACAAACTGATTGCCATTCAGTATTCCCAGGCCGGTTGTGATACCCTGCAGCAGGGTGAAGTACAGGTGTTCGATCTGCCGACTGCTAATGCCGGTAACCCCGTGACCATTTGTGCCAACTTAACAGTCACCCTGGCAGATGCATCAGCCACAAATTACAGTACACTTTTGTGGACCACCTCAGGTGACGGAGTGTTCGATAATCCTGTTTCACTGCATCCTGTCTACACTCCCGGAACAAACGACAAGCTTTCCGGTAACGTGACATTAACCCTAACAGCTGATGGTCAGGGGAACAGTGGGTCCTGCACACCGGCAGTGAGCTCATTGACAGTAACTATCAGTAAAATTCTGGCCGCTTCCATCTCAATCACCGCCGATCAGACAACCGTCTGTGCCGGTGCCACTGTAACGTTCACTGCCGTACCGGTTAACGGTGGAAGCGCTCCGGTTTACCAGTGGACAGTCAACGGCGCCAATGTTGGGACCAGCAGCGCCACTTACGCTTACATTCCTGTAAACGGCGATAAGGTTACCGTAGTGATGACCTCCAGCGAAACCTGCGTTTCGGGCAGTCCGGCAACCTCAAACGAACTGACGATTACGGTAAATAATCCGCTTCCAGCTTCCGTCTCGATCACCGCCGATCAGACAACCGTCTGCGCCGGTGCCACTGTAACGTTCACTGCCGTACCGGTTAACGGTGGAAGCGCTCCGGTTTACCAGTGGACAGTCAACGGCGCCAATGTTGGGACCAGCAGCGCCACTTACGCTTACATTCCTGTAAACGGCGATAAGGTTACCGTAGTGATGACCTCCAGCAAAACCTGCGTTTCGGGCAGTCCGGCAACTTCAAACGAACTGACGATTACGGTAAATAATCCGCTTCCAGCTTCCGTCTCGATCACCGCCGATCAGACAACCGTCTGCGTCGGTGCCACTGTAACGTTCACTGCCGTACCGGTTAACGGTGGAAGCGCTCCGGTTTACCAGTGGACAGTCAACGGCGCCAATGTTGGAACCAGCAGCGCCACTTACGCTTACATTCCTGCCAACGGCGATAAGGTTACCGTAGTGATGACCTCCAGCGAAACCTGCGTTTCGGGCAGTCCGGCAACCTCAAACGAACTAACGATTACGGTAAATAATCCGATTGCCGCTTCCGTCTCAATCACTGCCGATCAGACAACCGTCTGCGCTGGTGCCACTGTAACTTTCACTGCTATACCGGTTAACGGAGGAAGCGCTCCGGTTTACCAATGGACAGTCAACGGCGCTAATGTTGGGACCAGTAGCAGTACTTACGCTTACATTCCTGCCAACGGCGATAAGGTTACCGTAGTGATGACCTCCAGCGAAACCTGTATTTCGGGCAGTCCGGCAACTTCAAACGAACTGACGATTACGGTAAATAATCCGCTTCCAGCTTCCGTCTCGATCACCGCCGATCAGACAACCGTCTGCGTCGGTGCCACTGTAACGTTCACTGCCGTACCGGTTAACGGTGGAAGCGCTCCGGTTTACCAGTGGACAGTCAACGGCGCCAATGTTGGAACCAGCAGCGCCACTTACGCTTACATTCCTGTAAACGGCGATAAAGTTACCGTAGTGATGACCTCCAGCGAAACCTGCGTTTCGGGCAGTCCGGCAACCTCAAACGAACTGACGATTATCGTAAATAATCCGCTTCCAGCTTCCGTCTCGATTACCGCCGATCAGACAACCGTCTGCGCTGGTGCCACTGTAACGTTCACTGCTGTAACTGTTAACGGAGGAAGCGCTCCGGTTTACCAGTGGGCAGTCAACGGCGCCAATGTTGGGACCAGCAGCGCCACTTACGCTTACATTCCTGCCAACGGCGATAAGGTTACCGTAGTGATGACCTCCAGCGAAACCTGCGTTTCGGGCAGTCCGGCAACTTCAAACGAACTTGTCATAACTGTAAACTTGCCAATTATCCCAACATTTGCAGCCGTTGCACCAATCTGTTCAGGTGATGTGCTTGCACCGTTGCCAATAACTTCGGTCGAAGGAATTACCGGAACATGGTCGCCCGCGCTGAACAATACAGCAACCACAACTTATACCTTTACACCGGCTGCAGGGCAGTGCGCAACAACAGCCACCCTGACAATTACGGTTAACCCGTCAGTAACCGCAACATTTGCCGCCGTTGCACCAATCTGTTCAGGTGATGTGCTTGCACCGTTGCCAACAACATCGGTCGAAGGAATTACCGGAACATGGTCACCCGCGCTGAACAATACAGCAACCACAACTTATACCTTTACACCGACCGCCGGGCAGTGCGCAACAACAGCCACCCTGACAATTACGGTTAACCCGTCAGTAACCGCAACATTTGCAGCCGTTGCACCAATCTGTTCAGGTGATGTGCTTGCGCCGTTGCCAACAACATCGGTCGAAGGAATTACCGGAACATGGTCACCCGCGCTGAACAATACAGCAACCACAACTTATACCTTTACACCGGCTGCCGGACAGTGCGCAACAACAGCCACCCTGACAATTACGGTTAACCCGTCAGTAACCGCAACATTTGCAGCCGTTGCACCAATCTGTTCAGGTGATGTGCTTGCACCGTTGCCAACAACATCGGTCGAAGGAATTACCGGAACATGGTCACCCGCGCTGAACAATACAGCAACCACAACTTATACCTTTACACCGACCGCCGGGCAGTGCGCAACAACAGCCACCCTGACAATTACGGTTAACCCGTCAGTAACCGCAACATTTGCAGCCGTTGCACCAATCTGTTCAGGTGATGTGCTTGCGCCGTTGCCAACAACATCGGTCGAAGGAATTACCGGAACATGGTCACCCGCGCTGAACAATACAGCAACCACAACTTATACCTTTACACCGATCGCAGGACAGTGCGCAACAACAGCCACCCTGACAATTACGGTTAACCCGTCAGTAACCGCAACATTTGCAGCCGTTGCACCAATCTGTTCAGGTGATGTGCTTGCACCGTTGCCAACAACATCGGTCGAAGGAATTACCGGAACATGGTCACCTGCGCTGAACAATACAGCAACCACAACTTATACCTTTACACCGGCTGCAGGGCAGTGCGCAACAACAGCCACCCTGACAATTAAGGTTAATCCGTCAGTAACCGCAACATTTGCAGCCGTTGCACCAATCTGTTCAGGTGATGTGCTTGCGCCGTTGCCAGTAACATCGGTTGAAGGAATTACCGGAACATGGTCACCTGCGCTGAACAATACAGCAACCACAACTTATACCTTTACACCGACCGCCGGGCAGTGCGCAACAACAGCCACCCTGACAATTACGGTTAATCCGTCAGTAACCGCAACATTTGCAGCCGTTGCACCAATCTGTTCAGGTGATCCGCTTGCACCGTTGCCAACAACTTCGGTCGAAGGAATTACCGGAACATGGTCACCCGCGCTGAACAATACAGCAACCACAACTTATACCTTTACACCGGCTGCAGGGCAGTGCGCAACAACAGCCACCCTGACAATTACGGTTAACCCGTCAGTAACCGCAACATTTGCCGCCGTTGCACCAATCTGTTCAGGTGATGTGCTTGCGCCGTTGCCAGTAACTTCGGTCGAAGGAATTACCGGAACATGGTCACCCGCGCTGAACAATACAGCAACCACAACTTATACCTTTACACCGGCTGCAGGGCAGTGCGCAACAACAGCCACCCTGACAATTACGGTTAACCCGTCAGTAACCGCAACATTTGCCGCCGTTGCACCAATCTGTTCAGGTGATGTGCTTGCGCCGTTGCCAGTAACTTCGGTCGAAGGAATTACCGGAACATGGTCACCCGCGCTGAACAATACAGCAACCACAACTTATACCTTTACACCGGCTGCAGGACAGTGCGCAACAACAGCCACCCTGACAATTACGGTTAACCCGTCAGTAACCGCAACATTTGCCGCCGTTGCACCAATCTGTTCAGGTGATGTGCTTGCGCCGTTGCCAGTAACATCGGTCGAAGGAATTACCGGAACATGGTCACCCGCGCTGAACAATACAGCAACCACAACTTATACCTTTACACCGGCTGCAGGGCAGTGCGCAACAACAGCTACCCTGACAATTACGGTTAACCCGTCAGTAACCGTAACATTTGCCGCCGTTGCACCAATCTGTTCAGGGGATGTGCTTGCACCGTTGCCAACAACATCGGTCGAAGGAATTACCGGAACATGGTCACCCGCGCTGAACAATACAGCAACCACAACTTATACCTTTACACCGGCTGCAGGGCAGTGCGCAACAACAGCTACCCTGACAATTACGGTTAACCCGTCAGTAACCGTAACATTTGCCGCCGTTGCACCAATCTGTTCAGGGGATGTGCTTGCACCGTTGCCAACAACATCGGTCGAAGGAATTACCGGAACATGGTCACCCGCGCTGAACAATACAGCAACCACAACTTATACCTTTACACCGACCGCAGGGCAGTGCGCAACAACAGCTACATTAAAAATTAATGTAAATAATGCACTTCCGGCTGCAGTCACCATCACCGTCGATCAGCCAACCGTTTGTGCAGGGGAAATCGTAACGTTCACCGCAGTTGCTGTCAATGGTGGAAGCTCACCAGTTTATCAATGGCTGGTCAATGGTATTCCTCGTGGAACAAACAGAAATACATACTCTTATGCACCTGTAAATGGGGATAAAGTAGCAGTGGTATTGACTTCAAATGAAACCTGTGCCATGGGAGGTCCGGTTACTTCCAACGAACTAACCATTTCGGTATCTTCAGCACCTGAAGTTCCTATTGCCAGTGTAATTCAGCCAACCTGCTCCGTTTCAACAGGATCAATAACCATAACAGCTCCAACACCAGCCACCGGTATATCCTATACTCTTGTTGGTACAAATCCTGCTGTGGCAGCAGTCACCAACACTACAGGAATATTTGAAAGTTTGGCATCAGGAGATTATGAGTTAATTGTAGAAAATGGAAGTTGTGTTTCTGCAACTACCAGACTAACTGTCAATAAGGCACCTCTAGTACCAGTCGCACCGACAGCAAATGTAACTGTACAACCTAACTGCACCTTTGGAAATGGAACAATTGTAGTTACATCTCCTGCAGAAGGTTCAGGATACAGTTACAGTATCGACGGTGGCATATCCTGGGTACTGTCAACAATCTTTATTGGACAGACACCGGGTATTCACAGCATTATCGTAAAAGAAAATCTATCCGGGTGTTTATCTGCAGCTACTTCAGTAACAGTCAACGACCTTCCAGCTGCGCCTGCTGCCCCGACTGCAAGTGTAACTGTTCAGCCAACCTGTTCAGTTGCAACAGGAACAATTGTGGTCACTGCGCCGGCTCAAGGTTCCGGTTATTCGTACAGTATCGATGGCGGGACAACATGGGTTACTTCAGCTACTTTTGCCGGATTGGTTTCGGGAAGTTATAATGTCATTGTAAAAGAAACGGCAACAGGTTGTATCTCTGCAGCAACAGCTTTGACTGTCAATGCCGCTCCGGGTGCACCTGCTGCTCCGACTGCAAGTGTTACTGTTCAGCCAACATGCGCAGTCGGTACAGGAACAATTGTGGTTACTGTTCCGGCTGAAGGTTCAGGATATTCGTACAGTATCGACGGAGGTACAACCTGGTCGGCTTCAGCTACTTTTACCGGATTGATCACTGGTAATTATAACCTCATCGTAAAAGAAACGGCAACAGGTTGCGTTTCTGCAGCAACAACTTTGACCGTCAATACTGCTCCCGGTGCGCCTGCAGCTCCGACTGCAAGCGTAACTGTTCAGCCAACATGCGCAGTCGGTACAGGAACAATTGTGGTTACTGTTCCGGCTGAAGGTTCAGGATATTCGTACAGTATCGACGGAGGTACAACCTGGTCGGCTTCAGCTACTTTTGCCGGATTGATCACTGGTAATTATAACCTCATCGTAAAAGAAACTGCAACAGGATGTGTTTCTGCAGCAACAACTTTGACCGTAAATGCCGCTCCCGGTGCGCCTGCAGCTCCGACTGCAAGCGTAACTGTTCAGCCAACATGCTCAGTTGGTACGGGAACAATTGTGGTTACTGCGCCTGCCGAAGGTTCAGGCTATTCGTACAGCATCGACGGAGGTACAACCTGGTCGGCTTCAGCTACTTTTGCCGGATTGGTTTCGGGTAATTATAATGTCATCGTAAAAGAAACGGCAACAGGTTGTGTTTCTGCAGCAACAGCTTTGACCGTCAATGCCGCTCCCGGTGCGCCTGCAGCTCCGACTGCAAGCGTAACTGTTCAGCCAACATGCTCAGTTGGTACAGGAACAATTGTGGTTACTGCTCCGGCTGAAGGTTCAGGATATTCGTACAGTATCGATGGCGGGACAACATGGTCGGCATCGGCCACATTTGCCGGATTGGTTTCGGGAAGTTACAACATCATCTTAAAAGAAACTGCAACCGGATGTACCTCTGCAGCAACAGCTTTGACTGTCAATGCCGCTCCGGGTACACCTGCCGTACCAATCGTCGGAACCATTACCCAACCAACCTGCTCAATCCCGACAGGAAGTGTGCTCCTTAGTGGTCTGCCAGCTACAGGAACATGGACTTTAACCAGAAATCCGGGTGGGACAACAACAACGGGAACCGGTACCAATACTACAGTTTCCGGTTTGGCAGCTGGTACAACCTATACATTTACTGTAACAAATGCGGGTGGTTGTACCTCCACAGCTTCTGCAAATGTGGTGATCAATGCCGCCCCGGGCACCCCTGCTGCTCCGACTGCAAGGGTAACTGTTCAGCCGACCTGCGCTGTCGGTACAGGAACAATTGTGGTCACGGCTCCGGCTGAAGGTTCAGGTTATTCGTACAGCATTGACGGAGGAATAACATGGTCGGCTTCAGCTACATTTGCCGGATTGATCACTGGTAATTATAATGTCATTGTAAAAGAAACTGCAACAGGTTGTATTTCTGCGGCAACAGTTTTGACTGTCAATACCGCTCCGGGTACGCCTGCCGTACCAATCGTCGGAACCATTACCCAACCAACCTGCTCAATCCCGACAGGAAGTGTGCTCCTTAGTGGTCTGCCGGCTACCGGTAACTGGACCCTGACCAGAAACCCTGGCGGGATAACAACAACAGGTACGGGTACAAGTACAACAGTTGTTGGTTTGACTGCCGGTACAACCTATACATTTACCGTCACAAATGCCGCAGGTTGTACCTCCGCAGCTTCTGCAAATGTGGTGATCAATGCCGCTCAGACTGTTCCAACAGCTCCAGTAATTGGTACTATTACCCAACCGACCTGTTCAATCCCGACAGGAAGTGTGCTCCTTAGTGGTCTACCGGCTACAGGAACATGGACTTTAACCAGAATCCCAGGTGGGACAACAACCTTAGGAACGGGTGTTAGTGTAACGATTTCTGGGTTGGCAGCTGGTACAACCTATGCATTTACTGTAACAAATGCGGCCGGTTGTACCTCTGCAGTGTCTGCCAGTGTGGTGATCAATACAGCTCCGGCAATACCAACGGCTCCAGTAATTGGTACTATTACACAGCCAACCTGTTCAATACCTACCGGAAGTGTGGCCTTAACCGGTCTGCCAGCTACCGGAACCTGGACCCTGACCAGAATTCCGGGGGGAATAACAACAACAGGTACGGGTACAAGCAGAACAATTTCCGGTTTGAATTCTGTTGTTACCTATACATTTACTGTTACCAATGCTGCAGGATGTACCTCTTTGGCTTCTGCAAATGTCGTGATTAATCCTGTTGTGCTCATCACCCCAACATTCACCGCCATCCCATCTCTTTGCAAAGGAGATGGAGCTATCGTCCTGCCGCTAAGTTCAAACAATTCTCCTGCTATCACCGGGATATGGTCTCCTGCTATCGTCACTACAACATCGCCCGGAACAACTAGATATCACTTCCAACCAAATAATAACCAGTGCGCTGATACAATAAGTATTGCTGTAACGATCAGGGACTGGACAAGTACCAGTTTCAGTCCAATTATTAATTCAATGTGTCAGAATTCCCCAGCTCCAGTATTACTTACAACTTCACTAAACGGTATTACAGGCACCTGGGATCCTGCTGTTATCAATACCGCAATCGCAAGAACGACAACCTATAGATTCATGCCAACAGCAGGGCAGTGCGCAACCTCAGCATCTGTGGAGGTAACGATCATTGGCAGAATCATGCCAACCATTGATGATATTGATCCACTATGTATTGGAAGCACACCTCCTTCGCTGCCATTATCTTCAACAAACGGGATAACCGGTACGTGGAACCCGGCAACAATCAATACGGCAACACCCGGAACATCAACCTATAACTTTAACCCGAATGCAGGGGAATGCGCCTGGGTTAAAACAAAAGATATCACTATAAATTCGAAGGTTAAACCCGATTTTGTCCAGATAGCTCCGCTGTGCCAGAACAGTGCGGCTCCAACTTTGCCACCTAAATCAACAAACGGATTCACAGGAACATGGAGCCCATCAACAATCAGCACATCATTGGCAGGAAAAACAACTTATACTTTTACCCCTGATCCCGATCAATGCGCGACTTCAACAACAATGGATATCGTTATAAGTGGGGTAATAAATCCAGTATTTATTCAAATCGATCCACTTTGCCAGAACAGTACAGCTCCGTTGTTGCCTGCCGTTTCAACAAACGGAATTGCCGGAACATGGAACCCCTCAACGATCAGCACCCTGACGCCCGGAACTAAAATCTATACCTTTACTTCCAATCCTGCTACATGTCCGCCTACGGCTGCAATGAATATCTCCGTAAATCCACAGGTTACTCCACTTTTCAACCCGATCGGACCTCTTTGCCAGAACAGCACTCCGCCAACCCTGCCACTTACCTCCACAAACGGTATTGCGGGATCGTGGTCGCCTTCAACCATCAATACCGCAATAGCTGTAACAACAAAGTATACCTTTACTCCAAATACAGATCAGTGCGCTGTACCAACAACCATGGACATTACCATAAATCCTCCGGCAATACCTCAATTTACAACAATAGGACCGCTGTGTCAGAACAGCGCTGCTCCGGCTTTGCCACTCACATCGACAAACGGATACACCGGAACATGGAATCCCGGAACAATCAGCACCGCAAAATCCGGAACAACATCCTATCAATTTACTCCTCAATCAGGACAATGTGCGGTGGAAAAAACGATGGATATTGTGATCAATGCCAGAACAACTCCGAATTTCACGGTAATCGGTCCTCTTTGTCTAAACAGTATTCCACCTCCTTTACCAACCAGTTCATTAAACGGAATCATCGGTACATGGCTTCCGGCAAAAATTGACACGACCGTGGTTGGAAAAACCAAATACATCTTTAATCCGAGTGCAAATGAGTGTGCCATCAAAGACACAATGGTAGTAATGGTGAATCCAATCGAAACAAGTACATCAATTGTTACAACATGTGCCAATCAATTACCATATAAATGGAATGGTAATTCGTACACCACTTCCGGAACCTTTAGTGTAAAACTTGTCAGTCGGGCAGGATGCGATTCGATTGCGAAATTAGTTATGTCGGTCATAACAGGAGTAACTCCAACATTTACGCAGATTGGACCGATAATTCAAAACTCAGCAGCTCCAGTACTACCTGTCACTTCAACAAACGGAATAACCGGAACATGGACTCCGGCAACTATCAGCACAACTGATGCCGGCACAACGACATATACCTTCACTCCAAACCTGGATCAGTGTGCCACGATCGCAAAAATGGATATCACAGTACAAATTGACGCTATTATCAATGGACCAACAGTTGCCGGGTCATGTCAACAGGTCAGTCTGGATGCTTCGCAATCGGTAGGAGATATCGTCAAATATGAGTGGTCACTGCTTGATACTGGTGGTGAACTGACCATAAATACAGGGGTAAAAACTTCGTTCCATCTTTCTCCGAATTATACCGGAACGTTACCAGCAAATTTCAGGGTAAAAATGTTGATTACCAATCGTAATGGTTATACCCGAAGCGATACCATAACAATCAAAATGGATCCTCTTCCTGTGGCAGATGTCTATGCTTCAGGAAAACTTGAAAAAGATGGAAGTATGATTGTCGATGGTTCTGTCTCGACAGGAAATGCAATTAATTACAAGTGGTCAACCGCCGAAGGAAAAATTATCGGAGCTGATAATCAGTCGTCTGTGAAATTATACGGAGCTGGAATTTACAATTTGGAGATCTCCGATATTCATGGCTGTTTGGATGACAAATCATTCAAATATCCTTTAGCTTTCCATCAAATCGCGGCAAATGATGATTATGCGAGGACTCCCTGGGATCAGGATGTGATCATCGATATATTGGCAAACGACTGGTCAACTGTAAATCTACTTCCTGGTTCAGTTACCATCACTTCGGCTCCAGGTAGGGGTGGAACAAAAGTAAACGCTAATGGTACAGTTACCTATATTCCACAAGGAAGACATACTTCAATCGACAAGTTTGTTTACAGGGTATGCGATGATGCGCTGATGTGTACTTCAGCAACGGTTACGATCGATGTCACTGATATTGGAATAAAGATTCCTGAAGCCTTTTCTCCCAACGGAGATGGCGCCAACGACAAATTGGTATTCCCGGGTTTAATTGAGAACTATCCCAATTCGCAGCTTTATGTCTATACACGCTCAGGACAGCCTGTATACCAAAGTGTTAATTACCTCAATGATTGGAATGGGACAACCGTTACTAGCACATTGACGAATCTGCAGATTGTTCCTACTGGAACTTATTATTATGTCCTGAAGTTAGGAGGAACAACCCGTATCATTAAGGGATTTGTCTATATAGGATATTAGATAAATTTTCTATGCATTATCGTTAAAAAAACCTAATGAACCTTCGATGACGTACAAGAACAATCAGCTGCTGGCACCTGACGGCTGATTAAGTATGTTTGGGAATGAAAAAGTTCACCTTCAAATGATTTTATCTTCCACTCCTCCCAACATGGATCGCCCCTTTTTCATATTAAATCGTTGGCTGGTATCCCCAAAAATACCATGACCAACGATTGCTTTTGATGGTCATTCCCAACACTTCAAACGGGAAATTCCCAGATTCATTATTTTATTAATAATCAATTATATATTCGATTGTAAACGATTACAATCGAGTTTAAACGGAAGTATCCGGTTAATATACGGCTGCCACTGGGGTAATCGGTAACTTTACATACCACCTCTTCAAATCGATTTTGAAGATCGATTTAAAGATCCGATTAAACTACAATGGATGTAATTATGGTAAGTACAAAGGAAGAAACAGTCGGAAACTATCCTTGAAAACGTTAATAGCATGGTGAATATTGTGAGCCTATCCATAACATATTTCAAATGCCTTTTTGACTGTTTTTTTCAATTAACCAGGCTAATAGTCGCTTTTGACAAGTGGTGGAAAGTTCTCAAACTTAAAGGCATGTATATTGGCAGACAATTCCTTCCATTGCTCGCAATTATCCCTATTCTTCTTTTACCAGTTGTTGCTTTATCTCAAACCAAAACCTACTCTGCCGGAGCATATATTATTGATATGGGACAATCTACGCAAACAATTGCAAATGGATTGAAACCTTATGGGTTGGTTTATTCACTTATAAAGGCTGGCATACCTGTTGATTGGGCCATTGACCCTTTGAAAGTGAAAGATGGAATTGATTTTTATGCAGTTACCACAGCAAATGGCAACAAGGCATATAAAGGAGGTTCGTTTATAATCGATGTTGTAACTTACCCTGCTGCTCTTGCTATTATTAATACCTGGAAATCAGCAAATCCCGGACTTGTAGTTGACGGTCCGACCACTGCAGGTTTTACGGCACCAATTTATAAAACCTTAACAATCTGGCCAAGGGCATTTTTGGACTCTCAGAATGATCCGCTAATAACTCCATATTATGCAAATGCTGGTATTCCATCAAGTTCCTTTGTAATCAATGCAAACCCTACCATGCTCCCGCAATGTGGAAGCACAAATGGGACTCAGGATGTTTATATTTTGCCTCATGCTGATCCTCAAATCTGGGATGCTGCGTGGGTTGCAGCTTTACAAGGCTTTATTAACAACGGAGGGGGAATGTGGGCCGGCTGCCATGCAGTGAGTGCCATGGAAAATATACCCGGATGTAACTTTTTAAGCAATAACGGATTGATATTATGGGGTAATCACTCTAATGGTACGCCACCATATACCTATACATCGTTTGGCAACCCCCTTATGCAGTTTATGGGGATTTTGGACGGCGCCACGACTAATGGTTCTGAGGAAATTTATGTGCCTGGTGTCTCCGGTTGGAGAGCCTCAACAACGATTGCTGTTTATGATCCTAATTATGTTAATACTAAAACAGGTTTTACTTATGCCAATACTGCTGCAATTGTTGCCTATGGACCTGCCTTTGGCAACAAAGGATTAGTGATGTACGAAGCCGGGCATGATCTTACGAATGGAGCAAGTGTTGCCCAACAGGTTGCTGCACAGCGGGCGTTCTTCGATTTTTTATTACTTGCCGGCGGTCAACCCCAGACTTATGTTACGCCACCTAATATCTCAAACCAAACAGCATCTGCCTGTAGTGGTTCTGCATTTACTGTAACCCCGTCAGGAGCTCCAGCAAATATTACTTATACATGGCTCGCACCAACAGGTACCGGTTTTACCGGAGGCGCTGCACAACCAGTACCTCAAAGCACAATCAGTCAAACGCTTACTAATACGACAACCAGTTCTGTAACCGCAGTTTATACTGTTACACCTCGCATCGGAGGATGTTTGGGCAATACATTTACGCTTACAGTTACCCTATTGGCGCCACCATTATTAACCAGTACGCTGACCCCTGCGGCCATATGCAGCGGAACAACTTTCAGCTATACTGCCACGAGTGCCGCAACATTACCCGCATTTTCATGGACACGTGCTGTGGTAAGTGGAATAAGCAACGCAGCCGGTAGCGGATCAAACGGAAATATCAGCGAAATATTAAACAATACAACTACGGCTGCGATAGTGGTAATTTATGCAATTACCACAACCGCATATGGTTGCTCCAATACCCAAAATGTTACGGTTACCGTAAATCCGTTAATCTCGGCTCCAACAGCGGTTACCGCTACTCCTGCTTCAATCTGTACTGGAGGATCGACCTCCCTGAAAGCCACTTCTGCAGGTAACACGATCCGGTGGTATACCGTAGCAACGGGTGGTACCAGTATCGGTTCGAGTGCCAGCGGAGTAAACTTTCCTGTTACGCTTTCAACCACAACAACATACTATGCTGAAGCAGTAATAACTTCATCTGGTTGTTCCAGTGCGACCAGAACAGCAATAACAGTAACAGTAACTCAATTGCCGGTCTTAAGTAGCAGCCTCACCGCTACAGCTTGCAGTGCAACACTTTTCAGTTATTCTGCTACGAGTGCCACAACAGGAGCAACATTTTCATGGACACGCGCTGTTAAAACCGGGATAAGCAATCCTGCAGGAAGCGGTTCCACTGGAAATATCAGTGAAACTTTAATCAATACTACCACATCCCCGGTCGTAGTAACCTATGCAATTACCACAACAGCAAATGGTTGTTCAAGTACACAGAACGTTTTAGTAACAGTAAATGCATCTCCGACAGCGCTTTCATTATCAGGAAGTACAATCTGTATGAGTCCGGGAGGGAATGGAACGATAACTTCATCAACATCAGCAACCGGCATAAATTATCAATTATACAATAGAAGTGGTGTTGCACAAGGCAGTGCCCTTGGAGGAACAGGATCAGGACTTAGCTGGTCAGGGCTTGCTATAGGTACAGGCTATTATGTCATTGGTACGAATACTACAACTTCCTGTACTTCAAAAAGCGGAACTGTGAATATCGGCACATATACCAATCCAGCTGCAACAGCCATCAGCAATAGCCCGGTATGCACAGGCAGTCCATTAACATTAATCGGGGGGCCAGGCTCATTGACCACCTATTCATGGACAGGACCATCATACAGCAGTTCTTCTCAAAGTCCGACAGTATCATCAGGTGCTACCACGGCAATGTCGGGGACATATTTCTTAACTGTAACAGACAGCCATGGATGTCAAGGGACTGCTTCTGTTGTGGCAACAGTAAATGCACCACCTGACATCAGTAATTTGACTGCTTCAGGTACTACTACCTGTGCAGGAAGTAGTGTGGTAGTAACAGTGAGCTCGTCAAGTTTAGTCACTGGAACCTATACGGTAACTTATAATGTAACCGGAACAAATACTGTTGCAACCACCACAGCCTCGATGAGTTTTACGGCCGGAAGTCCCGGCACAGGAACTTTTATTACATCCGCGTTAAATACTGTCGGTCCAAGTAATATCGTACATATAACCGCAATTGCATTTTCGTCTACACCTTTATGCACAAGTTCGGTAAGTGTTAGTACAGCTGCTTTTACGACGCAAAATTGTATTGCGGGAACCTGTACATACACTTCAAATGGGACATATAGTTTTACAGCTCCTGCAGGTGTAACAAGCATAACAATTCAGGCGTGGGGTGCTGGCGGGGGAAGTGAAAAATTTACTCAAGGAAATGATGCCGGAGCTGGTGGTGGCGGTGGAGGAGCATATACTACATTAACCTATTCTTCTGTGATATCCGGCACGCTGTATACCGTAGTTGTCGGGAAAGGTGGGGCACCGGGTGTTGCAGGCACAAATTCAACTTTTAATGGTTCAGTGGTTGTTGCTGTTGGAGGTGGAAGCAATAGTACTGAAGATTGTCATAATTGTACAAATAGCGGTGGAATAGGAGGACAGGCTTCAGCCAGTACGCCAAGTGGTACCGCATTTTCAGGTGGTAATGGAGGTACAGGAGGTCTTGGGGGACCAGGCAAGCATGGAGGTGGCGGTGGAGGTGGCTCTGCAGGTTCAACGGGAAATGGAGGATCAGGTTCTAACTACAGTGGTGATACCGGAGGAAGCGGTGGAATAGCAGGAACAGGAACACCGGGTGGAGCAACAGGCGGAGCTGGGGGTAACCACAATAATGATGGAAATAATGGAAATTCGCCAGGAGCCGGAGGAGGTGGAGCAAGTCACGATGGTAGTACTTCGGGTTCAGGAGCCGATGGAGAAGTGATCATTAATTATACCTGTCCGTTCTATTCCCTTACCAGCATATCTGCAACATCACCCTGCATCGGAAATGCGGCAACCGTTACGCTCAATGGTACCCTTCCGATCGGGACTTATGTGGTAACTTATAGTTTGTCCGGAAGTAATACCGCTACTAATTTCACCGCTAATTTAACGGTTACTTCAGCCGGGACAGGAACTTTTACGACTTCAATATTGGCAAATAGCGGGAGCACTACAGTTACAGTTACCAATCTCTCATCAGGCTCATGTTCCGTTTGCAGCAGTATAATCAGCATTAATAATGCCGCAAATTTTACAGTAAATCCAAATTCAGTGGGCGGTACTTCAGCGGCCTCTTCTCCAACTATTTGCTATAACAACACTACGAATATAACGCTATCCGGAAATACAGGAACAATTCAATGGCAACAATCTCCCGATGGCAGTACTGGCTGGACAAATGTAACCGGCGGGAGCGGAGCAACATCAGCCACTTACACAACACCGGGTCTTACAGCAACCACCTATTATCGTGCAGTTGTAACAAGTGGTACATGTTCATCGGCAAATTCAACAACTACTTCAGTAACGGTAAATGCTTTGCCAACCATCACCGGAACAACATCTGCATCGATTTGTGGGACAGGAACAGCAACTTTAGGAGCAACCGCATCGGCAGGAACGATTAATTGGTACGCTGTTTCAACAGGTGGTTCAATATTAGGATCAGGAACTTCCTTTACAACGCCCGTCTTGTCGTCAACAACCACCTATTATGCCGAGGCATCAGCAAACGGATGTATATCAGCAAACCGGGCTGCCATTACTGCAACAGTGAACCCTTTACCCACAGTTAGCTCAGCAGTTGTAAGTCCGGCAGCTGTTTGCGTTTCAGGGCAGGTTGTATTTTCAGCAACACCAAGTGCCGGAACAATTACCTGGTATGACGCAACCACAAATGGGAATGTCGTAAATGTAATTAATCCAACAATAAGCACTACAACCACCTATTATGCCGAGGCTTCATCAAACGGATGTACATCCGCAACCAGGACAGCCGTAACAGCAACGGTGAACCCTTTACCCACCGTCAACTCTGCATCGGTAATTCCTGCAACTGTTTGTGTTTCGGGTCAGGTTGTATTTTCAGCCACACCTAGCGCCGGAACAATTACCTGGTATGACGCCGCCACAAATGGAATTGTGGTAAATGTTCTTAATCCAACAATCAGTTCTTCAACCACCTATTATGCCGAGGCTTCATCAAACGGATGTACGTCAGCAATCAGGACTGCAGTTACAGCAACGGTGAACGCTTTACCCGCTGTCAGCTCTGCATCGGCAATTCCGGCAACTGTTTGTGTTTCGGGTCAGGTTGTATTTTCAGCCACACCAAGCGCCGGAACAATTACCTGGTATGACACCGCCACAAATGGAACCGTGGTAAATGTTCTTAATCCAACAATCAGTTCTACAACCACCTATTATGCCGAGGCATCGGCAAACGGATGTGTATCTGCAACCCGGACTGCGGTAACGGCAACGATCTACCCATTACCAACGGTCAGCTCCGCATCAGTAAGTCCGGCAGCCGTTTGCGGTTCAGGGCAGGTTTTATTTTCAGCAACACCCAGCGCTGGAACAATTACCTGGTATGATGCCGCTACAAATGGGAACTTCGCAGATGATCTTAATCCAGCAATAAACAAAACAACCACCTATTATGCCGAAGCATCAGCAAACGGATGTTTATCTGCATCCCGGACTGCCGTGACTGCAACAGTGAACCCCCTCCCAACCATTGTCGGAACTTTGAACGTTTGTATCGGTTCAACTACTCAATTAACCGGTTCAGGAACTCCAGCTACTCCCCTGGCCTGGGTTTCAGCTTCACCCGGAATCGCTACTGTGGATAATTCAGGTTTAGTGACAGGTGTATCTGCCGGAACAAGCATGATCACCTATACAGATATAATAGGATGTACCAGTAGTGCATTAGTTACAATAAATCCAAAACCTCAGGCCGTGTCTGGTGCTGACAGAACCATTTTCGCAGGTCAAAGTACAACTTTAGGAGCAACGGCAGTATCTGGCAGCTCCTACAGCTGGATTTCAAATCCCATCGGATTCACCTCATCGTCAGCAAATCCAACTGTGACACCTGCCATAACCACCACCTATACGGTAGAAGAAACATCTGACAAAGGATGTAAATCAACTCATAATGTAACCGTGACAGTAAAAGACAATTTATCTATTTCGAAAATTGTCACCACCACCCCTCAAAAACCAGGGGATAATTTATCTTATCAAATTACTTATAATAACCTTAGTACAAGCGGAGCTGCACAGAACATTACGATTACAGACCAGCTTCCTCCTGCGGACTTCTTCACCTATATTTCTGCTTCAAATGGCGGCATTTTTGATAATAGCAAAAGGACGGTCATCTGGAATCTGCCCAGTATTCCAGGCAACACTTCCGGAGTTTTAACAATCAATGGCAGAGTTGGCAGAACAGGTTGGACTGATTACAAATTAGATTCCTATTATCAATCTGTTGGAAGCAGTACCAACAATATTACCAATAATGCGGAGATTGATAATCCGACTATCGAACCTATTCAGATAACCTCTCCGGTGATTACTCCGATTACACAGTTTTGCAATTTTGAACAACAACCAATTGCCCTGAGCGGATGGATAAAGCAATCCTCACCAGCCTATATCTACTACCTGATCACCATAACCAACACAGGAAATATTACCGATAAGTTTTCATTTACAAAACAGGATATAACCCCGGATCAAAAAAATCTTCTTTTTTCCTTCATTTTAGACCTGAATGGAACTGCCATTTCCGGAACTCCATGGCTATTGCCAAACGAGTCATATACATTTATGATCAGGTTTGAAACACCAAATGGTACTAATACGGGGATCAATTATACCAATATAACCACTACCTCAACAGTATGTCAACTAACCAAAATCTATCCCATTATCACCAATATCGGTAAGGATCCTGTTAATTCTCCTGACCTCCAAATAACTAAAACGGCAACACCCAGTCCGGTCATTGTTGGTGAAGAGCTAACTTACAACATTACAGTCATTAATGCAAATGCAAGGAATGCAATGAATCCTTCAATCAGCGATTTGCTGCCCGCAAATGTTGATTATATTTCATCTTCAGGCATTGGTGCTACGCCAAATTACAACATTGCAACACGGACAATAACGGCAGTATACCACGGGAATTTTACCTCAGAAGATCCTCCAATCGTGATAACTGTAAAAGTTCGTCCTAATTGTAGCGCAATGCCCAGCCTTCAAAATACAGCGGAAGTATCGACAAGTTCAAGTGATAATAATCCTCTGAATGATATTTATACAGTAACCACGATTGTAAACTCGGACATTACAGCTCCAACAATAACAGGTCAGGCTATTTGTGCAGGCGCCACAGCAACTCTGACAGCTTCAGGTGCAGCCGCTGGTTATAACTACAAATGGTATGATTCTGCCATAGGGGGAAATTTACTTTTTACCGGCAATCCTTACACCACTTCAATACTTACTACTTCAACGACCTATTATGTTTCCCTATTTAAAACTGCCGATCCAGTCTGTGAAAGTAGTCGGACAGCTGTTATCGTTACAGTTTTCGAAATACCATCAATCATCAATCCCCCCAAACCAGCGACTGTCTGCGAAGGAACTGGGTCAGTGTTTTCAGCTGATGCATCCGGAACAGATCTATCCTACCAGTGGGAAATCAGCGCCAATGCAGGTGCTAACTGGACAGAATTGACAAATATTGCCCCCTATTCTGGAACATCGACTCCTTCATTAAACATTTCTGCAACAACAATATCAATGAATGGAAATCAATTCCGTATTAAGGTGAGAAGCAGTGTCTGTAATTGGTTAGCGAGTACGCAGGCTACGCTGACGGTGAATCCATCACCAACCATCACTGGTAATCTCATTTTTTGTGCAGGAACAACAACTCAATTAACCGGTTCCGGAACACCAGCAACTCCCCTGGCATGGGTATCTGCTTCAACAAGTGTCGCAACTGTAAATAATTCAGGTTTAGTGACAGGTTTATCTGCCGGAACAAGTGTGATCACTTATACCGACATAAACGGATGTACCGGTTCAGCAACAGTCACGGTGAATGCACTGCCAGTAATAACGTCCCAGCCGACAAATCAGCTTGACTGCGAAGGACATATTGTTAGTTTTAATGTTGTTGCAACCGGTTCCGGATTAACCTATACCTGGCAACGAAAGAAACCTTCAGGTAGTTTTGCAGACATTCCTTTAACCGGAGAACCAAATGTATCGTATCCGTCTCCGGGAACAATCCGTCTCGAAAATGTTGGTAATACTGATGCACCCGATGGAACACAATATCAGGTAATAATTACCAACAGTGATAATTGCAGCATCACATCCAACTCTGCCACACTATCCGTCAATGAAATAACCGGTATTACTCCAATTTCAACAAATGTTACAATTTGTCAGGGCCAAAACTATTCCTACCAGGTGACTGCAAACTACCCTTCAAATGTGGTCTCCTATCAATGGAAAAAATGGAATAATCCCGGTCAATGGGATTATGTTATTGACGGAGGCCCTATTTCAGGATCAACAACAGATCATTTGGTCTTTACAGGCGCCACGCCATTAGAAAGTGGAAAATATAAGGTTACCGTTGTTTTTCACTCATCTGGCGCAGATTGTAATGTGACCAGCGATACACGTGACCGGACATTGAATGTCAATCCAACACCCTCCTGCTCCATCACTGGTAGTGGATCTGTATACGCAGGATCAACAGGAAACATCTATACCAGTACCCCGGATCCATCCGATAATGTGAACCATCTCTGGTCAATTTCTGGAAACGGTACAATTTCAGGATCAAACACAGGATCAACAGTCAATATAAATGCAACTACCATAGGCTCTTTTACGCTTACTGACGACATCTCAAGATTTGGATGTACCTCTTCGTGCAGTTATGTCGTTTCTGTGATTGATTTGCCTTGCAGTATTACTCCAACAGCATCAGTCCCAAACGGAACTTCGACGACTTACAGCGCTCCCGCGGGGATGGATTCTTATGCCTGGTCTGTAACCGGAAATGGCTCAATTCCATCAGCAATAACGAACCAACAAACAGTCACAGTCCTGGCCGGAAATAGTTGCAATACCTATACCCTGACGCTCCATATGACTAAAAGCGGAGCGAGCAGTACCTGTTCTCAAACAATAACTGTAACCGACAACCTGCCTCCAACATTTACCCCGGAGGGACCCTTCTGGTTTTGTGTCGAGAATTTGTTTACAGCCACCTATGTCTCTAACGATATAATAATCAATCCTGATCCAGACTATTATCTTTTTAAGGCAGGGAATACCAGTTTAGATCTCGATCCATCAAAATATATAGACAACTGTTGCGTAGTGCCAACGGATCCCTTTACGATCCGATGGGAAATCGTATTCATTTCAGGCGAACCTACCATTTCAGGTACAGGACAACCCTCAACTTATTCAGTAGGTGGTATTCCTACGAACATCAAACTCTGGGGTGATGGAGTGACGTTTAATTCGCGAATCCACAAAATAAGATATTGGCTTAAAGACTGCAATGGCAATGAAGTGGTGACCCCCATAGAGCAAACCATTACAATCAAACCCCGCCCAAGCTTTAATTAGAAATTATTTTAAATCATTTAATATAAGGACAATGAAACTACAAAACAAAAATCGACCAAAGGCAAATTGCAAAATCTGGCAGGGCATCATGGAAACCTTAACCGGAGCTGGCAAATCTTTTATTTGGAGCAAACATGTACCAGGAACCTTCAATATTTTCCTGATCCAGAATAAGGGGAAAGGTCCGCCTGGAGGGTCGCACAGCCGGGACTGGAGCGATTCGCTTATTCCGGAAATTAAACCGGCTGCAGGCAAAAGCAGCAACAAATATCGCCAAGTTATTAAATATCAATATTTCATTACTTATAACAATTAAATTTTATTATCATGAAAAAGCAAATTTTTATTCTCGTTTTAGCAATCTTTACCACAACAACTGCTTTTGGGCAGATGAAATTAGGTTCTGCACCTCAACCTTTAACCGGTTGTACAACTGATGCCTTACACCCTCTGGCTGGGGTGCCTTATAATTATGCTGTTACGGTAGTTCCTACCGGGGGAAATTTTCAATGGTGGGCTACGAAAGATTTTGATTTTATCAAGACCACAACAGGCGTCACTACAAATAATTCAAGTACAAAACTTACTGTTGGAACGCAACTTTTGAATACCAGCACTAACTATGGAACTACAGGTACTCTAGCTAATGTAGATATTACGTGGTCAAGTGCAACCTTAGCAGGGACAACTTTGGCTGCTCCGACTTTTGTTGTTGCACAGTATGATGGGGTAAGTCCAGCCTGTGCAAACAATTTAAAAGTTTATCAAATATTACCAGTCAACGGTTTCACTGTTGATATAAAGAATATGGATCAGGCTAAAGTTCCTCTTGCATATGCCGCTCCCAATTCTATTTGCGTTTCCAACATTGCAAGTGCAAGATATGATGTACCAACAAAAGCTATTGTAACTGATTATGGTACAAATGTGCTATATTTTGAGGTTGTTGCAGCAAATTTCACAGGAAGCTATACCCCTTTCTTCCAGGTTTCCGGTTTAGCAACCGGTCAGACTGTAACATCACTTGAATTGTTTACCGATGCTCCTATGGCCACAACTGCCATTGCAACGACTTTAGCTGCCGGAGCTTATAGTCCTGCTGCACCAGTAACTATAGACCCATTGGTAACTAATACTTCAACAGGAGTGTCATTATATATAAAACTTACTATTGCCAATGGAACTCATGAAACGTTAACTGACGATTCCATTACCCTTGCAGTTAATGGAACCAATGCGTCCGGAGAGAAAGATGTAGTAAATACAGCATGTGGTACTCAAACAGACTACGAAGATACAGCAGTACAGACATTAACAAAGCGCCCAACTGTAACAGCAGTTGCACCTGCAACATTTGTTACTCCATAGTCTATTTATGTAAAAATTCAGCTTTTTCATGATACTCCATCTTTTTTCTGTCAGGCAGCTTCGGCAACCTCAGTTACCGAAACTACTGACGGAAAAAGGGGAAAGGTTAAGAAGAAAAGCAAAAAAGAGATAGAGCGCTACTGAACTGTCTAATAATCAATGATCTGTTCAGCGTTATCTGGTTAAAATCAAAAATTAAATGAAGATGCTCAATGACCACATATTACCACGTGCCACCCGGAAAACTGGCGCATTGCACCAAAAATGCAAGAGGCGACTTGCCCGGATGGATAGCTAATTTTAAAGGAGTGCCATGTACGGCTCCCGTTTACCGATGTCAACTCTGGCTTACCTGTAAAAACAGCGTATGTCAGGATTTTTTGTTTCTAAACGTAACGTTTTGAGGAGATAATGTGCCTTTTCGGGTGCAGTGCAGCAATGCTATATGTCCTTGATAATTAATTTTTTAGAACAATGAAAAATAATCGCGACGGGCCGGATATCAGGTTCTTTATGGGCAGAGGTAGTCCCAGGGGAGACCCCAAATTGAAGATGCATAGGGCTCGGGGAGATCCCGGGTTATTTCGTCATGCAAGGGACAATCCAACTTGTATTGTATTAATATACAATCTATTAATTCGCTTTAGAAAGTTGAAGTGGGAGAGTTATGGATGGTCGAAAGGGGTTGATGGACGCTGCCGAATTAACGCAACCAGGTCTTACGACGCTGGTAGGTTAATGTTTTAATTCTAATAATTGAATTTCAATGAGTTAGATTATGAAAGACGAAAAACTATTGAATGGGAAGTTTTATCACATTTATAATTGTGGCATAAACGGGATGGATCTTTTCCGCGAAAGCGAAAACTATGAACATTTCCTGGGTTTAATGGATAAGTATATCCTGCCAATTGCGGAAATATTTGCCTGGGTCCTGATGCGAAATCATTTCCATTTATTAATAAGGATAAAGGAGAATGTATGGTATAAATATTCTTTAGCTGATCGCGATCCGAAAGATGATTCGTGGTTTGATGAGCATAAATGGGAATCAATTGACCTTATATCGTGCGAAGCCGACCTTTCATCTAGCGAAGCTAATGAAAGCGTCAATTTACCCAAACCCGTCAAAATCCCCAATCCCAACCTCCATTTTTCGCACCTGTTTAACGCCTATAGTAAATACTTCAACAAGCGATATACACGGCACGGTGGCCTGTTTGAACGTCGTTTCAATCGAAAAAATATTGATAATAAGCAGTATTTAAAACGGATGGTGCTTTACATCCACAATAATCCCGTCCATCACAGGTTTTGTGATCATCCCATTGAATATCCCTGGTCAAGTTACCTAACCTGTATCTCGGTAAAGCCAACACGGTTGAAGCGTGATGCCGTTCTCGGTTGGTTTGATAGTGAAGCAAATTTCAAAGATTTACATAATGAAAAAATTGAACATGAAAAAATGGATCGTTTTGAAAGGTTGATTTAAGATATGACCAACCTCTCATCGTGTGAAGCTCATGAGAGCGTCAAAAATTAGTTGTGAGCAAATAAATGATTAAACTCTTGTACATAACACGTCGCTTAGCATGTGTAGTAATCCTACCGCTGCTAATGGCTATGGCACCCGCCATGGCCCAGACTGTCGTGTACGTGGGTGACACAACTCCTCTAACCGTTGTTGCTGTTCCGGGGAATACTTACCTGTGGGAACTCTACAGCGATGGAACCGTAAACTTTGCTACCGTACCTGGAAATTGTCCAGCAACTTCAGCCGATTTTGTGGGAGGAAATACCGGGCCGGCTGTAAATGTGAAGTGGATAAAGACGGGCATTTACTATTTCAAAGTGACCGCCTCTGATGGGTGCACCAATAACCTGAAAATCGGGATGATCGAGGTAAAAGAAGCATTGCCAACAGCTACGATCTCACCACCTGAACCAATCTGCATCGTACAAACAGCTTCAATTCAGGTGACACTTACAGGAACAGCTCCATGGGAGGTGACTTTTACCGACGGATCCAAAACCTGGACAGAGACCGGTATTACACAAAGCCAATACCTGCTCGTGGTGAATCCGAAAACAACAACTAGCTATTGGATTACCCAGGTGAAAGATCTGAATGCGACAAATACCGTAACATCACAACATGTTACGCTCCAGGTGAATCCAAAGCCGGCCAGTTCGAAAATATATCTGTATCAACCGTGACCGGGAATGAAAAAATGAATGAATGAATGAAGAATTAAAATAAGAAATTGAAATGAAAACGCTCAGATACATCATCA
>CAXXEH010000002.1:0-133748 GCA_963677935.2 Prolixibacteraceae bacterium | reverse complement strand
TATCGAAAGCGTAACTGTACTAAAAGATGCAAGCGCAGCAGCGATTTATGGATCGAGATCTTCAAATGGAGTAATTCTTATTGAAACAAAAAAAGGAACTGGTATTGAAGGAAAGCCAAAATTTCAGTTCAATTCAAGCTATGGGGTTGTAAATGAATTAAAATCATTGAATGTTTATGATGCCAAAGGATATATGCAACGGCTGAATGATATTCTGAACGATAATGGGACAGTGACAACTTTAGATCAAACCTCAAATTATCTGCAAACCATCGAAAAAAAGAATTACGATGCAACGACTGATCATAAGCCAACTTTAGAAGACCCATATAGTTTGTTCCGGCAGACAGGATTTAATCAAAATACCTCATTAAGCGTTTCTAACCGGACTGATAAACTGAATTATTTTGTGTCTGGAAATTATACCAGCCAAAAAGGTGTCATTCTTAACGATTTATATAAACATTATTCTATCAGGGCGAATCTGGAATCAAAAGTGACCGATTGGCTAACACTGGGGATGAAAACCTATTATAGTCAGAGAGATTATCCCCAGGACCGCATTTATGGTACGGGAAATAGCACCAGTTCCACCTATTTTAGTCCTTATGCCGATATTTATAACGCAGATAGGAGCTATAACCAATTTCCCCAAACAACCACCTCATTCAATAGTCCTTATTGGGCAATAGCAGACGAAGCGTATAACAAAACATATAACCTGAATGGTATTTTTAACGCAACCATCAAAGTGCCTTGGGTCGAGGGATTGTCGTATACTGCAACTTACTCCGAAACACTAAATTTTAATGAAAGCGGCTCTTTTTACGGATATAAGACAATCGTGGGTCTTCCGGTAAAAGGGCAGGGAACACGAAATTACGGCAGAAGTAACACCTCATTATTAGATCATTTGGTTAAATTTAATCGGACATTTGCCAATAAACACAATGTCGATTTAACCATGCTCTATTCCACGGAAAATTATGAATATTTTACTCAAAGTTCATCTTCAAAAGGATTTGATAATCCGCAGTTAGGAACCTATCGTTTACAGGCTGGACAAACACCATCGGTCAGTACAGGTGGTGGCGACACAAAAGCGATCGGACAAATGGCACGGCTCACCTACACCTTTAATGACAAATATGCCATTACCGGCACCTATCGCCGTGATGGATATTCTGCTTTTAGTCTCAATAAAAAATATGGCAATTTCCCATCAGTTGGTGTAAACTGGAATATTAATAAAGAATCTTTCATGAAAAAAGTATCTTTCGTAGATGCTTTGGCCATCAGGGCCTCTTATGGTACCAACGGAAACCAATCAATCGCAGCTTATAGCACCTTGTCAAAAGTAGCCAATGACTACTATTTTTTCCAAGGTAATAGTAGTTATTCCCAGACCGAGTATATTTCTACTTTAGGTAATGATAATCTTGGATGGGAATCAAGAACCGGTTATAATCTGGGAATTGATTTTTCAGTTTTAAAAAACAGGATTTCGGGATCAGTTGATTTCTATGCTACCAAAACAAATGATTTGGCATTTACACTTAGTTTACCAGGTGCATCGGGTTATAGCTCCATTACAGCCAATGCAGGTGAAATAAGAAACAAAGGAATCGAACTAAACCTTAGTTCATTGAATATTCAAACAAAAATGTTTCAATGGAGGTCTGAATATGCTTTTTCTCTTAACCGAAATAAGGTAGCCCATTTATTAGGGGATACCAATAAAGATGGTAAAGAAGATGACATCGTTTCTTCCGGCTTATTTTTAGGTAAATCTTTAAACGAAATATATACCTATCAGGTTACGGGAATGTATCAGCAGGCAGATAAAGACAACGGCACAATCCTTACCGGTTTTCAACCCGGTTACTACAAATTGAAGGATGTTAACGATGATGGTAAAATTACCTCGGACCAGGACCGGGTATTTACAGGTAATTCAACAGAAAATTTCCGATGGAGTTTTACCAATACCTTCAGATATGGCAATTTATCCTTAATGGTTTATTTAAACTCCATCTGGGGTGGGAACAACTGGTTTCTTGCTAGCAACACACCTTACCTGGACGGTTATTCAAACAGAGGGGATATCAACCATGCAATTTATGATTATTGGACGCCCACCAATACAGGTGCTGAATTCCCCCGCCCAAGCTACAATGATAAAGCAAATTTCAAAGGCAATAAGTATTATGACAGAAGCTTTATCCGGTTACAAAAGATTGCACTAAGTTACGACGTCACCAAATTTGTAAAAAAATACAAAATTCAGAAATTAGACCTGACGGTAAGTGCAGATAACCTTGGCACCTATGCCCCACACTGGATCGGTCTGGATGCCGCGACTGGAGCAGGCCTTACAGATTCTTCCATCCCTTCGTTGAGGACAGTGTTGGTAAGCCTCAATATTAACTTTTAAAATTGCAAAAATGAAAAATATACTCCTTTTATCCATCGTTTTTGTAACATTGGTTACAATTTCGTGTACAGAGTCTTTGATCGAGACGCCCAAAGACTTTTACACACCTGAAAATTCCTACACCAATAAAACACAATTTGAGTCGGCGCTGGCAAATGTTTACCTTTCGATTCGTACAGGTCTTTATAGCGGTGGCCCGGCGGGTGATAACTACCAAAATTATGATTTATTGGGATTGGATCTTGATTTGGCAGATGTTGAAAACAATACCTCATCTACTAAAACTCAATATTTTTATTGGCCAACACTAAATGCAGACAACAGTTTTGCGAGCAAATGGTGGGGTGTGTTGTATAAATGGATTGCTCAAGCCAATGTAATTATTGACAGAGCCGATCAATCCACTGCAGTTTGGGCATCCCAAGCGGAGAAGAATGCCATTGTGGGTGAGGCCAAATTTCTACGTGCTTTTGCTTATCATTTTCTGGCAAATATGTGGGGTGGAGTACCTCTGGTTTTAAATGAGGCCAAAATTCCAAAATTCGACTATGTCAGGGCAACACAAACTGAGGTGTTTCAGCAATGTAAAAAAGACCTTACTGATGCAGTGCAATATATGCCTACCATTGATCAGATGGTAGGTGGAAGGGCACCACGTGAAGCTGCCTACCATTTGTTAAGCGAAATAAACATCAGTTTAAAAGATTATCAGGGTGCTATTGATGCAGCAACTTTGGTTATCGGAAATGGGAAAAACAGCCTGATGAAGGCAAAATTTGGAACATGGGCAAATTTTAAATTTTCTGGATACACCTACAAAGGATCAGCACAACCCTTTAGTGATACCTATTTTTGCCTATTTCAGGATGGCAACTTTAATTTCAAAGAGGGGAATAAAGAGGCCATCTGGAACATCGAACAAGATCCAAATATTAAAGGTGGGAATAACACTGATGTTAACATTTCTGGCGGAACTTTTGTAATGGAACGATGGTGGGGTCCAATTCCATGGCAGGCAAAGGATAAAAATGGAGTTACCAATTTTTTACAGGATACCCTAATGGGCAGACCAGTTGGCTATCTGATTGCCACCGGTTACGCTGATTCCCTGATCTGGAAATACAAAGGTGATTTTAATAAAGATATACGTAACTCTCAATGCAATATTCAACGTACCTGGTATTATACCAATCCAGCCAGTACCTTTTACGGTCAGGCCATCACAAAAACAAATTGTGATGTATCAACGCTCTCCCTTTGGTCCCCGCGTACGACGCCGCAATTTAAAAAATTTGTTTCTGCTGTTCACTACGGAAAATTTCAGGACGCCACTAGTAAAAAATGGCATGATAATGGCAGAACTTACAAAGACTGGTATATCATGAGGCTGGCTGAAACCTATTTATTACGTGCTGAGGCCTATTTATTAAAAGGCGATCCAGCAACTGCCGCTAACGATATTAACGAAGTTCGAAACAGGGCATCCGCTACCCCTGTCACTGCCGGTGATGTAAATATGGACCTAATCCTGGATGAAAGGGCAAGAGAACTTTATGGAGAAGAGTTCAGACTGAATACCTTGATGAGAACCGGTAAATTAGTTGAACAATTGAATAAATATAATGGGTATTTCAAGGATAATAGTGTTGTATTCAATCCTGCATGGAAACTATTGCCGATTCCGCGTAGAGAAATTGAAGCCAATACTGGAGCTATAATGGAGCAAAACCCAGGATATTAATCAATTACAGAATATTCTGAAAAATATTGATGTTTAAATAAACGCCTACCAAAATCCAATGGTAGGCGTTTATCCTAAACACCAACGCTTTAATTGTATTTTTACTTGAATCGTTACACTTTTAATGCGTCTCTTTTCACATTAAAAAAATCTATTCATTTAAAGTACAGGGACAAAAATCACAATTCAAAGGTTCTTAAATATTAAAGAAAGATGAAAAATCAAACTTTTGCAATACTATTGTGTCTGGGTCTCATTTTGATGGTCTCATTTACTCCTGCAAAAAAAGCAGATCCTTTAACTCTTTATCGTCAGATCGATCAATCGGCCAAACAGAATACACTCACACCTTTTGAGCAAGAAAATGGATGGAAACTTCTCTTTGACGGTAAAACAACAAGTGGCTGGCATGGGTACAATTTAAAGGGTTTTGCCGACTGCTGGATCATTGAAGATGGAGTTTTTACGACCACAACCAAAGGTGGCGCTGAAAGTCAGGATATTATTACAAATAAAAAATACCGTAATTTTGCCCTTAGCGTCGATTTCAAACTGATGAAGGGGACTAACAGTGGAATTATATTCCAAATTTCAGAAAATCACAAATACAAATATCCATATGAGACAGGCCCTGAATTTCAGATTATTGATCAGGACAACTGGCCCGATCCTTTAAAAGATTGGCAGATCTGCGGCGCCAACTATGCAATGTACCCTCCTAAATCGCTGCCTTCCAAACCAATAGGCGAATGGAATCACCTGCTGCTTGTGGTCCATGGAAACCATGTATCCCAAATGATTAATGGGGTGATAGTTGTAGAATATGAAAAATATTGCGATGAGTGGAAAAAGCTTCGAGATAGCGGCAAATGGGCAAGTTTCCCCGATTACGGTAAATTTGATGAGGGATTTATCTCACTTCAAAATCACGGAACAAAGGTATGGTTTCGGAATATTAAACTAAAAGAAATTAATTAACTATAAATATAATATTCAGATGGAAAACATTAAAACTCCACGCAGGATTTTTTTGAAAAACACTGCAATTGCAACTTCAGGAATCTCCATTATACCTTGTTTTTCAGTCAGCGGGTTAGGTCATAAAGCTCCAAGCGACAAAATGAACATTGTCGGTATTGGAGTTGGCGGAAAAGGTCATCCAAATCTTGTTGGAATGTCGCAGGAGAATATTATAGGTTTATGCGATGTGGATTGGAAATATGCTGATAAGTGTTTTAAAGAATTCCCCAATGCGAAAAAATACTGGGACTGGCGTAAGATGTTCGATGAATTGGGTAGTTCAATTGATGGGGTAATGATCGCAACTGCCGACCATTCACATGCCATTGTTGCTGCAAATGCAATATCACTTGGGAAACACGTTTATTGTCAAAAACCACTTACTCATTCAGTTTATGAATCACGATTACTGACAAAACTGGCAGCCAAACATAAGGTGGCAACCCAGATGGGAAATCAGGGCAATTCTGGGGATGGAGTCCGTCAGCTTTGCGAATGGATATGGAACGGCGAAATTGGAGAGGTTAAAGAGGTACATGCCTGGACCGATCGTCCTATATGGCCACAAGGACTCCAGCGTCCAACCCAGGTAATGCCAACGCCTAAGACTTTGGATTGGAATCAATTTATTGGTTCTGCGCCTATGAGACCGTATAATGACATTTATACTCCGTGGAACTGGCGCGGTTGGTGGGATTTCGGAACAGGAGCTTTCGGAGATATGGCCTGCCATGTTTTGGATCCTGTTTATCAGTCGTTAAAACTCGGATATCCTGAAAAAGTGCGCGGATGTTCTACTTTAATAAACTCTGAATCAGCGCCTCAAGCCGAGACCGTTGAGTTCACCTTTCCTGCCCGTGATAATCTGGCAAAAGTGGCCATGCCGGCAGTTAAAGTTTACTGGTACGATGGCGGTTTAATCCCTAATGTATCGGAACTTCTTCCTGAGGGTGAAAATCTTATGGCTGATGGATTGGGTGGTTGCATTTTTGTTGGATCGAAAGATACCCTGATTTGCGGATGCGGAGGATTTAAAAACCATCTGGTTTCGGGCCGAATACCAACAGTTACACCTTACCTGCGCCGTATTCCCGGAGCAATCGGGTATGTTGACGGACCTCACGAAAAGGACTGGATACGTGCATGTAAAGAATCACCGGAAAGCAGGGTGGAAAGCACATCCAATTTTGCCTTTTCAGGACCTTTCAACGAAATGGTATTACTTGGTGTTTTGGCAATCAGATTACAAGGATTGAATAAATCGCTGAAATGGGATGCGGAAAAAATGCGGATAACAAACATTTCACCATCAGAAGAATTGAAAATCATGGCCTTAAATGAATTTAAAGTAATCGATGGTCATCCACATTTTAACAAACAATTTGCCAGATTCAACGCATTGGAACAAGCTAATGAGTACATTAAACATACCTACCGGGAAGGGTGGAATTTACCGGCAATGCCTTAACTAAAGTATAATATCAAAATTTATTGGATAATGAACTCAAGGAAAAATTTAAAGAAAACACTAAACCATCAACAACCGGAGCGTTTGGTTATTGATTTTGGCGGAACTGGCGTTACTGGCATCCATTGTTTGGCAGTGAAAAACCTTAGAAATTATTACGGTCTTGAAGACCGCCCTGTGAAAGTGGTGGAACCCTTTCAGATGCTAGGTGAAGTTGACGAGGAGTTGAGTGAAGTGATGGGTATTGATGTGGTTGGCGCCTATGGGAAAGGCAATTTATTAGGGTTCGCCAATAACGAATGCCAATGGAAACCTTTCACCTCCAATTGGGGACAAGAATTGCTGGTTCCGGTCGATTTTAATTATACCATGGCAGAAGATGGAGGTTTGCTCATCTATCCGCAAGGCGACATAACCGTTCCGCCCAGCGCACGAATGCCAAAAACAGGCTATTTCTTTGACGCAATCATCCGTCAGGAACCTATCGATGAAGCAAAGCTCAATGCAAAGGATAATCTGGAAGAGTTTGGTGAAATAGATAACGAAACCCTTGACTACTGGGAAAGAACGGTCAATCAGCTATCTGCATCCGGGAAAGGGATTATTGCCAGCCTTGGGGGTACAGCTTTGGGGGATATTGCATTAGTTCCGGGGATGAATCTGAAACACCCCAAAGGGATTCGCGATGTGGCTGAATGGTATATGAGTACTGTAATGCGTCCCGATTATATCCATGCAATCTTCGAGAAACAGACAGAACTCGCTTTGACCAACTATGCCAAAATCTATCAGCGGATTGGGAATAAGATTGATGCTGCTTTTATTTGTGGCACCGATTTCGGTACACAAGATTCTACGTTCTGCTCTCCCGATCAGTTCAGAGAACTGTACCTTCCTTATTACAAAAGAATTAATGATTGGATCCATAAAAATACGGAATGGAAAAGTTTCAAACACTCCTGCGGAGCAATTGAGTCGTTCATGCCACTATTTATTGAAGCCGGTATCGACATTATCAATCCTGTACAGATAAATGCCAAAGGGATGGATCCGGGTAATCTAAAAAATAATTACGGCAAAGATATTGTATTTTGGGGCGGAGGGATTGATACTCAAAAAATGCTTTCGTTTGGTACTCCCGAAGCGGTGAAAAAACAGGTATTACAGAATTGTGAAATTTTTGCCAAAGATGGAGGATTTGTCTTTACAACTGTTCACAATATTCAGGCAAATGTTCCAATCGATAACCTGGCAGCAATGATGGAGGCCGTCAAAGAGTTTAACGGAATTCAGATTTAAAAAAGCCATAACTGAAAATTCATAAATCGAAATGAAATCAAGAAAATTCATATTATTTGTTCTCACATTAATAATTTCATCATATGTTACCATTGGGATGGGTAACCCTGGTGAGAAAACCACAAAAGGTGGAAAACCATTCAATACCGGTTTTGTAAATGCCGCCGATTTTGGTTTCTCGCCTGAAGCAAGTGGAATTGAAAATACAAATGCACTGCAACAGGCAGTCGATCTGACTGGAACAATTACCGTAAGCAAACCGGGAACCTACAAGATGGCAGGCACTGTTTATATCGGTAGTAATACCTCTGTGATCTTTGGTAATAATATTTTTCTTAAAAAGGTTGATGAGAAAGGGGCCTTTTCACACGTGCTAATTAATAAAGGGGCGCGAACTAAAACGTACGACCAAAATATTTCCATCGAAGGCTTGAATGTTATCGTAAATGGCATGGATGTTCGCAAGTTCGAAGAGGCTTATGGATTGCACGGTCAATTAGCTTTTTTCTATGTCAAAGATTTACGTATAGAACGCTTTCGGTGTTTGGATATTGGTAAATTACAGTATGGAATTCACGTTTGTACATTTGAGGATATTATTATCAATGATGTAATTATCAAAGGAGATAAGGATGGGATTCATTTGGGAAGGGGCAAGCGTTTCACAATCAGTAACGGGATATTTCAAACCTTCGATGATGCCGTTGCACTAAATGCCCACGATTATTCGGTCGGCAATCCGGAATTGGGATGGATCGAAGATGGTGTTGTTGAAAATTGCCACGACCTTGCCGATAGTAAAAAACCCGTCGGTTATTTTTGTCGCATTCTGGCGGGGGCCTGGATTGACTGGAAACCTGGCATGGAAGTGCAACAGTCAGATGCCGTGGTTTCAAACGGACGGATTTATCGTGTTCAGGCCAAACCTGACGGGATTGTCTATAAATCACTCACCCGTCCTACCCATGAAAATGGCAACCAGGTGATTGATGGAATAAATTGGGGAGTTGTCCAGACCGATGTAACTTACACAGCCGGTGTAAGGAATGTTGTATTTCGGGACATTTACCTCGAAAAACCAAGGATTGGCTTTTCTGTCCATTTCGATAACGACAAATATAGCCGTTCCTATTATCCGGGAGCGGAAATCCCAAAACAAGAACAACTTGTTTTTGATAACATCCGCGTAATCCACAATCAACCAACGGAATTTCTTTCAATCGGGACTCCTGTCGATGTACTGACCATCTGCAATTCCAGTTTTAAAAATAACCGAATCTACTTTCATGGCAACAAAGCAATGCCCGACTATTTGAAAACCAAAATCAATATTTATGGATGCGTTTTCAACCAGAAAGGAATAATGGAACTGGTGACGAACACCATCGATAACAAGGAGGTTCTGCTGAAAACCTCCTCCAATATTGAACTTTATGACAACTTCTCCGCTAAAGTTGATCCTGGTAACGGGAAAATCAGCATTGAATCTGACCTCACCGGATTAAGAAAACAGTAGAATAGTTCTGAGATAATTTTGTTTAGTATGATAATACAAAAAGTTGCCATATTGTTAGTGCTCATGGTCCTTTCTTCCGAAAAGTACCTGGTGGCCCAGATCGGAATTTTAAGAAATGAAATTTCATTAAATGGAGCGTGGCAGATCGAAGAGAGTCTTGACTCTTTGGATGTACCCACAAAATTCAATCATACGGTAAATGTTCCCGGCCTTGTCAATATGTCAATTCCTTCGTTTCCAAATGTGGATGAATATGAATCCCCTGAAATGGTATGGGATAGGATAAACATTGTCAAACCAAGTATATATGACCCCAATGCAGGTGGTTCAAACCAGAAACGGAATTTTTTCTGGTACCGAAGAAGTTTTGTTGTTGATAAAACGACTCAAAAAGCATTTGTGAAGGTAAACAAGGCCCAGTTCGGTTCTAAAGTGTGGCTCAATGGCCATCTGTTGGGTGAAAATGATGGCTGCTACACCTCAAAAGTTTATGATGCAACAGGATCAATAAAACCTGGCACAAATGAATTATTAATAAGGGTTGGAGCACATCCCGGAATGTTGCCAAAAAAGGTCAACTTTATTATTGATTTTGAGAAAGCGAAATGGACACCAGGTTTATATGACAATGTATCACTGATTTTGACCAACAATCCGGTAATTGAATATGTTCAGGTTGCTCCCTTGATTTGGAAGTCAAAGGCAATAATTCAAACGAAAATAAAAAATTACGGAGGAACGACAAGTTTTAATCTCAGTCATAAAGTTTATACATGGAAGGAAAGAAAAGCCGTAAGTACCTTTAAAAGCAAAATTATTCACCTCAACAAAGGGGAGGAAATCGTGGCATTGGATACCATTGATATTCCGGATATGAAACTATGGTCGCCGGAATCCCCATTTTTATATGTCGCCGAAACCAATACTGGCGGAGATAAAATGGTAACCCGTTTTGGGATGAGGGAATTTAAATTCGAAACAGCTACAAAAAGAGCTTACCTAAATGGAAAAATTATCTATCTAAGAGGCTCAAATATAACTTTGCACCGTTTTTTCGAAGATTCCTTGTGTAACGCTTTACCCTGGAATGAGAAATGGCTTCAAAAACTACTTGTTGATACTCCAAAGTTGATGAACTGGAATTCATTTCGTTTTTGTATTGGACCAGTCCCGGAAAGGTGGTTTGAAATAGCCGACGAGGCAGGACTATTAATTCAAAATGAATTTGCGATCTGGACTTTGTTGATGCAAAACAGCTATTTCAAAAATAAAAACACAGATGAACTTACCAGCCAATTCCAGGAATGGCTTAAGGATGGCTTGAATCATCCATCGGTTGTTCTATGGGATGCTAACAATGAGACCCTTGATGATCTGTTTAACGACAAAATAATCCCCTCAGTCAGGCCTCTTGACATTTCGAATCGTCCCTGGGAGAATAGTTTTAACCGACCCAACGGGTCAAACGATCCAGTCGAGAATCATCCCTATTTATTTAACCGAGGTTTTTACCATTGGAATAAAGACCAATCTTTTAAACCTGCCGACCTGGAGCAAATGCTGGCAATTCCCGATTTGGGTGATTTTGTCAGGACAGGTCATCCCATCATCATCAATGAATATGGTTGGATTTGGGTCAACCGTAACGGCCAGCCAACCATGTTTACCAAAAGGATTTTTGATCATTATCTTGGAAAAGAACAAACTCCGGATAAGGTATTCAAATTTTATGCCTACTATATTGCCGGATTGACCGAATATTGGCGTGCTTACCGGAACTTTGCGGGAGTCTTGCATTTTACCTATTTAACGTACAGCAATTCAAACGCCTTTACTTCAGATAATTTCGTTGATGTTGAAAAGGTGATTCTGGAACCCTATTTTCAGGATTATGTGCGCGAGTCATTCAAGCCCCTTGGAGTTTATCTTAATTTCTGGCAGCCAAAAATGAAGGGAGGAACCAAAAGAGAATTTACCGTCATGATGATTAATGATGAATATGTTGATCATGAAGGAACTTTAACGCTGTCGTTTTTGGATGAAAATAAAAATGAACTTAAAAAAGTAAGTCAACGCTTTAATGTGCCCTCTTTAGGTCAGAACACCTATTTTTTTAACGTTGAGATTCCCGATTCTAAAGGAAAGTGTGAGGTTCGCGCAGTTGCTGCATCGGTTGGGTCAACTGAGCCAACTTTAAGCAGAAGAGAAACAATCATCGAATAAGATATTATAGAAATGAACCCTATTTTCAACCGACGTCATTTTTTAACCACCATTGGAGCTGGTGTAGCAGCCTCGCAAATTATTACTTTACAAGCGTGTTCTTCCATTGGTTCCCATTCAGCATTTACAGGAGATTCACCTAAATTCTGGATTGATCCACGTTTTGCCAGCCAAAAGAAAACACCATGGCGTAAAGTACACCTTGACTTTCACAATTCAAAATATATACCCAAGATCGGAGCTAAGTTTAACGCCCGCGAATGGGGCGATCAATTGGTTGCCGGAAACCTCGACAGCATAGTGGTGTTTGCCAAGGACATGCACGGCTATTTTTATTACCCCAGTAAATATGGTCCCGTACACCCCGGTCTATCATTCGATTTGCTGGGGGAACAGGTTAAAGCCTGCCGTGAGCGGAACATCGATGTTTATGCCTATTACTGCACTGCCTGGGATAATTATCTGGCCGACAAGCATCCTGAATGGAACATGCGTAAACGCGATGGATCAGATTACAGTCCCAAAGCAGGCGAAACTCCCGGATGGACCGCTTTATGTTTGGGAAACAAAGATTTTGTTGATCTGATGTCACAACACATCACAGAATTTGTGTCCAACTATGATGTTGACGGTGCATGGCTCGATGTTGCACTACCTATTACTGACGAATGTTACTGTGAAGCATGTATCCGACAGATTAAAGCCAACGGAAAGGACCCTTTTGATAGAGAAGTACAACGGCGCCATCAAAACAAAAATTTCATCGAATTTCATCGCCGGATGAAAGAACTTGTGCATGGAGTAAAACCTGCCTGTCATGTTGATTTTAATGATGCAGGTATGGGTAAAGTGAGCGAGCGGGCTCAATATCTTGACAATATTGACATAGAAGCTTTACCAACCGGAGAGTGGGGATATTTTTATGCTCCTGCACAAATCAGATACCAACGAAATTTCGGAATTCCGGTCTACGGCATGACTGGCAGGTTTATATCCTCATGGGCCGATTTCGGCGGATTGAAGCTTCCCCAACAATTGGATGTTGAACTTGCAAGCATTGTGGCCAATGGCGCCCACTGCGATGTCGGCGACCAAATGCCTCCAAACGGGCAGTTGGATGCTGCCGTATATCATGTACTCGGAAAATCATTCGGAAGAATCAAAAAACTGGAACCCTGGCTCGAACAGGCCGCACCCGTAACAGAAGCAGCTCTGATGATTCCTTCAGAGATAATGAAAAGGGAAAAACAAGACTATATCTTTGGTTTGCTAAAGTTGATGTTGGAATCGCGGCTCCAGTTTGACCTTGTTGAACAGGAACAGGAATGGGAACGATACAATCTGGTTGTCATCCCCGACGAACTGATGCCCGATATAAAAACGGTGGACCGTTTACACCAATATCTGGCTAAAGGTGGTTCAGTGATTGTTTGCCATAACGGAGGGCTTCAGTCTGGCACAAAACAATCATGGCTTGATCGGTATGGTCTAAAATACGATGGCCAATCGACTTTTAATCCCGCCTATCTGGTAGCAGATGACAATTTTGTCAATGATATGCCGGGTTATGCCTATGCACTTTACAATGGCGCCTCACAATGGAAAGTTGAAGCGCCTGCCAGGTCATTGGCACGACTTGGTGAACCTTTGTTTCAGCGAAGTGCCGAACACTATACAAGTCATAAACAATCTCCGTTCGATCATGTGACACCCTATTCCGTTCTGGCTACAAGTGGAAACCTGGGCCTGGTTGGCTTTCCACTTGGGAGTAGTTATTACGAAAAGGGTTACTGGATTTACAGAGAAGTTTTTATCCGTCTGGTCAAGGAGCTTATCTCCTGCAAACTGGTTGAAACAAATGCACCTCTTTCAACCGAAGTCACGGTAACCTATCAGGAAGCAAATCTGCAGCTAAACCGTCCAAAGAGGTACCTGGTACACATCATTAACTGGTCGCCTAATCGAAAGACACCACAACATCCTGAAATGCATGAAGATGCCATTGCATTGACCGACATTCGCATAAAACTAAATATCCCATTCATGAATGTTTCTGTTAAAACGATTGTATCAGGGGAAAAACTTAAATACAAACAGGTTAATAACGGAATTGAAGTATTTGTCCCGAGAATTTTGGTGCATGAAATAATTTGTTTTGAGTTAGTTTAACCAACAAGTTGATTAAGATTCATCCATTAATCTACCATCAACTCACCAATCGATCAGACCATTATAAGGGTCTGATCGCCCAAATATAACCTTATTCCCTTCTCCAAAAGGTGATTCAGTTAATCGTAACACTTCGAAAACTCCCGAACCCATTGGCTTGTATTGCACTCACATGTTATTCAACAGTTTATAACTCTATTCATACATTGGCTTTAAAAATTTTCGTATATTAGTCAGAGAGATAATTTTTGAATTATTAATAACATAAAACCTTAAACCATGAGTCAATCCAATTCGGGTCATCTTGGAAACTTAAAGAGTTTCGATGAATTGCTTAGTGCCGTGAAGGGTTTTCCTGCCGGTTATAATCCTTCCAAAAATGAGTTTCAGATCAAAGCCCTCGAGGCAAAATCTGTCGAAGGTCACCATCTTCTGGCAAATATGAATATAATGATGTCGGCTTACAAATCAGCGGTTGAGCATCGTACGGTTGTTTACGCACCTTTTCAAAATCTGGCAACAAGCATTTTTAATTTCGTCAAATCGACTGATGCCAGTAATGAGGCTGTTGATAATGTGGCTCAGATTATCCGCAAACTAAAAGGGCAGCGTGCAGGAAAAAAAGTTACTCCTCCAGCCATAGGCGAAAAGACTCAGGAATCAACTCAAATATCGGTATCACAGCTAAGTTTCAATGAACGGCTGAACAATTTTGACAGGCTGATTCGTCAACTCGAAATGATTCCCCAATATGTTCCAAACGAGACCAATCTTTCAATTGCCGGACTGCGTGATTATTATAACAGGATGAGTGCCGCTAATGATGCCGTACTTAAGTCCGAAAATGATCTTTCGAACGCCAGGGTAATCCGGAATAAGGAATTCTACGATCCTCAGACTGGATTAGTGGAAATTGGAAAGGGTGATAAATTATACATCAAAGCAATTTTCGGTCCCTCATCACCGGAGTACCATCAGGTATCAGGCTTAAGCTTCAAATCGTATGGAAATTAACCGGGTTATGCCTGTGTAACCAGATATGATTTGTAACGATTTAAATAAATGGAGCCCCCCACATGGCAGGCTCCATTTTATATTAGAATTTAATTGTATAGCGAATAATAATTGACTATTTATACTCTGTCAAAAAAATTAAATAAACTGAATATGGTTGAATATAAAAAAATACCACAATTGAAGCTGGGAAAAGAGGTGGAAAACTATGTATCAGAGGAATGAGAATTACGGTCTACGATATCTTATCCTGGCTGCCTTTAGGAATGTCAACGGATGAAATTATCGAAGTGCACCCTGAATTATATGCTGAGGATATAAATGATTTATGCTCATTCTAACCCTTCAATCACCGATTCAGAAAGTCCGGTAAGCTTTGAAATATCAGAAACAGAGAGACCCATCCTTTTGGCATTATGGGAGATGGCGTACTTTTCTTCCCTGATTTTTTGATCAGAATTTATTCTCTCCTGTTCAATACCTCGTTCAATACCTTGTTCCATCCCCTTATCATATGAATCCGCTTTCAACGTTTTTTCAGTACTGATATAATCCCAGTACCTGTCATAAGTCTCAAGCTCCCCTTTGGTCAAACCACTTTCAAGAATCAGTTCAGAGGCCTCCTTAAGCTCGGGGACGTCTAGAAAATCGGGGGAAATGCCCTCCTGTAAATCGTTGATCTCAGATAAAAACCGCAACCATAATACTTGTAATTTCTTGTCTGTAAATTTTTTAGCTTTAAATTTTGGAAGCTCAATAAAAACGAATTCCAATCCCTCCATCACGTCATCGCTATCCTGGGTATGGATAATCTGATAATGGTGGATGTAGATATCTGGCTTGTCGTCGAAATTCTCATTAATAATATTCAGGGAATAAACAGGCTGTAATCCTTTGTATTGAAACCCACGCCCCACCTGCTTGATATAGGCTTTTGACGCATTAAATAACACTCTGCTTTTAAAACTATCGGTCCAGATCATCTGCATTTCGACGATGAACTGCTGCCCTTTCTCATCGATGCACCTGACGTCAACGATTGAATTTGCAAACATAGGAATCTCAGGCACCAGTTCAGCGGGCAAATATTCGAGGGATACAATTTTCTTACCCTCCGCAAGGGGCATCACTGCATTAAGAAAGCTCTTCAAAATATGCGGATGTTCACCAAAAACTTTCTTAAAAGTCAAATCATTTTTCGGGTCAAGATAACGCATGTTTCTTTCAGATTTAAATACAAATATACAACAAAAACCACGTAAATCAGGATACCTGATTGGTAAACTGATCCCCGTCAATCGGTGAATAAAATCAGCAAGTTAATTACTTATTTCGGTTTACCCGCAATTATTTTCAGATTAGACACCGGAAAATTCACAATTCCCTCCGGCAATTGTGAAACTCTTCCCGGCTGGTTCACACTAATAACCGGAAAATATGAAACAGACACAGGAAGATCTTTAACAGTCACCAGAAAGTTGAAAACTACTTCCGACTATTTCAGAGCGTTCACCGGAAAGGATGAAGCAACCACGGCCATCTATAAAACAATCGCCGGAAAAATCAAAACGCATACGGGAAAATTAAAAACAACCTCCGGCCATTTCAGAGTAACCACTGGAAAGTTTACAACAACCACCGGAAAGTCTGAAATACCCCTCAGAATATTCTGAAAACAAATCATAATTCATTCTATTATCACAGGATTTTACCATGAAAAATCTGCACCTTTGTAATAGCCAATAAAAACAACAGAAAAACCATGAAAAGATCACGCTTTTATCACCTGATGTTTGGAACATTGAAAATCTGCCATTTGTTAATCGCAGTTATTCTATTCAACTTATTTGTCTGTTCCACATCAGGGGCTTCAACCCTGAAATTTGGATTGAAGTTATATATTTCAACTACCGGAAACGACAGTTGGTCAGGGAAGCTCATGCAACCCAATAAGGATAAGAGCGATGGTCCTTTTGCAACACTCCAGGGGGCACGCGATGCCTTGCGGGTGATGAGAGAAACTAAAAAACTTCCGAAAGGGAATCTGGCAGTGGAGCTACAAAAAGGGGTTTATGAACTGTCAGGGTCAATTGAGTTGGAAGCACAGGATGGAGGTATTGACTCTCTTTCGCGTGTTATCTATTACGGTCAGAAGGAGGGCGAGGTACGATTGACAGGTGGGAAAAATCTGACAAAATGGGAATTAGTAAATGATAAAGCTATTTTGGAAAAATTCGCACCTGAGGTAAGGGGTAAAATTTATCAGTCGGATCTTTCGGCTTTAGGTTTAAAAGACTTTGGTTCACCCGGGGGGGGCGGAATAGAGTTATTTTTCAATGATCAACCGATGTGGATATCACGTTATCCCAATAAAGGGTTTGTTAAAATAACCGGATTACTGAACGAAAATCCTGTAGATGTCAGGGGAACCAAGGGTGATCAGGTAGGGAAATTTAATTATGACGACCCTCGGATTGCCAAATGGAAAACGGAAAAGGATGCCTGGGTTCATGGGTACTGGTTTTGGGACTGGAGCGAACAGCGCCATAAAATTGCCACAATCGATACGACAAAAAAACTGATAGAGGTACTCCCTCCCTATCATCATTACGGATATCGCCTTGGACAATGGTTTTATGGATTTAACCTGCTTTCAGAAATAGATGAACCGGGGGAATATTATATCGACAGGGAGGCAGGAGTGCTCTATTTTTATCCCCCATCCGACATTAAAAAAGGGCATGCTTACGTCTCTATGAATAAAAATATCATCAACATAAACAACGTTTCATTTCTTACCTTGAAAGGGATGATTCTTGAGGGATGTCGCGAAACGGTGGTTAAAATGGAGGATTGCACGAACAATTTAGTTGTTGGCTGTATGATCCGAAATTCGGGTGATTGGGGCGTTACAATTAAAGGTGGGAATGCCAATGGAGTAACCGGATGCGAAATCTACGATGTTGGTGCGGGAGGGGTGAGTATTGATGCAGGGGAGCGTACAACACTCCAGGCAGCTCATTGTTTTGCCGATAATAATGACATACACCACGTTGCCAGGATTAAACGGATTAGTAATCCTGGAATATCAATTTTAGGTGTTGGGAATCGTGCGACACATAATTCTATTGCACATCTACCGCATATGGCAATCTACTTTATGGGGAACGACCATTTAATGGAATACAACAACATCAATGATGTTTGCTATGAATCAAATGATGCAGGGGCTATCTATGCAGGGAGGAACTGGACCATGCGCGGGAATGTGATCCGCTATAATTATCTGCACGATATATCGGGTTTTGAAGGAAAGGGGTGTGTAGGTATTTATCTTGATGATGCCTTTTCATCAGCCGATGTTATTGGAAATGTATTTAATAAGGTAACTCGCGCCATGATGATAGGCGGCGGCAGAGATAATAACGTGATAAACAATATTTTTATCGATTGTGTTCCTTCCCTCCATATCGATGCACGGGGAATGGGCTGGATGCACGAACATCCCGAAGAGTGGCTAAAAGAGGCAGCAGAAAAAGGAACGATATTAGGGATTTTATATAACCAGCCTCCCTATAGCACACATTATCCAAAACTAATCAATCTGCTAAACGACGAACCCAAAGCGCCCAAAGGAAATGTTATTTCGCACAATATTTGTGTTGGCGGCAGTTGGGATAAAGCCAAAGGATTCTGGTCCACCTCTGTTGAAAAAAAGGCCCGCCCCTATCTGACCATGGAAGACAATGTTGTTGCACCGAACGCGGAAGTGGAGAATAGTTTGTCTAAAAGTATCGTGATAACCGATCCACTTTTTGTCAAACCCGGAAATCCCGAACAGGGTAAATTTCAGCTAAAGGCCGATTCCCCGGCCCTAAAGAGTGGCTTTAAACAGATTCCGTTTGACAAAATAGGGCTTTATCAAAGCAATGACCGTGTAGTTTGGGCTCATTAAACCAAAGGACGAAAAGTTGTTTAATTCTGAATTACTAAAATCAATTTTATCGTTAATTATTTTACATATTAGATACTGCTAAAGAGGTAATATCGAGTGAAAACTAACCACAATATTACCAAAGCTTAATTTGTAGGGAACTTTAATATGTGGAGCAAAACAAAAATTACGACCATTAGGGTAATAAGTTCTGAACTTTTGAACTACTCCGGCTGAGTATTTATCAGGATTTATCTTACATTCTATTGTATGTATCTCCCCTCCTTCCCCTTTAATGATAAAATCAATTTCACTTTTATCTTTATCCTGCCAGTAATATACTGTTCCAAAATGCACACGAAACATATCGAGTACAAGGTGTTCCCATAAAAGACCACGGTCAGTTTCCCTGATTTCATTCCACCCTTTAACGTAGGTAATAAATCCAGTATCAAAACCATACACCTTGGGACGCTTTACGATTTCTTTTTTACTACCACCAAAGAATGGTTGAACTAAATAGATTGCATTCGCCACCCTCATCGCTTCAATATGTGCCATAACCGTTGGTCTGCTTAATCTACTCTCTTTTGCAAGTGAAGTAATTTCAAGCATCTCACCACTTTGCATAAAAAGTAAATGCATTAATTTCAGGAACCCTACTTTGTTCCTGACATTAAATAGTTCATGAATATCTCTGGCATAATAACTGTCAATCCATTCAGAAAACAATTCCACTTTTTTAGTTTCCGACAACAGAAATTCTGGTAATCCACCATTCATCAACCTTTTGTCAAAATCGGATATACCAAAGTCACTTAAACATTCACTCCATAATACGGGGGGTAAAAAAAGTTGTATTTTCCTTCCTGTTAGAGAGTCGCGAAATTTTTTTGTGGCAGTAAGGGTAGATGAACCCGTTGCTAATATTCTAAGATGTGGAAATTCATCAGTACCAATTTTTAATACAATACTCGGATTAGATATCCGGTGTATTTCATCAAAAATAACGGTTGCACCAACAGGCAAGTTATTATAAAAGAATTCCGGATTTTCCATTTGCCGAACCACAGATGGTAGGTCACAATTCATATACACGGCCTCAGGCAACATTTTACACAAAGAGGTTTTACCACTCCTACGGACTCCTGATAACCATATCAATGCCCTTTTCTTCCAGGCATCATTCAATTGTAATAGCCAAAATTGTCGATGTATCATGCAGTTGTACTTTACAATTATTCAGACCAAATGCAAAGTATATTTTCATTTATTACAAATTTTCAGCCAACTATTTTCAGAAAGTAATGTGTAAAACATCATTTAAACATATGCTTTTTACCCCAAAAAATCTGCACCTTTGTAATTGCCAATTTAAAACCCACATTCAGTTGAGATCAAAATTAAATTTCCGAAGGATACCATTCCTGACAATAATTTTAAGCTTATTTTTTGTTGCACAATTGATTGCACAGGATAAATTATCGGTTAAATCGCCCGATAATAAAATTGAAATATCATTTTCGTTCCAAAAACTGTCGGTATATAATTATGGTGGGAATAGTCCCGATGCACCCTATTATGAAGTGACCTACGAAGAAAGTGCAATTATTTTGCCATCCCGACTGGGATTTATTATTGGTGGTGAACCCGAATTAAGCAGTTGTTTCAAAGTAATAAAACAGCGTATCATCCACAGCGAATCGACCTGGAAGCCAATTTACGGGGAACGAAACAGCTACCCTGACAATTACAATGAACTTACAATAAACCTGGAAGAGTACATCCCACCACACAGGAAACTTGATATACACTTCAGGGCATATAATGAAGGAATTGCAATCAGGTATAGTTTTCCTTCGATCAAAAAAAATGAAATTTTAAATGTTGTTGATGAGCTCACAGAATTTAACTTTCCTGAAAAATCGGAAGTATGGGTAGAATATGGTCAGAGTTCACAGGGGACCTATTCAAAACAACGGATCAGTAATTTAAAACCAAACTGTGAACTGCCTTTATTAACCAAGGCAGGAACTAACTTTCTTTGCATTGCAGAAACTGCCAATGATAATTATCCAAGATCATTTGTCCGGCCAGTCGCTCAGGGAGCTAAAATACAGCTTCGTGGAGAGGGAAATATCCGGAAAGGCGAGAATTCCCCCTGGAGGGTTGTTTTAATTGGGAAGAGAGCCGGAGCGCTGACCGAACATAACTATTTGTTGTTAAATCTAAATGAGCCAAACCAGATAGCAGATTGTTCGTGGATCAAACCTGAAAAAATTATCAGGGATATTACACTGTCATCAAAAGGCGCCAAAAACTGTATTGATTACGCTGCAAGCCATGGATTGGACGGGATTATTTTCGATGCAGGGTGGTATGGCCCGGTGAATAATGACTGTTCGGATGCACGAAAAATAGATGTGGTAGGATCAATGAGTGGCTTGCCGATTAAGGATCATACGGGATTATCGGTGAAAGAGGTAGTTGAATATGGTAAAACAAAGAAAATTGATATCTGGTTATATGTCAATTATCAGGCGCTGGAAAGACAGGTGGACGAACTCCTCCCCCTCTATAAATCGTGGGGAGTTGTGGGGATCAAACCTGGATTTGTCAGGGTAGGCAACCAGCAATGGCAAAAATGGTTACATAGCCTTGTACGGAAGGCCGCAAAGTATCAGCTAATGGTTGATCCACACGACCAGTACCGGCCAACCGGATTCTCCCGCACTTACCCCAATCTGATGTCACAGGAGGGAATACATGGAAATGAACAAAATCCTGATGCTGATCAGACGACCATGTTGCCTTTTACCCGTTTTGTGATTGGTGCAGGCGACTATACACCAGGCTACTGTAAGCAGGTATTACCCACCTCTTTTGCTCACCGCCTCGCACTTCCGGTTTTATACTACAGCCCTGCTCAGTTCCTTTTCTGGAGTGAGGATGTTACCAGTGATTGTCACTTATCTCCTGAATTGGAATTATGGAAAACAATCCCGACGGTATGGGACGACACAAAATTTATCGGTGGAGAACCTGGTGAATTTGCCATTATTGCCAGGCGAAGTGGCAATGTCTGGTACCTTGGAGCGATTACGAACAAGTCAGCCCGGGAGATCGAAATTCCGCTCTCCTTTTTGGGAATTGACACAAACATTACAGCCCGGATTTATACCGATGGAGGTGAGGAAGTGAAAACAGAAACAAAGGTTAAAATTGAAAGTCGTGAACTTTCGGATAGAGATGTTTTGAAATTTTCGCTAAAACCAAGCGGAGGCATGGCAGCAAAACTAACCATAAAATAAATGGAAATGACTAAGCGTGAAGTAATCAGAACTGTTCTTGACGGCAAAAAACCACCTTATGTCCCCTGGTCTTTTAAGTTCACTGTTGAACCTAAACAAATGCTATGCAAATATTATGGTGTCAACGATTTGGACGAGGTACTTGGTAACCATATCCTCCAGTTGGGTAGTGATATAGGCTTTTTTGATGATTTAGGTAACGATCAGTTTCAGGACGTATTTAAAGTAGTTTGGGATCGCACCATCGACAAGGATATTGGTGATGCCAAAGGGATTGTTTTACCGGAACCGACATTAAATGGGTATACTTTCCCAAATCCACTTGACCCCCGATTTTTCTCAGATATTGAATCTGAAATAGCCCTGAAGCCAGATATGTTTCGTGTTTTTCAAATCGGTTTCTCATTGTATGAGAGGGCCTGGACCATGCGTGGCATGACTAATCTACTGATGGACTTTTATGTAAACCCCGATTTTGTGCATGAATTGATGAGCAAAATCTGCGATTACAACCTTGCCCAGGTAGACAAAGCCCTGGAATACGATATTGATGCTATTTATTTTGGGGATGACTGGGGACAGCAACATGGTCTTATAATGGGTTACGAACTTTGGAAGGAATTTATCTATCCTTATTTACAACGCATGTATCAACATGTACATAAAGCCGGGAAATATGTGATGATCCATTCCTGTGGTGATGTCGATGAGCTCTTTGATGACCTTGTTGAGATCGGCCTGGATTGTTTTAATCCTTTCCAACCTGAAGTAATGGATGTATTCGAAATTCTGCCCGGATACCAGGGCCGCCTGGCGTTCCATGGCGGACTTTCCATACAAAAAACACTTCCGTATGGCACTGTTAAAGAAGTAAAGATGGCGTCTCAAAAGCTGCTTGAACTGGGGAAAAATGGTGGATATATTTTCTCTCCGTCACACTCGGTTGAAGGCGATACAAGCCTCGAAAATATACTGGCCTTTATTGAGGTTGCCAAAAGTCAAATCGGGTAGTTATGCTTGAACATTTTGTCATAACCTCAGATTGAAGAGGGTATCCAAAAACCTCAAAAAATGCTGTTTTCTCTCTGTGAAACTCTTTTTCTGCTCAGAGTAACTCTGTGAAACAGTTAATCACACGGAGAACCATAGAGAAAACTCAGAGGCACACAGAGTTTTTGGATACGCTTATTTTAATGACATTGATGTGCTATAATAAGCCTTCAGCCAGGATATCTTCATCCAATTCATCCCAATGTATGCCTTCTCCATCACTAATAAACCTCCAGTTGCCCTTTGCTCATTGGTCGCATCCCTGAGGGATGGAAACCAGCCAATTGGTAGGCTAAGTTCACGACCATCCTCCAAAATCACAACCATTTTTATATCATCGAACCAAACATTTACAGCATTGGTTGATTTATTAAGCATTAAAATACTCATCCCATTTAATCTTTAAATAATCTAAATTTTCAATAACCAACGTTCTCATTTCTGCAATTTCTTTTGCATTGAAACGTTTTGACCAAATCAATTCTGAGAAGATTTTGTTGTTGCATTCAAGGACCTGAAATACAATTTAAAAAGAAATAACTCAGTAGTTCTTGGACAAAAATGCTAAGCTACCTTTATCCAGACCCTTTTGAACGCGCTCTAAGGAAATTGTTAAATAGTCTAGGGAATATTCAGAAAGCAAACTGTATTTCTTCATTTATTCACAAGTATTATACCCTTAAAATCTGCATCTTTGTATTAGCCAAATCAAAAATATTTGAAATTGAAAAATATATTAAACACCTCAACAAACAATAACCTGATAACTTTATTATCCTTGTTAATCAGTCTGTTATTGGTGGCTCCGAATAATTATGCTGCAGGACAGATCGATAAAGGAAGAACCTTTATCGTTGCACCTGGCGGATCAGATAGCAATCCGGGCACGCGGACACAACCTATGGCGACTCCCAATGCTGCGCGTGATGCTGCACGAATGTCTGGATCCGGTAATCACCGGATAGTTATTATGCCGGGGGAATACTATCTTACCAGACCATTTGAACTTGATTCGAGGGACAATGGATTGACCATTGAGGCTGATACGAGTGGAACCGTACTACTTTATGGTGGTACGCCAGTAAACAACTGGCATCGCGATGGAGATAAGTTCTGGTGCACCGATCTGCCAGGGGTGAAAGAAGGTACATGGGATTTCAGGGCACTGGTGGTGGAAGGACGCATGCCGGAACGGGCACGGATGCCGGAGTCAGGGACTTTTTTACACTTAAACGTATTCGATGTGCCCTGGCTTTCGACCATCGGAGGGGGCTGGGCACGCCGCCCAACACCGGAGGAATACATAACTATGCAATACAATCCGAAGGACATTCCCGAAACCCTTGATATCAGGAATGCGGAAGTGAGGGTTTATCATATGTGGGATGAATCGCTTGTAGGAGTCGAACGGAATGATACTCAAAAACATGAACTAATCTTTTCCAAAAAAACAAATTACCCGGTGGGCGGCTTTGGGAAGAAGGAATATATTATCTGGAACACCCGCGAAGGGATGACAAAACCAGGTCGCTGGTATCTCGACCGGACAGCCGGACGCCTCGTTTACTGGCCATTGGAAGGTGAAGATATGGCTAAGATTAAAATAATTGCACCTAAAATGGAACAGATCATCCTCATCGCCGGATCGGCTGAAAAGAAGGCTGAAAATATAACCATCCGCGGAGTGAAACTTCAGGCTACCAATATTCCACTTAAGTCGGCGGGCATGGGTGCTACCTCCTTCGAGGGTGCAGTAAGCATGGAAAACACCCTCAAATGTAAAATAGAAAAGATTGAAATCTCTAATGCAGGTGGAGTTGGAATCTCTGCAATCCAGATGACCAATTGTCGTATTACTGATTGTCAGATTCATAACATTGGAGGTGGCGGGGCCAAAATTGAAGGTGACGACCTGTATTTTGCACGCAATCACATTCACGATGTGGGCATTTACTATCCGAGTGCGATTGGCCTTTCATCCAGCGGGAATCGAAATTACATCTATCGCAATGAAATCCACGATGTGCCCTACTCCGGTATGATTATTACTAAAAACGATGCCCTGGTAGAAGAAAATCTGATCTACCGGGTTATGCGCGAGATTCATGATGGTGCAGCAATCTATACTTCAGGAGTCAGCAAATGCATTCTGCGTGGGAATGTCGCCCGCGATATTTCGGAATCCGGAACGGGTTATGGGGTTAGTTCCTACTATCTTGATGAAGGATCACATGACTGTATCGTGGAGAAAAACGTTTCGATAGGTGTGGCCAGACCAGTTCATAATCATATCGCACACAATTCAATCATTCGTGATAATGTGTTCATTGCTGACGGTGATATGACTTTGTCTTTTCAGTCGTCTGCGAAATTCGCTTTTGTAAATAATACGCTGATAACTCCCGGTAAAATCAAAATAACCTCACCTAATGCAATCATCCTTTGGAAGGAGAATAAAATTTTCAGCAACGGGATCGGAAACAACAATAAGCCACAACCTTTTACTATTGACGCAGAAATGCCACCTACTCCCCTGCCGGCTCATAAAACCAATCCAATCGCGATTATGCACTCCGTCAAGGCGCCTAAACTGGATGGAAACTTTGCGGCAGATGAATGGACCGGAGAATTTCAGCGGCTCGACAGAGAGCCATCAGGAAGAGTTTGCAGCGGCGCCCCGGTATTGGTGAAGTTTTCGTGGGAAAACAAATTCCTTTACATCGGAGCAATGATAAATATGTTTGATAGTGCAGATATAAATAAGGGAGAAACATGGGGGAAAGATGACGGTATGGAAATCTCACTTGGTGGGTTTGATAATGGTCAACCTGTAATATTTGTGATTCGGTCGTATAGTAACGGTACACTAAAAAGCGTTACTGATGCGGGAGCAACTACTATCGCTGCTGACCGTCTTGGAAAGGGGACAAAATATGTTTCAAAAATCAGGGAAAAACCAGGCAAGGGATGGATTGGTGAATGGGCGATTCCACTTGAAGCAATTGGTCTTAAGCCGAAACCAGGTCTTACCTTATCTTTTAATATGTGTGCCTTTGTCAATGAATATGATAACTGGCATTGCTGGGAAGGGACTCAGGAAGAGAGCACGAAGGCAGGTCAGGCAGGAATCCTATTGCTGAAATAATTACAATTACTTATGAAAAAACTAATTTGCTTTCTGATCTTAACCGGAATTCTTCAAACCGGTATTGTTACAGCTCAAACCGGATCGACAAAGAATCGTGATTTTGGAGATTCACTTAGGTTGCATCAAACATCGGTTGAAAAAGTGGGCAGCACTTTTCTGATCCATACATCGGAGGGGTGGATAATGAAAATTAGCTTCCTGAATAAAGCCATGGTTCGCGTACAAATGGCACCAGCAAAGGGATTTGAACCATCACTGACCGAGCGTTTCGGTTTTGTCAGGACCAATTGGAGCGAAATCCCGGTAAAAATGGCAGAACTTCCCGCCTATACCATTTTTCAAAGTGATGGTGTTGGGATAAAATTATCGAAACAAGGACTTCGGCTAACCTTCCTTGACGAACAGGGGAACGAAATCACGGGCGAACGGGCAACCCGATCCTGGAATGCTGCCGGCGGAGGAAACCTCCGGTTTACCATGCCTGCCGATGAACATATCTTTGGACTGGGTTTTCAAAGAAAAACGTTGGACTGCCGCGGCAATAAATTCACCTGGAAGCGGGAGTTTCGTTCCCAAAATGCTACTATCCCATTCTTCTTAAGTACCAAAGGTTATGGTTTTCTGTCAAACAATACATGGCCGCAGATATTTGATTTTGAAACCCAACCAAACGGATACGATATCTCGGCTACTGACGGGCAACTTGATTTTTATTTTATTCAGGGACCACAATTTGCAACCATTTTGGATAATTACATTCAGCTTACAGGCGCCCCACAGCTTATTCCCAAATGGGGTTTGGGTTTGCTCTATGGTTGCCGTTGTTACGAAGAACAGCCTGGAGTAATGGATATTGCCAGAAATTTCCGCAAATACGACATTCCCTGCGACATGATCTGGTTGGAGCCTGGATGGGAAAAGCGCATTTATGAAATGAAATGGCAATGGAGCCCAGAGCGTTTTCCTGATCCGGCAGGTATGATTCGACAATTAAGTACGATGGGTTATCATTTCGGTTTATGGGAATCAGGCAAAGCGCCTGAAGTTGGTTATGAGGATTCAACACTACGAAAGAACTGGTACGCCACGCGGGTAAAAACATCATTGGATATTGGGGTATCGTTTTTCAAACAGGATGATCCGTTTCCCCGAATGATTGAAAGTACAGAATTGAACGATCCCACTTTTTCGAAAGAGACAGAAAGCAGTCAGTCACGTTTCAATCGTTCTGTTAAAAGTCTTGCCAACTCCTTGTATAGCGAAACAGCTATAAATGAGTTTCGCAGAATTACCGGCAAACGATCATTCTATCTTTTTAATTCCTACGTCTCTTCATTTGGATCGCATCGCTGGCCAACAGGTTGGGCAGCAGATTTTGCTGCAGGAAACGGGTTGCTGAATGCTGGATTGGCAGCACAATCGATGGTCAGTCTGGACATGAATCCCAGTTCCGTGTCAGGAATGCACCTTGGGTATTTAACCCCATTTTCAATCATAGATGCATGGGCCTATTATAAGGAACCGTGGCTTTATCCCACCTATCTGATGGATGCACACCGGTTTTACGCGAAATTAAGGTATCGATTGAATCCCTACCTCTATTCATCCCAGGCACAATCTCACTTTACCGGCCTACCGATGATGAGGTCGATGGTGCTCCAATACCAGAATGACACTGTAACCTGGAGAATGGACCGGCAGTATATGCTGGGAGATGCATTGCTGGTTGGACTGGATGAAAAAATATATCTACCTAAGGGAGATTGGATTGACTACTGGAATGGCGAACGGTTCGATAGCAATGGGGAATGGGTAACACGTTCACTAAAAGACACTCAAGGGGGAACTTTATTCGTGAAAGGAGGAAGCATTATTCCCATGCAATCTGTTACAGCCTATCAGGGACAGGAAAAATCGGTTCTTATCACCCTGGATGTTTTCCCTTCAAAACAGGGAAAGGGTTGGCATTATGAGGATGATGGCAATTCCTATGATTATGAAAAGGGGAAATTCGCAAAAACAGAATTTACATTACAAAAAACAGATAATGGCATTATTGTCAATGCGGGTGCAAGAACCGGCGACTACAAGGAGATGCCCCAAAGAGCTTATCTGCTTCAAATACACAATTTAAAAGAGATAAAATCTGTTAGCTGTTCAGGAAAAATACTTAAAGAGTTTACTTCGAAGGAATTGCTGCTCAACAAATCGGATAAATCTGGCTGGTGGTACGATAAAAATGCTCATCTGCTTTACGTTAAACCGGGGTCATTCTGGAAACTTGGTTATGACCACCGGGGTTCAAAGGGAGATCCTGACAAGGATTCATTCCTTGTTACCGGAGGGTTTAATTCAGAAGAGAAAGGATTCATTTGCAAAATTGAAACCCAATTTACAAATGATCCAGCCACTGAACCCAAAGTGATTTCACTAACTCCCGATCGCCTTGAGGTGGTTGCAAATCCACCAGAGCGGATATTATTATCGGGTGAAGCGACCTGGTTAGCCCGTAAAACCACCATCTTTGTGTCTCTTTTGAAGGGGAATAAACTCGCGGGCACCGCTGATAATAAAGTAAGGTTGGACGTACTTGACGAAAACGGCAAAGTGATCAGGTCAAACGAAAAAAATGCGGTAAATGGGAAAGCCACATTTAACGGAGGATACTATTCCGGTACCCAAGACTTAATGAATGAAAAGCTCACAATCGGTGAAGAGTATGTTGAAGAGAAAACCGTTTTCAGAGTTTCATCTCCAGGTCTTACTCCCGTAGAACTAAAAATCAGGAAAGCTCTGGTAAGAAAAGGCGAAAAATAAAAAAAGGTGTTAATCATGAAATAAATATAATTTTACGATTGATTTGACTTAACCCGAATGAAAGAGTTCAAAAAAACAAATATTCAAAAGACCTACCAGTCTGAATGGGATCTTTTCCTTTCAGATGGCGATATGGATGCTCTTGCAGTCATTTACGAGGCGAATTTTGACTTATTATTCAATTATGGACGAAAATTTTGCCATGAAGAGTCTGTGATTGAGGATGCTATTCAAAACATCTTTACCAAACTTATTCGTAGTCGTGAAAGATTAGGGAAGCTCAATAATGTAAAGCAATATTTATTAATTGCTCACCGGCATGAATTATTTGAGATGATTTCAAAAGGGAGAAAAACAATAATCAGTGAAAAAATACCCGAAATCCTTTTCAAACCTGAATATACAGTCGAAGATGAAATTGTTGAAAAGGAAGGTGAGCAACGTCTCCGAAAATTTTTAAAGGAGAGTTTACGAAAACTAACCTCCAATCAGCAGGAGGTACTCTACCTAAAGTATGATGTTGGATTGTCATATGAAGATATTTCTAAAACGTTAAGTATATCAATTGAATCGTGCCGTACTTCTGTCTATCGGTCAATAAAAATGATAAAAGCTGATGTTGAATCACTTAAGAATATGAAAATACAGCTTTTCTTTTCCATTTTAAGGACTTCCTTATAAAAAAAGGATTTTTTAAAAAATATTCTTCTTTATTGTCTATAAATCTCAGTCTCCACCCTCTTTAGTATTGATTGTTTCAAATGAAACTCTCTTACGATTAAATCGTGACTGAGATGAAAGCGCATGAGGTCCATTTGAAAATAAATAAGCTAACTAAACACATGGAAGATAATACAAATACTAACTACGATTTCCGGGATTTCCTATTCGACGATGATTTTGTCCGAAGGGTTAAAGATGATTCTGGTTCAGGAGAATACATCGCCCGACTAAAAGCGCAATATCCATTACAGCAGGAAAACATTGACCTGGCAATTGAAGTGCTAAAAGGGATTGAAAACAAACATATTTACTCAACCCAGGAACAAAGGCACAAAGTGTGGTTTGAAATTTTAAGTACCTTCTCCAAAACCGGGAACATCAAAAACATTTCGTTGAATACTAATTCAGAAAGACATTTTTTCAGAAACTTTATTCGGGTAGCGGCAGTCATAATATTATTAATTGGGATTGGAGTGCTGGCTTTTTATTACACCGGGAATAAGGTTGATAGAGATTTACCTATTGATCATTTTGCCTTATCCAACCCGGTTGACTACACCAAATCTCAGCTAATATTGTCCGACGGGAAAAAAATTGAGGTTACTTCCGGCGATTCCAAAATTTGTTATTCTCCGGATGGGGCAAGCGTAATTATTAATGATAGCTCAGGTATTGTACAGGATGTCAAGGGTGATCATTTTAACCAAATGATTGTCCCCTATGGAAAATATGCCACATTAAAACTCTCGGATGGGACAAAGGTATGGCTTAACGCTGGATCGCGATTAGTTTATCCTCCCATTTTTTCCGGCAAATACAGAGAAGTTTATTTGCAGGGTGAAGGATACTTTGAGGTTGTAAAAAATGAGAAAAAACCGTTTCATGTGAAAACCGACCGCTTAAAAGTTGAAGTGCTGGGGACAAGATTCGAGATTCAGGCTTACGGTAAAGATGAAACGTATTCAGCTCTTCTACTGGAAGGAAAAATTTCACTATCGACTCCTCAGAATAAGAACATGAGTGATAGGGATGTCGTTTTAAAACAAAGTGAACGGGGAGCGTATTCAGCTGCCTTGAACAAATTTGTAGTTGAAAAGATCACTCATCCCGAAAACTTTATAGCATGGACTTATGGATATATTCAATTTAATGAGGAAACCCTTGAAAGTCTTTTAAAAAGAATTTCAAGACATTACAATATTGATATACAGCTTAGAAGTGGGATGGGATCATTTAAAATATCTGGTAAGCTGGACTTAAAGGATGATCCCGAACGGGTACTGAAAGGAATTGCAGTTATCTCAAAAATGAAATTATATAAACAGGAAGGAGGTTACCAAATCAAAGACTAATTTGAAAAAATCCGGTCAGTGCTCGATACACCGACCGGATCGTGAACAACAATTATTATGCCCAAAGGCATTCATGTTTAATTACAAAACAAAATTATGAAAAAAAAACACAATGGACCTGATTTCCGTTACAAAAATCAGATCCGACAGCTATTTCTGGTTATGAAATTAGTTTCGTTTATATTGCTTGCAGGAGCTCTATCTTTATCTGCAAGCTCCTATTCGCAAAAAGTCAGGATTGATCTTAATATTCAGAACTCCAATGTTCAGGATATTATTCGTTCAATTGAAAATAGCAGCGAATTTATTTTCGTTTACGATGCCGCCTACATCAGTTCCGTTTCGAACAGGTCTATTTCGGTTAGGTCCAAAGCAATTACGGAAATACTGGATCAGTTATTTCAGGGAACTGGTGTATCCTATCTGATTGATGATCGCCAGATATTTCTGTATAATAGTAAAAATCTGGCCACATTGTCCTCACCAAAAGCGCTTTCCTTATTAGTTGAACAACCTCAAAAGAAGGAACTCACCGGAAATGTGACCGATGAGAAAGGTCAACCACTTCCGGGAGTTTCAATTACAGTAAAGGGAACTACCATGGGTATCACTACCGACGCCGATGGAAACTTTGCATTACAGGTTCCAGGAGATGCTAAAACATTGGTATTTACCTTTGTAGGAATGAAATCTCAGGAGGTTGCCATTTCAGGAAAAACTACAATAAACATTCGATTGATAGAACAGTTGGTAGATATTAATGAGGTGGTGACTGTAGGATATGGCATTCAAAAAAAGGTGAATCTATCTGGCGCCTTATCTGTAGTTTCAGGAAATGCCTTAAATAACCGTAAGGTCACTTCGCTTGCCTCAATGCTTCAGGGACAGCTTCCAGGATTATCGGTAGTTCAAGGTACAGGTGAACCGGGGAAAGAAGATGTTAGCTTAGTACTCCGGGGACGTCAATCTTTTGGGGGTAATCTTTCGCCACTGATCATCGTTGATGGTATCCCTGTTGCCGATATGAATGCCATCAACCCAATGGCGATTGAATCAGTTACCGCATTGAAAGATGCTGCCTCGTGTGCCATTTATGGTTCGCGTGCTGCAGGTGGTGTTCTGTTGATCACAACCATGCAAGGGAAAGAGGGTAAAGAGATTGTCAGCTACGATGCGAACTTTGGTGTTTACTCCCCAACAAGAATGCCCGAATTGATTACCAATTCCGCAGAGTACATGTCAATGTACAACCAGGCAAAAATGAACAGGTATGGTACAGGCGTTTCCAACCTTTATAGCCAGAGTGATATCGACAAATATAAAAATGCAAATGGTAATCCTTTATATCCCAATACTGACTGGACTAATGCACTTTTTAGTCCTGTTAGGGTTCAAAATCACAGCATAGGAATTACAGGTGGCGGCAAAAATTCGTCACATAATGTTACCCTGGGATTTATTAACCAACCTGGTACCATGTCCGGATTTAACTACAAAAAATATACCCTGCAAATGAATATAACCTCAAAACTTTCGAAAAGCATACAGGTTGGCGTCATGGCCAGAGCATTGTACAGCGAAAAAGAGGGGGCAGGCGGAAGCGTCTCAACAGGTTTGGGCGGCAATCAAAGATATTCACAAAACATACTTAATCAAGCTATTAATCAGGCGCCTACTTATGGACCAAGATTGGCAGATGGTAAATATGTCATTTCGGCATTCCGAACTATTGAAACTCCAAATATAAATCCATTTGCAACTATTGACAATACACCAGTAAATGAGCGGGACCTCCGATTGGAAGCTTCGGCATTTTTAAAGGTTTCATTCACTGATGCATTAACATGGGAAACAAGAGGTGGATTTAACATTGATGATAACAACATGCATTCATTCTCCTCTAAAATACTGACCTATTACTGGGATGGTTATATCGCCCCACGTGCTCAGCCAGGAAGTGTAGGCGGAGATCTTGGCGCCAGCGATGCAAACAGGCGAATGATTAACCCTGTTCTCTATTCTACCCTGAACTTTCAAAAAACATTAAAAGACCACTACCTATCTGCAATGGCAGGTTACCAGATTGAGTACACCAGAAATGATTTCTTCTCAGCCCGCAGACAGGATTATCTTACCAGTGCAGCACAGCAAATAGATGCAGGCGTTAATAATGCGAATCAATTTACACAGGGTAATGCTCAGGAACTGGCGTTAATGTCATTCTTTGGACGACTTAACTACAGCTATAAGGAGAAATATCTGGTAGAGGTAGATGCCCGATCCGATGGATCCTCGAGGTTCTCACCCGAAAAACGATGGGGATTCTTCCCTTCCGGATCATTGGCATGGCGTCCTCTTAAAGAGTCTTTCATGCCAGAGATTCATTGGATAAGCGATCTGAAATTACGTGGATCATACGGGATTTTAGGCAATCAGAGCGTTGGAGATAACTACCTATATCAAAATGTGTTATCATCAGCTGCTATCCCTGGCTCAGCCTGGTCAACAGCACCCATGTACGCATTCGACAAAACAAGTCCAACTCAGGGTTTTGCTTCCCCTAAATTGATTGATCCTAATCTTTCATGGGAGACGACCTATTCCACCAATCTTGGTATTGACCTCTCATTTTTTAAGAACAGCCTCACCTTTAACCTGGATTGGTACCGGAAAAAGACAGTTGATATTTTAGTGCCTGATGCAAAGCTTCCATACACCTCTGGCTTCGGAACTCAGGTACAGGCGCTCGGATCTATGCAAAACAAAGGGTTGGAGCTAAACATCGCTTTTAAGGATCAGATTAATGATTTCAAATACGGAGTGAATTTTTTTGTTCAGGGAAACCGAAACAAAGTTCTTTCCTATCCAACACCCGGCCCATGGGGAAAGCAAATGTACGCACCTGGTCTTGAGTATGGCACCTACTTCCTCAATATCTTCGATGGAATCCGTCAACAGTCTGAGGTTGTTAAATTAGGCAGCGGGGCAGGAACAGCCTATACACTTCCAGCCGGAACAATGATCATTAGGGATATTCACGGACCTTCAACAGCTGCAAACTACGGTATGGGGGCAGGTGGACCCGATGGTATCGTCAACCGTGACGGTGACAGAGTTGTGGTCGCCGGTGCTTATCCTAAATTCGAAGCTGGGCTAAACCTTTCAGCATCATGGAAAGGCTTTGATATCTCCTGTTTCTTCTATGGCGTCTCCGGAGTTAAACAATACATCGAAGGTTCAGGCTGGACCCCATTTCAAAATGGGATAGCCCCACCTTCTACCATGTGGAGAGATGCCTGGACCCCGACAAATCATTCAACAACTTTACCGATGCTGGCTTTTGGCGATATGGGTAAAGGAGTATGGTATAATCCATTGCGCGAAGATGATGATCTGGCCAGAAACACCTTTAGCCTTTTGGACGGTTCTTACCTGCGTTTGAAAAATATAAATGTTGGTTATACTTTTAACTTTCAAAAATATGGCATTCAGGGGCTAAGAGTTTATCTCTCTGGAGACAACTTACTAACCTTCACTAACTTCCCAGGTGATCCCGAACGTCAGACCGGTGCATATACCGACAATACAGCGGCCAGGGAGTATAACAATACTTTCCTTCGGTACCCGCAGAATAAGATATTTTCACTGGGAGTAAGTCTGAAGTTTTAAATATAGTATTAAAAAAAACTACGATGAAAAGAATAATTTATATAGCAATCGTTTTCTTATCGGTTACAGTAAGCACAATTTCGTGCAGTGACTTTTGGGATCTCCAACCATTAACACAAGTACCGGCAGCTACTTACTTTCAGGATGAGGCTACAATTCAAAGTGGATTGGCTGCTTGTTATGCCGGTCTTTATATGGTAACAGGAAACGGGAGTAAAGAATTAAATTTGTTTCCGGGAGCAACTGACGATGGATACACAACCGACGCCTCATGGCAGATGTTCCTTCAAAACACACTCAACAACAACATGACAGGTGATCTTAACACCATGTATTCCAATGCATATGAAGCTATTTTTAAGACAAACAATTTCATTGAGATGTTGTCTCCAACCAATGTAATAGACCCAACAGTAAAAGCACAATATATTGCGGAGGCAAAAGTGTTAAGGGCTTATTTCTACTTCTTTGTAACCAATATCTTTGGAGATGCTGTTCTTACACTAAAACCTGAATCAAAAAGAGAGGAAATTCTAAAGTTCACCCGAATCTCAAGAATTGTCATTAAGGATTCAATGGTCAATGACTTAAACAATGCCATTAAGATTCTTCCAAAAACATCCTATAATACTGGTCATATTGTGAGTGGAACAGCTGCATTACTGGCGATGAGGTATAAAATTATGGACTATGGAACACCTGATTACGCAGGAATCATCAAACTTTTTGAAGATAATTTCAAGATTACAGGAGATCCTAATTTTGCCCTTGTTAAAAAGAGACAGTTTAAATCGATGTTTGATGGAAATACGGTAAAAAATACGCCTGAATCGGATATCCTTACGATGACTGACAATAAGGAGGTGCTATTTAGTATGCGCTACAGTACTTCTGCCAATCTAGCTTTTCCATACATGGGTGGACTTGTTTCAGCTACTGTCTGCGCACGTCCTGAACTTTTTAACTTTTATCAGTTTGATGACGGGACTGCTTATGATACATCAGGTGCTAATCCAAAATTCGATCCAACTGACAATTTTAAAAACAGGGATGCCCGGCTGATCTATACCATTACCAATAAAAAAACCTTGGATACTATGGCTGCCTATCCGGTTAAGGATTTCTTAAAAACAAATGCCACCTATTTCGCATGGAAGAAATGTACGCCTTACTATATCCTGCATGAACGACCACTCAAGGTTGGAGAGATACTCAATCAGGATGTGATATTGATGCGCTATCCTGAAGCCGTACTTCTGTACGCCGAGGCTTTGAACGAAACAGGTCGTCTGTCTGACGCATTAACGGCTCTTAACATCGTACGGACCAGATTTCTGCCTGCCTCAACCGCAAGTTCAAAAAACGATATTTCCATGGCCATCAAGTATGAACGAAGGGCCGAATTTGCCCAGGAAGGTGGAATACGGTATTTTGATTTGCAAAGATGGAATACAATGAAGGATATTTTGCCTACACTTCCGGTTTCTGTTTTGAATCAGTCGACAAAATGTACATTTACAACCAGACAACGCTACTGGCCAATACCTGAATTTGAAAGAATTGCGAATCCAAATATCACTCAAAATACAGGTTACTAAAGCAATACAATTGAATTTCCTTAATAAAATCTCAAATTCAATAATTACGTGATTAAATTGGATTAAAATAAAATACCAACCAATTTATATATTTTCCTTGACAAAGAATTTGATCAGCTTTCTGTTCAAATTCCAGTAACCCGGAGTAGTCTTATTGTACTATTCCGGTTTTTTGGCTGAATACTCAAAATGAAACCGAAAACTATCTATATTTGTAATAAGAAGCTGAAATAGAATTATTCATCACGCACAAAAAACTTCAAACAAAATCGGAATATGAATCAACTTAAATCCACCAGACTATCCGGGAGACGGAAATTTATCGGAATGACAGGTTTAGGCATTGCTGCCTTAGCAGCTAATCCGGGAATTACCCTGAGGGGCGAGACACATAATTCATCCAAAATCCGTATAGGTATTGTCGGCGGTAGATTTGGCGCCGGATTCCAGTTTCACGAACATCCCGACTGTATTGTAGAGGCAGTCAGCGACCTGAGATCCGACCGACGCGAAACCCTCATGAAAGTTTATGGATGCTTAAAAAGTTACGAATCACTCGAGAAGTTGATTCTTGATCCAAAAATAGATGCTGTATTTATTGCAACACCCGCTCCCGATCATGTTAGGCATGTTGTAATGACGCTGAAAGCCGGAAAACATGTTTTGTGTGCAGTACCCGCTGCTCTGACCATCGAAGATTGCTACAAATTAAGAGAGACAGTTCGTAGCACTGGACTAACCTACATGATGGCAGAAACAAGTTATTACCGGCAAAACTCGATATCAGTCAGAAAGTTTCATCAGGAGGGGCAGTTCGGAGAAATTTTCAGTGCCGCAGCTGAATATAACCATCCGGGACTTGACACCTTGTGGTTTGAGGATGGGAAGCCAACCTGGCGACATGGCCTTCCTCCCATGCTCTATCCAACCCATTGCACGGCATTTCTGATCTCTGTAACTGGCGAAAGACTAACAAAAGTAAGTGCCTTAGGTTGGGGAGATAGCAGTCCGCTTTTAAAAAATAATCCCTACAATAATCCTTTCTGGAATGAGACAGCCTTCTTTAAAACCAATAAAAATACTCCTTTCAGGGTCGAGGTAAACTGGAAGGGTGCCTTTAGAAGTATTGAACGAGGTGAATGGAGAGGAGATAAAATGAGTTTCTTTTCAGCCCTTGAGGAGGGGAAAGATCATACGATTGTCAGGATTGCCGATGCAACTGGCAAGGACGATGCCGGGTTTCAACATAAAGCAAATATTACAGAACTCTACAAGCAGCCGATGTGGTGGCAGACCGACCTCCTTCCGGAACCGTTAAGGCACAACTCCGGTCATGACGGATCGCATGCATTTATTACCCATGAATTTATAGACGCTTTGATCAATAAACGTCAGCCAAAAGTCAATATCTATGAGGCACTTGCATATACTGCACCGGGAATTGTTGCCCATCAATCGGCGCTCAATAATGGTGAATATATGGATATTCCGGATTTTGACAGTTAAATCAAAAATAATGAAGCTACGGCAAACCGTTTTCGCGATAAGTTTCCTGTTCACGTATCTGACATTTGCACACTGTTTCGGTCAAAACAAATCAAATTTTTCAGTAAAATTGAATGATCTTGCCGATGCTAATTGGATCGGAGATCCCAAAGTTCAGCCGGAAAGCGATTCCCTGATGTACGGAGATGATCCGGCCCCGTTGTTTCGTAAAAATTTCATTACGAAAGGGAACCTAAAATCGGCAATACTATATATTACAGCAGCAGGCTATTACAGTGCAACCATCAACGGAGAGAAAATAGGAAAGAATTTCCTCGATCCTGCATGGACCACTTTTGCCAAAAGAGTCTATTATTCGGAATTTAACATCACATCAAATATCCTTACTGGTCAAAATTGTCTCGGAGTCTCCCTCGGCAACGGTTTTTACAACCCTTTACCTTTGAGAATGTGGGGAACCTATAATTTGAGAAAACTACTCAAGGTTGGAAGGCCACAATTTATTGCAAAACTGGTCATAACCTACCAGAATGGAGAGGTCACGGAGATAAAGAGTGACAACAGTTGGAAATTTGTTTATGGACCCATCATCAAAAACAATGTTTATATTGGCGAGGTATATGACGCGGGAAAAGAGATAAAAGACTGGAATAAAGCCCTGTTTAATGATTCACAATGGGCTGCTGCAATAGTTGTTAAAGGACCAGGTGGCATACTTCAGAAATCATTCTTTCCGGCAATTCAGCAAACAGGACTCCAAAAGCCAATCGCCATTACCTCACGCGGGAAGAATGTTTACGTTGTAGATATGGGCGTAAATTTTACCGGAGTATATAAGATCAGGCTTCATGGTAACGCTGGAGATAAAATCACCTTCAGGTTCGGGGAACGCGTTTATGAAAATGGAGAACTGAATCCAATGACAGCAGTTTGCGGACAGATAAAAAGGGCCGGACAAGGAGGGCCAGGGGCTCCTCCGATTGCATGGGAAACTGACGAATATATCTTTGGAAAAGAAGCAGAAGTCTGCTATTGCCCTGAGTTTACATTTCATGTTTTCAGATATATGGAAATTTCCGGCCTGACAAAAGCTCCACTGTTAAGCGACATTCAAGGAATTGTCCTTCATTCCAACGTAAAAGAAAATGGCCATTTTTCATCTTCCTCTAAACTGCTCAATGATATTCATGAAGCCACCAAACGGACTTTTGTCAATAATCTGATGAGTGTTCAATCAGACTGTCCCGGAAGGGAACGGTTTGGTTATGGAGGTGATCTGAATGCCACAAGCGAATCATTTATCTGCAATTACGATATGCACGATTTTTATCGCAAGACCATCTACGACTGGGTCGATGCAATAAACGATTCTGTCTTTATTGATATTGCTCCTTTTATCATGAAGTATTGCGGAATAAGCTGGGAATCAGCATTCATAACCACTCAGGATCATCTTCTGAACTATTACAATGATACTTCATTGGTTAAAGAACTCTATCCATTCGATTTAGAATGGATGGATAAGGTGGCACGTATCCATCCTGACGGGATTGTGAAAAAAGGATTGGCAGATCACGAGTCGATGATTCCCGTTCCTGTTGAACTGATTGGAACCACTCATTACCTGAAATGTGCCCGGATCATGAAGCGGTTTGCAGCCATGATGAATGACCGAAATAATGAAAGAAAATTTGTAGCGCTTGAGCAGAAACTATCGTCAGCACTTCTAACCCGTTTCTGGCGAAAACCAGTTCCGGGTCCGATTAACCGGCAGACCCTTTTTGCAACGCTCCTTTACTATAACCTGATCCCTGAAAAGGAAAAACAATCAGCCGTTGATTCTCTCCTACTCTCCGTAAAAAAAGGGGAAAACGGACATTTCACAACCGGAATCTTTGGGACAAAATATGTCCTCGAAGCGCTTTCACAGGCAGGATATGCAGATAAGGTCTATAATATTATTGCCAGCAAGGAGTTTCCGGGTTGGGGATATATGATCGGCAGAGGGGCCACAACTCTATGGGAAACATGGAAAGAGAGCGATAATACTTATTCAAACTGCCATCCCATGTTTGGAACAGTTACCGAATGGTTCTACAGGTGGCTGGGAGGTATTAGGGATAACAGTGAGTATTCAGGATTCAAAAAGTTTACCTTTGCTCCTTATCTGCCTGACGATTTGTCAAACCTGAGTTGTTCATATAATTCACCATACGGGACAATCACCTCTTCATGGATAAAAAAGAGTCCCGGTAATTATCAGTTTAACCTGAAAATCCCGGCTGGAACCGAAGCATCTGTAAGACTCCCATTTAAGAAATTTAATAAAATCACTATAATCAAGGTATCTGAACCTGCACAATCAGTGACGAAACCAGCAACAGCTGATTTCAATCTGAGTAAAGGACAATATGAGATAGAGGTACATCTTTAGAATTAATTTATTCCACGCATCAAATTCCTCCATTCAACAATAATATAATTATTATTTTAATTTTTTTATACGAAACCAGCTGCAAATAGTTAAAACTACTCCCCAACCACTTTCAAAGTGTTGATTATTTCAACATATGTCTATTTTATATACATGTTTCGTATTTTATTGACTTACTGCGCTTTAATGCATTTCTGCATAAATACTGTATATATATTCAACACTTTCAATGTTTAAAAATTGAACGCCAAAATTACAATGCTCTAATTACCAAACCCTTAAGATGCTGAATTTCCTTTGGCACCATAATTGAATATCTTGTTTTGTCATTAATAAAGTGAAACCATGAAAACCAGGATCTTTTTATTTATCGGAATTTTACTGATCAACTACAGCAATGTTATTAGTAAAGAGTTAATATCCAATAATATACCTGTAAAAAAAGATAATATAACTATATTTACATCTCCGGATTTGTATCCTCTGACTGCAAAATGGGTAAATGAATACAAAAAAATAAATCCGGCATTAGAAATGGAGGTGATTAAATCAGAAGATAAGGATATCGCCGGTATATTAAAAAACGGAACTGGGATAGGATTTATTACAGATGAACCTTCTGGAGCAGTCAATCTCCTAACCGCATGGAACATGGTAGTCGGCCGTGATGTAATTGTACCCGTCATGAATGCCGCAAATCCATTCAGGGATGAAATTTACAAAACCGGGGTAACCACAGCCGGATTAGCCAGAATATTTGACACTCCCGAAAAACAAAATTGGGGAATGCTTCTTGGAAACTCAAAAAACAGTCATGAACTTCCCATCCATATTTACGTGATTAACGATCCAATGGTAATTTCTGGACTCGGGAATTTCGTGAACACTAAAAAACTAAAGTTTGAAGGGATCAAAGTCAACAATGAAAAGGAGATGATTTCTGCAATCCAAAACGATCCAAATGCAATTGGTTTTTGCAAGCTCGTCCAGGTTGTGAATTTAAACAATCAAAGCATTGCTGATAATATTCAGCTTGTTCCAATCGACAGGAACGGGAACGGGAAAATTGATTATATGGAAGCCATCTACAATAATTTTCAGGATTTCTCCCGGGGTGTATGGATTGGGAAATATCCAAAAGTACTATCCGGAAAAATCTACTCAATTTCAAAGGCAAAACCTAAAAACGAGGCTGAACTTGCATTCCTGAACTGGATTCTATCCGATGGTCAGCAAATATTAAGTGCAAGTGGCTATAGTGACCTTGTACTCAGTGAAAGACAAACGCAATTGGACAAGATCAATGAGCCTGCCAATTATACAAATGCTCCAGCTTCATCCTTATCATTGATACTGATTATTCTGTTAATACTTTTTACCCTCTTGGCTGCAGGATTTATAATGGACAAACTTGTTGAGCGCAGAAGAGAAAGAAGGTTAAGTGGAAATAAAACGGCAGCACGAATCCAACCTGTATTTGACGGAAAGACTACAACCATCCCAAAAGGTATTTATTTTGATAACACACATACCTGGGCATTTATGAAAAAGGATGGTAAAGTAAAAATAGGAATTGATGATTTTCTACTCCATATAACAGGTCCAATCACCAGAATTGAATTGAAAAACACAGGTGATAAGATTAAGAAAGGTGACCATATCATAACTTTGATTCAGAAAGGAAAGCAATTAAATATTTACTCCCCAGTTACGGGTACAATCACAACACAAAACAAGAACCTGTTAATTGATACAACCCTATTGAACAATTCGCCATTTACCGATGGTTGGATATATACGGTTGAACCTACAAACTGGTCACTTGAACTCCAGTTCCTCTATATGGCTGAAAAATATACCGACTGGTTAAAAACAGAATATTCGAGATTAAAAGATTTCTTTTCAATAGTAGTCAGAATCCATGCACCTGCTTTCGCCATGGTTTTGCAGGATGGAGGTATTTTAAGGGATGGAATCCTCGCTGAACTCGATCCCGAAGTTTGGGAAGATTTCCAGACAAAATTTATTGATATCTCAAAGTAATATCATGTTTTACTTACACGATATTTTAACCTGACAAATTCTAATTACCTGAACCTTCTGAGAAAGTCGCTGCTGTACGTAAGACGGATGAAATCTGGAAGAATTTTGAGACTGAATTTTTAAAACCTGACCGGCTTTAAAACAAGAAAACCCGAAGAATTGTTGCTTTGCTATAAATAGTTTGAATTCAAGAATCTGATAAAGATTATTATAAACCGGTGCAATTGCGCCGGTTTTTTTGTATTTTGCAATAAAAAATAATCTATTGGATTAAGAGGTTCTGCCCAACAATTCTAACACCTTGACATTATGTTTTTTAAACACAAGAATCAAACAGGCAATGTAATTCTTAATAATTACGTAAAATTCAGATCGTCCATTTATGGACGTGTTGTATTGACCATCACTTATCTGTCGGTTTTTTTGTTTGTCTCATTTTTTATTATTTTCAAGTCAGTTAACGAACATTATCTCAACACGATCATACGCCAAAACGGGAACAATATTGGTTCAATAGTGGAGGGCGCCCTCTACCATTCGATGCTTGCCAATGATAAAAGTTCACTGCGCAACACGTTGGACATTATCAACACTTTACCCGGAATTGATGAAGTAAATATGTACGACAGTGATGAAAACCTCGTGTACTCCTCATTTGCAGAAGATAAGAATAAAAAACATAGCGATCCAAATTGTATTAGTTGTCATGCCAATATCAAAACGATGTTCTCCGAAAAAGAGAAGTCTTACAGGATAATCAATGTAAACAGCGACTGTGAGATGAATCAAAACGATAATGGGAGCAGGCATTTACTGATTAAATCACCGATACTGAACGAAAAATCGTGTTCTTCAAGTTCTTGTCATGCACATAAGGAAGCCGACAGATTACTGGGCTCGCTGGTTATCAAAATCCCTCTGGAAGCGCAGGACAAGGCTATCCAGAAATCATCAACCGAGTTTCTGGTGTTGGCGATATTGGCCACCCTATTACTGGTATCCTTTTTATTATTCTTCACCCGCAAAAAAATTAAGGAGCCACTAAACGCTCTGATAGACGTAAGCATTGCGGTTGCAAATGGCGACAAAAGCACCCGGATTGAATTGAAACCCAACCAGCTCGACGATATGAGGATGGTTTCGCAGGCTTTTAATGCGATGCTAGACAACCTGCACACTGCAACAACTGAACTGGAAAACTGGTCGCAACAACTCGAATATAAAGTCCAGAAAAAATCGGAAGAACTTGGCGCCGCAAGAGATGAATTGATGCATGTCGAACGGTTGGCATCCCTGGGAAAATTATCCTCTTCAGTGGCACATGAGATCAATAATCCCTTGTCAGGCATTCTGATTTATACAAAACTTTTACACAAGCAGGTCTCTAATCCTGAGCTGTATACCTCCAAACGCGATTCGATGCTCAAACATCTGAAGTTTATTGAAACCGAAACAAAACGTTGCGGGGACATTGTAAAAGGATTACTCGATTTTTCAAGGAAGGACCAGAACGACTTTGAGCCTAAGCATTTGCAGGGAATACTTCAGGAAACCTATGATTTAATGTCACATCCTATTAAAATTAAAAATATAAAATTTTCAACTGACTTTACGGCACAATCTGATTTAGTCTATTGCAATCCAAATCAGATTAAACAGGCTTGTATCGCTTTGCTGGTAAACGCTTCGGAAGCCTTGTCTGAAAACGGTGAAATCGTGATAAAAACCAAAAATACAGATGAGGATTCTGTTACCTTTGAAATAAAAGACAATGGTTTGGGTATTGCGGCAGAAGATATTCCCCATATTTTCGAACCATTCTTTTCTACAAAACAGAATGCAAGTGGTATTGGGCTGGGACTTTCGATCGTTCACGGAATTGTACAAACTCATAAAGGGAAAATTCAGGTAAAATCAGAAGTGGGAAATGGAACGATTCTGTCAGTAACACTACCTTTGATTAAAAATTAACGCAATTAGATATGGCCAGAAAAATATCAATATTAATTGTTGACGATGAAGAATCGGTCAGAGATTCTTTGTATAACTGGTTCCTCGAGGATGGGTTCCGCGTTGATTCTGCAGAGAATGCGAAAAAAGCACTTACCATGCTTGAATCAGATCAGTTTGATATTATACTGGCTGATATTAAAATGCCCGGGATGGATGGACTTGAAATGCTCCGAAGAATAAAATCGATCAAACCGGAAGCCATTGTCATTGTAATGACCGCATTCGCCACAGTAGACACTGCCGTTAAAGCCCTTAAAGACGGAGCTTATGACTATGTTACAAAACCTTTTGATCCGGACGATTTAACCCATCTGATTCGCAATGCAACCAAACAAATATCGTTGGTTGATGAAAACGAGACATTGAAAAAGAAGGTGGTATCGCTTGAGAATGTCGAGGACCTGATCGGAAACAGCGACGCAATGAAAGACATGCTCCGGGAAGTGGAAAGTGTGGCACAAACCAATTCATCGGTGATCATATCGGGAGAAAGCGGAACCGGCAAGGAACTTGTTGCCAGGGCAATTCATGCCAATTCTCCGCGCAAATTCTTTCCCTTTGTCAGTGTACATTGCGGCGCTCTGACCGAAAGCCTCCTCGAAAGCGAGTTGTTTGGACACGAAAAGGGAGCGTTTACAGGTGCCATGTATAACCGCAAGGGGCGATTCGAAATGGCAGACAGCGGATCGATTTTCCTCGACGAAATTGCCACAATATCGCCCAAAATGCAGGTGGAGCTGTTGCGCGTACTCGAATCAAAAACATTTGTAAGGGTTGGAGGAAACAAAGAGATCAGCTCAGATTTCAGGGTGATCTGCGCCACAAATAAGGACCTGAAAAACATGGTTGAACAGGGAACATTCAGGGAAGATCTCTTTTACCGGTTAAATGTGGTCAACATTCACATTCCCCCTTTACGCGACCGACTTGCCGATATCCCATTACTGGTCGACTATTTTATCAATAAATACTGCACCTCAATGAATAAGCCGCCAGCAACCATTGATCCGTCAGCTTTAAGGCGATTGCAGGAATTTACCTATCCGGGGAACGTTCGCGAACTTGAAAATATGATCGAACGGGCTATTGTTGTTGGAGATGGCAAGAGAATCACCCTGAAAGACCTTCCATTGGAAAAAACGATAGTCAGTAATTCGACTGAAAGTCTTGACGATTTTGAAAAGGCCTTTATTCTTCAGATTCTCAATAAATACAACTGGAATATTTCCCGTGCAGCAAAAGCACTAAAGGTTGACCGGGTAACTCTTTACAATAAGATCAAGAAATACGATTTAAAATCAGCTGAGCAATAAGATTGCATAATGAGTCTGCCAACAATCACCTTAGTCTCTTTTGGTCAGTTTGAGAAAGATTTTCTTGAAAATGTCGCTATAGCAGTGCGATCAGAATTTCATTGTCCGGTTTCACTCAGAGATGGTCATATTGACTTGGGTGAATATTACGATGCACCCCGCCGACAATACAATGGGAACAACCTTTTAAAGATGGTAGATGAATTGTCGTTCCCCAACTCCTCCAAAACCCTGGGATTATTTAATGTAGATCTTTTTATTCCCATCCTTACCTATATTTTCGGACAGGCATTTCTGAATGGGCAGAGTGGGATCGCCTCACTTTACAGGTTCAGCAACGAACATTACGGAATCAGCGGAAATAACCGCTTCCTGCTCGATCGTTTCCGGAAGGAGGTCATACACGAGCTGGGTCATACCTTCGGTTTAATACACTGTACGACGATAACCTGTGTAATGAGGTCGAGTACTTATGTTGAAGACGTTGATCAAAAAAAGCAGCATTTCTGTCACAATTGCAGTGCACAACTGGAGTCAAATCTGGAAAGTTATTTACTTTAGTGCAAAATTTTATTAACGGAGGTGGGAGTGATAAAATACAAAATATTATTCTTTTTACTTATAGTTGTTGCTCCGGCTACACTCCCGCCCGATGTATCAGCAAGTTCAATTCCATTTCCGATTTCATTTACCTGTATTTCAACTCAATCAATCACCTACACTCCTGAATTCAACCTAACCACAGATTCAGTAGTAATTCCGTTGAAACGGGCAGGAAGATTATTTGTATTCGAAGCTAAAGTAGACAATCAAACGGGAAATCTGGTCTTTGATACAGGCGCCAACGGGCTGGTTCTCAACGCCACCTATTTCAGAGATCATGTAAAAACAGGAGGATCAATCTCAAACGGCATCACAGGTGCAGTAGGAATGGTTGAGCAGATCACCGTCAACAGGATTGAACTACCAGGGTTGACCTACAAGAATGTCAGGGCCGATGTTGCCAATCTCGGTCATATCGAAAACCGCAGAGGGATCAAAATTCTTGGACTGATTGGCTTCAGTATGATGAAAAATCTGGAAATCGTAATTGATGCAAAAAATAATCAACTTGTTTTGATCCGGATCGACAAGTCGGGGAAAAGGATAAACAGTGCCAGGTCGGAATTTAAACCAGAATATGTTCAACGAATTGAGAATAATTCCAATATTCTGTTTTTAAAGGGGAAAATAGCAGGAAAAAATCTCAATTTCTGTTTTGATACAGGGGCTGAGACCAACGCCATCAGCAGTGATTCGAACAAAAGTATTCTGAATACGCTAACCATTACGCGTCGTTCCGCATTAAAAGGGGCTGGTTCTGCCAGTTCCGAAGTCTTATTTGGACGGATGAATGATTTTATACTTGGGGAAATCCAGATCAGAGAGATGGAAACAATTATTACCAATCTCGATGCCCTGAGCGATGCCTATGGGACAAAAGTAGACGGAATGCTCGGTTACAATTTTCTTGAACAGGGAATTGTTTGTATTAATTTTGTGAAGAAACAGTTTGGTATTCGTTTTACTAAAAGGGAAGAAAAATGAAGACAATCATACGTTATACCCTGCTGTTAGCCTGTTTGATCAGTTTTTTGACCACTCAGGCCCAGTTTAATCCGGATAAGGTTTGCCGGATTGAAAATGGAAGGATTATCTTCGCTATCAATTTAAAATGGACTGTAAAGGAGCAGAACGAGCTCTCAGCACTCTTTGATCTTGATAGTACAACCATTGCCCAGGTTTATAATGGAAAGAGCGAAATAAAGGTGGCAAACGAAATTTGGAAAGTAAAAAAAGTGAGTCCTAATCTTGTCGAACTTTCCAAACCGATCAGTTCAAAAGTTGATAAAACGCTCAAGACCAACGATGTCTTTATGATGATCGACAAATGGATGAATTTCAGCGGAAGTTCCGCTGAAGAATCTGTTGTTTTTGGAGCAAACAATCTGCAATTGCCTTATGCATTCATCTATAACGGGAATAAGGCACAATTTTATCTGCCTGCCTATATAACCGCACAAAACGTCTATATATCGGGCATCTTTAACGGATGGAACCCAAAAAGCACACCAATGAAGCGCGTAAACGACGGATGGATGGCCGATATCAACCTTAAACCCGGCAAATACACGTACAAATACATTGTCGACGGGAAATGGATACCAGACCCAAATAATAAGTTACGTGAACGGGACGGTGAGGGTGGATACAATTCGATAATTTACTGCTCCAACTACCAATTCGAGCTAAAAGGGTTTAAAAATGCCGGCAAAGTAGTGCTCACAGGTAATTTCACCAATTGGAACCCCAAGGGAATAATGATGAATAAAACCGCAGGGGGGTGGGCTTTGCCGGTTTACCTTAGGGACGGGACTTATGCCTATAAATTTTTGGTCGACGGTCAGTGGATAACCGATCCAGCCAACAAAACGATCAGGAACGATGGCCGGGGAAATCTCAACTCATTCATCGCAATCGGGGAGCCGTATCTGTTTAAATTTGATGGGTTTACAAATGAAAAAAAAGTCGTACTTGCGGGTAGTTTCAACAATTGGAATACTGAGGAGCTGGTGATGGATCGGACCGAAAAAGGGTGGCAGCTACCTTATGTACTATCCGCCGGAAATTATGAATACAAATTTATCGTTGATGGATTGTGGATGACAGATCCGGTAAATCCGTTCATGACCGAAAAAAATGGGATTCACAATTCATTTATAGCACTGAAAGCCAATCATCTTTTCGAGTTGCCCAAATATCCGGATGCCAGGAAGGTGATTGTAGCAGGGAATTTTAATGGATGGAATAAAGATGGTTACAGGATGATCTGGCAGGATGGAAAATGGATCTTTCCGCTTTATCTCCGTCCCGGAAAATACACCTATAAATTCATCATTGATGGCACGTGGATCCTCGATCCGGAGAATAAGCTCTATGAACAAAATGAGTATGGGACCAACAATTCGGTACTTTGGATGGAGCCTTAAAGAGGGAAAAAGAGAAAATGAGAAGGATGAGACGGGGGGAGTAATCCTGGAACGGTAGGACTCAGGTCGCAAAACCAATAACCTGGAAAAATAAACTTTTTATCAGCGAACAGTTTTAAATTATTAATCTAATGGCAAGTGTTAAAAGTATGATGTTCAACTTTCTGATAAGAAATGGACATCTGTTTCAAGGTAAATTAAAAAAAGAAGTTTTTGATTTAAATTCTTCAATTGAAGGATTTAGAGAACGTTGCGAGAAGGGAGCAAGTAAATACGCAAGGATACCCGAAGGTGTTACCATAAAGGCACAATTCATTGAAGGAATGAAATCGGAATGGTTAATACCTCAGGGTGCAGATTCCAATAAAGTTATTTTATATGTCCATGGTGGTGGATATGTTTCTGGTTCATGCAGCGACCACCGGGGATTTGTTTCAAAATTTGCAAAGAATACGGGAGTTACTAATTTAACCTATGAGTACAGACTTGCTCCTGAACATCCATTCCCAGCTGCATTGGAGGACTCCTTAAAAATATATAAATGGATTCTTTCGTTCGGATATAAACCTGAAAATATACTTATTGCCGGTGAATCGGCTGGTGGTGGTTTGTGCCTGGCCACTCTTTTAGCCTTGAAAGAGCAAAACATTCCGTTACCCGTAGCTTCTGTTGCCATTTCGCCATGGACAGACCTGACATGCTCAAGTGATAGTTATAAGACAAAAAATAAGGTGTCGCCCGCTCCCTTGAATTCATGGTTTGTTTTTGGCAAATATTATGTTGGAAGTAACAACGCCACATCTCCTTTCATCTCACCTTTGTTTGGAGATTTAAAAGGATTACCACCCATTTTTATAAATTCGGGGGTAGACGATGAATTGTTTGAGGATGGTGAAAAATTCTATTTAAAGGCAAAGGAAGCAGGAGTTGATATAACTTTCAGACCCGGAATAGGAATGGTTCATTGCTATCCACTCTTAGCTCCAATGTTTAAGGAAGCTACCGAAGCGATGAAGGAAATTGTTGATTTTATTAGAATAAATTTAAAGACTAATAAAAAATAATCCGTTGTAATTACATTCTTAGCATTACCAATCTGGTAACTATTTACTGTCTTTACAATTCTTATTGACAGATTAATGAGGGTATTAGCAAAAAGGATTCTTCGGGAGTTTTGGGAAAAGCAGACTGATTCAGAAGATCAACTTAAGACATGGTACAGGGAAGCCTCCAAAGCATTTTGGACTTCTCCGGCCAACATAAAATCGGAGTATCCGAGCGCAAGTATTCTCAAAAGTAGCAGAGTGGTTTTCAATATATGCGGCAATAAGTATCTTTTGATTGTCCAGATAAATTATCTCAGACAGTGGATTTTTATAAGGTTTATTGGGACACACAAAGATTATAACAAGGTTGATGCTGAAAAAATATAATGGGTATGATGTTAAAAGTTTTAAAAACAGAAGAAGAATATAATCTGGCACTTAAAAGGCTAGAGACTATCTTTAATGCACCTGCAGACTCTTCTGAAGGTGATGAAGCAGAACTGTTAGTATTGTTGATTGAAAAGTACGAAGATGAGTTTTATCCAATTGATGCACCAGATCCGATTGAGGCTATTAAGTTTCGGATGGAACAAATGAATATGGATAATAATGATTTGGCCAAAATTATCGGTTACAAAAGCCAAGTTTCGGAGATTTTTAGTCGTAAAAGAAAATTGACGCTCAAAATGATCATTAATCTTCATGAGAAGATGAATATTCCTTACGAATCTTTAATTGCAAACTACTGAAAGAACTTATTTACCCTGGAGCAAACATATCGTAATAAAGGTGATCGGGAGGTACCTCATACCAAACCGCTCACTCCCGGGAGCAAAACAACTGAATCTTAAAAGTAAGTGATTATAGCTTTAAGGTAACCCATCGAACCTCTGAACAAAGTGAATGAGATCAAAACATACGATCACCTATGTTTTTTGATAAACTATCGCTGTTCGAAACCCCGGTTGGTTATATCAGAACTCCGGTTGGTTTATTCTAAGGTGCGGTCTGTTTGGTTTTCACACCGATTTGTTTGGCATTTACCCCGGTAACGGAGTTGCGGACCCCGGTTTTAAACAGGGAGACCTTCATTATACCCCAACAGGTCATGTACAGCCCGGCCTATCGGGGGTATAATTTTACTTATTAGGCAGTTGGAACTTTTGAAGGAACACTTTTGCCGTTACCGCTATAGAGCCGGCCGAGGTCATCAACGATACTCTGGGTACCCGGAGTACCGATCGAAGCCGATAACTTAGCCATTTTATAAACGACACGCGAAAATTCGTAAAGTTCAGCACCTGCAAATTTGCGTGTGTCGGTCACCATCTCACTGATACGGTTCAATTCACGGTCAACAGTTTTGTATTATGCGATAAAACAAGGCAGGCCACAAGGGTCGGGAAGAAAAACTTTATTGTAGGCGTTTTAGATTTAAATATTTCAGATCAAAATTCAGTTAAACAAATTATGGTCTTATTGCTTCGTAATTGAATTCCTTAAAGTTACAAAATAATTCTGAATCATTTACATTATGGTTGATGCCTAAGATAGGAAACTTATGGTTCTATGACGTTTCGTATGGGTGAAATAAATTAACAATAAGCGTAAAAGGTCTGAAAGACCTTAATTTGATTAACCGTGGGTGTTAACCCACGGAAACAGGAACAAGAATAGCCACAGCCACGAAGTGGTTGAATAATAGAACATAAAGATATGATTCAACCACTTCGTGGCTGTAGTTCATGCTCTCGATTTTCCGTGAGTTTCACTCACGGTTATTCAGATTAAACCACTTCGTGGCTTAAAGGCGTATAATCGAAGAACTCATACAGACCTTCATAGCCCCAAACTTATCAAATGTTCGGCAAATCAGATATCCGGGGAATGCAAACGAGCTTAAAACATGTTAAACAACATATAGGTTATTCGTTTTTATTTAACAAAATTGATTTTTAATTGGTAGATTTGAACTGTTTAAATCCTGACTTCTGCATAAAATAATTCCGGAAAAAATACAACCTTCCCAATTTTGCCCGGAAGAAAACAGCTGCATATGATCAGAAACATTGTAATCCGGATTTTTCATAACTTGTTCCGGTTCGGGGTAAGGCAGAAATATCTACAACCGGTTGTGGATACTAAAATGTTTACGGTCATTGTAGGATGCCCCATCAAGAATTCAATCAAATTAATTAACTTTGAGTTTTAAAACTCATAGGATATGGAAATCGAGACAATTGATATTAAAAACACAAAAGGAGCACAAGACATCCGAATTCCGAAGAAAATGAGGATAGACGACGACAAAGTTTACCTCAAAAAAGTTGGGAATACCCTTTATGTGATTCCATACCACAGCCCATGGCAAAATTTAATCGAAAGTATAGACTCCTTTACTTCCGACTTTATGGATGAAAGGGGGCAACCAGAACAACAACAAAGAGAATCTTTAGACTAATGGATTATTTGCTCGACACAAATATCTGTATCTATATCATCAAGAAAAAACCAACTGAAGTTTTTGACAAGTTCAAAAACCTGACTATTGGAGATGTAGGGATTTCTTCCATAACACTTGCTGAATTGCAATACGGAATCGAGAAAAGTTCAAGCCCATCTAAAAACAGAAAGGCATTGGAAAAATTCCTCACTCCAATTGAAATTGTCAATTATAGCTATGAGGCAACAGTTGAATATGGGATTATTCGTGCTGAATTGGAAAAAAAAGGGACTCCGATTGGACCCTTAGATACTCTGATTGCCTCACATGCTAAGAGTCTTGACGTAATTTTAGTAACTAATAATGTGAGGGAATTCGACAGAATACCTGGTTTAAAAATAGAGAACTGGATAAAATAGAAAAACATTATGCCACATTGCAATTTGCCTCATAGAAAACGGTAACGATATTTAAATTTCAGAGGAAAAACGAAATTAGGGTTGTATGCAGATTAAACTATTAGTTTTTGGACTTTCAATCTTATTTTTAAGTTGTAGGAATGCAGACAGAAAAATTGATAACATTCATGCCTTTGCTAAAGTATATGGCTATGTACGATGGTTTTATCCTGGTGACGAAGCTGCAAAAATTGACTGGAATAAATTTGCCATTTTTGGAGTAAAAAGAGTTGAAAAGGCGAGTAATGAAAACGAACTCAAACAAATTCTTATCGAACTGTTTAAACCAATAGCTCCTGCTATTCAGATTATCGATAAAAAACAGGATGCCAGCTTCGAATTAAAATCAATTACTCCAAATGATACCAGAGGTTTAAAAAAAATTTCATGGATACATTATGGGGTGTATCTTGGAGAAAAAAGCAATGTTTATAGGAGTTTAAGGCAAAATAGAGATTCTGTAACAGGTTTTGATACTCGTTTTTTAGAGATAGGTGAATTTATTAAAAAGGATATAGGTAATAATCTTGTTATAATTATGCCTTTAGTTTTATATGGCAGTAATGAACATACTTTTCCGGTTTCAGATACGCTAACCTTAAAACAATTGCATTTATATTTAGGTCAAATACCAGGTGAAACATTGAAAAGCAACAACAATACTACTAATAAATTACCAAAACCTGTTTCAGATATAGTATCCTTAAAACAATTACAATCCTTAAAACAAATACATTTAAATTCAAGCCAAAAACCAGGTGAAACCGACAGTACCACTAAATTAGCAAATGTGGTTATTGCATGGAATGTTTTTCAGCATTTCTACCCTTACTTTGATGTGGTAGGTGTTGATTGGGAAGAAGAATTATCCAAAACATTACGCAATGTTTATGCAGGAAAAACCGAACCTGATTATTTTAAGACATTAAGTAAAATGGTCGCAAAATTGAAGGATGGACATGGTGTAGTTTCGACTCAAAAAATTGGACAATGGGGGCTTCCGATACGGGTTGGTTGGATTCAGAACAATGTTGTTGTTTTGGCATCTTCGGATACAACTCAATTTCAAATAGGCGATATTATAAAAAGTATTGATGGAAGGAGTGGTCAGGAAGAATTGAAAGAGCAAGAAAATCTAATTTCCGGATCTTCGCAATTGAAACGGTATCGGGCATTAAATATGTTTGGTTCTGACTTCCTTCATAGTGAAGCTAATGTTATCGTAATAAGAAATAATAAAAATGTAAAAATAGAGTCAACTCGTCAAACAGGATGTGATTTGTTTTTTGATCCTCTAGGACTTTCATATGACTTTATAGATTTTAAGGATAGTACCTATTATTGGAACAAATATCCTATAGGTAATGAGAAAGTAATGGCAAAATTAGTAAATGCGAAAGGACTCATAATTAATTTTTTAGATTTCAAGGATGAATTCGAATTGATTTCTCGTATCATTAAAGAACCCGTTTGGAGTCCAAGATGGAATGTTCCAATCAATATTTATCCTGATAGAATGAATACCATTTTTGACACCAGTAAGCGTTGGAAAATTGAACCAAGGGAACCTTTTATCAAGGCGAAATTAATTTTTCTTATACATCCTGATGATGTTAGTTCCCGTGAAACTTTATTAGGAATTGTTGATTATTATAAACTTGGAAAGTTAGTGGGTGATACAACTGCAGCTACAAATGGGAACGCAAACTATATTAATTTGATGGGTGACTACAGGATAATGTGGACAGGATTGAAGACTTTAAAACATGATGGATCACAACATCATTTAATAGGATTCAGACCAGATTATCCTGTCAAAAGAACAATTAAGGCAATCACAGAAGGCAGGGACGAATATATTGAAAAAGCAAGGGAAATTTTAAAGGAGGAGGTCGAAAATCAGAAAACAAAATAACATCGTGGTATAATAACAGCACCTGGCCGTAAAAGGTTAGGAAATAATTTAATATATTATTCTGATCCTTAGATTGCAACTGGCACCTACTAAACTCCACGCCGCTTTTCACAGGCTAACCCATTGAGCCTTAAGTGAACCTGTTCATAATAATTTCAGGAAGCAGAAATATTATGAACTGCAAAAATTTTATTAAAAAAATATGTATATTTGGTTAACCAATTAAATATCAATTTAACACAGTAACCAAAGGCTGATACTAAAACAACAGATATGGAACCCAGGGTATTTTTAATATGGACATGTTCCTTTATTTTTGCCGCAACCGGAGTCATCACATTACTTGGCCTGATAAAAATCATTAAAATAGAGAAAACCTACTTAAATAAACTATTTACTACATTGATACTCGAGATTGTAGCTATTGGTGTACTTGCCTTTAGCAACGGAATAAAAAATAGTACGGTAGAAACAACAACTCCCAATAATGATAATAAAGCGTGGCTCGTGACCACCAAAATTCAATTTTACGATAAAAATGGACGATTAAAACCCGATCAGGCTAAACTTGTTAAGGATATTAATATCAATCAAATCAGCCCATCAATTATTGTGGTTCAAAATGAAAAAAGAGTACAATTCAGAGTAATTGGAACAGATAAAACCGGCAGAGATATTAATCTGACGATTAGTGATTCAAAACATATATTCAGTGATTTCCCCTACAATTTAAAAAGTGATTCAATTATCAATATCAACAATGTTGATGGTGAAATACTTTTACCGACAATAAATCTATACGAACCAGATACAGTCTATTCTTCGGGTATAAATTCTTTAAATTCGACGACAAATGGGCCTAAAACTGAAATACCATAAATTCTTAATAATTGGCATCCTATTTTGCATAACCTATCATAATGCCAATGGTCAATATTCCGGCACAAATCTGCGCGGACAAATTCAATATTTTAATCAGTATTATAATCGCTATTTCCCTTTGACAGGTGCTGCCGTTGACTTATATTATTGTCCGGTTCCTAATCAGTATATTTTGGTTAGTCAATCTATGACTAACCAAAATGGATTTTACTTTTTTTATACGATCCGACCCGGCAACTATTATATTCAGGTAAATAGAAAAAAAAATTACCAAATAACCGTCATAAAGATTCCCTACTTCAATAATCAGTTTAATTACAATCAATTTCAGGATATTCCAATACTCTATTTTTGAGTAAAATTAGTCAACGAAATATTATTAGTTGTCTCCTTCCTGAATCTCATCTTTATTTGAATAACATTTTGGAAATAAAGGTCTTTACAATTTAATATTGCGGTGCTCTGCACCTATGTTCCAGGAAAATATTCGTGCTACAAATATTATGGTGCTCTGCACCTCAATCATATATTATAGCTGCAAAGCAGCCAAATATTTGTAGGTTAATTTTGGTAATGGTATTTTTTTAAGGTGCAGAGCACCGAAATATATATTTGAAGTTAAAAAAATATCGCATATTAATTGTTTAAAATTTAGTTCAATATAGACGCCAGAAGGGAAGAAAGGGCTGTATTATCAGCTCCCCCACGGTGAATAATCACTGAATAACTGAGAATTAAAGGTTTGGATTTGGGAATGTCAACGGTTCTGTTTCCGGGCCAGGCACAATTCTGCATACTCCTCTCCTTCCGGATAATCCATTTCTCCGGAAAATCGGGGTTGGAAGGGTGACAGATCATCATAATGCCGGCCATTTTGCCATCTTTCCCGACCGGTCCCGAAATATCCATCTCCGCACCGGCAGTAACCGCAAGATTCTGAGGAATCACCTCTGCCCCACTGCTGGTGAATTTCATTCCCTGGATCAGGGGAATCCGGACCGAAAATCCGCTGTACCCCTTTTCATCCTCCGAACCTCCTATCCGGATTCCATCTTCAAGCGCATTGAGCTCAATGCGAAAATCGATGCGCCTGCAATCGTTCATTACCGGGAAGATAAATATTTTTGTATTCTCAAGTATAACAGCACTCTGAACTCCCTTTTTAAGCCAATAGGGGCTCTTCCAAAGCACCTTTACAGAAAGGATGCCAGTTGAATGCTCCCCTTTTGAAAAATTCAGTTTGGCAACTTCCTGCGAAAAGTTTTCGCACATCCAGGGATCTCCAAGCCGTACACTATCGCACCACACCTGATGCCAGCTCCAGAATATTCCGCGATGATGTAAATGATCCAAAGGAAAATCCTCGGTCAGAATCTCTCCATCCAGACCATAAACCGGATGGAGGTAGTTGGATCTTGCAAATTTACCATCCACCGATTTGGGGACCTTTTGATAGAAAAATACCTTCTGATTACCATCTTTAATCCAGACCCCGTCTTTTGTAGTCTCCATTGCGATCGGCTGAGATCTCACAGCAGAAGCAGTGGCAAAAACAACAAAAAGGAGAAGAAATTTATTAACCATATTCATTTAAATTTATTCCGATGATCATTCACCATCTAAACCAGGAAACCATAAAATAGGTAGAGACGTTGCATGCAACGCCTCTACTGAAAAAATTCTGTAAAATATCAAAATTAATATTTGAACACCTTTCCGCCGGCCATCACCTGCTGGGTCTTCTCATCAAAGGTTGCCTTCTGACCAGTCCTCAGAGCGGCTGTGGTCATTATATTGGCTATAGAGTGGCTGTAACCCGCATCAACAGGGGCATTGGTCTTTGGATTATTTGCACGTACGCAATCCATCCAGTTCTTCATATGGGCATTGGTCAATGGATCGGCACCGGTATTTGAGTTGGTTTCAACCCTCTCCTGTGGCAATTCAAAGTTGGGCAATAAATTTGCTTTCATCCCCATCTCGCTGGCATACTTTTCTGAAAGACCGCCTTCAGAAGTGACTTTATTTGTGTCGAGATCAAGCTTTCCTCCATTGGAGAAATACCACTCTTTTGTGCCTCCCGATTCATTGGTCTGACGCGAAGAGTAGATGACCTGGAAACCTTCCTCCATGTTGTCCAGTGGGCCGTAATCGAAAACGGCAGTCATGGTATCATTATTCCTTCGACCATCTTTCCACACATAGATACCACCATTGGCAGCAACCGAACGAGGATGAGGCAAGTGAGAAAACCAATGCACGGTATCGATTTGGTGAGCCATCCATTGTCCGGGAATACCTGAAGAATAGGGCCAGAAAAGTCTGAATTCCAGATATTTTCTTGGATCCCATTTCTCATAGGGGCGGTTCAAAAGAAAACGTTTCCAGTCGGTATCTGATTCCTTAATCGATGCGACCTCTTTTGGACGACGCCAGCGACCAGGTTGATTCACATTCCATGTCATTTCAACAGCACAAATCTTACCAAACTTACCAGCCTGAATGTAATCGTGAGCCGCCTGATAATTAGGTCCGGAACGGCGTTGAGAACCAATCTGTACCACCTTGCCACTATCCTTTACTGCCTTTTTCGCAAAGATGGCATCATCCATTGTCTCTGCAAATGGTTTTTCGCAATAGACACTCATACCAGCCTGAACCGATTGTCCGCATAGCATGGCATGCTGAAAGTCTGCTGTCGAAATGATCGCTGCATCCAATTTCATACCGTAAAACTCATCGGTATTCCTTGCCTCAAGCGGAGTAGTCCCGTTTTGTTTCTTAACCCATTCAAGACCGTCCTGCCGGCGTTTGTTCCAGATATCACAAACAGCAGCAAATTCAAAGTTCATCTCTTTGGCATATTTCTGAAATGCCTTTCCCAAAGTACTTTCAAAACGATTTGAAAAGCCGAGTATTCCAACCCGGACACGATCATTAGCGCCAATAATACGGCCATAGCTTTTGGCGCTCATTGCCATTCCGCCAAGGGTTAATCCGGCAGCTCCAACAGCCGATTTCTGAATAAATTCTCTTCTGTCTGACATTTTAGTAAATTTTTAAATTATAGTTTGGGTTCCCACCCATTTACACATGATCTTCATCACCACTTCATACCATCCTTGTCCGGGATCACTCCCTTCTATGAAATTTGCATCTTAATTTTCCGTGTACGGTAACGCCACGAAGATAAACAAAAACCACAACAGCAAGAAGATGTTTTACAACATTAAATCTTTTCGATTTCTACCAGGAAGGGGAATATTCGCCTGGTACCGATTGAATAAAACGGAATAAAATCACAATCGTCCGGTCAGTAAGCTTGAGTGGGTTGGAGCACAAACCGGGTAGCGAAGCTTCAATAACTCTCAAAAAAAAATCTACAGGTTAGCCATGAACTAAGGCTAACCTGTAGATTTACAATTTGAAATTTTACTCTCTTCCTACAAATTGAGCCAGGAACTTTTCTCCTCGTAATTGGCAACTACAAGTGCTTTATTATCAAAATGGAAGGCACTCAACAGTGTTGAGATATCCTGCTTTAACACGATTATTGCATTGTCGATAAGATCTTTACGAAACCCTTTTTCTTCCAGGTATAAGACGAGATCCATAGAAACTATTTTACTGATTACCTGACCGAATTCGACAAACTTCCGCTGGGCAAACGGAGCATTAATTTCAAAATTCACCATCTCCTGGATACGCTCAGCGGCACGTGTTGTATAACCTTTTAGAAACTGGTAAAGGCTCTTCTCTTTAGCTGTTTTCATCATTTTAAGCACCGACTCTGCTATTTGATTATAGAGGATATCGTTCGATCCCTCGAAAATCTGGAACGGGCGGCTATCCACGACCGATCGCCCGGCAATATGGTTTAGTTTATAACCTTTGGCTCCTACCAGTTGCAACAATGATTGAGCTGATTCCTGCATCATATCGGAAGTAACACTCTTGGTGATATTGGCTTCAAGTCCAAAGGGTGATAAATCATTTTCGACCCCGGCAACTTCGCCCGAGTTGAGACAAAAGGCTGAACATACGGTAAAATTGGCCTGCAATCTTGAGAGACGGCTCTGTACCTGATCGTATTCAAATAAGTGCTTATTGCTCACCAAACGGGACTTTGTATGAGTAATCGCTTCGTCCATTATCCTTTTGATAAAGCCAAGTCCCATCCCTGGAAACTGGAAACGACTCCTGTGAAGCAGATCAAGCATCATCTGGATGCCATTTGTTTTGGGAATTAGCTTCTGTGCTTCAGGGATATATACATCGATATGATTTCGTCCATAAGGAATCTGGTAAAGACCAAGGTTCTCGAAATACTCCTCCACCACAATGTTTTGACCCGGTGCATGGTTGTCGCAGACAAACATATCAATATCGCGCATTAATGCCCCAGATTCAGCTCTTCGGCGCGCAGTAAGCAACCAGAAGTCTGCCATACCGGTAAGACCAGCCCAGTGTTTTTTCCCCTTCAGGTGAAAAGCCCCATCTTTTTCAGTAAACGAGGTGTTCATATTCAGGGCATCACTTCCAAAATCAGGCTCAGTGATCATTAGTCCTCCCATACAGCTATTGGTCAGAAATTGTTTAAACACTTTCGATTTTGTACTTTCCTGGCCATATTTGGCGACGGGTTGAATAAAAAGGGCATTATTTATACCCAGGGTCAGTGAAAGGGCAAGTGATTCATACGATGCAGCTGATACAAAAGCGATATTTTCTTTTACATTTCCTCCATATCCTCCGTATTGCTTTGGTATACAGAGGGCCATTGGATTTTCCGACATCAATTCAGTTAATACAGCAGGTGGTAATCCACGCGTACTGCAGAACTGGTCAATCTTCTCCTTTTCATGAAAGGCGCGTTTCATACTTGCCTTGAAATCTTCAAGCAATTGCAGGAATGATTTATCAGGAAAAGATGGATCAATTGTTTGGTTTTCTTTTGATTGTTGTTGCGACATTTTTTAACTCCTATTTTATTGAATGATATTACATAGCCCCTTCTAACACTTTAAAATTTAACAATTCGAATAAACTTTTGTTCTCGGATTCTGAGAAATCCTCACTGTTTACCCCCATTTTTCTCTAAATTTGCTCCCATTAACATTAAAATGGATAGACTATGACAATCATGATTTTAATATACGGTTTTCTTTTTGGCGCTATTTTGCAAAGTGCCAAACTGAATCGTTTCAATACAATCAGTGGGATGGCCACCCTTGAAAACTACAAAGTAGCAAAGGCCATTGCACTTGCAATTGGTGTTGGAGTAATTTTATTGAATATTGAAATTGGTCTCGGCTTCGCCTCCTATCATACCAAACCCTTGATTCTGGGAGGTGTCGTATTGGGGGGACTTATTTTTGGTGCAGGAATGGCCATATTAGGTTATTGTCCCGGGACAATGATTGTATCACTTGGCGAAGGTTCGCTTGACGCAGCTGCCGGATTGGTCGGGGCACTACTGGGAGGATTTGTTTACACGCTTGCACTCCCGGCCATGGGAGGATTGTTGGGGCCGGATTTGGGAACGTTCTCCCTCTATACACTCACAGGATCGACACCTGTTCTATTCTTTTTTCTTACATTCCTTTTCGGTGCACTTTTTATTGCCCTCGCTTTCTTTGTCCATAAAATAGAAAAGGTTAAGGATCGGACCTGGATAATTGCAGGTGCAGCACTCGCAATCCTCAACTGCATCATCTTTCTAAAGGTGGGAATGGACAGGCAAATTGGCGCTTCGACAGCTTATCCTTATCTTGCCAACCTGATTGTTGGAAATACGGAAAACGAATATTTTAAAAAGATTGTCAAACCAGGTAACTGGGAAGTGATTTTTTTGGGTGGAACATTTATCTCAGGGCTGGTGATCTCTCTGATAAGGAAAGATTTCAAATTACAATTGATTCACAGCAACTGGGAACGATACAAAGGACACAATGCAGATAAAAGGATCTTTTGGGCAGCTTTTGGGGGATTTATCCTCATTTTTGGCGCCAGAATGGCAGGCGGATGCACCAGTGGGCATGTTATTTCGGGGGGGATGCAGCTCGCAGCCAGCAGTTTGATTTTTGCAATATTTGTTTTTGCCGGATTACTGATTACGGGTCGGCTGTTTTACGGGAAAAAGGAAGTAAAGTAACTGGTTTTTAGACTTTGGAGCGAATTGAAATTAGCAGAAAAATTTCTCATTTTGATACCATCCAGCTCCAATTTTTTTGGCACAATAATTGACAAAAATAAAGTGTCATTTATTAATTTAAAAATGAAAAATATGAGAAAACTACTTTTTGCATTTGCAATTATCTTATCGGCTAATATCGTTGATGCTCAAATCGCTAACCATGCTATAGGTTTGAGATTAGGAGGGGGTGATGGTTTTGGAACTGAAATATCGTACCAACATGGACTGAATGATCTGAATCGGCTGGAGTTCGATCTTGGGATGCATAATGGGAATCATTATAATGCCTGGGGATTAGCCGGTATTTATCAATGGGTATGGAATATCGACGGAGGATTTAACTGGTATGCCGGCGCCGGTGGACGAATTGGTTCATGGAGCTGGGATCACTCTTACACAGGAACTGATGGCGGAGGAGTTTATCTTGCAGCTGCAGGTGATGTCGGAATCGAATATACATTCCCGATTGGAATTCAGGTTGGTCTCGATGCAAGACCTGAACTTGGTGTGATCAATCATGGAGATGCTTTCCGGAACAATATTGCTTTCAGTGTCCGGTACCGGTTCTAATTTTTAGATAAAGATCAATTTAAAGGGGGTTATCTCGTAAGTAATTTATGAGACAGCCCCTTTTTATATTACATTAAGTTAATTAATTCGCGGACAACGTTTTGCGTCCCTTCAGCAATCTGAAGTATATTGGCATCAAGCATATAGCACGGTGAAGTAACCAATTTGTATTTGGCATCGATAATCACTCCTGTATAATCAGCTTCGTGATGAACTCCTCCCATCTTTTCAATCGTTTTAACAGTTTCAGGGTCATTACCGATGGTCACATCAGCGCCTGGAAGAATTTTCACGATTAAAGCCGGTGCAATACACATGGCGCCTATTGGGATTGCCGCTTCAACCGAAGCGATCACTGCCAGCTCAACTTCCGGATCCACTGTACAATCGCTCCCGTCAAAAGCCAGCGTACAAAGGTTCTTGGCAACACCAAAACCTCCGGGAAAAATAACTGCATCAAACTTTTCGGGTTCATAAAGATAGAGTGGCATGATTTTCCCTCTGGCAATCCTTGCCGATTCAACCATTACATTCCGCTCTTCATTCATTGGTTTTCCAGTCAAATGATTAATCACCTGAGCCTGATCCTTATCAGGAGCAAAACACTCATAGCTGCATCCAGCTTTCGCAATAGCAAGGAGGGTAAGGGTCGCTTCATGAATTTCGGCACCATCAAATACACCGCATCCTGCGAGGATTACGGCAAATCGCTTTTGTTTATTCATAAGGTTTTTCTTTCGTTAGTTATCACGCTATTTAAAGTCAAAAAAGTTCAAACAAATAAAGCAAAAATATTCAACCTAAATATACAAAAAAAACACACATTTATCGATGTGAGACGAAAACAAGCTTCAGAAGGTTCAATGCGAACAGAATCATCAGAAATATTAAATTGGAGACAAGTGTCAGAATAAGCAAAAAATAAAATCCTGAAATATACTTCACCCCTTTCTCCAAATAATTGGTCGCAAAACCACCCATCCAAAGCGTTAATAAATTGAATATCACCAAGAATATTAACAACCAAATAAATCCATAAAATGCACTTCCCACATCTGGTTTACTCAGCGTCATCGAACTTCCCACCGAATAGAGAATATAGATCAACAAGGCTAATTTCCACCACAAATGGGCGCCTCCGGGCACGATAAGGGTAAAAAATGAGAGCAGGTTGTTCCAGATTCCGATCGTGAGTTGTTTCAATAATATAATCCTTGTAAAATCATTGGATGTGATGGTGAAAGAAGTACGTTCGGTAATATCTACACGAAAAAGCAGAAGGGTAATCACAAACAAGACGATTCCTCCTGCGAGAAGTGGCCCTACACCAATAAAGAAATTTCCGATTTTTTGATAAATACTTTTTTTATTGTAGGAGTGGCTCACTTGCCCTAACGACTCGCCACTGCTATTGGGTTTGAATAAGGCAATTTCTTTAATCTTGTGACCAAAAATCAGAGCAAAAAAAGCATGACTCAGCTCATGAACCGAGCATCCCAGCCAGGCAAAACCGTACAAAAAAAGATCTCTTCCAAAAAAACGGACACTCATCCTTGCTGTAAGAGTTGCAACAATATTTAATAGTACCATCAGAATCAATAATGGGACAAACAGTATAAACACCTGATTAAATGTGGTATGAAGCACATTTAACAGATAGCTTAAAATTTGCGTGAAATAGCTTTCCATGAAAAAATTCGATCATTACTTATTAACATTCACCAATTTCACAGCACTTCAGCCACCACAAATGTACTGCCGCCAATAAAGATCAGATCTTCAGCCAGTGCATTTTCACGCGCTGCTTCCAGTGCTAATCCGACTGTAGGGTACGAACTCCCCTTCAGATTAAAAAAGGCGGCCATTTTCATCAGCTGTTGCTCATCCAGCGCACGTGGTATGGAAGCTTTTGTGAAATAATAGGTGGCATCGCGGGGTAAAAGACTCAGTACACCGGCAATATCCTTATCGCTGACCATTCCAATCACAAAATGAAGCGTTTTAAATGGGGTTTGTTTGATCTGAGCCACAACTTCGCGTATTCCCCCTTCATTGTGGCCAGTATCACAGATGATTCGGGGATTCGCCCCAATCACCTGCCAACGACCCAGTAAACCGGTATTTTCGATCACTTTCTCCAATCCATCCCGAAGCGCGCGCTCGGAAATATTCCAACCTTGAGAACGAAGTTCTTCCACAGCCGCAAGTACAGTACATATATTTTTTGACTGATAATGACCTAGCAGATCTAGCTTCAGTTGATTATAAACCACTCCCCTGCTATTTCTGACGGAAAAAACCTGTCGGGCATCCAACGAAACAAGTCCTGCGCCTGTATTAAAAAGTCGATCTGCAAAAACAACCGGCGCTTCACGCTCATTCGCAATGCCATTAAAAATAATACTGGTTTGGGGATGCGTCTCTCCGATGATAACAGGGACATGATCTTTGATGATTCCGGCTTTCTCCAATGCGATCTTCCCCAGCGTATCACCAAGAAAAGTGGTATGATCCAGACTGATGTTGGTAATGACCGACAACTCAGGTTTTAAAATATTGGTTGAATCAAGCCTTCCTCCCAATCCCACTTCAATTATTGAAATATCTACTTGATTTTTAGCAAAATAATCAAAAGCCATCAATACCGTCAATTCGAAAAATGAAGGTTCAAGCCCTTTATCACGATTTCGTTTGAGAAAAGTTCTGACAAATTCAACTACGAACTTCTTTTCGATTTTTATTCCGTTGATCCTTATCCGCTCCCTGAAATCTTTAAGATGAGGCGAAGTATAAAGCCCCGTCCGGTAACCAGCCTCCATCAGAATACTGGCTAACATGTGCGAAACAGACCCCTTTCCATTCGTACCGGCTACATGAACCGACTTGAATTGAAGATGGGGGTGTCCAAACATGACATCCAGTGCCAATGTATTATCAAGGCTATCCTTATAAGCAGCATGACCTGATCGCTGATAATAAGGAAGATGATCGTACAAATAATTGATTACTTCGTCATAGCTTTGCATCCCGACTAATTTAGTTGACAAAATCAGAGGCAAAGATGATAAATTCTGAAAGGGAAAACGTCGAACTAAAAAAATATTTGCTATTTTTAGACTGGAATATAGTTATACATAATAATGCCAAAGTCGAAGATATTTGTAATTGACACAAATGTGATCCTGCACGATCATGAGTGTATCTATCACTTCAATGATAATGATGTGGTTCTTCCCATCACTGTTCTGGAAGAATTGGATCGTTTTAAAAGGGGAAATGACCAGATCAATTTTCAGGCACGGCAGTTTGTAAGAATCCTTGATGAGATAGTTGGAAATGAATTATTTAATGGAGGCATTTCGCTCGGGGTGGACAAAGGTAAACTGACCATTGAAACAGGAAAACCGTTTTCTGAAAAACTGAAGGAATCGTTTCGAGAAGATATTCCCGATCACCGCATATTGGCAATAACCGAATACCTGAGGGAAAAATTTAAAGACCGCAAGGTAGTCCTGGTTACCAAAGATGTAAATCTCAGGATGAAGGCAAAATCGCTTCACATCGAGTCGGAAGATTACAAAAACGACAAAGTACAAGATATCAATGTATTATACCAGGGAATACGTGAAAATAAAGATTATAGCGATCAATTAATTGCTCAACTTTATGAGTTTAATTTTCTCACCGTTGAAGAAGCGGGAATCGAAAAACCTCCCTTTGCCAACGAATTCTTTATACTTAAAAGCCCAAGATCAAGCGTCTTAGCCCATTATAGTCCGTTTCGTCAAAGACTTGAGCGTGTGGATAAAAAAGTGGCATATGGCATTAAACCCCGTAACGCAGAACAAACCTTCTCCATTCACGCCTTGCTCGATCCTGAAATAAAGCTCATCAGTCTGACTGGTAAAGCAGGCACTGGAAAAACATTACTTGCTCTGGCAGCAGCGATTGCACAGCATCATATTTACGAACAAATACTTCTTGCCCGGCCCATTGTGGCTTTAAGTAACCGTGACATTGGTTTCCTTCCAGGGGATGCAGAAGAAAAAGTATCTCCCTATATGCAGCCCCTTTTTGATAATCTGGCGGTCATTAAGCGATGCTTCAGTCCGCAAAGTTCAGAATACAGAATGATTGAAGAGCTAAAAAAAGACGAACGACTGGTAATCAGTCCATTGGCTTTTATCAGAGGGCGAAGCTTATCCAACTGTTACTTCATTATTGATGAAGCGCAAAACCTCACCCCTCACGAAGTTAAAACGATCATCACCAGAGCCGGAGAAGGGACAAAGATGATCTTTACCGGTGATATACAACAAATCGATTCACCCTATCTCGATATGCAATCCAATGGATTGGCTTATCTTACCGACCGGATGAAGGGTCAGGATATTTTTGCCCATATCAATCTTGTGAAGGGAGAACGCAGTTATCTGGCCGAACTTGCAAGTGATCTGTTGTAGAAAGATGTGACAATTTGACAATGAGTTAATTCGATAATTCATCAATAAGAGAATTGAATATTTGAATCATAATTATAAAATATTAAATATCAAATAAATACAACATGTTAAAAGTAAACGAGTATTTTGGAGGAAGTGTAAAATCGATTGCGATTGAAAATGAAGAAGGGGTAGCAACGGTAGGGGTTATGGAAGCAGGCGAGTATGAATTTGGAACCTCATCAGTTGAAATTATGACCATCACAGGAGGAACGCTGGAGGTGATGCTTCCCGGAGAAAACAATTGGATCAGTTATCCTAAGGGTGGAATTTTCGAAGTCGAAAAGAACGTAAAATTCAAGGTTAAAGCAAACGCTCCGGTAGCTTACCATTGCCAATACAAATAACAGAATTTAAATCATTGAATTACAATAATTCACATGGGATCTACCTATTTAATTAGCTGGCAGATCCCATGTTTTTATATTTATGATGCTATTCTATTTCTCAAGAATAGCTTTTAGGTTGGTTAACCCATCAGCCAGATCTTTTCCCAGCATTCCATCCATATCCCTGAGGAGTAAAAACAGATTCATCGGATATTTCATCTTGCCGGAGAAGCCCCAGGTTACCTTGGTTTGGCCATCCGAAATGGCCTCAAAGGAGATAGTCGCCTGATTTGTTGCTTCAAATGGTTTAATAAACCTAAGTTCATAATCAATCTGCTCCTCTTCCACTATTTTTTTGATCTCCTGCTCGCCTTTCCCCACATTTTTCATTTCACTGTCCCAGGCTGAAACAAAACCTACGGCGCCATCAATTCCACGGAATTCCTTTTTCATTCCGGGATCCTTTTGAGCCCAAACACTAAAATAGTCCTGATTTCTAAGCAATTTAACAAATTTAAAAACCTCGGATTTTGGTTTTCCAATGACAACCGAACGTAAAACACTGATATCTTTTCTGGTAAAGAGGGGAACAATCAACACAAGTGCGATAATTGTCCCAAGTCCAATTAAAATAAATTTCAAGATTTCCATCGCATTAAAACTATAAATGAATTTTTAGTCTTTTAACGAAATTCGGAAGAAAAGGTTTTACAAGATTGAAATAAGATTATTTTATACCTTTGCCGGAATGAAAAAAGATATTTTTCTAACCATGGGTGTACTAACTTCGCAGATTTATAGAATTATAGTTCCTAAATTTATTCGAAAAAAAATCGTTGCCAGGAAGCTCAGGGCAGCAATTCTTGAATATTACTCGAGATCATCTGTCGAAGTTACAAATGAGATAGAAACAGTTTTGGATTATTTGAAGAATAATCCAATTGCGGTGTTCCCCTACCCTTTTCAAAACAAATATATTGCTGAGAACATTGAGGTGTTAGATGATCAGGAGAAAGGATTGCACTATGTGATGCTTGACGGGAAAAGGCTCTATTTTAAAAAAAGGTGGAGCAAAAAAAGAATCAGACACAGTTTCAATGAATTAACCAAAGAACAAGATCCACAAAGTCCGCATCATTATCTGGACAACCAATTTAACATTGTGGATGGCGAAGTACTGGTAGACATTGGAGTTGCGGAAGGAAATTTTGCGTTGAGGGCAGTCGAGAAGGCATCCAAACTGATTCTCTTCGAAACAGATCACGAATGGATCGAAGCGCTAAATGCAACATTTGAACCCTGGAAAGATAAAGTACTGATAATTAATAAATTTGTCAGTAATGTCACTGACTCAAAAAATACTACCCTCGACGATTTTCTGGCTTATGGGGAGAAAATAACTTTTCTAAAGATTGATGTTGATGGAGCGGAATCACGATTATTAGCCGGATGCAAAAGAATTCTAAATGAGCAGAAACCCCTGAAACTGGCTATTTGCACCTATCACAAACAAAACGACGAGAAGGAATTCACAGCCCTGTTGTCTCTGAATGGATTTATAACTTCTCATTCCGATGGTTTCATGTTGTTCTATTACGATAAGAAGATCAAAGCCCCCTATTTAAGACGTGGATTGATCAGGGCAGTTAAATTGTAATCGCTCACTACCCCTTATACATCACCTAATCGTTATAATTATCATTACTTTTGCAAAAAAAAATATGAATCTCGAAAAACTCTGCTCTGAAGTCCAGAAAATTGCAAGAATTACCGGTACATTTATCGCAGGAGAACGTGAAAAGTTCAACCTCAAGGATGTTGAAATCAAGGGGAAAGCCAATTTTGTTTCATACGTTGACAAGCAGGCTGAAGAACTGATTGTTGAAAAACTTCGGCAGTTGCTGCCAGGCTCAGGTTTTATTGCGGAAGAGGGAACTGCTGCAAGTGCGGGTGAGAAATATAAATGGATCATCGATCCGCTTGATGGTACAACCAATTTTATTCATGGCCTTCCCCCATTTGCAGTTAGCATTGCATTAATGGAGGAAGAAGAAATCATCTTAGGTGTAGTTTATGAAGTTACTCAGCAGGAGTGTTTCTATGCCTGGAAAGGGAGTAAAGCCTATCTGAATGGAAATGAGATAAAAGTAACAACAGCGGCCACTACGCGTGATTCGCTGATCGCTACCGGCTTTCCTTACTCTGCAATGGATATGCTCGATCCGTTTATTGTTTCGATGCGTTATTTCATGATCCACTCACATGGCTTGCGCAGATTAGGTTCTGCTGCAACAGATTTGGCTTATGTAGCAGCCGGCAGGTTTGAAGCTTTTTATGAACATGGATTAAAACCATGGGATGTGGCAGCCGGCGCTATCATTGTCAGACAGGCCGGAGGAAAAGTCGCTGACTTTAACGGAACAGATCAATATTTATTCAATGGCGAAATAGTTGCGGCAAACAGTACCTATTTCGATGAATTCTATGACATCGTGCATAATTTTTTTGTAGATACCCCTGGTTCAAAATGAAATTGAAACTGTAACGGATTCCATCTATGGAAAAAACAGAATACTATCTCCTAAGGGCTTTCACCTGGATCATTCATTTGTTGCCGCTTCGTATACTTTATGTTTTCTCAGATTTGATTTTTATCCTTACCTGTTATGTGTTTAAATATCGCCGTAGCGTTGTGGATAAAAATCTGGCCAACTCGTTTCCTGAAAAAAGTCAGAAAGAACGAAACCTGATCGCAAGGAACTTTTACCGCCATTTATGCGACACCGCTATTGAAACCATGTACTTCGACCGGATTTCGGTCAGGAAAGGGAGGAAATGTGTTAAATACCTCAATCCAGAGTTGCCAAACGGTTATCTGGATCAGGGCCGTGATGTCATCGTCTTTTTGGGCCATTATAATAACTGGGAATGGTTTTGCAGCTGGCCGCTGCACACCACTCACCGATTTTATCCGATCTACAAAAAGTTAAAAAGCAATAGTTTTGAACGTTTTTACCTTCGACTAAGAAGCCGTTTTGGAGCTGTTCCACTCGAAAGGTCTGCAACATTCCGCCAGTTGGTCAGTGATCATCAAAAGGGAATTCCTACCATTTCGGCATTTTTGTTTGACCAGACACCCCGTGTCTTTGATATTCAACACTGGGTTACCTTTCTAAACCAGGATACTCCGGTAATTCTCGGGGCTGAAAAGGTCGCTCAAAAACTTGATGCCGTTGTGTTGTTCGCGAACTCACAAAAAATAAAAAGGGGGTATTATGAAGTAACCTACCAACTGGTCACCCCTCATGCAGGCAATTGCGCAAAGTTTGAGATTACAGAAAAATGCACACAACTACTTGATGATCAGATTAATATCCATCCGGAATTCTGGTTATGGTCGCATAAAAGATGGAAACACAAACGAAAAAAAATGGATGTATGAATATTCTTTTTAATTTTGAATCGGGTAAAAGACCATACTAACATTTCCGGGACCGGTTCTAAAAAGCCAGAATTCTATTATTTACATGATTATTAACATCTTTAACCAATGACAGGCTACTATCTGCTTCGGACACTCTCCTGGCTGATTTATGCTATGCCACTGCGTGTATTCCATTTTCATTCCGATTTGCTATTCCTTGTTTTGTACCATCTTATCAGGTATCGTCGAGATGTTGTAGATGAAAATCTGGCCAACTCATTTCCTGAGAAAACCAAAAAAGAGAGAACTCAAATAGCTGTAAAATACTATCACCATCTTTGTGATTGTTTTCTGGAAACACTCTATTTTGATCGTATTTCGAAGGAGAAGGTTCGGAATCGGGTCACCTATTTCAATCCTGAATTAGCTACCCATTATATGGATCAGGGAAAACAGGTGATTATTCTGATGGGGCACTATAATAACTGGGAATGTTTTAACAGTTGGGGATTGCAAACAAAATACAAATCTTACCCCATTTACAAAAAGCTCCGTAATGCCTCTTTCGAAAAATTCTACACCCATCTCCGTAGCAGATTTGGCGCCCAACCACTGGAAAGAGCCATAACATTCAAACAATTGTATGAAGATTCAAAGAATGGGATCCCTAGTGTATCACTATTTATAATTGACCAGACACCACGTGAACACGACATTCAGCACTGGATCAATTTCCTGAACCAGGAGACACCAGTCATAGTCGGCCCCGAAAAAGTGGCCAGCAAATTAAATGGCGTAGTTCTGTTCGGAAAAACAAAAAAAGTAAAAAGAGGATTTTATGAAGTTGAGCTGGTTTTGATAACAGATAAGTCGAAACAATGTCCTAAATTTGAAATCACTGAAAAAAGTAATCATCTGATGGAGCAGTTGATCATCGAAAATCCTGAATTCTGGCTATGGTCGCACCGCAAATGGAAACATAAACGATCTGAAATTGATCAGAAAAGAAATATTCCAACACTGGAATTGACTGATGCCATAATCTGAATCACCTACTCTGTTGTATTAAAATTGAAACCCCATGAAGCTTTCAATCGTAATTTTAAACTGGAATGGCGCCCATCACCTGAGGCGGTTTCTCCCCTCAGTGATAAAGTACTCCAATTACGATTGGGCAGAAGTTGTTGTTGCAGATAATCATTCGGATGATGATAGTTGTGAAGTAATTGAGAAAGAGTTTGCAACTGTCAGGCTTATCAGGCTCGACCGGAATTACGGCTTTGCCGAAGGGTACAACCAGGCGCTAAAGAACAATGATGCAGAATACATTTTATTGCTCAATTCAGATGTCGTGGTGACTGAAAACTGGTTGCAACCCCTGATTGAAATACTTGATTCACACCCGCTGATCGGTGCATGTCAACCCAAAATATTGTCTTTGAATCAGCCCGGGACTTTTGAATATGCCGGAGCATCAGGGGGCTTTATCGATCGCTTTGGATATCCTTTTTGCAGGGGGAGGATGCTCAATGTTCAGGAGCAGGATCTTGGACAATATGATCAACCTATAACTGTTTTCTGGGCAAGCGGAGCGGCAGTCCTGATCAGAGGAGAGCTTTGGCATAAAATGGGGGGATTTGATTCCGATTTCTGGGCACATATGGAGGAGATCGACCTCTGCTGGAGAATGAAAAACCGGGGATATAAAGTGGTGGTTTGCCCAGGATCGAAAGTTTTTCATCTGGGTGGTGGGAGCCTCACCTATGGAAGTCCTCAAAAAATTTATCTAAACTTCCGTAATAACCTGTTTTTGCTTTACAAGAATCTTCCCAAAGAAAAACTATTTGGAACACTCATTTACAGGATGATACTTGATGGAATAGCCGCAATCCAGTTTCTCTTAACAGGACAATTCAAGCCCTTTGTAAAGGTACTTGGCGCCCATCGCGATTTCTATAAAAGCCTGAAAATACTAAGGAAGAAAAGAGGAGAACTATTGCCACAAATCACGACCACACATCATCCCGAAATTTATCGCGGCTCCATTATTTTTGACTTCTTTATTACAAAAAAGAGGAAATTTTCTTCATTAAATTTTCGGTCCTCTGGGATTGATGAATAGGTTGAATTAAAATCTGTGTAATTTCGCATCTTCAGGAATCTTTAATTTTTAATTTCAAATCATTCATCCAAATATGCGTATCACAAGAGAAAATACCACCGCACTTTTTATTGATTTTCAGGAACGGCTCTACCCTGCCATGAACGAAAACGACCTGTTACTGCGAAATACGAAAATCTTAATGGAAGGATTAATTGCATTGGAAATTCCAATAGCATTGACCCAACAATACACCAAAGGACTAGGTGAAACGCTTTCTGAGATCAAATCACTTGTGCCCGATATTACAGCCATTGAAAAGACCGATTTCAGCTGTTTTGGAGCGGAGGAATACCGGAATTTCCTTCGCCATTATCAAAGCAAAAATATCATTGTGTGCGGAATTGAAGCACACGTTTGCGTATTGCAGACGGCCATTGACCTGAAAGCAGCCGGATATAATCCGATTGTGATAACGAACTGTATTACTTCGCGCTCGGCAATAAGTAAAGATGGGGCAATGGATCGCTTTCGTTTTGAACAAATTATGATGGGAACCTATGAATCGATCCTTTTTGAGATGACCCGTTCGGCAAAAGCCGATGCATTCAGGACAATTTCGAAGCTGGTAAAATAATCAATTAAAACGATCAATTGGACCGTGGGAAATCAGAAGGAGTTGTCAACCGAACAACGTAAAGAACTAATCAGCGTATTAAAAGCCCGTTTTGAGAAAAACATGAACCGCCATGTTGATATTGAATGGACCAAGCTACAAGCAAAGCTGGACCACGAGGCCTCCGGAGAAAAACTGTGGTCGCTCAATGAAATGGAAAGAACAGGGGGTGAACCCGATGTTGTTGGTCTTGACACCAGAACGGGCGAATACCTTTTCTTTGATTGTTCAGCTGAAAGTCCCAAAGGGCGCAGAAGTGTTTGCTACGACCGAGAAGGGCTCGAATCAAGAAAAGAATTCAAACCGGTAAATAACGCGATTGATATGGCTGCGGCAATGGGCATTGAACTTTTAACAGAAGTACAATATCGCGAGTTGCAGAAACTTGAAAATTTCGATACGAAAACATCGAGCTGGGTGAAAACACCTGGTGAGATTAGAAAACTTGGAGGCGCACTATTTTGTGATCGTCGCTTTAATCATATCTTTGTTTATCACAACGGTGCAGAATCATACTATGCCGTCAGGGGGTTCCGATGCTCACTAAAGGTCTAATTCTGATAGTGAAATAAATGCTATATTTGTTTTAAAAAATTAAAATAGACAATCTTAATCAAACTATATAATTTAGTCTTGGTTGCATTATAAGTAGAATAAGCGAATTGCCAGTAATCCTGTTAATGAAATTAATACTGAAATTTGTGATCTATGAAAATCAACATTCTGAATTTAATCGATTTTGACGAAGTCAATAAATTACTTGAAGGGTTCAATCAATCAACAGGATTTGTAACCGCCATTCTAGACCTCGATGGGAATGTACTGTCAAATTCAGGATGGCGACAAATTTGCACTGAATTTCACAGGATAAATCCCGAAACTTCAAAAAAATGTAAAATTAGCGATACCACATTAGCTTGCAATCTATGCGATGGCGAAAAATATCATTTCTATGAATGCTTAAATGGATTGGTTGATGTAGTGGTACCTATCGTAATAAACGGAGAACATATTGCCAACCTTTTCTCAGGCCAATTCTTTTTTAATAAACCTGATCGTACTTTTTATAAAGAACAAGCCGGAAAATATGGTTTTAATGAGCAGAAATATTTAAGCGCACTCGAAGATGTACCAATTATTTCGAAGGAAAAAGTAAAAGTTGCAATGGACTTTTTGCTAAATATGACTCAGTTGATCAGTGAGATCACATTTCAAAAAATGGGACAATTGCAGTTGAATGAAGATTTAAGAAAAAGCGAAGAAAAATATCGGTTAATTTCCGACAATTCGGATGACTGGATTTATTGGATCGCACCTGATGGACATTTAAATTACGTATCCCCGGCATGTGAACGGGTAACCGGCTATTCACCCGAAGAATTTACAGATCATCCGGAGCTCAATCATGAGATTATTTACGAAGCAGACCAGGAAAAGTTCAGTCAGCATACCCAAATATCAATCCTCGATGATACACCTCATAACCTGGAATTTCGCATTTTAACAAAAAAAGGTGAAATCCGTTGGATTAGTCATAGTTGCAGTCCGATATTGAACAATGAAGGAGAATATCTGGGCCGGCGGACCACAAACCGAAATATTTCCGAACGTAAACGCCAGGAAGAACGACTATTCGAAAGCGAATTCAGGTATAGTAATCTTTATGAAAATGGTCCTTTCGGAATGGTAATGGCTGATAAAGAGTTCCGGTTTAAAAAAGCAAACCCTGTTTTCTGCACAATCATGGGCTACAGTGAAGCTGAACTGCAGAAATTCTCATTTAAAGAGGTATCCCATCCGGATGATCTGAAAAATGATCTGCCATATTTTCAAAAGCTGATCAACAAGGAAATCTCCGTATATAAAACCGAAAAGCGCTTCATCCGGAAGGACGGTCAGGTGATCTGGGGTTCACTTACTTTAACAGCCACCTATGATAACGAAGGCCAATTTCTTTACAATCTGGGAATCATAGAGGACATTACCCGCCGAAAGCTAGCTGAAGAAGAGCTCGAAAAAAGCGTGAATGATTTTAGGCTACTCGCTGAATCAATGCCTCAGATTGTATGGATTACCCGTCCCGATGGCTGGAATATCTATTTCAATCAGCAGTGGGTGCAGTATAAAGGTCTTACGCTTGAAGAGAGCTATGGGCATGGATGGAACCAACCATTTCATCCTGAAGACCAACAACGTGCCTGGGAAGCCTGGGAAAATTCGATTAAGAATAATGACGTCTATTCTCTTGAGTGCCGGCTGCGCCGTTATGACGGATCTTACAGGTGGTGGCTTATACGCGGTATCCCCATTTTTGATTCTAACAACATAATAATCAAATGGTTTGGGACATGCACCGATATTCATGAATTGAAACAAACCGAAATCGCTCTTCAGGAAAGCAAATTGAAACTCGACTCAGCACTTTCGAGTATGACCGATGCTGTTTTTATTTCAGATAAAGAAGGACGATTTATTGATTTTAATGAAGCTTTTGCGACATTCCATAGATTCAAAAATAAAGAAGAATGTGCAAAAACTTTTGTTGAATATCCTGAATTTCTAGAAGTTTACCTCTCCACGGGAGAATTGGCTACTATTGAGCAATGGGCAATTCCAAGGGCTCTGAATGGAGAGATCGTTAAAAATGCCGAGTATAAACTGCGCCGTATAGATACCGGAGAAACCTGGATTGGAAGTTACAGCTTCTCGCCCATCCGCGACAGCAACGGAACGATAACCGGTTCGGTTGTAACCGCTCGCGACATTACCGAAATAAAACTGGTCGAAGAAAAGGTCAGGAAAAAAGACCTGGAGTTTAGAAAACTTTCAGCAAATGTCCCCGACCTGATCTTTCAATTTACACGCAGACCTGACGGAACCTATTATGTACCCATAGCCACCGAAGGTATCCGAAATATTTATGGTTGTTCACCCGAAGATGTACTAAATGATTTTGGTCCGATTGGCAGTGTAATTCACCCCGATGATTTGGCCAGAGTTATGAATGAGATTGAATACTCTGCAAAAAACCTCAGCAATTTTGCCTGTGAATACAGAGTGCAGTTACCCGGTCAAGAAATAAAATGGTTGCTTTCCAAATCGACACCTGAAAAACTTCCCGATGGCAGTATTACCTGGTATGGTTTTAATTCAGATATCTCCCTTCAGAAACAGGCAGAAGATAAAATCCGAAAACTCAATGAAACGCTTGAACAGCGGGTTGAAGAACGAACAACCCAACTTCAGGTAGCCAATCGCGAACTGGAGGCATTTTCGTATTCTGTTTCCCACGATTTAAGGGCGCCTCTGCGCCACATAAATGGTTACGTCAGTTTATTAAGTGGACGGTACCAGGATAATTTACCCGATAAAGCCCGCCACTATCTTGCTACCATAACAAAGGCTGCAAAACAGATGGGAAAGCTCATCGATGACTTGCTCCAATTTTCAAGAACCGGCAGACAGGAGATACATAAAGCGAAGCTGGATATGAATGTTTTGGTTAAGGAGGTGCTTGAACAAATTAAACCGGATATGGAAAACAGGGATATAAAGTGGTCGTTGAAAGAAATGCCTGAAGTATTTGGCGATTATTCCCTGCTTAAACAGGTATGGATTAACCTGCTGGATAATGCTGTAAAATATACAAAGTTTAAAAAACCAGCAGAAATAACGATTGATTACACAGATGTGAAGGATAATTTCGTATTTTCCGTTCATGATAACGGAGTGGGTTTTGACATGAAATACGCACAGAAACTATTTGGGGTATTCCAGCGCCTGCACCTCCAAAGTGAATTTGAAGGGACAGGAATCGGTCTGGCCAATGTACAGCGTATTATACACAAACATAACGGGAATGTATGGGCGGAGGCCGAACCAAATAAAGGAGCAACTTTCTCTTTCACGCTACCAAAAAACAAGGAGGACATATTATGATTGAGTTAAAAACCATTTTAGTGGCAGAGGACAATCAGCTGGATGCTGAACTGACCATCGAGGCTCTTATGGAAAATAACCTGGCAAACAATGTTGTTGTGGTCAGGGACGGAGTAGAAGCCATCGAGTACCTGAATTATGAAGGGGAGTTTAAAAACCGTAAAAAAGGTATTCCTGCGGTATTGCTGCTCGATATAAAAATGCCCCGAATGGATGGCATTGAAGTCCTGGAGGCCATCCGCAGAAATGAAAAATTAAAAGCGCTTCCAATCGTAATGCTCACCTCATCGCGTGAAGAACCCGATCTAAAAAAATGTTATGACCTGGGGGTAAATGCCTATGTGGTAAAACCAGTTAATTTCGAGGATTTTATTGAGGCAGTAAAACATATTGGTATTTTTTGGGCTATCCTAAACGAACAACCACGAAATCTTTAAACTATGCATGGAAATAGTGAAATTGAAGGCACCCACCTTAAGATCCTCGTACTGGAGGATTCCCAGCATGACTTTGAATTAATACAGGAACAATTAACGGATGCAGGTTATATTTTGGATTTAACCCATGTCGAAAATAAAGGTGGCTTTACTTCCGCACTGCACCAAAATTGTTACAACATTATTTTATCTGATTTTAATTTGCCAGGTTTTGATGCTTTTGGCGCCCTGCAAATTAGCAATGAGATTTGTCCGGAAGTTCCGTTTATTTGTGTTTCAGGTTCTATTGGTGAAGAAACTGCTATTGAATTACTGAAACAAGGCGCGGTGGATTATGTACTGAAAGACAGACCTGAGAGACTCCCATTTGCAGTAAAACGAGCACTTGATGAGGCTAAAGAAAAAGCGGCTCATCAAAAAGCAACCAAAGACTTACAGGAGAGCGAGCATCGTTTTAAACAAGTTTCAGAAGATGCCCGCGAATGGATATGGGAAGTAGATAAAAATGGATTATATACCTATGTGAGCCCTGTTGTCCAGTCATTACTTGGTTATTCGAGTGATGAAATTGTCGGACAAAAGTACTTTTATGATTTCTTTATTCCTGAAAAAAAAGAGGAGTTAAAGAATGCAGCCTTTGAACTATTTTCAAGACAAGAATCATTCAGACATTTTGAAAATCCGAATGCTCATAAAGATGGGCATGTATTAATCCTGACAACTAGCGGAAGTCCGGTTTTTGATGACAAAGGAAATTTCAAGGGTTATCGCGGTGTCGATGAAGACAACACCGAAAGAAAAAGGATGTTGGAGGAATTGGTATTTGCCAAAGAAAAAGCCGAGGCCAGCGATAAATTGAAAACGGCCTTTATCAATAATATTTCACATGAAATCAGAACACCTTTAAACAGTATTCTGGGGTTTGGGCAGCTTCTCGCCGAATCGGAACTTACGCCAAATCAGCGGATGGAATACTTTAACATTGTTCAAAAATCGAGTAACCGCCTGATGAATACGGTTTCAGATTATATGGATATGGCCCGAATTGTATCTGGCGCCATGGAGGTGCATAAAAAAGAATTTCTCCTGAAACCACTATTCAATGAAATCATTGAAGATACAGCGCATTTGTGTGCAGAAAAAAGGATTGGATTTGAAGCCGTAATCCCGCAAGAATTCCATGATATAACCATTTTTTCTGACAGCGATTATATTCGCAAAATACTAAATATTCTTGTGGACAACGCCCTCAAATTTACAAATAAAGGCAGTATACGCTGTGGTTATACAATTAAATCGGGTTACCTTGAATTTTTTGTGCAAGATAGTGGAGTTGGAATCGCACCTGATAAACTGGAGATCATTTTTGACATATTCTCTCAAGAGGACGCTTCAACAACACGTGGATACGAAGGCAGCGGTTTGGGGTTAACCATCGCCCAGGGTTTGGCGAAATTACTTGGAGGTACAATAAAGGTAACTTCTGAAAAAGATAAAGGATCTGTTTTTACAATTACAGTTCCTTATAATACAACCATTTTACCCGAAATGCCTGGCACTACAAAAACGATAAGTTCAACCGACTCCGACAAGCAGTTGGTGCTCATTGCCGAAGACGATGAGTCAAACTATTTGTATATGAAAGTTCTACTGAAAATGATAGGGCGCAATTACCTCCACGCCAGGAATGGAGCTGAAGCGGTTGAAATGTGTAAGCAAAATAAATCAATATCAATAGTATTGATGGATATTAAAATGCCGATAATGAATGGGCTTGAAGCCACTCAACTTATCCACGAATTTCGGCCCGAATTACCCATTATTGCCACCACAGCCTATGCCGAAACCGGAGATGAACATCGTTTTCTGGCTGCCGGATGTAATGGATATCTGCCAAAACCGATAAATAAAACCAGTCTGCTGGCATTATTAAATAAAATATATTTGAACCTTCAAACTTCAAATTATGGCAACAATATTAAAAAGTGAAAACAGGGAATATAATGAGAATCCCGGAAGGATTGACAATTTTCGGCTGTTGACCGATGCTTCAAGGGCAAAAAGCGGAATAGACCCCAAAAACCTGAATTTTGATGTGAGACTTTTAAACCCGGGACAATTTTCATCTCCCTACCACTTTCACAGGAATGCAGAAGAACTCTTTATGGTGGTATCCGGTTCGATGACCTTGCGGACACCCAAAGGTCTTGAAACTATAAAAGCAGGAGATCTGGTATTTTTTGAGACGGGAGAAAGCGGAGCACATCAGGTTTATAATCACGGAACGGAACCATGCACCTATCTTGACATCAGAACATTTGTTGGCGCCGATATCTGTGAATATCCCGATTCAGGTAAGACAATTATAATTCCATCGATGCAGGTCTTCGAAAAGGAGTCCAAAGTAAGTTATTTCAAAGGGGAAGAGAATATACTCGAAAGATGGGCTGAGATTAAAAATGCAAATTAAGACTGAAATGATGAGTACTGCATTAGTCCTGATAGATATCCAGAATGACTATTTCGAGGCAGGGACCATGCCCCTTGCCGGAGCAGACCAGGCAGCAGACAATGCGCGGTTGGTTCTCGATCGGTTCAGATCAGAAGGATTACCTGCATTTCATATCCAACATATTGCCACCAGACCAACTGCAACATTTTTCCTGCCCGGCACAAATGGATCCAAAATCGATGACCGGGTAAAACCCATTGAAGACGAAGCGCTGATTATCAAGCATTATCCGAACAGCTTTCTGGAAACCGGCTTATCAGATCTTTTAAAAATTAAAAACATAACCGATCTGGTTATCTGTGGAATGATGACCCATATGTGTGTCGATGCCACTGTAAGAGCGGCAAAGGATTTTGGATATTCGATCACCCTGATCGGAGACGCATGTGCAACCAAAGATCTCGAAATAAACGGACAAATCGTTGGCGCCAGGGAGGTTCAGACGAGTTTTCTCGCCGCATTAAACTATTTCTACTCAACAGTAACATCAACAAAAGAATATCTCGAAAGAAAATAAGTACCATCCGAAATAACGACAGGTATTTTGGATTTCCTTAAAAGACTATTTCACCTCATGGGTTCCGTCAGGAAGGAACTTCACCATTGGCTGCATCCTGGAATGTTCGAACAGATCGGAACTCTTTTTAAGATCACCCCATAAACTGATTTTATCCTTGTCCTTCTTATAATGGGAAATTAATCCTGAATAATTATTTTCACTAAGCCGGCACGGGAAAATGGTCAGCGCAATCTCTTCCTGACCGCTGTTGTAAGCCTCAATACAATAGACAAACAGTTCCCTGATCCGGTCATCTGTCATAGCCAGGCAACCCGAAGAAATACAGGAACCGTGAATATAGATCTGGTTTCCCAGGTGGCCACGAACACCTCTGATGCTATCGGACGCATTGGGATAGTTAATCTCCATCGACAAATAGTATTTGCTGTAGGGATTGAGTTTTGAGATGTGGTAAAACCCTTCAGGGACCTGCAAATCACGGTAACGCCTCTTGGGCCCTTCAAATCCCGAAAGATCACAGATGGGAAATTCCTTAACTGGCATGTAAACAGAGTCGCGACTATTTTTTGCCCACAACTCAATGATTTTTTCGGTTTTAAAAGCACGGAGATAAATTCTTAAGCTGTCACGGGAAATCGAGTGTGCGGCAAGGGTTTTATCAACTATTTTCTCCTTACAGGTATAGGCTTCCCTCACCCGGGTAAAATTCATCTGCTTCTCTCTGAACGAAGGCGAGGTCATTCCTGAACTCAGCATTATCAGGAAGCAGAGTATGATCAACAATCTCATAAATCAATCTAAAAAAAATAACCGGACAAAAGTAGCAGAAAAATGGTTGAAAACACCAGTTCCGGGTAGCGCCTTCAACCTCCTCTCTCATTTGCCCGGCAGATCAATCCTCTTTTGTGATGATATCCATTTTCAATTGACGAAGAATGGAATGTCCGATTCTACTAAATGTTGGGTGAAGCGATTTCGGACGCAGGGAACTTTCACCGAGGAAAAACAGGATAAGACAAAAAATTCCAAGGATACATAGCCAACCGTAAATTTCCTTCATACTGACTAACATAGCCTGTTGCTGTAAGCTATTAAAGAGCGATTCGGAAGGTAGGTGTTTTGCGACCGGATTGACATTATCAAGGTTTGCGCCTAAGAGCATCATGTTTCTCTTTACCGTAATCTTAAACAAGCGGGTAAGTAGAGCCAGCCCAATCAAAGAACCACAACAAGCACTCATAAAGGCCTGGATGGTCAGTGACTGGAAAAAATTCTGGAACGGGATTCCTGAAAGGGCGGTGATAAAGGTTATGGCGATTATGACGTAGCCCGAACCCCTTAGAAATATTGGAAAGTAGAGCATTTCTTTCGGTAAATTATAGTCGATAATGAAATACATGGTCACCAAATACCCAACGATCATCGAAAAACCGATAAAGGTCATAATTTTGAAGGTCCATTTTCGCAAGGCAAAAACTTGATAGGAAAAGGAAGCGCCAAACACAATTCCAAGAAACACGATCCAGTTGAGTGAAATAATATGAAGTGCATCGTAGCCCAAAATTAATTCAGTGTAAACATGTTCAAAGAGATGGGACGGGCTAACCAAAATATTCACGTTGATGTAAAGCAAAAAAGTTAACCAGACATGGTGGAAACGCCACGTCTGCAATTCGATAAACGGGTGGCGGACAAATGAGGCACGCCATAAATTAAGCACCAGGCTTAACACTCCCAGCGCGGTCCCCATCCGGATAAATGTGGACTGAAACCAGTCGAAATGTTCCCCGTAATTGAGTACAAAAATGACGCAAAGCACCGTCGCACTCCACAATATCATCCCCATCCAGTCGATACCGTAAAGCGGCAGCTTCTTCATTGACCGATGTTGACGAAATATGAAATAAGTGACTAAAATTAAGATCAAAAGGAGTCCTACGATAATCCAGTGCATGTATTCCCACTTACTGAAAAAAGCGGTGTAAATAGCAGATAATCCTGTCAGCTGAATCGCGCCTTGTACTAAAAGATAGATGTATACAAACCACACAGTCATATCACGCCTTGGAGTTATCCATAGCTGAATCGTGGTATTACATGAAAATGTACCCCACATTCTTAAAAGCCCCGCCACAAAAGATACCCCCACCAATAATGGCACACTGCCGGTGTGCATACAAATTAAATTACAAATGACCAGCCCTAAAGCAGAAATGATTAAGCTCGTTTTTAAGGGGAAACGGAATTTTAGCCTGAACATAATGGTAAATGTGATTGCCATGCCTACCAGAGAGGCATAACCTGCCATCATAATATCCTCCCGCATCAATGCCAGTGAACCCGACATTTCGCTCACGGATGCCAGGTAGACCCCACCCGAAAGCTGGAAGATCAAGACAAATACGACGAGAATCCACGGTTTGACTTTTTTGGGTATAAAATCCCGGATGTCTGGTATGGAAAACGGTGCAAAATTGTGATGCATAACCATTAAAATTTCACTTCACATTCCACATTCATACCGGCACGCAGATGAGCTAAATCTTCTGTTGCGTTATTTTCTGAAAACTCAATTCGCACCGGGATTCGTTGGGCTATTTTTACAAAATTACCTGCTGAATTATCCTGCGGGAAAAGTGAGAAGCTCGCCCCGGTTGCCCTTGATATTGATAATACTTTACCTTTTAGTGTTTTGCCCGGAATTGCATCTACTTTAATATCGACGGTTTGTCCCTCATGTATGTTCGAGGTTTGCGTTTCCTTGTAATTTGCAATCACCCATTTATCAGTCTCATTGACCAGATCGAGCAAGGTTTGCCCGGGTTGTATCAACTGTCCCTCCTCAATATTTTTCCGACCCGGTACCCCATCACAGGATGCCAGAATTACAGTATATGAAAGGTTTAGCCTGGCAAGTTCCAGGGCTGCTTCCGCCACTTTTATTCCTGCCTCGTTCTGATCGAGGCGTAAGGTTTGTTCATTCTTGACCAGGGAAGAGGAGTTACGTTGACGCTGTAATTGTTCGTAACGTGCCCTGGCGGCTTCAAAATTGGCATTTATTGCATCAAACTGCTGCTGTGTAACCGATTTCTGTGCCAGCAGGTTTTTGTGCCGGTTGTATTCCTTCTCTGCATTTTCCAACCGAACACGACTCTCCTCAATACCAGATTCTGTTACGCCAATATTGCTTTGGGTAGTTAAAATTGTTGTTCCCATTGCCTTTTTCCCGATAATGGCGTTTTGGTAATCAGCTTTAGCCTGGGCAACACGATAGCGGTATTCCACATCCTCAATAACGACCAGGGTATCACCTTTATTCACCCGCTGGTATTCCTTGAAGAAGATCTTCCGGATAAATCCTTGTACACGCGAGTTTACGGGTACGATCTGTTGTTTAACCTGTGCATTATCGGTAAATTCCACATTCCCTAAATGGACAAATTTGGCGCTAACCCAACCAATACTGCCCAATAGCAACAGGCCGACAACGATATTATAAACTAATTTCATTTTTTTCTTTACCATGATTTACTTGTTTTTATTCCAATTTATTTATTTGTGATTTTCTTTCCAATTTCCCGTTGCAACCTGTAATAATTGTAAATGACGTCGAGTTTTGCATTTACAACCTGCAATTCGGCGTTGAGCCTGGTGTTACTGGCATCGAGCATTTCGGTAATTAATACCAATTCACTCAGATAGCGGTTATTGATAATGCGGTAGTTTTCGTCAGCTAATCGGCTGCTTGTTTCATACACTGTCAATTTTTCGAACGATTCCCTGAACCGGGTGTTCGCAGTGTGAACCGCAACTTGTATCTGCTCCAGTGTAACCGCTTCATCATTTTCGGTCATCAACTGTTTTTTGGCGGCAAGGGCCATTTTTCGGTTGGTTATATAGAGCGATGCCAGGTTGTATTTTATTCCCACCCCCACATACCAGTAATTAAAATTATTGTTAATGGTGGGTACTTCAATCAGGATTGGTCCGTTAAAGTTGTTTGCAGCCACAAGCGCAATCTGTGGATAGAATTCGGATTTGGCAATACGCAACTCTTTGGCCGCAATTTCTTTGTTCAGCGCGGCCGTTTTCAACTCCGGGAGGTTCCCTGCTGCAAGTTGAAGGTGATTTTCCTGATTTACTCCATTCAAATTGAGTACGAGTACCGAGGAGTCGGGTATTACTGACGTTCCGTCAGACAATCCAAGGGTGACCACCAGTTGGTTGTTGATGATCTTACGGTTGTTCTCAACTTCGATTAACGCGAGCTTCAGGTTTTGCAGCATCAGCTCATGGCGGGTAACGTCGCTGCCTAAAGCCATTCCCTGTGACTCCTTCGATTTAACCTGTCTGATCAGAATCTCAGTCTGCTCAATGTTTTTAAGAAACACTTCGCGTTGATTTTTCAGTTTGTACAGGTCTAAATAGTAACCTGTTACGAGAAAACAAATATCCAATTCGTTGCGATCATAACTGAGTTGTGCCACCTGTTCCTCCAAACGGGCTTTTTCAATGCTTGTAGCTATGGCACCACCGGTAAAAATCACTTGCGAAGCAGCTAAGCCGAAATCATTTCCAAAGTGGGGCATACCAATATTTTGTGAATTGGTAAAATCTCTCTCCATCATCACGCCATTTCCGATATAAGAAGCCGAAAGCGAAACATCGATCGAGGGAGAAAATGCAGTTCTGACTAATTTTGTGGCCTTCCTGGCCATTTCCACACTGGTTTGTGATCGTTTCAGTTGTTTACTATTGGCTATCGCAAGAGCATACACTTCGGATAAAGTAAAGGTCTTTGCAGTTTGTGCCGCAACTCTTTGCGGGGCGATTAAGAGGATGCAAAGCGCCATGATAATTGAGAACTTTTTCTGTCTAATCATTATTTTCTGTTTAATTTCAAGGGGGGCAAAAGTCAGGTTATTTGGCGTTAAAACTACTGTCCCGATTTCCATTATAATTATCCTTTTTTCCTTAAATAAAATAAAATACCTTTCAAATTAAGTATTTTTGCATACAAATTAAGAACAATACAAGATGCAACTCCCTTCTCCCGACCTGTTTCTTATCAACTCCAATAAAATTGAAAACGACTTTGATATTTCGTTGCAGCATAACGACTTACCAATTGATTTTTCACCTTGTCGGATAGACCATTGCCTGGTATGCGTATGTTTGGAGGGAAATGCCGAAATCGAAGTTGATTTGTTGTCGTATACCTTTTCCCCAAACGACATTATGGTGGTTTTTCCTGGTCAGATATTGGCCTGCAACGAAAAAACGAATAACTTTAAACTGGCATATTTCTCATTTTCAAACCAATTGATTGACGATATTTTGTATCGCTTTCCGACAGAATTTATCGGATTTTTGAGGGAAAATGTGAAATATCATCTGCCCGAAATGGAAAGGGACAAAATATTTGCAGAATCGTTTGCTGTTTTGCAGCGTAAATTTTGTGACTCATCAAATATATGCCGCGGTGAAATCATATTGAATCTGTTGCATAATTTCTACCTGGATCTGTACAGTAAAGTGATTACTAATAATGTAAAGATTCACACCCGACAGCGTAAACATAAAAAAGAGGTGCAGGAGGAGTTTTTCCGTCTGATAAAAACACATACCGAAAATCGTGAAGTTGCCTTTTTTGCCGGGAAACTCTGCATAACACCTAAATACTTGTCGATTATTACAAAGGAAAGTACAGGAAATTCTGCCAAAGGGCTCATTGATAAATTTGCCATCACAGAGCTTAAATTGCGGTTAATATCAACCTCCTCGCAACTTAAGGAAATAGCAGCACAACTGAACTATCCCTGTGAAGCATTCTTATGCAAATATTTTAAGAGACATACAGGGATGACCCCATCCCATTTTCGAAATACAAGCAGGTAAAAACAGCAGATAACGAAAATATCAGTAGTTTTGAAAAAGGTAATAAATTGACATTAAAATGAGAATAGAGGAAATCACATCGTATCACCCTGATTTGATAATTGTTATCAATAAATTTTTAAATTTATTGGTTGAACATAATTATCTGATTACGAAGCAGGAGGTTGAGGCGATTATCTCTGACGCAAACAGTCATCTGTTTTTTGCGGTGGATGATGACGGAGTTCAACTGGGTATGTTAACTGTAGGATTCTATCACGCTCCAACCGGGAAAAAAGCGTGGATAGAGGATGTGGTTGTGGATGAAAAATACAGAGGGTTGGGAGTGGGTGAAAGCCTGACAAATTTTGCCATCCGTTTTGCAAAAGATCAGCAGGCCGATGTGGTGATGCTTACTTCAAAACCATCAAGAATAAGTGCGAATAATTTGTACAAAAAAGTGGGATTTGAACAGAGAGAGACGAATGTTTACCGGATAGTGTTTGCCTGATTTCTTTCATCATATTTGTTATTTTTGTACTTATGGATGATCAAACGCCAAAACAACCTCGTCGGATTCGATATAAAGGGACACACCCAAAATCCTTTAAAGATAAATACAAGGAACTGTCGCCTGAACAGTATGCCGGGGACATCGCAAAGGTGATGCAGCAGGGGCGCACTCCGGCAGGGATGCACCGTTCGATTTGTGTGAATGAAATCATGGAGTTCCTCCGGATTGCTCCCGGACAAATTGGACTCGATGCAACACTTGGTTATGGTGGTCATAGCCTGGAGATGTTAAAATGCCTGGTTCCGGGCGGAAAACTCTACGCCACCGATGTAGACCCCTTTGAATTACCCAGAACAAGGGATCGCCTGGCTTCGTTTGGATATGGACCTGAAGTGCTTATTGTCAGGAAAATGAATTTTTCCCAAATCGATCTGATTACGGAGGAGTCAGGTCCCTTGAATTTTGTATTGGCAGATCTGGGTGTGTCATCCATGCAAATAGATAATCCCGAAAGGGGATTTTCATTTAAGGTGGATGGACCTTTAGACCTAAGACTTAATCCCAAAACAGGCAAACCGGCAGCTGCTCTTTTAAAAACCTATTCGCAGGATGAATTGGAAGGGCTGTTTCTAGAAAATGCCGATGAACCTTATCATAAGCAGATAGCTAAAGCCATTATTATTGCAATAGGGAAAGGAACAGACATTTCAACAACCACTCAGTTAAAAGATATTATTGGAGAAGCGCTTGAATTTCTACCGGTTCAGAATCGGAAGGAGGAGATTAAGAAATCGTGTCAGCGATGCTTTCAGGCTCTGCGCATTGATGTGAATGATGAATTCGGAGCATTGGAAGAATTTCTTGAAAAGCTTCCCGATGCACTTGCTCCGGGGGGGCGGGTGGCCATCCTTTCGTTTCATTCAGGTGAAGACCGGCGGGTAAAAAAATCTTTCCAATGGTTATTTCGCGAAGGTATCTATAGTGAGGTGGCTCCCGATCCGGTTCGTCCATCAGTCGAAGAGTGCAGCACGAATCCACGTGCACGATCTGCAAAGCTAAGGTGGGCAATCAAAGGGTAAAGTTTGGTTGAAAGTTAATTAAATTTGTAGATTAATGACAAAAAAGAGTCCAATAAAGTTATTCAATATTTTAAGAAGCAATCATTGGTTGAGTGTTGAAATGACATTATTAAATCTCTATCCTAACCAGTTGCAAAACATTGAAGCTTATAGATTGGTATTTGAAAAGCTTCAACAACAAATAGTTGAGGAAAATGAAATTACTTTAGTTATTAAAGAACTCTTTGATAATGAAACTGAAGAATCAACTTCTCCAGACATTTACGGAACAACTTTAAATGAAGAATTTGGATTAGCTTTAGAGTTTACAGAGTGGAGCAAATGGTTGGGGATGAGTATTAGTGAGCAAACTTTAAAAGAGTTTAATGAATTGGAAATTATTTCTCATTGCCTTTACGAAATGACTTTTATTGCCTTTGACGAGGCTGAAATCAAAAAACAGTCTTCCAAAATTAGCGAGATTGCTGATGAATATAAAAAACTTACGGATGAAGAAAAGAAATTGAGAACAATTTCTCTTGACGACCTTTTAAGGGAGATTGATAATATGATCTAATAATATAATAAAAATTACCATTCGATGATCAGGCAAAAGAACCTTCTGCTTTTAATTATTATTCTTCTTCAGCTTTCTGTTTGCAAATCAGCAAATTCGACCAACAAAATGGAGTGGTGGAAGGAGGCCAGATTCGGCATGTTTATCCACTGGGGTTTGTACAGTATTCCCGCAGGAGAATGGAATAATAAGCAAACCAAGATCGGCGAAACAACCGAGTGGATCCAATGCTATATGAAAATTCCCGTAGCTGATTATAAATCCCTGGTTGCCAAATTTAATCCCACCCGTTTTAATGCCGATGAATTTGTCCTTTTAGCCAAAGAGGCCGGAATGAAATACATTGTACAGACCTCGAAGCATCACGAAGGTTTTGCCATGTTTAAATCTTCCGATCCGTTTAATGTGGTGGACGCTACTCCATACAAAAAAGATATTGTACAGGCAATGGCTGATGCCTGTAAAAAACATGGGATGCACTTTGGTTTGTATTATTCCCAGGCTCAGGACTGGAATCACCCCGGGGGTGCAGCCTGCAGCGGACATTGGGATCCGGCACAGGATGGAAGCTTTGACAAATACCTCGATGAAGTTGCTGTACCTCAGATCAAAGAAATCCTTTCTGCATATCAACCTGATATCCTTTGGTGGGATACCCCTTGTGAAATGACAAAGGAGCGTGCAGCAAAATTCGCGCCGATACTTGCCAAATATCCCAGGTTAATCGTTAACAATCGTCTCTGCGAAGGAATTGCAGGCGATCTGGAAACTCCGGAACAATTCATCCCGGCAACAGGATTTCCGGGTAAAAACTGGGAATCGTGCATGACCATGAACACCACCTGGGGATATGGCGCCAACGATCATAACTGGAAAAGTGCAGAAACGCTGGTGCGGAACCTCATCGATATATCCTCGAAAGGTGGAAATTACCTTTTAAACGTCGGCCCAACTTCCCAGGGTCTTATTCCGGATCCTTCGATCGAACGGCTGAAAGAGGTTGGCGCATGGATGAAAACCAATGGAGAAGCCATTTATGGCACTTCATCAAGTCCTTTCAAAAAGTTGGATTGGGGACGTTGTACCGTTAAAAAGGTGGATGGAAAAAACCTGATCTACCTTCATGTTTTCGATTTCCCCAAAGATGGAATACTTCGCATACCAGGTTTATCCAGCAAAGTGAATGAAGCCTGGACATTGAAAGACAGGAAGAATAAACTTCATGTTGAAAACGGTGGAAACTATCTGAATATTAATATTTCAAATATTGTAAAAAACAGATTTGCAACGGTAATCGTTTTGGAAACCAACGATGAGGTGGTGGTATACAATGGCCCGGAAATTAATGCAGAATACTCTGTTTTTATTGATCAGGCAACCTTCAAAATCACTTCCAATATTCCCAATTGTGTTATACGTTTTACTACCGACGGATCTATTCCGACCTGGGAATCGAGGGTAGCAACCGGAATAAATACGGTAAAAGCAACCACCTCACTGGTGATTAAAGCCCTTTGCTTTATCGACGGGAAAGCTGTCAGTGGTCTTTCGGAAATAAATCTGACAAAAGAAGAACCTATTCCAGCTGTAACAGTGCTGAACACCAAACCCGGATTGCAATACCGCTATTTTGAAGGTATTTGGGGCCAACTACCCGATTTTTCGACCCTTAAACCTGTGATGAAAGGGAGTGCATCAAATATTGATCTTTCCATGAAAAAAAGAAATAACGACTACGGGATGATCTTTTCAGGATATCTACAGGTTCCTGAAACAGGCGTTTATCAATTTTCTCTCACTTCAAACGATGGTTCCAAAATGACCATTTCGGGAAAAACCCTTTTAAATGACGGACTTCATGCGATGGATGAAAAATCGATGGATATTGCGCTGGCCAAAGGGTGGCATCCTATAGAAATTCAGTACTTTCAGGCAGGTGGCGGAGATGCTCTAAAACTGGAATGGAAAACGAAAGGGAAAAATCGTACCATAATCGATAAATCCTACTTGTCGAATTGATAGAATGAACAATAAATTAGATCTTTGTTTTGTCTGACAACTAAAATTAGTAAATTTGAGGTGGTATTTTCCGAATGGGTTTGATTAGAGGGTTATAAATCCCCCCTTTCGGGTTTCCGAGGACCATTTAGAACTAACAAAATAGATAAATTATGAATCCCATTACGCGTAAAAGATTTATAACCCAGACCGGCCTTCTGGGTGCTTCATTTATGATATTCAATGGATTTGATTTATTGAACAAGAATGAACCTACTACAGCTGCAGAAGAAACCACTGTAGAGGCACCGTTAAAAGGTGAGGATGTTTTCTCCTATATCAATAGGGTAAAAGGGAAAATGGACCTGACACTTTACCGGCAGATTATTGGGGCAGCCAATGAATTTAAAGAGGGTGACCGAACCATAGGGGTAGCAGCAAATTCTGAATCCTCACGCCTCAACGCCAGGACGCTGCTCACCAATACCAAAATTGGGGATTTGATTCAAAACGCACTCTTTGAAGACGGTATTTGGGCACTGATTCAAAAAACAACCATCCAAAACCAGTCTGTCCGGAACTGGACGATGGGTGAACTGAAGCGTTTTATATTAAGTAAGCCTGAAACAGAGATTAAAGCGATAATGTTCAGCCTGCCAAGCGACGTAATTGCCTGTCTTGTTAAGCTGATGAGCAACGAGGAGTTGATCCATACCGGTAAAAAGGTTTTCAATGCTTTACCCAACAGCAAAATTGGGAGCAAGGGTTATCTTAGTGCCCGGATACAACCCAACTCTCCAACAGACGATACCGAGGACATCGTCTGGCAGGTTTTCGACGCGTGGTCCTATGGCGTTGGAGATCTGGTATTAGGTACTAATCCTGTTTCCAGTGAACCGGACTCGGTTGGAAAGATCGAAAAAGCACTTTTTGACATTATCTCGACCTTTGGTCTACAGAATAAAATACCCAACTCAGTTCTTGCTCATATCGATATCCAATCCAAAGTAGAAGAAATGCAGCCGGGTACAACAGGAATCTGGTTTCAGAGCCTGGCAGGCACGGTAGAGGCGAACAAAACTTTTGATATCACCATTGAAAAGATGTTCGCCCATGCAGCCAAACGAAAAGGTCAGTTTGGTATCTATGCCGAAACTGGTCAGGGCGCCGATTTTACAAACGGACATGGCGAAGGGTTCGACATGGTCATACATGAATCCCGAAAGTATGGGTTCCTGCGTGCCCTGAAGGTTAAAATGTCGGAGTCAAAAGCTCCCGAACAGGCTCCATGGGTATATGTCAACGACGTAGCCGGGTTTATTGGTCCTGAAGTATTTAGAACAAAAGAGCAGTTGGTGCGGTGCTGCCTGGAAGATACCGTAATGGGAAAGTTGCACGGACTTACGATCGGGCTCGATATTTGTTCAACACTCCATATGGATGTAACCTTAGATGATCTGAACTGGTGCATAGAGCAGGTAATGCCTGCAAATCCTGCCTATCTGATGGCTTTGCCCACCAAAAACGATCCAATGCTCAGCTACCTCACCACCGCCTTTAACAACCATGTGAAGATTCGGGAGCAATTCGGTTACAAGGTGAATGATGCGATGTGGAATTTCTTTAAAAAGCTGGAGATAATTGATGAACATGACAAGCCAACTCTCCATTTTGGTGACCCTACCTGGGTGTATTACAAATATCGCCTGGCTAAAAACGATAAAAGAAGTCAAAAGGATATTTATGAAGAGGGACAAAAGTGCCTGAGCAGGGTCAGACAAAGGGGGGTACCCATAGCCGAAGGATATGGAAAGAACATATGGGATTTAAAGCCGGAACTGGACCAGGAAATCCACCGGTTGTACGAGGATGCGAAAGTGAGTCTATGGACAGAAATGAGTCCCACCTTCGTGGCAACCATTCCCGCTTCTGTTGCCATTAAAACAAAATCAGTTGACCGGAAGGATTATGTATACCATCCCAGTTCAGGTGAACAATTAAGCCCCCAGGCAATAAAGACACTGGAAAGTATGCGTCAAAAATGGGGTAATCAGGTGCCTGACGTGCAAATAATTATTTCTGATGGACTTAACTCCAGGGCTTTAATGGATGAGGGTCATTTGGAACCATTTTTAAATGGATTGAGAAAATCATTACAGGAAAAACATTATACGGTTGACAAAGAAAATATTGTAATTACCTCAGGACGAGTCAGGGCTGGTTATCAATGTGGTGAAGTGCTTTTTGGCCGGTCAGACAATTCATCCAAAAGCAAAGGTATAATTCATATTATCGGTGAACGTCCCGGATCGATGCATCACAATTTTTCGGCCTATTTAACAGCAGCCTCCTCCGGTACCTGGAACAAAAAAGGGGTAGTCGATCACAACATTTCTGCAGTGGTATCAGGAATTTCTGACACTTCCCTAAAACCGGAACAGGCAGTCAGGGAAACAATAACCATTTTTAATCGATTATTTAATCATCCCAGATAAGTTCGCGTAAAGTTAGTGTTTTATATTTTTTTCAGAATCGGCAATAAATTGCGTGAACAAAATATGCCGCATTATAAATTTCAAAGTTAAACAATGGAGCATATTGGATTATATCTGTCGAACACCGTTAATAAAGAGTTGATCATTGATGGCATTTTCTCGAATACTTACTTGTCACAATACTTCGATCTGTCAGAGTTGTACGGCGAGCTATATTCTATTATCACGATTAACCGGATCATTGATGAAGAGTTACGGCACGACCGGTTTCCCATATTCACGAAAGAGAATCCCAGTCTGCTTAGTATGTCAGCGGGGCAGCAACGAAAGGCACTTCTTACTTTTATTATGGTTCAGAAACCACAATATGTTGTCCTGGATGATTTATACAGCAGTGTTGATCAGGAGACACGGCAGTTTATATCGGAAAATCTGAATCAACTTACTCAATCGACACTATTTATCCAGCTATTTTATCGGAAACAGGATGTTTTGGATTGTGTCCGGACCGTTTTCTCGGTGGATGGTCAAAACAAAATTATTGCACAACAACCATTAGAGCAGTTTGTAAATTCGCATGAAACAATACCACCTATTCAAAATATAACACTTCCGAATCTGTTTGTGGAAACGAATCCAACAATTAATCCACTAATTCAACTTAATTCTGTATCAGCGAATTATGGAAATAAGAAGGTATTGAAGGATATTTGCTGGACGATTCAATCAGGAGAATTCTGGCAATTGAAAGGGCCGAACGGATCAGGAAAGAGCACGCTACTTTCCATAATTATTGGCGATAACCCCAGGGGATACGGAGAGGATATGATCCTTTTCGGACGGAAAAAAGGGTCTGGTGAAACGATTTGGGACATCAAAAAACAAATAGGTTATTTTACTCCCACAATGATATTGCAATTTACTCATGAAGATTCGGTCGAAAACATGATTATCTCGGGATTGGTAGATTCGGTGGGACTTTATACAAAACCGACTGATCTGCAGCGCGACATAGCCCATGCCTGGTTACAGGTTCTGGGTCCTTCGTTTCAAAACAAAAAATTTAACTCACTTTCTGCTGGTCAGCAACGTATCTTACTTGTTGTTCGGGCAATGGTAAAACACCCGCCGCTTCTGATTCTTGATGAGCCGACAGTGGGTCTCGACGATGAAAATACCCGTCTGTTTATTAATTTAATTGTCGCTATTGCCTCTCAACATAAAGTGGCCATTATCTATGTTTCACACCGAGCTGAACCAGAATTAAACCCTGAAAGTATATTTGAATTGGAGCCATCATCAGAGGGTTCAACAGGGCATTTCTGATCTTTAAATATTTATAATATGAGATATTCTATTATAATTTTAGGGAGCTTCCTGTTTATTATTGAAGCAATTTATTGCTGTTGTAGCTGCGGCATTGGAAAAAAAACAAAAGCTGACAAAACAGATTCTACGAATTCAATCGAAGAAAAGCAAAAAGGTGAGATAAGGCCGAACCAAAAAAATCAGGATTATTTTATTGATATCCGGGATTTTAAAAAATATGAAGTTGTTAAAATCGGCACACAGATCTGGTTTGCAGAAAATCTGGCCTACAAACCGTTAACCGGCAATTTCTGGGCTTATGATGACAAAAACAGTAATATTGCCAAATATGGATATTTATATAACTATGAAACGGCAAAGAATTGTTGTCCAACCGGATGGCATTTACCCGATAATTACGAGTGGCTTACACTGATTAATTTCTTCGGAGGTAAATCCGTTGCCGGTGGCAGTTTAAAAGCAACCATGTGCTGGAGCAGTCCAAATGACGGAGCAACTAACAGCAGTGGGTTTAGTGCGTTACCGGGAGGCAATCGTTCTGTTGGCGGAACGTTTTATCACCTGGGTAATAATGCTCTTTTATGGTCAGGCACAACAAAGGGGATCCTGAGTGGCTGGAGAATTCGGCTCAACTACGACAATACATTCGTCGGACTCGATCCCTGTGGTCGCATTACCGGTTTAAGTGTAAGGTGTATTAAGGACTGAAAATTAATAATATGAATCAAGATTTCTGTACATTGTTTAGGAAGCAGATTCGGATTATTTTACTGGTAATATGGTTCTCCATTTTCTTTATCACCCATTCCAGTTCACAGTCCGCTATCTATTCCTATGCATCATTTGCGGAGAAGATTTATCTACAGCTCGATGGAAAGGTCTATACTGAGTGGAATAAAAATTTCGGTACAGATTTTATCTTCAAAGAGTACATCCGGGTATTTGCCACCGCAACAACCATTAAACCAATTCCCATCATCGGTATAACACCTACAGAAAACCAGAATGAACCTGATTTGCAATTTTTCCCTGAAAGCGGAGAACTGGTTCACGGAATACCTTGCAAGGTAGGTTTCAAGGGATTGGATCATAATGGTAAAGGGATAAGTATAGAAGGTGAAATCGTTACCAAAGAAGGGGCGGTCGTCACTTTTCTTAAGAGTAATCAGTTGGACATGAGGAGTTTTATACTGTCCAGCGTGGATAGCGCTTCTGTTTACTATGCCAAAGTAAAATCTGCTATTCCTGCTTTTTCGGCGCCGAGGGAATTCTATGCCCCCATATATGAAAACCTTCAACCCACGGACTGGTATAAACCAGATTTGCGGGCCCTGGTACACTGGATGCCGAAAATCTATTCAGATCACTTAGGAAAAGCCGCTGCAACTTTTTACAATGCCGACATCACTGGAGAGATGATGGTGGTGGTGGAAGCAATTTCGGAAAATGGAGAAATAGGTTATAAAGAGATGGTTTATGAAGTAAAAAAAAGAAATTAAGTGAGAAAATTCATTAATTTAGCGTTAATAAAAAAGATATGACTTTCGATTATTTTGTAGCCTATTTTACCATCTTATTTATCGCAACGGTCACACCCGGACCAAATTCACTTTTGGCAATAAACCATGGGTTAAATCACGGGATCAGGCGAACAATTTTCAGCGGACTTGGAAATTTAACAGGAAATCTGTTATTGGCGCTGGTTTCTTTTTTAGGATTGGGAGCAATACTTATTGCTTCCGGCATCATTTTTACAATCATTAAATGGATCGGTATAATTTATCTTTTATTTGTCGGATTTAAACTGATATTTGAACCGGTTATCACAGAAACATTCAATGATAATTTGGATAAAGCATCGACAATTAAAAGGAAAAACAATCTGTTCCTGGACGGATTGATTATTGCCGTTGGTAATCCAAAGGGGATATTGTTCTTTACCGCCTTGTTCCCTCAATTTATAGATATAAAGCATGCAACTGCTGAAGGGTTTCTGATTATCTTTTCGACATTGGGAATTGTAGCCTTTGGATGCTATATGCTCTACGCGGTTTTTGGGGTAAGATTAAACAGACTATTTCTGAGAGAGTCATTCAGAAAAGGATTTAACCGTATTACAGGCTCCATCTTTGTAGTTACAGGACTTGCAATTGCCTTATCAAAAAAGTAATTGGAAATGAATTCAATAATAGATATTTTTATATCAATATTCGGGAAACTGAAATGTCGATAAAAATCTGCCTTCAAAAATTTTGAAATCTCGAAACCATGAGAACAAAAATTGCATTTCTGGTTTTGCCTTATATACAACAAATTGCTCCTTTTTGCAAAACTTTCGGGACGGCCACTCCTCTCTGATTGACCCTGTGGTAATGCTATTTATCTTTAAAAAGATCGATGGCAAGTGGAGATGGATTTATAGAGTTGAATCTTATGGTTAAAGTAGATGTAAACACAGAATATCAACATTTATCATGAGCTTTTAACCCAACTCCCAATAACTAATTCGAGGTGATCTTTCAATGATTGAAGGACCATCCAGCCAAAATAAACGATGGAATGAATTAATAACAATTTACAGAAAAATGCATAACGAACAAAACATCCTTGACAAAAAAATTAATCTGGGATTCTTCCCGACACCATTACAACCACTTCCGCGATTATCAAAGAATTATCCGGGCTACAATATTTTCATCAAAAGAGATGATCAGACCGGATTAGCCAGCGGGGGAAATAAGACAAGAAAACTGGAATATCTTATTCAGGAAGCAATTGTAAATAATTGTAATACAGTTATCACAGCGGGCGCTCAACAATCAAATCACTGCCGTCAGACCGCAGCTGCCTGTGCTGCTTCGGGGTTGGAATGCCATTTACTGTTGGGGGGAACCGAACCTGAGAAATACAATGGGAACCTTCTCCTCTCCTATTTACTGGGAGCCACCATTCACTTTGCTGGAGAAAACAGAAAGGGTGAAGATATCGACCAGTTAAACGACCAACTGGAAGCCAGCGGTAACCGATGTTACATCATCCCATATGGAGGTTCAAATTGCATTGGTGCGCTTGGTTTCGTGAATGCAGCCGGAGAACTAAAAGAACAGCTGACAGCGCTTGATTTGGAAATCAATTATATCTTCTTCGCTTCAAGCTCCGGAGGAACCCAGGCAGGATTAACCCTGGGGAAAGATTTATTCGGATTAAAAGCCGAACTGATGCCAGTGAATATTGATAAATCTGAAACACAGGGATTATCCCTGGAGCAAGTCGTATTAAATATCCTCAGAGAGGAGAAAAACTTATTTGGCTTTGCGAAAGATTATCGTCTTGAGGAAATCAAACTGATTAAGGGTTATGATGAGAATGGATATGGAGTAGTTACTAGCGATGAGATATTTGCCATAAAGGAACTTGCAACTAATGAGGGCATTATACTTGATCCGGTTTATACGGCAAGAGCTTTTTATGGAATGTTGGATCACCTGAAAAACAAGAAAGTACCCCCTGGTTCGAATGTTCTTTTCTGGCATACAGGTGGATTGCCTGCAAATTTCTATTACGCAGATCAGTTAAAATAAAACAATTTTGCCATTATTACCGTTAGGTTAATATTGTCAGAAGTATTTGGTAAAAGAACGAATTGAAATTAGACATGGAAAGAGCACCCATAATCACCGTTAAGCCACTAGGATTTATGTGGCCAGTTAAAAATCCATTTCTGTTTTGCGCCCATCACCTGGATGAATATCCTGCCGGAAATGATGAAATGGGACCTGCAGAATCGCTTCAGGGGCGCGATATTGGCCAGGATTTTACCCCAAAGGATGGTTGGCGGATGTATCATGGTACAAAAATTCCTGGTTTTCCGGTCCATCCCCACAGAGGATTCGAAACAATAACCATTGTAAGGAGTGGATTTGTCGACCATTCTGATTCGCATGGTCAGGCTGGCAGATATGGAGGAGGTGATGTTCAATGGATGACAGCTGGTTCTGGACTTCAGCATTGTGAAATGTTTCCGTTGCTCAACCGGGAAACCGGAAATACAACCGAATTATTTCAGGTTTGGCTGAATCTTCCAAAAGCAAAAAAATTTGCCGAACCCCATTTTAAAATGCTCTGGTCAGAAGATATACCACTTCACAAAATTTTGAACGAAAACGGAAAATCGATCGAAATTAATGTGATTGCAGGTAGTATTGACAACATTACTCCCCTCTCCCTTGCGCCCGACTCCTGGGCTGCTGATCCCCAAAATGAGGTTGCCGTCTGGACCGTTAAAATGGAAGCAGGTGCACAATGGATTGTACCTGCCGCAAGTGTTGAGGTAAACCGGACGATTTATTTCCATTCTGGAACATCAATCACTATAAACGATACTCCGATTATTTCGTATCAGGCAGTGGAGGTCAGGGCGGACCAGTTGCTGACAATAATCAACGGCAATTCAGCCTCATCATTGCTTATATTACAGGGAAGACCTATTAATGAGCCGGTAGTTCAATACGGACCATTTGTAATGAATTCCCAAACGGAAATCCAACAGGCTTATGCAGATTATCAGAAAACTGAATTCGGTGGCTGGCCCTGGCCCCGTCGCGACCAGGTTCATTCGAGGACAAAGGGACGATTCGCAAAATACAGAGACGGTTCAGAGGAAACCAGGTAAAATTTATCCACTCTTGTCAGAATCAATGAGGTGTCTGAGGAAATTCTACAGAAATCTGTTATAGTTATAATTGACAATCAGGATTAAGATCATTTTTCTGAGAGACAACCACTATTGCCCGGGGGAGAAATCAAAGATTCTTTGCTACATTACTAATGACAGCATTCTATTGGCTATTTAAAAAAGGAGATTCCTCATTCCGAATGCAGTGCAACGGAATGAGGAATCTCACTTTCATTCATTATTATCTTAGCTGTCATAAAATTTGGTGTGCTTGTAAGAATTGGGTCTCGGAATGACATACTTCCCCCTGATGTTGGTGTGGGAGGCAGGGCGGCCACGCCGCCCCGCCTCCCACACCATAAACACATTTCATTGTCATTCCGAATGCAGTGCAACGGAATGAGGAATCTCACTTTCATTCTTCATTTTCTTAGCTGTCATAAAATTTGGTGTGCTTGTTAGAATTGGGTCTCAGAATGACAACAAGTTATATCAAAGGAGAGGGTAAGGGGTTTGGAATTGGCTCCGCCACTTCCAAACCCCTTACCCTTATATCTAAATAAGTGTCATTCTGAGCGAAACGAAGTGAAGCGAAGAATCTTTTAATACTGATGGTCATTTTTCCGGACAATAATGACGAACAACATTTTCGGGATAGCATTTAAAACCGTTGCTCAATAAAAATATTGATATATTTGCGTACCCTAAATTTTATTATCAGACACATTGAAAAAAAATAATTTTCAGACTGAAAAAGAGTTGGTCGCATCGTTACAGCGAGGCTCTTTGACTGCATTTGAAAGCTTGTTTGAAAGTTATAGTCAGAAATTATATCGTTTTTCATTTTCATATCTGAAATCGGAAATTGATGCAGAAGATATTGTGCAGGAAATATTTCTTAAACTTTGGGAAAACAAATCAAGCATAAAAACCGGAACTTCTTTTCAATCCTACCTCTTTACAATCGCCTCGAATGCCATCCGCAAAAACTTCAAAAAAAATGCCCGTATAAAAAAATTCCAGGTTGATCTGTTTGAATCCCTCGCAATCGAAAATCCCGCACTTGAGGAACAGCCCAACTTCGAAGAACTGCTTTCCAAATTAGATCTACTGATCGAACAGATGCCAATTCGTCGCAAAGAGATTTTCCTGAAACGAAAAAAAGAAGGAAAATCGGTCCGCGACATTGCCTCTGAGATGGAAATATCTGACAAAACTGTTGAAAACCAAATTACTGAAGCCATGAATTATCTCCGTAAATCATTTAGTGGAGATAAGATATCAGGGGAAATATTCTTTTTACTGTTTATATCTTAAAAACAGCTTTTTTTGAATAGGGGTTTTTTACATTTGGAGATATTACAGACGAGTACCAAAGTTTCCAAAGTTTAAAACTGATTATCTATAATGCAAGAAAATATCGATTACCGGCTCCTCAAAAACTTTTCGGAAGGAAGATATTCACTACGTGATTTCAAACATGTTGTTTCCTGGTTTGAAGACAAGAGTTTACGAACGGATATTGAATCGGCAATCCAAACGCATTGGGAAGAATTCGAGGTGGCTGACGATGTGCCCAAAAAAGATCTTAGCAAAGTATACGACAGACTTAAAAATCAAATCTTACTCGAACAAACAAAGAATATCACCCTGCAAAGGCGAATCATCCTTAGCTATTCAAAAATAGCTGCAATTCTCCTCTTACCACTTTTTATTTACACAGCTTATAGCCTGATCAATAAATATGGCAGCAAGGATATCGCCTGGGCTGAAATCTATTCACCTAGTGGTGCAAGAATTCAATTCCATCTCCCTGATGGAACAATGGGTTGGCTGAACAGCAACACGAAGTTAAAATATCCGCTAAATTTTAAAGAAGATCGTCATCTTGAGTTAAGTGGTGAAGCTTACTTCGAAGTTGCCCATAACAAAAAATCCCCATTTGTTGTAACAACATCCAATTTCGATATCAAAGTTGTTGGGACAATTTTCAGTGTATCTGCCATAGAAGATGAAAAAACAACTGAGGTGGTTCTTCAGGAAGGAAAAGTTATTGTTGAAAATCCCGGTATCAGTTTAAACACAACAATGAATCCCGACCAAAAATTGGTGTTTGACAATTTGACTAAACGATATGTAACCTCAGAAACCAATGCCAAACAGATGAATGCATGGAAAGATGGATTACTGGTGTTCAGAAACGAACCATTATCCGAAGTGTTCCGGCGATTAGGGAGGTGGTACAACGTGAAAATAACTGTCAAAGACGATCAGATGAACCAGTTCAAATACAGGGCCACATTTCATGATGAGCCAATTGAAGAGGTCATTCGTCTGATTTCACTTACCGCTCCCATTGACTTTACCGTTCAAAACCGAAAACAGGAAGACCAGGGAGTTTATGCCATTAAAGAGATATTGATCAGAAAAAAATAAAAAAATCAGGGAAGTGTTTCGACCACTCCCCTGATAAATGTAGCGATAACAGTCAATTATTAGTATTCATTCTACAAAAGTAAAAGTATGAAAAAAAATCGTGAATGGTGGGCATTGAATAGCTATGCCCTAAAAAAAAGTTTAACAATTATGAAATGGAGTTTGCTCTTCTTCTTTCTTGGGATCATCCAGACCTTTGCCGTGGATACTGCCTATGCTCAAAAGACTAAACTTGAACTAAATTTTAGTCAGGCAAAACTTGAAAATGTACTGAATGAAATTGAAAATCAGAGTGAGTTTTTCTTTCTTTTTAATCAGGATCAGATTAATACGTCCAGAAAAGTGGACATTCAGGTAAAGGACGTCAGGATTGAAGAGGTACTGAAAGATCTTTTTGCAGGAACAGACATCAACTATACCATAATCGACCGGCAAATTGTACTGACCACCGGTTCAGACCAGACCAATCTTGTGAAGCAGATTGCGCAACAACAGGGACACAAGGTCTCGGGGAAAGTCACAGACATTACAGGAGGTTCCTTACCGGGAGTTTCAGTGGTCGTTAAGGGGACAACAACAGGTGTGATTACCAATAACGACGGAAATTATTCTATTTCGAATGTCCCCCTAAATGCAATCTTACAGTTTTCGTTTATTGGAATGAAGGTTCAGGAAGTAAAGGCTGGAACCCAAACTGCAATTAATATTGTTCTTCTGGAGGACCGGATCGGTCTGGATGAAGTTGTTGCTATAGGATATGGGACCTCAAAAAGGAGAGATCTCATTGGATCTGTAGTCAAGATTGGAAATGAAAAAATAGAAAATCTCCATACAACTTCAGTGGCTGAGTCAATACAGGGAATGGCCAGCGGATTATGGGTGAGCAGTACCGCAGGGAATCCCGGAGCTCCTCCTAAAGTCAAAATCCGTGGCATCAACTCCATTAATCTTAGCACAGATCCACTTTGGATTGTCGACGGAGTACCAATTCAATCAGGATCACTTGGAGCGAATACTCAGGACGGTGTCACACCGGTTTCAGCGATAGCCATGATCAATCCGAATGATATTGAGTCGATCGAAGTTTTAAAAGATGCTTCGGCAACGGCCATCTATGGTAGCAGAGCCTCCTCCGGAGTTATCCTGGTTACCACAAAGTCAAACAAGGGAAAAGTTACCGGGTTATCTGTAAATTATGACGGAGGAGTTTCAAAGCTTGCGATATCTCAGGGAGATTACTTTGCCAACTCAAAGACCTGGTGGGCAATGATGGATAAAGCCTGTGCTAATTCCATACCTGTTACCGCCCAGATGACGCCCGATTTTATTATGAGTACTCAGTTTATGGGGGATAAACCACCAATGACCCGTGAAGAAGCTATCGCAACCAATACCGATATCTTAAAAGAGATGTCGCACCAGGCCATCTCTCATCAACTTGGTTTGACATTTAATAAGGGATTCGAAACCGGAGGAATGTTGTTTACAGCCAACTACCGCAAAGAGGAGGGGGTAATTAAAAACAATAATTTCGAACGATTGACAACCAGATACAATATTAATTTTAAGCCTGTTAGCATGATTGAAGTTGGACTGAATACCAACCTGATGTATGTTAACTCAGACGGGGTAAGCTCCCCTAGCCCGGGAAAAGGAACCGGGGGATTTGGTAATTTAATATTATCCCTCCCCTGGTACAAAATCTACGATCCCACTTCTGCAACAGGTTATTGGGCGGCGACCAGCGGATATAATCCACTTGCATTTTCTGATTCCAGATATTACAATAACAATGCGAAAGAGTATCGCACCATCAGCAATACTTATCTCCAATGGACAACACCCCTGAAGGGATTATCCGTCCGTGCAGATGCAGGCATGGACCTGGGAATCATGAAAAATTCATTCTGGCGTTCAGGTTTATTAAATCCTGCTAAAGTTGAAAACAGCGCTTCCGAACTATCGACTTATCAGGCCCGAACAAATTGGGATGGTTATGCCACCTATGATAAAACGCTTGGTAAACATACCATCAATGGAACCATCGGTTTCGAGGCAAATAACTATTGGGGATACCGGCAATATATGAATGCAGCTCAGGTTCAGACCATCTATCCAGAACTAATAAATCCATTGCAAATGAAAGAGATGGAAGGTCGTCAAAATGGTGAAGGATTTATGTCAGGACTTTTTGCACGAGGCAATTATAAATTTAAAGATCGATATATTTTGAATGCAAGCGTGCGTCGTGATGGAATTTCAGCATTAAGCGCCGATAACCGTTGGGCAAACTTTTATGCGTTTGGTGCAGGATGGATCATTTCTGATGAGCCCTTTCTTAAGCAAGTCAAACAAATTAACATGCTAAAGATTCGGGCAAGTTATGGAACTACCGGGAACACGAATATCAGCAACTCAATGACCTATACCGTGTGGAACCTGAACACGTCGAAGATTTACGGAGTAAGTACAATTCCTTCGGCTACAAATGTTGGACCTATCGGGTCAAATAATTTGAAATGGGAAACATCAAAAAATATGGATATTGGTCTTGATTATGGATTTTTTGATAACCGCATCAATGGATCGTTCGCCTATTACGAACAAAAAGTAAGTGATTTGATTTTAAGAACAGAACTGCCGCCATCTGTAGGTTATGCAAGTAATCAATTATTTGAAAATGTGGGAGATATGAAAAACTGGGGAGTTGAATTTAACATCTCAAGTGTAAACATAGATAAAAACCACTTCTCCTGGAAAACAGATTTCAACATCAGTACCAACCACAATCAGATTATTCGACTGAATGCTACTGAAAAAGGGAAAGGGAACGTCAATGGAATTTATATTCGTAAAGAAGGGGAATCCCTAAATACCCTTTATTTAGCCAATTATGTAAATGTCGATCCGCAGAAAGGTATATTTATGATGGAAGAGCGGGATCAAACCAAATGGAATACCGAATATATTACCACATCGACAGGTAAAACCATTCCGATGAATGACACTAACATTCCCAATAACCAAATGATTCAGAGTGGTAAAACCACTCTGCCAACCTATTATGGTGGATTAGGGAATACATTAACCTACCTGAACTTTGATTTTAATTTTCAGATCAACTTTTCAGGGGGTAACTGGCTCATCAACGAAGTGGCGCAAGAGTCATCTAAACTTACAGGTGTGTCAAATATCGATAAGGACCTGGATTCCAAATCGTGGCAGAAACCTGGAGATATAAAAAATCTTCCGGCTATGACCTACTTTAACCTGTATAATTATGACAATGCGGGAAATGCGATCACCGGTACTACCAAGTTTAGCAATTATGGATATACAACCAGATTCCTTGAAAAAGGGGATTATATCAAATTAAAGAATATTCAGCTCGGATATACCATGCCTAAAAGTATTGTACCAGCTAACAGGATTAGTAGTTTGCGTTTCTATGTAGGTATTACCAATTTATTGACTATTACCAATTTTGGAGGATTTGATCCCGAAATAGGTTCAATGAATATACTTCCAATTCCTCGTACAATTAACTTTGGTCTTTCACTTAAACTTTAATCTTAAGTCATGAAAAAATTATCATATAACATAGCTCTTTTTATTTGCCTGTTGCTATTGGCATCCTGTTCCAAATCATTTGTCTTAGACCGGCCGCAGGAACCTCAGTGGAGCAGCACTGCAACCTTAGAAGGAGGTCTCTCGACATGCTACTGGAATTTGGAATGGACTCCCAGAGGATTTGTTGAATATTTCGATTTTCTTTTGTCCGGATCTGCCTATCTGATTCCCGGACAGAATCAACATCCCTATGCCTACCGGCGCGATTTTAGTCAGTCAATCACTGAAAGTAATAACTACTGGGCACCCTTTTATGCAACAATTACATTGGCCAATTTAGCCATTGAGCAGGATGCGGCCGGGAATGGCAATCCCTACAATCTGCCTGTTACGGGTGATGACTATAAATACAACTACTCACGTCAAATGGGTGAATATTATTTTGTAAGAGGGAATGCGTACTATTTATTAGCCAAATGGTTTACTCCGCCATATAACGGGAACAGCGGAAGTACCAAAGGTTGGATCCCGCTAAAAACGAAGGCGGCAAGCTCTATGACAGAGGTTCAAAACGAGAAATTAGGAACTTTGGAGGAGATTTATGCGCAGATTATTGCCGACCTTAAAAAGGCAAAAGAGATTCTTCCCGAGAAGTTCACCCTGACTAGCTGGACAACAAAAAGTCCGGGCTACGAATGCGGCCGTGCCAATAAATATGTTGCATCGGCTTTGTTAGGAAAAATCTATTTTCAAATGGGGAAATTTACAGAAGCGAAAGCCGAATTTGATTATGTGATCAACTCAAGTGCCTATACCTTATCGGCCCGTCCCTGCGATCCTTTCATTAACAACAGACCGGAGAAAACCTGTTCTGAGGTGATTTGGGAATTCAACACAGGTGATGTTACGGTTACCCCTCAGGAGGTTCACAACCAATACTGGTATCCTGCAATGATTTACGGGCTCCGTTTCAGAGATTCCAACGGCTCTTTTTATGACAATTTACCAACATCAGGAGCAAGCGTTCAGGCTATACAAATTTCGGGTTGGGGAGCCTATACCATCGGAGCAAAATCTCTGATAAAAATGGGGTGGATTAATTCGTCCGACAGTACAGTTACAGATCAGGCAAAAACCGATTTACGATTCACTGGCGACAATACCAAAATTTATCACACTCTAGGCGCATACCGGGCCGGAATAAAAAAAGGGACACCGGAATATTTGCTCTATGAGTCGCGCAATGCAACGCTGAAATCAAGAACGAATGTATTTATTGATAAATTTTTCAGAGGTGCAGATGCCCCTTACGGTAAATTCTCCAAAGTTCCCTATATCCGTTTGCCAGAATTGTTGTTACTGCGCGCAATGATCAATCTGAAAAACGGATCAAAAGATTTGGCTGCAACTGATGCAAACAAGGTTTGGAATCGCTCAAATCCATCTAATCCCAATAAGTTTACTGCATCCAACATCGATCAGGATGCCATTTATGCAGAATTCCTGCGTGAATTGATAGGCGAAGGTTTTCAGGTTCCTTTCCTTCAGGGGGCAGGCATGCCAATTCCACAAGGGGAAGAGGCAGGAATTGTTCCTGTCAATCCTCCATATTCAAGCTGGTTCTGGCCTATTCCTCCGGCAGAGACCGCCTTGAATCCTAATTATAAATAATATATCAAACAGCACCAGGAGTCGAAATCTAAAAAATTTCTACTCCTGGTTTTCTAACCACACTTTTAGAACTTACAACTATGGGAAAGAATTACAGTTTCAGATTAGCATTAATTTTGCTTGTGTTTGGAGTGAACGCATTTTCCCAGTCAACCACAAAACTGGTTGAGAGTCAATTACCACATGGTAAAAACTGGCATTTACGCTGGAACGATGAGTTCAACGGCAATACATTGGATACCACAAAGTGGGGATTTAGGTTGCACATTATGCAGACAAGGCATCAGACCTTCACAACCGAAGGTGTTGAAGTAAAAAACGGTTTGCTCTACCTCAATCTGGTCGAAAAAGAGGGACAGTATTACTCGCCCCACCTTCAGACAGGGGAAAACTTTTTGGATCGCCCCGGTACTCCCTATTCAAATGGTCTGACATGGCCTATTGCCGGGATCAAACCACCTAAATTCGTACATAAATATGGATACTATGAGATCAGGTGCAGACTGCAGGAACAACCTGGCTGGTGGTCTGCGTTTTGGCTGCAGTCGCCTCAGATTGGATCAAGCCTGAATCCTTCCATATCAGGTGTTGAAATGGATATTATGGAAAACTTCACACGAGATAATCTGATAAGCCACAACATCCATTGGGATGGCTACGGAGAGAACCACCAGCATAAGGGATCAGGCAATTTGTCAATTTCAGATACGCCAGATGGATTCCATACCTTCGGGTTAGACTGGAGCAAATCTGGTTACATTTTTTATGTTGATGGCAAAGTTTCGTGGAAGGTTGATGGACCAGTATCAGATGTTGAACAGTTTATATTAATCTCAACTGAGTGTATGGGATATCGCACCGGTAACCGGAATCAGCCATCTGAAATTCTGAAGAAAGCGGTTCTGCCTGATGCGTTTATTGTTGATTATGTGCGTGTTTTCGACGAAGATTGATTTTTGTTTCTAAAGCATTTTATATTCAGGTTGAATTACCTGCAAATAGATTTCACAACAAGGTATCCGCCAACACGCTCCAAATTGAAATGTTTGTAAATTTTAAACCAGCATCTAAAAAACCGATTGATCAGCAGACCCCAACCCCAACCAAAAAAGGTTCTCAAGCGTCAAATACTTCGTTAAAATTCTTGACCGTATCCAAGTAAATCTTACTTTTGTTCCACATTATTCGAATTCCCAAACAATTCAATCAAATAATATGGATAAGAAATCACCGAATCGCAGAACTTTCCTCAAAACTACGGTAGCTGCTGCTGCCGGAATGATGATTATTCCCCGTCATGTGTTAGGAGGTCCGGGCTATATTGCGCCAAGCGACCAGCTTACAAAAGCCATTATCGGAACCGGCGGGATGGGACGTGGTCACATCTCCTACGAAGGAACTAAAGTCGTTGCCATATGCGACGTCGACCGGAAACATTTGGAATTAGCTCAGTCGATGATCCCTAATTCCGTGAAAACTTTTCATGATTATCGCGAACTTTTGCTACTACCTGAAATTGACATCGTCCATATTGCCACTCCTCCGCACTGGCATGGACTAATGGCAATTGAAGCAGCCCGTGCCGGCAAGGATATCTGGTGCGAAAAACCGATGACCAGAACCATTGGTGAAGGAAAGAGAGTTGTTGAAGAGGTCAATAAGCACGGGCGAATGTTCCGACTAAACACATGGTTTAGGTTTAAAGACAATTTTTATGGTTTAGGTACAGAGGTCAAACCTTTGAAAAAAGTGATCGACAGTGGTATTCTTGGATGGCCTTTGAAAGTAACCGTTAGTGGGAATACCGGCTTCGACTGGAAATTTTACTGGCGTGGGGAGACCAATCTTACCCCTCAACCAGTTCCTGAAGAGTTGGATTACGATTTCTGGCTAGGTCCTGCACCACATCGTCCCTATAACGTTGAGCGCGTTCACGCTAAATTCCGCGGGTACTGGGATTACGATGGCGGTGGTCTTGGCGACATGGGTCAACATTACCTTGATCCGGTTCAATATCTGTTAGGCAAGGACAATGACAGCCCAATAAAGATTGAAGTTGATGCTCCTCAACAACACGAAGATGCGGTAGGGAGCTGGCGCAGGGTTGAATATACCTATGCCGACGGGTGCAAAATCATTCTTGATGGTGAAAATAAGGATAAGGATGCCGCTTACATCGAGGGTCCAAATGGAAAGATATTCAAAGGATTTGCATCGGATATCCCTAAATTGCAACAATTTATAGAAACTTTGGCAGACCCTGAACCACGTATCACCACATTCTCGGAATCGGTGAGAACACGTCAGAAATTTGCATTGAACGAGATGAACGGATACCGCTCATGTACATTGGTAAATTTGGGTATTCTGGCCGTTCGTCTGGGAAGAACACTCAACTTCGATCCTGTTAAACAGGAGTTTATAAATGATGAAGATGCCAACCGGCTGATTTATCAACCCATGCGGGCGCCATGGACAACTATTTAATATTCAACTTAAAATAACATATTCATGCAAAAGATATTAAATTCTTTACTGGTTGTGGTGTTTGCATTGTTACTGATCACACCATCGCTGCAGGGACAGGAAAACAGAACACTAACCACAAAAATTGCAGATCTATTGGCTCAAATGCCTGCAAATAATCTCCAGCAAAGGGATAAATCGGCCGAAGAACTGATCTCACTGGGGGATGAGGGTTTTCAAAAATTAGCCGAAAAGTTGGTTCCCTCCGGAAAAGGAGATAATTCGGCGGTTGTTTTCGCTTTAAATGGCTTAACACGATATGTAAGTCAACCGGGCAAAGAGGTCCAAAAAGCATTTGCTGAAAAAGCGTTCATTACTGCACTCGAAAAAGCTTCTGTTTCTGAGACAAAGGCATTTTTTATGCGGCAATTGAAATTAATCGGAACAGATAAATCTGTAAGTTCAGTGGCCTATTATCTGACAAACAGCGAATTATGTGAGCCTGCAACTTTTGTACTCACTTCTGTTGGCGGTGAAGTAGCAAAAGATGAATTGTTGAAGGCTTTTCCAAAAGCCGAAGGCAACTCTTTGGTGACCATCACACGTGCATTGGGAGAACTTCAGGTAAAAGCGGCAAACAGCCTTATTTTAAAAAATATCAATTCAGAGAATCTAAATCTTAAAAAGGTTTCTCTGGTTGCTGTTGCAGCTTTAGGAGTTGCAGAATCATACCAGCCACTTTTGGCAGCGGCTCAAAAATCAGGATTCGTATATGAGCCATCCAATGCAACATCGGCCTTTATCACCTATGCTCAAAAGCTGGGAGAAACCGGAAATCTTCAACTTTGTGCAAAAGCATGCGATGAAATTATCACAATCTGCCATTCACCTGCACAATTGCATTCCAAATCCTCTGCATTGGCAATTTATACCACCTTTTTTGAAAAAGAGGCGCAGGTTAAACTGCTCAAATCGTTCGACAACAATGATAAAGCTTTCAGATTCTCCATCTTGAATCTGGTTGCAAAAAGTAAACTGGTGCCAACCAAAGAGTGGATAACCAAAGCTAAAAAAGCTCAACCTGAAGAAAAATCAGAAATCATTACCATGTTGGGCAATAAAGGTGATCTTTCAGCAGCTGAATTCATTCAGAAACAACTGGGAAATCAATCTCCTTTTGTAAGCGAAGCTGCCATCTCTGCATTTGCAAAACTTAAAGGAAAAGAGGCAATTGGAGAGATCGCATCACTATTGAAGAAGGGCATTCAGCCTGAATATTCGGCCAAATGCCTTATGTCGTTGGTAGATGAAAAAGGTCTTGACCCAATTGCTGCGATTCTTGAAAGTGCACCGGATAACTCCAAAAGTGAAGTCATTACAATTATTGGAGCAAAATCGGGAAAACGGTTCATCAACCAGATCTTTAACTATACAGCCAGTACGAATCCGGCAATTCAGTCTTCCGCCTTTGCAGCGCTGAAGAATACCGCTTCGGCCAACGACACCGAACGGTTACTCAAGCTCCTTTTTGCAACAGATGACCCAGTGAAAATCAAAAATGTTCAGGATGCCATAGTAAATGCAACTTCTGAGATTAAAGGTGAGGCAGGACAAACAGCACCATTGCTAGCACAATTGGGGAATGCTCCAAAAAAGGGAAGGATCCTGGAAATATTGCCCCGGCTAGGTGGAAAAGAAGCATTGAAAGCGGTTACCGGGTTCATCGGCTCATCAGATTCAGAAGTGAGTACTGCTGCGGTGAATGCACTGATTAATTGGAAAGACATTTCCGCATCGGCATCACTTTTCGAAATCTGTAAAACTGCAACCGGGGAAAAACAATCCAATGTAATCAAAGGATTTATTCGTCAGATCAAAAGCTCAACATTACCTGCAGATCAAAAATTATTACAATATCGTAAAATCCTACCTTTTGCCACCGACAAAAAAGATAAAATTCTAATTGTTAAATCAATAGGTCAGATAAAAACGTTCCTCGCCCTGGTTACTGCTGCCTCGCTTCTTGATAATGCCGATTTACAAGAGGAAGCTGCTCAGTCTGTAATGTCGGTTGCCTTACCGTCTGAAGGACAGAAAGGTTTATCCGGTATTGTTGTCCGTAATGCACTCACCAAAGCATTAACCCATCTTTCGGGTAGTGAAAGCGATTACGATAAAGCGAAAATTCGGAACTATCTTGCTGAGGCATCATACGAAGATGGCTTCGTCCCAATGTTCAACGGAAAAGATCTTACCGGCTGGCAGGGATTGGTAGGAAATCCGATCACCCGGAAAAAAATGGATCCCAAAGAGCTGGCCAAAAAACAGGTGGAGGCCAACCTTAAATCGACAACCAACTGGTCAGTTAAAGACGGTTGTATTGTATTCAACGGATCAGGAGATAATCTTTGCTCGATCAAAAAGTATGGTGATTTCGAAATGGTTGTTGACTGGCGAATCACAAAAAAGGGTGATAGTGGTATTTATCTGAGAGGATCTCCTCAGGTTCAGATCTGGGATACATCGCGTGTTGAAGTTGGCGCACAGGTTGGCTCAGGAGGTCTTTACAATAATCAGAAGAATCCAAAGAATCCATCAAAAGTGGCTGATAACCCTGTTGGTGACTGGAATACTTTCAGAATTAAAATGATCGGTGATAAGGTGACAGTATACCTGAATGGTGAATTGATCGTTGATAATGTTGTTCTGGAAAATTACTGGGACCGTTCGATCCCAATCTTCCCAAAGGAATCAATTGAATTACAGGCACACGGCACAGATCTTGCCTTCCGTGATATTTATGTTCAGGAATTAAACAATACCGAATACACTGTTCCGGAGGATGAGGCAAAAGAGGGATTTAAACCTTTGTTCAACGGGATAAATTTTGATGGCTGGACAGGAAACCTGATTGATTACCATGTTGAGAACGGAGAGATTGTTCTTCATGTCGACAATGGACCATCACATGGGAATATCTTTACGGCTGATGAATACAGCGATTTCATTTATCGCTTTGAATTTCAATTGACTCCGGCTGCCAACAATGGAATTGGAATTCGGGCTCCACTTAAAGGAGATGCAGCATATGAGGGAATGGAGATCCAGGTTCTTGACAATGAAGACCCTGTTTATTCCGCACTTCAACCTTATCAGTACCATGGATCAGTCTATGGCATTATCCCTGCCAAACGCGGATATCTAATGCCTGTTGGTCAATGGAACTACGAGGAAATAGTCGCGAAAGGGACACATATTAAAGTGACCCTTAATGGAACAGTGATTCTAGATGGAGATATTAAGGAGGCCGCTAAAAACGGTCCATCAGATCACAAACAACATCCAGGCCTTTTCCGTGATAAAGGACATATTGGTTTTCTTGGACATGGTTCTGTTGTTAAATTTAAGAATATCAGGTTGAAGGATCTTAGCAAAAAATAAAACATGTGATATTATTTCACTGATTGACACACTATTATTTTAAAAAAAGATCGATTAAGCCACTCTGCTCAGTTTAAAATACTGAAAGAGTGGCTTAATTTGGTTGAATACCAACAAGATCTCTAACATACAATATAACAGATTTATGACTACTACAAATCTTTCAGGGCAGGATCAGGGCAGGATGTTCTCCATTGACTTTTTCAGGGGATTTACGATGTTTATGCTCATAGGTGAGTTCTCTGGCTTCTTTGGAACACTGGTAAATCCCTCGTTTGACGGAACCATTGTCTCCTTTATTGGCAGGCAATTGGAGCATGCCGAATGGATAGGACTCCATTTCTGGGATTTAATTCAGCCATTTTTCATGTTTATTGTTGGTGTTGCAATGCCATTTTCGATGACCAGAAGATGGAACAGGGGTGATAGCTGGAAGACTACGCTTCGTCATGCAGCAACACGTTCTATATTACTGTTGCTCCTCGGATGGGCGCTATACTGCATTGGTCCCGGAAAGATTACCTTTCGTTTCACAAATGTTCTTGCCCAACTTTCGGTCACCTATTTTATCGCTTTTTTGTTAATGCAGAAAGCTGTTAAATGGCAGATTCTGGTTTCATTTTTGTTGATCCTGGTATCAGATTTGCTTTACAGATTTTGGAACATTGATGGGTTTAATCAACCTTTTACCCCTGATCATAATTTTGGATCATGGTTTGATTTAACACTCTTTGGTAGTCCTGGAGGAGGTCATTGGGTTGCTTTCAATGCTATATCTACTACTGCACACACCATTTGGGGAGTCATTGCCGGAATGATTCTCATGAACGACTGGACTCCCCGAAAAAAGATTCAAACCATGTTAGTTGCCGGAATGATCGGAGTAGTTATAGGATATACTTTGAATCCATTCATTCCGATAATCAAGCATATTTGCACTGCATCATTTATAATAGTTAGTGGAGGCTGGTGCTTTATTGCGATGGCACTCTCCTATTGGCTGATTGATGTAATGAATTATAAAAAATTCACCCTGTTTTTTGCAATTGTTGGGATGAATCCTTTGTTTATTTACCTTTTTGCCCATACCGGCGGGAATAACTGGATTGAGGCGCTTGCAAAACCATTTATTAATGCCATTTTTGGATATTTCGGGGAATTGGTTAGTCATATGGTCTTAACAGCTTCAGTTTGGGCCGGACTTTGGGGAATCTGTTATTTCCTTTATAAACGTAAAGTATTTATTAAACTGTAGGTTGAATCGGGTGAAACAAAGAATGAAGAAAATCGGCACAAACTTTTTGAAGTTAGGTATCTCTGTCGCTGCAATCTGGTGGGTGTTGTCAAAAATCTCTTTCAAGGAGGTGATCAGCGTTTTCACCTCGGCAAATGGCTATTACCTTTGCGGAGCTTTCGTCTTTTTGGTATTATCGTTTGTTTTATCTGCATTCCGTCAGAATCTCTCATTCCGAAATACAGGCGCCAATCTTTCTCAACGTCTGAATATCAAACTCTTCTGGCTCGGAATGTTCTATAACTTATTTTTACCGGGTGGCATTGGCGGCGATGGTTATAAAGTTTACCTGGTTAGTAAATATCGGAAGACCAGCATTAAAAAGAATATCGGAACCATGCTGGTGAACAGGATATCAGGACTTGTAGCTGTTGGAGTGATCACCATCGCCTTATACTATCTCTCGGGACTTCATATCGCTTATGGAAGTGCCGCATGGATTGGCATCCCTCTGGTTTATCTGTTTTATCTCATCGTCCTGAAATATTTTTTTAAAAGTTTTCTGAAAATTCATGCCGGATTATTCTGGTGGTCGCTTGCCCTGCAAATGATGCAATTTGTTTCGGCACTCTTTATCCTTTATGCTTTTCATCAATCCTCCGATCTGTTTGACTATCTCTTTCTATTTTTTGTTTCGGCTATTGCAACAGCCCTTCCAATCACGATTGGTGGAATTGGAGCCCGTGAAATGGTTTTTCTCGTTGGCGCCAAAACTCTTGGACTTGACAATGAGCTATGTATTGCATTAAGCCTAATGTTTTTCCTGATCTCCGCAATTATTTCCCTGGGGGGATTGTACTGGGTATTCTTCCCTCCTTTCAGACGTGAACAAATTCCGGAACAGTCAACTGCTGAAGAAAGTGCGCCTTAAGTATGATAAAATATTTAATTATCATATTATACGTCCTTATGATGATTCTGGTCGGAATTTTTTCCTCCCGGAAAATCAAGTCTGAAAAGGATTACTTTGTAGCCGGAAAACGGGGAAATTTATGGCAGATTACGGGGTCATTGCTGGCGACCATTCTAGGCAGCTCTGCCATTCTTGGGACAGCAGATCTGGCCTTAACACAAGGATGGGCAGCCGCATGGTTATTAATTTGCGCCTCAGCAGGACTTTTCATTTTGGTCCCGGTATCCAGGTTGGTGCGACGACAAGGGAAATATACGCTCCCTCAAATGATCGGAGACTTTTACGGATACGAGGCCAAAATGATCTCATCGGTTATCATCTCAATTGCCTGGATTGGTATTATTGCCGCTCAGATTATCGGAGCAGCCAGGATACTGAATGGGTTTACCGGTTTAGACTACACCATAGGAGTTTGGGGTTCAGGTGCTGTTTTTATTTTTTATACCGTAATTGGTGGTCAGATATCAGTACTAAAAACAGACCTATATCAATCGTTTATTATTATTGGAGGGATACTGATTATAGCCCTGTTTATACTGTCTTCAGAACCCGTCTCACCGACACAAATGACTTTACTCAAATTTCCGTTCAATAAAGGATTTCACCCCTTTGATCTGGTCGTCATATTACTGACCTATTCAACTACCTTTGTAGTTGGGCCAGATATTTACTCCCGTATTTTTTGTGCTCAGAATGAACAGATTGCCAGAAAAAGTGTTTTGATCAGCGCAATCATCCTAATTCCATTTTCGTTATGCATCACCTTCCTTGGTGTGTTTGCAGCATACAAATTTCCAGAAGTTCAGGGGCAAAATGGCTCTGCCTTGATACCAGTTATGGTCAGCACACTGCCTGAATGGGGTGTCGGATTAATGGTCGCAGCGCTTTTGTCAGCTGTAATGTCCACAGGATCTACCACTCTACTCACCTCGGCTACCATCATCAGTGATCCGTTATCCAAAGGACTTGAAAAACGATATTCAGTACGAAATACGAAACTTATTATGCTGGTTATAGGAATAATAAGCATTATCCTGTCCCTTTATGTGCATTCAATTATCCAATCCCTGCTCATTGCATTAACAATTTTCTCCGGTGCATTTATTATTCCAACGGTTGCTGGTCTTTTAGGCTTTACTGCAAATATCAGCCGAAGCAGCATTGCAATGATAACCGGAGGGACAGTTGCTTTCACGGGAAAAATAATTGCTTTAAACGGCGGCAATAGGACCGGCAATCTAATCATCATTGCAGGTTTCGTATTGAACGGACTAATACTTTTCGTTGGAAACCATAAGCCACTTAAAAACAGAATGAAGAAATTTTAATTTTTGTACTTTTGTGAGCCGGAAAATATAAAGCAAAAAAAAATGAATTTTCTCCGAATCGTGATAACCGCAGGGTTTATCTCACTCCTGTTTGCATGCAAAGAACAAGCCCCTCGGCCAGTAGTAAGAATAATTCCGCTGCCGGCTCAGGTAATTGAACAAGATGGAATATTTAGTATCACACCTGCTACAAAAATTGAGATCAGCAGCGAAAGTAATCAGATGCGCCAATTGGCTGGATTTATTACCACTCATACTGAAAAATACCATGGATTGGTAAATTCTGTTGTAGTGTCCGGGTCTGGAGTTAAAGGAGCGCTTGTCCTGAAACTTGATGAGAACCTGAAATTTGGTAAGGAGGATTATCATCTTGCAGTGACTGAAGATGGTGTTTTAATCGAAGCGGCAACACCTAACGGTCTTTTTTATGGTATCCAGACCTTCATTCAGCTAATGCCTCCAACACCAAAGCAATTAGCTGAGATCATTTTACCGACTGTTGAGATTAACGATACTCCCCGATTTGCATGGAGGGGATTGCAACTGGATTGCAGCCGGCACTTTATGCCTAAAGACTTCATATTTAAGTATATTGATTACATGGCAATGCATAAGTTAAATACATTGCACTGGCATTTAGCTGACGATCAGGGTTGGCGTATTGAGATAAAAAATTACCCATTACTTACAGAAACCGGATCTGTGCGTAAAAAAACGATGATCGGGCATGTGAACAACCCAATAGGAGTTGATACGGTTTCGAGTGGTGGTTATTACACCCGATATGATGTACGTGAGATTGTCGCCTATGCAGCAGACCGTTATATTACCATTGTTCCCGGAATCGAGATGCCAGGGCATGCATTAGCTGCATTAGCCGCATATCCTGAGCTTGGGTGCACAGGTGTACCCTATGAAGTGGCCACCAGATGGGGAATATTCAGTGATGTTTATTGCCCGGGTAAAGAGGAAACCTATACCTTCATTAAGAATGTTCTTACCGAAATGGCCACCTTATTTCCAGGTAAATATTTTCATATTGGTGGAGCTGAATGCCCCGAAACGCGCTGGGAAAAATGTCCGCAATGTCAATTAAAAGTTAAAAAAGACAGTTTAAATTCGACGCACGATCTTTATACTTATTTTATCCAAAGAGTAAACAATACGATTGATTCACTTGGCAAAGAGAGGGTTAGCTGGGATGAAAGTTTTAAAGACACTTTACTTCTGAAAGGAGTTGTGATGTCGTGGCATGGTATTGAGGGTGGAATATCTGCAGCACAACTCAAATTGCAAACAGTGATGTCTCCGGCTGAATTCTGTAATTTCGATCAATATCAGGCTGATCCCAAAGGTGAACCTCTCGCAGTGGGTGGTCTGTTAACACTTGAGAAGGTATATAATTTTGAACCCGTTCCTTCATCCCTCTCCAGTCGGCAGTCCACATATATTATTGGGGCTCAGGCTAACCTTTGGACACAATATATGAAAACTCCGGAGTATGTTGAATATATGACCTTCCCAAGGGCAGCGGCACTTGCTGAAGTGGTTTGGTCTCCGAAAGAGAGCCGGAATTACCCATGGTTTAGAAAACGGTTGAGTGAACTTATTAAACGATATGATGCAGAGGGTATCAGGTACTGCAAAGATGAATTTAAATCATTAACTAACTGACATTTACAGACATTAAAAAAGGCCGGTCTTTTGAACCGGCCTTTTTTAATAATTTCTGCAGATAACTATTTGGCAATAATAACGAGTACTTTTGAAATGCTCCAGAACTCCTTGGAATTAAGGATTACCAGTTTATCAGCTGTTTTCTCCCCTTCAATACGATATGAATTTTTAGGATGAGAGGTCACGATGGTAACTTTCTTTTTCATAATTGGAATCTCATTCACTTTGGTGATATCCACCTTCGTGAAATTGCTCAGATCAAGATCTGTCTTAATATCTTTGGTTCGGCCAATTCCAATAAAACCTCCTTCACCGGTGATAATCTTTTTATCCTTCAGCTCGCGATTGGTACCGATTACATAATATGCAGTGTTTAAAGCTTCTGTTTTTGCATCAATATCTGCCTGCTTTTTCGCATTATCAGCGCTCAGATTATCAACATTGGTATTCAGATCGGCAACTTTGCCTTTTAGATCTTTTACCTGAATGTTCAACTTGCCTAATTCATCGGTCAGCTGAGCAATCTGTGCATCCTTCTCTTCAATCGATTTATTGAGATTATCGATCATTTTCTGAAGTTCAGCAGCATGTTTATTCGATTTGCTTAGCTTTGATGTAAGTTCAGCAACCAACTTACGATTCTTTTGAAGCAGATCATAAATATAGCTTATATCACTTTTTATCTGCTCTTTACGTGATCCTTTAACCTCACCGGCCTTTGCACTTTTATCGATGACGCGCTCAATCCGTTTAATTGAATCGAGATTAGCTTCAACCTCGTTAAAGGTAGTAACAAACTCTGCAATGTTAGAGTCTTTATCAGTTCCAACAGCTCTGAGGCTATCGTTTTGCGCCTTAAGGCGCGCAATTTCAGCTTTACGCTGATTGCAACCGGATGCTAAAAGAAGAACCGGAATTAACAAGACATAGATAAACTTTCTCATGGTTCGAATTATTAAAATTTCTAATATAAACCTAAAACTAATTTAAAAAGTACTAAATTAGAAATAAATTAGGATTTATTAACTATACATATTATTTTTTCGCTCTTTCAATTCCTCGTTTGAGATATAATCATCATATTCGGTAATCTTGTCAATCATCCCTTTAGGAGTTAATTCAATTACCCGGTTGGCAATTGTCTGAATAAATTCATGATCGTGTGAAGACATCAGAACGTTTCCCTTAAAATTGGTTAATGTATTATTAAAAGCCTGAATTGATTCAAGATCAAGATGATTCGTCGGGGTATCAAGAACAAGTACATTGGCATTACGCAGCATCATCCGCGAGATCATGCAACGCATTTTCTCACCTCCCGATAACACCGAAATTTTCTTATAAATTTCGTCTCCTGAAAAGAGCATTTTACCAAGATACCCTCTGATATAGGCTTCACTGGTATCGCTCGAAAACTGACCAAGCCACTCGACCAGGTTCAGATCCGAATTAAAGAAATTAGAATTGTCCATTGGCAGATAGGCCTCGGTAATGGTCTGACCCCAAAAATAGGTTCCGGAATCGGGCTTATCGTGACCTGTGATAATCTCAAAAAGTGCAGTCATGGCACGGGGATCACGTGATAGAAAGACAATTTTATCATCCTTCTCAACGTTAAAATCTAGATTTTTGAAAAGAACCTCTCCCTTAATACTTTTGCTCAATCCTTTAACCTCTAGGATTCTATTTCCTGGATCGCGATCAGGAGTAAAGATAATGCCGGGATATTTACGTGTCGAAGGTTGAATATCCTCAATATTCAACTTTTCAATCATCTTCTTTCGGCTGGTAGTTTGCTTCGATTTTGCAACATTGGCACTAAATCGGGCAATAAACTCCAACAACTCTTTCTTTTTCTCCTCAGCCTTTTTATTCTGAGACTGCTGCTGGCGTAATGCCAATTGGCTTGAATGGTACCAGAAACTGTAATTACCGGCAAAGAGCTGCACCTTTCCAAAATCGATATCCACCGTATGGGTACTTACTGCATCCAGAAAGTGGCGGTCGTGCGATACCACCAATACGGTATTTTCGTAGTTGCCAAGGTAATTCTCAAGCCACATGACCGTATCAAGGTCAAGGTCGTTGGTCGGTTCATCGAGCAGCAGATTGTCTGGTTTGCCGAATAGCGCCTGAGCCAATAAAACCCGAACTTTTTCCTTCCCACCCAACTCCTTCATCAACCTGTGGTGAAAATCTTCCTTTATTCCAAGACCACTCAACAGCATGGCTGCATCACTTTCGGCATTCCAACCATCCATTTCGGCAAACCGCTCTTCCAATTCAGCTGCCCTCATACCATCATTATCCGAAAAATCAGCCTTCGAATACAACACATCCTTCTCCTGCATGATGTTCCACAACTCTTCGTGCCCCATCAAGACGGCATTCAGAACTGTTTGCTCCTCATAATCGTAGTGATTTTGTTTCAAAACAGATAAACGTTCACCCGGACCTAATGTGACGGACCCTTTTGTCGATGACAGGTCACCTGCAATCAGACGTAACATTGTTGATTTTCCCGCTCCATTCGCCCCAATCACCCCGTAGCAGTTTCCCGGAGTAAACTTTAAGTTAACATCCTGAAATAAAGGCTTTTTCCCAAACTGAATTGCTAAATTTGATACTGTAATCATTAATTGACTTCTTGAAATTCTTTTGTGTAAACAGAAATGTATTTGACCGGTAAAGTTAGACAATTCTTTTAAAACCACCTATTCTGATTATCAGATCAATATAATGTTAACCAAAATATAATCTCCCAATAGACTACTATATCCGAATCAAAAAAAAGAGTATTTTTGAATCACAAAATTATACTTATGAATTTCCTGGAACTAGCTACTCAAAGATCATCTGTCCGTAATTACCAGCCAAAAGCTGTTGAAAAGGAAAAACTGATGTATGTACTCGAAGCAGCAAGAATTGCTCCATCAGCTGCCAATTTTCAACCATGGCAATTCATTGTTATTACTGAACCTGACATGCTTAAATCAGTTCAGTCACTCTATCACAGAGCCTGGCTAACAACAGCACCAACAATTATTATTGCATTGGGTGACCATAAAAAAGGGTGGCGCCGGGCAAAAGATGGTAAAGATTTCACAGATATTGATGTTGCCATTGCCATTGATCATCTGACCCTGGCTGCAACTGAGATCGGTTTGGGAACCTGCTGGATCTGCAATTTTGATCCCGAAAAATGTTACAGTATCTTTAATATTCCGGAAAATATGGAACCAATTGCACTGATCTCAATCGGCTATCCGGATTTATCATCCGGAACAGCAAAGCAACGGGAACCCATGGATCAGCTCGTTCATTGGAACAACTTCTGATTTTTCAAAACAGAATCAAATATTAAAATTTCATTTGATTAAAAAATGGTCAGCATCGTTTGTCACAGGGAATTTTATTCTGAAATCGTTAAGGTCCTTCTTCGATATGATATATGAAAACCAATTGTTATCATTTTTGAAAGTTGGCAATACCACCTCACCTTTAGCATCAATCATGCGACTATCACCAGCATAAGATATATCGTTCCCATCTGTTCCAACTCTGTTTACCCCTGCTACATAAACCTGATTTTCAATCGCTCTCGCTTTTAACAGAGCATTCCACACCTCACGACGCGAATCCGGCCAGTTTGCAGTAAAGATCATTAAATCTGTATCATTTAAATTTCTGCACCATACCGGGAAACGAATATCGTAACACACGTAAAGTGCAATCTTCCAGCCCATATAACCAACAACAACGCGTTGATTACCGGAGGTCAGAAAGCTCGATTCGCCTCCTATTGAAAAAAGGTGCCTCTTGTCGTAAAATGAGATAGCTCCTTGCGGAGTGACGAACACGAACCGATTGAAATAGAATTCATTATCACGAATCAACAAACTACCACCAATCGCCAATCCGGACGTTTTCGAAAGATGGTGCATCCAATTGACGGTTAATCCATCCATAGTTTCCGCAAGTTTTTCGGAACGCATTGAAAAACCTGTACTAAAGGTCTCGGGAAGGATAACAAGATCACTTTTCCCGGTCAGCCCCATGATCTTCAACTCCAGTTCACGACGATTCTGTTCCGGATTTTCCCAGATCAGGTCCGTTTGACCAAGTGTAATTACCAGATTGTCTTTTATTGCCATTTATTGACTTAATCTAAGCCTTCGCCAAAAATAAATTTTTCAGGATGTTTTCCTACAACGCCCCTGTTTTTATACCATTGCTTAATTCGGTAGATATCACCATGCACATCGTCCGTTAGCTTGAATTCCTCGATAATGCCCACCTCTCTTCTTCCCCAGTCAAACACAGCAAAATAGACCGGAACATTGGCAGCTCTGGCAATTACATGAAATCCACCTTTCCATTTGGTCGTAGGCTTACGTGTTCCCTCGGGAGCAATGGCAAGATGGAGCACTTTTCGATTTTTAAATTCCGCTAAGATCTGCTTAACCAGGCTTGATCCTTTAGAAGTATCAACAGGTATCGCCCCCATATAATTCATAAGATAACAGGCTGGCCAGAAGAAAAATTTCTTATTCACAACAATATTAGGATTTCCCCCTACCGATTTGTAAAAAACCCAGGAAATGACAAAGTCCCATAGTGAAGTATGGGGAACCCCCAGAACCACACATTTTGGTACGGGTGCAATACCATTGATTACCTTCCACCGTGTGATCCACAACAAAAATTTCATTATATATCTCATAATTTCAATTTTAGAAAGCAAAAATAATCCTTTCGACGGAATGTTAACGAATTAAAATCGTCTCAATATTAACAGCGTAAGCAAATTTTTTCAACAAGCTAACTGAGAGATCGACCGACTTTGAAGTAAGGTCACTACCCGAAAAACCGACAATAACCATTAAAAACCGCTTTGTATTCCCGGTTACCGAGGTTCTGACAGAGTCGCTTGTAGGTGAACCAAATGGCGAAACAGAGTCCCTGAAGACCGGCAGGAATTCAATATTCAACTCTCCTCTGCCAATTGCTTCATAAGGTTCATCCTTGCCTCCAATATCAAAAATCACACGATCAACAATTTTATCGGCATCATACCCGCCGATAGACATACCTGTTTTTAAAGATACCAGATTGACCAGATCGACTACGTTATTTATTCTGTACAGCTGATTCCCTTTAACAATCCTGCGCATCAGCGCCTCGGAAGAGAGCCGGTACCTGGCTGGATCCTTGCCACACTGCCGGTACGCCTTGCGCGATGCACTAATCGCAGGATGAGCGGCCACATCGGAAAGTTCACCCGATTTCCCGATTGTATCACACGTAACTTCAACCTCTTTCCACAATTCCGGATTATCTTCCGAAATCAGTATATCACATTCAATACAGCCCAGAACAAGATCTGGCAATTTGCATTTAATAGCCTGACTGATAATTATTTCTTTCATGTTCTCAATTCAGAATTCATAAGCCTGTTACTTTTCTAAAAATACCATTACTTTTGATAAAAATGTAATGAATTGAAAGTGCCATTTATTGATATTCATACCCATCATCCGGCAAATTCTGAGGAGATTATCTCGATTCCGAGCCTGCTTCTTCAGGATATCGATTTTGATGTAACGCTAAAAACACCGTTTTCAGCGGCAATTCATCCATGGCATGCCACAAGGTTTGAAAATTATCAGGTAAAATTGTTGCTCGAAAATCTGTCAAGGCAACCCAACCTGTTAGCCATTGGCGAAACAGGTCTGGACAAAGTTTGTTCAGCCGATTACCGGCGGCAAAGGGAGATTTTTGAATTGCACCTCGGGTTTGCCGAAATGCTCAACAAACCTTTGATCATCCATACCGTAAAATCGTGGAATGAGTTGATTGTCTATCTAAAAAAAACAAATGCAATCTGTATTCTGCATGGCTATGCAGAGGGGATAACACTGACCCGGCAACTGATCAATCTTGGCTGTTATTTCTCCATAGGGAAGTCGGCAGGCAACATTGCGCCACGCCTTCGTGAAGGGATTCAGACAATTCCGGTTACTTCCTTACTACTTGAGACCGATGATTCGAAGGAGAGCATTATTGATATCTATCGTAAAGTATCAGAGATAGTTGATCTATCTTTGGACGAACTAAAGATTCAGATTTATAAGAATTTTATCAGTATCTTTCACTTTAAAACTTAATACCTTTAGGTGGCAATCCTGAAATAAAAAATGCATTGAAATTACATTATGAAAAAGTTTTTTCGAAAGAATTCTCACATTTGGAGAGACCATTTTAAAACTCTCCGTCATATATGGATGATGCTTATTTTTTGCATACCACTTTGGACATGCAATAGTGAGAATAGTTCATGCTCTGATGAAAATGAATTTTGTTCACAGGTTAAAGCACAGAATTTTGATGCAACCGGCCCTCTCATTGACAACTTTCTTTCGAAACTTCAGATGAGCGGGAATGCACAAAATCTGGATTTACTAAAGGAGTGGCTGGAATGCAAAAGCTGTGTTAAAAAGGTATCTATTCTATGTAATTCCTGTATTAAAACGAATCCTGCCCAAAGTGAACTAAGCGTTGTCTTTATGACTAACGGTCAATCTGTTGAAAAAATATTGGACCTGGAGATGAGCATCCCGCCTAAATTCCGGGCATACCATGATTAGCCGTTATTCAACAAAATTCATATAAGCTTCGATGCTAATTCTCAATTGCCAGACCCAAACAATGGCATCAAAAGGAGTATCATTGACAACATGATCAAAACGGCAACAGCACTCCAGCCAATAATGTTGTTCATTGGCTTATTGACATATTTGCCCATGATCTTTTTGTTATTCACCAGCAATATCATGCATACCAAAACGACCGGTAAAAGCATTCCGTTAATCACCTGGGTCCAAAGTGAAATTAAAATGAGCGGAGCATTGGGAATTAGGATGATGGCTGCCCCAATAATTAAAATTCCGGTATAAAGGACATAAAATTCTTTAGCTTCATCCCATGTTTTATCGATACCTGCCTCAAATCCAAATGCTTCGCATACATAAAAAGCGGTAGCAAGTGGTAAAATCGTGGCTGAAAAGATAGAGGCAATAAAGAGTCCGAATGCAAAGACCTGAGATGCAAAAGCTCCGGCAAGTGGCTTTAAGGCCAGGGCCGCATCTTTGGCTTCGTTAATCTGAATTCCATTCTCGTGAAGTGTGGAGGCACAGGCTACCATAATAAAGAAAGCCACGACTACAGTTGCTACACAACCAACAACAATATCGATAAGGGTATATTTGTACTGCTTCATCTTTAAACCCTTCTCAATCACTGACGATTGCATATAAAACTGCATCCACGGCGCTATCGTAGTTCCAATGATACCAATAATCATTGAAATACTTTTGGTATTTATTGGCAATTGTGGATGAATAATTGAATGACCAATTTCGCCCCAATGTGGTTTACCCATAATAGCAGAAACAACATACATTAATAAGGAGACGCTAAAAAGGAGAAAGATACGTTCTGCGATTTTATAGGTCCCCTTGACGACCAGAAACCAGACCAGAAATCCAACAACAGGTACTGAGATATATTTGCTGACCCCAAAAACTTCCATACTTCCTGCAACACCGGCAAATTCGGTGGTAGTATTGCCAATATCTGCGATGAGCAACCCAATAAAAATAAAAAAAGTGATCTTTACTCCGGCATTCTCCCTGATCAGGTCAGCTAGTCCTTTGCCCGTCACGATTCCCATCCGGGCATTCATTTCCTGAATTACAATAAGTACAATAAATGAAGGAAATAATGTCCAGATCAGATTATAGCCATATAGAGCGGCTGCTACCGAATAGGTTGTAATTCCACCAGCATCATTATCAACACTGCCGGTTATTATTCCGGGGCCCAAAATAGCCAGAAACAGACCAATTTTCTGAAAAAAGGATTTCTTATTTTTAAACATTACACCAACCCCTATTTATTCGTTCGCCGCTTTTTAATTAAATCTTCTATAACGTCATCGATAACGACCATCCCCTTTAGAACATTCTTCTTATCAACAACAGGTATGGCAAGCAGGTTATATTTTGAAACGATCTCTGCAACTTCATTAATCTTTTGATAGTCACGCAAATGAACCGGAGAAGGTTTCATAATTTGTTTAATCTGCACATCGGGAGGGGTAATCACAACATCCCTTATCGAAAAGGTTGCGAGTAGAATTTCGTTTTCATCGGTAACAAAAAGGTTGTAGAGAGTTTCGAACTCCGGCTTTTTATTTCGCAGTTCAGCCAGGACCTCCTCGATTGTTGTATGCTGATTGAATGACATCACTTCGGACGACATGATACTTCCCACAGTGTGATCGGGATAGACGAGCAATTCCCTCACCTCCTGTGAGGTATCTTTTTCCATTTCGTTAAGCAGCAATTCTGCCTTTTCGTCTTCCAGTGCGTCCAGGATATCTGCAACCTCATCGGCAGGCATCAAATCCAAAACGTCGGCTGCTTTTTCGATCGAAAGGCTTTCCAGAATATGGACCTGCATTTCGGTATCGAGTTCCTCCATCACATCGGCGGCCTTCTCCTCGTCGAGGGCCGAAAATACCTCTGCACTCGCCTTGCGCCCTAAATCTTCAATGATATCAGCCAAGTCGGATGGGTGGAGGGTTTGAAGCTTTGCATAACTCTTTGAAAGCTTGATATTCAGATTTGAGAAATCGATTGTCTCAACGTCCTCCCACAATATAAATTTGGATGGGATCGTTCCCCCAAAGAGTGAAAATACAAACTTCATGGGTTTGACAATTCCAATCCTCCGCAATAATCCCTCAATACCAATGTCAACTGCTACAGCAAAAGTGCCCCCTACAACAGTAACTAACCTGACATCGTTTACACGTACCAGCTTTCGCCCGTTAAGATCGACAATTTGATTATCAAGTACAGCCTCTGCCAGATAAAGATTGTTATTAATCTGATCTGCAGATAATTCCACGAGCTCATCACAAATGACGTTTATGTTTCCATCAACCTTTTCGACACGAAAATTTTGAAATGAATAAAATGCGTTTTTCTTATTTTTCCTGATTTTAATACCATTAACCACTGGATGCCCTGTAGTATAACTTGAAGGATCAGGATCAACTAAAAGATCCCTGACAGTGCCAACGTAAATTCCGCTGGTATCAAAAACTTTTAGCCCAATAATACGGCTTAAATAAAATGTGGTAATAGATGTCATAAGCACCTCCTTGCTTTATGATATACCAAGGAGAGGATCCAAAGGGGAGGCTATCCTGCTATATCAGGTTAATAAATAATATATCCGCAGGCCCTTCGTCCATTATTGAAATGATATTGGTTTGCGGCGCAAAAGTAGGTTTTTTGTTTTAAGAAAAAAATATTCGGCGATTTTAATTATTAACTGAGTAATAAATAATGGTTGAACAAATTGGTTTAATGACGTTTGGTACTGGCAATATGATGAGCCCTTCCGGCGACTGGCGACTGGCTGTTTAAAGACCCCGGATAGAAGAATGTTGACTTTCCATTTTCAAATTCCCTAATACTAACTTATTGACCCCCAATTCAGATGATTCTTACGCAATGCAATTAATTGCTTTTTCAGGATGTCATTTTGTGGCTGTTCAAGCATCGGATCTTCTGCAATTATCGTTTCAGCAATATCCCTTGCATATTGAAGGATTTGTCCATCCTTAGCCAAATTGCTAATCTTCAAATCAAAAGAAATTCCACTCTGTTGCGTTCCTTCGATATCACCAGGGCCTCTGAGTCTCATATCTGCCTCAGCGATTTCGAATCCATCGTTTGTAGCCACCATTGTTTCAATCCGCTTACGACTATCGGCGCCCAGTTTAAAACTGCTTAGCAAAATACAGTATGACTGTTCTGCGCCACGCCCCACGCGTCCTCGCAACTGATGAAGTTGTGATAATCCGAATCGTTCCGAACTCTCAATAATCATCACCGAAGCATTAGGTACATCAACTCCAACTTCAATCACTGTCGTGGCCACGAGAATTTGTGTCTCACCCCTTTTAAACTTCTGCATCTCCTCCTCTTTGGCAGCAGGTTTCATTCTACCATGAACCATACCAATTGAATAATCGGGCATAGGGAAAAGACGTTTGATCTGCTCATACCCCTCCTCCAGATTCTTATAATCCATTTTTTCAGATTCCGAAATCAGCGGATAAACGATGTAAACCTGACGGCCACCGGCTATCTCCTTTTTAATAAATTCGTAAAGCTGAGCCCTCTTATTCTCAAAATAGTGCAAGGTCCTGATCGGTTTCCTTCCGGGTGGCAGCTCATCGATGACCGATACATCCAGATCGCCATAAACGGTCATGGCCAAAGTCCGGGGAATAGGGGTAGCGGTCATCACCAATATATGCGGAGGGATAAAGTTTTTTCGCCATAATTTGGCACGTTGTGATACTCCGAAGCGGTGTTGCTCGTCAATAATCACCAGCCCCAATGATTCAAATTGAACAATATCCTCCAGTAAGGCATGAGTCCCAATCAGAATATGAAGGTTGGCATTGAGCAATTCGCTATGAATGATTGCTCTTTCCCCCTTTTTTGTCGATCCGGTTAACAATTTTAAACTGACCGGCATATCACCCAGGAATTTCTGTAGTGAAACAAAATGCTGATTTGCAAGGATTTCTGTTGGCGCCATCAGGCAACATTGATATCCGTTATCCAGGGCAATCAGCATGGTCATTAGCGCAACCATGGTTTTACCGCTACCTACATCTCCCTGCAACAGCCTGTTCATCTGCCTTCCGGTCCCCATATCCTTCCGAATCTCTTTGACAACCCTTTTTTGGGCGCCGGTCAATTCAAACGGAAGATGATGATAAAAGAAGGTATTAAAGAATTCTCCAACCTTTGCAAAAATGTGCCCCTTGAATTTTTTATGCCGATCCTCCCTTAGATGCAATAACTTCAGCTGAATGTAAAAAAGTTCCTCAAACTTCAATCTGTATTCAGCCTTACGAAGTTGCTGTGGATTATCAGGGAAATGAATATTCATCAATGCAGATTCAAGCCCTATCATTCCCAGTTTCCGGACAAGCCATGCTGGCATCGACTCAACGATGTGCCCTCTGGCAAGCTGAAGTGCATTATATTGAAGTTTAAGCAATGCTTTTGAGTGGAGGAAATTGCTTTTCAGCTTATCGGAAGTGTTGTAAAATGCCTGAATAAACCCCTCTTTTTTTGACGATTCTCCCTCTTTTTCATCGAGTTCGGGATGAACAATACTAAACTGATTATTAAATTCGGTAGGCTTTCCAAAAACGACATATTCCACTCCGGGTTTGACCGTCTGAGTGACAAATTTAATACCCTGGAACCAGATCAATTCAAGCAATCCGGTACCATCCGTCAGGTAAGCCACCAGACGTTGATTTCTGCCGGCGCCAACCATTTCCATGCCGGAAATACGCCCTTTTACCTGAATATAAGGAAGATTGGTATTGATCTCACGGATGGCATAAAATTTTGTCCTGTCAACATATTTAAAAGGAAAATAATAAATCAGATCCCCAAGGGTAAATACCTTCAGCTCCTGATTTAGAATGACCGATTTTCGCGGCCCGACACCCGGAAGAAATTTAATATCCTGTGATAATATTCCCGACATAAAACAAACTTACATGAAAAAAACAGTATTGCAAACTACTTCTTTAGGTTTGATGATTCTTTATTAAATTTGCCCACAAACCTTAAAGCATGAAGTTTCGTACCATAAGCCGCTTACTCTATTTTAAAAAAGCGCGACATCGCAGGGGACATGGAATTCATTCACCGTTTTTATTCAATTTGATTACCACGGTCATCGAAAACAAAAGAAAAGTACCGGAATACAAAATATTCAGGCAGTTGAAGATTGAATCCATGCAGGTTTTGGAAAAATATTCAGATCAGTCACCCAACAAAACCTATCCCCATATTTTTAGCCACTTTACAAAACCACAAAAACTCTACAAAAAAATTGAGTTGCCACTCCGCTATGGGAAAGTTGTTTTCAGGCTGATACGGGAATTTAAACCCTCGTCAGTAATTCACTATGGCCCTTGTTTGGGGGTAAATCTTGCGGTTATGGCATTGGCCGACCAATTGATTCCGGCATATCAGAAAATTGGTGTTCAGGAATATGAAAAATTTACCATGGAGACATTAAAAGATTCGTCCATCTCAAATATTTATTTTCTCCATGAAAATGATCTGCCGGCTGTTCATCCGGAATTGATCATGATCAATTATCCTTATGCACCGCAAATGACACGAAAGATTGTACAGAATCATCTCGAAAACAATGGCTTAAATGATGTAATGATTCTAAGAGGCATTCATGAGTCGAAAGAGATGGAAACCATCTGGCAGGAATTAATTGTCAATAAAAATGTACGTGTGTCACTCGACCTTTTCGAAATCGGAATTGCCTTATTTCGCGCAGGACTACAGAAGGAAAACTTTATTCATCGGTTTTGATGATTTAATGGTAACCGTTAACGTTCAAGTGTGTATTAAACCATTTCTATTCTTATATTTACGCGCTGAAATTCTCAACCTTAAACTACCTAATATTTATTGCAAAATTCTGTATAAGAATTGTTTAAAATATAAATTTTCAAATATATAGGTGTTAATCCGTTTGTTATGAATAAAAAAAGAGTATTGATTGCTGGCGCCCTATTAATTGCGTTAGTGATAATTATTTTTTTCACGAAGAGCAAGAAACCAGGTGAAGAGGAGATTACCTGCAAAGTAAAAAAAGGATTAGTTGAAGTCAAGGTTCACTCATCAGGTCAGTTGGAATCGGAGAATTCCCAGAATATTGTTTTACCGGCTGTTCTCTCAGGTCAGAATGTACGAATTTATGACATTAAGATTACTGATCTGGTAGAAGAGGGAACCGTTGTCGATTCAGGTCAGTATATTGCAACGCTTGATCATAAAGTGATAGAAGAGGTATTGACAGCTGCCCGGCTCGAATTAGAGACTGCTGCTGCGGTTATCGAGGATGCGAAACTTGATTCCAATCTTAGTCTGAGCAATTATCGTGACCTGATTGTCAATTCCCGATCCGATGTTGAAGAACGTAAAATTGTTTTGGCAGAGTCGGTCTATGAATCGCCCTCGGTGATCAAAAAAGCGGAGATGGATGTCAGCAAAGCAGAAAGAAAACTTGATCAGGATATCAAAGGATTAGAAATGAGACAACGCCAACTCAAATCACAAATGGAAAGGCGCAACATCGATTACAGATTAAAGGAACAACGGGTTAATGATCTGCTGAAATTATATGATGCCCTGATTATTAAGGCGCCAAAGCCTGGAATGGTGATTTATGCGAAAGACCGGTTTGGGATAAAAATTCAGATCGGATCGGTATTGACGCCATGGAGTCCTACTATTGCCACATTACCCGATATGACAAAGATGATTTCCGAAACCTTTATTAACGAAATTGATATCGCTAAAATCAAAATAGGACAGAAAGTCACTTTAAGCATTGATGCATTCCCCGATAAGGTATTAAAGGGGGAGGTGATTTCGGTAGCCAATATCGGACAACCAATGCCAAAAAGCGATTCAAAAGTTTTCCAGGTCAATATTAGGATTTTTGGCAGTGACCCCGATTTAAAACCGGCCATGACAACCGGAAATGAAATTCAAACCGGGGCATTTGCCGATAAACTTTACGTTCCCTCTGAAGCGGTCTTTGAAACTGATTCCACGAAATTTGTATATGTAAAAAAACAAGATGTAGTTCGCCAGATAGTGGACCTTGGAGACGAAAATGAAGATTATATCATTGTTAATAAAGGTGTTACAGATGGAGAAGTCCTACTTCTGAATGAACCTGAAAAGCTCGATGACATAGAGACAATTGGTTGGGATATTTACAATGAGCAACTTCGCAAACAACAGGAAAAAAGCATTAAATGAAGATAAGAGCTTTTTATAACCGTTACTCCTACAATGTATTAATTGCAGTTGAGGCAATTTTTGCGAATAAGGTAAAATCGCTTCTGACAGCATTGGGAATCATTTTTGGCGTGGCAGCCGTGATTAGCATGCTGGCCATTGGTAATGGGGCGGAACAGGAGATTCTGGAACAAATTAAGATGGTAGGGGTAAATAATATTATTGTTACTCCGATTCTGCAAAATGATCAGGCTAGTTCCAACGATCAGAAAAGTGGCGGTTCGTCTGATGGGAATCAACTTGCCGGAAGCAAGAAGAAATTCTCCAAAGGTCTTACGCTATTGGATGCTGAATCTATTAAAGAGATCATTCCAACGGTGCAGGAAGTTTGTCCCATTATCACCTTCAATTACACAGCTATCCTGCACGATATCAGCAGTCCGGTAAAACTCGACGGAACAGATAATACCTATTTCCACCTGTTTGATATTAAACTGGAAAGCGGAACCCTCTTTCATCTGCAACATATCAAGGAGGGCTATCCGGTTTGCATCATTGGCAATAATATAAAGAATGTATTTTTCAATCAGGAAGCACCTGTAGGAAAATTCATTAAATGTGGTCAAATATGGCTCCAGGTAATCGGGGTGATTGAAAAAAGATCGTTCATTGGTACCGGTGGTGGAACAATGGCTATCAGCAGCACCGACAACAGCATTGTTATCCCGGTGAAAACTATGTTGCTCAGGTTCCGTAACCGGTCGCTTATCAGGGGCGATCAGGTGAAACTGGCCGCACTTTCAGCCCTTTCAAGAGATAACACCGCGACCAAAACAGAGGACATCAATCAGCTGGATAAAATTATTATTCGGGTAAAAGAGACACAGCAACTCCCTTCAACTGCAAAAGTTGCCGGGAATTTATTGATGAGGAAACACAATGATATCCGTGATTTTGATGTAAGCATTCCCGAACTTTTATTGAAACAACAACAAAAAACCAAGAATATTTTTAACATCGTGCTGGGGGCAATAGCCGGAATTTCGTTGATCGTAGGTGGAATAGGGATTATGAACATCATGCTCGCTTCGGTGATGGAACGAATCAGGGAAATCGGGACTCGTCAGGCCATCGGCGCTTCGAGAAAAGATATTGTCTTCCAGTTTTTATCAGAGTCGACATTGATCAGTGTGGCAGGTGGGTTAATTGGAATTATTTTAGGGGTGGTCCTCTCTAAAATAATACAATCAATGTTCGATATAAAAACTATCATCTCCGTATTTTCCATCTTTATCTCCTTTGGTGTTTCAGTCTTTATCGGTATAATCTTTGGTTATCTCCCCGCAAAGAAAGCAGCAGAAAAAGATCCTGTAGAATCTTTAAGACAGTAAAAATTAATTATGATACGCATTTTAATATTAGTAACCTTTATCACCTTCTGCAAATTATCTATTGCTCAGCAGCATATGATGAAGCTGACACTTCCCGAAGTAATTGATCTTGCCTCTCGTCAGTCAATTGATGCATTCAAACAGCAAAACATGTATCTTGCCAGTTATTGGGAATATAAATATTACAGGGCAGATAAACTTCCGATCCTGTCGTTGGGAGCCTCACCCTTTTCCTACAATAACTCCATCAGGCAGGATTACGTCCCGCAGGATCAGACATGGCAATACAGTCAGCAAAAAAACATCACTTCCAGCGCATCG
>CAXXEH010000001.1:0-708593 GCA_963677935.2 Prolixibacteraceae bacterium | reverse complement strand
GCCATAACGATTTAGGGATGGCAACGGCCAATTCAATTGCAGGGGTAATGAATGGCGCCCGACAGGTGGAAGTTACAATTAATGGAATTGGTGAACGTGCCGGGAATACCTCTCTCGAGGAGGTGGTTATGATCCTGAAATCCCATAAAGAGCTCAATCTCTATACCAATATCAACTCCAAAAACATCTACAAGACAAGCCGGCTGGTCTCAAGTTTGATGAACATGCCCGTTCAACCCAACAAGGCAATTGTTGGTAGAAATGCATTCTCCCATTCGAGTGGTATACATCAGGATGGTGTCCTTAAGAATCGGGAAAATTATGAGATTATCGATCCGGTTGATGTAGGAATCAGTGAATCTTCGATTGTACTGACAGCCAGAAGTGGGCGTGCGGCTTTAAAGCACCGGCTTGAATTACTGGGTATTACACTTGAAAAGGAGAAACTTGATGAAGTTTACGAGGAGTTCTTACTTTTGGCAGATAAGAAAAAAGATATTAAGGAAGATGATCTTTTGATGCTCGTTGGTGAGCATGCCTTGGGTGAACGTCGCATCAAACTCGACTTCCTCCAGGTTGTTACCGGGAAAAATCTTGTCCCTATGGCAACCGTCAGACTCGATATTGCCGGTGAAAAATTCTCTGCGACCGAATCGGGCAATGGTCCGGTTGATGCCGCAATCAAAGCGGTGAAGTGCATTATTCACCGTAAAGTGACCCTTCAGGAGTTCCTCATCCAGGCCATTAATAAAGGAAGTGATGATATTGGAAAGGTTCACATGCAGGTAGAATACGATGAAAATATCTATAACGGTTTTGGCGCGAATACCGATATCATAACTGCTTCTGTTGAGGCATTTATTGATGCGATTAATAAGATCGGGAATGCAGAAAAAGCGGCTGAGAAATGAACAATTGCCAATTGGAATTGTAATAATTGATAATTTATAATAATCATGATTTTGGAACCAAAAACACTTTTTGATAAGATCTGGGATGCCCATGTGGTTAAACAGGTAAAAGATGGCCCTGATGTGTTGTATATCGACAGGCACTTTATCCATGAAGTCACCAGTCCTGTCGCATTTTTAGGATTGGAAAAGCGGGGAATGAAAGTATTCCGTCCGCAGAATACGATTGCCACACCCGATCACAATGTTCCTACCATTGAACAGCATCTTCCAATAAAAGAGGAGCTTTCGCGTTTTCAGGTTGATACGCTCAAGCAGAATTGCATAAAGAATGGGATTGAACTGTATGGGCTCGATCATCAATATCACGGAATTGTCCATATTATTGGACCGGAGCTGGGAATTACTCAGCCGGGTATGACCATCGTTTGTGGCGACAGTCATACTTCAACGCATGGCGCCTTTGGAAGTATTGCTTTCGGAATTGGTACCAGCGAGGTCGAAATGGTTTTTGCCAGCCAGAGTATCCTTCAGCCAAAACCAAAAAAGATGCGTATCAGCGTCGAAGGTGACCTGCAAAAAGATGTCACAGCAAAAGATGTTGCCCTTTATATAATATCCAGGATATCCACCTCTGGTGGTACTGGCCACTTTGTGGAATTTGCAGGTTCTGCTATCCGCTCTCTTTCCATGGAAGGGCGTATGACCCTATGCAATATGAGTATCGAATGTGGCGCACGCGGCGGGATGATAGCACCTGATAGTGTTACATTTGAGTACATTAAAGGACGTAAATTTGCTCCAAAAGGGGAGGAGTGGGAAAATAAACTGGCCACCTGGAAACAACTAAAATCGGATGATAATGCCGTTTTTGATGCCGAATATCAGTTTGATGCTGCAGATATAGAGCCAATGATTACCTATGGAACCAACCCAGGAATGGGAGTGGGTGTAAGTGGATTAATTCCTACGGGCAAGGATCTGACCGGATCTGATCGCATTACATTTGATAAGTCATTGGAATATATGGGATTAAATCCTGGCGATAAAATCAAGGGGAAGAAAATTGATTATGTTTTCATCGGAAGTTGTACCAACGGACGTATTGAAGATTTCAGGCTCTTTACCAATTTTGTGAAGGGGAAAAAGAAAGCAGATTCAGTGATTGCCTGGATTGTCCCCGGCTCAAAATTGGTGGAACAACAGATCAGGGAAGAGGGTTTGGTCGAAATTCTCGAAGCCGCCGGTTTCGCATTACGTCAACCCGGATGTTCTGCCTGTCTTGCAATGAATGACGACAAGATCCCCGAAGGGAAATATGCAGTCTCCACATCAAACCGGAACTTCGAGGGACGTCAGGGACCTGGCGCCCGAACGATGCTTGCTTCTCCGTTAATGGCTGCGGCGGCGGCGGTTACAGGTGTTGTCTCCGATCCGCGTGAGTTTACTCATTGAGATTTAAAGCATTTGATTGATAATAAAACGATATTCAAAAATATAAGAAATGTCAATAGAAAAATTTCAGAAACTGGTCAGCACTGTTGTTCCGCTTCCTATCGAGAATGTGGACACTGATCAGATCATCCCCGCGCGATTCCTTAAAGCGGTGGAAAGAAAAGGATTTGGCGATAATCTTTTCAGGGACTGGCGCTATAAAAAGGATGGAACACCTAATCCTGATTTTGTATTAAACAATACCCGGTTTTCGGGTGAAATATTGGTTGCAGGTAAGAATTTTGGAAGCGGATCGAGTCGTGAGCATGCTGCCTGGGCCGTCTATGATGCAGGTTTCAGAGTGGTCGTATCCAGTTTTTTTGCTGATATCTTCAAAAGTAATGTATTAAATAACGGGTTATTGCCTGTTCAGGTATCAGATGATTTCCTTTCGGGGATTTTTGAAACGGTGGAGGCTGACCCCAAAGCTCAATTTGAAGTTGATCTCGAAAGTCAAACGATAAAAAACTTAAAGACAGGTGTGGCTGTTAAATTCGATATCAATCCTTACAAAAAAGAGTGTCTGTTGAATGGATATGATGACATCGATTTTCTGTTAAGTCTGAAAGAAGAAATCATCGCGTTTGAGCAGGCATAATTTCAAACCAGAGAGGTTTGATAGTGAAAAACAAACAATGAGCATATGATTTACATAATGGATACTACCCTGAGGGATGGGGAACAAACCTCAGGAGTCTCCTTTTCCGAATTGGAAAAGCTGAATATTGCCAAGATTCTTCTGGAGGAAATTCAGATCGATTTTATTGAGGTAGCATCTGCGCGTGTTTCCGAGGGTGAATTCAGGGGAGCCAAAAAAGTGCTCGATTGGGCAAGAGATGCGGGCTATCTTGAAAGAGTCGAAATTCTTGGCTTTGTTGACGGGAAAACCTCCCTCGAATGGATTGCCAAGGCTGGCGGGAAAGTGATTAACCTTTTAGCTAAGGGGTCATTGCGTCATGTGACACAACAATTAAAGAAATCACCCGAGGAACATCTGGCAGGAATAAAAGATTCTCTTCACCTGGCTGAAAGCATGGGAATCAGGATGAATATCTATCTTGAAGACTGGTCAAACGGAATGAGGAACTCTCCCGAATATGTCGATTTTATGCTCGAAGGACTAAGATCTGAGAAAATCGGAAGGATCATGTTACCCGATACCCTTGGAATATTAAATCCCACCGAAACATTCAACTATTGCGAATCAATGATCCGCAAATTTCCTGATCTTCGGTTTGATTTTCATGCCCACAACGATTATGATCTGGCGATTGCCAATGTTGATGCCGCCATCCGTGCTGGTATAAAAACAATTCATACCACCGTGAATGGCCTGGGTGAACGTGCAGGGAATGCCCCTCTTTCGAGCGTTATCGCTTTACTTAACGATCAGCTTAAGCTTCCAAATTCGGTCAATGAACGGAAATTAAGTCTGATAAGCCGTATTGTTGAAAATTTCTCGGGAATCAGGATCTCCGGCAATAAACCAATCATTGGTGAAAATGTTTTTACCCAATGCAGCGGTATCCATGCTGATGGGGATAATAAGGACAATCTTTACTACAACGACTTACTTCCTGAGCGATTTGGAAGAATCCGGAAATATGCACTTGGCAAAACATCAGGGAAAGCCAATATTGCCAAAAATCTGGAGGATATGGGAATACGTCTCGATCCGGAGGATTTGGTCCGTGTAACCAATAAAGTCATTGAACTTGCTGATATGAAAGAATCGGTTACCTCCGATGATCTCCCTTATATCCTTTCAGATGTTCTGAAAAATGAAACGGTGAATGAGAAGATCAGACTTCGTAATTATGCGATCTCACACGCTTTAGGACTCAGACCTATGGCTACCGTGGCTATTGAAGTTGAGGGTAAGATCTTCGAAGAAGCTTCATCGGGAGATGGTCAGTACGATGCATTTATGAATGCTTTGCGACAGATCTATCATAAACAAAATAAACAATTTCCAGTACTTGTCGACTATGTTGTAACGATTCCCCCGGGAGGTAAGACCGATGCTTTGGTTGAAACATTGATTACCTGGGATATGGGGAGGGAGTTTAAAACCCGGGGGCTTGATCCCGATCAGACGGCTGCCGCTATCAAAGCCACTATGAAGATGCTGAATATCATTGAAAACGAAAATCAGATGTACTAGCGACGGGCAACTAGCGGCTGGGGACTGGCAACAGGCTGTTAGCAACTGGCAACTTGTTGTTGGCGACTGGCAATTCGGAAATGAGAAATTCATAATATGAATGACGGATGTCCTACAAAAATTTGGAAATATGGCAGTTGGCGAGAGAGGTAGCTATTGAGATACATAATGTGACGTACTCGGCAAAAAGCTCAACAATTTTATAAAACACTTTGAACGATGACTTAATTTTAATATTACTTGTTTGCATATTTAGCAAGCTGCGAGTTACAAGCTGCCAGCAGCCTTTCTTTATTGCCCTCGATTAAATGAACAATAAACAGTTACAAATTATAAATCACATCAACGAATGAAGCTTAACATTGCAGTATTGCCCGGAGATGGTATTGGGCCTGAAATTATTGAACAGGCGCTCCGCGTCACCAAAGTTGTATGTCAGAAATTCGGTCACGAACTGGTGACCCGGACAGCCCTTGTCGGGGCAGTTGCCATTGACCAGGTTGGCAATCCCTATCCTGACGAAACCCACAATCTTTGCATGAACTCTGACGCCGTTCTTTTCGGTGCGATCGGTCACCCCCGTTTTGACAACGATCCATCGGCAAAAGTTCGACCCGAACAAGGGCTGCTGGCCATGCGCAAAAAACTAGGTTTGTATGCCAATATCCGCCCGGTAATTATTTTTGAATCACTTCTCGACAAATCACCATTAAAACTCGAAAGAATTCAAGGCGTTGATTTCGTGGCCATTCGCGAATTGACTGGTGGCATCTACTTTGGTCAACCGCAGGGTCGTTCCGAAAATGGGGATACCGCGTTCGATTCATGCGTCTATACCCGTATGGAGGTTGAGCGCATTTTGGAACTTGCTTTCCAGTTTGCCATGAAACGGAACAAGAGGCTTACAGTAGTTGATAAGGCAAATGTTCTTGCAACCTCGCGGCTGTGGCGTCAGATTGCCAAGGAAATGGAGCCCCAGTATCCCGAAGTGGTTGTTGACTACATGTTTGTCGACAATGCCGCGATGCAGATTATTCAATGGCCAAAGAAATTCGATGTAATGGTTACCGAAAATATGTTTGGTGATATTCTTACCGACGAGGCGAGTGTCATCTCCGGATCAATGGGATTGCTCCCTTCTGCATCCATCGGTATTCATACTTCTGTGTTTGAGCCTATCCATGGTTCATATCCGCAGGCAACGGGGTTGAATATTGCCAATCCATGCGCTACTATACTCTCTGCAGCCATGATGTTCGAATATGCCTTCTCACTGATGGAAGAGGGTGCGTTAATCCGTAAAGCGGTTGAAGCGTCAATTGTTGCCGGAGCGGTAACCGAAGATCTTTGCGATGATAAATCCAAAGCGCTGAGTACCTCGGCAGTTGGTGACTGGATTATTGATTACCTGAACAAATAATTAATAAACTATATTTTATCACTACTGTCCGGGATAAAATAGGAGATTCTTCGCTACGCTACTAATGACAGCATTCTATTGGCTATTTAAAAAAGGAGATTCCTCACTGCGTTCGGAATGACATCCATCCCATTGAAGTGTGTGTGGGGTGACGGGGCGGCAACGCCGCCCCGTCACCCCACACCTTTAAACACAGTCCATTGTCATTCCGAATGCAGTGCAACGGAATGAGGAATCTCACTTTCATTCATTATTTTCTTAGCTGTCATAAAATTTGGTGTGCTTGTTAGAATAGGGTCTCAGAATGACAGCAAGTTATGTTAGTGGAGAGGGTAAGGAGGTTGGAAGTGGCGGAGCCACTTCCAACCCCCTTACCCATATTATCTAAATGATTGTCATTCTGAGCGAAATGAAATGTAGCGAAGAATCTTTTGATGTGGATTTTCTTTATACCGGACAACAATGATATTTTATATGATGTATAGAGACAGGGCATTGCCTTGGCTCTACTGTCTTGTGTCAAAAAATAAATGACAAAAAATACGATTAAATGTTTAATAACCTGTTTTGTCTTTCCAAATCAATGTGTTCCTGTCAGTGCTGATTACGCCTAATATTTCTACCGTGTTTGTTCTTTCGTTGATATAGAAATGAACCATATATGGGAAACTCCTTATCAGCATGCACCTGATTTCTTTGTAACGTACGGCATAAGAAAAAGGAACTCTATCAAGTGTGTTAATTTGTTTTATAGTAGTATTCTGAAATCTTATTCCAAGCGATGGTTGCTGTAAATTATACCATTGCTTAATCTCTTGAATGTCTTTGAGTGCTTGAGAATCAATTTTTATCCTTAATTTTTTCATTCATCTTTTAACGATTTCTTCGCGTCTTCCCAATCCAAAAGATTTTCGGGATTATTTCTAACATTTTCAAAACGATCCATTACCAACTTTTGATTCTCTTCCGAAATAAGGTAACTTTTCTGTTCTTTTTGGGAAGCGTTATCAAGTAAGTTTTTAATCGCATTGATCAGGTTTGTATCATTTACCTGTTTAAATTGCTCTATAATTAATGCTTTTTGTGCTTGTATATTCATCTTCATGATAATAATTATAATCCCCGGAAATTTTGATTTTTTGTAATGCTTTTATATACAAAGATAGTTAATTTATAAATTGTGTATTTCGTTGACATTTTTTGTTCGTACATTCGTCCGCAATCCTAAATTTGTGTGATGAAGTCCCCAGACGAACAATTACCGGTCTATAGTCTGCAAAGTTTCAGCTCCCCGGAGCGGAAGAGTCAGCAGTTTCAGGTAGAGGTGTTTGATGCCAACCGCCATTTCAGCGTGAAGTATCCCCATCGTCACGATTTTTTCGAGGTACTGTTCCTGAAGAAGGGTTCAGGATACCACGTGATCGATGGGAATAAATACGAGATTCAACCACCATGCGTATTTTTTATGTCCCCGGGACAGGCCCATAAGCTTGAGCTCTCGAACGACATTGAAGGGTACATCTTTATTTTTACCTCCGATTTTTATCTTATCGACCGAAGCAACCAGAACAGCCTGATCGAATTTCCGTTTTTCTATACCATTCATCAGGATAATCCCCCATTATTGCTCGAGGATGAAGGGGATATTCATTTCCTGGAAACACTCTTCAGGCAGGGCATTGCCGAAACTTTAAACCCGGCAGAAATTACTTCCAACATGTTGCGTTCCATCCTTGATCTGATCTTAACCACCTGTTCGGCTCGATATCAGATGAATAAAGGGAATTTACTTACAGGGAAAGGTCAGATTCTTGTTAAAAAATTCTTCCATCTGGTTGAGGAAAACAATCAGAAAAAACTTCTGCTAAGTGATTATGCATTGATGATTGGTGTCACTCCGAATCATCTCACACAGACTGTAAAACTATTAACCGGAAAAACTTCGTCACAGATAATTAAGGCGAAACAATTATTGGAAATAAAGCGTTTGCTGGCCCATACAGAACTGAGTGTGTCAGAAATTGCCAATCAGCTCAACTTTGAAGACCAATCGTATTTTACGAAATTCTTCAAACGCGAAACAGGTTTAACACCTTTACAGTACAGAAACGACAAATGAGGTAAATGGTAAAATTACCTAAACAAAAGAGGCGGTATCTTGTTGTAATCTAATGGATCAATTTAATTGAGAATTTAATCTTAAATGATAATCCATGATTAATACCTAAAATATCCTGTTTTTTCCACCTCTGTTTGGTAAATATTCCTTTGCTTTGCAGAATATTTGAACGTTCATCCGGTATAATGAATTACTTCTGGCGGCTGGCAATTAGCCACTGGCAGTTAGTTACTGGCGGCTGGCGATTAGCGAATAGCAGTTGGCAATTAGCTTCTGGCGATTAGTGACTGGCATTTTGCAGTTGGCAATTAGCTTCTGGCAACCGGCATCTAATCAATTAGCCAGTTGCGAGTAACCAGTAGCCAGCCACTAGTTGCCAGTAGCCAGCCGCTACTATTAAAATTAAAGATTTACAAACATTATAAATTCAACAACAATGGCAAATTATTTCAGTTCACTTCCATTAAGACTCAAAATTCAGGAGCTTGGAAAATGCGACTTCATGGATCAATCAGAATTCGCTGATGGCGTTAAGAAGTTAAAAGGTAAAAAACTGGTAGTACTTGGATGCGGCGCTCAGGGGCTTGCCCAGGGTCTGAACCTGCGCGACAGTGGTTTGGATGTTTCGTATGCGTTGCGTAAAGTGGAGATTGATGAGAAGCATATTTCATACATCAATACAACAGAAAACAAATTTAAAGTGGGCACTTTTGAGGAGATGATTCCACAGGCTGACCTTGTTCTCAACCTGACTCCTGACAAATACCACACTCCGGTTGTTAATGCGGCAGTTCCGCTAATGAAAAAAGGGGCTTGCCTTTCCTATTCACATGGTTTTAATATCGTTGAGGAGGGGATACAAATCAGGAAGGACATCACTGTGATTATGGTTGCACCAAAATCACCTGCATCAGAGGTTAGAGCCGAATACTTACGTGGATTCGGAGTTCCTACTTTGATTGCGGTTCACCTCGATAACGATCCAAACGGAGACGGTTTCGAGATTGCCAAAGCTTATTGCGCCGGTACGGGTGGTCATAAAGCCGGGGTTCTGAAATCTTCATTCGTGGCAGAAGTAAAATCTGACCTTATGGGTGAGCAGACCATCCTTTGCGGGGTGTTGCAAACCGCTTCGATTCTCTGTTTTAACAAAATGGTTGAGAAAGGGATTGAACCCTCTTACGCTTCCAAACTGATCCAATACGGATGGGAAGTGACGACTGAAGCATTAAAATTGGGTGGTATTACCCATATGATGGATCGTTTGTCAAATCCTGCCAAAATTGAAGCATTTAAACTGGCTGATGAATTGAAGACCATCATGCGTCCCCTTTACGAACATCATATGGACGACATCATGAGCGGAACATTCTCTGCCACGATGATGGAAGACTGGAAAGCTGGCGACAAAAACCTTCTTGCATGGAGGGCCGAAACAGGAGAAACCGCATTTGAGAAAACACCTGCAGGGGATATGAAAATCACAGAACAGGAATATTTCGACAATGGTACCCTGATGGTTGCCTTTATCAAAGCAGGTGTTGAACTCGCTTTTGAGGTGATGACGGAAGCGGGAATCAAGGCTGAGTCGGCTTACTACGAATCGTTGCACGAAACTCCTTTGATTGCCAATACAATTGCCCGGAAGAAACTATTCGAAATGAACCGTGTCATCTCTGATACTGCCGAATATGGCTGTTACCTTTTTGATCATGCTGCGAAACCTTTACTGGCTGATTTTATGTCGAAAATTGAAACCAATGTCATTGGGAAGAACTTCAACACTGGAATCGATAATCATGTCGATAATCAGGAGTTAATTCAGATCAATGAAGAGATACGTTACCACGAGGTTGAACTCGTTGGACAGGAGCTGCGCGAGGCCATGGAGGCCATGAAGGCGATTATCTGATTGTCACATATAAAATAAAATTGAAAAAGCCCTCTCCGTCACCCGACGGATGGGGCTTTTTTTAGTCCTTATAGATCATTCTTGTCTAGACCAGCTTGTTTAAGGATGGTATAAAGGGTTCCGGTCGGAAGATCCTTGCTATGCATTGGAACGATTGCACGTTTACGGGAAATGGGATGCAGCCAAATCTGGTGACTTCCACTGCTTCGATCCAATATAAATCCCTTTCGCTGAAGAATTCTCACCAGGTCCTTCGAAGTTAATGAAGCCAGGTTGCTCATGCTGTGGCCGGGATGGTCAACGCGTATTCCAGTGTATTTGATTCATCGGGTACCGGTTCATCATGGGCGACAAGGCTCTCAATGTATAACCCAATCGCTTCTTTAGCCATTAAAAGAGCCTCATCAACGTTTTCGCCATAAGTGATACAACCTGGTAAAGTTGGGACTGTAACAGTATATCCTCCTTCAGGTTCCCGATTGAGTAAGACTCTGTAAGTTAACTGCCTCATAGAATTTGTTTTTAAATATGGGTAAGGTAAAGGTTTTAAATATCTATTCATCAGTATGCTAAGGATATATAGATATTTTTCTGTTTTTGATAGATAATATCATACAAAAATAAGCATAAAATGATGAATCGCGATAGAAGGTATTCAAAAAGAGCCCCAAAAGGCTCGAATGAATGGCAATGTCGAACCAAATTTTAAAATCGCTAATTCCAATCGTTACATCCCCAATGTTAACATTGGAGAAGCCAAATCCAATTGTTGCACTGCCTTTGTAATTGATGGAAACATCATCTCCAATCGTTACAATGGCATTGTAATGATTGGAGATGCCAAATGCAATTCTATAAATGACTAATTCATTCATTTCCAATTAAAATATTTTGAATTACAGTGACTAATCTCACTTTTTATTCGTTAACTTTGTTAGGATAATTTTAAAATATTTTAATTATGAGCAGAACTGAAGGGAGAATTGCGGTATCCCGCAATGTAGAAGAAGTGCTAAGCCTGGCAGACTCTGTTTACAAAAAGCACCAGGCAGATGGACCCACATCGCCATTATTAAACCTCGACGGGATTAGTTGGGGTGTTGTTGGACCAACGATTCCGAAGGCCTTAGAGTTGCACAAGGAAGCTGAAAGGCTGAGAAGTCAGATGGAGAAAGCTTATCGTGAGCGAGACCTTCTGATGCCGGCCATCGATGAGGCCGTCAAGGCGAGCCGAAACCTGCTTAAAGCCCTTAACCAGAAAAACCCGAAGCGATTAACAGATTGGGGATTCGAAGTTACCGACTCTGTCCCGGCCGCGAAAGTGGTTAAAGTAAACTAACATTTTTCACCCCCTATTTGGATAACCTAAAATAGGGGGTGAATTTTGAGTGAGCGATTGAATGTTCAGGATCTGAACTTAATCACCCGAACGATGGGGCTTTTTATTTACAGCGAACCTTCGCCAATTACCTAACCTATAAAAAAGAATTGCCCGAATCGACAAATACTTCCCATTTATTTTTTTAGTATATTTGATTAAAAAATTGCCATTATGAGTGGGGTTACTTCTTCTGATCAGGCTTTTATCAACAGGCTTACCGGGATTATCCTTGCCAATCTCGAAAATGAGCATTTTGGTGTTGATGAACTGGCTAAATCATCCGGGATGCCCCGTTCCCATATCCATCAGAGATTACTTACCCTTCTTGCCAAACCTACAATTCAGTTTATCAGGGAAGTGAGGCTCGCAAGGGCTTTGGAATTGCTGCAACAGGAGAATATAACAGCTTCCGAAGTTGCCTACCGCACAGGATTTGGCTCTCCTGCCTATTTTAATACCTGTTTCCACGAATTTTATGGTTATCCACCCGGGAAAGTCTTGCGTCACAGCCTTGGGGAAACAGAGTCCGAAAGCAATTCGCATAATGAACAACTTTTAGACTTGACGCCAGAGCCTTCAATGAAAAGCGGCAAACATACAGTTTGGAATATTTCAGGCAGGATTCTGTTTATTTATAGCTGTATCGGACTTCTGATCATCTTTGGCCTGGTCTTACTTTTGAATATCGCCGTTTTTAAAAACAAGAATACAGCTCCGTCCGACCTGATAAAAAATGAGGAGAAATCAATTGCAGTGCTGCCTTTTAAAAATCTAAGCAATGACCCTGACAACCAGGGAATCGTCGATGGGATTATGGAAGATATCGTGAGTCATCTGTATATAGTCAGGGAACTCCGGGTCATTTCACGGACATCGGTTGAGCAATTCAGGAATAGTACTAATACAATTCCCGAAATTGCTAAAAAACTAGGCGTCAACTTCATCCTTGAAGGCAGTGTGCTTCAATACGGGGGAAAGATAAGGGTAATGGTTCAACTTATTGATGCCCGCAATGAGCAGTGCATCCTGACAGAACAATATGACAGGGATTTTGAAGATATTTTTATCATCCAGAGTACCATTGCCAAACTGGTTGCAAAAGAACTTCAGACTGTGCTTACTCTTAAAGAAATTGAAAAAATTGAAAAAAAACCAACACAAAATAAAGAAGCTTATAAATACTATCTAATGGGCCGCTCTTTATGCAATAAAAAAATAGGGGAACGACCATTCAACGATCCTGACCTCTTAAAAAGTCGGGAATGTTTTGAAAAATCGATCAGCATCGACCCTGATTATCCTTTGGCCTATGCCGGATTGGCCGATGCATTATATACATTGACCTGGTGGAGAACTCTTCCAAGGACGGAGGGCTATGAACTGGCAAAGAAAAATGCCTTAAGGGCATTGGAACTGGATAAAAACCTTTCAGAGGCTCATACTGTACTGGGTCGTATATATACTTTTGGTGAGTGGAAATGGGAGAAAGCCAGGGATGAATTTTTACAGGCCATCGAATTGAATCCAAATTATCCTTTTGCCCATGCCAATTATTCCGAATTACTGGATATTCTGGGGGAAGATGATGCAGCCCGCAAAGAAATCAATCTGGCACTGAATTTTGATCCGACTATGGTATATTTTTACAGGTTAAGTGCCGCATATTACTTTAACCAGGGCAAATTAAATGAATCGTTGAAAGAGCTTGATAAAATGGTGGAGTTTTTTCCCGGACCCTGGATATACGACTTGTGGCAGCGATTTTATATTTACGACCGGCTGAATGATGACTCTCATGCTCTCGGGATCCTTAAGGAATTGATGGCTAATGATTCATCAATTATAAAATATCTGCCCATGGTTGATCCTGTTTACCAAAAATCTGGAATGAACGGAATTTACAGTAAGATGGCGGAAGTGTTAAGCCACGAAACCAATGCTTCACCACTTAGCATCGCCCAATTATATGCCCGGTTAGGTAAGAAAGAAGAATCTATTGCCTGGCTCCGGAAAGCCCTTGAAGAAAGGAATGGAAGGCTTCCAAACCTAAATAATGACCCCCGTTGTGTAAATATCCGGCAGGAACCTGGCTTTCGGGAAATTATTGGCCAGCTTGGGTTAAGCCCCTATTTTAATCCTGCAAAAGATTTTTCACCCGTAGCTGATTGAAAGATAACCGGGAAGTCTCGGAACCCGGAGAATCAGCAACCCCACTGGTTCTCAGACAATGCGAATGCACCCTTTTTTACTGACGTTTGTAATAAACGAAAGGCTTTTGTAAAAATGATAAGGGTTCATTAAAAATGAAAAGCTTACCGGCAAAAACCAAAAATAATCGTTAAAACCGAAAACTTTATTTTTCCCGGATTGCTATGTTTCCCCCTCTGTATTTCCTGAAATTTGAATTGAATTATTCACCATTAAAATTTTGGGAAATGAAAACAAAAATTATTATCCTTTTGTGCATGATTAGTACGATCATCACATTTGGGCAAAATCAAAAAATCGTGGAGGAGACCACCTGCACTCCGCCAAAATTTACGGGAATTAAAAGTACCATTCCCATGACTGTTGAGGGGAAGTTTCCTACCATAGAAAACTATCTTGCCGAAAATGCAAACTACCCTGAGGTGGACCAACATCAGTTTAATCAGGGTACTGTAGTCGCGCGTTTTATCGTTACTCCAATGGGAGAGGTGTCAGATATCGAAATTATCAACAGTGTTTCGGAGGAAATTGACAACGAAGTAATCCATACATTGATTTCCACCAATGGGATGTGGAAGCCCGGCAATAACAATGGCGACCCCGTGGCAATGGAAAAAGAGGTCTCAGTTGTTTTCAGGATTGAAGATTCAAAATACAGTTTTAACGATTTAGGTAAAAAGTATTTTTCGCAAGGAGCAGAAATATTGTTTATGAAGCAGAGTCCCAAAAAAGCGTTGAAATATTTCGACAAAGGGATAACTCTCTTACCTAAAGAAAAAAGTTTATTGGCCTTAAGGGGATTAACCCGGTTTGAGCTTGGCGATAAGGATGGAGCACTCCGCGATTGGACCAGGATTAAGACCTTGGGTGGGTTCGAGGGATCTGAATACATTGAAAGTTATAGTGGCATGAAAGGGTACGCTGAAATGACCCGTGTTTTGGAAAAATAGTTATTTACTTAAAGCCCTTAGCCAGAAAAACCCGAAGCGATTAACAGATTGGGGATTCGAAGTTTCCGACTCTGTCCCGGCCGCGAAAGTGGTGGCTAAAGCAAATTAACATTTTTCACCCCCTATTTGAATAACCTAAAATAGGGGGTGAATTTTGAGTGAGCGGTTGAATGTTCAGGATCTGAACTTAATCACCCCAACGATGGGACTTTATATTTACAGCGAACCTTCGCCAATTACCTAACCTATAAAAAAGAATTGCCCGAATCGACAAATACTTCCCATTTATTTTTTTAGTATATTTGATTAAAAAATTGCCATTATGAGTGGGGTTACTTCTTCTGATCAGGCTTTTATCAACAGGCTTACAGAGATTATCCTTACAAATCTCGAAAATGACCATTTTGATGTGGATGAACTGGCTCACGAAGCGGGGATGTCCCGGTCATACATCCTTCAAAGGTTAACTTCAACAACATCAAAATCTACGACTCAGTTTATACGCGAGGTGCGTCTCCAGCAAGCCATGGAAATGCTTCGGCACGAAGGGAAAACGGCAGCTGAAGTTGCCTACAGTGTTGGATTTAGCAGTCCCGCCTATTTTAATACCTGTTTTCATGAATTTTATGGTTATCCACCTGGAAAAGTTTCTAAAAAAAGCGGCAAGGAACCGGAGGCAGAATTCAATGCTTCTGCTTCAGAACCCCAAACAATAGAAACGGAACCTGTTCCGGACAATGCAAAACGACCAGCATGGAATATTTCAGGCCGGCAGATTTTTATTTACCGTGGGATTGGACTGCTTTTCGTCCTTGGTCTGGCCTTTATCTTGTATATCACGTTTTATAAAAATACGAATACATTAGCCAATCACAGTTTAAAAAGTAAGGATAAATCCATTTCTGTGCTGCCATTTATTAGTCTAAGTAAAGTGGAGGAAAATCAATACTTTGCAGAAGGGGTGGCAGAGAACATTCTGAATAACCTCATAAAGATAAGAGAGCTCAGGGTTGTAGCCATTAATCCTGTAATAAAATTCAGCCAGAATCCTTTGGATATCCCCGGGATTGCAAGTAAACTGGGGGTGAATTTTCTCCTGACCGGGAGTGTGCAACGCTTCGGTAACAGGGTTCTGGTCATTGTTCAGCTCATCGATGCCAGACATGACCAACACATCTGGTCTGATAAATACGATAAGCAATTAGCTGATATTTTTCTTATCCAGAGTGATATTGCCACACAGGTTGCGGATCAGCTTCAAACTGTTCTTTCCCCGAATGAGAAAGAACAGATTGAAAAAATACCTACTAAAAATGCTGAAGCATATAATTTGTACTTAAAAGGTCGTTATTTTTTGAGCAGAAGGACACATGACTGGATCAGAAAAGGGATGAAATACTTTGAAAAAGCCATTCAGATAGATCCGGATTATGCATTGGCATATGCCGGCCTTGGTGATGGATATGATTTCCTGGCAGGCCAGGGACTTTACACACATAAAGATGAAGAGCTGGACAAAGCGAAAAGCTATCTCCAAAAAGCGCTTAAATTAGACAAAAACCTGGCAGAGGCGCATGCTTCTTTAGGCCGTTTGCTCACTTTTGAGGAATGGAACTGGGAGGAGGCGGAGAAAGAATTGATCCTGGCCATCAGGTTAAACCCGAACTATGCGCCGGCACACCTATATTATTCGATGTTGATGGATGCTTTTGGTGATTCTGAAAAGGGACGTGAGCAGATTGATCTTGCATTGGAACTTGATCCCCTCTCTCCAATTATTCATCTTATAAGTGCAACATTTTATTATAATGAGGAAAAATTTGATGCGTCCCTGATGGAATGCAGGGAAGCTGAATCACTTGCGAATTATGATTGGATTCATTCGATAATTTTCACCATTTATTACAGACAAGGGAATGGGAAAGAAGCACTGATTGAATTACAAAAAATACTTTTGCTGGATACATTGACCGCAAAATATAATAATGTTGTACGAGATGTATATGCATCGTCGGGTCTGAATGGGTTGACGAAGTGGATTATTGAAAATATAAAAGGCATTCCCGGATGGTATGCGCTGTTTGGTTACAAAGAGAAGGCTTTGGCAGGCCTTGAAGAATTCCTGAGAAAGGGTCCCACAACCTATGGTGAATTAGTACGTCTGATTAATCACCTTGATTACGAAACGCTCCGTTCCGAACCCAGGTTTAAGGCGGTGATAGACAAACTTGGATTAACGAAATATTATCTTAAAAGAGCGAAGCAGCCCGGCTATCTCAAGAATCAATAATTCCGTTTCCCCACCTTTTTTAAAATTTTTTGATACGTATTTTTGGAAGATTGAAAGTTTTTTGAGAAAAATCAAAATCACGGCGGTAAAAATCAAAAGAATTTTCCCGATTACTTAGAATTTTCAGCCATCTGATTGCTATGCCTACCCCCCTGTTTATTTCCGAAATTTGATATCAGAAAAGCACAGTATGCAATTCTATCTGAGTTAAATAGTCAGGAATATTCATTAAAAAATTGAAGGTCATGAAAAGGTTAATTATTTTAGTATTGTGTGTGATCAGTATGTTCACCACATTGGGGCAAAATCAAAAGATGATTGAAGAGATCAGGTGTACACCTCCAAAATTTACAGGAATTGAAAAAGCAACACAGGTAGTCACCGAAGAGAAGTATCAAACTATTGAGCAGTACCTGGCATCTATAATCGAATATCCCGATGAAGCCATCAAGAGTCGGAATGAGGGTACGGAAGTGGTAAGTTTCTTGGTCACCTCTTCCGGTGCAATTGCTGATATTAATGTAGTGAACAGCGTTTCAAAGGAGATTGACGAAGCAGTAATCAGTGCTTTGAAAACCACCAACGGCATGTGGATACCTGGTAGCAATAACGAAAAACCGGTAGCCATGGAAAAGGAGGTTTCAGTGGTTTTCAAATTTTCTGACTTTGCCCACAATGATTTCATTCAGATGACACGGAAACACTATACTCAAGGCAGTGAAATGCTTTTTATGAAGCAAAACCCAAAAAAAGCGTTAAAGTATTTTGATAAGGGAGTTGTTCTTTTACCCAATCAAAAAGATCTTCTGGTATTAAGAGGATTAACCAGGTATGAGCTTGGCGACCGGGACGGAGCACTCCGTGACTGGACAAGAATTAAAAACATTGGAGGTTTGCAAGGAATCGGATATATTGAAAATTTTATCGAAATGAAAGGGTATACCGAAATGATCGAGGCACTGGAGAAATAGCCGGAGGAGTTTTGGTTTAGTTGTGAGCGGGTGAGCGTTCAGGATCTGAAGACTCACCCGCTCACTTTACCCAGAGACTCACCCGATCACCCTTGCCACCACCCTTACCAGCGAACTGTCGGCCTCGATCTTCAACGGGAAGGCAAACACCTCAAAATCGGGTTCATTGAGCAGTTGATCGAGATTGGTCAGATTTTCAAGGATCAGAATATTATTTTCCAACAGGATTTTATGGATAGGGTAGGGCTCATGATCGGGTGATGGCCAGTCGAGACCTATCATTTTCACCTGTTGTTCAGCCAGGAAAAGGGCAAGTTCCTCTGTAATAACAGGGTGGTTTGTAAAATATTCCGGTTCGCCAAAAGATTGGTCCAGTCCCGAATAGAACAATACAATGGTCCCTTGCAGGATATCTTTCCGGAACGACTCCCTAAACTCAATCTGCGTTTCTCCACTTGCATCAATAACCACCCCTTTCCCGGAAAAATGCTCAAGGGGAAGTTGTGAAATCGTTCTGCTTCCGGGTATCATGTGCGCCGGTCCGTCGATATGGGTTCCGACGTGCATTTCTGAGGATAATCTGAAATTACTATATCCATCAGACTGAATATTTTTCACCTGTTCCAACTGAACCTGCTCATCGCCCGGATAAACTGCAATGTCACAATGGGTAGTATGGGTAAGGTCGATGAGGCTCATAATACGCAGAGACTATTGGATGATAATTGAGCAGATGGCGGATTGCAACTGGCGCCTGGCAGCTGGCAACCAGATAAATGCGCTTACAATGAATGTTTTAATTAAGTCATCGTTCAAAATGCTTTAAAAAATTATTGAGCTTCTTGCCAAGTAATTCGCATTTCGAATGAATTTGCTTATAGGTTTCTGCATCCTGAAGTGATCCTGTTTCAAAAAGCGATTTCGAATTGTTCAAATTTAGGGAGCTGTTCGAGACTCATTTTATGTATCTCAATAGCTACCACTCTTGCCAACTGCCATATTTCCAAATTTTTGTAGGACATCCGACATTCATATTATGAATTTCTCATTTCCGAATTGCCAGTCGCCAACAGAAAGCCGCTAGTTGCCAGCCCCTAACAGCCAGTTGCCGGAAGCAATTAAATGAACTATATTCTCACCATCGACGATTCCTTCACCCAGCCTTTATTTCCGTCGGGAAGACTGACATAAACCCAATCGCCGAGTTTGTCAGTCAGTTGTACTGTAATTCCCTCATGGACAATAAATAATTCGGTACCCGTCTCACTTGGAGAAGCCTTAACCCTGACACTTCGGTCGGTAATTACGGCTGAATTGTGGTGGATTAATTTCGATGTAAGGTGCGAACCGAAAGTAAAGGTGATGGCGGAGACCGAGATGGCTCCAATCGACAACCAGAAGGCAAGCCGTTTTACCCGGAACGAACCGGATAAGAGGAATAATCCGAACATGGAGAGAAAGGCAAAAAAGGTGATAATGCTGAATGTTCCCCAGTAACTTATGGATTGAGAACTGATCAGTTGTTTCCACCAGCGGAGAAATCCGGGTTCCGGAAGCGGAACGATGTTGTCGATAATCTGGGTACGGGCAAGATCCAGATTATAGCGGATATCTTCGTCATTAGGCGACATTTTTTTTGCTCTCTCATAATTCAGGATTGCATAGGTGGCATTCCCTGTTTTATAAAATGCATTTCCAAGGTTGTAATACACCTCCGGGGATTCGAATCCCTGTCCTAACACAAATTGGTATTTCCGGATGGCATCCTGATATTTTGCCGTATTATAAAGCTGATTTGCCGTTGAAAGCGAATCGAGTACTTCATTTGATTGACCCTTTGAAATTAAGCAGGAGGTTACAATCAACCCTAATAAACTATATTTTCTGATCAGGTTTTTCATTCTTAATTTTTCATTTTTTCATTGTTGATTCTGCTTCTCATTTGATCTCCTTTTCCATCTGACCCATCACATCACAAGCTTCATCGTAAATCTCACTCATTTTTTCGTTACCTCCTCCGGGAGCAAATCTTGCGAATTCACAGGTATCCAATATTTGAATAAAACGGGTGACAACAGTTTCCGATGCTTTGTGATTTGTTAATTCAGCGGAAGCGCGCTCCTTATTCAGTTCTGCGACAGGGATCGTCATCTTGTCGCTCAGATAGCCCCAGAAAGCACGTGTTACTGCCTCATAGAACTTTTCTGTTGCCCCATTGTTCAGATGACCGCTGGCCTCTTTGAGCCTCTTAAGGGCCACCTTATTGGCTTTTTTATTCTTCACCCGGGCAACATTGGCATTTTCGCGGATCTGCTGCTGATATAAGAAGTAAAGTGTAAGTAATCCTAAAATACCGGCAAGGTAGATCATATAAAAACTGAAACTACCAAAGAAAACATCCCCTTTGGGTCTCAATTCAATATTCCCTTGTTTGATAAACCGGATATCTTTTCCAAGGTATTTTACATCCTCTTTTGAAACCTGGCTGGTTACCGTTTTTGAGGAGGTTCCGTCTCCTTTTGCTACATGAATCTTAAATTCCTGTGATGACTTGGTTGCATATCGACCGGCGATAGGATCGAAATAGACAAAATCAACTGGGGGAACAGTATAATCACCGGCAAAGCGTGGAAGGAATAGATACTCGAACGATATATTTCCATTGAGACCATCAGCTGTAGCCGAATAATTACTTTGTGTTTTTGGGTCATAGACCTCAAAATCGGCGGGTAACTTCAGCTTTGGCGCATTGATCAGCTTAATATTACCGTTACCGGCAACATCAATACGGAGTGTAATCGCATCATTCTCTTTGACATTGGTCGAGGTGATAGAGGAGCGGAGGTCAAAGCGGCCAACGGCCCCTGAGAAATCGGACGGACCCGATGGCAGTGGATTAACTGTAACAATTACAGGATCACTTGTAACCGTTGCTTTGACATTTGCAAAATTATCGAAGAAATCGTCAAAGAAACTCTTGGGTTGTTTGATCCGTTGCTGAACGATACAATCTATTTTTACTTTCCCGATGGTAATATTCCCGGTCTGTTGCGGAAATATCAGGGTCTTTTTTAAGGTGCCAACATTGTAGATCTCCCCATTGTACGACTCCCTTTGCAAGGCAATCTGTTGTGGCAAGGCGACATCCTGTGACCAGAACCCTTCGAAGCTGGGAAGTGAAATATCTTCAAATCCATTCAGATTAACTTTTGAAAAGATTTTTATGGTGGCCATCGCATGATCCCCTTTATAAAGACTCTTGCGATCGAGAATTAATTTCACAAAAAGATCTGACCTGGGAACAGTTCCGGGAGTGGATGTTGGCTGATCGACCCCGCCTCCTGAAGGTTTTGCTGACCCTTTAACCACCTCTATGGTCACCGAATTGGAGGATACCGTTGTTCCATTTACATTGATTGAGGCTGGATTAATGGTAAACCGACCTTCCTTCGTTGCTTTCAGCACATACAAATAGGAGAAGGAGACCGATTGTGAGCTCACCCCATTTATTATCTGATAAGAGCTACTCTGTGAAGTGGATGGCCCCATTAATACGGAAAAATCTGACAGCTCGGGCAGTTTTAAGTTTTGACCCTGGGCATTCACCGTAAAAGCAAGTCTAAACTGTTCGCCAATTTCCACAATTTTTGGCGCTTCCATCGTAAAGCTGACCTGTTGGGCGAACACGGGCAAACTAAACAGTATAACACAAACTAAAAGATAGAGTTGCTTTATCCTCATAGTGTCTTATATAATTTTATTATTAATCAAAATCATTCAAAAATAGTCATTCTTACCAGTTCTTTTCCACTTTTGTTCTTTGCGCTTTCAGGGCCTGAGCTTTTTTTACTTTTTCCTGTGTCTGCTTTTCATCATTCTCAAGCGCCTGCAACATTTGCTCAGCACTTTGCTTCGAAATTTTATTCTGCTGCGGTTGCTGCTGCTGGTCTTTATTCTGTTGATCCTTATTCTGATCCTGTTTGTCTTTGTCTTTCTGGTCTTTATTTTGATCCTTGTTTTGATCTTTATTCTGGTCTTTATTCTGATCCTTCTTATCTTTATCCTTGTCTTTGTCCTTATCCTTGTCTTTATCCTTTTTCTTCTGCTCCTGATCTTTTTTCTTCATCTTCATTGCGTAGGCAAGGTTGTATTTTGTTTCAGGATCATCGGGCGTGATACGTAATGCTTTTTTGTAGGCGTCAATACTTGGATCAAATTTTTTCTGGGCAAGCAACGAATTTCCAAGGTTATGGAAGACCTGCGATTTCTCTGTCGGAACAGTAGTTTTCTCAGCAAGCTTCTCAAACTCTGTGGCAGCCTGATCTGGTTTATTTTGCTTATAAATGGAATTTGCCAGATTGAACTGCCAGTGGAAATCTTCCGGTTTGATCTCTAAAGCCCGGCGATAAGCCACTTCAGCTTTGCCAAAACTGATGGTGTCCAATTTTGCCGTATCTTTAAGTCCTTCATTATAGTAGCCGTTCCCTTCACGGATAAACTTACGCTCTTTTTGCGCAAATGCTCCTGAGAAAATGACCAATGCCAATAATATCAATATTAATTTTTTCATCGCGTTGCTCATTTTTGTTTGCCAAATAACCTGAAGTTACGAAGCCATTTATTTTTACGGTCAAGGATCATAAAATCGATTAAAATCATGGCAAACGCCAGGGTAAGAAACAGTGGAAACTGGTCGTTATATTCTGAATATTCACGAAGATCCATCTCTGACTTTTCCATTTTTTCAATTTCATTGAAAAGATTATTCAATCCCACCTCTGCATTATTGGCCCTGATGTAGGTTCCCCCACCTGCTGTGGCAATCTGAGTCAGCATCGGTTCATCCAATTTAGTAACAACAATATTGTTGCTTTTGTCTTTAAGAAAATCCCGGCTTCCTTCAGCACCTCCGATGGGGATCGGGGCTCCCTGGGGAAGTCCCATTCCAATGGTATGAACGACAATCTTCTTCTCCAGCGCCTCTTTTGCAGCTCCGACAGCATCATCTTCGTGATTTTCACCATCGGTGATTACAATGATCGCTTTACTACCAGCAAAATTTGGGGTAAACGATTTTGTTGCCATCTGGATTGCCGCTCCAATAGCGGTCCCTTGTACAGGTACAATACTTGTATTTATGGCATCGAGAAATAATTTTGCCGAAACATAGTCGGTGGTGATGGGTAGCTGGACAAAAGCCTGACCAGCAAAGACGATCAGCCCAAGTTTGTCGTCTTTAAGCCTTTCGGTTAACTTTGCGATCGCTCTTTTTGCCCGCTCCAGCCTGTTGGGTTTAATGTCCTCAGCCATCATACTGTTTGAAACATCGAGTGCAATAATCAATTCAACACCTTTTCGTTTTGAGGTCTGAAGCTTTGATCCAAACTGTGGTTGGGCAAGTGCTGTGATGATAAAACTCAATGCCAGCATCCAAATGAGAAATTTGATGACAGGCCTGTTGGTGGATACACTGGGCATCAGCTGTGCGATCAGTGAGTGATCGCCAAAAAGGCGCAACGAACGGCTTCTGCTTATCCTTGAAATGATAAACAACACGAAAAATACCGGGATGACCAGCAATAGATAGAAATATTCGGGGTGTGCAAATCTAAATGATTCCATAATTCAATTTTTTTTCGATCCCTTTACGGAATATGCCTGAATACCGCAAATTGCAGAATCAAAGCCAATAGTGCAAGAATGAGTGCTCCGAATGCATACCGGCGATATTCCTCATTCTTTTTGCTGAACTCTTTATTTTCAATTTTTGATCTTTCCAACCGATCAATCTCTTTATAAACTTCAACCAGAGTTTTATTGTTCGTGGCGCGGAAATATTTACCCTCGGTAATATTGGCAATATCCTGTAAAGTTTTTTCATCAATTTTAACCTCTACATCCCGCATCTGAATGCCAAACGGAGTCTGAACAGGATAGGGAGCAGTTCCAACAGTTCCAACTCCAATGGTATATACCCTGATTCCAAATGTTTTTGCAATTTCGGCGGCTGTAATTGGTGCAATCTCACCACGGTTGTTTTCACCGTCGGTAAGGAGGATAATTACCCTGCTTTTTGCTTCACTATCTTTGAGCCTCGAAACAGCATTTGCCAGTCCGAGTCCAATTGCCGTTCCATCTTCAAGCATTCCGCTCTGTAAATTCTGGAATAAGTTGATTAAAACGGCCCTGTCGGTTGTGAGGGGGCATTGGGTAAAGCTCTCGGCAGAGAATACGACTAAACCAATGCGATCGTAAAGGCGGCCAGAAATAAATTCGGTCGCTACCGATTTTGCCGCTTCCAGCCTGTTGGGCTGAAAATCACGGGCTAGCATCGAACTCGACATATCGAGTGCAATGATGATGTCAATCCCTTCAACGGTCTGGTTTTGCCAGCTATCTGATGATTGCGGACGGGCTAAGCAGGTAATAATCATTGCAAGTACAGCCAGCTGTAAAACGAAAACGACATGTCTTAAAGCGTGTTTCCAGGTTAAAGGAGTATTCTTCAACGAGGCAATAGAGCTGATCTGGATACTTGCCTTAGACTTTTTCTGGCGAAGTATATACCAAACAATCATTGGAATTAACCCAAGCAGCAAGTAAAACAGTTCAGGTTTTGCAAATGTGATATTGTTCATAGCTGACTTTCCTCTTTTTTATCCTTCAAATCAACGGCTACATCTTCCTTTACCTCTGTTCCATCGGTTTTTGATATCTCTGTAACCACCTCCCGGGTTGTTTCTTTAACGAAAAGATAGGCATTTGAAAGCATCAGGTCATTTTCGTTGGGAAGTGGTGCCAATTTGGCAAACTTTACAAGATCTGCCAGTTCCAGAATCTCTTTTAATTCCTTAACTGATCCGGCATCGATTTGTATCTTCAAACTTTTAAATCCGGTGAGAATTTCAAAGGTAGTCTGTTCCATTGCAGGCATCTCAAACCGGTCTTCGATGTAAACCCTGATAATATCGGTGAGGCGTGTATAATAATCCTTCACCTTTTCGTGTTGCCACAACTGTTCTGTCTTCAATTTGTCCAACTCCTGTAAAGCAATAATATGAGGTGGTAATTTGGGCTTGGGCGGTCGCTGGAATAGTGGTCTGTTTTTATTTCTTCTGCTGATTGCATAAATTACCAAAAACAGGAGCGCTGCTATAAGGATGATCCCAAGTAACCATGGGGCGATCTCTTTAAAAGTGATAGGCGCAGTAAATGGTTTTTTAATATCGGCTGGTCCCCGCTTTAAATCTACAGGGGGAAACTTAACAATCAGCGTCAGGTCGTTGCTTCTGATTGAATCGGTTTGCTCACCGCGTTTTACCTTAAAATAGAAGGAGGGGATATAATGAGCCCCACTGTCGAAACAGGTGATCAGATACGATAGTTTCAATTGTATCCGTGTTCCTTCCAGCTTTGAAGTATCGATCTTCGATTTTTTCAGAATTTCAATCTTTTGAATCGAATCGGAAAGATGCGGAAATTCAACTTTTGATCCGGCTTCCTGCTCAACAACCATCAGTAATTTAATCTGATCACCCAACCAGATGGAATCATGTTCCAGGGCCGTTCTCAGCTTTATCTCCTGCCCATTCACATAGAGGAAGGACAGAAATAAGAGAGAAAAAGATAAAAGATATTTAAATTTAAACGATCTGATCATAATTTATGTTCCCTTTTCTTGAAGAGTGCAACAAGCGATTTCACATAATCTTCGCGTGTACTGATGTTGACATAGTCTAATCCAGTCTTTTTCAGTAAATTATCCAATTGTTTGTTTCTCTCGCTCCAATAACGACGGTAGGTTTCCCTTACATTTCGGCTCGATGAGTCGACCCAAAGGTATTCGCCGGTTTCGGCATCTTTGAGTTTGATCATCCCCACAGAGGGAAGTTCTGCTTCGCGTTCATCATAAATACGAAGTCCTACCATATCGTGCTTGTTATTGGCAATCGAAAGGGCTTGCTCCATGGAGGGGATATCATCCATTAAGTCGGAGATGATAAATGCAGTAACCCTCCGTTTCATGGCATTGGTGAGGTATCGTAAGGCAACCGAAACATCTGTCTTTCTGGAGACAGGTTCGAATTCGATCAGTTCACGAATGATCATTAATGTATGTGTGCGCCCTTTCTTGGGAGGGATAAATTTCTCGATACGGTCGGAGAAAAAGATCACCCCGATTTTATCGTTGTTGGAGATTGCTGAAAATGAAAGTATTGCAGCAAGCTCTACAATGACATTCTTTTTCAGTCGTTCAGTGGTACCAAATTCGCGTGAGCCGCTCACATCGACCAGCAACATGACCGTCAGCTCCCTCTCTTCTTCAAATATTTTGACAAACGGGTGGCCATACCTTGCCGTTACGTTCCAGTCGATGTTTCGGATATCGTCGCCAAACTGGTACTCACGCACTTCGCTAAATGCCATACCACGCCCCTTAAAGGCGCTATGGTATTCTCCGGCGAAGATATTCCGGGAGAGCCCTTTCGTTTTAATCTCAATTTTCCGAACTTTCTTTAACAGTTCCGATGCTTCCACTTTTCTATTTTCTTGAATTATTGATTAATAACAATTCTGGCAGTGATGATCAACAGTTGATCTCTCCTGTCTCTCCATTAGGGGACTTCAATTGTATTCAATATTTCGCTGATAATCTCTTCGGAGGTCAAATTATTGGCTTCAGCTTCGTAACTTAATCCGATACGGTGGCGCAACACGTCATGACATACGGCCCTGATATCTTCGGGAATTACATAACCACGACGTTTGATAAATGCAAATGACTTGGCTGCCTGGGCAAGACTAATCGATGCACGGGGTGAAGCGCCATAGGTAATCATCTCCTGGAATCTGGCCAAACCGGCAGCTTTTGGTTCGCGTGTTGCAAAAACGATATCCACAATATATTTCTGGATCTTCTCGTCCATATAAACATCCTTCACAATATCCCTTGCCCTTACAATATCTTCAGGCTTTAAAACAGTCTTTGCCCTCGGAAATTCTTTAAGCAGATTCATCTGAATAATTAATTTTTCCTCCTCTTTTTTGGGATAATTCAATACAACCTTAAGCATAAAACGGTCGACCTGGGCTTCCGGCAGGCGGTAAGTACCCTCCTGTTCGATCGGATTCTGCGTAGCCATCACCAAAAAAGGATTTTCAAGGGGATAAGTATGGGTACCAATGGTCACCTGACGCTCCTGCATCGCCTCAAGTAATGCCGATTGTACCTTTGCAGGGGCACGGTTGATCTCGTCGGCTAATACAAAATTGGTGAAGATAGGTCCTTTACGAACCATAAACTCCTCATTTTTCTGACTATAGATCATTGTCCCGATCAAGTCAGCGGGGAGAAGGTCCGGAGTAAACTGGATCCGGGCAAATTTGGCGTCGATAGTATTTGCAAGTGTATTGATTGCTAATGTTTTAGCCAATCCTGGGACACCTTCCAGAAGGATGTGTCCGTCTGACAGTAATCCGATCAAAAGACTTTCGACCAGATGTTTCTGCCCAACAATTACCTTGTTCATCTCCATGGAGATAAGATCCACAAATGAGCTTTCTCTTTGAATTCGTTCGTTAAGTTCTCTGATGTCCAATGTCTGATTCATAATCCAATAGATAATTAATTATTGTGCTTTAAAAACGGTTACGAAAATAGTGTTTTGTATTGTTTCATTTGCCATCATTTAATTAAAAAATGTTAAGCATGTAAATCAACAAAAATATTTGAGTTGATTATTTGATTTAGCAGCTTCCCAAATCCAATCTCTGCCAACCCAAAAAGTGTTTATTATTGAATTTCAGTTTACCCAGTTTTAATTCTTTAGATTGAGCTATTCGGGTGTCCGTTTTTAACCACTTTATAGATGCTGATTTATTGCTGAGATCAAATCATCATTTTTTAACCCAAGGCTTGAATAAACAATTTTCCCACTCTTATCTATCAGAAAGATTGTTGGCGCTACGGTTACGCCATATTCTTTGGCAACCTGTTTCCCCAAATGAAGTGTGGGATATTCTATTTTCTGCTTTTCAATATAAGTCTTTAAAAATGGTTCATCTTTTTGTGTAAACTCAATTCCAAATACCTTTAGCCCTTTTTTCCCAAATGCTTTTTGAATTTCATTAAAGTGAGGTATGGATTGCACACAACCACTGCAATAAGGAAACCAAAACTCAAGCAGAACAAGTTTTCCCTTCTGTTTGGAAAGATTGATCGAATCGCCATTGATCATTGGCAAAATCCATGCGGGTGCTTGTTGGCCAATACATACTGAAGCTTTGTTCCTTAAGGATTCGAAGAATTCCTTTTTTGACAACCTTATATATTCCTTTGGAAACCGATCGTATGACCAGACGGAATCAGCCTTTTGTGCTGAGATATTAAAATTCGAAAATGAATTTCTTAAGTATCCGTTGTTTTCAGGAATAATCCATTCAAATTGAGTAGGCAGAAAAGACTTTTTTGATATTGATAATAAATAACTTAATCCTTTTTTGCTTTTTGTAATTTTGCACCCTTCGTTATAATCAATGATTTTATTCTTCATTACTATAGAAAATAGATAACTGTCCTGATTACCGATGATGGTATCATTCAGGCGGGTAAATAGGATGGAGGTATCTTTTGACATTTCCGGTAACAGTTTTCTAACCGTATAAATTGAATTAATGATGAAAATCGAACTGTTTACATCATACATGGTCGGTTTAACCATATATGAAATTCTTTTTTCGCTATTATCACTGTAGAATGCCTGTATTCCATTAAATACCTGCTCTCCAACGCGATGTATAAATTGGTATTTTGCTTTTAATAAAGTATCGTTACTTGTAAAATCAAAATAACAAATTGCCGAATCTGTTCGATCCATATTCATGTTTTTTTGCAAACAATGAACTATTGATTGGTATTCAATCGTTTTTAGTGAATTAAGCTGTGAAATTGTCTGATTTATAATTTCGCTGTCTGATTCTTTACAACTGTAAATCAATCCTAAAAGGGAAATGCCAATAAGGAACATTTTTTTTGTCATGTACTAAATTTTTTAGTTGAAATTTATTGTTTTTTCTTAAATTCAGAACTTAATGCTCAAAATGATCTTTGCGATTGATAGCGATCACCAAATTTATCGATAATAATCAAATTTCAATTTGTAATCATAATTTATTTATGGATTTTATTTTTTTTACAATTTTTTTAATAGGCTTGTCATACAATAATTTTGTTGATTGCGCAACAATCTGCAATCCGCTGTTCCCAAATAATCTGCATTATATCATCTTTCCATTTAATTAAAGTCCTACTTTTGCAGTATCCTTGTAAACAGGATATGCTAAACCTGTTTATATCGGTGTGATTAAGATTATAACAAATGTTTAAAGTAGATAACTTTATTTGCTTATGAAGCCAAAAATAGCGGCCCAGTCGGGCACTTTCGAATCGAGTGATGTCATTTTTCTCATCGAACCGCTCCCGGACCATTCGGGGAGAAAACTCGAAATTTCCTCTACCGTGATGCAACAGTTTGGTGCAAGTTTCAATCAAATCGTTGTGGAAATGCTCGATCAATATCAACTTACAGATATTCATCTTATTGCAAAAGATAAAGGGGCCCTTGAACCTACGATCAAGGCCCGGCTCGAAACAGCTATTAAAAGGTCGCTTGACCAACAGGAGGGGACTCTGAAATAATAAAACTGCCATGGCAAAGAATTTTAAAAAACGGAGAACGATGCTCTACATTCCAGGAAATAATCCGGCAATGATTCAGCAGGGTGGAATTTACGGGGCTGACAGCATATTACTCGATCTGGAAGATGCGGTTGCACTCAATCAAAAAGATGCTGCCCGTACATTGGTGAGAAATATGATCAAAGTGATCGACTTTTACGATACCGAGGTTTGTGTCCGGATCAATCACCTAAGTACCCCTTTCGGATTAGCCGATCTTGAAGAGATTGTACCTCTTCAGCCCTCTGCCATCCGATATCCTAAAACTGAATCACCCGAAGAGGTGGCCGATTTGTTGCGGATTATCGAAAAGATCGAAGACCGTCATGGCTTGCCACACAATAAAATGACCCTTCATGCAATGATAGAAACTGCGATGGGGGTTCAGAATGTATTCAATATTGCCAGCATGTTCAGCCGTGTTGACGCCATCACCATTGGCGGTCAGGATCTGACGGCAGATATGAATATCATCTATACACCTGACGGCACCGGAATCGATTTTGCGCGAAAGCGGATCGTCATGGCTGCAAAAGCAAGTCATATTGATGTGATTGACACCATTTTCCCCGACGTAAACGATGAAGAGGGGTTACGCAAGGAGACCGAATATGCAAAGAAGATTGGATTTACCGGAAAAGCGGTGATTAATCCACGTCAGATAGGCATTATCCACGACGTATTTACCCCTACCGAGGAGGAGATCAGGAAAGCCTATCGCATAGTGAAAGAGTTCCAGGCAAATAGCGCTGCCGGTATCGGGGTCTTTGCCATCGATGGTAAAATGGTGGATGCACCTGTAGTTTCCAGGGCAGAGTATATTCTGAAGCTGGCGAATGTGACGGTGGGATAAAGCTGGCAGCTGGGTTTTAGCAACTGGCCACAGGCTAAATCATACAGAAAGAATGTGATCTGCCTCCTGAATTAATTTTTCGCTATTTGCCAGTAGCCAGAAGCAAGTTGCCAGTTACATGACATTCAATGGGAGAATAATCTAAAAATCGAAAAGACAAAATTTAAATAATTCAGCCATGTTAAATAGTTTAGGGAGAGAAATTCCTGAATTTATAGAGGGAATCGGAAAATTGGAACCTTTTCAAGGGGCGCTGACCAAGCTTCGCAAAGGGTGGATGGATGAACCTACCATTCCTGCTCCGAACAAAGCCTATCTGCCACACCAGAGCAAACTTTGCCGGACCCTCGAAGAGGCGATTATCCGGAGTAATCCCCATAATGGGATGACTGTTTCGTTCCATCATCACCTGAGAAATGGGGATATTCTTTTGGTACAGACCCTTACGATACTTCATAATATGGGTATCCGTGATATTACACTCGCCTCATCGTCGCTCAATGAGTGCCACGACCCGATTCTTCCGTATCTTCAGGATGGAACGGTTACAAAAATATTTTCATCGGGCATCCGCAATCAGCTTGGTAAGGCGATCGCATTAGGAGTTCTCGATATACCTGTCGTTATTCATTCGCATGGGGGAAGAGTAAGGAGTATCCACACCGGAAAGATTCGCATCGATCTTGCTGTTATTCCGGCTTCAGCCGCCGACTGCGAAGGAAACGCAACCGGATCTCATGGTAAATCGGCTTTTGGATCGATAGGTTATGCCGTTATAGATGCCCGTTATGCAAACCAGGTGATTGTGGTTACCGACAATCTTGTCGATTATCCGTGCATCCCCCTTTCCATCTCGCAAAATTTTATCGATCATGTGGTGTTGGTAGATTCGATCGGGGATGCTTCAAAGATCGCAACGGGAACAACCCGTATTACCAAATCGCCTATGGACCTGAGGATTGCAAAGCTTGCAGCTGACGTAATCGAGCACTCCGGATTTTTTGTTCCGGGTTTTGCTTTTCAGGTTGGCGCCGGTGGGGCTTCGCTGGCAGTCGCTAAGTTTATACGTGAAAAGATGAAAGCCAAAGGGGTTAAGGGGAGTTTTATGCTGGGTGGCATTACCTCTTATTGTGTTGATATGTTGAATGATGGGCTTTTTGAAACCATTTTCGATGTTCAGTCATTTGATGCTGTGGTGAGTAATTCACTGCTGAATAATCGCCGGCATATCGAAATCCCTGCAGCGCTTTACGCCAATCCGTTTAATTGTGGTTGCATCACCAATAAGATTGATGTTGTCGTACTTGGTGCCCTCGAAATTGATGTTGATTTTAATGTCAACGTGATCACAGGCTCTGAAGGTTATATCAGGGGCGCTTCAGGTGGACATTCAGATACAGCTTCGGGTGCTAAGTTGACCGTTGTGGTTTGTCCCTCATTCCGTGGCAGGATTCCGATTATAAAAAAGCGGGTTCACACCATTGTTACACCAGGAGAAACCGTTCATGTGCTGGTAACGGAACGCGGAATATGTGTGAATCCTGCGTTTAAAGAATTGGAAGAGAACCTGCGCAGCGCAGGACTAAATATAAAGGATATTCATGATCTTGAAATTGAGGTAGATAAAATCACCGGAATTCCGAGACCACTCGAATACACCGATAAAATTGTGGGGATCGTCGAGTACCGTGATGGTACGATCATAGATGTGATCCATCAGCTCAAAGAGAGGTAATTAGGCTTTTAGACTATTCGACTTTTAGGTTATGGCAATAAAACGTCAAAAAGGTAAGTTCATAATTTTAAAATCCATCCAGCCTAATAGCCTAACAGTCTATCAACCTAACAGTCTAATCGTCTAAAAAATTAATTATCGAACCACTACAATCCATACTTGAAGCCCGCGATCAGCGTGCTCTTTACAAAAAGCAAATTGCTCAGAAAGGGATGCCAAGTCTGAGTTTAGGGCTTAATATCCCCGGTTTTCCCAAAAGTAATGATACGATGAAAGCTTTTTTCGGATATTGTCTTCGGGATCTGAAGTATGACCTTAAAGCTCATCTGATTGATTTTGTTGATGAAGAGGCAATTGAAGGCACTGACGCTGCAGGAGATTTTTATATTGTCCCGTGCTATCCGGGAATTTTATCCCTGCAAACAATCAAACAGTGCTGTGAAGATTTTGAGAAGAATCATCCCCTTGGTCGTTTTATTGACGTAGATCTGAATGATCAACTTGGAAATACTGTTTCGTCGGGGAAATCGAAATTGTGTTTTTTTTGTCTCGAAAGGGCTGCGATTGAATGTCGGAGGGGAAATGCCCATGAGCCTGAAGAGTTGAGGGCTTTTATGTTTCCGAAAATGGAGGCATTTTGTCGGCAGCAAAGGGAGAATGCAATTATTAAAAAGCTCTCCTCATTGGCGCAGCAATCAATTTTAACCGAGATTTCACTCACTCCAAAACCCGGGCTTGTGGATAAATTCAGCAACGGAAGTCATTCCGACATGAATTATCAGACTTTTATTAATTCTACAACTGCTATCTCTCCATGGTTTGAGGATTTGGTCCGCGAGGGTTTTGCCTTACATGACTGTGACCTTACAAAAGCTTTGCCGCTTCTACGACGTATAGGATTACAAATGGAATCTGCCATGTATGAAGCGACAAATCATGTGAATACCCAGAAAGGGATCATCTTTTTGATGGGACTTTCATTGTTCGCCTGCGGGATATTATTTGAACAGGGTCATCAATTTGATATTGAGTCGTTTCGTGCCATAATTCGTGCTATTTGTGTTGATCTTGTGAAACATGAGTTGGTCGATTTTTCTGGGGCCAGAAAGAGTCACGGTGAAACAATCTTTCAGAAATATGGATTTAGTGGCGCCAGGGGTGAAGCAGAAACGGGATTTCAAACCGTTTTTGAGTATGGATTGCCTCTTCTTTCCGGAGTGTCAAACCTGCAGGATGAGATTTTAATAAAAAGTTTTTTAGCCATCGCGTCGGTCAATGACGATACGAATATAATTTACCGGAGTGATCCTGACCGGTTAATGCTATTCAAGCAAAAGTGCAGTGTTGCACTGGAGAATTTCAACGAACGGAATTATTCAGACCTGATTGATTTTTGTAAAACCAATAATATATCACCTGGCGGCTCCGCTGATCTGCTGGCAGTGACTATCTTTGTATGGCTGGTAATGAAGAATGACTGGCTGGGTTGAACAAACAACTGGAGTTTTGGCTCCCCCCGGCATATATCAAAGTGCAGCCAGTTGCCAGCCGCCAGTTGCATTTCATATAATGTTGAATTAAAGTTGATAGTGAGACAATGATTTATAAGTTATTTTATGACTTTTGAAGATACCGATTTCCGTCAGGAGACCCTTGATCTGGAGAACCCTTTTGATGTCAGGTTAGTGAAGGATTTTCTCTTCGCACTAGGATTTGAATTTGATCCATCAGAGGTGGAATGCACGATGATTGTGTATAATCTGAAAGGGGAAATCGTTGGAACGGGCTCCCACCTCGGGAGGATTTTGAAATACGTGGCCGTTGCTCCCAAATTTCGCGATACAACTGCTTTTGCCTTGATTGTTACTTATATGACAGAAAAGCTTCTGAAGATTTATAAACATACTTTTGTGTTTACGCGTCCGGAGAATTCAATAAGGTTTGTCGGTTTGGGATTCACTGAAATTGCGACAGCCGAACCGCTTTTTGCTCTGCTGGAGTTTGGTTTTGAGTCGATAATTACCTATCAGGATTACCTGAAAACGTTAAAGGTTCCTGTAAATGGTTCATCGGTTGCCGCATTGGTGGTGAATTGCAACCCATTTACAAATGGACATAAATTCCTTATTGAAAAGGCTGCTGCAGAAAATGAGATCGTCTATTTATTTGTCGTTGAGGCAGATCTTTCAGCGTTTCCTTTTGCAGTGCGGTGGGAACTGATTCGAAAAGGGATTAGCCATCTAAAGAATGTAGTGATGGTAAAAGGTGGAATGTATATCGTATCAGGAGCGATATTTCCATCCTATTTTCTTAAAAATGAAAATGTTAGCGATGTAATGCAAAAACAGGCGGAGCTTGACGTTAAAATATTTGCCAAATATGTTGTTCCCGTATTGGGGATCAAAAAAAGGTACGTTGGAACGGAAATATTTTGCAAAACCACTGAAGCTTACAATCTTGCTATGAAAAATATCCTGCCCCAGTTTGGTGTTGATATAGTGGAGGTTACACGAAAGTCTGTTGGGATGGGCAGGGATCATTCACCCGATTTCATCAGCGCTTCGAAGGTACGCGAAGCGATCAAAGCGGATAAATTAAACGAGGTGCTCGAATTTCTTCCTGATTCGACACGGGAATTTCTCTTCTCGGACGAATCGCTCGGGATAAGGGTGAAAATTAAAGAGGGGACGGGGAGGCATTAGCTGGCGAACTTGCGGCTGGCCACTCGTATCTGGCTTGTTTTGCCAGTAGCCAGGAGCTAGTCACCAATTGCATTACCTTCAATTAGTAATTCAAATTTGTAATAATCATTCATGCAGCGATATTTTATACAGCTTTCTTACGATGGGACAGCTTATCACGGATGGCAGATCCAACCCAATGGTATCTCGGTTCAGGAGACGGTTGAAAGGGCGTTATCGGTGGTTGCTCGCGAAGCAGTTGCTGTCACTGGCGCAGGTCGTACCGATGCAGGAGTTCACGCCTCATTTTATATTGCTCATTTTGACGTTGAAAATCAAAATCTTGATAATGATAAAATAATTCATAATCTGAATTGTCTTTTGCCAGCTGATATTGCTGTTCATCGTCTGTTTAAGGTTCCTTCAGAAGCTCATGCCCGTTTCAGTGCATTGAGCCGCACCTACAAATATTATATTGTTAAGACAAAGGACCCGTTTCTCCGGCAATATGCAGCAAAAGAGGCGAGGATACCTGATCTGGACAGGATGAATGAAGCTGCACGTAAATTATTTGGTTACGACGACTTCACAAGTTTTAGCCGGTTGGGAACAGATGTGAAAACAAACAATTGCAAGGTTGACCTGGCCGAATGGGTGGACGAAGGGCATAGGTTGGTTTTCACCATACGGGCTGATCGTTTTTTGCGTAATATGGTTCGGGCAATCGTTGGTACTTTACTCGAAGTTGGATTTGGAAAGCTTTCAATTGAGGGTTTCTGCAAAGTTATTGAAGCGAGGGACAGGAGAGCTGCAGGGGCCAGTGTTCCTGCAAAAGGGTTGTTTTTGGTGGATATCGGATATGAGGAAGAATTCGTCAAAAGGGTTTGAATAAGACTAAAATGGGAAGGATGTTATTTTATTTGGCTCATACGCAAAAGGCACTTCCAATGACCAGATTGATCTGGATTTTATCGTCATTAAAGATACAAATTTGCCAAAAAGTAAAAGGGGGATTGAATTAAGGCGGTTTTTCTATGGTTTAACTATTCTTTATTCCAGATGTCCCAGGCAGCCAGTGCCTGAAGATGGAGCATTTCAAGTCCGTTTTTGATGGTTGCCCCCCGCTCTTTCCCCTGTTTTAAAAACTCGGTGACTTCAGGATTATAAACCAGATCAAACAGCAGATGTTTGGAGGTGACAAATTCAAAAGGGATGGCCGGACATCCTTCGATGTTTGGGTAAGTTCCAATTGGTGTGGTGTTTATAATTATTTTATAATTGGCCATCACATCTTCATCCAGGTCGTTGTAAGATAACTCACCCCGCTCTTCCGGATTACGGGATACAAAAATGGTTTCAATCTGGAGGTTTTCCAAAGCATCAACAACCGCTTTTGATGCCCCGCCAGTTCCAAGAACCAGTGCCTTGTGGTGGTAATCCTTTAACAACGGTTTTATCGATTCCTTAAATCCAATGATATCGGTGTTGTATCCGTGAAGTGAAACGTGGTGACCTGACCGCGTGATTTTAATGGTATTTACTGCCTTAATCCGGGCTGCCGCTTCGTCGGTTTGATTTAAAAATGAGATGACCTGTTCCTTATAGGGAATGGTCACATTAATTCCTTCAAGGTCGGGATAAGAGGCAATCACATGCGGTAATTGAGCGATATTCTCAATTTCAAAATTGATGTACTCTGCATCGATCTTCTCATTCAGAAATTTTTCAGTGAAGAATTGCTTTGAAAAGGAGTGAGATAGTGGAAAGCCGATCAATCCGAATTTGCGTTTCATTTGTATATAATTTGTTTTTTAACGGCCAAATGGAATAGCCATGGTGATATATTCATCTTCGGTTTGTGATTTACTACCATGGCTATTTCATCTGTATATAATTTGTTATTTCGAACCAAACCTAAAATTCATTGAAACTGGCCTATCATGTTTTTAATCCAACGTTTCGATTGTAAATCAGGGAAATCGAGGAACAATTCCGTATGCATCGAAAAATTCAGCGTGAGCGCTTTTTTGAGATAAATTTTGGCTAGTTGTGCATTCCCATTCTCCGTCAGATATCCTGAAAGCTTATAAAGGACTTGCACATTTTCAGGCACCGATTTTTCGGCTTGAAAAAGTGTTTGAATGGCGAGATCCATCTGATCGTAATGATAAAAGAAATCGGCGAAAGCGATCCAGAAATCAGGATTGGTATCCTCTATTTCAACAGATTTTCTAAACGCAATCAATGCTTCTTCGTATTGATCAAGTGCCGCATTCACCTTCCCGAACGCACTCCAGAAATCGGCACAACTATCATCGAGTTTTATCGCTTTTTTCAGGAAAACGAGACTTTCTGCAAGGTTCTCCTCTACCATTAACACAATTCCTGCACCATACCAGCCATCTGCATTTTTAGCATCGAGTTGAATTGCCTGCTTATAATATTGATAGGATTTTGAATAATCCTCAAGTTGGAAATAACACTCAGCGATATAAACACGTGCGTCCGACGAGTTTTTATCAAACCGGAGGTAATCCAGGTAATAGGTTAATGCTTCAGCGTATCGCTCAACAGAGGAGAGGGTATTTGCCTTATTAAAGAGCGCAGAGGCATAATTTTCGTCGATCGCCAATGCAAAATCGTAAGCTTCAATTGCTTTGTCGTATTCTTCGCGTCGGGTGTAGATGATTCCCAGGTTGTACCAGGCTGATTCAGCAAACGGATCGATATCGAGATATTCATTATAATACCGGATGCTCTTATCGTCATTGCCCAATTTGTCGAAACAAAAGGCAAGATCGTATAAAACACTGTCATTTTTGGGATTTTCGCGATAAGCTTTTTCAAGGAAATAGACCGCCCGCCGATAATCTGTGTTTTGAACATATCCGGCGCCAATATTGTAAAGCATTTCATCACGGTCATCAAACGAGAATTTTTCAGCTTTTCGGTAATAGTCGTAGGCTTTTTCCTCCTCGCCCTGGATACTGTAACAGTTTCCAAGCATTAACAGCACTTCGGGGTTTGTACTTTCAATTTCTGCCAGCAAATTGAGCAGTTGAAGTGCTTTATCAGTTTTGAGCTGCCCAATCAACACCTGGGCTTTTTTAATCTTTACGATCAATGAATAAGGATGTTGCGAAATGGCAATCTCGCACGCCTGCAAGGCGTTAGTCAGCTGATTCTTATCAATATAATGGTCGACAATATGCTCGAAGTCGGACACATCAAAGAAACCCATCTGCTCATCAGACAGCATTTTCTTATAACGTTTCACTACTCCGGCAGACTCCGTACTTTCGGAATTCTCTCTTGCCCCTTCCCACATTGACATACGACTGTAGTTATTTTTTTACAAAGATAACAATTCGAGTTAAATTGGCTGATGCTCCGTACGTAAAAGATCGTTTATCGTTTTTACAGGATTGAAGGTGATGACCGGAACTTCAACAAACAAAGTAATCCAGTCGGCCATTGCTCCGTTCCATAATCCCGGAAGCTCCTGCGCCTTCAGCGTTTTTCCATCCTTGGATTTGGATGAAATAAATCCGGTTTCCGGATCTCTGTATTCCAACAGGTCAAATTTCTTCCCTTTAAAATCTCGTATTCCGCAAACCAGATCAACCGGGTTAAAATGGGTGGAATGGTGTAAGATCTCATATTGTTTGGGATCATTATGGTCGATTTGGCTGCTTTCAACTACCTGAAGTGAGACGGTTCCATCGGTGTTCATGGCCCAGAAAGGACCACCTCCCGGTTCACCCTCATTCTTGACCATACCGCAAATTCTGATGGGTCGGTTGAGTTTATGATAAAGATAATCCCATAAAGTTTGTTTGTTGGCATCGCTCAGATGATCAGAGGGTTCTGTGCAGAGCTCTTTTTTAGTGAATTCGGCAATCTCAGCAATCATTTCATCTGAGATTGATCCGGCGCCATTTTCAAGTAGTTGTAAATAGTTGAAAATCCTTTCCTGGTACTCTGACAGAAGGAGTGCCAGGGCCATTTTGTACCTGACAGTCTCCTCTTTTAACCTGTCGGGAACCACATTGTCAATATTTTTAACGAAAAGAATATCTCCATCTATCTCGTTTAGATTATCGAGCAAAGCGCCATGTCCGGCTGGTCTGAAAAACAGGCTACCGTCGGAAAGTCTGAACGGATTATTTTCCGGATCGACGGCAATGGTATCGGTAAATGGTTTTTGTTCCGAGAAGGTGATGACATATTTTACACCAAACTTTGTCTCCAAAATAGGGGCAGCCTGTGCGATCTTCTTTTCAAATAACCCGATATGCTCAGGAGATACTGTAAAATGCAATTTCACATTACCTTGACTATCTGATCCATAAAGCGCCCCTTCAATCATGTGTTCTTCAACAGGAGTCCTTGGACCTTCGAGGTAAAGATGAAAATCGAGGAGCCCTTTAGGTAAAAATCCGTAGTTTAAACCTTTATCCGATAACACATAATCGATTATTTCATAATATTTTAGTGCTCCACCTTTATTTTTAATTCCACCTAAGGCGCTATCTAACTTTTTGAAAAATGCGAAATCTTCAATCCGGTTGAAGAATTGTGCTACACTTTTATATTTTGATTCGTTTATTAGCTTTTCAGCTTTTTCGTTCGTGTCTGCAGCTTCCACAAATAAAAACAGCGATTGAAACATCCTGCTCGCTGCCCCGGATGCCGGAACAAATTTCACCGGTTTTAAACCTTTCTGTACCTTTTGGATATATTGTTTCACTGCTGTTAAAACCTGCTCTTCGTCCATCCGGATAATTCCATCACCAATTGTTGCAGGCTTGAGCACGCTTAAAAATGGGAATCCCTTTTTGAAATGGGCTATTTGCTTCTCAATTTCAGGCATTAAACTCCCCCTTTTTTCGATTTGTTCAATATCTTTATTTGTAAACATCATTTTTTGTATTTCTTTATTTGCTAAAGATATGAAAATGTTGAAAAACCAGATACGGAATTTATTTTTTCCCGTCAGACATTTTTCAACAAAAAGTTAACAATTAATTTGCCTGTGAATCAGCAGAATTAAAAACTACTTTTGTGTTTTAAAAAATAAGATAAATGTCAGAACCAATCAAATATAGGTGGAACCACCACAAGAGATACAACGATTTTTCCACACGTTTCAGGACAATGTTCGAGGGGCGTGTCCAGAAAATTTCGGTCAATGCAGGGTTCACTTGTCCAAACCGTGATGGATCAAGGGGAGTTGGCGGTTGCACCTACTGTAATAATAAAACATTTCAACCTTCCTATTGCAATCTGGATAATATCCTGAAAACTCAATTGAAAGAGGGGATCGCTTTTTTCTCGCGGAAATATACAACCATGAGGTATCTGGCCTATTTCCAGTCTTATACAAACACCTATGCTCCTGTTGAGGTTCTTCGTGAAATTTATTCCGAAGCTTTAAATTATCCCGGTGTCATAGGACTGGTCATTGCCACACGCCCCGACTGCCTGAACGATGAAATACTAGATTTACTTGAAGAGCTCTCCCAAAAGTTTTATGTGATGGTAGAGCTTGGGATTGAGACCATTGAGAACCGGACTCTGGAGCGGATCAACAGAGGGCATAAGTGGGAAGAATCGGTACGGGCTATTGAGGAGACTTCGCGCCGCTCGATCCATAATTGTGCACACCTTATCCTGGGATTGCCGGGTGAATGTCAAGAAGATTTTATCAACCAGGCTAAGGTGATCTCTTCGCTACCGGTTGAAAATATTAAACTTCATCAGCTTCAGATTCATAAAGGGACGGCTATGGCGTATGAATATTCGAAGTTCCCCGAACGGTTTCACCCCTTTAGTGTTGAGGAGTATACCGATCTGGTGGTGGAATACCTTGAAAACCTTAATCCTGATATTATTGTCGAGCGTTTTGTCAGCTCAGCCCCTGACCATATGGTGATCGCCCCCCGATGGGGATTGAAAAACTATGAATTTGTTGCCAAAGTTGAGAAACGGCTTTTGGAATTGGATACCTGGCAGGGGAGGGTTTGGGAAGGGATTAAGAATGAAGGAGTTAAGAATGAAGGGATTAAGAATGAAGGAATTAAGAATTAATAAATTAAGGAATTGTAGAAATTCGCAGAATCCAAAGCTCGCAAAAGTAAAGTGAAAATCAATGAGGGGGATGTGGCCCGTTTGCAAATTAGATTCGCTAAAAATTTTCTCCGCCCACTTGTGATTATTCCATACTTCTTTCGACTAATAGGTCAAAATCAAAAGCCAAAACATGGATAACGATAAATTGCAATCTGATTTTATCGAGCTTATCGAAGCGAATAAGAAATTAATTTATAAGATCAGCTATTTGTATTGTGATGATGTCAATGACAAAAAAGACTTGTTTCAGGATATTATTACGAATTTGTGGATCGCATACCCAAACTTTCAAAATCATTCAAAAATCAGTACCTGGATTTACCGGATATCTCTAAATACAGCGATTACCTGGTTTCGTGATTTTTCCAGGCAATCAAAACGACTTCATTATACTGATCTAATCCCTCATTTAACCAATGAGGCAGATCATACAATTGACGAATTGTATGACCAATTTGGAATGGTATTCATTTCGATACAAAAACAACACTCGAAATGATCGGTTTGTTTGTTTTAATAATTTATGTGTCTAATAAACAGTTTAAGGTTTACAGAGCCGGGGTTGAACGATTGGAAAATGAAATACTTGAACTGGAGGAATTTGAAAAATAAGATTATCAGTGTTAATTGAATTTTTTGCAATGTGGGCATCAAAGGTTTAAACTTTGTTGCCCACGCTTCATTTCTAAAGAATTGCCACCCGCCAGTTTCCGGTTGCCAGTCGCCAGTTTATCCTTTCAAATAGAGATTCGAATCCCCATAGCTTAAGAACCGGTAGTTATTTTTAAGCGCATGGTCATAAATCTTTTTCCATTCATCGCCAAGAAAAGCGGCAATCAGTAATAGGAGGGTACTTTGTGGTTGATGGAAATTGGTGATCATACCGCTGATCACCTTAAAGTCGTAACCCGGAACAATAATTATCTGGGTTGAACTTTTCAGTTCAACCAGGTGATGAAGATGCATATAGGTAGATAGAGCTTTAAAAGCTTCATCTCGTTTATAAGATATCCTTGGCTCAGTGTAAGGCTCCCATTGATCTACTGACAGGCTTTCGCTTTTTTGCTCTGGATTATCAATCAGCTTACAACCAATATAATAAAGGCTCTCCAGTGTTCTTACGGAGGTTGTTCCGACGGCAATAATGTTGCCTTTAAATATTGCCAGACGATCAATCAAACCACGAGAAAGGATAAAATGTTCGGAGTGCATATCGTGTCCCCCGATTGTTGCCGATTTTACAGGTTGAAACGTTCCTGCTCCCACATGTAAGGTAACCTCTTCGCAACATATATTTTTCCTTTTTAAGGCTTCAAAAACTGAATTAGTGAAATGAAGCCCGGCGGTTGGGGCGGCTACAGATCCTTTTATTTTGGAATAGACTGTTTGATAGCTTGTCAGATCGATCTCTTCTGACTCACGGTTGAGGTAGGGAGGGATTGGGATATTCCCCGAGATTTCCAGAAGATCAGCAAAAGTAAAACAAGGATTATCCCATGAAAACTCTATTTCATGTGCGTTATTATTCAATGCATTGATTCTCATAGCTCTCAAATTCACCTGTTCTCCCTTTGAAAGATGGGTTTGAACAAGGATCTCATCTTTCCATTTCTTAAGATTTCCAACGATGCATTTCCATCTGCAACTTTGAGTTTGTGCAAATGATAATGCATAATCGGGAGGAGTCAATGGTTCGAGGCAGAAAATCTCAATTTTGGCCCCGGTCTGTTTCCTGAAAAACAATCTGGCCCTGATTACCCGGGTATTATTAAAGATCAACATCGATTCCGGAGAAAGATGATCGGATATTTGACAAAACTGTGTGTCGGTAATTTCTCCGTTTTTCCAGATCAGAAGGCGTGATTGATCGCGATCGGGGAGAGCATAAGTTGCAATTTGAGTATCAGGCAAAGAATAAGTATAATCCTGAATAGATATATCCTGGAATTGATCCATGCAAATTTTTAAGTTAAATCCGGCGGCGGATATTTTTCCGCATTATCCGGATGTCAATTCTGTTGTCCTTTTAAGCACAGGTAAAAAAAATCGCAGGCCTGTAAGCCGGGTTCTGTTTTTCATTCTATCATTTATCTGGGACTACTGTTGCCAGCAGCCTCGTGCAGCCTACCCCTTACGACTTCCCGTTTCCCTTAGGAGACAGAAACCAGGGCGGGCAGCCCTGTGCCCCGAAGGACTCGTAATATATTTGGCCTTACAATTCATGAGGCGTACGGCTAATCATGTTGCCATGACTACCGGTGGGCTCTTACCCCACCTTTTCACCCTTATCTCAACTTTCGTCGGGACGGTCATTTTCTGTTACACTACTGCGAACTTGCACCCGCCTTCCCGTTAGGAAGCATGACGCCCTGTATTGCCCGGACTTTCCTCCCCGTTGATGCGGGGCGATAGAACAGCCTGCGAAGCTGCAAATTTACGAAATGAAAGGAACTGTTTTTACCGAATTTCCAAATATTTTAATTTTAGGCGTGTTGGTCTCTGTTTTTGTCTTAAATTAGCAAATTGCTTAATTCTGAGATTTGCTTTTCTGAATCAGGGAGTTGCTTTTAAACAATTGAACAGGCGTGGAACAAAAATTTATCGTGGCGGTGTCGGAACACCGGTTATTTGGATTTCTGATATTGCCCTATCTGGCAGAGGATGGTATTGATAGTAAGTATCTGTCTATATCACAGCGGCTTCGCTTGCATGATCTTAAAGTGGGCAAATTTAACTTTTCTGCGGTACAGACCGAATTGGTTCGTCTAACCGAAAAGTATGCAGATGAAAATCTGGCAAAAAAATACAATAAAAAAGGGACGCTAAACGATTTCTACAAAAATGTCAAGGGTGAAGAGTTCACTAAGAAACTGCTCCCCTATATTGAGGAAATTATGATTCGCTGTCTTGAATTATTGAAAACTGCGGGAATCCCTCTTTATTTTAAACGGGCAAAATACGCTAATCTCTATGAAGAGGATCGCATTGAATTGTGCTTTGAGGATTGCAGCGCTGTATTTAACTTTCACAGACTTGAAGACGAAACGCGCTATTTTTTGACTATAAGACATGGAAATACGCAGCTTACGCTCCTTCATCGAAATATTATTGTGTTAGTCAATGAACCTTGCAGGATGTTATACCAAAACAAGCTCTATTTCTTTGATGATATCTCAGGGGCAAAGTTGCAACCTTTCTTTGACAAGGAATTTGTCAGCATCCCACGCAAGGTGGAAGAGAAATATTTTGGTTCATTTATTTTAAATGCAGTTAAAAATCAGGAAATTGTTTATTCGGGGTTTCAGATTATTGATGTGCCAACCCGAAAAGATGCAATATTGTCAGTTGCTGTTGATATTGAGGGATATCCCGTTTTTATCCCAGTTTTCAAATATAACGACCAGATTATTCCTGTTGGCGATGAATGGAAGAAGGTCGCTGTTTTTAAAGTTGAAGATGGAAATTATGTTTTTTATCGTTTCGAAAAAGATCGGTTTTGGGAGGGTGAAATTTTTTCAGCCCTTAGGGGACTGGGTTTGCAAGGTGAAAATCAATCGTTAAAACTGACAAACTCTTCAGATGATTTGACATCTGCGATGTATGAGGCAATCGGTTGGTTATCGAAAAACAATTCCTATTTAACCGAACATGGGATTTCGATCAGTCAGGAGAGACTCGATCATACCTATTTTACCGGAACGCAGCGCCTTGAAATGCAGGTCAGTCATTCCAGCGATTGGTTTGATGTTCATGCAACTGTAACGTTTGGACGATTTTCCTTTCCGTTTATCCGGTTGAGGAAGAATATTCTGGGTCAAATCCGCGAGTTTAAACTTCCCGACGGCGAGATTGCGATCCTTCCTTTAGAGTGGTTTGCACGGTATAAGAATATTTTTAGTTTTGGTAAAGTTGGGGAACAATCGATCCGGTTACAGAATTATCATTTCATGCTGATTAATGAAGTAGCTTCAGAACCCGAATTGTCATCCAATGAAATCCTCAAAAATCTGACCGGTCAGGTGATACTGCCACAGGAGATCCCCAACGGACTATGTGCTGAACTTCGTAATTATCAGCATGATGGCTATAATTGGATGCATCATCTTTTTGCGAACAGGTTAGGAGGTTGTCTGGCTGATGATATGGGACTTGGAAAAACAATTCAGGCCCTTACACTACTGCTTAAATTAAAGCGAAACGAAACAATTTACCCTCAGTTTAATCATCAAAAGTCGGGGCAACTTTCCTTATTTACGTCTGATGATATTGAATCGGATCCGCTTCAACCTTCAACCCTTATTGTATTACCCGTGTCTCTGGTGCATAATTGGGAAAAAGAGATCCGGAAATTTGCCCCCTCATTAAAAGCTTACGTCTACAGTGGCGCCCGAAGGCGAGAAAAGGGTGATTTAAATGATATTATTGCAAATTTTGATATCATTCTTACTACTTACGGAACCGTTAGAAATGATGCTGAGGAGCTGTCGCAATATGAGTTCTTCTTTTTGATACTCGACGAGAGTCAATATATAAAAAATAGTGAATCCAAAACCTATAAGACCATTACAGGGATCAGATCCCAATACCGTATTGTGTTGACCGGAACTCCAATAGAGAATTCATTGTCAGATCTTTGGGCACAGATGAATTTTCTGAACTGTGGATTATTGGGGAGCAAAAACTATTTTAAGCAAGAGTTCATCCTTCCCATCGAACGGGATAAGATTCCCGGTGCAAGCGAGAAATTGCAAAAACTGATCCATCCTTTTATTTTGCGACGGACCAAGGAGGAGGTTGCCAAAGACCTTCCTGCACTTACTCAGGAGACCATTGTAGTGGAGATGTCGCAGGAACAATCGGAATTTTACGAAACTGAGAAATCGGCAGTTCGAAATATACTGATGAATAATTTGAATGAAGTTGGATTACAAAAATCAACATTCGTTGTTTTACAAGCACTTACGCGACTTCGGCAAATTGCAATTCATCCTAGGTTGATTGAACCCGATTCCCCTTTCGAATCAGGAAAGTTTAGTGAAATTATGACAATGCTCTCCATCCTTGTAGCTGAGAATCACAAAATACTTGTCTTTTCCTCTTTTGTAAAACTGCTTAAGCTGTTTACCAATGAGTTCAAAAAGGAACAGTGGAGCTATAGTTTGCTTACCGGGCAAACAACTGACAGAAAACAGGTCATCGAGGAATTTCAGGAAGATCCGGAAAAGAAAATTTTCTTGATTTCACTTAAGGCTGGTGGAGTCGGATTGAATCTTACTGCAGCCGATTATATTTTTATTGCCGATCCATGGTGGAACCCGGCTGCAGAGATGCAGGCAATAAGCAGGGCACACCGGATTGGACAAGATAAAAAGGTATTTGTTTACCGCTTTATCTCCGAAAATTCAATTGAGGAAAAAATTCAACATTTGCAGGAGAAAAAATCGAAATTAGCCAATGAGTTTGTAAACTCAAATGATCCTTTCCGCGATATCTCAAAAGATGAAGTTCTTGAACTGTTTGAATAAAAACTGAAAAGGATGAAACCGGGCGGTTTCATCCTTTTACTAAAACTAACCAAACTAACTAACCTAACTAAACCTAAACTTATGAAAAAAAATGTACCACAAAGGTAACGGGTTAAGAGTTGGTTTTACAAATATTTAGTGTTAAATAATTGTAAAATTGAAACATTTGTTTTCAAGCATTTTAAATTGGAAAAAATCAATATCTTTGCCTCCTGAAATTTTTGAGTAATAATATATAATTCAATACAGATAATTAAACCTTTTATCAAATGCAGAATAGAGGACTGATTCGGCTTTTAGCTATCTCGTTAGCTTTAGTATGTTTTTACCAGCTTTATTTTTCTTTCAAAACCTATATGATCGAGAAAGATGCTAAAGCGTATGGTATAAAACAGGCAAAACTTAAAAATCCTGGCGCTACCTCATTAGAGTTAGAGGCTTTGGCTCAGAATAAGGAAGCATTATACCTTGACTCAATTGCAAGCCAACCTGTTTACAATTTTTTAGGTTTGCGTAAGTACACCTATCGGGAAGTGAATGAATTTTCCATTCCTTTGGGTCTTGACCTTAAGGGTGGTATGAACGTCACGCTTGAGATTTCTGTCGTTGATCTTATCAGGGCAATGTCGGGTTACAGTACCGATTCAACATTTGTCAAAGCGATTGCGTTGGCAGTTAAAAATGAGAGGACAAACGGGAAGGACGATTTTGTTACCTTATTTGGAAAGGCTTTTGAGACGATTGATAAAAATGCAAAACTTGCTTCCATATTTAATACGCTCGATTTAAGGGATAAGGTAAGTTTTAACTCTTCGAATGACGATGTTTTGAAGGTTATACGTAAGGAGACCAATAGTGCCATCGATAATTCGTTCCAGATTCTTCGTACACGTATTGACCGTTTTGGTGTAGCCCAGCCAAATATTCAGCAGCTTCAGACCAAAGGTCGTATCCTGGTAGAACTTCCTGGTGTAAAAGATCCTAAACGTGTGAGAAAATTGTTACAGGGAACTGCAAATCTTGAATTCTGGGAAACCCATGAAAACAGTGAGGTTTATCCTTATCTGCTCGAAGCAAACAAACGTCTTCGCGAGATTAAGGAGGCTACAAAAGCTATTGCAGGAGCAGAGGCAACCTCTAAACTTACAGCAGTAAAAGATTCAACAAAAGCGTCTGATCTCTTAAGCGAAGTAAAGAAATCAGGTAAAGACTCCCTGGCAGCAGGTTCAACCGAAGAGATCGCGAAGAATTTCCCATTGTTCTCTGTTTTATCACCTAGTACTTCACGTGATGGTCAGCTTTTCCGCGGACCTGTTATCGGATATTCTCACAGTAAAGATACTGCCGCCGTTAGTGAATACTTGAAAATGGCTCAGATTAAGGCGCTTTTCCCACGAACAATGTTGTTCAGATGGACCGCTCAACCAACTCAAAAAGAGGGAAATTTCTTTCAGTTGATCGCTTTGAAGGTGACCAACCGCGATGGTCGTGCTCCACTTGATGGCGATGTGGTCGTTGATGCCCGTCAGGATTTTGGACAGAATAAGGCAACAAGCGTGGTTGATATGAATATGAATCAGGAAGGGGCTAAAATTTGGCAGCGCATGACCCGCGAAAATGTGGGGAAGAGTGTTGCTGTCGTACTCGATAACTATGTTCAGTCATTCCCAACAGTGCAGGGCGAAATTCCTAACGGACGAACCGAGATTTCGGGAAACTTCACAGTTGAGGAGGCAAAGGACCTTGCAAATATGTTGAAGTCGGGTAAGATGCCTGCCTCCGCAAAAATTGTACAGGAAGAGATTGTTGGACCTACGCTTGGAAAGGAATCTATTCAGAGTGGGATGATCTCCTTCTTTGTTGCATTCTTATTGGTTCTCTCCTATATGATTATCTTTTACAGCAGGGGCGCAGGATTGGCGGCCAATATGGCTCTGGGAGTCAACCTGATCTTCGTAGTTGGTATTCTTGCTTGTATCGGGGCAGTACTAACCTTACCGGGTATTGCCGGTATGGTGCTTACCATTGGTATGGCGGTGGATGCTAACGTACTAATTTATGAACGTATTGAAGAGGAGGTCATGGCCGGAAAAGGTATCCGACTTGCCGTTAAAGATGGTTTCTGGCATGCTTATTCTGCAATTATCGATGGTCACGTAACCTCTCTGTTGACAGGTATTGTACTCTATATTTTTGGATCAGGACCAATTAAGGGATTTGCTACTACCTTAATAATTGGTATTGTAACCTCACTTTTTACCTCAATTTTCATTACTCGTTTGATATTTGAACGTTGGCTTGATAATAATAAAAAAATCACTTTCATTACCGAATGGTCGAAAAACTGGTTGCGTCATGCAAAAGTTCCTTTTATTCAGAGTCGTAAATTCTTCTATTATTTCTCGGGTACATTAATTCTTATTTCCATTTTATCTTTAACATTCAAGGGACTGAACCTTGGAATTGACTTTAAAGGTGGACGTACATACGTTGTTCGATTCGATCGTGATGTCAACGTGGAGAATATTGTCAAAGCACTGGAACCAGTATTTGGAAATGCACCTGAAGTTAAAACATATGGTGGTAACAATCAGGTAAGAATAACTACAGATTATAAAATTCTTGAAGAAGGTGAAAATATTGACAACCAGATAGAAGGACTCCTTTATAAAGGGTTAAAACCTTTTATAAAAGAGAATGTTAGTGAGGATAAATTCCTCTCCGAGTACCAGATGAGTTCGCAGAAAGTAGGACCAACCATCTCGGCTGATATTAAAAACCAGGCTGTTTTTGCTGTAATCTTTGCCTTATTGATCATCTTCCTTTACATTGCCTTCCGTTTCAGAAATTGGGCAATGGGAATTGGCGGTTTGGTCTCCCTGGCGCATGATGCGATCATATTGCTTGGTACTTACTCCCTTCTTGATGGATATTTGTCATTCTCACTCTCCGTCGATCAGTCCTTTATTGCAGCGATCCTGACAGTTTTGGGTTATTCAATTAATGACACGGTTGTGGTCTATGACCGTCTTCGTGAATACTTGCATCTACATCCTAAGCAGGCTACGTTGAAGACTTACAACGATGCCATGAACAGCACACTGCGTCGTACCTTCAGTACTTCACTTACTGTGTTAATCGTATTGACAGCCATCTTCCTGTTTGGAGGAACTGCTATCAAAGGATTTATATTCGCAATGTTGTTTGGTATTTTTGTGGGTACCTATTCATCAGTATTTGTTGCTACTCCAATAGCTTATGATTCATTGCCAAAAAGCAAAAGAATTGAGAGCGAAAAGAAATAAATTCGATTAAAATTCAAGGAACCCGGCACTGATAAAGTGTCGGGTTTTTTTGTGGAAATTTGTATCTTTGTCAAAAAGTAAATCAAAATGGGACATATACTTCTTTTTTTCAGTGGCGGCGAGATCATGGTCGTGGTTTTTTTCGCATTACTCTTTTTTGGTGCTGATGCGATACCCGGTCTTGCCCGTACCGTAGGGAAAGGGATGCGTGAGTTTAATAAGGCAACTGCGGACCTTAAAAGTGAATTTGAGAACCACACAGCTGATATTAAAGAGGATCTTACCAAGATGACCGACAAGCTTGAGAAGGGAACGACCGATGTGAAACGCAAGATTGAAGACGAACTGAAAGATTAGGTTCATTTTAAACTTTGATTTTTTTTATTCTTCAGATGCTTAAAGCAGAGTTAATTGTCAAATCGTTCGGCGACTTAAGGGTTCTAAAGGGGATATCCCTTGAAGTTAACAAGGGGGAGATTGTCACCATTGTGGGAGCAAGCGGTGCAGGAAAGACTACTTTACTGCAAATACTTGGTACACTTGGGAAGCCTGACGGAGGAAAGGTGTGGATCAATCAAAAGGATGTTTTTGCTTTAGGAGAGAAAGAACTTTCCCATTTCAGGAATAAAGAGGTTGGCTTTGTCTTTCAGTTTCACCATTTGTTACCTGAATTCACCGCATTCGAAAATGTTTGTATTCCCGGCTATATCGCACGAAGAAACAGACGAGAGGTTGAATCGCGGGCAAAAGAGTTGTTACAACTGCTCGAACTCAACGACCGCCTCGACCATAAACCGGCTCAGCTTTCCGGCGGCGAAAAGCAGCGGGTGGCTGTTGCCAGGGCATTAATTAACAATCCTGCGATCATTCTTGCTGATGAACCGTCAGGAAATCTTGATTCCCATAATCAGGAGGAGCTCTATCGTCTCTTTTTTAACCTGCGCGAAAAATTTGGACAAACTTTTGTCATCGTTACGCATGATGAGCATTTTGCGGGAATGTCCGATCGGAAGATTCATATCAGGGACGGGGTGGTGGAACTTTAATTGTTTCGATATTGTCGAAAGTATAATGGATTTCCTAAAGAAAATTCATTTCATTCAGGAAGAATCTGATTTTAGGTATTTGAAAAACTGAGTTACCGATATATTTCAATTTAAAAAAACAGACTAAAATGAGTTTTACACATGAAGTTGAAGGTATGATCTGTGTCGCCCAAGGTGCAAATCATGGCCCGGCTCCAATTCCTGAAGAGGGACGTTGGGTAAAAGCCAAAGAAGTAAAGGACATTTCGGGTTTAACCCATGGCGTGGGATGGTGTGCGCCTCAGCAAGGGGCTTGTAAACTTACGTTGAATGTTAAAGAGGGGATCATCCAGGAGGCATTAATTGAGACTATCGGCTGTACCGGAATGACCCATTCAGCTGCAATGGCTTCTGAAATTCTTCCCGGCAAAACGATCCTTGAAGCACTAAACACAGACCTTGTTTGTGATGCCATCAACACAGCTATGCGTGAACTTTTTCTCCAGATTGTTTACGGACGTACCCAAACCGCCTTTTCGGAAGGTGGTCTCCCTATCGGTGCCGGTCTCGAAGACTTAGGTAAAGGGCTTCGCGGTGTTACAGGAACATTATACGGAACCGTGGCTAAAGGTCCGCGATACCTGGAAATGGCCGAAGGTTACATCACAAAAATCGGTCTGGATGCCGGAAATGAAATCATCGGTTATGAATTTATAAGTCTGGGACGGATGATGGATATGATTAAAACCGGGATGGATGCCAACGAAGCTGTTAAGAAGGCTTCCGGCAAATATGGCCGAATCGATGAAGCAGTAAAAGTAATTGACCCACGTAAAGAATAGGAGAGACAGCTATGCCATTATTTGAAAGTTATGACAGAAGAATCGACAAAATAAATAAAGTGTTGAATTCTTACGGGATTTCTTCGGTTGAAGAAGCCAGAAAAATTTGCGACGAAAAAGGTGTGGATGTTTACAAAATTGTAAAAGAGATTCAGCCAATCGCATTCGAAAACGCCATGTGGGCTTATATCGTTGGTGGTGCAATTGCAATCAAAAAAGGTGAAACAAATGCTGCAGATATCGCTTCCACTTTGGGCGAGGGACTCCAGGCTTTTTGTATCCCGGGCTCGGTGGCCGATGACCGCAAAGTTGGTATCGGACATGGTAACCTGGCTGCAATGTTACTCCGCGAAGAGACGAAATGTTTTGCCTTTCTTGCCGGCCATGAATCGTTTGCAGCCGCAGAAGGCGCCATCGGTATTGCCAAATCGGCCAATCGTGTTCGCAAGGAACCTTTGCGGGTAATACTTAACGGATTGGGGAAAGATGCTGCAAAGATCATTGCCCGAATTAACGGTTTCACTTATGTGCAGACACAATTCGATTATTATACCAGTGAATTAAAAGAGGTGGCGCGAATTGCCTACTCATCCGGCGATAAGGCAAAAGTAAATTGCTATGGAGCTGATGATGTCCGCGAAGGCGTTGCCATACTTCATAGTGAAGGTGTCGATGTTTCCATTACCGGAAACTCTACCAATCCTACCCGTTTCCAGCATCCGGTCGCTGGTACTTATAAAAAAGAGTGCATCGAGCAAGGGAAGAAATACTTTTCCGTAGCCTCAGGGGGCGGCACAGGCCGAACCTTACATCCCGACAATATGGCTGCTGGTCCTGCCTCCTATGGTATGACCGACACAATGGGGCGTATGCATTCAGATGCACAGTTTGCCGGTTCGTCCTCTGTTCCTGCTCACGTCGAGATGATGGGCTTAATTGGGATGGGTAATAATCCAATGGTGGGCGCATCCGTTGCTGTTGCCGTGGCGATTTCTCAAGCCTGATTTAACCACAATTAATATGTACAAAAAGGGTTGGCAGAATTTCTGTCAATCCTTTGTTTTATATGGTCAAATATGCGTTCAGACAAATCCATGATGCGTTCTGACAAATCCGCGGAGGGCTCTGACAGGGACAATTAGAATTTCTCAAACACTCCAAGGCCAAATAGTGCAAAGTCGTACTTCACAGGATCATTGCGATCCATCAGTCTCAAATTGAAATCAAGCTCTGCAAGTGCTTTGGAATCGTTTTGCACCCTGGTTATCAACCCTAATTTCCGGGCAATATTTCCTGAGTGTACATCCAGCGGACAGGAGAGCTGATGTGGGGCTATTGATTCCCAGATTCCAAAATCGACACCCCGGTTATCGTTCCGCACCATCCATCTCAGAAACATATTAATTCGTTTTGCCGCAGAACCTTTGTCGGGATCAGAGACATGTTTTGATGTCCGATCAGGATGGGGCAATGAAAAGAAAGTCAATTTAAACTGATGAATCGCCGATTGTGTCGATAATTGGGTCACAGATCGGGAAAAAACCGTTTCAAGTCCTCCCTGATGGAGATAAAGGTGTTTCAATGCTGTGATAAAGTACGCAATATCAATTTGATTAAATGTGCGATGAACAAATCCGTCAAACCGTTCAAGATGATGCTCCTGATGATTCATTATGAAATCATAGGGTGAATTTCCCATCAGATCCATCAGTTTGAAACCGTTTTTAATAATCATTTTTCTGTTTCCCCAGGCAATGGTAGCCGCTAAAAAACCTGAAATCTCAATATCTTCTTTAAGTGAATATTTATGCGGGATACTAATGGGATCAGAATCAATAAACTGAGGATTGTTGTACTTCACAACCATCTCCTCCAGGAATTCTTTTATTTCGGGGCTGATAATATTCAAATTGAGGTTATTTTTACGCAGGCAAATGTAATGAAGATAATTCATCTTTATCGTGAGTGAGCAGGTAACTCTGCATGGCCTGAACAGTCACCCGCTCACTTTTCACAAATCAAATGGGGAGAAACAGCTGGTTTGAATTTAAACAGTTTCGGATTGAGCAGCAAAGGGCTGCGATGAAGGTGGGTACTGATGGCGTTCTTCTGGGGGCCTGGACTCCCGTGAACGATGCCCAACGGATACTTGACGTGGGAACCGGAACCGGGTTGATCGCACTGATGCTTGCACAGCGTTCGGCTGCAACGATTGATGCTGTTGAGATCGATACTCCTGCCAGCGAGGAGGCTAAATATAATTTTGAGCAATCTGCATGGAACAACCGGCTGACTGTTATTAATTCCGATTTTCACCTTTTCACCAATTTGGCAGGTTTGTCTTATGATTTGATTGTCAGTAATCCTCCATTTTTTATTAACTCATTAAAAACTACAAATGCTGCGCTTTCCGTTGCACGTCATAATGATGCTCTCTCTTTTGATCAGTTATTGTCGGGAGCCAGGAAATTGCTCGGCAGTTCAGGAAGGCTTTGTGTAATTATCCCTTTTGCAAGTTGTACCGATTTTAGGGAGAGCGCCAGATTAGAAGGATTTTACCTTCGGCAACAAACACGGGTTATTCCCAAAACAGGGAGAGCTCCTAAACGGGTCTTGTTTGAATTTACCCTTGAACCCGCATTTCCGGTGGATAGCGAGCTAACCGTCCTGGATGAAAATGGAAAGTATACCAATAATTATAAAATGCTTACATCACCCTTTTATCCTGCATTCTGAAACTTTCGGGCATATTTTTTGTTGTGCTGAAGATATTAACTTAATAGGAATTCGATGTCAGCTTTTCATGATATTAATTTCTGGGCAGTTTTGGTTGCTGCTTTCACAAAGGTGGCCATTGGTAGCTTCTGGTATTCCCCGCTGATCCTTGGAAAAAGCTGGATGAAAGAGAGCAAATTGTGTGAGGCAGATTTTAGGAAAGGACATCCCATCTGGGTGATGGCCCTCCTTTCCATCTCCTTTGCTTTTATTGGTGCTTTGGCAATGTCATTTTTTATTACTCCCCAATCAACTTTTTTTTCGGGAGCCGGAATGGGTGCTGTAGTTTCAATTGTGTGGATCTCGTCATCAAAAGCCAATACTACCCTCTACGAGAACTATTCAGTTAAACATTATCTGATCCATGCAGGATATGATGTCTTTACCTATACCATTATGGGTGGAATTCTTGGCGCCTGGCATTGAACCCTGAGAGGTGTAATTATTTTTACGGAGTTCTTCCCTTTACGTTGCCTGATTTCCCTATTTCCTTATTTCATTTTCCCTTATTTCCTTTTGGATTTTTGCTACTTTTGAGCTGGTAACTCAATTCAATCCTATATGAAGACATTGGCTTTTCTATCTGTTTTTTTTCTTTTATTAGTCCCGAAGATTTATGCGATTCAACTCTCACCTGAAGCGCAAATATCGTTGCTTACCTGCGCACCGGGGGATGAAATTTACTCTTATTTCGGCCACAGTGCTGTCCGGATCAATGATCCAAAGTCCGGAATTGATTATGTGTTCAATTATGGTGTCTTCAGCTTCGATTCCCCAAATTTCGCCTGGAGGTTTATGAAAGGGGAAACCGATTATATACTTGCCGGACAGAGAATTGATTCATTCATGAAAGAATACCATGAAGATCAAAGGAGTGTTTATGAGCAGGTTCTTAGTATTTCACCGGTAGAAAAGCAAAGTCTTTTTGATGCATTGATGGAAAATGCGAAAGTGGAAAACCGTGTTTATCGTTACCGCCATTTTTCGGATAATTGTTCCACGCGCGTGCGCGATCAGTTTGAAAAATGTGTCAATCACCACCTTCAATACGATACTTCAAAGGATACGAAACTCACCTATCGGCAGTTGGTAGACCAATATGTTCCGGGCAACAGCTGGAATGGACTGGGAATAAAACTGGCGCTTGGAATCCCCGCAGATAACGTGACAACCTATTCCCAGAAAATGTTTCTTCCCGATTATCTTCTTAAAGGGATGGCCGGAGCAATGGTTATGAAGGATGGGGTAGGAGCACCCTTCGCAATGCCACGAACTACCCTTTTTGAAGCCAAACCTCTCAATTCAGGAATTAGTATGACTTCACCCGCAGTGGTGGTGAATCTGCTCTTATTGATCGTTGCAGGACTCACGTTTGTTGAATTCCGTAGAGGTAAAAGGATGATCGGACTCGATTTTGTGATCTTCCTTTCAGCTGGTCTTGCTGGATTGTTGCTGAGTTTTCTCTGTTTTGTTTCCGTTTTGGAGGCCACTGGCTGGAATCTTAACCTGATCTGGTTATTGCCGACACATTTAATTTTCGCATTTCTTTGGCTGATACCCTCGCTTAGACCAAAATTGCACTGGTACCTTAAATTGACAGCCATTAGTGTATCGCTTTTCATCTTATCAATGGCTTTCCTGCCCCAGACTTTCCATTGGTTGGTAGTACCTTTCTGCCTGATTATTTTATTGCGTTCGGGGGGTAGTCTGATTTCGTCATACCTAATTCAGGGTAAAAAGATGGGATAGAAGATGGTGTAGTCCGGCAATGAAAGCTCAAAAAAGCCAATGTTTTCATGAATTGTTGAAAACTTCCGGCTAAACTTCGTATTCCTAATCTTTTTGATCATCTGATTTTCTTATCTTTGTTTATATGTGAATAATTTAATCTATCGCTTTGACACAACAACCGAATAAATACGCCGAAACGCCTCTGATGAAGCAATACTATGCTGTCAAGAATAAATATCCGGATGCTGTATTACTTTTCAGGGTAGGTGACTTTTACGAGACATTCGGCGAGGATGCCATCAAAGCCTCCGGAATTTTAGGGATTACACTGACACGTCGTGCCAACGGGTCAGCCAGCTTTGTCGAATTGGCAGGCTTCCCTTACCACGCCCTGGATACATATCTTCCCAAACTGGTAAGGGCCGGACAGCGTGTGGCGATCTGCGAACAGCTCGAAGATCCGAAACTGACGAAGAACATCGTAAAGCGGGGAATCACCGAACTGGTTACCCCCGGTGTTTCGATCGATGATAATGTTCTCGAACATCGCGAAAACAACTTTCTTGCTTCTGTCCATATTGAAAAGACAATAGCAGGAGTTGCATTTTTAGATATCTCCACAGGGGAATTCCTGACTGCAGAAGGCTCCTTTGAATACATCGATAAATTGTTGAACAGCTTTCAGCCAAAGGAGGTTCTTTTCCAGAAGGGAAAGGAGAAACTTTTTGTGGAACTGTTCGGAAGTAAGTTTTATACCTATAAGCTTGATGACTGGGTTTATACCGAAGATGCTGCAAATGATCGTCTTTTGCGTCATTTTGAAACGGTTTCACTCAAGGGATTCGGAGTGCAGGCGCTTCAGATGGGTGTCATTGCCTCGGGGGCGATCCTTCATTACCTCGATTTTACACAACATTCACAGCTTCAGCATATCTCGGGACTCTCCAGAATTGAAGAGGATCGATATGTGTGGCTTGACCGTTTCACGGTTCGTAATCTTGAACTTTTCCATACACTGAACGAAGGGGCAAAGACATTGGTCCAGGTGATCGATCATACGATTTCACCAATGGGCGCCCGTCTTTTAAAACGTTGGGTGGCCCTTCCGTTAAAAGATATTCAGCGAATTAACGACCGGCTGGATGTTGTTCAGCAGTTCACCGAAAATGTCGATTTAAAAGGAAATATTGAGGATCAGCTTCGGCACATCGGCGATTTGGAGCGGATCATTTCCAAAGCAGCTGTTGGGAGGGTGAACCCGCGGGAGGTGGTTCAGTTAAAGATCGCCCTCAATGCCATTGCCCCTGTTAAAGATGTATGCGCTGCTTCGGGGAATAAAGTTTTGATTCGGCTGGCAGAGCAGCTTAATGTATGTCAGACAATTAAGGAACGGATTGAAAGGGAGATATTTCCCGATCCACCTTTGATGATTGTAAAGGGACATGTCATTGCCAGAGGTGTATCTGAAGAGTTGGATGAACTTCGCGATCTGGCTTTCTCAGGAAAAGATTATCTGCAGAAGATGCAGGAACGCGAGATTATCAACACCGGAATAACCTCGCTGAAGATCGCCTTTAACAATGTGTTTGGTTATTACATCGAAGTGAGGAACGTTCATAAGGATAAGGTTCCGGAGACATGGATTCGCAAGCAGACACTTGTAAGTGCAGAACGTTATATTACTGAAGAGCTGAAGAATTACGAGTCAAAGATTCTGGGCGCAGAGGAGAAGATTCTGACCATCGAAACACGTTTATTTGGTGAGTTGGTATCGGCGCTCACCGAATATATTCAGGCGATTCAGTTGAACGCCTCTATTCTGGCGCAGATCGATTGTCTTCTTTCGTTTGCTTCCACTGCCATGGAGAATAAGTATTATCGGCCTGAAATAAATGAATCACAGGTTATTGATATTAAGGAAGGACGCCACCCGGTAATCGAGCGGGCACTACCTCTCGGTGAGAAATACATCACCAACGATGTTTACCTCGACAATGAGGAGCAACAGATCATCATTATAACCGGTCCCAATATGGCCGGTAAATCGGCCTTGCTGCGCCAGACGGCGTTAATTGTACTTATGGCTCAGATGGGGTCGTTCGTTCCGGCAGAGGCAGCGAAAATTGGCTATGTTGATAAGATTTTCACAAGGGTTGGAGCTTCCGATAATATTTCTCTTGGAGAATCGACCTTTATGGTGGAGATGAATGAAGCGGCAAGCATCCTGAATAATATGTCGGACCGGAGTTTGATTTTACTCGATGAATTAGGTCGGGGGACAAGCACTTATGATGGAATTTCAATTGCCTGGTCGATTGTTGAATATATTCACGAGCATCCGAGGGGCAAAGCAAAAACCCTTTTTGCGACCCATTATCATGAGTTGAATGAGATGGAAAAATCGTTTGGTCGGGTGCGTAACTTTAATGTCACGGTAAAGGAGGTTGGAAATAAGGTTATTTTTTTGCGCAAACTGGTTCCGGGTGGGAGCAACCACAGTTTTGGAATTCATGTGGCTCAGATGGCAGGTATGCCCAGGAGTGTGGTGAACAGGGCAGGGGAGATACTCAAACAACTGGAAAAAGCAAATCGAAAAGAGCTACCTGCCAAACGGGTTAAAGATCTGGCCGAGATGCGCGAAGGTTTTCAGCTCAGCTTCTTCCAGCTCGACGACCCGGTTTTAAAACAAATCAGGGATGAAATCAAGAATCTTGATGTGAATAACCTCACCCCAATGGAGGCATTGAATAAACTGAATGAGATTCAGAAGATTATCGGGAAATAGATTTTGTCTTTTTTAAAAGTCACCGGGTGAGTGTTCATGTTTTGAATACTCACCCGGTGACTTTTACTAGATCACCCTAGCAACTTCGCCATGTATATGGTAATCAAGCCCGCCTTTCTGCATGGCATCAGTCACCTTAACCGGGACAAACCGGTTGATGGTATGAAGCATTATCCATGTAAATGAACTGGCCCAGACGATTGCAAACAACAGTGCTGTTATCTCTTTAAATATAAGCTCAAAACTCCCTCCATATATTAGTCCGTTGATCGTACCCGGATTGATGGTGTTTGTTGCAAAAATCCCGAGAAGAATCGTCCCAAAAACTCCTCCTACGCCGTGTACGCCCCAAACATCAAGGGCATCATCCCATTTCATCCGGTTTTTAAAGGCTACTGCCATATAACAGACAAAGCCGGACATCACACCGATAAAAGCAGCAGCGCTTACAGTAACATAACCTGCTGCAGGGGTAATCGTCGCAAGACCCGCTACCGCTCCGGTCATCAATCCGATAAAGGATGGCTTCCCTTTTCCGCTGTTCCATTCAATCAGTAACCAGGTAATGGCAGCAAACGAGGCAGATACATCCGTATTGATAAAGGCGGCAACCGTAATTTCATTCACATCAAGTTCGCTACCAGCATTGAAGCCATACCATCCGAACCATAATAAAGTAGTTCCGATAGCCACCAAAGGAATATTGTTGGGTTCGTGATCGCCCCCTTTCCTTTTACCTACATAAATTGTCGCAACAAGAGCAGCAAACCCTGCAGTTGCATGAACCACAATCCCCCCGGCGAAATCGAGTACACCCCATTGCTGAAGGATGCCCCCTCCCCAGATCATGTGGACAAAAGGATAATATACGAATATCTGCCAGAAAATCAGAAAGAAAACATACGATTTAAATGTAACCCGGTTGATAAAGGCCCCTGTGATTAAAGCCGGGGTAATGATTGCAAACATCATCTGATAGGCAAAGAAAACATATTCAGGAAAAGCTTTGCCCGGCATCATTGTCTTTGGTGTAATTCCATGCAAAAACGCCTTATCGAGATTTCCAATGATACCCCAGAGATCGGTCCCTCCGGCTAAGGTGCCGCTAAAACAAAGAGAATAACCGAAACTAAACCAAAGTACTGTAGTAAGCCCCAACGACACAAAACTCTGCATCATGATGTTGAGGATGTTCTTTTTGTTTCCCAGGCCGCCATAGAAAAATGACAATCCCGGTGTCATTAGCATAACAAGACTTGTTGCTAAAATCATGAATGTGGTTACCCCTTTGTCGATCATTAATTCTTAATTTAAAATGGTTTTGATTTTTTTTGCAAAAGTATAAAAAATGATAATAGTCATGTTGTGATGTGGGTATTTAGATTGATTATATATATTAAATTGAGATGAGGTATATTAAAACAGGGGGTAATTTGGAAATATATGGAAATTATTAGAAATATTTGGAAATTGATTGAAACTTTAAGCCAATTTTTTTCTGAATCCTTTTCTGAAGAGGATAGAAAAAGATTTTGCAATAAAGCATTATATTTGTTGTAGTTAAACCTTAAAACGAAATCAAAATGGGAATGTTAAGTGAGTTCAGACAGTTTGCCATGCGTGGAAACGTCGTTGACCTGGCTGTTGGTGTGATCATCGGCGGGGCTTTTGGAAAGATTGTATCTTCTTTTGTTGCAGATGTGTTGATGCCTCCGATTGGGGCACTGCTTGGAGGAACCGATTTTACAGGATTAAAGTTAGTGATAAAGGACAAAGTGGTGGAGGCTGATAAAGTGGTTTCGCAGGCGGTAACCCTCAATTACGGCAATTTTTTACAGGTGACCATCGATTTTCTGATCATCGCCTTCTCTATTTTTATGATGATTAAAATGATGAATGCGATGAATAAAAAGGAGACAGCTCCGCCGCCGCCACCTGTAACTCCCGAACCTTCGAATGAGGAGAAATTGTTAATCGAAATCAGGGATTTGTTAAAAAGGCAATAGATCATAACCAAACAGAAAAAATAAAGGCTGACATTAATTTCAGGTCAGCCTTTATTTTATCTCTAACGACAGTTTATTTTACTTTTGATGAAAGGTTTCAGAAACAAACCCAAGGACTGTGGGTAGTGCTTCGCGCCAGTAGGTCCAGTTATGGGCGCCGTCGCGTATACGGAACTCATGCGGAATATCCTTTTTTCGCATTGCAATGTGAACCAGTGCATTCCCTTCGTACAGAAAATCATCATCGCCACAGTCGATGTACCAGTGCACCGCTTTCTTTTGATCATCAGCCATCCGGTTGACCAGATCCAGTGCGTTGTGTTTATCGTAATATGCTTTAATCATCGCTTCATCCGTAATTTCAGGATTACTCTTACTGAGTCGTGCCTTTGCTTCCTCCATATTCAAAGGTCCAATATAAGCGCTTAATGGACAGGCTGATGAAAATAGTTCAGGATGGTGTAATGCGTACATAAACGATCCTCCGCCACCCATCGACAGACCTGCAACTGCCCGGTATCGTTTTTCGGCTTTTATCCGGTAGGTTTTTTCGATGGTAGGAATAAACTCCTGGAAGAAAAAATCTTCATAATTCCAGTTGCCGGCAATGCTGTTAAAGTATCCCATTTGACCTGTCTTGGCGTCGGGCATCACAATAATCATTGCAGTAGCTGTTCCATCTTCAATTGCCTTATCTGTAATTCGTTGCACTTCTCCGAATTGTACCCATCCTGTCTGATCATCACCTGCGCCATGTAACAAATAAAGTACCGGATAACTCCTTTGGGAGGTTTCGTAACCAGGAGGGAGATAAAGTGCATATTTCCGCTCACTTTTCAGTATTTTACTGGTTACCGAAAGATTGTCGAATACCTTACTTGTCTGGGCTAAACCTAACGAGGAGAGGAAAATAAGGAGTGACAGTAAACTAAAGACCCTTTTCATAATTAGTTAAATTAATGTGACTTAAAATAATGATTAATAGAAATATCAATTTTCAGAGTTTTTTTCTGAAGGATCAACTCACAGTAAAGATATCATTTTTTATGTTGGGGCAGAGAATTGCTGCCATTTCACTTTGCAAAATTAATCTTGAAGGTAATGACTTGCCAGTCTGGTAATTTAGAAGGTTGGTTGATCACCAGTGCATCACCTTCCTGTTTCCATTTCAGTTTTTCGTTACTGCCCAGCATCTTCACCGAAGCAACTGCTTTGTTAATCAGTTTGGACGATTTGCCCAATGAATTAATTTTGATATCAGTAGTTGGGGTTCCCATGCAGAACGCAAATACTGTTTCTCCTTTTGATGTAAAACGAATATCAGTTGGCACATAAGGCCTGACATCCTTTACTCCTCCAAAATGCCCTTTCTCCTGTTTTTTTTCTGTTGAAGGACCTTCACCGTATATTTTCCACGGACGAGTGCCATAAATTCCTTCACCGTTTGCGGGGGTCCATTTACCTATCTCATCCAAAATAGCCATAACGTCCGGCTCCAGATCTCCCTCTGGTGTTTGAACTACGTTGAGCAACAGGTTCCCGTTTTTACTTACTATATCGATCAGCATCTGTATCACTTGATTTCCTGTCATATATCTCTGGCCGGTCCGGTAAAACCAGTCGCCGATGGAAGTGTCTGTTTGCCATGGATATGGACTGATGGAGTCCATGGCGCCCCGCTCAAGATCCTGTACCCATCTTCCTTCTGATGGTCGTAACTTGCAATTGTAGACTGCCTCGAGTTTTCCTCCATTACTGGCCATATTCTGGTTGTAGAAATGGGCAAGCATGGTCCGGCCAACTTCGCCGAAGGGGAGTTCACTGTCAGAATAAAGCAAATCAGGATGATACAGGTCAATCAATTCTGTAATACAAGCCAGCCAGTTTTTTTGATTTACTGGATTATTGGTCAGCCAGGCTTTATCGTCGGGGGTGGTTTTGGGATGATACAAATCTGCGTATTGCTCGTTGGCGCCATCGTAAGGAATGCCTGCCATAGGGCCCGTTTTATCTGCGCCGCGGCTTGCCTGGAACCAGGTGTAACTTGCTCCCAGATGTTCTGAGACGCCGAAACGTAGTCCCTCTTTTTTTGCGGCTTTCTGCCATAATCCCAAAACATCTTTCTTAGGGCCCATATTCACCGCGTTCCACTTGTGGATTTTAGAGTTCCAGAGAAAAAAATTATCGTGGTGAGTTCCCATACTTACAAAATATCTGGCGCCTGTTTTTTTGTAAAGCGACATTAGTTTCTCCGGATCCCACCGTTCGGCTTTCCAGAGGGGAATGATGTCTTTGTACCCGAATTTCGATGGGTGACCATAATTTGCAACATGGTATTTGTAATCGGAACTCCCCTCTTCATATAACTTTTTTGCATACCAGTCGCCCTGACGCGGCACTGCCTGTGGGCCCCAGTGAGCCCAGATCCCGAACTTGGCATCACGGAACCAATCGGGATATTTGTATTGCCGGAACGATTCATCTGTTGGAGTGAATTTCTGGGCAAACAACTGACCTTTCTGCGTAAGACTTAACGTGGAAGCCAAAAAAACAAGCAGGATTAATTTTTGTGTGTTTTTCTTCATGTTTATCGATATTGAATTGTATCAAATTATTTTTTGTGAATTCAAATTTTCTGGTTCTCGTGCCATTAGCAGTCTCTTGTTAACCTAAATTTCTTCAGACTAAACTCCTATTTTGTCAGCTCAATATTTGTTTCAGCATTTTTTGTCTGGATGATTTGCTCCAATGGCCGGTCAAATTCCAGTTTTGCAACCAGCACTGTATTGGCCATCTCATTCACAGGGAGATTTCTCAGTCGGAGGTATGGTTGTTGAGATGCATGATCGCTGGGACATAAATTTACCACACAATCAATTGCTTTCCCGTTATTTAACAAAGTCGCCTTTGATGGCATTACATTAATAGGTTTCAACTTAAGTCCGTTACCGACCGGAGGTTGGTTCATATGAATATAAAGGGTTCTTTCGCGTTTTGTAATGAGCACATCCCGAATACCTGAGAGTTCAGAATAAGGATGCGTATGATTCAGAGATTCATCAACAGATCTCTTCCATGTGCCAATCCGTTTCAGGATTGCTGCTGATTCCCGGGGTATAATCCCCTCGCCCGTCGGCCCAACGTTTAAAAGGTAGTTGGCGCCCTGACTCAGATAACTGTCAATACTGCTGATCAGATGACGATCGGTATAAAAATCTTCATCCTTCTTGTAACCCCAGCTTTCAATTCCAACAGACTGACATGCTTCTGTTAATTTCTCCACCTCTTTTGCCCCGGATGAGCCAGTATTGAAATCGCGTTCGGGTGTGCCATAGTCGCCTTCATCAAATCCACGGTTGTTAATCACCGCTTTGGGCTGCAGCTTTCGGATCATGTCATTGACCGAGTGATCCTGATAAACTGGGACATTCATATCCCACCAGAATCCATGAATATCGCCATAATTTGAACAAAGTTCGCGAACCTGTGCTTTTAGAAAAATCATATATTTATCCCAGTCGGGCGAATCATGCGGCTGAGCCGGAAGCTCATGGTGCCTTCCCTGATTGGGATAGTTGGGGTGGTTCCAGTCGACAATTGAATAATAGAGACAAAGGGGGATCTTCCTTTTATGACATGCATCCGATAACATTCCGATAATATCCTTTTTAAACGGTGTATTCATTGTATTAAATGCCGTTTGCCTCGAATCCCACAAACAAAATCCATCGTGATGTTTTGTGGTAATGGTGACATACTGCATACCAGCCTCCTCCATCAGATCAAGCCACTGTTCCGGATTGAATTTCGTGGGATTCCACTGTTGGGCAAGCTTCACATATTCCGCCCGGGGTACCCTTGCTCTCCATTGATGTTGTTCGTGCCATCCGGGGATGGAATACAAACCCCAGTGGACGAACATTCCGTATCGCCGGTCTAAAAACCAGTCGCGATCATCCCCAAAGCGTGGAATCACTCCCACTTTTTTATCTGCAATATCAGAGAGATTAGAATCTGACATTGGGATTGCACCTGCCCATTTTGCAAAAAATGGGGAAGCAGCAGCTAAAGCCGTAGATTTTATAGCGGTTCTCCGTTTCATTTTTATCTAATATGGTTTATCTAAATTTAAACTACAGGTATTGGTTGAGTTTTCGTTTATTGATTTCTGTAACGACCTGTTTGATCTCTTCGGCCTGACTCCGGTGACAAACCAGGATAGTATCGCCTTCCTGTACAACAATCACATCTTCAAGGCCAACCACAGCAATAAGGCTTTCCTGGGCATAAACATAGGAGTTGTTCGTATGATGAAAAATCACCTCGCCAACCTTTGCATTCTGGTTTTCGTCTTTATCTTCGTATTTATAAACCTCTTCCCAGCTACCCAGATCGTTCCAAACAAAGTCGCCCTGAACCAGAAATACGTTATTTGCTTTTTCAAGAATTCCGTAGTCGATAGATATTGATTCCACCTCGTTATAAATTTTGTCGAGTGCCTCTTCATATCCATCAGAACCCAGGTATTCATTGATACGCATTAAATCGGCATATAGCCCGGGAGCGTATTTTTGAACGGATTCAAGGAAAACAGACACTTTGAAAACAAAGATTCCGCTGTTCCAGTAAAATTCCCCACTTTCGATATAGCTTTTGGCAACCTCCAGATTTGGTTTTTCGACAAACTTCCTGACAGCGTATGATTTAATGGACTGGCCAATGGAAATCTCTTCAGCTGTCTGAACATATCCATATCCCGTAGCCGGAAATTTGGGGGTAATTCCTATGGTGACAATCCCCTCTTTTTCATCGGCTATTTGAACTGCCGATTCGATGGTTTTTTTGAAAAGTTCGTCATTTTGAATTAAATGATCCGAAGGTGAGACGATCATTATTCCGTTAGGATCCCTTTCAGCAATAAATAGTGCTGCCAGCCCAATGGCCGGAAGGGTATTTTTCCCGACAGGTTCATAGATCAGATTTTTTTTCGAAAGGTTGGTCGTCTGTTGTTCCAACACCCCTTTCTGACCTTTTGCCGATACGACATAGATGCTTGCCTCAGGAATAAAATTTGCAAATCGCTGAACCGACTCCTGTATAAGTGATTGATTGCCAAATAAACTTAGGTATTGTTTGGGTTTTTTGACCCTGCTTCGTGGCCAGAAGCGGGTTCCGGAACCACCAGCCATTATCAGACAATAATTGTTGCTCATTGTAAAAAGTTTTAAAAGTAATAAGGATAAAATGTAAAGTGCAAAGTACAAAATGCAAAGCAGATATTCTTCCACATTTACGTCAGAGTTTTTCCAAATTTTTCCAACCCTTTAGCTAATATTTTACCTTAATTTTCAGTGCCCCCGGTATCTCTTTATCTGAAGCAACAATTACATAACCTCCGCCACTTCCTGAGGTGATGGCCCCGGGATAATTGGGAAACCAGTTGGCTTCCATTTCTTCAGAGACCCAATCGGGTACAGTGTAAGGGAGCATTTTTTTCCAGGAAAGAAAGGTTTGTTTCAATCCGGCACCCAATTTGTTCACATTGTGTTCGATAATTCCCTCCCAGCAAAGTTCACCCGCTGCACCAAGTTCTTTAACATTTTCAATTGTCAGGTATTTTTCCACGAGTGGATTATAGCCTTCCGGTCTGGGAGCCAGTGGAATCAGGTGAAGCACACCCGATAACCAGTCACAGGTGGCGGCGTTGGTAACAGATTCAATATGGTAAGGCCAGTATTTCCCGTCATAATCGAGCCGGTTGGCGCCTGGCATTAAAATACCAAGATGATCCTGAGACCCCGAGATATATTCGGACCCGGGAGGATTTTCTGCGCCAAAGAGGAGCATGGCATTCCGTACGGGATTACCTTCAGGCAAAAGTCCACCCCACAATTCGTTGGCAATTTTGCGTGAACTGGTGGCCATTCCTGAACGGTCGTTAAATTCGTAATCGGGCCAGATTTGGACGACCACAACTGATCCGCGGTGAATCTGCGAAACCCATGGCTGATCAATCCAGCCACCGGCAAGGCACAGTCGGTAAGGAAATTTGAGATCTTTCTTCGATTGTGAACTTGATCGTCCTGGTAATCCTTCTTCAGGAATTCGCTCCAAAACGATCAATTCTATGTTGTTTTCGTCGCAGATCCGCTTTTTACCCTCCGTGTACCCATCAGAATTCACCACAAAATAGTCGGGTTGAATGCGTTTCATATCTTCCACAAAATCGAGTATTCCATCGCCTGATGCAACAAATGCTTCAGTAACATATTTCACAGCCCCTACCATGTAAACCCTTTCCTCCTGTGAGAAGTAAGGCTTTTTCCCTTTTAATCGCAAAAGGTTGTCGTCTTTACCCACACTCACATAGAGTTTTCCGTATTGCGAAGCTGTTTTAAAAAAGGCGATATGCCCTGCATGAAGCAGATCGTAGCAACCACTGACTAATACCTTTTTTTCACTCATTATTTTAGGATTGCAATTTGATCAAAGGAAGGCAGCTGGCAACCGGCAACTGGCCACCGGCTACTTTCCTTATCAATGAATTTTGAATTATTTTATACCCCCGCTGACCATTTGTGTTTTGATCCAATCATAAGTTTCTTTCATTCCGACGGCAAGGGACAATGTGGGCTCCCATCCAAGCAATTCAAGAATCAGGGTATTATCGCTGTTGCGTCCGCGAACACCTTTGGGGGCATCGGGATCGTAAGTTCTTTTTAGTTTGATGTTTCCAATCTTTTCAACAATGTCAACCAGTTGATTGATGGAGACCATTTCGCTGCTTCCAAGATTGATGGGTTCAAGAATGTCACTGTACATGATTTTAAGAATTCCTTCGATACATTCGGTGATATACATGAAACTGCGGGTTTGTTCGCCATCGCCCCAGATATTGATTTCGTCTTTACCATACATTTCTGCTTCCAGAACTTTGCGACACATGGCTGCTGGAGCTTTCTCCCTACCGCCATCCCAGGTTCCATGTGGTCCGTATACATTGTGGAAACGGGCTACACGGGTGTTTATGCCATAATCTTCACGAAAATGACGGCACATTCTTTCCGAAAACAGCTTTTCCCATCCATATCCATCTTCTGCCTGAGCAGGGTAGGCATCTGCTTCCTTCAGCCCTGGATTGTGAACATCCTGTTGTTTGTCACCGTTGTAGACACATGCTGATGAGGCGTAAAAGAAACGATCGATACCCAAATCTTTGGCAGCCATCAGCAAATGAGTATTGATCAAAACGCTCAGCATACATTCAGCCTTGTGATTTTCGATGAAACCCATACCACCCATGTCGGCAGCCAGATTAAATACTTCGTTATAGCCGTTTAAGGCAGTATAGCAGTTTTCCTTGCTGTTCAGATCAAGAACCAGGTTATCAACATCGGTATGAACCTGATACCATTGGTTCAATGGTTTTTTATCTACAGCCCTTACATCATTGCCCATATCTTTTAACTTCCTGGTCAAATGACCCCCGATAAAGCCACCAGCTCCTGCTACTATAATTCTTTTCATCTCGTGTAATTTTATTTTTATAACGTTTAATCTTTTATTACTGTACAAATCTCGGCAATTAAACAACTACCTGCAAGCGTTCATTTTCAGGAAAATAGTGCAAAGGTTTGCGCAAAGCTTTGCGGAATGAAAATATGTTTTATAACATCTGATCAACTATCTTGAAACGGGGAGGAGAAAGGTAAGTGAAATAACTGTTTTGGGTGGCACGGGGGCAATATCCATGAGTTTGTAGTGTATGATATAGGTTCCTTCTGTTAATTTTCCTATTGCAATGGTATCATTTCGGATCAGACATGGCCTTTTCATCATACCGTTGAACTCTTTCTGAATGTCGATGGTTTTGCCGTATCGGGTTATTCCTGAAAGGATGTTATAGTTGCAGTCGTCGTACACAACAAGTTTAATGTCATCGTTGCTCCCTGGTTTTTCAGGAATGAATTTCATGTTATTCTTACCCGGGTCACTGATTATTTCCTGAACCAGGGGCTCACTACAGGCCATCACGAGGCAAAATGCAATTATCGTGGTTAAAAAGGAAGCTCTCATTTTTAAATTTTTTACTAATTTAGGAAACTATTATTGGATATTATTTAGCTTCCATCAATTATTATGCAAATTCATGGTAAAACCGAGAGTTTCACTTAAAGATATTGCCAAAGAACTTGGGGTTTCCATTTCAACGGTTTCCCGGGGACTTAAGGATCATCCCGATATTAGTGACGAGCTGATCATAAAGATAAAAGCACTGGCGGGATTGCGGAATTATTCCCCTAATCCGATGGCAATGGGATTGTTAAAGCAACGCACCAGGATGATCGGTGTGATCGTACCTGATCTGGTTACCCATTTCTTTTCGTCCGTTATTTCGGGTATTGAGGAGGTGGCTCAGGAGAAAGGATATTTTGTAATTATTTCATCTTCGAATGAATCATCCCGCAAGGAGAAGGAGAATATTCAGAACCTAATGAAAGCGAGAGTGGAGGGTTTTATTGTTTGTCTTTCGCAGGAGACCACAGATTATTCCCATTTTGAGCAAATTATTGAGTTGGAGATTCCATTGGTTTTCTTCGACAGGGTGTGTCTGAGCGATAAGGTTCCCACAGTTGTGGCCGACAGCTTTGAGGCAGCACGGGGGATAACACACCATTTTTTCGGTAATGGGGCTTGCCGGATTGCGTATATCTCAGGTCCTGACCATCTCAATATTTCAGATGAGCGGCGCAAGGGCTATTTACAGGGTCTGGCCGATTGCTGCATTGATTTCAACCCTGAATATCTTGTACAATGCGACTTGAGTCCTGAATCTGCTACTATTGCAACTCGCCGACTACTCAACCTAAGTTCTCCACCTGATGCGATCTTCGGAATTAACGACACGGTCGTATTTGCCGCGATGAAAGAGGTTCGGAATTCCGGTTTCCGGATACCTGAAGATATTATGCTGGTTGGTTTTACAGATGAGTTCCATGCTACGGTTGTATCCCCGACACTCACTTCTGTGATGCACCCAACAAGAGAGATGGGAAAGGTGGCTGCAGAGCTTTTTTTCGATCTGACCGAAAATATGGGTTCATCTCCAAAATCGGTAGAGTTGAAGACAAAACTGGTTATCCGTGAGTCGTCGGTAAGAAGCTCTGGTAATTAAGGAATGAAAGAATTAAGGAATTAAAGAATGAATGGGGGAATTTTGCAGGTTAATTTTCAGGAAAGTGTAAGTCGGTTAATCGTGGTTGTGATTTTTAAAATAGGATAGCCAAAATAGTTTTCATAAAAAAAGCCGCTATTTCAGCGGCTTTTTTTATGAAAACTATTTATTAATAGAATTTTGCACGTTTGTCAACAATTTTGGCATTTTCGCGTAATGCTTCGAATGCGTACATATTGGCACGATAGCTATTTGCTGCAGCAAGTTTTTGTTTATTTGCAGCTACATCCTGGTCAGTACCCGGAGTAATGCTGGTTGCTTTAATAACGAAAACTCCGCTGTTTCCCTCAACCGGTTTGGATACCTGATTTGCTTCAAGTGCTGTTGCTGCACCCGCTACCGCTGGTTCAAAACCTGCACCCTGAATAGAATAAGTTTCAAAGGTAATATCCTGAGCCTGGCCAACAGATACGCCTAGTTGACTTGCTAACTGCGTAAGATCCGATTTGTTCGTCATCTTCTGAATCAACTGCTCTGCTTTTTTCTCTTTTTTAACTTCAAGTTCAACGCGGGTTTTTACAGCGCTAAAAGAGGCAAGCCCTTTTTCCTGTACTCCGGTCAGTGTTGCAATAATAAACTGATTTCCAAGTTCGAAAATAGGTGTTCCTTCTGTACCTAAAATAATTGAACCTGGTTTTGCTTTATAGGCAGAACGTATGAGTAAACGGGAATTTTCAAGTCCGGCAATCTCTTTGTCATTTTCATGAATATTGGCCGTACGTTTGTTTAGTCCCTGCGCCACGATGGCATCGTTGAATTTTTTAACATCCTGATTTTGACTTGCAAATTTCGAAGCGGAGGTGTAAATGGTCTGATAGGTTTGAGTACTTGGCTCAATAACACGATCAATTATCGCCAGCTGAACATTCGGAACAGTTTTGCCACGATTGAGTACCTGAACAAGATGCACTCCAAATTGTGACTTCACCACCTGAAGATCGTTCACTTTTCCGAAGAATGCGGCATCCTCGAAAGGTTTAACCATCATTCCACGACGTATCCAACCCAAACTTCCGCCATTATTTGCAGAACCGTTATCCTGTGATTTAGCTTTAGCGATATCCTCAAATTTCTGACCTTTAATTACAATCAGGTTTTTAAGACTGTCGATTGTCGCGTTGGCTTTGGCAAGTTCCGGCTGTGAGTTTACCTTAATTAAAATGTGACGAACTTCGACAGAATCGGGAAGTTCTTCAAATCGTTGGATTTTGGCCAGTTTCCAGCTTTTATTATCCTTGTAAGGTCCGTAAATATCTCCTACTTTACCAGCAAATGCGAAATTGCCGATTTCGGGTGAAAGGTCATTCTTTTTGAAAAAAGTTGGATCGAACGGGGCATCAGAATTAATATTCACAAACGCTGCCGGATCCTCTACAGAAGCAAATTCTGATTTAATATCATTTATCCATTTGATCAGCTTATCTTCATCAGCCTTTGATGCAACAACCGGAAACGAGATATAGTCAATATTTCTGTTGTTTTCCTGTTTGTATTTTTCTTTGTTTTTTTCGTAATAAGCTTTAAGCTCCGAATCAGATACTTTAACCTCACTATCATTTATTGAAGAAAAGGATTTTGTAACAAACTGAATATTGGCTTTATGATTCTTACCTGTAAGATCGCTTTTTGCCTCTTCGGTTGTTACATAGATTCCCTTTGCCAGAAGATTGTTGTATTTCGAAAAGGAACGTTCTTCAACAATCTGACCTTCGATAAAAAGCCAGTAATTATGTTCTTTGCCACTGCTGTTGGTCTGCTGGTATTTTAAAAACTGTATCAGAGCGCCACGATTAATTGCACCTGTATTTGCATCACGGAAAATACTTTGAATGATTTGATGAGGATTTTTCCCTTGCACCAAATCAAAAAGTTCTGTTGAGGTTACTGCAACACCAAGATTTTCGTAAATATCTTTCATGGTGAGATTTCTCACAATGCTCTGCCATGTCTGTTCCCTGATCTGCTCGGTAATCTTAAGGTCGAGTGAGGTCTTGTTCGCATTCATTTTGTAAATTTCAGACAGCTCGTCAACTTTGGCCTGAAATTCGGGATAAGTCACTGTTTTACCGTCAATTTCAGCTAATTCCATTTGCTTCCCTCGCATGATCGAACTTGATGATTTGAACAAGTCGCCGAGAATAAATGCCGCGAGTGCCATACCTATAAATATTGCAATCGCAATTCCGGCACGGTTCCTGATTTTCTGTAATGTTGCCATCGATATTTGGTTACTTTATTATTATTTTTTCTAATGTTTATGAGGGTGCGAATATAGTAAAATTCGGCTTCTAATTTGCTGACTTTTCATGAAATTTTATAAACCGCCAAATCATTGATATTTCCGGCTCCAATTATTGCTCTTCGACAAAAATATGACCCTTTGTTTTCTTGAATGACCATTTTGTCATTTGAGAATCAGACTCAAATCCACCAGTTCCTGTGATATCCTGATCGCCGCCTCTTTTGATATGAACAAATTTTTCAGAAAAAATCTTGTCCTCTTTGATAAGATATATCAGCTCTTCGGTCCATAGGGTGTCTCCCTTAATATTGACCATCACAACATTTCCGGTCGCCAGCCATTTTTGCTCGCGTTCAAGATTCTTACCATAATTGCCCGACAATTCTGAAATGATTTTTTTGTTCGCGTCAAACTGCTGAAGATGAAATCCATCAGGAAATTCCTTATAGGGTTCCTTCTCCCTATCGAAAATCAGAAGTTTCGGAGTTTTTAGAAAATACCGTACTACTCCAGAGTCGGTATAAAATGATTGAAAATTAGTCGCTTCAACCGTAGGTGTTTTTTTACTGGTAAGCAGATCTGAAGGGATGTCAGAAGCGACTTTTGAGCTGCAGGATGCAATAATAAGCATAGTAGCTCCTGCTATAAAGACGGTAATAACCACTCTACGATAACCGCTGGTTTTTTTGAAAGAATCTCCTAACACAAAATATCGCGATAAAAGAGTTGTCATACTAAAAATTGTATCCCTAAATTTTATCACCATTATATTCAAGAATTCTGTTTAACCCTATCAGGGTGATTTCAAATTTTACAAAGATGGTGTTTTTTAATTTTTTATCAAAAAAGAATGAATCACCTCCGGTTAAAATAACCTGACAATCTTCCCATTTTTGTAGGACATGGTCGATCATTGCGTCAATTTCGAAGATCATTCCGTTTTGAACCCCTGCTCTGATGGCCTCCTCGGTTGTCCGTCCTATTTCAGGCCATTGGTCGCTACGCTCCGTTTTTGGTAATTTTTTGGTGAATTTATGAAGCGCTTTGAATCTCATTTCCAATCCGGGAGAGATGTTCCCGCCCAGAAAACAGTTATTATTAATGATATCATAAGTAATAGCAGTACCTGCGTCGATCACCAGAAGTGAATTTCCAGGTAAAAGCGTAATAGCTCCAACTGCCGCTGCAAGTCTGTCGAGACCAAGGGTCTCTTTTGTCTCATACAAATTATCAATCGGAACAGGGGTCTGATGGTTAAACTCAATAAAGAAATCAAATTCCTCCTTTAATGTATTCAAAAGTTCCTTGTCAACATCAGCAACCGATGAGAGAATGGCTCGCTTTAACCCGGGATAGATCTGTTTTAAATCCTCCAGACGTGCCACATTTATCTTGTCCAACCAGATGATTTGAACAATCTCTCCGGAATCAAAAACCGCAACCTTGGTCTGACTATTCCCGATGTCGATGACTAAATTCAACTTTCTTATGATTTAATATTCATGCTAATATCTAATGCTACAACTGAATGAGTCAGCGCGCCAATTGAAATAAAGTCAACGCCAGTCGCCGCCACCTCTCTCAGCCGATCTATTGTCATATTTCCCGAGGCTTCTACTTTGGCTCTGCCATTGATCAATATTACACTTTGAGCCATTGTTTGGGTGGTCATATTATCCAGCATAATAATATCTGCACCTGCCGATAATGCCTCCGCTACTTCATCAAGGGTGGTAGTCTCAACTTCTATCTGAATATTTGCGGGTATATTTTTTTTGATTTGTGCAACAGCTTTGGTTATTCCTCCGGCAACTTTAATGTGGTTGTCCTTAATCAGTACCATATCGTATAGTCCAATCCTGTGGTTTGTCCCACCGCCTTTCAGAACAGCATACTTATCCAACAGCCGTAGCCCGGGAACTGTTTTGCGGGTATCGAGAATTTTAGTTTGATAACCTTTCAAAGTATTGAGACAATTCGCTGTCATTGTTGCAATTCCACTCATTCTTTGTAGAAAATTCAAGGCTAATCGTTCACCGGTCAGGAGTGCGCGGAACGATCCTGTAATTTCAAGAATAGTCGTCCCTTTAGCTACATTATCCCCATCATTTACAAAGGTTTTCCACAGAATATCCGGATCAAGGGTTCGAAACACATATTCCGCTACTTCAAGGCCGGCAATTACTCCATCTGATTTTGCAATCATCGTAGCTTTGGCCTTTAAGTCTATAGGGATCAATGAATTGGTGGTGATATCGCCATTCCCTATGTCCTCGTTTAACGCGTAATCGACAATATGCCTGATGTCCCCGATGTTTAACCCGCTTTTATCCATCATATTCTGACCTTCTCGTATTGAATTTCTTTACCTTTTTGTTGTATGATATGGTGTAATTGCTCATCCATCTCGAAAGGGAAATCGGTGCGGATATGCCCACCCCGGCTCTCCATACGTTCAATGGCTGAGAGGGTGATCACTCTGCAGATATCGGTAAGATTGATTATTTTGTGATAATTGTAATCAGTGCCGGTTTCATTATAAAGTGCTGCAATTGAATCTATTTGTGACAGTGCCGACTTAAGACCCTCTCCATTGCGAACAATTCCAACTTTATCGCTCATTATATTGGCGAGTTCGTTTTTTATATTCAAAAATTCCTGATCTGTTTCCGGATTGAGCAGAATTTTTTTCTGCCGGTTGGTAAGGGGATTGTTCATCTTAAGATTGCGCGCCTTTTCGGTTACCCGTTTACCGTAGACGAGACATTCCAGAAGAGAGTTGCTTGCAAGTCTGTTAGCCCCCATAGCTCCTGTTGCGGCAACCTCTCCACAGGCAAAAAGTGCAGTTATATTGGTTTGCCCCCAAATATCAGTTCTGATCCCTCCGACCATGTAATGTGCGGCTGGTGCAATTGGAATAAGATCTTCCAATAAATTGATCCCTAAGGTTTTCAGATGCGAATAAATCGAATGGAACCGTTCGGTGAGTGTATCGTCGTGCAGGTGTTTCAGGCTAAGAAATACGTTCGCACCGGTCTGCTGCATCCGTCTGAAAATTGCAGCGGCAACTATATCGCGGGGGGCAAGCTCTGCCAGGGGGTGAATATCAGGCATAAACCGAATTCCATTTACATCGAGCAAATGCGCCCCTTCCCCTCTTACAGCCTCACTGATCAGGTAGGCCTCTTCGCCTGGAATTGACAGGGCCGTAGGATGGAACTGAATAAACTCCATATCAGCCAAACGTGCACCTGCCTGCCATGCCAGGGCAATACCATCACCTGTTGCAGTATAGGGATTCGTTGAACGGAAATAGAGTCGCGAAAGACCTCCTGTGGCAAGTATGGTGGCTTTACCAAGAAATATAATATTTTTACCGTCAGTATATTGCAAAGTGTGAACTCCTTTACAAATATTATCTTCTACCAGGATATTTATGGCCGCACAATATTCGAATGGGGTGATCTGAGGTTTGGCCAGTACTTTCTTAAGCATAAAGCTGGTCATCATTTTCCCGGTTGCATCTCCATCTGCATGAAGAATTCTGCGCTTTGAATGACCACCTTCAAGCCCTAATTTTAGATGTCCATTCAAATCCGTATCGAACTCCATTCCTCGTTCAATAAGCTCCCTGACGCGATCGAGTCCTTCATTTACAAGAAGTGATACGGAGTCGTGATCACACAAATTCCGTCCTGCAATCAAGGTGTCTTCAAAATGATATCGTGGATGATCGTCTTCTCCTATTGCTGCAGCAATGCCTCCTTGCGCATGATAGGAGTTACTGATATCAAGTTCTGATTTGGAAATGAGTGCAACGGTTCCATAATCAGCAGCATGAAAGGCGGCAAGCAATCCGGCAAGACCACTGCCAACTACAATAAAATCAAATGTAAGGGTTTTCATTAAAGATAAACTTCCTCCGAATTAATGAGCGACAAAAATAACATTTCTGCTCCAGAAAATCGTAGGGTACGGTTTTATTAATCGGAGTTACTATTTTTGAAGGCGGATATAAATGATTTAAAAGCTAATAACCGCTTCAAAAATAGGTGCTTACAATTTTACTATTTGATTTCTAACTCTTTTAATCGGGCATATGCTACGGGCGGTTCTCTTGTGTCATCAATTTTTGTTTCGATAATTTCAGAAAATTTCAGGATAAATTTCGACAATTTGCCATATTTAATATTATTACTCCGAAGTTGAACCCCGACTTCTGCAAGGTTTGCCCATCCATCCGATTTTGCACAGTCAGTTATCGCTTCTACCAAAACCTCTCTGTCAGTTGTTTCCATATTGTTTGATTTTAAGTCTTGTAAATCAGACATAAATTACAAAATAATACAGGTTAATTTGAATGCTAAAATACTAAATATTTTTGATCATTGTTAACCCAAGTATAGCTTTTAAGTAATAAGAAAGATATATTGTCGTATTTCGATAATTGACTGATTTCTTCAAGATCCAGAATAAAAAGATGGTGCATTAAAGATGTAATATTGCTTTACGACATTAAATTATTCTCATTACTTAATAAGGTGATTTTACACTGTATTATTCCTCATCGTTGATGGTCATTATAAACCCGCTACCGTGAATATTCCGGATTTCGATCGATGGATCATTCCGGAGGTATTTTCTTAATCTTGTAATAAACACATCCATACTACGCGTTGTGAAATAGCCATCATCACCCCATATCCTTTTGAGGGCAATCTCTCGCGAAAGCAATTCATTTTTATGTTCGCAAAGCAGTTTGAGCAGTGCTGATTCTTTCGGGCTAAGTAACTGCTTTACTCCGTTTATTTTGATTTCGCGCAATTTAGTGTCGAAAGTATAATTTCCGATTTGAATTTGTTGTTCCTCCTGGTTTATGCCGTTCTCTGATCTTCGGAGTACTACTGCAATCTTATAGAGTAAAACATCGGTATCGAACGGTTTGATGATATAGTCGTCGGCGCCAATACGATAGCCGGTGAGAATGTCTTCCTTTAATGATTTGGCAGTTAGGTAAATAATAGGAATTTGAGGATTTAAAGCCTTGATTTCCTTTCCAATTGAGAAGCCATCAACATGAGGAAGCATCACATCGAGCAGACAGAGATCAAACGTTCCCTCCTTAAAAGTGTTGTATGCATTTTTGCCATCATCGACCCATTTTACGGAGAAATTACAGATTTCGAGATAGGATTTCAATACGGCGCCGAAACTGAGATCGTCCTCGACAAAAAAAAGTGATTTTTTAGGGCTCATCGTCTGTTCATTAAAAAGGGAATGAAAACAGTAAACCGGCTTCCTTTTCCTTGTTCACTGTGCACTTTAATACTTCCGTTATTGGCTTCCAGGATTGCTTTAACGTAACTGAGACCAAGACCGAATCCTTTAATGTTATGAACATTGCCGGATGGAAGGCGATAAAATTTGTCAAATATTTTTGACTGAACACTCTTGCTCATTCCTATTCCTTTATCTTCAACCGACAGGTGTATTCCTTTGGAGGTGTTTGAAGTTGTTACCGTAATAAACGGAATATCAGGCGAGTATTTGTTGGCATTATCCAAAAGATTATATACAAGGTTCAGGAAATGGATAGGATCTGTTGTTACAACCGGATTTGAAGCGTCCAATCTTGTATTAATCTTTCCCCCTTTTTTCTCAACCTGAAGCATAATCCCTTCTATTGCCTCTTCGATCAGTTCATGCACGTTTACAGCCTTGAAGTTAAATTCGAACTCTTTTCGGTCCAGCCTGGCAATCTGAAGTATCCGTTCGACCTGCTCATTCATTCTTAGGTTCTCTTTTTTAATCATCCCGGTAAAGAAACGAATCTTCTCTTCGTCTTTAATTACTTTATCATTTGCGATTGAGTCGGCGGCTATCGATATGGTTGAAATCGGTGTTTTAAATTCATGTGTCATATTGTTAATGAAATCCGATTTCATCTCAGATATTTTTTTCTGTCTGATGATCAGTGTTATACTTAGAGTGAACGTGAGAAATATAACAAGAGTAAATATTGCAGAAAGTCCAAGCAGACGGGTGGTGGAACGTCCAATAAAGAGATTTCTTTCGGGAAATGAGACGGCCAGCTCGAGATTTTTCCTGAAAATGTCATTAGGAAACATATTCACTTTATACCACCTGGTAAGATCTGTATTATGATGGGCCTTCTCCCTAATGGTATCTTCGGGAAAAATAGTGAAATTAAAATCAATCGGAATCGCTTTATCCAGCAGTTCCTGCTTTAAAAGCTTCCTCAATTGTTTTTCATCGATATGACGTCCACTCTCCCAACCTTTATATTCAACTGCAATTTGCTGTGATAATTTCTCCAGTTGCTCAATCTTCCGGCCCATTCTGACATTGCCATGTAGCCCTTCCACAATCAACGAATCCTGAATTATCCTGGTTGAATCCTGTGAAAGTTTGAATGTTTTGTGTGGTTTCCCGTTAAACGATTGAACTTTTAGGGTGTGAAACCCGGGTTTTTGCGTCCCAAATTTAGAAGTAATCACTGTAACATTACCGTTGATGCTGTCTTTTTTTACGATGACATCTACATCTTCAAATTGAGGAATGGGCGGAGGAGGGGGATAGGGAATTCTTTTATCCCATTTTGTGGAATCACCATAATTGAAATTCCTGATTATTTTAAGATCGTGACCCGTTTCAAGTCGGCGGACTGCAGTGTTCATGGCATCAATTACTGACCGGTCAAATAGTTCATTGGTTACCTTCACTGAGTTGTTAAACCAATAGAATTGAACCCCTATTATTCCAAGGAGAGATATCCCCATTAAAAACACCAATCCGGTAATAATACGTTTGTTCATTCTTAATTAATTTTTCTTTATAATGTCCGGAAATTTTTCATAACCCAAAATTAGACAATAATTTAACGATCTCTTCAACTTTAACTTTACCTTAACACTTTTTTACAGAACCTTAACCGGAGGGTGGTTTAAAAGACTCTACTTTTGGGTCATTGTAATATGATGAAATAGCCATGGTTGTAAATCACAAACCGAAGATGAATCCGCCAACCGGCGGATGGCTATTCCATTTGGCCGTTAAAAAACAAATTATATACAAATGAAATAAGTTCACTTAAAATTTGACAAAATGAAACGATTATTAGATCTGAGGAACAGGGTGGCGGTCGCCTTGGTTTTTGTTGGTTTATTGTTTACCGCCTCCTCATTTACCTTTAGTTCAGGCGAAGATGCTCAATTGGTTGGCGATTCTCCCCAAAAAAAGGTTCAAAGGGTAAAAGTTATCGTCAAAAAGGATGGTAAGGAGACAAATATTGACACTACCTTTAATCTGATAGACGAGAAAACAGTTCAGGGAAAGGTCGATTCTGTACTTCATCAATTAAAGGTTGAAGAATTTGGACCCGGGAATCATAACATGGTTATTCACCGTGGGGGGAAACGGGTAAAATGTACGGTTACCGATAATGAAAACGGACCAGGCGATGAAAATCTTGATATTTTTATTCAGGAAGGTGATTCAGGAAAAACAAAAGATATCCGAAAAGTTATTCGGCTTAGGGGATTGAAAAGCGGATTAAATTGTGAAGGGATGGAGGGCGACGACTTAATTCCACCACCACCTCCTATGCCTCCACATGGCTCATTTATGTTTCATCGAATGGCAACTGATCCTTATGCTTTTGACACGAAGGATGAATCGGTGGTTTCGTATGAAAAGAAAGATATTGGCGACGGTCTTGAGAAGATCACAATTATCAGAAAGAAGCACGTTGATCATCAAGAAAATAAAGAGATGAAGGTAAAAGGGCATTTATCTACAGAAACAACAGAGACAAAGGGGAAAGCGGAAACAAAGAAATAAATGGAAGTAAATAGAAATAGGTGGTATAAAAAAGGTGGATTTTATTCCACCTTTTTTTATAGTTATTAATTGATATTTAAACCGGCATTTCAGGTAATGACCATGGAGCGCGGTAAGTGTGTTTAATCAATTCAGCAGCATATGCCTTTGCATTAACAGGATCGGTATATGTTTTGTTGAAGGTTGGATGACCATCATGGATACTGAACTTATCTTCAATGACCGTTTTAATCTGCTCCGTATCATTAAGATTGGTGAATTCCATTTTTGGACCGTCCCAGTTCAATACTTTGTTCAACGACTGAAGACGAACAGCCAATACACCCATCACAACCATTTCGTTGAATGGACCTGATTCACTGAAATCGGAAGCTGTTTTAATACGCGATGCTGCTGGTTCTTTAGCTGCGCGAACCCAATCCAATTCGTGTGATAATTCAACGCGACGACGGAATTTTGGCGCCTCAGGTTTGCGACCTGATAATAACCATGGATTCACACCGTAGCAGCCACAGATCAGTTTGTCTTTTGTCCCGTGGAAAATAACTCCACCGCCTGAATCATTTGGATTTTTTCCAACTGGCCATCCTTCAGGAAGCATCATCTTTATTCCACCGTCATACCATAAAACTTCAACAGCCGGTAACTTAATCTTAAAATCTTTAGGTTTAACTCTTTCGGGGAAAATAAGGGAAACAGACTGAGCAGTCGGAGCGCAATCGGTAAGGAGTAATGTTGAATTCCCTTGTGCCTTGGTAGGATAACCTAATCTCAGACCAGCAAATACCGGATGTAAAATATGGCAGGCCATATCACCTAATGCTCCTGTACCATAATTCCACCAACCGCGCCAGTTCCATGGATGATATAATTCATTATAGGGAACCAATTTAGCAGGACCGGTAAACAAATCCCAGTCAAGTGTTTCCGGAACCCATTGTCCCTGTGGAGTATTCAATCCTTGTGGCCAGATAGGACGGTCAGTAAAGGCTTCAACTTTTGTTATTTCTCCGATTTCACCATTTGCAATCCATTCGCAGGTGAGGTTAACCCCCTCCTTTGATGAACCCTGATTACCCATTTGAGTGGCAACTCCGTATTTAGCAGCCAGTTTGGTCAGTAATCTGGATTCGTAAACAGAATGAGTTAGTGGTTTCTGGCAATAAACGTGTTTGCCAAGGGTGATGGCATGCGATGCAATAATTGCGTGTGTATGGTCAGCAGTTGCAATAACTACTCCATCAATCGATTTTCCCAGTTCATCGTACATCACTCTCCAGTCTTTGTACTTTTTGGCATTCGGGAATTCCTTAAAGCAACCATCTGCATACTTCCAGTCAACATCACATAAACCTACGATGTTTTCCGAAGTAAGGTTTTTTAAATTAGCATGACCCATACCGCCAATACCAACAGCTGCGATATTTAACTTATCGCTGGGGGCGCGGTGTCCCAGACCTGCAATGGTGTTTGAGGGAAGAATGGTAATAGCAGCAGCAGCAGCAGCTCCGGTTCCCAAAAAGCCCCTTCTTGAAACTTTGTTGTTCTCTTTCATGATGATTATTAAATCTTATAAAGTTTGATGGTTTATAATTGACCGTTAAAGATATTGGTTCTTGAGGATACCAACAAATTTTGAGCAATTTTATTACGCTTAATTTCAAACTAATCCCGGAATTTTCGTTTTATTGTATAATTAATTGAAATTTAATTGTTTGAAATATTCATTTCGCCGATCTTTATCTCTTTCAGCAAGCGGCTGATTCAATAAGTTCCCGCTTTGCAGAAATTTTAAGGTTTTTTAATACTTATATTCGAAAGTTTGGCCAAATTAACGGATCCCTCTGCCGTGCTGAAATTACTATAATTACATAATTTTGAACATTGCCTGGCTGATTGCCGCGGCAATATTTTAGTGTTTAAATTCAAGGTCGAATCTGATTTTTTGGATTATCCAATGGTTTAACTAAATAGCAAATGATTGTCACTTAGTTGAAAGACAAATTTTTACTGGTAAATGGTCGCTGATTCCACCATGGTAAACCGGACCTAAATAGGTTCTGTATGGTTTATTCCCCAGATAAGTAGGGTCAGGTTCAAGCAGAAAATCAAAATTGCAAATTCCCCCTTTTTGAGTATCAATGAATAAAGATTGACTGGTTAAAAGATTTTGGGAACAGATCATCTGGTCGAAAACCTCCCACTGACCCCCATTTCTGATGGTTCCCTCTGCCCCTTTACCCCAAAGTGTGGATAGATAAACTAAAGAAAAAGAATCATTGTTTCCGGGGTAGGGGCGCGCTTTGAGAATTGAGGAGAAACATCGCTCATTCGGGGTGGCATTAAAATCCCCCATAATTAGAATATTGGCCATTGGGTTTCTAATGAACAGTGAGTCTATGCTTTTTCTCAGGATCCCCGCGGTAATATTCCTTTTCTCTTTGGTTTCGGTATACCCACCGCTTCGCGAAGGCCAGTGATTAACAAAGAAATGGATCTGCTCTTTCCCTATTTTGGCAGCGAAATGGAGTATATCTCTCGATGTAAAATCGTTTTTTTCGGTGCCTGAGACTGGAATAAATTCATAGTCAATTGGTTCTAGTCTGTCTTTGCGGTAGAGTAATGCAACATCAATTCCCCTTGGATCAGGTGACTCCTTGTGAATAATTCCGTAGGATACTTTATTTAATGGCGTTTTATGGATAAGGTGTTCAACGACCCAGAGATTTTCTATTTCGGCAAGACCTATTATATCAGGGAACTGACCCTCGCCGGCAGTGATAAGTGTTTTATAAATCATTCTGATCTTATCCTCAAAACGTTGTTTCGTCCAATGTCTTAGGCTTTCAGGTAGAAACTCCTCGTCTGAAGTTTCAGGGTCATCCCATATATCAAACAGATTTTCAACGTTGTAAAATACAATATTGTATCTTTTCTGGGCCCGGCCCGGCCCTATGGCCAACAGCACAAATATAGCCGGCAGCAAGATCCATCTATAAATTCCCAACATGAATCAATAATAATGTCTTAGTATTTTGTTTGACCCAAATCCTGCAGATCTACATATTTCCGATTCCAAAAAACAGGCATACCAGAATTCCAAGACCAGTCTCCATCTCAGAGGATGTAAAATCCTTCCTGATAAAGATCGGATACCATTCGAGTTTGACCTCATTTTCCAGGGAAGGTGTTGCTACGTTGTTTACATTTGCTCCCGACATAACACGTTTGTTTTTGGAAAGCTTACTATTGTCGAATGATTGTCCGTTTTCCGGGTTACAGTTCTGAAATATCATGCAGGCAAGTGTCTGGTTTTCTATTTTAACTTCCACATGACCAAATAATTCATTATACTCAGCTACAAATGGCTTCTCCTGGAGTTTTCCTATTATCCTGTGAATTACCGCAGTTCCATATGAATTTTCCGTATATGGGCCACTTACCCAACTGAATTTTTCCTTTGTAACTTCAGAGGAGAGAGTCGTGGAGATTTTTTCATAGATGAAATTACCCATAAGTGTTGTATCGTTGAATATTTGTCCGACCAATGGCACAGTTATCCGACTTTGAACTTCTCCTGTGGTGTTCGTTGTGGTGATTTCTTCGATCCAATTCAATCCGATCATGAGATTTTTACCATTCGAAAATTCCAGGACTCCTCTTTTTCTCTCCTTTTCTTTAATTGTATAGGTGGTTCCAATGCCGGTTGTTGCCGTAAACAGATCGGCCAGGATGGGTTTAAGCGATATGGTTCCGAACTTAAATTCCGGTTTATTCTTATAAATGAATCTTATTAAGGTGTCTTTATCCTGCTCCAACTGAGCTGCGAAATTGCCTGCGTGAAGCCATGATCCTCTTTTTTTCATCATAAACCGTGACGATTCCGGAAACCACGACTTAATTTCCTTTTCCTTTTCTTCAATTCTTCCAACGATAATTTTCTCTGCAAACTTATTTTCCAGACCTATTGCCTCTCTAAATAATCCTTTGAAAATACTTTGGAATTCAATCGGGGTAAGCCATCGTATGGAGGTCATATATCCGGATGCATTCGAATACTCAATCTCATGTTTCACCTCTTTTTCAAGTATGTTATTTCCATCTTTCCGAATAACAATATTTACTGACCAATAAACAGCATACCCTGATGTTGCCCTTGTGAGAAAGGAATTTATTTCCAAATCATACCCGGCTGAAGATATTGGTCTTGCAGAACTGTTCCTGGGTTTTCCAAAGCCGGTAATAATTTGATATTCAACTTTATCTGGGAAAGAAACATTATTTATTTTTAACAGTTCTATCAAATCATGTTGTATGGTGGCATTAATAGAATCGCGCACATTGGTAAGGAGAAAGTGATTGGGAAAATTCGATTCGTTCAGCCAGCGCATTGTATGTTTAAAAGAGATCACTCTGGCTACATTCTGTGAAAATGTCAAAAGCGGATACAACTGTACCCCAAAATAAAAGATAACTGTAATAAAAAGCAGGAGATTTTTTCTCTTTGGTTCGGAAGAAATGGGTACCAAACTTTCGATATTCCGGACCATATTTTTTGAGTAGTCCATAGGAGATTGATTTACTGGTTATTTCCGGATTCAAATACCAGGGATTATTACTCTGTCTGAATAGTAAATCAAATATAAAGAATTTAATTCATTTAAAATGAGTTTGATTACTTCTTTTTCTCAATTCGTTCGAATGCCCCCAGATCGGGACCATCATCGCTCAACCGGCTCTCGTTTTTTAAATCAGTTGGGTAGGACTTGGCGTAATTTATTCTGCCATAATCTTTACAGATTGAAAGGGTGTCCAATTCGAAATTACCTTTGTAAGGGCTTTTGAAACGGGGATTCACATTTCTGATAATTTCACTAAAACGATTTGCCTCGGTTATATTAAAGGTGTCGGAAATCTGGATCAGACTTCTGTCAAAAAAATAATTGGTCTCCCCTTTTTTATCCATTGAGATCATCAGCTCATTCGCTCGGTTCCCGGTAATAATACAGTTCCCAAATGTGGCAGCTTTCAAATCCCCAACATATCTTACACCACTTTTCAAATCAACCAGATAATTAGAGACGATCAACGTCTCTGTCGTTCGGATACCGGAAGCAAAGTTATTGTAATAGTTGGCAAAAGTGGTGTGGTAGAATTGGTAATCGCCTCCCAGCAAAAGGGCGGTATTGTAATATCTTACATTTGAAATGATGCAATTATAGGCCAGAATCTTTGATTTCATTGCCCATATTCCTGACCAGCTCATATTTTCGATACGTGTATTTGAAAGTTCGACCGATGCAAATCCACTATGCTCAATGGTCCCAACCTGCAATCCAATATTCGCATTTTTTATTTTTGCATAATTGATTCTGTTATTGTGACTTCCCGAGTAGAGTATAATTCCGTTCCATTGGTCTGGTATTTCATTATAGGCAGCTTCGAGCCGGTCACCTTTAAATTCAACAGGCTCTTCAATTGTACCTAAGACTTTCAAAGTTCCTTTGACTTTTAATCCTGCATTCTTGTGAAAATAGATTGTAGTACCCGCTTCGATGGTCAGTGTTTGATTAGAGTCGACAAGTGCATCGTTATAAACCAGGTATGGTCGCTCACTATTCCAGACGGTGTTTTTCAAAATATCGGATTTTACCAATACAAAATCTTGTCCCCAGGCCATTAACCGCACCTTTTGTTCGATATTACTAATCCGGAAAATAATTGAATCTTCCGATATCAGAGGACTACTCTTCCCTGTTTTCCTAAGTGTTACTTCAATAAAAATAAAGATACTGTCTTGAGCCGGGATCAGAACATTGTATACTTCATTAGCCACTTCGCCGTTAATGTTCAAGTGAAAAGCACTCTGATCTCCACCCGACAGCCTTATCGATGAGATGATGATATTTGCGTTTGTATGGTTGGTTACACGGAGGTTTTTGGTCGGAGAACCAATAGAAGTAAACAGGGTGTCGAAGGTTATGGTGTCAGAGGAGAAGTGCAGAATGGCATCAGATGAAGTATTTATCTTCTCTTTTTCACAGGCATAGAAGAGAAAAATTACTCCGAAGAAGATCAATATTTGATTTATGCACCTCATTTTAGGTTGTTTGTTGTTCACATTAGTTTTCGAATAAAAAACAATACCCCCAACATAACATTTCAAAGATAATAGAAATTACTTAAATCCTTTAACTATTTTTAACTTTCTTTTATTTTTTTTTGAACAAGCAGCAACCCCAGAAAAGTAATCACTCCGTTAATTATAATAAGCTCAAATCCAATTTTATATCCATTAAAAAGCTGTACAGAATAAGCATCAATGATCCAGGATATGAACGGTGAGCAAATTGCCACAAGGGGAACCCAGCGATCTTTAACCTGCTTTTTGGTGAGAAATCCAAAGGAAAAAAGTCCAAGTAAAGGCCCGTAAGTATAACCAGCTGCCTTAAAAACGGCTACCACAACACTTTGATCATTAATCAACCTGAAGATCATGATTACAAGGAACAGCAAAAGTGAAAATCCGATATGGGTAGTTCGTAAAAGCTTCTGTTTATGATCCTGAGATCGTTTATTAATGTCAAGAAAATCAACACAAAAGGCGGTAGTTAGCGAGGTAAGGGCAGAATCGGCACTCGCATAGTTGGCTGCGGTTATACCCAGCAGAAAAAAAATTCCGATCATCAGGTTCATATGATTGAGGGCCAGCATAGGGAAGAGAAAATCGGACTTCTGAGGTAGCTGAATACCATTGGTACTGGCAAAAAGGTAAAGTAAAACCCCGAGTGTAAGGAACATTCCAACCACAAAAACAAAAATGGCACTAAAGGTGAGCATGTTTTTTTGCGATTCCTTCAGACTTTTACAGGTGAGGTTTTTCTGCATCATATCCTGATCGAGCCCTACCATCACGATGGTTACAAAAATTCCGGAGATAAATTGTTTAAAAAAGTATTTGCCCGATTTTACATCCCAATCAAAGATTCGCGAATAGGGATGATCCACTATTTTTTTTAAAGTCTCACCAGCAGACCATTCGAAACTCGAAAATATGAAGTAAATAGTTAGTATAACAGCAGTTAGCAAAAATATTGTCTGCAAGGAATCTGTCCAGATAATTGTTTTTACTCCACCTTTATAAGTATAGACCCAAATCAGAAAGATACTGATAAGTACGGTGAGAGCGAACGGAACTCCGATTGCATCGAAAAGTGCCAGTTGCAACACTTCAGCAACCAGATACATTCGAAAAGCAGCACCTACCGTTCGTGAGAGTAAAAAGAAAAACGAACCTGATTTGTAGGAATAGAATCCAAATCGTTGTTCGAGGTAGGTATAAATCGAAATCAGGTTTAATTTGTAATAAACGGGGAGCAGCACAAGGGCAACAATCCAGAAGCCGACCAGATTTCCCATGATAAACTCGAAATAAGTACTTGCTGAGTTTCCAACTTCACCCGGAACAGAAATAAACGTCACTCCCGATATTGTTGTACCTATCATCCCAAAGGCAACGACGAACCAGGGTGATTTTCGGTTGGCAGTGAAAAATGTGTCTGTTGTGGCTGACTTGCCGGTAATTTGGGCAATAATGATTAGCATGAGGAAATAACCTCCTAGCAGTATGGCAACCAGAATTGGATTCATCTATTTTAATTAAAATCTGGATATAATAAATATTTTTGACGAATAACTGCATAGTTCGCCAGCTCGGCTTCCCATGATTTTCTGATCTCCACTTCGTCCTTTCCTTCAAGTATGAGCTTTAAAACCTGATCATTACCCATTAATCGATTAAACCATTGACTACGGGTGAGGAATTCTTTCTTGTTTTTAAACTTCTTAAGCCAGTTCATAAAGAAGGACAATGTAAACCGGGGCGCCTCTTTTAATTCGCGCAAATCGTCACCAAAACAAATTTTGTCCTTTTGAGGCGGATTTAATTCCATCCCTTTGATAATGTGGGGGGTAAATTCAAATTTTCCAAATGAATAGTCCGGATAACCTAAAATCTGAAATGGGAATTGGGTCCCTCGCCCGACGCTTACACTGGTGGCCTCAAAAAAGCAAAGTGACGGATATAGTCTTATTGACAAGTAGTTGGGAAGATTTGGCGATGGTATTACAGGAGGTTCGTACTTTGATGAATGGGTATAATTAGCCAGCTTTATCACTTTAAGCCGGGTCTGAATGCCTTTTGCAAGCCATTTTTCGCCATTAATCATTTGGGCCAACTCCCCAATGGTGCATCCATGAACCACAGGAATAGGATCCATTCCCACAAATGACCTGAATGATGGTTGCAGAACGGGTCCGTCGATATAGTCGCCATTTGGGTTAGGGCGATCCAGTACAAGTAAAGTTTTATTGTTTTCAGCGCAAGCCTCCATGATGTAGTGCAATGTGCTAATGTAGGTATAGAACCTGCAGCCAACATCCTGTATGTCATATATCACGATGTCAATATCGGCGAGTTGACTTGCTGATGGTTTCCTGTTTTTCCCGTAAAGGGAGATAATCGGAATCCCTGTTTTCTGGTCTTTTGAATTTTCAATTAGTTCTCCTGCACCTGCCTCCCCGCGGAAACCATGCTCCGGGGCAAAAATCTTTAATATTGTTAATTGTTTGCTTAACAGGTAGTCAACAAGATGTTGATCCCCATTTCTGGAAGTTTGGTTGACAACCAGCGCACACCTTTTGTTCTTTAGAAATGACAAGTAATACTCAGGTTGTTCTGCTCCCGTTAAAACAGAATTTTGGGATGCATTAGCCGAGAGGGCAAGACCCACCATAATTAAAGCGACCATTGTCAGATGTGGCAACCTCGTTTTAATTCGTGTTAAAATCGCATAACATTGTTTGAATTCTCTCATAGCCTCTTTTATCCCTTATTATTCAGCCCTGACAGGGTTTCGAACCCTGTCAGGGCTGAATAATGTTATCCTGCGAAAGTATTGATATGATTTATAAATACGAAACTTTACTGTTGTTTTTTAATAAAAAGAAAAGAGGTGTGCCAATTGTCTCCTTTTCTCTATTTTTGAGCAAATTCATATTGAAAGGTTCAATAATAAGTTATTATGCCTAAGTTATTCGTAATCATTATATTATCATTGTTTTGCACATTGTTGTTTGCTCAGAATAAAGTCCGTCCTCCGTTTCTTGAGTTCGAAGCTGATCAATGGGTTGATTCTGTTTTTAATTCATTGACGATTGATGAAAAGATTGGGCAGCTAATCATGGTTCCAGCTTATTCGGGGAAGGGTAACGGGTCCATTGTGCAGGTGACCAGGATGATTAAAGAGAATAAGATAGGTGGCATTATTTCAATGAAAGGTGGTGCAATGCGCCATGTCAATATGGTGAATCGGCTTCAGCAGGTTTCGACGACCCCGCTTCTAGTTGCCATCGATGCTGAGTATGGATTGTCAATGCGGCTTGACAGTTGCATTAAATATCCTTATGGTGTTACACTCGGAGCGATTGGCAACGACTCTTTAATTTTTGACATAGGGAGTGATCTTGGACGGCAGTGCAGGAGGTTGGGTATACATATAAATTTTGCCCCTGTGGCTGATGTCAACAGCAACCCCCTTAATCCGGTGATCGGTTTCCGATCTTATGGGGACAATCCGCGGAAGGTTTTTCAAAAAGCGGTCAATTTCGGATTAGGGCTCCAATCGCAACATGTACTGGCTACGCTGAAACATTTTCCGGGTCATGGCGATGCTCAGAGTGATTCACACTATATGCTTCCTGTGATTGGGCACACAAGAGCAAGGCTTGATTCTGTTGAACTCTTTCCCTTTCGGGAGGCAATAAACAAGGGGATAGGTGGAGTGATGACGGGGCATTTAAGTGTTCCTGCATTGGATAGTAGCAGTGTTGCTGCCACGCTTTCAAAATCAATAATTCAGGATTTATTGGTTCGGGATTACCGATTTGAGGGGTTGATCGTAACTGATGCCATGAATATGGAGGGTGCGAAGGAGGAGGATCGTAACAATAGTTCAGAGGTAAAAGCTTTAATTGCGGGTAACGATTTGCTCGAATTTGTACTGAATCCTGCTAAAGTCATCGATGAGGTGAAACGTGCAATTTCGGATGGGGCAATATCCGTTGAAGATATTGACCATAAATGCAGGAAAATACTGATGTTGAAGCGGTGGGTTGGGCTGAATAAGTGTACTCCTGTGAAAACTGAAAATCTTTATACCGACCTTAACCAATCTGCTTACCGGATGACTTTGCGAAATATCGCTCAGCAATCGCTAACAGTTGTCCGGAATTCCGAACAGATGTTGCCCATCCGTCGGCTCGACACACTGAAAATTGCGACAGTAAGTATTGGACGTGGCAACATTACTGAATTTCAGCGCTCTCTTGAGCGGTATACAAAGACAGATCATTTTTTCATTTCAAAAGATAGCGATGAAACCGCAATCAAAAAACTGATGATTCAGCTAAAGAAATATAATCTTGTGATTGCTGCAGTGAACCATCTGGGTAATTTTGTCTCTTCGAATTACCGGGTTACTGACACACAGCAAAAAGTAATACAACAGATAACATCAAATGGAAAGTCGGTAATTGTCCTCTTCGGTAATCCTTATATCCTGAATGATCTGGAAGGGATTGAGAAGGCAAATGGTTTGGTTGTTGCTTACCAGGAGAATTCTGAATCTCAGGATCTTGCAGGACAGCTCCTCTTCGGGGCTTTCGCGGCTGCCGGAAAACTTCCGGTGACTGTGAATAAAACCTATCGTTCCGGCGATGGTATTTCCACCTTACCGCTTGACCGTTTTAAATATACACTTCCTGAAGAGCTGGGAATCGATTCTACATATCTAAAAAAAAAAATTGACTCACTTGTAAATATCGGTCTGAGTGAAAAGGCCTTCCCCGGTTGCGCACTTTTCATTGCAAAGAGAGGAAAGGTTGTTTTGATGGAGGCTTACGGATATCAGACCTACAACAATGATCAACCAATGGTTCCCGATGACCTGTTCGATTTAGCTTCCCTGACCAAAATCATGGGTCCGCTGCCTGTTTTAATGCTGCTGAATGATCAAAAGAAATTCTCTGTAAAGAAGAAAATGAGTGACTATCTTCCTGATTGGAAAGGAAGCAATAAGCAGGAGATCATTGTTGAAGATGTCCTTTCACATCAGGCGCGGCTCAAAACCGGAATCCCCTTTTGGCTAAAGACGATTGATTCCAATGGAAATTTTAAACCGGGATATTTTTCGACAGATTCAACTGCCAGTTTCTCCCTGAGAGTGAGTAATCATCTTTACATTCTGAATAGTTTTAGAGATTCGGTGTATGCCGCTATCAGGAAATCTCCGTTACTGAAGCGGAAGCGTTTTGTTTATTCTGATTTGGGATTTATTGAATTCCCGCGTATTATTGAATCGATTGTTCACAAAGACTACGAGACCTATCTTAAAGATAATTTTTACCGTCCGCTCGGGGCTTATTCGTTAACTTACAGACCTTATATGTATCAGCCAATAAGCAGGATGGTTCCCACTGAAGACGATGAATCATTTCGCAGGGAACAGCTGCAGGGCTTTGTGCATGACGAGAGTGCCGCTGTTTTAGGGGGCATCTCGGGTAATGCTGGTCTGTTTGGGACGATTAACGATGTAGCCAAGATGATGCAAATGTACCTGAATTACGGATTTTATGGAGGCGACCGTCTGTTGTCTGAGGCAACAATGAAGGATTGGACGCGACGTCATTTTGAAAAATTGAATAACCGGCGAGGATATGGTTTCGACAAGCCACACTTAGGGAATAACCTTAGCAAAGTTGAGGATGCTTATCCTGCGCCATTGTGCAGTGATGCCAGCTTCGGCCACACAGGTTTTACCGGAACTTATGCCTGGGCCGATCCTGTTACAGGAATACTTTTTCTGTTTTTTTCAAACAGAATTTACCCGTCGCGTACGAACCATCTGCTTACCCGCCTTAATCTGCGTGAGACCATTCAGCAAATGGCCTACGAAATTTTGCAAAATGGAGTTTCTAAATGGTAACCGACATCAGTGTCAGTTGAATATTTCTCCCTCGAACCATGTCAATGGGTTATTTATATAGTTCAATTATTTGAAAAACAATTAATTATTTTTTGTGATGAGTTTTCAATTGTTAATAATTCTAAAATAACCCGGGTTGTATGAAATATTGTTAAGATTACGTTACAATATTGAATATTTAGTGTTAATTTTCGGCGTGTACAAATTGATTAAAGTTTCTGATATTGAATATTAATTATTAACTTTTTAAAACTTTTCGCTATGACTAAAAAAATCACCTTCAATGAGCTACGGGATATCAAGGATCATTTGCCTCACGGTTCGATGCAACGGATTGCTCAGGAGCTTGGGATGGAAGTTGAAACCGTGAGGAATTATTTTGGTGGAACGCATTATGAAAAAGGGACAAGTGTTGGAATGCATATTGAACAGGGGCCGCAAGGCGGGATAATTCTGCTTGATGACACTACAATTTTAGAAAAAGCTCAGGAAATACTCGAAGGGAAATAATTTGTACAATCATATAAACATTTGAACTGCCCCGGTATCGGGGCAGTCTTTTTTAAGGGCTTAAAAAACAAAACATATGAAAAAACTGATTCTGATTTGCGTTGTGTTATCATTTGCAATTAACGGCTTTTCTCAGAAGGAGATGAAGTCACTTTTAAACGGTAAAAATCTAAAAGGATGGGATACCTTTATTGGGGCAAAGGAGAAAGGGGGTAAGCCAATCGGTCTGAACTCTGATCCGTTGAAAATTTTTACGGTAACAGAACTCGAAGGTATAAAAGTGTTACATATTACAGGTGAGGTGAATGGTTCAATTGCAACAAAAAAAGAGTACAAGAATTACCATGTACGGATGGTATTTAAATGGGGTGATAAGATTTATACGCAGCTCAATTCAGGATTATTATATCACAGTTATGGCCCTTTTGAAGCAGGATTGAATGTTTGGATGAGTTCACATGAGTTTCAGTTATGCACCGCCAAAATGGGTGATTCCTATTGCATGGGGAAAAGCTATTTTGAGATTAATGCATTGAAAAGTGCTGATGGTAAATCTTTTACCTATTCACCATCGGGCGAAAAAACAACTTTTGGCGAAGGCAAAACTGCCAAGAACTGTTCGAAAGGAGCTGATTACGAAAAAGCGAAGGGAGAGTGGAATACTGTTGATTTATATTGTTTTGGTCAGACATCTGTTCATGTTGTTAACGGAAAGGTGGTTATGATCAATTCCAATTCCGGCAAAATCGAAAACGGTGAAGTTGCGCCCCTCGCAAAAGGTAAGATTCAGATTCAATCAGAAGGGGGAGAACTTTTTGTAAAAAGTCTGGAGATTGAAACGATTAAAGAGATCCCTGCAGAGTTGATGAAATAGCAGATATAAGTGAGCGGGTGACCTTGTTCAGGAATTGAAAGTCACCCGCCCGCTAAAGAAAAATGTTTTTTTTCGCAGGAAAATTTGGTGTGAATAAAAAAAGGTCTATCTTTGCAGCACTTTAGAACAAAGTAGTAAATACAGCGTTCAAACGAAAGGGAGCTTAGCTCAGTTGGTTCAGAGCATCTGCCTTACAAGCAGAGGGTCGATGGTTCGAACCCATCAGTTCCCACCCTGAAATCCAGATAGTTACAATCGTAATTTATCTGGATTTTTTTTATTGGTTTAAGCATGGTTTAAACGGATCAAGCTGAAAAGTTGGGGGATTAGCGAAAGATTTCTTTATTTGCATAAAAAAAAGCGATGCCAAATCAAGACGGAGTTAACCTTGCAAAACTTCTTTTACCCGCAGATATTTATCAGGCATATTCGATTGGACGAGTTTGCAATACAAAACAAAGACCCAAAGGCTGCACGGAAATCGGAGTGTAAATGATGCGGGTATATGGCATGAAATTTATATGTCTTACTTCGACAACAATCTAACATTTCCTATCTTACGGGGAACCCAGATCTGCATCTCCCCTTCACCCCGATTTGCCCACGAATAATAGGGGATGGCCGTAATCTCCCGGGTTGAAGTTGAAACTGATTTTCCATCGGATGAGACATCTACTACCGGAACTTTAGAATGGATCGTCATCACTCCGCCTAACAGTCCCCGATTAAATGTTGATGAAAAACTGGCGTCATCCGGGAAAATTACATTCATTGCTTTACCATTGTTATCCGCATGCTCAAGACAATAAACCAATGGACCACGCTGGAGCGCAGTAAGACCTTTGTTCTCCACGATACTGTTGTTCGCAATCACCCTTTCAATGCTCATAGGGAGTTGAATGGAAATTTCATCCCCTTTTTTCCACTCGCGTTCAATAACGGCATATCCTTTTTCGATCTTATAATTGATTGCGGTTTTGTTTAATTGAATGGATATTGGGGTGCTCACCGGTTGTAAATAAGTATAGGCAACGCCAGGGACCGGCTGATTAACCGCCCAGCCCGGTATCCGTATCAATACGCTTTTTTTCGTTTTTGTTTCCGGCGAAATTGTGAGGAGTATATTCCCATCCCAGGGATAGTTCCCTTTTTGGGAAACTGCAATCTTGTTTTTGCCGGCTGGGATCACCGTGCTGCTGCTAATGAACAAATTTACATAAATAGCATCGGGAGTAGTTGCATAAATGTAATTTCCCAGGGAGGCAACTAAGCGTGCAATATTCGATGGACAGCAGGCGCAGCCAAACCACTCACTTCTGGCATAGTTGCCTTGTGAAGCCAATGGATTGCCATAGAAGAATTTATCTCCGCTTAATGATAACCCCGCTAAAGCCCCGTTGTATAAGCTTCTTTCCAAAACGTCGATGTATTTACCCTCGCCGGTTAATAAATTCATTCTCTGATTCCATAAAATCATCCCAACCGAGGCGCAGGTTTCGCAATAGGCACTCTCATTCGGTAGATCGTAATCTTTGGTAAAGCCTTCATTATGTCCTGAAGAGCCAATACCACCCGTGATGTACATATTCTTTCCAACTAAATTTTCCCAGATACTGAAAAGGGCAGGGAGGTATTTCGTCTCACCTTTTGCTGCTGAAACATCGGTAACCCCGGTATATAAATACATTGCGCGTACAGCATGCCCTTCAACTTTTTTTTGATCTTCGAAAGGGACATCATTCTGATCATATTTTGGATCCCTTTTTGCCCCTTTGTAATAGCCATGTCCACGCTGTTCAATAAACCACGAAGCCAGATCCAAATATTGCTTTTCATTTGTTGCATGATACAATTTAACCAATGCCAGTTCGATCTCCTCATGTCCGGGAACCCAATGTTTTCCTGCTAACCGGAAGTTCGAATCGATGTGTTTAACCATTCGGATTCCAACATCCATTAGTTTAGGTTTTCCTGTGGTATTGAAATAGGCGATTCCTGCCTCCAGTAAATGACCCGTACAATAGGCTTCGTGCTTGTCCATATCACTCCATCGGTTCTCCAATCCTGTCAGTGTAAAGAATGTATTAATATAACCGTCAGGTTGTTGTGCAGCTGCAATTTTGTCGATCCAATCATCCGCCTTTTTTTCAATATTAGCGTCCGGATGGTTCTTTAACGAATAGGCAATTGCCTCCAAGGCTTTATATACATCTGAATCATCAAAAAATATTCCCTCATGCTTTCCGTTTTTGGCAGCTGCTTTTTCAAAATTACGGATTCGTCCCGTTTTTGTTTCCGTATAGGTGATACAGGCATCCAATGTGACGGTTGCGACGGTATTCATTTTTGGTGTCCAGAAGTTGTCGTTTATGGTTACTTTAGAAAAATTAACCGGTAAAATCTGAGCAACAGATTGATGAGCAAACAGCAGCAGGGAAAAACCAAGGCCGTAAATGATGTTTGATTTATTCATGACTTCCATATTAAAGGCTTAAAAGTAACTAATAAAATTGAAAAGGACGGAACCGGGCGGCTCCATCCTTTTACTAAAACCAAACCAAACTAACTAACTAAACCTAAACTTATGAAAAAAATGTAATGCAAATGTAGATGTATCTGATCTTTCTGCCAAATATTTAAGGTTAATGAATTGTAAATTAATTGAAAAGATATTGTATCAAATCGCCGGACCGTTCTTGTATTCGGTAGGATTGATCCCTGTTTTTGACTTAAATACCCGGCTGAAATAAAATATCGATTCGAACCCCAAACGGTATGAGATCTCCTTGATACTAAGGTTGGTGTTGATCAGGAGGTCTTTGGCCTGACGTATTCGTAACGACAGGTGGTATTGTCCAGGTGAAATGTTGGTATACTCTTTAAACATCTTACGGAAAATGGAATAATCAATATTTAAGTCAAGGGCGAGTTTCTCCATATTCATATTTTTGTCGGTGTTCTCGCGGATGATCAGACAAGCTTTTTGAATGGTCTGCTCAATCTGTTTTCCTTTAAAATTTTCGTTCTTTTTGATAGAGATGATGGTACTGAGGATATAGATGACTAATCCGGAGCAGATTTGCTGATAACCTGTTCGTTCCATTTCGACCAGATTAAACAGCTCATAAAAACTTTGCAGCAGACGTTCATTAAATCCGATATGAAAAACAGGGTTGTTACCTGGGAAAAACTCATTTTCAAATATGTGATTTGCGAAGGCGCCATTAAATCCTACGTAATGTTCTTTCCATCCGGCGCCCGAGGGTCTGTATCGGTGCCACATACCAGGAAACACAATAATTACCGAACCTTCCTTAACAGGAAAGTTGCCCGTTCTGGTTTCGAAGATACCTTCACCGCTGGTAATGTAATTGATTTGAAATTCGTGAAGGATTCTGCCGTTTTCCCAGCTAAAACTATATTCAGAGGGGTGTCCCGGAGGGGGATAGGAAGCACCAGCCAAAATATTGGCACAACCGGCCACATTAATATACAATCCCCAGTTTTTATCTTCATTACTTTTTGTTGTATATTTAAAAAAATCTTCCATTACCAGTTCATTTTTAAAAATGCTTTTTTATGATTGTGGAGAGCAGGCCACTTCCAAAAGGTTTTGAAATGTAGTCATTACATCCGGCTGCCAAAGCTTTTTCACGGTCGCCAATCAATGCATATGCAGTTTGTGCAATAATGACTACATCATTGTTAAATTTTCTGATTTGCCTGGTTGCTTCATAACCATCCATCTCCGGCATTTTAATATCCATTAGGATTAAATCAATGTCGGGGTTATTCCGACATATTTCTAATGCTTCAATGCCGGTTTTAACAGCCAGGATTTTTTTGCAATACTTTTTTAAACCTAAGGTAATAAGCAATTCAGATGTTTCATCATCTTCAGCAATCAGGATGTTGAGTTTGGATATTTGAGCTATTGAATCGTCCTCAGAAACTCCATCTTTTTCATGCTCCGATTCCGCAGGTTCATTGTTATAGGGTAGGGTAAAATAGAAGCATGAACCTTTTCCCTCAACGCTATCAACCCAAATTCGCCCCCCCAGCATTTCAATATATGCTTTCGAGATCGACAAGCCCAATCCAGCCCCCTGGAAAGCCCTTTTATCTCCAATATCGGCCTGGATAAACCGATCAAAAATAGCTGTCCGGCGATCGGCAGGGATACCAATACCAGTATCCTTAACAAAAAATGTGAGTAGAGACGGTGCCGGATGTAGAGACGGTGCATGCACCGTCTTTACGGAACCAGGGAGATATCCAAATTCGATGGTCCCTTTGGATGTGAATTTTATCGCGTTTTTAATGAGATTTGTCAGAATCGCATATACTTTTTCCCGGTCAGTTATTATGATGCTTTGTTTAGCTGGTAACGATTTTTTAAAGAGTAGCTGCAACCCTTTTGTCTCGGCTTCCTGTCTGAAAAAGAGATAGATAAAATCAATCTGTTCGTTTATATTGGTGGGTGAGACAGATAATTTCATTTGTCCGGATTCAATTTTCGAAATATCAATAATGTCGTTAATGATATTGAGCATTCGTGCGCCGCTTTGCTCGATGATACTGATATATTCCTGTTGTTCTTCCCCCGAGAGTTTTGGTTCTTTGAGCAGTCCGGCAAAGCCCAGAATACCGTTCATGGGAGTTCTGATTTCGTGTGACATATTGGCTAAGAAGGCTGTTTTCAACCGGTCGCCCTCTTCTGCGCGTTCTTTGGCCGAAAGTAATTCCTGTTCCGCCTGCTTGAGTGGGGTGATGTCATAATTGACTCCGATCATTCGCTGCGGTTTCCGGTTTGCATCACGAATAACCTGCGCTTTAGCCTTAAGAAAGTGGATTGATCCATCAGGCCATATTACCCTGAATTCAATATCGAAATCCTTTTCTCCTGTCAAAGCGAGAATTGTTTCACTCTCTGAACGAACCTTGTCGTCCGGATGTATCTCTTTTAACCATGTTTCAAAATCAGTTTCCAGAATATCCTTCTTTTTCCCGTATAGTGAATACATCTGATCGTCCCAGACCAACCGGCTATTTTCCAGATCCCAATCCCAGATTCCCACTTGTGCAGAATGTGTTGCCAAAGAGATCCGTTCGTTTAGGCGAATGATTTCCTCTTCTGCATGTTTGCGGTCAGTGATATCCTGACAAGTGCCAACCGCTTTAAATGCAATTCCCTGATCGTCACGAACGATTTGCCAACGCTCCTCAATGAACTTTACAGAGCCATCGGGTGTTATAATGCGGTGTTCCATTACGTTAAAGGAGTAATTGCCAACTGAGGAGATAAATGTTTCATCCACTTTTGTGCGATCGTCGGGGTGAACAAAGGTTAAAAAACCAGTGTGGGTCGGTTTAAAGTTCTCCTGATTTACTCCAAAAATTCGGTAGGTTTCCTTTGACCATATTATTTCCATAGTCAATAAATCGGTCTCCCAACTGCCAACCTTTGCCACTGACTGCGCTTGGATTAAACGGGCTTCACTTTCTATCAACGCTTTTTCAGCATTCTTCCGTTTGTTAATGTCAACATGGGTTCCAGACATTAAAAGCGGTTTGCCATTGATATCCCATTGATGAACCTGTCCCCGGTCAAGTACCCAGATCCAATCACCATTTTTGTGCCTCATTCTTAATTCCAGCTCATAGAAATTGGATTCTCCCTTAAAGTGTTTCTCCAGCAATTTATTCGAAACAATTAAGTCGCTGGGATGAGTAAATTGTGCCCAGGTATTAATGGTGACAGGTGACAATTCGGCTAAGGTGTAACCAATTATTTCAGCCCAGCGGTCGTTTAGAAATAGTTCACCTGTCTGAATGTTCCACTCCCATGAACCTGAATTGGTCCCTTCCAATATGGAGGCAAGTCTCTGTTTTTCATTGGTAAGGATCTCTTCTTCGCGCTTCCGCGCAGTGATATCCTTATCTGTGCCGCAGTACCCTGCTAATTCGCCGTTTTCGTCAAATAAGGGAAATCCATTGGTTAACATACAAACTTTATCGCCGTTTTTATGGATATTCCAATTTTCCAGATCCACAATCGGGCTTTTAGATTCTCCGGCTTTTTGGAGATATGCCGTAATCCGTTCATACTCATCGGGTGCTATCAGATCAAATGGGGTCTTCCCCAAAATCTCATCGGGTGAATATCCCAATATCTGTTCAACCTTTTCAGAACAATAGGTGTAATTTAAATTTCTGTCTAGTTCCCAAATCCAGTCTGTGGTACTTTGAATGATTGCGTTGTTGCGCTCTTCACTTTTTTTAAATGCGGTATTGGCTTCAATTATTTTTAGATTTTTGAGGGCAATCCCCGCTATTATTTCGATATACTCTTTAATAAATTCAAAAAATTGGGTTAGTTTTTCCTTTTCCCAAATTGGGGTTTTCTCTACTGCCTCCAAATAGGCTTTTTCATCAAACCCGTAAATTTTTGCCTGTTTTCTGAAAAAATCCAGATCGGGTTTTTCAAGAAAGAACTGACCGGTAAAAAAATTTGCCAAATGTTTTCCATCAATTATGATTGGAAAGGCATTGTCTACCAAGCCGTGGCGACACTGATAACTTACTGCCGGATTAGCTTCCCGGATGTGATCAACGATGTACTGGTCGCTTTTAATACACTCCCTTTCGCATACCGGATGTTGACGGTGAAATTTTGTACAGATATCCTGCCATGCCACGGCTGTTAATATTTTGCCCTTGTTGTCAATGATTGCAGAAGGAAAAGGGTGCAGCACATTCAGTTTTTCCTGTAACCTCTGAAATAATGAAATGTCTATTAATTCCTCTAAACTATTATCCATGATGTCTGACCTATTTTAAAGGTTCAATAAATAAGATATTCAAAATTTTTCTGTTATCTTTCAAAATACTGTTCAATCAAGGAGATTAAAGCCGATTTGTCGAATGGTTTAGCAATATAATTATTGCATCCTGCCTCAATCGCCTTTTCGCGGTCCCCAACTAAAGCATAAGCTGTTTGAGCAATAATGATGACATCGTTATTGAATTTTCTGATTTCTCTGGTGGCCTCATATCCGTTCATCTCCGGCATTTTTATATCCATCAGTACCAGATCGATATCTGGATTATTTCGGCATGCTTCAACTGCTTCAATTCCTGTTCTTGCTTTAAGGATCTCTTTTCCTAACATCTTTACCCCTATTGAGATGAGCTTTTCATTTAAATAATCATCCTCGGCAATTAATATCTTTAGTTTATTCGTCTGTTTCTGCTCTTCGTTGTCCATCTCAAATTCAATATTTTCAGTTTTTTTAGTTTTTTCCAGGTTGTAAGGAAGTGAAAAGAAAAAGGATGACCCTTTTCCCTCTTCACTTTCAACCCAGATTCTGCCTCCCAGCATTTGAACGTAGGCTTTCGAAATCGATAATCCCAATCCAGCACCTTGAAAAGCCCTTTTATCTCCAATGTCTGCCTGAACAAAACGATCAAATACAGCCTTTTGACGGTCTTTGGGTATCCCAATGCCACTATCCTTTACATAAAATGTTAATTGTCTTGTTGGCAGAGCCACAGAATCAAGGTAATACCCAAATTCAATCGATCCTGATGGGGTGAATTTAATGGCATTTTTAACAAGATTGGTCAAAATAGCATAAACTTTTTCCCTGTCAGTTGTGATGACGGCATGTTTGGATGGTAATGTTTTCTTGAACAGCAGATGTAATCCTTTTTTCTCAGCCTCTTGTCTGAAAAAGTTATAAGTGTATTCGATCTGTTTGTTAATATTTGTTGGTGAAAGATAGATATTCATTTGACCTGATTCGATTTTCGAAATATCCACAATATCGTTAATAATATTGAGCATCCGATAACCGCTCTTCTCGATGATAGCGATATACTCCTGTTGCTCTTCCCCGGTTAACTTCTGCTCCTTCAGAAGCCCTGCAAACCCCAGAATTCCATTCATTGGGGTTCTGATCTCGTGCGACATATTGGCCAGGAATGCAGTTTTCAGACGGTCACCCTCTTCGGCGCGCTCCTTGGCTACGATTAAATCTTGTTCCAATAATTTTCGGTCGGTAATATCTTGTGCAATCCCTGATAAGAATATCGGATTTCCATTTTCATCAAACATGGTTTCACCTGCCTCTGCCCATATATACCGGATTGATTGATCGGGTCGTATAATCCTAAATTCCTGAGGTTTTCTTACTGAAAATTCCTGTGCATTTAAAGGCATGAAAATTTGTAAATCATCGGGATGGATCACATTTTTGATGACGTCTTCAAGTAATCCGGTATAGGAATCTTTGTCAATCCCAAAAATCTGAAACATCTCATCCGACAAGGTTACCTTATTTGTTTTAATACTCCATTGCCAGTTCCCAAGATGGGCAACAGCTTGTGCCTTTTTCAGGCCAGCCTCAGACATGCGGTATTTTTCCTCGCTTTCACGCAAGGTTTTTTCACTCCTTTTCCTGGCCAAATTTTCTTTCTTTAAATCCACGTACAGTCTCAGTGTTTCGGCGTGGGTTCTGTATAGTTCAATGGTTCGGTCTTCGACCAGCTCCTCCAACCGCTTTTTCTCATCGTGCTTTCTGGTATTGGCAGCTTTTATTTTCACCATTGCCCTAATCTGAGCAGTAAGCTCACTGGGGTCGATTGGCTTGGCCAGAAAGGCTTCGGCTCCGCAATCGAGCGCTTTTATTCGGCTCTCTTTGTCCCCTTTGATAGCGGTAACGAAAACAACAGGGATGTTGCATAACTCCTTATCAGCCTTCAATTGATTGCAAACTTCAAAACCATCCATTCCAGGCATAACAATATCCAGAAGAATTACATCAGGGTCTTCAGATGCGGCCAACTCCAACCCAATATTACCAGTTAATGCGGTCAATACCAAAATATCAGGAAACGATTCTCCGACAAGCGCCTTAATGCTGATCAGATTATCCTGATTATCGTCGATGGCCAGAATTTTTATCTCTCTACTTTCCATAAAGTACATTACTGATGGTTTTAAAGAATAATTTTTCGTCAATCGGTTTTGCAATATAAGCATCTAATCCATGGGCTAGAATTGTTTCGCGATCTGATGTCATAGCGCTGGCAGTTAGTGCAATAACTGCTATGTGATTCAGCTCGGCATTATTTCGGATGATTTTAAAAGCTTCAATTCCATCCATTCCGGGTAGTGCAATGTCCATTAATATGAGGTTTGGCTTGTATTTCTTAGCCATTTCTATCGCGGTTGGGCCATCAATTGCTTCCAATACCTGATAATTGTTGGCGAGCATTGCTTTTACGGTAACCATATTATCAGGATTATCTTCCACAACCAATACCACGGGATTACCTTCAATATTTATCACTTCCCTTAGGGGCTTTATTGGTACCAGGACCTCCTGAAATACCAAAGCATTAATTGCATCAAGCAAATCAAGACGATTCACATCCCCTTTTTGAATCAACTGGTGTACATTATTGCGTTTTATAAACCGGAGCTCCTCCTTTGTGATTTGCTTTGCCGTGAGTATTAATACAGGAATATGAGCCGTAGGTTCTGCTTCACGCAGTGCTTTAAGTACATCAAAACCGTCGATAACCGGCATCATCAGGTCTAAAATCATGGCGTCCGGAATAGTATTGGCAATGATATGGAGCGCTTCGCCGCCATCGTGGGCAATGAGCAAGCAGAAACCGCTTCCCTCAAGAATATCCTTTATCTGAATAATGGCCGGTTCACTGTCTTCGACCAACAATATTGTTTTTACGGATAAACCGGCAGCCGGGTTTTTGGGAACCGGTTTGGGCGAATATTTAATACTGGTTATCTCTTCGGTATGGGGCAACCTGCCTTCAGCGCCAAAACTTAATGGGAGATTTAGCGTAAAAGTGGACCCTTTCCCGGGTATACTGCTTACCGAAATAGTTCCGCCAAGTAGATTGGCATATTTCTTTGCAATGGCAAGTCCCAAACCTGTTCCGCCAAATCTGCGCGAAGTGCTACCATCGGCCTGTCTGAATTCATCAAAAATATGGGGCAGATGATTCTCTGATATGCCTATTCCTGTGTCAATCACCTCGACCGTGGTATTATGGCCTGTTTGTCGGGTAATAATCTCTACCTTTCCCTCCTCAGTGAATTTCACGGCATTGCTAATGAGGTTTTGTAAAACATGGTGGCATTTATCAAAATCGCTGATAATGGAAAGATTTTTCTCTTCACCGGAATAAAGCAGTTTTACATTTTTCTGTTCAGCCTGTGGATGGATCATGTCGACAAGATCAGTAATGAGGTTACTCAAGTTAAACTTAGTTATTTCGATCTCCTCATGGCCCGCCTCGATACGCGAAATGTCGAGAATATCGTTGATCAGTGAAAGCAGGTGTTTCCCATTGCGTTCAATTATTTCGAGGTAGCTATATTCTTCGTTAGGAATTTTCTTTTCGAGTCTCCGATTAAGGACTCCCGAAAGGGCGATTACCGAATTTAAAGGTGTTCGTAGTTCATGACTCATGTTCGACAAGAAGTTTGTTTTCAGTTGACTGGCTTCGCTGAGTTGTGATTTCTGCATTTCCAGTTCTGTGTTTTGAATATGCAATTCAGCCGATTGAGATGCCATTTCTGTTTTCTGAGCTTCAAGCTCGTGGTTCTGAACTTCGAGTTGCCGCGAAAATTCTTTCATTTTGTGATACGACAATATCCCTTCTATACGGGTGCACAGGGTTATATGAATTCTGTCAATCAATTGTTTGGATTTGCTATGATAATGATTGACACTTGCAAGTGATATTATTGCAACAACTTCATTGGCCGCAAGAATTGGAATGGTTATGATTTCACGCGGGATATAGCTGCCACTCACGGTGCGAAAAATAAAACGTGTGTCTTTTGCAATTTCTATAATATGCTGAACCTTTCGCGAAATAAGTACTGACCCAAATTCTCCTTCCAGGGTTAATGCATTGAAAGATTGTCTGGCTTTGTCATCCACCCCTATCGATTCGAAATGTTCAAAAGTAGTTTTGTCATCACTCAGCAGATAAATGGCGGCCATTTGAGAGCCCGTGTGTTCGGCAAGCGCATTCAGGGTGGACTGAAAGAATTTTTTTGGGTCGTATTCACTCAGCATTAGCGCTGCAAGATCCGAGACCCTGTTGTTAAGCTCCGTATTTTCATTGATTCCATCGATCATCGAATTGAATGAATCGGATAAAAGGCCAAATTCATTTTGTGACCGATAATGGCATCTCGCATTCCTCTCTCCGTTTTTAAACCGTATTGCTGCATTGGTTAACAGTAGGATTGGCTGACGGATACTCCGTATAAGGAACCAGGCGATCAGAGTGGATAGCAAAATGATCACCAAGACCAATAAAATCAATTGTTTGTTCAGTGAATTTTTTAATTCCTGCGAGGTAGTAAACAATGTTGCAGCCTTGTCTTTTGCGAACCGGTCAATTTTATCGATGATACTCATCAGTTGATCCAAATAAACATCTTCTGTTCTTTCGGTCTGAAGACTCTCTTCCACTTTTTTTCCGACTCCAGCTGTCGTCTCTGCTGAATTCTCTTCACAGACCACACTCCAGCTGACATAAGCTTTACTGGCCTCTTCAATATCAGTATGCGGCCCTAAGTACTGTTCATTCAGAATTTTGAGCTGCTCAATTATATCATCTCCTGCTAATTTGATTGATATGGCCGCTTTCTGTTTTTCCACACTGTTCTTTGTCATCATTAAATTCAGTCTGCCCAATCTAAGGGTCAGGATATCGGACTCAAGGCTGCCGATAGCGCTCCTAACTTTAAGTGGGTGGTTGAATATCATCTCTGTCTGGAGGTTGATTCTGGAGGTATGCTGGTAGGCGACTACTGCTAAAATGGTGACAAGCAGTAGCATGGCCATAAAACCAAGCATCATCTGAGTTCCGATCTTAAGATTTTTCATATTCATTTTTTAACCGTTTCTATCCCAGTACTGTTGTCCGTGTCATTTGTATACCACTTTTTGAAAGATGGCCGAATAAGGATATACTTCATGAAAATTATTTCTTGTTAAAATATCTCTTTCTGCTTCACCTGTAATCAGATAACCCCCATTTGTGAGACAGTCGGTTGCTTTTTCGAGAATTTTTTTCTGATACTCCGGTTTGTAGTAAAATAAGAGATTAGCGCATACTACCAGATCGAAATCTCCAAAAATACTCGCAGACGGACAGCTTAATAGTTCATTAAATAAATCGAATACCGAGAAATCGATATTATTTTTCAGCTCTTGTTTCACAGAATAGGTATTTCCTGTTCGAGTAAACCACTGGTTTACCCGTTTTAAGTTTAGGTTATTGATGGCAACAGCTGAGTATTGACCCTTTTGTGCTTCGATTACCTGTGATTCACATTGGTCAGTAGCAAAGATGCGAAAATTATTCTTGTTTGCATCATCCTTTTTAAGTTCTTCAAGCAACATGGCCAAACTATAAGTTTCCTGTCCTGCTGCGCAGGCAGCACTCCAGATACGGATCTCTTTTTGTTTGGTGTCCTTTTTTTTTGAAATAACCGATGGCAGGATGATTCGTTCCAGTACAGAAAATGTGAGAGGGTTACGGAAAAATTCGCTGTAGTTGTTATTCAGGGAGTTAATTAAAATTATCCTTTCGTCGATCTTTTGTTCCAGAATTGCGAAATAAGCTTCTGGAGTACCGCTACGGGTCCCTTCGATCCTTCTCTGAAAAGCTTTTTCAAGGTATGAATCATCAAACATGGATATATCGATTCCCTGCCTATCAAACAGAAGATCAATATGCTCTTTAAACGTGTATCGCATCCCCGGCTGATTTGTTTATAACAGGTTTGATGGCACATCCACTCCGGCTTATCACATCCACAGAATAGAAGTTCACCAAGTACATCACTGAATTTTATTCCTTGCCATAAGCGCCTCGTTGGCTTCTTTCAGTTCTATTTCCAGCTTTTTAGCTTTTGTAATATCGGTAAATGTGATTACCAGACCATCAATGTGATCTTCGATCGTCCGGTAGGGCATTATCCTGACATTAAACCACCTGTCATCGAAAGTTGAGATCTCCTTTTCGACATGAGAGAGGGTTTTGAGAACCTGCCATGCATGGTTTTCGATTTCGGGGTATTGCAAGTTACTGACCAGATCAGTAAATGGTCTTCCAATATCGGTGATGCGTAATTTAAAGATGTTGGTTATTGAGTCGGTAAATCTGCGGATATTTAACTTCTTGTCCAGGAAAAGAGTGGCAATTTCGGTACTGTTGAGCAGATTTTTCATGTCGCTGTCTGCCTTAACAAAATCGCTTATCTTGCTTTGAAGCTCAGCATTTACCGTCTGCAGTTCTTCGTTCAGGCTTTGCATCTCCTCCTTTGAGGTGGTTAGCTCCTCGTTTGTAGATTGTAGCTCTTCGTTTGTCGATTGCAACTCTTCGTTTGTTGATTTCAGTTCTTCCTGTGAGGTCTGCATCTCTTCGCGGGTGCTTTGCAAGTCTTCATAACTGCGTTGCAATTCGGTTTCCAACTCTTTATATCGTGAATTAACATTTCGTTTCCTTGTTTTAGGGGAGGCGCCATCATCCGGAGATGTCGTCACCTCATAAAATACGACCATTACCATCCCTCGCAGGGCATCCGGCTTTTCGATACGTTGAACTGTAATATCCAATAAGCAGGCATCATCCCCATGTCCTACTTTAACATTATGAACAATTACCGAGTCGAAGCTTTGCAACGCTTTACGGAATGAGCCAGGCAATACTTCTCGCAATCCTTCGCGTGCCATGGCAAAGATGTTCCAGTTGGCCTTTCCGGCGACCGGTTCAATATATTTTCCGGTTCTGCCACTGATATAAAGAATCTCGCCTTTATCGTTGACCAAAACACTGGCCGGGGCAAAACGTTGGAGTAATAACTGATCGGCAAGTAACTGTATATTTTCAACTACAACAGTTTGTGTTTTGCTTTCATCCTTAATTACTCCATTGCGGTGAAAAGCACTTGGGAAATCAATAAGTTCATTCTTCAAAGGGGTTACCGTACGTTTGAATATTTTCAGTTTACCGTCCAATTCTTCAAATCCTTCAGTTTGTCCTCCAAGCGATTCAGCAGTACCAAGCACCATTATTCCTTGCGGATTGAGACTGTAATTAAACAAAGCCATTAGTTTTTTCTGCAATATGGGTTCCATGTAAATGAGCATATTGCGGCAAGTAAGCAGGTCGAGGCGTGTAAAGGGGGGATCTTTAATCACATTTTGAGGTGCAAAAACAACCATTTCACGAATGGCGATTTTCACCCGGAAATATTCTCCCTCCTCTATAAAAAAACGGTGAAGTCGTTCGGCTGAAACATCAGTGGTTATGTTTTTAGTGAAAAACCCTTTTCGTGCGATTTCAATTGAATCCTGGTCAAGATCAGTGGCAAATATCTGTAATGTCAGATTCTTATGCTTTTTAAATTTTTCCATCGCTTCTTTAAAAACAATGGCCAACGAATAGGCCTCTTCGCCTGTTGAGCAGCCGGTTACCCAGGCGCGCAAAATATAGCCATTGGGCATATCATCAAACATTGACGGGAGTATTTCATCCCTGAGTTTGTCCCAAACAGCGCTATCGCGAAAGAAACTGGTTACGCCAATGAGCAACTCTTTAAAAAGTATCTCAACCTCTTTGGGATTTTCCTGTAAAAAGCGGACGTAATGCTGGATTTTTTCTATCTGATGAATCCCTTTGCGCCTTTCAATGCGACGAAATAGTGTGTTTTTCTTGTATGCTGAAAAGTCGTGGCCAGATTGTTCCCGGAGCAGAATAATGATTTTGTCGAGATTGCTCTTGGTTTTACTATCAATTTCGGTTTCGGGTTTTACAATCGGCATAAACTGTAAGCAGGCAATCAGTCTGGCGGGCAATTCTTCTACCGGGGCGACGACATCTGCAATTACAGCTTCTGAAGCGTTGCGGGGCATGCTATCGAATTTGGCAGAGGAAGGGGATTGAACGAGTACAATACCATTTTGTTCTTTAATGGCTTTAACCCCCAGACTACCATCAGACCCCATTCCAGAAAGAATGATCCCAATACTTTTCTCCCGCCTGTCGTCGGCTAAGGAGCGAAAGAAGATATCAATGGGTAATCTCAAGCCATGAGACTCAACAGGGGCGAACAGATGGAGGGTATTATTGAGCAACGACATGCTTTTGTTGGGAGGGATTACATATACGCAGTTTGGTTTCACCTTTAGCTGGTCAGCGGCTTGAATAACTCTCATTGCAGTTATCCTTTGGAGAAGTTGAGGCATAATACCAGCCCGGTTGGGATCGAGATGTTGTATCACAATAAATGCCATCCCGTTGTCTTTCGGCATATGGAAAAAAAATTGTTCCAATGCTTCAAGTCCTCCGGCTGAAGCGCCGATTCCCACTATCGGGAATAGATCTTTAATTTCATGGTCAGTTTTTTTTTCCTGAGCGGATTCTTCAGATTCTGTTTTTCGGACATTCATATGATAGGAATTTTGGATTTGAAGCAGGATAAATTATACAGTCAGAATAAGTAATTAGAATAATATAATGTTGTAAAACCCGCTTCGAACCCGATACGCTGTGATATTGGACTCCTGCTAATTACAACAACCTGTTGGATAATTAAATAAGGAGATTCCTCACTGCGTTCAGAATGACACCCTTCTCTTTGGAAGCAGTTGTGGGCGACGGGGCGGCAACGCCGCCCCGTCGCCCACAACTATAAACACAGTCCATTGTCATTCCGAATGAAGCGCAGCAAAATGAGGAATCTCACTTTAATTCTTATATCATGTCGAATTATTATTTTTTCCGAAAAGTAATAAAAAAAATTAATTCTTCATTCACTTACTGCCGGCAGGGTAAAACTAAAAGTGGTTCCTTTCCCCTCTTTGCTTTCCACATGCAATTCTCCACCATGGCGTTCGATAAAATCCTTGCAAAGAATCAATCCAAGACCGGTGCTGCTTTCTCCTTCTGTCCCTATTCGATTTGTGACCACATCAAGCCTGAAAAGGTTTTCTAGTCTGGTCTTATCCATTCCGATACCTGTATCCCTGATTGAAATTTGTACCAGTCTATTGGAGAGTGGTTTTGCCAGAATTGTAATCTTACCACCTCTGGGAGTAAACTTAACAGCATTGGAAACCAAATTGCGCAGGATGGAATCGAGCATATTTCCATCGGCATAAACCTGAAGACCTTCGGCAATCTTATAGTTAATTATAATCTCCTTATCTTTAGCTTGGGAGATAATCACAGACATACTGTCAATAATTTTCGGCTTTAAAAAATATTGGGTTGGAAGAAAAGAGGTTAAGCCCCTTTGCATACGTGACCACTCTAAAAGATTGCCTAACAAACCGTGGAGATTGTTGGCCGATTTGGCCATCAGCGAGGCAATCTTCTGAATCTCTTCCAGGGTCATTTGGTTTAAGCCCTCCGACATCATTTGGGTCAATCCTAGAAATCCATTAAAAGGACCACGCAGGTCGTGGGAAATGATGGAATAAAATTTGTCTTTTTCGGCATTGACACGCTCTAATTCTATATTTTTATTTTGTAATTCAGTCTCTGCCAATACGCGTTCAGTAATATCTATCGCTGCTATAAGGCATTCTTCTCTATTTTCAGCAACAATGCCTGAAAGGTGAACATAAACAGGCTCTTGATTATTCCGTATGAGGGCTACTTCACACGTTTCCAAAGCAATACCAGCAAAAAGTGATTCGATCCATTCGTTGAAGATGGGCCGGGTTGAGTCGGAAACAAATAGGTTAAACCGGCTATTGATTAATAAGGACCGTTCTTTCCCGAGAAGTTTTGATCCATAGAGGTTTAGTTCAACGATATCACCTACTTTGGAAAGTGTAAAATATCCTGCCGGTGAAAAATCATATAATTCAGTGTACTTTTCAGCGGCAATTTCTACCTGTTCTTTTGCCAGTACGAGTTCCTTATTCTGCAATTCCAACTCTAACTGATGAACCTCCAACTCATAAATCAGTTTCAGTGTTTTGTCATCAGGAAGGTACTCATCTGGTTGAATGAAGTTCCTATCCGTGAGTAAATGTAAGGTGGAGGGAAACTTTTGATACAACTCGTCTGCTTTTTTGCGAAGAATAGCCTTGTCTGAAAGTCCACCTGAATTAGTACCGAGTGATTGTTCTTCTGTTGATGGTTTCGAAAACTTACGGTTTTTAAGGTCCATAGGTAAGGGATGTTAAATATAACTCCTTCTAAGTATAAGGTTATCGCCGAAAGTTACAAATAAAAATGGAGAATGGGATCACTCTTTTTCGAAAAGTGATTTATCTGCCCCACAAATCGGGCAAACCCAGTCATCAGGAAGTTCAAGGAATGAGGTTCCGGGAACAATACCCGAGATGGGATCCCCTTTTGCTTCTTCATATTCGTAATGGCACAACTGACATTGCCAGACATCGGCGTTCTGCTGATTATCATTCAATAAAGCTTCTACATTGGCTTTTTCGATATAGGTTGGGGCATTTTTGGGGGAATACCCTTTTAATACTTCCCGATAATAGCTGTAAGTGAGTGATTTAATTTTTTCATCGATTAATCCGTTATCGATTACCTCGCCGATAAAGATCACATGTGTGCCAACTTCGTAGCTTTGTGTGACCTTACATTCAAACCATGCTACCGATGAATCTGTAACTATCGGGATACCTGATTTCCCGCTAAAGTAATTGACACCGGTGAACTTGTCGGTATCACGACCGCTTTTGTAACCAAAATTCCCGATTAATGCGGGGCTCGCTTTTTCGCTTAATACCGAAAAGCCGAACAGACCGCTCTGTCTGATTAGATTAGTTGTGTAATTATCCTTATTACAGCTTATTGCAAATTGCGGGGGGGTGGCTGTCACCTGAAAAAGCGTATTTGCAATATATCCCCCTTTTTCATTACCCGACTGGGTTGTTACGATATATAACCCGTAACTGATTTTGAAGTATGACTCGATATTCATTGGTAGATAATTTGTCAGATTAATAGTGCTTTAAATTGTAAAAATATCGAAAATAGCATCAGGAAATTAAAGAAGAGCAAAATTTATTTTTTCATTCCCTTGTTTTGTAACTTTTATATTTTAGATACGTTCTAAATACCATGAATGAATATAAATTCAATTCCTAATAAACAATAACAACATCATTGTGAAAATGTTATAAGCGTTGACCAAGGTTTCTTTGATCACCTTAGGTGTTCATCCGCAGGAGAAATCTTCCCAATTGTATTTACTTTTTGAGTTTATGCAGGTCGATAAAACGAATGATGAATTTACAATGAAAGTCGGCACGATGATTACCATGGATATTATGTAGCAGATAGATGGCTCCTATGAAAAGGTGGAATCTGAAATTTTCAAACCATGGCATCAGGAAATGGTTGCCAAGGGTAAAAAAGGTAGCTGGCAATTGTTGAGGACTATTTTGCCTGACGGAAGCGAAGCCGACGGAACCCATCTCACAGTCAGTATGAATAAGGATGCTGCTCAACTTGCAGGATTCATGGAAGGCGCCGGTGGTGATATGGATATGAAGACTTCTCTTGCGGTTAAAGAGGGTTTAACAACCAGAGAGTGGAGGGAAGTGAAAGTTGCTACGCTCCAATTGATGGTGAGGTAACACTGAAAAATCATGAGTGTTTAAGAAGATATATTTATGTATTAAATTATATGCAATGACCTATTTAAATAGTAGATTTACCAATTATTTACCGGTCTGATTGTTTAACTTTAATCATAAATATATGTTATTAATTATTATTGGAATTGTGATAATTGTTTTCGGTTTTACCCTTGCCAAAACCGAATCACCGGTTCAGGAATATACCGGAATCATCAGAATAATTGGATTTCTGATTTTAATCGTCGGATTAGGTTTGTCTGCTGTTAAACAGATCGAACCTGGCGATGTTGGTGTTCAGAAATTATTCGGCAAAGTGAATAATACTATTCTTGAGAGCGGCCTTAATGTAATTAACCCGTTGGTTGAGGTGGTTACTTTTGATGTTCGCACCCAGAATTATACGATGTCGGGTGTTCATGACGAAGGGGATAAGTCTGGAGATGATGCCATCCGTGTATTATCAGCTGACGGACTTGAAGTAATTATCGACCTGACCGTTTTATATAAGGTAATACCCCTTGAGGCTCCGCGTATTTTGAGGCAAATTGGGACCGATTACCGAAACACCATCGTACGGCCTATCTGCAGGACTAAAATACGGGACAATGCGGTTTATTATGATGCGGTTGCCCTCTATTCTACTAAACGTGACGAATTCCAATCGAGGATCTTTAAAACGATTGAAGATGATTTTAAGAGCAGGGGGTTGATTCTGGAACAGCTTTTGGTGCGGAACATTACACTTCCTGCCTCGGTTAAAGCAGCCATCGAATCGAAAATAAATGCCGAACAGGAGGCCCAGAAGATGACCTTTGTACTCCAGAAGGAGAAACAGGAGGCCGAAAGGAAGCGGGTAGAGGCCCAGGGGATCGCCGATTATCAGAAAATCCTGAGCACCGGACTTAGCGATAAACAGTTGCAATACGAAATGATTAAAGCAATTGCAACCTCTCCCAATGCCAAACTGATTATCATGGACAGTAAAAAGGGTTCGCCCATCATTGTGGACGGGAAATAGATTTTAACCAACAGCTTTAAGCCCTGACAGGTTTTAGAATCCTGTCAGGGCTTAATCAACCATTACTTTATTTTAATTGTTTCGATGGCATGGTGCCCTAATTGCAGTTTTACCTGCTTACCTGTTATCTGAAGTGGTTGCAGCTCCGTTTCGATCAGATTTGTAAGTTTGGCCTGTGTAATGTTTTTAAAGCTTTCAAATGTAACCGATTGATCCTTCCCCTCCATATCAATAATCCGGATTACTGCTTCATCACTGTCTTCTGCTTTTTTAATCGTTGAGACCAAGACATTTTCCAGATCAGTTTTAAAGAAACTCATCGATTCGGGAAGTGATGCATTTTCGAACTGAAGATTGCTCTTCACTGCGATTAGCTTTTCATTGGCCTGCCGACCAAATAGCGCTCCGTTTTTCCAACCCGGTTGATGTGATGTCATTGAGAAAGTGAAGAAGTGGTTTCCCGTTTGCAGATATTCATTTCCCTCGCCATGGCAGCTTTTACGTGAAGCGAGTAGAATGGGTTGCAAAATCTGGTTCGTTACCGGATGGTCGATGGGGTCGATCCAGTCAGCTACAACGACAGAAGAACTCAATGTTACTCCGAAACTGGCATTACTTGAACTGATCCAGTTGGCAATTCCACGCGGGTGTATATTTTTACACAAAGTATTATATCGTTCTCCGGCAGCACCTTCCATCTCATCTTTCCCAACCTCAACTACTCCAAACGGCACTTCATAGGCAACCTGTCCATCGGTCATCTTCAAAGGAAGTGCCAATCGGAATTCACGGTAAAGGACACCTTCCCAATTCAGTAGTCCCGTTTCAAAGTCGATCCTTTTTTGCCCGTGATAAAGCTTGATTCGTTGTTCTACCATAGCATAACGGATTTGCTGATGGTATTTATAACAGGTGTAAACAGGACCCTCCTGTTCAATTTCCCATTTCGTTGGATAGTTGCCTGTTTTATCAAATCCCATCATATCTGGTTTCTGAATATCTGAAAACTCCCCTGCTCCGTTTCCTATGGATTGCATGGTAAAGATCTCTCCTGCCTTAAATTTCATTGAGTCGATCAACTCCTTGCCAAGCTCCTTATCAAAAATGGAGGAGAGTCCTCCATCGGCGAAAATGAGCCTGTAAAATTTGTTTTCTACCTGATTTTTAAAAGGCAGATTAATTTCCGTTATTTTCTTCAGTGATTGATTGATATAAAAGGTGCTATAACCGATGGATGGGATGTGTTCTGCGATAAAATGAAGAGAAGCTGAATGGATCGACCCATCATCGAAATATTGCATTTCATTCAGCTGGCAATTCACAGGTTTCCCCTCCGAATCTGATAAATTCAGGGCAAATGTTTTCCCTTTTTCAAAAGTCATCGGGGTGGTCACCCGATCGGTTCGCTGTTGATTCATGCTGTTGAAAACCACGAGTGATTCCCCTTTTTTTGGATCAGTTTTTATCTTGGCGGTAAGCTCATTCAAACTTTTTTCTACTATTTTTTCTGCCTCGGCTTTTGCAAATTCATATTTCGAAAGAAAGTAGTCGTCGGTGATGTCACCGTGTTTTCCTCCCCAACCGTGATCTGGATAAATTTTGGCTTCCCAGGCTTTTTTTAGTTGAATTATGGGATAGTTAAGGAACGAACCGTCTACCAGGGCATTGATGGTTGCAAATTTTTCGGCAACGGGTAATAAAATGTCGGCCTGGCGACTGGCGCTCAGCGCTTTTTGGTGAGATGGACCATGGATATAGAGCCATACTGCAGGACGTTCACCTTTTACTGATGGAAGTAGAGGCTTTTGAGTGGTCAGCGCTTCGAAAAATTCGGGGGTTGATGCTACCTTAAACAGGGGTAGTTTTACTGTTGTAATTTTCCCATTTTCATCCTGAAGTTCATGGATATTTCCCCAGCTTTTTATCAGTTGATTGTATTCCTTGGATGGACTCATGTCCCAGTCAGAGAGAATCGGTATTACAGGTGAAGCGGTTTTGGCAGTATATATTTTTTGCCAATCCAACGAGGTCGTTGCAACGAACTGGGCAGCATCAGGGAAACTTTTCTGTAGCGACTGGAAAGCATCACCATAATGGCCTGGTGAAAAGGTGGTTACAAATGATCCGTCGGGACTGTACCAGTTGAAGATGCCTCTTTTAAATCGGCTGATCATCATGTATTTAGTTCCCGATTTTCGCATCAGCTGGGCCATTTGCAAGGTGCGCCCCGGAACATCTTCATTCCAGTAGACCGTAGCATTATAGTTAAATTCATCTTTCAGCCATTTCGCTCCGAAATAGAACTGCCGGGCCAGCGACTCACCAGAATACATTTCTTCGTAAGGTTGTATAAAGGTTGATCCGCAGGAGATCCTGCCATCCTTTAACATTTGCCCGATGATCGCTTTTTTATCAGGATGCCTTTCGATATATTCTCTGATCATGAGTGCATCTTCCACATCAAAACGGTATTTTTTATCTTTTTCAGCCATTTTAATCAAAGGGGTAAGCAACATGGTATCGCGCTCGATTACACACTTTTCGGGAGCATCCATCCATGCGATGTCCTGGTGACTTGAATTCATCAGAAATATCTCCCCTTTACCAAGGATCGAATTCGACAGATTAAGTAAACTTGAAACTGTTTTGGGTTTGTAGATTCGCTTTGCCTGTAGGGTTATTTCAGCCCCCTTCAGTGTGCACTCGTTGGTTAAGAGTGATTTGCTGAGCAGACGAGTGGTTTTAACAGCTTCGCCAAGCGAGCTTATTGCAAAAATTTCACCCTGGGAATCTGTCATCTTAAATGGTTTGTTCCTGGCCGAAAGGGGCAAGGTGAACCGGGCTTCCGATTTTGCTTCCCCCTGCTCCATGCTGATCTTATTTGTTTTGCCTGAAGCCGAAATACTTAGTGTGTTTCCGGCTATATAAGTGGGACCCTGTACCAAACACATCAGATAACCATTTTTTTCTTCAATTACCAGATTCATTTCTACTTCCTGAAGGACAGAATTTTGCAGGTACACCAATGCATCGGTAGCCTGAAAAACGATCACCCAACTGTTACTGTTATTTGCCCGACCTGTAATTCCAATTTTCTGAGCACACCCTTTTTTAAGCCACTCTGATGGTGCATTTAAAATCATATACCCATGCGCATCACCGTGTTGGTCGGTTTCTACGGTAATAAACGAAAGTTGGCCTCCATCAGCTGAAGCTATTTCCAAGTTTTTAGTGGTGGATGTCGGTATCTCGAAACGTTTTATCCCGTTGACAAAAACATCGAAAATGTTTTGATCGGTAGTCAGGTCCAGCGCCGCGACCCAAATGAAAGCAGCACCTTCCTGCTTATAGGTTTCGGGGATAGGTTGGGTTTCCCATTCGATTCCTGATTTTCCATCGGTGCATCTGGTAATCAGTCCATCCGTCACATCATTCCGGAAAGTGTGATACGAAAAGGTGTTATCTCCCGAATTTTTTTGAAATCCCTCCAGGTAATTTTTTGATTTTTGGGCTAATTCGAATAAATCCTTTTTAGGATCATTGACTGCCACCAATTGAGCCCATGCTAACAAGAGGAATGATGTGAATATTAGTGTTTTAAATCTGATCATGTCAATATTTATTGGTTTTTTTTGGTTTTCAAATCATCTGTTTTATAATTTATTTAACATGAGAAAGGCCTCATTTTTTCAATCCGGATTATTGAACTTATTGGAGCAAAGATCCTCCCTACAGCTGTATCCTTCGCTGTGAAAATTTCCCGTGGAATATTTTTGGTGTCATTTCTGAATAAGTTTGGTGGTTAATGGTAACAGGCGAAATTAGGGGTTTATATTCACCTTTCAAACTGTTGATAAATATATTCCGGGGAAAGTGTTATTTAACAAAAATGAAATTAAAATACATATAATAATGAATAATCAGTATAAATAATGGCTAAAAAGTTAGATATTGAAGTTAAACATTAGTTTTGTGTGACTAATTACCAAACACACTTACGCCATGCCACAACACATCAAACGACTAATCGTTGTTTTTGCTGCATTTCTGGTACTCTTCCTTGTCCTGCGACAACTCTTAAAACCGGACTCATTTGGTGAGTTGGGTCATTTTCGTGCAAAAGCAATTCCTGAGAATGCGAACAGGAAGATGCATTATACAGTTGCTGATAGCTGTACTAAGTGTCATAGGGATATTCGCGCCGAGAAGGATCTTGGTTTTCATAAGCAACTGAAGTGTGAGGTATGCCATGGACCCGGATTGAAGCATGCACTTTATGCCGATAAGTTTAAGGATGGAGAATTGCCCGATTCTTTGAAGCTTTACAAGCCAATCGAAAGAAAAGATTGTGCCATCTGTCATCAGATCAATGCGGCACGCATAAAGATTCAATTCGATACAATTAATAATTCGATGATTCATCAGATTGATGCGCTGACTCACAATACAGGAGATCCAACTACCAAAGAATTGTTTAAGTGTATAGACTGTCATAATCCTCATCAGCCATAGAATGAGCCCCGGTTTTTCGTAACAAGTTGCATAAGGCCTTAAAAAACAAATTATTCACTTATGAAAAAAGAGAAGACTAAACTCACCAGAAGAGATTTCTTCAGAGCCGGAACAGCTCTTGCCGGAGGAGTAGCAATTACGTCGGTTCTTGCACCCTATGATGGTTTGCTGTTTGCAGCTGAGGCGCCCAATGCCAAAGGAATATGGTATGGTATAGGTATTGATATCAACAGGTGTATCGGTTGCGGGAAATGTGCCAATGCCTGTAAACTGGAGAACAATGTACCTCAGGCTCCGTTCTATTTCCGGTCATGGGTTGAGCAGTATACCATTAAAAATGACGGTTCAATCGTTGTGGAATCGCCAAACGGAGGGATCGATGGTTTCCAGCAAACGGTACCGGATAAAGATATCTTCAAATCATTTTTCGTTCCAAAAATGTGCAACCATTGTGCAAAATCACCTTGTACACAGGTTTGTCCTGTTGGGGCTACATTCGAAACAGCGGAAGGAATTGTACTTGTGGATGAAAAATATTGCATCGGTTGCCGGTATTGCGTGCAGGCATGTCCTTATGGGTGCCGTTATATTCACCCTGATAAAGGGACAGTTGACAAATGTACCTTGTGTTTTCATCGTCTGAAAAAGGGATTAAAGCCAGCATGTTTTGAAATTTGTCCTACAAAAGCACGAATTTTTGGAGATTTAAATGATCCGCGAAGCGAGATTAATTACTTCCTGAAAAATCACACCTGCATGGTGATTAAACCTAATTTGAATACCGGTTCAAAATTATTCTATAACGCTTTAAGCTCGGAGGTAAGATAATATGGAACAACATCTTCAAGATCTGTACGAAGTTCTTTCCAAAGTTGATGGATTTGTCTATCCAAACGAGATTGAACTCAACTGGAGTATTCTGATCGTCCTTTATCCTTTTATTACCGGTTTGGTCGCGGGGGCATTTATCCTTGCCTCACTGGAGCGGATATTTAAGATAAGGATACTCAAACCAACCTATGGCATTGCCTTGCTGACTGCGTTTTCGTTTATGCTGGTAGCCACCATGCCGCTTGTTAGTCACCTAGGAAAACCCCTGAGGGCTTATGAAATCATGATAACCCCCCATTCAAGCTCGGCGATGGCGATTTTTGGTTTTGTTTATTTGTGGTACCTGATGGTTGTGCTGTTTCTGGAGATATGGTTTGATTACCGGCGCGATATGGTCATTTGGGCAAATGAAACAAAGGGAATTAAACGATTTCTGTACAAGGTTCTTTCACTTTGGACAACCGATATTTCACCCAAATCGGTGGCCCTCGATAACCGGATAGGTTATATTGTCACTGTTATCGGTGTGCCATCTGCATTTCTGCTGCATGGATATGTCGGATTTATTTTTGGGTCGATCAAGGCTAATCCCTGGTGGTCAACTGTTTTAATGCCTGTTATTTTTCTGTTTTCCGCCATGGTGTCCGGAATTGCATTGGTCATGGGGATCTATATTGTCTTGTCCAAAATCCGTAAGCAGTTGATCGATATGAACTGTCTCGATACGATTGCAAAGTACCTGTTCTATATCCTGATCATTGATTTCACTCTAGAGGGGCTGGATCAGATTCACCGGATTTATGTGGCGGAAGAGTCGTTTGAGGCCTTGCATAAACTGGTGTTTGGGCAACTATTTTATACGCTTTTTATTGTACAGGGATTTTTTGGGACCATCATACCGTTACTCACCCTGGGGACCTTCCAGTTTTTCAAACCTAAAGAAAGTATAAGAAAGGTAATTTACCTGGTATTATCTGTACTTATTCTGGTTGGGATCTTCTTCATGCGTTGGAATGTGGTTATTGGCGGACAATTATTCTCAAAGAGTTTTTACGGTTATACCACCTACAAAGTTGGAATGATCGGTGCAGAGGGTTATTTAATGGCCGCTATTTGGCTAATAGTTCCTTTTGTCATTCTTTCGTTCCTGATCTGGTTGTTGCCTCCATGGAAGAAGATAGATGAAGAGCATGATTGATTGGAGGATACGGCAATGGAAAATGAGACGATTAGTCAGTCGGATTTAGATCAGATACTGAACCGGCTGAATGCACTGGAAGAGCGGATAACACTGATTGAGTCGGTGAATGGAGGATTTGGCCGTGCAGAAAACCGAAGCATGGAACCAACCGAAGAGGAAGAAGCTGAGTTTTCGGATGTGAATATTTCGATCAGCTCGCTCTTTGAAACCAAGTTGGGAGAGTATGGCCTGGCCTGGCTGGGAAATATTGTGCTGTTTTTTGCAATCGTTTTTCTTTGGCAGTATTTTAACGATGCGGGCCAACCTTTGACCTCCTTTTTGGTGGGTGCAATCAGTGTAACCGGAGTTTTTGTGATGTCCCGTTATTTCAGGAAAAGTTATACCTACATGTCTTTCCTGTTTAATTTTTTCGGATTTCTGATCTTGTATTTTGTCCTGCTGCGTACCCATTTTTATACGAGCAACCCATTGTTTATCGATCAGTACCTGACTGTTATTCAGTTACTTGTATTGGTTGGGGTTCAATTGTATTTTGCCGTAAAGAAACAATCTTCAGTTTTAGCCGGTCAGGCCTTCACATTATCGCTGATCACCGCTTTTGTTTGTTCTGCTACACACCTGTTTTTCGTGATATCAATCATTACCACCTGTTTGGTGGTCTATTCGTTCTGGAAGTATAACTGGTGGAAAGCGTTGATTTTTATATTGAACGTGACCTATTTTACTTATCTGGTGTGGTTGCTTAAAAATCACACCTCTTTAATAAAGACCCCTGATGATCTGACGTTTCACTTTGCATTTGTCTATATTTCAATAACAACTGCCATTTATTCGTTGGTGGCATTCCGAAAACCAAACCCGTCATTTCCCGATTATTCCATTCTGACTACGATCCTCCTTTCGGGAATGGCTTATTCGGTTTTAATGATGGTATTGTTATTTTCGCATTTCCCCAAAGCGTATATCCCGTTTTTTACTGCCATATCGATCTATTGCATCGCCTATTCCATTTTGCTGAAGCTCTATTCTCCATGGAAGTATTCACCTGCCTTGTTTGCCTTGTTTGGATTTTTTGCAATAAGCGTGACGATTACCGGGATCCACCATTTCCCCGATTCTTTCCTGCTATTGATTTGCCAAAGCTTTTTGGTACTCATTCTTGCCCTTTGGTACCGATCCCACATCATCACCCTTATCAATACGTTCCTTCTTTTATCGTTGGTTTTGGGGTATTATAGTATTTCGGGGAAACTGAATGGTGTTAATTTTTCTATTCCGGTTGTCGCATTTTTATCTGCCCGTTTGATCAACTGGCAAAAGGAACGGTTGAATATAAAAACGGACTTTATCAGGAATATATATCTGTTGATCCTCTTCTTTTCGCTCCTTTATGCCACCTACAAAGGATTACCGGGGCAATATATTACAGTGGCCTGGCTTTTAATTTCAGGAATTTATTTTGGTCTAAGTATTTTAATTAAGAGCATAAAGTACAGGTGGATGGGAATGGCAAATCTGCTGGTATCGGCCTTCTATTTGTTTTTGGTAGATATGGCTAAAACCGATTTGATTTTCAGAATACTTGCATTCCTTGCCTTTGCGGTTATCTCCATTGGTATTTCAACCTATTATGTGAAAAAACTGAAGAAAAAGGAGGTTGATCAAGCGGATTGACCTCCAGCTATTTATGCCCTGCTAAAAGAGTATGGAATTACTGACAAATAAGAATTTAGGCTTCTAGTTTTTGATTTAAGTGATTACAATGAATCAATCTCTTCCATCGGGTTCTCCTCAAAAACGGGAGGTTCATCGGTAAATCTGAAGTCTGTGAAATATTCCCCAAATTTTTGGCGGGGCTCAGCCTTCATTACTGTTGAGCCCTGATAAGTGAATCTGAAATCTCCGGCAGCTATTTTTTCTTCTTTAACGTTGCTCTTCATCGGATAATGGAGATGGACTACATCGTTGATGCGGAGTTGTCCAAGATTCAGGAATCCATCCCGTAATTCAGGTTTTAAACTCTGCTTGTTAACATAAGCTCTGACATCTGAAATCTTCACATATTCAGGTAAATGCACTTTGAATTTTCGCTCTTTGAGTACCTTTATGGTCAATATTCCCGTTGCCCCCTCTGTCATAATAATTTCGGCACATTTGTGTTTGCGGTGAATGTGGAGATTGATGCTGAAATCGGTTTCATTATCCGATACGGCATATTTCCACACATCATACAAAGCGCGTGCTCCGGCAGCATTGCAACATTGCTGATTGGCGTTGGCAAAAGGAGAATCATCCGACATGGCTGTCACTCCACCCCATCCTGCAAATCCACCTTTGATCAATTCACCGATTTCATCACTTTTCAGGATTGGTTCATAACCCAATACGTGCGTTTTCTGATCAGTAATTCTGAACCACGAGGTATCAGTTATTTGAAAAGCAGTGAGGTGATTTTTTGCAAAGCGTTCCACATCGTTCCAGTAAGAATGATCCTTTAGTTCCGCCAGCAAAATGGCTGCTTCGAGCATATCGGTCAGACAACAGGTTTCTGCAAGTTTGGATCTGTTGTGTTCTGTATTGTTGATCTGTTCAGGAAACCAACCCGATTCGGTCCCCAGTTTTTTGGCTTTCAGGTAAAGCTCTTCAGCTAATTCGATATCATTTTTCGAACCTGTCGACTTGGCACGGAGCAGCAAGGCGGTAATCAGTCGGCTTTGACTATGGAAATGGCCAAGCTCAAACATTCCTGTTACGCCGTTATTGTCGTTTAAAGTCCATTTAATCAAGGCAGATGCCAATTTTAATGCTGGCTCATAGCCTGTTGCCCGGTAAAATCGCATCAACGGCATTGTAACCGAGGTATAAAAAATGGATGGACGGTGCATTTTGTCATCCGATGGTTTTGACCACCCATGAGCCAAAGTGAAATAGTCTCCGGGAAAATCGGCATGCCCATCATCGTAAAAACGGGCAAGTTTAATAATGCCGTCAATATTTTTTTCGGCAAGCGTTTTATAATATTCGTTTTTAGTGGATAGGTAGAGGCTTGTCAATGCCAGTAATGTTCCTTGCTGAAGCCAGGCCGGCCTGGTATGGGGGACAGGAATGGTCCATGGTTCAGCCGGACACCATGACAAACCATCAGGCGCAATAAAACTGATCAGGGTTGTCTGTTTGATGTGGTCATCAGGTAAACTGATTTTGCAACCCAGCATGTGTCGTATCAGCACCAGCGCATCAACCGTTCTGCCCAGACCATCGCCGTATGACCAGATTTGATGACCTGCACTTAACGGGGTCCGGTTAAACTCTGTGTAAAAATAGGGGATCTGCCCCCTCGATTTATCACAAAACCTGTCTAAACAATTAACCGACTGTCGTGCATATTCGGTTATGTTTTTGAGAAACAGGTTTGTCTCTTTTGTTTTCTTCCCAAATAAAGGATTCATCAGGCTTGATCCTGCAATTCCCAATGCGGAAACGGAGGCGAACTTTCTTCTGTTCATGGTACCTATCGGTTAATGATTTTCATTCCTTTCCAAAGGTATTCAATTTAATCCTCATTACATAAAAAGAATTGGGGGCAAGGAGCTGATTAACAGTTTTCCCCTTTAATGTGATCTCCTGCTCAACCGGAATTAGTCTGGTGGGCTGGTCAAGGGAATTGAATGCCGTAAGATCGTCACATTTCAGAACCATCATCATAGCTTTGGCGGCCGGCTTTTTTGCACTTTCCAGAACTACCTGAACCTGTTGTGCTTGTTGGGATGTATTAACGAGTTTGAGGATGATTTCATTCTTAGGTTCATCCAACGCTGCTGAACCATACAGCCCGTTATCTCCGGTGAGCGGTTTGTTTTGGCGCAGCATGGGCAAAACCTGAGTCCCCTTATTGTTGGAATACAATTTCTGAACGTAATAATTTACAGTGCCATATGATCGGAGGTTATCGAACCAGATCAAATCGGGTGTCCATTGCCAACCATCGATATGTGCGAAAAGCGGGGCATAGGAACAAAGCTGAACAACCGCTGCATTGCGTTCCAATCCTGTCATAAAAGCCGCTTCCGAGAGGGCGCATTTCCAGTTGTTATGCGTTTCGGGAGTCCCGGTTTTGATTCCATGAGCTGCATATTCTCCCGCAAAAATTTTATAGCTGTTTCTGTCGTATTGGTCATATCGTGTTGCATTTTTTAGAAACCAGTCGGGATTGGCATAATAGTGTTCATCAACAATCTGGGCGTTGAGCTTCTTTAGTTCTCCAGAAGCAAAATCGAAATTCTTTCCGGAAGGGGAGGGGCCCGTCCCTGTGACGATTTTTATGGAAGGGTATTTATCATGGATGGCTTTTGCAAAAATCTGATAACGTTCAATGTATTGCACTCCCCATTGTTCGTTTCCAATACCAATCATCTTTAGATTAAAAGTGGCAGGATGCCCCATCCGGGTTCGGATTTTTCCCCATTTTGAATCAGGTGTGCCGTTGGCAAACTCAATCAAATCGATGGCATCCTGAATATACGGATCGAGTTGATCCAATGGGACAATTTCGGCAGTATTGTACTGGCAGGCCATGCCGCAATTTAAAATTGGCAAAGGTTCAGCTCCAATATCTTCGGCTAACTGAAAGTATTCGAAAAAGCCCAGCCCGAATGACTGGAAATAATCGGGAGTAAGCCGGTGCTTGAATTCGGTATTCCACCGGTTGACGATTAATTTTCGTTCTTCGGTGTTTCCAACTGTTTTTTTCCATTGATAACGGTTCTCCAATTCCCTCCCTTCGACAATACATCCACCCGGGAAACGGAGAAATCCAGGTTTTAAATCTGCAAGCAGTTGTACCAGATCGGAGCGCAGACCACCCGGACGGTTTTTCCAGGTATCATCCGGGGAAAGGGAGATCATATCGAGATCCAAGGTCCCTTCTCCCTCAAACCAGATATTTAGCCGGGCTTTTTGTACGGTAGCCGTCGCCGCAAAACTTACATTGCACCTTTGCCATCCATTTGATTCAGGAGTCAGATTGGCCGTTCCAATTATTCCACCTTTAGGATCGGCCAACTCAATACGCATTTTTAGTTTACTTCCTTCCTTTTGCCGGGCTAGTACCGAAAAATGGTAGGTTATCCCTTTCTTAATTCCCATCCCCCGGAACCCTTCATTCGATAATCCAAACGATGGTTCACCTGTAGGAATGGTTATCCTTGCATAGCGGGGATTGTTGGGATTCGTTTCGCTTTGGTTGATAATCATCACACCCGTTGTGGTATCTGGTTTCATGATTTTCCATCCCATCAATGGTTTGAAAAATTCAAACGAACGGTTTTTGACCAGCTCGGCATAAAGGCCTCCATCGGCTGCCAGATTGATATCTTCGAAAAATATTCCCCACATGGTGGATTGTATTGGCGCTACCGGTTTTTTAACGTTTACCGTGATGGTGTGTTCCTGAGAATAGCCATTTATGGAGATCACCATAAGGAATAAAATGGCAAACGTGAAGATGGTTTTGTTTTTCATAAATTGAAGGAATCTGATGATTATCGTGAAAATGTTTTTAATTTAAAGTGTTTATTTTGTTGGTATCCAGACCTTCATCTTGCTGATGCCACGATTGTTCCAGCTATAATAGGGGATGGCGGTAGCGAGATCCTGACCAGATTCGTTGCGGAGTGAAATTGTTTCAATACCATTCAAAAATGCCGGATTATAACTCGCAGTCATTCCGGTAGTGGCTGCGATGGTAACCTGATCTATATTGGGATTATCGGTTCCTTCGAGGCAATAGACAATCGGGCCCCGCTCGATTGCTATTTTCCCATTATCTTCCGAAACCTTACTTTTTGCCAAAACCTGGTGAATGGTCATCGGGAGCGAGTAGTCCACAACGTCACCTTGCTTCCATTCCCGGTCAATGACCGCATATCCCTTTTCAGATTTCCAGGAGCAAGCCACACCATTTACAGTAATTGATGGAATATCTTTTTCAACAGAGGTATAGGAGTACAAATCTCCGGGTATGGGGTGGTTTTGGGCCCATCCAGGGATGCGCAAACAGAGGGCAAACCGGCCCGGTTCCTTTGGAGAAACGGTGATTTTCACTGCTCCATCCCAGGGATAAAGTGTTTTCTGACTGATCGTAACCGATAATTTTTTATCCAGCGCAATTGTCGAGGAACTTTGGGTAAACAGGTTTATATACAAACTATTTTGGCCCTTGGCATAAATATATCCGGGAATTGAAGGGAGGAAACGGCACATGTTGGTGGGGCAGCACGAACAACCAAACCAGGGCTGACGATCCAGTTTCCCTCCGCTGTTGAATTTAAACTGAAGATTGCACTCCAGAGGGTTTGGATAGAAGAAGGTTTTTCCATCCAACCCGATACCTGAAATCACGCCATTGTAAAGACTGCGCTCCAAAACATCAATATATTTTGAATCACCGTGAAGCAGGAACATGCGGTAGTTCCAGTAAACATTGGCGATTGCGGCGCAGGTTTCGTTATAGGCGGTAAGGTTGGGCAACTCATAATTGTCTCCGAAAGCTTCCCCCTGATGTCGGGCGCCAATCCCACCGGTGATATACAGTTTTTTCGTAACCATATTCTCCCAAATCTTATCAATAGCGCTCAGGTACCCCTGATCGCCGGTTAATGCGGCAACGTCGGCAACCCCTGCATAAAGATATCCTGCGCGAACCGCATGTCCAACCGCCTCATCCTGCTGTATAAGTGGTTTATGATCTTGTGAATAGGCTTTTTTTTGGTCGCTCACTTTACCGCGGCTGTCAATAAAATATTTTGCCAGATGGAGGTATTTTTTCTCACCTGTAATGCGATAAAGTTTAACAAGACCCATCTCCACAATCTCGTGCCCCGGGGCATCGTTGCGCTTTCCCGGGGCAAAAACCTCGTTGAGCAGGTCTGCATTTTTCAGAGCAATATTGAGAAAGTTCCGTTTCGCGGTCGATTGAAAATGGGCGGCCGCTGCTTCAAACAGATGCCCTGAATTATAAAGTTCGTGACTCAGTACCGATTCCTTCTCCCAACGCTCGTTACCTGACCACTTATGCGGATGTTTTGGGTCGATGGTTCGTGCAGTGTACAGATAGCCGTCGGGTTCCTGGGCCTTACCAATTATGGTGATCAGGCTATCGACATAGCGGTCTAGTTTTGGGTCGGGATGAACGCTCAGGGAGTAGGATGCCCCTTCAATGATTTTGTAAATATCGGTATCGTCAAAGGGGAACTCTGTGCCGAAATTGCCCTTCCTGCTTGCCGCTTTTTCAAAATTGGCAACCCTTCCGGTCTCCTCACATTTGGCAAATGAGGCAGGAATGGTGATGGTTCGTGCGGTCTCAATTTTCGGGAGCCAAAACTGATCATTGATTACTACCTCGTTGAACGGAATACCCTGAATCTGGTAGTCCGATTTTGGGGAGTCGTTATTACAGGAAAACAAACTTGAAATTACGATTACCGATACGAAATAAAGTTTCTTCATTTTCTCTAATTTTCAGGGCTATGGCTATTTTTCATTTCAAACGCAAAAGTATAAAAAATGGAAAATGTTTCTAGCAACAATTCATATTTAAATAGTATTTATTACTTTTGTTCTTTCTTTATCCTTTCTTTTAATTGGTTTAAATCTTTGAATAATTTCATTTTGTTTTACTAAAATGGTTATTAACTAACAATATAATAGTTGATTACATTCTTATTATAATTTTGTCAGGTATATTTTACTTTTAAAACAAATAAATATGAAAAAAATGAGTGGTATTGGATCCCTGTTGATTGTTTTTTTAGTCTTTCTGTCGCTTGCAGGAATTTCCCAGAATAAAATCGTTGTTCATGCCGATCAGCCGGGACCGAAAATTGATAAGGCCATTTACGGGCACTTTGCCGAGCACCTGGGCCATTGTATTTATGGTGGAATATATGTCGGTGAAAATTCCCCTATCCCTAATACGAAAGGATTTCGATTGGATGTTGCCGGTGCATTGAAGGATTTAAAAGTTCCGCTGGTTCGCTGGCCGGGGGGATGTTTTGCTGACACTTACCATTGGAAAGATGGGATCGGTCCAAAAGCAGACCGCCCTTCAATTATTAATGTACATTGGGGTGGAGTTACCGAAGATAATAGTTTTGGAACACATGAGTTTCTTGATTTCTGCGAATTGATAGGAGCTGATCCTTATGTCTGTCTGAATGTTGGAAGTGGTTCAGTTCAGGAGGCAGCAGAATGGATCGAATATGTGACCTCTTCAAACGAAAGCCCGATGACCAAATTGCGCAAAAAGAATGGCCGTGAAAAACCATGGAACGTAAAATATTGGTCAGTGGGTAATGAGACATGGGGTTGCGGTGGAAATATGCGCCCCGAATATTATGCCGACCTGTACCGTCAATATGCCTCATTTATGCGTGCTCCCGGGATCTATAAAATTGCCAGCGGCGCCAATGTGGAGGATTATAAATGGACCGATGTTTTAATGAGGGAGGCAAGTCGTAATATGAACGGGATATCCCTCCACTATTATACCGTTCCCAAGGTCTGGAATAAGAAGGGTTCGGCTACGCAATTTAATGATTCAGTGTGGTTTGTAACCTTACAAAAGACACTTAAAATGGAAGAGCTGGTTACCAGGCACGCTGAGATTATGGACAAATACGACCCTTCAAAAAAAGTGGGTCTCCTGGTTGACGAATGGGGTACCTGGTATGATGTGGAACCTGGAACCAATCCCGGATTTCTGTACCAGCAGAACACCCTGCGTGATGCGCTTGTGGCAGGAATTAACCTGAATATTTTCAATAACCATGCCGACAGGGTCAGAATGAGTAATATTGCCCAGATGATTAATGTGTTACAATCGGTTATTCTGACGAAGGATAAGGAGATGGTTTTAACGCCAACCTATTATGTGTTTAAAATGTTCAACGTCCATCAGGATGCGACGTTGCTACCCATCGAAATCAGGTGCGGCAAATATACCTTAGGGACGGAGTCTGTTGAAGCCATTAACGCATCGGCCTCTATAAAAGACGGAGTTATTAATATTACCCTTTGTAATCTGGATCCGGCCAAATCACAAAATGTCAGTTTTGATGTTCAGGGAGCCAAGTTTGCCAGTGTGTCGGGTAAAATTGTTACTGCCAATAAAATCAATGCGTACAACGATTTTGGAAAGAAAGATGAAGTCACATTAACTGATTTCACCAATGCGAAACTGAATAAGGGTCAGGTTGAGGCAGTTATTCCTGCAAAATCGGTTGTGTTAATCCAATTGAGGTAGAAGTTCTGTTCTGGCTGAAGACCTCCTGATGCTCTGTCAGGAGGTCTTCAGTTCTTATTTTTATCAATATTTTTAAAGTGAATCAATCTCTTCCATCCCATTTTCTTCCCACAAAGGAGATCGGTCTGTAAATCTGAGATTTGTAAAATATTCGCCAAATTTTTGTTTGGGTTCGGCTTTTAATACCGTCGAACCCTGGTAAGTAAACATAAAATCACCGGCAGCAATATGTTCTTCCTTCCCGAAGCTCTTCATCGAATAGGTGAGAGCTGCCAAATCGTTGATCCGGAGTAATCCATAATGAAGAAAACCTTCCTTTATTTCGGGATGAATAGTCCGGTTGTTTACCGTAGCTTTTACTTCTGAAGGGTTCAAATATTCCGGTAAACGGACCCAAAAGTTTCTCTCAGCAAGTGCTTTAACAGTCAGGATGGCCTGCGGCCCCTCCTTCATAATTATTGCCGCACACTTATGTTTCCGGTGAATATGGAGATTGATGCGAAAATCGATCCCATTATCTGTAACAGCATGTTTCCATACATCGTACAATGCCCTGGCGCCTGCCGCATTACAGCATTGCTGGTTGCTATTGGCGAAGGGGGAATTGTCTGACATGGCGGTTACGGCGCCCCAGCCGGCAAATCCACCTTTCATTAATTCTCCTATTTCATCGCTTTTCAGGATTGGTTCGTAGGGTAATACGTGTGATTTTTGGTCTGTAAATCTAAACCAGGAGGTATCTTCTATTTGAAAAGCATAAAGGTGATTTTTTGTGAAGCGTTCCACATCGTTCCAGTAAGAAAAATTTTTGAGATCTGCGAGCAAAATTGCGGCTTCAATCATATCGGTCAGGCAACATGTTTCCGCCAGTTTTGACCTGTTGTGCTCCGGATTGTTGATCTGTTCAGGAAACCAACCCGATTCGGTCCCCAGTTTTTTGGCTTTCAGGTAAAGCTCTTCAGCTAATTCGATATCATTTTTCGAACCTGTCGACTTGGCACGGAGCAGCAAGGCGGTAATCAGTCGGCTTTGACTATGGAAATGGCCAAGCTCAAACATTCCTGTTACGCCGTTATTGTCGTTTAAAGTCCATTTAATCAAGGCAGATGCCAATTTTAATGCTGGCTCATAGCCTGTTGCCCGGTAAAATCGCATCAACGGCATTGTAACCGAGGTATAAAAAATGGATGGACGGTGCATTTTGTCATCCGATGGTTTTGACCACCCATGAGCCAAAGTGAAATAGTCTCCGGGAAAATCGGCATGCCCATCATCGTAAAAACGGGCAAGTTTAATAATGCCGTCAATATTTTTTTCGGCAAGCGTTTTATAATATTCGTTTTTAGTGGATAGGTAGAGGCTTGTCAATGCCAGTAATGTTCCTTGCTGAAGCCAGGCCGGCCTGGTATGGGGGACAGGAATGGTCCATGGTTCAGCCGGACACCATGACAAACCATCAGGCGCAATAAAACTGATCAGGGTTGTCTGTTTGATGTGGTCATCAGGTAAACTGATTTTGCAACCCAACATGTGCCTTAAAAGCACCAGTGCATCAACGGTTCTCCCCAAACCATCGCCGTATGACCAGATCTGGTGTCCGGCGCTCAAAGGACTCCGGTTGAATTCAGTATAAAAATAGGGGATCTGCCCTCTTGATTGGTCACAGAACTTATCCAAACAGTTGACCGACAGTTTTGCATATTCAGTGATGCTCCTGAGAAAATGTGCCGTCTCTTTCGCCTGCCTGCCAAACAACGGATTCATTAAGCTGGTTCCGGCAATTCCCATTGCTGAAATCTTTGTAAATTCTCGTCTTTTCATCTTATAGCGTAAATCTTAAGTCCTGGAATATTTAATTAATGCGTGATGTTTAATGATGTCGGAGAGCCGGGTTCCATAAAAGAGTCGGGATAGGTAACAAAATAGTATGGTTGACGGTCAGCGGCCGGAAACCATATGTCTTTGTCGCGGTCACATTCATACAGTTTCAGCACCCAGGTGTCGAATTTGCGTTTACCTTCATACAGTTCAATGACCCGCGCTCCGCGGCCGATACTTCCGTAACACTGTCTGCCCGTAACATTTCCGAAAGCGAGGCAGATGTTGCGCAGGCAACCGATGTAATTGTCGTTGTGGTCGTGTCCTGCAAACATCCCCATCACATCTTTCCCTTCGAGCATTGCTGTATACATCCCTGAATTCAGGTCGGGAGAGCTCACCTTTTCAATTTGAATGCCAACCGTTGTACTTTTTCCGATAACTTCTTTGTATTCAGGAAGAGGAATGTGAAAGAATGCCAGGGCAGGCAATGGATAGCCCTCATTGTGGCTGGTAAACCGGGTGTTCTGTTTCCGGTACCACTGAATCTGGTCAAAGCTCATCCACTCGTAACTGCCCAGGTCTGTTTTGGGATGAAAGCCCATTTGTGAATCAAGGCAGTAGAGGATTGCGGTTGTTTTTGACGATGCGGAAGAATGCACCTGTAAAACAAAATTGCCATTTCCTTTAACTTTTTTAGGACCATTTTCTGTAAGGTTGTAGGGTAATCCAACTATAACCTTCATTATCTGAGACTTGGTCAGATCGTACTGGCCATCATGGTTTCCGAGTGTGACTGCCCACGGAACATTTGCATCTATCATCACCCTGGAAAGTGACCTCCATGCCGTTGCCGTATTTTTTGAACATACAATGTCTCCGGTTAGCATAACAAGATCGGGTTTTTTAGTTCTGATCACAGCTTTCATGATTTCCAGCGCACTGTCCGACCGGTAGGAATCGTACTGAAAATGGATATCGGTGAATTGTACAATTTTAAACCTTCCGTTTGGATTGAATTTTAAAACAGGTTTTGAATGGTTCCCGGCGGATAAAGACAGGAGTGTAACTGTCAGCAAGGAGAATGCAATTCCAATAATTTTCTTCATTTGAATACGGGATTAAATTGTTAAAACGACTAAATGCCAATCGTTGCACTAAATTTTATCTTTCCGCGTGGCCTTGTCCAGCGTATACCTTCTCCACCAGGTAATACTGATGTTTCCGACTCCGGATTAACCGATTTAACCTTCAGACCGGCAGGCAAACGGATGTATAGTGTTGCCCATGCTGCAGATGAGTGCTCATCAAAACTTATTTCTCCGGTTACTTTCGAACTGGATGAATCGTATTGCATTTGGTATGAAACCTTTCCGTGGTGTGTACATGCCCCGGAGATGCCGACCGGTTTGCCTGAACCAAGCCATTCGCGGGCTGTTCCCGATGCAAGTTTCAGCCCATCTGTGCTTTCCATAACGAGTAAATCTCGTACAAGCCTGACAACTGCAACCGGCGTCCAAAGGTGTTGCCGGTCACCTGAAGTTTTCGTGGTCCCCGGCTCCTGGCCCCGTTCTTCACACCAGGTATAAAGTGGTGTTCCATGGTTGAGGGATGAATAAAGGTAGCGGACAGCCGCATCGCCATTGTCCCGGTCCAGATGAACCTGTGCAAGGTTGTCAAGCGTAATGGCAACCCATGCACCATCGGGCATCCAACCTGTATGGAGCGGCTGGCCTCCCTTGCTAATGTTTGATTCAATTTTTCGCAGGGTTCCGGTAACCAGTTCATGATCGGGCGGAAGCAATCCGCATGGAGATAAGATGTTGAGTGTTCCCCAGAAGCTGCCGGATGTTTTACCTGACGCCCCGGGAATCCAACGGTAATCCTTTTCTTTAATTGCGCCCCTGTCGAGGGCAACGAGCAGATCGTTCAAGGCTGTTTCGAATATTTTTTTCAGCTCCGGAATATCTTTGGATTTTCCGAGAATTTGAGCGGCTTCAAGTGAGCACCTGTCGGCATATACCGACCAGATATTATGCGGAAAGAAAACGCCGTAATTGTCTTCATCGTTTTTTAGTCCGCAATCACCGAAGCCGCGGGGCATAAGACCATACGTGAGAGAATGTTCACTGTCGCCGGTATGCATTCTGGAACGCTGCTGATTCTGCCACCTGGAACTGGCGACCATGCGTGGATAGAGTTTGGCCAAATAATTTTTATCGCCAGTTATTCGATAATGTTCCATAATAGCCCGTGACTTAAATCCGGAAGTGGCCCAAAACAGGTGGCACCAACCCCCTTTGTCGGCCCAGCATCCATCAGTTTCCTGGACGTTAACCGAGGTAGCTGATTCTGCCAATGATTCTTCATGAAGTCCGTTTTGATCCAATGCGACTGCAACGATAAGCGGTTCCCCCGAATTCCCGGCGCGATAGCCTTCAGTCCCTGGTACTCCCACGATACGCCCTTCACCAAGAGGTTCGCGCATGATAAACAGATCGGCAAGGCATGCCAGATAGGCATTCGCAACACCCGGATCCGGGATGTATATTTTGGAAGCTTTCCCTAAAAGTCTGAGCCACTCCTGTTTGCCTTGTCCCATTTCCATTGTCCAGTCTTTCTTGCGGAGAGCAGGCAGGTCGGCCTCATAACCTGAATATGGACGAATGATCCAGCCTTGCCGTTTTTCTCCCGGTTTCAGGTTCCATAAAAGAACCATATTTTGGGCGCCCGGAGGAATTTTGTCGTCCCTAAGAGAATAGGTATCAGCACCAACGCCGAGGATCAGTACCCGGTCTGCACGGTCGTTCCAGCCGGCCTGGAGATTGTCTCCCGGATTCCAAACCGGATCAACCCAGGCAGGGTTCATTCCCCAATTGCAATCGCAGCGAATCACATACTGATGCGGTCGTGAGTCGGTGTTGTTAACCTCAGCTCGTATTAACGCCGCTGTCATCCCGCTTAATGCTTCGAGCCGGACAGATCCCGCAGCGTCTTCATAAACGTTTTCCAGTCCCGGCAAAACTTTATCAAGCCGGGTCCACCGACTGTCGGTAAACGACTTTCCATCGATCTCAGGCTTGATTTTAATATCCCACATTGTCTTTGGCGCACGAAAAGCCAGCGGCGGATAGTTGGCCATTGAAAGGTTATCATACGTCCACAACATTTTTAAGCTGCCCGGCAGAAGATCCATCAATGTCCGGTCACTTGCGTCAGGACGGCCGATGGTAATTCGGTGTGGAGCGGCGAAGGCATAGGAGAAATCAACCTTGCATTCTGTATCTGCGGGCAAAGGGCTATTGTTTAGAATGTTAAGATTTTGATCGGTTAAAGAAGCTGGTGCCGCTCCTGCAGTTAATGCGCCAACACTTCCAAAGGAGGCGGCGCCGACAACCGCAACAGTACCGATTTTTAATGCCTCGCGACGGCTGAAACCATTTGACATCCGTTTTTCAATTGTTTGTTTTGGTAGATTCGACTTCATAAATATGTTGATATTTAGATTGTTGATTTGTGTTTAACCCTCATTGATTTAATTGCTTTGCAGATTCAATTTTATTGATTTGCACTTTGATCCAATTGACTACGTCGAACTTCGTCTCTGCTTCACTCCTGATGACTGCTCCAAACTTCGTTTCATTGCCTTTTGAGGATGTCAGTTCAGACTTGTTTCCAGGACGAATTCTGACACATTCTTCATTGTTTTCCTTTTAAAACCCTTTTGACAAGGCAACCGGACCGAGATCACATCGATTTTCACGCCGGAATTTGTTTTAAATTCCACCCGATACGACTTCTCAGTTTTTTTGCAGGATATATTGGCCCGGACGATGCCTTTTGAGGTATATACGGGCCAGTTTGCTGCAATTGCTTCATGAATTGATTCCGGTAAACGCGGGAAAATCTCTACCTTATTGATTGTGTTGTTTACTCCCAGTATAAGCCTTGCAATCTTCAATGGCTCAGATACATTTACCAGATTTAATGCTCCGCATCCTTCCTCCAGTTCCAATTTACCCAAAGCATCGGGTGAATAGGAGCGTTCGTAAAAATAGTAAGGTGATTCGCGGTGTAGCGTATATTCCGGAATTGGATTACACGTAGAATTTACGATCCATTTTAATGATTTATCTGCCATCTCCATTTTATCATATAGCAGCATGGTTTGCAAGGCATATCCATCACCGTATGACGGGCCTGAAGACAAGCCTTTTCTGAAAACATCAAACTGTGGCCATAACCCGTATTTTTCAAACTGGGACTTTCTTAAAGGGAAACTCAGTAGTTTATTAAAAGTGTTTTCATTGAGCTGTATTCCTTTCCAGGCTGATGAGAGCGGTTCAAGCCCAAGTACATCTGAATACATACAGCTAACACCAAGAATGCCTCCAAATCCTTTGTTGATTGGGTGATTCAGAATACTTGTGTCAGGTTTCATGGTATGTGGTTCAACACACCAATACCAGGAAGAATCATCTTTGTTCTGAAGTATTTTCAGCATGTTTTCCTGGAGTGCCTCTGCATCATGGAGATACAATTTGGCTGTTGTTTTTTCGTTGTGGCTGCTTTCCAGTTGACCGCCGGCAATAAGTGCAAGTGAACACAAGTAGTTTTGTACGACATTATAGTATTTTCCTGATATGAAGCACCCTCCTCCAAATTCGCCTTCTCCGGCCAGAAGCGGTTCTTTCTGAGTCAGAAAGTGTAAATATCTTAGCGGGGAAGAATCCTTGTGCAGAAACTGGTAGATTGTCTGCCTAAAGGGATCGTTAAAAGGGAGTGCTCTCCATAAATCGCTTAGTGCTATAATGATACTGCTTGTACCATCCAGCTCTGAACCTGATTTTTTTTCTGAGGCTTTGAAATATTCCGGGAAAGCATAGAAACCATCACCATTTTTCCCTACATGCATCATCAGATAATTCGCAGTAAGACAGGCATGCTTTAAATATCCCCATTGCGTTAGTTCGCGCAGGAAAGTTCCTCCGTCGCGTGTCCAGAATGTTTCACACCAACCTTGATTTTCAGGTGAAGCCCGCACAAATCCGGGGGTATACCCATTATGAGGTTTGGAGATGTAATTATATTTTAATACGCCTTTGAATGATTCCTCAATTTCCTTTGTAAACAAGTCAGCGACTTCAGAACCGTAAAACTTCAGCGTCCCATGATTACTGTCAGTGAGATCAAAAATTTCAGTAGTTTGTATAGAATCAATGTTATTCTGTTTTTGTTGTGCATAGCAACCTACAGAAAACAGCATCAACACGATGGAAAGTTTTATCATTTGATGTCGCAATTTAAACCTGTTTTTAAACTACCCCCATTGGGCAGCCAACCTTCAAAATCTGAGTCAATCTGAAATTCAGTCACGCCGCATTCTTTCAGAAATTCAATGTCCCTTTTGGCTTCTTCCATTGCGGTCAGGCGATTGTAATGCTCCAGATTGACCGAAGGAATAACAGTAATATAAGCTTCCTGGCACATCCGGATCAGATCGGATGAAGTTAATCGTTTTCCTGCATCAAACAGAAAGTAATTGCAGGAAACTTCTTCGCCCTTCTCATATTTCTCTTTAACGATTTTGGCTTCCTCTATTCCCCGGATACTAAACCTGGCTTTACCCCAAAAGTATTTGCGCGCTTCGAAATCAATAAAACAGGCACTATTGAGCAGATGGTATTTTTCCATGATCTGTCCCATCTGGTGATAAAAGTCGGGTGAAGGAGCTTTGGCTTTCACATCAATCATCAGTTTTATTTTTCCCGAGCACATTTTGGCCAGTTCCTCAAATGAAGGTGGCCGGTAGTTTCCTTTGATAGCCCGAAGCTTTTTTACCTCTTTCCAGGTCATTTCATTTACTTTTCGTATATCATTGTAGATCCGCGAAAAATTATCGTCGTGATTTAGCATCAGAACGCCGTCTTTTGTCGCCCGGACATCCACTTCCAGCATATAATAGCCTTTGTTAATTGCAGCCTGAACCGAGGAGGGGTCGTATTCGCTGTACTTGTCACCGACAATACCGCCCCGGTGGGCAATCAGCTTATACCCTTTGAACACCCCATGATTCCTTTCCATATTCGAAAAGACATCCGGATTATCGATGTTTACCATATCGGCTTTCTTCTCAATCGCAATCCGGTAGGCTTCCCAGTCGTTGCCGGGAAGATTAGGCATTATTTTCATCCCCTTTTCGTGGCACGAACCGATAAATTCATCCGTCAGATTGGTCACCGAACATTCGATAATCTGCGGATTACAGATCGTTTTCAACGAATCAAGCGCATACACAGATGAAGCATTGACTTTCAATGTCAGATCAGGATACAGTTTTCTGAATTCTTTGGTCTTTTCCCAGGTGGAGAACCAGAAAAAGCAATCCTTTTCCATCCCGAGCTCATAGATTATCGGGATAAATTCTTCCAGTCGTACCTCTTTCATATCGAAATAGACTTTCGCTTTGCCTTTTATCCATTTAAGGTATTCGACAAAGCGGGGAACGCGTTCGTGTACATATTCATGCGAAAACCAACTGCCTGCATCCAGTGTGTCGATCACCTCCGAATTGGTTTCCGAAAGCAGTCCTGAACCATTGGTCGTACGTTCAAGCCGGTTATCGTGCCGATTGTAGTATACCCCGTCTTTGCTCCTCCGTACATCCACTTCGACATAAGCAGCTCCGCATTCAATTGCCTTTCTTGCTGAAGCATAAGTATTTTCAGGAGCAAGCCGGTTGGCTCCACGATGGCTGACAATCTGAATCTTTTCCACGGAAACCTTCAGATCCCAAGGTGGAATTGGTTTCCCTGCTGCGTCCATCAAAGGGAGGATAACCAGAAGGAATCCTGCCAGGATTGATGTTGCTTTTTTACTCGTCTTCATTTTGTGAATTGGGAGTATGAATTTTCATATTTGTCAATACATGCGACAACCTGAATAATTGCGTTGCTATTTTGGTTGGTAATCGGATGATCAGAAACATAGTCCCGCATCCGGCTTCCAAAAACTGAAATAGTAAGTTTTTTCTCACCTTTTACAAGCATGAAGTCCCATGATTTATTTTCGGGAACGGTTGTCAATGCTCCATTTCCTCCTGAAAAAGCTTCCACATTGCTTAATGAAAGATGTCCTTCCCCTTCGACAATGATCGGATGAACCTGCTCAACATTTTCTCCCGTATTGGCAATGATAGATCCTTGTGCAACCTGCCAGTTTCGGTTTTTTGTATTGTTGCCTTTTTTATGGATACCAACAGCGACACAGTCAAAATTGAAGTTCGTCAACTGTCCATAGGTTTCTCCTCCAAGTAAGATACCTCCGTAAGTTCCGAAAGTGAAAAGATCCATTAACTGCGCATTATCCGTATGATTGATCGAATAGGCAAAGGTCTTTTGGGATACTACCGCGTCAATGAGTTCCCGACTGTATTGCCCTCCTATAAATCGTTGAATGGCGGGGTTCACGTGACAATGAAGAATCCGCGGAATGTCATAACAATAGTCGATTTGTATAAATGTACCGCTTAATGGATATCCATAACAATGTTCAAAAAGGATGAGTTCGCATACATTTTGGGGCGAGGTATTAAAATCCATCGCGAGGAACTCACCATAAAAGGTGAGGCATGACAAATAGACGCCCTGAGCAGAACTTGTTTTTGAAGCCTGTATGGTAGCCGGATAGGGAATGATCTTTTTCGGATCATTGATTGTTTGATCGGGATACCAGAACTGGATGCCTTTCACCTGCGTTGCCGATTCTACAGTCAGAAAAACATTTTTCGTATCCGTAATTTTAAAGACACTGCCAACCGGCTGTTTTTTTGCCGGATGAGCGGTCCCCCGTGGTGTGGGGCCATTGACGCCGATCAGCGACACATTTTTTTTCAGAATGAGCCCTCCATCGATTGGATAAGGTTCGTCGGATGGTTCAACAAACAAGGCAGCTCCCTGAGCCGATGCCCAGTCAATGGCTTTCTGGAGATTGACCTTATTGACATCCGGACGATTGGCCGGAATAACATTAAAATCCCGGATACTTTTTGATTCAGATGCAGCGGCAGGATGGAAAAGTGCAGTCAACAGGATGGCGGGAAAAAAATATCTCATTTGTTTAATTTAAATCGTGTTTAATTCTTTATAACTACTTTTTTGCCGATTATATTGATTAATTTGTTCCATTTGTCCGGAATGGATTTGCTGGTAAATACTCTTCGTTGTATAAATTAACATCAGAAGGATTATTGGCCCACCCATAACGTATATTTTTCGGATCAGATACCTTGTCACTGAAGACTTCGACCTGGGTTTTATTAATGATTTGTGCTTTGGCCCAGTAGAATTTTTTGTCCGCACCGGCTAATGCAAATCCTTTCACGTAACCATAGTTGTTTTTAACCATTAAGCCACCACCTGTATTGGAAAAAGAGACAACTGCTTTTCCATTATTAAATTCGACCTTTGAAAACATAGGCCCTTGATAAACAATATCTTTACCGTAGGTTAACTTTAATGCATTCAACGCAAGTCGTTTCCCAACATCCTGCTTGTTTTTGGGATGAATATCGTTGGCATCACCGATGTCGATGGCCGAAGCCATCCCCGTGTTGGGTAATTTAAGTGTCATTGTCTGGGCTTCGCGCAATTCGGCCCAGGTACTTTCTGATGGCTGCTCATCTGGTTTTAAGAAGTTGGCTAGCTGTACCCAAATGAAAGGAAAATCTCCAAGTTTCCATTTATTTCTCCAGTCGGTAATTAAACCTGGAAATATGCGCTGATATTGTTTTGCCCTTGGTGTGTTGCCTTCTCCCTGATACCAAATAACACCTCTGATTCCATAAGGTATGATTGGATTGATCATTCCATTATATAACAAAGTCGGATAATCATTAGGACCAGGTTCCGTGTTACGGCGATTGACTTCGCTAAATTTAAATTTCCAGTCACCGCTCAGATTGATCTTCATATTTCCTGATTGAGCAAACAGATCCTCTTCATTGCCATAAATTCCTCCAAAACCACCATGATCCGATACCCTGACCGCTATAATATTTTTCCCTTCCCTGAGGGCAGATGCAGGCACTTCATATTTCCGGTCCATGTTAAATTTTTCGGAACTTCCGACCTCAATCCCATTGACCCAACAGATGTCACTGTCATCTATTTTTGCGAGCGACAAAAGGAGTTTCGATGAAGCCTGATCTTTGGTTAAATTAAAAGATTTGCGATACCAGGCGATCCCGTTCAATTCGACATAGCCCTGATTTTCCCAATACATCGGCGACTTAACAATTCTCCATGCCGAATCATCCAGTCCGGGAAGGTTAAACCCCTGACTGACTCCGTTGTCTTTGAGTGGTACTTCACCCAATATTGTTTTGATTCTTTGTTCCTCCTGAGCCAAATAAAGTGACCAATCAATTTTTTGCAGTTTATTCCAGGGCGCTATAAAATCAGGATCGTTTTTAATGGTTTCAGAACTGATCCATGTTTCGGCGACTGTTCCTCCCCAGGGGGCATTGATTAAACCAACAGCGACATTTAGGTCCTTGTGAATTTTTCGGCCAAAGAAATAGGCAACAGCTGAAAAGTCAGCAACAGTTTTGGGTGAACATTCGGTCCATTCTCCTTTTTCAATATCCCCGACGGGAAATTGGGAAATTTTCTTTGGAACTGAAAACAGTCGAATTTGGGGGTAGTTTGCATTGGCAATTTCTTCTTTTGCATTTTCAGCGAGATAAACCTGACATTCCATATTCGATTGCCCTGAACTGAACCAGACTTCGCCAATCATCACATTGGTCATTTCGATAGAATTTTTCCCATTTATCTTTAGTGAATAAGGGCCACCGTAGTCCATTACCGGGAGTTTGACGATCCATTTCCCCGTCTTCCCGGCTTTCGTTCTGACCGTTTTCCCATGGATTGTAATACTGATTGCCTCGTTTTTGTCGGCCTGGCCCCAAATTGTATTTTCGATACCTTTTTGAAGTACCATGTTTGAACCAAAGATTTTTGCTGGTTGAACATTCGCCAGCGAAAGGTTGATTTGCCCGCTCATAATTGAAAGCAGCAGGATCAAGGTTGAATTTTTTATGATATTCATTATCAATGTATTATGATTTTATTTGTCCTGGTTTCTCAAATTAAATTTCGGATGGTCGCTAAAATGATCATACAACGGTTGCAACAGTTTTACGGTGTCATCTCCAGCTTTAGAAATGGTTACAGCATAAATCTTAATTTTTGGATTATCCGGTAAAGCCAATCTTTTAGCATTCTTTGGTATATCAATCCTATACTTGAACATATAACTGTATTGATAGGCTTCGTTGGAAGAAGGTTCAGACTGGTGCCTGTGCGAGGCAAACCAGGCGATGTTATCACTTTTGACAAAAGCCTGGCTTATCCCGGTCACTTTGAGGTTGTCCGCTGTAAGCTGGCGGTTGTAGAATTGACCTGTATAACCTGTCCATTTTTGGATGTTCAAAGGACTTAGATGCCCGTCTACACCAAAATCTCCTTGTGTATCGTCGGTAGCAGCGGCTAAAATGTATAAACTGTTATAGTCACCCTGAGGCAGTTCAATTGTTTGTTTTTGACATTCCACCATATTCATTTGATAGTCAGCCCTGCTTCCCATTTCAAAGGAGATATCTTCACTCACAATTTTGTCCGGTATCAACTCAGCCGGCATTGAGAGGCCTTGTACAATATTCCCGTCCGACCTATTGCTGTCAAAGCTCATTGCATCTCCATTGTAAGGCAATTTTACACTGAACTGTCGGGGAACAGAAAGCGGATTGGATAGTGGTTTCAGCTTCACAGCAAAACTGCGTATAGTAAAATGTGACAGATCAAAATGCAGTAAATCATTGGTAAAATCTACATTCCCTATTCTTTGTTCCTGTCCATTTACCTCGAAGGCCTCTGTGATCTTTCCTGCAAATGATAATCTTACATTTTTCGTATCTTTTCCAAGAAGCTCATTAACCCGTACCAGGTAATAATCGCCTTCTTCCATTTTCTTTAAAGCCATAAGCCCAACGCCAGGATCATTAATAATCAAAGCAGACCACTCTGTTCCAAAGCTACCATCATGCTTTGGGGCTTCGAAGGCCAATAGAGGCTGGTTAAAGAACTTGCCCTGCCAGGCAGAAAGTCCTTTGGCCCAATTGCCCTGATGGGCATATAAACCATAGCGGAAATCATGTATCCCCCAATCCTGGGAGTTTTGATGTACAAACTGAAGGGCCCTTGGTGTATAAAGAAGAGTTAGTCGCAGCGTATGACTATCGGGTTTGTCCGATCCGTATTTACAGTCTTCTAAAACAGTAACTCCATATTTACCTGAACTATCAGTAAGGTCAATCCATTCTTTGGATGGCACTTCGTACTTGGTTTCATTATTGGTGGCACGTTCAATAGTGCCTACCCCCAGATTATAGGTTGCTTTTTCATCGCTCGCATCCAATGGGAAAGCTGCTTTCAGGCTAACTCCTTTCGATTGCCAATCTATTTTGTTGGTTACTTCCAGACGTTTTCCAGCGTCACCGGCGGCAAGACTGAATATCTGATTAATCTCTGAGTTCCGCCCTTTTCGGTTTATCTGTATTGCAACGCGAACAGGGCCATCTTCAAGAACGTTGATGGAAGCGTCCTGATCCACATATGCGAAGGGAGGCATTTGCCTGTCCTTCCAATCCATGTTCCATGCAGGCCAATGTTCCGGCTCTTCCTTTTGAAATTCAAGACGGGCAGGCTGGCGCAAAAGTTCTTTCGATATTTTTTTATCAACGATACTTACAAGGTCGCCTTTTAAATCAAATTTTACACGGTAATAATCGTTTTCAAGTGATTGGTTTGTGACTTTCAGATTCTTTGTTGCCAGGCTCTCTGTTTGTGCTTCACGAACATCAAAGACAGCCAATCCTACCGAAGGTATTTTGGCCAGGAAAATCAATTCAAGGGTATGATCTTTCCTCCCGATGATTTGAGAAGGCAAAACTTTTCCTTTGGGGTCAAGTACCTGAATGTAAGCAGGCAATTGGTCATATTCAAGTTTTGCGGTAACTATATCCTCCCGGCTACGCGCTACAGGATTATAAACCACAACAGCTTTTCCCTTAACGCGGGTATCCAATTCATGGGACGCTCTTCCTACCGAATTCTTAAGCACCTCCGAAAATCCATTGGCAGCAATAAATTCATCATTCCAGGCATATTCATAAGCTTTCGGGATACTGGTCCCAGGTAGAATATCATGAAACTGGCTGCCCAATACCAGGTTCCAGGAACGGTTCAATTTATTGAACGGATAATTGGCCCCTCCCATCCAATCTGCAATTGAAGCTATTTGCTCTGCCGATTGTGCCAAAAGTTCATTTTTACGATTCGCCCGTTTCATGTATGCCTGAGAGGTAAGCGAGCCGGCGCTGTGTTCTATTAAAAGCAAATCTCCTGAATAGACAGGTAATTTTTGACGTATTTCAGGCGTAATATCCTTATACATTTGGTCAGAGGATGTGAGTACTACTTTCAGTTTCCCGTTCTCGTTCCGGAGACTCCCAATTGCATTTTTCACATCATTCTCCCGCGGTGCACCGCCACAATCTCCAACCCCGTAATAACGATAATCAAACGAAATATCATACTTTCTTTTGTTCTGATCTATTCTTGCGTTCCAGACACTGTCGTTATCGAGCCGGGGAACCACTGTTCCTGTGTATTCTGTAGCATTTAGCGCGGCAATCACCCCTTTGCTATCAGGTCCGTTCCATACGCCTAAGTTAAACGGAACCCCATTAGCTGAACGCCATGTGAGTTTTTGGGTAGAAAATCCCAACAATCCGCAATGATGCCAGATCGAGGGAAGATTAGACAGAAACCCAAAACAGTCGGGAAGCATGTAATCGCAACTTTCCTTGCCAAATTCTTTTTTAAAGAATCTATTGCCATACAAAACCTGCCTTATGACAGATTCAGAAGAAGAAATATTGACTTCACCTTCATCTACCGACGAACCAGATACATACCAGCGATCATTCTGAATATAAGAGGCTACTTTTTTGTACAAGTCGGGATAATATTCTTTCATCATTTCATATCTCCGTGAACCTGTAAAATTGAAGACGTAGTCAGGATATTTTCCGAATAGCTTGAAATTATCTTCCATGGTTGCCCTGATATATTGGTTGATCGTGGCAGGATAATCCCAGTTCCATTCTGTATCAAGGTGTGCATAACCGATGGTATACAACACCCTGTCCTTTGAAATATTATAAGGTTGACGATCTTTGAGTGGCTGGGCTTTTAAGCCACTGACTGAAACGAGTAGAATAAGATAAAAGACAACTTTTTCCATATCTATAAATGCTTTTTTAATTCTTCAATTTTTAAAATGGCATAACTGTTCATTAACCTTCGTGCACCTGAGCAGCGGCCATCTTTGATGGCTAAATCTATTTCGTTTAACGTTTTTTCCAAACTAAGCGGCAATTCGACCCTGGCTTTCTTTAGTTTGTCGATGCTTGCTTTTATCGCTTTAAATTTGTTTGCCAGTTCTGTTTTGATTTCTTCAGGTATAGTTGCGGAAAAGTCAGTGATTTCGGTTTCCGGCAAAGTGCATAGTGAACGGAGCTGGTACGGGCCAAGTTCAATAACCGATTCATCTGATGCCTGAATCATTTTTCCTGTTACCTGATCAGTAAGTTGGTTTGCCTGTTTATTGAAAAGCAGTTTTATTTTGATCGGATAATATTCGCGGTTGACCAGATAGAGATAGCGTTTCCCTTTGCAGACAAGAGTTCTGACCGCCACCGGATCAGTAAAATGACCGACGGTCTTGAATTTTTCAGAAGGCAATGTGCGATATGCTTTGGCGAATTCACGGATCAGGTCAGCATGACCTGTATCGGTGAATAATCCGCCCCGGGTAATGTGGCAGGCATCCAGTTCGGCTAGCGCATGGGCAAAATATTCGAGGTAATGAATTCCTCCCTGGAAATGGGGGGTAATGCGCAATTGCGAATTCCACCAGAAACCATCTTTAGGGTATTCGGCGTTGTCCAAACGGATCCCTTCGGTAGGTTTGCCCCATATTACTGATAGTTCTTTTGCTTGCTGATCATCTGGTTTGCACGGGTAATGGGAATATTTTCCCCAGGCTTCAACCCATGAATCGAAAATAAAAGCACCCGGATATTTCTGTTTGCCAATTGTTTCGAGAGTCGTTTTATCCAGAAAATCGTGGTCACGATACGAACAAGTTTTTTCCAGCGGTGTTTCAGCACCGTCTGTTCCCCATGCATCCCGGTCGCGCGAAGGTAAAAACGCATAGTCAATTTCGATATTGGGTTCATCTTTGAAAAGTTTCATGTCAAACCCACCTTCACGGTAAAGATCATACAACGATTTTCGGGTAAATAGCTGGTGCGATGGTTCGTGGGGGACTCCAAACCATCCGTAAATGGTAATTTCTGTCCAGGCTGAAATGGTCAGCCGAAGGTCGGGACGCGCAGTGGTAACGATGTCGCGCATTTTGCAGAAAAGCTCTTTTATCTTCCTGCACCGCCAGCTGATCCAAACTTCTGAATGCTCTTTGGTCAACAACTTGAATCGTTTCGAGAAACGTTCCGGGTCATTCGGCTTGACTGGCACTTTAACCCCTGTCTCTTTCTCAAAAAGATTTACCGTATAATCATCATACCCCGATTTAAGTGAAAAATACCAGAGGATAGTGGCATGCCACATGTTTAACGAAATACCTTTAAAAGCTGGTGACTGGCCATAACGGTCAACAATTTCCTGTATAATCCCGAGAATGGCCTTTTGTACTGTGGGATGTAGCGGATTGAACATCGGCCCCCTGTCAAAAGGACCTCCATGTTCTCCGTAAGCCCATCCATTAAGTGTTCCGTTGGTCTGTTTTTCAAAATTGGCCACATTGTATTCCATGGTCCAATCGTTGGTCGACGACTGGACCTGGTTGTTCGAGAGCACGTTGTTGTAAGTTTCTTTCCCCGATTTGATTGAATCGAGGTTGATGTTCATGTTTTTCATCAGGCTACCCAATCGTAAAAGTGTCAATGCCGCCTTAAATTCGAGCCCTTCTTTCTCAAATTTTTTCAGCAGAATGGAAACCCAATCTTCAGGATGGGCTGTCCACCGGGCATATATTTTTCGGTCGGGCGCTGCAACGCCGCCAAAAAGTCCTGACGGTTCGCGGCTGGAAGGGTATAACGGATCGTGGTACCAGACAATGGGGTAGGTCAATAAATTTTGCCCGGTATAGTGCATATAGCTGATTGTTCTGTCAAGCCAATCCTGCTCTTTATAAGCGCCCATGCTAAATGTTGTACCACACGGATCTTCAAATTGCAGGCCCAGTTCACGCTTTGGAACTGCAGGCACCTCATCTTTGATTTTTAAAGCCGGAAGTTCGTCCAATTCATATATTTTTATGTCGGCTACAGCCGCAGGCTCCCCTTTACCCCAGGTCATAAAAACAATGGAACAATCGTTCCAGCGAGGCCAGAAAATCCGCCGAACCTCTTGCATCTTATTGGTAAGCAGCTGGTTAACCCCCGTAAATGTGCCTATCGTCAGGTCATAGGTTGTTCCATCCATCATACACATAAACCGGCGTTTGTCATCCGGATATTTTACAACAGCCAGATGGGGTTTTCCAACATGCTCAACCGCGAAACGGTATCCGAACCGGGACAACGGAACAGCTTCCGCCTCTCGGTAAACCCCGGCACTTGTTTTTGATACATGTACATTGCCAAACGCAAAATAGGCGTCAGGTGGGTATTCTTTAACACAGTCAATACTTTTAATCAATTTTGCATTTTGACCGATTACCTGGTTGGAGAGAAGCAGAGATATCCCAATTAATAAAGGTATTATAAAGAATGCACCTAAATCGCTCTTTCCCTTTGTGGTCGTTTTTAGTCTGGTAATAAATTTCATTTGTTAGCCCTGTTTAATCTTTTCCCTGATTTCTATTTGATTCGTATTATTTCTGCTGATGATCAGAATATTATCCACACCGCGGAATTTGCCGAAATGCCAATATTTTTTATCCAGGAGTTTGCCTTTAGAGCGGACTTCCGGAATGAAGGTGAGTTTTATCCGTTCCATACCCGAGACGTCGTGCGTCGTGTAGGAGATAAATTGCCGGGCATAATTGATTTTGGTAACCGTTGAGGAAGAATAAAAAAGGTGGTCTTCATCTTTTGGCAACATTTCCGGCAATTCTGCCATACCATCGAGTAGATGCGGTAAATAATCCCAGTATGAGTCGGAAAACCAGGGTTCAATATATCCAATCCCTGTGTAATTGATGGATTGGTGATTTTTGGAATACTGATTGTAGGCAGAATACGTAGCCAATGCAAACGATGCCCTGGCTTCCTCGCGCACCTTTTCGTCCTGGCATACGCCATACCATTTTGCAACTACAGATGCATATCGGGAAGTATGACTACTCATTTCCTTAAAACAACTGTCTTGTTCCTTGATGCTCGTTGCCCCAAAACGTTTCACCTTCCCGAAACGGTTTTCAACCCATTGAATCAATGCAGGAACATGAATTTTATACTCAGGATCAATTCCGGGATGATTTAAAATATAGCGGGCTGTTTCCATCGGGTTTTGCTGGTTCAGGTTGGCATGATTAATAACTACATCTTCGTAGTAACCCGACCACATATTGTTTTGCATCGGATAATCCAATATCCATTTCCACAGCAGGTCACGACTGGTCTTCATCACTTTTCTGTCTATTGTGACAGATTTGCTATCCAGCAATTCATCAAAAAGTTGAACGGCAAGAATCATACTTGAGCAATACGGATCGAGGATTTTTCCGGATTTCAGATTTACAATGAAGGGTAATGGTGACTGCTTCTCATTCCCTGGTTGAATGTGCTGAAGAATTGTCCGGGCGATATGCTCTGCTTTTATAAAATATTGCTTATCGCCGGTGAACTTGAAATAGTTCAGGTATCCAATGGCAACCATACAAATTTTATCTACCCCACTCCATTCGTCTGTGTATTCTCCGTCTGGAGTATCGTCCTGGGTTCTTGGTACGTCGGGCCATGCCCACTCTTTGGGAGTATGGTACCAGGCAACCCTCTCCATCAGTTTTTTAACCGGTGTCAATGCCGCACTGTCGCCTGAATAGGCATAGTACTTTTTAAACGTTTCCATCCCCCAGTATACATTACTGCCGGGGTTATTTTGTTTGTAACAATAGGTCCCGTCCTTGTTAAGTTTGGAAGTGACAAGGTACAAAGGATCGTCACCGAACCTGGATTTATGGGTGGGGCAGTTCTCCAGAAAATTCATGCTCCATTTAAGAATATTATCATAATCGGTCCAGGGTTGAAGTCTGCCGTTTTGAATAACCACCTGGTGGTCTAGAATTTTTTGTTGCGCATTTACCCCATAAATTGAGAGTATCAACGCCAATACAAAGCCTGGTTTCTTCATGTTTTCTATTTAAAATGTGTACCTAATTCTATATAATCACGATTAATACAGAAATAATTCAGGGTAATATCCCGCTATCAAATCCTGCTCCTCCATGGTAAGCTCTGAGAGGGAAACTGGTTTGTCTTGCGGGCGTAAACCCTTTTGATTAATCCGGTTCTGATAAACAGGTTGTTTTATAAAAAATTGCGACGTCTCATTTTCTTGTTAATTATATCTGGCTGTTTTAAATCATTTTAATGTTTTTTCTGACTCTGACAGTTCCAATATATGTTCGGTGACCGGAAACATCGAAATACGGAATTTGGTACAACCGTAAGGAATCAACGTAATACTTTCACGCTGCCCCTGTTTCGCGATGGGGTTGGGTGGCAGTTGGGGATTCTTAAACATAGGAGTCCAGTCGAAAACCATGGCGTTGACATGTAATTTAAGCGGGGAGGACAATGGCCAGTCCCATTTGTCCGGCATTGTCTGACGTTCGACGCTCATGTCTGCACCCAATACTTCCCCTTTTACATCCAAAGCGTAGTTCCACCTGGCTGCCGGGTTGGGTGTGTTCGCATCTTTGGTGTCAGCAATTGGCAAGGCAAACAATAATGGACCATATGACACCGAAGCAAATGGTGCACCCTGAACGCTCCCTTTTACAGGTATCGTTAGAAGGGTAGGCTTGTGGGCTCCATCATATGGACCATACTGCGCGTTGTCGCGTCCTGTTTTAACGCTTATTGTCATAGGGAAGTGCAAACGGACAGTGTCGCCTGGCTTCCACCTTCGGCTGACACACACAAATCCCTTGCTATTCTGCCGGACCTTAATGGCCGAACCATTCACTTTCAGTTCCGGATCCGCACACCATCCTGGAATGTGAAAGGAAAGCGGGAACCGGGCACTTTTTGCCGGGTTCACTGACATTTCAATGGTTTCATTAAAAGGATAGTCAGTTTTAGAGGTAATCACGACAGACACGCTGTCTGACGCAAGTGCTGTTACTTTACATGGGCCATAGCATGTCGCGGCCAATCCATTGTCGTATGTTGCCATCCACATGTTTGTCACGTAATAAGGTACGACGCGGTTGAGTGCGGCAGTACAGCATAGTGGTGAGTGTTTTGTCTGATACGATCCCCCTTTTGCCATAGGTCCGTGCGGAAAATCTGGAGACTTATCAGCGAAACGGTTAGGACTCTGAAAATAGACATGCGTCTTGAAATCGCGCGATACAGTTGCAGGCCCTGCATTAAAGAACGCCCGCTCCAGCCGGTCGGCAATGCGGCCTTCCCCCGACACGGAGAGCAGGGCGGACTGACTCCAAACATACCCGGCTACATCACAGGTCTCTGTTCCCCGGAAAGCCCCCGTCGGGCCATACCACTCGTCGGCGACAGGCACACCGGAAGGTTGCATGGCGACACGTTCGAGCAGGTCATGCCAACCCAGGACTGCTTTGAGATAGCTTGCATCTCCTGTCCATAAATAAGCTACTGCCCAGGGTGTCGTACCTTCAAGAAATTCAACCACATGCTGATTTTCAACCGTCGTCCCGGGTTTCAGGTCTGGTGCGGTGCGGTAACGGTTCAATGTAGGTTTAAGACCTGACCGACTCTTGTCAAACATGGCATTCAGGGCATCTGCAATATCCTTGTTGCCTGTCCAGGTATAGGTATCAAAAGCAGGCCAAGGGTTCGACATGCTTCCATTTATACTGCGCAGCCCATCAGTGTCAGCGCTATAAGCCATTTCAAGTGCTTTCAGAATATGTTTATCACCGGATCCTGCATAATATCCTGTCATGGCACGTCCCAACAGTCCGCATGCCCAGATCGGCCAGCCATCCAGTGCTGAAGCAATCGCTTTATGGTCTTCCGGATTGTTTTTGTTGAGCCACCAGAGAAAGAAAATGCCATTGGGGTTCATATGGTCCGCTACTGCATCCAACCGTCTTTTCGCCTGTTGGATCAATCCATCATCATGTAAAGCGAACCCAAGACGGGCAAGGCCATCAAACCAGTATCCTCCCCCTTCATAAGGCCAGGCGCCTTTGTGCCATAAGAGATTTTTGCCAGTCATCTTGTGATCAGCAGCCCATGCCCGTTTGAACTCATCGTCATACTCATCCATATGACCGGTATATCCATCGCGTGCGGCTAAACACCAGTCGCGCAACCAGCCTTCCGGCTCAACAGCACCGGGTGGCAGCGGAATAAATGCTGGTCGCGTCGGTGTCTCGAATGGCCGACTATAGTTCACTCGGGTGGAACCATTTGCCGGAGCATTCAACATCGCTTTAGAACTTTGCAATCCGATACACCAAAAAATGACCGTTGTAGTTGAAATCAATAATTTCAACCGAAATTTTCCTGCAGTTTCTCTATTCATTAACTTCATAATCTTGTGACATTAGAATTTTTATTTTTGTTTGGTATTTTTTTTATAAAATTTCGTCGTGTTGGTTCCATGCTTAATTTAATGTTTTATTTGCGGATAACAATGATAAAATCGATTTCACTGTAGGCAAGTCGTTCAAAAGGATATGAGTCCCAAATTGATACATTCTTTTCCAGAGCCGGGGATGGTTTATTTTTAGTAAGGTGTCCTGCACAATTATTATTGCTCATGATCCTGATAATATCTCATCTTGTACAGCAACACTAAAGTCTGGTATGCGGAAATAAACTACCTTGCCATCCGGATCCGGAAACTCAGTCAATTTTAAAATGAACTCCCTGGTTCCGAGACTAAATGTCCGCTCGTTGGCATCTATCGTACATGCTACACCTTTAGGGCGCACAGTGGCATCATCAGAAATCAGTTTGAGTGAATTGGGATCTATCATATAGCTGGTCAGGTCAGCGGCATCTTTCTTATGAAGAGAATCATTTTGGGCAGGATTCATGCAAAAGACAACAGGACCGCGCATCACAGCAGCACGACCTGCCTGGCGTTTACGCCCGAGCACCATCCGGAACAACATCGGCATATCCAGATCAACCTGGTCGCCGGCATTCCACACTCTATCCAGTGAGAGAAATTCTCCCGAAACGATTGGTTTTTCCCAAGGTTTCCCATTGACACTCACCGTAGCCTTATCGCACCATTGCGGAATGCGTAGTTGCAAAGGGAAGCTCGCTGGTTTAGATGGATCCAGGTGGATTATAACCTTTCCATTACCTGGATATTCCGTTTCCTGCTTAATTTTCAGGGATAAATTCTCATTCAGGGCGATTGTTGTTTCCGAGGGTGTATATAAATTAATGGCCACACCTTTCGCCGATTGATAGTAGATAAAAGCAGGTAGATGAGAGATAATCCGGCGAAAATTGTTTGGGCAACAGAAGGTGTCCTTCTTAAAATAAACCCGGTTACCTTCCAATGGGGTGAAATAATGAAGCTGTCTGCCATCAGGTGACTGGACAGCAAACAAGGCATTGTAAATCATGCGTTCGAGAATGTCACCATAAAGGGAATTACCTTCCAGACGCAGAAACGCGTCGAATATGCGAATCTGGGATACAGTGGAACAGGTCTCTCCTGTCTTTCCACGCCCTTCCTGAACATTATCCCACTCTTCCCAATGTCCTACCTCACCTGTTATGGTCATTCCATCACCTTTGGTCATAAAGTCAATCGCTTGCCGACCCGGTCGCAAAAGCCGCTCTTCAGGTTGGATGTGGAACAACTCAAATTGGGCCAAACATTGGTCAAGATCAGTATATACATGGCCTTTCAACAGGGCATCCGGTCCTTTGGTCATCTCCAGTTTCCAATCGGTTAATGCACGCTGTTGGATACAGAAATTCAGGTATCGCTTGTTCTCAGTTTCGCGATAAAGCGCCAGCATGTTACTATCCAAGCCTGCAGCTCCGAATTGTTGCCAGTTCTCCGGCATGGTTGGCCATCGTTCAACGATGTAATCCGCTAGTTTTTGTGCAGCCTTCAAAGAGCTTTCTTCCCGAAAGTAATGGTAATCACTTGCCAGCCCCATGACGATGTAACCCATTTCGTGAATGTCCCACAATCGCCACATACGGAATTCTTTCACCATGATACCGATGTACCCGTCAGGTTCCTGCGTCTTGATCAGCTCATCCACCAGATGTTTCTTCATGCCCATAACCTCCCCGCTTTTTGTGTAAGCGGCAAACCGGACAGCCGCATCAATCAGCTTGCCTATCCCGATATAGTCGCTAAACCCCTTGCCTTCCTGGTTTTTCAGCTGGAAAGGCAGAAGAAAATCCTTGTCAATATCCAGTTTAAGCAGGTTGTTATTAACTGTAATATCCAGACGACGCCCAATTTCTCCCCCAACCTTAACATGCCGAAAATCGAGTGGTTTAAAAACATCCCTGGTGATTCCTCCATGCCCAGATCCGGCACTAAAAGGTTCAATTGCTAACCCATTCCTGACTTTTTTTTCTGATGCCCAGGCAAATTGACCTAATAACGTGGAACCACCTAAAAAGCCAACTGTTTTCAGAAAATTACGACGTTGAGAAGAATGAATTTTATCTGGAATTCTCTCTTTCATAATACGTTCAGGCTTGGATAATTCGTCTGCAGTTTTATTGTTTTTCATAATTTCCAATTTATATTATTTCTGATATCCTATTTCTATGAGTTTTTGGTTAAAATTTTCAGCTAATTTTGTCATTGGCTTGTTCGTATCGCGTGACGCAAAATTGAGCATATTACAGAAAAGCCGGTCAGCCGCCGGATCTTTCCCTAGGTTTTCGGCTATGTTCAATGTATTAACGATGAATCGTCCCTGACCAAAATTCCAAATTCCCAGGTGTATTCCTGAACAATAGGTATGGCTGATTCGTGTTGCACCACAAACTGCTTCGGAAGGGTATGTAAGTGGAGTACTTGCTCCTTCATCGGTATGTACCGCTTTGCCCGGCACTACATATTCCTGTGACAAAGCAAATGGTGAAATAATATTCCGGAAATATTTATAATCCATCATGCCCCCCGAAGGTAACCCATCAAATAACGGATGTTTCTTTGCCCATCGGTCAGCACGGTAATAACCGGCAACATGGTCCATCATCTCAATTATTCCCTTTTTAGCCAGAGGAAGCCAACGTGTAGTATTGTTTCCACTTTTGAATGTTGCTGAAGAAAGAAAAATTGCCGTGCTGCCACAAGCCATTTGACGCGCAATATTCAGCATCGTTGTACTGTCCTGAACTTCGGAAATTAATATTACCTGCCGTTTTGATTGATTGGATTGATCAAACGAGAGAACTTTAACGTTATGTTCTTTTAACCAATTATTAACCAAGGAATCATTGCCACAATGAACAATTTCTGCCGGAATTACAGGGAGATTCTTTTTATCCGTAACATAGAAAGTTGTTTTACCGCCCATTGCAGTTCCTCCCTGATCTAATGTTGCCAGAAACTGGTATTCACCCGTCGGTCCATTGATTGTGATGTCTTCAGTTAAAATTCTCTGAGCATAAGGAGGTTCCTGCCCGTCGTTTATTTCCGGTATATCAATCAGCACTTTCTTTTCAAACACCAGATTTAAATTCGGATCAAACACCTGAATTGTTGCCGGATATTTTCCTGCTTTTATAACATCAAGGTTGGAAAATGAAACCCTAAGTTGAATTTGATCGCCAAGGTAAATACTTTGTGGTTCTGTGCTTAAACACCAGCGAAGCGAGGTATTTGCCAATAAAACAGGACTTATCAGATCAGGTTTGAGTCTTCGAAAATTCGTTGCAACACTCTCACCCATACTGTAATCTGCAACACTATTGGTTGGAGTATATGAAACAACATATGGATTGGCCCTAATTGCTGTCTCAGCAGTTTCACGAAGCGAAGCAGCCGTTTTATATGCATCTTTAATATAATCTTCGGGACGTGGCCAACAACTTTTCAGATCAAGCTTTTCCCAATCGGCAAGAAATTTATTATATTGACGTTTAAAATAAAGGGCATCATCGGATTGTTCTTTACCCCACATCTGATAATCTCCTAGTTCCGTAGGCAAATCAATTGGAAAACAAAGGCCTGACTCGCTAATATAAATGTGTTGGCTTTTGGAATTGGATCTTCCCGAAAGTTCGTCAAGTGTTTTAGAACTGTAAGGCATCCAGACATAAGGATGCCAATCTTTTAATTCGTCTGCCCCCACATCCCATGTCACTGATCCCGGATTACTCATACTCCCGATTTCTTTAACTCCATCAAATCGACCACTGTTTAAAACGAATAATCGGGAAGGATCAAGCAATCGTAATGAAGGAAGTAAATTAACTGCTTTTCGAAATATTATGCCATCAAAGTTTTCATTTAGGACGCCCCACATAACCAGACACGCATGGTTCCTGTCGCGCTGAATGACGCCCTGAATTGAATTTTCAAAACGGTTCAGCAATAATTCATTCAGATTTTCCGGTTTTGGAAAATCATATCCTCCGTATTGCCCCATTTGCCAGCATCCATAATGCTCCTGCTGTACCAAAATCCCTAATTCATCATAGATATCGAGTACCCGAGGATTTGGGCAACCAAATGGAATCCGAACAAAGTTAAAACCCAGCGATTTCATATTAATTACATCCCGACGAAGCATGTCTTCAACCAATGGTACGGTATAGCCAACCGGATAATGGGTGCTGAAATTTGATCCTTTCAGAAAAAACCTTTCCCCATTGAGTCGAAAATAACCGTTTTCAAAACGAAAATCCCGAAATCCAAAACGAACTGAATTTTCATCCCAGGAGTCAAATATTTGAACCGATGCCGAAATGCGATAAAGTATGGGATCATCGGGACTCCACAACTTATGTTCAGGAACCTGAATTTCTAATTCCAGCACATTACTTCCGGGATCAATTTTTTGCGTATAATTTTGCACGACCAAAGGTGTTCCGGTTCGCGCTTCCGAAACTTTAAAGGATATGGACGATGACGATTCTTTGGTCCGGAAATTTAAAATTGTTGTTTGTACTTTTACTTTACCTGACTTCCAGTAAGGAACCACCAACACATCAGTAATTCGGACGACCGGAACAAGCAACAGCTCCACATCACCGGTTATCCCCCCGGAATTATACACTGAATTGCTTTTATAAGGATAATGTTTTAAGCTGGAAGGCGTGGCTTTAAGTGCAATACCATCAATGGGCTCATATGTTGGATTGAGCACTCGAACTACCAAAAGGTTCTTTTCTCCTTTATGCAACACATCAGTAACATCTATTTCAAATGACGTTTCACTTCCTTCGTGACCACCAACAGATTTGCCATTTATCCATACCTCGGCCAAATAATCGACTGCATGAAATTTCAGAAGATACCGTCCATTGTGATGAAGATTGTCGGGTGTATCAAACTCACGCCAATACCAAACTATTCCATGATAATTATGAAAAATATCCTGAATAACCCAGGGTACCGGAGTTTGTTTGGATGCTGAAACAGGTGGCGTTTTAAACCATGCATTCTGACGACCCACATTAATGCTGTCAGTTGCAATTCTCCAGTCGTTTCCGTTTAAGGAGATGGTTTGCGTACAAATGCCACCCGGATTTTTCAGTTTTATGTCCTTTGAAAAAGACAAGTTGCACAACAAGCTTAAAAAGATAACCAATAAATACTTCTTCATTGCTGTCAATCATTGATTTAATATATTTATAGCACTTCAATTCCCTGCAAAATTGCATCGTTTTCGCCCACTGCCCGAAGCCGTATTTTTATCACCCCGTCCTTATCCGGGGTAATGTTTGGCGCCCTGAGATCGATAGCCATACCAACCTGACCTGCTGCACTACCAGGATCCCATGATTTCCATATAACCTTCCCGTTGATCTCAATATCCATTGGACGTTTGCCTGTTTCTTTAAGCCACAGCTCTGCAAACTTGAGATGAACATCATAAAGTCCAGGGGGAAGAGGCAGCGCGTAGGTAAGTTCACGTCCCGATCTGGCCGACTGATAAAGAGCCTGATCATAGAGTGTCGGCGTTGCCTGGGAAACACCCGACGATGAATTTATGGCTTGACCTCCAGGATAATTAGCATCACTGCCCCAGACAAAACTGTTCCAATCGACAAATTCAGCTTTAGCGCCGCAATCTATCCGAACAACCGGATTAAACGCCGGAAGAATTTCTATGGCCTGAACTATGGCTTCATCGCTTTTTAGTCTTGGCTCAAAGCCACCTGAAAAATGAATTACAATCTTATCTTCAGCATTAGAAACAATGTATTTAAACACCCGGTCTTTGGCTTTGCAATAACCTCGCACATCCTGACAAATGTCGTAATTGTGCAACATTTCTTTTCCATTGATCTCAACGTTAAATGGTCGGGCAAAAAGATGTTTATAATCTGGCTCGGCAAACATTAGCCGAACAGTGTAAATGCCTTTTTTAACCGGGATATTGTAGGAGAAATCGTTTCCGAAGCGTCCCAATTCGTACAGGCAACTGTCCTGTCCTCCATGTACCTTAGCCCTGGCGGCTTTGACTTGCCCTCCGGCGAAAAAGCGATCCTGAATCCATGTATTTCCTGATTGATCGGTATAAGGCAGAGAAGAACCGCAAAGGATACGAATAACATCTCCGTTTCTTTCTGCGGTATTTGAATCGGAATATGTTATAAATGGCATCCAGGCTGCTATGTCATTTTCCGGATTATCACACTTGTCGAGTACGAACCTAATGGAATCGCCTTTCTTAACAATTTCCGTCAGGTTATGCGTAATGCCTGTAATATTGTTCAAAGGAATCAGAGCCCAGCCTTTGTTGGGCCATATCTGCTTCGTATCATGAAGGATACGGGCACGAAGCGGTGTGCCGGCAGACTGACGGTACCATTCCTTCATAACACGGCTTGTAATTTGCACATCGCCTGATTTTGGAGCTACCCAGGTACGCACACAACAAGCCTCTCCGGACGACTGCATCCAGGCCCGGCCTAACCTGGCGCCGCCTATGCCTTCCCACCAACCTTCTATTCCACCAGGCTGATTTGGTGTGCCACCTTCATCGGCCGATGAAGTTTTCGGTGGATTTACCCATGTCATTGGTTTAAAGTGTATTCCATCGGTGGTTGCATCAGCACACCATCCCTCGTATCCCCTTTCCGGATAAAGGCTACCAAGAGCATTAGCGGTGGTGGGTTCTCCCGATACTTTTTCTGCAGCAGTCCAATCGCTGGCATTTCCATCCCCATCAATGGTTCTTACGGCGTAGTCAGCATCAATATTCCATCCGGGCGAGCGATCGAAATAGCTTGTTCCAATGCTTACTTTCCCCAGATTTCTGCGTCCACGACGCACCTCGTAACTACTTACCCAGTTGTTATCTTTACCGGCAGACCAGTAAACGCCAATGCCCAAATAGCCAAGATTCATCTCCTGCCTTATAAAAACCTTTCCGGGAGGAGCAGGCAACTGCTTATCATTTCCACTTCCCGGGCGATTCGGAAGACCAAGGTAAATAAGCTCACCCGGAAGCTGGGCCGTTAATGAAATTCCATTGGCCATTATATCGGCCCCTGTTCTGGTTGATACGTCCTTTTTCAGATCAAATGCTACTTCATACTGAAAATCAGGCAATAACCCATAAGGGAAAACCGTAACCGGGCCGGTAGCTTTATGCTTTAATACGATACATGCCTTATGCCGGTCGTAGTTTGTCCGCTGGGCATAATAAATCGGTTCATCTCCCTTAACTTTAGGATGGAACATATACGACCACCGGCCAGCCACGCCCTCATGCAGAAGGAACCGGTAAGTGTCTAAATCTTCCCGGACAAGTTCCTGATCACCCTCATCTACCCTGAGTCCCCAAAAGGGTACCATAGTTAAGGTTTGTCGGGATGTCTCAGTTTTATAGCAGCCCTTGTTCGTCCATGGTTCGATGATATCGACCCACTTATCCGGTGGTTCCATGTAAGAGAAAAAATAATTTGTTTGCGGACCACGACCAAAATCAGAAAAGTAATTGGTATTGGCAAAGCGTTGAATGTCGAATGTGTGGCTGTAAGAACTTCCTCCGCTGCATGTATGGAACGAAGAACCCGGATAATTGTCAAGGAAATACAAAATTTTATTTCTCCAGTCCCTGTCTGAATTCCAGTCCGGAAAATTAACCGCATCGGTACGCCATTCAAAATCGCCCCATGAACCTATTTTACCGGCAATAACTCCGGATGACGGACGACCGGCAAACCAGGCGAGCCATCCCATTCCCATTTTATCAAGAAAACGGCGGGTTTGACTAAAATCAGGCCCTTCATAAGTCGGGCTGAATACACTGGAATAATTATTGGGTGGCATACCATTGTACGACGACCAACCCGCATCATCCCAGAGCATTTCGAATCCTATGCTTCGCATTATCTCCGCATTCATATCATGGTAGGCTAACCTTTCGGCAAATTGTTCCTGCAGGTTTTGAGCACTGAAAGCCCACGGGACCGCCCATTTCGGGCGCGCATAATAATCCATGTTTGTATAGTCCCACATATATCGGTATTGCCAGTTGTAGGTTTGAACCTCCATTTCGTCCAGGGTGCCGGCAAAGGTTCCTATTGTAACTACCGGAAGGGTAATTTTTCCGCCTGGAGCCAGTGGAACTGATGCCAGGTCTGGAATATCAACAGTCAGGGTCATCTGCTTTTTTTGGGGTTGATTAACCGAAATACTCCACTTGCCTAAATATTCCAGGGCAACAAATACTCCGTCATCGGGCTTACCGCTACGCTGAAAAGCCGCCCATGGGACAAAGGCGTATGTGGACCGGGCAGCAATAGTTTTGCTGTAACCGGAAGTTACTGTACTGTCGCACAGCATTCCCTGATCAGCATGACTATTGCCTCCAACCATCCAATAATGAATAAAAGGAAACGTTAGATCGTTTTTTACAGGAATCAAGAATGAGACCGCTTCTGCAGTCAGGGTTGAATTACCCGAATTTTCCAGTTCTATCCATTGGCGGATCACGGAAGTTTCGGGATATGCAATTACATGGAACCTGATGTTCAGATTTCCGTGTAAAAGATCCATTTCAAGTGATGCAACCGGTTGTCCGCCAGCCGATGTTTGGGAGGCTTTTGCACCTCTAAGAATCCAAGAGGCTTTGTCTTCAGCGCCTGCTGTAAAAGGTGCGATTGCTAGGTTTTTGGGAATATATTCCTGCTGAGAACCAATATATTTGTTCTTGAAGCTTATCAACCTGAATAAACCGTCTTTGGCCTGATAGGTCATCTCAATAGTGTTTGTTCCTATGGCCCAGGTATAACCATCAGCCGCGCTGTGGACAAAGGCATCGCCCACCTCAACCTCTCCGGATGAGGGGGTAGAATATAATCCTGTTCCAGCCTGGCTCCCTGCATTTACTTTCTTAGATGGTTGTGCATTAGTCACATTTATTATATTGATCACCAATAGGGTAACCAATATAGACCTACAGCTTAATACTTTGTTTCGTATCATGAGTCATTCAAAATTTAAATTTGAATATAAACCTGTCATTTGAAGTAAGTTCATTTCAAAGGACTTTCATCGTTAAAATGCATCACCTCTTTTTCTTACTATTTTACTGGTTCCTCCAACGATCAAATCACTTCCATAGAAATTAGAGATAGTCAACGCATTCACTTCATTTTTGTCATTATTTAGAAAGAAAGGGACATGACCAAAGGTATTCGTGTAAATAATATTGGAAGCATTGATTATATTAAGCTTCCCGGATGTATTAGAAATCAATGAAGCAATCCCATCGGTATTAATCCTATTGAATTGCAATGTATTAACACAACAATTATTACTGGCCTTTAGCAAAACACTGTTGTTTTCAATATTGTTTTGTGTCCTCCGAATGGATACATTAGATACACTAAGCTGGTTTACAGAAGCTCCTTCGATCAGAATATGATCAATCTTGGATTGTTTTGTTGTGTCAATACTATAATATCCATCAATTTCCATACTGCCGATAACCGTATTTTTTCCTCTGATATATATCGTTGGCTCTCCCGCAGCAAAGAATTTTCTTTTGATGTTTTTCAGGATAAGCTGCTCAACGTTTGTGCTCACATTAATACAACTCTCATTAGGCATATTTTCCTTTCCTGGATGAATGTCAACATCAAAATCCTCGATATTGACTGTCCCTATATTACCCGGTCCGGCACACGTAAGCACCTTGGGATCATGTTGATAATTATCTATAACTACGGCATATCCTTTGGTATATCCTTTTATGTTTCTTATTGTTATCCTGTCAACCCTATTTTTTCCACTTAAAATCCGTATGCCAAAAAGAGAACTATTAAAGGTAATATCATCAATCAAAATATCAGAAATTGGACCGGCAGCCGCTTCTGTGAAAAAAGCTTCTTTAATGGATAGTCCTTGTTTTTCTGACGAGTACACATAAAGGTCATCCGCATTTAATCCGATGCCATCGTCGTGAGTATTAATTATGCAATGACGTATGGCACCGTATTGGGAATTTCCATCAATATGCAATCCATCGTTGTTAATTAATGGATCGGGCCCAACATCGACTATGATATTTTCATAGAGAACATGGGAAATATTTGCAGCTGCCAGTGCATAGGTTGCCGGCTTATATAGGATTGCATCCTTTACCGTTAGATTATCCACACCATAGAAACGAAAACAGCAAACCATACCGTGCATGTTATCATACTTATTTTGTGCCCCTTGTCGTATTTCAGGATTATAATAATTGCCATTCCATATCCCCCCGATGATCACAATATTTGAATCCTTCCTGGCTTTAAATGAATGGTTTGCATTCGCTATAAGAGGTTTATCGGAATGGTTCCTCAGAATTGCGCCACAACCTGCGTTAGCAATGAGTGTTGTGTTACTGTATATTTTCAACCCTGTTACAGCATATTTGCCATCCCAATAAACGGTTATTGGAGAGGTCTTTGCTTTATCAAGTACCCTTTGTATAACAGAGGTGTTATCTGTACCAAATGTCACGCTATTCATACCGATTTCGGCATCAGATACCGCTCCGTACATCGACAAATAATAGACATTAGAAGGCAATGGTTTTGTTAAAGCAGTATCAATGTGCTTTTTTATATGTTGCGAAAAACCGGCAGTAAATGCCATGGCCAAAAGTATTGTCAAAAGTATTTTTTTCATCGCATTACATCGCTTGAATGTATATTCCAGCTATCCCATTGTTTTTCTTTTTTGCTGATAGGCCGACCGGCATGGTGACACCCGAAAGTAAGATCGAGGCCGCCAAGCGAACTGTTTTCATTGTATTTGGCCATGAGTTTCCAAAGCGGAAGCCAAATCTTAAACTTGTTGAGAAAAAGTTCCATCGATTCCGGCCCTTCGAGGTGCATATCGTTCCATAGGGCAAACGAAAGCGAGTTGCAGCCCATAGCCAGATGAAGTGTCGATTCGATGGCCGTTCCACGGGGGCTTTTGCCCATTGTTGTATGGTTGGTGTTCTCTACTTCAGGACATATCTGTTCGGCTGAACCGATTGCTCGTTCTACCTGGCGGGCAATACCAAAACTTTTTATAAGAACACCGCGTGGAGCATGATCGTTATAATAGCCGTGCCCCAGACGGCTTCCTGGTTTTCGTCCGGTAGCTTTTTCCATTGCCGAGAAAATCTGTTTCATGTCGGGACCGTAATAAGAATTCCAATCCAGCGAACATTGCTGTAAACCCATCCGGCAGTCGGGGGCTTTTTTTACGGCGGCTTCAGCAACAACTCGAGCCACATCAGCCAGACTTGACATTCCAAAAGCTACCCAATCCTGCCGAAGCTGGCTGTAATGCTCGGGTTTAACAAGTTCTGCGGTAAGTTCTTCGCGGGTCCAGGTTTTTTCCTGCAATTTTGAGAAGTCGGACAGGCACTTTTCGCAGAAGCAACCATATTGTACAGGCGGATGGGAATTCATCCGTAAATCATCATCGATCCAGATAGAACTTGGCTGAAATGCTGAAGTGTAGATTTCGGCAAGTTGGCGTTGGTAGCTAATAAATTCTTCGCTACGCGGACAATTGCAAGCGCCAATGGTTCCGTCGTGACCAACAAGTGGTTTCCCGGAAGCCCTGCTATTACCAGCCAAAAATGCGCCGCCATGGCCGATTGTGTTCGCAATTTGTAGCCCGGCATTTATTCCCAGTTTGCGGATTTCAATTGCGGCTTCAGATATGAGTACAGCCGATTCTCTATGTTTCTGAAGATCAGGAAATCCGAGTTCCGTACAGAACCAAACTTCGTTGCAAATCCCAGGTTTATTGCGTAATAGACCAAGTACTTCGGCTAATGTCTCTTTGTTTCGATGGTGCCGCGGGTGCAAACGGATAATCAGGAATGGAAAATTCGTGTTGCTTTCAATAGCATGTTTAGCTGTTTCTTCTGAGTTATAAGAAATCAAATCGGTTGTAATTGAGCTGTTGGCTGAAGCCAGTCCTGCAAAACCAACGATTTGGGTTACCACTGCACCGGCCCCAATTTTAAGTATATCGTGGCGTGTGATGCCTGAAGATGCTTTCTTGTTGTTCATAGAAAAACGAATGATGTATTAATATAGGATCCAACAATCTCCTTATTCAAATCAGGATTTTTGTCTGCAGAAACGACAGCGATATACGGTTTGGTCATATCTGTAACTTTCAGTTCCAGTTTTATTAATTCTGTTTTTTCCCACTGAAGATCGATCTGCTTTTCGGTGAAATCTGATTTTGCATTAAACATGGTGATTCCGATATTGTGTTTGCCTGTGCCATTCAATTGAATAATAACCGAAACAGTCCCATTGTCTGATTGAATCGTTTCGGTCTGGATATCAACTGATTTTTTCTGATTCGTAAAAACTGGTTTATAAAATGAGGAATAAATCGATACAGCTCCCAGAAACCTGTTTACGGGTTCAACCCATATTTCTTTACTCGTGGCATTATTTGTGGCCGCCCAATACGGCATATCTCCCGACATACAATCCATTCCAACCGGTAATGAACCAACCACGTTTTTCAGGCAATAGGCAAACTGAGGGGCAAAATCATATCCCACACCATACATCAGGCTTTGCCCGAAAGGATTGGCTCCCAGTACCCATTGCAATTGTTTCCCGACCAGTTGCATTCCCTTAGCATCATTACGCAGCCTGGATGCTTCAGCCAAAGCCCAGCTATCTGACATCTGAACATTCGTACTCCCATGAAACAGATCATCATAATAAATCGGGAATGTCCGCAGAACATATTCATTATTCAACCGAGTTCCATCTTTAAATTGGCGAAGCATATCTTCACGGATACCCGGATCTTTTTGATCCATAATTTCCGATTCTTTCCATACAGAGTTGGGCAGATGGTCATAAGGTGATGCAATCCTGCTTCCCCGTTTCATAAAAAAATCACTATGAAGTACTACAGCACTGTACCAATCCATCCAGTTTTCATTCTCAGGAAATGATCTGCACAACATTGATAAGGCTATCAAAGGAGCTTCTTCGAATGCGGCGTGCATATTATGTATTACCGATTTTCTGTCAGTATTTCCATAGAAATAGCCAGTTATAGGAATACCATCAACGAAATTCTGTTCCTGACATCTGATTATAAGATTTCCAAAAGCGACAGCTTTTTTATTGTATTTTTCATCACCGGTCATTTTACCAAGAAGAATTGAGGATGTGGCTCCCCATGATGCCTCCTGTAAACCTGACTGGTTCCACTCATTGCGTGAATCAATGGCGGCCTGCCAGTCTTCAGTTGCAGCAGCACGGCATTTTGCAGCAAGATCAGGATTGGTTTTTTCGAAAAGCATAGCAGATTTACACTGAACAGCTGCAGCCAGAAAATTCTCCCAGGGAACATTCGCTGCCGGTGATACAACGTCATCGATAGTCCCTATTTTATTATCGGTATAGATTCGCATGACACTCCAACTCATATGATAGCCATCACCGAACCGTGTCTTGAGTAAATAATCAAGTCCCCATTCTATTTCGGAAAGTATCTGATCCGATAATTTGCCTGTGATCTTCTGTGCCTCCAGCATTTCAAGATTTGAAATCATGGAATAAACGCCCATAGCAGTGCGCCAAAAACCCTGAGAAAGATCGCCGGCATCGTGCCAACCTCCATTAATGATTTTTTTCTCCTCACCCTTGAAACCCTGCCAGTCTTTATGACACTCCGAATGTATTCCTGGTACATTGTACCCACAACGCTCACAGAAGAAAAAGTTGATCGCGCTGTAAACAGGTTGGAGCCATACATCATCATTAATCGGGAAAGAATTCGACACAATCTTTCCGCAGCGGAGACGATAGGTTCCGGGAGTACAGAAACTGGAAAAATCGAGCCTGTGAAATTTGCCATTGATGGTTTCAACGGGTTGTATTTCACCTGAAAAAACAACGTTCTCTTTTGGATCAATCACCTGAAAGTTATTGCCGGCATTTACATCAACAAAGGCAATTTTCTGATCTGCGGGCCTGTATCCAATATGACTGAAGGCAAACTTTCCCTGCGCAACATTCCATCCTTCATACTGGTCAGCCTCAACTTTCTTCAGTTCAATTTGGTCAATATCATAAGTTACAATCCCCTCTTCTTCAGGATTGTGACCTATAAGCATTTGGTCAATCTTGAAGGATTTGACTTTATCCCGCTTCAGATGATGCATCTCGAAAAGGACATGATTCCATATTCCGGGTTTAAGGTCCTGGACGAAACTTGTATATCGGGGTGTGATGGCATTGTGTATAAGCCCTTCGTTTTCGATACCAAGATTTAAACAATAAGTCGGTGTAGATGTCGGATGGACATAAACCCAGAATGACAACCTGTTAAATGCAGACCAGTCCTGAGGCGTATCAAACTCTTTCAAAGCACAAGTACCACCTCCCTGTCCACCAATAAACGAATCCCACCCGCTCCGGTTCTTCTTTTGTTTGTAAAGCTCCTCGTTACGCAAGTTGGCCCGGAACCGCAACGATTGAATTCCGTCTTTGGCACGATCCTTTGTAAAGCTCATTTCACCGATACCCTGCACTTTCCATCCGGTGCTATTCTCCATATCATCAACCAGTTTGGTTTCAAGAACGGGCTTCTTTTCCCATTGTGCCAAAAGTGAGTTTTGTTCCGGAACTGGTAAAGGGAAATCCTGGAATTCCAACGAATTATCTTTCCTGTTATCCTTAACAGGAATGCATGAAACGAGAACTATAGATAGAAAAATAAAAATGTATTTTTTCATAATAATTTACCATTGTGTAAACCATGAATACTTGGTTATGTTACTGCCTGTATATGATGCCTTGACAACTTTCGATTGGTTGTTCAATTTGTTCTTCGTATTTTTCATCCTGAAAGTGATTGTTTTTTGCTTTAATCTTCTTTTGTAATGGCTTGAATATAAGCAATAAATATCACTTTTGCTAATTTATAATTTAGATTTTCAATTGATAAATTTTAACGGATTTCAACTGAATTTTTGCAGAGGATGGAAAATTAAGACCAATTTGAGTTATGTTCTTGCCTTTCTGCCATTCCGGCATAATTAAGTATCTACAGATACCTGACTCAGTGTGCAAGAAGAATTTTTTACTTCCGGAAGCGGTGGAGGATCCCTTATAGAACCAGTCAATTGCTGCTTCATTGTATTTATCGGACGCCATCTCGATTTCCACGATAAACCATCCCTCTGAGACTTCTAACGATAAATCTGGTATAACAAGTTTAGGATTAGCCCCAATAACAGAAAATCGTTGTGCACCATCAATAACAGGTTCATGTTCCATGTTTGACAATAGAAAATTACCTGCAGATTTACTGACATCAATGGATTTTATACATTGAATGTTTGTCTGTCCACCGGATAACAGATAATCGGCCAAATTCTTCATCTCAGACATTTCTTTCTCATAAAATTTAGTCTGTGAAACCGTAAACTCAGACAATATTGTTTTATATTTCAGAAGATGATCAGCTGATTTACTTTTTTCTGTAACAGCCTTTAATAAATAACCCTGCATTTCATCCCACATGCTGAAAGAGTGTGGATTATAAAGAAGCGAATTGATATGCGCTCTTGAAAACTCTTTTAATTTACCTTCTTTTCGGGCCCTTTTAACAATATCATTCAATTTGCTGATTTTTATTGAGGCAAGTCCTGTTGTCCCAGATTTAAGTTCGTCATATGCAGTATAGTAAATCTTAACTTCATCACCATCTTTCAATGCAGTGCATGCACCCACACCGACATATCCTGATTTACCATACCCCTGCCAGGGGAAGATCGGGTCGCTATGGACAAATGGGACTTCGGTGGTAGAAGGGTCATCGTATTTGACCCAGTTTATTCCATCCAAAGAAAAGGCATAACCGATACGCTTTACACCAGATATATTTTCGTCATTTGTTGGCTGACCTGTATAAAAGAGATGATAAACTCCTTTTCCCCCTTTATAAACCCTGGTTTGAGTTTCAACATCACCAAGCTTAACCACCGTTGCCGCGTAAATCCAACCTCCATCCCAGTCTCCTGTTTCTCCCATTTTAAGTACCGGATTGAGCTTACATTTCTTCCAATTAATCCCGTCTTTACTTTCTGCATACCCAAACTCATTCCGATAACCATGTTCGCTTTTATTTATACCTGTAAACCATAACTTGTAAATATCTCCATCTTTAATCCAGGCATGGTCACCAACAACAAATTCGTCCCAGTCACCTTTTGGTCCCATGTAAAAAATTGGATTACCTTCATATATTTTAAGATTCCTGGGATCTGTTCCACAGTATAGCCCCATACCGTCGAAAAGTTTATTTCTTCTACTGGACAAAATCCAGGAAAAAAGCCTGTATTCATCTCCCACTTTAAGAATATCCGGATCACCATTTGTAAATTTGTCGCCTGGCTTGCCCTTTTCAGGAAGTTTAAATATTGGTTCCGTGGGTATTTTCCATACAATCCCATCTTTAGACTCAGCAGCGCCAAACCCTTCCTTAGACTCAGTGCCTTCAAATAAAAAATGCCAATACATAAGATATCCTCCATTGTCTTTAATAACCGTAGGAGAGTAGACGCTTATATTAAGTGGGTTACCTGAATATGGAATAAACAGTTCTTTTGAGGCTTGAGTAAGGCCTGTTATTGAAACATCAGTAATTGTACCTGTGGCATAACTGGATAAAAAACCTACCTTACCCATAGGAAAACTAACAAAAACCGGTTCCTGCCCAAGTACTACAAACTTATCGTCAATAATGCAGTATATTGTTGCCCTATCAACAATAACTGTAACTTTGTAATCCCTGTTTTTCTCAAACTTATAATCTACTGAAGCAATACCCCCAATTATATCTTTTTTCAATTTATTAAAATTGAGACCATTGGACTTCTCGATAGTTACTCTGTTACTCGAAACCAGAAGACGAACTGCAATAAAAGTATCTGTGCTATCATTGGCACGAACGATAATACTAAATCCGGACTCAGGTGCAGCAGCACAATTTGTTACTTTTATTTTTGCTGTAACCTTGCAATCTACCCACTGATAACCACTTATAAAAGTACGGGCATTGACCGCATTTTCATCTTTCTGTACCAGATATCCGTTTTCAACGTTCCATGAGCCAGCTTTTGAAATCAGCTTGTTGAAAATTTCAGATTGATTCAAACATTCATTCGAACTTTCAACCCTTGCTACCTCTTCAATATTAGTTTGTGCAAACAAACATAACGGCAGAAATACAGCAATTAAGTTAAGATATATAATAAAGCCGGGGATTTTCATGATAAATAATATTAATTAAGAATCTAATTGGGATTTTTTGGATCTGAAATACTTCGAAACAGCTGATCGATCATTCACTTTTTATTTGAATACTTGTCATATTCTCCGCTCATAACTTTTTTAACTGCTTCCAGATAACCATATCCCCATCGCATGTCTGGTTCAAGATAGCTTCCCTCCACCCATTCATTCCAGGCATTAATGACCATTAATCTGGGTTGTTTCGGGTGATCTCTGACGTAGTCTCTGGTCTTTTGAAGATAGGCAGCAAAACTCTCAGGGGTGCTGTTCATGTGAATTACTTTCTCTTTTCCTCTTTTAGGATATCGTGGAGTGTTGTCCCATCCGACAGAAATACATGGGAAAAAAGGTACCGTTAGAATTGAATCCCATTTGTGTCTGAGATCGATTGCATTCTCTCCATATTTTAGGTAATCTTCGAGTATACCGGCAGAGGTCCAGTTATACAATGTAACGCTGTTCAGGGTTAAAGCTGAAACAATTTCATTTATTCCCTTCCCCTCGCTATTCTTGCTTTGCAGCAATAGCGGACTGCCCTTTGATTCCTTTCCAACTCCCTGTATATGCAAATCGGCAAATCCGGCTTTCCTGACCTCATTACGAAAATAGTCAAGCGCTTTTCTTGTTCCTTCGATTCCATTGAAACTTTGAACCAGCTCGTCGATGCTATAAATTGAGAAAACAGGTTTGTTATCAATCTTAAAATAATTGGGTTGTTTAAAGTACTGACGGATGACCCTGTCAACGATGATTTTGAAGTTGTTCCAGTCGACCTCGCCCTGCCAAAGGAGTGTATCTGTTTTATACCGGTTGTGGTTCCATTCGTAACCACTGGCATCATGGTTCGCCCACATTAGGTAAAACTTCATCCGATTATTGTTCCTTGCTTGAAGGAATCCATTGTCTATTGCTTTTTCAAGGAAAGGTTGCCCGTTAAACCAGTACCAGTCAAAGATAAATACATTGACCCCATGATCCGTGGCCGCATTTATTTTCTGTTCCCAGGCAACAGGATCATCATCCATAGCATATCCCCATAAGGGTATTCGGGGCTGATAATGGCCTTCGAACCGGGGATTTCCTTTTTTAATGATCTCCCATTCACCGATTCCTTCTCCCCATAAAGCCTTATGACTCATCTCTTCATCATGGCACGATGGCCAGATGTATGCCGCGACAGAATAGTCTCCTTTATCCTTTAACTTGTTATCCTTTTGTGCCTTAAGATCAAAAATAAAGCTTACTAAAATCAATAATGACAGAAATAATCTTTTAACATTGTCCATATTAACTTGAATTTTAAATATTTAGCTCATTATTTTTAGCCGATTGATACATTGCAAGAATAATTTCAACCGATTTCCGTGCCTCAATCCCGTCAATTTCAAAAGGTTCGCATTTTTCGACTGAATCGATAAAGGCTGCTATATTCCTGGCATGAGGTTGAAACTGTATTGCTGCAGGATCAGCGACCCCGCCACCACCTTCAATTTTTCCATATTTCAGTATGATCTCATCATCTCCTTCAGCCTCTTGGGCAAACTGCCAGACTTTGAGACTATTTTCTTCCATGATAACTGTTCCTTTGGTGCCGGTAATTTCCAGCCGCCTGAATTGCCCCGGGAAAGAGGCAGTCGACCCATAAATCATTCCCAGCGCATTGTTTTTAAACTTCAAAATGGCAACAGCGGTATCTTCAACTTCTATTTGAGGGTGGCCAAGCGTTGCCGTGTAGGCCTGCAGCGAACTAACCGGCCCCATCATATATTGAAGCATATCAACCATGTGGATGGACTGGTTCATCATGGCCCCTCCACCATCAAGACTTTTCGTACCACGCCAGCTGCTTTTGTAATATTCGTCAGTACGCCACCACGGAACATACACGGCAGCATGGGTAATTGTACCAAATCTTCCTGTATCCACCGCATTTTTCAAGACCTGAACAGACTCATTGAACCTGTAATTGAAGATACCTCCCAGTCTGGTTCCGGATTTTTTATGTGCTTCAATCATCTTATCTATCCGTTCCAGGGATATTTCCAGCGGTTTTTCACAAAGAACATGTTTCCCGTTCCTGGAAGCCTCAATGGCCGGTTCCATGTGTGCCCCGCTTGGGGTGGCAATGATGAGGATGTCAATCCCATCGGATTGAATCATTTCGCTGTAATTGCAGTATGCCTTGCACCCATATTTTACTGCCAGCATTCTTACTTTTTCCGGATTGGTGCCACAAATACCGGCCAGATTTGCATTGACAAGGCTTTGGATTGCTTTTGCATGGAAATCAGCAATCATCCCAGCACCGACTATCCCAAAATTCCAGGTTCGCATTTTTCGATTTTTGTTGTTAATTTACACTTTTTTTATTCACAAGGGATCATTTAATATACCACAGCAAACTTATCACCCCATAATAAGACATGACTCGTCCTGATTTTTGTTTACTTTTTCTATACGCCTATTTCAGGACTAGACAGTCTCATCTTCCCATTTTCTCACTCTCCCATCTTCTCACCTGGCGTTTTCGACCAAATTATGAAAAGCTTTCCTGTCAATTTCACCTGCTTCTGAATAATTGATGACATTCTCGCGTTTCGCAACGCGGCAGAAGGTTTCGTAGGTGCCATCCTGGCGGGCTATGGTAGGGGTCCTTTTGCATTTGAGGTAAAGCACCGGCAATGAACACATTTCAACCCGACGAACAATCTCCTCGTTATCAGCCACTTTTATTGCCTCTTTGAACAGGTCGCATGACTGTTGCACAAAGTCGTCAGAGAAAAGTGCATCTCCCGGAGTCAGGCCCAGATGAATATGGGTGTCAGGGGTAATCTGGCTGTGGAGCAGGTCAAAATATTGCCTAACGAACTTTCCGGCCCGACCATAATAACCGTACATGAAATCGTTGATGACTGCCTCTGTGTCGCAATCGGGATTCCACAGTAATTTGGAAATAAGGTAGGCACGTAGTTCTGAAAACTCTCCTCCCCGGCTTTGACCTGCCGCTTGTTCCATGATGCCGATGGCATTGTTGTCCCTGAATGACTGAATGTTGGATTGCAATACCCTGAAGTTGGGATAAGGCATCACATAATGGGTGAAGTTGACCACATAATCCCAGATGTACATGTGTGGTGCAATGGACGACCATCCTTTCAGGTCATTCAAAAAAGATTTGTTTTCGGGACAGGATTTAAAATCGTGGGCAAAGCAACATTCGATGCTGCACAGACGGACCACTACATTGTGCCTCGGACTTATATTTTTAGGCGGTGTCCGGGTATATTGATAAGCCAGTGTACCAATAAATTTTGTTGGAAACTCTTTCTCAACAGCTTCTGCAACCTGATTGACAAACCAGATAATTAGTCCCGATTCTCCCCCTTTGGCCTTGACGATAGCCTGGCATTTTTCACATTGGCACGGATTGTGCCAATCGTTTTGCGAAACGTCATAGATCAGGTATTCAGGACTTTCGCGCATCCGTTTTTTGATGCGGTCCGTGATGATCCTGAGTACATTTGGATTGGTCAGACAGAGCTGGGCCCGCTCGAAGATCCGTTTGCCATCGACCAGACTGTAGTATTCGGGATGTTTCTTGTAAAATTCAGCGGGTGGCATCAACGGATAAAAAGTATGCACTTCCCAGTAGCTTTCTACTCCCCCGGGCTGTTCGCGGAAACCCATGACCCCGTTCATCTTGTTACGGGTGGCCCAGGTGGGATCAAAGGCCTCAAAATAGAAGTTGTTCCGTACCCGGACTCCCGGTTTTTCGGCATGGTCGAGCCAGACAAATTTCAGCTCCTCCCGTTTTGGAATGACATTCACGGCAGGGGTGTACCAACGGCATCCCAATTCCCTTTCCAGAAATTCAAAAACGCCATACATAGTTCCGCGTTGTTTTCCGCCGGTGATGTATATGTTGGGACCGTCGTTGTAATAATGAAAGGACTCCTCTGCTGTAGCGGACTGGGAGGATGGGGACGACTGGGATGATAGGGATGAAGAGCCGACTACAACCTGTGGACCTCCGTAATTATTATCTTCAGGAAGAAGTGGCAACTCAACTCCGCTTATCTCTTTAAGCCAGTGCTGCAACTCTTTGGCGGCCCATTTTTCAGATTCGGAGACGTTTACAGCCAGTGATATGCGATAATCTGATTTTCCATTGCTGAAAAGAGTGTATTCAATGCGTTTCCCGGCTGTGAATTTGACTTTGCGTATCAACGTATTTCCTGACTTCAACACCACCTTCAAGGTGGCAAAGTAAGGCTGATAGCTGGCTGAAGGAATTTTGAGCGGAGAGCAAAAAGAGGAGAGGCGTTCTTCTTTCAAAATTTCATTCCCGTGGATGTCGCTTATCCCAATACCTACTTTTTGAATTATATCGTTAAGGACTTCCGGAAGATAAGAAGAGACAATACTTGCAACGCCGGTTTTGTCGGCCAAAACTTTGAAAAGATCACCTCTTTCAAGCGCTTCGGCAGCCGAGAAATGATGAAACCTAAGACAGAAGCCCCATTTGTACCTATGTTGTTCGACCTTTAACAGAAGGGTGTTCTTTCCCTTTTTCAGGAGTACCGGAATCAAGTCTTCGTCGACTTTGACGCCACGTGTGGCCGGGCAGTCAAACACCTGAGCTCCGTTCACAAACAGCCGCGCACCATCGTCGGTGCCCAATCCAATTAATTGGATCCCGGCTTCAGCTGCATCGACTTCAGTGTAGGCATAAGCAAAAACAAGATTAGATTTGGAGAGGGCAACTTCCAGGTCGACGATCGAATCGGATGATTTCCATTGTTTCCATACGACTGTTTTTTTGTCAAGTTTGACAATATCTCCGGCCTTAACGGTTAGATTTTTCTCACCACCAAAATTCTTAAGGTAGTCAACATTAAATCCTGTAAGATGATCCCATGATTTTTCAGGGTCAGTTTGTGCCTGCAGCGGGATTGGTCCCAGCAGTAACCATGATTTTACAAATTTGCCGGGAATGATTATTTGGGGTACCATTGCATTTTCACCTGTTCCAGAAAAGGCAATAAGTTGAAATAAGAAAAGAAATAATAAAAATAGTTTGGTTTTCATCGTATTTTGGATTTTTTATTTTCGAGTTGTTTATCGATTGAAATGTAGCTAATTATTTATTACACAGAGTTTCACAGAGAGGATCGGAGTTACACAGAGAACCAATAGATCTAACTTAATTTTATTCGGCAGTTTTTGAAACAGTCGGTATCTCCCATTTTCTGTTACTGATGCTTCCTGATATGTTGGGAAATAGATTGTTGAAGATGTATTTACAGGGATTACAATACTGGTTGTCTCGTTTTTATCGGCCTGGCCCCAAATTGTATTTTCGATACCTTTTTGAAGGACCATGTTTGAACCAAAGATTTTGGCCGGTTGAACATTCGCCAGCGAAATGTTGATTTGCCCGCTGAATATTGAAATTAGCAAAATTAAAGTCGAAGTTTTAATGGAATGCATCATAACAGTGTTTTGTTTAAAATTGTACAGGTCAGATTTTTTTTCATTACCAGGCTGTTTGTAAATTCCATTTGACAACTAATATTTAAGCTTTTTTACTGATTTCTATTTGATTTATATTGTTTCTTTTGATAATCAAAACGTTATCAATCCCGCGAAATGTGCCGAAATGCCAATATTTTTTGTCCAGGATTTTGCCTTTAGAGCGGACTTCCGGAATGAAGGTGAGTTTTATCCGTTCCATACCAGAGACGTCGTACGTCCTGTAAGAGATAAATTGCCGGGCATAATTGATTTTGGTAACCGTTGAGGAAGAATAAAAAAGGTGGTCTTCATCTTTTGGCAACATTTCCGGCAATTCTGCCGTACCGTCTAGTAGATGCGGTAAATAATCCCAGTAAGAATCAGAGAACCAGGGTTGAATGTAGCCGATTCCTGTGTAGTTGATCGATTGTTGGTTTTTCGAATATTGATTGTAGGCAGAATAAGTAGCCAATGCAAAGGATGCTCTGGCTTCTTCGCGTACTTTTTCGTTCAGGCAAACGCCAAACCATTTGGCCACTACCGATGCATACCGGGCTGTATGGCTGCTCATCTCACTGAAGCAACCGTCCTGTTCCCTGATGCTGGTGGCACCATAATGTTTTACCTGTCCGAAACGGTTTTCTACCCAATGAATCAGTGCAGGAACATGCTTTTTATACTCCGGGTCCATTTGAGGATGATCCAATATATAACGGGCTGTTTCCATCGGGATTTGCTGATTCAGATTTGAGTGATTAATTACTACATCCTCATAATAGCCTGACCATAAGTAATTTTTCAACGGGTAATCCTGCATCCAATGCCACAATAAATCCCTGTTCTTCCTTAAAATTCCTTGATCAAGCTTACTGTTTTCAGATTTGAGCAACTCATCAAAAAGTTCAATGGCCATTATCATGTCGGCAGTATAGGCATCAAGAATTTTACCTGTTTTTAAATTAACCCGATAGGGCAGAGGAGAATTCGTTTCATTTCCTGCATGGATATGCTGAAGTACTGTACGGGCAATATGTTCAGCTTTTGAGAAATACCCGGTATCCCCGGTTTGTTTAAAATAGTTGATATATCCACTGGCCACCATACATATTTTATCAATTTCTCCCCATTCATCGGTATATTCTCCATCCGGTGAGTCGTCCTGGGTTCTGGGAACACCGGGCCAGATCCAGTCATCCGGAGTATGATAATAAGCAACCCTCTGAAGGAGCTTTTTAACAGGCTGCATTGCCTCCCGATCTCCTGTATAGGCGTAGTATTTATTAAAGAGACTCAATCCATAGTAAGCATTACTCCCCTGGTTGTTTTGATTGGGACGAAAGGTGCCGTCTTTATTCAATCTTGATGTAACCAAAAAGAGCGGATCGTCTCCGAATTTTGATTTATACGTAGGACAATTCTTAAGAAAATTCATGCTCCATATCAGGACATTGCTATACTCGGTCCATGGTAGCAATTTCCCGTTTTTTACTACCACTTCGTGATCCAGTATCATTTGAGCATTTGTCGGAGTGAATGCAATTATCAATACCAAAAGAATACCTAATTTTCTCATTTTGTTTTTTTTAGGCTTCATTCTTCCATCACATTGCCCATTATTTGGACATTACCTTTGGATTTGTTGAGAACATGCAAATCGCCGCCCTCCACGCTGTTTCCAATGATGACTGCTGAACGGACGTTCTCACCCAGGTAAATATGGGCATCAGGGGTATTCCCGTTATCCTGAAAGCGACTGTTCATGATCTGTAAAGTACCTTTCTCCATTTTGATGAAAGGTATTTCCGGCTTCCAGTGACATTCAATCCAATTTTTAGCATTGAAGTTACAGGCTGTAAGGAAGACAGTTCCTTCCCCCTTGTTGAATATGTGCGTTCCTCCCAGCGATTCAGCCCAGCCCCAGAAACCGCAATTGGTCAGCTTAACCGGGCCCCTGTTTCCCTCTTCAATGAGGATTCCATCCATAAACTGGCAGTTCTCAAAGGCAATTCCACAATGGTACTGGGTCTTTTCAACCACCACTGCCAACGGTCCGATATCCGATCCGCTTTGTGTAATCAAAATATTTGACTGAGGGTCGTTACCAGTAGGATCACCTTTGGTCTCGATAAAACGGAATCCTACTTTGGCCCAGATGACAAAGCAGTTAACCATGTATTCCCAGTCGCACCGACCAATAATAAAGCCTTCGAGGTTTTTCCAGGTATAGTCGTTGATTAGTTTGACCTGCCCTGACATTCTTTCGGGGTAATTGATGTCCCACCATGCAACAGAGTGAATATGAATATTTTCCAGTCGCCCGATATCTGTTGACCTGTCAATGTAAATTCCACGTCGCAAAGCACACATATTGATTCCTCTCAAATTCTGCCCTTCGTTATAAACCGAGCCGCAGTCAATGCCGTTGTAAGCATTGGCAATTGATACATCTATAACATTCCCAGATCTTCCGGTGGTCTGAATACAATAAGGATAAGGGTGAATCTCCTCAGGTTTTTGTTCCGGATAAACAATGCCAAGACCGCGTAGGGTACTGCTTGACCGGAGTGTAATAAAGGGGGCGGAATTTTCCTGATCTCTTCCGGCATATGGCATCAACACTGTTCCAATGTCATAGTAAATGCAATTTGGCCCTTCGGCAATTCCTTGTAGCGTGACTCCGCGTTTAATTTCCAGAACTCCGTTAAAACGGAATTTTCCTGCCGGAACATGGACAATTCCCCCGGTTTCTGCTGCTTTGTTGATCGCACGTTGAAACGGTTCCGTATTATCCTTTTTCCCATCTCCGACTGCACCAAAATTAAGCACATCAAAATCAGAGATACCGGCATACGCCAGATTAATAACGGTGAAAAGCAGAGAGATGAGGAGCAGGAATTTCTTTATTGACCTTCGCATATTGCTGATTATTTTGTGGTTGATAAAAAGTATCATTCTTTTACATTCCCCAATATTTGGACATCACCTGTTGACTTGTTTGTAACATGTAAATCTCCCCCTTCGACACTGTTTCCGATAATGACAGCCGATTTCACCTTCTCTCCCAGGTAGATGTGAGCATTTGGGGTATTTCCGTTGTCCTGAAAACGACTGTTCATTATTTGTAAAGTACCTTTCTCCATTCTGATAAAAGGTATTACCGGTTTCCAGTGACATTCGATCCAGTTTTTAGCATTGAAGTTACAGGCAGTAAGGTAGACGGTACCTTCACCTTTGTTGACAATGTGGGTGCCGCCAAGCGATTCGGCCCAACCCCAGAAACCGCAATTGGTCAGTTTAATCGGACCACGATTCCCTTCTTCGATAAGGAAACCATCCATAAACTGGCAGTTTTCGAACGATACTCCGCAATGGTATTGTGTTTTTTCAACCACAACTGCCAATGGCCCGACATCCGACCCGCTTTGTGTGATCAGAATATTGGCCTGAGGATCATTCCCAACGGGATCTCCTTTGGTCTCAATAAACCGAAAACCAACCTTTGCCCAGATAACGAAGCAGTTGACCATGTATTCCCAATCGCACCGACCAACGATAAAACCTTCCAGGTTATTCACCTGAAAATCGTGAATGGGCCCTTCCGAAACGCCCATCTGGCTCCAGCTGCTGGGATGGATGTGTACGTTTTCGACCCGACCAATGTCAACAATCCGGTCAATGTAAATACCACGACGCATGGCGCACATGTAAATGTTCCGGATATAGTCCTGTCCGTGATAAACGGTGCCGCAATCGATCCCGTTGTAAGAATTGACAAAGTTCAAATCGATGATGTTACTTCTGTTTCCCTTGATCCGGATGGTCCATGGATAGGGGTGAATGTCGGTAACCATCTGTTCAGGGTAATAAATTGACAAGCCTTTTATTGTGCTGTTATTCAGTAAGGTAATAAACGGCTGGGAATCTTCTTTGTCCCGTCCTGCATAAGCGAGCAACATTGTTCCCCGTTTTGAACTTGCCATAACAGGGCCTTCTGCAATCCCTTTTAAAGTTACTCCGTCCGGAATAGTCAATACCCCGCCAATTTTATATTGCCCTGCGGGAATAAGAACAACTTCGCCATTGGAGGCAGCCTGGTCCAATGCAGATTGAAATGCCTTTGTATTGTCCGTTTTTCCATCAGCGACAGCTCCAAGATCAAGGACATTAATTTGTGAATCATGTGAATAAGAACAAAGGGCGCTGAACAGAAAAAAACTTATAATTATAATTCTCATTTGTGTTTCCTTTTAGATAGACTAAACTCAGGATTTATATTCATATTGATCATTTATCTGCCATAATTGTCCCCCAATTTTTGTTGGGTTCAGATCCCATCTCAAATACCAGTTTCCCTCCGTTGACAATCTCCTTGTGTGTGATCCAGGATTGGTTGAAAGGCTGTCCGTTCAGTGTTGCCGACTGTATGTAGCCATTCTTTTTGCTTAGGTTTTTTGTTTCAATTGTAAACTGTTTGCCTTGATATACTGCCGGATCCAGTTGAATGGTCACTTTTTCAAAGATGGGTGCAGTTAGCTGATAAACCGGATTTCCGGGACAGACCTGATACAACCCCATAGCGCTCATGGCATACCAGGCCGACATACATCCATAATCATCGTCCATCTCTTCCAGATAACCATCAGGTGTTGTTTTATAGACCCGATCAAAAACTGGTGTTGGGAGGAAGTTGTGCGTACCATATTTCTGAACGATTGGTTCAGTAAGGATCTTTCGAACCCACTTTTGTGTAAGCCACGGAGTGCCAGCAAAATTGAAAAGGAACGGAGCCTGTAAATCTGGTTGGTTTCCGGCTGTATAAAGATCGTTGTTGAAAAAATATTCCAGTTCTTTTGCGAATGCCTCTTTACCCCCAAATTCTTTTATCAACGCAGGAACATCGTGTAAAACATTCCAGCGCCAATGCCACTTTGAACCTTCATAAGTGTATTTTTCACGGTTTTCAGCCGGATTATTTGGAAAGTCAAGCCATTTGCCATCCGCTGCTCGTGCCCGAAAGAATCTAATAGATGGATCCCAGGTGTTTATCCAGTATTCTGAACGCTTTAGGAAGTAATTGTAATCGCCATCATTCCCGGTTTCCTTAGCCAGTTGAGCCACACACCAGCTATCCCAACTGAATTCGCCGGTTTGGTCAGGACGGGCAGGGATAAAACCGATCTGATCGTAATTCTCCGGCATTTGTATCATGGCTTCTGTGCGAATGTAAGGATAAACCGATTTCAGGTCAATGTCGAAGAGTCCCTTGTAATAAGCATCGGTCATTACCATCAACATGTGTTCGTGACGGCAGGTACTAAATACCTGTAATCCGTTTTTCCCGGCTGGCTTAAACCCTTGTCCCTGATGAGGTGTGTGGTTGTTCTCCGAGGTGATGCTCCAATTGTCAGCCTGTTCATACAAATCGCGCAGTGATTTGACAACATCGCGGTAAACGGCTGGTTGATAAAGACTATACAATGGGAATTTAGTGCGGAAATCATCCCAGAATGCATAATCGCCATAATGTTGGTACCCTTTAGCCTGATGGTTTTTCTGATCCAGTCCGGGATAGTTTCCATCAACATCATTCAGGATTACCGGCATAAAGCAGGTGTGGTAAAGAGCCGTGTAGAAAATGGTTTTGTATTCATTTTCTCCCTTCACATCAATCAGACTAAGTTTTTTATTCCATGTTTCTAAAGCCTCTTTTTTAGTCTGCTCAAAGCCGATTTGATCAGGGCATTCGGTTTCAAGATTTTTCCTGGCAGCTTCGAGACTGGTCAGTGAAACGCCAATTTTTATCTCCAGTGGTTTCCCCTTTAGATCTCCAAAATCACAAATTAGTCCGCCGGAAGGCTGTTTGCTGAGCGAGTTACCTTCTGCAAGTGCCTTTCCAGTCCACAGTTTAGAGGATTGTACCGGTATGTTAAACTTCATCACAAAGTAAATTCCATTATAGCTGTATTGAATTCCTTCGATACATCGATTGTCTTTCAATGAAGCCGAAATTCCTGAGGAGCGTGTCCGGTTCCCTTCGTACAGAAAGAGACGAGCCACCTTTCCTTCCGGATAGGTGTACTTATGAAATCCAACATGTCTATTTGCCGTTAATTCAGCCTGAATCTGATCTTTCACCAGGATGGCAGAATAATAACCGGGTTTGGCTTTTTCTTTACTCTTATCAATATCTACAACCGGATTTTGATAAAAAGTGTCGGCAACGCTGATAAACGGCATCAGAGATAAAAGTCCGGCCCGATCGCAAACACCTGTTCCTCCGGAACTACCTTTGTGAAAATTGCTGAACCCGCGTATTTGCTGATCAGAATAATCATATCCTGAATGGGCAAAATTACCGTCACCGGTTAAACTTCCCGGGTAAGTATCAGGACACACTTCTACCAATCCGAAGGGTACCAAGGCGGCAGGTAACCAATGTCCGTGATCGCCCTGGGTGCAAATAAACGGATCGACATAATCAACAGGGCGCTTTAAATTGTTTGTATCAGCACAGGAGTAAAGGAAAGGCCAAATCAAAACAACCAACCAGAAGCATCTTTTTAGCGTGTTCAATTTTTTATTCATGGGATTTAAGATTTATTTATTCTGTTGTTTTAAATCATAATAGTTCGGTAAATTTTAATATTATTCAACTTATTCATCATGAATTAGATACGAAAACATACCGAAGTATTGAAATCAAGTATTTCGTTATAATTCAATAAGGAACCAACGATCTGCAATCAATTCCATATTGTATCTTATTCCTTGGGTCAACCTTCCGTGTTGCCGGATATCTTTCCGATCACACAATCTCCGGAAGTTTTAATGAGTTTTGCGCCAAATGTTTCGCCAACATTGATCTGGCTGATTCTGGCTTTTTCAACCACAATGAATGCTTCCCCGATCCCGGAACCAAGTACATTGCAAAGCTGTAAGGTCTCTATTCCATTGGCTTTGTGGTGTAACAAGCTGTTTACTCCGTTCATGCAAATGTTATTTATAAACAGGGTTTTGATATTTGCTGCATCACGCGTTTCGATCAGGCAACCTCCGGGTGTGGCAGACGAAGGTCTTAAAATCTCTACGTTCCGAACGATCATGTTATCGACTTTCGCCACCACATTGATAAAAGAGGCGTTGCCCGATTGATCATCAGATTCAAAAATATGAAGGCCATCGATAACAAGTGATTTGATATGTGTGTTGGTCGGATCGTGGTGCTTATCCGGTGTTGGCCAACCGACATCGACAAGCGACCTGCCATCTGATGGATTGTGATGCTGGATATTTTTCAGGGTCAAACTTTCGATTTTCCCACCCAGCCGAAAAAGAAATGGGGTAGTGTAGTTGTAATTCGGAGGTGATTGACTCAGATTGACCGTATCGATGATAATATTTCCAAAATTTCCACCATTACCTTTGAACCATGGATCGATGTAAAAACCAAAGCTTTTGTAGGTTCCGGTTATATTTTTGATGATGACCCGGTCGAGCCGTCCTTTTGCGCGAGACAAAAGACGGATGCCCTGATCTGCATTATTTAGAAATACACCATCGATTAAGACATCCGTGATATCAGAAATATGGTCATTTTCGTCAGGCGCAAGGGCAATAAAATCATCCCCCGAACTGCCCTGGATGTTTCTCATGGTCAGGAATTGCCCCGGACCAAAGAAGTGGATTCCATCCTGATTCTGAAAATCCATGTGACCGGGTAAGTCAATTGAGATATTCTCCATGACAACACGAAACCAGTTGCCCAAAAGCATGGCGAATGTCCGCTGATCGCGGATGGTCACATCGCGCATCGTCAGATTTTCGACACCATAAAATTCCATCGCGATAACCCATTTCTCCTTCCCCAGTTCCGTTGTGTGATGAAGCTGCTCTTTGCAATTCTGGTTGTAGGTTCCACCGAGAAGGGTAATATTTTTGTCCTTGCGTTCTCCGGACATATTCGGATTGATGTTCTGAATGACCGATCGGTTTGATTGTGCAGAAAGAAAAAAACCGCAGGAAGCATTCAGGCACTCGATGGTTGTATTCGAATGGATATTCAATCCGTGAACCAATGCAGCGCCATTCATAACCAGATGGAGGTGTCCCAATTCAGGAGCTTTGTTCAGAATGGACTGAATGATCACGGTGTCATCTGTTCCGCCGCCGGAGAAAACATTACTGTCGAGCTTTACCCCCACCTGGCTTGCAAAAAGTATGTTGGGGCTGACAGTGTTCGATTTTCCGCCCTTTTTGTCAGGCCCCCCGGCATTCACCGTGCTTGTCAATGCAAGTCCGGTTGCCGTTCCCGCCAATATTCCGAGTAAATTTCGTCTTTCCATTGTTTCTTAGTTTGTAGAAGCTATTTTATGCAAACACGTTTGTTTAATAAGTAATAAGAAGTATTTAATGACGCATTAATGTTTTCGTATAATTCACAAATTCAGCAAGATATATCATTGTCAATTACTTAGATGTATCAATGTGATTGTTCCTTATCATATATATTTAGTTTCAGTGTTTTTATTTGCCAGGGATTAAATACCAAATTCTGGTTCTTCTTTCCTATTTCATTTCCCCTAAAATCAACTTCAGTATATTTACAAGATCCGATATTACAATTCAGGTTCATCACGCCTTTTAAACCTCCCGATTCGTAAAACCTGACGAACGGGATTCCGTTTTTTGTATATAAAGCGGATAATATTACATCGGAAGAGGAAATGCGAAATGGCTGAAACTGGTTAGCCAACGAACCATTCCCTTTTTCGGAAAGCAATGAGATGAATGGAAAATTATATTCCAATGCCTTTTTATGAATATCGGCCTCTTTCCAGTTCCCTTCAAACGGATATAATGAAAATTCGTATGAAAAACCGCCTTTCAGGATAACCGTATTCCAACAATAGTACATGGAATATGCCAGTGGAATTGAAAATCCGCCATCCGGTTCACGGACTGACCCCATATTCCCTTTGTTAAAGAAAGCCATTCCGGTATGTCCATCGGCCAATGCACTCCAGTAGTTCCCATCAATATATTTTTCTTCTGTTTCAGCTATGGCAAAGGGTAAGTCACGAATTCCGGTTGTCCCGATTCCTGTAGCCGGGAAAATTTTAAACCGAAGCTTCTTTTCATGCAAAAAGGCAGATGCCGATTCGTTTTTGTTGTTACTTAAACGTCCGATTTTCTCATAATTAAACTGAAACCCGGCAGCAAAATCAATACGGGGAGAAAAACCGGTCAATTTCATTTCAAGCCGGTAAGGAATTGCGCCAATGGTCCCATCCTCATGTAAAATCAATTGATTATTTGTGATTAAAATAGAATCTAAATCCCAGGAACCAACTGATTCTATTGGCTGACCATTGATTACCCCTGCGAAATAAGCGCTACGTCCCTTCTCAGTCATGAATAGTTGGGTACCCGTTGATCGGCTGACAAGAGACAAAATTCCACCTTCTTTCTTCAGATTTATTATCCAGAATGGGGTTGTAACCTGAAGGTTCTTTTTATCAAAACGGATGCTTTCACTGGTTACCTGTTGTTGATCAGATCTGACAATTGAAAATGAATAAAATGTCAATGCCGGAATTTCAACAGGAATCAGCAATTTTGTTTTTGTCGAATCTTTTCCTGCATTATGAACCGAGGATAATATTTCATAAGGAATAAGTTGATTCCCTTTTTTTATTTCAAAGCGGACATTGTTTGGTACATTGATGGTCGTCTCTACATATTCTTTACGTGTCCATGATAACGGATTAAATACGGTAATCTGGGCAAGATCCCCTCCTTCCATTTTCGATGAAACATACTTCATAGAAGCATTGATTATTCCATCCGATAGATTTATAGAGGCAGGCAAATACTTACGCGATTCGTTAACCAAGCCACAGATCTGGATATCGTGATGTTGGGCAATCAACAGGTTTTCCCATGATTCATGTATTTTATCTTCATGGTTTTCACCACCTGCCAGCGATTCCATTGCCGCTAACCTCTCCGCGGTTAAAACATTGACTTCTGCTTTACGCGACCTATTCCATATCTCGTTGCCACAATAACCCCAAGGCATACGCGCATGAAAATCGTTAGGCAAGGTCAGGAATTCATCATGGGGTGCGGGAAAATTTGGAAAAATCTCGTCCGCCAAAATCCATTTATACCCGGGTTTATTTTCATACTCTTTTACAAGCCCTTCCTGACGCAGCCCGGAATCGTCGGCACGTGTGGCCAGTAAAGGGTTTATGTGTGAAAATTTTTTACGGAAAGCTTCAAGTGGTTCATTGCATTCTGGTCCGGGATAACGGGTCAGAATATAGTTATCTTCGGTGACCCATCCGAACCCATTTCCCTCGCCTTTGTATGTCGGAATGGTAGATATCCGCGAACCATCCATGCCAATCCACCAGCCAATGGCTGAATTAAAAGTTGGATTGTAACCGTACATCATAAAATGGGTACGCATGATGGCCCCACTAAACCCAAATCCTTTTAATATTTGAGGAATCTGGCTATGCATGGCATGCTCGCTCATTAAATAAACGGTTGGCGAATATTGAAATAGCGACTCTTCAGTTTCAATGGCATAACCGATTTGACGGATATTTGATTCTCCACTAATAAATTGAGAAAGTGGTTGTCCGTAAGTACTGCTACCTATTCCGAACCTTCCTTTGTATTTTTTTAGATAACCCCGAACTTCTTCTAATAAAAGTGTGTCGTAACGGTTCATGTAATCATAGGCATACGCTTCATTATCCAGACCAATTTTGAAATTTGGATAACGATCAAGCCAATCGACTGCCGTGTGTAGATATGTTTTAAAATGATCAACTCCCCATGGAACTATCCCGCCATGATCGTATGTTATTAAGTACATGGGATTTAACACTTCAGAAGGAGGCACCTCTTTTTTTATGCTCCTGGATATCTGTCCATCTAATTTTAACGATGAAGACAAGAGCACGATAAGTAATCCGATCAGATACGGGAAAAATTTCATTTTTTCTATTAAAAAACGCAAACTAAAGAATCGATTGTGTTTAATACCAACTACCGGAGCAAGGCTGTTGCGCACCACAACAGCGGAGCATGTCCGTGCAAATCACCGATAATCCGTTTTCTTTTCAAATAATATTCATGGCTGTTTTTAATGTTGGTCCCTTCGCAAACTTCCGTAAGTTCGTCATTTTGATTTAGATACCCGGTTACTGCAATCCATCCTTTCCGGGCAGCAACACCGTACACTTTTCGATCGAGCCATCCGCTTTTTACACCCGTGATCATGGCATAAGTAAACATTGCAGTACTCGATGATTCGAACCAGGCTTCCTGATCGTCAATGATTTGTCTCCACATACCGCCGGTATCCTGATATTTCAGCAAAGTAGCCATCATTTTGTGGTAACCTTTTATGATCCGATCTTTGTTCGGGTTATCTTTGGGTAGTGACCGAAGTAATTCTGCCATACCGACAGCCATCCAGCCATTCCCTCTACCCCAGCAAAACGGAGTTTCAGGAGAATGATAAAACAGTCCGTTCTCAAGTTGAATTTTGTCAAGGTAAAAGACCATCTCTTTGGCAGCCCGATCAATGTATTTTCGATCACCTGTTGCCCTATATGCCTGTACCTGGACAGCAGTGATCATAAACATGTCATCTATCCAAACGCGGGTTTGCCAGGTATAGCCCTGATCGGTCCACGCTTTTTCATCCGATTTGGCGTTTGCGGGAAGGTTCCACTGGGCATCGGCATAAAACAATCCCAGATCGAGGTATTTTTGTTGTTTGGTTTGCAGGTAAAGTTCGAGTGGAACCGATCCGAAAACATTGTTGTCAACATGATTAGGTTTTGGCTGGAGATGCTTTTCAGTATCGAAAAGGGGGGCAAAACGGTTTTCAAAACGTTTAAATAAGTCTTTATCGTTGGTGACTTTCGAAAACCAGAGTCCACCCAGCCAGGTGCACACATCCGGATAGGTAATTTGAGTCGGGGGCGTTTCCGGATGGGTATTCCCATAATAGGTGTGAGGTGTATCCAGGTATTTATTTGCAATCCTTTTCCCAATATCCTGAGGCGCTTTCCCTTTAGGCCAGTGTTTCAGATCGTAACCGGATGGTTGACCATTTAAGGTTATCAAACCTGCAAAAAAAACAAGAAATAAAACTGACATTGTCTTCATAATTGCGGTTATTTGCTGATTATAATTATTTGAATTGGATGAGGTATTCGCTGAATATATAATTCCTGGTTCATTTAAGTGGAGATTTAAGTTTCTGAAAATACAGCGATGGGTATCCTCCACCCATATTGTGAGCAAGCCATAAACGGTAATCCCTGACTTCTGTAGGTGCGATACAAGCTTTGTCAACAGGTTGTGTGGCTGTAACAATAATTATTTGCGATATTCCGTTGGCATCCTGCCCTGAAAGAACCAATTCATCACGAAAATCGCCGTATAAGTCAGCAACCATCAGCAGACTACTATTTGGAATTGGATTGGGTTTAATCTCTGGCAGATCAATAACTTTATCTCCGTCGAATTTTCCTATCCGGTGTCCGTTATCACTCAATAATTTTCGGGCCGGACTTCCATCCCAGTCGACTGGAAAATACTTAGCAAAAGGTTCTTTCAAAATCTTTCCTGTCGAAGAGAAGAGGACAAGGTTTGTGTCGCCGTGTCCTGCCCTGTTAGAAAGGCATTCTATCCCAGGTGACCCTTCCCAGATATCGGATGCCCAGCCAGTATGTCCATGTGTCCAGCGGGGATCATCCTCCCGGTTAATCTTCCAGATTACCTCACCGCTATTGGCATCAACCATGTAGACACCTGCGTGGGCATTCGATTCAACAATATAAAACACTTCCAGTCCTGGCCGGTCAGGGAGAAAATCGTTGACTGAAACAATATCCGGATGTTGACGGTAGATTGACCATCTCAGTGTTCCGTCGTGATTCAGGCAGGTGGTGCCATCAAAAACTTCCTGTTTGCCATCGTTGTCAACATCGGCAATTTCAATCTTATGCCCTCCACTTCCGTTTGTTTCGGCAAAACTGTCAAATTCCCATTGTTTGTTAAGTTGAGAATCGTAAGCCACAAAGATCTCGTTTTCGTAAAGTCCGGTCTGGGTAATCACTGAAGGATGGATGCCGTCGAGGTATCCGATTGAGAGATGAATTCGGGTGGAAGACCGCTGAAAATCGGTGGCCATTTTGGGCCACGGTGTTTTGTGTTTTACTGTACCTGTCATTCCATCAAGGATGGCCACATACACCGAGTCGCCCAGCTGAAGTCGGGTGATAATTTCAGATTTCCCGTCACCATCCATGTCCCAAACGTTAAAGGGTACATTGCTTGCGCTTCCGAAACAATGGTCATTGTTGCAAATGTTTTTTCTCCACAATGATCGTCCAAAAGAAGAGAATGCCTCCAGTTGAACGGGTAAACCCGGATCCTGGGCCATCTCAGCATTGCCATTCCCCAGACGGATGACACAATCCATGGACCCATCACCATCAAGATCTCCAAAAATGGGAACAAGAGCTCCGGGTTTGCAAACCGGTTTAAAGGTGACGACCGAGGAGTTTCCTGTCTTGCCGGTGGTTACTCCGATCCATTCTGATCGCATTCCCTCTTTCCCAATGGCATTGACAGGACGAACATAATAATTAAATCGCTGCTCCAAACTTAAATTTTCATCTACAAAAGAGGTGGATCCGGCAATTGGTTTTTTGGAAATCAGGAAACCTGAATGGTTGCGGGAATCCGAACGATAAACATTAAACCGGGTTGTTTTCGAGTCACTTTCCAATAGCGCCCAGCTCAGGAAAATGGTGCCGTTTTCGCAGGGAACAGCGCAAAGTTTGCGGGTTTGAATGTTCCAATTTTCACCCACAGGTTGACGTACGGGACGAAAGCCTACATCGGGGTGCCGGATTCCGGACGACAATTCCGACTTGTTCCCACAGTGCAAATATTCCTGACTTCTTGCCCATGAACCTCCCATACGGCTTCCTTCAAGTGTCGGGACATCGGTAATCCGGTATTTGAACAGCGTGATCGCGGGGTCAAGCAAATTAAGTGTCATATGCCAGACGTTGCCGGCCATGTTGTACAGTCCAAATCCATTGGGCTGATTTGATTTTGCGGGTTCCAAAAAATCTTCCCATCGATCGAACTTTCGAACCGATTTTTGATCATAATTGGCTTTACCTTCCGGATTATGATCTCCCCAGGGATATTTTTTGTCTTTTAGGCCTCCCCGCGAAGCATACTCAAATTCAATGGTTGTTGGTAAACGATAGATCCTCCCTTCAATATTTGAAATCCATTTCAAATATTTGTCAGCATCTGTACGATTTACGAAGATGACCGGATAGTTTTCCTTTCCTGCAGGTATCTGTCCACCTTTCCAATGGAAGGGTGTCTGATACCCCGAAGCATCGGTAAAATGCTTGTATTCGGCGTTCGTAACCGGATGATCCAGCATTTCAAAATCATCTATCCTCACTTCGTTACGAACCGAAGCTGTAACAATATCCCCACTTTGAAATGTTGCCCCCTTAACAAGTACGAATCCATTAAGAGAATTCTTTTGTGAAAGAACAGGTAAGCTGAAGATTATCAACAAGATGATTAGAGCGAAAATGATTTTTTTCATGATTGTACCCTTATAAAATTAGAAGTAAGCTGTTATTTTGTTGTGCCTCTAAGATAATGAAAACTATTGTTTCAAACGCATCTAACCTACTCATCCTTTATCTGTTGTTATTCCATTATTTTTGCGACGGGTCTTTCATTCAGCTTCGTTGCCCACTTTTTCTGCGGTGCGTCGCCCATGTTGAATTCGAGTGAGCCTCCTTTCTGAAGATCTTTGTATTTGATAAATGATTTGGTATATACCTGTCCATTCATGTTTGCCGACTGGATGTAGAAATTTTTGTCAGAAACATTCGTAGCATTGATCACAAACGCTTTTCCATTCGGCAAATGAAGTTTTGCGCTTACGACCGATGGAGTTCCTATTGCATAGTAGTCTATCCCTGGTGTAACCGGATAAAATCCCAGTGAACCAAATACATACCAGGCCGACATTTGCCCGCAGTCGTCATTTCCGCACAGACCATCACGTGAACTTTTGTACAGCGTTTTTTTTATTTGATTAACCACCTGTTGCGTTTTCCAGGGTTGTCCTGCATAATCATACAGATAGGCTACATGGTGGCTGGGTTCGTTCCCTTGCGCATATTGTCCGATCAATCCGGTGACATCCCAGGCCCTTTCGTTGTCGAGGGTCGGAGCGGTGTTAAACAGGGTGTCAAGTTTGGTGCAGAATTTTTCGTCGCCGCCCATCAGATCTATAAGTGTATTTACATCCTGCGGTACATAGAAGCTATATTGCCATGAGTTCCCTTCGGTAAAATCACCTTTATTAAGGATTGAAACAGCTTTTGGATCAAACGGTGAAATCCAGCTTCCATCAGCTTTTTTGCCGCGCATAAAACCTGTTGAGGGGTCAAACTGATTTTGGAAATATTTGGCCCGTTTAGTGAAGTAGGCATTGTCATCCATTTTCCAGAGTTTCCGTGAGACCTGTGTCAGACACCAGTCGTCGTATGCATATTCCAGCACTTTTGAAACTGAATTGCTTTCCAGCTCGCTGGGGATGTAACTGTATTTTTTCAAATACCCAATTCCACGACTGTCGTCCATGGCGCTTTTTTTCATGGCTTCGTAAGCCAGTTCGTAGCTAAAACCTTTCTGGTCCTGCATGATAGCCTCAGAAATGACGGGGACCGAGTGGTATCCGATCATGCAATAGGTTTCGTTTGAACCATATTCGTTGATTGGTAACTGCCCAATCTGGTTGTACCGTTCCAGCATTGAATTAATAAATCCAACGTTTTTCTCCGGGTAAATAAGTGCGTAAAGCGGGTGACTGGCCCGGTAGGTATCCCATAAGGAAAAATTAGTATAAAGATTACCGGTTGTGCTGGTATGTACTTCACCGTCCCATCCGCGATAGGTCCCGTCAACATCAGTTATCAGATTCGGAGAAACCAAACAATGATACATTGCTGTATAGAAGATTTTCTTCTGGTCATCGGTGTTGGTTTTAACCTCAATTTTTGACAGGTATTCTTCCCAGATATTCCTTGTATTCTCTGCTGTTTTGTCGAAATTCCATGACGGAATTTCGGCATCGAGGTTTTTCATGGCTCCTGCTTCACCTGATGTTGATAGGCCCACTTTTACGAGCACTTTTTCATCCCTGGCCGTTTCGAAATGAAGAAATATTTTACATACTTTTCCCGAAAGGTTTTTTTCTTCCCCTTTTTCTCCGTCGATGAAAGAAGTGATTTTCCCGAATGGTTTGGAAAACCGGGCGCAGAAATAGATATGCTGGTCTTTGATGAATCCGCTGGAATGGCGATACCCGGTGAGGGTTTGATTATCGACCACTTTGATGGAGCTTTCAATGGTCATGTCCTCCATCCCGTGATCCAGATCAATGATCATTCCTGCGTTTGAGCTCTTTGGAAATGTATAACGGTGAAATCCGACCCTCGAAGTTGCTGTCATTTCAGCATAGATATTTAGATCATCGAGTTTGACCGCATAATATCCCGGTTGTGCTTTTTCTGATGCAATTGTAAAGTTTGACCGGTAACCTGATCCTGGATTTTCTTTTGAGCCGGGTTCAAATCTGGGCTCACCAATCATTGGCATGAGCAGGATATCTCCCATGTCGGCAGCACCGGTTCCACTGAGGTGGGTATGCGAAAACCCAATAATAGAATTGTCGGGAGAATGATAGCCTGAACAATATTCCCAGCCTTTCACCCCTGTGTCGGGGCCAACCTGTACCATTCCAAAAGGGGTCGTGGCGGCCGGATAGGTATGGCCCACTGTTGCAGTGCCGATAAACGGGTCAACAAAAGTGGTTAGCGCTTGGGCCCGGACAGTTGATGAACCACCTGAAATCACTAATAATCCAATTGATAAATATTTTAATGCACCCATCTTGTTATTTAATTTGTGATAGATTTTGAATATATGTTTGATTAGAAATTTAATATTTTTCAGGTTAGGGTAAGAAAAACGATTCCCCATGGTAAAATGGATGGAACTTCAACTAAAAGATCTGTATCTTCCCGACGAGTTTTCAATGATGATTTCCAGGCGCCTTCAGCTGAAAATTGGGTTATTAGATTCGATTTGGCGTGTCGGAGACGCAGTGTAAGGGGTGGAGTTTCTCCAATGCTTACATTCAGAAGTGTTACGCATTTGAGTGCTCCATTAGATTTGCTGAGGCGCGGACATACAACGACCTGTGCGCTTGTTTCGAGAATAGCAGGTAGTTTTCCTTTCGAAATCCAGTCAGCCATTTTCAACAATTGCATCCTTTTTGCCGATGAGATGACATTCTGGAAACTGTTATATCCCAGAACTCCGACACGCCCCCCAAGTTCGTTTTCAAAGACGGCAGTTGCGCATCCGAGTACTTCATCAGTTGAGGAGCGCATCTCGCCAAGGGCACGGTGTGAAGTTGAGCTAAATGTTAATTTGTAAAACGAATTGACAAATTGTCCCCAGTTCACACCTTCATACTTCCCATTCAGGGGATCTTTCGTCAGTATTTCTTTTGCTCCGTTGTCCGGCATAAAGGTAGCCCTAACCCCAAGGTCAAAACCCAGACTTCGATCCTGAAGTTTTGCAACGGCTTCACCGTCCATTAACACCCCGCCAGTAAACAACTGTTTTAGTTCCTCACTGGTTAAGCCTGAGGCTGCCTCAGCGGTCAGCAGGGACGCACAGGCAAGTGGACTATCTGGACAAAGAGGCAAACCTAAAGCGGTCACCTGCATTATATCGTTTGAATGAACATTCCAGGTATCCCATGGTTTTTCTTTTATGCCGATAGGTCTTGCAACATGATGATGACCAAAGGTTAGATCAAGACCGCCGAGGGCACTCTCCTGATTAAATTTTGCCATTAGTTTCCAGAGCGGAAGCCAAACCTTAAATTTGGCAAGGAAAAGTTCCATCCATTCAGGTCCTTCCAGGTGCATGTCATTCCAAAGGGCATAAGAGAGAGAGTTACAGCCCATCGCCAAATGAAGTGTCGATTCAATTGCCGTACCGCGGGGACTCTTGCCCATTGAGGTATGGTTCGTGTTCTCAACTTCAGGGCAGATTTGTTCAACTGAATCACCTGCGCGTTCAACCTGTCTGGCAATACCAAAACTTTTTGTGAGAAGGCCACGGGGTGCATGATCGGAATAATAACCATGTCCCGGCCGGGTTCCTGATTTTCGCCCGGTAGCCCTCTCCATGGCCGAGAATATCTGTTTCAAATCGGGACCATAGTAGGTAGTCCAGTCAAAAGAACACTGTTGTATGCCCATCCGGCATAAAGGTGCTTTTTTTACTGCTGCTTCAGCAATGACTCCGGCAACATTCGCCAAACCTGACATCCCAAAAGCAACCCAATCGAGCCTAAGCTGGCTGTACTGTTCCGGACGAACCAGTTCTGAAGCAAGTTCTGAACGGGTAAAAGTTCGTCCCTGCAAAAGAGAAAAGTCGGCCAGGCATTTGTCGCAAAAACAGCCATATTGGACAGGTGGATGGGAATTCATCCGTAAGTCGTCGTCTATCCAGATGGAACTTGGTTGAATGGCGGAAGCGTAGATATCAGTAAGTTGGCGCACATAATCCAGAAATTTTTCATCACGAGGACAATTACAATCGGCAATGGTCCCGTCATGACCGATGAGAGGCTGATTTTTGGAAACCATATGGCCGGCAAAAAAGGTGCCTCCATGACCTACAGTATTGGCAATTTGCAATCCCGCTGCAATTCCCAGTTTCCGGATTTCGTCGGCTGCGCTAACCATCAGACCGGCTGATTCACGATGCTTTTGAAGATCGGGAAAACCAAATTCAGTACAGAACCAGACTTCATTACAAACACCCGGATTATTTTTCAGTAGTTCAATTACTTCTGCAAGTGTCTCCTTTTTCCGATGGTGCCTGGGATGCAACCTAATAATCAAAAATGGAAAATTTGAATGATGATCAATGTTGTTTGTAGCCGTTTTGTCTGAATAATCAGAAATCAAATCTGTCTTAACCGGATTATTAGCTGAAGCCAACCCGGTTAACCCTGCCATTTGGGTTACTACTGCACTGGCGCCGATCTTTAGTACATCGCGGCGGGTAATATTTACGGCTATTTTCTTATTGTTCATAAGTCTGTAAATTATTGTCAATGGTCTGAGGGAGATGAATTCAAGTGATGTTGATGTCTTAAGGGATTTGCAGGCAGTCACTTCATTTTATCAACTTTCGTTCTTCTTTAGATAATCCTTTAACTTCCCGATTTTGGTCCGGGTCGAAGCGATCACATCTTCAATCTCCTGAAGTGTCATGCTTGAACGGGTCAGGGAAGGGCGCTTCCATGAGAATTCTGTCAACATTTCAATAAATCGTTCCTGAAGTACTATATCATTATGAATTAAGTCAATGCATTGATTGTGAATCTTTTTTTTCTTTTCCTTATCTCCGACAGTTCGGCTGGCGTCCATCTCTGAAATCAAATGATACATCCGCAACATATTGATTCGCTGCCGGCACAGCTGATCCGCAACAGCGATGGAGGAATAATTCAGCTCTGCATGTTCCTTACAGGTTGGTCGTCCATTTACCCCTTCATAATAGCAGGTACCAATGAACTCCCTGTCGCTTGCCCCGGTGATGGCTTTCTTCGCGTACTCAGCAGCCTGCGCCAGATGTATTTCCATCAGGCTCATCTTTTCCAAAAATGGGTTTCCTTTAAATTTCTGATACTCTTCAGCACGCCAGGGTTCAACATTGGTCAATATCTTCAGCATGAAATTATAATGATTGACTACATTATCCGGAAGAATTGGAGGAGGAAGAGCAACAGCAGTCCCAATGCTCAGGATGTGCTGGCTTCCGTCCAGCGGGCTGAATTGCAGTTCATTCCAAATGTCAAACCCCTTTCTTATCTCTTCCCAGGCCTGGAACATCAATTTCCCGGATCTCTCTCCAAATTGCCTTTTTGACAAGTCAGCAAGAAATTTCTCAGGGTTCTGATCAGGGTTCCATTGAAACTCCCTCATCACCAAAGCATTGATTGAGTTGTGTTCGGGAAGTACACCGTATATCTCAGTCAGATTCTTTACACCCCATGCTTTAAATTTTTTGAGGGCATCACAAACGTGAAAAGGGAAGGGGAGGCTTTTAGGGAGGGACTCAAGATTGTTGTACTCAAAAATTGCGTGGAAAGGGATGGTCCGTTCTTCACAGATTTTCTTCGAGATGATGAATGTGGAATCTTGTTCAGCAATAGCCGGGATCATGACACTTCTGTCAGATCCATTCCAACAGCTTAAAAGACTGCCATATCCCCGGGCGGCACGGACCATTTTGCTAAAACGTTCTCCATGGTAGTGAACTGCCCCCCAGAATTTAATCCCGAAATCCGGATTCTCCTCGTGAGCCGCTTCACCCAATAAAGTGATCAACTTCGCCTGTGGTTCCCAAGGTGTAAATTCATTGGAAGGCGAGTCTGTGCAAATCGTTTTGCAACGCTCGCATAATTCGGGAGTGCAAAGCCATGATCCGCCATCCATATTGTAAAACAGTACCCCTTTCACATCCGGATATTCCCGGACCAACTTTTTCATCATGTTCCGGAGGTTCTTTTGAACAATCGGGCTGTTCACACAGATGGTCCTTTCCAAACCATCCTTGTCTCCACCCCATGGCCGTTTGACCATTCCAAGCGCCTCTTTAGGATATTTGTCCAGATCAGCAGCAATATCGGGCACACTTAACCAAAGGTACTGATCAATTCCATACTTTTTGCAGAGCGCAGACATGGCCCTTATTTTTCGGGTATAATCAGCTATTGGCGCCCTCTCAAACGGGAAAATATCGCTTTTAACCAGATCATGAATGTATCCGCCAACTCCCTGGTCTGTCAGTTCGTTGATTCCCAAACGTGAAAGATATTCTGCTTTAGCTTCCGGGAAATCTTCGACGGTGAGGTTGATATAGGGATTAAAGCTATAAAAGACGCCGGTTCCCCGTTTTCTGAAGTATGGGACCTTCCTGATATTTAGCGAACTGTCTCCACCGGTGCGAATGAAATCCTCAAATGCATACACTCCATAGAGTACGCCACGCGGATTGGAACCGGTAATCAAAATATTAGTGCCGATCTTCTTCAAGTGAAAACCATCATCCAGAGGCGATACATCCCGAATCTGCAGATCGCCGGTATTCCCGAAGTCTTTAATGAGTTTGAGATTTTTATCACGTCCGAGGATTATCCTTTTCTCATTATTGGATTTTGATTCCGGAACAACATTCAGATTTACCTGTACTTCACGTAAAAACTTTTGTAATTTTTCAACCGCGGTTGACTCAACAAGATCAGGATCATCAGCCACGACTATCTCATATTTAGTATCAATCCCAAGACGATCTAAACTGGTCCGGATTCTGCTCTGTTCGGATGCCATCGGCGTTGCTTTTAGATCAACCTTGCCTTTGTCGTAGTAGGAGCATGACAAACAGATGGTCAAACAAAAGGCATGCACTAAAGCTAATTTAGAACAATTCATCCTGCAATTTTTTAATTTTCATGACGATGGTAACGCGTTCCTCTACCTTTCACTTCAATTGCCTCTGTTTAACCGCATTTCTTTGGATAAGCAGTCTGAAAAACGATTGGCTGATCAGATCTGTCAGGTTTTCAAAACCTGACAGATCTTTTAATAATTAATAACCTGGATTTTGTGTTAAAAGTGGGTTTGTGTCGATTTCAGCTTTTGGAATAGGTAGAACCCTGTGTCTGATGTCTGCATCGGTTTTAACACCCCATTTGTCTTCCCATTTTCCGTAGCGGATCAGGTCGTTACGTCGCCACCCTTCGAAACACAATTCACGGGCACGTTCATCCAGCAAACCATTCAGGTCAATCGAAGAGAATTGAGACGCTTTGGAGCGGGCCCTGACAGTGTTGACCAGAGAAAGGGCTGTTTGTCCCAATGTTGGTGTAGCTCCGCGAAGAATAGCTTCTGCTTTCATCAGCAATACATCGGCATATCTTAACACTGGTTGATCATTCCCCTGGTCGCGGGTTGGAGAAGAACTGTCAGGATAAAATTTATTACAACGATACCCCTGCCCCAATCCGGCCAGATCATCACCGGTATCAAATTTTTCGACGCTTCGGAATTCAATGTTTTTGGTAAATTCCAATGTATAGGTAATAACAGCATTTCCATCAGATCCCGTGTAACGGCCATCGAGCCCCTTCTTGGTTGTTTGTACAGTTATAGGGGTACCATCGTTATTGTATTGTATCCCGGTCAGCCAAATTTTTTGTCGGACATCCGTATTATCGATGGTAAATTTGTCGTAGAATTCTGGCCAGGTTTTTATACAGCCTGATGGTGTAAAAGGAAGGGCATATTTAGTTCTGAGTAATTTATGCAACCAATAACGCGCCGGATAATTGAGCAGGATGTTATTCCCGTCGTAAACAACGGCAAACAGGAAATCTTTAATCTGAGGTCCGTTATCAGGATAAAATTCTTTGAGGTAATCGGCATCCAGTCCAATAGTCCCCTTGGTTGTTGCTTCATTGATAACAGCATCACACATGGCAACGGCATCGTTGTACTTGTCAGATTTGCCGGCGAAAATAGGAGCGTTGAGGTAAAGTTTAGCCAAAAGTGCATAAGCCATCCATTTGGTAGGGCGGCCATAGGTGGTTACACCTACTGTTCCACTAAGGTCGGTCACTGCAGCTTTTAGTTCTGTTTCGATAAAATCGAAAACTGAGGCCCTCGAAGCACGTCCTGTAACGATAGAGGTGGGACCAAAGGTGGTTGTTAAAGGGACATCTCCCCACATGTCAATAGCCAGGAAATAGTAAAAGGCCCTCATCGTGCGGATCTCTGCAATAGCTGTCTTTTTAAAGGTTGATTCAGCAGCTTTCTCAAATAATGGAAGAAGGCTGTTGCACTTACTGATACCACCAAAACAACACGACCATGCCTCACTGATAAAACGTGAATCGGTTGCCCAGGTATGCATGTGATCGTTGTAATAACGTGCAGCATCATACCAGTTTCCACCGTTGGCCGTAAGCACCATTCCATCAGCCGTATTTTCCCTGCAGAACCAAAGCCCCTGCATAAAATATTGGGCTAAATTGGTAAAAAGCGGGCCTTCGACCGCCACAAAATCCTCCTGCGTTTGAGGAAAGTTATCGGGGGTTATTTCTGATACAACCGGAGCATCCAAATTTGTGCATCCGGAAAAAAAGAAGAACGTTAAAGCAATGATAAAAACAAAGCTTTTAATGATATATTTTTTCATATTATGTTTTTTTATACGTTGCTACACATTAAAAATCAATATTCATCCCAAAGAGGAAAGTCCGGGTCTTGGGATAGAAGTTATCGTTATCAATACCAGGAGTCAGTCCGCCCATGTACACTTCCGGATCCAATCCTTTGTAGCCGGTGATGACAAATACATTATTCACTGTTGTATATAGTCGAAGATTCTTAATCGCAGGAATTTTTGTCATTTTGAATGTATATCCCAAAGTAATATTGTCTAAACGGATATAATCTCCATCTTCAAGGTACCTGGAAGACGCATAATGAGCACGGTCATCGTTGATCGGTTCGTTAGCTGTCATTTTTGACATATTATAGTGAGTCGCTTCTGCCGGATAATTTAAATCTGCACGCGTAACATCCAATATTGTATTCCCTGTTACCCCGCGGAATAAGAGGTCCAAGCTGAAGTTTTTATAGGTGAAGCTATTGTACCATCCCCCTGTTGCTTTAGGTTGTGCATTCCCCATATAGAAATGATCATCCGGGCCGGGATTAACCGTTAAAGTCCCATCCGCTTTATAAAATTGTGAAACTCCGGCTGAATTGTGTCCTGCATATTTCCAAATATAGAATTGACCAATGGGGTACCCACTCTGAATGATCTGTACCAGATTGCCCGATTGTCCGTGTTCACCTACCCCTGCCTGCTTAATATAATCAAGATGATACTTGTCGTTTGAGAGTGAATTCAGGTTGTTTTTGTTGAAAGAGATATTAAATGTTGAATTCCACCTGAAATTTTTGGTTTTTACAGGTACTGCATTTAAGGATACTTCCCACCCTTTATTCTCCATCTCACCTACATTGGCAAGGATAGCGGCTATAAAGTACTGACTTGCCGGGACAGCGTACCCTGCAAGCATGTCCTTTGTCAATTTGTCGTACCATTCAATCGTACCGCTTAAACGTCCTTTCAACACCGAGAAATCAATTCCGATATTGAGCATCGATGTGCTTTCCCATTTCAGGTCAGGATTTTCGTTTTGTACCGGAGTGATAGCATTGATAAATGAGCCGTTGCTGTAAAATTTGCTGCTCTGAGCATAGCGTAATTTCGAAATCAGGGGATCAAATCCCATTGAGTTTCCGCTTACCCCATAACCTGCACGCAGTTTCAGATTATCAAAAATATGCTGGTTTTTCATAAATTTTTCTTCCAGTATCCTCCAGCCAAGTGATGCAGAAGGGAATGTTCCCCATTTGTTGTTGGCCCCAAAAGCAGAAGATCCATCACGGCGGACAGTAGCCTGAACCAAATATTTGTTGTTAAAGGCATAATTAAAACGGGCATAACCAGAGATCATGCGTAAGGTCTGAATGCCTGTGGTTCCGTATGCAGGTACAAAACCGGTCGCTCCACTACCCATCCCCAGATTGTTGTAACTGATTGCATCGGAGATGAAGTTCTTGTTCGAAGATTGGAAACCGTTGCCTGAAACATCTTCCTGCCACGAATAACCTACCAAAAATTTCAGGTCATGTTGTTTGAATGTTTTGCCATAGGTCATCATGGTTTCCAAAAGTTTCATCTCATTTTCATATGAATTTCTGACAGCCAGTCCATTAAGCCCCTGGGCCAATGACGATTTTTTTGAAAAATATGACCGTGAGTTCGACTGAGAATTTTGATAGGAAGCATCCAGTTCGTAATCAAGCCCTTTGATGATATTAAATTGTATCTGGCCGGTCCCCAGGAAATTCTTTGTTCTGTTGTTCGCATCATTTTGGTCAAGCAATGCTACCGGGTTCTTTGCTCCCGGATGACTAAAATTTTCATTGTAGTTTCCGTTTGCATCCTTGATACTTACAGTAGGGAGATAATTGATCATGTTGAGCAAAAAGTCACGGTTTCCATTTAAGGATGCACCGTCATTATTGCTCGAAGGCAGGTATTGGCTGTCAGTTACTCCGGTAGTGATGGTCAGTCCGACTTTCAGGCGGTCATTAAAGGCTTTCTGCTTAACGTTGGCCATCATTGAAAGATTTTTTACGCCGGTCTCTTTGATGATTCCTGCAACATCCTTATAGGTCGCACTTGCGAAATAGGTTGTTTTGTTGGTCCCTCCTCCAATAGAGATATTGTTGTTGTGTGAAATTCCCAGACGGGTGACTTCATCCATCCAGTTGGTATTAACATTATCCTCATCTTCAGGAGCCAAGCTTAAACTGTTTTTTGTCAGGAATGCCCGATATTCGCCAGCCGACATCATGTCTATCTTATTTGAGATGGATTCTACACCCACATACGAATTGTATGAAATTTTGGAAGTATTCTCCTCCCCACGTTTGGTGGTTACGATGATTACCCCGTTTGCTGCCCGTGAACCATAAATAGAAGCTGCTGAGGCGTCGCGTAAAATATCCATTGAAACCACATCATCCATTGAACTGATGATGCCACCTGGAACTCCATCCACTACATAGAGTGGTTCCTGTGCCGAACCGGTACGTAAGGTTGACGGGCCACGTAACATCACAGAGGTTGCACCTGATGGATTACCATCTTTTGTAATGTTTAATCCGGGAACCTTGCCTTGCAGGAGTTGAACAATGTTGGTATGTGTACCCACATTAAAATCTTTGGAACTAACCGTGGTGATAGAACTCGTCAGGTCTTTTCTTTTAAAAGTACCGTACCCGACTGCTACTACTTCGTCAAGACTAATTGTCTCTTCAACCAATACAACATTAATTATCGATTGATTACCCACATTTATCTCCTTTGACTTCATCCCTACAAACGAAAACAATAAAGTCGCATTTTCGGGAATATTTGAAAGTGAGTATTTTCCGTCGGTATCGGTTATTTCACCTGTTGTTGTCCCTTTTAAGACAACAGAAACGCCGGGAAGTGGTGCTCCGATGGCATCTGTAACTTTTCCGGTAATCTTTTTGCCTTTTTGCTGATTTTCGGTTGCTGAAGTGGTGGTTAAAATAATCTGGCGATCAATCACCTGATGCTTTACGTCCGTACCGGCAAACAATTCAGTAAGAATATCCGCAATCTTCTCATTTTGAACATCTATCGATACTTTACGATTAAGGTCGATAAGTTTTTGGTTAAACAGAAAATAAAACTCACTCTTGTTTTCTATCTGATTCAGGACATCTTCGATCCGCGTATCGGAAACTTTTAAGGTTATTTTAGTCGATTGCGAATAACTTGATGCAGCCAACAGACTGTTAATCCCAATAATAAACAATAAGATTATTAGTCGCATAATTCGGGAAAGTTTTGTTAGTGTATGGGCATAGGTATCCCCGTTTCTAAATTTTTTATTCATACTTTTGTAATGTTAGTGGATTATTAATTTTTAATAGTACTAATTTAAACAGGGGGGCGGGCCAACGCTTCCCTGTTACTTTTAATTCCGATTTGTTTCATAGGCATTACAGTTTAAATGGTTGTGAATTTGATTGTTTAACTATAAGTAATACTTTTTGTTTTGAAAAACTGCCATCCGCCTGTTTCACCCGTTCTTCAATTTTAAAATCGAGTGGAGTGGATATTTTCAGAAGTCGCAATACCTCATTAAGATTTTCATCTTCGAAGGTTGCCCTGTACTGAAAATCTGCTTGTCGCGAATTTTGTATCCTGACATCTATATTGTACCATCTGCTCAGTTGCTTTGCCAGCTCCTCCAGTGAGGCATTTCTGAGCATTAGTTTTCCCTCCTTCCAGGCAGAAAAATATTGCGCATTGACATTGGATTTTGTAATTGATTGTTTTTCAATATTAAAGCTGATTTGTTCGTCAGGTTTCATTTCAACAGGAGAGCAGAAATGGTCGCTTTTCAGGACAATGACTCCCCGTTCAAGCGTAACATCAATTTGCTTCTCATCGTCATAAGCTGCTACATCAAAGCAGGTTCCTTTTACCTCAACGTCAAGGTAATTGGTTTTAACAACGAATTGATTATCATCCTGATGCTTAACAACGAAAAATGCCTGGCCAACAAGGGAAACTTCTCTCCTTTGATTAAAATTTAGTGAATATGTTATTGTTGACCCACTGTTTAACCACCCGTACGATCCGTCAGGCAGATTGAATTTGATCCGGGCCCCCATTGGCGCCCTCATTTCTGCCCATCCTTCAGCACCAACACTTTTCGGGTATTGCCGATTTGTTACTATTCCTGTATAAACCAACAATGGAATCAATAGGAGAGCTGCAATACGGGCATACCAATTGAAAAACCTCAGAGCTTTTGGTTTTACACGTTTCTCCTCAGAAGAATTTATCTGATAATTGATTTTATATAAAATGTGATCAAGATGATCTGAATCAGAATTTTCAAGTGATATATTGTCCCACTGTTCTTTAAATATTCCTTGTAATTCCTCAAGATTAGACTCTTCGAGAAAGGCATTACTCAGATATTTCTCCCCTCCGGAGGAAAATTGTTCTCTGAAATAGTCATCAATTTGTTGTTTGTTAATCCCGGACATGCTTTTCCTTTTACCAGTGATTATTTTTTGAGGTCACCTGGCAATTCAATAGTTGTGACCCCCAATCATGTTTCTTAGATAATGGTTATATCCGTGAGCTTTCAATTACCCCTATCGCGATTAAAAGTTTTTTTGTCATTTTCAGGGGAAAATGGTTAAGAGAAGAAAAGAATAAAGAAAGCAATTCCTACAAGATCCTCTTTAATAAGATGTTCTCTGATAAACTTTAAAGAATCACCAAGTTGGTTTTCAACTGTTTTTGGACTTGTACCCAGTTCGTCAGCAATCTCTTTAACGGTGAATCCTTCCAGCCGACTTTTAATAAATACCTCTTTACGTCTGGGTGGCAACTGGTCTATAAGGCTGTCGATTAGTTTTTTTGTAGATTTAAAGTCAATATTTTGAATTGTATCGAAGTTGAGATCATCAATGATCTGCTGCTCAAAATATTTGGTGCTCTGTGCTTTTTTAATAAAGTGCTTTCTGATGATATTGAACGAGATGGTAAAGATGTAGGCCTTGAAGGAAAGATTCTCTTTAAGTTCACTCCGCTTTTCCCAGACTTTGAGAAAAACATCCTGAACCAGCTCTTCGGCATCGGACTTCGACTTTAGATAACCAAGCGCAAAACGGAATATCCTGTTCCCATAGATTTGAAACAGGTCGTTAAAAGCTTTAATTTCTCCCCTCGATAAGGCTTTAACCAATTCTGATTCCGGTGGAATTGAATTATTCAAGGATGATTTTAATTGCAGTTAAGTTTTTTATACAAATATACATTTTTTACTCTGATTTTCAAAAGAGTTCCGGTTTGTATTCGTGCAACAAATATTTAGCCGTGGGATTAGCGTTTAGAATCGTTAACCACTTCAATATCCAGTAATTGACATAAGTCAATAAGTTCGTTAACATGAGTTCCGAACACCGCTGCAAAGTGCTGTGATTGTACATGGTCCAACACCTGACGCACAGGAACATCGGTATAAAAAGTGATACTTGGCCATGAAGGGAGAGGGACTCCCATCTCTACCCACTCGGGACGCTCTTTCCCTTCTCCTGTGACGATGTGCATCCGGTAACCTTCTTTGGTTTCAGAAAGACATGCAAGGGTCATCCGACCTTTTTTCATGTTGGAACAATGCGCAATTCCCCCCAGCAAAACGGTGGAGATATTTTTTATCTGGGGTTTCCCCTCGATAAAATCGGAAGGACAATAGCCATCCTCTCCGAGCAAAATCCAATCTGGGTGATGCTCATAATGCTCGATAAAAGTGACCTGCTTGCCAGAAAGCCACTTAAGCATTAGTTGAGCAACGGAGTTTCCAAGGTCGTTTTCATCGACATAAGGAAAACCCGCATCAGCAACGAGTGACGACGGAATGGCATGTGTCAGACCCATTTCAAGATCGACACCGTCCACACATTTATAGGAAAAAGTGTCAAATTTCTTCTCTTTACAGATCGAAACAGTACCCAAATACATCCTTATTGCCTTCTCAATGACCTCATCTGCAGGCTTACCAAGCGGGTATTCCCAGTCGGATGTGATCCGTTTCGCCTCTTCAATAATCTCGACATTGGGAATTGCATCCATTTTCCGCTGCAATTGCAACAGATCCATACTTTCTATTTCCGGTCCTATCAGATTTCGCAATTTGGTGGGGTTAATTCCTGTTGAATAGAGTCCCATGTCATTATAACCAATTGTTCCAAGCCTAGCATGTCTCAGCTTTTTCATCACATAAGCTGCCTTGGCAAATGTCAGGATTCCTTCTATATCCATTAAGGTATCCGGAGCATTATAAAGGTATTTGAATTTGATCCCCCATTGTTCCATGGGAAACCTCAATGACGTTGAACCTGCTCCCGCTGCAGGAGAGATCAGTGTCCCTTTTTTGCCAAACCGACCTTCGTGATCTGTAAATCCACCAAAACTATATAGAATCATCGGCTCATTCCGAAACTCATATAATACCCTGAAAACCCCGCGAGTATCAATCCAGTTGATTATATTAATAAATAAAAAATCCCATTCAGTGGCTTTCAGTTCTTTGATGGCTCTTTCGGGTTCAGCCCCTTCACCATACACAGGGTCGGTAACCACAAGGGATAATCCGGCATCAGTGAGCTGTTTTTCAGCTTTTTCACTAATCATTTTTAAATTGTCAGGTTCGTAGAACATTGTTCCGAACGATACGTAACCAACTTTAATTATTGACATTTTGCTAGCTTTTTAGTTATCGTTTATGTTGATATTTGTTTTATTTTGCGGACTCCCGAAGTGGAATTAAGTTACCAGGTGAATTCTCTTTCCGGTCTTGTAGGATTCCAACGCGCCATCCGTTTTGTTTCAAAGACCAAGGAGAATCTCCGCCATTTTTCCATGAGTTTCTCTTTTTCCGGTGTTGTAAAGTCATGGGCATTCATAAGCCGCTTTGACCAGTAGGATATCGCCTCCGAGATTTTCGGATGACAATGCCCCTGAGATGTGACATAAATACCTGATGAGAAATCAAGATATTTGTTGCCATCCACATCTTTAAGCATAACGCCATAACCTTCATCAAAACAAACCGGAAATAATTTCACCTGACTGCTCAGTCCTTTCATGTACCTGGCAGTATTTACATGCATTTTTACTGAATTTGGTCCAGGTGTTTCTGTTAATAATTTCGGAAGATCCATGGCACTTTCCTTCCACCAATCCTTTGACATGGAAAATAAATTAAGTAGTTAAAACATTAATATTCTCACTTTTATACAACGCGAGCGTAGCTGGAGGTATCTTTTTGTCGGTAATCAGATAATCGACTAATGAAAGAGGTGAATAATTGAAATAGGAATTCTTTTCGATTTTCGACGAATCGCAAAGTAAATAGACCTTATCTGCAGCTTCTGCCATTTTAAGTGTGATTGAGGCCTCCTTTTCATGATTACTACTCAGTCCGGATGAGAGGGAGACCCCTCCGGCACCGATAAAGGCCTTGTCAGCTTTATATCTCGAAAGAAGATTCTCGGTCATTGGACCATAAAGTGCTTTTCTGACATTGTCTAATTCTCCGCCAATTAGATATACACTAATACGTGGATGCGGCATTAATTCTGAGACTATCGGTAACGAATTGGTTATAACTCTGAGATTTTTAAAGTTGGAAAGAAATTGTGCAAGAAAATAAACAGTCGTGCCGCAGTCCATGTAAATGGTGTCATTTTCTTCAATTTGCAACGCTGCCAGCTTACAGATGTCCATTTTCTGACTGCTGCAAATGAGGGCATTATTATCAAATCCAAAGATTTCGGAAATTGCAGGATTTTGAACTGCTCCTCCATGTACTCTTTTCAGTAATCCTTTCTTTTCGAGAAGGGTCAAATCCCGTCGAACAGTTATTTCAGAGGTATTGCAACGTGCAACAATCTCCTGAATACTAATTTCGTCCTTTTGTTCCAGTAATTTCAGGATACTCTTTTTTCGTAGCTCTGGTGTCATTTGCAATCAAAAAATTGATTTTGTGATCGGATACAACAAAAATATTCATAATCAATCACAATTACAATAAAATTAAATTTTTCAAAATTATTATTTTGCATATATATTTATAAATAATACTTTTGGCTTATTATAAAGATAAGATAAACAATCATAAACGATCATATATTAACCACATTTATTAGGATATGAACGGGAAACATTTAAGACTTGAGAAGCTTTTTAACAGAAACGAAAATGCGGTAATTGTTGCAATTGATCATGGTTTGTTCGATGGACCTATCCCCGGTATGATTGATCTGAAGAAAACGGCTGAAAAAATAAATCCTTGTGTCGACGGGGTTCTGTTAAGTCCGGGGATGCTGAAACACCTCCGTTTTGCATTCAATTACAAGGGTGCTCCAATGCCAATAGTAAGGCTCAACTGGAGTTCTGTGTACTGTTTTCATTGGAATTATAACAAGGCAAATACAGTTATCGCCCAAACGGTAGAAGAAGCCGTTGCTAATGGAGCCGAAATTGTGCTCGCTTCACTTACCTTACAAACCGGTAGCGAAGAGGTCGATACCCGGAATGTGGAAGTTTACAGTCGCCTGGTTAATGAGGCAAATAAATGTGGAATTCCGGTTGTCGGAGAATATTTTCCGACCCATTCAGGAACACTTTCCAAAGAACAGATGCACGAACAAGTTTATACCTCATGCAGGATTCTTAGCGAACTGGGCTGTGATATGATCAAGACATTTAATACCTTTGATTTTAGGAAGGTAACTGAAAGTTGCCCAATCCCTGTTTTTGGGCTTGGTGCAGAAAAAATGCCACTTCAGGTTCAGGCACTCCAATTGGCGGCCAACGAAATCCGTGATGGTGCACGTGGAGTCGTTTTTGGCCGGAACGCTACTCAGGTTAAAGATCCTTTTGCTTTTCAGGAAGCCCTTTGTGAAGTAGTAAAAAAGGGTCTGTCACCTGAAGAGGCAGTTGTCAGATATCAACTTGTCGATTAAGAAAACGGTAGCAGAATGAATCCTGACAATATCTCCTATACCATAGGAATTGACGTCGGAACAACTTCAATAAAGGGTGTTCTGTTAAACTGTTCAGGTAACCTGATTGTGACAACGGCAAAGGAGTATACGCTTGAATCAGCCTCTGGGGATTTGTGTGAAGTTGATCCTGAAATCTATTGGAACATTTCATGCTACATAATCAACGAATTATTAAAGAATTCATCGATTAATCCTGCACAGATAAAAGGAATTGCCTTTTCGAGCCAGGGGGAAACGCTTATCGTAACTGACCAAAGCGGTCAACCTTTACGGAAAGCAATCGTATGGCTCGATAACAGATCGGTGAAAGAAGCGAAGGAAATCGAACTGAAATTCGGGAGTCAGCTCATCATGGATGTTACCGGACAGCCTGAAGTTGTGGCTACATGGCCGGCAACACGGATTCTGTGGTTAAGGGAAAATGAACCGGAAACCTTTGCAAAGAGTTATAAATATCTTTTGGTTGAAGATTATCTGCTTTATCGGTTGACCGGCATTTTCTGCACGGAGCATTCGCTATCCTCTTCTACCCTGTATTTCGATATCAATCAAAAAATTTGGTGGAAGGAGATGCTGATGTTCCTGGGGATCACAGAGGAGAACCTGCCTGACCTAAAACCTTCCGGCTCAGTGGTTGGCAAACTTACACCAGAGGCCATCATCACCACGGGTCTGACTGTAAATACCCTGGTTATTACTGGCGCCTACGATCATCCAGCCGGTGCGATTGGCGCCGGAAATATCCATCCGGGGACGATAACCTTAACGCTGGGCGCCTCGATGGCCATGTGCGTGACGCTTAACAAACCGCTTAGAGACCTTTCATTAAAAATCCCTTGCCAGTGTCATGCCGTTCCTGGGTTATATTTTCTTTTGCCCTACACTCAAACTGCAGGAATGGTGCTCAAATGGTTTAAAGATGAATTTTTTATTAGCGGACCTCCTGCTGCCGGGCAGGGGAATAGCAATATATATCCACTAATGGATCAGCTTGCAGGATCGGCACCTTCAGGATCGGATGGATTATTGATGCTTCCCCATTTAATGGGCACCGGCTCTCCGGAGTTCAATCAGAAAGCAAAAGGGGCTTTTGTCGGGATCAACCTGGGAACATCAAAGGGCCATTTTGTCCGCGCTATCCTCGAAGCCATTGCATTTTCAATTAGACACAACCTGGTTGCTTTGGAAGAAAAAGGGATTGCTGTTGATAAAATTATTTTACTTGGAGGAGGGGGTAGAAGTCCGATTTGGTGCCAGATTATAGCCGATGTAACAGGAATACAGGTTGTTACGCTGACTCAATCAGAAAACTCATCGGTTGGTGCAGCAATTCTTGCCGGCATAGGATCAGGAATATTCCAGGATCTGAAATCGGCCAGTGAAAAATGCTCGGAAATCAGAGAGAGATACCACCCTGACAACCAAAATCGAATCGTTTACAAGCAATTAATGGAGAGATACTTGTTGCTGTCAAAATCGATTGAGCCCTTTTGGGATTAAACAAATCCATTCCCACTAATTTTCCTTTCAATTTTTTTCTTTCCATTTAGGAAATATTAATAGTATTTATTACTTTTGATATTTCTAAAACCATATCAAAATTTGATTTTAATTGAATTGATATCCTGATTACAGGGTGTTTGCAGATATGGTAAAAAACAATTAAACAGCTAATTACATCAATAAAATATTTATATCAGGTATAATTTACTTTTAAAACAGATGAGTATGAGAAAAATGAGTTGCAGTTGGATATTAATGATTGCTATTTTTATCACCCTTCCGATTTTGGGTATTTCCCAGAATAAGATTATTATTCATGCCGATCAGCCGGGAGCGAAAATCGACAAGGCAATCTACGGCCATTTTGCCGAGCACCTTGGACATTGTATATATGGTGGGATTTATGTTGGCGAAAATTCCCCAATCCCAAATACCAAAGGGTTCCGTTTGGACGTTGTAGGCGCATTAAAGGATTTAAAAGTTCCGTTGGTTCGGTGGCCGGGGGGATGTTTTGCCGATACCTACCATTGGAAAGATGGTATCGGGCCAAAGGCCGATCGCCCTTCAATAATTAACGTACATTGGGGTGGAGTAACCGAGGATAACAGCTTTGGAACACATGAATTTCTTGATTTTTGTGAATTGATCGGTGCAGATCCCTATGTTTGTTTGAATGTTGGGAGTGGTTCCGTTCAGGAGGCTGCAGAGTGGATCGAATATGTAACTTCGTCCAATGAAAGTCCTATGACCAAACTGCGCAAGAAAAACGGGCGTGAAAAACCCTGGAACGTAAAATACTGGTCAGCGGGTAATGAAACCTGGGGTTGTGGTGGAAATATGCGCCCTGAATACTATGCTGACCTCTACCGTCAATATGCCTCTTATATGCGTGCCCCTGGTATTTATAAAATTGCCAGCGGAGCCAATACCGAGGATTACAAATGGACCGATGTATTAATGAGGGAGGCAAGTCGCAATATGAATGGCATATCACTCCATTATTATACGGTTCCCAGGGTCTGGAATAAGAAAGGATCTGCAACCCAATTTAATGATTCATTGTGGTTTGTGACTTTACAAAAGACCCTCAAAATGGACGAGCTGGTTACAAAGCACTCTGAAGTCATGGATAAATATGATCCTTCTAAAAAAGTGGGTCTTTTGGTCGACGAATGGGGTACCTGGTATGATGTTGAGCCGGGGACAAACCCCGGATTCCTATACCAACAGAACACTTTGCGTGATGCACTTGTGGCCGGTATTAACCTCAATATTTTCAATAACCATTCCGACAGGGTCAGGATGAGTAATATCGCACAGATGATCAATGTGTTGCAATCGGTTATTCTGACCAAAGAGAAGGAGATAGTTCTTACTCCAACCTACTATGTATTTAAAATGTACAGTGTTCATCAGGATGCAACAATGTTACCCATTGAGATCAGGTGCGGTAAATACACTTCTGGGACTGAGTCACTGGACGCTATTAATGGTTCGGCCTCCATTAAAGAGGGAGTGATTAGTATTACCCTTTGTAACCTTGATCCGGCCAAATCACAAAACGTCAGTTTTGAGGTTTCGGGAGCGAAATTTACCAATGTTTCGGGTAAGATCGTAACGGCTAATAAAATAAATGCCTACAACGATTTTGGAAAGAAAGATGAAGTCACATTAACTGATTATACCAATGCAAAGCTGAATAAAGGTCAGTTAGAGGCAGTAATCCCTGCAAAATCGGTTGTGCTGATTCAATTAAAATAGATATTCCATTTACAGGTAGAGACGCGCCATGGCGCGTCTCTACAATTCAATCATTTAACCTGATTATTTTTCGCTGCCATTTGTTCCTTCAACCAGGTTGGCCGGTTTGTTGTGATCACATTCACGCCCAGGTCAATCATTCGGTTTGCTTCATGAAGGTCATCAACAGTCCAGCACCATATTTTGAGGTCAGCTTTTATAAGTTCACTAACCAATTGTTGGTCAATAATCTTTGAGAGCAGATCAACGCCGTCGAGTTTGTTCTTTTGTATATCCGGAATTCTTTTCAATACATCATCCTTTGAACCCGAAAGATAATAGCAGGGAACATCAGGAAACAGCGATTTTGCCTGAATGATGGTTTCAAAGCCAAAGCCTATGAAAGCAATGTTTCCCTCTTTCCAGTATTTGCTGATTACTTTCTGAAGTTCAGGAAATACCTCCTTCCCACATTTAATTTCAATAACCAGTAGTTGCCCCTTTTTGATGGTTTTCAGGACATCCTTCAATAAGGGGATCGTTTGACCTTCAAAAAATGGGGAATTGGTCGGAGAGAGTTTGATGTTGAGTTCCTTCAGTTCTGACCAGTTGCATTTTGCAATTTCCAGTTTTTTGTTTGTCAGGCGCCCGGTATTACCATCGTGCCACAATACGATTTGGTGGTCTTTGGTGAGTTGAATATCGCATTCGGCGCCGTCACATCCTAGTTCTGCTGCGAGTTTAATAGCTGCCAGCGAATTTTCAGGGGCATAATACGATGCCCCCCGGTGAGCTATATATTTGATTTGCCCGTTGGATACCATACTGATCAACAAAAGAAAGCAGATAATTATGGGAAATTTCATAATAGTATAAAACTAAAGAGGTTGGATAATCAGATTCTTCCATTGTACTTTTATTCCTCCACCGTCGTGGATCTGGAGCGCAATGCGTCCGTTGGCTTTACCGATCAATGAATCGTTGAGGTGGGTCATCTCCTGTCCATTGAGCCATGTAGTGACCTCTGGTCCAATAACCTTGATGCGCATGGTATTCCATTCGCCCGGCTTCAGGATGTTTTCTTTATCCTCCGGGATCTGGTGCAACCAACCACGTCCGTAAGATTCGTAAATCCCTCCCGAGTCGTTCCCTTTTGGAGCAACTTCACATTGCCATCCTGAAATGGTCGTTCCCGAGACCGTTGAGCGAAAGAAAATGCCACTATTACCATTCGAAACCTGTTTAAAGTCGACGGTGAGGTCGAAATCTTTATAGTAATATTGAGTCCCCAGATATCCGTATTTTTTATCCGGACCGCTTTCACAAATCAACAAACTATCCTGAACAAACCATTTTTCTGTTCCGTAGGCAACCCCGTTTGAGAGATCTACACCATTAAAAAGTGCAACGGCAGCTTTTGCTTTTTTGGGAAGCTCCTTGATTTTCATATTCCTGAACCAGATTTTGCTTCCATGATCCTGCAAGGCTATGTATCCAGTTTCCGAAAGACCATATTCAGGTGCCATATTCCACTTTCCGCTGTTTTTTAATTTGAACCATTCGGGTGTCCAGGCTTCGAATTCAACTATTTTAGCGCCATTCAGCCAATGTTCCACATGGCCGTTATTGAATATAATCCGGGTATTGTTCCATTTCCCCACCGGATTTAATTTTTTTACCTTCGGATCAGCTATGTGCATGGCATAATCAGCGCCTGTTAGTTGCCAGTCCTCTACTTTTTGCGGAAAGCCAACGTCATCAAGTAGTTGGTATTCGGGGCCTGTCATGTAAGGCGTTTTAAATTTCTTCCCTTCGATGACGTGGTAGATCAATCCGCTGTTTCCTTCCGGTGCAATTTTCCAGTCGAAATTCAATTCGAAATTGTCGTATTGTTTGTCTGTGATAATGTATCCTGTAGAGTCACTACCTGTGCCGCTGGCTGTAAGGCAACCCTCGCTGGCGGACCATCCGGTAATACCCGGCTCATTATAGTTTTTCCACCCTTTCATACTTTGGCCGTCGAACAAAAGTTTCCAGCCATCCAGCTTTTCCTGATCGGATAATACGTTCTGCTTTTCTGCACAACTGCTTAAGATCGCAGCTATTAAAAGCATCCAGCTAAATAATGATGTTAGTTTTTCCATTGCATTTTTTTCGATTATAGTTACTCAAAGATATGATATTTATGATTGAAAAAAGCAAAACCTAAAATCTATAAACGGGCGATTTGGTCAGTTTCCAATTGCTGACCGCCAGTTATTCCAGCAGCTTAACCTCTTCATTGAAATCAAATTGTAAATCTTCATGAAGTGTAGCAATTGTTTTTTTGATCCGCTGTATCTGACGCAGATAGATATTTTTAATGGTGATGTTACTTCGAAAAGGGACCTCCTTTTTGAATTTCATACAGAAATAGATCAGCAACTCTGCTTCGGTTCGTTTTTGCCCGGAATACCTGATTCGCTGATTGATGAAAGCAAGTGTTTTTCGAACCCCTTTTTTTGTAAGATAGGGCGAAGCCCGGCTTATCTCCCTGAAGTGGAGATCCAGTTCAGTTTTAATGTTCCTGATGTATTCAGGTTCATCATCCGCTTCGAAAAGGAGGTACGAGAGGAGTTCCTTATTCTCCTTCTTATACCTTGCCAACCTGAGACACAAATCAGGTAAAAGGGCAGTTGGCACATTGCTTAATGCCCTTCTCAGTTCGGAAAGAGAGGCTGTGGTCATCGTTTAAACCTGCTTTTGCGTAGTGGATTAAGTAAATACTCAAGGCCATTCAGCTTAATTTCGTAAATAGTTTGTAACAAAATTCCCAGTTTGCCTTCAGGAAAACCTTTCTGTTCGAACCACTCAAGATACGAAACAGGCAGGTCACACAAAAGGGTACCCTTATATCTTCCAAAGGGCATCTGTATCTGGGTTAGTTGTACCAACAGGTTTGGATCGGGACTCATCATTAAATTATGCTTCTCCCATAAACTGATAGCCGGCATCTTCAATCAGTTCCTTTATCTTAAGCTGATCGACTTCGCTACCCGAAACATTCACCTTTCCGCTTACGGGATCGGCAGTTACCTCATCGACTCCGGCGATGGTTTTTATACTCTTTTCAACGCGTGACTTGCAGTGATTACAAGTCATACCAGCTATTAAATAAGTCTTGTTGGTCATACTTAATTGTCTTTAATTCTGATTTCAGTTTTCAGTAATATTTTCCTTCATTTCGTTAAGAGGAGACCGGAACATGGCAGAATCACCTGATCATATCAACGCCAGATATGCTAATTCCAGATCGAGTTCAAATATAACGCTAATATTGCCCTGGCAGAATTTTTTATCGTAAAAAAATCCGGTAATATTAGGTTCACCACAAGATTCAGCTCAGGGCGAATAATAATCCAAAATGACGGTGATTCAAAAATACAATTGGTAATTCAAACTTTTAATTTAACTTGCTGCTGGTATTAATTGAGTATCCGGTTACTACCAGTGATTGTTAACTAGTGAATTATTAAGACTTTAAAATATTAAATGCAATGGAAATGCCTGATTTGTCAACAAGCTATTTAGGGCTTCAGCTAAAAAATCCGATTATAATTGGAAGCAGCGGACTTACCGATACTGTCGCGAAGATCGTTCATCTCGAAGCAAGGGGAGCTGGTGCGGTTGTATTGAAATCACTTTTTGAGGAGGAGATCATTATGGAGATGGAAGAGACCATCCATACCATGACGAATCGGAATTTTGTCTTTCCGGAGACAATGGATTATATGGAAACAATTGTAAAAGAGGATATTTTGATTAACTATCTGCAGTTGATCACCGAATCAAAAAAGGCCGTAGGAATTCCCGTAATCGCTAGTATTAATTGCGTGAGTTCACAGAAATGGACCTATTTTGCCAAAGAGATTGAAAAGGCAGGCGCCGATGCGCTGGAGCTCAACCTTTTTTTCCTCCCTTCGGATAATTTGCGCGGAGAGAAAGAGGTGTTGGAGTCGACCCTGGAAATCATTTCGAAGGTGAAAGGGTGCCTGAAGATTCCTGTTGCCTTGAAAATCAGCGCATTTCAATCGAATTTGATCCGGTATGCCGAATATATCGATCAGGCCGGGGTCGATGGAATGGTCCTGTTTAACCGTTCGTGGTTACCCGATATTGACATCAATCAACTCGTAATCTCCTCCGGATTTGTACTTAGCTCACCATCTGATCTGGGGAATACGCTGCGTTGGGTTTCTATCCTTTCGGGACGTGTGAATTGCGACATTTCTGCATCGACAGGAATCCATGACGGTGCCGGTCTAATTAAGCAAATTCTGGCAGGAGCAAAGGCTTGCCAGGTTGTTTCCTCATTGTATATTCATGATTTGGATCAGATTGGCAAAATGACCGAAGAGCTTACAAAATGGATGGTTGCACACGAATTTAAATCCATCGAGGAGTTCCGGGGACGTTTAAGTCAAACCAACAGTGGTAATCCGGCTGCCTGGGAGCGGGTACAGTTTATGAAGCACTTCCGTAATTTCATTTAGTTCAAAATGTAAATTGCAAAATATAATATGCAAACAAAGGGGAATGTGCCTTTCAACAGTGGCATTTCCCCTTTTGTATTTTAGACATTACATGCTTTACTTCTATTGTGCCAGGAAAAGATAGGTAATTGTCCCTTTTTGTTTTTCAGGTGCTTTAGGATCATCATTAAACCAGGTTTTCTCTGCAGCCTGTTTGGCATAAGCCATAATGGTCATATCGTTGATATTGGGGTTTGACCGGGGTTCAGCTCTCAGCACTTTTCCATCACGACCAACGACAATATCAACGATTACCTCACCGCCACCTTCTGCCAGATAAACGGGAATGGGCAATATCGCATGGTAGCGGTTTTCAAGCGAATAGTGAATATTTGATTTTCCTTTAAAGTTCGATTGTTTAACCTCTTCACGTGTTTTCCCCTCTGTATTATCGACGGGCATTGGGATATCGCCAATCTCAGGAATTTTTTTTGAAAGCGTTTGGTTCACATCACTTACGAGCTTTTTTGCTGCGGCGATCTCATTATTATAGGCTTTGTCGAAAAATGGGTCGTTCGATTGAGTCGCATGGCTGTCAGATCCCTTCGCTGCATCGTTGACGGCCCGATTCGAGTTTAACTTATTTAACCCCGCCATTTTTTGTGTTGCAGCCGGAGCTGCTTCCTGCATTGGTTTCTTCTCCTTTTCCGGCTCGGGTAGCTTTGTTTCCAGTTCCGACAAGTCTAAAACAACGGTATCCTGAGGTGCAGGATCACTTAATTCCAATTGAGAAAGAAGCAGGAAAACTAAAATGAGGATATGGAAGACCAGCGTGGCAATTACCCCGTAGATATTGTGTTTATATATTTCGTTTATTTTTCTCATTTGCGCGGGCAAAAATAAGCAATATAAAATAAATAAAGCAGCCGGAATATTATCCCATTTGCCATATAATAAACAATAAATGCTATTGAATGGTGATTGTTCTGCCAGCTTCACCCTCTTTTGGGAGCATAACCGATATCGTTGTCAGATCCTTTCTGATAAAAAACTATTCCGCTGATTGCTCCATTTTTGGATTTGACCGATTGCTGCTCCTCCGTATTGGAGATGATTTCAAACTCGGCAGCTAACTTTTCAATATTATCCGGCGATGCTCCCGGGAGTACGATATAGGAATAACTTCCATTCTGAGGCCTGGTTCCATGATCAAACCACAATTGAAAGATCGTTGTGTTTATTAATTTGTCGGACATTGGACCCATAACATAGCTCCACGCACCGGTCCGGGTCTCGTTTTCAATGTTCAGTTTTGCCATGCCGGGAAAGGAATAGCCCCAGTTGTCATGTATGACCCAATTAACCTTTTGAAATTTATGCATGCCCATATTCAAAACTGAAGATTTCCCGTTTTGTGAAATCAGAACTTCGCCTTTCAGAAAACTTTGATTCACCGTAGTTGCGACTATTTTGTTCTGGTTGGTTTTTATACCTGCTCCGAGGCATATGATTGCATCATCAAAAAAGAACCACGATTCGGCCCCCACCACTCGGTTCGAGGCCATTCTTACTGAGCTGTAAAATCCGGTGCGACGATGAATGGTCATGTCCGAGCGCCAGAAATGGATATTCCCTTCGAAATTGTCAAGTGCAGCACCATATTGTGTCTTTAAGAGGGTGTCCACCTTTGAAAATGTTTTATAGACACCTGCCAGCATCCGGGCTTTCTCCGTTTGTGTATTGGGGAAAAGCTGCCTTCCACACGCACTGATATCAAATATATCTTTCCATACTACCCATTTGAGCCCGTTTAACAGATAATTACGCAGATTCTCTATTTTTGGCTGATCAAAAGAGAATGGTGTTCCGGCGAAAAAATTAGCCCAATTGCACATGTCTGTAGCAAAGGCGAGTCCATAATTGCCAAACTGTTGTTGAGGTCCATGCTGATGGAACGAAAAATCGGGCTGAATCCCTTCTCTTTCTGTGATCATAATCTCCTCTGAAATTGATTTTGATGTGAGCTCAATTGATATATAATTATTGGTTAATAGACTCGTGTAGATCACATTTTGTGCCAGCCAGACTTTATTCTGACCAGTTAGTCCCATTTTAGCCCTGTTAAGAATTTTTAGTCCGTCTGAAAGCTCCTGGTCAGGGAGATTATTCTTCAGCATTTCCATCTTCTTTAGCGAGCTTTTGCTCATGATGGTTTCATGATTACCTTTACTAATAATGACAAATTTACAATATTTGATTGTGGTAATTCGATTGGAATACCGGTCATCCCTAATAAATTTTGAATCTGGTTTCCCTTTCCTGCCAAAGAAAACTACTTTTGATCCTTGAACTGAAATTGAAAACGTGAGAGTTTGTATTGCTGAAAAACCGAGTGTTGCTAAAGAAATTGCTGCAATTATCGGGGCTAAAAACCGGATGGATGGCTATTATGAAGGAAACGGTTATCAGGTGACCTGGACATTTGGCCATCTTTGTACCTTAAAGGAGCCACACGACTATACCGATAAATGGAAAACATGGGATATGCGGATGCTCCCGATGTTGCCGGAAAAATTTGGTATTAAGCTGATTAACGATAATGGCGTTAAAAAACAGTTCGGTATCATCGAAAAGCTTGTGAATCATGCTGATGAGGTGATTAATTGCGGTGATGCAGGCCAGGAGGGTGAATTAATCCAACGATGGGTTCTCTCCAAAGCCGGAAATAATAAACCACTAAAGCGGTTATGGATCTCATCATTGACCGAAGAGGCGATAAAGGAGGGATTTGATCATTTACGTGATGGTCGTGAATTTGATAATCTGTATGCTGCCGGGAGCGCCAGGGCCATCGGCGACTGGTTGCTTGGCATGAATGCCACACGGCTTTATACCCTTAAATACGGTCAGAATAAGCAGGTGCTATCTATTGGAAGAGTTCAAACACCCACACTTTCGTTAATTGTAAAACGTCAGCTCGAAATCGACAACTTTAAACCTGAGCCTTACTGGGAACTTAAAACAAAATACCGTGAGGTGATCTTTTCTGCCACTGCTGGTCGGTTTGCTTCTGTGGAAGAGGGGTCGGTTAAATTGGCTGAGATTAGCGGCTATGAATTTTATGTCATCTCATATGAGAGAAAAACAGGCGCCGAGGCCCCTCCAAGGCTTTTCGATCTTACCTCCCTCCAGGTAGATGGTAACCGACGTTTCGGATTCACTGCCGAAGAGACGCTACGTTTAATTCAAAGTTTATATGAGAAAAAACTTACTACTTATCCACGTGTCGATACGACCTACCTTTCGGAAGATATCTATCCAAAGGTCCCTGGTATACTCTCGAAATTAACTACCTATCAAGAATATACAGCGCCACTGCTTCTGACAAAGATCAAAAAGTCGCCTAAAATATTTGATGATAAAAAAATTACTGATCACCATGCCATCATTCCAACCGGAGTATTATCCAATTCGCTGACCCCTGACGAGCGAAAAGTCTATGATATGGTTACACGCCGTTTTATCTGCGTTTTTTATCCCGATTGTAAAGTTTCGAATGTATCCGTTTTGGGAGAGGTCAACAAGGTGGAGTTTAAGGCAACAGGTAAACAGATTCTGGAACCTGGCTGGAGGGTAGTTTGCAAGGACGATTCAGGAAAAGCTTCTGCAGACGAAAATATTCTCCCTGTATTTTTAAGAGGGGAGCATGGGCCACATGAGCCCGAATTGTCAGAAAAGATGACACAACCTCCCAAACATTATACCGAGGCCACATTGCTTAGGGCAATGGAAACCGCCGGAAAAAATGTCGATGATGAAGAACTTCGTGACCTTTTAAAACAAAATGGCATTGGTCGTCCTTCGACACGGGCAAATATTATCGAAACGCTTTTCCGACGCAAATATATCTATCGGGATAAGAAAAAAATTGTGGCCAATCCTACCGGGATTGAGTTAATCCAGATTATCGAAAACGAACTGTTAAAATCGGCTGAACTGACGGGTATCTGGGAAAAGAAACTGAGACAGATTGAACAGGGAGAATACGAAATTTCAGCATTCATGGTTGAATTGAAGGAGATGGTTTCTGAAATTGTCCAACAGGTAAAACAATCAGTTGGTAAGACAATTACGGTAGTTGCCCGTGAAGAGAAGGTAATACCTGAAACGGTCATAAAAACTGAAAAAAAGAGCAGAACCAAATCTCCGGAGGTGAACGATTCGATGGTGTGCCCCAGATGCAAAAAAGGGGAGGTTGTGAAAGGGAAAAACTCCTGGGGATGTACTGCCTACCGGGATGGATGCGATTTTAGACTTCCGTTTGACTATGAAGGGAAGAGGTTAAGTGACAGTAATGTCAAAGCCTTGTGCCGAAAAGGGAGAAGTAGCGAGATTACAGTTACACACTCAGACGGGAAAATTGTTTCCGGTAATTTGCTGTTTAATAGCGACTTTTCTCTTATGTTTGAATCAAAGGCGGCTGCAGAGTTACGTTGTCCACAGTGCAAAAATGGATTGATTGTGAAAGGAAAGTCGGCCTGGGGATGCTCCGCATTTCGCAACGGTTGCCAATTGCGTGTTCCATTTGTCTTTATGGGAAAGGGATTATCCGAAAGCCATATGGAGCAGTTGATTTTGAAAGGAAAAACAGCCAGGATCAATGGTTTTGTGGCTGACGGTGGGTTGAAAAGGGATGGCCGGTTGATGTTTGATAAAAATTTCAGGGTGATTTTGGAATAAAAATCCTTTTTGTTGGCAACTCGCCAAATCGAGACGGAAATTCTTAATAAACTACAGATCTTCCCTGATTTTGATGATTACACCAAAGTCAGGACTTAAGATATCAGAAGCAGCTATTCTTTTTTCGGTCAGGAAATTTGTTTAATATTTGCAAATTTACGGAGAAACCTGAAAAGTTCATTGGTGAGGTTTTCCAGTGCAGTAGGGATATCCCATTTTTCGGTGTCCCGAATATCAACAAAGTTGGAGATTGCCCTGATTTCGAGAAAAGGAACCTTCTCAAGAAGACAGACATAGAAGATCGCAGCTCCTTCCATCGACTCAATATCGGGATCGAACGCCTGTTTTATTCTGTTAATACTTGTAGTTGTTCCATGGCTAATGTTTCCTGTAACTCCATGAACTTCGGTAAGTGCCAGATTTTCATACCTGTGCGGGTTGACCAGTTTGCAATTGTGGAAAGGTTTTTCATCCGGATCTGCGAAACCGGCATCAAAAATTGTTTTAATCTGATCCCCGTCTTCAATTCCAAAGTCGCAGAATTGTTCACTTCTAACATTAACAACTGTACCAATGGAGAGTTCGTCTCTGAAACTTCCGGCAATTCCTGCGTTAATCACAAGGTCGTAATTACAAAGATTCAGTGCCTTCGTAAGAAAATAGGTTGTAAATGTAGTTCCTATTCCTGTGATAATAAGATCAATATCAAGATCGTGCCATTTATAGTGGAACACCGGGCCTGTATTATTGGGGGCTTCTTTAAGGTTCTCGAAAAATTGATAAAGTTCAAAACATGTTGCTCCTACAAAAAGAATTTTCATCAGTGATGAATTCAATAAATGATAATTTACAAAAGTATAATATCGTTTCGTTAAACAAACAGATTGTTTATTTACAATTGGGTTCTTTTTAGTAAATCGGTTTAAAAATTTTGTTCTTTTGTACGAAGAATAAGTAAAAAAGTTTTCTAGATGGTTAGTTATTATTTTTTTTTCATTGATTAACCGGTTAAACCGGTATTGGTGATTTTTATTAGTAAAAATTGACATAAAGCCGAAAAATTCCCGGTAAACTTTTGAGGGGGGTAATATGTTAAGGTTTAGAATAGTTAAATAGATATTTTATGAAATTTTCCCTGAATAGTAAGGATAACGAGGGTTATAGTAAGGTTGAGGTTCATCACAAGGAGAATATTTTGAAAATGGCGGAGCATTACCACGAGATTTTAAAATTGCTTGGCGAGGATACCCAACGTGAAGGTTTAATAAAAACACCTGTCCGAATTTCGAAAGCGATGCAGTTCCTCACGCAGGGTTATAATATGGATCCGGAGAAGATTCTTAAATCTGCCATGTTCAAGGAAGATTACCGGCAGATGGTGATCGTAAAGGACATTGAGATTTACTCACTGTGCGAGCACCACCTTCTCCCGTTTTTTGGAAAAGCGTATGTCGCGTATATTCCAAACGGATACATTACCGGTTTAAGTAAGATCGCCCGGGTGGTTGAGGCCTATTCGCGACGGTTACAGGTTCAGGAACGTCTTACGATGCAAATTAAGGAGTGTATACAAAATACACTGAACCCACTTGGGGTAGCTGTTGTAATCGAGGCAAGGCATATGTGTATGAGTATGAGGGGGATCGAAAAGCAGAATTCGGTAACCACCACATCCGATTTTACAGGTGCATTTCAGAAGGATGCTACACGTCAGGAGTTTATAAGGCTGATCAGCTCCGATCTCTCCTAAGTTGTTTTAATGTCATTTGATCCGATTAAGGGCGGGAGCCCTTTTTTTGTATCTTTGTGCCCGAAATTTTACAACATTAAATTATGAAGGCATATGTTTTTCCAGGGCAGGGCGCCCAGTTTGTAGGAATGGGTAAGGACCTGTATGACAATTCACCGATGGCACGTGAGTTATTCGAACGGGCGAACCAGCTGCTTGGTTTCCGCATTACTGATCTCATGTTCAATGGTACTGATGAGGATCTGAGGCAAACCAAAGTGACCCAACCTGCCATATTTCTCCATTCAGTACTTTTGGCAAAAACGCTGGGAGCTGATTTTAAACCTGATATGGTAGCAGGACATTCACTCGGTGAGTTTTCTGCACTTGTAACAAACGGAGCACTGTCGTTCGAAGATGGCCTCATGCTGGTTTCGAAACGGGCTTTGGCGATGCAAAAAGCGTGTGAGGCTGAGCCATCCACGATGGCTGCCATCGTAGGTCTTGATGACCAAATTGTTGAGGAGATCTGCAGCGGCATTGACGAAGTGGTTGTACCGGCGAATTACAATTGTCCGGGCCAGCTTGTGATCTCTGGTTCAATTCAAGGGATTGATATCGCTTGTGCAAAACTGACGGAAGCCGGTGCAAAAAGGGCTATAAAATTGAGTGTGGGTGGTGCATTCCACTCACCGCTGATGGAACCTGCCCGCGCAGAACTGGCCGAAGCAATTAACTCCACAACTTTCACTACACCTGTTTGTCCGGTTTACCAAAATGTGAATGCAACTCCTGTTTCGGATCCGGAGATGATTAAGTTAAATCTCATCGCTCAGCTTACAGCACCAGTACGATGGACCCAGACGGTCAGAAATATGATCGCTGACGGATGTGCATCGTTTACTGAAGTGGGTCCTGGGCAAGTGTTGCAGGGACTCGTAAAAAAGGTTGATCGGTCGGTAACAACTTCTGGAATAAATACTTATCAGGGATAAACCAAAAAACAGATTCCAAAATAATCGATAAGTTTAAAAACGAAAGTTGATTATTTTGGTATACTGTTAACTTTGATAACTAACAATGAAATATTATTTCATTTGCTTATTAATCTTTTCAATATTTTCAGCCAAGAAAACAATTGGACAAGATGGGAAGTTTACAGGTTATGCAACTGCATTAGTAACACCAGATAGCATTATTCAAATCAAAACTGTTGGCTTTGCCGATAAAGGAAAGGCCATTAAATATTCTTCATCAACAGTACAACCTGTTGCATCAGTAAGTAAAACTTTCATTGGCATTTCATTAATGATTGCCAAGGAAAAAGGACTTGTTGATTTAGATAAGGATATCAATGAATATTTAGATTTTAAAATTTCAAATCCCTATTTCAATGGCAACAATAAAATTACTTTACGTCATTTAGCTACTCACACATCCGGAATTATTGATTATGAAAAAGTTTACAGGTCTGCTTATTGTTTTGGACTTAAACCGTCTATCTCATTGAAGAATTTTCTGAAAGATAATTTGGGTGAAAAGGGAAATAGATATTCGAAACGGAATTTTTATGAATCAAAAAGCGGGAAAAGATATGAATACTCAAATATTGGTTCTGCATTAGCGGCATATATCATTGAGCGAACAAGTGGTAAAACTTTTGATGAGTTCACTAAAGAGTTCATCTTTATACCACTGGACATGAAGAATTCAGGTTGGTTCTATGAAGATATTAACCCCCATCATCTCGCTATTCTTTATAATGAGAAGGATCGCGCTTTAAAACCCTATTCTTGTATTACTTATCCAGATGGAAGTTTAAAAACCACAATAGAGGATCTTTCAATTTATTTAAAGGAATTAATGAGAGGATATAATAAGAACTCAGATTTACTTTCTCCGGAATCATGGGCGGAATTTTATGAAAAGAATTTCAGTTGTGCGTTGAATATTGACAATATCGACGTTAAAGAACCTAATACAGGTATTTTTATCGTATATTTTAAATCCGGAAAGATTGGCCATACGGGTTCTGATTTAGGTGTATCTTCCTTTATGATGTTTGACCCTCAAATAAATGTAGGCCAGATATTTATGGCGAATGAGGATTTAATAAAAGAAAATCTGCAAGAGTTTAAGAATATTTGGGGAGAATTAAAATAGAATCTAATCTACAAAACGTTGGCAATAATCTTTACTATGGTCTGAATAACGTTGTCTGGTGCATCTAATTCTTCATTAACTTTTTGGTTAAACGTCTTCATTCATCACCCTAAGTTTTGTTAGGATATAAAAGAGCAGGGAGAGCAATACCCCGATAATTGCTGCAAACGCCATCCCCTTAAGCTGCACGGAACCAATACTAACGCTGGCTCCGCTTACTCCTACGACAAAGGTGATCGCGCCAAGTACCATATTGCGATTTTTGCTGAAATCAACTTTCTGTTCAACGTACATCCTGAAACCCTGAACGGCAATTACACCATACAAGAGCATTGTGATTCCCCCCATCACCGGAGAAGGGATGGTTGAGATTGCTGCTGAAATTTTACCAATGCATGAGAACAGGATGGCCAAAATGGCGGCTCCCCGAATAATCCATACAGAATACACACGTGTAATTGCCATCACACCAATGTTCTCGCCATAGGTGGTGTTGGGCGGTGAACCGGCAAATCCCGACAGAACGTTACTGATGCCATCACCCAGAAGCGAACGGTGAAGACCCGGGTTTTTCATCAGATCGGAATCTGTTATTTTACTTGTGACGATAAGGTGGCTGATATGTTCGGCCAATACAACAATGCAGGCAGGAGCAATAATGATTATAGCATTGAGATCGTATACAGGAGCCTGGAACTTAGGCAATGCAAACCAGTTTGCATTACTGATTACCGCTGTATCAACCTGACCCATAACAACCGCCAAAAGATAGCCCGCGACTAAAGCAACCAAAATAGGAATCACCTGCATAAATCCTTTAAACATCACACTGCCGACAATCCCTATACTTAATGTGAACATCGATACGAAAACCACATTGGGAACAATAACAAACGGAGCAACAATCTGGCCAATAGCTGTGGGCCAGGGTGCAAGTCCTGCCTGCCGGACCGCAACCGGTGCAAGTTCGAGTCCGATAATCGCGACTACTGCCCCCATCACCGCAGGTGGCATCACCACGTCAATCCAACGTATTCCCCATTTTTTGACAACATAAGAGATCACTATAAAAAATAGTCCAAAAAAGATAAAGCCCGATTGTGCATGGTTGAATCCACTATATTTGCTGATTATCAGCAAGGATGGTGCAATAAATGCAAAACTTGAGCCAAGGTAAGCCGGAATGCCACCTTTGGTAACCCAGGAATAGAGCAAGGTGCCGATCCCATTCATTAACAGTGCAATGGCTGGATCGACGCCCAACAGTATCGGGACAAGGATTGTTGCGCCAAACATAGCTGTCAGGTGCTGAAAGCTGAGTGGCAAGCTCTCCAGGAAAGGTGGCCTCTCATGAATTCCGATAATTCGTCTTCTCATTTTCAGATCTCTTTATTGAAAAAAATAGGTGGATTATTTACGCTGAAATTAGTAATTGTTTTCAATACCGGATATAGTCGTCAAAATTAAAAACAGAAATTTTATTGTGGTGAACAAATGAATGATTAAAAATAATTCCTAAAATTGTATGGTAAATATCACAAATAAACAACACATTAAATCACAGCTATGGAAGAACAAAAAAAAGGATGGTCAAGGCGCCGCTTTCTTGAGGCATCGGCTCTTGGTGTTGCCGGTTTGGCAGTATTACCCGGTATTGCAGGTTGCAATCAGGCAGCAGATACAGATCTTAAATTAGGATTTATTGGCTTAGGCCGGCAGGGAATGTTCCTGCTCGATGGATTCCTTCAGATTCCCGGTGTTAAAGCAATAGCTGCGTGTGATGTGTATGGTATTAAGCGGAAACGGTTTGAAAGAAGGGTAACGGCCTTTTATGCCAAAGCTGGCAAGGAGGTAAAAGTGGATACTTATGAGAAGTATGGCGATTTATTGAAAAGGAGAGATATTAATGCTGTAGTCATAGCTGTTCCGGACCACTCACATGCCTATATTGCGATTGCGGCACTAAAGGCTGGTAAAGATGTCTATCTTGAAAAACCAATGACTTTTACCATTAAAGAGGGGCAGGAGTTGAAGAAGGTGGTGCGTGAAACCGGAAGAGTATTCGGACTTGGAAGTCAGCAAAGGTCAGATCCAAACTTTCAGCGTGCAGTCAACCTTGTTCAAACCGGTGCAATTGGAAAAATCACCAATGTTAAAGCCTACGTAGGTGACCCTCCAAAACCTTATGATCTTCCCGAAGAACCGCTTCCTGCCGATTTAAACTGGGATCTTTGGTTAGGACCACTTGCTGTACCAATACATTACAATAAAGAATTGGATCCAATTATATCGCTTGATCCTGAGGTAAAGGAAAAAACCTGGGGCGGATGGCGCTGGTACAAAGAGATGGGTGGAGGTTTCACAACCGACTGGGGTGCTCATATGTTCGATATTGCCCAATGGGGTCTTGGAATGGACAAAAACGGTCCTGTTGAAATATCCCCAATTGGGGATGGTTCACATTATATTTCTTGGACCTATGCCAATGGCATTGTTATGACTTCAGAGCCTTTTGATGAAAAGCAGACCAAAGGGGTTAAGTTTATAGGTGATAAGGGTTGGATCGAAGTATCACGTGGATATTTCAACGCTTCTGATCCCAAACTGATACCTGCTGAAAAGGAGAAGAGTGATGGTCCTTATGAAACGAAGATTCCTCATCAGGTAAATTTCATCGAATCTGTAAAAAACCGGAAAGATCCAGTCGTCCCTGTCGAAATCGGTCACAGCAGTTGTACCGTTTGTAATCTGGGAAATATTGCCTGTGATCTTAAACGGACCATAAAATGGAATCCTGCAACCGAAACGTTTGTGGATGATACAGATGGAGCAGCGACCAAAAAACTGCACTATCAGTATCGCGAAGGGTGGAAACTGATCTAGTTTTTCCTGTTTTGTGACGTAAAAAAAAAGAGGATGTTCCTAATTGGTGAACATCCTCTTTTTTTTATAGATATCTGTTTTTAATTGTATTAAGCAATAATCAATTATTAATGTTCATTTTCCAGTGCTTTTCCTTGTTGATTATCTGCTAATTGCAATGATCCAATTATGACATTAAATCATTCCGGTCAGTTATCATTCATCCAAGAAGAAAAAATCATAAAAATGTCATTTATTCCATTTTTAGCTGTAACCATTTGTGAAATTTACGTATAAAGTAAAATGTAAAAAATACCATCAGGTCTTTTTTTTGCCAACAAATACTAAGCTGAAATAAAAAAGTGGCAACCGGTGACCATTCAAGACAGCGGGGCAAAACCGAACAGTCTGATGATTCTGGAAATTTAAACATTCAACCAAATGACAACACCAAAGAAGATTTTGACAGGGACTTTTGTAACGTTGCTGGTAGTGATAACAGGGGCGCTGATCTACCTGAAATTTGTATTGCCTGATGTTGGTCCTGCTCCCCAACTTAAAGTGGAATTGACTCCTGAACGTATTGCAAGGGGGGAATATCTTGCCAATCATGTCGCAGTATGTATCGATTGTCACTCTAGTCGCGACTGGACAAGATTTTCGGGTCCCCCGACAGAAGGAACTCTTGGAAAGGGGGGTGACCTTTTTGATCAGAAATTTGGTTTCCCGGGATCCTATTATGCTAAAAATATTACACCTGCTGGGATTGGCCGTTATACCGACGGAGATCTTTTCCGTGTAATCACCACTGGGGTAAATAAAGAAGGGGAGGCCATGTTTCCTGTAATGCCATTTCATTACTACGGACAGATGGATGAGGAGGATATTAATTCGATCATTGCCTATGTGCGTACGCTGAAGCCAATTCAGAATATTGTTCCGAAATCAACCTCTGATTTTCCTATGAATTTTATTCTCAATACAATTCCTCACAAGGCACATCTCACCAAACGACCTGAAAAATCAGATGTTGTGAATTATGGTAAATATCTCACTTCAGCTGCATCGTGTATTGATTGTCATACAAAAGTTGACAAGGGAACCCTGATTGCCGGAACCGAATATGGTGGAGGGAGAGAGTTTCCCTTTCCGGATGGGTCAGTGGTACGTTCAGGGAATATTTCGCCGGATAAGGAAACGGGGATAGGTATGTGGAAACTTGAAACTTTTATTAGTCTGTTTCATGCACATGCTGATTCAACGACACTCCATACCATACTAAAACCGGGGGATTTCAACTCTATTATGCCCTGGACCATGTATGGTAAAATGACAAATGAAGATCTGGCCGCAATTTTTGAATACCTGAAAACTGTCGTACCAGTACAAAATAGCGTGATAAAATTTTCACCTCCACAGAAATAGGTGGCATTAAAAATCCCGGCTCTGTGACGTTTGGTGTGGGTAATAAAAATTGCTCTTATTGCAGCTGGCAATTGGCAACTTGCAGCTGGCAGATTTTCGCCGGGTGAAAGTTACGTTCCCGGAACTAAGTTAAGAATAAACTCAATTAATTGGCAGCTTCAAACTGTTGTAAAAACCTCACGTCATTCTCGAAATAGAGTCGAAGATCGTTGATTCCGAACTTCAGCATGGCAATCCGTTCGATTCCCATCCCGAAGGCATATCCCGTATATTTTTTACTGTCAATGCCCGAAGCATCGAGAACATTGGGGTCAACCATTCCGCAACCTAAAATTTCGAGCCAACCCGTATATTTGCAGACATTACACCCTTTCCCGCCGCAGATGGTGCAGGATACATCTACCTCAGCTGAAGGTTCTGTAAATGGAAAGTAGGAGGGACGCATTCTGATTTCGGTGTTTTCGCCAAAAAGCTCTTTGGCATAATAGAGCAATGTTTGCTTCAGATCGGCAAACGAAACATTTTCATCAATGTATAACCCCTCAATTTGGTGGAACATACAATGTGCGCGGTACGATATCGCCTCATTACGAAAAACCCGTCCGGGTGTAACTGTACGGATTGGCGGTTTCATGGTCTCCATATCGTGAACCTGGACCGAGGAGGTATGGGTACGAAGCAATACATCGGGATTGCGCTGGATAAAAAAGGTATCCTGCATATCACGGGCGGGATGTTCCTCAGGGAAATTCAAAGCACTGAATACATGCCAGTCATCCTCTATCTCAGGTCCTTCTGAGACAACAAACCCTAATCTTTTAAAAATATCGAGTATTTCATTCTTTACAATAGAGATGGGATGACGGGTTCCCGGTTTCATCGGCTCACCCGGGAGGGAGAGGTCAACACCCGATCCTGCAGATTTCTGATCCTGCAACCCCTCTTTGAGCAGATTGATCTTCTCAAGTGCAAACTCCTTTAACGTATTGACAGCTTGTCCAATCTCCTTTTTCTGATCGGCAGATACATTCCTGAAATCTTCAAATAATTTAGAAATCTCACCCTTTTTACTCAGATATTTGATGCGAAGCTCCTCCGCTTCCTCCACCGATTTGGCGACAATCTCTTCGATCTCCTGCTGTAACTCTTTAATGCGCGTTAACATTGCAATCCTGTTTTGTGAGCTGCAAAATTACAAAATTTATGGTTATTTTTGATAAAAATTGTTTGTTTACTGAACGCTATACCGTTAAGGGTCTCCACCGAATTAATCACTATCTAATTTGAGAAAAACAAACCAAATGATAGCCTATAAACGAAAAGTTATAAAATGGATTATGGTATTGTTGATTAGCCTTATATCCTTTTCTTTACATGCCATTACAGCAGGGAGGGATACTCTGGTGATAAAACACGATATGCATGCCGGATTATACCTTTCCACAATGGGATTTGGAGGTTCCGTAACACGAAAAATTATCCGGCGTTTGGATGTAAGGCTGAATGGGTCCTATTTAGGTTATACGTATGATATTCATAAAATCAGCAAGGATTTGCAGGGTGATGCTGTCTTAAAAGTGGGTTCTGTGGGGGGGAATGTTGATTTTTACGTTTTCCGCTTTTTATATTTTTCGGGTGGATTGTCGTATAACTTAACAAATGTCGCGCTAAAGGCAGAAAAGGCTGAATCTCTTAATGTGGGAGATATCGTCCTCGAACCAAAGGATATCGGTACATTGCAGGTGGTAATTACACCCGGTTCGAAAATAGACCCCTACTTTGGAATGGGATTTAATTTCAGACGGGAGAAAAATCTGAATTTCGGAATTGAATTCGGACTTTTTCTGCAGGGAGCCCCTAAGGTGAAACTTCAGGCTACGGGTATGTTGGAACCGACTGCCAGTGTAGAACAGGAACAAATAATTGAGAGTAATATTGCTCCAATTATTTATTATCCCAATGTTTCTTTGCGACTATCTTACAGAATAAAACTATGAGGACTTTAAAATATATATCTTTCAGATTATCGCTTTCGCTGATTGTGCTGATCATGGTTTTTTCTTGTATTAATCTGTCAGATTTAAAATCACCCATCGACGGAATAAAGATCCTGATCAACTATGATATTTTTGATACGTTTGTCTCGTTTCGTTTTGTGGACTCGGCTACGGGTGAATTAATTGGCGGCACAGGAACCGAAAAGGTCAAAGTGGTAATTACCGGAACGTCGGCACAGGCTATTGTAGACCAGTTGGGAAATCACAAGGAGTCGTACGAATCGGTATTTGGGTTGTTAAGCCTGGCTTTGAATCCCAAAGATCCATGGGTCCCCTCCTCCCAAAATAAACTCTCATTTTTAATTTACGCAACGAGTGGAAATTATAAGGCTGTTAACCTTAATTTGCAGATCGATGCTACAGGGAAATTAGAGTACCGCGTAATGATGGAAAAAACAGCAGTCGATGCATCCGGTATTAAGAAATATCTGATTCCCCTCAATCTGAATGATAACGGAGAGTTAAAGGAGAACTTCACCTACAGGTCCTCTGGTAGTGAGGCTTTGATCATGCTTAAGAAAGGGACACAGTTTCTGAACAGCAACGGAGTAGTTGACAAATCACCTTTTGTAAACTTAATTTTTACCGCCTATTCCTGGCGGGATGCTGCGCCCATTCCCGGTGGACTTTTGGCGAATATCCTGCTTAAAGATAAAACGGTACAGACCTCAGCTGTTGATATTTTTAGGGCAGTTGATGTTCAGGTTGTTAACAAATCATCAGAAGTTTTAACGGTATCACCAGGCAATCCGATTGTTTTGCGGTACAAGGTCGACAACAACGCTTATAACCCCAAAACTAAGTCCGCAATTTTGCCAGATACCCAGGTCCAGACCTATACCTGGTTGCCGACAAGCGGGGCCTGGCAATTGGACGATGCACTAAAACTTCAGTCCGATTCAATGGGATTCTTTGTAGAATCTCCAATCACTACTCCCGGGCTCTATTCCGCAGGAATGCATATCAATGTGAGCACCTTGAATGGACAACTCTCGTTCCAGGTTCCGGGAACATTCCCAAGTTATCCGGTACCAACCGGTGTTTATTGTTATCGCCTGGACCCCTGGCGCTATATTGGAGGTATAGGGTATGACGTGCCCGATAAAGGATATCAAAAGGCGGTTGATTTTCAAGTGCCTGAAAATACTCCGGTTCGATTCTATATCTGGAATAATTCCAATGCGAACTCCTTTGTGGCTAAACCCGATTTTGTCGATTCCCAATCGGGCGGTGGATCATTTGGAACAGTGGCAACCACACTTACCTCCACTGCAGCGCAGGTGACTGGGAAAGTGAAAGTGAATATCGGGGAGGGATTTGCAACTGATGAGTTTATGGTGCAGGCTAGTCTGCTTAATTCACCCAATGGCGGGGCATATTGGAGCCAGCAGTATAAGATCAGTAAAACGAGTAATACCTTTGATATTGCTGCCAGCCTGCCTGCCAATACAACTGTTTACCTTCAGATTCAGTCTGTGGATAACGGATATGCCTTTGCCCCGGTTCCTGCTAATTTTAGTTTGGTTACCTCTTCAGCCAAGGGGTCGTCATGGGAATTTACGGTCAATCCTTTGTTCATTCAGGCAAACTTCAACTTTACAATTACCCGGAATGCGGATCTCCCCAAGGGGGATTATACGGTCAGGGGGATGTTAACCAATATGGATACTAAAAGCAATGAGGGGGAGTTTGTATTTCAGGTAAAGGAGGGACAGACAGCCTATTCAGCAAAGATGAACCTCTCAAAACTGATTCGGTATCGGTTGAACTTAAAGCGGGTCGACGGGACCCCCGAATACCTGGCTTATCCTTATGAATTTGAGATAGGGAACATTACCCAAAAAGATTATGCGTATGCCTGCGAGTTGTCGAATTCGGTAAAAAAGCCGGTTGCAATTAAGCTTAAGGTAGTGTGTAAGAAATCGGAGGTGATCCCAACGCTGCATGGTTATTACCGTACTGTATGGGAAGACCAGTGGAAAGAGTGTGATATCGTGAACGGCGCAATGACGATCACCTGCGAGATGGGCGCCACTTATATCGTTGGATTGATGGTGGACGGGAAAATGGAATCGACCACGTATAAGATTGACGGGACAAGCTTCGACTTTAACCTCAATTTAGGCGATGCGGATTGTGCGAAAATGGGGTGGTAAAACATTCTCCTTTTGTGCCGATTGCCTTATTATCTACAAATATCAACGGTGCTCTGCTCCTTAAAAAAATATTCGTTTCCTTTGACCACATCAAACGTCATAGAGCCATTTTAATGTAGCACCTATGGTCTGAATCTTTCAAAGTTTCTTTAACCCACTCCTTTCAAGTAACGGATCAACAGAGGGTTCTTCTCCGCGGAAGGCCTTGTAAAGCTTCATCGGATGTTCAGTTCCCCCTTTCTCAAGGATGTTTTTGCGGAACGACGTCGCGGTAGCCTTGTCAAATATTCCATTTTTCTTAAAGACCGAAAATGCATCGGCATCGAGTACTTCGGCCCATTTGTATCCATAATAACCTGCTGCATAGCCGCCTGAAAAAATGTGTGAGAATGAGGTACTCAGGCAGCTGCCTTTAACCGGTGCAAACAGTTCAGTGGCGATAATCGCTTTTTGTTCAAATTCGACGATATCGCCACTCATTGGTTCAGTGATGGAGTGCCAGGCCATGTCGTTCATCCCAAAACTCAGTTGACGTTCGCTGGCATAGCCTGCCTGGAAATTCTCTGCATCGATGAGTTTTTTCACCAGTTCAGCAGGGATTTTTTCACCGGTTTGATAATGAACAGCAAACAGGTCGAGCCACTCCTTTTGAGTTGCCCAGTTTTCCATCACCTGTGAAGGGAGTTCCACAAAATCGCGATAGACATTTGTTCCCGAAAGCCCCGGATAGACAGTGTTGGCCAACATCCCATGCAGGGCATGACCAAATTCATGAAGAAAGGTGGTCACCTCATTAAAGGTAAGCAACGAAGGTTTGGTTTCGGTCGGTTTGGTAAAGTTACAAACAACGGTGATGATGGGACGGATAACCTTTCCGTTCACTTTACTTTCAGGCCTGAGATCGTTCATCCAGGCGCCACCGCTTTTCCCTTCACGTGGAAAAAAATCAAGATAGAGCACCGACAGGAAAGAGCCGTCCTGATCAAACACCTCATAGGCGGTAGCATCGGGGTGGTAAACGGGTATTGTTTTGTTCTCCTTAAAGGTGAGTCCGTAAAGTCGGGTGGCAAGATCAAATACTCCGGTTTGGACTTTTTCGAGCTGGAAATAGGGTTTTACCTGCTGTTCATCGAAACCGTAACTGGCGTTCTTCAGCTTTTCGGAGTAGTAACTCCAGTCCCAACGTTGCAACTGATCTTTCAATCCATTCTTCCTTGCGAATGCCTGAACCTCTCCATATTCCTTTTCGGCTGCCGGACGTGATGCGGCATGTAGCTGATTGATGAAATCGTTCACCCGTTTCGGATGTTCAGCCATCCGCTCAGCAAGAACATATTCGGCATGATTTTTAAATCCTAATAATTTGGCTTTTTCCAGTTTAAGATTAACCGTTTTCCGGATAATCTCCTCATTGTTTTTGTCGTTTTTCTGAAATCCACGCGAAGTGTAAGCCTTGTAGAGCTGTTCACGAAGATTACGGTTATCGGCATATTTCATAAAACCAACGAAACTGGGACCCTGAAGCGTAAATAACCACCCCTCTTTATCTTTCGATTTTGCTACCTGAGCAGCCGCTTCGCACTCCGACTCCGGTAATCCGGCGAGATCTTTCTTATCGGTGATGAGCAATTGGAAGCCATTTGTTTCTGCAAGCACATTTTCACCAAACAAAAGGGAGAGTTTTGATAATTCGGTAGTTATTTCAGCGTATCTTTTCTTTGATTCACCCTTGAGGTTCGCACCACTGCGTACAAATCCCAGAAATTTTTTCTCAAGTAACTGAAGCTCTTCGGGCGAGAGGTTCAACTGCTCTTTTTGGTCAAATACGGCTTTAACTTTGCCAAAAAGTTGTTCATTCAGTGAAACATAGTTGGAAAATTCCGATAGTTTAGGTGAAACTTCACGCGTAATAGCCTGTATGGTATCATCCGTCTCGGCTGAATTCAGATTAAACAGCACACTTGTAACCCGTTCCAGCTTTTCACCTGAAACTTCGAGTGCTACAATCGTATTTTGAAATGTCGGCGCTTCGGTGCTGTTGATAATCAGATCGACCTCCTCTTTTGCCTCTTTCAGGGTGGCATCAATGGCAGGGATAAAATGTTCGTGTTTAATCTCCCCAAAGGGTGGCGTCTGATGCGGGGTATTCCATTCCTCCAGTAGCGGATTGGTCTCTTTTGTTTTATCGTTCAAATTACAAGCTGTCATACAAGATAAGTGATTGTCAATTAATAATGTTCAATTTTCAATGCCTTTTCTGATTGATTATATGCAAGATATAAAGATTCAATTACGACATTAAATTATTCCAGTTACTTATTATAATAGTTCGGTAAATTTTAATATTATTTAATTTCAATAATATGTAACAGACTGAAATACATAGAAATAAAGAAATATTTCAATTTATTTCCATATATTTCAACTTATTCATCATGAATTAGATACGAAAACATACCGAAGTATTGTATTAACAAGAATACAAATAAATATTTTATTATTTCTTTTTAGGGATTACCGGGTCCTTCTTCCTCGTTTTGTCTTTCATCACACTCCATCCAAATTTGCCGATCCGTTTACCCAATGAATAGTAGGTTCCGTGTGAGTAGGCCATAATACCTGATGCTGCAAGACTAAATGCCCCGGTTTCAGGATCGATATAGCGGTCGTCGGCAATGATATTGACTACATCGGCGATAAACATATCGTGCGAACCCAACGACAGAATCTCTTTCACCTTACATTCGATTGAGATCGGTGATTCGGCAACAACCGGACATTTCACCATGGATGCCGGGGCAGGGGTGAGGCCGCTCTCTTTAAATTTGTCAAAGTTGCGGCCCGATTTTACGCCGCACCAATCGGTTGCTTTAGCCATATCGGCAGTGGTGAGGTTGATGACAAATTCGCCCGACTCCTTGATGATTTCATGTGAATAGCGCTCGGGACGGACAGATATATAGCACATGGGCGGATCGGAACAAATGGTTCCCAACCACGAAACAGTAAGCAGATTTCTCTTGCCATCCATATCGCCGCAACTGATCAGCGCTGCAGGTAGCGGATAAACCATATTCCCCGGTTTCCAGTTTTGTTTAGACATATTTGTTAATTGTGTTAATATTTGGAATACAAGTGTTTACGACTACACGACTACACGACTGCACGACTACACGACTGCACGACTGCACGACTACACGAATGCACGACTACACGAATGCACGGCGACACGACTGCACAAATGCACAAAAAACGCGAAGTTAAATGGTCCATTTTTCAGGATTGTTGCTAATGCTAATTAGCATGGCGATAATATGTTCGCATTTGTCATTCAAGTCATCGTGGGTTTTATGATCTAAATAGTTGAATGATTCAGCAAAATCAAGCCAAACCTGTGTTTCACCTGATTCTGCCTCCGAATCAGATAATTTTGATATGAAATTTTTGGGATATCGACGCTTGCGCCATGCTTCTGCAAGATTTGCACACACCGATCTGGAACTTCTTCTGATTTGGTCGGTTAATGAATATTTTTCTTCAGATGGGAAATTAAGGGTAATCTCATGTATTTCTAAGGCTACCTGATAGGCTAACTGATATACAATTAGATTCTTATGGGATTTTATTTTTTCCATGGTATATTGTTTAAATTTACGACTACACGATTGTACGACTGAACGATTGCACGGCTACACGACTGCACGACTGCACGACTACGCGACTGCACGGCTGGACGACTACACGACTGCACGACTCGTGCCCTCGTGTGTTCGCCCCGTCGTGCCTTCGTGCCCTCGTGCCCTCGTGTGTTCGCCCCGTCGTGCCTTCGTCCCCTCGTCCCTTCGTTTTTCACATTTTCGAATCGAGTCCCTTGCCTGTTTCGATGTGTTCAAAGTTGGGGAGGTAAACTTTCAGAGCATCTACAATTGCCGATTTGGTGATGTTTTGTGATTCAAACAGTTGGTGAAGTTGGTCGAAGATTGCTTCAATCTCTGCTATACTCCGTTTTTTCGAGTTTTTTACTACTCCCAGATGGATAAATGAATCGTTATCCAACGTCTCTTTTTCAGTATAAAACTCCTCAAACGCTTTTTCACCCGAGGTGTCGGAACCGAAAAAGTAAATTGGATAGGATTTGGAATCGTTATTCAGCAAAAGTGCTTTTTGTTTAGCCTCCTCTTCACTCTGACACACATCAGGATCGAGCCCTATACTTTTAAGAAGTGCTAAGGCGATCTTGTCGAATGGTATCATATCGCGCTCTTCGTCCAGTTTGGGGAAGAAGATATCGCCCGACTCACCCATGATCGAAGCGATCAGACAGAGCTCTCCCGACTCCTCCGGTGAGACGAAAAACCTGCGAATTCCCAGCGGGCACGACCACGGTTGCTTCTTATTCAAACGGTCAAGAAATCCGAGCGGCAGGCTTCCGTTTGAGAAGGCAACATTGGCAAAGCGGGCCGTTTTGATGGGGAGGCGGTCGGCGTAAGTCATAATTAACTCTTCCATCAGTTTTTTACTGGCCCCCATAATGTTGACCGGATTGGCGGCTTTGTCGGTGGAGACGCAGAAGAAATGTTCGGGTGGAAACCTAAGTAGCAGATCAAGCAATTTGCGTGCGCGAAGCACATTGTTTTCGATCATTGCCTCAATGGAGAAGATATCTTTTTCGCTTCTGACATGTTTGTGAGCGGCAAAATTAGCCACGATCTCAAATGGACCATGTTGCTGAAATATTTTTTCAAATACCCGCTCCCCAAAGTTGACCGGATAGGTAATAAACTCATCCGGAAGATGATACCCTGTGGAACTTCGAAGGTCGCGTACCAGCTCAGTAAGACCATTTTCGTTGATATCAACCACCACCAGTTTCCGGATTTTGAATTTCAGGATGGCCTTGATATAGGAGGAGCCAATGGTTCCGGCGCCACCGATCACCAGGACCGATTTGTTGTTAATACGTGAATTGAGTGATTCGGAATATTTTTCAAAATCAGGTTTTAAAAGGCTCTCTTTCCGGCCGGTTACCTGCTCACGGATAAAGGTGTCGATATTAAGGTTAAAATGCATATTTATTATATTACCAAGGGTTTAGTAAAGGTTTTTTTAAAATAGATCTGAATGGGTTCCTGTCTGATAAGTGTAACGAGTTTAATTGTTTTGTTTTTTGAATAAATTAAAAGCCAATCAGGCAAAATATGACATTCATTTAATCCTTTATAAAACCCGGTCAGATGATGGTTTTTGTATTGAGAAAATTATTTCACTTTTAAAAGATAATCATCAAAATCTATACACTTAATTGTTTCCCCTTGCTCTGTTTCGTGAATGGCCAATCTGGTAATTTCATTTGGAGTTTCTTTAGTATTTTCCCCTTCCACTACAATTTTACCACAATTCATTTCGCGGATTAAATCAAGAATTATGCGCCCTTTTTTGATTTTTCGTTGATGATAATCGTTGTCATACTTTTTTATACAAAGTTATAGTTTTATGAGCTTTGTTGTTAAAATCAAAATTAAATAATTTTAAGAAGAACTTTGAGCCGTATTTCCGTTCCAATTTATTCACCTAATCCTGCCACTTACAGATCTTCTCAATATAATCTTTTGAGCCGTCTCTTAACCACCCATCCAGCTGCGAAACCTCCTTGAGCTGCTGTCCCCGCATCCGCGGAACATTGATATATGAGCAGGGTAATTCAGGTATTGCGGTCATATCGCCCCATAATTTCTCAAACTGGGTAGCCGGAAATACATCTTCCTGACCTTTTCCCCACCGCTTTTTTACCTCTTTAATGGTCACATAGGTGGGCATCCTTGACGCCATTTTATAAACTGCCAACTTTACTTTTTCGCTGTTGAACAGATCATTTCGGGTAAGTCCGAATGCAGAAAGGAGTTTATCAATATCAATCCAGAAGGTATTGGTATTGTAATAACTCAGGTTGAATTCAATCTTTTCGTCAGGAAGAGCCATCCCTTCCACCAGTCGCAATTGCCCGTTTATTTTTGCCAGGCCGCCGCCACGATCGTCCAGCTTACGGGTGATCACTTCAACGGTCATCGCTTTTTGTTGCTGAATGTGGTATCCTAGCAGTGCAGCGTCTGCATTGGCTCCAAGGGTGTCGATGTTGTGAACCAGCAAATATTTTAAATTCGAATTGTCTTCAATCAGTTGTTTAAGTGTCCCGTTGAGGAAAAGATTGGGTATTTCGTACCAGTGTCCTACGGGATGGATACATTGCGAGGGGAGATTATCGCGGTAGTCTTCTGCCTCGCCTGCAGTTTTTGCCCAGTTAATCAGTGCAGTATGCAGACTTTGCTGAACTTTCTGCGATTGCTCATCGAGCAACCGTTGCGGCATCTCTTCCCAAAGAAACCGGAGGTCTCGCTCAGTGGGGATGAGTCGCAACCCGATCACCTTACCTTCTGAGAGATAAATGTGATCGTTTTTTCCAATCATCTCAACCTCATTCAGAAATGATGAAATTGCCGGATGGGTAAGGTAGCTGGTTGTAAATATATGTTGAAGATTGGTAGAATAATACCAATTGACGTGCGTTGTTTTTGCCAGATGTGTTTCCAGAAAATTCCGGTGTTTCCCATCCAGTTTAGCAAAAGGGTTCAGTGATTTGACCACCCCTGCTCCTTTTGTCCAGCGACTGCCGGCGCCACCTGCCAAAGAGACGATTGCAAGTTCCCTGTTCCGGAGCGCTTCCATACCCTGATCGATGAGCTCCCGGTTGTTTAATACCGAATGGTGGCCGATCTCCGACGGATGTACATCCCCGATGGTTGTGCTGATGGGTAACCGGTTTTTCGATAAACTGATGCGCCCTGTATATAAATCTTTTTTGATTTGTTCGTGTTGCCCTTCATCAAACCCCAGTTCTGCCAGCAGAGCATTGAGCGACTTTTGCTGCGTTGAAACTTCCTGATTTTGGGGGATCATCCTCTCGAAAAGATTGCTTATAAATCCACTGAACTTTTCATTTGATTTATAAGCAGATCCAAGTATCGCCATCTCATTGCGCTGACATTCGGATAGCGAGCTGATCTCTTTCTTTAACAACTGAGGCATCAGAAGGGTATAATACGACTCCGGCATAAGCGCTTCGTTTCCTGTATTCAAGGCTGCAAAAGTTCCGTTTTCGTTGATACTGAAATCATACACGACCGGCTCCATGGCAAAAGGTATGGCATGTTCAAATTTCTTTTTAGTGGCCGACATGATTTGCTGTAACCGATCCTGTGCTTTTTGCTTCACAAGTGGATTGAATATAAATCCCATTCCACCCCCCGACATTCCGCCCATCATCCAAAAGCCCCAGAAGTCAGCTTTGAATTCGGCTTTAATTTGTTGAATGATGGTTTCCGTATAAAGATTGGTTGCCCATGGAATGATCTCCTGAATGGGTCCTTCGAAATTTCGCTGGGTAAAAGCTCCTACCCCCTTAATGTCTCCATCAACCAGTTTCTGAACCACTTCATCAAAATAGGTGATGGCATTCTGCCGTCCTATCCACTCTTTTTTGGAACGGAGAAGGTACTTTTCGGTCACCATTTCCAGAATCGGTCCTACATCCTGAGCCATACCTCCATGGACCATCACCAGACTATTCTGCAATTTCTGCCTTGTTATAGGAGTTACCATCGCGGTATCGAGAATGGTATGTTTTGGCAGGAGACGACCCTTGCTGATCCCAAACTCCGGATCGCCATCTGTAGCTTCGACCCCTTTGATCAGTTTCATGCCCGGCCAAACGCCGCCTGAATCCTGCCAGCCGCCACCCGAACCTCCTATCCATTCACCAAGAATCGCTTTTGACGCGACCAACCGTCGTTCATCTTCATTTAAAATTCCGGTAAGATGTTCTGTTTGTCTGGTGGCTCTCATGCATAATGCAATAAGTGAAGCCAGCAGGTTGGTCGAAACAGCCAGCCTCGATCCCTTTGGAATATTATTTACCTTACTGACCACCTCTATCCCTTTCCCTTTGCCAACCATATTCTCAAGCAGGATTGATAATGGTAAGTCTGCCCCCTCCATCCCCGGAGGGACAATTCCTGAGGCAATAACGGCAGCTTTTAACAATCCAAGGTAATCCTTCGCGAAGTCAAATACTTCGGACAGATTATTTATTGAAGATGAAGCACCAAGATCGACACTTGTTAATTTTAAGATCGGTTCATCAATGATCCTGAGCCAGGTCTCGATGGGTGGGGTGGGTTTTGTTTCACCGGAATTGTTCCTGACACACAGGTTAACCGAAATATTGAGCACTTTGGCCCCTTCGGGATAATCCATACCAAGGAAGAAGATATCACTCCATCCGCTGTGACTCAGATCCATCCTTACGGGAGTCGCTTCGTGCAGACACGGATATAATCCACTCTTTTCATCTTTGAGTAAAAGGGATGGGTGTATCCTAAGTGGCTGATCAGATGGGTGTCCAATCCGGAACATCCATTTATTTCCCGCAGTGGAGCGTACGCTGATTCTGACCTGATTGGCCAGTGTCTGAAATGCGAGCTGATGATAGGCGTCGGCAAGACCGCTGGACAAACCTTCGTTGGCCCCCAGTTTATCCTGGACCTGTTGCAGCAATTCGATCGCCTCTTCAAATCTTCGTTTAAGCATATGTTCAAACGCCTCATACGGAATAACCCCTTCAGTTCCTATGCTGTTTTGCAAAGGAATGTAAAAACGATGTATCGCATAAAGAAAGAATAAGGCCCTTACACGGTGATAAAGATTTGGTTCTGACTTACGGAACAGATCAAGCGATTTTGCTTCTGATAACAGCTCATCGATGGTTGCGATCCTGCAAAAGTCGTCGATAGATTTATTTTTCAGAGCCGGATCAGTAGCGGTGATGATATTAATTAGCTGGCTTTGCATAGAGAGTCGAATTACAAAATAAAAATGAATAGCACGAACCTGGAGGTATTTTGTGGATATTGGAACCTGGATATAACGAATGATCACCGAATTACTATTTCCTGGTATGAATCCGTCCCATCCTGGGTTTCCCAGTTCCTATCTTCCCATTGAATTAACGTTTTTCATTGCGAAGAATTCCAATAATTCCGACATCACCTGATCGCGGTCATTTCCGTTAAGGGCCAGGGCTAATTGTGCTTTAAGCAGTCCATACCGTGTTCCCATATCAAAACGCCAATCGTTTTTCTCGAGTGCCAGATATTGTTCTTTTTGTGCCAGCTCGTTTAATGCGTCAGTTAAACTGATCTTCCCACCATCTGCAATCTTGAGATTTTTTTCCAGAATCGCCATAACAGTAGGCGACAAAACATGCATGCCAAAGAAGCAAAGGTAATGACCTGCACGTAGACCCGGAACTATCAATTTTTGCTCCGCGATTGTAGGTGTTGGTTTTTCGATCACTTTATCAATCAGATAGAGATCGTTGGTGGGGTGTATTCGTTTGCCTCCAATTGTGCCGTAATTGGGGATCAGGTTTTCACGCGTTGGGGTAACCGCCGAAACCGAGCAGTTTTGTTGTCTGGCGATGTCGGTGAGATGTTTTGCACAGGGAATATTGGTCCGGTTCACATGCAGGTGATCACCTACAAGGTGTAAAAAATACTCGTTGCCAATAAATGATGCACCGCATAAGATGGCATATCCGTATCCTAGCTGTCGATCCTGCTGGATAAAATGAATCTGCTGATCTCCCGCAACAATCTCCGAATAGACTTCCAGGTCACCGGGGTGAATAATCACCCCGATCTCTTCGATTCCTGCCTGTCTTACCTCTTCGATAAGAATTTCAAGTACCGTTTTCCGATTCCCATCCTGGTCGACCAGGGTTTGCATGGCTAATTTCCGCTGATCGGCGCCTGCTGAAGTGATTAACGCTTTTTTTATTTGCATGATAAATACGGATTACACGAAATGCGAATTACACGAATTTTGCCCAATGTAATAATTCTGATTGTAAATTGAAAATCCGGTCCAATTTTGCCACACCTTTGCACCACTGTTTAAAAAGGTTGGAGCTAAAGATCCATATCGAGGGTACGACCTACAGACCGGATGTATGAGGCAGCCCTGTTGTATTCTTCTGCCGAATTCAGATGTTCCAGCATCAGCGGGATATTTTTTAGCCGACTCAATTCGGCCAGAAACACCGAATAATTCAGATTCCCTTTACCTGCCACGATTTCATCCAATTGTGGGACATTGTTGTCCTCGCGAAGTGTGATGTCTTTGGCGTGACAACTACGGATGTGTGGTCCAAGTTTTGCGAAGCAATTGCTGATCATTGCTCCATTTTGGTAAAAAATCTGTGGACTGGTAACCAGATTTACAGGATCGAGGTGCACCCCGAACTGTTTGCGATCGATCGCCCTGATCAGTTTCAGGTACGCATCTGCAGAATCGGGATAAGCCCACGGCATCGCTTCGAGGGTGAACCAGGTGCGGGTCGGTTTTACCGCATCGATTATTTTTCGTGTAGTTTCCACAATCAGGTCGAAAGTCGCATCAGTCAGATTATCCGGGTGAGGGCCTGCCCAATGTTTTATATTTCTTGATCCACTGATGTTTACACAGCAGTTGGCTGCTATCTGGTCGGCCAGGGCAAGCGAATCGATACATTTCTCTATCGCTTTTTTGGCGGCTTCATGGTCAGGTGAGATGGGGTTGCTCCAGGCGCCTACTTCAGCAATCACCATGTCATTTTTTTCTGCTGCAGTTTGATATTCTTTGATCAGTTCGGAGGCAGTTCCAACCGGAACCGGACAATAGGCTGCCCGGTATCCAGCTGCTTTGAGTAATGCAATCCATTCGTCGGGTGAGTTGTATTTCCCGAAAACAGGTCCGCCAAGTCGTATTTGTGTTTTACCGCCCCCATTTGCTGCCAACTCCGAAGGGGTTACCGATAATGCAGCCATTCCGGCAGCCGTTACAGCAATAAAATTTCGACGTTTCATTTGTATATAATTTGGTTTTTAAAGGTAACCTCGAATCGAAGATCAGCGAAGCTATTCCCGCCTGGCGGGATGATGAAATATTCCTACCACAAAGCTATGAAAATTCATGAAATGAATTCTGGAATTGTTTTAAGCATTGTAGCAAACTTTCAGATATTGAAATTCCGGTTTTTATAGCCGATCCGTTACTGAAAATAGAAGACATAATGTTCACTGGTTAAAAGAAGTCCAATGCAGACCGGGATTAATAATAATTGAGAGAGGATGCTCAGGGCTACCAGTGCCAGCAGCATATCGATTATCCGTTTAAAAAAGTATTTATACCTATTAAAACAAATCGGAATATGACCCAGCCCGGGCCAGGAAGATCGTCTTCATGCTATCGTCTTGTAACCAAATTAACAGCAAGTCGTTATTTACATGGCATTCCCAATGTTGTGAGAAATTGCCACTAAGTTTAAGTGGTTGGTGTTTGTGATTTAGCCTTGAGAGCCCGTATTTTGTAGTTCTTTAATGAATATACGAGGATCCTCGAAACTGACTTCGGACCGTTTTTTGATAATCTTCAAGTCTTTCTTAAACCTACCTGAATATCCGATAGTGAACAAGACAACGACTACACGACTCGTGCGTTCGTGCGTTCGCCCCGTCGTGCATTCACTTACCCCGAGTTCCGCCAGTTGGCGAATGGCCCTTTCAGGGCAAAAAACCATCGTCGTAAATATTATTTATCCAATCAGTGATTTGTATTGGCTAGTCTACCAGACTTAGTTTACGTTATGTTCGACGGTGCAATGTGGCTCATGATTAATCCTTTCATTTTTTCATTCTTGTCCTTCACCTGCCCCCTCGTGCGTTCGGGTAGTCGTTCAGTCGCCCCCTCGCCCCGTCTTCCCCATTCCGGCAGTACCGGCAATCCCTTTAACACCCTTTGGTAGATGATGGCAAATAAGAGGAGGAAGATTCCCAGGATAAGGAAAACAGCACTTTTGGCGCCCTGACTCAGGACACCGAAATCGAAGGCAAAGATCTTGATCATCACTGGTGATTTATATATTGATTTTAAAAGAGACATTGTGCCCTATTAAAATTGCATATTAAAAAAATCAATAGTGTCCTCTCGCGGTTTCAATTTCTATTGTATTACTTTCAATATTGACGCTATAGACTAATCTGTCATTCAGTGTTATTCTTCGGGACCAAGAACCCAAGAGTTGGTATTTCAATGCTTCGGGTTTACCTATGCCAGTAAAAGGATGTTCTACAATATCGTTTATTAAAGTAGAAATTTTCGCCTGAACTGTTTTATTACCACTTTTTTTCCAGTAGTTTATATCCTCTATGGCTTTTAAGGAATATATTACTTCCATAAATCTTTGGTTGCAATTTTTACACCTTTACCTTTTTTGATTTCTTCTTTGGCTAAGAGAATGCGCTCTACAAATTCGGGATTGTATGATTTCTCTTCTTCAACTTTAAATTTGATTTTAAATGCTTTAAGAATTGACTTAATAGCCTTGGTTTGTTCCTTATCATCTGGATATACCTTAATCGTTATCGCATCCATTTTATTTTTTTTATAACAAAGATAGTACATTCGTCAATAAATATTTTATTAAGCTCATTGAAAACCTCAAGATATACCCATATTTCTTTTAGATATGATTTCTCTTCCTGTGATGGCGCAATACCTAGAGTATTCAATACGAAGATGTTTTGTGCGATTAAAAATCGCCCGACCCCGATCTGCATATTTGCCGGTATTCAGCGGCGAATAATATAAGGCATAGATTATATTATGTTCGGCGGAGCGAGAAGCGACTATACGACTACACGACTACTGCACGGCTACACGACTACACGACTGCACGACTGCACGACTGCACGACGGAACGACTTCACGACTGCACGCCCACACGAAAGCATGTCATACGGTCCACTTATCCGGATTGTTGCTTATGTTGATCAGCATGGCTATAATGTGGTCATATTTGTCATAAAGATCATCGTGCGTTTTTTTGTCAATATAACTAAAGGATTCCGGGAAATCAAGCCAGACCTGCGTCTCTCCGTCCCTTAGTCTCTCAGTCTCTTTTGAAGGACAGATTCATTCCGTCCGAATGATGGGGTGATCTTTGTCGGGAGTACTACCGCGGACGGTCTTCTGTCGTATCCGTCAACCCGGGGTGGCGCAATACCTAAAATATGCAATACGAAGATGTTTTGTACCGGTATTGCTTACCCCGGGTTATTTCCGCCAGCCGGCGGATTGCCCTTTCAGGGCAAAAAACGATTGGCGTATAATATTATTTATACAATTAGTGATTTGTATTGGCTAGTCTACCAGACTGTCGGATAGCCCTTTCAGGGCGTTGAGGACCAAAGGATATTAAGAATTATTAAATAGTGATGATCTCTTTATTGCTTATTAACCATGTAGATATAAACACCTGTGCGATTGAAAATCGCCCGGCCCGGTTCGCATACATGACGGAATACAACCGAGAAGGGTAGGAGTCATAGTTTACGTTATGTTTGACGGTTTGATGTGGCTCATGATTAATCCTTTCATTTTTTCATTCCTTCATTCTTTCACAACAGTCTCTCCGTCCCTTTGTCTCTCAGTCTCTTTTGAAGGACAGATTCATTCCGTCCGAATGATGGGGCAATCTTTGGCGGGCACTTCGACTTCGCTCAGTGTAGAACACTACCGCGGACGGTTTTCGTACGTGATCGTTATCCCGGGGTGACCCAATACCTAAAGTAGGCAATACGAAGATGTTTTGTACCGGTATTGCTTACCCCGGGTTATTTCCGCCAGCCGGCGGATTGCCCTTTCAGGGCAAAAAACGATCGTCGTATAATATTATTTATCCAATCAGTGATTTGTATTGGTTAGTCTACCAGACTGTCGGATAGCCCTTTCAGGGCGTTGAGGACCAAAGGATATTAAGAATTATTAAATGGTGATGATCTCTTTATTGCTTATTAACCATGTAGATATATACACCTGTGCGATTAAAAATCGCCCGACCCGGTCTGCATATTTGCCGGTATTCAGCGGCGAAGCATATAAGGCATAGTTTATGTTATGTTCGTCGGATCGAGAAGCGACTATTCGACTTCACGACTATTCGACTTTACGACTGCACGATTAGACGACTCGTGCGTTCGTCGTTTCGGCTTCGCTCAACGACCTCGTGCGTTCGTGCGTTCGTGTAGTCGTTCAGTCGCCTCCTCGCCCCGTCGTGCCCTCGCCCCGTCGTTCAGTCGTGCGTTCGTGTCCTCGTCCCCATTCCGGCATCACTGGCAATCCTTTGAGAACGCGTGGGTAGACAATGGCAAATAAGAGGAGGAAGATTCCCAGGATAAGGAATACAGCACTTTTGGCGCCCTGACTCAGGACACCGAAATCGAAGGCAAAGATCTTGATCATCACTGCGGCAAAGACCATGATGGACACATCCCTTAAAAACTTCTGGCGGCGCATGACGGCCCTGAAAAATACCCCCACGGTGACGATCCAGATGATGATGGAGTAGGGGAGGTATTTGTTTGCTGTAAGGAGATCCGGGCCAGTGGTAGTCTGGCTCAGGGTATTGTTCTGAAAAGCGCTCATGATCACCGAGAGGTTATCGTACTCGGTGCAGAGGATAAAGAGGATAAAGAGGATGGTGACGAGCGACAAACCCTCCCTGAGCGGGGTGTTTTTTACATTGTGGCGGTGGATCCGTTTGACCACGAGTCTTCCCAGCTGAAGGAGCAATCCCAGCGCCAGGTAATGGATAAGCAGTACGTTCCAGCTGATATCGCTGCTGTGGATGATGCCGATACGGTAATCTGCCATGCTCCAGTGGACCATAATGGGGTAGAGGAATGCGAAGCCAAAGGCGGCGTAGAGAAGCGGCTTTTTAAATGCCGACTGATGACCCGCATAGAAATTGATCAAGGCGATAAAGAACAGTGCGCCGGCGATAAACCACCCCACTAGGAGGAAGTTACGTGTGGCGGTAAGCTGACCTACCGTGATAAAACCGAGCCACCCAAGGGTAAGAAACAGCGCAACGAGTAAAAATGTACGTACGAGCCGGTAGTGTTTCCGTTTCCCAAACATCTTTTTGGGGAGCGGGAGATCATAATCTTTTAGCAGGTAACTTGTGGCTAACAACGCACCTATAACGGCAAGACCACTCACGATACCGTGGATGGTAAGCTCATTTGCGGGTAAGGTATCTGCAAAGATAGCGGGGAGGTAGATCCGGAGCCACGAAGCGATATAGACCAACGCCATTCCACTCATGGCGATAAGGGAGATCCACATGGCGGAGATCTCCTTAAACTTCTTGTAATAGGCGAGCATAAGGACCGACAGCACAGCCATAAAGAGCAGGATCATATTCTGGCGGAAGAGCAGCGGCAAAACCAATGAAGCAAGCCCTATGATCGCAAAATAGTGGGGGAGTTGCCACACAGGGCTGTTGTATCGTTTGATCAGGTAAAGACCCAGGATATTATAGAGCAACAGCACGATTACCAGTACGGGCAGGTAACCAAACGCAAAGTATTTAAAGAGCACATAACCCGTGGTTCCCAGGAAAACCGAAAGGTTGGCCCAGCCGATGAGCAGTTGCATCCATTTGGGGATGGGGTTCTCTTTTGTGTTGGAAGTATAAAATACAATGGCGTAATAAAGTAAATAAAAAAGCGCATTTAAAACAAAAAACTGGGAAAACAGATCTGTTTTAGAATTAATAATAAAGTTTCTTAACCAAAACAAACTAAAATAGCTTATTGCAAATAAAAAATTAGTTAGGTTAATTGCCGGTTTATTAATTTTCTGACCAACCCAAAAAATTCCTGCACTAAAAATCAGAACAAAAGGGAAAATGTAATCGTAAGGAGTGCCATAATAATAGGTGTAAAATATCACCGAAATATAAAAATAGAAGCAAGCCAGTAATAGCAGCGGCGATTTGCGATGAAGAATTGCAGTAACAAAAATAAATATTACCGGAATAAACAGATACAGAGCCGCATAGAAAATGTGGCCATAATAAGGACCGCCTAAAAAGTTGCCACGAAAATTGATTATTGTTTGACTAAAAATTAAATAAATGGTCGCTATTATAGATAGCCAATATGCAGAAGAATTATTCTTACTACTATAAATCATTGATCCAATTAATGCAATAATAGCAGGTAAAAAATAAAGAATTAATATCGCAGGTCCACTTCCTGTTATTTCAACAATTGGAGCATCAGCCTGGGGGGCAAAAAATGCCATTATCATTTCATACAAACCATTATGACCATCTCCAGAGCCCATCATAGAGTATACACCTGCCAGGATTGAGATGATACCCAAAATTATAAAGAAGGGCGAGGATAAAAATCCTTCGAATTTGGTTTGTTTTCTGGTACGGCTTTTACTTCGGTGGTGGTGGGTGGGGTGTTGTTCCATGGTTTAGTTTAATTGGCGGTTTTGCTGTTCTATGTAAGGTGGTACTGGTTCTTTGTCATTCAATTCTTTGTAATATGCAAATTACACGAAGTAAATGCAAATTACATGAAATATAATTGAGTTACAAAAAAAATGCTGATGTAACGTCCGTGGGTGGGAATGCGGAGTTTTTTGATAGTCAAGCGAATTTGAATATATAGAGATTTTGTTCTATTGCACCTCACCTGCAATTAGTATATGCCAAGTTACAAGGCGTCGTACCTTTGATCAGTCGTGCATTCGTAATTCTTCAGGCCGTTCCGGTAAATCCTTAAACACCTTATAAACCAGTTCACTTTTAGGTGCAACGATGGCCCAGGCAGTGAGAAGGACAAGCATTAGATCGGTATAGAATGAAAGATTTTTTTGATACCACAGTTCAAGCTCACCTTTGTAAGGGGAAATATGCAGTCGATAGTACTCCTCCAACGGCATTTTAGTTTCTGAAAGTAATTGCTCTTCATCTCTAAAGACAATTGAGCCGATACCTGTAAGCCCAGGTTTGATATTATAGATCACCTCTTTTACATGGGAAGGGTAGGGGGCAAAGGTTTTGTCTACCAGAGGACGTGGACCAATGATACTCATATCTCCGATAAGGATATTGATCAGTTGGGGTAGTTCATTTATTTTCGTTTTGCGCAGAAAATTCCCCATAGGCATTAAGCGCGGATCCTTTTTGATAGTATGCAATCCTCCTGCAAGGTTCGGACTGGCTTTAAGCATGGTTGCAAATTTCCAGATATCAAAATTCCGGTTTTTATATCCGATCCTTTTCTGAAAATAAAAGACATAGTGTTCGCCGGTTAAAAGAAGCCCAATACAAACCGGGATTAATAATGGAGAGAGGATGCTCAGGGCTACCAGTGCCAGCATCATATCGATTATCCGTTTAAAAAAGTGCCGGTACATTTAGAGTTTAGTGTAAAAATTAATTAAAAAGTTCTAGTTTTGAAAGAATCCGTGCAATCCATTTTAAAATCCGTGTAATCCTTTAATTATTTTTCAAACGACTCTATGGTCTTTCTCAGCCCATACTCTGCCGAAACAGGCATATGAGTAATCCCCAATACCTGTTTTAACTTTTCGTTTGAGACCACATAGCTTTCGGTTAGTTTTTGCAACCTTGTTGTATTTAAAGGCAAATGAAGTAGAGTTCCCACCTTCGCACAAAACTGCAAAAAGGATTTATTTATTTTCCAGGTCCGGTTTGGCCTTTTTAGTGTTTCAGCCATTAATGCGATTAGCTCATTGGTTGAAAGACTTTCATCATCGGCTACATTATAAATTCCTCCGGGAATCTCTTTTTCAATGATTTGGGTGATTATAAATGAAAGGTTATCAATTGATGTAAACGACCGTTTATTTTCGAAAGCTCCAAGCGGGTAGGGGATCCCTTTTTTAACTACATTATACAACAAATTCAAATTCCCCTTATTCCCCGGCCCGTGAATCATGCATGGTCTTAGGATATAAACTTTTTTACCAGCACTGAGCGCAGCCGAAGTGTCACATTCTTGCCCGTTCGCCTCATCGCCCTCTCGTGAAGTCGTGTCTTCGTGAAGTCGTGAAGTCATTTCTTCTCCCCCTCGTACAGTCGTGTAGTCGTGTAGTCGTGTAGTCACATATTCCTCTGCTGCCAATTTACTCTCCCCATATGGCCCTTTAGGTGAGGGAACAACATCTTCAGTTAATTTAGAAGTTACTACAGTGTCTGCTGCAACTTTTACTGAGCTAAATAATATGAATTTCTTTGCATCAGAATTTAAAAACCAATCGAAAATACGTTTAGTCAATCCGGAATTAATCTCAAAATATATGGATGCTTCGGTTTTGCTTTTGGTATCGTGGGCTTTTCCTGCCAGATGAATTATATGATCAATAGAAGGAATTTGTTCCAGTTCATCCCAGGAAAATGTTTTTAGAACTCCTTCCTTTTTGGGAGACACAATATCCAAACCATATATGGCGTTTTTATTTTTTAGTTCACAAACCAAATTGCTACCAACAAATCCATGTATCCCTGTTATCAGAAGGTTCATTTAATAAATTTAAAGAAAAGCAATGTTGAATACTAATGTATAAAGGATTCAATTTTATGCTGTAATAATTGCAGAGTAGCGAACTCACTATATTTGGTTTCAGAAAGATACCTTGACCTTTCTCCCATTTTTTGCAATTCAGCTAATTCAATTGATTCTAAATTATTGAAAAAGTCAATTAGCTGAGTCTGATTATTAATATCCAAAGACCAGCCAATTCCATTTTCCACCACCATATTTGAAATTTCGGTATTCGGTTCTCCAATAAAAAGAATCGGTTTACCTGCGGCTAATAAGTGATATGATTTTGAAGGAACTCCTAACCCATACATCCCTTTTGAGAGGGAAACGATTCCAATATCGCAATTAGCTAATATTCTATTCTCTTCATTTCGAGAAAAACTACCTTTTAACTTTACATTTACAAGGTTATAATCCTGAATGTAATTTACAATAAACGATACCAGGGCTCCTGTACCATGGATGTTAAATAAAGTTTTTTTATTATCGCTTAACCTTAATGCATCAAGAATTTCAATTAATCCCTGAACCCTGCCAATATTGCCTGCATATTGCAATGTAATATGTAGGGTGTTAATTGGGTCATTTTTAGTTATATCAAATTCATCAGGATTTGACCAATTGGGTACAATTGAAATTGGTAACGATGGTTTGAATTTCTTTACCTTTTTAAAAACAATTTCTTTCATATCCCTTCCAATTACTATAAGGTGGTCAGCTGATGAATAAGCCTTATCAAAGAAATACTTAATCGATTTATAAGCAACTGATTTATCATTTTTAAATATTCCTGCCGGGATGGTGTTTTCAGGAAAAACATCATGAACTAAAATATTAAGCTGGAATTTTTTGAATTTTTTGATAAGTTTTACAAATAAAAGAAGAGGAGCCGGATTTGTTGCCAAAATCACTAACTCCCCTTTAGATACTTTGCGGATCATTAAAAATCCCATTCTAATGCTTAATAAAATCACCTTTAATGTCCGTTGGATTAAGGAATTTTTATCCAGGTTAAGGGAATTTGTCCGGTAAATTTCAATTTGATTTGATAGTTTTAAATCATCAATATATCCTGTTTTGTGATTGTCATAGAACTCAGGACCGCAAATTACTCCTACCTGATAGCTTTTTGAAAGGTAATCGGCGATTCTTGTAAATATAAAAGCAACAGCAGTTTCTTCCGGATAGAAAAGTTCTGTGACGATCCAGATTTTTTTTTGATTCATTTTAATAATACTGAATATTTTCCCTGATAAGTGCATCTTTCTCATCGCGGTTGGGGTAGTTGATAAGGACGGCTCTGTAGATTCCTTTAAATACAAATAAACTTCCTGCGGCTGCGCCTAAAGTACCATGTTTTTGAAAAAGCTGTCCTATATCCTGAAGTGAGCCGGCTCCACCAAGTATAGTAATTGGGATATGTACAGAGCTACGTATCTTTTCAACAAGTTGATGATCATAACCATCCATTACACCATCATGATCGATAGAATTAATAACAATTTCTCCAGCACCAAGTTGTTCTATTTCTTTGGCAAATTCGAATGGATTTTTACCTGTTGATTTGGTCCCATTATTTATTCTTACACTGTATTTGCCCGAAATCAACTGTTTTTTAACATCAATGACAACTACAATACTTTGATTACCCACTTTATTGGCAGCTTCTGTAATCAGGGCGGGGTTATTAATTGCTACGGCACTAATCGCTACTTTTTCGACTCCTAGCCCAATTATTTTTCTGACCTGATCGCTCGTGGTTACGCCGCCACCATAACATAGAGGCATTCTACACTCTTCGGCCAGGTGAGAGATCATTCTATAATCAGGTTCCCTGTTCTCCCTGGTGGCATCGATATCCAATACAATCAGTTCATCGACCTCTTTTTCATTGAAGATCCGCACTGCATTGATTGGATCTCCAACGTATTTTGGATCGGAAAAGCGGACAGTCTTTACCAGGCCTTTGTCGTGTATTAGCAAGCAAGGGATTATACGGGGACGGAGCATGTATTTAAGAAGTTAAGAGGTTAAGAAGTTAAGAGGTTGAGAAGTTAAGAGGTTGAGAAGATAAGAAGGTTAGAAGGTAAGAGGTTTAGAGGATGAGAAGTTAAGAAGGTTAGAAGGAAAGAGGTTAAGTGCAAATACCGGGTTAAAAACAGAATTTGCCTGAATTCATATCCATTGAATTAAGCATTGCAATAATTTCTTCATATTCATGATCGAGGTTATCAAGTGTTTCCTGATCGATGTATTTGCAGGCAAGGGAGAATTCCAACCAACATTGGGTTTCGCTGGCTTCCTGCATGGAATCTGTAAGTTTGTTTTTAAATACTGCTTCATATTTACGTTTTCGCCACCCTTCAGCAAGATTTGAACAAGCAGAGCGCGAAGATCTTCAGATCTGATCAACAAGTGAATATCTTTCATCTGTAGGGAATGATTTAGTCAGAGCATATATAATCATTGCCGAATTGAAAGATCTTTGATAAACAACCAGGTCCCTAAAATGCTTTATATGGCCATGTGAATCCATATTTTATTTGAAGTTAAGAGGCTTAGAAGGTAGAGCCTTAGAAGTTGAGAGGTTTAGGTGTTAAGAAGTTAGGAGGCTTAGAAGTTTAGAGGATAAGAGGCTGAGAATCTTAATTGGGTACTAAAACTAAACTTCTTATTTTCTTAACTTCTCAACTTCTTATTTTTCTTCCTTACATTACAGCAAAATTCCTCAACAATTGCACCCCCCACTGATGGCTTTTTTCCGGATGAAACTGTACACCAAAGATATTTTGATGACCTACAGCGGAAGAAAACTGAATGCCATAGTTTGAAGCAGCAATAGTATCCTGTGAATCAAAGCAATGGAAGTAATAGGAATGTAAAAAATAAAAACGCGCATCATGTTCCAGATTTAGCATTAAATTCGAATTTCCAACAGGAACAACATCATTCCATCCCATATGAGGAATACATGCGTTATAATCGAAAGAAGATGGGTCAAAACGTTTAACAACTGCATCTATCCATCCTAATCCAGGTAATATCCCTTCTTCGCTCGATTTTGCCAGCATCTGCATCCCAACACAGATACCCAATACAGGAATCCCTGTATTAAGTACTAAATCATCAAGAGTTTCGCGCATGCCTGAATCATTTAACTGCTGCATTGCATAATCAAAGGAGCCTACACCAGGTAAAATGATTTTGTCTGCTTCTCTTAACTGATCCGGATGCTGTGCAATGATAGCATGTATGTTTTGCTGCATATAAACATTAGCAAAAGCTTTTATATTTCCGAGGCCATAATCCAAAATTACTATCATCTGACAACTCTGTTTTCAATTCCGATTAATTGCATTATTTTTGTACTAAAGTTTATAAGATTCATATTATTTTTATAATCACGATATGTCTTATTTCCACCATCAAATAGTTTTTGAAGCTCTTCTACTGTTAAATCCAATTTTTTAGCCACAAATTCAAAGTCTTGTTTCATTGTCTGCTCATCAATTTCTGGTTTTGCAACTCTTACTAATGCTTCATCCCTGGTCATCTGATTTGTTAAAACCAAACTTGATAAGTGAGCTTTTCGTCTTTCAAAACCAAATTTTTTTGGAAGCCAATAACATTCTACAAATCTGGTGAATCGTGATTCATGATGTTTTTGTGCATATTTTTGCCAACCGAAACGATCAGATAGTTCACTTATAGCATCTTCTTTGATAAAAGGTATATAGTTTAAAGGTTTCACAACTTTAATACCCTTAATATATCTGTAATACAATTTATAAGTGAAAATATTTGAAGTCGGGAATGTCTTTAGTGGAATCTGACCAAAACGATTGTGAACATCGTTTACAAAACGCATATCTGTTGGGTAATAGGCGCCCCACTCATTTGGCTCCCTCACACATTCAGTCGAAAAATTAGCACCTGTAAGAATATATTTAAAACCTTGCTTAATTGCAAAATTATAGAGTGATGAGAAGAATGCCAAGTCTTGCGGTATATCTATGTTCGCTAACTGAGCTTTGAAAAAAGAAACTTGTAAATCCTTCATTTCTGACCAATTTACTACTTCGGTTACAAGTTCAAGGTTAAGACCATCTATTATCCTTTGGATGTTATTTACCGAAACTGCTGTATTCCAACCTGCATCAACATGATAAAGAAGGGGTCTTAAACCTAGTTTCTCTTTGGCTATATAAGCTACATAAGAACTATCAACACCACCGCTAATACCTATTAGACAATCATGATCCTTAGATTTCCCTTCTTCCTTTATTCGCGCCGCAATTTTCAATAATTCTTTTTCTCCTTGATTATCAGTATGCCAATTGGGAACAATATTCGCATAATAATTACGACAGTAGTCACACACACCCTTCTCATCAAAGGTTATATCAGGGTCTGTAGTGTCCATAATGCAATTAGAACAAATCTGAAAAGTTGAATAACGGTTTTTTGTTTCTTTAGTTTTCATTTTAAAAGGTATGGGAGGTATAATGTTGAATTAACAATCGCAAAAAAAATAGAGGGTTTATCTTTTGAATTAAAAGTTACTTGAATTGGAACAATTAGTGAGTATTTTTTAGAATCTTAATTTGATTAACTTATGGGTCTTTTCCTAATCGAGTACATAATATCATGAAGAAGTTTCGCCCACTTGGATAAATATATCAGGGTTGTCAAATTTTTGGAATTAAACGCGATAAGTGCAGGATAGTTCCAAAAGTTTCTCTTAAGAGTGAATTTTCTTTTCAGAGTACCAATATTACCTATTACTTTAATATCTTGTCGTTTAGGCAGGAAACCAAATTTTTCTGCTTTTTTCAAATGACCAATCTTATGCCAGTTAAAGCCCATCATTTCTGAAACAATCATATCAAATGCTCCCAATGAGTTTGAAGCTACAAACCAATTAACTTCCACTGGATCACCATTCATTGGACCGTTGTTATCCAACCCATATTTTCCATCAAGAAAGGCATATCGAAATTTGAGTTTATCACAAACCTGATTAATAATTTCGTCAAAAACATAGTGATTTTTAAGTCTCATCGTATCAGGCAAACAGCCCCACTGATTCTTTAAAGAGAGGGTTATCTGAGTCATACAATGTATTTTTGGTAGAGGGCATGAAATTGAGAAATCAACCTCGTTTAAAATAAAATCTGGTAATTCAATTTGATAAGGCTTGTTTTTTGCTGTAATTTGAACAGTAGCTCGTTGAATTTCTGACAAATTTACAATTTCAACATTTGTATTTTTTTTGGCTATTTCATAGAAGCCCATTACTTTCATCGCTTCCGTCATTGAAAAACTATTATAACCACCTTCACCTTCGCCAATGTATATTTTTGTTGTTGTGTTTATTTTTCTTAAGGAATCAACAAGGTATTCAACAAATTCGACTCGTGTTGTGACTCCTTCCTTATACGTTGGATATGTAAGATTCGGTTTTATAAAGACCGCTTTTGCTTTTGCAAAATCATTCCTGAGTCCAATTATTTCAATTGAATTTTTAATTTGTTTCTCAAAAAGCAGTCTGTTTGACTCCAATTTTTCAACAACAACTTTAATCTGCTCCATCATCTTTAATGTAATAATTATAATTCTTTATATTTACAGTGGTAATTGAGGGTTTTTATACTATAAGTCTATTTAGAAGTTGAATATTTGAATCTAATGCCTTGGAATCAAACAAACGTTCAATAATCTTCAATTTTATTAAGTTACGTTTTTCTATTCTTTGTTTCTGACTTAATGATGAATAATTTTCAATTACTTCAACAAAACGTTCTATTTCTGCTAATTCTATATCCCAGCCTAATCCATCATTTTGCATGTTCCTCCAGGGTGTTTTATCACTTATCAATACAGGTGTTCCTGCTATTAATGACTCGGCAATTACATGACCAAATGATTCACCCCCAGTTGGAAATAGAAACAGATCATAACAATTAAAGATATTTAATACTTGTGTTGGCAGAATGCTACCCTGATAATTCACTTTCACATTCGAAGGGAGATGTTCAATTAACTTCTGGCATTCCTTCCAATAAGCTTCATTTTCTGCAGGACCAAAAATGTCAAAATGAACCTTGACTTTAACTTTGCTTAATACACTTATAGCATAAGCCAGATTCTTTTCGCGTGCAATCCGTGATAAAAACACAATTTTTAAGCCTTCAGAATCACTTGTTGGCCTTATAGTTGCATCAGCTAATAATTCAGGTATATTTTTTATTGGCAAGTCACCAGTGATTTGAATCGAATCAGATTTTATTTTCATAACATTACTGATATCTTTGGCTTCATACACACTCGCAGCACGCCAGGTAATATTTTTTTGTAATCCCAAAAGTTTCGCTATTTGAATGAAGATAGATTTTTTGAGATTTTTCTGCTTTAATGAGGCCCATGCGAATTCACCATGTGGTGCTAAAATCACGGGCTTATAAGTCAGTTTACTTATCTTTCTAGTCAATAACACCTTTGTTGTAAGTGAATCAAAAAAACTGTTCAAGTATATCACATTATGTGGAGTACTTTTGATCAAATTTTTTATATTTTTTATCGTGTTCGACTGTGGTGGCAAATAAAAAACCATTGCATTACCTATTTTTTGCCATTGATTAACCTGAATATCATTATAAGGCATATCATCTCCTATATCACGGTCTCTTGTTACTATCTTAAAATCAAACAGATCACACAAATGATCAACAGTGTTTATTGTATAACGTAAGATGCCGCCTGATTTATAACCAGGAAGGTAATTGCCAACAAAAGAGAGAATAACAGGTTTGTTATATTTGTTACTTTGTTTACTTGTAGTTTGCTGCATTTATTGTTTTAGATAATAAATTAGACTGGGACCTTGAATGTGAAGTTAAATAAGTTGAAAATGTCTTAGTTGCATTGATCGCTACTTGCCCGTTTTCCGAATAATTTGAAATAAGAAGTTGAATTTGTTGTGCAATGCTATTTACATCCTTTACATTCAGTTTATAGCAGTTAAGTCCATCTTTCATGAGATATGGGATGGTACTTACAAAAGTGGTTAATACAGGGGGCCCTAAAAGAACTGACTCATATAATACACTGGGAAAACCTTCGTGATAACTCGGTAAAATATATATATCAATTTTCAGGTAATGATTTTTGATAGATGCTTTATCAGTACTAACCAAATCTGTGACGATCGAACAGAAGGATTTGAAGGTTTTGCAAATATACATGAATTCCAGAAACAATCTGAATTACATTTGATTCACTCTTTGAAGTCTTTCTCCAATGCGCGATATAGCTTTGCCAGCCATGAGCAATTACTATATTTCCAATTCCTTCAACAATACGTCATATTGAACCTAAATTCCTGTTCACATTTATTAGTAATACTTTTAACATCTTACTATTTTGGTTTATCGATTTTGATACGTTTCGGCTATGAACGCAAAGGTTTCATCAGCACAACGTTTCCATGAAAAACTTTCAGAAAGTTCACTACTTACTTTTACACTATGTAAACGCAATTCAGGATCATCAATAAGCATAGAAATTGCGGATGCAATTGATGTAGGCACCTCCGGATCAAAGTAGACACCGCCCATACCAAGCACTTCCGGCATTGGACCACGGTCGGAACAGGCTATTGGTATACCTGAAGACATTCCTTCGATCAATGTGACAGGCATATTCTCACAGCTTGATGCAAAGACAAAAAGGTCTGCTTCCAAAAGATGCTTAGGAAGATCTTCATTTGCAACAAAGGCATGCTGTTCAACAAAAATCCGACTTGGGTCCCATTTTTTAATGGCAGCTTCAAGTCTTCTCTGCGCAGGTCCATAACCGCCTCCGACTAGTGTTAAATTTACCGGATAACCTTGAGAACGTAAAAGGAATATTGCATTTACAACGTGCCATTGGTGTTTATAAGAAGAAGTGTTTGATACATAAATGCAACGAATTTCTCTTTCGCCAAAACCTGGCCAAGATCGGCGTTGTGGACGATTTCTAAAATACTCATGTACCCCATGGGGAATAATGGCTACATGAGGCAGTGTTCCGGTAGCTCGTTGAATAATTTCAGAAGCATATTTAGTCAAGAAAATTGTCCCCTTGGCATGGCGAAGAGATCGGTTTTGCATAAACCACAAAAGCCAAATCCGAAGCCTAGCCATTCCCCATTTGACACGCTCCATTTCTCCGGGCTCATAAGAAAGCAAGTCCTGACTCAAAGTTACACTCGGCTTGAACCTGCCAACAGTACCAGCATCAGTATTAAAAACGATGTCGCAACCCAAACGGGTCAGATCTTTTGCGAATCGGAAGCGTTGCCAGTATAATTGAGAAAGTATACCCCCTTCAAGTTCCCTTGGATTATGCTTAATCAACCATGAACGGTCAGGAAGTGCCAAAAGCAGTTTGTTGTAAGACCAAATATGTATTTTTTCGATACCATAAAGCTGAGGTTCAGCTTCACCAAGTATTCCGATCAGGTGTGCCACTGCACCACCTGATCGATTGCGAGAAGCATCGATGCCTATAATCAACTTATCTGAAATAGTTTTGTGTATTATTGTATCATTCATATGTTGTTTTGAAGTGTATTTGTATATTAAAATCTTTAATACCCTTATTGGGTAAATTTTAATTTAAAGTACAGGCAATAAAACTTAATAGCTCAAATTTAATTATTATAGAATTAATTGAAATTAAACTGATCAAATTGGTTTTTTAATAAATAATATTCTAAAAATATTTATTTTTCTACACCATAGAAATAAAAATTCAACCATTTTGTTTAACTTAACATTAACTTCCGTCGATGCCGAGCAGTCATGCGAATTAGATTTATAAATGTCTATGACAGCTATTTCAGTGGTTGTTAAGGTGGAGCCATTTTAATCGAATCAGTATGAGAGCCAAAACTAGCTATACTTTGTTTTTTTGTTTTTATCAATTATTTAAATCAATATTTTCTTATTGTTTTTCGATTAATTTCAGATAACTATCTGAAATAGAATGCGATGAAAAAAACATCACGTGTTTATAGGATTCAGTTTTACTAAGACCATGATTAGGACTCTGTTCAATGAATTCAACAATTGAATCAAGATCATCATATTGTCCGACTAGAATATTCATATGAAAGGGATAGTTAACCAGGATGTTGCTTGAAGAATCATCTGTAATAGTACAAATATTTAATATGGGTTTACCTGTTGACATGTATTCGATGATCTTACTGGGAAGTTGATAACTCGTTTTATTCCCGATATTGACCAAGCAAGTTGCCTGTTGCATTGCATTTACAATATAATTGTGAGGGACTTTATCGTGACAATGTACCCGGGGAAATAGGGTAGGATAATCGTCAAGTGCTTTATTTAGTATTTCAGGCGACCCAAAGATATGCATTTGAAGTTTATCTCGCAGAAGCGGTGAATGTGTAACCATTCTATCAAGTAACACCAACAACGGACGAGGATTGCGAATATCATCATAAAATGTGCCGGCAAAAAATAAGATAATGGCATTTTTTTCGAAAAAGTTTTTAGTATTTTTTTTTTCGCATAGAAAAGCATCTTGCAATAATGGTGGAATAACACAAATTTTTTTGGCTGATTCTGAAAACAATTGTTGATAAATAAAAGCTGTTCCATTAGTTGTTACTGTAAAATGATCAACAGATTGAAGGATTTTTTTTTCTATCCTATGATTTAGTCTGCGATATAGTTTGAAGTTATTTGGTGCCGATTCCTCCATATAACAAAATGGGTCACCACTATCTGCCAGCCATGATATAGCTGGAAATGATTGCTTAAGCAATAGCCCTATAACATGACCTGAAAAGGGATGAGATACGGTTATAACTGCATCAAATTGTTCGGAACGGCATAACTTGCGACTATATTGCCATGATGGCCATATCCACAGGAAACTTGCATCAGGCCAATAAACTTTTTTCCAAGTAACGTCATGAATGCATTTTAGTAAACGTTTGATAGCGGCAACCCATTTCGGAAAGTTTAGTATCCTAGCTTTCTGCTTTACCCCTGCCCTGATGTGACTCAAGCTATCCGTTGTTTTATTTTGATTAACCCAACCACGTAAGCTTTCAAATAGCCGACCACCTGGTCGGTGTATTGTGAGCCCAGGTTTAATTAAAGTCTTTTCAACGCCTTGCAGAGGAGCTGTAATAACATGTACTTCATGCCCTAATCTGACCCAATTTTCACAGATTGCAGTCCAGCGGAAAGATCGTGCATTAATATTTGGATGGTAAGAATGGGTAATAATAAGAAGTTTCATTGCTGACTAACTGGGTTATTGATTGTAGCTGGTAATTCTTCAGCTGGAGTGGATTTAATCAAATGACTTTTAAATGATGGTTTGAGAAGTCCCTCTCGATATGCTCCGAACCACATGGAGAGCCCCAAGAAAGATACCAATGATTGATTTGCCTCTTCACGCGGATAACAGAAGAAGGAATGAAAGAGGGTAAAACCTATTGCCAAAATGAGAAAAACAAATAATGTATTATTAGATCTGTTCATGCGGATTAGACTGAAGCATGTGCTAAAAGCAATTAAAAACGGCATAAAGCCCAGGATCATGAGCGGTATGCCTACTCGTTGAGTCCATCGTACATAATCATTGTGGGGCCCGCTGTTTATGACACAAGTTAAACCGGCACCCGTGAACCACTCTACTGGATTAAGCAATAAAAAGCCTTCTCTGGCTGCATTTACCCTTTTGCTACTTTCGTCAGTTACGAATCCATTTACGCTGCTAAATCTATTCAAAAAATTGTCAGATAATACGTACCCTTTAGTAACATTTAAATAAAAAATAATACAAATGACAGCAAGTAACAGTGAATTGAGCAACATGCCTTTGCTTCGTTTGCCTTTATAAGAAAAATAATAAAATGTACCAACTGTTAAAATAATAAACAACACTGACTGACGGCTTGTAGATAAAAAACAGAAAATTATATTAATAGCAATGCATATTATAACAATAAATCTGACAACTTTGCCGATTTTACTAGAAATTAGAAATATACCGCATAAAATTAGAAACGTTAGGTATGGCACATAAGTGTTGTAATCAATTGATATCCCGCTTTCCTCGGCGATTAACCCAATTTTTGTTATGGAGTTAATATTGCGATTTTGCAAATATGAGTTGATACTGAAAAGTGATATTAATATTGCAATTAAAGCAATAAGTCTTAACTCCTGCAAGTTGAGTCCTCGAAAGTAAAAGTAGACTACCATAGGAATATATAGGAGGGCGTTACGCAAGACATACAAACGAAGGTCTTGTTCACCCGCCGATATTGGATTTATCTCATAATCTCCATATAATGGTATCTCTGGGTCGAATAAGGACCAAAGTGCTAGCATTACAGGGAATACTAGCAAGTACTTTAGTGCTTTTGTTAGTTGTGATGTACCATTACCTGAATGTTTCTTTGGCGAGAAAAAGTATAAAATGTCTAAGCATAGGAAAAGAAGACCAAATATTTCACGGTAATACCTAAAGTCCAGGTAAATATTATAATGAAAGGCATTGGCCATTATTAGCAACAACAAAGCAAATAGCCCAATTGTATCTAACGCATTGCGACCCTGAAAAACGGCAAATGGTGATTTCATGCTAGGCAGATAATTTGGATTGAGTAAACTCTTAAAATATGATTAATATATTTGCTTTTAAAAGTGATTAAATAGCAAAAAAGCTTATCGCAAGGTAATTTGAAGTTAAAATTCTATTATACCATACCCTGGTGAATACGAAGGAGGTTCAAATATGTACTGATTTGTGGGGAAAGGTGATGTGCTTCCAACGTGCATTATACTTATTCCATTCTCATTAAGCAGTATAAACAGACCAGCATTGTCATTTGCATTGTTCATCCGGGCAGCAAAACCTTGTTGTCCAAAGTATTCAACATCAGCAGTCGAATAGCTGAGGGCATCGAAAACGCCGGTCGATTGACCTATCATAGTTGTCAAATTTCCAGAAGGTGCAAAATGAGCTGTAGTAGTTCGGTATCGGCTTCGCTCACTTGGCAGGGCGGTATATATGTAGGTTCCAGGGTCCCGGATAATGGGTCTGCCTGAGATGTCAAGTTCCACACTCAGTTGGTCGGCATGATGATGTGAGCCAGTTTCCTGTTCTTGTCGAACCAAGCATCTAACAGACAGATAGAATGTAGGATGCTTAAAAACATAACATCCAAAATCATCAAATTTATATAACGTAATAGGTTGTAAACTTTCATTATATTTAATTGGTAGTTGAAAAGTTTTCGCGAATGTATACCTTTTGTCTCGCTCCATTTCATTCCATAAACTTATAAAATCATTGTCTGATAAATATATATTGCTATCAATGTTGGAAGGACTCAAAATTGTTTGATGTAGTTCTGGCAATGTTTTGTTATTGGCCAGCGCATTAACTACAAGTTGATCGTTATCAAAATTTGAGGCCCAGACTAAAGCAGGACTGTTTTCAGAAGGAATCCAACCAAGGGAGTATGCAGCATTTAGCAAATGATTACCGTGCAAAGAATCTTCCAAATAATAGATTGAAGAATCGTGAAGATCTGAGTAATCCTTTAAATTCCAATACTTTTGCTTTGCTTCAGAAACTTGCATTTCAATGTAAACAGGTTGCAGTTTGAAGAACCGCCCACTATCGTTGTCTCCGATTTGAGGAAAAGTTCCATTTGATTTAATCACCCCTTCAAAAAAAACTACTAATGCCCGAAGTCTATCAATATAGGTTGAATCAAAGGCTGAATCTATGAGCTTACCTTGTTGGTCGAGTCCACTTGTTTGTAATGACCAGTATTTTATAGAATCTAACTTAGCTCTAAGAGGAAGATATTTCAGTTTATTCACATCAATTGCGGCAACAGTACTTAGCTGATCTTCAGGCAAACCTAAAACCAGTGCAGTGGTATAGACTACCATCTCAGCAGACAGGCGATGATAGGCAATTGAACCCTCAAAATGACCCCCGTCAGGTTGAAATTGACATAGTGTTTCATTTATCAATTGTCCAATAGAAAAGGCTAGCCAATCATTGGTTTCCTTGGTTTCTTTTAGGTAAGCAGCAATAAAGGTAAACCCACAGATGTGAGACAAATAATGATTATAACGTTGGGGAAACCATTCCAGATTCGCTTTAATGAAAGTGCCATGACTATAAATGCTGTTAGTTATCAGATTTATATCTTCTTTATCAACCGAAAATTCTGCGGAATCGATGATATCCAAAGCCAACAACCAATTGGCTGCCCGGATTGATACGTCCATTGGGCACAGCCAGTTGACACCAAATCCGGGTGGGTTTGTAGAGATGAAATCAAGGATTTGGTTGCGTATTTCACGCGATATTCTTTGCCCTTCAATTGAGTTTTTGCTCAATCCCATGGCATGAAGCGCTAACTGTGGCAAATGCTGCATGCGTGCCAATTCCCAAGGTACTTTCACATCTACACCAGGAAGATGTGAGTATTTCAGTTTCTTGGCCCATACAGCTTCTGACCAGCGAAATCCAGATTTAAAATCTATTTGCCAATCGATGGGTTGGTAATCAGTATCTACCAGGCACCAAACAGATTGTGAATAAGCGAGGTTTGAGGGGTTGATACGACCTTGTAGCCACTTACCATTAACATCAATTGAAACTTCTTCACCCATTTGGTAGGAGTAACCCGCCAATCCACGACAGTTCATTCCATATCGTACTTGAACCCAACCAGAACCGAGCAAATCGAAGCGATGATTCAGGTAATGTTCCACTACGCCTTTCGGTATAGAATTCCCTTCAACTATAGAACTATACAACTGGCCATGCAACCGTGAGCGTAGCTGCAACTCTTTAATCGACTGATTATATGATCCATTTCGACGAGCTCTGAACTCTTGCAATCTCGAAGCGAACCATCGGTGTGTTCGTCCCTTCAGACGCAGAATAAATCCCCCAAGTCCTTCCTTATCTATAATTGCCAGCACTCTATTCATTTTCAAAATATTTGCAATCGATTATTGAAATAGATCAAAAGTAATATAGTCTGGCGTTCATTATATTGCATATATTTGTTTTTCCACTTCAAAGGCAATTTCACTTACCAGCACCTGTTGCCACAATGGTATTGGCCATACACCAGTCTTGATGCCTGCTGCAAAATGCTCCAATTCATTCTTAAGACCTTTATCCTGTAATCGGGTTTTGAAGGATAGCTTATCAGCACCGTAAACAGTTAAAGTTTTATAGTCATTAAGCACCGCTATCTTGCCATCTACATAAAGTTCTGCGGATTCCTTGGGATATTCCTTATGTCCCAGACTGGTATAGGTGAGCGAGGCAACCGAGCCGTCGGCGAAGCTAAGGGTGGCAACAAAATTGTCGTTGCGATTGTAGTAGGCAGTTGCAGGCTTGATCGAGTGAGCAGAGATGGCAACAACTTCAGAATCGGCCAAATAGGTGAAAAGATCGTAGATGTGGCAGGCTTCCCCAATATTACGACCGCCGCCCTCCGCACCATGAACCCACTGATCAGGTGGGATATAACCCGCATTCATCCGGTAATTGAAAATAAAGGGAGCAGAGCGTTTTTCTAGCAGTTTCTTCAATTGCAAGGCGTAGGGTGAGAAACGACGGTTATAACCAGTGAGCAAAACCGGTTTGCCAATTCCCGAATCAACAATAGTATCAGTTGAATAAAACGTCTGAAATTCAACCAGCTCTTTGGAGCTTAGCGTCAGTGGTTTCTCCACTAACACATGCTTGCCTGCTTTAAGTGCGGAAAGTGCTAGGTTGCCATGCAGATTGTGGCGTGTTGCAATCAATACTGCATCGACCTCGACATCGGCGAAAACCTCTTCTGGATCAGTACTTACATAGATTGCACCAAACTGTTCGCCTACTGCTTTGGCGGTAGGTCCAGTGCGGTTCACCACTGCACGCAGTTGATATTGGTTACTCAAAGCCTGCAAATTTGGTAGATGAGCGGATCGTGCAAAACTGCCAGCACCTATTAGAGCGATGCGTATTTTACTTTCAACCGGACACATTTTGGATCTGAGCCACAATCGTCGACTCGGTGGGTTCTCAACAGCCTCAACCGGATAGGTTAACAGAGCAACCAGGGGCTTGCTGTTGCCACCGATAGAGGCATATGCAGCCTTGGCCTCTTCAATGGGAAAACGGGCTTCAACCATTGGCAACACCTTTACTTTGCCAGTAGCAATAAGGCGTAGGTATTCTGCCATGTTGCGGTTTTCTGTCCACCGCACATAGCCGATAGGGTAATCAAGCCCACCTTCCTCGTAATGTTGGTCATAGCGGCCCGGACCGTAAGAAGTTGAGATCAAAAAATCAATTTCCTTTGCATAGAAATCATCACGATTCAGGTTTAGGCCTACATTGCCCACCAAAATCACACGCCCCTTCTTTCGGCATATTTTGAAGGCGTTTGACACTACCACGTCTGACGGGGTAGCTGCTGTTATGATCACTCCATCGGCACCATAGCCATCGGTGAGGCGAGCAATGGTCTCTATATCGTCGTTATCAGGATGCTGGCCATGGTCCATACCCAGTGAAGTAGCCATGTCAATGCGAGACTTTTCGGTATCAATACCGATTATCCGGCAACCATTAGCGCGAAGCATCTGTACGGCGAGCTGCCCAATAATACCTAACCCAACAACTACGAAGATTTCACCTAATGTCGGTTGAGCACGGCGTACCCCTTGAAGGGCAATAGCACCGAGAGTAACAGTTGAGGCACTTTCAAAATCTAAGTCATCAGGAATTAGTGTGCAAAGATTGCGGGCAACGCGAATATATTCGGCATGGTTGGCATATTGCGCTCCTGCACAAGCGACGCGGTCACCAATTGCTATGTCCTTAATTTCAGCTCCAACGTCTATTACTATACCGGCGGCGGAGTAGCCGGTAGGATATGATGCTTCTTTCTTCTCTTCTATTAGGCTCCAAGTACGGCGCAGACCCTGTGTCATGACCATTTTCAGCGCTACAACTGCTTTTTCTGGTTGAGCCAGTGCCTTTTTCCACAGCGGTAAACTGCTACTGCGCAGCCCACTCAATTCTGTACCAATCGAAAGGCAAGAGACTTGTAAACGCACCAGCACTTCGCCAGCTTCAAGTTGTGGGGCAGGGACTTCAACGGCGTGTGCCACACCTTTTTTTAACAAAACTTGTTTCATAAAGAGTAATATATCTTTGGTTTGGTCGCTGTATTGCCCTGAATAAATTCGACTTCTTCCGGAAACGCCCGGAGATAGTCATCTAAAGTAGCTGCAACCATGGCTACTATAGATCTGGTCAGCCGACCATGCACCGGCAGATTCACAATATGAGCACAAACCTGCTCTGCGACAGGGCAGCTTGCGGGTAAATAACCATATTTGGCGGGGGATTCATTGCCACTTGATACAGGGCTACTGAACCAGCGGCCTGCCTCGATATCCCTGGCTGCAAAAAAGTTAACGAATCGTTGGGCATCCTTCACCTGAAGCGGAAACCTTATAAGATAAGTCTCCATGCCGCAGTTTCGCATCGATTCAAGATGGCATCCATGGTTGGAAAGTACTCCCTCATAGGCCAGTTGTGCATTCTTGCTTTTTGCCAGAATTAAATCTAACCGCTTAAACTGCTGCAGCAGGAATTTCCATGTCTGATCACTTGGCATCCTTAGATCAGAAGCAGGCGTATCGGCAGAACTACGAAAGAAATGAAATTTAAAGAGCGCCGACAACATAAAATGCCTAAATAGATAGGGTGTACGGTGATGATAAAGTAACCCAGAAAGCCCCCCTTGCAATAATCTTTGACCAGCTAACAACCTATTTTGGAAACCTGATCCTTCAGCTATTGCCCTTATCCGGACTGCTAGTTCGGAATCGTTATTGATACCAATCAGTCCTCCCCAACCTACGGACAGTGTCTTGGAGAGTTCAAAAGACCATACCGCTGCATCACCAAATGTACCCAACCAGCGTCCATCCTTCTTGCTTCCAAATGCCAATGCACAATCTTCAATCACAAACAAATCGTGTTTGAGTGCAATTTTCATAACTTCTTCTATCGGCCCAGCGAATCCAAAGGTATGCTGAAGAATTATTATACGAGTTCGTGTTGTAATAGCTAACGTGAGTAAGTCAGGATTTATGCAAAAATCATGTGGTGTTATATCCACATAGACTGGAGTTGCTCCTCTCTGTAAAATGGGCTCTAAGACAGCCGCACAAGTATAGCCAGTAACTATCACTTCATCACCTTCCTGGACATTGAGTGCCGTCAACAGAACAAAAATACCTGAACGGTTTGCTGGCACCGCAACACCTTGACAAAATCCAATAGTTAATCTTGCAGCGTTTTCAAAAGTGTGCTTATGGCATTGATTCTGCTTGCGAAAAATACTTAAGTATTTACAAATCCCTGCCATGCAAAGACCGAGAGAGGAATGAACAAAAATGTTTGGGAAATAAAAATTTACAAGACGCATGGCTAATCTTACGGTCGGTTGTTATCAATGTTAATTTTGTAACGGGTCTGCAATAATTCGTACATTATTTGCGCTGACACTTTTGCATCAAATCGTTTTTCAGCTTCCAATCGACCATTTTGGCCAAGGGTTTCACGAAGAGATGGATTATCAATCAGCTGTTTCAATACACGATTTAAATCATTCGGATTATCAGGCTCAAACATTAGACCACAATTGTTATTTCCCAAGGCTTCAGGCACACCACCTAAGCGTGCCCCTACAACAACGCGCCCGCAGGCCATTGCCTCTTTCATGCTTTGCCCCATACATTCCACAATTGTTTTGGGAGCAACTACTAGAATATCAGTTGCAGCATAAAATTCGGGCAAATCTTTCTCAGGTACAAACCCCAATGCTTTTACTCTACCTCCCCGAATAGTCTTCACACGCTCTTCCAGATACTGCTTGTCATCACCTGTACCTCCAATCAACACATAAACATTCGACATCGAAATGAGAGATTGCAAAGCATCGAGGAAAGTATCAAGCTTTCGCTTGATCGCAAGCCCAAGTATAGATATTACAATGGCATCTTTTGTAACTCCGATTGAGTCTCTAAATGAAGCACCATTTATACCTGGTCGAAAGCGTTCAAGATCAATCCCAGCATATATTATGGAGATGCGTTCAGCATGTGCACCACGACTTATTGCCCCTTTACTGCAATGCTCACTGGTTGATACCAGCCAATCTGCATTTTTTACGGTGTATTCTATTGCGCGCTTCCATCGAATAGAACCAACTTCTGCCAACCAGGTTTCTCCATAAGCTGTTACAATAGCTGGTATACCCGCATATCGCGCCTCAGTTACTGCAATTAGCCCAGTACTGGATGTGTGATGGGCATAAATGATGTCAAATTTATATTTTTTTATAGCGTTCCTTACAGAAATATCAAATGAAATTATTCTTTTGAATGAACTCCATCGACAAAGTCCGAAACGCCAACCAACACGAAATACCGCCTTAATGAATTCTAAAAGGGATACTATTTTGGGTGGCTCTATCAGGCGTGTTTGAGGATATACCTTTGAAAGTACATTTATCTCAGCAGTCATCAACCAAGTTTTCAGTGGAAGACCTTCCCAATTTCGAAGGTGATTTTCAAGAACACGTGTCACACCGCCGTGTGGTGGCGGACATGGTCCGATAATGCCAATTTTTAAGCTTTTAGGTTCCATAGGCAAATAAATGATTGAGATTTAATAGATCCGCTGAAATCCTTTCATGACCTTTACCTATACCATATCCAGCCACCCACTCAGTGCTGAACTCAAATAGACGATATTTAATCGGTAAATCTACTGCCAACTCAGCTGGTTTGCTGCCAATTGCGCAAAGCGCCAGGCTCGCAGGTTGCCGCAAGCTCAGCAGATTCATCAAATAGAGAGGAGTGCGACCACTAATGACCATACCTTCAATTACTAAAATGTGCTTACCTTGTAATGGCTCATTGATGTCAAGTGTAAGTCGAACTTCGCCACTTATTGGTGCTGGTGAATAAGAAGTAAAAGCAATCAAATGTAGCCGAGTGGGTATTTCTAACATCCGCATCAAATCGGTAGTAAAAGTTATGGCGGAATTGGTCAAACATACCAAGTCAATTTCACGCTCTGCATAATCAATATTGATCTGTTTGGCAATTTCTTGAAGGCGTTTGCGAATACTCTCGGCAGAGATTAAAACTTTGTGGGATAAAATGCTATCTGAAGAATTATCTAGCATGATTATATTTATTATTTATTTTTTCGCCTATTATCTAGTTCCAAACTTGCTGTCTTCAAATCTTTTTCAACCATCTCTTTTATTAGGGTATTAATATCGAAGCGAGGTATCCATCCCAATTTTTCACGTGCCTTTGTAGCATCGCCAAGAAGAAGATCCACTTCAGTTGGTCTGAAATATACCGCATCCACTTCGACTATTACACGACCAGTCTTTCGATCTATACCTTTTTCGTCAACTCCTTCTCCTACCCAGTCTATTTTCATATCAAGACTGCCAAAAACCTGCTCAAGAAACCAACGAATTGAATAAGTATGGCCAGTTGCTAGGACAAAATCTTCGGGTGTTTCATACTGAACGATACGCCACATACCTTCTACAAAATCCTTGGCATGTCCCCAATCCCGTTTGGCTGACAAATTTCCAAGATACAGCTTGTCCTGCAGACCAAGATGAATGCGCGTTGCGGCACGAGTAATCTTTCTAGTCACAAATGTTTCACCGCGTCGTGGGCTTTCATGATTAAATAAGATCCCATTAGAGGCATGTATTCCGTAAGCCTCGCGATAATTCACAGTGATCCAGTATGCATATAATTTAGCAACAGCATAAGGACTACGTGGATAGAACGGAGTAGTTTCAGTTTGTAATGGTGATTGAATTTTCCCAAAAAGTTCACTTGTAGAAGCTTGATAGAAACGGGTTTTTTTGGCCATACCTAAGATTCGAATCGCTTCAAGCAATCTTAATGTACCTAAAGCATCCGCATTGGCAGAATATTCCGGCACCTCAAAACTCACATGAACATGACTTTGTGCCGCAAGGTTATATATTTCATCTGGTTGAACCTCCTGAACAATTCGAATTAAATTTGTTGAATCAGTCATATCACCATAATGTGTGAAGAACCGGACACCCGCCTCATGTTCATCACGATACAAATGATCAACACGCTGTGTATTGAAACTACTGGCTCTTCTTTTTACACCGTGTACTTCATAACCCTTTTCAAGGAGAAGTTCAGCTAGATAAGAACCATCCTGACCAGTTATACCAGTGATTAATGCTTTTTTCATTGATTATAATAGAATTTGTTGATAAAATATCAATATGGATTATCTGCTCACCAATTTTTACTAAAGATACTCCTATGCCGTTTTGTTAATAGTCAATTTAATTACATCACAAATATATTTTACATTTTCCCGACTCAACCCAGGGTAACTTGGTAAATTCATTCCACGTCTTGACAACTCCTCTGCAACCGGAAATTTTTCTGTACTTCTGAATACCGGCATGGTATGAGCAGGATAAAACAAAGGCCTGTTCTCAACTCCTGATTTTTTCAATTCTAAACGAATGAGATCTCGTGATTTCTCGTCCTTAGCTAATATTGATACCATCCAATAGGAACTTATAGATCCGACTGTTTCCTCCTGAAAAACCAGATTAGTATTTTTTAGCTCATTTTTATAATATGCAGCAAGTGCACGTTTTTTTTGAATGATTTTATCAGCTTGTTCAAGTTGTGCTACGCCAATTGCAGCACAAATATTTGTCATACGAAAATTGAATCCGATCTCGTCATGCCAGTATTCACGAACAGGCGAAACTGCCTGGCTTTTAAAGTAGGCTGCTCTGGTAATTAGCTCTTTTTTATTAGAAATCAACATTCCACCTTCGCCAGTTGTTATGGTTTTGTTGCCAAAAAAACTAAATGTCGAAATATCACCAAAGCTCCCTGCAAATTTATCTTTATATTTTGTTCCAAAGGCTTCAGCTACATCTTCGATCAACAACAAATTGTGCTTAATGCAAATATCCGCTAAGGCATCCATATTACACGGTGCACCATATAGATGAACCACTAAAATAGCTTTTGTTCGGGATGTGATTTTCTCAGCTATTAAATTTACATCAATATTCCATGTTGAGGGTTCAGCATCAACAAACACTGGGGTGGCACCGACATAATCAATTGCATTTACCGATGCGATATAAGTTAGTGTTGGGACGATGACTTCATCCCCTGGTCCAATACCCAATGTATGCAACGCAAGATGCAATGCTACTGTACCATTGCTTACACTTGTAGCATAACCAACATTCAGATATTTTGCGAATTCCGACTCGAATTTACTTACGAATTTTCCTTTTGAGGATATCCAGTTTGTTTCAAGACATTCCAGAACATATTTTTTTTCATTGCCATTTAACTCTGGTTGATAAATGGGGATGTTGGTTTTCATATATTGCAATTGAAGATTTGGTTGAACCAATAGACTGAAGAACTGAAATTTGCCAAGATGAATTAGAAATATTTTCTAGTATATACTATTATTCATTGTTTGGATTGGGCACCATTGTTACAAAATACGATTGTCCAAAGGTTGAATAGGCCTTCCATGGTTCAACCTTAAATCCGGAATTTTCGGCAAGGAATTCGGTTAATGCCCGTCTTTCACCTTTAAGGCTGCCCCCTGGATAACAATACCAATCATCAAACAACAACAATGTTCCCTGAACCAGAATTGGACTAAGAAAACGCAATACATCTACAGTAGATGAATATAAATCAACGTCAATATGCACTACACCGGCCTTGGGCATGCGAGCCTGTAGGTCTGGAGTAAGACTGTTACAATAATAGCCTTGAACTATATTTTTATCTGTAAGGCGAAGCCCGGTTTTTTTCTTTACAATTCGCACAAAATCTTTTCGTGAGGTGTAAAAAGTACCTTGCTGAAAAATCCCATCCTCTACAGGGTCAGTTTCTGGTAAGCCCTCGAAAGAGTCAAAGGCATAAAACTCGGCATAACTCATCTTGAAAAAACCAGCAGCATTAACAGCTGCACAAAATGTACGCCCAGAATGGCATCCAAATTCCAGAAAAGTTTGAGGCAAAACATTCCCCTCTACGCCCGCCACTCTCATGTAATTGATAGCTTCAAGTATATGAACAAACTTAACGTGTTCATCTGTATAGGTATAATTGAATAAAGAAGATGTCAGTTTTGGACTACTCAGATAAAAACGGGACTTGTAAATGAAGGTTTGCATAGATTCCGGAAGAAGCTGGCGGATAGATCGTAAAAGGGATTTAATTTGATTATTCATGTGCATATCATTTCTAAAATTTAATTATGTAATTGAAAATTTCATTTATGTAATATTCTCTTTTCCAGATCTTCTTCATCAGGCCAAGCTTCCGGCACCATATTCAAAGGGTCTAAAATGCAATTGCATAGATGATCCAAATGGGGATCCATTCCAGGAATAAGGTGATCTAACGATTTGAAATTGAATCCATTAAAATCATCTGCATACACTTGTTTAGTCAAGTGCCAAGGGATTAGCGTTCGAATAAAATAAAAATAGGCAAATAGCTCAAGTTCATCGCGATCTATTTTTGATACCTGATATTTATTATTAAGCACGTTGGTATATTCTTCAATACTATTAGGTTCCACAGAAAATCCTAAACCTAGATGAGATGTCATACCAGTACTTACGACTGGTATATTTGAAAGCATCATTTCGAGGCCAAGTGTACCTGTAAAAATCACACCAAGGTCAATAAAAGGGAAAAGATCGTAAGTTTTTATTTTTAATTCAGGCTGAATAATTGTGATATTCTTTAAACCATCAGGGTATTTTCCAGAAATGATTTCACTCATTCCCTTCAGTGAGCCAGCACCAAAGATTTCTGCAGGATGTGGTTTTATATAAAGATGAACATTATCATTGTCTTTGACAAGCTCAATGGTCGAAACAACCCATTCAATTACTGATTGGAAAAGGCTGGATCGTTCCGATAAACCAATATCCCAATATAGATTCGAAAACAGAAATATGTTTCTTTTTGCCTCGTTCAAACGGAGTGAACTTTTAAGGTCATAATTACCCATATTCTCTTTAAAATATCCATCTTGTATGAATATTGATGCATCGCCAATAAAACGTTTTTTTAGGAAATCATTTAGCTTTTCACGCTCGGAGCATGAAAGCTTTGGATTTTGACGAGTAAGTTTGTATCTATTGAATCTGTATTGCGCGGGAAACAGTTCAAAACTGTTTAAAATTAGTGAATGAAAGTTAAATTGGGACATTGAGATTTGACGGAACGTACCCTTATTTCGAAAAAACCTGTAATAAGGTTCCCATGTGCTGTATGAAGTCATATTAGATAGAACAATGTCTGGCGACCATTCCTCATGGATTCGTTTCGCGACCTCAATGTTCGTCAATGCAGTTTTGATATTTTTGAGGCGAACTTTTTTTATTTCATTTGTATCTGTAGGTAAAGCACCGTAATAATATCTAACAACCGAGTCTTCAATACAGGTATTAAGATTTACACCGTATCTTTCGATCGTACAGTCAAAAGATTCATTTATTGCAAAGGCTTCATTTCCTAAGTCATTTATTTCAGGCTCTGATAGAATATCATTCAGTTTAATATATGGCAAATCGAATAATTTTAAAATGTGCGTTTGGTTAAATCTACAATTGAAGCAAGGATTCTTTGTATGATGATTCTTTATTGACTTTAACTCGCATGCATCAAGGGTTTGACCACAAATAAGGACTTTCACATCAACTCCTCTTAATTGAAGGGCTTTGGCAAGAATAAGTATTTGTAAATATTGATAGTGTGAAGTCTCTATTATGGGTACTAAGCATTTTAAACCGCTTGTTTTGATTGTATTAATTTTAAAATTTGGAAAATGCAATTGCTTTTTTAACTTGTTTCTTAGAAAAAAGTAAAACTTTATCCTATATAATATATTTATATATAAATCATTATCTTTTATAAATTTGGGGGTTAGTCTTTTTAAGATAGATTTTATCATAGCTGTTTTGATTGTTTAGCGAAAAAGTGCATTAATTAGTTGTAAACATAGTTTAATTTGAAAGTCTATTTTTGTGGCCTTATCATGAACTTAACGCCATTAACAATTACAAGAATAGTTTATATCGCTTTCTCTCAATGGTGTACCTCTTTCCAGATTTATTTTCACCTGTTTGCCTAACACATCTTTATAATACTTGGGATGCATACCAAAACCTGGCCTTATACTTCTTACATTCCTTTCAGTGAGAACGTCCCCTGCTTTTATATCCTGAACTATATAAAGTGAACGTGAAAATTCCCTGCTTTTCAGCATTTTGTCCGTAATCGTGTAATCAACTTTCCCAATTGACACTTCTGCTTCGCGAACTGCCTTCACCATTGCAGTGAATTCTTGTTCATTTAATGAAAAAGATGAATCAGGGCCACCTATGGAGCGGTCAATTATAAAGTGTTTTTCAATTACCCTGACTCCAAGTACAGTCGCAGCTACAGGTACTGTAATACCCATCGTATGATCTGATAAACCGGTAATTACACCAAATCGTTTGGCTAGGTCCGGTATCATGGCAAGATTCGCATCTTCAATTGGAGCAGGATAGTTGGAAGTACATTTAAGCAAAATTATTTGTTCGTTGCCCATCCGTTGGCAGGCATCCAAGGCCAGTTCAATATCTTCCAAACCAGCTATTCCTGTCGAAATAATAACCGGTTTTCCTTTGGATGCAACGTATTCAATCAAAGGTATGTCTGTAATTTCAAAAGAGGCAATTTTATATGCAGGGGTATTCAGTTCTTCGAGAAGGTCAACCGCTCTTTTATCAAATGGGCTACTGAAACATATTAAACCTTCTTCTTTCGCAATACGGAACAATTCCGGATGCCATTCCCAAGGGGTATAGGCTTCTTTATAAAGATCATAGAATGTTCTACCATCCCAAATAGAACCTGATTTCAATACAAAATCCGCTTTTTTACAATCGATAGTTATTGTGTCTGCAGTATATGTCTGCAATTTAATTGCATTTGCGCCTGTTCTTTTTGCTGCTTTAATGGTTTCTATCGCTGTATTCAAGCTTCCATTATGGTTGGCTGAGAGCTCTGCTATGACAAAAACTTCAGAATTTTTATTAAAATCAAAAAAATCTATATTCATTATTATTTCAAAATATAATTTACTTCGACATGTACTTTAGGTTCTCTAACTCGTGTTAATTTTACAACCCCATTTGGCGTTTTTACTAATATTGGATCAGTTGATATTACTAACCCATTAGGCATGTTATATGAATAAGATATATCTTCATAAACGATTTCATCAATGATTATCTTCCTGTCATTTAAAAATGTAAAAGCACCTGGGTATGGATGGGCTTGTGCTCTTACCCAATTACGAATTCTTTCTTTTTGCCAATTCCAATTTATAAGTCCATCATCAGGCGTTCGTTTCCCAAAAAAGGAAGATTTGTAATGCTCTTGTCTAGTAGGGCTTATAGTTTCACTGGAAATTTTATAAAGGACAGATTCAATTAATGGGATGTAGTTCTCGCTGAATATGTTCAGAATATCGGCTCCTGTGTTATTTTCATCAATTGGAATAACAATTTGTTCAATAATATCACCAGTGTCACATCCTTCATCAATGCAATGGGCAGTTATTCCGGTTTCTTTTTCATTATTAATAATTGCCCAAACATGTGGTGTCCTGCCTCTGTACTTTGGAAGTAAAGAGCCATGAATGTTAAAAGCTAATTTTTTAGGCAAAGATATTAGCTCTTTTTCAATTAGATATAAATAATTAATTGAGATAAGTACATCTATTTCCATGAATTGAATAAATAATGTACTTTGTCCTTTCCTTGGATTGCCTACAAATAGTTTTATTTTATTTAGATTACAAAAATCTATGATCTCTTCGGAATTTTTATCCGTCATTACAAATAAAACAGGATGATGCATTACCATATACCTAAGAACGATATTTCCCAGATTACCACTTACCAAGAGACCTAACCGCATAATCATTATTTGATTTTTGAATGAATAATAACATCCTTGAAATAACCATCAATAAAACAGTGATCTTTTAATATTCCATCTTTAAAAAAATCGTTCTTTTCAAGAATTTTATATAATTGAGGTCTAAGATCAAATGCAAAAACAAAAATTTTGTGCATAAATAATTCAGTGAATGCTATTTTTTCAATCATACCAAGGAATATTGTCCAATGAAAATCAAAATAGTCTTTTTCCAAATGAGTGTCCATGATGAATGAAATCTCCGCATTTTTGTCAATCCAATTGATATGCACTAATCCTCCATAACCAATACATTTATTAACTTCAAGATAAGAAAAAAGAATTTGATCTGGTTGATCCTGTTCGAATAATCCAGCAACAACTGTAATAAAGTAATTATCCTGTTCTTGTTCAGTTAAGAGTTTTCTTTGCCGTAAATGGTAAATCTGTTCGTTACGCCATTGCATAATTGAATAGCGATCTTCCATCCGAATAGGTACTATTGAATAGCCGCCATTAGAAAAGAATTGGTTATTTAGTACTTTGTAAATATTCATATTTCATTTGAGCTATAATCCAATCATCATTGTTATCTTTGTCTTAAACTTATTCATGGGAAAGAACAACAATACCGGTATTTTTAGAAATGGTATAATTTTTTAACTGTTTCATATTGAGACAGTACAATTGTTATGCATCGTGAAAAAGGATTCCAAATCACGTGTCTTAATAGTATTTCTTATTTATTTAGGTTAGCTATATAGTAGTAACCTTTTTGAGATATTCAACAATTGCCTTAATATCTCTATATTTTACCATATTTCCAATATTAATTAATGCAGACTCAGGAAATCTCTCGAAAAAAGATATTACTTCAGTAAAATAGACAGGCCTTGCTCCAACATCCAAGGTTTTATAGATTAAATTAAGCAATTCGAGATCATTTATTTCATCAAGTGTAAGTCTCCATGGTTTTATAAATTGTTCAGGAGCATCAAAAATATTCAATGAAAAATGGTTTGGATTATTTGAAAAATAATAAACTAAGTACTCACTATGGTTTGTTAAATTAACGAGTTCTTTAAGTTTTAATATAGCCTCAGTTTTATATATTTCGCAAGCAGTACCTAAGGCAACTTTAGAGAAAGTAAAAGATGCATCACAACCTTTATCAATATGCTCAATAATAGTATGTTTTCCTAACTCTGGTGATACCAAAGGGCAATCACCAGTTATACGCATAATGTGCTCAGGTTTGAATTTATGAATGGTTGGCATAATACGTTCTAAAACATCATCTTCAGAACCTCTAACAACCTCAATTCGTCCATTTAGGTTGTAATTTTCCAGTTTGTCATCTATTTTATTTGTGGATGTGGCCAGTACTACTTTATCAATACCCGGGATGGCGAGTGTATTTATTAAACACCTTTCAATTGCTGATATCCCATAAATATCCTGAATAGCTTTGCTAGGCAATCTCGAAGATTGAAGCCTACAAGGAACAAATGCAATTATCATATACTCTATAATAAAGAATTAGAAAGTCCTCCATCAATTTGAGTTGTAGTACCTGTAATTGCTCCAGCCCTGTTTGAAGCAAGAAAGCAGACAAGATCGCCAAGTTCATCTGGTTGCTGGTATCTTTTTTGCGGGAATCCGTTTACGGCTTGCCGTTCAACTTCATCAATAGAAATCCTGAGTGATTCTGATCGTTTTTGCATGAGTTCAATTGCTCTATCGGTCTTAAACGCGCCAGGACAAATGTTATTGATTGTAATTCCTTTACTTGCTAGTTCTTTACTCAAACTTTTTGCAAGGCTTACTACACCAGCACGGAACACATTTGATAATACTAAAGATGGTGCTGGTTCTTTAACTGTCAGAGAAGTGATATTAATGATCCTACCCCAATGATTATTTTCCATAAAAGGTAAACATCCTTTTATCATTCTTATATTGTATTTTAGTATAGAATTGTAAGCATCATCCCAATCAATATTTGAGATGTCATTAAATGACCCTGGTTTTGGTCCACCTGAGTTGTTTATTAGAATATCAATACGCCCAAAATATAAAGATGTTTCTTTAATAATTCTTTCATTGTCCAATTCTGATGACATGTCAACCAATAAGGCTAAAACAGGAACCCCAATGGCCTCAATTTCTTGTTTTGTTTTTTCCAATGATTCAATATCATTGGCACACAATACTATTTTCGCCCCTTCTTTTGCAAGCGATATGGCACAAGCTTTACCTAATCCTTTACTGCTACCACCAACAATAGCTATTCTATCTTTTAATTCAAAATTCATGATTCAAGTAGGTTTAAGTTTAGAATTTCATCTTTGAGGATATCCCTGATAGCAATCATACCAATTAAGCTTTCAAACTGATCAGGGGGCATACCTGTCCCTGGTCTTTTAAAGGCCAGCATTTCACTTTTAATAAAAGTTCCTTTTTTAATATAATCAGCCGCAACAATGCTCCTTCTCATAACAGTCTTATCCAGATACTCACCTGGTGCAAGTATTTTTTCTTTTAAAGACAAACTTTTACTGATCTTTCGAGTGTATTCAATCGTTGCTTTCATTTCCTGAGGTTCCTGACATACGAACCAATCTGGTCCTTGATGTTTTTTATTCAATATTAAATGCTTTGATATAAAATTGGCTCCTGCAGCTTTGGCAAGCGCAGGCATGGTACTACTTGTAGAATGATCAATATATCCTACAGGCAGTCCATATTTTGATTTTAAAGTTGAAATAAACCCTAGGTTACTATCTTCTGGCATTACACCATGTTCACCACTAGCCATAGTGTGCTGGCCTTGCATTAAAACATAATTTTTTGCACCCTTGCATATGCATCGATTGCAAATCCAGTCAATTTCATTTTCCGTTGCAAGTGGTAAACTAATAAAGAAAGGTATTTCGCTTTCAATTACCGGATCTATAATTCCCGGATTATTAATATCTGATGCATTTATTACAAAAGCGTCACAACCATTTTCAGCAAGTAAAGTTACGAGACTATTTGATAAAACTGTAGCAAGAAAATCCACTCCAAGATTTTTTGCATATTTAATGAGCTCCTTAATCTGAGTTGTGGAGTATTGAATTTTCTTGTAATGTTCAATATAAGGATGAGAAGATATGTAGAAATCTTCAGGGATAGCTAATTGAAACTCGATACCATTTGCTCCAACTTCATAAGATGCTTGAATGTATTTAATTGCAGTATCAAAATCACCAAGACTGGCTTGACCCTCTTCAACCCAGAAATAAACTTCACTTTCAGCAATGAAGCTATTACCTATTTTCATAAAATTTATTTATTGTTTTAATTACAAAATTTTGATCTTCATCTGTAAGAGTTGGATACATTGGTAAACTCAGGCAACTTGTATAATATTTTTCAGCGATAGGCATGTCTCCATCTTTCCAGCCAAACTGTCGGTAATATGGCATTAGATGTACCGGGATGTAATGAACCTGGGCAAAAATATTATTATCTCTTAGGTGCTGAATCAAGCCGTCCCGATTTTCAAATTCAACGACATACAGATGATAGGCATGACCTATTCCAACGCCAGTTTGTCGTTTAATAAAGGGTTTTTCGTTAAACTCCTTCTCATAAATTGCAGCAATCTCTTTCCTTCTATTTATCCCTTCTTCTGCACGTTTAAGCTGGCTAAAACCCAAAGCTGCCTGAAAGTCGGTGATTCGGTAATTATAGCCAAGTTCCTGCATTTCATAATACCATATGCCATGATTGTATTGCCTAAGTTCTGGATTTTGCTGTATTCCATGGGTCCGTAAATTACGTAATTTATCGTATAAGGCTTTATCATTGGTGGTTATCATTCCACCTTCGCCGCAAGCTATGTGCTTTACAGGATGAAATGAAAATATTGCTAATTCGGCGAACTTCCCATTACCACAATTTTGTTTGATTCCTTTAGAATCAATAAAATAGCCTCCCGGAGCGTGGCAAGCATCTTCTATTATCCAAAGGTCAAATTCATCAGCAAGTTCCCTGAATTCTTCAAGATTTACTGGCCTTCCTGCAAAATCAACTGGAATTATCCCTTTGTAAGTTCCTTTTGGAGCGGTGTCCAGTAGTTCCCTTACTTTATTAATATCGATCAAATAAGATTGTTGATCGATATCAGCAAACACCACATCTCCATCAGCATATCGCACACAATTTGCAGAGGCAGCAAATGTGATGGGAGTAGTGATTACTTTATCACCCTTTTTAACACCAAGGGCCAAAGTGCATAAATGTAATGCAGCAGTACCATTAGAAACTGCTAGTGCATATTGACATCCGATATATTTGGCAAAAGCATCTTCAAATTCCTTTACGTTAGGTCCTTGAGTCAAAAAATCGGATTTAAGTACATCAACGACAGCTTGAATATCTTCCTCTGTGACATGTTGTCGTCCGTAAGGGATTGTTTTCATCTGATCGAATTAAAATTGTAATCACTCATTGGTATCAAATTATGTGTGTTTTATTATGTTTGATAAGATGTTTTTTCCTTTTCTAACTTCTTCAGCAAAAAAATCTAAAATGAAATAAACATCCTTACGCTGTATCATAAGGTCCTTTTTAATTGAACATCCTGAAAGCTTGATAAACATCCACGTGCTGATAAATGAATACAACAACAGTCCAGCAACAAATGATAGTGCAGCACCTGATGTACCGTAGGCAGGAATAAGTATCAGCGATAAGGAGAGTTGTATAATTAGTGGGAAAATTGGAAGTGTAATTCCCAGATCTGCCCTGTTTATGCCCATAAAATATTGCATGAAAGGCGTAGTTGCCCCGGCAAGTACAATACCTGGGATTAGTATCATAAAAGGAGTGACTAATGGGAGGTACTTTGCTCCATACATGATATAAACGGCAGGTTTTATCAAGAGATAGGCAATCAATCCAACAAAGATGAGCAATAAAGTAGATAATCTGGTAGCTCGGGCTGATAATTGTGCAGCCTCTTCATGTGTTACTGCCTTTGTAATACGCGGAAACAGAATAGTACTTAAGGCAGCAGGTACTTTGTCCATCAATTGTCCTAATCCTCTTGCCATTGAGAAGTAGGCTATTTGGGCAGGAACAAGATAAAGCGCGACTATTAAATTTGTAATGTATGCCTGGAAATGTCCTACCAATCCAGATAAGTATAATTTGAATCCATACTGGAATAAATCTTTAATTAATGGCTTATTGATAATATTTGATGGCGTTTGGTATGAACCGAGGTTCAGCGCACCATAAATTAGACTGACTAAAAATGATAAGACTCCTGCACCTGCAATCGCCCAAAGACCAAGATTGAATACAAGAAGCAAGAAAATTCCCAAAACAGAAGAAATCAACGACTTAATGATAATCATCCAATTGTATGTTTTGATATCTTCTTTATGAACCAGGATGTAGCTATAGTTCATATACAGGAATTGTAACGGAATTTGAAGCAAAATAAAGTATATCAAAAATCTGGCATCAAATGTACTTTTTGAAAACAATAGATTGTATAACCAATCAAATTGCCATATTATGAGTGTAATTATAACAGCGCTTGTAATGAGCGCCAACATATTCAGGGTAAAAACAACATCGCCTATTTTGTATTTATTCTTACCTAAAAAATAAACAGCAGCAATATCAAACTTCATCCTTCCAAAAGACTCAGCGTAAGAAGTAATCATAGTGAGCAAAGCAAAAATACCCATCATTTCAGGTCCCAATTTTCTTGCTATAATAACGCTGGTGATTATTTGAGTGATATATAAAAAGGCGTCTCTTTTAAAAATGGAGAATGATTTGGTGCCTAAACTCATTGTTTTTCCAAGTTTTTTTTTGGTTAAGTTTATATTGATTTTAAGTGACTTGGATTATTAAAAAAATTAGTCCGAGTGTCATTTTCTCATTGATTATATGTAAAAATACAAATGACACGAATTAAGACGAATTGCACGAATTACATAAAAGAATCAATGATATTCCTGCACGCATGTCCATCTCCATAAGGATTAGTGGCCCTACTCATCGCTGTATAATGTTCATTGGAATTAATCAGTAAAGAAACTTCATCCATAATTCTTTGTTTATCAGTTCCAACTAAAAGAACTGTTCCAGCATCCAAAGCTTCAGGTCGTTCAGTAGTGTCTCTCATAACAAGTACGGGTTTACTAAGTCCGGGAGCTTCCTCTTGTATACCACCACTATCTGTAAGAACCAAATACGAGAGATTCATTAAATAGACGAAGGGGAGATAATCGAGGGGCTCTATGAAATGCACGTTGTGCATATACGAATTACACGAATTATTACGAATTTCACGAAGATCTCCGAAGACTTGTTCTATTGCAATGCGGACATTGGGATTTAGATGCATGGGATATACAAAGTCAACATCAGAAAAAAGCACTGATAATTCATGGATGGCTTCACAGATGTTTAGGAAGCCTTGACCGAAGTTTTCGCGGCGGTGGCCTGTTATGAGGATCAATTTACGAAGGGGTGCAGAATTTTGAATTTCGGTGCCATTATCGTTGGATTGATTGCACGAATTTGGAACGAATTGCACGAATTCCTTACTAATATGATCTTTCAGGGACGAATTCCACGAATGCCAGGCATCGAGTTTTTCTTTTGGTAAACCAAATTCGATGAGTTGATTCGTGATTAATTCGTTTAGATTCGTGTCATTCGCAAGTTTATTGAGAACCCAATGTAATGCATCAATAACGGTGTTGCCGGTGACGAATATACTCTCTTCTTTTATTCCTTCGTTTAAAAGATTTTGTTTACTTAGCTCTGTAGGTGCAAAATTAAAGGTAGCAATTCGGCTTGTGATTTGGCGGTTCATCTCCTCAGGCCAGGGACTATAGATATTGTGAGTGCGTAATCCTGCTTCTATATGACCAACTGGAATTTGTTGGTAAAATGCAGCCAATGCTGCAGCCGTTGAAGTTGAGGTATCACCATGTACTAAAACCAAATCTGGCTTGGCATCTTTTAAAACATCACGCATACCTAATAAAACCCGGCTTGTCACATCGTACAAATCTTGCCCGGCCTTCATGATATTAAGATCATAGTCAGGTGTTATCTCAAAAAGTTGTAAAACTTGATCCAACATTTCACGATGCTGGGCAGTAACACAAACAACAGTTTCGAATTGATCGGGATGCTGCTGAAACTCTTTTACCAGGGGGGCCATTTTTATGGCTTCCGGGCGGGTGCCGAAGACGAGCAGGATGCGCTTTTTTGTTAGGGTTGGAGTCATAAAGTTGTAATGCTTTTCAATTTAGGTAGGATTTCACGAATTTTGACGAATTTCACGAAAAACGAATTTAACGAATTAAGACGAATTTCACTAAGTGACTATGCGTTTATAGGTAAGGGAAGGTGTTCCAAAGTTGATCAAAAGTCCGAGTTTAAATTTGGTTGCTTTGATATTATTGAGGGTTTGTTGCCGGTCGGCATCGACAAGGAATTTCGCGGCTTTGAGTTCAATAATGATAGAATTGTAACATACATAATCAGCTTTGAAATATTTCTTTAATGGTTTATCTTCATAGTAAACTGGCAGCTTCTTTTCTTTTTCGTATGGAATACCTGCGCCTTTAAATTCGATTTCTAAAGCTTCTGAATATACACTTTCAAGAAATCCAGACCCTAATTTTTTGTGAACCTCCATGCAAGCTCCAATTATCTTGTAACTCTCAACTTTAAATAAGATATCGGTCATCGAAGCGTTAGTGAAATTCGTATTAATTCGTGAAATTAACGTTTAAAAATACCGGCAAAATCCAGAATTACCTTATCTTCCCTATATTCGAGCGTCTTAAACTCGTCATGTGCAACCAGGAACACAACGATATCAGCACTTTGATACGCATCGAGATAATTTGTTAGCTTAAATACACTATGCTCTTTAATATTTGGTTCTACAACCATAAAATTGTTTTGCTCACTTTGCATTACCTTCTGAGCAATATATTTTGCAGGACTTTCTCTTAGATCATCTATATTTGGTTTAAAGGCTAATCCCATTATTGCGGTAACTGGTTTTCGGCCATTCTTTAATTCAAACTCCAACATAGAATTCTTCGTCTTTTCTGCACACCAGAAAGCTTTGTAATTATTGATCTCTCTGGCAGTTGCTATTATTCGTGATTCACTCGGGTATTCTGAAGTGATAAAATATGGATCTACTGCAATACAGTGTCCACCAACTCCGGCTCCCGGTTGCAAAATATTTACCCGTGGGTGTTTATTTGCTAACCTTATCAATTCCCAAACATTTATATCTGCTTTATCACAGATTAATGATAATTCATTGGCAAATGCAATTTGAACATCACGCGATGAATTTTCGGTAAGCTTACACATTTCTGCTGTACGTGCATTGGTTTTATGCAACTCCCCTTTGACAAAAATCTGGTAAAATTCTATTGCTTTTTGGGTTGATGCTTCATCAATACCACCTATGGAACGGTCGTTATATATCAACTCGTGCAGCACATTACCTGGCAATACTCTTTCCGGACAATAGGCAATATAGATTTTGTTTTTTAATTCCGGTCTTTCCCTGAAAATGAGTTCTGCCATTTTTTCGGTTGTCCCAACTGGTGAGGTTGATTCAATGATATAGATGTCCCCGTCTTTCAGGAATGGTAAAACAGACCTTGTACCGGCTTCAACAAATGAAATATCTGGTTCATGGTTTCCTTTGAAAGGTGTGGGTACAACTATTAGATGAATATCTGCTTCTATCGGTGTAAGAGATGCTTTAAAAAATCCTTTATCTACCCCTTCTTTTACAACAGCCTCGAGACCTGGCTCAATGATATGTATTTCTCCTTTGTTTATGGTGTCTACTACTTTGTGGTTAACATCGACTCCATGTACCTGTATACCATGTTGTGCAACTATTGCGGCGGTTGGTAAACCTATATAGCCTAAGCCGATAAATTGTGCGATCATTCAGAATGATTTTTTTTTATTAAATACAATAAGATACTAATTACACGAATTATTACGAATTACATTAAAATACGAATTACACGAATTATTACGAATTACACGAAGTATTAAAAATGGAGAACGGATGCGCCAGTAGCCGGACAAGTTAAGCGGATTGGGCAGATGCTTCGACTGCGCTTATTTCGACTGCGCTCAACAACCTCAGCACAGGTTACGCAGGTAAAATAAATTCGTGTAAATCCGTTAGATCTGTGTTCCCTGTACTGAACGTAGCCGAAGCATCGGCGTTCTATTTTATTGTGGATCTTTCCTTGATTTTCTTACCAGTAATGATATTTACACGAGATAATTTCAATTGCAGTTTCAGATACTGAATAAATCAAGCGATGTTCTTCTGTTATCCTTCGAGACCAGTAACCAGAATACTCATACTTTAAAGGTTCTGGTTTTCCCTTGCCAGCAAATGGATCCCGACGGGCTTCTTCAATTAATTCTGTAATTTTCCTGAAGTATTTGGGGTTATTTACTTGCCAGTCATTGAAATCACTAAATGAGGAACCCCTAAAGATTACATCGCGTTTCACATTATCCGAGGTTTATTCTTGAAACTTTTCAACATACGATTTGAACTCATCACCAGAAAACTTAACTACGGGTTCTGCTACCATATTATCGAGCAAATGTTTTTCATTAGCAGGGTTCATGGTAAGATAAGTTGTTTCATCTGTTTCGGAGGTTACCGTAATTGTAATCTCCTTTCCAATAAATAACTTTTTAATAGTCTCCATCAGATTAGTGTTTATCTCGTTGGCTTTTAACTTATAGATCGCTTCCATGATTTAGAAAGATGATTTCCTAACAAATATAATAACTAACGGTAAAAAATCCAACTATTAACCAACGATAAACAAATAGCGTAAACCCAAACTGGTCATGTCATCCAGATTATGTAGTTATTTACAGATCTAAACATGAATAGCACGCAGATCCGCCAGTAGTCGGACACGTGACGCGGATTGAGCAGATCCGCCGGTTGGCGGACAAGTTTTACGCAGATTAAAAAAGATTTGTGTAAATCATATGGGAAAAGGGTCCACAACTTGTCCCTATCTATCGGGAGTGTTTCACAGTGTTAAAAGGTGTCTCACAGTATTAATTTATTTATCAGTGAGAATCAGTTAGATCTGCGTAACCTGTCCGCCCACTGGCGGATCAGCGTTCTATTTTCCCCAAACAACCTTGTTTACTATACTCGTAAAGCTTTGAATGATTTTAATAACCTTGATCGATACATTAACATCAGTATAGTCCGGTATCAAAGCTGTTGGCTCATTGTTTTCTTTTATTGCAATTGCCAACTCAATAGCTTGCTCTATCTCATTTCCTTTGATCCCTCCAACAACAACGGTTCCCTTATCGAGCACTTCGGGGCGCTCGGTGGAGGTGCGTAATAATATACCTGTGAATCCCAGCATAGCGCTCTCTTCAGAAAGTGTGCCTGAATCGGAAAGGACGCAGTAGGCATTCATCTGGAGCTTATTGTAGTCCAAAAATCCAAAAGGTTTCAGATTACGGACAAGGGGATGAAAAATAAAATTACGCTTCTCGATAAACTTCAGGCTTCGCGGGTGTGTGGAATAGATAACGGGCATCTGGTATCTCTCCGCAATCGCATTGATAGCTGTCATTAAGCTGATAAAATTCTCCTCAATATCGATGTTCTCTTCACGGTGGGCGGAGACTAAAATATAGCTATTAGGCTTTAGGCTGAGGGCTTTTAGGATTTCGGATTTTGCTATTGCTTCTTTATGTTGTTCCAAAACTTCCCGCATGGGTGAACCTGTCACGAAGATATGCTCCTTGCGGATTCCTTCGGATAATAAATACCTGCGTGAATGTTCAGTATAGGGGAGGTTGATATCCGAGATATGGTCTACTATCTTACGGTTAATCTCTTCCGGTACGTTCTGATCAAAACAGCGGTTGCCAGCTTCCATATGGAAGATTGGGATCTTTAAACGCTTGGCAGAGATTGCAGCTAAAGCAGAATTGGTGTCGCCAAGGATTAACAGTGCATCTGGTTTTTCCTGTAAAAGAACATCATACGATTTGGAAATAATATTACCCATCGTCTCTCCAAGATTACCTCCCACACTTGCCAGATAATGGTCAGGGGCTCGTAGTCCGAGGTCTTCGAAGAATACCTGGTTAAGGGAGTAGTCGTAGTTCTGTCCTGTGTGAACAAGGATATGGTTGAAATATTTGTCGGCTGCCTTAATAACTGCCGAGAGACGGATGATCTCGGGGCGCGTGCCGATGATGGTGAGGAGTTTGAGTTTTTGCATAGAATGGAACGCAGATGAAGAATAGAACGCAGATGACGCTGATTAAGCGGATTTGCGCAGATAAAATAAGAAAGAATAGAACGCAGATCCACCAGTTGGCGGACAAGTGACGCAGATAAAACGGATCCGCCGGTTGGCGGACAAGTTTTGCGCGGATTTATTTTTTTAGTACCTCGCTGGCTCGGTACTTTGGATTTACGCGGTTAAGAATGGATGAAATACTGATCCATCAAAGTACGGGACACGTGCCGCTGATTGAGAAGATATAATCAGTCTTGAATTGTACCAAAAACCTATTTGTCTCGGTTTGTGCTAACGCTTAAAATAAATTAAATCAGCAATGTCAATCTTCTTAAAATCAGAATCAGCAGTTATTAAAGGCATATTTAACCAGAGTGACGTTGCAAGTATAATACAGTCTGGAAGTTTTACTGGATATTTTTGTCGAATGTTAATGGCATAATCCTTAATTCCTTGAGTAATATCAATTACGGTACACTCTGCAATGAATTCCTTGATTTTAAGAATATCATCCGATCTGAGATTTCTGGCACCAAGTAATTCCAGCTGAGTAATAAATGAAAGAAAGAGATTTTTTTCTTCAAGGAGAGGAATAAGAGTTTCTTCTCCTCCAAGTAAATACAGGACAATATTAGTATCCAGAAGAATGTTATTCCCATTCATTACGCCACTTTTTTTGCATTTTGACAGGGTCTTCCTGAAGTGTAATGGAACCACAATACTTCCTTAAATCAGGACTTTTGATTTTAGCACTTCTCTCTTTTAAAACTATCTTAATTTCTGAAGGTGAAGTCCCTTTTTTAATTGTTGTTACCATCCCTATTTTATTTATAAATCAAAGATAATACAAAATCTGCGAACATCTGTTCAATCAGTGTCATCTGCGTTCTATTTACACAGTTTCGAAGTAGGTATCCGCATCCTCCGCATCAAAATGCTCGTTGATCCAGAAGATGGTGTATAATTCTTCAGTACTGATGTTGGTGATGTTGTGAGTGTGCCAGATGGGCATGTCAACAAAGGAGGGTTGACTGCCGTCGAGTTCAAACGTATATATTTTATCTGTACCGATTTTTCTAAATTCAATCCTTGCTTTTCCCTTTATAACTGCAAAACGTTCGGCTTTTCGCGTGTGAAAATGATTACCACGTGTGATCCCGGTAACAGTGGTGGAGAATGAGACCTGTCCGCCGCTGTTAAGCTTTATGGTCTCTACAAAACTTCCACGATCGTCGGTATTGAGCTTCAGCTTGAAAGGAAAGAAGGTCGAATGGTCGATGTAACAGAGAAAGGTATTGAACAGGTTGCGGTGAAAGGGTGTATCGAGCGCTGGAATCTCCCCTTTTTCCAAATAATTGGCTTTATATCCCTGAAGCAATTGAAGGATTCGCGAAACCCTTACCTCTGTTGTATGCTGAAGTTTTATTTCCTGGATGACTACATCGTCTTTATGGTTGGTATCAACTTCGATAATCATTTCTATGATTTGCTTAACCAACTCACCTACATAAATAAGGTTAACCACACCATCCACCTCAATTTTTGGTGTTTCGTTATGGGTTAACTGATGACAAAAAGTTGCGACTACTGAATTATAATAAGGGTGACCAAACGGTCCATAAACATTGGGGATAATTAAACCTGTAAACTGAGCATTGTTTTTATCGGCCCACTGCTCAAAGAGTTTTCTCCCTTCCTTTTTAGATTTACCATAGAGATTATCGCGCTCTTCCTGGGTAGAGGAGGAAAAGATTATATGGGGTGTGGACTTAGTTGATTTGCATGCAGAGATGAGCTGCTTAACCAATCCGATGTTGGTGTTGTAAATTACTTCTGGATCGTTATGACGGTTCATTGCAGCCAGATGGATGATGGCATCGCAGTTTGCGACAAACTCTTTTAACTTATTTTCATCAGAAAAAAAAGCATCTTCAAAGGGTATCCGTTCAAATTTATCAGGATATAAACCTAAGGTATTGAAGAGATGTGTACCAACAAATCCAGGTTGACCGGTTATTCCTATCTTAATCATATTTATTTAAAGGTCCACAGTGTATCACAGTGTTTTAGCAGTGTTACACAGTTTATAACACTGTGTAACACCTTTTGACCCTGTGTAACTCTGTGGAATTATTTTCTTAAATTATTAATCTCTTAATTCCTTCTTTTAAACTTTTCACGTAGAAGTTAATCAGTAAGCCAACTTTACTTTCTGATAATTTAAGGTATGTCAAGACTTGTGCAGTATGCACATCAGTAAATGCTTCAACCGTTTTCAATTCTACGACAACCTGATCTTCAACAAAAATATCTATTCGGTATCCACATTCCAGCTTAACTTCTTCATAGATCAAAGGCAATGGCTTTTCTACTTCAACTTTAAGCCCCTTTTTACGAAGTTCGTATACAAGACATGCCTGATAGGCTGATTCCAATAAACCCGGTCCTAGTTTCGAGTGAATTTTATAGGCTGAATCCAGTATTTCGTGTGTAATCTCGTTTATGTCCATAATTTAATGGGTTCACAGTGTTTAAAAACGTGTTACACTGTGTTACTATTTTTTACACCGTGGGACACTGTGGAATTTTTTATCTTCGTGCTATCAAAATTTACTCCAATCAAACCACCAATCAGCCGGAAACCGTATCTTTTCGCGGACAGAGTTCTCGACATCCAAATCAGAGAAGATCATCAACTCGGAATTGGGTTCAAGAGCTTTGAGGCCGTTGGCATATCCCTTCGGAACAGATAATAACTCGCTATTATTTGCTGACAATAAATGATACTCCGGAATTAAATTTTCTGAAGGATTTTTAAAATCATCAATCTTTACCCAGGCAATAATAAAGCTGCCTGTGATAGGGTAGAAGTACTTCTTTTCGAACTGATGCCCCTGCCAGGCACGGACAACAGAGGTATCGGGATGCTTGATGGAATAAAACCGTTTTACATCCGGAAAGGTGAAAGCATTCACAAAGCGCATTGAACCGCGTTCGTCGGTGAATATGCCGCCTTTGATTATAGTAGGTATCTCGGTCATGATTTTTTGTTACACAGTGTATCACAGTGTTTAAAAGGTGTTTCGCGATGTTTGATAAATTTAAACAGTGTGCCACTGTGTTTAACCCTCCCGATAGATCGGGACAAGATGTGAAACCCTGTGGACCCTTTAATCCGGATATTGTGCAACAACTTCACCCAGTACATCTTTTTGTATCATAGGAAGTTTCAATAATAACTTTTTCATACCTTCAAGATCAAGGCGGAAGGTGTTGTGGGAATGATAATCATCAATCAAAGAGACCTCTTCCTGTCCTTCCACAAAATATTTATCGTAATTCAGATCACGGTTATCTGCTGGAACACGGAAATAATTGCCCATATCGATCGACTTGGCCATCTCCTCACGTGTTACCAGTGTTTCATATAGTTTCTCGCCATGACGTGTACCAATCACACGAACCTGACTCTCCGATTTATATAAACTGATAATGGCTTTACCCAATGTTTCTATTGTTGCTGCGGGAGCTTTTTGTACAAATAGATCCCCATTCTTCCCATGCTGAAATGCATAGATCACCAGATCAACAGCATCATCCAGGGTCATCATAAAGCGGGTCATATTGGGGTCCGTAACCGTAAGATCTTTTCCAGCTGCAAGTTGATCGACAAAAAGTGGTATAACTGAGCCTCGGCTGGCCATTACATTTCCGTATCTGGTACAACATATTGTAGTTTTGGCGTCATCCCCCAAAGATCGGGCTTTTGCAATCGCAACTTTTTCCATCATCGCCTTACTGATTCCCATTGCATTGATGGGATAGGCTGCTTTATCTGTACTCAGGACAATCATCCTTTTTACTCCATGTTCAACTGCTGAATCAAGAACATTTGCAGTTCCCAGCACATTGGTATTTACGGCTTCAATAGGAAAGAATTCACAGGAAGGGACTTGCTTCAGGGCTGCTGCATGAAAGATAAAATCTACTCCGTGCATTGCATTATCCACACTTCGTTTACTGCGTACATCTCCAATATAGAATTTTACCTTTGGGTTATTCAGTCTGTGACGCATATCATCCTGTTTCTTCTCATCACGCGAAAAGATACGAATCTCCTTTATATCTGTATTTAAAAAACGGTTAAGTACGGCATTTCCGAATGATCCGGTTCCACCGGTAATGAGTAGGGTTTTATTGGAGAACATTTTCTATTAAATAATAATGGCAATATTAGGAATTGCACGGTTTGTATGTATATCGCAGACTGGCTATGCCAATCTTAACGCAATGTATTGTAAGCTGAATAATTGATTTGTGGATTTTATGAGTCAGCAAATCGTATTATCATCTATTAACATGGGCCTCCGGTTAAGTTTAATTGAGCGCTTGCCTTTTGCAGGTCAAATCCGGTGATTATTGGACAACTCTGAACTATTTCGGATGAACGCTGGTCAATTGTAAACCAACGCTGCCGGTTATCGGATTAACTCTGGTTAAGTTCTATTGAACGCTGATGAATTGTTGTGGAACGCTGGGATATTTAAGACAACGCTGAAATGGTATCCGCAAAATGGGAGGCTATTGGGGTCCACAAATTTAAAAGAAAAGATTTGTCCACAGATCCGCCAGATTTGGTCCACAGATCCGCCAGTGGGCGGACAGGTTTCCACAGATTATCACAGATCCGCCAGTGGGTGGACAGGTTTCCACAGATTAGGTCCACATAAAGGCAGACATTTTTGGTCCACGATCCGCCAGCTCATATCTTTGAAAAAGTTATTTTTATGTTTTTATAGAGATCATCAGGAGTACCTCGGCCAGCCAGCGAAACACGTAGTATTACGATGTAGTCCGCCAGATAATTCTCCTGTTGCTTCTCTTCTAAATTCTGAATAGTATTTAATGATAAGTGTTTTTTTACTTAATCAAGCATTAACATGAGCAAAGATAACAAGAAGAGAATTTCTATGAATGAAAATGAGGCTGAATCTTTTATTAAGTATTCAGTTGGTAATGACATTAGCAAAGAAAAGTTTGATTGCTGTATATCACTGATTGATAATCAGCAACGGGTAAGTATTATTGCAACGCGGAGTTTTAGCAATAATTTAACCGGATTTAAATTATTTGAAGAGTGGGTTTCCCAAAAATGCAAACATGATATTCCGATTGTTTTTTTAATGGAAGCCACTGGAGTTTATTATGAGAAATTGGCCTGGTTTTTAAACAAAGCCAAAAAAATGGTAAGTGTTATATTGCCAAGCAAGGCCAAGAAATATCTTCAGAGCCTTGGTTATAAGAGTAAGAATGACAAAATCGATGCAAAGGGTCTGGCCCAGATGGGAGCAGAGCAACGTCTTGATGTATGGTGTCCACCAACAAGCCAGATCCTTCAATTGAGATCAATTACAAGGCACAGGCAAGCCCTTCAGGAAACTCGTACAAGGCTAAACAATCAAAAGGAAGGACTCACACATGCAGAACACGCAAATGATGAAGTAGTTAATCAGCTTGATCAGTTAATTGAAACGATTGAAAACCAGATAAAACAAACTGAAAAGATGATAAAAGAAGCCGTTAAAAAGGACGACAACATGAACAGAAAGATAAACAATATTACCCAAATTAAGGGTGTCGGTTTAGTTACTGCGGCTACTGTTATTGCAGAAACAGGAGGTTTTCATATGATTAAAAACCAAAGGCAACTGGTCAGTTATGCTGGTTATGATGTAGTAGAAAATCAATCCGGAAACCGAACCGGAAAAACCAAGATATCAAAGAAAGGAAACTCCAGGATACGAAGAATCTTACACTTACCATCATTTTCAGTGGTAAGAAATGGTGAATTACAATTTGTAAACCTTAATCAAAGAGTTTATGAACGAACCAAAATAAAAATGAAAGGATATGTTGCAGTACAAAGAAAATTATTGATCTTGATTTATACACTATGGCGAAAAGATGAGATATATAGTGTAGAACATCCGGATATGCAGAGCAGAAGTCTCTCTTTCCGCATGGCTTCGTAGAAGCCAAAAAAGGTAGGTGGACCTAGATCCACCTACACAAGATGAACTTCCGTATAAAGCTTTCGCAGGAAGCTCTCTTTCCGCGAAACAAAGTTAAAAAAAAGATGTAAGAAAATTTGGAACTTAAGATAGTATCTGGCGGATAACACGAATGTTTTCAGTGGTGTAGATTGTCACACCGGTGGTGTGAGATGGATGAATTGTTTTAAAAGATAGTTGGAAAACAAAAGTAGTGTAACTGCTTTTGTTTTTTTAATGCGTCCGCCTACTGGCGGATCGTGGACCCTTTTTCTTACTTGTGGGCCCCACCTTTTTTTGTGGATTCTTTCCAATATCTATCTTTATTCTATATTATTTAGGGAACTTACGAAATTTAACTTTCATCATTTAGGATTCGATGAAGGGTGTCGATCACCTTATCACGGCTAACCTCAGGTGTGTTTTTGTTCTTTTCCATGGCCTGAAAAAGCCTTTCATGCGGATGTAATTTGTTTTTTAAAGGTCGCATGGAATAGCCATTTTGCTTATATTTCTTCCAATTTATCATTTTATGTATCATGGCTATTTCATCTGCATCGCTCTCAATCGTGGCCGATTTTATTCCCATTCTTTTGGTCAATTCAAGAAAGAAATTTAATTCGGCTTTATCTTTTGGTTTGATAATTAGTGTTTCCATATTTCTTGTTTCTGCAAAATTAAGCATTAATGAACTCTTTTGAAATAGTCCTGAGATCAAATGATCCATAACTTTGAATAAGTTACCTTGTCCGACAATTGTTTGTTGTTCAACTTTGGTGATTATTGGCCATCGCTGGTTTAGTTTAATTGTACTCTGGTTATTTGTAGATCAACTCTGGTGTTTTGAGGTGCAACTCCGGTAAATCTGAGGCAACTCTGAAAAGTTATCCGCAAAATGGGAGGCTATTGGGGTCCACAAATTAAAAAAAGATTTTGTCCACAGTCCGCCAGATTTGGTCCACAGATCCGCCAGTGGGCGGACAGGTTGGAACTGGTCCGCCTAAAGGCAGACTTGCGTCCACAAAAAAAAATGGTCCACAGATCCGCCAGTGGGCGGACAGGTTTCCACAGATTAACACAGATCCGCCAGCGGGCGGACAGGTTGGAACTGGTCCGCCTAAAGGCAGTCCGCCAGCTGGCGGATCCACGAATTTTCACGAATCCGCCAGTGGGCGGATCAGCGAAGCTAATGCTTAATGTGATGTTTATTGTCACACCGGTGGTGTGAAGATGATATTTGAATTGATGGTTGAAGAGTAAAAACAATAATTGAGATTGATCTTACTGCTCCGTTTTATTATGCAACTTCATAAACGATACCATTTGGGTGAATCATTTGTGCTGAAGCATTTAGAACTTCAATTCCTACAATATTTCCTTCATTGTCATAATCGAGTATAATTCCTGGCTTATCTTCGTGACTTTCACTTATTTTCTTATCTGAAAATAAGATATAAACAATGTCGACTTCTTTATCGTAACGGATTACCATATTTATCGATTTTAGATGTTTTATATGCAGTAATTATTCTAATTTCAATTTGTCTTAAGGCATGTTTGGAAAATTCTATTGTCATCAGTCAAATACTATTGCATGATTCAGTAATAAGATAATGATGTTTATTGTCACACCGGTGGTGCGAGAAGGATGAATTGTTTTAAAAGATGATTTAATAAAACAAAAGTAGTGTAACTGCTTTTGTTTTTTTTACGCGTCCGCCAACTGGCGGATTCGTGTCAATTCGTGTCCGCCAGCTGGCGGATATTGGACCCTTTTTCTTACTTGTGGGCCCCTTTTGTTTCTTCGTGGACCCCTGTTTTTTGTTGATCTATTTTGATCCACATTCCGCCTACTGGCGGACGTGTCCGCCCACTGGCGGATTATTGCATTCTTTATTCTTATTGTCGAATTCTAGTCGTGGTATATTACAACTCGTAGTAACGAATGTATTTCAAGTATTCAAGAGATTTTTGGGTATTAAATGATAATTGGTCGAAAAGTGGATGAACTTTTAACCGGGCGATGGTCTCTTTTTTTGTTAAAATTCCGGCTTCGTATAATATAAGTGTTTGATAAAGGGTGTCGTTGGCTACAGGGCCAATAACGATGTCGTTATTAGTATCAGATTCGATATTACGGTTGTGTATCACAAAATCCAACCATTCCTCATTAGCCTGTGTGAATATTTTTACTTTTAAGTTTTCACTATTAAGCAGGTTCCCGTCTAATTCGTAGACTGTAATAATTGCTTTAGCTGACCTGGATGTTCGTTTTTGTTTAATTGCAGCCCATCGTTCGGCCTGTTCTTTATTGGTTGTAGTATAAAACCCTTTGCCAAAATCCAGCAATCGTTGCTGATCAAGTATTTTAGGCTTTTCAATAATTTCAATGCTTCCGTGATAAAGTTGCATGACGACGGTTAATATATTCAGTAATTTCGGCTAATAAATAATTTTTGCTTTGTGTGTGCAATACTTCGAATCCTGAAGCCAGTAGATCGAAAACTCTGGCTTGTTTAAAATCATTTAAAGCCTTTATTCCGGAAAGGCCTTTTGCGCTTCTGTAACTTTCGAGGCAAAATAATTGGAAGCTTTGCACCGGGGTCAATTTATTTTGCTTTTTATACATAGTCCGGGAAAATCAATTGTTTGTTCTGCTTTTCATTGATAAGCATTTCGAATAACTTTTCGTTACTTAAATGCCATAGTTTGGTGCTTTCATTCAGTAATAGACGGTACAAACTGGACTTATAGAGATAATGAATCGCTGTTTCGAAATCAAAAGATTCTCGTTCCATGACTAGAGCGATAATGTCTCGGATCTTTAGTTCGACAAATGACTCAAATTCAAGTTTATCCATGACAACCTTTTTTTTACAAAGATAGCGGAATTGCAGTAAATACGAATTTAGGTTCGCTTATCTTCGATTCACGAATTTTTTTAGCTTGATGATTTGAATTTAAGCTGGTTAAGTTTCGTTGAACGCTGGTCAATTGTGAACCAACTCTGCCGGTTATCGGATGAATTTTGATAAATTGTTATTGAACGCCAGGGATATTTGAGACAACGCTGAAATGGTATCCGCAAAATGGGAGTCAGCTGGCGGACGTGTCCGCCTACTGGCGGATCCACAAATTAAAAAAGATTTGTCCACAGTCCGCCAGATTTGGTCCACAGTCCGCCAGCTCATATTTGGCAGATCAGCGAAGCAAATTATTTGTACAGTGAATTCAAGTTTCCATCCAGAATATCGGGGATAATTTGATTGATCCGGGAGTTAAACCATTCGAATGAAGGTTCTTTTATCATCCAACCTATTTCCTGAAGGTTTTCAACAGGGAACTGCTCTAAAACTTCAACAACATTAACAGGGTTTACCCAAAGGTCTTTTTCAGAGGCCTCGCTAATTATGTCTTCCCAATTAAACTGTAGGGTTTCGCAAATGTATACGATATCAACAATGTCTTTTGTAGAGTAGCGTCCTAAAGCTGTTACTTTATTCGATAGAATGTTGTTCAAGCTGTCAGTTTACAAAAAAATCCAGATCATCTGAATAGCGGTGATGCAGGTATGCCCGGCTTAAAGCTGTGCCTCCTGTAAGATAAAATCCAACCGGAAGTTTCCCGACAGTTTCAAGTACTTTATCTTGAAGTGGGTACAGTGTATTTTGATAATAGTCGTCGTGCATTGGTATAATATGTACGTCGTTGAACAGGAAATAGTTTTTGAATCGTTGTATCTGTTAACAAGGTTAGTAGTTTGTGCTTACCCACAAGCTTTATTAACTCATACCATTTAAGGCTATTCAGGGCTTTGATAAAAAGTTGGTCTTCGTTCTGAAATATTTCAACCGGATTAGAAAGGATTTTATTTGCAATTTCCAATCTCCGCGGTTCAGGAATGTCCCAAAGCATTGCTTTTAATTTGATATTTAAATCGACTTGCATTGATGTTGGTTTTAGTAAAGATACGAAAGTAAAAGATGAAAAGTTTCGTAACAATATTACCTGTTTTTTTAATATCCTAATTCTTAATTTGATATTTATTGTCACACCGGTGGTGTGAGGGTAGATGAATTGTTTTAAAAGATAGTTGGAACAAAAGTGTATAACGGCTTTTGTTTTTCTAACCTGTCCGCCCACTGGCGGATTAGTGGCCCCAATAGATCTTACTTTTAATAATGGGAATAGCACGAGAATATTAAAATCGAATTATCGTTAACTTTGTAGATAAGCCGATGTTCGTGATTTATTCTTCTGCTCCAATATCCTTTAAACTGATGTTTTAATGGTTCCGGTTTACCTATACCTTCGAAGGGATGTCTCAAAATGTCTCGAATCAGATCACCAATTCTGAGGGCGATTCTTCGGTCTGTTTCTATCCATTCCTGATATTCCTGAAAAGCAGCAGGAATGAATTCTAAATTTTTCATAGAAGGTCGGAAGCCTTTAACGAAATAACCTGTTTCTTCGCTTCATAATCTGCTATTCGTTCTTCTAATTTCTTTGTGAAGATTGAGTTACTTAGTATATTGTCGGTTTCATCGGCAGGCTGTATCGTTATTTCGACGGTTTTGTGTGGAAAAAACTTTTTGATCCCTTCAATAAATTCAGGTGTAATTGAGTCTGTATTTATAATAATTGTAGTTTCCATAATTTCAATTTTACACAAAGTTAATAATTTGAAAATAAAACCAATTTAGTATGTAAAATGAATGTGATCCTGTTCAAACCCTTACTCCCTCTTTACAAACGACTACTCCCTATTTACAAACGACGACTTCCTCTCTATAAACCCTTACTTCCTCTTTTCGAAGAGATATTTCCTTTATCAAACACGTAACTGCCTGATTAATAACGATTATTTCCCTCCTTCAAACAACATTTACCCTGCTTTAAAGTGCTTTTTCCTTTCCCGGAATACGATTTGCCTCGCTAAGACTCGATTCTCCCTTTATAAGACAGGGGAGATCTAAATAATAAACCCATCCGGCAGATCGTTGAACGGGTTTATTATTTAATTTAAGACGAGTGTCTTAAAATCAATTGGACTACTCAAATTATCCGACAGAACATCTTCAATGCCAAAGATCTAGTTATTTTCTTCAGTGGCAGTTACTGCTGGTTTAACATTGGCTGAGGCAGACTGGACTGTTCTGCGTACCAATTTCTTAAGTTCTGAAAAGGTGTAATCCTTCGTTTTGGCTGCATCAACCCCTTTGTACAATATTTTACCTACATAAAGGAGTTCAGTAAGCTGATCGTTCAACTCATTGAACAATCCGATGTTGTTCTGCACGATGGCTTTACGGTTGCTCCGAATCTCCATGGTCTGCTGCTTCCCTTTATCGAGTTTGTCGGATGCATTTATAAAGACCTCCATCAGGGCATCAGTCAACCCTTGACTCTTTAATGCCTCAGCATAACGTGTATTGTTGGTCGTGACCAGGTGAAGCATTTTAATCACCGCCTCGGAATCCCTCCGTTTGATTGCTTTACGCAGATCGTTGATGCCATATTGGGCCGGAGTGATTTTAACAGTCCCGTTTCCCATTCTTAAATATCCTGCCAGGTGGTTCAGTGGTTTAATGAGACTGTCCATGGTCTCATAAAGACTCTGATTGATGGCGGCAAGCAATGCCGTTTCACCTCTCGGCTCAATAATCTGGCTCACATTCCCAATCTTAGTTCCGAAACCGGTAATAAATGGTTCGTTAAACGTTGGGGAGTACGCCGTAAAGTCTGTTAAGTCGCGCTTCACATTTGCAAAAGTAGCTTTGCAAATCATCGGCAATTCATCATTCTTGCAATTGTAACCTCTGTTTAAATTAATACTCATCGTTGAAAGTTTTAATTTTGGTTTAACTTAAAAACCCTTTCAGGTTCTGATAATTGCCTAAAATTAAATGATGATTTTCAATATAAATGATTACATCCGTTTATATCCGATTATAACCGGATATAAACGGTTAAATAGTGTTTAAAGGAATAATTAATCTTGTAATTAGTTAAATATCAAATTAATAAATGGATCAGGGAGCTTTTTGGGCTGCAGGACTTTAATCCATGATGTTTATCTACAAAGATTCAGCAACTACGGTTCAAAAAGTAAGGCTGCGTAGCAGCTAAATCTTTGTAGAAATAGGAATAAAATGGAAATGAAGCCACTTAGTGGCGACATCTTTGGTGTGCCGGGCATGAAGTTAATCTAAAAGGTTCAAGTCCTAAGGGAGCCGCAACGACCGGAATCCCATAGTCAAAAGCAATGGTGTCCCTCCCGGGCGACCGGGAATCTGAAGGCAGCCGTAGACAAAAGTTTGACAAGACTTACAGAAACCGGATATCACCAATGGTTAATTTATATAATCGTTAATAATGGTATACTTCACCTATTATAAAGGGTACAGGATATGATCTGTTCAAAAGTTTGTTTTCGGATCATCATCGGGAGCATTTACTGATAATGATATCTACAGGAAATAATCTCGATTGCATTTTCGGTGACTTTATAAACCAGGCGATGTTCTTCTGTTATCCTTCTTGACCAACAACCCTTATAATGGTGTTTTAAAAGTTCGGGTTTTCCAGTTCCTATCCCTGGGTTTCTTGATGCTTCGTGAATAAGATTTGTAATTTTAATGAATAATTTCTTGTCTGTTTCCAGCCAATTTAGATAATCTGAATAAGCTTCCTGAGTAAAGGTTATCTTCCTCATCTGTATGGCGCTATTTTGTTTTTCTCAGTAGATCTTCTATATGATTTTCGAATTCTGCCTGAGTAAAACTTATAAATGGTTCCTGAGCCATGTTCTCAAGCAAATGTTTTTCATTTGCAGGATTCATGGTGAGATATGTTGTTTCATCAGGATCTGTGGTTATGGTTATTGTAATCGCTTTCCCACCAAATAATTTTTTAATGGTTTCCAGCAAAGCTGAATCTATCTCGTTTGCGTTTAATTTATAGATGGCTTCCATGACTGTTTAAATATATACTTAAACAAATTTAGTGAATAAAATTCTCATCTTAAAAGATGTTTATGAATAGAATGGTAAAGTATCCACTTTTGATTTTTTAACCTGTCTGCCAGTTGGATCAGCAAAGCTAATTATTTCCAGCTCGTTTTATCCCTTGTTTTTTGTCCGGTTAAAATGCAGGGTTCATAAGATGTCGCAACTCCGTTGCTTTAAGAACTTAGCTATATATTTATCTACAAAGATTCAGCAACTACGTTGCAAAAAGTAAGGCTGCGTAGCAGCTAAATCTTTGTAGAAATAGGAATAAAATGGAAATGAAGCCACGTAGTGGCGACATCTTTGTAAAGGATTAATAAAATATGAATTACTTCTTCTATTACATCGGATACGCCAGTGGGAGGACTCCGCGGTTCTCAGCGGTAAAGTTTTTTATTTATGATATAACCTTCAAATCTCAATAAAGAGTTCTAAAATTCTTCTTAATAGCAATTAAGATTATTAAAATTGGTTACTGATCCTCTTTAGTAACAAGCCGCATAGCGGTAAACTATTTGTTGAAAAAAAGATGACATTTGGCAAAAGCCGTATAACGGCGACCTCCCGGGCTAAAAGATTGAAAAATAGCATCCGATGCCCCCATTGCAGCGATATGCAGGTATTAGGATTGAATAGGTCGCCACTACGCGGCTGTCATTTAACGGGTTATTTTGTTCTACAAATAGATCGCCGCTCTGCGGCTTATGTTTATCGTCTGGTGTATAGCTCATTAAATGAATGAGTTATATTGTAAAAAAATCCTTGTTTATTTAACTACATCCCGTCGTCGTTCAATCGTGCCGTCGTGCAGTCGTTCCGTCGTGTAGCCGTGCAGTCATTCCGTCGTGCAGTCGTGTAGTCATGCAGTCGTGTAGTCGTGCAGCCGTTCAATCGTGCAGTCGTGCAGTCGTTCCGTCGTGCAGTCATATAGCCGTGTCGTCGTGCAGTCGTTCCGTCGTGAAGTAGTGCAGTCGTGTCGTCGTTCAATCGTGCAGTCGTTCCGTCGTATAGCCGTGCAGTCGTTCCGTCGTGTCGTCGTCCTTAAACGTTATCTGGTTCGGGTTTTTTCTTGCGGCGGGTTTTGGAGGGCTCGTCAGATGTATAATGGTAATTCTTCTGGTAAGAGTATTTGTAATAGGCATCGTACCTCGAATATTTGGAGTAGGCATACCCGAACGCATTGGGTTTGATGTCGTTCACCACGATGGCCAGGTGATTGATGAGCTTCTTATCGCCATGATGATTGATGATGTCGATCTGCTGCTTGCGCGATATCCCATAACGGAGGATAAACATATTCAGATCAGAGAGCTGACTCATGATCAATCCGTCGGTCACGAAGGTGATCGGGGCGTTATCAAGAATAATGTAATCGTAGCTCAACCGAAGCTTATCGATCATCGCTTTCATCTCTGGTTTACCTAACAACTCTGCAGGATTGGGGGGAATCGGTCCGGCAGGGATAATCGACAGATTCTGAATTTGGGTGGGAAGAATGACCTGTTCGAGGGTGTCGTAACCAACGAGGAAGGTACTTAATCCGTGATCGTTCTTCACATCAAAAGTCTTGTGAATTTTGGGTTTACGAAGGTCGACACCAACAAGAATCACTTTTTTATCGTTCATCGCCAGGATAGAGGCTGTATTTACCGATATAAAGGATTTACCTTCACCAGGATGGGTCGACTGGATAGAGATCACCTTGCCGTGTGGCTTTTCGACCATGTACTGAATGTTGGTTCGCAACGCCCTGAACGACTCAGAAATGATCGATTTGGGATTATCGTAAACAACAAGGGTTGTATCGCTATCGTCGTGGATGATGTTTCCGATAATGGGTATCCTTGTTTTTGTTTCGATATCCTCCTGTGTCCGTATATGGACATCAAACAGGTTCATCAACAACATCACCACCAATGGAATACCTATGCCAAGGATTAGTCCGATCAGCAGGATCAGGCTACGGGGAAGTCCAATCAGTACGGCTGCATCAGGACGCGCCAGATCGATAATTTGTACATCAGGAACGCTTGACGCCAATGTAATATTGGTCTCAGCTCTTTTCTTTAACAGGAAGGTGTAGAGATCGTTTGTGACATTGAACTGCCGCTGGATATCGATCATCTGCTGCTCTTTCTGTGGAAGTTTATTCAGCTCGGTGCTGATGCCTGCCTGGCGCTCTTTAAGGCTAACGATCGACCGCGAAGCGTTGTCGATGAGGTTACGGAGGTTTTCGGTTAACTGACTTCTTGTCTGGGCCAGCTCCCGGTCGATGAGCGCAAGTGCAGGGTTATTCTCCTTCGTGCTGAACGAGATCACCTGTCGGCGGTTGTAAAGCTCACCCAGTTTAACGACCAGTGTATTTAATGCGACGTCCTCGATCCCTACGACCGATGGGGATACGAGTTGTTTCTGGTTTCCCGGCGTGTTGAGATAAGCCAGGATATTATTGAAATAGTCGAGCTGCATCTGGCTTTTGGCCCGCTCTGATTCGATATCCTTGAGGTTGTTCATCACAAGTGTCCCTTCGGCTGTAATGTCGATCACATTATTTTTGGAGCGGAAATCGGCATAGCGGGTGCTTGCGCTGTTCATCGAGTCAGAGATTCCCGTCAGCTGGCTGTTGATGAATTCTAGCGACCGTTTTTGGGCTTCGTTCTGCAAGTCCATTTTGTTACCAATATAAACCTTTAAGAGTTCATTCAGGAATTCACCATCTTTAGCCGGCTGGTTACCCTGGATCGTACACTGGATAATATCGCTGAATTTGGTCTTGAGTGTTGCTTTTGTCTTTTTCTGATAGCTGAAAGTCATCTCGTTCAGGTCGTTGAATTCGAACATATAATGGCCATCGGGAACCTTATCGATATTTGGCTTTTTACTCAGGGTGAAATTGAAATAGGTGTTGACGAATGGCTGACCATAAACGCCTTTTCCCTCAATCTTTATTTCGGATAGAATGTTGTTGATCTTTGTTTTTCCGTTGACCGAAATGGTATACGAATCGGCCGATGTTGGGGTTACATAGATCGGAATACTCGTAAGATTGAGAAAGTTATTGGCAGGTTTTACCTCGAATGGTTCCTGTTTGTAGATGCCATTCCAGATAAAGAGTTCCTTCCTGAACCAGCTTGTTTCCCAGCGCAGGTTCATCAGTGTCTGGTTGATGGGGTAGTAGGAGGTGATGATCTCGATCTGGTTATAGATGTTGTTTTTTGGTGCATCGGCCATCCCCTGGAACATTTTATTCATATCGATCCCTAACCCTGATGATTTTTCGGGTACGAGAATGGAGGCGGTGACCGTATAGAGCGGTTTGGTTATCTTCGTGTAGAGATACGCCGCAGAAATGCCTAACGCACCGAAAAGCAGGAACCACTGCCAGTGGCGCATGAGCAAATAAAATATTTTTTGAAAATCGAACCCTTCTTCGGCTTCGTTTAGCTCGTGATTGTTCTCGGGAATCATATGGTCATGTTTTGTGTTAAAATAGTATTAATAGGTTTAAGGTAGGATGATGTAATAATTATTAATTTTTCTGTCTGATATGAACAGGTTTATAAGGATAATAAATTCAATTGCCTGGTATACTTCATCTGTATATAATTTGTTTTTTAGCGGCCAAATGAAATCGTTGATCAGCGAAGCTAATAGCCATCCGCCGGTTGGCGGATTCATTTCGGTTTGTGATTTTACAACCATGGCTATTTCATCTATTCACAGCGTGAACACAGATCCGCTGGTGGGCGGACAGGTTGGAACTGGTTCGCCTAAAGGCAGACTATTTGCGTCCACAAATTGAAATTGTTTTGGTCCACGATCCGTCAGCTGACGGATTACACTAAGTCTTTCAGAGATGTTTATTGTCACACCTGTGGTGTGAGATGGATGAATTGTTTTAAAAGATAGTTGGAAAACAAAAGTAGTGTCACTGCTTTTGTTTTTCTTTAATCTGTGCTATCCACTGGCGGACTGTGGTCCCCTTTTTATTTAAAATTATTATCCGGTAATGGAATTGGCTGGAATTATACAGTGTATGTAAACTATGGGTCCATAAATGGCAAATATTATTGCCATTTCTTTATAATTGATCCGTTTGGTGTTTTGTCCGAATATATGTAATTGTGATGGAGTATAATAGGGTAGTGAATCTGCTGTAATAGATAATCGTTTAATCTTTTTTTGCAAACCGTTTAAATAACGTACTGCAGTCAACGGTGCTTTGTATTTGTTCATTATCACATCTGATAACTCTTGCAAATTTGTATCAGCTTCCTTTGAATAAACGATATCAAATTTTTTCATCGCAGTTTTCGTACATCTACTCCATAATGCTTGCTTAGTTTATCCCATACTTTATTCCATACTTCATTATGAGATAGAGCAGTACAGTTTTGCAATTCATCCGGTAAGGGATATTCAATTTCAGCTACTCTTTTATGTCTTTCAATTTCATGAACTAATTTTCGTCCGGTCGGACTATCGATATTTATGCGAGCTATAACTTCCACAATTTAATGTTTTAAATTAAGTGTAATTGTAAGGTTCTTTGTAAGCAACCACTGTAAAAGTATAAACTATTTTATTAAATTAACACGCAACTCAGGTTAAGGACTATTGTCCGCTGGCTAATTGTAGATCATCTCCAGCGATTTTTGGACAACTCTTGTAAATTTTCATTGAACGCTGGTTGTTTGTAGATCAACGCTGACAGTTTGTGAGTGAACTCCGGTTAATTTTTATTGTCCTCTGGTGTTTTGAGGTGCAACTCCGGTAAATCTGAGACAACTCTGAAAAGTTATCCGCAAAATGGGAGGCTATTGGGGTCCACAAATTAAAAAAGATTTTGTCCACAGATCCGCCAGTGGGCGGACAGGTTTCCACAGATTAGCACAGATCCGCCAGTGGGCGGACAGGTTGGAACTGGTTCGCCTAAAGGCAGACTATTTGCGTCCACAAATTGAAATTGTTTTGGTCCACGATCCGTCAGCTGACGGATTACACTAAGTCTTTCAGAGATGTTTATTGTCACACCTGTGGTGTGAGATGGATGAATTGTTTTAAAAGATAGTTGGAAAACAAAAGTAGTGTCACTGCTTTTGTTTCTTTTAATTCGTGTTAATTCGTGTTAATTCGTGGACCCCTTATCTTACTTATGAACCCATACTTGTTTTTTGTGGATTTTTTTTTGTCCACAGATTGCACAGATATAAGTAGATGCGCTTAAAGTGAGAATTTTCTCCACAAATAGAAAAAGTTTTTGTCCACTATCCGCCAACTCTGGCGGACACGAATTAGCACTAATTCTATTATTTGGTATTTATTATCACACCGGTGGTGTGAGATGCAAGATTCAGTTATTATTCTTTTAAAATGTGATTTACACTTTCCATCAGGGATGAGATAGTAATAAAAATATCCTGAATATTTTCCATGTCATCATGCATCATTGCATATCTTCCTTCAACTGCATAATCATTTAGTTCTATTAGTATATCTCGGTCAGTGTTTAATTCAATATTGTTATTAACAGCAATAGAAAAGAGAGTATCAAGGTCATGTACCTTGGGATAGTAAATCTTATATTGGTTTAAAAAGTTGGCCATAATAGCTTTCCTTTTTGATCAATATCCATGAACACTGATCCAAATTGATTTTTATAGAATTCGTATTCTTCCAGGGTGGATACTAATATGTCTTTAGCAATCAAAAAATCTTTAAGTTTTTCCCTGATTTCTTTTTTATCTTTTGATTTTGACTTAACTTCCATTTTAATTACGCAAATATCCAGATCACTATCTGCATTGGGCGTACCGTAGGCATAACTTCCAAATAGTATGATCTTAAGCGGATTAAGTGGTTTTAGTTTTTCCACTATAACTGATTCCAATGATGGATTAATATTCATCATTTCTTTTTTATTTGCTAAGATACACAATTTTTTGCGTAATTGATTATGGGATAACCAGCAGCCTTTCGGTACTATTATCTTCTGATTGCTGTATAAGATCCGAATTCTATGTATTCCGAACTTCAGGATAGGTTGGAAGAAGTCCGCTTAAAGGCAGATTTTGGTTCTACAAATCCGCACGCTGGCGGATTCGTGTTAATTCGTGGACCCCTGTTTTTTTGTTGATCTATTTTTGTACAAGAATCTGCCAGATAGCGGACAGATTAACACAGATTGGAATTTATACTTCTGGATGCAGACCTATAACTTAAAGGAATTGTTAAGTTGTAATAAAACATCATCTTATTTTCTACAAATATCAACGGTGCTCAGCACCTTAAAAAAATACTTGGTTATCCTATCCACGCCAAACGTCATAGAACCTCAATATTTTTGTCCTTATCTCAATACCAGGATAAATCCCAAAACGGTGACCATTACCGATACAGAGGAAAGGACCAATGAATAGGCCTGGCTGTTTAGCTGTACGTTTTTGTGTTTATCGGGACGAACAATGATGTTATCGTTGGGGTGAAGGTAAAAGGCCTCGGAGAGATAAGCCTCCTTCGAAGTGAGGTCGAGCATATAGGTTTTGTTCCCTTCGGGTGTGGGACGGACCACCATGACATCCTTTATGGTGGCGTAGTCGGTATTGCCGTTGGCCATTGCCAGCGCTTCGATGAGGTTGATGGTGTTGTTGTAATTGTAATAAACCCCCGGATTCCGAACTTCACCCATCACCGTAATCTTAAAATTAAGGAGTTTTACCTTTACAATAGCTTCTGTAAGCGCTTCATCTGCTTTTTTCTGAACTATTTTTTCAATTTCTGACTGTGTGTGACCTACTACTTTCATTTTTCCCAACATAGGTAATTTTAAATTACCCTCCTTGTCGACCTCAAAACCATAGAGGTATGCACCACTGGGGGTGGTAAACTTCATATAAGATTGACCACTGGATGCTGAAGACTCCATGGTTGATTCGGGGTTATAGAGCATATTGACATCAGCGTTGTTCGATTTGATACTCACGTATAGGATATCGCCTGTCCCCACGATATGTTCTGTTGTTTTGATGGGAAGTCCCTGGATCACTTCGTTGGGGGCTACATCTTTTAAATAAACCAGTTCCTGGGTGCTACGGCAGGCGCTCAACAAGGTTATGAACAGAAGAGAAAGGAAAATGAATTGATTTTTCATACGTGAATTGTTTTTTTAACAAATTACAGCAAAAGAAAATACAGAATGAAGGTGAGATTCATCATTCCGAACGCAGTGAGGAATCTCCTTATTTAAATAACCTGACACCAGGTGATCGTATTGGCCCGGACGATCCTTCTGAATAATTAAGTGCTCTTTATTCCCCTCCTTTTTTATTCCCCTCCTTTGGAGGGGTCAGGGGAGGTCGGGATAGGGGAGGCTTCTCCCTTCCTACAGCTTCGCCCTCTCACTCCCATTTAGGGGAGATTTGATTGAAAAAAGGGTGAAATCCTATCAAAAGAGGTGCAAATTTAGCCATTTCAACGGGTAACTTAACTTTTATTAAAGCTATTTGGTAAGTGTTGATGTTTTGGTAATAGGTGTAGGGTTTTGGGTAACAGGTGTAATAAAATACGGATTATACGAATTACACGAATTAAAATACGAATTACACGAAATTTGTTAATTGGTACTTTAAATCCCCTTGTATTCCCCCTTTCCAAAGGGGGAGATTTCGCAAAGTAAGGAATCTTAGGAATAATGATATTTACAGGATATAATCTCAACAGAACTTTCAGAAACAGAATAAATTATACGATGTTCGTTTGAAATTCTTCTTGACCAATATCCTGAAAATTGATGCTTTAAGGGTTCAGGATTACCTTTACCAGAAAATGGATTTCGTCGTATCTCTTCAATTAATTCAGCAATTTTGATATAAATTTTAGGGTTCTTAAGCCTCCATTCATTAAAATCAGTGAATGAAGAACCCTTAAAAATAACATCTCGTGGTCTTATTCTGCCGATTTGTTGACATATTTCATGAATTCATTACCAGAAAATTTTATCGTTGGTTCAGCCACAATGTTTTCTAGTAAATGATTTTCATTTGCAGGATTCATTGCAAGGTAAGTTGTTTCGTCGGGTTCTGAAGTTATCATAATCGTAATCTCTTCCCGGCCAAATAATTTTTTTATTGTTTCCATCAAATCTACATTGATCTCATTTGCTTTTAACTTATAGATGGCTTCCATAATCTTCTGTTATATATTCCAGAACAAATATAATGATGAAAAATATGAATTAAGCTTGAATAGTAAATTATATCCATAATTTGGTAAAGATTCTTTTCGCCACCAAAACACCAAAAAGGCGCAAAATGTACTCTTTAGATGTATTTTCCTCACAGCTTCGCCTCCTCAGTCACACAGACCGATTGAGTTAGCCCCACGGATTAAATAACTGAGAGGTGCGGGCATCATATTTAATGCCTGATAAATAACATCTTAAATTTTTGAATGCTTTTAAGATGTTTCACCACCAGGCTGATTGGTTCTTAAGTGAAAAATATACTCCAGAACCGGTTATTTAAGTTGTTCAAATAATTTTCTGAAATTGACCTGTCCCGAAATGATGTCGCGTAACTTGCTAATCTCAACCCGCTCCTGAAGCATCGTATCGCGGTAGCGGATCGTGACCGTATTATCGGCTGCAGTATCATGATCGACTGTGACGCAGAAGGGTGTCCCGATGGCATCCTGCCGGCGGTACCGTTTGCCTATGGAATCTTTCTCATCGTACTGACAATTGAAATCAAACTTCAGTTCATCAATAATCTCCCTTGCCTTTTCGGGAAGGCCATCTTTCTTAATCAATGGCATCACCGCCAGTTTAACGGGAGCGATAGGTGCAGGAAGTCGCAATACGACCCTGATATCTTTTAGTCCGTTTGCATCTTCAACTACCTCTTCGTGGTAAGCTGCTGAGATGATCTGAAGGAACATCCGGTCAACGCCTATGGAAGTCTCAACAACATAGGGAACATACGACTGGTTGAGTTCAGGATCAAAATATTGAATCTTCTTACCCGAAAACTTCTGGTGCTGCGACAAATCATAATCGGTACGTGAGTGAATGCCTTCCACCTCCTTAAAACCAAAGGGGAACTTATACTCAATATCGACCGCGGCATTGGCATAATGGGCCAGCTTTTCGTGTACATGAAAACGGTAATTTTCATTGCCAAAGCCAAGCGCCTGATGCCATTTGATGCGCAACGTCTTCCATTTTTCGAACCATTCGAGTTCAGTGCCTGGTCTTACAAAGAATTGGAGTTCCATCTGTTCAAACTCCCTCATACGGAAAATAAACTGACGGGCAACAATCTCGTTCCGGAACGCCTTCCCAATCTGGGCGATCCCAAACGGAATTTTCATCCTGCCCGATTTCTGAACATTCATATAATTAACGAAAATCCCTTGTGCCGTTTCCGGACGAAGGTAGACTTTTAATGCTCCATCGGCAGTGGACCCCATCTCTGTTGAGAACATCAGGTTAAACTGACGTACTTCAGTCCAGTTACGTGTCCCCGAAATCGGACAAACAATTTCGTTGTCTTCGATAATCTGTTTTAATTCAACCAGATCGCTATTGTTCAGCGCTTCGGCAAACCGGTTATGTAACTGGTCCCATTTTGCCTGGGTTTCTAAAACCCTGTTATTCGTGGCTCGGAACTGCACCTCATCAAATGAGTCACCAAAACGCCCTTTGGCCTTTTCTATCTCTTTGTCAATTTTTCCCTCAATTTTTGCAAGTTGTTCTTCGATGAGTACATCGGCGCGGTACCTCTTTTTCGAATCGCGGTTATCGATCAGGGGGTCATTGAAGGCGTCGACATGTCCTGAGGCTTTCCAGATCGTTGGGTGCATAAAGATGGCTGAGTCGATACCTACTATATTTTCGTGCAGCAGGACCATTGAATCCCACCAGTATTTTTTGATGTTGTTTTTCAGTTCCACGCCATATTGACCATAGTCATATACAGCGCTTAGTCCATCATAGATTTCGCTTGAAGGGAACACGTAGCCGTACTCTTTGCAATGGGCTATCAGCTTTTTGAATAAATCTTCCTGTGCCATAATAGTTTTATAAAGAGCAAAGGAGGCGCTCTAATTGTTTAATTTTAATTGGTCAAATAATTAATTGGACTATTTTTTTTCATCGATCTCCTCAAACTCGATATAATCGCCATCGGATCGTCCGAACTGTTTAGGTTTCTTATTAGAATAATCTATTGTCACATCCCCTTTTCGGACTGTACGCCGGTCTTTTGATGCTTCGCGGTTCTGCATGTCGTTGAAAATTTTATTCGCTGCGTTGTCGACGACCTTCGGGGCAATAAAACGTATCAGGAATTTAAATCCGTAATAGACCGCAAAAAGGATTATCAACAGATCGAAAAGTGAGACGATATTGAGCAGAATGTAAAGTTTCATTACTATTGATTTTTAATAAGGGCAAAAATAGTAAATTTTTTCTGCAAAAAAAAGAACGAAGAGGTGTTCTGCACGAGGTGGGGTTAAAAATCACATGGATGGGTACCACAGATACCGCAGATTACCGCAGATACCACAGATTACCGTATATACCATAGATTAATCAGATTTAGCAGAATATGGTTTCCACAGATTGGGTCCAACTAAAGGCGGACTTTTTTTGTCCACTAATTTCCACTAATTTTCACGAAGGCTTTGAGAGATGTTATTGTCACACCTGTGGTGTGAATAGATGATCATACTAACCACGGATCCACCTGAGGGCGGACTAATTGGACATGGTCCACATGAAGGTGGACTTTTTTGGGTCCACAAATAAAAGATTTGGTCCACAGATTAGCACAGATTGGGTCCACCTGAAAGCGGGCTTTTTGGTCCACGAATTAAAGGTTTGGTCAACTAATTGAAAGTTTTGTCCACGAATTAAAAGGTTTTGTCCACGAATTAACACGAATTTACACGAAGCCGCCTGACGGCGGACATCTTTTAAAACAAATCATCCATCTCACACCACCGGTGTGACAACAATTGCCTCTCAAAGAAATTAGTGTTAATTCGTGAAAATTCGTGGACCCCTTTATTTTTTTTGTGGACCTCTTATCCTTTCTTGTGGACCCTTTGTTTTACTCGTGGACCCTATTTTTTTGTTCACTAATTTTCGCTAATTGCGTGGATGAATTGTTTTAAATGATTGATAGATACGGAAAAGTAATTCATTATTCCGTGGATGGCAGGTGCAAAGGAGGTTTAGTGCGGACAGTGGCAATCGGGATTGGATGATCCCTGGTTTAAACCGTTACGGTTCCTGTCGAACAGGAGGTTTAGACCGATGCGGAGATTCATATTGGCAGAGGTGGCAGGAGTGCGGAGCGAGTAAAGGTTATCGGCAGCAGCATATATTTGAACGGGCCCGATACGAACTGCGGCACCCATACCGATGTTGTCGTATCCTGACTGCATGATGGAATAGCTCGCCGACAACGATAAAAATCTCCCAGCACGGGCATTGGCAGCGGCCGTTAATGAGGGTAGTACGGTATTGTTGATGATCATCAACCTGTTTAACTCCGAAAAACTAACGGCTTTTGACAGCTGATAGTCAATTCCTAAATAGATTTTTGATGGGAGAAGGGTTGAAAATGAGTTTGCACTGAAAGCCGGAGTAAATGCGGTCGTCAGATCGTTCCCCAGCCGGTTGATCACCGGTTTTAAAGGGGGAAGCACGGAAGGATCGTTCACATTGATCCCCTGATATACGAAAGTTCCATTTTCGGTCAGTTGTGTAAGGTCCTGCTTCCAGCGAATGATCCCCAGATCGATCAGACTGGCTGAGATTTCGGTCTTTTTACCAATCCGGTACGAGAATCCCAGGTCAACAGCAAAACCCGGATTCCCAAAATTGCTCAGATAGGTGCCTGATTTTGTATTGGGATTTCGGGTCATATTGATGATTTGTCCTGCCTGGTTATGATTGACACTGATTGGTGCAGAGATATTTAGCTGGCCCAAAGCGTTCAGGTCGAGCGTGCTGCCATTTAAAGGTGCGGTGTTGCGCACACTAAATCCACTACAATAGATTGAACCTGTTCCAAATAATATCTTGGTGGCAAAACCGATGGTCAACGCTTTGGAGACATCGTGTGAGAAGTTGAACTTTATTTCGTGAAACTGTTGTATGTTGACGCCCATTATACCCGAATAGGTGGTTTGTCCCAGAACCGGGTAATTTCCATATTTGATGAGTTTGATCATCTCTCTGTCAAAGGTGAGCTGACCAGATTCTCTTTCGGATATCGATAATCCGTAGAAATTCTTATCTCTTCGGTATCCCCCTTCCAGAATGGTGAGGGCCACAGACTCATTGAAAAAGTTCTTTTTGTCGATGCGGTTGATGAAATTGTCGAGGTCGATCACCAAAGAATCGGCCCGAAGATCCGTACCCTTGTGAATCAGGTCGTTGTAGTTCCAGCCGTTGGTGTTGGCCTCCAGATCAAGTTTCGAAAACAGTGGCAAACTCACATAAATCCCCGTGGTGATTCCAGTCCGGGCAGGATTAAGGTCTTTGGTTTGAGGAATACCCTTCATAAAATAGAGGGTACTGGGTTGCGCAACTATTTGTTGCGAAACTCCCAGCAGGAAATGCAATAACAGGATTTGGAGTGAAAGCTTCCTCAATTTTATGAACTTCAAAAATTTATAACTTCAATATATTTACAGGGGCATAGAAAATGATGCTGACCGTGAAGGAATCGCTCTTCAGCACTCCGTAAGTCAGGTTACCCGATGAGGGTGGCAGGAGTTTGAATGTTAACTCCACATCGGTGGCACGCTTCAGTGCATTTATGTCGTTGGGGCCAAGATTAAACCTGACTGCACGTTCTTTTGATCCTGCCGCAATATCCGGAATGGCTTTGAATGTATCATAATGGGTTCCGGTTGATGAACTGATAAAACTTAATTCAAAGGCGATATCGCATAACGTGTTGTTTGTAAAAGTGGTTACGAGATATGCTGAATCGATGGCTGCGCTTGTGAATGAGGTTCCCGATTTGCTGATCACCACTGGTTGAAGTGTCAGTCCACTGGCAGGTATCAGAAAGGTGGACGGTAAGGACGCGGGGGCTAGATCTGAAATTTTAAATGTGCCAAAACCAATCGGCGCCGAATAAACCGGGATGATATCATCGGGTCTGGCGATTTTTTGCAGGTTAAAATCCTCCAGGTTGCACGAGAGAAAAATGACCGGCATCAGCAGAAACATCAATACTGAACGATATGGAATTGTGGTTTTCAAAATAGGTAATTCTGTATAAATTGTGAATGAAGATTTATTTCTTAAAAAACGACTTTGTCATTATAAGTTCCCATACCAACAAGTACAACAGGTTTTATAACCGCTAATAAAATATAGAATGAAAGTGAGATTCCTCATTCCGAACGCAGTGAGGAATCTTATGAAACTAAAACTCTTACAAACTGTCATTATAGTAGTAAGAACGATGCCAGGAGTGACAAGGCAAACTCATTAGAAATTAAGTTGTTAATATCATATTATTATTGTTGTTTTAGAAATTAAAATTTGATCAGATATTTAATTAAAAAATGATCCTCTGACCCTGTGACCAGGTTAAATCCACCCTTCATATCCCCCGGAAAACGGATTGCGAAAGGGGAGTTGCCATCGATCGGAAAACCTTTGTAACTACTCCCGTCGGTATTAAAAAGGTATAATTGATGATCGATGGTGTCGGTAATTCCGATTTTACGACTTTTATCGGGAAAGGTGAAAAGTTCGGGGGGAAAGCTGACCCGATGATTAAACTTTCGGCTGTAGGTCCGGTTTGAGTTCTGATCGTAAACAACCATTGAATCACCGTCGAAAAACAGATAATCGTGTTGTTTGTCTGAGTCAAAATCGTCGTAGATAAAATAGTGATCGGGTGAAAACCGGCCACTCTGCACCTTTTTTGCCTTACCGTCGAACCCGATAGCGATAACATTCCCTTTTGAATCGGTGGTAATCAGTCGGGATGGAGTTTTTCCCGATTTTGGCTGAAATGTAAAATTGTTGTGCGAGAAGGTAATCTCTCCTTTGAAGGTCGCTGCAGGTTTCCCCTTGTGGTCAAGGAGGTACACCCGGTTTTTATCCGTAAAAACGATATAATCCTTACGCTCTGCCCTGAAGTACTGGACGGGTTGGGTGACATTGTGTTCTGTCTTTGCCGGAGCCCAGCCCGTAACGATCTTCCCTTTTTTATCGTAAAGGTAAATCTTATGATCTTTACATGCTATGAAAAAGCGGTAATCTTTATTGTGGTCATAATCGACTACGGCAACACCATTTGTGGCTTCGGACCGAAGTGCAACGGGGTAATTCGAAATGTATTTTCCATCGTGACCGATCAGATGCAAAGCTTCGTCTGTACTAAAGAAATACTGAAGCTGACCATTTTTAAGGCAGTCGAGTTGAAACACTTCACTCCGGATAGGACTTTTAAGTTTGATTTTCCAACCAATATGTCCGTCATTTTTCATCAATATAAAATTGAGATCGCTATCCTGAAAAACAATTTCCTGATTGGTTTTGTCGGATGGATTGAGTACAAATTGAGGCCGGTTGATCACCTTGTTTTCAAGGTTACTCTTCCATGATACCGAAGTCGTACTTTCGGGAACATCAGGATTGTATTTCAGTCGTGCCATGTTATAAATCATGCCGTTTTCTACCGCGATCTGCCAGCCGGCAGATTCAATCTTTTTAAATTCGGCGCTGTATTTTCCCATTTGCTCATAGAATTCGGCATTGAACATCTCCCTGAAAAAGGGGAGTGACCGACCCGGAGAACACCAGAAAAAAATGTTCAGCTTTTCGGAGAGACCAAGAGTGAATTTCTTATAAACGGGTTCATTTTTTAGCGTCTCGTGCAGCACATTTGCCTTTAAAAAACGTTCCATCGACTCGCATGAGGCTCCCATGATCAGGCAGTTGTCATAAAACGTGAAATAGTTGGTCACAACTCCTGAAAAGAGATCGCCAAAAACTCGTTTGCCAAAATCGTTTACCTGCGTTTTATAAATTTTGAAAACGGTCTCTTTGTCCATCTTTACTAAAAGGTAATCTTTGGCCCGTTCACGTTTTTTGGTACCCGGTATTTTCAAGGTCAGTGGACTCATCTCACGCTCCATTCCCGATCTACTGCGGACTTTAAGGATGAGGTACCTGTTCTCCTCCTTCATCACGGGATCTGGACGGGTATAGAGAATAGCCGCTGCACCGTCGATATTTCGGGAAACCATCTTTTGCAGATCAATGCCATAACGTGAATTGGTCTCGGACAGTGATCTCGTGTAATTTTTCCGCTGGTTACTCCTGTCGAGCATCTTTTCGTAATCACTGAAGAATTTTTCGTTATCGTTGATCACATAGCTTAGGAAGAAGGTCGATTCAGCAGGAAAGATTGATGCAAGGTTAAACGAATCGGGTTTTTGATGAAGGAAGATAGCCAGGTGATTGTTGAGCGAGTCGCCCATGAAGCTGAACCCGTTCAGGAGCAGTTCATCTGATTTCTGTGTCAGATCGAGTTCGGACCAATCGGCGAGTGGGGCCGACCCTTTCAACCTTTCCAAAAAAGTTTCAGAAAAGAGGTGACTTGCAAACCGGGGCAACTTTTTATGGTTAAGGTAGATGTTCAGATCGATACTCCCTGTGGCCGTTTTATTTGCTTTTTCAAAAACCGAACTCCCATGAACTGATGGAGTATCCAGCTGGCTGATTGCATGCAGGATCATCTCTTTATCGGAACCAGCGAGAAAAAGACCGTGATAAAAGGTGAAAAATACGGGCTGATGATCTTTAGTCCCACCTCTTGTGTAACACGATAAACTGGCTCCCTCTGTTTTGATGTTTTCCAGTGAAAAGCTTTGCCTTTGAAAATATTTGTCCAAAAGTTCGGATATAACTTTTTTTTCGGTAAGACTCGATAATTCGACCAGATAAAGCGTCCTGAGGCGATCATCCTTTCTGTCGAAGGCAATGGTTAAGTCCTTGTCTGTAAATAGATTTTTGGCTTTGTCGTTTGCCTTTAAAAGTGAATCGGCAAATGCGATCTCCTGATATAAGCTGCTTACCCCGGGGAATTGGGAATAGGCTTTCCAGATCGGATTATTTCGGGTTTTGAGCGTATAGTTACCGATATTATGGATGCGAACGATGAGTGCGCTATTTTCGGGAACGGCCCGGAAGGCAGATGTGCCGAGATATTTCGATTCGCGGGTGAAAAAGTACCATCCGGTGAAGAGTCCGGTGATCAGCAATATTGTAAATCCGGTGAACAGTTTTTTACCCATAAGTTGGCATTGCTTTCTAGTTTCTGAAACGGTGGTAAATATACGAATTACACGAATCGGAACTAATTACATGAACAGGTCTTTTGAGGAATAAAGGAAATGTTTATAGAAAAATATCCTGGGGAGGAAACATGTGGCTGTATCAAAAATGAAAATCTAATATATTGAAATAGGATTAACCTGACCAAAATCTGGTTAAAATATTATTGTGCTTTCACCTCAGAAGCATCCACAAGTCGGTACAATTTATCGGAGCGTCGCACCTTTACCCCCACAGGTATCGAGCACTGTTCCCCTTTTTTTGCCTCATCAACAGCAACTAATCCCACTCTTATCTCCTCCACTTTTGTCTGGATGACCCCTGTGCCGGGGCCGCTGATGATGATTTCATCGCCCAATTTTAAACTGCTGGTTTCGAGTTTTATTTCGGCAACGCCAAGATTTGAAAAATAATTGGTCACTTTGCCCGTATAAATCTTTCGCTTAGTCGCCAGTGATCCATAGTTGCTGCTCCACTCACCAAGTCGCTGGCCCAGATAATAGCCGTCCCAGAATCCACGATTAAAAACTGCGCCCAGCTTTTCGTCCCATAGGGTGATTTTCTCCTCATTGAATGTGCCATCACACCAGGCATCCACCGCTTCGTGATAACATTCGACTACCGTTTTAACATATTCAGGACTTCGGGCACGTCCCTCAATTTTTAGAACTGAAACCCCTGAGTCGAGGATCTTATTTAGAAAATGAATGGTTTTCAAATCTTTAGGCGACATAATATATTCATTATCCACCTCCAGTTCGCGGCCGGTCTCCTTGTCGGTGACAATATAGGCCCTCCGGCAAGCCTGCATACACGATCCCCGGTTGGCCGATGAATGGGTCTCGTGAAGTGATAGATAACACTTCCCAGAGGTGGCCATGCACAATGCGCCATGTACAAACATTTCGAGCCGGACCAGGTTTCCGGATGGGCCACACAGATTGTTATCCTTGATTTTTTGTGAGATATTTCCCACCCTGCCAAGATTCATCTCGCGTGCAAGTACCATCACATCAGCAAACTGCGAATAAAACTTCACCGCTTCGTAATTGGTGATATTGACCTGTGTCGAGATATGAACTTCAATTCCCAACTCCCTGCATTGCTGAATGACCGACATGTCGGCTGCGATTACCGCCGATATCCCTGCATCGCGGGCAGCTGTTAACACGGCAGATAATGTCGAAAACTCTTCATCAAAAATTTCAACATTTACTGTCAGATAGGTCTTAACCCCAGCCAAACTGCATCTTCGTGCAATCTCCTTCAGATCGTCGAGGGTGAAGTTGTTTGCTGAACGGGCCCTCATATTTAAATGTTCGACTCCAAAATAGACCGATCCTGCCCCGGCATGTATCGCTGCCATTAATGCTTCGTACGAGCCCACTGGAGCCATTATCTCAATATCTTCTCTTCTCATAACTTTAATAAATCGTTACAAAGTTACAATATAGAACTCAGGATACAAGAATGCAAAATAGATAATGTATATTTGGCCATAACTAAATAATCCTATGAAGATTATATAATTCTTTAAATATGAGATATTTAATTTTTGTTCTAATTGCTACTAACCTGGCTTTTACGACCATTCCCGATAAATCGGATAAGAAATATTACCAGGAAAAATACCGGCCCCAATTCCACTTCTCGCCGGAGAAGAACTGGATGAATGATCCCAATGGACTGGTATGGTACGGAGGTGAGTATCATCTTTTTTACCAGTATAATCCAAACGGTTTGGAGTGGGGATTTATGCACTGGGGACATGCGGTAAGTAAGGACCTGGTTCATTGGGAACACCTGCCCATCGCCATCTCACCTGATGAAGATTCAAAAGATAAAAGTCATGCGACCGCATTTTCAGGTAGCGCAATTGTTGATGAAAATAATACTGCAGGATTACAACAGGGGAGCGAAAAAACACTCCTGATTTTTTACACCAGTTTCGAGTGCGGACAAAGGCTTGCCTTTAGTAATGATAAAGGTCGTACATGGCACAAATACGATAAAAATCCCCTGATCCCCTTTGCCAAGGATGACGCACGCGATCCAAAAGTTTTCTTTCACCGCCCTTCAGGAAGCTGGGTGATGGTACTTTACCGGAAACCAGGTGGAGATGAGGCGAAGCAGGGAATTTCTATATTTACCTCCAAGAATTTGATTAATTGGGAATTACAGAGTCATATTGAAGGTTTTTACGAATGTCCCGACCTTTTTGAACTTCCGCTTGACGGCGATAAAGGAAAATCAAAATGGGTATTACTTGGTGGTAGCGGAGAATATCGTGTAGGAACCTTTGATGGAAAGCAATTTACTCCCGAGACCAGGAAGAGAACACTCGATTATGGAAAGAATTTTTATGCGACTCAAACTTGGTCGAACCAGCCCGATGGAAAGCTGATTCAACTTGCCTGGATGAGAGGGGGAGAGTTTCCCGACATGCCTTTCAACGGACAGATGACCTTCCCATGTGAGCTATCCCTGCGAACTACAAAGTTGGGAATAACACTTTGCAAAAAGCCGATAGACGCCATTTTAACGCTTCATACTAAAAAGGACCTGATCAAAAAAGAAAAAAACATCATTCCCGGCCTTAATGGAAATTTAGTCGGTGGTATCTCAGGTAAAACACTTCATATCAAAGCGACCTTTGATCCAAAAAGTTCTGATGGTTTTGGATTCCTTGTTCGAAACGGAAAGAAGGAGGTTGGTACTGAGATCCGGTATGATTCGAATAAAAAATTGCTCGCTTGCATGGGGGGACAGGCCGTTGTCGAACCCAGAGGGGGATTATTACAATTTGAAATTCTTTTAGACCGGGCTTCAATTGAAATTTTTGCCAATGATGGCGAGGTTGTGATGAGCAGTTGTTTTACCCCTGCTGAAAGTGATGATGGTCTAACCTTATGGACTCAGGGTGGCGAATTGTTCGTGAAGGAGATGGCAGTTTATGAACTAAATTCTGTATGGGGAGAAAAATAGGCCGGTAGGCTATTCGGTTTAAGATTTTTGGTCACATAACGATGATCAGGTTGCCTTCGATTTCGAAGCCGCACGAACAATCCTGAAAGAAATTGGTTATACTCATATTACCCGTTTTAAAAACCGGGAGAGAACTGATATGTCATTATACTGATTGTCGATATATAATTAGATATTAATGTATTGCAATGAACAGGACAGGTGGCATTCTCTAAATAAAATCGTTTAAAGCAGGTTCTTATTTAACGGATAAAGTTTTATCCCTACATTTGCATTTAAAATAGTCTGAAATTTTGTATCCCTTAAATGGCTGATTTAAAAAGTAATTTACTCAACAATATTGATTTTCCTGCTGATCTGAGGAAGCTGAAGGAAGGAGAACTTTCGTCGGTTTGCGCAGAATTAAGGGATTTTATCATTCGCGAAGCAGCTACGAACCCGGGGCATCTGGGTGCGAGTCTGGGTGTAGTTGACCTGACTGTAGCACTTCATTATGTATATAATACGCCGTATGATCAGTTAATATGGGATGTAGGGCATCAGGCTTACAGTCATAAGATACTGACAGGTCGTCGCAAGTCTTTTTCTACCAATCGGTTATATAAAGGGATCAGCGGTTTTCCCAAAATGGCAGAGAGTGAATATGATGCTTTTGGTGTTGGGCACTCTTCGACTTCGATTTCTGCTGCTCTTGGCATTGCTGTCGCCTCCGGTTTAAAAGGGGAGAAGGACCGGAAAGTGATTGCTGTGATAGGTGATGGCTCAATGACGGGTGGCATGGCCTTTGAGGGATTGAATAATGCTGGTGCATCGAAAGCGGATGTACTTGTTATTCTGAATTATAATAATATGTCGATCGATCCCAATGTTGGGGGGCTCAGCAAATATTTTATCCGGTTGCAGACATCCTATACCTACAACAATCTGAAAACAAAAATCTGGAGGACCCTTGGGAAGATCAACTGGATAGGGCCATTTGCACGAAAGATGCTTCGCAAGCAGCAGCGGGTGTTAAAATCGGTTGTTTTTCGCGAGAGTAATCTTTTTGAATCGTTTGGGTTCAGGTATTTCGGACCTGTTGACGGTCATGATGTTGTGGGTTTGGTGCAAATATTTCGCCATTTAAAGGCGATACCTGGACCCAAAATTTTGCATGTGGTCACTAAGAAAGGGAAGGGATTCATCCCTGCAGAGATTGATGCCACCAAATGGCATGCGGCGCCCGGAAAATTTGATATCAATACAGGGGAGGTATTCTCCACCATTTCGGATGTTCCTGAATCACCCAAATATCAATATGTTTTTGGAAAGACAATTATTGAACTGGCTCAAAAAAACGAAAAAATTGTGGGGATTACTCCGGCAATGCCTTCGGGTTGCTCGCTGAACATGATGATGAAGGTGTTCCCAAAAAGAACATTTGATGTTGGAATTGCCGAACCTCACGCAGTTACATTTGCTGCTGGTCTTGCCGCTGGAGGGATGCTGCCATTTGTGAATATCTACTCTTCATTTATACAACGCTCGTACGATCAGATTATCCACGATGTGGCCCTACAAAATCTCAAAGTTGTGTTTTGCCTCGATCGCAGTGGGCTGGTCGGAGCCGATGGGGCAACTCATCATGGAATATTTGATCTTGCCTTTATGCGTAATATCCCGAATATGATTGTTTCTGCACCAATGGATCAGGTAGAATTGCGTAATCTGATGTATACTGCACAGCTTCCCGGTAAAGGTCCTTTCAGTATCCGCTATCCACGGGGTAACGGACCTATCGTTGACTGGGAAAGGGAGTTTGAGGAGATTGTGGTAGGGAAGGGGAGGAAAATCAGCGATGGTAAAGAGCTGGCGGTACTTTCGATTGGTCATGCAGGGAATTTGGTCGTACAGGCTGCAGTTCTCCTACAGAAGGAGGGAATCACTTTCACACATTATGACATGCGTTTTGTCTCGCCTATTGATTATGAGATTCTTGATGAGGTTGCTTCAGAATTCAATACCCTGATTACGGTTGAAGACGGGGTAATCGAAGGTGGATTTGGCAGTGCCGTGGCTGAGTATTTTTCTGCGTCGGATAAGAAAATAGTTATTAAAAGGTTAGGTGTTCCTATCAGGTTCGTCGAACATGGAACACAGGAGGAGCTTTATCATGAATGCGGATTCGATGCCGAAGGAATTAGTCGTTCAGTTCGTGAACTGGTTTCAGGATTAGGGTAATCGAATCTAAATGATCTGTTAAGTGTTCATTGTGAGCATGAAACAGATGTAAAACTGCTGTCTGGATGTAATGCCGATCAAATAAAATATTTTCTCGGTTGTATTGGAAATTTTTATATTTTTGCAAAGCTTTAAAAGGGGGAACGATATGAACTACCTTTCGCAATATACTATTACGTTTTCCGGGTTGAAAGAGGGGAAGCATTTGTTTGATTTTTCAGTAGACGAACGCTTTTTTGCCGGATTCGAGGAGAGTGAAATAGAGAAAGGGAGTGTCATTATCCAGGTTGAACTGGAGAAAAGGTCTACCTACTTAAGGTTGGCATTTATTGTTGAAGGTGAGGTTGAATTAATTTGCGATCGTTGTCTTGAACCTTATTTACAACCGATCAAAAACGAGTACCCTATGTTGGTGAAGTTTAGCGAAACTGAAACTGACGATGGAGATGATGTAATTTATATCCATCCGGGAGCGCATCAGATTGAGGTTGCAAAATTGATTTATGAGTTTATTGTATTAAGTATACCAATCAGGCATGTTCATCCTGATGGTCAGAATGGCGAAAGCCTTTGTAATCCGGAGATGCTTCGAAAATTAGAGGAATTAAAAGCACCTGAAATACAAGAGAATGATCCGGTAGATCCAAGGTGGAACGATTTGAGAAAAATTATTGGTAATTAAAGTAAAGATTTTTAAAAATGGCACATCCAAAGCACAAACATTCCAAGACGAGAAGAGATAAACGCAGAACGCATGACAAAGCGATACCTGCAACCTTAGCTACTTGTTCGAACTGCGGCGCAACTGTGAAATATCACACTGTATGTCAGGACTGCGGTTACTACAGAGGTAAACTGGCAATCGAAAAGATTGCAGCAGTTTAGTTTTCTGATCGCTGAGCTTCACCAATTTGGTTAATGAACAGTAGGGTATTAAAGATCAGGTGATAGATTCTGTGCAATTTTGATGTGTTTCATGCTAATAGTAAGGATTTAGAGCGAATTGAAATCTTTCCTGTTCCACTTAAAATCTTAAAAAATGGCTAAACCAATTATCAATGAGGTTAAAGCGTTAAACACTTTTGCGCAGGACACAAAAATTACAGGGGAAATAGAGTCTGACGGAGATATCCGGCTTGACGGAGTATTGGAAGGAACCCTTAATTGTAAAGGTCGTGTGGTAATTGGCCCGGAAGCACGAATAAAGGGTTCAATTTTTGCAAATACTGCTGAAATCATGGGCAATGTGGAGGGGGGAATTGACGTAACCGATTTATTGTCCCTCAAATCGACTGCTTTGATCGTAGGTGATTTGAATATGGGACGTTTCTCTGTTGAACCTGGAGCCCGTTTCACCGGAATCTGTAAGATGAGGGGAAGCGAAAGAACAATTAATGAACTGGATTACCTGGGATCGCCAAAGGAAATTAGGTAATGGTTTATCCCGTTTAAAAAAAGAGCCGGTAGGAGAAGATATCCTTCCGGCTCTTTTTTGTTTATCTTTTTAATTCCTATCTTCGTCTGATGATGTGACGGAAAAATTAACAATTCATCAATCGATTAAAAATGGACAGCTTAGATAGTCTGGTTGCTTATTTTGAAGCAGCTTTTCAGAAGGAGATAATAAATATTGCTCAGGCAGCTCCCTGCAAACTTTATGAGCCTGTCGCTTATTCCCTGGGGATCGGTGGGAAACGGATTCGTCCGGCATTGATGTTGTATGCCGCTTCAATATTTGAAGATTCAGTTGAACCAGTATTGCCAGCTGCAATGGCGATCGAGATTTTCCATAATTTCACCCTTCTGCACGACGATATTATGGATAAGGCAGAGGTGCGACGTGGTTTGCCCACTGTACATATGAGGTATGACGAAAACGTTGCCATCCTAAGTGGAGATGCGATGTCTATTCTTGCATTTCGTTATGCAGCTAAGGTGAACAGCCCCAAATTGCAGGAGTTGCTTTCACTGTTTTCTGACACTGCCCTCGAAGTTTGTGAAGGACAACAATTGGATATGGATTTTGAGACAAAGGATAATGTCACTGTTGCTGAATACCTTGAAATGATCCGGTTGAAAACTGCTGTGCTCATCGCTGCAAGCCTTAAAATGGGGGCATTGCTAGCAAATGCCAGTCAGAAACATGCCAATCTACTTTATGAATTTGGGATTAACATAGGCCTTGCCTTTCAATTACAGGACGACTGGCTCGACGTTTATGGTGATCCGGTTGTATTTGGGAAAAAACAGGGAGGTGATATTTGTGCCAATAAGAAAACTTATTTACTACTCAAAGCTGCAGAGGCCTGTGATGCCGCAACACTATTACAGTTAAACCACTGGTTATTAAAATCGGATTTTGATCCTGAACAGAAAATTGCTGTAATCTGTGCCATTTATGAAAAAACCGGAGTAAGTAATTCTACACGTGATCTGATGGGCAGTTTTTACGACAAAGCTTTGATTGCACTTGAGAAAATTGACATTCCTGCAGATAAGAAAAGTACACTTGTGGCTTTTGCAGGCGAGATTATGAAGCGGATCAAATAACACTATATTTGTAACCGTTTTAAATAAGGGTTTAGAAAGTCCGAAACTAAAAAAATATGAAGGTTATCGATATTATTCAGCAATCGGAGAAGACAGTTTTCTCCTTCGAATTACTTCCTCCGCTGAAGGGACAAAATGCAAATAAATTATACCGCACCATTGATGAACTGATTGAATTTAATCCACAGTATATCAATATAACAACACATCGTGACGAGGTAGAGTTCCGTGAACTGGCCGGGGGGCTTTTAGAGAAAAGGGTCGTTCGGAAACGGCCTGGTACGGTCGCTATTGCAGCTTCGATTCAGAATGCCTACAAGATTCCCGTTGTCCCGCATGTTGTTTGTGGCGGTTTTACCAGGGAGGAGACCGAGAATATGCTGCTCGATCTTAATTTTCTGGGAATTAACAATGTATTGGCTCTCAGGGGAGATGGGCTTAAATCACAGAGTTTTTTTACCCCTGAGAGGGATGGACATTCCCATGCAAAGGAGCTTGTCGAGCAAATTGTACATCTTAAAAAGGGTCAATACCTCGATCCCGAAATTAAAAATACCGCAGAGCTCGATTTTTGTATTGGTGTTGCAGGATATCCTGAAAAGCATTTCGAAGCCTCAAATATCGACATTGACCTGATCAACCTGAAAGAAAAAGTTGATGCCGGCGCCGATTATGTTGTTACACAGATGTTTTTCGACAATCAGAAATACTACGACTTCGTAGATCGTTGCCGGAACATCGGAATTACGGTGCCCATCATACCTGGCCTTAAGCCTTTGGCGCTGATGAACCAAATCACGGTTTTGCCAAAACTTTTTAGTATCGATATTCCTGAGGAGTTTGCCAGAGAGGTGAGGAGATGCAAAACCAATGAGGAGGCAAGAACGGTCGGAACGGAATGGGCCGTCATGCAGGCACGCGATTTGATTGCACATAAAGTCCCCTGCCTTCATATTTATACTTATGGAATTTCTGACAACACAAGACAAATCGCTAAAGCGGTGATTTAGTCCATGGAAATAATATTTCTGAAGTTCAGGGATATCCTTTGTAAAACAAATTCAAATAAAAATTATTCATGATATTAAAAATAGGGGATAAAGTAAGGTTTCTTAACGAAGTCGGTGGTGGACGCATTACCTCGGTTATCAGTAAGGATATGGTAAATGTTGAGACAGACGATGGGTTTGAGGTTCCAACCTTGATTAACAACTTGATTGTGGTTAATTCACCCGATGTTTATGAAAGCGGACGGACACGGAATAGTGTTGCGCAGCCCAAACCTGCAGCACCCGTAGAAAAAAAGGAGGTTAAACCTGCCGAACCCTGGTTCTCGGATAAAAATCAGGTTGCTGGGAAAGAGGAACCCCAATTCATCTTTGCTTTGGTTCCTGAAATCCCTTCAAGTCCTCCGACCGGAAATATTTCGATGTATCTGGTCAATAACTGCAACGATACGCTCCTTTTCAGATTTGCACAGAAGGGTAAATATAATTTTGAGACCGTTACCGCCGGAACATTAAGTCCCAATTCGAAAATCTACCTTGGACTGATCAAACCTGAGATGATCGCTGAATTACCTGTATTCTGTTTTCAGTGGATTAATTTCAGAAAGCGCTCAAAGGAGCTCGATCCATTCCAGCAAAGAGAGATTACACTTTCAGCCGTTAAGTTTTACAAACCGAATTCCTTTGTTCTTACCCGGCTTTTCAAAGTGCCGGTGATGATGGTTCAGATCAACGAAAGCCGGATGAAGGCTGAAATTGAGAAGCTTTCGGATCACGATTTTACGAAAGCAGTGGCGCATAAGGAGCCAAAACCAAAAGAACAGGTGATTGCACTACCCAATACCGAGTTGGTTGAAATTGATCTGCATATCCATGAGTTGCTTGATGATTTCAGGAATATGACCAATCCCGAAATGCTCACTGTTCAGATGAATAAATTTCATGAAGAGATGGCCAGGGCAATTAAATCGGATGTGAAGAAGATCGTGTTTATTCACGGTGTTGGGAATGGGACTCTAAAAAATGAATTACGGAGGGAATTACAACGCAAATATTCGAAATACAACTCTCAGGATGCCTCTTTCCGCGAATATGGATACGGTGCAACAATGGTTATTCTCAGAAAATAGTCGTTGTATTTATCTTCTGAAAAAAATATTAATGATAATCTTAATAGGAGCCGGCCATATTCACTTTTTTCTTAAATAGGTAAATGGCGCCATTAAGACTAAAAAAACAACTAAGGCGCAAATTATAAGTAATTTAAGATCATAAAAAACAAATCCTTTCTCATATGTGCCAGTAATTATCTGTTTAATTGGGGCCCAATTTGCTACTATTAAATGTAGGATGTACATCACAATTATCGCAACAATAATTTTCTTAATATTCATTTTTTATAGTTTTGATTTAACTGATTTTAAAACATTTTTATTGCAATTTCTTTTACCTGCAAGTCTATAATGACTTGCAGGTAAAAGAAATTAGCAATCTAACATCAACACATCCCTTGTTTAAAACCGGGCCAGTTAGTCACTATACCAGCAAGTACAACACCAATAACTATTGGTGCCAACAGACTTACCTCCATCGACTTCTCTTAATTCCATTTCACATAACTCGTTCATAATCTAAAAGTATTAAATTTTTCAATACAAATAATCCTTCATTTTTTTTACGACTACTGTTTATTCGGCTCTATAACGAATCTTATGCGCAGTGAATCTTCCCAGTCTTTTGATGGATAATAATTTGCGGCTTGCTTTATGCTACTGGTGGCTAGCTTGGATATCTTTAATTAATCTTTATACTTCACTTTATTAAGAAAATGTGACTTTCTCCCGGCAAAAATCTGCCAGCTGCAAGTTGCCAATTGCCAGCGGCGGTAGGAGCAATATTTATCTTATCCATACTAAACTTCATAGCGAAATTTATTCCTGGTACTAATATTCCTTTTTTTGATTTAATTTTGCAATAAACTCAAATGCGACCATGAAAAAACCTCAATCTTTCATCTTTACTGGTGCGATAGCTCTTTTCGTACTCCTTTTTGTACAATGCAATAACAATAAATTTCTTCCTGAAAAATGGTTAAAGGAGTGGTCAAATCCTTCAGTGGGTTATCGTCCGCTTCAGATGGTGCATGGTGCAGACATTCGTAAAAAGGCCTCCTATTTTAAAGATAGCTGTGGTCTGGGAGGGGTGGTATGTAATGTCCCTTTTGGGGAAAACTATCTTAAATCGGACGCCGATTGGAAAGTTTATGTCGATGGGGTAAAGGGGATGCGCGATAAAGGCTTGCGGATTTGGATTTATGATGAGGATGGTTATCCTAGTCTAGGTGCCGGAGGACGTGTCCTTGAAGCCGATTCTTCGCTGGAGGCGCTTGAGATGGTCTATGATCCTGACAGCAGGAACCGGTTTCCAATACGTCATTGCTATGAATATACTCACGCCTGTAATAATTTCTATGTAGCCCGTAGGTATCCCAATCCGCTGAATCCCAAATCGACCGAAAAGTTTATCGGTTTAACCCATCAGGCTTATTTAGATCATCTGGGTTCTCAGCTCTTTGGAGATGTGGAGGCATTCTTTACCGATGAACCTTCGATGATGGGTGTCAACCTTGGCGAGCTTCGGGAAGATGTTCGTAAAAATGTTAAGGTCACCGATCCGTTGGACCCGAAAAAGAAAAATCTCCCTATGGTTTCGTGGGCAATGGATTTGCCGGCGAAGTACAAGGCAAAATATGGTGAGGAACTGATGCCATTTGTTGGTTCGTTGTTCACCGGTACTACTGAGACTGACAAGCTCGTTCGTCAGAAATTCTGGTCTTTGCTGGCCGAACTGGATAAAAAGTACTATTATGATGCCATACGCGACTGGTGCAAAGCCATTCGGGAAAAGAACGGGGGGAAAGGGCCCCTTTCGTCCGGACATGGATTAAGGGAAGAGAGTCCGGCAAATCATGTGGCATTGGATGGAAATAAACTGTTGGTTACAAACGGATTTGACCTGCCCGGCCTTGATCAGCTGAATTCTGATCCGGCTATTTGGGGCGGGAGTTCGTGGATGGCCCCTTTTTTCCCAAATTCTTCGGCTCAACTTATGGGCCAGCGTCGTGTGATGTGCGAAATGTCTGACTTCGACCAAACCCTAAATGGAAAAGGACCGGCCAATCTTCAGCAAATGGAGGCAGCGACTGCATGGCAGATGGCTTTTGGTGTAACAGACTTTATGCTCTACTATACGATCACTTACGGGCTAAAATACCCTGAGCGAAACGAGGCGCTCTATAAGAAATATTGCAATTTTGTGGGTCGCGTTAATTCTCTTGTGATGGAAGCCACACCAGTCAGAAAGGCTTTGCTCTACTATCCGATTTATGATTTGCAACGTGAGTATATCCCTACCGCTGCGAAAATGAGCCTGAGTACACAGAGCGATTTGATGAAAAAGCTGGAAACCTCATTCAGAGAGTTAGGTTCGAACCTGCTTAAAGCTCAGACCCAATTTGTGCTGGCAGACTACCTCACGCTTGAAGGCGCCAAAGTGAATGAGAACGGAACGATTCAAATTGGAAAAGATCAATATACATCCATCTCATTCCCGAAAGGAGTTGTTTTTCCCGCTTCGGTATCTGAATTTGTGAAGCATGCAAAATCAAAGGGGGTGAAAATTGTATTTTCTGATGAATTGAAGGAGACTCCATCTCCTCGGCAATTGTCGGAACTTATTGGAGAACCTGATAAGATCACTCCTGCCAATACAACCATCGCTTTTGGAAAGTTTATACGTGAGGGGAGAGTAGTGTATCTGATGGTCAACACAGGTAAAGAGAGTTATAACGGGGTTCTGACAGTCTCAAAAGGTGATCATTATATCGAATCAGACCCTCAGACCGGAGATGTTACCAGGGAAAGAAACCTTTCAGGAAAGAAGATTCCATTGAAACTGGCGCCTTTGCAAACAAAAATATTTACGGTGCTTTAATTGATGTTTCTACTCAGCAGGTGATTCCAAGTCACCTGCTGAGTAGTCATCCACCCGCTTTTTTGGCCTTATACCCTTCAGAAAGTAAAATCTCGATAATCCGGTCACGGAAATCGCCCTGAATCAGGATTTCGCCATCTTTTACTGTTCCCCCTACACCGCATTTCGATTTCAATTTTTTCCCCAGCTCTTTCAGATCATCTTCTAATCCGATAAATCCCGTGATTAGCGTTACTTTTTTTCCGGCGCGCTGTTTTTTATCGAGCATTATTTTCAGATTTTGCTGCGCCGGCTTCAATGTTTCCTTGTTCTGATCTTCAGAATTATAGCGATATTCGAAATTGTCGGCTGTGGAATAGACAATCCCTTCGCGGGTTTTTTTGTTTTGCTGATTGGCCATCTCAAATTTTTAAAATTTAAAAATAGTTGTTTTTAATGAAACCCTCAAGAGCAAAAGCTCACCAAAGCGAATTAAAATACATGAGGGTTCCATGTGGCTGTTAAAAAACAAATTATATACAGATGAAATTGAGGGATAAATTCGGGAGTGAATTCGGGCTAAATTATAATTAATCTAATTTGGTGTTGATTTCATTACCAATTCATTAATTTTTGCAAATTTGCGACGCGAAAAAAGGCTATTCCTGATGAATGAAAGCTACCTTTGTCGCAGGTTGGTAAAGCGATGGCTCTAATAGCTGTACTTTAAATAATGAATTGATTTTCAATAAAATAATTTTGCTTTTCATGAATAAGATTATCGAAAAAGAGTATTTTTCGGATAAAGTGGTTAAGTTGGTTGTCGAAAACCCATTGATTGCCAAATCCAGAAAACCGGGTAACTTCGTCATATTACGCATTGGAGAAGATGGCGAACGATTTCCATTAACCATTGCAGGAGCAGATCCTGTCAGGGGGACCATTACACTTGTTGTACAGATTATGGGTGTTAGCTCCTCAAAATTAGTTGCCCTTGAAGTTGGAGACCATATCACCGATCTTGTGGGACCTCTTGGGAAACCGACCCATATTGGGAACATCGGTACTGTTCTAGCTGCCGGTGGAGGTGTAGGTGTTGCTCCGTTACTTCCGATTGTCGAGGCGTTTAAAAAAGCCGGGAATCGTGTTATTACGGTTATCGCTGCCCGGAATAAGGATTTGATCATTCTTGAAGATGAGATGCGCAAATGGTCGGATGAGGTGATTGTAATGACAGATGATGGGTCATATGGCCGACAGGGTTTGGTCACTGCCGGAATGGAAGAGATTATCAAACGCGAAAAGGTGGATGAGTGTATCGTAATTGGTCCTGCTATCATGATGAAATTTGCCTCCATCCTTACCAAAAAATATAGTATTCCCACACAGGCAAGCTTAAATTCGATTATGGTTGATGGCACTGGAATGTGTGGCGCCTGCCGTGTAACAGTTGGTGGTAAAACCAAATTTACCTGTGTTGACGGCCCTGAATTTGATGCTCATCAGGTTGATTTTGATGAGATGCTCATGAGATTGGGTGGTTATATTCAGGAGGAGAGAAGGGCAACGGAAATTTATTCACAAAAGCTTTAATTTTAAGGGAAATGTCATTAAACCCCGAATACCTCAAGGAGGAAAGGAACCAGATGTGGAGGGCGGAATTACGCTCAAAAACCAAAAATAAGGATAGGATGTTGATCGACCGGGTGAAGATGCCGGAACTGGCAGCTGTCATCAGGGTCAAATATCAGGATCGTGAAGTAAATATGGGACTAGAACAGGAGCAGGCGCTACTTGAAGCTTCCCGTTGTATGGATTGTGTGAATCCAACCTGTATTGAAGGATGTCCCGTAAGCATAAATATCCCCAAATTCATTAAATATATCGAAAAAGGGGAGTTTCTTATGGCAGCTTCCACGCTTAAGGAGACCAACGCACTTCCCGCAGTTTGTGGTCGTGTTTGCCCTCAGGAGAAGCAGTGTGAAGCGAGATGCTTTTATGTGGATAAATTGAATAAGCCAGCTGTGGCTATTGGTCACCTGGAACGTTTTGCAGCCGATTTTGAACGCAATTCTGGTGCAAGCAATATACCGGAAACAGCAACTCCTAACGGGATAAAAGTGGCCACCGTCGGCTCGGGTCCCGCAGCCCTTTCATTTGCAGGCGACATGGTCAAATATGGTTATGATGTGACTGTTTTTGAAGCGTTACATGAAATTGGTGGGGTATTAAAATATGGAATACCCGAATTCCGTCTTCCCAATTCAGTGGTCGATTTTGAGCTGGAAAATCTCCGTAAGATGGGGGTGAAATTCGAAACAAATTATATTGTAGGGCGAACCTCCTCATTTGACGACTTACGCGAAGAGGGTTACAAGGCGTTTCTTATCGGAAGTGGAGCAGGTCTTCCCCGTTTTATGGAAATTCCGGGTGAAAACTACAATGGAATCCTCTCCTCGAACGAATATCTGACACGCGTCAATCTCATGGGTGCTGCTACCGATGATAAGGATACCCCTGTTTTACGCGGTAAAAATGTGGCCGTAATTGGTGGTGGAAATACCGCGATGGACTCTGTCAGGACAGCTTTACGTCTGGGCGCCCAGCGTGCAATGATTATTTATCGCCGTTCAGAGGCGGAGATGCCCGCCAGGGTTGAGGAGGTGAAACATGCCAAAGAAGAGGGGGTTGAATTTATGACACTTTGCAATCCGCTGGAGTATTTTGCCGATGAGAAGGGTCGTGTTAAAGGGATGAGGTTAAACAGAATGGGTCTTGGTGAGCCTGATGCTTCAGGACGTCGTCGTCCGATGCCAATTGAGGGGTCTGAATTTGAATTGGATGTTGATCTTGTGGTCGTCGCAGTAGGCGTTTCACCCAATCCACTTGTCCCTTCCTGTCTTCCCGATCTGAAAGTTACCAAGTGGGGAACCATCATAGTGGATGAAGATAAAATGCAATCATCTATCTCCGAAATGTTTGCTGGTGGCGATATCGTCCGTGGCGGTGCAACCGTGATCCTTGCAATGGGTGACGGCCGGCGTGCAGCGGAGCATATGCATCAATATTTACAGAACAAATTGATTAATTAACTCAATAAATTTGAAGATGACTAATCTTAATGTCAACTATCTGGGACTTGATCTTAAGAACCCGATTATAGCCGGAAGCTGTGGTCTGACCAATTCGATTGAAAACCTCAAGGCAATTGAAGCGGCCGGCGCCGGTGCGGTAGTATTAAAATCGATATTCGAGGAGGAGATTTACCTGGAATTTGCTCATGAATTCAGCAAACTCGGACCAATGGATAATAACCTGGAATTCCTCGATTACTACGATTACCAAATCAAGAAGGATAATCTGAAACACTATCTCACCTTGATTTCTGAGGCGAAGAAGGTGCTTAAGATTCCTGTTATTGCCAGCATTAATTGTGTCACTGCACATGAATGGGCCTTTTTTGCAAAAAAGGTTGAAGATGCAGGCGCTGATGCTTTGGAGCTGAATATTTTTGTATTGCCTACCAATCTTTCGCAGTCGGGTCAGGACAACGAGAGCATGTATTTTGATATTGTATCACGTGTTTCTTCCAAGATAAAGATACCGATTTCACTAAAAATCAGTCCTTATTTCTCAAATTTGGGTGGTGTAATCCGTGATCTTTCATTTTCTGAAATCAAAGGTTTGGTGTTGTTTAACAAGTTTTATTCACCTGATGTTGATATATCCAATCAAAAGATTATCAGCTCAGATGTGTTAAGTCAAAATACCGATTACCGACTTTCACTGCGTTGGATCGGAATGATGGCTAACCGGGTAAACAGCGACCTCTCTGCCTCGACAGGTGTTCACAGTTGGCAAACAATCGTTAAGATGTTGCTTGTGGGTGCAACTACGGTTCAGGTCGTTTCTGCGCTCTATCAGGATGGTTTTTCTGTTATTACAGAAATGATTAAAAGCCTGAGAGAATGGATGGAAGAAAATAATTACAATTCCATCTCCGACTTTAAAGGCAAGCTTAGTCTCGATAACACCACCAATCTTGCTGAATTTGAAAGGGTACAATTTATGCGTAATTTTGGTGAGCATAAATAAACTAATCTGACATGACTTTAAATCCGGTAAAAATCCGAACGATTTCAGCCATCTTTTTTATATTTCTGATGTGCCCGCATTGGAGCAACCTGTATGCTCAGAATGCCCAGGTAATAGGAGGTGCAAAAGGGACGACGAATGGTGCAGTCGTATCCGCCGGACCTTCATTTAAATATGTTGTTGGACGCAGGGAAACACTCTATTCCATCGCCAAAAGATTTAACGTCACTCAGGAAGAGATTCTCAAGTGTAACCCTCAGCTAAAAGGAATCTTAACAAAGGGAACAGAGCTAATCATCCCATCAGTAATAGTTATGCCGGTTAAACCTGAGGTGGGGCTTTCACCCGGTGAATACCGGATCGAAAGCGGTGATAATTATTATCAGCTTGGAAAGAGATTTGGAATTACCCAGGCAGAACTGGAGGAATTAAACCCGGCCCTCAAGGACGGATTTAAGGCTGGAATGATCATTAAAATTCCAGTAAAAAACGCTGGTAATAAAATTTCTGAAGATCATTTAAACAGGCAGAATCAGACTGAACAGCCTCCTGTTAATACACCTCCTGCTGCTAACAGCCATTTGGGTAAAACTTTCGAAATTGGAATTTTTTTGCCATTCTGTCAGAATCTTAGTGATTCTGCACGGATCGCACAACGGACAAATGGTTTCCTGGAGTTTTATTCCGGAGTATTACTTGCGGCAGAAAAGAGTTCTGAATCAGGAGTGAAAGTAAAGCTTTATGTTTATGATACTTATCAGGATAGTGCAGAAGTTGAGAAGCTGGTTATTCAACCTGAATTTTTGTCACTTGATCTGATTATTGGACCTGTGTTTCCCGAAAATCAAAAAATGGTAACTGGATTATGTGCAAAAAACCGTATACCAATGGTTTCACCGCTCTCTTCCGATAGCCGGTTTGTTTCAACCACACCAGGTTACTATCTGATTAATCCTGGCCGGACGGTTCGGCTGACAGGGACTGCTGATTATATTTCAGAAAAATATGCAGATCAGAATATTATCATGCTTAACCGTGGTACAAATTTGGGTGATGAAAGATACCTCACCGATCGAATTACACAAAAAATTGGTTCGGGGAAGGTTCATCAGTACAATATTTTATCGGAGGGGACAGCCGGACTTGAAGCGTTTCTAAAAACAGACAAGGAGAATATAATTGTACTGGCTGAAGGAAGTGAAGCCGACGTGAGTGTTGCTATGACTCGATTGAATACCATTTCGAAATCGAATAAAATTACAGTCATCGGGCTTCAGGAGTATACTAAGATGCAAAGTATTGATGTTGAGCATCTTCATAATACGAACCTTCATTATCTGGCTCCATATTACATTGATTACGGGAATCCTAAAGTAAATACCTTTATTGGAAAGTACAGGTCAGCCTATGGTAGTGAACCCACGCCATATAGTTTTCAGGGGTACGATATTGCATTGCATTTTATCGCTTCGCTTGGTAAGTCGGGAAAGAATTTTCCAGTAATCAACCCGGATCCTGGAGTTGAATTGCTTCAGGCTCAATATAGTTTTCAAAAGCTCTCAGATTTTGGAGGCTACATCAACAGGTCTCTTTACGTGATAGAGTATGGCAATAATTATGAAGTGCGGTGTTCAGGAAAGATCGAGGTAACCATCACTTCCGATCATGGTCTGGTAAAGCAAAATGAAAAGAACGGCCTGGAACAATAAAGATTTAAATTCTTTTATAGAATTAATTTTAGGCCGCTAAGTGCGGAACTGTCGTTAGGCCGAATAATCAATGCCTGCTGAAATAACACTTTTGCCTCTGCAAATTTACTGCTTTTCAATTTTGCCCAGGCAAGCATAATTAAGGAATCATAGTCTAATGGATAGAGGTTGACCACCTTTTCAAATAGCTTTACTGCGGTTAAAAAGTCCTTCCTGTTGTAATAAACGACACCCAACCAGTAATTTGCAAGTGTGTTCTGAGGATCTATCGTTAATATTTCGAGGTACTGTTTCTTCACCCCTTCCCAATCTTCGAGTGCGCTAAGTGGTTTTACACAACCAAATCGGGCTTCAATAGCATAAGGTCTGATCGCAATTGATTTTTTGTAATAATTTGCAGCAATGGTGTATTGCTTATCAAGATAGTTCAGCCACCCAAGACGGATATTAATCATGTAATCGCCCGGATCGTAAACAATCTTTAATTCGCTGATTGCCAAAGCATAGTTTTTATCATTTTCAGCAACGTAGCTTTTTACGAATGCAGTCTGCAACGCATCAATCGATTGGGAAAAAGCTGCACTGCCAAATAATAGAAGTACAGCCGTATAAATATTTTTTCTCAAAGTTTCCATATAATTCCTCCTGAAAATGAATGTTGATTGTAATTACTCAATGTGCTTGTTATCTGTTTCCTGTCATAGGTGTAATTCACAAAAAATGTGGTCTTTTTGCCTTGATACCAGTATAGAGTACATCCTGATCTGAATGTGGTCGGATCCAGTGAATTGTATACATAGAGCGATTTGTAATCACTGTAATTTTTTAAATTGCCCAGGATAACGTCTCCTTCTGCCCAAATACTTTTAAGAAGATGTATTCCGGCAATTTGCGAGAAAGTGGTTCTGTTCACACCCGTTTCGACCATCTCGTTAAGTGAACTTTTTATATAGATGCCTGATTTTCCAGGGAATGCGTAACGCGCATAAATTCCAAGCTGGCTGGTATTTCCAGTTTTACTATTTAAGATTGATCCATTGACTCCCAGACTGATGCGTTTAAGATTTGCTGAAAGGGCTGCAAATGCCAGATGTCCTGGTATTTGGTATCCAGCGACGGTCGTATTCAGATAATGGTAAGCTACATCAACCGCTATCTTGGAAGTGGCTGACCAGGTCAGCAGGGCGAAATATTCTGGTTGTTTTGTCAGCGAAGTATCTACCGTTTGCCTGTAATTTGAGATCGACTGATAAAGTTGAAGCCGGTAACCTAATTGGGTTGAAATACCTGCCCTAAGATAGGTTGGATTTGTGCGGGTATGACTATCATTATTTTTGAAGTTATATTCCAGATCAACGGCATCGACCGGTTTATAGGTTTTTATGCCTAGCTTTGCCTTTAGCTCAGTTGGTAGTTTAGCCGCAAGGTATCGTGCATAACCCTGATTGCCGGTATTTAAAATACTATAATACAGAACTTCTCTCGAATCTGGATCATATTCATCAAAAGCGAGCGCTTTTTCATATTGGAATTGAGCCTCATAATAATCTGCCAATGCAAAATAAGCAAACCCCATCCTTTGCCGAAGTCTCTTGTAATCGATGCTTTCCCTGATGGATGCTTTTCCTGTTTTAATCAGTTTTTCCCAGTCTCCTTTAAGATAGCAATTGTAGGTTACACTATCAGAAAATTGATAGGTCATAGGTTGTTGCGCTTTTAAGGTTACAGCAGCAAGCAGCAATAGTACAATTATGAATTTAACCATTTCGCTTGAATATTTGTGTTATTCGATTTGTAAGTGAACTCCTTGATGCAATTCTCATTCAGTGTTATGGTGCTTTCACTTGAAATCCGGCTCTTCCCCAAAATGGATACCTGGATTCCAGATTTCAAAATGATCGTTTCTGTATCAAAAAGATTAATAGTGTACCCTGGGATCATCGAGTACCAAACGCGAATGAAAGTATAGAACGGAGCGATGAAATCCTGCAACCAGACCCCTGTTTTATGATTTTTCAGTGTATTTAAAGGCATGGCATCCTTGATTTCACGGTCATCCGATTCTCCCAAAAACACTTTGTATACAGAGAGGTGAAAATAGTATAATAAAGATTCTTCATTTCCGTAAAATGAAGTAAAATAAAACATCGTGCCATCATTCACATAATAAGCGTAGGACCCGGTTGACTTACAAAACAGATATTTGTAGTTAAATGCATCCGTACACCCTTCCCATTGTTCCGTTTTTTCTTCCCCTTTTTCATTCAAATAACTATAGGTCAATATGGAATTTGGTGTTATATCGAATGCTGTTTTTAGCAGGAGATTTGTATTAAGAGTCGAGACTATTGCTCCTTCAGCTGGTTTGGAGAACTGAATAAGCTGTTGTCCGGAATCTCCTTTCTGGTAATAATAGGCAAATGGATAATCGATGGTTTTGGACCCAACCTGGGGAGTGATTTGTACCTGGAAATGGAGATGTGGTTCGGGTGAACGGCCCGAATTGCCACATAATGCAAGTAAGTCTCCCTGTTTTACAAATTCCCCTTTTCTCACTTTAAACGTCCCTTTCCTCAGATGTGATAACTGGGTGTAGAGACCAGGCAAATGTCTGATGACAATTGAATTACCCCAGTTGTTTGTAGTATTTAATTTCCCAATTTCATTATCCTCTATGTTGTCGATAACCTCTTCGACAACGCCGTCGGCTGGTGCTAAAACTGGTTTGTTGTAGCAAAAGTAATTTTCGCATAGCTTACCATTCGAAGTATATGTTTTCGAAGAATCGTCGCATAAAGTAAAATCAAAGGCTTTTCCCCAGTCACCCTTATGGGTATGTTTACCATTGTGTCCTTGTGTAACAGTCCATTCACCCCAGAAAGGTAAATGTAGCGGATAATAGAGCAGATTGGCGAGTCTTTCCTGGTTGTTTTGAAATGTATAAAGGTTTATTTCGGGTGAATAGTATTGATAGGGGGTGAGCTTTAGTTTTGTAGGGGTTGTTCGCAATATCAGAAAATAGACAAAAAGAATTACAACCAGCGAAAATGGGAGTGAGAATACAGGCAACTGCAGGAATCCGAGCATTTTACTCAGGAACAGCAGGACTAGCGATGTCAGTGGAACCAGTAGAACCGTCCACAGATAGGAATATTTTGATGGAATAACGAAGAATCCACCAATGGCAATAGCAACCATCATATAATTTGCCCCAATGTTGTAATAGGTGATACTTGCCGCTGCCGAACCGGAGAATTTCGCAAACACGTAGGCCGAAAGAAACCCGATCACCGAAAGGGAGAACGCAATCCTCGAACAGATGAGCAGGGCGATTGCAATAAATAAACCTGCAATCAGATTATCCTGAAAGAAGATCGAACTAACTGATCGGAGGTAAATATCGACCATTTGATGCACAGGGAGGGTGTCGAGTGTTTGAAAGAGGTGGAGCATTTGATTTCCGCCTATGGCATAAAGTTCATTCATCCAGTAGATATTGTGCTGGGTCAGACCAAGATTTTCAAATTGGGACGAAGGGAGAACAATTAGCCAGAATGTCAGTATAAATGGAATACTTAAAAAAGGTAATCCATATTTGTACAACCATCCCCCGAATGTAACCGAAAGCATTAGTGTCAATAAAGCTGCCAGCAGTAGCAAACTAAAGAAAACAAAGCCGGGGTCGAAGAAGGTTCCCATTCCGATACCGGCCAGTAAAGCGTTAAAGCTATAGAGCCCTTTTTTTAGTAACAACTGATCATACCCCATCGAATTGGCAATCAGGATTGCAGTCAGAACTGCGATCAAGCCACACAATCCGGCAAAAAAATGGAAGAAAGTAACTCCCATAATTACCAATGCCAATAACCTGTTGTTAAAGAAGAAAATAGCAGAATAGCTATTTAGGGTCGCTGGCAGGATCGTATTCCGGAAGGTGTTTATGGTTTGATGTAACGGCATATCAATCGGTAAAAATGGAAAAATTAAAGATCAAAATATAGCGCAAAGAATTAATATTTAGACAAATAATGTTTTTACTATTTTAATGTGTTGTATTTTAAATGTTCAGGTGTTCGCTCGTTTATTTCCAGATATTCAAGGGACTCTGCCTTACGTATCACGTGGATATTGTTTTCAGTGTCGATCATGACGATATTAGGTCTGAGGGTAATGAATTGCATCCATTGTGTCATATTGTATGCCCCCACTTTATGAGCGACAAGAAGGTTCCCTTTTTCGAGTAAAGGCAAGGTAACGCTCTCCCGAATGATGTCGATGTTCATGCAGAGGGGGCCATAGAGTACCATCTCCTCAGTTTGCTGACCAAAAGCCTGAGCCGGACTTATTTTGTGTTCATACCAGAAAGAGGTGAATAACGAATTTACGCCGAAATCAAGGATTGTGGCTCTACGTCCGTCTGAAAGTCGTTTGGCAGCCAGTACTGTTCCTATCAGGAATCCTGCATCATCGATCAGTGCACGGCCTGTTTCAAGAATTAATAGCGGCAAATCATCCTGTTTGAAACCATAGCCGAGAATGACGTCGGTGATGGCATCCGCAAACTGGTCAATCGAGGGAACTGTATCAGAACCTGGTAGGTAAGCTCCTTTCAGCGTGTTGGTAGATGGAAATCCTCCTCCAATATCGAGATACTGAATCGTTTTATTGAATTTTTCCTTTATGCCCCATGCCAGTTCACACATTTTGGTTGCGGCAGTGGCATATGCCGATGGGGATAACATAAAGGTTCCGATATGGCAATGCAAACCGGTTAAATCAAGATGGGCGGAGTTGATGATTCTTGTGATGGCATTCCACGCTTGTCCATTCTCAAAATTAAATCCAAATCGATCCCATTTAGGGTAGATACCTGTATCCATATTCACACGGATGGCAACGCGGGGTCTTAGGTTATGTTCTTCACTCAACCTTATCAAAGAGTAGAGCTCATCATAATGGTCAATATGGATTAATGAGTTGTTGCGTGATGCCAGAATAAGTTGTTCATCCGTTTTTGCAGGACCGTTAAATATGATTTTGTATCCCGGGACTTTGTTATTCAAGGCTTTCTCATATTCGAATCCAGAAACAACCTCTGCCCAGGCCCCCTCCTGGTGAAAAGTCTGACAAACAGCGTTTAAGTAATTTGTTTTATACGGCCAGGCAAATTGCACTTTAGGATATCGTGTCTTAAAGATTCGTACGGCATTCTGATGATTTCGTCTGATCTGTTTCTCTGAGATCACAAATAATGGCGATCCATACTGATTAATCAGACTTTTTACCGGTACACTTTCGATATGGGTAACGGGTTCATATTCTGTTCGCGTACCAAATTTATTCATCAACCCGGTATTCATTTTTTGAATAACAGGTCTTTCGTATCTTTTTTTCTCCATGCCCGGCATTTTTCAGAATAAGTTCGTTTGAAATTTTAGGTTTTTTTCTTTAAGAGTTAAAATGATTGAATACGAATGCTTTATTTTTTTTAAATATAGAGTCCATCCTTACCATTTGTTTTATCTCTAAAATCGAAATATAAACAGACAACAAATATCCTCAGCAATTTTGGTAATTCATACAAATTGGGACGATAAAATTCATTGTAATTGCGTGTGGATGCACCACATCGTTTGCAAACAAAGTGACTGTTATCTGAAATATTTATATCGACTTTATGTCCGTAAATTTTGGCACAAAAAAACCGATGAATGGTCGTTATAAGTTCAACTCCTTGTCTTGGATTTTGCATTTTATTCAATGCTTGTTCATAATTTGACATACAAATCATTATCAATTAGATTTTTTACCTTCAAGTTCTCCTGTCCAGGAGATCTTCTGAAATTCACTGATGTCAGTAATTAAGTCCCAGGCGTACCTGATAAATATTTTACCGACTTCATAATCATTAAATGGTACAACTTTCTGCCCAAGGGCCATTTTAACCAGGGCAGCGGGTTGGTTTTGCCCTGCAGCGGCCGTTAAGTAAATCCAGGCAGGGAATCGCGGATTGACCTCCATTATGTACGATTTGCCATCGACTGTTTGCATAATTTCAAGTTCGCATCCACCGCGCCATTTGGTGACCGCTATAAATTTTCTAGCCAGATCAATGAAGGATGCGTCATCAATCGTTATACCTGCCCACGCTTTCCCTTTATCGGTAATGTAGAGCTTACGCATTGGAATCACGCTGATGGTATTTCCTTCGCCATCGCCCAAAGCTGCTACATTGATTTCTGTTCCATTGATAAATTCCTGAACAATTATTGGTAATCCCCATTTAGCCTGAATTTTATGGAAGGCATTTTGAGCATTCTCTAAGTTATTGGCAATAATTGCATCATAAAATTTTCCCTTTACAACCATCGGATATCCAATTTTTTCCGCCGCCAAAGGTAGATCATTGTCCTGGAAGATTATTTTATCTTTCGGCACCATTAATTCATGTCTTTTGCCGAATTCATAGAGTTTTATCTTGTCACGCGCTTCAAATTGTTCCAGTTCCGGAAGAAACATGCTGATGCCGCTTTCTTTGAGCTTATCTCTGATCTTAATAAAATTAAATAGTTCCGCATCAAAATTGGGAATGATCAAATCGAGGTGTTCCGCTTCATGAATATGCATCAGTCGCCCTAAAAGTGTATCTGTTCCTGCCGATGGATATGGGATCTGATAGGTTTTATCCACTAAGTCATGCATATATAAGCCTGGTTCAAGTGCTTCATACGAGAGGCCGATGATGCGTACTTCAAAGTCGGGACATTCGCGTATGGCACGAATCACAGCGACACCCGGACCTGGACTGTCAATTGCGTTCAGTGCGGTTACAGCGATAATTATTTTCTTCTTTCCCGATTTTTTCGTATTATCCATCTTTCCCATAGGTTATTCTAAAATAGTATAATCTTTTAATTGCGACAGATAATCATCAAGGTCTCTCTCGAATTGATTTTGATCAACATCATATTTTATACAAATGGCATCAATGATTGATTGAACAGGTTTTTCCTCCTTAAGCATTCCCAGGATTACTGTTCCAATTTCGTTTGTTGAAAATGAATCTCCTGTTCCCGGATTAAAAATAAATCCCTCTTCGCTGGTGGCTATATTTTTTTTAAGTCTCATAAGTGTTGTTGTAAAAAAACCTGATCACCCTTTTTTAATTTCTCTGTTTACCAGTTTTAATGCTGCTTCTCAAAGATAGGGCGAGGAATTGACTTATAAAAGTAAAATCAATCAACTCCCTTTTATATTAAGTGTAAAGGTTGATTTTTAAGGTAGAAGATACAAATGAAGCGGATGAAATAAGAGAAAAAATGAAATAGTCTATATAAAATAGATATAGAACAGGTTACCTTACTTTTGGAGAAAGGTGATCTGCTCAATATTTTAATCCAAACTCCGTTTGCTTCAAATCAGGAATGTTTTGTCGATAAATGCCTGAAAGCTCTCCTTGTATTGATCTCCGACGGGGATAAAAATGTTGCGATCGAAAATAATTCGGTTGCGTTCAATGACTTTAACCCTGTCGAGATTTACTATAAATGATCGGTGCACTCTCATAAATCTTTCTTTCGGTAGTTGTTCCTCAATAGTTTTCAACCTGATCAAAGTTGTAATGGGTTCGTCATTAATCGTGTGGATCTGAATGTATTCATTCGAACTTTCGATGTATTTGATTTCTGTAAGCAGGATACGAATCAGTTTGTACTCCGACTTGACGAAGATGCAATCGTTCGTTGTCTGAACTGTTTCGTGTTGTTTCTGATTCAAATCAAACCAATTTTTGGCTTTGTTTGCCGCTTTCAGAAAAACAGCATAACTAATTGGTTTTAAGATATAATCAATCGCGTCAACCTGAAAACCTTCCATCGCAAATTCACTGTAGGCGGTCGTAAAAATGACCTGTGGTTTTTGATTTAAAGATTTTACAAAATCCATACCGTTAAGATCGGGCATATTTATATCGACAAACAGAAGTTCGACTTCGTTATTTGATATGTATGGCATAGCTTCAAATGCGCTTTGACATAGCTTAATACCTTCCAAGAACGGTGTTTTTTCGATGTATGCTCCAATTTGCTTTAGCGCAAGAGGTTCATCATCAATGGCCAGACATTTTATTTTCATAAATGGGGATGGTTAATTGCACCTCAAATTCTTTGTCGTTTTCAATAATATTTAGTTGGTAATCATTACCAAAAAGAAGTTTCAGACTTTTTTTAATATTTGATAAACCGATACCGGAATAGGTTTTATCAAGTTTTTCTTTCGTGCTGTGCTTGCTGTTCCTGATTATGCATTTTAACCTGTTATCTGCATATTCCAATTTGAATGACACAAACGATTCGTTTTGATAGCTCACCCCATGTTTAAAAGCATTCTCCAGGAATGAAAGAAACAGCATCGGTGGAATTTGAATATTTTGGATGTCCTTAGGAAAATCCAAAGCGACAGTCACTTTCTTTGGAAATCGCAATTGCATCAGGGCAATATAACTCTCAATAAAACTAATCTCTTTTTTCAATGTTGTCAGTCCTTGTGAGGTGTCGTAGAGTAAATATCGCATCAGGGTTGATAATTCGATGATTGTATTTTTGGCATCTTCGGCATTGATATCGATCAATGCATGAATATTATTGAGTGTGTTCATAAAAAAATGGGGGCTCACCTGGTGTCTCAGAAAAGCCAGTTCCGTTTTAAGCTGTTCCTTCTCCAGATCTTTACGCCGATTCTCTTCATTAAGCCACTGAGATACCATCTTGATCGAAGTACCTGCACCCACAATTAGTATCGACAAGATCAGGTTGTCGGTTAAGACCATAAAAATGGTTTTCTTCTCGGGGGGGGCTACCGGATTATAACCAATGGGAGCAGGCATTCCATTCCCCAATTCCATAGGAGGCATACCAGGCCCAAGGTTCATTGGCGGCATCATAAGGGGCTTTGAAGGTGTAATGATAAATCCCCAAATGATATACGCAGCATTTACTACAAGTATTGCCAGAACGGTTAATCCAATATAGTAGATGTATTTTTTTTGGAACAGGAATTTGGGTACAAAAACAAAGACATTGATAAAAAAAAGGATCAAAAACAAAAATAGTCTTATCCATTCACCGGTTACCTTGTTCCATTCGACTGAATTATTGTGTCTGTAATTGAAAAACGGAATAGCCAGAATTGCCATCCATCCAACAATAAAAACAATCAGTTCTACATTTCGAATATTTTGTGTCTTGCTTGTAGAATATTTCATTTTAAACCTTATAAAATAGGTGCTTCAGGTTTGAGAATAGAATCCAGATGATTAGTTATGGAGTCAATCATTTGTAAAAGTAGTAAAAGTTGGGTTAAATTGAAAAGAGGAGGAAGTAACATCTACCTCCTCCAGCCTTTCATTATTTGAAAAATAGAAACCTAAAAATATATTTAATAGATTAATAATTAGTAGATTAAATAGCAGATTTGCCTTTTGCAAATCTGCTATTTCTTCGTGTAGACATCCCAGGCGATCCAGTCAATGATGGCAGTGGAAAAGTTGGCCTGTCGCATCGACGAAAATAGCGTGCTAATATCGGTGATAACTGCTCCGGCAAGTTCCGTAAAGGTTTTAGTTGTTCCATCATCAAACGTGATTTGCAACTCTCTCTTCTGTCCGGTTATACATTTATCAGTAGTGTCTGTTGTCTTATCAACAATGGTAACAATTGATTTCAACTGGAGTACTCCGTTTACATAAACCTTTGCACTGTCGAGGCTTGCCTGGGTGTGGCCTAAGGTTCTGACAATAAGTACGTCACCAATCGTTAAAGAAAATTCAGTTTCACGGTGCCTCGTTTCTGTAGTGCTTTTAATGGCAACATACTTCTCTTCATAAAGCGTTTTGGTACCATTGGAGATGGCATAACTCGAAATAGCGGTATCACCTGATGAATAGGTACATTTGGTTATATAACCATTTGGAAAATTAAACTGCGAGGCGAAGTGGTAACCGGCTGTTTTATCGTTCGATGTCTGAATTTTTAAAACACCTGCATCTACATCCTTAACTTTAATTGCAGAGGCCATTTGGTAAGTCCAACCATTGTAATACTTGAACCGGTATTGATAATCCGACAATGTGACCACATAGTTATTGGTCAGTAAAGTGTCGCTTGGGGAGTAGTGGAGTAAACTCCTCGATGCCTTTACCTTCTCCTCTGGCATGCGAACGATCATTTGAGCGTTTTCCGCTGTTTTATTGAAAAAACGAAGGATAGAACCGTGCCAGGTTGAAACTGTGGTTGCCTTGTAATCATACACGCCAGCTATATCAGCTAATAAAATGCTGTGGGTTATTGTATCAAGCGCGGCTACTTCAAGGCTTTTAGTGGTTAAATCGGACGGACCCGCCACAACTTGATAGCCCGTTGATGTGGTAATTGCATTTACAGCCGTGGTTAAATCGTTCACACTTGCAGTTAGAGCAGATTTAAGTGAAACCTGCCCCGAAGTGCTACTCACATCTGATGTCTTGCTACAGCTCCAGGTAAGAAGCCCAAACATTAAAACTGTCAATAATAAACTTTGTGTTTTCATGCTTTCATTTTTAAATAATTATTCAATTCACTAAACTTTATATTATTTGATTACCTCTTGCTCGTTTCACTTAATAAATTTACGATGCGAATATAATTGGTCAGGAAGGACACTACAATTAAAATCAGTGAACAAGATCGTTTTTTCAGTAGATAGGTGCTCTTTAATCTTTAAACCCTCACGAAAATCTGACATCAAAAAGGGATAACCAAGTAAATAGTACATACGAATCAAGTCAATCATTGATTTCTCCCGTAACAATAATCCGCGAATATTGAAAGCTGTAAAATTCCCTTGTAAAACCAAATCCCATAATAAAACAAAAAGGCAGAGTGATTAGCTCTGCCCATTCATTAATACCTTTCCCGGGTTTTAAATAAAATCTGTCATTGATTTCTGAATCAGTCCGATGGCTTCGCGCATTTGAGCTTCGGTAATAATCAGAGGTGGTGTAAAGCGGATCGTATGCTCATGGGTTGGCTTAGCCAAAATGCCGTTTTCTTTCATCAGGAGGCATAAATCCCACGCCTTTTTCCCATCATATGTTTTGATCTGTATGGCATTCAACAACCCTTTCCCGCGCACTTCCTCGATAAGCGGCGATTTAAAAGCCCTCATTTCGTCCCTGAATATTTTCCCGATTCTGGTTGCATTTTCAGCCAGCTTTTCGTCGATCAGAACCTCCATGGCAGCAATGGCAACTTTGGCGGCTATGGGATTGCCACCATAGGTTGATCCATGTTCACCGGGTTTAATGGTAAGCATAATCTCATCATCTGCCAATACGCAGGATACTGGTAACATCCCACCCGAAATCGCTTTGCCTAGTACAAGGATATCGGGTCGTACCTCTTCGTGATCGCAGGCCAGCATTTTACCCGTACGGCAAAGACCTGTCTGCACTTCATCCGCGATAAAGAGAACATTGTATTTTTTGCACAAATCTGCCGCTTTTTTCAGATAACCATCACCGGGTACATAAACACCGGCCTCGGCCTGGATAGGTTCAACTAAAAATCCGGCGGTATTGGGATGCTTTAATTCTTTCTCCAAAGCATCAATATCGTTATACGGGATATTGATAAAACCAGGGGTAAATGGACCATAATCATTGTAAGATTCAGGATCAGAAGACATTGAAACAATAGTAATTGTTCGTCCGTGAAAATTCCCGTCACAAACAACGATACGAGCCTCATTTTTAGGGATCCCTTTTACTTTGTAGCCCCATTTTCGGGTAAGTTTTAAGGCCGTCTCGTCAGCTTCGGCGCCTGAATTCATTGGCAACATTTTATCATATCCAAATTGACGTGTCATCAGCTCTTCCCACTCTCCTAACACATTGTTATAAAAAGCCCTTGATGTCAGCGCCAGTTTTCCTGCCTGTTCGGTGAGCGCCCTGACGATTTTTGGATGACAATGTCCTTGATTTACTGCTGAATATGCGGCTAAAAAATCGAAATAGCATTTCCCTTCCACATCCCATACAAAAACTCCTTCACCCCGTTCCAAAACCGCAGGTAGAGGATGGTAGTTATGTGCACCACAGCGGTTTTCTCTCTCAATGTACTTCTCTGTTTCCATGATTTATAAATTTAATTAAGTTGATAGTTCCATTAATTTTAATCGGTCCAAACTATATTTTTTTCGTGATATCAGCAATGATATTTAATAGCCTTTGGTGATCATGTTTAGAATCGAACAGCTACTTTCAGATTGATGCGTCTCCCCGACAGGTAATTGGGAACTGCATACATCTGATTTTTAATATCTGATATCCATACATAGGAAATTGTATTGTTGATATCGAAAAGATTGTAAAGCTCAAGACCTATCCAAACATCTTTTATTTTGTTTTTCTTGCCGTTTTGTGAGATACTATTCTCCGTATTAATTAGTGATTTTGAAAATCCGACATCTACTCTCCGGTAAGGAGGCATCCTGAATGTATCCATGTAACGGTTTCCGTTTGGCGGTCCGAAAGGTAAACGACTTCCGTAAAAGAGGGTCATGCTCATTTTTACAGAGGGATAACCGGGGAAATAATCCTGTAAAAAGAGGCTGAAATTAAAACGCTGGTCTGTCGGTCGGGGTATATATCCGGGATAAACCATTTCTGTCCTTGAATCGGAGCTCTTTTTTATATAGTAATCACCGACAATGTTCTCTTCTGTTTTCATAAGTGATATGCTGGCCCATGATTGGGCTCCGGTAGCAAGTTCACCGTTAATTTTAAAATCGATGCCTGTGGCATATCCGACCGCCTCCTGGTCCGGGAGGTAACGGATATTTAAGTTGTCGATCTGATAGGGAATCAAATGGCTTAGCGCTTTAAACCAAATTTCTGCGCTAAACCTGATGGGACGTTCAAAAGAATTAATGATCTGTTCATAACCCAAAAGATAATGGATCGCTTTCTGAGCTTTAACCCCTGGGACAATCTGAGCCTCATTATTTTTAAGCTCCTTAAAAAATGGCATTTGATCATAAATTCCCCAGGCGGCCCTGAACACACGATTTCCCTTCCCCGTTTTATAACTTGCCGAAATTCTGGGGCTTAATATCGTCTGTCTATTATAATCCCAGTTTTGAAATCTGATACCACCTGTTATTGTGAGTTCACCCTTTTCCATGTTGGCTGACCAATTATCCTGAATAAATCCTGAAAAACGGTTTGAAACCAAATTATTATTGGCTGAGACTGATTTGTAAAGTGCAATTCCATTGTTGTAATAAGGAATTGAATAACCTGCAGAATCGCGCATTTCCCACTCATTTACATGGTCATAGATCCGCTCGTGCTGGTATTTAAATCCCCATTGAAACTGATGGTGGTCCTTGGAAAGTGAACCGCGATGTTCAAAACTGGCAACGTTTGCTGAAAGTATGTTTCGGGCATGATCGAGGTAGGAGCCTGTTCCCATGACAGTTGTGCTGTCGATGTGTTGTTGGTAATCTGTTGTCTGAGTGATGTCCCTGAGGTAGTATTCGCCAAGAATGTCATAAGACTCCTTTTCAGAGGAGTGAAAAGTTGTTGCCTGGAACCGAAGCGATAATTTGGCATCCGGGGAATAATTAGCTGAGATAGCTCCAAGCGAATTCTCGAATTTGTCTTTCTCCCTGCCATCGAAATATACCATAAACTGATATGGATTGGCAAGGGTGCCAAACCTTGTTAACTGAGTTTCGGGGATGAATTGGAATGAGTTGGAAGAATAATTGCCTAGGAAGGCTAACGAAAATTGTGAATTGAACTGATAATTAAGAAAGGTTTGAATATCTGTAAATGAAGGGTTATATTCCCCTTTTTTGTCCAGAGTTCCAAGTAAATATGCGGTGTTTTTATACCTTATTCCTGTTAAATGGGTGAATTTTTTGTTGCTGCTTGCACCTTCAAAATGGGTTGAAGCTCCAAGTGCACCTAACTCCGCAGATACACTCGTATGGTCCGGTTTTCGGTAGGTGATATCGAGTACAGATGACATTTTATCACCGAAGGAAGCATCATAACCTCCGGAAGAGAAGCCGATTGCAGCAACCATTTCGCTATTGATAAAACTAAGTCCTTCCCGTTCGCCTGATTTTACGAGGAACGGACGGATGATCTCAATACCATTTACATAAACCAGGTTCTCATCAAAATTACCACCTCTGACAGAATATTGCGAACTTAATTCGTTATTGTTGCTAACCCCCGGAAGTGTTTTAATGAGGGTCTCCACCCCTCCGGCTAATGATGGTAACCTTTCAGTTAATTTTGGCTGGAGGGTCACCAGATGATTACCGGCTCTCTTCTTCTCAATCACAATTTCCTGAATTTTGTTCAGATCTGGTTTAAGTACCTGTAATACAAAATAATTGTCTGATGGATTTAATTGGTATTCAGCTTTTTCATATCCGATCAAAGAAAATATGATTGTAATTGATTTTCCTGAATCGGCAGATAACGTAAATTCACCCTTGCTGTTGGAAATCGCTCCCATGGAGGTCCCTTTGATAAGAACATGAACCAGCTCAATAGGGCGATTTTCGGGATTGATTACTTTCCCTTTTACGTAAATCAGTCCATTTTGACCCCATCCCGGTAGTAAGGTGAGTCTAAACAGAAATAAAAGGAAAAAAAGTATTCTCGGCATTGATTTGCAGGATTTCGGTAAAACTGAAATTGAAGTAAAAATACCCTTTTTCATCAAATTGGCATGACCCTAAAGGGTATTTTATTAGATATGGCTCACTTGTCTGACTTAAGGATTTGCATTTTTCGACTTGTCCTCTGTGAGATACAATTTTCGCATGATCATTGGAACAGCGCTTTTTTCATTATTTTCGCAATTCTTTGAGAAAATAATGATTATGGCACAGAAACATCGCCCTCTCACCTCTGTTTTAGTAAAGCCTTCAGGACCTGATTGCAATCTGGATTGTTCCTATTGTTTCTATTTAAGCAAGGATCAGTTGTTTCCTGAAACAAAGACTCATCCAATGAGTGATGAGATTCAGGAAGAGATGATCCGTCAGGTGATGAAGCAATCGGGTGATGCTGTCTCGATTGGCTGGCAGGGGGGGGAACCGGCATTGATGGGTCTCGATTTCTACAAAAGGGCCATTGAACTTGAAATGAAGTACGGCCATGGGCAATCAGTAGGAAACGGGTTTCAAACCAATGGAACTTTGCTTGATCGGGAATGGGCTAAATTTTTCAAAAAGTACGACTGGCTTATAGGCCTCTCTCTTGACGGTCCGGAACATATCCACGACCGTTACCGGATGGATAAAGGACACCATAAAACATGGAAAATAGTTGAAGATAAAGCCAGAATGTTACTCGATGAAGGGGTAGCTGTAAATGCAATGTGTTGTATTACTGATTATTCATCTGATAAGGCTGATGAACTTTACAATTACTATAAAAATCTGGGACTGACTTGGATGCAGTTTATACCGATCGTTGAAACTGATCCTGACGATCCTTCAAAAGCTGCCCCATACTCCTTAACAGCTGAGAAATATGGAAATTTTCTGATTCGACTTTTTGATTTATGGATAGCAGATTTTAAGGAAGGAGTTCCTACAACCTCTATCCGCCATTTTGAATCGGTCTTTCACAGTTATGTGGGATTGGAAGCGCCTGAATGTTCTTTCATGAAAGAGTGTGGCGCATATGTCGTTATTGAACACAACGGAAATGTCTATTCGTGTGATTTTTTTGTTGAGAACAGACATCGCCTAGGTAATATTCGGCACGATAAGATTATTAATATGTTGAATTCAAAGAAGCAGGACGATTTTGGGAAGGCGAAGGCTATGTTACCTCGTAAATGCAGGATGTGTCCATGGTATTCGAAATGCTTTGGAGGATGTACTAAAGACCGAATCAAGGATCCTCAGGATAATCACCAACCCCGTTTTTGTGAAGGATATCAGATTTTCTTCGAGCATGCTGATGCCAAACTGAAAAGCATTGCATTGCGGTGGAGTCAACAGCAAGCCGAACTTCAGGAGCGAACTCAAACCAGAGGGGTATATAACGCTTTTGACGATTTGGTCAAAAACAAGAAGAACTGATCGTGAAAATCTCTCAAGTTTATTGAATACACGTTAAAGATAGTAGAATATCTAAGTAACAAATTTTAGCTCTTTACAATTAATATAGGAATATCACAACAAACAGCTGTTGTGTTGCAAAAAATATTAATTAGCTAATTGAATTTGAATGATATAATGAAAATGATCTTTAGATTGAACAATACTTCTCCGGATTAATCATCTCAGCGTTCCCATTTTTAAATCACAGTAAATGTAATGTCCATTTCACTCGAAGTGCTGGTCTTTTTGTGTTCAGGTATATCAATTATTATGGCAATAATGTAAATTTCAATAAGTATTTTATTTTGAAAATAATAGTTATTCTGTTCGGCCTAATTGTTGTACTTTCCGGGTGCAATAAAACTAGTGATGAAATGTTACCTGTTGAAAATCCCGTTAGTGTTACTCCATTTCAGCAATTTATGCTTGATGAGATTAATATTGCCCGAACAAATCCCGCTGTATATGCTGAATTAAGATTAAAGGCTGACAAAGAGAATTCTTCCGATAATGGAAGTTACCTTTTTTTGAAAAATTTAACTCCCACAGGAGGGCTCATTTTCAACAATTCTCTCAATTTATCGGCATCGAATTATGCTGTTTTCCTGGCACAAAAAAATCTTATGGGGCACAATGAAGATGGAACACCACTTAAGCGTGCAGTGATCGTTGGCTTTGAAGGGTCCTGCATCGGCGAAAATATTGCCGCTTGTTCAAATGATAACTTTAATCCGATTCTGAATGCCCAGACTGCTGCGATCAGCTTCGTACGGGTTATGATCATAGATGATGGCGTAGCTGATTTTGGGCACCGCCTGATTATTCTTGATACAAAATTTAAAAGTATTGGAATTGGATTTACCCGCAATACCGCGAGTACTTTCATCAATTATAATGTTCAGGACTTTGGTAATTTGTGATCTTAAGGTGAAATGATTAATTCCCGTAACATTTTAATTTCGAAGATTTTTAATTGAATACCCCAACTTTTATTATTCGAACCACTACTTCCGTCCCCAGATATTGATTGGTCTGAAATACAGCAGTCGTTTGTCCTATCTTTCCCCCCCCCTATATTTATTAATCAAAAATAAACTCCCGGATTCTTAAAAGTATCTTCGGAGTGAACCTGAGATATTTGGCGGGTTAATTTTGATTATAACTTTATTTTAATCTGATATTTAAATCACCCATCCCTGGTTGATGTGTAAAATATTTTTTCATTTTCTCATATTTCGGATTGATGTGTTAAATTACTTTATCTGTAAAATAATTGCGCTTCGTCTCACGAGCTAACTAACATAAAATCAGGTATATGTAAATTTGAATTTAAGTAACATTAAAATAATTTTAAAATAAATTGAAAAAATAATACACAACGTAAATAAATGTTTTACATTTGCAGTATCAAAGTAAAAATATTATCGATTTTTCCAGTAAAAAAAGATAAGTGTAAAAAAATAAGCAAATGAGAACAATCGCCGCTTTCGTAGTTTTACTTATAGGAATTGTAAGCTGCAAAAATACTTTAGATGATACTGCCACTATAGATACACCTATCATTATTACATCATTTCAGCAATCCATGCTTGATGAGATTAATCTTGCCCGGACAAATCCTGCAGAATATGCCGAATTAAGATTAAAAGCTGACATGAATAATTCTGCTGACAACGGAAGTTATCTCTATCTTAAGAATTTATCGCCATTAGGGGCGCTCTCTTTTAGTAATCCACTCAATGTTTCGGCTTCCAATTACGCCTCTTTTCTTGCCGAAAAAAATCTTATGGGGCATAATGAAGATGGAACCCCTTTAAAGCGTGCAATAATTGTGGGGTTTACAGGTTCCTCCATTGGTGAAAATATCGCAGCCTCTTCGGGAGATTCTTTTAATTCAGTCCTTAATCCAAAAGAGGCAGCAATTGATTTTGTAAGGATCATGATCATTGATGAGGGGGTGAGCGATCTGGGGCATCGGATGACCATGCTGAATTCAAAGTATAAAACCATAGGGATCGGTTTCAAACGAAACACTGCCAGTACCTATGTCAATTATAATGTTCAGGATTATGGAAATCTTTGATTTCGGGAAATTTATATAACCGTGTTTATGCAACAGCTCCGGATAAGATAAAAAAACCTATTTCCTGCACCAAATTGAGCTGAACAATGATGAATTAAGTCCAATTGCAGATTTTGCAATTATGGCTTTCCCTTCTACACTTTTCCAGCTGTAATCACTGATACTGGAAAAATAATCCTTTTTAACCTGTTCTTGATTTCAGTATTAAGACTTGTATGGTAAAATTCGACTATTTTTGCCGAATTATTTATCACAACGAAAATTCGCTATAAGTCTTATGACAAAAAAGCTTTTACTCGGGGTTGAAGCAATCGGACAGGGTGCAATAGATGGCGGTATATCTGGTGTTTACGCTTACCCGGGGACTCCCTCAACAGAGATTACCGAATATATTCAAAGAAATGATGAGGCAATCGCCCGCAACCTTCATCGCGAGTGGTCAGCAAATGAGAAAACAGCCTTAGAGTCAGCCCTGGGGATGTCCTATGCTGGCAAAAGATCGATCGTTTGCATGAAGCATGTTGGTTTAAATGTTGCTGCTGATCCTTTTATTAATGCGGCAATGACCGGAATTAATGGTGGTCTGATTGTTGCCGTTGCTGACGATCCGTCGATGCACTCTTCGCAGAATGAGCAGGATTCACGTTTTTACGGGAAGTTTGCGATGATACCTGTTCTTGAACCATCCAACCAGCAGGAGGCTTACGATATGACCAGAACAGGTTTTGAACTCTCCGAAAAACTTGGTACCCCTGTGCTGCTTCGAATTACAACCCGTCTGGCCCATTCACGTGCCGGGGTAATCCCAATTGAAATTGCAGCTCCGGAAAATGCGCTTGCTCTTCCGTCTGATCCATTTCAATTTATTCTCTTGCCGGCTTTTGCCCGTAAAAGATATCAACAACTACTTGATAAACAGGGATTATTTGAGCTTGCAGCCGAAGAGTCACCATTTAACTCCTTTATTGATGGTGTTGATCATTCTATGGGTATTATTTGTTGTGGTATTGCTTTGAATTATCTTCAGGAAAATTATCCTGATGGTTGCCCATATCCGATCCTTAAAATAACACAATATCCTTTACCATCAAAAATGGTAAAGAAACTTGAACAGTTGGTTGACAAAATGCTGGTAATAGAAGAAGGATATCCTATTGTAGAAGAGCAGCTGAAAGGATATTTTGGATACGGTAAAGTTGTTTCGGGTAAATTGGATGGGACATTGCCCCGGACCGGAGAACTTAATCCTGATATCATTGCAAAAGCGCTAAATATTAAAATTCAAATGGGTGATGCAATTCCCGATTTGGTATCAAACAGGCCCCCTGCACTTTGCAAAGGTTGTGGTCATCATGATCTTTTCAAAGCACTTGATGAAGTAACGGTGGTGTATGGCGATGGACATGTTTTTTCAGATATTGGGTGTTATACACTCGGGATACTTCCTCCGTACCATTCGGGATATACATGTGTGGATATGGGCTCCTCCGTTACCATGGCAAAAGGGGCAGCCGATGCCGGATTGTTTCCTGCTATTGCGGTAATCGGTGATTCCACCTTTACTCACTCAGGAATAACCGGGTTACTAGATGCTGTCTATGAAAAATCGAATATTGTGATTATGATTGGCGATAACGAGTCGACCTCGATGACAGGTGGTCAGGACTCCTCTGCATTTGGTCGGATTGAATCGATTTGCGAAGGTGCCGGGGTTAGTCCTGATCATGTTCATGTGATTGAAGCCTTGCCCCGAAACCACGAAAAGCTGGTCAACCTTATCAGAAATGAAATTGCATACGATGGAGTTTCGGTCATTATTCCGAGAAGGGAATGTATTCAGAAAAGTGCACGCAGGATCAGCGAGAGCCAGAAACAAAAGTCGGGAAAATGTTCCTGAAAATCTTTGAGGATTAAATCTTTGAAATACTCATTTACTCATGAAGTGTGATATCGTTTTAGCGGGAGTTGGTGGACAGGGAATATTATCTATCGCTACCGTTCTGGGTTTTGCGGCCCTCGAAAATAACCTTTATCTTAAACAGGCCGAAACCCACGGAATGAGTCAGCGTGGTGGTGCCGTTCAATCGTACCTCCGTCTTTCTGATCAGCCCATCTTTTCTGACCTTATCCCCTACGGAAAAGCTGACCTTATCCTCTCGGTCGAACCCATGGAATCATTAAGATACCTTCCTTATCTTTCACCGGAGGGGTATGTTGTGACAAATACAACTCCTTTCAGAAATATCGTTAATTATCCGGATATTGAACAGATTATGGGTAAGATCAAAATGTTACCCAGAGCCGTTGCAATCGATGCCGAGGCAATCGCCAAAGTGGTTGGCAACACAAAAACTTCAAATATGGTGATGTTGGGGGCTGCAACACCATTTATTGATATTGCTCTTGAGAGCATTGAAAATGGCATTCGAGAGATCTTTGGTCGTAAAGGTGAAGTACTTGTAAATCTGAATCTTCTGGCGCTTCATGCAGGACGCGAATTTGCTGAGGCAAACAGGTAATTTATCTGTAAATAATTTAGTGTAAAAATAAAGATAATCTGCAATAAAGCTAATGAATAGGATGATTTACAATGTTGAACCGGTAGAGTTTGAGATTTTCTGAATTCTGGAAGGTCGATCCGGTGTAAATATTTTTCATGAGCAACCATTTAACTAATTAATCAGTCATGATAGTATTTGGTTAGAAAAGCAGGTGTTTAATTTTCATAAATACATCGCGTTTATTGTCAAAAAAAATGATGTGCCGATTTGTTGAAAATATGTATCTTTGCAAAATGATTCGAAAAGTGAGAAATATTCTTTGGGCTACCCTTTCTTTCGTGGTTCTCTCGTGTGGCGATTATCAGAAGATAGTCAAAAGTACTGACTATGAGTATAAACTGAAAAAAGCCAAAGAGTATTATGAGCATAAGGAATATAGCCGGGCTTCACAGCTTTATCAGGAGCTGGTGAACATATACCGTGGTACAAGTCGTGCTGACCAGATTTACTATTATTTGGCAAAGAGTTGCTATGGCCAACGGGATTATGTCCTTTCGAGCCACTATTTTCGTCAGATGCTGAAGGAATTTCCGCGTAGCGAATATAATGAAGAGGCACAATTTCTGATAGGTTACTGTTATTTTCTTGATTCCCCGACGGCTCGTCTCGATCAGAAAACTTCGCAGGATGCCATTGATGCTTTGCAATTATTTATAAATATATTTCCCGGTAGTTCAAGGATCGCAGAAGCAAATAAGCTAATTGACGAATTGAGGGAGAAGCTGGTGTATAAATCGTATTTGTCGGGTAAATTGTATTTTGACCTCGGCGATGATCGTGCGGCTGTTATATCATTGATCAACAGCATTAAGGAGTATCCCGATTCAAAATACCGCGAGGAATTAATGTACTATTTGCTTAAAGCAAAATATCAGTTGGGAGAAAGGAGTATTGATGAAAAGAAACGCGAACGATTGAATAATGCGTTGGATGAGTATTTTACTTTTACGGATGAATTTCCTGAAAGCAAATATCGGAAAGAGGCTGATCGGTTCTTTGCAAACACAAAGAAATTGATGAACCTGAGTGATGAGGAGATTAACAAAACACAAAAATAGATATGGATTATAAAAAAACAAAAGCTCCCATAAGTACTGTGCCAAGGGATCTGAATGAACTTGAAGCATTTACGGGCAATATCTATGAGTCTTTGATGGTAATTGCAAAACGTGCAAACCAGATTAATGCTGAATTGAAAGAGGAGTTGAATACAAAACTGCAGGAGTTTGCCTCCTTTAGCGATAATCTGGAAGAAGTATTCGAAAACCGCGAGCAGATTGAGATTTCGCGGTACTACGAAAAGCTTCCTAAACCTACTCTGATTGCTTACGAAGAGTTCAAAGAGGGTCAGATTTACTATCGCAATCCTACAAAAGAGAAAAAATAGTTGTTTGATTCTACTATTTCTCTCTTCATATTAAGCTTATATTGAAATTATCATCCGGAATTCAATTATTAAAATCTTTCACAACGGATGCAACTTCAGGGAAAGAAAATCATTCTGTGTGTCACAGGTAGTATTGCAGCCTACAAGGCTGCTTATCTTTTAAGGGGGCTCATTAAACAAGGTGCTGAGGTACAGGTTGTAATGACTCCTTATGCAAAAGAGTTTATCTCTCCATTAACACTTTCTACACTCTCAGGGCGACCAGTTCTAAGTGAATTCTTTACCCGGGCCGATGGAAACTGGAATAGTCATGTCGACTTGGGATTATGGGCTGACCTTCTTTTGGTAGCTCCGGCTACTGCTGCAACAATGGGGAAAATGGCCAATGGGATTTGTGATAATTTATTGGTTACTACTTATTTATCGGCAAAATGTCAGGTTATGATTGCCCCTGCCATGGACCTGGATATGTTTCTGCATCCATCAACCCAACGTAATATCGCACTTCTGAAATCATACGGCAATCTGATTATTGATCCGGCATCCGGAGAGCTGGCCAGTGGTCTTTTGGGGAAGGGAAGAATGGAGGAGCCTGAAATGATCGTTGAAAAGATTATCGAATTTTTCGCTGAAAAAAAAAACTGCTGAATAGAACCTACCTTGTAACAGCAGGTCCCACGCATGAAAAGATTGATCCAGTCCGTTATATCGGAAACTACTCATCCGGCAAAATGGGATTTGCAATTGCCGAAAGATTAGCCTCACTTGGGGCAAAGGTGATTTTAATTTCTGGACCTGTTCCGCTTCAATGTAAAAACGAAAATATTTTACGCGTTAATGTTGTGAGTGCAGCTGAGATGTATACCCAATGTCTGCACTACTTTGGTGATTGTAATGGAGCCGTTATGGTAGCAGCTGTTGCAGACTATGCTCCTGTTGTAGTTGAAAATCAAAAAATAAAACGATCTTCGGAAAACTATTTAATTGAACTGCGTCCCAATCCTGATATTGCGGCTACCCTCGGGAAGTTAAAGCGAAAGAATCAGATCCTTGTCGGATTTGCACTTGAGACAAATAATGAAGAGGCAAATGCAATGGCCAAACTGAAAAAGAAAAATCTGGACCTTATTGTTCTTAATTCATTGACTGATAGTGGTGCAGGATTTCAATACGATACCAATATCGTCAGAATACTGGATAAGAGCGGGGTTATTTTCACCTCAGGGTTAAAACAAAAAAGTGAAGTTGCGGTTGATATTGTAAATAAAATAATAGATATCGATGATTTCTATTCAGGATTATCCTGAATTTCGTATTTTTATAAGAAAATTGCCCATTTTATGTCAAGAATTATCCTACTGCTCGCTTTGATCTGTATCTCTTTCGGAGTAAGAGGTCAGGAATTCAGGTGTAACGTAAGTGTTTCGAGTTCCAGAGTTGAGGGAACATACAAGCAGGTATTTGAGTCCATGCGTACCGATATTTATGAGTTTATGAATAACCGTAAATGGTCTGATAATGTCTTTACCACCGATGAAAGGATTGAATGTACTATTTTTATTCAAATTACCGATCAGGTCTCTACCGACGAGTTCAAGGGAACAATTCAGGTCCAGTTAAATCGACCGGTTTTTAATTCTTCATATACAACATCACTTCTAAATATTAAGGATAACGACTTGCAATTTCGGTATGTGGAGTTTCAAACAATGGAGTTCAACGAAACTTCGAATACCAATCCTCTTACAAATATATTGGCCTATTATGCCAATATTATTCTTGGGTTCGATTATGACACCTATTCTCCGATGGGAGGATCCGCCTATTTTCAGAAAGCCCGCGACATAGTCAACCGATCACAGAATGCACGTGAAAAAGGGTGGAGAGCATTTGAAGGGAATTTTAACCGTTTCTGGTTAATTGAAAACCTCACCAACAAAGCTTATGGTCCATTCAGAGAGTTACTTTATCGTTATCACAGGCTTGGACTCGATATGATGGCAGATAAACCTGATATAGGCAGGTCGGAAATCGCTGATGTTCTTAAAAATATGCAAAGAGTATACAGGTCAAAACCTGACACATATATCAACCGGATTTTTTTCGATGCCAAGTCTGATGAGTTGGTGAATGTTTTCTCAAAAGGAAGTACAGATGAAAAGGGAAGGGTGATGGCTATCCTTACCGAATGTGATCCATCAAATTCCGGAAAATATCAAAAGATTTTGGATCAAAAGATTTTTTAATTCTTAATTTTACCCTAATGTTAACACGATTAAGAATTCAGAATTACGCTTTGATCAGGGAACTTGATGTTGATCTAAGTCCCGGATTCTCTATTATAACGGGAGAGACTGGTGCAGGGAAATCTATATTAATGGGAGCTCTTTCCTTAATTCTGGGTCAAAGAGCTGATTCATCTGTTCTAAACGACAAATCGGCAAAATGTGTGGTCGAAGCGGTCTTTCGTGTAGACGGATTGGGGCTTGAAGATCTTTTTCTTTCCAATGATCTTGACTTTGATAATTTTGCAATATTTAGAAGGGAGATTAATCCTGCTGGTAAGTCACGCGCTTTTATAAATGATTCCCCTGTGATGCTTAAAATCATGCAGGATATTGGGTTCCGTCTCATTGATATTCATTCTCAAAATCAAAACATAGAAATCAATGATCAGTCATTTCAGCTGATGGTTGTGGATATCTGTGCCGGAAATCAGGAATTGTTGCTATCCTATAAGAAGACATACGGCGAGTACCGAAAACTGGTATCCGATCTGAAAGAGGCTGAATCTGACGTTGAAAAATCGAAAGCCGACCTCGACTATTATCAATTTCAGTTCGATCAGTTACATCAAGCCGCGTTGATTGAAAATGAACAGGATGAACTTGAAAGGGAACTTGAATTACTAATCCATGCCGAAGAGATTAAATCGGGGCTTTCTAATATTTTGGAGCTACTTAATGGTGAGAATATTTCTGCTTTAAATCAAGCAAAGACGGCAATCGGGTTATATGCTAAAATGATTCATTTCCTTCCGGAAGCCACCCTTTTATCGCAGCGATTGGAGAGTTTGTATGTTGATATGAAGGATATTGTGCAGGAATCGGAAGGGATTGCCGAAAAAGTGGAATACGATCCGGAAAGAATCAGGGTCGTCAACGAACGACTGGATCTCCTTTATTCTTTGCAGCAAAAGCATCATGTAAAGTCGGTTGAGGAGCTGATCGCGCTTCGCAATATGTTCGATGCAAAAATCAGGACAGTTTCATCCGGTGAAGAGGAGTTGCTCCGCCTGGCTCAGTTAAAGGATTTGAAAAGTATAGAAGTTGAAAAACTTGCGAACCTTTTATCCACCAGTCGCTATAATGTTAGTGCGGAAATTGAGAGCAGGGTTATCAAACAGCTCTTGCTTCTGGGAATGCCCAATTCAAAATTCAAAGTGGAAATTACACCATTGAATTCTCCCGGAACCAATGGAAAAGATGTAGTCTGTTTTCTTTTTACAGCCAATAAGAATGGTGTTCTGTATGATATCTCAAAAGTAGCTTCAGGAGGTGAAATGTCGAGGGTGATGCTTGCAATAAAAGCGTTGATATCTAAGTCAAAAGCTTTACCAACCATTGTTTTTGATGAGATTGACGCAGGAGTCTCAGGGGAAATTGCTGAACGCATGGGAGTTATTTTAAAGGAGATCTCTGCCGATATGCAGGTCATTAATATTACCCATCTTCCCCAGATCGCAGCAAAGGGTGATCACCATTTTTTGGTTTACAAGCAGGATTCGGCCAATGATACCACCACTCGTCTAAAACGGTTATCCAAAACTGAAAGGATCGAAGAACTTGCCAAAATGCTAAGCGGTGAAAACATCACGGCTGCTGCTATCATGAATGCCGAGGAGCTTTTAAAGTAGTATTTAACCCCTTTACGAAACAAATGTGACCTATTATGGGTTATTAGCAAGATATGGTCTGAATTTAACTTACAATTCAGAGCATATCTAAATTGATGCTTTAAATTATTAATTGAAGGCTTAAATGTCTTCAGAAATTGTAACTAAATGGCTTATAATTTATTGAAGGGTAAAAGGGGGATTATTTTCGGTGCATTGAATGAAAATTCGATTGCCTGGAAAGTTGCAGAGAGGGCCCTTGAAGAGGGGGCAACCTTTACTTTGACAAATGTTCCGATAGCTATCCGGATGGGTGATACCCAGACCCTGGCCGAAAAATGCAATACAATCGTTATCCCTGCTGATGCTGCAAGTGTCGAAGATCTCGAAATATTGATTGTTAAATCAATGGAATTTCTTGGAGGAAAACTCGATTTTATTTTGCATTCAATAGGTATGTCTCCAAATGTCAGAAAAGGGAGGCACTACAGTGACCTGGATTATGACCTGCTTTCGAAAACACTGGATGTTTCTGCCGTATCGTTCCATAAAGTGCTGCAAACTGCCCGGAAACTCGATGCAATCAATGAATGGGGCTCGGTGCTGGCGTTGTCGTATGTCGCTGCACAACGCACTTTCTACGGATACAACGATATGGCAGATGCCAAATCCTTACTGGAGTCGATCGCGAGAAGTTTTGGATATATTTACGGAAGTGAACGAAAAGTCAGAATCAATACCATCTCTCAATCGCCAACTCCCACAACTGCCGGAAACGGGATTAAGATGTTTGAAAATCTTCTTGATTTCTCCGAAAGGATGTCCCCATTGGGAAATGCCTCTGCCGATGAGTGTGCCGATTATTGTATTGTAATGTTCTCGGATCTCACCAAAAAGGTGACTATGCAAAACCTTTTCCATGACGGCGGATTCTCTTCAATGGGGATGAGTTTTACTGCAATGGAACAATATAACCGCGGATGTGACGAGGAACCGGATCACAAATTCGATTAATAAACGATCATAAAAAAAGCGCCCTGAAAGCGCTTTTTTTTGTTATCGTTTGTGCAACCCACACTCTTTGGTATCCGGATTTTCCCACCACCATCGGCCAGCCCTGATATCTTCTCCGGGGAAAATAGCTCTGGTGCAAGGTTGGCATCCAATACTTGGAAATCCTTTGTCATGCAGCGGATTATAAGGAATTCCATGCGTTTTTATGAATTCCTTTACTTCATCCTCCGTCCACTCAATCAGTGGATTTAATTTGATAATTCCATTTGCCTCATCCCATTCAATTCGTTGCATATTTTGTCGGGTGACCGATTGTTCGCGGCGTAATCCGCAAATCCAGACTTCCAATCCGGCAAATGCCCTTTTTAATGGTTCTATTTTCCGGAGATTACAGCAAAGTTTTCGGTTTTCGACACTCTCAAAAAACAGGTTAATCCCTTTGGAGTTTACCATCGTTTCAACCTGACCGGCATCAGGGAAATAGACAGTCATCCTGATTCCATATTTGTGGTTTGTTCTGTGTATCAGATCATAAGTTTCAGGAAAAAGTCTACCTGTGTCGAGGGTGAAAATTTTGGCCGATTTGTCAATATTACAAACAAGGTGTGTTAGTACCTGGTCTTCTATCCCAAGACTGCTTGATAATGCAATTTTACCTTTGTAGTCGGTCAGAAATCCGGTTAATAGTTCCTCTGCTGTTGCATTGCTGTATTTCCGATTAAGTGCGTCGATTTGTTCTGTCATGAATGTTAATATTCAGAATTAAATAAATTAAGTTCAAATAGCTTTTTTGAATTATTTTGTATCTCTTTTAATAACAATTTCAAATATTTTTGTAATTGTTAGGATTAAGCGCCCCATGAATTATATCCAAAATTATTACCCGTTCTTCTTCTATTTCGAAAACTATCCAATAGATTTTGGAAACTAATGCCTTTCTGATTTCCGGTGTGGGGATTTCAATATCGTAACATTGAATGTATTTATATGGATTTCGAGGTATGGTTCTGGCAGTTTTTTTAATAGAAAGAATAACTTTCTTTGCTCCGATTACTGAATCATAAGTTGAATACCATTCATGTATTTCTTTTAATCGGCTAACAGCATCATACGACCAAATAAGATGACGTGTAGTCTTCACCACTTTGACGATTCGTTTTCAAGTTCTTCTTCCGTTAAAAATAAACCATTCTTTAATGATTCTCTGGATTTTTGGATTCGTTTTTGAAATTCCTCAATACCTGAAACCGAGGCTGGATTCTTAGGTAAATCATTTATAACCGTATATTGTATTCCGGAAAATTCCTTAAGTAATTGATTTATTTTACTTGACTGTGATGGATCATCTGTTTTTATGGTGTATATCATGGTTCAAGAGAACTAATGTGAAAAGTTTTTTCAGGAATTTAACCTGATTCTAAATACAAAAATAAATCAAAAATAAGGTAAAAACAACTTTGTTACTCTCTAACCAGCTTCAATACTTATCTTATGAGCTATTGACAAAACAAAAAAGAATTTAACCATGGCAAATCCTTAAAATCCAATCACCTTTTCCTTCTTTAGTTCCCTTAATTTACTTTGGTAATGAAAACAAAAATTCGAGACCTCCCCCTTTTCTTTTTCGGGCAGATATCTCCCCTTTAAAGCTGATTATTGCATTTTTTACGATGGCAAGGCCCAGTCCTGTACCCCCTTCCTTTCGCGAACGGCCCGAGTCAACCCGGTAAAACCTTTCGAATAGCCGTGAAAGATGCTCTTCGTTTACACCTGGTCCGTTATCTGAGAATGAGAAATAGTAAAACGAATTATCTTCGTGGTATTTGGAAATGGTTATTGTAATATTTTCACCACCATAATTTACCGAGTTCTCCATCAGATTTCTAAATACTGAGAAAATCAGTGAATGGTTCGCGTTAATGATTAGGTCAGTTTCGACAAAGCATTCCACCTGAATACCTTTTTGTCGAATAAGATCACTAATACTTTCAATAGCTTCAGTTATCGCTTTATTGACCATCACCTTTTCCCGGACATAGAGTTCTGAATACTCTTCAATTTTATTTAACAGCGAAATATCATTTACGAGTTGGGTGAGTCTTTCTGATTGATTATAAGCCTTTTCAATAAAATAATGCTGTTTGCTCAGCTCCAGATCTGGATTGTTTAAAACCGTTTCAAGGTACCCCTTGACCGATGAGATGGGCGTTTTGAGTTCATGAGAAATATTGGAGGTGATTTGCTGTTTCATGATGCTACGCCTTACCAGTTTTGACTGGTCGGAGATAAGTATTTCAAAGCTTTTATCCGGAAAGAAAATGCATTGAATATTGAAGTGAGATCCCTCCTTAAGCAGGGCATACTCCATTCGTGGCGGCTCCTGAGGCTGGAAAGTGCTGTTTTCGGCAATTGTCTGATCGATAAAGTTATTGATCTCAAGGAACTCATCAGCCTGGAAGATATGCTCTATCGATGTAGTTGTCTCTTCGGCAATAATATTGACGTAAAAAATGAAATGACTGTTGTTTAAGATTGTTTTCTTGTCACGCGAAAAGAATGCAACTCCCTCGTTCAGAACGAAAAGATGACTGATCAGTTTCTCCTTTTCGAGAAGAAGTTCAGTTTTTGTTTTTCTTAATTTTTGGTATAACTGAATAATTTCACGGCTGATAAATCCCAGTTCATCATTCGCAAACCGGGTGCTTTCGTCGATGGTAATCGCCTCGTTTCGTCGTATTTTTACTGCAAAATCTTTTAGCTTAGTGATCGAATCACCTATATGATTTGCAATATAACGGAGCAGAAATCCAAATACCACGAATAACAAGATGAAAAAAGGGAGAAAAAACCAGTCTGGTTTTAAAAAGGCTTTGACATTTTTATCATATACGATGGCAGCTCTGATCACATAATTTTTGTATGACTTTGCATAGTAAAAGTACTCTTCGTTTGTTGTCGTAGAGTGGCGAATATTTTCTCCGAATTCATTGGTGATGGCTTTTATAAATTCGGGCCGCTCTCTGTGATTCTCCATTTTGGTATAGCCTTCGATGGTGTTATCGTATAGTACACTCCCTTTGGGATCGATCACGGTGATCCTGGTTCTTCCTCCAGGAATGAGCCATTTCAGGCTGTCGAGTTTAGCGAACTTATTGTCGTTATCTATATTAAAATGAATAATATAGAGATTTGTCAGATCGGTGTATTCATTGAGCGTTGTTTCAAGCTGGGCGATTCTGAAATGGTGTTCCCTCCTGTTCTGGTAAAGAATGATTGATAGGGTGAATATGGCAAAAAGTAGAAAATAGTAGGTGAAAAGCTTCCACCTTATGGTTTTCTGAAGAAATGGCATAACCTAAATTGATTTTGTTTACATTTCAAAATAATAGCCGAATCCGGGTTTATTGCGGATATAACTCCCGTATTCTTCCATTTTTCGGCGCAGACGGGTCATATTAACATCTACAGTTCTGTCCGTGACAATCACATCACTTTCCCAAATTCTTCGAAGTATCTCTTCACGTGAGAAAATTCTCCCCGGTGTTTTGGCTAACAGGGATACGATTTCATATTCCTTACGAGTCAGTTCGATCTTTTTATCCCCTATAATCAACCGCTTGGTTTCAAAATCAATGATGATTGCCCCCATATTCAATGATGTGTTGACTTCGTTCGGAGTAACCTTTATCCTTTTTAAAACGGCCTTGACGCGGGCCTGTAATTCCCTTATTGAAAATGGTTTTGTGATGTAATCATCTGCACCCAGGTTAAAACCGGTCAATAGATCGTTCTCAGTATCTCTGGCAGTTAGAAAAATGATGGGGACTTCGAGTTTCCACTCTTTCCTTACTCTTTGTGCAAGACTAAATCCGGAAATCTTCCCCATCATCACATCAACGAGCATTAAATCATAAATGGCAAGGTCTCTTTTCAAAGCCTCCTCTGCTGAAAATGAGGTATCAACATGATAGCCTTCGCTTTCCAGATTGAATTGCAATATCTCATTAAGATCCTCTTCATCCTCGACTACGAGTATTTTAAATTTCTCATTCATTATTTGTCAACGTAAGTTTAAAATCTATTCTTTTCAGAGACACATACAAATTGTCTCCGGCAAAATTCAATTTATTATCTGATTATCCAAAGAAAGAATGGTCACTTTTCCATAGTGTCGAATCAATGAATTGTCTCAATGCCGGTTACCCGGGTAAGTTGTGTTTCTTGTGCTTCACAATTTCTCCCTGTACGACAAAAGTAATTGATTCTGCAACGTTTGTGGAATAACTGGTGACTCTTTCAAATAAATTAATGATAATCAATATATTTGCTGCTACTACGACTACTTCTGACTGATGCATCATCTCACCAAGAATTCTTGAAGCAATTGTTTCACATTCTTCTTTGATCGCCTCTGCTTTATTTATGATTTTCTCGGCATAAATCAGATCGTGTGTTTTTACCAGTTCTGTGACATCTGCGAACAGATCAACTGTTTTCTCTCCAATCGTATCAATCCCCAGTTCTTCAATCAACGGTTTGTAATCGGTAAGTGGCTCGATTCGTTTCGCGATGTTTACCGCATGGTCGCCGATCCGTTCGAGATCGTTGTTTATTTTTAGCGCCGAGATAATGTATCTGAGATCAGAGGCCACTGGTTGCTGAAGGGCAAAAATTTTTTGACACAATTTGTCTATCTTAACATCCAGATTATTAATGAATTCATCATTATTAATCACTTTTTTTGCCAATAGGAGATCAGAGGTTTTCAGAGCGCTGATTACATCAATCAATTGTTGATTGACCTGTGAACACATCTGGATTACCTTTTGTGTGAGTTTCTCCAATTCGGAGTCAAATATTCTGTAATTTTCCATGTTTTAAATATATAAAATAATTTAACATCAACCAAAACGACCTGTGATATAGTCTTCTGTCTGTTTCTTATCAGGATTTGTGAAAATCTTTTTTGTTTTATCGTATTCGATGAGCTCGCCAAGATAGAAGAAGGCTGTATTATCGCTGATACGTGCGGCTTGTTGCATATTATGTGTAACAATTACAATCGTATAATGTTCTTTTAATTGTACGATCAACTCCTCAATTTTCGCGGTTGATAAAGGGTCGAGGGCGCTGGCAGGTTCATCCATTAATACGATTTCAGGATTTACAGCAAGTGTTCTGGCAATACAAAGTCGCTGTTGCTGACCGCCAGAGAGTCCCATTGCTGAATCTCCCAGTCGGTCTTTCACCTCATCCCAGATGGCCGCATTTTTCAGGGCAGTCTCAACAATTTCATCCAATTGTTTTTTATTGTTTAATCCATTAATCTTTGGACCGTACGCTACATTTTCCCAGATTGATTTTGCAAAAGGATTTGATTTTTGAAAAACCATTCCAACTTTCTTCCGTAAATTGACCACGTCGATATTCTTATCGTAGATATTAATGTCATCAATTATTACATTGCCCACAATTTTGACACCATCAATCAGGTCATTCATGCGGTTCAGACTGCGCAGAAAAGTTGATTTTCCGCATCCCGAAGGGCCAATAAAGGCTGTCACTTTCTTTTCAGGTATTTTAATAGAGATGTTGTTCAGCGCCATTTTCCCGCTGTAATAGAGGAACATATTCTCTGTATTTATTTTTTCAGCTATCATGATCAATTAGATTTATTTTTTCTGATTCTGTATCTTAATATAACTGCTGACATATTCAGAATGAATGTAAGCAAAAGCAGTACGCAAGTTGTCCCAAATTGAATAGGCAAAGTTTGATCGACATTGGCTGATTGGGTTGTCAATACATAAATGTGATAGCCGAGCACCATAAACTGGTCACCAAGTCCGGGCAAAGTTGCCAGATAATATGCAGCGCCTGTAAATAGAATAGGAGCTACTTCACCAGCGCCCCGACTGACTGCAAGAATAGTACCCGTCATAATCCCTGAAATAGACCCGGGGAGTACCACTTTTCGGATTGTTTGCCATTTGGTAGCCCCCAAAGCCAGGCTCGCTGCCCTTAATTCCTGAGGCACCGTCTTTAAAGCCTCTTCTACCGAAACAATTACAACTGGGAGCGTTAGTAAAGCCATTGTTAGACTCGCCCAAAGTAAGTTTGGTTGACCCCATTTCAATTCACCTCCAAAAAACGCACCATCGATATGTGCTCCAACGAATTTAATAAAGAAGCCTAATCCAAACAGACCATAAATAATCGATGGAATTACTGCTAAAGTACGTACCGCGAATCGGATTGTTTTTGCAATAATTGAATTTTCTTTGGCATATTCGGTGAGGTAGATTGCTGTTATCGTTCCGAATGGTACAGCGGCAACCGACATGATAATAACGAGTAACGCCGTACCATAAATGGCCGGGAAGATGCCCCCTTTTGTCATCCCATCAGTTGGAAAGCTGGTCAAAAATTCCCATGAAAGCTGATCCTTGCCTCCGATAATTATCACTGCTAGCATAGTGATCACAATAGCGACAATGATTAAGGCAGAGGTTAATGTAATTCCTTCAATTACATTACCTTTAATATTTTTCTTGAAACTTTTTATCATTTTCCCTGTATCCTTTTCATTAATTTTCCTTTCACGTAGAATTCAGCAACGGCATTGATAATGAAGGTGAAAATAAACAGTAAAGATCCTATCAGAAACAACACGTTATAATGTGTGTCACCGAAGACCACCTCTGCCATTTCTGCTCCGATGGTTGCTGCCAATGTTCGTACTGAAGTAAACGGATTCATATCCATTTGTGCCGCATTTCCTGTTGCCATGAGTGCAATCATCGTTTCGCCGAAAACTCTTCCAATACCCAGAAGTATTGCTGCGAAAATTCCCGGTGTTGCAGCTGGTAAGATGACAAAGAAGGCTGTTTGCCATTTTGAGGCGCCAAGTGCCAGACTTGCTTCATAAAATGATTTAGGAACAGCAGTTAAGGCATCTTCGGTAATCGTGAAGATAATTGGGATTGCCGCAATTCCCATTGCGATCCCTCCAACGAAAGAATTCAATCGTGTCTCATAATGGAAAACTTGCTGAAGGAAGGTGGCCAAAACCATCAATGCGAAAAATCCGATCACTACTGAGGGGAATCCTGCAAGTAGTTCAATCGTTGGCTTGATGATCTCTTTCATCTTTTTGTTGGCAAATACTGCGGTGTAAAGGGCTGCAAGAATTGCTAAAGGAGCTGCAAAAAGCAAAGAAATCAATGTGATTTTAAAGGTTCCGATAATTAAGGCAAGAATCCCATACCTGGGTTTATCGGATACCGGAACCCAATCTTTGGAAACCAGTGTCTTTAATGCAGATTGATTGTCATCATACCCGCTTCCCGCACTTACAGTATATGTTTTAGCTGAAGCCTCTGTTGGCGAAGCCTCAGTCGTTTGAACACCATATTGTTCCTGAACCTGTGAAGTGTCGGTTACAGCTCCGTATGTTTCCTGTTGCTCCGTTTTTTGAGAATTGTCGGTCACCTCACCATACGTTTCCTGAACTTCAGTTTTTGTAGTTTTGTCTGTTACTGCACCATAAGTCTCCTGAACAGATTGACCTACATTCTCGGTTTTGGTTGGCTGCACCTCTTTTGAATTACTGAAAATGGGGAAAGCCTCACGAAATACAAAGAAAAAAATAAGCACGATAATGGTGATTGAAAGAAAGGCAACCCCCTTGATGATCTTTTCCGCCAGATAATCGCCGATCCGGAATTTCTTTCGTGTGATATCAATACGAACCTGTTCAGGATTTGCAATTGTTGAAATGCCGGAAGTATTCTTTTTTGATGGTCTTTTGGTCATTTTAATTTGTCACTTTTATCAAGAATTAAATTGATGAAAACGAGGAAGCGAATAACTTCCGGTTGGAAATTATTCGCTAATAATCAGTCGTTTGATGAATTACTCAATCTGTTTATCATTTACTTTACAGGAAAATAACCCATGTCAACTACGAGCTTTTGACCTTCTGCACTTAAAATCCAGTCAATATATTTCTTTGTTTCCCCGGTAGGTCTGTTTTTAAGGTACATGTACAGGTAGCGGGTAATAGGATATTCGCCTGTTTTAATCGTTTCAGGAGTTGGAACAAACGCTGGACTGTTGTCGTCTTTTTTTACCTTACAAAGAATAATACCTTCGGCATACGCAGCGCCCCCATAACCAATTCCATAAGCATCTTTTTTAACTGCATTTACAACAGCGGCTGTTCCGGGAAGTGTCTGGCAGCTTGAAGCATAGTCGCCTTTAACCACATTTTCCTGAAAGAATACATAGGTTCCGGAGCTGTTTTCTCTTCCATATAATTTGATAGATTGATCATCGCCGCCAAGTTGTTTCCAGTTGGTGATTTCACCTCTGAAAATTTCGCCTAATTGTTTTATTGATAATTCTTTCACCTTGCTTGCAGCATTTAGATAAATTGTAATGCCATCTTTAGCACAGGCAACTTCAACTCCAAGCGTGTTGTACCTTGCTTTAAGTTTGTCTTTTTCGGTGTTTTTCATTTTGCGGCTCGCATTTGCAATATCAGTAGCGCCATTGATCAGCGCTGAGATACCTACTCCTGATCCGCCACCAGTTACCTGGATGGAAACATTTGAGTTGGTCTTCATGTACTCCTCAGCCCATCTCTGAGCAAGAATTACCAGTGTATCTGAACCTTTCACTGTAATGCGCTCTGGTGCAGAAGTGAATGCGAAGGTGATAACACCAAACATTACTGCAACAAGTAAAATCTTTACTAAATTGAATTTTTTCATTGTGTGTATTTTTAACTGTTTAATTTTCTTTTATTCTTTATTAAGGCAACTGGAGGCTGACTCCCTATAGTTTTATTCCTCTTTCTAAAGTCAGCCTTTTTACCAGTTAACCTAGTTACTTAAAATTTTGCCTGAATTCTTAACGTAAATACATTTTGATTGACAACCTTTCCATAGTCTATTCCTTTAGCTACTTTCACACCATCAGCCTGGACGTAATCTTCAGTCAATAAACCTAATGTTCCAACTTTTTCATTTTGAACAATTTCGTAAGCTGCTGTAATTCTGATGTTATCATCAAAATAGTGATGTAGTGCAAAACCAAATGTGGTAGTTGCAAGATCACTTTTGCCGCTCATTTTGCTGGCCAATGTTGTTGCATCAGAACTTGTAAAACCTTTAACCTTCACATCTTTTCCGGTGATGTCACCATTAGGATCGAAATAATCCAAACGGAAAGCAAACTGATTTTTTTTACCCAGGTTTTTAATAAAATAGAGATAGTAACCTGAAAAATTATTCTGAAAGTTCGGAGTAACGATTGTTCCTGTAGTGGAGCCACCTGTTGCTGTTTTACCAGCAATGTATTCACCTTTAACTGATAAACCACCTAAAACATCAGCATATAATTGAAATTCACCACCTAACCAATTCCTTTTTATCGGATCACCATATTTGAGGTCGCTGATTGAGCTGTAATCACTACTTAAGGTTTTGGTTGTTAGTGATTTAACAGTTCCAAAATAACCATGAGCACCAAAATCAAGACCTCCGAAACTTCCAAGACTTAGGTTGTAGGTTACCCTGGCCATTACGTCCTTATAATTGTCGAAGTCTTTATTTTCATTTGCAGCATTATTGGTATTTGCACCATCACCTCCATTGAAAACCGCTAATTGCATGTGGATTGGTAGTGAAAGCGGATTGAACTCCAACTTTGCACCAAGTGCGCGTTCGCCAGGATAAAGTGTGCCGATTACCTTTGAACGTTCTGGCATTTCGCGCTGACTTGAAGAATATTCAACTTCGTAGTTCGGGCGGTTAAATTTACCTGCGGTTAAACTGAATGCTTTAGTCCAACGGTCATTTAATACAACGTAAGCATCTTTTAATGCAAATGCTCCCGGGGAAAAGTCTGGTGTTAATACGAATTTGATACCATCTAACGCTTCATAAGTAAATTTCACACGAACTCTTCTTAAAGAGAAATAGTTTTGAGTGGTTGAGAGGAGGGAAGGACTCTCAAAGTTTTGATACTGAGCCTGCATGTAACCAGAAATTTTGATCTTTGTTAACTTACCAAGATCAGCCTCATCTGTAGCCAGCCGTTCAAGTATCCCGTTTACTTTGTCGTCAACGACTGAAAGTTTTTCATTTACAGTCGGTTCCTGAGCGCTTAATTGAAGCCCCAGAATCATCATCAGCACGAACAAAATAGAATTTAGTTTTTTCATAACAAATGTATTTTTTTATCATTTTTATACAATGCAAAAATTTCCTAAAATTGTTACAGTGATGTTACAGTCCCATTAAATGATGTTACAAGATTGCGACATGTGTGTTACATATGTTTTAGGATTTGAAGTCTGTACAAAACTGAAAGTGTATTCTAAATATTTAAATATATAGAGCTATGAAAAAAAGTGAGAAAAGTTTAGACGGATTAATTGGATTTTTTTTAGTGGCGATAATTATCTCAGCTTTCTGTCTGATTCCAAAACCCGGAAACGGGCAGCCGGCAGTTATTGAAGTTGGGATGTCGCCCGATCAGGCCAGCTGGGTCTACGATACCCCATTGGATAAAGTTAACAAGCAGGTTAAATTTTTTATGCGGGTGCAGCGCAATGGGAATTTGAGCAAGTATGGCACTTTTGATTATTATTTTAAAATACAGGTCTTGCGCCCAGATGGAACCGATGTTTGGAATACCAGGTATGGTTTTGATGAACTGGGCTATGCAGAACAGATTTTGACACTACCTTCTCTTTTCTGGGAAAGGAGTAGCGATCGTTTAAATCCTTCATTTGGGAAGTGGAAGATCAGACTTGTGATGGATGAGAAGGATTCGAAAAAAGATGTTTGTGTAAAGGAGTTCAACCTAAACTTTGCAAATATTGCCATGGCAACACCTTCTTCATCGGGTTCAACAGGATATTCTTCAGATCCTTTTCCCATTATTCCATTCAAATACCAGAAATGGGAGTTAAAAGGTTGGGGAGTTGGGGTATTTGACGAAGTTTCCACGGGTTCTGATTCGTACGACAAGGAGATTAAAATCCTCCAGTGTAAGAAGATTTTTAAGTTAAGCGAGGTGACCGGTGCATGGAATTCGGGTCATAAATTTGGTGTTTGGCTTACCGGTCCTCCGGCAGCTATCTACAAAAATAGTAATAATAACCCACTCTATCTTTTCGGATATATTCTGAGGCGACCTGAAGGTGAAGCGGATGGTGCTAACCCCAGCTATCGTCAGAATTCCTATTGCAATAATCCGGGGACAGTTACATTTCCTTTTGATCTTCGAAAAACCGGAAAATACAAAATGGAGTTTTTGCTTCGCGAACGGGATAAAAACTCCTGGGAAGAATCATCTTGGATACCTGTTGGCACTGTTGAGTTTATACTGGTTGAGTAGATCATTGAATCCCAGGAAGAAATATCGTAACTGCTAAATTATGGTAGATTTTTTTTTCTGTTGATTATCTTTGCCCGCATTTTGGCTTAAATATCGGTAATTAATTTGCAACATGATGCGGTCTGAGTTTATAAAATATATGACGGGTTTAGCTGCATTTTGGCGTGTAAATCCTATGATTCAGCATTATCCTGAAGATGCTGAAATTGCTAAGTTGGATTTTGGCAACGATTTCCATTGGGGTGTTGCCACTGCGGCTTATCAGATTGAAGGAGGATGGGATGCAGATGGAAAAGGTGAATCAATCTGGGATAAGTTTACCTGCAAACAGGGCAATGTAAAAGATAAAACCAATGGTAGAGAGGCTACGGATTTCTATCATCGCTACAATAGTGATTTAACTCTTTTGAAGCAACTGAATTTTGAAAATTTCAGGTTTTCATTTTCATGGCCCAGAATATTGCCCGACGGAACGGGAAAAGTGAATGAAAAAGGAATTGATTTTTATAACCGGATGATCGATAATTGTCTCGAACTTGGAATTGAACCCTGGGCAATGCTTTATCACTGGGACTTACCTCAAAAACTCGATAACCTGGGAGGTTGGGCCAACCGTGATATGATTGGTTGGTTCTCGGAGTTTAGCGATTTGTGCACACGACGATTTGGAGACAGGATCCACCATTGGATGGTTCTTAACGAACCGGCAAGTTTTACCACACTTGGATATCTCTCGGGAATGCATGCCCCGCAATACAATAGTTTAAATAAATTTCTTGCATCTGTACATCATGCTTGTCTCTGTCAGGCTGAAGGTGGAAGAATTATCCGGCAGAATGTAAGAAACAGTCATATCGGAACTACTTTCTCGTGTTCTTATACCGAGCCATACAAAAACCTGGCAAGTCACCAAAGAGCGGCCAGCAGGCTTGATGTAATGCTCAACCGTTTATTTATTGAACCATCATTGGGAATGGGGTATCCTTACGGTCAACTCCCGTTTCTACGTAAAATAGATAAATTTATCCAACCAGGTGATCATCAAAATCTTAAGTTTGATTTTGATTTTATAGGCATCCAAAACTATTTCAGAGTTCTGAGCAAACCCTCATTAATTCCCTTTATCTGGGCAAATCGGGTTAAACCTACCGGTAATGACGAGGTGACTGAGATGGGTTGGGAGGTGGTGCCGGAGGGGATCTACAATATTTTGATGCAGTTTGCAAAATATCCTGTGAAGGAGCTAATCGTAACTGAAAATGGCGCTGCTTTCCCCGATCAACTAATTGGTGGAAGAGTTCACGACCACCAAAGGATCAACTATTACCGACGTTACCTGCACAATGTTCTCAGGGCTAAAAGGGATGGGGCAAATGTGACAGGTTATTTTGCCTGGACTTTTATTGACAATTTTGAATGGGATGAAGGGTTTCGTCCGAGATTTGGGATTGTTTACAACGATTTTCTTACACAGAAACGAACCGTGAAGGATTCCGGATTATGGTTCCGTGATTTCTTAAAATAAAAAAAGTCCGGGAACGTTGCACCGCCCCGAACTTCTCCAAACTGTGATTTCGAACATTATATTTAACACTTTGATTAAAAGCAGGAATTGAGACTGAAGAAAACTCAAAATCCCTGTAAGCCATTACTAATTTTATCGATACAAATATCGGTCTTCAATATTACAGCTGGATTAAAAAGATGTTTCATTGCTGTTAATTGATAATACATTTCTATTTCAATTCAGATCTTTATATTGTTTTTTGGTGTGCACCTAATTGACAAAATGTCAGGAACCTAAATCGATCACACTGGCTAAGGGGGCAATTCTTCGAACTGTTTCGATTCCCACATTGCGGTGTTCGGCAGTCTCGTAAATTTTACTGTTTCCCAATACCTCTCCATGAACTGTTCTCAGACGGAAATAGAACTTCCCCTCAAATGTTTTTTTGTACTCGTATTTTAAGTTATCAGAGGCATTGGCCCGAATAATTTCAATTCCATTTTTACACGAAGATTTAGAAAGATGCTTAATGCTGTTCAGCATTACATGACCTCCTTTAACTTTAAGCGTGACATAGTATTGACCACCCTCTTTCTTTATTACAAATATTCCCATAAATTCTTAAATTAAATACGTTTAACATATCCTTTCCATGAAATGGATCAGCTTACTTTTAAAATATTATTCGAGGCAAAAAACGGTCATGGATATTACAGATAGATGAATAACCTATTTCATATCTGTTAAATAAAATTACATTTCTGTTTCAAAGGTTTTTTTATTCATAATCAGTATTGTCCGGATAAACGGTAATTTGTAATAAAAGATTCTTCGCTGCACTTCATTTCGCTCAGAATGACAATTATTTAGATAATTAGGGTAAGGGGGTTGAAAGTGGCGCCGCCACTTTCAACCCCCTTACCCTTCCCTTTGCCATAACTTGTTGTCATTCTGAGCATAGCGAAGAATCTCTGATCTTTCACGCCGAAAGTAGTAATTCACAATGGAAGCTTTAATAATTTATTAATCGTTTTGTAACACATCCGTAATGCATTGGTTGTTCCTTAGTCGTATTAAAATGTATGACGAATGGACAATAAACGAAATGTAGAATTGGTAGTAATTTCCGATGTTCATCTTGGAACATCAGGTTGCCAGGCAGGTGAATTGCTTAAATATCTGAAGAGTATCAGACCAAAGACCTTGATTTTAAACGGGGATATTATCGATATCTGGCAGTTTAAAAAGAGGTATTTTCCCAAATCGCACCTTAAGCTAATTAAACACCTGCTAGGCCTGGCATCTGACAGATGCACCATCTATTATATTACCGGAAATCACGATGAGATGTTTCGAAGGTTCACCGGGATGAAGGTAGGACAACTAAAAATCGTCAATGATCTGAAACTTGAACTCGATGGTCAGACCACATGGTTTTTTCATGGCGATGTGTTTGATGTGGTGATGCAACATTCGAAATGGCTTTCAAAATTGGGGGCAATAGGTTACGATACGCTGGTATCTTTAAATACGATGGTGAACTGGCTTCTTCGCCAGTTGGATTTAAATTTGAAACCGGTCTCATTTTCAAAAAAGATCAAGGAATCTGTGAAAGGGGCAGTGAAATATATTAACGCTTTTGAAGATACCGTAGCAGCTGCAGCAGCAAGAAAAGGGGCTGATTTCGTAGTTTGCGGGCACATTCATAAACCTGAAATTCGGGCCATACAGGTTGGTCAGCAAACCGTGAATTATCTCAATTCGGGTGACTGGATTGAAAACCTCACCTCTCTGGAATACAATGAAGGAGAATGGAGGATCTTTAATTTCAGGAATGATTTTATCGATCAGCCCGAAATGGCGATTGCAGACCACGAAAAGATGGTCGATTTTAAAGTAAAGGAGTTGTTTAATAATATGCTTGTAGAGTTTCATAACTAAAAGAAAATCAACTTAAATATCTGGATTGAAGATGAACTTTAATAGATCTCGAAAATGAAGATTCTTTATGCAATACAGGGGACAGGGAATGGACATATCAGTCGTGCCCGTGAAATAATACCAATTTTGCAGGATTATTGCCAGTGTGATCTTCTGATCAGTGGAACGCAATGTGATGTAGCGCTTGATTTTCCGGTGAAGTACCGTTTTAAGGGATTAAGTTTCGTATTTGGGAAAAGTGGTGGCATCGATCTATGGAATACGACCATAAATGCAAATCTTCCAAACCTAAGACGCGAAATTGCTCAGTTACCTGTCGAGGATTATGATTTTGTAATTAATGATTTTGAACCTGTTTCAGCATGGGCATGTATAAAGAAAAAAATTCCTTGCATCAGTTTAAGTCATCAGGGATCATTACTGAGTGCGAAAGTACCTCTGCCTATAAAGCAGGATCACTTCGGTCGATTTCTTTTAAGAAATTATGCGCCGGCATCAATGCATTTTGGTTTTCATTTTCAGCCATATGATGAGAACATTTTTACTCCCGTGATCAGGCGGCAGGTGAGGGAAAGCGAAGTGGATGAACTCAATTATTATACCGTCTATCTTCCTGCTTTTGCTGATGAACTTTTGGTGAAACAGTTATCCGGTTTTGAGGAAATCAGCTGGCATATTTTTTCAAAACATTCGAAAAAAGCTTACCGCTCAGGCAATATTTTTGTCCAGCCGATTACGAATAGCGGGTTTATTTCTGACATGGCTAAATCGAAAGGTGTTTTATGCGGAGCTGGTTTCGAGACTCCGGCTGAAGCGTTGTATCTGAATAAAAAGTTAATGGTCATTCCAATGAAAGGGCAATATGAACAGCAATGTAATGCCGCCGCATTAGAACTTATGGGAGTACCTGTAATTAAAAATCTCAAGACAAAACAATTTAATCATATCCGGAGCTGGCTTGATTCTTCAGTTAAGGTTGAGATCAATTATCCTGATCTTACCAGGATGATCGTTCGTAAGTTATTTGAAGTCAATGTACAAACAATTCTTCAGAATAATCAGTGGGATTTTGGTTATCAGTTAACGCTTAAATCACCCGAATATCCGCAGGCAGGAGTGTGAAATGTCCATATAAAAAAATGAGAATACCAGTTTTTCTAATCGTGAACTGAAGCCTGTTTACTACCTTTCCTTCTGAAGTGACTTAAAATGAACAGAATTCCAACAATAATAAAAGGGAGACAAACCATGCAGACAATCATCAGGCTGACCCCGGCTAAATGTGATCTATTGTAGTTAAGGGAATAAATGAACGGACTCGTGGCAATCCCTATTATCGCAAATATAATGCCGCCAATATATTCCCATTTCCAGGCTATGACCAAAACAAGCAATAAAGCAAACGAAGGGATCATGTGCATCAGGAAGCCGAGTATTTGCTGACTGAGCGGTAACCCGGGATCAAAGGCATCGAGTGCAAACATGCTGATAAAGAGGATGGCAAGGACGCAGAGGATGCGGGGAACCCAATAGATGATTTTTGATGTTGTGTCCATGATTTAGGATATTAATTTAAAGATATACAGAAAGATATATTTTTATTTAATGTATCTGATCACCTGGCAATACACAGAAGTTACAACATTTAAAAATAATATGCGAATCTGAATTTTAGTGGCTTAAATTTTCAAAAATTATCCTATTTTTGCGTCACTATAAAAGTATGCGGAAGTAGCTCAGTCGGTAGAGCATCAGCTTCCCAAGCTGAGGGTCGCGAGTTCGAGTCTCGTTTTCCGCTCCACAAAATCAACCACTTACAGAGATTGGCTCAGTAGGTGGTTTTTTATTGGTACAAAAATCTATATTGAGGAATATCCTCTAAGCCATTGAGATGAAAGTTCGAATAAATTCGATGGAAAGAGAGAATACGGTTTTTTGTAATTGAAATGTAACAAAAATGTAACCGTATTGTAATAATCGAATCTTAAATTTGAATTGCAGGATATTGATTAATAAATATATAATAATCAATAATTTGAAAATTTTGAATTTAAAATCATCTTTACAATATCATACATTTCATGAATTTTACATTGTTAGTTGCGATCATCCTACTCGCCTTTATTTTTGATTTTATCAATGGCTTTCATGATGCCGCTAATTCGATTGCTACAGTTGTGTCAACTAAAGTGTTAACTCCGTTACAGGCCGTTATCTGGGCAGCATTTTTCAATTTTGCTGCCTATGCCATATTTGAACTTCATATCGTTGATACTATAGCTAAAGTAGTGGACACTGGCGCAATTAATCTTCAGGTGATTTTAGCCGGAGTAATTGCTGCAATTATGTGGAACCTGCTCACCTGGTATCTGGGCATTCCTTCAAGCTCCTCACATACTTTAGTGGGTGGATTTGCCGGAGCAGCAATTGCCTATGCTGGTTGGGGAGTTGTTCATTCAGATAAGATTCTTAAAATAGCCGCTTTTATATTCCTTGCTCCATTAATCGGAATGTTGCTCTCCTATTTCCTCTCTGTTGCACTGTTGTGGATTTTCAGGAATTTCAACCCTTTCAGATTGCACCGATGGTTCAAGGTAGGGCAGTTATTCTCCTCTGCACTTTTCAGTCTGGGGCATGGGGGCAATGATGCCCAAAAGGTGATGGGAATTATTTCTGCCACTTTGCTGGTCTACTTTAAATCGGCCGATCCTTCTACAATTCCGCATTGGGCGCAGATCACCTTTGTGGAGGGTAAAATCCATACTATCCCATTGTGGATAGTGTATGGTTGTTACACTGCTATTTCAGCAGGAACGTTAATCGGTGGATGGCGAATTGTTCGGACCATGGGGTCAAAAATTACCAAACTTACCCCATTCGAAGGTGTTGCGGCTGAAAGTGCCGGCGCCATGTTACTCTTTGGTACTGAAGCATTTGGAATTCCGGTAAGTACAACACATACCATAACAGGAGCCATTATGGGTGTTGGCCTGACAAAACGTGTCTCTGCTGTTCGATGGGGTGTAACGGTTCAATTACTTTATGCATGGATACTGACAATCCCGGTTTCGATGGCGCTTGCCGCAGCCATTTTTTGGATCTTTAAGCTACTGAATTTTGGTTAATTGATTGTTTTAAATAGAAATGCTAATCCTAAATCTAACATTAGATTCGTATCACCTTATTGACGTTATCGATCAGTACCTCAAAAAATGGACCTCTTGGTAGATCTTGGCTTCAAGGCCGAAGGGGCATCTTGTTTATTACACTCAAATAATGAAAGAGTTCGATTCATTTCAAATTCTTATTTTTACTGAATAACCTAATTTCAGCAAAATTTGGATTTCCGGAATATCCGCCTAAATAGTCAGCAAATAGGTTTCCCTAACTAAATCAGAAAGGCAAATTATTAATTCATCCAATAGGTAGATATATGTATTAATATGTTATATGACGGAATCAGGAAGAAATTGTTAAAGAATCTTATTTAAAACATAATTGTTAAATATTCTGGATACTAACAGTTTAAAAGCTGTCGTGGTATCTATATAGAAAATAGATATTAAGGAATATTTTATTATTAATATACAATTTCTACCTTTACATTTTAAACACAGTTGTTTCTTATGAAAAATATCTGTCACCAAAAAAAATATACCTTATGCTGAATTTAAATCGCCTGAAAATTGGAACCAAACTTCGAATTTTGAGTTTAGTCACGCTTATAAGCATGGCTGCGTTGGGTTTTATTTCCAATTATTTTTTTCAGACCAGTAAAGTATTAGGTATAATGATCAATGGCGAAAGGGTTACTAACAGCATTTTTCAGGAGGGAGTTGAAAATTTTTATAGATACCTCTCAACAGATAATATTGCCTTACTTGATACTGCTGTGACACATTTGGATGCGGCCAATCAGATGGTCTATAATTTTGCAATCATAGATCAACTACTCAAACTTCCTGAGGAAAAATATATTGAAATTTTGTTTGGAACATTTAAGGAAGCATTTAACTATAATAAGGAAAATGCTTATCTGATGAGTAGCCGGGCCCGATTATTTCTTGCTGTTAATAACAGTAAATTTGCGGAAGCTCAGAAAGTTACAATGAGTGGTTATCTTTTAGGCGAACAATTAAAAAAACGAATACTTGACATAAAGAAGGATTCATCAGTAAAAGGTAGTGACTTAATCGAAAATGATTTGCAAAGAATAAGGATTTTCTATAAAGATTTTGCCCGAATTATCTCTTCAATTAGCGATGTTGCAAACAATCTTCTCATCCTGTCAATATCTTTCATTATTATTGCTCTCATGATATTGTTGTGGATCATTTCGCTGTTGATTTCCCGCTCAATAGTTATTCCCATAAATACAATGGTCAGAAATTTTCAGATCATTGCAAAAGGTAATTTAAATACAGAGCTTCCGATCTATTCTAACAATGAAATTGGACTATTAGCCGATTCCTTCCGTGAGATTCAACGTAGTCTACATGCAGTGATTGAATATACCAAGAAAGTTGCAGAATGTGATTATAGTCAGCTAATTACACCACGTTCAGATGCAGACGAACTCAGTTTTGCTTTGAATAAAATGGTTGTTAAGCTAAAAGATTCGCACGAAAAGGTAGAACAGGACACCTGGTTTAAGTCGGGGATTAATCAGATTAACGAAAAGCTAGGCGGCGATCAGCAGCCGAACGATTTATCGTCAATTGCATTGGAATTCATGATGAATTTCCTCCATTCTCAACTGGGGAGCTTTCATTTGTATAGTATTGAATCTAAATCTCTTAATCTTGTATCATCATCGGGTTTTGACCCCATGAAACTGAAAGAACGTATCAAACTCAGTGAAGGAATATTGGGACAGGTGGCCTTAAAAAAGGAAATGGCAATTCTTAATGATGTACCTCGTGAAACCTATGTATCATTTTCATCATCAGGGTTATATTTCCCAAAACAGGTGATTGTTACCCCACTCGTCTTTAATGAAACGCTTATTGGGGTTCTTGAATTGTCATCTATCAACTCCTATTCGGATATTGAGATTGAATTTCTAAAACAGGCTGCTGATATCATTGCAATTAATATTAGTTCGGCTATCAATTTAGTCAAGACCAAAGAACTGCTTCAAAAGACCCAGGACCAGGCAGGTGAGCTTCAGGTGCAACAGGAAGAGTTAAGGGTGATGAACGAGGAGTTGACAGAGCACACTAAAGTGCTTACCGAAAGCGAAAAAATACTTCAGGTTCAACAGGAAGAGTTGAGGGTTTCTAATGAAGAACTCGAAGAACGGACACGTCAATTGGAAATTCAAAAGGAAGATATCGGGAATAAAAATACAGAGCTGACTGAAATTAAAAATGTATTGGAGTCGAAAGCTAAACAGTTAGAACTTTCAAGCCATTACAAGTCTGAGTTTCTTGCCAATATGTCGCATGAGCTGAGAACTCCTTTGAATAGTTTACTTATCTTATCAAATCTACTGGCGAACAATAAAAAAGGAAATCTTACACCAGATCAGGTGAAGTCTGCCCAAATCATATATAAAAGTGGAAATGATTTGCTTTATTTAATTAATGAAGTTCTTGATCTTTCAAAGATTGAGGCAGGTAAAATGGTGGTCGAATTTGGGTTGGTGAATTCAATCGATATCAGGGAGGAGCTGCTGTCAAATTTCAACGCTATCGCCGAAGATAAAAAGTTGGGTTTTGAAGTATCTATTGAAAAGGGGTTTCCGGAACAGATAGAGACCGATAGATACAGACTCATGCAAATCATAAGAAATTTGCTTTCGAACGCGTTTAAATTTACCATTAAAGGTAAAGTCCTTGTTGATTTTATGATTCCACCTCAATGGGTAAAATTGAATTTAGCCAATATGAATTGTGAGAATAGTTGCTGCATAAGAGTTGAAGATACCGGCGTAGGAATTCCGGATGAAAAGTTAGAGGCGATTTTTGAAGCCTTTCAGCAGGCTGATGGGAGCATTTCACGAAAGTTTGGAGGTACCGGATTGGGCCTTTCCATTTCGCGCGAATTGATAAAAATGTTAGGAGGAGAGATACAGCTTGAAAGTAGATTAAATCAAGGCTCTGTTTTCTTCATTTACTTACCAGTTAGGCAATCGCGTAAACCGGTTCAGGAGAAAGAGCATACGCAAAATGATTCTTCTTTAAAGAAAGCTGAGCCTATTTCTGTTATCGATATCTCTTTGAATAGTGAAGAACTGGAACTTCCATGGTTTGTATCCGACGATCGGCAAGAAGCTTCTGACAATCTAACTGTTTTGATTATTCATCCATCTAAACAGCAAGCCGAAAAGTTCAGGGAGCAGGTGAGGTTGAAACATTATAAAGTGATAGTTGCGTCAACAATTCCGGATGCAATTCTTTTGGCTGAAAAATTCCATCCTCGGGCAATCATACTTGCAGTTGAGTTAACCAATGACAAGCAGAGTTATCTTTTGTTAAAATCGCACCCATCAATCAGGAAACTTCCGATGCATATTATTACACCAATTGAATTTGGTGGTTCGTATGAGGAAAATGAATTGAAAACACTTGAGACTACAGAGATTTCAGAGGCTTTAAAATCAATTGACAATGATTTTATTTCTTATTCCAAAAGAATTTTGATTGTAGAAGATGATTCATCCACGCGTAAAATTGTTAAAGAATTACTTTCTGATTTAGACATACACATCCAGGAAACTGCCTTTGCCGAGGAAGCATTTCAAATTCTTTCAACAAGTGATTTTGATTGTATCATTCTTGATTTAGGACTGCCAGATTATTCAGGAAAAGAGTTGCTCGAAAAGCTAAAAATAAATCACATTACAATTCCAAAAGTAATTGTTTATACAGGAAAAGAGATTTCGAAAGATGAACACAAAAAACTGAGTGAATATACCGACACAATTATTTTGAAGGGGTTAAAATCGGATGAACGATTAACAGATGAAGTAACCCTCTTCTTGCATCAGGTTTCCAAAACAGTCCCCGACCGGAAAATCAGGACCAGTTCTTTAAGTGAGAATATTTTGTTTAAAGGAAAGAGAATACTGATTGTTGACGATGAGATTCGGAATGTGTTTGCCCTTGGAAAAATACTGGAAGAACAGGAAATAGAAGTGTTGGAGGCTGAAAATGGAGCGGTTGCAATTGAGGTGTTGAAAGCCAATAAAGGAATTGATCTCGTTTTAATGGATGTAATGATGCCGGTTATGGATGGCTACGAAGCGATGCAGGTTATTCGACATACGATTGGAATAAAGGATATTCCAATCATATGTCTTACAGCAAAAGCTATGAAAGAAGATTCTGGAAATGCGCTAAAGCATGGAGCCAACGACTATCTGTCGAAGCCTGTAAATGAAGAAAAACTGTTCGCAATGTTGAAAATCTGGCTTTATAAAAAATAAGTATGAGGATGAAACCTAAGATATTGATCGTTGATGATCTTTTGGAGAACCTGATAAGTCTTGAAGCAATTCTTGAGGATTTTGAAATTGATATTGTAAGAGCATCTTCGGGTGAAGAGGCATTGAGGTATTGTCTTAAGGAAGATTTTGCTTTAGCCATCCTTGATGTACAAATGCCGGTAATGAATGGTTACGAGACACTTGAAATGATGAGACAACGAAAGAAGACCAAATATCTTCCGGTAATTTTTGTTTCAGCAATCCATCAAAGTGACCTGAGCATTATCAAAGGAATTGAAACTGGTGCGGTCGATTTTATACCAAAACCAATTATTCCGGATATCCTTAAAGGTAAGGTACATGTTTTTCTTGATCTCTATATTCAGCGAAAGAAAATGGATGATCTTTTAGCTGAGATGGAACAGACAAACCTGAATCTCAAAATTGCGAAAGGGCATGCTGAAGTGGCTACACGCACTAAATCGATGTTTTTGGCAAATATGACCCATGAAATACGTACCCCGCTTAACGGTGTTATTGGATTATCGAAGTTATTGCAAAAATCAAAATTGGACAGTGATCAACAGGATTTACTCAATATCATCACCACTTCCGGCGAAAATCTGCTTCAGATCATTAATGACATACTCGATTTCTCAAAGATTGAATCAGGACAAATTCAACTCGAGAATATTGATTTCAAATTGAATAATATCATCAACAACGTTTATCAGCTGATGAGGTTTAAGGCAGAGGAAAATGGGATAAATTTTACCTGCCAAATCTCAAAGGATATACCCTTAATGTTGAGCGGAGATCCGCTGAGAATCACTCAGATACTCATAAATCTGGTCAATAACGCCATTAAATTTACCAAACATGGGTGTGTAGATTTAAGTGTTGAACTCATCGAAAAATCGGGTGAGGCAGTTCGAATTATATTCATCATTAAAGATACTGGAATTGGAATTTCTGAAGAGGGTAAATTATTATTGTTCAAAGAATTCTCGCAGTCGGAGAATAGCATTTCCCGAAAATACGGCGGCACCGGGTTGGGTCTTGCCATTTCTAAAAATCTTGTGAATCTTATGGGCGGTGAAATAGGGGTAGAATCCGAATTAAATAAAGGTTCGGAGTTCTGGTTTAGGTTGCCTTTAAGAGAATCTAAATCCATATTGGCTAAACCTCCATGTCATGCTGAATCTGTTCCAAAAGATCTGAAAATTCTTTTGGCTGAAGATAATATTATAAACCAAAAAGTGGCAAAATTAACCCTCAAACAATTTGGTCTTGAATGTGATGTTGCTATGGATGGGAGTGAGGCATTCAATTTATTCAGGAAGAAGGCTTATGATTTAGTGCTAATGGATATACAAATGCCTGTGGTCGATGGTTTACAGGCAACAGAATTGATTAGATTGTATGAAAAGGAGCAGACAATAACTATTCCCGCTTATGTTGTGGCTATTACTGCAAATGCAATGTCAGAAAATAAGCAGTGCTGTCTGTCTGTGGGAATGAATGATTTTCTGAGCAAACCATTTTCTGAAATTGAACTTAAACAGATATTATTAGCAGCGGATAAACAGCGGAAGAAACCTTAATATCTGGGAACATGGTACAACATGCTTACAATGAGTCAAATGCAGACCTCCTAAATATCGAAATACAATTGCTATTGGAGGCGATATTTTTGAGATATGGTTACGATTTCAGAAATTACAGTAAGGCCCATATCAAACGCAGAGTCTTACATCGATTGGGAATCAGTATGTTATCATCTGTTAGTCAATTGCAAGACCGAATTCTCCGTGACCGGGAGTTTTTCATTGAATTTCTTGATGATTTATCGATCAATGTGACCGAGATGTTTCGCGATCCCGAATTCTATAAGGCATTGAGAGAAAAGGTTATCCCTAAACTTAGAACATATGCTTATTTTAAAATCTGGCATGCAGGATGTTCAACCGGAGAGGAGGTTTATTCGATCTCAATACTTTTAAAAGAGGAGGGATTATTGGATCGGTGTCAGGTTTATGCAACCGATTTTAATCGTAAAGTTCTGGAAATTGCCAAAGAGGGAGTCTATCAAAAAAAAGAGATTGAGCAATATGAAATTAATTATCTCCGCTCAGGAGGCACAAATCAGCTGTCTGATTATTATAAATCGCGTTATGGCTCGTTAATATTCAATAAGGAATTATCCAATAAAATTGTTTTTGCCGACCATAATCTTGTGACTGATACCGTATTCGCAGATGTAAACCTGATATTGTGCCGAAATGTACTGATTTATTTTGAAAAGAGTCTTCAGGAAAAGGTGCTCGGTTTGTTTTACGAAAGTCTGGTTCCTTCAGGAATTTTATGTCTCGGTACAAAAGAGAGCATTAAATTCTCGAATTACGATCATTTATTTGAGATCGTTGACGAAAAACAAAAAATCTTTAAAAAGAAGATTTTGTGATGTATAAAGCCATTGTCATTGGTACTTCGTATGGAGGTCTGGAGGCGCTAAAAATCATCCTTCCCAAATTTGGAAACGAGTTCCCGATTCCCATAATTGTTGTTCTCCATATTGGGGACCACGATAACGAAATTTTTGTAAATTATATGAATCAGATGTGTCAGCTTCAGGTAAAGGAGGCCGATTGCAACGAAAAAATCAGTGAAGGGTTTATCTATTTTGCCCCTCCGGGCTACCACCTTTTAGTTGAATCTGATTTTACCTTTTCTCTTTCAACGGATGAAAAGCATAACTATTCAAGACCTTCTATTGATGTTTTATTTGAATCGGCTGCGTGGGTGTACACGAAAAGCTTGATTGGTATTGTATTAACCGGTGCCAATTCTGATGGGGCGAATGGTTTAAAAATGATTAAAGAGTTTGGCGGTATGACAATTATTCAGCATCCAGGATCATCCTTGTCACCTGCAATGCCCCTTGCTGCTCTTCAAATTGCTGATCCTGAATTTAGCCTTGAACTTGAAGAGATTGCAGATAAATTGATCGGGTTAGCCAAAATAATCAGGTAAATCAATTTTAGGTATTTAAGTAGTTTGAATAATATATTGTCGTAATTATTTATTCTACGTTTTGGCTTTCCTGACCTCCCCCGCCCCTCCAAAGGAGGGGAGAAATGAGCTAGAGTTGCTCATATTGCCGACCAGAAGTCTCCCCCTGGGGAGATTTAGAGGGGTCCAAATTACGAAAATAGAAATTCAAATTAGTACATTATATCTTTCTTATTACTTATAATCCACCCCCCTTTATTAAATATAATTTTACTTCGAAGACATTAAATTCTTCCGTGTGTGACCAATGTCACCAACGGAAGTTTATATCGATCGTACCTTTGTGTCCGAAATAAAATAATTCATAAACAACAATGCTGCAATTCCTTAAAAATTTATTCGGCTTGAAAAACTTGGAAGTTCTCTTCCTCAATTGAAGAAGAGAAACAAACCGATCATTACTTGTTGTGCCTCTGGTATGCGAAGCACATCGGCAAAACATATCCTGAAGTCGAGCGGCTTTACCGAAGTGTACAATGGCGGTGCATGGAGCAGCTTAAAAAGAAAGATCTAATTTCTACTGCATCCTGGTCCTGAGATAACGCTTTTGCCACCCGACACTTTCTGAACCATTATTTTGGCGGGAATACGATCTTTTAGTGCGACGACATGCGAGATCACCCCGATCAGTTTGCCATCCTGCCGCAGACTTGCCAGCGTTTCAAGGGCTGTCTCAAGGGTATCTTCATCCAATGAACCAAACCCTTCGTCCAGGAAAAGAGAATCGACACGCACCTTTTTGCTTGCCATTTTCGAAAGTCCGAGCGCAAGCGCCAGACTGACAATAAAGGATTCTCCACCCGAGAGGTTTTTTGTCGAACGCACCTCTCCAGCCTGATAATTGTCAATAACATTCAGATCCAGTGGCTGTTCCTTATCACGAATCAGCAGATAACGGTCAGTCAGCTTTATCAGTTGCAAGTTGGCATGAGCCACCATTATCTCAAAGGTTAGTCCCTGCGCAAAATTGCGGTATTTTTTTCCATCTGCCGACCCGATTAGGTTATAGAGCAGTTCCCATCTTTTGCATTCTGATTTTTGCGCCTCAATACGCAAGGTTATCTCACTAAATCTTTCTTTGGTAGTTAGGTTATCGGCCAATTTTTGGCGTTTGGCCCCAATCTCCTCTCTTATGGAAACCAATGCGTTAAATGTGTCTTGTTGTTGTTCCAATAATGTTCCGATCGGCGTTTCTGTTAATTTTTTTGAGGTTTCCTCAATAAGTCGCTCTTCACGGTCTTTTTTGCGTAAGGCAAGGTCTGCCTGTTTATGATCGAGTGATGCAGCTTGCCTACCCATTTCGTCCCGACTTTCCTTTGAGCGTCTGCAACCTGTAAAACCGGATTCATCATCAAAACCAGCTGCCTGAAGCGATAAACGGAATGAACCTTCTTCAATGTCCAGTTCGCCTTTCCGGCATGAAGTGCTGGTTGTCAGTTCCTTTATCCGGTTATTCAATCCAAGCAATTCCTGCGCTAACATGTTCTTTTGATCGCTGGCTTCTCTTTCCGATTTTTCTGCGTTATTGTTCAACGAATTGAGTTGTAGCTCCTCTTTATCAGGATTTTTGGTATCATATAGTTCAAAGCGCTTGTCTGTCAGATCATTAAGTTCTGAACGACAGGAAACGATTTCAGTTAATTTTTCCTTTAGTGAGCCACTCAGCGTTTTTATCAGTAAGTTGACCCCTTCGACACGGGAATTGAATCCATTAATTTGTCCTTCAATACTAATCTTCTGTAGCTGTGAATCCTGCCAGTGTTTAACCCTTTTATCAAGTAATTTGGAGATCATATCAGGATCGCTTTCTGCAATTTGGGTGAATCCAAAAGGTCGAAGTTTATCAGCAATTTCATTTTGCAAATCACTGGAAATTTCAAATGAACGGGTCTGTTCAGCTAACTTATTGGTGATTACTAATTGATTCGCTTCCTTGTTATATTTTGCCTGTTGCAGTTGTTTATCGGCCGCAACGAGTTCTGCCGCAACTTTTTTTTCCTCGGCTTCAACTGCTTTTTGAACGGCTTCGAATTGATCGGCCTTCTCTATTAAAGCGGTAAGCTCATTGATTTTTCTTTGGGTTTCATCGGGTTCCGGAATAATACCCTCGGCATAAGGATGATGCAATGCGCCACATAACGGACATGGCCGATCATCTTCCAGGAGTTTCCTTTCAGTCTCAAGCGATGCAATCTTCCGAAAGTAGGCCATCTCTTTCATCAGATGGGTAAGATCGGCCCGGTATTCGCGCAGTTGTTGTTCGCCCAACAGTTGATCCAGTGCCTGCTTTGTCCGGGTCACCTTCTCCAGAGCATCGACATGTTTTTTTTCAAGCATTTGGTGGAATCCCACCTGCGTTTCATATTGATAATCTGCTGTTTTAAGTCCTTTTTCGGCGATTGTCAGAAGTGTTTTTATCGCATTATTATTTGCCCTGGCTTCCTTCAGACCTCTTAATTTCTCAATAATTCCGGTTAGTTCGGTAATCAGGAGCGCATCTGCTTTATTTGAATTTAAATAAATTTCAATCTCCTCAAGCGCTGCATTTACCTTCATCACTTCATATTGCAGTGTTTTCTTTTCCTTTATTTGCTCAATTTTTCGCGAAAGAATCTCCTGATGATCTGCAACCACCTTTTTTAGCGCCGACTGTTTCTCTTTGATGGTAATGTCTAAAGCCCGTATATTTTTTATTGCTTCCTGTTCGCAATGCGCCATACGTTTTACCTGTTCCAGTGTTTGGCTCGTTTCCAAATGCTTTTTTCCTGCCAGTTCCAGGGAGGCTACCAAATCAGGAACCTTTTTTTCTGAGGCTAATAAACTGGCAAGTTCATCTGACTGAAGTTTACGGTTTGCAACTAATGTGGCGTATTCCCCATCCAGTTCTGCTGCTTTAAGCGACCTTTGCAAGGTTAGTCGTTCCGGCTCAAAATTCTGAAGAGCAACCGAATGAATTTCAGCTTCTTTTGCTATTTCTGAAAGCTCCTCTCTGATCCTGTCGATCACCTTCAACCACTGAATTGAGTTGTCAATTGATGCTTTCTTTATCGTAAGTTCAGTTTCTTTTTTTTGGCTATCGGTTAATTGGTGATTAATTAGGGTCTCCTCTTCATCATTCAAAATGACAATTCCCAAAGTTTCTGCCTTTAATAAGTCAAGTATATTATTTTCGGCACGCCTGCGTTCATGTACATTTATGGAGATTTGACTATAAATTTCGGTTCCTGTGATTTGTTCAAGAATGGGGGCCCGTTCATTTGGGTCTGCCTGAAGAAATGCAGCGAATCCACCCTGTGCCAGTAACATGGATTGTGTAAACCGGTCGAAATCCATCCCAGTCCGTTCTTCAATCGCTTTAGCTACTGTTTTTATTTTCGATTCAATAATTATTCCACTTTGAGCATCCGCTATCTCATGACTGGGATTTTGAAGTTCTTCATTTGCTTTTCTTCTGGCCCGATGCTGACGCCAGGTGCATCTGAATTGCCCTTTTTGCGTTTCAAAAACGACCTCGGCAAAACATTCGCCCGTATGACGCGACATGATTTCGTTACTGTTTTTGGAAATCCCCTTTAATCGGGGTGTACGTCCATAGAGTGCCAGACAGATCGCGTCCATTATGGTCGATTTACCTGCACCTGTCGGACCCGATATGGCAAAAATTCCGTCTGAGATATATTCCGGTGCAGTAAAATCGATGGTCCATTCACCGGCTAAGGAATTTAGATTTTTAAATCTGAGTTGAAGTATTTTCATTGAGCCCTTATTTATTCGGCATTGCTGTCATTTCCATGGTATGAAAGGATGATCTCTTCATACGCATCGAGGAGTGCACTCCGGTCTGGTTCCATAATCTCATGAGCATCAAGGCAACGGTTAAACACATCTTTTTGATCAAGATCGTCCAATGTTTCCTGATCGTCAGCACCTGTTAAGGCCAGTTCTGTTATCCGTCTGTTTTTTATCCTTAATACTTCCATCCCTGTTCCATCAATTGCTTCATTCACGATTTCAGTGATTCCGGAAAAGTTATCTATTCCGATATAATCAATCTCCAGCCAGGCATTACTCCCGGCTAATTTCAGTTTTTCTATTTTCGAAATGATCTCTTCGTGATTGCCTTTGATTCTTTTCAACTCCTGAAAGCAAGGGATTGAATGTTCTGTAATTGTAGGCTTGAGATGTTCAAATTCAATTACAATCACTTTTTTTTCCTGACCGGCCTCACCGAATCCCATGGGGATCGGAGATCCGGAATATCTTTTTTGTTCCGAATTGCCAACCTTTTGTGCAATATGCAGATGTCCGAGAGCGAGATAATTAAAGCATTCAGGAAAATTATTTTCATTCAGGCGGGCTAAACCTCCGACATACAACTCCCTCACCCCATCACCATCGCTTGTTTTGCCGCCTGCAGTAAAAAGATGACCCATTCCAATTATAGGGATATCCGCACTTCCGCACCGTTTTTCAATGGCTATTCTTCCAACCTGATCATAATGATCTGCAATACCCGCAACCAGTTTGCGATTTTTATCTTCCATATTTTCTCCGCTCTCCACGGTTCTGATATCCTTATCACGCAAATATGGAACAGCACAGATGATGGCTTCGGGGAGAGATAGTCGATCCTTTAATACGATAACCTCCTCTTCAGGTTGGTCCGACATGGCTCCGATGACATAAACGTTGAGAAATAGAAGTAGCTCCTTTGGCGCATTCAGAAACGTTGGCGAGTCGTGATTTCCTCCGATGATTATTATATGACGACATCCTGATTGTGATGCATTGCTCAGAAACTGATAATAAAGCTCCTGGGCACGGTTTCCAGGGGTAGTAGTATCGAAAATGTCACCTGCAACCAGAAGAATATCAATCTTTTCCGTCCTAATGAATTTAATCAGCCATTCAAGAAACTTCCTAAACTCATCATACCGTTTATGATCGTACAATGAGCGGCCAAGGTGCCAGTCGGAGGTATGAAGTATTTTTAGGGTCTTCGAATTATAGCTCATTCATAGCAATATTTGTAAGTGCGAATTTAAAAGGGTTCGGCGAAAAATGAAAATCTTTTTAGCTGGAAATGTTTTAAAGTTTTGCAGTTTACGGGGAACAAGAAACAATATCTATCTTGGCTGTTAAGATTCCCTAATATCCAGTTTAGAATTACACCTCCCAAAATTCGCCAGTGGGATGTAATTCTAAATTGGATATTAGTTCCTGATACTTCTCAGCCATCGTTGGATGCACAGTAGCAATCCTCGAAGGGGCCAGAATATCGGCAAATTGCTTAAATTCTGCGAATGTGGTGAGTGCAGATACATTTATGTTCTTTATGGGAATATTATGTTTTTGCATCCATTTTTGCATATAATGATAGGTTTTATGTTCCCAATAATCTTCACTATCGAAATGAAAATATACGGCATCTTTTAACAGATCACCTTTCTCAAGATCCTGCAAATGCAACGGACCAAAAAGTAATACGCTCTTTTTTGAAATCAACTGGAGGTTTCCAATGAATATACGGTTCTTTAAATGCTTTTTTAAGAGATTAAATCTTTTGTTGCTCAGACCTTCTGCATGATGTAATCTGGGAATGTAAAGAGCAATTTCAGGCCAGTACGATTGTGGTATATTCTGGTTCCCGATAGCCTCAAGAATTACAGAAGAATAAAGGTCAAGGACAAGGGTTTTACCAGATCTTTTACAAGCCCGTAAAATAGTAATAAAACGATCGATTGTTTGTGATGAGATATGCATCAGTATGTGGCCATTTGTACAGGAATAGAGCGTCTCAAGTTTTTCCTCAATCTCCATTTCATCCAGAAACAAATCATTATTTTCAAATCGTCCCGGTTCTTGCCCCTCAAATAATAAGACATCAATGTTTGAAGGTGGATTGGCCATTAATCTCCTGACATATTTAGCTTTTGGGCCATACAATCTGAAATTGCCACTATAAAACATCCGTTTTCCATCAGCCTCAATCAGAATAGAATAAACATCATAGCCGGAATGGTCAATCAGAAATGGTGTGATTTTAAATGGTCCAAGTTTAAAAGTTTTTTCAGATTGTAAAAGAGGCGCTTTAATTGAAGTACGACAATTGTAAGGCAATAATTCAGCTGATCGTTTTAATATTCTACGTACATCGCCACCCATTATCACAGGTATCTTACCTGAAACAAGACCGATTATTCCAAGATCATCCAAGTGAAGATGGGTGATAAGTACAGCCAGTAGATTAGGATCTGTAACACCCAACTTTTCAATTTCCGGAAGGTTTATTTTGTTATTTATTTTGTGGTTAGCGGGAAGTCCAAGATCGATAATCATTCTTTTCCCGTTGGCAGACACAACTTCAATGTAACCTCCGGCACTATTATTTCCAGGATAAATACAAATCTTCATAATTATTCATAAAATTATGATTTTCTGTGGAACTACAATTTAATTTACCATTTTTATTACGTGCTATACCATATTTGCTTTGGGCTTTGCTTTTGGATGGCAGATGAGGGATATTTTGCTTTACTGTAATGGCTCAATTGTTTCATCTTTTTTCCCCCGACTCATCTTATCGAAATTAAGGCGGAATGGGAGTTTGTAAATACCGGATATCCATGTTGTTTGCAACGTTGAGTTTCCTTTAAGTCTGAAGCCAGAGTTTTTCAAGGTTTTACCATTGAATTTAAAGGTAATATCAATATAATCTAGTGTTATAGTTCCGTAAGATGCATCAGTCCAATCGGCGTTGTAAACCAAAGGATCTACGATTTCCTCTACGACCGCATCCTTCTGGCAGGAAAACAAACCGATAAAGGCCAGTATTAATATGAAATATAAATGATTCATTGTATTTTGTATTGAAATTAATAGGATGGCAAATGTAAATGGCCACCTACGGGAATAAAAGTATGTTCACCAGAGAGGGAAAATATGTCACCGGAAAGGGCCTTTTGATCTATAAAACTCTTTTCTCTATTTCCCGATTGATTACATTTGCACCCTTAATAAACGACTGTTGTCTTGAAAATAGTATTTCTTAAATAATTCAAATCCGCGATGAGAAACATGCAATCCAGATTAGTTTTTGTCTTTCTGTTATTTATTGTAACCCAGGGTTCTGCACAGCAAATATTTCAATGGCGCGGTGAACATCGCGATGGCATTTACAATGAAACAAATCTGTTGCAAAAATGGCCGGAGAAAGGCCCAGCACTTCAATGGTTTACAGAAGAGATTGGCTCCGGTTATGCGGCGCCTGTTGTCACAAAAGATAAATTGCTGATCAATGGTGAAGCCGATAGTACGAGCTACCTTTTTGCGTTCGATCTGAAAGGGAAGCTGATCTGGAAAACTCCAAACGGGAAAGAGTATTACGGGAAAGGATTTGCTGCCAGTTTCCCCGGTTCGCGGGCAACCCCTACCGTTGTTGGCGATATGGTTTATACCAGCTCCGGAAGGGGTCGATTGGCTGGTTATGAATTGGCGACAGGGAAGGAAAAATGGGCTGTTGACATGGTTCCGGAGATGGGTGGGTTGGAAAATATGTTTGGATATGCTGAATCGCCGCTGGTTGATGGAGACAATATCTATTTTATGGCAGGGGGCCCTGCAAATAATGTCGTGGCCTTGAACCGTTTTTCAGGCAAAACCGTTTGGTCGTCCAAGGCATTTGGGGATACTACCTCGTTTTGTTCCCCATTACTGATCACATTGGCTTCACGCAAAATTTTTGTCACCCTCTCGCACCATTATATTTTTGGCCTTGATGCAATAAATGGCGAAATACTTTGGTCTCAAAAACTTGATAACTTCAAACTGGAAGGTGAACACTGCAATACCCCGATTTATGCCGATGGTTTTATCTACTATATTGTGGGCGACGGAAATGGAAACGGGGCTGTAAAACTGGAATTGTCTCCTGACGGGAAGAGCGTTAAAGAGGTGTGGAGAAATGTCAATGTGACCAGCACTATGGGAGGCTTTATAAAGCGCGGTGACCGTTTGTTCTCTACTACAAAGAAGAAGAGGCTCGTTTGCGTCGATACCAATAATGGAATCGTTTCCGATTCGTTAGGTGTCGTTAAAGGTAGCATTATCTATGCTGACAACTGTTTTTATTGTTACAACGAAACGGGAGAGGTGAAACTCGTTACTTTTGAAAACAATAAATTCAACGAAATCAGCAAATTCAGGTTAGATAAAGGGACGAAAGAACATTTCTCTCATCCTGTAATTGCCAACGGAACGATGTATATCCGGCATGGAAAAGCTTTGATGGCATATGATATTAAAGAAAAATAAAAGGGATTATGTGTAGCGACAAGACATTGCCTTGTCTCTACATCCCCACAAAGAATCCCCAATTAATAATTCTCCGCCATCTCTTCAAAGTATCCAGTGGGGTGGTTGCAGGCCGGACAGATCTGTGGCGGCTGTAACCCTTCGTGAACATAACCACATTTACGACATTCCCATTTTGTGGGTTGTTCGCGGCGAAAAAGGGTTCCATCCTCCAGCCTCTTCAGGAGTTTTTTAAACCGTTTCTCATGTTCTGCCTCTACCCTGGCAATCAGTTTGAAGATTGCAGCAATTGCAGGAAACCCTTCGGCTTTGGCTGTCTCAGAAAATTGCGGATAAAGTGAAGACCATTCATTATTTTCCTCATTGATTGCTGTTTGCAAATTGTTTATCGTTTGATCAGCTAATCCCGTTGCGAATACAGCTTTAATCTCAACAGCTCCACCCTCCATAAACTTAAAAAACTGTTTGGCATGTGACTGCTCCTGAAGGGCCGTTTTTTCGAAGATGGCTGCAATCTGTTCGTACCCCTCTTTCTTTGCCTTCTCTGCAAAAAATTCATAACGGTTCTTTGCCTGACATTCTCCGGCGAAAGCCTTCAGAAGATTTTGTTCTGAGAGTGTTCCCTTTATACTTTTCCCCATATCGTACAATTTAATATTATTTACTTGCTGTTTATGAAATTGTAATCCAATAAAATAGAGCGGAAAAATGACTCTGTTTTTTGGTTGGTTTTAACGCCTAATTTCCGCTCAATTGCCTCATGTGCCTTTTCTGCTATTGTTAAGGTCTGACGATTTTGACGGGTAGATCTCATCATATCAAGAACCTCCTTTATGGTGTAAATATCATTAATTGTTAGTTTGATCGTTTCGGGATAAACTACAGTATAGTTCTCAGGAATTTTTATGTAAATAGAATCTTTCAAACTTTTATTTTGCAGCCGTATAACAGATGTATTCGCCGCTATGTCTCCTAAGCGCTGACCTTTACGATTAAGGATAATGATGATCGTTGCCAATGAGCCAATCATGAGCACAATTTCGACCAGACGCAATATCCATCGCAAAAAATAGCTCGAAAAGGTAGTAGGTGTTCCATCAGTTTTGACTACCTTGATTTTCATGATCTTTTTCCCCCAGCTTTGTCCACTCATAACCAACTCACTTATAATGCTATATAATGCTATAGGTACTGATAGTACGGCAAGGAGGGATTTTGACTGAGAACCCCCATATATACTAATGATCACAATTGCATAACCAAAAATAAAAAGGGAGTCGTATAAGGTGGCGGCTATCCGTTCACCAATGCTGGCAATAGGTTGTTCGATGTCAATATTTTGTGACGTATCGATTTTTATCGTGTCCATTATTTTATTTTGTTGCGTGAAATAAGTGTTTATTTTTCATATAATTATTAACTTGCATAAAATTATTACCTGTCTTAATCTGCTGATGAACGAGGTTCAGTTTTTACATAAAAACATGAAAAAATGGGAAGCATTCGAATCGCTTCTTAATCATACTCATCATACCAATCCTGACGAAGTGAGTGATCTTTTTATCGATCTGACAGACGATTTAGCTTTCTCACGTACTCATTTTCCCAATGCTAAAGCTACCCAATTTCTTAATCAGCTCACACAAAAAGCGCATCGCATTATTTACCAGAATCAGCCGATTAATCGTAATCGGATTAAAACATTTTGGGTTTCAGAGTTTCCGATGTTGATTTATGCTTCGCGAAAAGAGATTTTTGTATCATTTCTTATTCTTTTCATATCAGTTTTAATTGGGATCATCTCCACTAAATACGATGTTGGTTTTACACGTGCCATTTTAGGTGATGGTTATGTCAATATGTCGCTTTCAAATATTCATAAAGGTGATCCTTTGGCTGTGTATAAGAGCTTGAATCAGGTAGATATGTTTCTTGGGATTACTTTGAATAATATTCGGGTTTCATTTTTAGCTTTTGCGATGGGGCTTTTGACCCCCATTGGAACCGGTTTTATTATTATGCAAAATGGGGTGATGCTGGGTACATTTCATTCATTTCTGGCAGAGCACGGCTTTTTGTTTGACACAATAGCGACTGTCTGGGTTCATGGGACCTACGAGATCTTTGCAATTACGGTGGCAGGGGGGGCTGGAATTGTTATTGGGAACAGCATTGTTTTCCCAAAGAGCTATTCCCGTGTTGAATCATTCAAACGTGGCGCCTTACGGGGTTCAAAAATGGTGATCGGACTGATTCCCGTTTTTATTGTTGCGGGATTTCTCGAGGGGTTTGTTACCCGTTATACCCAAGCCCCTTATATTGTTCGATTTGCAATTATATCTTTTTCTCTTTTGTCGATTTTTCTTTATTTTTATTTATACCCTATTCTACTAATTAAAAAGCAAAATTATGACAAACACTCCGATTAATTTTAAACAGGAACGTGAATTTGGCGATCTTTTTAACGCTACATTTGGTTTTATTTCATTGGAATTTAAGAAGTTCGCTACTGCAATTCTTTATTTTGTGGTCCCATTCCTTCTTTTGGCATCTATTGCAATGACGATTTATTCTGTCAAAGCTCAGGAGATGGCGCAGGCAATCGTACAGGGAGGCAAACCTGATCTGCTTTCTATTTTTTCAACAATGGGCTCGCTCCTCGGCTATGTTGGTGTAACAATGGCACTTTCGATCATTGCCTCTGCAGTATTGATGGGTACTGTTTTCGGTTACATTAAACTTTATATTCAGAAAGGATCGGATGGATTTTCGATCCTTGATATATGGCTCCAGGTAACTCATTATTTTTTTCCTTATCTTATTGCTTCGATTGTTGTCGGTTTGATTGTCATGGTGGGAATGATTTTTTGCCTTATCCCGGGAATCTATTTAGCCGTATCGCTGAGCATTGTTTTTAGTATAATGATATTCGAGGATATTCCTTTCTCAGCTGCCTTTTCCCGTAGTTTCAAGTTAACGAAAACAAATTGGTGGACAGCTTTTGGTGTGATTTTCGTAGCTGCAGTAATCGTCTATATTTTGTCGATTTTGATTTCTCTTCCAAGCATGCTAATGGGCTTTAAGTCAATAATGACGAATCTAAAAGCGGGGCAACCTATTATCCCTGATTTTTCAATGGGATTCTATATCGTAAGCTCTCTAACCAGATTAATTACCCAGATTTTTCTGGTTATTCCGATGATCGCAACCGCTTTTCTATATTTTAGTTTTGTCGAAAAATTGGAAAAGCCATCCCTAATGAATAAGATTGACCAGATAGGAGAGAATGAGTAACCGGTTTATTCGAATATTTTCCTTCTTCATTTTATTGGTTATCCTCGATTTTTCCGGGATAACTGTTTTTGCTTTAACGAATCCGGTTGCCGATTCCTCTCAAGTGGTAGTCCGGCAACTGGATTCTCATTTTATTGATGTATACCGGTCTCAAAAAGAGTTTAACTACACACTGCCACCTCCCGAAACCAATTTTCTGCAGCGACTATGGATCTATTTAGAACATCATTTTAGTGGCTGGGAGGATTTTTTAGTAACAATGCCCCTGATATTTAAAATTTTATTTGGGGGATTGACGATTTTCCTCCTTTTCATTGCCATTACGACCACACGAATTTACAAGCTGTTTTATTCCGATCCGGAAATTGCATCACCGGAGGTAAGTTTTGTAAATAGGGACTATCAACCGATCGATTTTGATGAAGCCATATTTGAGAATGTATCTAAGATGCAGTATCGTCTGGCTATTCGGTTGTTTTACCTCAAGATAATTAATGCGCTTCGCTTAAAGGATTATATCCACTTTTCAAAGGAAAAAACCAATATTGATTATCTGCTTGATCTGACCAATGATGACCTAAAATCGGGATTTCATTCAATTACTACAATTTATAACCATGTCTGGTATGGTGAACTCGAAATTTCACAGGAGCAATACCTAAGGTTTGAAACGAATTTTCAATCATTTTACACAACTATTGATGTTGAAAATTAACCGTTTATATCTAATCGTTGTCACACTGCTTTTTGTGGCACTTATTGCCATAAATCACTATGCGCCTAAACCGATCGACTGGCGTGAAACTTATGATTTTGCGGGCAAATCACCTTATGGTTGCTATATTCTCAACGATATGTCAGCTACCCTTTTCCCTGGTCAGACGGTTTTGAAAAGTGATGATTGTTTTTATGTTGCGTTGGATTCTAACAGTGTAGAGAAGGAAAATCTGATTGTTATTACCTCCGATTTCAAACCAGACAAATTAGATTTGGATGTATTACTAAAATTTGTAGCAAAGGGAAACGATTTTTTTGTATCCTCCACCAGCTTTGGGAATTTGTTCCCTGATCGTTTAAAGATAAAGGTGGTATCCCCACTAATCGATACTACTCTCTTTTTAAGCAGGAAGGAGAAGATGGTTCTCTTAAATCCTGAACTTCGGAATGATTCCGGATATCACTATGATAAAAAAATGGCTTCGGTCTGGATTTCAGCTTTTGATACGGTAAATACAGAGAAACTTGGGACCAACCAGACTGGAAATGTTAATTTTATCTGCACGAGATATGGGATGGGCAGAATCTTTTTTCACACACAGCCCCAGGTTTTTACCAACTATCATCTACTGCATGGCAATGTGGAGTACGCTGCGAAAGTATTGTCTTACCTTCCAATCCGAAAAATCATTTGGGATAATTACTATAAGCCTTATCGCTTTATTAATCAATCGCCAATGCGGTACATCCTGGCGCAACCTCCACTTCAATCGGCCTATTATCTATTGCTTTTGACCTTGTTGCTCTATTTGGTTCTTGAATCAAAGCGGCGCCAACGGGTTATTCCGGTTCTAAAACCACTTGAGAACCGATCATTAAACTTTGTGAAGACGATAGGTGCCCTCTATTTTAAACAAAGGAATAGTACTAACCTGGCCAAAAAGATGACCATTTACTTCAAAGAATTTTTACGTGAACGATATTATTTAACGCACATTTCATCATCACCTGATTGTGTAGGGGTGGTCTCCATAAAATCGGGCGTTTCAATTGATCTGGTTCAGTCTCTTTTGGAGAGTATCGATTACTATCAAACTGCTCCGAAAGTTTCGGATGCAGGTTTGATTGAACTGAACCGCAAAATGGAACTTTTCTATAAACAATGCTTTTAAACTCATAAAATGGAAAATCAGGATTATTTTGAAGATCGCATCGGACTTCAATTGTTACGGGATAAAGTCACTGCAATCAGAAAGGAGATGGCGAAGGTCATTGTCGGGCAGGAACAACTGATTGAAATGGTGCTTGTTGCACTTCTTGCTGATGGTCATGTTTTAATCGAAGGTGTTCCCGGAATTGCAAAAACGCTGACGGCGAAAATGTTATCAAAGGTCATTTCAACCAATTTCTCACGGATACAGTTTACTCCCGATTTAATGCCATCGGATGTTACTGGTACAACTGTTTATAATTCGGCTAGTTCTAAATTTGAATTTAATGCCGGGCCTGTTTTTTCGAATATCGTCCTGATTGATGAAATCAACCGAGCGCCGGCAAAAACGCAGTCGGCTCTATTCGAAGTGATGGAAGAGAAACAGGTGACCGTTGATGGGATAACTTACCTGATGGAGGCCCCTTTTTTAATCTTTGCGACTCAAAATCCATTGGAGCATGAAGGTACATACCGTTTGCCGGAAGCACAACTGGACCGTTTCCTCTTTAAATTAGTTGTGGATTATCCTTCACTCGAAAATGAGTTCACGATACTGAAAAATGCAGATTTTCGAAAGGGTGGAAAAGAAATGGAAGGGGTCGTTCCGGTGATTGAAGCACAACAGCTTATTGATTTTCAGAAAATAATTCAGTTGGTACATGTAGAGGATCATCTTTTGCAGTATATCGCCGAAATCGTGAATAAAACGAGGACCCATTCTTCCCTTTATCTGGGTGCATCACCACGTGCATCAATCAATATTTTAAAGGCAGGCAAGGCTTTTGCCGCCATACAGGGACGCGATTTTGTGATTCCTGAAGATTTAAAAACGGTGATGGTTCCGGTTTTAATTCATCGCATCTATTTAACTCCGGAAAAAGAGATGGAAGGAATTTCGGAGGTACAGATTATTACTGATATCATTAATTCAATCCCGGTTCCCCGCTAAACCAAAAATAGTGAAGTATTTCAAAGAATTGTACACGGGGTTTCGCTTATATGCAATCAGCAGTTTGATCATCCTGTTGTTTGTAATGGGTCAGTTTTTTGATCCAGTGTTTCTTATTGCTAAAATTTTACTATTGTTTTTTGTTCTGCTACTGATTTTCGATGTTATTCTGCTGTTTCTAACCGGGCGGCAACTGATTTTATTAAGGCGAATTATTCCCGAAAAACTTTCGAACGGAGACGAAAATAAAGTTGTAATTTGTATTTGCAACAACCACTTTTTCAACCTTCATGTCGAAATTATTGATGAGATTCCGCAGCAATTTCAAATCCGGGATTTTGTGGTTAGGATGGATATTCGACCGCAGGAGGAAAAAACCATGCATTACCTTCTTAAGCCAACCGAGAGGGGTGATTATGTTTTTGGCTATACAAATGTTTATGTATCATCTCCAATCGGTTTGTGGTGCCGCAGGTTAAGATTTGGGGATCCTTCGACCAGCGTTTCTGTTTATCCTTCATTTTTACAGATGCACAAATATGAATTTCTGGCCATCTCTAATCAATTAGTGGAAGCTGGAATTAAGCGTATTCGGAGGATCGGATCTTATTCGGAATTCGATCAGATCAAGGATTATGTAGTAGGCGATAACTATCGTACTATCAACTGGAACGCCACTGCACGCCGGTCCAAACTGATGGTTAATCAATATCAGGAGGAACGTTCACAACAGATTTTTAATGTGATCGACAAGGGCAGGGTAATGCATATGCCTTTTGGTGGGATGAGTTTACTCGACTATGCCATCAACAGTTCACTGATATTATCGAATACCGCACTTCTCAAATACGATAAAGCGGGATTGATCACCTTTAACCATAAGGTGGATACTTTCATGAGGGCTGAACGGGGGAACAAAACAATTGCCAGGATACTGGAGCTGCTCTACAACCAGAAAACCGATCACCTTGAATCTGATTACGCTTATCTTAGCGCTTTTATAAGCAGGAATGTAACCCACCGCAGTTTGATGATACTTTATACCAATTTCGAAACCATTAACTCGCTTCACCGGCAACTCACTTATTTCAAGCATCTGGCAAAGAAACACCTGCTTGTGGTGGTGATCTTTGAGAACGCGGAAGTTAAATCATTGGCAAAGGCTCATGTTCGTACCCTTAAAGAGATTTATATAAAAACCATTGCCGAAAAAATTGTTTACGAGAAAAAACTGATCGCCCATGAACTTAAAGAACATGGTATTTTGTCGATTCTTACTAAACCCGAAGATCTTTCTGCTAATTTGGTCAATAAATACCTGGAATTGAAAATGATGGGAAAGATATAAAACCAGGTTAAATTTTTATTTTTCTGATTTTAAGGTCATGTGATATGCAATCACGGTTATAAAGTTCACGATCAAAAATAATTAAAGTGTTGTCCAACACGGAATGCATAAAGTGACAGAAATCCTGCAATAATCAGATATACAATAATTAGCCTGGTCACGTTCAGCCAGTTTTGTTTAAAAAACAGGGTGACAATATCTATCGTAAGATAAAGTGGGAGTAAGGCAACCACAACATTGTAATGGAGTGCTGATGCAATTTGCAGGTGGGTAAACTGATGCACCGCACGGGTCATTCCGCATAACGGACATTGAAATCCTAATAAATAGAGGTGAATGCAAACCGGATGTGATTCATCAAACAGAATTTCGAAAGGAATGAATGCAACAATTGCTGACAGAATAATTATGACGACTAATCGAATACGTTGATTATTATCTGATTGTGTCGTTATTGTCATATATTTATTTGATTACTCAGCAGGTGACTCCAAATCACCAGCCGGTTAATTACGAATAACTGTTCACCCGGTCAACCTCCAACCAGGTGATTTTCCGATAAACCATAATTCTGTTTACGTAATATATCGCTCCGCCATAAAGCGGTATCAGCATAAGATTGGCAAAAATGAACCATCGAAGTAAAGCGAAGTGAAGCAACCCAACGATCCCCGCAAGGGCCATCAAACCAAATACTTTGATTGCATTTGTACCACCCTGTATAGCTGATTTTTCCATCGAAAACGGGAAACCTGGTTGCTGATAATAGTATAGTAATAATGTAACCAGATAGATCGACAGAAAAGCGATAAAAACATCCGGTAACACCTTTATACCCCATAGTACGCAAACCAAAATACCAATCACTATATAAAAAGGAACGAAAAACCTTGTAAATGCGGCAGTTATACTCCCCTTGAAAAAGCTTGCCGGTGACTTTAGGGGCATCGCTTTGAATATCCAGCTGGATGCCTTTAAATTGCCAATTAGTAATGAGCTACAAAGTGCAAACGAAATCATCATGAAGAAATATAAAATAAACAGGTAATTGTATCCCGTGGTAAGATTAGTGAAACTTTGATGCTTTTTAATATTTGGCAGAATCATCATGATGAGGATATATCCAAATGTTGGAAGTACGGTTTGTTTAAACTGACGCTCCCTGCCAGTCATTTTCCACATGAACTTAAAAGCGGCCTTTTCCTCTGTTGTACAAACAAATAGTGACGACATTATTCTGAAATACAGGCTTTTTCTGGCAGTTTCAATTTTTATCTTTGACACGCGGTCGCCCTGCTCCAGCTCCATTAATTTAAGGTTAAAAATGGGTGTGAGGTATTTGCCGGTTATATAAATGGCAATAGGTGGTAAAGCCAGCGCCTCTGCAATAAAAAGAAGATGAGACGAATCAAAATTCAAATTGATGATTCCATCGATCAGCCCGGAAAAGAAGGCAGGTGGTAGCAGGTAGGTATACCAATGTATAGGAAGAATCATCTCCTGAAGTGCACTCTTGTCTACCATTCTGAGCCCAAACTGATAGGCAGCCATGAAAAAGATAGCAATGGCGATCTGAAAATACATGAGCAGGTTTTTAAGCCGCTCGCCACTTACAAATCTCATTATGACGAGGTAGAGGATATTGGCAAAAAACAGGGTGAACAGTACGTTCAGAAAAATTGTGATGACAAAAATCAAACCTGCGAGATTGCCAAACTTATTGATCGTAATAAGGATCGTTATTAGTGAAAGGCAAAACGACATCATGGTTAAGTATATGAAAACATGCGCATTACGAGAGAGGCTTATCGTGTTGCCTTTTATCGGAAGCGGCTGAATGATCACATTCTCAGAGGTGTCAAATAAAATGGTCGAGAACTCAGAGATAATCGTCATGGCCATCATCACCATCAGAAAAGTATGTGAAAGATAGAAAAAGGTGAAAGGCATTTTAATCATGATCAGAAATATGCCAAAAAAAGCCCCCATAAATATTTGAAAGAAGGATTGTTTGATCAGTGTTTTTTGCTGACCGTTTTCCTGTTTCTTGGAGTATTTATTGATACGACGATCGTCGAGTGTAAGCTTCAACCTTAAAATGCTGATGAACTGACCATAATCGGCGCCCATCTTCTCAATGAGCCAGCGGAAGGGGGCAAATAGCTTAAGAATAAGATTAATCATATTCCTTATTTTTCGAATGCGTGGATAAATGCTTCAGCTTTTTCGCCATGATCGGTATTTCCGGTTAACCGGGTAAACATTTTTTCAAGATTCTCGTCATTTGAGAGTTTGTTCAGCTCCTCAAATGAGCCGTCGGCAATTACTTTTCCCTGATCGATGAGAATGATCCGGTCTGATATCTTTTCTACAACATCCATCAGATGGGAACTGTAGAAGATGGTTTTCCCTTCACGGGCAAGATGAATCAACATCTCTTTGACCATGATCACCGAATTGGCATCGAGACCCGAAAGAGGCTCGTCCATAAAAATAAGATCCGGATTATGCAGTAACGCTGAGCAAATCAGTACTTTCTGTCGCATCCCTTTCGAAAATGTGGCAATTCGCTGGTTCAGATGAGGTTTCATCTCGAAAATATTCATCAGTGCCTCTGCCTTAAGTCGAGTTTGTTCGGTACCCAAACCACGTATCTCGCCTACAAACTCCATAAACTCCATCGGCGTAAGCGATTCGTATAAAGCAGCATTTTCCGGAATATATCCGACCTGCTTTTTTATATCAAGGGTTTGTTCCCGGAGATCTTTCCCGAAGATGGTGATCTCTCCCTGAAAATCGCTGATTAAACCACAGAGGATCTTTACTGTTGTCGATTTACCAGCACCATTTGGTCCGATGTATCCAATAATCTGTCCGGAGGTAATTTGCAGATCAATGCCCTGAAGCACCAGTTTTGTACCGTAACTCTTTTGAAGATTGCAGATTTTGACAATAATAGGATTGGACATGAGGTCATAGGTATTAAATAGAATTACTAATCAAATTTAATCTATTTTTTTGTTTAATTTTAAGGATCATAAAAGAGAAATCAAGTCATGCGAATAATTCCTTTTTTACTGCTGTTATTTGTAATGTTTGTTAACAACTGTACAAAATCGCAAAGCCATATGACAGATCGAAGTACTGTAAAAGTGTTGGATCTCGACCGATATCTTGGGACATGGTACGAAATTGCCCGCTTTCCCCATTCGTTCGAAAAAAATCTGGTTGGTGTTACGGCCACCTATCGTCTGAAAGATGATGGCATGATTGAAGTATTGAATCAGGGTTATAAGAACACTTTGGACGGAAATCTGTCAAAGGCGATTGGCAAAGCTAAAATTCCAGACAAAACTGAACCCGGAAAGTTGAAGGTTTCGTTTTTCTGGATTTTTTATGGCGATTATTTCGTGTTGGAACTTGACCAGGAGAACTACCAGTACGTGATGATTGGGAGTTCTTCTGATAAATATTTCTGGATTTTGGGGCGTACTCCGCAAATGGATCCCGCTGTTTATAATATGCTTCTCGACAAAGCCCGGAAACGGGGATACAATCTTGAGAAGCTTTTTAAGGTACCACAGCCTGAAAAGTGGTTTTTTATGATTTGACCGATTTGTTCCTGAGTACGCTGCGCAGCTGATCTCTTAATTCCAACAACTCTTTTGAGGTTCCGATCTTATAAAGGTGTGGCATGATAAACCGCTTGTGTTCGGCAGGCAACAATTTGGCCCGAGACAAAAGGTATTTATGGCACTCTTGAGGCGAGGGGAGGAGAGTGGTAATCGTGTTGTTTTCGAGTACTTTAAGATGAAGTGATTCCCTTGCCAGACCGGTGACAGTTGTATATTTATCGGGATGAACCGGATTGTAAATTGACTCACAGGAATCAGAATCTTCACTTTCAAGCAGGATACCATCTCTGAAGAAATTCCCTTCGCTGTCGTAGTACCGGTACAGCGTTTTCCTTCCCGGAAAGGTCATTTTTTCGATGTTCTCCGAGATTTTCATGCGAGGATCGTCGTTGCACAATGCCAGTTTGTACACGCCATCAAGCGCTCCATCGGGTTTCCCGGTGATCAGCTCAGTGCCAATTCCATATCCATCGATGGGGGCATGTTGTTCATTCAAACTTTGGATCACGAACTCATTCAGCTGATTGGATGCTAGTATTTTAACGTGTTCAAATCCCGCATTGTCCAGCATTTTACGCGCTTTTTTGCTGAAATAGGCCAGATCGCCACTGTCGAGTCTGATTCCGGCTAATTGATTCCCCTCTGCTTCCATCTCTCTTGCAATAGTAATTGCGTTTGGGACTCCACTTCGCAAGGTATCGTAGGTATCGGCAAGAAGTATTGTCCGGGCGGGATTAAATCGTGCATATTCGCGAAAGGCGGTAAGTTCGTCATCGAAGCTTTGTACCCAGCTGTGAGCCATGGTTCCCGACACAGGTATATCGTATAGAAACCCTGCCTGAACGTTTGATGTTGAGGATGCTCCCCCAATAATTGCAGCCCTGCTTGCCTGAATACCACCTGCTCCATGAGCACGTCTGAGTCCAAAGTCTGCAAATGATTTCTCTCCGCAAACCAGTTTTATGCGAAAGGCTTTGGTTGCAATCAGCGACTGAAAATTAAGAATATTCAGAAGCAAGGTCTCAATAAGTTGTGCCTCGATAATATTACCTTCAATCCGAAGCAGTGGTTCGTTGGGAAACACAATTTCACCTTCACGTACCGAAAAAACAGTTCCGTTAAAGCGAAAATCTTTCAGGTAATGAAGGAATTCAGAACGAAACCCTTGCTCCGTAAGATATTGAATGTGTTCATCAGAATATCTGAAGTTTGATAACGAATGAAGCAAATCTGACAGCCCTGCAAAAACGAGAAATCCACCTTCGAAAGGATTTGTTCTGTAAAAGTAATCAAAGACCGTTTGTTCATCTTTTTTCCCGGCAAGAAAATAGCCCTGAGCCATCGACAGCTCGTAGAAGTCGGTATATAGGCCTAATGTTTCGGAGAAGATATTTGTCATCATCACATGTGTATTTAATATCACAATAAAGGTAATCAAATTGAAGCAAAAAAAAGAATCCCGGTGAAGTTCCGGGATTCTAAGATGTTGGATTTGTAGCCTTCAACTATCTCTGAATAGTTTGTGATCTGTCAGGACCAACTGAAACAATCGTAATCGGAACCTGAAGATTTGCTTCGAGAAATTCGATGTATTGGGTTAACTCCTTTGGGAAATTGCTTTCACTGGTTACTCCGGTAAGCGGTTTTTTCCAACCGGGTAAAGATTCATATACCGGAACAACATTTCCGTCCAGTTCGTAAGGGAAATCTTCGGTGAGATGCCCGTCAATTTTATATTTTGTGCAAACCTCGATGGTATCAAAATCATCAAGGACATCGGCTTTCATCATAATTAATTCTGTAACACCATCAATCATGATGGCATATTTTAGTGCTACCAGATCGAGCCAGCCACAACGACGCGGACGCCCTGTTGTGGAGCCATATTCATGTCCCACATCCCTCAGCTTTTGTCCGGTAGCATCGTTTAGTTCAGTTGGGAATGGACCACTTCCAACGCGCGTGCAGTAAGCTTTAAAAATCCCGAATACTTTGCCTATTTTGTTGGGCGCTATTCCGAGGCCTGTGCAGGCGCCTGCAGTTATGGTGTTTGAAGAGGTCACGAACGGGTAAGAACCGAAATCGATGTCGAGCATCGTTCCCTGAGCTCCTTCCGCGATCACCGATTTTCCAGCGCTAATCTGCTTATTTATAAAGGTCTCACTGTCGATTAATTGAAATTGACGAATGGTCTCGATCCCTTCAAACCAGGTTTTTTCATAGTCACTTAGGGCGGCCTCATAATCAAAATGGTAGTAGTTACTCAACAGATCAGTGTGTTGCTTTACACGCTCTTTATATTTTTCTTCGAAATTACAAAGAATGTCGCCAACCCTAAGACCATCACGACCAATCTTATCTCGATAGGCAGGACCTATTCCTTTGAGTGTAGACCCAATCTTGGCATCCCCTTTGGCTGCCTCCGAAGCTGCGTCGAGTAACCGGTGAGTAGGAAGTATAAGGTGTGCTTTTTTAGAGATAAAAAGGGTTTTCTGAAGATCAAAACCCAACTTGAGTAATGAATCGATCTCTTTCTTGAAAATGGATGGATCGATAACAACACCATTCCCGATAATATTTATCTTATCGTCTCTGAAAATACCTGAAGGAATGGTATGTAAAACATGTTTTATATTATTGAATTCCAGCGTGTGACCAGCATTGGGCCCGCCCTGGAAACGGGTTATCACATCATAATTGGGAGTCAATACATCCACGACTTTCCCTTTTCCTTCGTCTCCCCACTGAAGACCAAGCAATACATCTACTTTCATACTTTAACTACTTTATTATTTAATATTATCAGTTTTTTCTTAAACGCCGGGCAAAAAGCGATCAAAGGTAAGGATAATTTTTAGAAAAGCAGGTGAAAAAAAACCTCCGTGTGGGGAGGTGTTTTTTTAAAAAGGTCAGAAATCAAGCAGATATTTAAGTTGGATTATCCATCTCACCATAAAGATAGAGCGAATGGTGTGAGAGCCTGAAATTGTGCTTGGCACACGCATCTTTAATGATTTCAAGGATACGGGCATCCTGAAATTCCATTACATTCCCATTGCGAATATCAATCAGGTGATCGTGTTGAGTAGAGGCAAGGGTTTTCTCAAACTGCGCAATATTTTTTCCAAATTGGTGTTTTACAACCAATTTGCAATCAAGCAACAGTTCAATTGTGTTGTATAAGGTAGCTCTGCTTACCCGGTAATTCTTATTTTTCATCGAGATATACAACGTCTCTATATCGAAGTGGCCATCACGCGAATAAATCTCATCAAGAATGGCGAACCGTTCAGGAGTCTTTCGGTGCCCTTTTCTTTCGAGGTATTCCGTGAAAAGTGATTTTACTGTTTCTCTATTATCAAGCATACTATTCATACTTAATCTAAGTTAAAATAGAGTGTAAAATTAGAAAATATTTTAATAATCAAACAATTCCAAAGAAAAAATCGAAAAAGAGTACATTAAATTTCTTTTCTATGCACAGTATCGACACCTTTAATATTCAAAAGTTTGGTAATTAGGGTGTCAAGTAGCTCTGTATTCTGAATGTAAAGGTAGAGATTTCCTTCAAAAATTCCGTCGTGGGCATCAAGACTGATCGACCGCATATTGATACCGTATTCATTGGAGATGACGTTGGTGATTTTATTTGCAATTCCCTGATGATCGAATCCTCTGATATACAGGTGAGTCAGGTAAAAGAGCATTTTTGATTTTGTCCAGGTGGCTTCAATTATATCATCTCCATGACTTGACATCAGTTTCAAGGCTTCGGGACACGATTTATTGTGGATCATGATCTGTCCTCCATCTGAAACAAATCCTACCACATCATCACCGGGAATGGGATTACAGCATGGTGCAAGGAGAAAGTTGGCTTTTTTCTGATCTTCGGTAAGCAAAAATGGTTTTTTCTTGTCAATTACCAGGTTATCATTTTTTTTGTCACCTCCGAAAGCAAAGGAGAGTTTCCAGAATTTAATGAATTTATTCACCGACTTTTCCATCAGCGTGGTTTCAAGGTTGTCGAGGCTTACAAGGCCCATCCCTATTTCGGCATAAAGCTGTTCTTTGGTATGAAGTCCATAGTGGGTAATCAGTTTCTTAAGGGTATTGGATGAGGGCTTTACATTTAATTTCTCGAGTTGCTGATTGAGCTGGTTCCGTCCGTCTTCGATGTGTTTTTTCTGTTCCTGTTTGAAGGAGTCCCTGATTTTTGATTTAGCCCTTGCTGTGATGGCACTTTCGATCCAGGAAGGTTTTGGCGATTGTTTATCTGAGGTGAGAATCTCCACCTGATCGCCGCTTTTCAGAACATGACTCATTGGTACGAGAATATGGTTCACTTTGGCTCCAATACAATGGTTTCCCAGTTCTGAATGGATATCGTAGGCGCAGTCAAGTACCGTGGCTCCCTTGGGAAGCATCTTCATTTCCCCTTTCGGGGTAAATATGACAATCTCCTGAGAATAGAGGTTTAACTTAAATTCATCCAGAAAATCGAGTGCATCCGATTCCGGATTGCGCAGTAATTCACGGATTTTCATCAGCCATTTGTCAAGCTCACTTTCCGAAGCCCCTTCTTCCTTATACCGGTAATGAGCAGCGAATCCACGTTCTGCAATTTCATCCATTCTCTCCGTGCGAATCTGAACTTCAACCCATTGTCCCTCCGGTCCCATTACGGTTACATGTAATGCCTCGTATCCATTGGCTTTTGGAATGGTGATCCAGTCGCGAATCCTATCGGGCTTAGGTGTGTAGATATCTGTGATAAGAGACAAAATATCAAAGCATTGCCGTTTCTCTGAAATTCCTTCTTTTGGTTTAAAAACAATGCGTATAGCGAGCAGATCGTAGATCTCGTCAAAGGTGACATTTTTAGTCTGCATTTTATTCCAGATCGAGTAGATCGATTTAGGACGTCCGCTAATGGTAAAATCAAAATCCTCGCCATAAAGTTTCTCCTGGATCGGTTTTGCAAAATCGAAAACCAGGTAATTGATCCGCTCCTGCTCGCTTTGGAGTTTTATCTTTATTTGCTGATAAATTTCGGGATTTTTGTATTTCAAACTGAGGTCTTCGAGCTCCGATTTAATGGCATAGAGTCCCAGCCGGTGAGCGAGTGGGGCAAGAATATAAAGTGTCTCAGAAGTGATCTTCAGTTGTTTTTGATAGGTCATCGAGTCCAGGGTCCGCATATTGTGCAGACGATCGGCAAGTTTGATCAGGATAACCCGCACATCGTCGGATAAAGTGAGGATCATTTTCCTGAAATTTGTAGCCTGATTGGAATCGAAGGTTCCCGATAGTTTGGTAAGACCGTCGACAAGAGATGCTACTTTTTCACCAAACATATTCTCAATGTCTTCGAGTGTGTACTCTGTATCTTCGACGACATCATGCAGAATAGCGGCAAGTACCGATTTTGTACCCAGCCCTATTTCACTTACAACAATCTTTGCAACAGCAATGGGGTGAATAATATATGGTTCTCCGGATTTGCGTCTGATCCCCATATGGGCAGTATTGGCAAATTGAAATGCTTTACGGATCAATTGCTCGTTGTCGGCAGAAAGAGGCCTTGTAAACGACTTCAAAAGATCTTCAAACAAATCTTCAATTTCTCTTTTTTCTATTTCGGTTTGCAGATCCATCCGGAAAATTTTACCTCCCTGTTATTTTGTGAAATGTAAAAATAACGTTTTATTTTATTTATTGATTTTATCAAACACTATTTCAATTGTCTCGACCATCGTGCCCCATGAAAATTTCTCCTTTTCATCAATTACATTCCCGGTAAAAAAATCTTTACGATCATTACTGAAAAAATCGAAGATGGCCTCTGTTATCGCTTCGGGACCCGGATTCACAACATAACCCACTTTCCCATGGGGGATAATTTCGCCCAGACCACCTACATCGGTTACCAACATTGGTTTGTTATAGTGAAATGCGATTTGGGTAACGCCGCTCTGCGTTGCTGACTTATACGGTTGTACAACCATATCTGCAGCGCCAAAATAATTGGCAACATCCAGATCTGCAATAAAATCTGTTCTTAATATCACATGATCGGTGAGATTTTTATCCATGATGATCTTTAAATACTTCTCTGGCGAGGTGTAGAATTCCCCGGCTATGATCAGTTTAATAGGAAACTGCCGAAGTTTTTCATCTGCAAAAGCTTCAAGAAGCCAGTCGAGCCCTTTATAATCGCGGATAAACCCAAAGAACAACAGATAACGGAATTCAGGATTAAATTGAAGACGCTGAAGTGCCTGTTCCCTGCTTACAATATTACCGAAAATATCATACAGTGGATGTGGTGTGTATACCATGGGTGCAAGTGGCCTGAATTTCTTCAGGTCATTTAATACTGCTCTTGACATGGTAATGAATCCATGACAACTTCTTGTAAAATATCGGGTGAAGAGATTGTCGATCCAATGCTTCTCATGAGGAATTATATTGTCAGCAATGGCAATGATTCTTGTATGGTTATTTTTACGTACTATTCTTGAAATGGAACCCAGACATGGCGCCATAAAAGGGATCCAATAGCGCACCAGAAGCAAATCCGGTTTAAGATTTTTAATCTCTTTCCCTACTGATAGCCAGTTAAATGGATTGATAGAGTTGACTCTTATTCTGATATCGAGTCCTTCGGGAGCAGGTTGATCCGAAAGCTGTGTCTTGCCGGGAAAGAAGACCGAGGGGTATTGTAGTGAAAATGTGTAATTAATTACTTCATCACCATTATCAATAAGTGCTTTTGTTAAACGTTCATTGAATGTGGCGATGCCTCCGCTACGGAAAGGCCAGGTTGTGCCAAGAAGAATTATTTTTTTTTTCAAAGCAGTGTGATTTGCAGGCAAAGGTAAAATATTTCTTTGAGATCATTTAGTTTGCCGATCTTACATTTACAAATACTCATATTAAGCTGGTTGCTGCTGGCAACTCGTGACTTGCAGTAATTTGACCTGATTGACAAATTAATTGTGATAGAATCATTTTTGGAATGCAAACCAGGATTAATAGGTCTCAATTCTAGGATCGATTTCTTATCAAACGAACCCAAATTCCGAAATATTATATTTCATCTTATAACATTCTGCCGAAACCATTATCTTTGACCAACTGTTAATTTCTAAAAAAAGCAATGGACGAGAGACCTTTAATCTTAATTACAAACGATGATGGTGTTTATTCGAAAGGATTAAATGAACTAATTGAAGTAATCCGCCTTTTTGGAAATATAGTTGTTGTGGCACCCGATAGTCCCCGTTCGGGAATGTCACATGCCATTACCGTCGACCATCCGTTACGGGTCACCCGCCTTCAGGAGGAAGAAGGGCTTTTAATTTACTCTTGTACTGGTACACCAGCTGATTGTATAAAGTTAGCCTGTAATCAGTTATTGGAAATATTGCCCGATTTTATTATCTCGGGGATTAACCACGGAGCAAATACATCTGTTTCAATCTTATATTCAGGAACCATGGGAGCAGCACTTGAAGGATGTATCCATGGCGTACCTTCAATCGGCTTTTCACTGAACGATTACAGTCCGGATGCCGATTTTTCGAGATCTAAAATTGTAGTTGCCCGTATCTTTCAAGCAGTTGCCCAAAACGGGCTTCCCGAAGGGATATGTTTAAATGTAAACATCCCTCAAGGTGAGGTGAAAGGGATTAACTTCTGCCGCCAAACCAGGGGGAAATGGGTCGAGGAATTCGAGAAAAGAACCGATCCTCATGGACGCGGATATTTCTGGCTCAAAGGTTATTTTAATAATGCAGAGAGTGAAGCACGTGATACCGATGATTTTGCTCTGCTCAATGGATTTGTGTCGGTTGTTCCTGTAAATACCGATCTTACAGCTTATTCTGCATTTCCGCTGATGCAAAAATGGAAATTCTAATTGTAGCTAACCTTCATGAACTATCGATCACCACAAAAGGAGAACAAATCAATGAATGTTGATGACAGGTCACTGTTTTTTAACAAGATTAGTTATGGATTAATCGTCGGATTCATATTGCCACTGCTCTCCTTCCTTATCTACTACATATTTCGGTTCGGGCAGTACAGTTTCACAGATTATCTCCATTTTTTAGTGGAATCGAAAAAACTGGTTAATGTTTTAAGTTTGACTGTCCTGCCGAATCTGGCCCCCTTTATGCTGTTTATAAACAGTAATCGTTACAGCTCGGGCCGTGGAGTTTTGACTTCAACAGTTATTCTTGGAATCGTAATATTCATATTGAAATTCATATGAAATGAAATACTTTATTTTAGCAGGCGAAGCATCTGGTGATTTACACGCTTCCCATTTAATGCGTGAATTAAAAATCAGGGATAATTCTGCTGTTTTTACTTTTTTTGGCGGTGATCTGATGGCCCAGGAAGGGGGTACGCTTCTGAAACATTATCGCGAAATGGCCTTCATGGGACTCGTACCTGTTATTTTAAATCTGCATAAAATTAAGCGTAACTTTAAGCTGGCAGAGGAGAAACTGCTCGAATTCAGTCCTGACGTTTTAATACTGGTTGACTATCCGGGATTTAATTTACCGATGGCAAGGTTTGCAAAGGAACATGGAATTAAAGTCTTTTATTATATATCTCCAAAAATCTGGGCATGGAAAACCAGGAGGGTTCATAAGGTAAAACTCTTTGTTGATGAAATGTTTACGATCTTCCCTTTCGAAACAGACTTTTACAAAAAATACGATTATCAAGTTCGGTTTGTTGGCAATCCAACAATTGATGAACTGGCCAACCGTTCAAATCAACAGGAGACTTTCAAGGAGTTTATCCATAAAAATAAGCTGCCTGATAAACCTTTGATTGCATTGCTTGCAGGAAGCCGCCGTCAGGAGATCAAACGAATTTTGCCTGTAATGTCAGCTGTTTCCCGGAGTTTTACTGAATATCAGTTTGTTATTGCAGGCGCACCTTCCCAGTCTCAGGAATTATACTCAGAAGTTATGGGGAATTCCAACATTCCTGTAGTGTTTGGTCAGACCTATGAATTGTTACAGCAATCAACTGCTGCCCTGGTCGCCTCCGGAACGGCAACACTTGAGACTGCATATATCAAAATTCCTCAGATCGTTTGTTACAGGGTTGAGTTAGGCATTGTTGGAACCTGGTTTAAGGACTACGTGGTTAAGATACCTTTTTTCTCACTCGTAAACCTTATTGCTGGTCGCGAAATAGTAAAGGAATTTTTCCAGTTTGATTGCACCCCTGATAATGTCTCCAACGAGTTGGACCGCATACTTTCTGACCAAAGCTACCGTGAGGCAATGTTAGCCGGATATCATGAAGTATTGAGCACCCTGGGTGGCCCTGGTTGTGCAGAGCGGGCTGCCAAATTGATGATTAAATTATTGACAGAATAATAGTTACATAAATGTTCAGTTTGTTCAGAAAAGAGATCACCCAGTTTTTTGGTTCTATTACTGGAACAATGGTGTCGGTAGTTTTTTTGTTACTGACCGGACTTTTTTTGTGGGTATTTTCGGGCAACTATAATATTCCGGAAAGTGGATATGCCTCATTGGCTGGTCTTTTCGAAATAGCTCCATGGATTTACCTGTTCCTGATCCCTGCGGTAACTATGCGCATGTTTGCCGATGAAATGAGGAGTGGAACGATGGAGTTGCTGCTTTCGCGTCCGGTAACTGAATTGCAATTGGTTTTGGCCAAGTTTTTGGCATCACTGACTGTGGTTGCTCTTACGCTATTGCCAACACTGATCTATTTTATCTCGGTTTACCTCCTTGGCGATCCGGTGGGGTGTATCGATACCGGATCAACCTGGGGTAGTTACATCGGATTGTTCTTCCTTGCAATTATTTACCTGACTATTGGATTATTATCTTCTTCATTAACAGATAATCAGGTAGTTGCGTTTGTGCTTTCTGTTTTTATCTGCTTTTTCTGGTATGCCGGATTTGGCTTTATCGCACAATTACCATTACCATCAAACATTGCATCAATAGTCAGCTCACTTGGAATTGATGATCATTATGAATCGGTAAGCAGAGGTCTCCTCGACAGCCGCGATTTTCTCTATTTTGTGTTAATGGCCGGTTTTTTTATTCTGATCACCCGAATCATTCTGGAATGGAAGCGAAGACCAATTCGGAGATCCTTGAAGCATTTTGTGGTATATCTTACAATTATATTGATTGTTACATTGATATCAGAAAACTATTTCTTTCGAATCGATTTGACTTCTGAGAAACGGTATACCCTCTCTTCCCAAACAATTCAAATATTGGAAAAGGTGAATACACCGGTTGAAGCCGAAATTTTACTTGCCGGCGATCTTCCTCCCGGATTTGTAAAATTGCAGTCAGCTGTGATTGAAAAACTGCGCGACATGAAAACCTTTTGCGATCAACCTTTTAAGATTCATACAACCGATCCATATTACGTTTCTGATAAGAAAGGATATCTTAACAACCTGATGTCCAAAGGAATTTCGCCTGTTAATCTGCGCATTAATACCGACAGGGGGATTACCAATAAAACTATTTTCCCGACTGTAATTCTTCGGACGGCAGGTAATGAAGTGATAATTAGTCTTTTAAAAAATGATCCTTTTCTTCGCGACGAAGAAAATCTGCTTCGCTCGATTGAATTGCTCGAATATGAGTTTGCCCGGGGATTGAAATTATTATTTCAGGAAAGAAGGGAGAACCTGGCATTTCTTACCGGGCACCAGGAGCTGGAAGAGGTACAGGAACAGGATATTGTAGCTAATCTCTCAGAAGGCTTTAATATTATGCGTATTACAAGTGAAGGCCTATTGTCTGTTCCTGATAGTTTTAAAATTTTGATTGTTGCAAACCCTCAGAAACCATTTACGGAAAAAGATAAATTTGCTTTAGACCAATATTTGATGCGAGGAGGGAGGATCATGTGGTTGATTGATCCTGTAAATATAAGTTTGGATAGTCTGTCCGGAGGAATGGCCACCCTCGCATTTCCACGAGACCTAAACCTGGCCGATCAGCTATTTCGCTATGGCGTAAGAATCAACACTGACCTTATTCAGGATGTCGAATGTCAGCAAATTAAGGTGAATACAGCTTTGGCTGGTCAGCCTCCCAAATATACGATGGCCCCCTGGTATTTTTCCCCCTTACTGGCACCATCACAAAATCATCCCATCGGGAAAAATGTAAACAGGGTATTGTCTGAATTTGTTAGTTCGATTGATCTGGTCAGCGAGTCTGAATCTGTAAAAAGTACTGTTATTCTCTCTTCGTCGCGTTATGCCAGAACGAACGAGAGCCCGATGATTGTTAGCCTTGGGATGATCGACGCCCCTCCGGCCCGGAATCTTTTTAGTAAACAATTTATTCCGACTGCAGTTTTGACCGAAGGAAAATTCACCTCTGTGTTTAAAAATAGGATGATCAAGGAATTGGGGATTTCTGCAGCAGCAGTAATAATTCCCGAAAGTCCTCCCACAAAGATGATTTTTATTTCTGACGGTGGGCTGATTGCCAATAAAGTAAGTTATTCCGGAGGTAAATATGTCCCATTACCTCTTGGATATGATAAAAATTCGAACATTACTTTTGGGAACAAAGAGTTTTTAGTCAATGCTGTTCACTATCTTTGCGACGATTCCGGGCTTATGGAACTCAGGTCTCGCAATATGGAGATGCGTTTGCTCGATAAAGTGAAACTACGGGAGCAAAAATTGTATTGGCAATTGATCAACGTAGTTCTTCCTGTTTTCATTATCCTTTCAGGAGGTTTACTCTTTTGGTTGTTGAGGCGCAGGCACTATGCTATCCAACATATTGATAATTTGTGATTTATACCAAAATAAGCTCTTTCCATTTCCGGAAAGCCGAAGATTTAAAATATTTATCTTTTGAAATTGGAAAGTAACCGAATAATTGTAAATTCGTAAATTCATGCAAAGGGAGATTTTAGATCTCCTGATGTCCGTAATAATTAGATTAATAATATTCTATAAATATAAACTTAAGAGCATAAACCGATGAGATTTGTCGTTTCAAGTACCGAATTGCTGAAGCATCTTAATGCCATCAGCAGGGTAATCAGTAGTAAAAACACTTTACCCATTCTTGATAATTTTCTTTTAAAGCTCGAAGGGAAAACTTTGATGATTACGGCTTCTGATTTGGAAACCACACTGATCACAAAGATTGAACTTGAAAATGCAGATCAGGAGGGGTTGATTGCCATTCAGGCAAAGATTATGCTCGACACACTAAAAGAGTTTCCCGAGCAACCTCTTACATTCAATATTGATCCTGAATCACTTGCGGTAGAGATCCTTTCAGCAAATGGTAAGTTCTCGATTGTTGGTCATAATGGCGAAGATTTTCCGGTATTGCCCAGACTGGGTGATAGTCCTAATTCGATTACTCTGCCTCACGATCTTTTGCTTTCAGGGATTAATAAAACCCTGTTTGCCACGGCTGATGATGAATTACGCCCCGTGATGAACGGTATTTATATTGAGCTTAACCCAACGGAGATTGCTTTTGTAGCCTCAGATGCACACAAACTTGTAAGGTACAAACGGAGTGACGTAAAATATGACGATTCTGCCTCTTTTATTCTCCCGAAGAAGCCGGCTTCTTTGCTCAAAAACCTTCTTCCTCGCGAAGATTCTGATGTGAAACTCGAATTTGATGAGAAAAATGCCTTCTTCACACTCAGCGGATTTAAAATGGTTTGCCGCCTTGTTGAGGGAAAATATCCTGCCTATAATTCTGTCATTCCGTTAAATAATCCAAATGAGCTGGTTACTGACAGGGTCGAATTTTTTACAACTCTTAAACGGGTATCGGTTTTTGCCAATCAGGCCAGCAACCTTGTTCGGCTCAAGCTTACACCAACAGAACTGGTTGTATCAGCCCAGGATATCGATTTTGCCATCTCCGCAGTTGAAACCATTAAATGTGAGTACGATGGGCAGCCAATGGAAATTGGTTTCAAATCGACCTTCCTGGTTGAGATCCTTTCAAACCTTTCTTCCGAAGATGTGAAGATGAAACTTTCGGACCCTTCAAGGGCTGGTCTTTTGCTCCCTGCCGAAAAGGAGAACGATTACGAAGACGTTCTGATGTTATTAATGCCGATGATGATCAATGCATAATTTTGAATAGTATTCATTGAAAACCTGGTGGTCAGCCGACTACCGGGTTTTTTAATTTAAATATAAAGTCACGTGAAGCTCAACCTTAAAAATCCACTCGTCTTTCTTGATCTCGAAACCACGGGGATCAATATAGTCACCGATCGAATTGTGGAGATAGCACTATTAAAAATATTTCCTGACGGACGGGAGGAGGAAAAGTTGCAAAGGATCAATCCCGGGATTCCGATTCCGGCACAATCCTCAGCGATACATGGTATTTATGATGAGGATGTTAAAGATGCACCCTATTTTAAGGATGTAGCAAAAGTATATGCCCGTTTTATTGAAGGATGTGATCTTGCCGGTTTTAATTCAACCCGTTTTGATATTCCCCTCCTTACTGAAGAGTTTCTCCGGGTAGATATTGATCTGGATATGAAAAAACACAAATTTGTTGATGTTCAGATCATTTTCCATCGTATGGAAAAACGGACACTTGCTGCTGCCTATAAATTTTATCTCCTGCAGGATCTTGAGAATGCCCATAGCGCAATGGCTGATACCAAAGCAACTTACGAGGTACTCAAAGCTCAGCTTGAGCGATATGAAGGAGTCGAATTTGACGATAATGGAAAAAAATCAATCCCCGTTGTGAATAGCGTTGATGCACTTGCCACATTCTCTGCATTTGATAAGAGTGTCGATTTTGCAGGAAGGATCGTTTACGATGAGAAAGGTGTTGAGGTTTTTAATTTTGGGAAACATAAAGGGAAACCTGTTGAAAAGGTGTTTCGTGAAGAACCCGGTTACTATTCCTGGATGATGCAGAGTGAGTTTCCGCTCTACACAAAAAAAGTGTTGACAGCGATAAAACTGAAGGATTTGAACCGGAAACTTTAGTTTTCGCGCTGTTCCCAAAGTTTTTTGCAATAAAATTTTATCTGATTGCCATAGTTATGAAGATCATCTGCATAGGTCGGAATTATTTAAAACATGCCAGAGAACTTGAGCATGATATTCCTAAAGAACCGGTTTTTTTCATGAAACCCGATTCTTGTTTGTTGTTGGATAACAAGCACTTCTATCTTCCGGGATTTTCCAACGAAATTCATTATGAGGTTGAACTGGTGGTTAAAATTAATCGTTTGGGTAAAACCATCGAAGCGCGTTATGCCCATCGTTATTACGACGAAATTGGTCTGGGTATCGATTTTACTGCCCGCGACGTACAACGTGAGCTAATCGCAAAGGGTTTACCCTGGGAAAAAGCAAAAGCCTTTGATTCCGCGGCTGTTCTGGGAGCTTTTATCCCCAAAACTGAACTTGGCGACCTTGGACAGATCGATTTTTCGTTGCGGAAAAATGGGGAGGTGGTACAGGTTGGGAATTCGCGCGACATGATCTTTGCTGTTGATACCATCATTGAATATATCTCACAATATGTGACACTTAAAATTGGAGATCTGATCTATACCGGAACACCTGCCGGTGTCGGACCTGTTAAAATCAATGACCAACTTGAAGGGTTTATCGGGGAAAGAAAGATGTTCGATTTTTTGGTGAAGTAAGAAAGAGAAATAAAGTAGAAATTAGAGGAAATAAAAGAAATAGGTATAAATTTAACCCATTGTACTTCAAACTATTTCAATTTATTTCTACTTATTTCAATTTATTTCTTTAATATCAAGTGGCTTTACCTCCAAACCTCTTCGTCAATAAACCAGTGCAACTCACCCAAAGGTTGAATATGCGATGCCGGGTAGCGTAAAGCATCAGGCGAATGTTGAATTATCTCTTTGAAAATCTTTGATTTGGATGCTCCTGCAACCAGAAAGGCAACCCTTTTAGCATTGTTCAACACCTTTCCTGTCAAGGTAATCCGTTTCTGTCCACTGATCGGATGACTGGCAATTCCTGTAATCTCATTGGAATCCATTAGGTGCATCTGACCTGGAAATATGGATGCAGTATGTCCATCTTCACCCAGACCCAGCATGACAAGGTCGAAGGACGGTAAATTATTTTTGATGGGTACTGTAGAGGAGATCTCTGAGCCATAACGATTTGCCTCAGTAACAGGATCGTTTTCACCTTTAATCGGGTGTATTTGGATGGGCATTACCCCAATTTTGGAAAAAAGAAGTTTGTTGACCTCCCCAAAATTACTTTCAGGATGGTCAGCAGGGACCATTCTTTCGTCTCCCCACCAAAAATGAATTTTACTCCAGGGTACATATTGGGCATATTTATCAGCCAAAAGTGAAAAAAGTAGTGAAGGAGTCCTTCCACCCGACAGGGCCAAATGAAATTTATCTAACCTCGATTCATTAATCCAGACAATTAATTGCCGGGCAAAGTTATCTGCCAGTTCTTCTGCTGTTTTTGAGATATGGATGATGGGATTCATTGAATTTTAAGTTTTGGATCAGAAGTTATCACCTTTTATCAGGATTATTTAATTTTTTCATTCCATTCTCTTATTACTATAATTCGCAGTACAATCCATCGTCGGTTAAATTTTTGCAGGGATAGCGCCATGTTGTCTCACCTTCAATCAGTTCGTCCGATTCGTATGGCCCCCATGTCCCTGCAGGATATCCATATATTGGTATCGAATGATCTTTGGCCCATGCATCAAGAATTGGCTGGATAAAATTCCAGGCCGCCTCCACGGTATCTCCACGTGAATATAGTGTGGCATCACCCATAAGGCAGTCGAGCAGCAGACGCTCATACGCCGCAGGTAGTTGAATATTGGCCAGATCCGAATAATGGAAATCCATATTAACCTGATTTACCTTAAATCCTGCACCAGGCTCCTTCATTCCAAATTTAAGTAAAATGCCCTCGTCTGGTTGAATTCTGATTATTAACTGATTGGAAAGATGTTTGTCATACCCGTTTTTATCGAATAGATGATGTGGGGTAGGCTTAAATTCAATAACAATTTCTGTCACCCTAGTTGGGAGTTTCTTCCCTGTTCTGATAAAGAACGGAACTCCGGCCCACCGCCAGTTATCAATAAAAAACTTCATCGCAACGTAAGTTTCGGTATGTGAGGCAGAATCCACACCTGGCTCCTCCCGATATCCAACTACTGGTTCACCTTTAATTGTTGAAGCAGTATATTGCCCCCTTATCACATATTTCTGAATCTCTTCAGGTTTAATGGGTCGCAAGGACTGAAATACTTTCATTACCTCGTGCCGGATAGCATCTGCATCAATTACCACCGGAGGTTCCATGGCAACCATTCCGGCAACCTGAAGCAAGTGGTTCTGCACCATGTCGCGCATCGCGCCGGAATGATCGTAATATCCACCACGACCTTCTACTCCCAGACTCTCTGCGGAGGTTATTTCAACCCGTTCGATAAAATTTCTGTTCCAAACCGGTTCAAAAATTCCGTTTGCAAATCGGGTAACCATTAGGTTTTGCACGGTCTCCTTTCCGAGATAATGATCGATCCGGTAGATCTGGCTCTCTTCATAGTTTTTTAAAAGACTAATATTTAAAGATAAGGCACTTTTAAGGCTGTTGCCGAAGGGCTTTTCAATAATCACTCTTTTGAAACCATCCGATTGTGTATTCAGCGCTGCAAATGCCAGTTTCTCAGGAATCACATCATAAAGATCTGGTGGTGTTGAGAGATAAAACAGATAATTTGCCGGGATATGGAGCTCTTGTATCAGGTTATCCAATCTGTTTCGCAGCTTAAGATAGTCCTCATTTCGATTGTAATCAATTGTTTGATAGTAAATTTTCTCCAGAAATTTAGAAATTGACTCATCATCGGAGGGCAAAAACTCTTTCATCCGTTGACGGAATTCATCATCGGTAAGTTGTGTCCGGCTGGTACCTAGAATCGCAAAATCGGCAGGTAAAAGATGATTAATGAATAACTGATGAATTGCCGGGATCAGTTTCCTTTTTGTCAGATCGCCTGAGGCACCGAAAATGACAATAATATGTGAATCAGGTATTTTCATTGTAATTGTTTTGAAATATATAATATGGAGACGCTTTTAAGTCGTATTTGTTCATTAACGGGATGAAAAAATACGACTTCTGATACTAAAATGTAAGTTTTAATTCGTCAATACTACCCCAGACTACTACAACTTCGTCATACACCATATACTTGAGAGGGATGTGCACCTGGCTGCTTCTGGTGTTGAAAAAACCATCAAATGAACCGGTGGCCATTGATACATCATACAATAATATTTGTATGTCAGTCGAAAATTCGATATCAGTGAATGGAACCATTTTGAAAATGGCCTCTTTTGCGCACCAGTGTAAAAGTAACCGACGATTTGAAAGACCCGTTGGCTCCATGCAGGTTCCTAACTCATCTGAGGAAAGAAACCGGGTTGCCACTTTGCCTACCTGTCTGGATATGAGTTCGATATCAATACCTGGATTATAATGCCGATGCAATAAAATTGCGACAAACCCTTTTGTATGTGAAATGCTTAAATTGAATTGGCTATTAGTAAGGAAGGGTCTCCCGTCGTTGTGATATTTGATTGAGGAAGGTTCGTTTAATAATGCATTGAGTAGCGCCCTGGTTGCCAGCCACTCTTTTTGACGATGAGGCGCTGAAATTCCGGAATAGGTTAGCCTATCCAGGTGAGATAATCGGGCAAGTTGAAGTAACTCCTCAATTTCTTCTGAAATTTTCCAAAGTCCGAAATCTCCGTTTTCTATATTTTGATGAAGAACCAGTGGCATTATTTATTGTTTTTCCATTCCGTGGTTTTAATCAGTTGCAAAACGTCCTGAGTTAAAAAGCTGATTACCGGTTGTAAACTGTCACTGTTTGGTACCTCTTTGATGTATAGCGATCCACGCAGGAAATGGCTGATGCTGTCGGTCAGGTAAAACTGCATCGGTGAAGCTGCATTTCCTTTGATGTTGTAGATGGTGCCATAAACCTTTTTTGACCGGTTTATAAATAGTTGTTCATCGATGGCGCTGGCTTTTTGAGAATGTTTGTAGGCAAGGGATCGTGACTCCTCAATATATTTATCCAGGTTTTTATTGATCTTCTTATAACTGAGATGTATCTGGGCATGATTGGCCGGCACTTCAATGGTAATCCAGTCGGGTTGATCGGGGCTTAATGGATCAAGTCCCGGAATGGAATAGGTTGGTATCTGAAAATTATATGGAACAGAAATTCCAAGAGGTTTGTAACTCTTTGTAGGAAACGAAATTCGGAAATACCCTCTTGGTCTTGGTGTGTGATCTTTTTGGCATGAATCGAAAAAGAACAACAATACTGGAAGAAGAAAAATAAATAAACACTTCATGTTTAACATCTTAGATGTGTTGTCCTGGTTCCGGAATCATTGTACTTTCACGATTCAAGCAACAAGATGATAACTTTTAATCCCCATTAAATTGCAGGGTTTAGTATTCAATTGAATCAAAAAGGTAAATCGTCACCCTCTTTGTCTCCGTTGGTATTATAAGCACCCTGACCACTGGCAGGCTCACTGAGGTGTATTGGTTCACCCGGTTTGGAACCTTCATTCGATGCTCCATCCCCTTTCTTTCCAAGGAGCTGAATCGTGTCGGCATAGATTTCTGTAATGTACCTTTTCGATCCATCCTGAGCATCATAACTTCTGGTTCTGATGCGGCCATCGATATAAATCTGGGACCCTTTCCGGATATAATTCTCTGCGAGTGTGGCCTGGTTCCGCCAGCAAACAATATTGTGCCATTCGGTAGTGGTTACTTTCTCTCCATTTTTATTGGTGTAATTTTCCGAAGTGGCCAATGGGAAATTTGCTACCGAGACATTACTCTCAAGGTGTTTTACCTCAGGGTCTTTCCCAACATTCCCTATTAAAATAACTTTGTTAATTGACATGTCTGATTTATTAAGGTTTATAAGTCTAAAGATACGAAAATGAAATTAATTTACAGCTGCTCAAAGGTAAAAAAATACCTCAGATTTTGCGGCTACCCGGTATTTTGCACCTCCCTTTTCCCAATAAAAAATTCTCGATCAATTTCGGGACGGGGTAGTCAGCAACTTCATAAGGTCGAATTATTTTCCAGTCGGGATTGACATCCGAATAGGGATAACTGATTTCAATAAATCGGACATGCAATCTCTGATGGGTTAGAATGTGCACTATTTCAGAACTTACAGCCTCAATAACCACCCCCGGACGATTGAACATTGATTTGAACTGGTCGTTTGTGAGCAATTTTTCAATCGTTAATGGTGCGGAAGTTTCGATCAGCGGAAGCTGATATAAATTTTGCCAGATATCACTTTGTTCCCTTTTTTCCATGTAGAAGTTTTCGTTATGCTGTATATATAGGTAATGAAAGAAGCGATTACTAACTTTAGTTTTCTTTATCTTAACCGGGAGAGTAGTGATTTTGTTGAGGTTGAATGCAACGCACCACAATTGGAAGGGACATTTATTGCATTCAGGATTTCGAGGGGTGCATTGTAGGGCGCCCAATTCCATCATCGCTTCATTAAAAACAGCAGGGTTATCCCGATCGAGTAGCTGTTGGGCCAGTTCGCTGAATTCTCTTTTTCCCTCAGTTGAATCAATAGGTGTTGTCACACCAAAAATTCTAGAGAGCACGCGGTAAACATTTCCATCAATGACTGCATGAGGTTTCCCAAATGCAATAGAGGCAATGGCAGAAGCAGTATAATCACCGACTCCTTTCAGCCTGAGCAAGTCAGAATGGTTGTCTGGAAATAGACCGTTGAACTCATTTATGATTTGCATGGCTGCAAAATGCATATTTCTTGCCCTTGAATAATATCCTAAACCCTGCCATACTTTTAAAACTTCGTTTTCGGAGGCGCCTGCAAGTGCGTTTACATCCGGAAACCGCTCGATGAACCGTATAAAATAATTTTTCCCCTGGTCAACTCTTGTCTGTTGAAGAATAATTTCTGAAACCCAGATAAAATAGGGGTCATTATTTACTCTCCAGGGTAGATCCCGTTTATTCTGTTGATACCAAACTGTCAATATTTTATGAAATTCGAACATGATTTTGATGTTTTATTAATTTTTTTGCAAAATGAACAAAAAATATTGATTAGTATGATGTTGGTTAAATCAAAAGCTATATATTTGTAAACCAAAATTGAAACAAAAAGTCGAATCATTTAAATTTTTAGTAATGACAAAAGCAGATATCGTAAACGAGATTTCAAAGAGCACCGGTATTGAGAAAGTAACTGTTCAAAAAGCAGTAGAAGCATTCATGGACACTGTATCCGGTTCACTTTCAGAAGGAAACAATGTTTACCTTCGTGGGTTTGGGAGTTTTATTGTGAAAAAACGTGCTGAAAAAACTGCCCGCAACATTTCACGTAACACAACGATTATTATTCCTGAGCATTTCATTCCTTCTTTTAAGCCGGCTAAGACTTTTGTTGGTCGTGTAAAAAGTAATGTTAAATAATTAAACGATTTTAGATTATGCCAAGCGGTAAAAAAAGAAAAGGACATAAAATGGCTACGCACAAACGTAAAAAACGTTTGAGAAAGAATCGCCACAAGAAGAAAAAATAATTTTTTTGTGGTAGGAAAAGAATTTAGAACCTAAAGTGCACATGCACTTTAGGTTTGTTGTATCTATTAATATTTATTTACAGTAAGAGTAAAGATCGTGAGTAATGAACTGATTATTGATGTATCGCCCTCACATGTTGAAATCGCTTTACTCGAAAACAAAAAACTGGTAGAACTTAACAGGGAAAGCAGTGATCTGAAATTTGCGGTTGGTGATATTTACCTGGCAAAGGTGAAAAAGATCATGCCCGGATTAAACGCTGCTTTTGTTGATGTAGGCTACGAGAAAGATGCGTTCCTTCATTATTTGGATTTAGGACCACAATTCCAAACATTAAACAAGTTTCTGAAACAGGCAGGTTCCAAAAAAATTAAATTAACAAATGAGTTAAGAATTCAGCCGGAACCTGATATTCAGAAAGATGGAAAGATCACCGATGTGCTTAAGACCGGTCAGACAATTCTGGTTCAAATTGCTAAAGAACCAATATCGACCAAAGGCCCAAGGCTAACATCAGAACTATCGGTGGCTGGAAGAAATATGGTTCTCATCCCCTTCAGTAACAAAATTTCTGTTTCTCAAAAAATCGAATCGACCGAAGAAAAAAGTCGTTTAAAAAAATTAGTTCAAAGCATATGCCCTAAAAATTATGGGGTCATTGTCAGAACAGCTGCTGAAGGGAAACGTGTAGCGGAATTAGATCCCGAACTGCGAAGATTGGTTACTAAATTTGAAAATGCAGCCGCCAAACTTGATAAGCAAGTGGCGCCTTCGCTGATTCTGGGTGAACTCGATCGCACAATCGGAATGATCAGGGATTTATACAATCCCGATTTTTCGAATATTTTTGTGAACAACGAGGAGATTGCCGGTGAGATCAAGGAATATGTTGGAACGATTGATTCTGAGAAGAAAAAAGTTGTAAAGTACTACAATGGCAAATTGCCAATTCTTGAACATTTCGGAATTGATAAACAAATCAAAGCATCTTTTGGAAAAACCGTCTCATTTAGAAGCGGCGCCTACCTGATTATTGAACACACTGAAGCTTTTCATGTTATCGACGTAAACAGTGGTAACAGGTCCAAGACAGGTGATCAGGAATCAAATGCCCTTGAAGTCAATCTTGCTGCAGCTGAGGAGATTGCCAGTCAATTGCGCCTTCGCGACATGGGAGGCATTATTGTTATCGATTTTATCGATATGCACGGGAATGAAAACCGGCAAAAAGTTTTCGAGAAGATGAAGGAAGCGATGGCTTCCGACAGAACAAAGCATAATATTTTGCCTCTGAGTAAGTTTTGTTTGATGCAAATTACAAGGCAGCGGGTTCGCCAGGAGATGTCGATCGAAACTGCAGAAATTTGCCCTGTTTGCAAAGGTTCAGGAAAAGTTACACCGACCCTTTTATTCATCGAAGAGATAGAACAAAAAGTGAGATATATCTTCGAAGAGATAAACAAACAAAAACTGACCATTAAACTGCATCCTTTTGTAGGAGCGTTTCTAACAAGAGGATTTCCCTCCAAAGCGTTAAAGTGGAGATGGAAATATCACAGAAGGGTAAGAATTGAAGAGATTAACGCAATGAGTTTTCTCGATTCAAAGTTCTATGATGAGAACAACGAAGAAATTATATTTTAAATATTGAAAGCTCATGCAGAAAAGCATGAGCTTTTTTTAAACTTTGAAAAACCATTTTTGAATCAACATATATGATCAGAAAACAATTGTTCCTCACTTCACTCCTGTTTGGATGGTGTGTAATGGCTTATGGACAGTTATTAACTCCTGTAAAGTGGAATCAGGAACAGAAAAACCTGGGCAATGGTGAGATAGAACTTACTTTTAAAGCATCCATTGATCCTGGCTGGCACCTCTATTCTACTAATTTACCTGAAGGTGGTCCTGTTAAAACAACTTTTACATTCACTCCTGACAGTTCAAAATATCAGATTGTTAAAGGAATAACAATAAAATCAACTCCTACAAGGGAGCATGATAAGATCTTTAATATGGACCTTGAGTTTTTCAGTAACGAAGCCATATTTGTACAAACAGTTAAAGTGGTTTCAAATCAAACATTCGATTTGAAGGGGACCATTGAATACCAAAGTTGCAACGATGAAACCTGCACCATGGATGACCATGAATTTGTCTTTAAAATTTCAGGCGCCGATATCCCTGTAGCTGATATTAAAAAAACGGTAATTCCATCTGAGGAGAGTAATATCCATCATGGTTTATGGTGGTTTTTATTCTTCAGTTTTGTTGCCGGATTGGCTGCCATTCTTACTCCCTGTGTTTTCCCAATGATCCCCATGACGGTTTCATTTTTTATGAATAGCAATCAATCGAAGTTTCAGGCTAAAATTCAAGCCGTAGTCTATGGCGGGTCTATCATTTTTATTTATACCTTTATTGGAACAATAGTTGCGCTAACCCTTGGCGCTGATTTTGCGAATTGGATCAGTACCCATTGGATTCCTAATGTCTTGTTTTTTATCATTTTCGTTCTCTTTGCCTTCTCCTTTTTCGGCGCCTTCGAAATTGTTCTTCCTGGAAGCTGGGGCAACAGTACCGATCGTTTTGTGGATAAAGGAGGCATTGGAGGAGCATTTTTCATGGCTTTAACATTGGTTTTGGTCTCTTTCAGCTGCACAGGACCGATTGTGGGCGCCATCCTTGTTGAATCTGCCGGAGGTATGGTGATTAAGCCAATTGTTGGTATGCTCGGTTTTTCATTGGCTTTCGCTTTACCATTTACCCTTTTTGCCATCTTTCCTCAATGGTTATCAAATCTGCCGAAATCAGGAGGGTGGCTTAATTCGGTCAAAGTGGTTTTAGGATTTATTGAATTGGCACTTGGTCTTAAATTTTTAAGCATTGCCGATCAGACTTACCATTGGCGAATTCTTGACCGCGAGGTTTATCTGGCTTTCTGGATCGTTATTTTTACAATGATGGGGTTCTACCTGCTAGGAAAAATGAAATTTGCCCACGATAGTGAGACCAAATTTATTTCTGTACCACGTTTAATGCTCGCTTTGATTACTTTTACATTTGTTGTTTATTTAATTCCCGGGATGTTTGGGGCACCGCTGAAAGCTATTTCAGGGTACCTTCCGCCGATGACTTCACACGATTTTGATCTTCATAAGATTATCAGGGATGAGGTTAAGCTGGTTGATCACTCATCAGGAAAAACCAATTATAACTTTGCAACCGCAGGGAACTGTGAAAAGCCAAAATTTTCTGAATTTCTTGAATTACCCCATGGGTTAGAAGGTTTTTTCGATTTTGAACAGGGATTAGCTTGTGCCAAAGTGCAGAATAAACCTGTTTTTATTGACTTTACTGGTCACGGATGTGTGAATTGCAGGGAGATGGAAGCCAATGTATGGTCAGATCCCCGCGTTTTGGAAAGACTTAAAAATGAATTCGTTATTATTGCTTTGTATGTAGATGATAAAACTGAGCTTTCACCTGGTGAATGGATCACTTCAACCGTTGATCAGAAAGTAAAAAGGACGATAGGTAAAAAATTCGCTGATTTTCAGATCTCGCGGTTTGGGGTGAATGCACAACCTTATTATGTTTTACTTGATCTCAATCAACAGCTGCTCATTAAACCAGTTGCGCGGGATTTAAATCCCGACCATTTTATAGAATTTCTTGACAAAGGATTGGCTGAATTTAAGACTCGGCAAGAAAAGAAGTAAGTTATATTAAATCTTTTGGTATGAAAATTAAAAATACGCTGTTCTGGAATGTTGATACGCAGGAAGACTTTATAAGTCCGGATGGGAAACTATATTCCAAAGGTGCTGAAGAGATCAGACCAATCCTAAAGGAGGTCACCGATTATGCGACAACTTTAGGTGTACGTGTGATAAATACGTGTGATTATCATCATATTAATTCAAGGGAGATCTCCGCAGATCCTGATTTTAAGTCATCCTTTCCTCCTCATTGTATGGCCGGGACTTCAGGTGCTGCGTTTGTAGCCGAAACAACACCTGAATCTCCTTTATTAATTGATTGGGAGTATGAACTTGGTATTTTTGCAGAGTTGGATGATCCGGAGCGTTTTAGAAATATTGTTATAAGGAAAGATGATTTTGATCCCTTTATTGGGAATCCGTATACCGAAAAGATTGTTCAGATACTTAATCCCGATCAGATATTCGTTTATGGTGTATATACAAATGTCTGTGTAGATAAGGCAGTTATGGGATTGGCAACACGTGGATTCAAGGTTTATGTTTTGGAGGATGCGATTAAGGAACTACCCAGTTTACCTCTTCCATACGATAAATGGAAGCACATCGGGGTAGAAAGGATCTTTTTTTCGGAGATTGGGAAATATTTGTAATTCCAAACAATTACATCGAATTATTTTTCATATTCGTTTGAAACATCAGTAAGAACTTCAAAGCCGGAATCGGTCACCAAAATAGTATGTTCAAATTGTGCAGATAGCTTATTGTCAACAGTTCTGGCTGTCCAACCATCTGATTCGTCCACTCTTACACGAGGTTTCCCTTCATTGATCATTGGTTCAATGGTAAAGGTCATACCTGGTCGCATCTTTGGGCCACTGTTCTTTCGGGCCGCATGATCAATCTGAGGATCCTCGTGGAACTCAATTCCTACTCCATGTCCGCAATACTCATAAACCACCGTGAACCCCTGCGAAATTGCATAGCGCGATATTGCATATCCAATATTGCCAATATAATTTCCCGGTCGTACCTGCTGAATTCCAAGATTAAGACAATGTTTAGTCGCATTTACCAGTTTCAGGGCAGCTTCTGATGGCTGACCTACCAGGTACATTTTGCTGGTATCGCCAAAGAAGCCATTCAGAATCGTGGTGACATCGATATTCAGAATGTCTCCGTTTTTTAAGATGACATTCTCTGCCGGAATCCCGTGACAAATAACATCGTTAAGTGAAATGCAACAAGATTTTGGAAACCCGTTGTAATTCATTGTAGCGGGAATACCCCCGCGCTCAACGATGTAATTGTGAATCAGCTGGTCAAGATAGCCCGTGCTAACACCCTCTTTTACAAAATCGGTTATATAATGCAATACCTCTCCGGCCAGTTTTGAACTTTTCCTGATGCCTTCGATCTGCTCCTTTGTTTTAATAATTATGTTCATCGAATCTTCTAAATTCTTGTAAAAATAAAATAATCATACCATTAAATCACCATAACGCCAATTCAGCTAATTTTGTTCAGTTTCTTTCGATAATAACAATCAGCCATTCAGCCATGAAAGAATTTTATCTGTTTTCTCATTCGTGGGCATTTCACCGTCTAACCACCTTATTTCAAAACCTTCACGTTCCATTTTCCGGAACCAGGTCATCTGTCGTTTCGCAAACTGGTGGATTGCCGTATTTAAACCTGCAAACAGCTCATCAAAAGTTAACTTACCTGTCAGGTAAAGGGTGATATATTTATATTCTAACCCGTAGTAGGTGAGATCATCTGGCTTTAATCCTTTATTCAGCAGTTTTTTTACCTCGTCAATCATCCCTTCATCGAGTCGTTGTTTTAACCTTGCTGTGATCCTTTTACGGCGGGAATCACGATCGACTGTAATTCCTATGATCAAACTATTGATATTAGGGAAGGAGAGGTCTGTTTCAGGATGTGCGGCACAAAATTCTTCGATTTCAATGGCCCGGATCGCCCTTTTTTTATTTTCTGTATCACTGGTATTGTTGAGCGATTTATATTGTTTTAAAAGCTCTGTAAGCGCTTCTAGTGATAGAAGTTGAAGAGCGGCACGCCTTTCTTCATTTACCGGAACCTGAATGAGTCGGTAACCTTTCAGAATTGCCTCAAGGTACATTCCACTTCCCCCGCACATCACCGGGAAAGACCCTTTCTCCCTGATCGTCTCATAAACCTTCAGAAAATCGCGCTGAAACTCGAATACATTATATTGATAACCAGCCTCAGCAATATCAATCAGATGATAGGGTACATTAACACCATTGATCCGGTACTCATCAAGATCTTTTCCTGTTCCAAGATCCATATCGCGGTAAACCTGCCTCGAATCTGCAGAAATAACTTCACCATCAAGCTTTTGTGCCAGATGGGCAGCAACTTCAGTCTTTCCTGAAGCTGTTGGTCCAAGGATGGTTACCATATCAAATTTTGGTCCGGTCATCACGGGTATTAATTATCGGGCAAATTAGCTTATTTTTGAATATCAAACTTGTATATTCGGGGATTTTCAAGCTATTTAATATAAATTTATTTTTGGCTTGCCATTTTCTTTGGATCAATTCAGTTGGAGATTGTTGAATCAACGCGGGTTTTGTTAAATTTGCATTTTGTATTTCCAGAATTTAAAGATGATCGTTCAGCAGAAAATTAATATAAAAAATAAGCGGGCAAGCTTCGATTATGAATTTATCGATAAGTATGTGGCTGGTTTAGTGCTGCTTGGTACTGAGATAAAATCGATCAGGCTGGGCAAGGTGAGCATGAACGATGCTTATTGCCATTTTATGTCCGATGAGCTCTATATTAAGAATCTAAGTATTTCTGAATACGATTTCGGCAACCTTAACAATCATGAAGTTCGCCGCGAACGTAAACTGCTGATGAGTCGTAGGGAACTCAATAAATTGGAACGTAAATTAAAAGAATCGGGTTTGACTATAGTTCCTGTCCGGTTGTTTTTGAATGATAGGGGATTGGCGAAATTGGAGATTGCCCTTGCACGTGGAAAGGCCAACTACGATAAACGGCAAAGCCTCAAATCAAAGGATGCCGAACGGGAGATGGATCGGGTTCGGAAATAATAAACCTGACAGATAGTTGTTTCGGTTCTGAAAATTGTTGGGAATTGGTTTGTTTATAATTATTTCGTCCACTACGGGACGGTTGGATAATGTGTTTTCCAAATTTTCTACCTATATTTTGTGCCTGACGGCACATTCCACACCCTTTTCAATGTATTGAAATTGTAGATCTCAAAGAAATCCCGTCAGGGATTTGATATGGGTAGAAAACCGATAGCGCGGAAGGTTCCGTCCCGGATGGGACGGGATGATTCCTGACAATCATAGATCTATCCATATCCAGTGACGTCAGGTACAATTTATTCTTTATCGTATTTGATGGGTTTAAAAATATAACTATCATTAAAATCGATCTCGAATTTTTTTAGGAAATCCCGATATTCCTCAATAAAGTTTTGTTTCTTATGATGGTTTTCCTGGTTTTTTATATAGTTAATAACATTATCAACATGCGATTTGCTATATGAAAATGCACCATATCCTTCTTGCCACGAAAAATGTGATTTTATAAATCCTCTCTGGTTTATCCATTTTGAAGAATCACCTTTTATATCTTGCAATAAATCAGACAAGGACTGGTTAGGTTTCATTCCAAAAAAAGCATGAATGTGATCTGGCATGCCATTTATTGCTAGAACTTTATGTCCGTTATTTTGGATAATACCTGTTAAGTATTTGTATAATTCATCTCGCCATTGTCGTTTGATGACGCAATCCCAGTTTTGGACAGAAAATACCGCCTGTATATGAATTTGAGTATAAGTATTGGCCATGATTTTACGATTAGTTGTTTACCAAATTTAGGAAATAAAATTGATAAAATCTATGCTGCCAAATAGATTTTATGCTGGTTTCGTTCTGAAAATTGTTGGGAATTGGTTTGTTTATAATTATTTCGTCCACTACGGGACGGTTGGATAATGTGTTTTCCAAATTTTCTACCTATATTTTGTGCCTGACGGCACATTTCACACCCTTTTCAATGTATTGAAATTGTAGATTTCAAAGAAATCCCGTCCGGGATTTGATATGGGTAGAAAACCGATAGCGCGGAAGGTTCCGTCCCGGATGGGACGGGATATCGTTGTACCTCTCAAAAGATTTTCATCTCTCCCAACCGGCAGATTCCTGACAGCAAAATTTGGAGATTAGCAATATTAATAAAACCAATGAGTTGGGATGATTCCCTAAAATTGTAAATATGGTCTTTACAAATCCTTATTATTTCACGCTCATAAAGAACCGGTTCCATCGGATCCTGGAAAATAAGCTTTTATTCTCAGCCAACGAAAGCCAGACTATGGATGCCTTTCCCACAATATGATCCTCAGGTACAAATCCCCAGTATCTTGAGTCTGCCGAGTTATAACGGTTATCGCCCATCATCCAGTAATAATCCATTTTAAAGGTGTATGTCGTTGCCAGAGAGCCGTTGATATAAATCACATCCCCTTTTTCCTGTAAGTCATTCTCCTCATATACATCAATAATGCGTCTGTAGAGTGGTAGATTTGCAGGTGTTAAACTGATCGTGACCCCTTTCTTCGGAATCCACAATGGGCCGAAATTGTCCACATTCCATTTAAATTTCGGATCCTGTGGGAACAATTCCTGATCACTATTTTCTGCCGGAAGGATAAATCTATCCTTTGACTGAATAAACTTTAAACCATCCAGCTTCCCTGCCTGTTCAGCGGTCAGCGACAGTAGGAAATGTGAACCCGATTCTTCTATTTCGGAACGCGAGATGTCCAGTTTTTCGAGTAATTTGTCATTAATGGATGCGCCATTAGTATTAATCAGGTATTTATACTGGATACCCGGTATCTCCTTTTGAGGCTTGCCATTTACAAAAACCTGTCCCATGCTAATTTTAAGGGAATCGCCAGGTATCGCAATACATCGTTTGATATAATTCTCCCTTTTATCAACTGGCCGGTATATTATATCTCCAAAAGTTCTCTTTTCACTCCAAACCCTGTCTCTGCCATAACGGCGGACTAATTCGTAATAACTGCTTGTTTGCTGCAGATTGACAGAAACCGTATCTCCTTCAGGGAAATTAAATACCACAACATCATCGTTTTTAACCTTTCCCGTTCCGGCAATCCTCCGGTAAGGATAATGAATCAATGTTGAATACGAGGGCACAGATCTCATTTGTGGCATTGTGTTATGCACAAAAGGAAAAGAGATGGGGGTATTTGGCATTTTAGGGCCATACGCAGTTTTGCTGACAAACAGGTAATCACCAACCATCATCGATTTTTCCATTGACGATGTGGGTATCGTGTAGGCCTCAAAAAAGAAAAGTTTTATAAACGTGGCGGCAATAACTGCGAAAATAATTGCGTCGACCCATTCAACAACCTTTGTTTGGCTCCCTTCAGGCGGATTCTTTTTCTTCCAAAAAGACCAGTGAACCCGTTTTGTAACATAAATGTCAAAGATGATAACAAGGCCAATGAGCCACCAGTTATTATTCAGCCAAATTACCCAAAGCAGGTAAAGAATTCCAACAAGACCAAACTTAAACCATTTATTACTTAACATCCGATCCATGCTATTCTTCTTTATCAACCTGTTTACGACTAAACTTTTCAAAGCTTTTCAGATCTTCGACCTTGAAATCACCATAGAACGAGACCAGACAGCTGAACTGCTTATTTTCACTGTCCATGACAATTACATGACACTCTTTGACTTTTTTTGAATCGCCGTCAATCCAGAATTCAACATTATCACTCTCTTTACTATCCGATGGTTCGACTTTTCTGTAATTTAAATGATCAAATTTTCCGGAGAAGATTTTGGAGAGTGCTCCCGTATCCTTTGTCTTCTCGCGGTCCGAAAGCAGAATCCGGACCTCCTTCAGGTCTCCGGTAACTTTTTTGTTCTCCTCGTCAATGACCAGATTAACCGCATCAATCATCGTTTTGGAGAATGCCAGGAAAGTGAACCCCTCACGTCCCGAAAATTCATCATATATCCGGTACGATTTGCTTTGGGCAGATAACGTGATAGTTAAGGCCAGCAGAACACTCAAAAGGCCTAATCTGTTAATTGTGTTCATTTCTTTATTTTTTTAGGTGATACAACAGGCGCCTGTTTCCGCTGGGTGAGTTCCAATCCTTCCGCTTTCATCGTCCAGTATTTTCCGCCCATATCGCCATCCCACATATCTGAAGTGTTTTTGACGTCGTTGAAGATATTTACTATTTCACTGTTTAAATAGATGGTTTTGCCTTCGGGAACTTTCAGTGTGAGTTCGACCTCCTGTTTGTGCCATACCGATTTTTCCGGCATCATAAACCAGGGCTGAAAGGTAAGCAACGAATCCTGTTGCGTGAATTTGTAGTTGATCTCCCGTGCATTATTTTGTGCTTTATCCAGATCGCGGCCACGGGCTTTTGTTTTAATTACCATGCTGAAATCGTTGGTTTCACTTTTTACAATATCAAGTTTCGGCTCATTGAGCAGGAACTGTTTGCCGTTTATTGAGGCCAACCGAAGCCCATCGAAATTGATATTCGAATCAAGATAGTCGGTGAATTCATCGGTCCCTAATTTCAGATAAAGGGTATCTGATTTTGTAGTTATCGGCTCCAGTTTTGTAGATGTGGAGACACTTTTAAAATCACTCAATCCTCTTACTGAGGCGAAAATCAGCAATATAAGACCGATTACCCAAAGTGCCAGGAAAGAGAGTCCCACGGCCCCGTTACTCGATTTGAACCTGAAAATAAGTTTCGTTCCTAAATAGGCCAGAACCAATAAAGGTATCCCTATCGTTAATCCGAGTCCGGTCCAGAACCAGAAGAGGGTATTACCGCTTGCAAACAGATCGAGGTAATGAGGTAAACTGTTGCTAAAAGGTGAGATACCAAGGAATTCGTTGGTGATAAAAAGCGAGGTAATCAGAGCAATGATGGAGAATATGCCAATGGCTACCAATATAACACCGAATATTACCACAAAGATTTTCAGAATTGCCCTAAGAATGGACATCAATACATTCCCTGCCTGTTCCATCCGTTCGCGCCCCTTGCCATTTGCTCTGAATTTGTCGTAATTCTCTTTTACATCCTGAATCTCTTCTTTGATATTTTTGGAAATATTATTGATGTTTACCTCTTCACCCCTCATCTCAAGCCGCTGAGCCGTGTTCGATGCTTTTGGTACAACAATCCACAATATCAGATAGATAATTAGGCTCGATCCTACTCCTACAAATATCAGCAAGACGAAAATCAGACGAATGATTACGGGATCAAAATTGAAATAGGCGCCTAATCCGCTGCATACACCACCCAAAACGCGATCGTCGGGATCACGGTACAGCTTTCGCCCGGCTGAAACGGTGGTTTTTGGTTTTACCGCTTCACCCTCTTTTGCATCATCAAATGCTTCGGGCATTCCCATAATCGTGATAATCTCTTCAACCTGTTCAATGGTAATGACTTCGCTACCGTTTTTTACACGCTCCTGGAACAGTTCCGAAATTCTCGATTCAATATCCTCAACTATTTCCCTTGAATCAGCATCATGTCCAAAGTGTCTGGTTATTTGAGCGATGTAATTGTTTAGTTTTTCATAGGCGTCATCGTCAATATGAAAAACCGTTCCGCTGATATTAATTGTAAATGTTTTTTTCATGGTGATGTGATTTTCTAGAGGTTATTATTTTTTAGTTGATTGATGGCTTCGACCAATTCACCCCAGGCCATATCCAGTTCATTCAGGAACATTCTTCCCTCCTGGGTAAGTTCGTAATATTTGCGTGGAGGCCCCTGCAGCGACTCCTCCCATCGGTAACCGAGATATCCGTCGTTTTTTAATCTGGTCAGAAGCGGATATAAGGTCCCTTCAACCACAATCATCTGTGCTACCTTCATCTCGGCAATGATATCAGAAGCGTAAGATGGTTTTTTGGAAAGGTTTAACAGAATACAATATTCCAGAATTCCTTTCCTCATTTGAGCTTTTGTGTTTTCGAGGTTCATGGGTTTTTCATTTAGAATTTCTTTAAATGTATTTTTTAAAATACTTTTTTTCTTGTTATCTATATCAACGAAACGTTGGCTAAATCAGCTTGGCTTCCCGTACTACACCGATTGATACCGGCTTTGCCTTGAGTTTACTACCCGATTTCTCAATTTTTTTACCCGACATCCCGCTTCCATTTTTCATCCCGGAAGTTCCCCCTAAATATTCAGAGAATTTGTTTTCCGTATACCTCGTAACCGTTTTAGCTACCGTAGGAATTATGCAATAAACTGCATTTATTCCTATCGAGGATATCCGGACCGTGTTGTTACTGCACGAAGCCAGAAATATAAACCCTGTCAGCAGGACCCCAAATTTCAACTTCTTAATCAGCGTTTTCATTTTTTTATATTTATAAATTAGAATACCATCTATTACCCTGAAGTATGCATTACAAATATATGTCTAAAAGAAGGTACTATGCAACACATAGTACTAATATTTTTGCAATTTTCTAAAATATTTTTTAATTATTTGTTATTCAGTATTATAATAGGATAAAATAATCTTTAAAATTTCATTTTTCTTCCAAAATACCTTAAAAATAGACAAATTTCAGGATGATTTTAACCGGATAGGAGATTTTTTTGACATTTAAAACGCGCGTTTTCGTCAATTTAGAGGGAGTAGCGATTATTGTCAAACGAATAAATTGCGTGATTTTGAAAAAAACAGCAATTATTCTTAGCATAATATGTGGGTATTTATCTATTTTTAGAGGCTCTCTTTGAAATATACCATGATCGATGGTTTTTAAATATTCAACTTAAAATTTTACACATGAAACAACAACAGATGATTCGGTTTGCCTTTCTTTCACTTCTGGTATTTCTATTTTCGGTGGGTATACATGCCCAGCCGGTCGAGAAAATGGTTAAGGTGGCCGTTATTCCTGACCATTCAGACTGGGTCTATAATAAAGGTGAGATCGCCAAATTTAAAGTTATGGTCACCAGGAACAGTGAACAGCTTCAGAATGTAAAAATCAGGTATGAAGTAGGGAAGGAAATGATGATACCTTCCACAAAGGATTCCACTCTCCTTAAAGATGGTAGTTTTATGATCACGGGAGGCACACTAAAGGAGGCCGGTTTTTTAAGATGTAAGGTTGTGGCTGTATACGAAGGGAGCAAGTATGAAGGTTTGGCTACTGCCGCTTTTAACCCCGAATTGATTAAGCCGACTGTTGAATATCCGGCTGATTTTATTCAGTTCTGGAATAAAGCCAAAAGTGATCTTGCTGCTATACCGATGGATGTTAAACTAACCTTGCTTCCTGAGAGATGCACTGAACTAACCAACGTTTACCAGGCAAATATACAGAATTACAAAATAGGGTCAAGGCTTTATGGTATTGTATGTATTCCTAAAAAGCCGGGAAAATATCCGGCTGTACTTAAGGTTCCGGGTGCCGGAGTTCGTGCCTATTCAGGTGATGTCGATATGGCCAATGCTGGTGTAATCACCTTTGAAATTGGTATTCATGGTATCCCTGTAACCATGGACGCCGGGATTTATGTCGATTTGGGAAAAACGACAATAGACGGATATATGTTTTTCAATCTTGATGATCGCGATAAATATTATTACAAGAGGGTATATCTGGGCTGCGTGAGGGCTATTGATTTTATTTTCTCTCTGCCCGAATTTGACGGGTCGAATCTGGCTGTAACAGGTGGTAGTCAGGGTGGGGCATTATCAATCGTAACTGCAGGACTCGACAGCCGGGTAAAATATCTTGGCGCCTATTATCCTGCACTTTGCGACCTAACCGGATATTTGTCGAACAGGGCAGGAGGGTGGCCTCACATGTTCAGGGATCTCAAAGCCTCCAAAGAGAAAATTGAAACGACGAAATATTATGATGTCGTCAACTTTGCTAAAAACGTTAAGGTTCCCGGATTTTACTCATGGGGTTTTAATGATGTCACCTGTCCGCCAACGTCCACCTATTCGGCTTACAATTCAATCACAGCTCCGAAAGAGTTGATGATCATGCAGGAGACCGGTCATTGGACCTATCCCGAACAGAACGAAAAAATGAAACAATGGTTGTTGGGAAAACTGCTCAATAATCGGTAGGAATTTGTTTCTGAACACAATAAACCCCGGATTTACAATTTATTGCAAATCCGGGGTTTATACATTAAACTGATTAAGGTTATTCTACTTTTTTGGAAGCCCTTTTACGGTCATTTTCGTTAAGCATAATCTTCCTAAGCCTGATTGACTTGGGGGTTACCTCCACATATTCGTCTTTCTGAATATATTCGAGTGCCTCTTCCAGGCTGAACTTGATTGGCGGTGCAAGTCTGACCTTATCATCAGAACCAGATGCACGCATATTGGTCAACTTTTTTGACTTTGTAAGATTCATGGCAAGGTCACCTTCACGTGTGCTCTCACCAACTACCTGACCTTCATAGATCTCTTCCTGAGGATCGATAAAATATTTCCCCCGGTCCTGAAGTTTGTTTAGTGCGTAGGCAAAAGCTGTACCGGTTTCAAGTGCAACTAAAGAACCGTTTAACCTTGTTTCAATAGGCCCTTTGAATTTGTCGTATTTTATAAATCGGTGTGACATAACTGCTTCACCTTGTGTTGAAGTCATCATGGTGGTGCGCAGTCCAATGATTCCGCGTGACGGGATATGAAATTCAAGGTTGATACGGTCGCCCTTTTTCTCCATATTCAGCATCTCACCTTTACGGCGGGTAACCAGATCGATGGCTGTACCGCTGAGTTCTTCCGGTAGGTCGATGTGCAACATTTCGATCGGTTCGTATTTCTCACCATCAATTTCCTTGAATAGAACTTGTGGCTGGCCTACCTGAAGTTCGTACCCTTCACGCCGCATCGTTTCAATTAATACCGAAAGATGGAGGACGCCCCGACCGTGGACATTCCAAGCATCTGCCGAGTCAGTAGTCTCTACATGTAATGCAAGATTTTTTTCCAATTCGCGCATCAAACGATCGTGAATATGACGACTGGTTACAAACTTTCCCTCTTTACCATAGAATGGTGAGTTATTGATCGTAAACAACATACTCATTGTTGGTTCATCGATCGATATTGGCTCGAGTGGTTCAGGATTATCGTAATCGCAGATGGTATCGCCGATTTCAAAACCTTCGATTCCAACCAGTGCACAAATATCACCGTTGCTGGCGCTGGTGACTTTTTCTCTTGCCAGTCCTGTGAACAGGTGTAATTCTTTAATCCGGGTGCGGGTAATGGTTCCGTCACGTTTGGCCAGCGATACATTCATCCCTTCCTTTAATTCACCCCTGTGAATCCTGCCAATCGCTATCCGTCCGACATATTGCGAATAGTCAAGTGATGTAACCAACATCTGAGGCGTTCCAGGGTTCTCTGTTGGCGCAGGGATATGTTCTATGATGGCATCAAACAATTCAGAAATATTCTCCGTACGGATCTTCCAGTCATTACTCATCCAGTTTTGCTTGGCCGAACCGTATATGGTAGGAAAATCAAGCTGTTCCTCAGTAGCGTCAAGACTATACATTAATTCGAATACCTGTTCGTGTACAACATCGGGACGGCAATTCGGTTTGTCGACCTTATTGATGACTACAATCGGTTTTAATCCGAGCTCAATGGCCTTCTGAAGCACAAACCTGGTTTGAGGCATTGTCCCTTCAAAGGCATCGACAAGGAGCAATACTCCATCTGCCATGTTCAAAACACGTTCTACCTCGCCACCGAAATCGGCATGCCCGGGGGTGTCGATAATGTTAATCTTTGTACCATTGTATACGACTGATACATTTTTTGCAAGAATGGTGATCCCTCTTTCCCGCTCCTGGTCATTACTGTCAAGGATTAATTCTCCCGGATTCTGATTGTTCCTGAAGATATTCGAATCCATGATCATCTTGTCAACCAGCGTCGTTTTTCCATGGTCGACGTGTGCAATGATCGCTATGTTTCTGATATTTTGCATTTATGAATTTTGAGCCGCAAAGGTAATCATTTATTCGATCGTTAAAACGTCACTTTCCTGATCGGTCAGATCAATTTTAATTTCTGAACCCCTGATTGTCTCAACAGTATTATTTTAGTGTTTAGTTTATCGCGCAAATGTTATTAATAGTTTAAAAATCAGTATTATAAATCTGGTGGCAATTTTTCCTTGTAAAAATTTGGATCTTGCTGTTTGCCATCGGGTTATAAAGCGATTCAGGAATTGCTCAGCTAAGTTAGGTCGGTTTAATTTTATTTTTTGCTCCTTCATTTCATTTTATCCCAATTGATCTCTTGCTAATATTATCTTAACATTAATAAAAACACTTTCCCATTAAAATAACTAAGTTCAATCGCTAACTTTGTATGTTTTGCTTAATATGTTATTTTAAAATTGAATTTCGATGTTCAGAAACAGTTGGTTTCATTTCCTTATTTTATTTCTTGGTATTCTGTGCATCTCATGGTCAGCCATTTTTGTAAAACTGGCTGACGTTTCCGGTTTAAGCTCTGCTTTTTACCGAATGTTTATTGGTTTCCTTGGAGTTCTTCCTATCTGGCTTATCAGGAAAAGATCTGTACGAGATATTAAATCAGTTCAAATAGCAGTTTTATGTGGCGTAATCTTTGCCTGCGATATTGCCGTATGGAATGTTTCAATTCTACTGACCAAGGCGGCCATTTCGACACTGCTTGCCAATCTGGCGCCGGTATGGGTCGGAATCGGTGCTATCCTGTTTTTGAAAGAGAAACCTGGCAGGGTCTTCTGGATTGGAACCGCGATTGCCTTGTTTGGCGTGGCAATCATTGTTGGAATCGATAAGATATATCATTCAAAATTGAATGCCGGACATTTTCTGGCGATTCTTGCCAGTGTATTTTATGCGATGTACCTGTTAATCATGCGAAAGGGGCGACTAAAACTTGATACCGTTACTTTTACAGCAATTTCTATGTTTACCAGTTCTTTGGTGCTTTTTGTGATCGCAATTTTTACCCGCACCCCACTTTATGGATTTTCAATCCCTTCATGGGAAGCCTTGATTGGGATTGGTTTGATTTCTCAATTAGGGGGCTGGCTGGCTATTAATTATGCGATGGCTTACATGCCAACAACAATTGCATCAGTTAGTTTGCTAGGTCAATCTGTGTTTACTGCCCTGATTGCAATTCCTGTGCTCGGAGAAAAACTGACGCATATTGAGCTTTTTGGGGCATTAATCGTATTATTTGGAATTTTCCTGGTCAACAAAAAGATGTTCAAACGGAAGGTCGCGCTCCAGCAGGAGTATGATTGAGTGACTCTGAGAGAAGGGGAGAAAAAGAGAGCACAGAGAAAAGTAACCACAGAGGCACGGAGTACACGGAGATACACAGAGTAATATAAAGTCCTGAAATAGGTTTACAGAAAAAGTAAACTAAAAACAGGATTATGAAAACCACAGAAACCATAGAAACCACAGAAACAAAAGAAACTAATCTTTAGGAATGAGGCGTAGCATTTCCCCCGATTCTATGATTGAAACAGGTTCGGTAGAATGTTTTGCCATTTTTAACATATATGCGGCGACTTTCTCTCCCGGGATCGCTTTATAATTGTCGGGAATCATGAAATTAAAGGCTTTCATGAAAAAGGAGGAGAGTTTTTCTGCAAATCTGAATTCTTCTCTTTTTCCCAGTAACAGAGAGGGGCGAAGGATCACAAGATGATCAAACCCGACTTTTTTAAGTCCCTCTTCAGTTTCACCTTTTACCTGATTGTAGAATATGGACGATTTGGGATCAGCCCCCATGGAACTGACCACCAGAAATTGGGACGCTCCTGCTAATTTTGTTACATTGGCAAGCCATATGATGTATTGATAATCAACTTTTTTGAAATTCTCGCGGCTCCCGGCTTTCTTTATGGTGGTCCCAAGGGTACAAAATACATCATCGATGGGTACGTCAAATTTCAATTCGCCGGAATGATCAAAATCAATCACGATCTCTCTGAGTTTAGGGTGAATAACTCCGCTTGGTTTTCTGGAAATGCTGTAAATCAGTTTGTATTGGTCCGAATTGATTAGTTTTTGAACCAGCACTTTGCCAATTAATCCCGAAGCGCCTGCTATAACTGCTGTTTTCATGCGTATATAATTTGTTTTTTAAAGGTCGCATGGAATAGCCATCCGCCACCTGGCGGATTCATTTCGGTGTGTGATTTTTTAACCATGGCTATTTCATATTATTTTGCTTAATTGCCATTTGACAGTCTCCAGCTGCCAATAACGATTTATAAATTTTTTATCTGCATAACCTATCTGCATTAAAAAAGCTAAGGTAATATATACTAAAAAAGATAGTTCAACCCAATATAAATTCCGGTATCCCCGTCTTGTTTATTGGTGGCAATCCCATAATCCATGGCAATAATAAAATTGTAATTCATCACCACACGCAAACCGGCGCCATAACTGGTGTGAAGTTTTTCCGCCCCGGGGTTAAAATAATCGGAAGCGATTGCAGTTGTAGGGAAATTAAGTGCTGACAAGTCAACTTTTTTGGTCACCTGACCGAAATCGATAAAGCTATTTAATCCCAGGTAAAAATTTTGGTTAATCCATTTAAACCGGGAGAACTTCCACCTTAATTCAGCGTTTCCCAGAATATAACCATCTCCTACAATCCTGTTCCTACGGACTCCACGAAGATTTTTAGCCCCTCCCAAACCCGTGGACGATGCACCTGTCAAAACGGATGAGATGATCTGTGGCTGATAATACCAGGGTACATGACCGTTTAAGGTTTGCTGCCAATTGAGCCGGTAACCAAAAGAGAGGTCATCTTTAATCAATGTAAAGTATTGACGATGTGTTACCGACAATTTTGAGAAGCCACTCTCTGCCCCTAAGAATTTAGGAATCACAGCGATTACAACTTCGGTCCATACCCCTTTCATCGGATTTGGTTTATTGTCACGCGTATCAAAAACTATACCCCCTTTTAATTCAGGGATAAAACCACCTGACGCTTCCTGCTGAGAGATCAATCCCCACTGAATGTATTTCTCATAAAGTCCGGGTTGAAGGTTAACCGGTGGCAATTTATCACTTTCGCTTTTCCCCTTGTTCAGTTTGGCGATATCCACTGATGCCGATTTATAGTCGAGTAGATTAAATCCGCTACCCATCCAAAAGATGAACCTGAAAATTTACCCTGCAGATCGGTTTTAAATCTGAAAATTTTCTGTTGATATTTGTAGAACATCCTCGTTTTATAATCCGGGCTGTTTTGGTCCTCCCAGGTTTTGTTTAATACCGATTCAAAACCGTTAAATCCATAAAAGTCGTATGCCTGATCGGGTAAATAACTTAAATCGGTAGTTACCTGTATTCCGGGGAGAAGTGACTCAGAATCGTAATAGAACCGGTAGATTCCGCTTCCTTTTGTGAAATGCGAAATCTCGAAATAGAGGGAGTGTCTGTATTTTGGGAATGTACTCCCATCGCCGTAATGATAGAAATTGACAGCGGCGCCATACTGGAAACCCTGATCGGTATCGAACGTGATTGTGGGTATAGCTCCAAGATTCCAGCCGGTCTTAATTTTTATTGAATCAGATTTTTCTTTATTCTCCTGACCCTCTAAGTAGGAAGCGCTTCCGAGGAAAAGGATGCAAATCAAGGGAATAAGGATCTTTTTCATTTAGGTTAGAATTTTGCTGTTTAATTGTAAAACTGCCAATGTTTGGATTTTATTTCAATTTCATAATAATCATGATCAGACCCATGTTTTGAAATCGTTTTAATTTGCCATATTTGCGAAAAGACATTTTACGGACTGCTGATATTTCCGTTTTCTATTATTATACGAATATACACAAAATACAGATGAAATAGCCATGGTTGATAAATCCAAACCGAAAAGAAAATATCTCAATGGCTATTCCATCTGACCTTTAAAAAACAAATTATATACAAATGAAATATATCGGTGCGCATGTTAGTGCAGGTGGTGGTGTCGAGAACGCCCCCCTAAATGCAAAGGAAATTGGTGCTAAGGCTTTTGCGCTTTTTACAAAGAACCAGAAGCAGTGGAATGCATCACCCCTGACTTCAAAAAGTATCGCAGCTTTCAGGAAAAATTGCAGCGATAACGGATTTCTTCCTGAAATGATCCTCCCACACGACAGTTATTTGATCAATCTTGGTCATCCCGAAGAGGAGGGACTTTCGAAATCGCGTGAGGCATTTAATGATGAGATGACCCGCTGCGAACAACTGGGAGTGAAAATGCTCAACTTTCATCCGGGAAGTCATCTCAATAAAATTTCTCCCACCGAATGTTTGACACGAATTGCCGTATCAATTAATATTGCTTTGGAAAAAACCGAAGGGGTGACGGCTGTAATTGAGAATACTGCCGGGCAGGGGACAAATATGGGATATGCATTTGAGCAAATTGCCGAAATCATCAGTCAGGTGGAAGATAAATCGCGGGTAGGGGTTTGTATCGATACCTGTCACACCTTTACCTCCGGGTATGATCTTAGAACAAAGGATGTTTTTGATCAGACATTTGCTAAGTTCGACGAGATTATTGGCTGGAATTATCTGAAAGCGATCCATCTGAATGATTCCAAAAAGGAACTAGCTACACGTGTCGACAGGCACCATAGTATCGGACAAGGATTCATTGGAATGGAACTTTTTGAGCTGGTTATGAACGAACCACATTTTGATAACCTGCCAATTATACTTGAAACACCCGATGATACGCTTTGGGCAGAGGAGATTCGTCTATTATATTCGTTAATCAGATAGTTTTAAATTGATTTATTGTTCATATGTTAAAAGAAATGAATATATTTGTACTGTAAATAAGGGAGAAAAGTTCAACCTCCGGACTTTGGTGTCATTATTATATTGTTGAATCTGTTGTTTTTGTGGGCTTGAGTCGAACTTATCTTTTTCTAATTCTACATTATCTTATCCTCTATTTTGTTTTTTTAGATAATTTTTATGGAAGAATATTTCTCTCCGGAAGATATCCGGGCATTGATGAGCCGGTGTGAATCTGATCGCCAGCGCATTATTTTGTTCCTTATGTATAATTATGGCCTAACAATTGACGAATCGCTCGAAATAAAATCGGGACAGTTTATGATTAAACCGGATTTTATCTATTTTAATTTTACCCGAAAGTTAACCGGTAAGGCGCATACCTATAAGATTCAGTTTGAGAACTTCCGACTTTTTTACCGGGTTCTGAATAAATTGCAGGCTCATGAGCCGTTATTGCATAAGGATAAGAACCTTCCTATCTCCGATTCTATGCTAAAAAAGGATCTGTTTGATCTGGCGGTTACCATCAATAAAAAGATAACCCCGGGACTTTTGTTTGAAAGTCACCTCTATTGGTTGTTCCGCAAGGGGATCAGCTTTGCCCAGGCCGTTGAAGAGTATGGAATTGCGCTATCAGGGAAACCTTTTAAAGTCTGGGAGAACGCAATGGTTTCCGGAAGGTTGTGGCCTTTTCTGTTAGAGTAAAACTATAATAATTCTCATATCACTCCGTATACTTTTTAGGCTGAGGTCGGTTTTTTGAAAATCCACTCGATGATTAATATTGCCAATGCAATCGTAATAATTGTTCCAATTACGGCCCCCATTCTACCACCAAAAAACTCACATGAGACAATCCACTGGCAGTGATAAATATAAAAAGAAGGCTATATAGGTAATTTTTTTCTTCATGAGTTTCATAAACGCAGTAGCTTACTTTACAAATCGGGTAGCCCATTTCATAAATCGAGTGGTCTACTTTATAAATTGAGAGACCTGTTTCATAATTCAGGGTACCTATTTTAAAAAATGGGTACCTTCATTAATATATGATTAGAAAAGGCGATCACTGACCGCCTTTTCTATCTTATAAGCTTATATTTATTTTGTTTTCCCGGGTCTTGAATCGGTCCTGAAAGGGTTTGCAGGCAATCCTTCAACGTTATAAAGATTCAGGTCATCAGGGTTATCGGCCCAGCCATATCTTACAGCTGCAGGATTCTGAACCGCTTCGCTGGTCACCATCACCGTATTTTCGTTCACAACCTTGGCTTTTGCCCATTTGAAATCGCCATCTTTGGTTGCAATTGTAAACCCGTTGATATAACCATATTTATCATTGATCTTTAATCCTTTTCCAACGTGATCAAAAGTGATAAAAATATTGTTCTTATCAATTTTCATCTCTTTGTAGGTGGGACCGGTATAGACCAGTGTTTCGCCATAAGCCACCTTGCGTGCTGCCAATGATAAGCGGTATCCTACCGTCTGTTTGTCGGTTGGGTGGATATTGTCGGCATCCCCGACATCGATAATGGTGGCCATTCCTGTATTTTCAAGCTGAAGGGTTTGAGTCTGCGCTTCGCGTAACTCGGCCCATTCACTTTCTGAAGGTTCGGTTACCGGTTTCTTGAAGTTCGCCAGCTGAACAAATAAGAACGGGAAGTTTCCCTGGTTCCATTTGGTCCGCCAGTCTTTGATCATATTTGGGAATACCCGTTTGTATTGCTGTGCCCGCGATGCATTCGATTCGCCCTGGTACCAGATGGCGCCTTTGATTCCGTAAGGGATAATTGGATTGAGCATGCCGTTGTAAAGCAGCGTTGGATAGGCATTGGGCCCAACTTTTGTCGCGGTCATATCTACTGTTTTGAGCTTTTCGAGCAGCTGCGAAAGGTCGGGATCACCTGCAATGGTCTGGGCGCTGGTCCATGTTTCGGCAACAGTCCCTCCCCATGAGGTATGAATTAAACCGATGGGCACTTTTAATTGTTCGAACAGATTGCGCCCAAAGAAATAACCCACTGCAGAGTAATCCTTTACAGACTGAGGTGTGCAAGCCCACCATTCACCCTCTTCGAGGTTTTCCTGAGGTTCTTTGGATACCCGTTTCTTTACGGTGAAGAACCTGATGTTTGGATAATTGGCAGTTTCGATCTCGGCAGCTGCATTTTTTGTCGAAGATACCCTAAACTCCATATTTGATTGTCCGGAGCAAACCCATACTTCGCCAATCATGATATTCTCAATTGTGCGGAAGTTTTTCCCTTTGACTGTCATTTTGTAGGGCCCGCCATAATTCATCTTAGGAAGGTTTACGCGCCATTTGCCATCCTTCCCGGTGCGGGTACTCACCACACTTTTTTCGAGGGTCACGGTTACTTTTTCCCCTTTTGAAGCCCAGCCCCAAACCGGAATTGGAATCCCCTGCTGAAGAACCATGTTGCAATTAAAAAATGGGGGGAGTGTTACCTGCGAAATTCCTGCTAATGACCATAGAAGCAGAAAAAGTAGTAAGGTAGATCTCAAAACGTTGTTTTTCATTTGAAAATAATTTGTTTAAAGTTGGATGAAAATTGATTAATGGTGTTGATCATCCAAAGGTACAATTTCAAATGAAAACCTACAATAATTTATATTTTACCTTAGTTTTATTACTTTTAAGCTTTTAACAAAAATAAATTATGCGTCCGTATATTTTGTCAGAAACAAACTGGAAGGCTGTTAAAGATGCTGATATTCAGTTGGCTATTTTGCCCTGGGGTGCTACCGAAGCCCACAATTATCACCTCCCTTACGGGACAGATAATATCATTGCCAAACAAATTGCAGCAGAAGCTGCCCGGATCGCTTTTAATCGGGGCGGAAAAATGATCGTTCTGCCCACCATCCCTTTTGGTGTAAATACGGGACAACCCGATGTGAAGTTAGACATGAACCTCAATCCCGGCACTCAACTAATGATCCTTAAGGACCTGATTACCGTTCTTGATCGGCAGGGGATTCATAAAGTTGTGATTCTTAATTCGCATGGAGGAAACGATTTCAGGCAGATTATCAGGGAGTTGAATCTGCTTTTCCCAAAAATGCTGATTTGCCAGTGCAACTGGTTCAAAATTCCCGGAGCCGAAAACTATTTTAGCGACATGGGTGAACATGCAGGAGAGGTAGAGACCAGTTTTATGCAATATTTGACGCCTGATCTCGTTCTTCCGCTTTCTGAAGCAGGAGAGGGGAAAGCCCGAATTTTTAGTATTCCTGCGCTGAATCAGGGTTGGGCCTGGGCAGAACGCCGATGGACCAAAGTGACAACTGATACAGGAATAGGTGATCCTTCGCTTGCAACTGCCGAAAAGGGAGAAGCTTTTTTCAAAATTGTCACCGAAAAAATAGGCACTTTTCTGTACGAATTGGCTGTTGTCAACCAGGATGAACTTTATATCGATAAATCCTAATAATAAATAGCTGGTATTTCCACCAATTTCTATTAATATCAATAGAATAGATCTAAAAAAATAAAAATAAGTAGTGAGAATTGTAAAATATAGTAAAGATTGCTTCGTCCCTATACTTATCAATACAACAGATTTTATGACAGCTACGGAAATAAATATTGAAAATGAGATTCCTCATTCCGCTTCGCTCCATTCGGAATGACATGGGATGGGGTATAGGGTGAGGGAGACGAGGCGGCCACGCCGCCTCGTCTCCCTCACCTACTTCAACGGTGAGGTCGTCATTCCGAACGCAGTGAGGAATCTCCTTGTTTAATTAGCCAAAGCAAGGTTGTCATAAGCAGGAGCGACCCCCGGGAGTGACGAAGCAACCTCAGAAAATCAATACAACAATATTTTATCGCCATTACTTACATAGAAATATTTTGAATATTCACATCTATGGAGATCAACAATACACTAACTATTCCTGGCTCTGCTTCACGAAGTTCAGAGTCGTATATTCTGTTAACCGCATTTTTGGCCCTCTTTGCCATCGTGGGATTTGCCTATTACGGACTCCCTTTCTTTTACGATTTTATGACAAAGGAGTTTGGATGGTCCAGGGCTATCGTCACCTCCGGGAATGCAGTTGGTAAATTGATTGTCGGTCCGGCATTTGGATTTATTGCAGGATGGATGATCGACCGGTACGGCCCCCGAAAGTTGATGATGACGGGGGCTTTAATGGCGGGTACTGCACTTATCGGGTTAAGCTTCTCCACTTCGTTGGGAATGTTTTATCTGTTCTATATTTTTAATGCCCTTGGGTATGTCTTTGGCGGACCCCTCCCTTGTCAGGTACTGATATCCAGATGGTTTGAGAAAAATCGCGGTAAGGCGATGGGAATTGCCTACCTTGGTATCGGAACAGGTGGAGCATTGGTTCCGCTCATTTCTGCAGGACTCGAACGAAATATAGGGTGGCACCTGGCTTTGACAAGTTTGGGGATTTTAGTGATCCTGCTCGCTTTCCCTTTTGCTTTTTTCATCAGGGATTCAGCCGAAAACCGTGCCGAAAGGGGAAACACCGAGACGATGGCGCCGATCAGTACAATTTTGCAAAATCCCAATTTTTACCTTCTCGCTATTGGAAGTATGTGTTCAATCGGAGCGGTTGGCGGAATAGGGCAACACCTGAAACTTTACCTTCGTGACCTCGACTTTAGCCAGGCTCAGGCAGCCCAGGTAATGTCGTTTGTTCTCCTTTCGAGTCTGGCAGGGAGAGTCCTGATGGGATTTCTGGCCGATTTAATTAGCCGGAAATATGTAATGATATTGATTTATATGATAGTGGCATGCGCAATCCCCTTATTGATGGTTCCCGACTTTCCAGGCAGGATTTATCTATTTGCCGTTATTTTTGGTGTTGGGTTAGGTGGCGATTATATGATCATCCCCCTGATGGCCGCTGATCTGTTTGGGGTGAGGGCCCTTGGCCGGACGATGGGAATCATTCTGGTTGCTGATGGGATAGCAGAATCTACATTTCCAATGTTGGTCGGCGCTTTATATAATGAGGCTTCAAAAAGCTATGCAACAGGCTTTATCATGCTGATCTGTGTGGCAACACTTGGAGCTGTAATTGTATCATTTCTGCCAAAAACCAGAAGGGAATGAAAAAATTAAGAATTAAATGCAATTATCAATTAAATATAAATCATTGAACATTGATCATTAACCATTGAACATTATATATTTATGATCATTGATTACAACATTCAGCCCGTAGATCTGCAGGGGAAGCTTGATCGGTTTTGGAAATTGTCGGGCCAAAAAATTCAGAAAATAGAATCGGAATACAACCAGGAGTTGGGCGCTCCCGTTTTTACCGTAAACGGGAAATACTCGTCGCGTGGCTGGACAGAGTGGACCCAGGGATTTCAGTATGGTTCGGCTATTCTTCAGTTCGATGCAACGGGTGATGAAGCATTTCTGACGAGGGGTCGGGAGAACACCGTTTCCAAAATGGCGCATCACCTCAGTCATGTAGGCGTTCATGATCATGGATTCAATAACATCAGTACTTACGGGAATCTTCACCGGCTGATGAAAGAGGGGAGAATTACTGCTAATGAGTGGGAGAAAAATTTTTATGAAGTGGCGCTGAAAGCCTCAGGCGCAGTTCAGGCAAGCCGTTGGAGTAGAATACCCGGGGGGGGATTTATTTACTCTTTTAATGGTCCGCACTCCCTCTTTGTCGATACTATCCGGTCGTGCAGGGTACTGATGATCGCACATCAACTGGGTCATTTTTTGCCGGGTGAAAATGATCAGCGGATTTCACTTTTTGGCAGAGCTGTCGATCACCTGCTTGCAACTGCCAAATATTCCATTTATTACAATGAAGGTCGTGATATCTATGACGAGTGGGGGAGGACTGCCCATGAATCTGTTTTTAATCCGATTGATGGAAATTACAGATGCCCGAATTCACAGCAGGGGTATACAGGTTTTTCGACCTGGACACGCGGTCTGGCCTGGGCAATGGTTGGTTTTGCCGAGGAACTGGAGTTTTTAAAGGCGTTCCCCGAGAATGTTACTGATGAGAATGGTGAAGAAACAATCAATAAATTGGTTAAAGGGGCTATGGCCACCTGCGATTTCTATATCGCTCATACCCCGTTGGACGGAATTCCTTACTGGGATACAGGTGCTCCCGGACTCGTCCATTTGAAGGATGCTCTGAGGCAACCAGCCGATCCCTTTAATGATTTTGAGCCCGTTGACAGCTCGGCTGCCGCAATCGGCGCTCAGGGGTTACTAAGGTTTGGGCATTATCTGAGTTCGATCGGGCGATCAGAAGAGGGAAAACGTTACTGGCAGGCTGGGTTGACTGTAGTGTCGCGATTGCTCGAAACACCTTATTTGTCGGTTGATCCTCAGCATCAGGGGATATTGCTCCATTCAGTTTATCACCGGCCAAATGGGTGGGATCATATTCCTGATGGTTTTAAAATTCCCTGCAACGAATCGAGTATGTGGGGCGATTACCATATGCGCGAATCTGCCTTATACCTTTCGAGGATCATCTCCGGAGACCTCTATTACACCTTTTTTAATGGAATAATTTAAACTATGGCATCCAAAATTTCAGACTTTTCAAAATTGTGTATTCATACCCAAACAACCAAACCCTGGGGTATTGAGGCTTGTGTGAAAAACTATGCCGAAGCAGGAATTCGGGGGATAACCATATGGCGCAATGTGCTTGAAAGTAAGAAGCTCCCGCAGGTTAAAACGGTTCTTGATGATTACAACATGAATGTGGTTTCGCTTTGTCGCGGAGGATTTTTTCCATCAGTGAATGGATTAAAACGCGAATTTGCGATTGATGATAATCTGTGGGCCATTGATCAGGCTGCCGCTCTTGGTGCACCTTTGATCGTGCTGGTTTGCGGTTCAGATGGCAATCAGTCGCTTGAGAAATCGAGGGAACAAATTGCAGCAGGCATCAACCGGATCTTGCCAGCCGCTCAAAGTGCAGGTGTAAAGCTGGCGATCGAGCCACTTCACCCGATGTACGCTGGCGACCGTTCAGCAATAAACACATTGAAACAGGCAAACGATATGGCCGCAATGATTAACTCTGACTGGGTGGGAGTTGCTGTTGACGTGTATCATCTTTGGTGGGATGATACCCTAAAATCTGAAATTGAACGTTGCGGCGCCCAAAACCATTTGTTCGCATTCCATGTTTGTGACTGGAATGTCCCAACAACCCATTTTCTGAACGACCGCGGATTGATGGGAGATGGGTGTATCAATATTCCGGAGATCAGGGGATGGGTCGAAGACGCCGGATTTGAAGGATATCGTGAAGTTGAAATCTTTTCTGATAAATATTGGGCAACTGACCAAAATGAATATCTCGAAAAAATAAAAAATGCTTATTTGACTAAGACGTAGCTGGCAACTTGCTGCTGGCGATATGCAGCTTGGATCTGGCAACTGGTACTCAGAAGTTGAAAGCAAATCGCCAGTAGCTAGCAGCCAGTGACCAGCCGCTTATTTTTGTTTGAAAAAATATGTATCAATTAACAAATCATACCATGAGTGAAAACGTAACGATTCATAAAGTTGGAATAATTATGAATGGCGTAACAGGTCGGATGGGGACAAACCAGCACCTGATGCGTTCGATTGTTGAAATCATTAAGCAAGGTGGAGTGCAGGTTGGTCCTGCAGAATTTATCATGCCCGATCCGGTGCTTGTTGGGCGCGACGAGGTAAAGCTCCGGAAACTTTCCCAAATGTCGGGTGTTGCCAAATGGACTACCAAGCTGGAGGAGGTGATCAACGATCCTCAATACTCTGTTTATTTCGATGCGCAGACCACAGGCCGCAGGGCTGATGCAGTGAAAATGGCTGCAAGGGCCGGTAAACATGTTTACTGCGAAAAACCTGTCGCTGTTGATACTGCTACTGCCCTCGAATTGTATGAGGTTTGCGAAAAAGCGGGTGTCAAACATGGGGTGGTGCAGGATAAACTTTGGTTGCCCGGTTTGATGAAGCTCAAACGTCTAATGGAAAACGATTTTTTCGGAAAGATACTTTCTGTTAGAGGTGAGTTTGGTTACTGGGTTTTCGAAGGATTTAATGTTCCGGCACAGCGCCCAAGCTGGAACTATCGGAAAGAAGATGACGGGGGAATTATTGTGGATATGTTGTGTCATTGGCGTTATGTGCTTGATAACCTTTTCGGTAATGTAAAAGGGGTGTTTTGTCTGGGCGCCACCCATATTCCCGAAAGGGTGGATGAGCGGGGCAAGGTCTACCAATGTACTGCCGATGATGCCGCTTATGCCACCTTTGAATTGGAGGGTGGTGTGATTGCCCATTTTAACTCCTCGTGGGTAACCCGTGTCCGGCGCGATGATTTGCTGACCCTCCATGTTGACGGAACTAAAGGATCGGCCGTTGCCGGATTGCGTGAGTGCTGGACACAACACTACGGGAACACCCCTAAACCGGTCTGGAATCCGGATATTGCCAGTCCAATCAATTTCTATGAAGGGTGGTCAAAAGTGCCTGAACAGGAGGTTTTTGATAATGCCTTTAAAGCCGAATGGGAATTGTTTCTGAAGCATGTCGTTAAGGATGAACCCTTCCGATGGAACCTGATGGAAGGGGCCAAAGGTGTTCAATTAGCTGAAAAGGGTCTCGAAAGCTGGGCGAAAAAAAGCTGGGTCGAAATCCCTGAAATAAAATAGGAGATGAACCACCGTAGACACAATAGATCACAATAGAAATTTTTAAACTAATGTGTCCTATTGTGCCTAATGTGGTTTATTTATATTGCATCCGACTTATTAATATTTACTTATGTCAAAAATAGCATTGATTACTGGTGGAAGCCGGGGCATCGGTCTTGGAATTGCCATCGAACTGGCCAGAGGCGGTTTCGATCTTGCGATAAACGGTATGCGTGATGAAATTCAGGTGCAGCCGGTGTTAGAGGAGTTGCGGAATCTCGGAGTTCAGGTGGCCTATTTCAAAGGTGATGTATCAAAGAAGGATGACCGCCAACAATTGGTTGAGGCGATACTGTCCCGTTTTGGAAAGATAAACGTACTGGTGAACAATGCAGGTATTGCTCCACCCGAACGGAAAGACATTCTTGAAGCAACCGAAGAGAGTTTTGAACTGGTTGTAAGCACCAATCTTCAGGGTCCTTATTTTCTGACTCAATTGGTTGCCAATAGTATGATCGAATCCAAACAGCAAACGTTGGATGAGTTCTTTTGCATTATCAATGTCTCATCGGTATCAGCAACCGTAGCTTCGGTCAACCGGGGTGAATATTGCATTTCGAAAGCGGGAATTGCCATGGCCACCAAATTATGGGCTTCACGACTTGGTGAGTTTGATATTCCCGTTTATGAAATCCAGCCGGGTGTGATTCGTACCGATATGACAGCCGGGGTTCAGCAGAAGTACGACAACTTGTTTGCAAACGGTCTTGCTATCCAGCAGCGGTGGGGTTTGCCGTCAGATATTGGTAAAGTCGCTGCTGCAATGGCCACGGGAAGTTTGCCTTACTCCACCGGACAGGTGGTGCTGGTGGATGGGGGAATGACCGTTCAAAGGTTGTAGGTTTTCCTAACCTTTTACGAATCAAATTCTTTTAGTTCGTCAGCCTAAGTATGGTAAAAGGAACGTTTATTTCTCAACTAGAATATGCAGGCCGCTACCCTTTATGGTTAGGAGATCTCCACATTTAACCGTTTTGGGTTCCTCAAATGGGGCATATAAAGTGGCCTCCTGAACTTTCCTGTTCGTAAATTCCCAGACATATTGTTTTGTGTCGTCGGCATCGTTGGCAACGACGATGCTCTGTTTTCCAGTTTTCAGATTTCCATGAACTTTGTAATGTAAAGTATTGGAAGGTTTAAGGTCACGCTCTGCAACAATTCCTAAACCTGGCATCTCACCGGGATTACTTATTTTTACACCATCAGTTGTGCCACTATTATTAACTGGGTTGGTATACTCCCGGATTTTTGCAAATTGATCATCGAAGTATTTACCCAAAAAGATTTCTTCACTCAGCTCTTTTCTTATTCGTCCGACTTCTTTGATGTAGTTTGCCAAATCGCTGTATATTGGTTGTTTAAGCGATCCCTGGTAAGCGTCAGGTTCTATGCAAATCACAGAACCTGTAAGTATGGCACCATTTACACCTCTAAAATCGCGGGGAGATGAAATGTGCTGGCACGATGTCCATTCCGGAAATACGTAACGTAAGCTTGAGATTCCATACCCACCTGAATTACGGTATCCTATATCAAAATAGGGGAGCATCCGGTCGAGTCCGAATTCGGATGCCATGCGGAAATCGGGGGTAATTGCCTGGCATTTTTGAAAGAGCTGTGCGATAGCCTTTACCAGTCCTTCACAGAGGGCAACATCCGGTTTCAGGGTGTTCAGCGGATTATAATCAAGGGCAGATCCAACACATACTTTGTCGATTTGAAAACCTGATGCACCGTCCTTTACCAGCTGGAGGAAATACCCCTCCAATATTTCTTCAATTCGTGAAGTCACTGAGGAGCGAACGTGATAACGCACGTTCAATGAACGTCTTGCCAGCAAGGTGCTTTCGCCCCATCCCATCCATATCCCCTGGTTCCCAAATTCATCCTGAGCCATATATTTATGCAGCTCCTCCTTAAACCAGTCTGTACTTTTATCCAGTATGTTGTAGTTGTTAAAAACAAGACAGTGTCCCTCTCTTTCTTTTATGGATTTCAACAAATTTTTAAATTCGGTTTGACCTCCGATTTTTTCTTCAGGGGTGTATAAGGGATAGTTTCTTTCAAGCCCCCCGTTGTTCCATCCAATGAGTTCATAACAATTTATCCCGTATTCCTTAGCCTCTTTCGTCCATTGGTTGTACCCTTTAAAATCGGTCACAATTCGATCCTCAGGTTGATAAATAATGGAGGTAAACCAGGAACTTTCCTTCCGCAGCCAACTATCCGATTTGTCGAAAGGAAAGTGGGACAAAAACCATTTTCTGTAAAATTGTGAACCTTCGTGCCAGTCCCCTTTGTGCACACGAATAATAAATTCACCCGATTCCAATGTTTCACCCGATTTTATAAATGGATATCGTACATGTGAAAACACAAGGCCAACAGGTTTTCCCGCTCCCTTTTCTTTTGAAAACCACCGATCGCTTTCACCCGTGACGTCAGGCATCAGGTAAGTATGCCAGGTGCTGTAACGACATATTGAATCGTGGTATCCCAAATATAGGCCAAGATTGTTCTTCGCATCATAGATATCCCACCATGGCATGGTCATCCCCGGATAATCGACAGACCATTCAGCAGCCTCTGCTCCGAGGCCTCTTCCACCTGGATAATTCCGGAATAACCCAATATTATGACGGCTGTCGGAGTTGTAATTGGGTAATGCTAATTTTGCTTCCCGGTTCTCGCCAAAATCTTTCAAACCACCTATGCGTGGAAACCAAAATTCCGATATAGCATTACTATCATTATTGGTGAGTTTTGATTTAAAAGATACAAAGTCCTCGTGTAGGATTATTTTATACGACAAGTTAATAGCGTAATCGCCTTTTGAAGAGTGCATTCCTGCGAAAACAACAGTGATGGTGTTATCCTTTTTTGTAACGGACTTTGGGTTTTGCTTCATCCCGTCGATATAATTGCAGGCATATTCTTTCAGAGGCAGACATATCCTGAAATTTGATTCCAATTGTTTTTCTCCAATGAGATCACAATTGTTCTTCTTTACTATGAAAGAGGTGATTGCTCCGCTCCTTGTGTCTACAGTTAAATGGAAGTTTTCATTATCCAATGAAACAACTTCCTGAGCACTTGCTTTACTGATTGAGAAAATAGTAAGGAAAATTGCAATGTATTTTACAAATAAGTATTTGTTTATCATTTTAGTAATGGGTTAAGTTTCAGGCGGCGATAATTCTTTACTTGTTATGTTGAGGTAATTGAAGGCGGTGACAAACGGGATCAATTTAAAAAGTAGGTGGAGCTTGTTTGTTAAATCTGTTACTTTTGATTTAAAAACACTGATTTAATGGAAGCGACACAATCACAAATGCTCAGTATCCTTGAACTGATACTACCCCGGGAGATTCTGGAACATTTTATTGTTATCAACTTGATGATACAACCCAAAGAGGTTCATTTGTATCTGGATGAGCGCAATGAAGTTCCGGATGAGTATAAAAATGAAAAGCTGATATCTAAAGGTTTTCATCCGGAAGCTGTGATTCAGGACTTTCCATTACGAAACAAAGCTTTATACCTTCACGTTCGGCGAAGAAAATGGGAGGTAGAATCAACCAAAAAGATTGTCAGTAAGACCTGGAATCTAATGGCAGATGGGACGCGATATTCAACTGAATTCGCGACTTTTTTAAAAGGATTGCTTGGATACTTACCCGATAAGTTCTAATTCTCTTGAAAAATTCTTTCATATCAAAGGGGACCAGCTTGGTCAGCAATACAAAGATTTCTTAAGTGATTATTGCACTTGGGATCAAAAAGAGCATGCAGCCAAATGGGTGTTATTCCCGGAGAACATTGGTCCAAAGCTTAGTATTGATGAGACAAGTCTGTCCAATGGCGAGCTTTATACGATTCTGACCAATAAAGAGGCCAAAGGGAAGAAGGGAGCTATTGTGGCTATGGTCGAGGGAACTACTTCGGAAGCGATCATCAACGTAATTACAAAGATCCCCCAAAAAGAAAGAGCCAAAGTCTCCGAAATTACCCTGGATATGGCTGGCTCGATGAACCTGGTAGCCAAAAAATGTTTTCCTTATGCTGAGCAGGTTATCGACCGGTTTCATGTTCAGAAACTGGCTTTTGATGCCCTTCAGGAGATTCGGATAGCACACCGGTGGGAAGCTATCGATGAAGAAACCAATAAGATTGAAAACTGCAAAGCTGACAACAAGAGATATGAACCGAAGATCCTCAAAAATGGAGAAACAAAAAAACAACTCCTGTTCAGAAGCAGATATTTACTTTTTAAATCACCAAATCACTGGACTTTGAGTCAGAAGAAAAGGGCTAAGATCTTGTTCAAATTATACCCCGACATCAAACAAGCCTTCTCTCTTGTTCACAGTCTTAGATGTATTTACAATAAAAAACATCCCAAGAATGTGGCTATCGGAAAACTGGCCCTTTGGTTTAACAAAGTGACGGACTCTGAATTTAAATCATTCAATTCCATCTCTGCAACGATATATGCTCATTACGACAAAATCCTAAACTACTTCAACAACCGAAGCACTAATGCTTCAGCGGAATCCTTCAATGCTAAAATCAAAGCTTTCAGATCAACTCAGAGAGGAGTAAGAGATATCAATTTCTTCCTGTTCAGATTAACAAAAATTTATGCGTAATTTTTTAACTCCACCCAAAATATCAATTGATCCGCTTTCAGATCAACTCAGAGAGGAGTAAGAGATATCAATTTCTTCCTGTTCAGATTAACAAAAATTTATGCGTAATTTTTTAACTCCACCCAAAATATCAATTGATCCGACAAACGGGCAGTTTATAGCGGGTAGTAATAAAACACAAATGGGAACCACCCTTTCAGATTGTTCCCATTTCGTCGCAGGCAAATTGCTTTGCCATTGGCGTCAGGCTACGGTTATTAAGATTGGCTGCATTTTCATTTCCTGGTGCTTTCGCATTCGGTTACTACTTTGCTGCCCATCGCTTTCGGGTTCAGCTTTTTATGGCTTTACCTTCCTGCTGTCCCTTCGGTTTTCCTTTCAGATCACCTTCCCGGACGGAGTGCCTTAAAGTATACAGCGTAGTCCCTTCTCTTCCGATCTGTTCTTCTGCTGTACGGACCATTCAGGCATTTCAGCCTTCCTGCTCCCCGGAATAGTTGAAGAAACTTGCGCCTCTTACTTATCCCGCTTCTTAACTCAACCTTCTAATGAACGACAAGCGTTTTTTTTCGGGCTGACTGAACGATCCGATCTCTCTTCACGCTCAACCTCTGACTCTTCCATGGTGCAAACCCGAGGGTTCGAATGATCCGGTTCTTTACTCAGCTAAGAATCTTTCCCCTTCTCCACAACTTCAGAGTAACCTTTTATTGCTTACCTGATATCTCAAAGATACAACAAAAAATACCCCTTATGCAACATTTTTGACATTTTTGTATCAACCATGTATCAACCATGTATCAACCATGTATCAACCATATATCAACCAGAGTTATTAACAATTATTTATAACTTTGGTTGTGTATATTATTGAAACATAATAATGTATGATTTTAAGAGTAGGTTTATAATATTAATTTGATTGTGGTCGTTCTTTTAGGGGAATGTCAAGTATAAACCGTTTTCTTATTTTAAGGTTGATTTAGCTGTTTTTCTCAGATAGGAAGCAAATTCTGCCGGAATATTTTTTGGAACAAATTTTAATTTCAACGGCGATTCATCAAACAAAAATGTGTACCATACAAGTGCTCCCAGATAACAACCGGCATCATTGGCATGGTGAGAATCGAAACTCAATTTTTTATTGGAATCCCAATAAAACCCACTATTTAATGAATGACTCTGATTGGGTAATATTGGATATTCTACCTTTGCCTCGTCAAATTTCAGATCTTTTCGGAATGCTTTAGGTCCTGAGTTGACCTTATGAAATGCATCACCGACAGGGATGATTTTTACTCCAAGCTCTTTAGCAACAGCTTGATAGGCTGCCTTCGACTTCTTCCACATCTCTTTTTCGCTTTTTGCAAAAAGATTTGGTGCAATATGTCCGAACTCTTTGGAGTCTGAACGATAAGCCCAGGTTTGATGAAAAACTATTTTGGCATTGGGCTGCAGTAACTTAATGAAATCGTATAATTTTCGGGCATACGGTAAATAGCTCTCCAGATCGCCTGAAAGCATTGAATATTGTTGTAAAGTGACAATTTCCCAGCCTCTTTCGGATAAGAGCATTCGGAGTGATTTGCCATGATAAGGTTTAGCTTTGGGGTCATTGGGATTTGCCTCAGCCAGTTTCACCAATTCCCAATGTCTCTGGAGTGAACAGCCACCTAACTCAGCCCGTCCGATCATCAGGTGATGTCCGCCCTCTTCAGCCAGCTGAGGCAGATAGCGGGAGGCATTCTGAGAGAAGCTGTTCCCGATCAGCAACAAATGCAAAGTATCGGTTTTGTTGTTAAAAGGACGACTCTGGGCTGGTTGCATAATTCCTAAATTGAAAACAATCAGGAAGGCGACTGCGAGAAGAGTTCTAAATAAGGTTTTTGCTGAGGAATTCATAGTTTTTTGTTTTTAATATATCTGTTTATTTCTTTATGTATAATGGTTCAAGGTATCTTATAAGTATCAATCAATTTACAAATTGTGCATTCATAATAAAATCAATGATTGGTTGCGGATTTTGTAGGCTGTGCGGATGGTGACCGAAACCCGGTTTGTGGATGACAGTAATATTTCCATTCAGAGCTTTCACTTTTTGTTCAAACGGAAGCGTGTTTTCATCGGGTAAGGCTGCTTCATCAGCATCGGCGCAAAGGATCAGAATCGGGTAATCTCCTTTTACGATCTTATCCACTTTATCCATGGGGCTCCCCTTGAATTGTTGCACATCATCAGCTGTTTTTAAATGATAATCGCGCTTGAAAGCCTCAAATTCCACAAGGCTGACCTGACCTTTACCAAGACCGCAAGGCCAGCTTTTCATGTCAAGAACCGGATTATCGATGTAAATAGCGTTAACTTTCCCGGGATTTTCAGCAGCCCAGTTCAGGGCATAAACCGCTCCGCGACTCATCCCTTCAAGTACAGCTTTTTTCGATAATCCTTTCTTGTGTAAGAAGGAATAAAAATCGTCCCAGATTTTCACCGCTTGATCGTTTCCAAACAATTCGGCAACATCACAATAAACTACATGAAAACCTCTTTCAAGCAATGCGATATCAGTCTGGGGTTCATGCCCCCAGAAACGGGCCCGCCATACCCATGGATGGCCGGGAGCTTCCCTCCTTGGTGTTACGATTTTTGCATTATGGTTCTTAAAGGTAAATTCGTAGCCCTGAAAACCATAAAAGCTGAATGCCCTGGCATCGGTGGGAAGTGATTTTGACAGATTGGATGTTGAAACTGATTTCATCCCGACATATTCATAAATTCTTTTGGCAATTGAGGTGGCACCTTCGGCTGAAGGATGGATTTTGTCGGGCAATAACTCAGGTGATTCAATCAGCAGGTTATATAGGTTAATCACTTCACATCCTGTTTCATAAGCAACCTGACGCACCATTGGCAGGAGCCTTTCCCTAACCACACTGGCAGTAATAGCCATGGTATCGGTCAAAAAAACAGGGAGAGGTAATAGAAGCACGACTCTTGGGTGGTTTGGTAACTGCCGGAATGAAGCAATTAAATCCTTGTAATCCTGCACATATTCGTTCAGAAAAACCCGGTTGACCGGTTTGGTGTCATTCGTACCCAACTTGATAAAGACCCAATCGGGAAGGAAATTCAGGGCCTTTTGGTAGGCAGAAGTTTTACGGTAGGGAGAATTCCCCTTGCGTAGTAAGGTCGTGCCACCTACCCCGAAATTGCCCACTTCGTAACTGTCGCCCAGCATGGCGCCCAATTGGGCCGGATAACTGTTTGTTTCCCTGTTCTCAATCTTTGCCCCGTAAGTAATACTGTTTCCCACACAGGCTATGCGGATCTTGTTTTGCGAATAACCGAAAATGGACGTGAAAAGGGAAGCGAAAAATATACAATAACGTATGATTATCATTTTTCAATCAGTTTTTAAATTTCGATACTATGTTAGCAATTTACTATCAATAAATGATTATTCTCATTTTGAAACACTAAACTTCAAACGAAGTTTCAGTCCTTATTTTTGTCATCACTTCATTATAGGTCTGATTAAATCTGGCGAATAAAATAAACAAGCCTATTAAGTGGAACAGTCACCTTTATCGTCCGACCTCCTTTGTATTTAGTCCCAAGATCATCTACCCAACTACCTTTCGGTAATTTCACATCTCTTATTTCACCCTTGTCAACCATTGGTGCCACCAGGTATTTATCGCCAAGCATATATTGGTCGTTACAGGATTCAAACCCTTGCTGTGGAAACTCATATTCCATGTGGCGCACTATAGGTTCTCCGTCTTTAGCAGCTTTTGCTGCCAGTTCAAAAATATAGTCGCCCATTTTGGCATGGAGTAAAGCGGCTTCTCTGCATAAAGTCAAATGTTTTTCATCCAACACTCTCCAGGGTGCAACCGAGAACTGCATCATGGGCATCAATGCCTGGATTTGTGCAGAACGGATCATCAATTCCTGATCAAACGTGGTTAAATCAATTTTTTCGTAGACCGACAACAATCCTCCTCCAATCATATCAGGACAAGTGAACGGATGGCCAATCAAACCTGCTGAAACCATATCAGGGACGAGTAATTTCAGATCATCCCACGAAAAGCCCTTATCCTGAAGTCGTTGAGCCAATGGCTGATTTCCCATTTTCCAGCACGCCCTGAACTCATTGAAATCAAATTCAGTACCTAATGTCGCATATAATTCCAATTGTTTTGGTCCTGAGGTATTTGTTTCCTCGTTTGAAAAAACTGATGAAACCTTTGAGTAAAACAGAAAATCTCCCGCATCGAATTTGAATCCGTCAATGCCATATTTTTGCTGCAGGTTTTTCAATTGACCTCTCAACCAATTGACAGCTCCTGGATTGGTCAAATCCAAACAAGCACTATATCCGTTCCACCATTTGATCAGTGCCGGACGCTTACTCACTTTATTAAGTACCAAACATCCAAGTCTAACTAACTCTTTGTACTCTTTGCCATCTGGACTGATAAAAGGGGTGAGCCACAGCATCACCTTAAATCCTTTTGAATGAAGATAATCCATCATCCCTTTAGGATCGGGGAACGTATTGGCATCAAACTCAAAGGAGCCATAATCTTTGGCCCAGATATCGTCGATCATAAAAACACCCGTCGGGAATCCGTTTTTCAGTACATTGTCGGCATATTTCAGGATATCTTTTTGATTCTGATTGTTTCCAAGCTCAATCCATGTATTGTACTGCGGCATTTTGAACATCAACGGGTTGGGCGTTTTGCCTGAAGCGGGGAAATGTTTGTCTTTGGCTGATACATACGCATCACGTAAAGATTTTCCAGCTAAAATAGCCACAGGTTTTTCTGTATCGGAATATAATATCAAATCCCCCTCTTTCAATTCAAAGGCGAATGGGTCATTGCTCCATACATAGCGTCCCATATTGGATAAAAGGAGTGGGGCAGCCTGGTTTCCAAGATTGTCGTTCAGATTTTTTTTAGGTGTATTCGAGTCAAACGGTTGAAACCGGATATTTTTCAAAGGAGTATCGCACCAGGCTTTGGCGGTATAGGCGCCATACCATTTCTCACCTGGTAAAGGCTTAATTTCGGAAACAAACTTTTCGGCAAATAAGCCTGCAGAATAAAATAGCAATAATAATGCGGTCAATAAGTTTTTCATAATTGAGTATTATTTATATGTTAATTGTATTAAAGTCATTTTCAGTGGGAGAATCAGGCAAACTAAATTTTGATAATTTTATTTATTTCCAAAGAAATGCTTTGCCCTGTTTTAATAAAGTAAATACCCGGTGAAAAGCTTGAAACGTTCACCACCGTTTTTTCAAATAGTGATCCTTTGAGAATACTCTGTCCGGATGAATTTATAATTTCAAAACCTGTTCTTCCGTTGTATTCGTCCATTTCAATGATCAGTTCATTGGTTACCGGATTCGGAAATACCCTGACAAGCTTTTTATTTGTTTTTGATAATGAGTTTATTGCGGATGGAATGGTGTATTTCATTAATATAACAGAACTAAATGGTTGCAATGAGATTGAGCCTTCAACTATTTTCCCGTCCAGGCAGATATACTTTGCATCCAAAACAAGCGTTTTAGCCGACTTTGTGGCGTTAAATTCAAATCTGATATCATTAACATTCGTAACTGCAATGGGTGATTTTTTGGAATGAGTATCCTGGCCAGTAAAACTCTGCCATCCAGCCAGAGATTTCTCTTGCCAGGATGTTGATGGTTGATTGATCAGAATTGAAAGATTGTCATCCATTGGCCTTGCATAATAATTACTGTCAGCTATTCCAAAAAGGGTAATATCATCAGCGACAGTTCCAAATAGGGAGGTATATTGTGTCGCTGATTTAGCGAAAAAGATATTTCTTCTTAATGATATATTCCGGATATTTGATCCGCTGGAATTTAAAAAGTCGATGCCCCTATCGCAATTGAAGGTCGTATTATCTGTTATTAAATTATCGTGAGCCTTATGTAATTTAATTCCGGCCTTAGTGCAATTCCCAACCGTATTATTTGTAACTACCATATTTGATGAGGACTCATCCAAATAAATGCCCATTGCCAGCGACGTTTGCCTTATTGCCCCGGAGCAGTTACCGATTATATTTGTTACAATGTTGTGGTCTATTACTCTTGTACTTAAATTTGCCCCACAAGAATAGATTCCTCCTCCATCATTCAGAACCAGACAGACGGAATCAATATAGTTGTAGGCTACCTCTAATGTTCCTGTATATCTGATACTAATGCCATTATATCCGGTTTTTCTAATCGTATTATGACGGATTATACCTCCATTGCTGGGGAGAAAGATTCCATCATTGCCCATCTTGGAAATTGATTGTCCGGCAATCAAACCAATATTTGAAATTGTATTATGGGTAATTACTGATAATGATCCGTAATTACAGTAAATGCCATGTGAATTGCAATCGCTGATCGTATTGTTGTCAACAACGCAACCGGTACCACCACCAAGGTCGATCCCTTTATTTCCGCAAAATGAAATATCACAGTTTTTTACATTACAATAGTCATCCACGGAGGTAAAATAAACAGCATCATTAATGGCGCCTGTCAGATTGAGATTTTCCAATGAAATGTAATCGTAACTTCCGCTGTTATAAACCAGGTTGTTAACCGAAGCGACCATCACAACTTTTGTGTTTGGGTCAACTGAGCCAAAGAACATATAAAATTTACCAGTACCGATATTGTGGTACCATTCTCCGTAAGTTGTCAATGTCCTAATATCATTCATAATAAAATAGCCAAAATTGGCTGTTGGAGTGTATGTTGTACCCAAATTGGTGAAAGTTATAGTATCCCCTTTGTGATTGGTGATGGCGCCCCGGTCCAGAGTCCAGTCATTTTTTCTGATGGCGATGCCGGCTCCTGTCCAATCAGTCGATGATCCCAGTCCACTATCTGTTATCGAATTAGCAGTAGCAGATTCATAAGTCAGAAACCCTGTGTCGGGATAACGTCCCATGCCAACCTGTATCCCATTTATAGTTACCATATTTGTAAGAGCAGAGGACTTAATCACCTTTGAATAAATACCACCCCCTTCATTTGTCCACCCTGAAAGGATTGTGAATCCTGTTATAACTGGTTTTGACCCTGAACCATATGCGCTGAAAATAAGAGGTTTACCATTTGTGCCAGATCTACCAATGGTAATCGTCCCATAAAAGTGATCCCCTCTCTTGAAAAGAATGGAATCACCTGATATAAATGTGTTGAAATGAGCATTTACATTTGAAATTGTCTGCCATGATGAAGCAGGGGTAATGCCGTTATTTGCATCGTTCCCTGTGGCTGAAACATAGTAATTGGCAGCAAAAAGTTGTTCTGTTGCGAATGACATTAAGAGCACAGGATAAATCGCGAGAGCAAAAAGATAAGGCCTGGTAAAAAAGGTTCTTCTGCCATTCATTTCAATTCATTTTTATTGGGTGTTTGAGCTTTACCGGCTGACTCCAGCTATTTTTACCATCGTAAACCGCCGTTATTAACCATGTAATTTTCCCGTTTTCAATAAAGAGTTGGGGTCGCTCTCTTCTTATGCATTTCAAAACGGTATTGTCAGTAAATTGGATATCATGATTGTAAACCACAGCCGGATCATAGGTTTTCCAATCCTTTACACCATCAACAGAAAACAGATGCACTCCCCATCTTTCATGACCGCTTACTCCGCCAACGTTATCTTCACAAATAAGATGATATTGGCTGTCCGCCCTGAATGCATAAAAATCTTCGAGTTTGCAATTAGGCCACAAATTATCATTGACCGTTTTAAAAATACCATCGTAATGATCCGCTTCTGCCAGGATGACTTTTAATTGGGCATCCCGGTAGAAAAGTTTTATTTTTGAACCTTCACGAATGATTGCGGGATTATTGGATTCTGCATTAATGATGGGTTTGCCTGATCTTTTCCATGGTCCTTTAATCGACCTGGATGTTGCATATCCGATTTGTCTTAACAATGACCTGGATTGATTTAAATAGGTTGTAAAATCGCTCCCGATATAGAATAGCACATATTCATCCCCGATTTTATGAATCGTGGGGTTATGCGCCATATTGGAATCCCAAAAGGAACTATCCCTCTCACCAATGACGATTTCCTCAAATTTAAAAGGTCCTGAAGGAGATTTGGAGGTTGCCCTTACAATTTCAGAATTTTGACGATAACCTTCAGGAAAATCGCCATTCTTTTTCCAGCGTGATACAAACAGATGGTAGGTAGAACCGACCTTTATCATTGAGCCACACCAAATCCAATAGCCATCCATTTTAAATCCACTTTCCTTCGGAATCTTTTTATATTCAAATGTCATTTTCTGACCAAATCCAATCTGACCTATAGTCAGTGCAATAATTAGTATCAATAAAAGTTTCATTCAGAAAAGTATAAATTTATTATTTAGCGTTTTGTGTATCTTCGTGTTTATGTGCCTTCGTGGCATTTCTTTTTTGTTTACAAAGGATAGTGATTTTAATATCTGACATTTAAAGATTCAGAGACATTATAATCAGGTTTTTGTCCGTTCTGATTCACAATATTTTCAAATATTACATTACTGGCATGTTTTATCAATACTTTCGAATTAACCGGCATTTTAATATCCTTAAATCTGATGGTTTTTACATAATTGACTGTATCACTGAACCCTTCGATGTAAATGACCGGTTTGTCCGTTTTGGCATTGGTCATGTTCAGGTTTATGAATTCAAAATTTCGTAACCTGGTTAAAGTCGGCGCCGACTCTCCGTCGTTGTTATAGGGAAGTGAAGTTACCACCTTGATTTGCTGAAGATGACAATCTTTTACCAATAAATCTTCTACATATCCTCCACGCTTTTGGGTAGTCTTGACCTGAAGGCCATACCATAAATTACCTAATTCACAATCGGTTATATGAATATTTTTTATTCCTCCTGAAATTTCACTGCCAATGGCCAGACTATGTCCCTGAATAAAATTGCAGTTCGAAATATAAACATTTTCACAAGGTCTTGCCACCACATTTCCTTCGGGATTCTTACCTGATTTTATGGCAATACAATCATCTCCGGTTGAAAAAGTGCAATTGAAGATATAAGAATTCTCGGAAGAGTCGGGGTCAATTCCATCACCATTTGGGGCTGTACTAACAATGTTTGACCCATTGCATGTGACATTCTTGGAATAGGTATAATGGATCGTCCAGCATGGTGACTCTTCGATTGTCAGTCCCTGGATATTTACATTTTCGCAATTCATCAGGCAGATTAAACGTCCACGACCTCTTGCCCCGCTGGCATTATTTGCCGTCATCGCTTTACCCAGCGATGCTCCGCCACCACTTATTTTCCCTTCGCCCCGGATACTTAAGTTTTTCACATTGTACGGTCCTTTGGAATCCAATTTGCCGGCGGTAATCAGGCTCGCAAACGCCTGAAATTCCCAACCTTCGAAGCGGGTTTTTATCATGGGTAAATAATCTTCTGTGTTGAGACTTCCTTTCAAAACACCTCCCTTTGCAATATACAGGGTCATATTGCTCTTAAGAAATAAAGCCCCGCTTATAAAGGTGCCGGCAGGAATATACACCGTTCCACCAACAGAACAATCGTCAATGGCTTTTTGTATCGCCCGTGTATTTACGGTATTTGAATCGGGCTTTGCACCATAATTAAGCACATTGAAGATTTTTCCAAGTGGTTTGGTCTTGACTTTTAAAGGTTTGCTGCTTACTGAATTCTTTCCGTCTAGATCTACTGTCACAATAGAAACCGAATATCTCCGATTGGGTTTTAACCTGCTTATTGTATAATTCGTTATTTTCGAATGGCCAACACAAGTACCATTCAGATAAATTGCATAATCCTTAATGTTGTTGAAATACAATGGCTTATTCCACAATACCGTAATCGATGTGTCCGTTTCTGTTTCAGGTGGGGAGATGAGGTTTTGGACAGCTCCAGGTTCTGTTCCAATTGCAAAAAAAGGCAATATTGAGAGCAATGTGCAGATAAATAATAAAATAGTATTCGGCTTCATTTGTTAATAATTTATTTTGAAACAGTGATAATATAGCACTGATTAAGCTTCCCTGACCCTGAGAGTGTTAAAGTCTCTTGTCTGGTAATGAGGCTACTTATAGCATCTGAACTGTTGGCTCCGTTCTCCTCATAATATTCATTGGCAGCCCTCGCAGAAATTATTTTCTCCCCTTTTTGCAGTTTCATGATTCCGTTTTTATTTACCCAAACGGTGTAATATTTACCGCTATGTGGCTCCTTGCCATAAATAATATCTTTGTCTGCATGTCCCGTAGGACTGTCATAAACCTGATTGGTTTCATCCCATATTCTATCTTTGATTGGTATTTTAGCAAGGTTTTGCCAGTTAACCACCAAACGACAAAGGGTCAGTTGTGGCAATCGTTGTTTTATTGTTGTTGCACCACTGTCAAACCGTCCATACGAATTAAACCACAATCCTTTTGTCGCGAGTTTCCCGAGGTAATTGAGGTGTGTGGAAGGATTGGCAAGATCGGAATACCGGTCTTCGAGGTTAGGAGATGAACTTGCCAGGTTGTCGAAACTAATTAATCCCGATTTTGTAATTTTATTGATGATAATTTGGTCATCAAATTCTTCAATGCAATCCCCTTCCTGCGCAACAAGGTCTCCTGATATTTGTTTTTTTTCCTCAAAGGTCAGGAAAGGTGCACCATCTATCGTATCGATCCAATATCCCCACCAGCCGCAATAACCATCACGCCAGATTTTCCAAGGTTCAATGATAAACCGTATTTTCCGATCAGCAAATTCAGTGGTAAGTTGGTTTCTTAAAGCGATCATAAAACGGCTCCAACCTTCCCGAAAGGTAGCATAATCATGTTGGGTCCCAGGCATCTGATAACCGGTTAATGCAGGATCGAGGGTGTATTTCTGATAATTAAGACGATAAGCAGGAGCCCGGCTAAACTCGTTTTGTTTGTCTGCAGCGTCCATCGTGATTCCTGTGAACAGATAATCATTATCCTTGTTTTCCCTTTCATGGGCTAATTTCACAATATTTCCAATAACCAAATCGATCACTTTTTTTTGTTGCCAGTCTAAGACAATTCGCGCTGTTCCATCGCTAAAAACCCAACCTAACGCGAGGTTTTTAGGAAATTGAGACACCCCGTCTGTAATGAGACACCATTTTTCGTAAGTCGCTTTTACACGCTCATAAATTGCCGGATTATCGGTTTTAAGGTCAATCAACCATTGTTCCTTAATTGCAATATTCATAGCTGGATAATCGCGGAATAAGGCGCCAAAAGTTTTTGCCTTGAGACTTGCCAGTTGCGCTGGGGATAGGTAATCAAGTTCAGGTTTTAGTGAATATTCCGGGTTATCGAGGTAAAAGCGCATCCCTTTTGCTTCCGGCATCGGTCCATAATTCTTTGAGGATAAATATTTCTCACAGGTTTCATTGATATACCGGTATCCCAGGGCTTTAGCCGAGCGGATATTCTCATTTTGTGTTCCCCTCCACGAAACAAAAAATCCACTTTTCCATTCATTAATACTGTCAACTGAAGTTTTTGCTACCAAAGGTGTGGAAACCGGAATGACATTTTCTTTACTCCGGCAAGACCATACCAGCGTAAGAATTAATGTGAGTTTTATAATGTATATCATGATGTTATAATGATTATACTTAAAGCATAAGCATGGTTAGAAGAGGGATAATTTGCAAATTACATCACCTAAGTAATGAAAATGATAAAATGTCGTATTATTTCAGGTGAGCGAATAAGAGGAACAAATCATTGACCATGAAATATTTTTCTCATAAAGGTCACTCCCAAAATACGACAACAAATAATGCCAATTACTTATATGGGCAATGCTTGTTGAGTTAACAAATTTTCGTGTGTTCATTTCTGGCCTGGAAAATATAGCTACTAGGTAATTGAAAGTGGCTAAACTTCTGCCTAAAAGATAACGCTGCCACACTCGTTTTACGACTTTTGTTGTGCCAGCGTTATCGTTATACCCAAATGATCAGGATTATGGCAACGTTTTTACAGATATTGTCCCCCTGAGCATGTCTCCAAAGTAGATCTTAAAAATATAGGTAGTATTACTTATTAGATTATCAGCAAGTTTCTGTCCATTCGCCTGATCCGAAGCTGATAATGGAATGATTGCATCCGCAGCGCCTGCTTTAGAAACAACCAGTTGAGAAACGCTTTTAGAATTGGGCCATTTAACCAAAATCTGATTTTTTCCAATATCGGAAGCGGTTACGGTATAAAAAATATTCTCTATTCCCGTAATGAATGTAATCGATTTATATTCTGAATCTTTCAGCGATTTATCTTTGCTTACAGACTTAATTCGTGCTGAGTATCTGGCAGTGCTATATAGATCTTCAACGGAATAATAGGATACGCCATCAAGAGCGACCACCATGAGATCTTTCGTGAACAGGAAGCTATCCCTGCTTAATTCGAGCGAGTAAGAGGCCCCTGCCATAGGCACCCAGGAAAAACTGACTGAATTCCCGCGAACAGAAGCTACAAAGTTGGTGGGACGAAACAATTGATCCGGTATATCATCAATCGAATCGCTCTCCTTACATGAAAAAATGAGAAAGGAGAAAAGGAATATCAATAGCAGAGACCGTATTTTATTAAAATTTGACATTTTCATCTGTTTTGTAATTATTCAACAATAGGTAATTATTAAAAGCCTGGAATCAGGGTATCTGATCATTTGTCAGTGTGCCATTGCTTGAAGTGATTGTTCCTGAACTAAGTGGTAACAAATGATTGTTTTTCGCTTCATTGTAACCATTAGCCACATAGCCCATTGATACACTAAATGTCGCTTTCTGTGTAGTGGAATAGAAAGACCATCCATAATCTTTGGTGTAACCTGCAATGGCTGTGCCTGGTAAACGATAATCGGGATTTAAAATGTCGAGTGTTTCACCATCAGCCTGCAATTTCCAGAAGATATAATTAGGGACAAGATTCACATATTTCGGATCGTCATTGATGATTTTTTGACAATCATCCTTCATTTGTTTGATTTTGGTCCCTAATAAGTTCCATCTGACCAGATCATATTTGCGAACCAGTTCACCTCCAAATTCCCAGGCTCTCTCATCCACAATGGCATTAAAGAAGGCTTCTTTACTTACAGCAACCGAATCGACATAGCTGGTCACTTTTGATGCCTGCACTGCGGTGGGGAAGGCTCTTTTACGGATAAGCGACAATGCTTCTTTTGCGGCTGGGGTTGGCCCGTTGTTGATTTCATTTTCTGTTTCCGCGTACATCAGTATAATATCGGCATAACGCATCAATGGAAAGTTAACCCCTGTAAAAGATGAACTTGCATAGCTCCCTCCCATTAAAGGATTGATCCATGATTTGCGCCATTTGCATGGGTTACTGAACGATATGTTTTTAACAAGGGCCTGGACTCCGTTAGCGTTATAATAGTACAATTCCGTTGAAATATTTCTTCTGGTATCGGTCCGGTCGAAAGAATAATAATAAGAGATTGGTACTGTGAAATTTGTATAGCCTCTCCCATATTTGGTACTTTGTGCAAAATACATTCCAAATACCTCCCCAATACGTCCGCTAATGAGTCGTCCAAAAGCAATTTCAAAAAGAATTTCATTGTAGGTCAAGTCCATTGTATAAGCGTGGAGTGTTTTAAAAATATTTCCAAAATTTGGATTTAACTGGTGTTTGCCACTTTCAATAACTTCGCGACATTCCTGATTGGCAATTTTGTAATATTCGGGCCAATTTTTGCCCCGGCGTGTTTCAAAGGTTTTATTGCGCAACGAGTAGCCGGCATAGGCGAGAGCCATTTTTGCCCTTAATCCTTTTACAAAAGCCTTATTTACTCTTCCTGAAGTTTTGGTATCGGTCATCCAGGGGACATATTTTTCCACTTCGGCCAGCTCCTGGATCAGTTTTACATAGATTGAATCCCTGTCCGTTTTGGGAAGAAAGAAATTATCACCAGCCTGAGAAGATTTCACCTTAAAAGGGACATCTCCCCACAAACTGATCAATTCATAATAGGAATAGGCTCTAAGTGTAACAGCTTCACCATACAGCAGGCGGGTTTTTGCTGAGAATTCATTCGTCCAGATTGGACTGTTTGGCAAATTATCAATAATGGTATTTGCCCGCTCTATGGACTTATATAACTGATCCCACACCGGTTTAATTACTGCATTTCCCTCATCTGCTGCATAATGGCTGACAGAGGTAGTTGAACTGTTATTGGTCAGAATATTAATTTCAATATCATTATCCGTTTTGAAAAACAGAAAATTATAGGTGTACATATTATTGGATGTGAGGTCTGCGTAGATACCATTCACAGCCTTGGTGGCAAAATCGAGATTCGAGAATACCTTTTCTTCTGTGAATGTCGAATTTGACTCTGTTTTGAGATAATCGGCACATGAGCAAAACGAAGAGATGGTCAGAAAAAACAGCATCAGCTTCAAATATTTTTGTTTCATAACTTGTTTTTTTAAAATGTTAAATTTAAGCCGAGCGTAAATGTGCGGCTTCTTGGATAGGCACAATAATCTACGCCCGGGGTTAACGGAGTTGAGCGTTGAGTATCCACTTCCGGGTCATAACCTGAATAATTGGTCCAGGTCCAGATATTATTGGCTGTGGCATATACCCGCACCTGATCTATCCGATATTTATCGAGTAACCTTTTTGGGAGGGAATAACCAACCGTGAAATTGTTCAATCTTAAAAATGAACCATCTTCAACCGCCCACGAATGTAATGGCACCGACACCATTGCCGGCGACCAGAGCGTTGCATTTTTATTCATTTCAGCCAATTGAACAGGATCAGATACCAATAGCCCTGTCTCTTTGCTAATGTAGGTAAACCGGTTATCCGAATTAAAGGTGTTCAGTATATTCTTGGAATATCTCTTCATCAAATAGCTCGTAAAATCGATCTTATTGGCATTATAGATGTTATTCCCGTATACCCAGTTAAAAAAGGCAGAAAAATCAAATCCCTTAAATTGTGTGGTGAGATTAAACCCGCCTGTGTGTTTAGGATTGGCATTACCGACGATCACTTTATCTTTAACGTTCACAACAAAATCGTTGTTCTGATCTTTGAGTTTTAGAGCTCCGGGCCAGAACCTGTTTACACCTATCAGACCGCTATTGTCAGAGACTGTAGCTTTTAACTTGTATGTGGCTGTTGTGGCATTATAATCAAAATCATCAAATGAATACATTCCCTCTGTAATGTAACCATACATCATTCCGATTGGCTCACCCTCTTTTACGAGGTAATCGCCAGTATATTGACTCCAACCTGAAGTTTGTTCCCATTGCTTGACTGAGCCCAATTTATCAATCCTGTTTTTATTAAAGGCGATATTAAATGACATCGATAATCTGAAGTCCTTCTTTTCACAAATAACCCCATTCAATACCACTTCAAGCCCTTTATTGGAGGTTTGACCAATATTCTGCCATTGCGTTGAATACCCGCTGCTTGCGGGGATAGTGGTGCTGATCAACAGATCTTTCGTAGTATTTTTATACACTTCGACAGAACCGTTCAGCCTTTGTTTGAAAAGGCCAAAATCAAGGCCGATATTTCGCGTTATTGTTGTTTCCCATTTCAGTATTGGATTCGAAAGCACACTGCTTGGATTAATATAAGGGGTATACGAAGTTTCGTTCCCTTCCAAAAATAATGCACCATTGGCTACAGATCCCGAGGTCACATAGAACGTCTTTTTCCATGCATCGTCTGAAATTCTGTTATTTCCCGATTCTCCGTAACTGGTTCTTAATTTGAGATTATTCAGCCAGTTTTTTGCTCCCTTCATAAAGTGCTCATCTGAAATCCGCCATGCCAGAGCAACCGATGGAAAATATCCCCACTGGTTTCCTTGGGCAAATTTACTTGACCCATCGGCACGGAAGGTTGCTGTTGCAAGATATTTTCCTTTGAAATCGTAATTCAGACGTCCGAAAAAAGAGGAGGTTTTAATTGCCGGATTGTCTCCGGTAACAATCGGATCAGCGATCCCCAATGTCATCATACTTAAAGCGCTGACGGCATCGATGTACTTGGGGAAATATTTGGCGGAGCTTAAAATATACTCCGATTTAAAGTAATTTAATTCTTCTCCCATCATGGCTGTCAGATTATGGCCTGGCAGAAAATCTCTTTTTGAATAGGTCAGAACATTTGCCAAACGGTAACTTTTAGAATTTGTTTTGGTAATGTTCGCAATGGGTTGTTCACCGTAAGGGAAGACATTTCCAGTACCAAGTCCATAAAACCGTTTATCCGCGCTCTCACCAAATTGTGTCCCATAATCAAAGCGAAAGTTTAAGTCTTTGGATAACCTGATTGTTGCTGCCGCGTCGGTATTGAAAGTGAGATTCTTTGACCGTCGGTAATCGTCGTTGGTTTGTGTGACCGGATTCAGGATATAAGCAGAGATAGTTTCGAAACTCTCCTGCTGTGTCAGATTGGAATCCACAAAGTCCTTCAATCCGTTCACCGGGCGGAACTGTACTGCAGCCGCCAACCGGGAATTGTTATACGTCCCTGCACCGCCAATTTTATAATCAGATAATCTTGCATTTAAATCAATGGTCAGCCAATTATTTACTTTGTTGGAAGTTTTCACTGTCAGATTTGTTCTGGAAGCTTCTGAGCCTATCATCACCTCTTTATCATCATTTCGGGTGAGGCTAATGTTGTATTTTGAAGTTTTTGACCCTCCGGTAACTGCAATATTATGATACATGGTTGTTCCGGTCCTGCCGAATACCTCATTCTGCCAGTTGGTTCCCTTCATTTGTTTGTATAACTTAAAATCCTGGAAATCACCGAAGCTTTGCTGAACGCTGATTACATCACCGAGTTCATATTGCCAATATACATATTCATAAGGGTCGAGCACTTTAAACGTTTTGGTGATCTCCTTGACCCCATAGTACATATTGTAGCTTACTTTTCCCTTTCCGTCAAAGCCGCTTTTCGTGGTGATCAGGATGACTCCATTAGCCCCCCGGGCTCCATAAATAGCGGTGGAAGATGCGTCTTTTAATACATCGATAGATTCAATGTCGGAGGGAGCAATATCGTTGATGTTATTTACCGGGAAACCATCGACAATGTACAAAGGTGAATTATCCTGGGTTAGCGAACCACCTCCCCGCACGCGGATTTTAATTTCTGCATCAGGCGAGCCTTCTGTTTTGGTAACCTGTACCCCGGCTATACGACCAGTAATAGCCTGAGCAGCTGATATGACCGGTATGTCCCTTAATGCCGAACCGCTCACCGATGCCACCGATCCGGTAAGATCCTTCCGCCGGATGGTTCCATAGCCAATAGCGACAACTTCATCGAGCGCTATGGCTTCTTCCTGCATTGTCAGATTGATCAGGGTCTTGTTGGCAATACTTACCTCTTGTGATTTCATGCCTATAAAAGAAAAAACAAGAACTTTCGCACTGGCAGGTATCGACAATGAGAATCTTCCGTCATTGTCTGTTGTTACACCAAGTGTCGTTCCTTTCACTACTACCGATGCACCCGGAATGGATATCTCATTCTGATCTGTTACCTTACCGGTAATTTTTTTATCTTCCTGCAGCGTGGAGGATGGATTGGTTTGATCAAATGGTTTGATAATGATATTCTTTCCAACGATTTCGTAACTCACCGCATTTTTTCCAAATACAATTGTTAGAACATCGTCAATTTTGCTGTTTTGAAGATCAAGGGATACCCTTTGCTGATCATTGATCTGCCCACGGTTGTAAAAAAAGAAAAAATCGGATTGTTTTTCTATTGCATCAAAGACCTCCGAGATGGTGGCATTCTCCATCTTCAGGTTTAGGCGAGCTGTCTGGGAGTAGACGCTTGCGGTCGCCTGCATCACGGTGATCACCAAAATAGCGAAGTATATTTTCATAATTCGTGTTAATTTTTTAAACAAGAGCTCTCTCTTCCTGTTCGGAATGGGATTTTTTTTCATACATTTGAATGTTTTTATTAAATAAAATGATTCTTCGTTTTTCGCCTTCTGGGCGTTTTTCTCAGCAGGAATAGGTAGGACTATTCCTGCTGTTTTTTTACATCTTTATGCTTGTCTATTTCTTCATATGCGATTTAATTATTTAGTGTGAATTTTCATATTCTAATCATTCCAACCATACTTCACGTCCTTTAATCGTATAGCTGAGTTTTACACATTGTTTTAATGTTTCGAACGCATCCAACAGATCCTGATCGTAGCTGAACATCCCCCTAAACCGCAGCTTTTCGAGTTCCGGATTTTTAAGATGGATCTTTATATCGTATGACCGTTCGAGTTCGGTAATAATCGTCTTTAAGTCGGCGTCTTTAAACAGAAATCTTTCGTTCCTCCAGGCGCTAAACTGTTTGGCATCCACTTTTTCGATTTCTGTTTGCCCATTATTGGTAAAATAAATGGCCTGATCACCTGGTACAAGAAGGACAGGCGTATTTTCCGTTTTTGAGGTGATCAGTTCAATGGAGCCCTCTTCAAGTGTGGTCACAAGGCGCTCTTCACCCGAATAGGCTTTCATATTAAATGAGGTTCCCAATACCTTAACAGTCGCTTTCCAGGTAATCACATAAAAAGGTTTATGGGGATTTTTAGTTACTTTAAAATATGCTTCTCCGTTTAGTTTTACTTCTCTTTTATCCGGCAGATCATTAGTGGGATAACTAATTGTCGATCCTGTATTTAGCCACACCTCGGTGCCATCGGCCATCGTGCACATGGCAATGTGTTTGCGTGGAGCTGTCACCGTATTCCAGGTTAACTCTTTTGTTGAACGATTGGATGTGCCAATATACCATCCAACCGCAAGCATGATGGGGCCAATCAGGATAGCCGCAACCTGCAGGAATCGCAACAAGATCCGGTCGTGTTTTTGTTGAATCACCGTTTGAGAAATTATCAAATCCTTGACAACCATCTTATCGTGATCTCTATCTGACTGAAACAGTGGATTAGGGCAATTTTCCCACACCTTGGACGAATCATCGAATATTTTTTTGTTTTCGACTGACAGGTTTTGCCAATTCTGAAGCTCCTCAATCGCAGAAGGGGTACTGTTTCCGGATAAGACAGAGGCGATTTGCTGATCTTTATCGGGTAACTGCTGATTCATGGTAAAAGGTCTTTAAGTTTGTTTAGTCCTAAGACGACAAGCTTGCAGATTACCCTGTAACTGGAGTCAGTTATTTTTTGAGAAAAGATAAAGTAAAATTTGAATATTCTGATTATCTGTTAGTTTAGCTCTTAGTTTTTTTAATGCAATTCCCATTTGCATCTCCACTGTTTTAATTGAGATGCCCAACTTTTGGGCAATATCGGTGTAGCGAAGTTCTTCGAACCGGCAAAGCATAAAAATTTCGCGACATTTTTCGGGTAACTCTTCGATGGCCGAATTAATACGCGCATTGAGCTCTGCTTCTTCTATTAAATCGGTATCGTAACTTACTGAAGCAGTTGGCACCTCCTGCAGATATTTTGTTTCAACTAGTTTATGTTTCAGGTGGTCGAGCGAATAGTTTTTAACGGCCGTAAAAAGATAGGCTTTTAAAGATTGTTCGATCACCAGTTTATGACGTTTTATCCAAAGATCAACAAATACCTGCTGCACCAAAGAACGCGACTCGTCGGAATCATGAATAAATTTGTCGGCATAGTAACACAGTTGGGTATAGTAACTGTCAAAAACTTTGGTAAATGATCCCTCTTCACCCAATGCTATTTTCTGCAAAGACGCTGAAAAAGTATCTGTCATGTGAGGAAATAATTGATAATTGTTTGTCTGCAATGATTGGTGCAAATATACGAAAAATGTCCCGCAAAACCAGACTTGGTCTCTGCATTGACTTGAAATATCAATTGATCCCTTTTCCCGGATCAATTTAAAAAGTAGGTGGAGCCAGGTTGTTAAATCTGTTATTTTTGTTTTAAAAACAGAGATTTAATGGAAGCTACCCAAGAACAAATGCTCAGAATACTTGAGCTCATATTACCAAATGAGATTCTGGCCCATTTTACGGTAACCAACTTATTGATTCAACCCAAAGAAGTTCATTTGTATCTGGATGAGCGTAATGAATTTCCGGATGAGTATAAAAATGAAAAGCTGATATCTAAAGGTTTTCATCCGGAAGCTGTGATTCAGGACTTTCCATTACGAAACAAAGCTTTATACCTTCACGTTCGGCGAAGAAAATGGGAGGTAGAATCAACCAAAAAGATTGTCAGTAAGACCTGGAATCTAATGGCAGATGGGACGCGATATTCAACTGAATTCGCGACTTTTTTAAAAGGATTGCTTGGATACTTACCCGATAAGTTCTAATTCTCTTGAAAAATTCTTTCATATCAAAGGGGACCAGCTTGGTCAGCAATACAAAGATTTCTTAAGTGATTATTGCACTTGGGATCAAAAAGAGCATGCAGCCAAATGGGTGTTATTCCCGGAGAACATTGGTCCAAAGCTTAGTATTGATGAGACAAGTCTGTCCAATGGCGAGCTTTATACGATTCTGACCAATAAAGAGGCCAAAGGGAAGAAGGGAGCTATTGTGGCTATGGTCGAGGGAACTACTTCGGAAGCGATCATCAACGTAATTACAAAGATCCCCCAAAAAGAAAGAGCCAAAGTTTCCGAAATTACCCTGGATATGGCTGGCTCGATGAACCTGGTAGCCAAAAAATGTTTTCCTTATGCTGAGCAGGTTATCGACCGGTTTCATGTTCAGAAACTGGCTTTTGATGCCCTTCAGGAGATTCGGATAGCACACCGGTGGGAAGCTATCGATGAAGAAACCAATAAGATTGAAAACTGCAAAGCTGACAACAAGAGATATGAACCGAAGATCCTCAAAAATGGAGAAACAAAAAAACAACTCCTGTTCAGAAGCAGATATTTACTTTTTAAATCACCAAATCACTGGACTTTGAGTCAGAAGAAAAGGGCTAAGATCTTGTTCAAATTATACCCCGACATCAAACAAGCCTTCTCTCTTGTTCACAGTCTTAGATGTATTTACAATAAAAAACATCCCAAGAATGTGGCTATCGGAAAACTGGCCCTTTGGTTTAACAAAGTGACGGACTCTGAATTTAAATCATTCAACTCCATCTCTGCAACAATGTATGCCCATTATGACAAAATCCTGAACTACTTCAATAACCGAAGTACGAATGCATCTGCTGAATCATTCAATGCAAAAATCAAAGCTTTTAGATCAACACAAAGGGGGGTGAGAGATGTGAACTTCTTCCTGTTCCGATTAACGAAAATTTATGCGTAATTCTGGATCAATTTAAAAAGTAGGTGGAGCTTGTTTGTTAAATCTGTTACTTTTGATTTAAAAACACTGATTTAATGGAAGCGACACAATCACAAATGCTCAGTATCCTTGAACTGATACTACCCCGGGAGATTCTGGAACATTTTATTGTTATCAACTTGATGATACAACCCAAAGAGGTTCATTTGTATCTGGATGAGCGCAATGAAGTTCCGGATGAGTATAAAAATGAAAAGCTGATATCTAAAGGTTTTCATCCGGAAGCTGTGATTCAGGACTTTCCATTACGAAACAAAGCTTTATACCTTCACGTTCGGCGAAGAAAATGGGAGGTAGAATCAACCAAAAAGATTGTCAGTAAGACCTGGAATCTAATGGCAGATGGGACGCGATATTCAACTGAATTCGCGACTTTTTTAAAAGGATTGCTTGGATACTTACCCGATAAGTTCTAATTCTCTTGAAAAATTCTTTCATATCAAAGGGGACCAGCTTGGTCAGCAATACAAAGATTTCTTAAGTGATTATTGCACTTGGGATCAAAAAGAGCATGCAGCCAAATGGGTGTTATTCCCGGAGAACATTGGTCCAAAGCTTAGTATTGATGAGACAAGTCTGTCCAATGGCGAGCTTTATACGATTCTGACCAATAAAGAGGCCAAAGGGAAGAAGGGAGCTATTGTGGCTATGGTCGAGGGAACTACTTCGGAAGCGATCATCAACGTAATTACAAAGATCCCCCAAAAAGAAAGAGCCAAAGTCTCCGAAATTACCCTGGATATGGCTGGCTCGATGAACCTGGTAGCCAAAAAATGTTTTCCTTATGCTGAGCAGGTTATCGACCGGTTTCATGTTCAGAAACTGGCTTTTGATGCCCTTCAGGAGATTCGGATAGCACACCGGTGGGAAGCTATCGATGAAGAAACCAATAAGATTGAAAACTGCAAAGCTGACAACAAGAGATATGAACCGAAGATCCTCAAAAATGGAGAAACAAAAAAACAACTCCTGTTCAGAAGCAGATATTTACTTTTTAAATCACCAAATCACTGGACTTTGAGTCAGAAGAAAAGGGCTAAGATCTTGTTCAAATTATACCCCGACATCAAACAAGCCTTCTCTCTTGTTCACAGTCTTAGATGTATTTACAATAAAAAACATCCCAAGAATGTGGCTATCGGAAAACTGGCCCTTTGGTTTAACAAAGTGACGGACTCTGAATTTAAATCATTCAATTCCATCTCTGCAACGATGTATGCTCATTACGACAAAATCCTAAACTACTTCAACAACCGAAGCACTAATGCTTCAGCGGAATCCTTCAATGCTAAAATCAAAGCTTTCAGATCAACTCAGAGAGGAGTAAGAGATATCAATTTCTTCCTGTTCAGATTAACAAAAATTTATGCGTAATTTTTTAACTCCACCCAAAATATCAATTGATCCGTAATTCTTTTACTCCACCTGAAATGTCAATTGATCCCTTTTCCCGAAATAAGTTAATAAGAGGGTATAAAAACACAAATGGGAACAACCCTTTCAGATTGTTCCCATTTCGTCGCTGGCAAATTGCTTTGCCATTGGCGTCAGGCTACGGTTATCGTGGTTGGCTGCATCGTCATTTCCTTCCTGCTTGCGCATTCAGTATTTACTTTTGCTGCCCATTGCGTTCGGATTCGGCTGTTTATGGCTTCACCTTCCTGCTGTCCCTTCGGCTTCCCTTTCGGGTAACCTTCCCGGACGGAGTGTCTCACAGAATACAGCGTGGCTCTTCTCTTGCGATCAGATCTTCAGCTGCAGGAACCATTCCGGCTTTTCAGCTTTCCTGCTCCCCAGGATCTCTCAGAGACTTGCATCTCCATTTTCACCCGCTCCTTAACTCAACCTTCTAATGAACGACAAGCGTTTTTTTCCGGCTGACCGGCGATTGGATTGCTCCTTTCGACCAGACTCTGACTCTTCCGTTGCGCAAACCCGAGGGTCTGAATGATCCGGTTCCTTACTCACTTAAGCGTCTCTCCCCGTCTCCACTACTTCAGAATAACCTTTTATCGCTTACCTGATATATCAAAGATACATCACAAAATACCCGAAATGCAACTATTTTGAGACTTTTGTATCAACTTTGTGTCAACTTACATTATTAACAATTGTTTATAACTTTGAAGGTGCTATATTGCTGATATTCACTTAGTATAGGTGTTTTTTCAAAATCACTATTTTGTTTATTGGCTTAAACCTTGCCGGGATGCAACCATTTTTTACAGAGAAAAGCATTATTTAAAAGTGATTTTTAACACTTTGGAATGCGCAGAAAGGTATTCTTTCATGAAATGGATAATTATTCAGCAATTCCGTTTCCTGGAGGTGCATATAATTTTACCTCTTCAAGTGTGATTGTCTTATTGCACAGGATAATTAGTCTTTCTATAACATTCCTAAATTCACGTATATTTCCGGTCCAGCGGCGGTTCTTTAGCTCTTCAATGGCATCAGGGTCGATCTCTTTTGGTGGTTGTCCATATTCCCCGCAAATCTGTTCAATAAAAAAGCTGGCCAGTAATGGGATGTCCTCCTTCCGGCTTTCAAGCGATGGGACATTGATCAGGATAACACTTAACCGGTGGTACAAATCCTCCCTGAAATTTCCATTTTTAATCTCATCTGCAAGATCCTTATTGGTCGCCGCAATTACCCTTACATTTACTTTTATAGGTGTGTCACTTCCAACCCTTGTGATAATATTTTCCTGCAATGCCCGCAACACTTTTGATTGCGCTGAATAACTCATATCTCCAATTTCATCAAGAAAAAGGGTACCTCCGTCTGCCTGTTCGAATTTTCCTTTACGTTGCTTAATCGCTGAGGTAAATGCCCCTTTTTCGTGACCAAATAATTCACTTTCAATTAATTCAGATGGTATTGCAGCACAATTGACCTCAACAAAAGTTGCTTCAGAGCGTGTCGACAATTCATGCAAGCGTCTGGCTACGAGCTCTTTGCCAGTTCCGTTTGCTCCCGTAATTAAAACTTTGGCATCGGTTGGGGCTACACGGTCAGTCATTTCGAGCACTTTCTTAATTGCAGGAGATTCACCGATTATTTCATACTGTTTGTTGATCTTTTGTTTTAGCACCCTGGTCTCTTTTACCAAAAGCGTTTTATCGCCCGCATTGCGTATTGTAATTAGTAATCTGTTTAGATCCAATGGTTTGACGATAAAATCAAATGCCCCTTTTTTAATCGCTTCAACTGCAGTGTCGATATTCCCATGTCCGGAAATCATCACGACAGTGGTTTCAGGTTTTAGTTCCAGGATCTTCTCCAGAACTTCTATACCATCCATTTCGGGCATTTTGATATCACAAAGAATGATATCGAAATCGGTGCTTTTGACCAACTCCAATCCCAACAGACCGTTTTCAGCAACGTCAACTGCATATCCCTCAAAACCGAGAATGTCTTTGAGGGTATTTCGAATGCTGCGTTCGTCATCAATGACTAAAATTTTTACCATACGAATAAATTATAAACCTTTAGAGATCAACCTTTCCATCGCTCCCTCCTTCAGTGAGTAGTGCGTGTGCAGAAGTTTTTGGACCTTTAATTTGCGGAGGATGAAATTAGTAAAAACTGATGCAATTACAATCATCTCGACCCGCATCTTGTCCATCCCTTCAATTTTACTTCTGGTAACCTCGTTGGTATGAATCAAAAGATCATGAATCTTCTGATAATCCTGAAGCGGAAGTTCAGACACGTTTCGTATTTTAATATCGGGGATTACTTTTTCGTGAATATCCATAAAGGTGTCGAAAGCACCTGAACAGCCAATAAGTATTTGTGGCTCATGCAATTTGCAAATATTCCACAACTCCTGCAGATGTTGGTCAAACCACAATTCATAGGCTTCAATCTCGGCTGCAGTGACCGGATCTGATGTCCGAATTGCTTCAAGTGCACGTGCAATACCGATGTTAAAACTTTTTTTCCAGATGATGTCATTATCGTTTGCCAGAATAAATTCAATACTTCCACCACCGATATCAAGAATCAGGTATTTCCCTAACCCTTCAGGTAATGATAAGGTAACACCTCTGAAAATTAATTCTGCCTCGAGTTCGCCATCAATGATTTCGATTTCCCAACCCAATTGCTCCTTTACCTGCATCAGAAACTCATCGCGGTTGTTCGCCCCGCGTAATGCAGAGGTTCCTAGAATCTTGACTTTTTCGGCGCCAAATTTCTCAATGGTTTGGGCATGACTTTGAAGTGCTTTTATTCCGCGTTTGATCGCATCAGGAAGGAGTATATCCTTATGAATGCCTCCCCTTCCAAGTTTGACAGGAAGCTTGCGGTCGTAGACCGTTTCAAATAATCCGTTGGGTAATATTTTGGCAATAAGTAAATTGCAAGTGTTCGTACCAAGGTCTATCACAGCGTAACGGCTCATAGGAGAACAAATTTGAGTTAAAGCTAAAGATTGATATGATGTGGATTGTTTATAATCCAAGAATCTGATGCTGTAATATATAAACGGAAGCGCCTGCTATATAACCAAGTAGAGCCAGTAAACTGATTTTTTTCAAATACCAGAAGAAATTGATTTTTTCCATACCCATTGCTGCAACACCGGCTGCTGAGCCAATTATTAAGAGACTTCCACCTGTACCAGCACAATAGGCAAGAAACTCCCAAAAATAGTGGTCAGTAGGGTATTGCGATAGGTCATACATTCCCTGTGCGGCTGCAACCAATGGAACATTATCCACTACTGCGGAAAGGAGACCAAGTGAAAAAACAATGACGTTAATATTTGAAATGGTGCTTGCCATCCATTTTGCAAGTTCAGCTAAAATGCTGGTAGACTCAAGTGCCGCTATACTGATCAGAATTCCGAAGAAGAACAAAATACTGCTGGTATCTATTTTTCGCAGTGCATGAACAACTGAATAGGAGTGTCGGACCGTATCTTCTTTTTTACCATGAATAATTTCGGTAATTACCCACAAAATTCCAAGGCCTGCTAAAATACCCATATACGGAGGTAAATGGGTAATCGTTTTAAATACAGGAACCAGAATTAATGTTGAAATTCCTGAAAAGAAAATGATTGATTGATGCTTTGTTGATAATGTCCCGTGATGGTTTTCTTCGGTTATCAATGGCCTTTCAATATCTCCATTTAGCTTAAATGACAGAAAAATTAAAGGTAATACTAAGCAGGTGAAGCTTGGTAAAAATAGTTTTAACATTATATTGGCAGTGGTAATCTGACCCCCAATCCAGAGCATCGTAGTGGTTACGTCTCCAATTGGCGTCCAGGCACCACCTGCGTTTGCTGCAATTACTACTATTCCGGTAAAAAGCAGACGATCTTTCTGATTGTCAATTAGTTTTCGCAAAAGAGAGACGACAACAATTGTAGTGGTCAGATTGTCAAGCACTGCTGATAAAAAGAAGGTGATAAAACCGACAATCCAGAGGAGAACCCGTTTGTCAGTTTGCCTGATTCTGGAAGTAATGATATTGAAACCGTCATGAGAATCAATAAGTTCAACGATGGTCATTGCACCTAAAAGGAAAAACAGTATCCCTGAAACCGATCCCAGGTGTTCTTCCAGCTGTGCATTAATCAGTTCTTTCCCGGGTGACAGGAGAATATAAACCGACCAGCAAAGAACACCTGTTAACAAGGCAATTGCCGATTTGTTAATTTTAATGGCATGTTCAAATGCGATCAAAACATATCCAAAAACAAAAATCAATATAACGACTGCAATCATCTTCTTATCCTAAATAGTTTTCTTTTATCTGATTCTTATCAGCGACAGTTTTCCCCATACCCGATTGTGTGATAGGTCCAAAACTGGCGCCTCCAATTTCATTTTGTAAACATACAAAGTTTTTCAACTCTGAGCCCGTGTTGCCGGATTTATCGTATTCTTCTTCCTACTTGTACTGTTCAATAAATTTGTTGACTTCGTTACAAAACAAAGCCTCATCCTGAAAAATTAAATTGTGCCCACTAATTGGAGAAATCACTATTTTCTTGTCTGATGTAGTAATCCGTTTGAAAACGTCATCTCCGAGTTCTTTTGGACAAATAAAATCATATTTTCCAAAAAGAATTAACGTTGGCTTTACCACCTTGTACAGCGAGGTTGAAAATTCAGTTCTGGCCAACTCGCTGTTAAAATCAGCATTTGATGAATATAAATGATTAAATAGCAAAGCTGTGAGCGTCAGATTGCCACTGAATACATGTTGCAGAATATAGGTTTCATAATCGAATTGATTGACTTCCTCCATGTAAGTTTCTGCATCAGAGGCGTAATCGCCTAACTGACTGGATTCATCAAGTGTAAAATTCCCCGTATGGGTGTTGCAATAGGAAATAATCGCATTCCACTTACCGGTGTTTTTATTTAACGCAATTTGTTGTTTTCCCACTGTCATTAACATTTGCCTGGTGAGTGTATCATTCAGCGGATAGTTATGTGAGCCATCAACAAAAATCCAACCTGTTACCATGGATTGATTATTGTCTGATGTCATAAATGAAGAGACTAAAAGTCCGCCAAAACTATGACCTAAAATAAAAACGGAGGCGTTTTGCCCATATCTGCTTTTTAATACCTGAATGACTTTTTTAAGGTCATCGGTCATTTGTGACAGATTCAGATAATTTCCATTTGAATTTCCCTGTGATGCCCCGGCATTTCTTTGATCCCAATAAACCACCGCATATTTATTTTCAATGTTTTGAGTGATAGATTCGGTGTTGTAAAATGAAGAGCCGGTTCCCGGCCCTCCGTGTACAAAAATCAGGAAAACATTACTTAATGTGTTTCCCTCTACCAATACCCGCATGGATGCCCCATTATTGTCGAGATAAAATGGTTCGGAGACATTTGTTCCAATAGTAATCTTTACTTTTTGGCAGGAGGCTAAAAAGATGGATACAATTATTATATAGATAATCTGCTTCATTTATTGTGATGTTTAGTTTTGGATAAATGAAGCCCCTGTATTTTATAAATTATCCCTAATTCCATTGCCGGCCTTAGATAGATGGTACTATTGTAGGGGAACATCAATATTAGATTCAACTTATAAAAAACCATAATAGGTTTAAATTTTGATTTTGAGAAATCATAACCAACTCCTCCTCCGACAGAAATAAGTGCGTAAAGGTACCCTGCCGACCGCTCCAACGAAACATTTCCCTCATTATCTACTTTATAGGTTGTTCCCCCTATGAATGTTCTGCTTAATCCAATTTCAGGTGAGAATTCTGTAAATAATCCGCCTGATTTGGTTCGCCTATTTGCCCAGCCAAAGGTAAGATACAAATTGTCATGATAGTAGGGGTGGTGATACCAGCTAAAATTGGCTGAAACAAAACGATCTTTTACAAAATTCTTCTTTTTTCCGGATTCTTTGATATAAGTTGTGTCGAATGTTAAAACCTGGAATTCGGCGCCAAATCGGGCGCCCGGGTAGATGAGCGAACTGTTGTATGATGCTTTAAGATTTAGGGGTATCCTACCGGAATTGTCATTCTGTGAAATAGCAAGGAATGATGAAATTGAAAATATGAATGTTAAACAAAATCGTTGAATGCCGGTAAGAAATTCCATTTGTAAATTTAACAACTTATTCATCAGGCATAATCAAAAAAATGAACGATTCTGAGCAGGCAGAATGAAAAAGAGCAGACAACCGTTCAAAGTGCCTGCCCCTTTTAGTCGCGATTATTAAAGTGAATGTGTAATGATCACTTTGATAGTTCGATAAGTTATGATTTGTACATTAACCACTTTCCAATCTCTTTCCATGATGGTTTTTTCCCGTACATCAGAATACCGGTTCTGTATATTTTACCTGCTACCCAAACCATTCCGATGAAAGTGGCCACCAAAAGCGACATTGAGAGTGCCAGTTGCCATGTTGGTACTCCAAACGGAATACGGGCCATCATTACAATAGGAGATGTGAACGGAATTATGCTGAACCAGAAGGCAATCGGCCCCTCGGGGCTTTTAATTGCGCTCATCATCACCATGATGGAGAGAATGATTGGCAATGTAATCGGAAGCATAAATTGCTGGGCATCCTCCTGGGCATCAACGGCCGAACCGACGGCTGCAAACATCGAACTGTAAAGAAAGTATCCTCCTATAAAGAAGAAGATAAAACAGCCGATTAATAACGGGAAATTAATCGTGTCGACCATCGAGAAGATCTCCTGCATCTTATCCATTTTCTGTGCCGGAGTCTGATTGGCAGCATCCTGAGCCTGCGCCATTACATTCTGCATCTGCTGGGTATGGGATGTGGGATAAAAGTTTTTTGAAACCGAAAGAATTGCAAATCCCAGAAGTACCCATAATGCGAATTGAGTTAGTCCGACAAGTGCAATACCCACAATCTTTCCCATCATCAGCTGAAATGGTTTCACACTTGAAATGATTACCTCAACAATTCTGCTTTGTTTCTCTTCCATCACCCCCTGCATGACCATCGATCCATAGATGAAGATGAACATGTAAATCATAAACCCAAAAATGTAACCCAGTGCCATCCCAATCTCTGTTGAGCTTTTTTTTGCTTCGCCTCCAACTCCCAACTTAATGGTTTCGATATTGATACGGGTTTTGGTGGCAGCTATTTTTTGTTCCAGGTCTGGTATTGCTGTCTGTCTGACAACTTCAGCCATCTTATCTTTTTCAACAACCGTGCGGATTTTGTCCTGAATCTGTGATTTTAAATCCCAGGGGATATTACTACCTGAGATCACCTGTACTGTTTTGGTGTTTAGAAAATTAGGTTCGATAACCAAAATAGCGTAATAGTCCGATTTTTTAATGTCATTTTTCGCTTTTTGATATTCTTCCTTTGGGATAAACCTGAATTTGGTGAATTCGGAGTTTTCAAGTCTTCCCAGAAGAACTGAGGAACCATCATAAACAGCCACTGTGCGGACCTGTTCATCATCCATCGAGGCGAAATAGGCAGGTAGTATCATTAATGCCGACATCAGAACAGGCATCAGTAAGGTGAGTATTATAAAGGATTTTTTCTGAACCCGGGTAGTATACTCTCTTTGAATAATCAGGTATATTTTGTGCATGGTTTCTTAATTTAGGAGTTTTGTTTAACAACTTTGATAAATACCTCGTTCATACTGGGAATTACTTCGTTAAACGAGACGATCTCAACATGCTCCAAAAGATCTTTGATGAGCTCGCCGGAATTGCTTCCGTCAGGATATTGGACGCTCAGCTTCTTCCCGTTCCCGTTTTGTTCGTGACTGATGATACTGTATTTGTGGGAAAAATCATGATTGGTAATGTCGAGATCTCCACGATACGAGATATCATAAATATTTGATTTGTATTTTTCCCTGATGTGTTGTGTCGGCCCATCGAGAATTTTTTTTGATTTGTCAATCAGTGCGATATGGTCGCATAGCTGCTCGACCGATTCCATATTGTGCGTTGAGAAAATAATTGTTGCTCCATCCTTTTTCATCTGAAGGATCTCGCGGGTGATAATATCTGCATTAATGGGGTCGAATCCGCTGAATGGTTCATCAAAAATCAGTAACCGGGGTTTGTGGAGTACAGTGCAGATAAACTGAACTTTTTGCTGCATCCCTTTTGACAGTTCCATCACTTTTTTATCCCACCACGCTGTAATCTCGAACTTTTCGAACCAGACCTTGAGTTCTTTCATTGCCTCGCGGCGTGATAATCCTTTCAACTGACCAAGGTAGAGCGCCTGTTCTCCAACTTTCATCTTTTTATACAGGCCGCGTTCTTCGGGAAGATAACCGATCTTGTAAATATCATCGCTTTTCAATAGATGACCATTTAGCCATACTGAACCGCTATCGGGGGCAGTTATTTGGTTAATGATCCGGATTAGCGTCGTTTTGCCTGCTCCGTTGGGCCCTAGCAAACCGAAAATGGTCCCCTCGTCAACCGAGATCGAAACATTGGTTAACGCCTGATGGTTGGCATAAGATTTTGAGACTTCTTTTGCTGAAAATAATTCCATAGCTCATTTAAGGTTAAATATTCAATTATCATCGTTGTCACTGTATTCATCTTCCGTAAAGGGCGAAAGATCATCCTCTTTAACAGATGGAACTTCAATCTTCATCATTAGATAGCGCCATCCGGTCCAGTTAAATTTTTTGTAGGCAATAAATATAAATATTATCGAAAGAATAAAGAAAGCAATCGAATCGTACAAGGGATTAAAGGAGGTAATCCGGAATAGAGCAGGAGTTTGTAGCGCACTTGAATCCTGGGTAAAAAAAACAGACAGAAAAATATTGTTCATCGCGTGCAAACCCCATGCCAGTTCAAGACCGTCATCCATGATTGCACAGATTCCTAATAAAATTCCAAACCAAAGGTATTGAGGCAAAGCGATCAAGGTGCCATAAGCCTTAACTTCGGGGTTTGTAAAATGTAGCCCTCCGAAGATGAGCGATGTAATAATTAATGGTAACCATCTGTATTTAAATATTTTGGCAAAACCCTGCATCAGATATCCCCTGAATAATACCTCTTCGAACCCTGCCTGAAGCGGGATAAGCATTACTGAAATTAAGGTTAATAAAAGTAAGGTGGATGGATTAAACTGCAGTTCAATTTTCTGCATTCCGGTGGCAGTGGCAATAATTGCATAGGCAGTCATTAATAGAAACCAGACTCCGGCGCCCCAGAGTAGTTTTTTCCAACGGAAGGTGCTATTTCCTGTAAGGACCGACAGAAAAGGCCTTTCGTGAATCGGTTTCATGAGCAGCAGCAAGGTGAAAAGCCCCAGGATAAAAGGGAATAACATCAAAGATAATCCTGCGATCGGAGAGATATCATACGCTGAGAGATCAAGCGCGTTTTCAGGATTTGGCTGAAGATCGGGATTATCTGACATTTTAAGAAAAATAATCACTGCAAGCAGCCCTCCTCCAATAACCTGGGAAATAATAAAAAGGATGACCATCATCCCTATCCATCTGCCAATGTCATTTTTACCTTCGTAAACCCGCTCTAAAAACATGCAGTATCGCTTTTTATAAATATGATACGAAATTGTGTAAAATATTGGATAAAACAGAGATAAAGGCGATTTTTTTACAAGATTATTTGATGTTTATGGTTTGCCGAAATGCTCCTCTAGTTTTCCGTTTCTGAATGCGAAAATCTCCGCCAGTTTTTGGCGGATAACCAGATGGTTGGCAATGGCACCCAGAATGCCAAAAGGTGGCTGATAATCAACAATATCTGTCATAAGCACTCCATTCTCAAAGGGTTGGATCAGGTGCTGATGATGCCACATTTTGTAGGGTCCGACGCGTTGCTCGTCAACGAAATAGTTAAGTTCATTGACGTGGGTAATCTCTGTTACCCATAACGTTTTGATCCCCTTTAGTGGGCTAACCTTGTAGCTGATGATCATTCCGGCATACATTTTTTCGGGGAGATCTTTTGTAATGATATCGAATCCCATATATTCAGGAGTGATATGTTTCAGGTTCTTAGGTGAAGAGATAAAATCCCACACTTTTTCGAGGGTAGATGGGATTTTTTGAGTATTGCGAAAGGTGTAAACGGGCATATAAATTATAGGGATTTGATTTTGTATTATTTAACAAACAGAGGACTATCGTAATGTGGCAATTTTTTTTATCATCCCTTTGAAGATGTATCCGTGAAAGGGGAGGACCGAAAACCAGTAGATTCTTCCCCAAATGCCAAGTGGGCGGAATGTTGCTGTTTGAACTAGTTCATTTTCATTGATGATCCTCCATTCGAGCCAGGCTTCGCCAGGTAGTTTCATCTCCGCATAAAGGAGTAACCTCTTTTCGGCTTTATTGGCAAGTAATACCCGCCAGAAATCGAGGGATTCGCCTGCTGAAATTTCAGACGGATTTTTCCGACCCCGCCGTAATCCCGGACCTCCCGTCAACCTGTCCATGAGTCCCCGGATCTCCCACAACCAGTTTGCATGGTACCAACCCTTTGTACCACCAATTGACCATATATTTTGGAGGGCCATATCACAGCACTCCGTTATTTTCACCTTTCTTTTGTCGATATAACATCCATATTTGGGAACCTGTATATGCTGGGAGATCCCGTTTTTGAGTGTCGAACTTGTCAGCGCATCCTTCCAGCTCGAAACTACCTGATTTTGCTCAATCTTACCAAATGCACGCTGGATGGCTTTATTGTATCCAATCAGTTCAATCCCGCCAATGAGCTCATTGAGATTGTTCTCTTTACAGATAATTTCAACTTTCATACTATTTACCAGATGTTTGGCTAACGAGTAAGAAGTTGAGGTTACAAAATAGAGCCAATAGGACGACAAACGGGGAGACATTACCGGTGCAACCCAAATAATCCGTTTTAGTCCCCTTACCCTTGCGAATTTTAAAAGCATTTGTTTGTAGGTGAGGATATCGTTTCCCCCAATATCGTAGTTGTTGTTATAAGTCGGCTCGTTGTGAAGCACACCGACAAGATACTCGATCACGTTTCGGATGGCTATGGGTTGCGAACGGGTATTTAACCATCGTGGGGCGATGATCAGCGGCAATTTCTCTACCAGGTCACGGATTATTTCGAATGAGGCACTTCCCGATCCAATAATAATGCCAGCTTTAAGTGTCGTGAGTGCATATTTATCTGATTTTAATAATTCTTCAACATTTTTTCGGGAGTTCAGATGCTTCGACAGCTTTTCTGTATTTGTAATTCCACTTAGGTAGACCACCTGAACGGCATTTGTTTGCTCAATTCGTAGCCTGAAGTTTCTGGCTGAAACATCCTCCAGTTTTGCAAAATCCCCCACACTCGTCGACATGGAGTGTATCAGGTAAAAAGCTGCATCAATATCGTGCGGAATCTGATCGAGTGTTTGGTCGTTTAGAAAATCGATCTCTATCACCTTGATTCCGGATGAGGCATAACGTTCCTGATTAAACCGGGACCTATCGCGGACACAGCAAACCACTTCATGACCATTCTCCAGCAAAACTGGTAAAAGTCTTTGTGCAATATATCCAGTAGCTCCCGTAAGAAGAATCTTCATAAGTGATTTTATTTCTACAACATTCAAACTGCCCTTTTGTTTAGCAAACAATTGTCAGGGAAGAGAATCAAAGGGATCAACCAAAAATATGCAAATCGTAAAATAATTCAATATTAAATCGCCTAATTCGTTTAAAAGTGGGATTAATTAAATAAATCCATGAAATAAATGAACAAATTATTCGAAAATTATCAAATAGACAGAAATATTCTAAAAAACATTACGAAAGGATATAAAACAAAAAGAAATGTGAAAAAATGAAATTAAAAATAATGAAATCATTTACAAAATGTAAATAAAACTTATATAGTGTAATTTAAAATGAATAAAAACTTATAAATAGTACTTAAAAAGGATAAAATAATGTAAAATTGTAAAAATATTAATTCACCATTTTTTTAGCAAATTATGAGCAACGAAGCAGAATTATTTATTGAAAATTTTATGGCAAATCTGATTGCCAAAAATCCGCACGAAAAAGAGTTTCATCAGGCTGTACGTGAAGTGGTCGAGAGTCTTGCACCGTTCCTTTTAAAGAATCCGGTTTATACAAAACTGAAAATTCTTGAAAGGATGGCTGAACCCGAAAGAGTTATTCTGTTCAGGGTACCGTGGTTAAATGACCGTGGTGAGGTTGAAATTAATAAGGGTTACCGTGTGCAAATGAATAGTGCCATTGGTCCTTATAAGGGAGGATTGAGGTTCCACTCTTCGGTCAATCTTAGCATCCTGAAGTTCCTTGCATTTGAGCAGGTACTTAAAAACAGTTTAACGACGCTTCCCATGGGTGGAGGTAAAGGTGGTTCAGACTTTAATCCCAAAGGAAAGTCTGATAATGAGGTGATGCGGTTTTGTCAGTCGTTTATGACTGAGTTGCAGCGTCATATTGGCGCTGATACTGATGTTCCTGCCGGTGATATCGGTGTAGGGGGTCGCGAAATTGGCTTTATGTACGGACAGTACAAAAGACTTCGGAATGAGTTTACAGGTACACTTACCGGAAAAGGTTGTAACTGGGGTGGCAGTTTGATGCGCCCCGAAGCGACAGGTTACGGAACTGCTTACTTTGCCCAGGAGATGTTGAAAACAAGGGGTGATTCTATTGCCGGAAAAACGGTAGTTATTTCGGGTTCGGGGAATGTTGCACAATATGCTGTTCAAAAAGTTACGCAATTGGGTGGTAAGGTTGTAACCATGTCTGACTCAAATGGATATATCTATGATGCTGATGGAATTACAGCTGAAAAACTGGCTTTTGTATTGGAACTCAAGAATGTGATGCGTGGTCGTATCAAAGAGTATATTGACGAATATCCGGGAGCCAGATACTTTGAAAATGAACGTCCATGGGGTGTAAAATGTGATATCGCGTTGCCATGTGCCACACAGAACGAACTTCATGGATCAGACGCCGAGACTCTAGTCGCCAATGGCTGTATTTGTGTTGCCGAGGGGGCAAATATGCCGTCAACACCAAAAGCTGTCGATGTTTTCATTCAGAACAAGATTCTTTATGGCCCTGGTAAAGCGGCAAATGCCGGAGGAGTTGCAACCTCGGGTCTCGAAATGTCACAGAATTCAATGCGTACAAAATGGACATCCGTTGAGGTGGATTCCAAATTGCAGGTAATCATGAAAGACATCCATGAGGCATGCGTAGAAAACGGGAAAGAACCTGATGGTTTCGTTAATTATGTAAAAGGAGCCAATACCAGCGGATTCCTTAAAGTGGCCTGTGCGATGCGTGAACAGGGACTGGTCTAGCCTACATGTAAAATGAGAAATGTGAATTGAAAAATGCAAAGTGAAAACAAGGATACGGTTCAATAACCTTCATAGATTTCAGTAAATGTGAATATTAATCTCTGTTCTTCACTTTGCATTTCGCATTTTTCATTTTTTTACTTGTACTCATTCCAGGCTTTAATTGGAATTTCATTCAAATCGAGTTTGCAGATTGCGTAAATAAAGGCGCTGGCAACTCTGGCATTCGTAATCAGAGGAATATTAAAATCAATGGCATTTCTGCGGATTCTATAACCGTTAGATATTTCTCTGGTTGTATGATCTTTTGGTATGTTAATCACCAGCTCCACTTTCCGGTTCTTAATCAAATCAAGCGTGTTGGGTTGTTTGTCGTGTTCGTCAGGCCAGAATACCTGTTCGGTTTCAATACCGTTTTCCTGAAAGAAATGGTGTGTCCCTCCTGTAGCGTAAATAATAAAGCCAAGACCTTTCAACATCCGGGCACTTTCAAGTAATTCAACTTTCCCTCTGGTTGGACCAGAGGAGATCAGAATGGTCTTTTTTGGAATACGGTACCCCACCGATAACATCGATTTGAGCAATGCCTCATAAAAGTTTTCTCCGATACAGGCTACTTCGCCCGTCGAGGCCATATCAACACCTGTTACCGGATCGGCGTTCAGGAGGCGGTGAAAAGAAAATTGCGGAGCTTTTACCCCTACGTAATCAAGTTCAAAAAGTGATTTGTCCGGCTTCTTGAACGGGACATCGAGCATTGCCTTGGTGGCGATCTCTATAAGGTTTGTTTTAAGCACCTTGGATACAAATGGAAAGGAACGTGATGCACGGAGATTACATTCAATAACCTTGATGTCGTTGTCCTTGGCAAGATACTGGATATTGAAAGGGCCGGTTATTTCGAGTGCTTTGGCAATTTTTCGTGATATTTTTTTGATCCTCCTGATGGTTTCGATGTAGAGTTTTTGCGGAGGAAAGACTATTGTTGCGTCTCCTGAATGAACCCCTGCAAATTCAACATGTTCCGAAATCGCGTACGCAACAATTTCACCATCTTTGGCAACAGCATCGACCTCAATCTCCTTGGCATTTTCGATAAATTCAGAGACAACTACCGGGTGATCTTTCGAAACCTTTGTTGCCAGGGTGAGGAAGTGGTGTAACTGATCCTTGTTTGAAACCACATTCATTGCTGCACCAGAAAGTACGTAGGATGGACGGATCAATACCGGGAACCCCACTTCATCGACAAAGCGGTTAATATCCTCTATGGTCGTAAGCTGATTCCAGCGTGGCTGATCGACGTCAAGCCGGTCGAGCATAGCTGAAAATTTATTCCGGTCCTCTGCATTGTCAATTTTCTCAGCTGTTGTCCCCAGGATAGGAACACCCTCCTTGTGAAGCCGCATGGCAAGATTATTTGGAATCTGACCCCCCATCGAAAGTACCGTCCCTTTGGGCTGTTCCAGATCGCAGATATCGAGGACCCTTTCGAGTGTCAGCTCGTCAAAATAGAGTCGGTCGCAGGTATCATAATCTGTCGAAACCGTTTCTGGATTATAGTTGATCATGATGGAACGGAAACCCTCCTTTCTAATGGTAGTCACCGCATTTACCGAACACCAGTCGAATTCAACCGATGAACCGATTCGGTATGCCCCTGATCCCAGAACAATTACGGATTTGCCATCATGCTGAAAATCAACATCATGTTCTGATCCGTTATAGGTAAGATACAGATAATTGGTCAGTGCGGGATACTCTCCTGCAAGCGTGTCAATTTGCTTTACATAGGGAATGATTCCGAGGCTTTTTCGCAGTTTCCTGACTTTCAGTAAATCTCCGTATATTTTTTGATCATAGTTTTTAAGGATTAACCGGGCAATCTGGAAGTCTGAATATCCCTGCTTTTTAGCCAGCAGTAACAGATCATAAGGTAACTCTTCAAGGGTATTAAATTCAATAATTTTGTTTCGAAGGGTGTAAATATGATGTAGTTTTTGAAGAAACCATTTATCAATGCGGGTGATCTCCCAGATTTTATCAACAGAATACCCTTTGTGCATTGCCTCAGCAATTGCAAAGATGCGTCGATCGGTGGGATTCTTCAGTTCTCCGTCAATATCAGTAATCTCCATCTCTCCACGGTTTCCAACAAAACCGTGCATTCCGGCCCCTACCATCCGGATCCCTTTTTGTATCGCCTCTTCAAAAGAACGTCCGATCGCCATGATTTCACCAACCGATTTCATACTCGATCCCAACGTTTTGGAGACACCCTCAAATTTATTAAGGTCCCAGCGGGGAATCTTTACTACCACATAATCAAGTGCCGGTTCAAAACAGGCTGTAGTGACTTTCGTAACCGAATTTTTTAGCTCATGCAGTCCGTACCCGAGGCCAAGTTTGGCAGCTACAAATGCCAGCGGATAACCTGTTGCTTTTGAGGCTAGCGCCGAAGATCGCGAAAGACGGGCATTAACTTCAATCACGCGGTAATCTTCGGAGTTAGGGTCGAGGGCGAACTGAACATTACACTCTCCGACTACCCCTATTTTACGGATAATTTTGATGGAGAGGGCGCGTAACTTATGGTATTCGTCATTTGACAGTGTCTGTGATGGTGCAACCACAATCGACTCGCCCGTATGAATTCCAAGTGGGTCGAAGTTTTCCATATTACAAACAGTAATACAGTTATCGTATTTGTCGCGTACAACCTCATATTCAACCTCTTTCCATCCTTTTATCGATTCTTCAACCAGGATTTGGGGAGAATAGCTAAACGCATTTTCAGCAAGCTTGTTTAACTCCTCTTCATTGGAGCAAAATCCTGAACCCAATCCTCCCAGAGTATATGCTGCCCTGATAATCAGCGGGAAACCTAACTTTTTAGCCGCTTCTCTCGCTTTTTCAATTGATTCGCAGGCTACACTTCTGGGGGTAAGTACATCTATTTCGTGCAGAATATCCGAAAATATCTGACGGTCTTCGGTGTTGATGATCGACTGAACGGGAGTCCCCAGTACTTTAATATTGTGTTTCTCCAGAATTCCCTGTCTGAAAAGATCCACCCCGCAGTTGAGAGCTGTTTGTCCCCCAAAAGCGAGCAGGATGCCATCCGGTTGCTCCTTCTCAATCACCTTTTCAACAAAATAGGCGGTTACCGGGAGGAAGTAGATTTTGTCGGCAATCTCTTCCGAAGTTTGTATAGTCGCAATGTTTGGATTGATCAGGATCGTATAGACTCCTTCCTCTTTCAACGCTTTGAGTGCCTGTGAACCGGAGTAATCGAATTCTCCTGCTTCACCAATTTTTAATGCACCCGAACCGAGGACAATTACTTTTTTTATAGTTGAGTTGATCATTTATTTGATTTATTTTTTTTAACGCTTTCAATAAAATCATCAAACAGAAATTCTGAATCTACTGGGCCTGATGAGGCTTCTGGATGGAATTGTGTGGAGAAGAAGGGTTTTGTTTTATGTCGTATCCCTTCATTGGTACGATCATTCACATTGACAAAAAGTGATTCCCATTCCGGGGGAAGTGTTTCGTCGGCAATGGCAAATCCATGGTTTTGGGAAGTGATAAAGCAACGGTTGGTCCCATTAAGCAAAACCGGTTGATTATGGCTCCTGTGCCCATATTTCAGCTTGTAGGTTTCAGCACCGGCTGCAAGTCCAAGCAATTGATTTCCAAGGCAAATTCCCATGATTGGTTTCTCCTGCTCAATCGCTGTCCTGATATATTTGACCGTTATACCACACATGGCCGGATCTCCGGGACCATTTGTCAGAAACAGCCCATCATATTCAAGACTGGTAAAATCATAATCCCATGGTACCCTTATTACAGTTGCATTCCTGCTTAACAGGCAGCGGATAATGTTGTTTTTTACACCGCAGTCGACCATAACGATTTTATATTCGCCATCACCGTAGGTTTCAACGGTGTCGGTACTTGCAATTGCTACAAGGTTTACTAGATTAGGATCAAAGAACTCAATATCCTCACCCTCAAACTCAATTTTCCCAAGTAATGATCCCTTCTCTCGCAAAATTTTGGTCAACAAACGGGTATCAATATCATAAAGTCCTGGAATATGCTGAGATTTCAGCCAGTCACCAAGGCTCATCATCGCATTCCAATGGCTGAATCCTACCGAATAATCGGAGACAATCAATCCCGTTATATGGATCTTATTTGATTCAAAGTGTTTATGTATTCCATTCTCCATTAAATCTTTAGGCACACCATAATTTCCGATCAGCGGATAGGTCGAAACAAGTATTTGTCCCGTATAGGAAGGGTCAGTAAGGCTTTCGGGATATCCGGTCATTGCGGTATAAAAAACGACCTCCCCGGCAACTGACTTTTCGTAGCCGAACGATTTCCCTTCCAATACTGTTCCATCCTCAAGAATCAGTTTTACTTTTCGCATTATCACTTGTTTTTCTCTGGTTAACTTATTCTAAGCATTTAATTCTCAAAAAAAATGCGTTTTCACTACCTTTTGATCAGTAGCAAAAACGCATTATCTGCGTCTTCCTCATCGATATTCTTAGTTGATGTCGCACAGCTGCAAAAGTAAGCTAATTATACCAAACTCACAAAATGATTTCTGAACATTTATAATTATTCATGTTAATTTAATAAATAGGCTTAATATTAATAAATATGCAGCAAATTGATATAAATACAAATAAATTGCATAAAATTGCACTCTTTGAAGGAATAAATATTCACTGAGAATGATATTCATGAAAAATCGGTCACAAAGAATTCAGTTGATTAATCAGATTATATCTGCAGAAGTAATCAGTAGTCAGGATGAACTGCAAATCAGATTGCAGCAGCGGGGATGTGAGGTTACTCAGGCTACGCTATCGCGCGATCTGAAATCGATGCATGTGGTAAAAGTTAGCGATGAGAAGAAGGGTTATATTTATCGTCTTGCTGGTAATGAAGTTGTAGTCGGGCAGATTGGGTCAGCGGTTTCACGTCTTGATTTCCTGGCTGACGGCGTTGTGGGTATCGAATTTTCGGCAAATCTGGGAGTTATAAAAACTTTACCAGGGTATGCCAATAGCGTTGCGATCATGATTGACAAGGTTAATCCTAACGAAATTCTCGGAACTGTGGCTGGGGATGATACTATCCTGTTGATAATGAGGGAAGGGATAGGACGAAGTGATGTGATACAGGTATTAAAATCAATAATGCCTAAACTGGAGAGTAAAATTTAACAATAGTCGAATTTTTAAGCTATGATATTTAAGAAGAAAGAAGAACCCCAACCGAAATCTGAAATAGTGGTAATGGTAGCCGGCGAAGAACACCTTCGTTATGTTGACGAGATAAACGATACCATTGAAAAGGCGTCTCTAGAGCGTGGCACGGGGATTGCCAGGCGAACACATGAATATATTGCTACGAAAATTTCGGAGGGAAAAGCAATAATTGCACTTCACGGTGAAAAGTTTGCCGGATTTTGTTACATAGAAACATGGAACGATGCCAAATATGTGGCGAACTCGGGATTGATTGTCCATTGGGATTATCGCGGTCATGGGCTTGCACGGAGCATTAAAATGAGGGCTTTCGAATTGTCACGTAAGAAATATCCTAATGCCAAACTTTTTGGCTTAACCACGGGGCTTGCTGTCATGAAAATCAACTCTGAGCTGGGTTATCGTCCTGTAACTTTTTCGGAACTGACAGATGATGAGCAATTCTGGAAAGGGTGCCAAAGCTGCGTAAATTATGATATTCTGCTTCGTATGAATAAAACCAAGTGTCTTTGCACAGGGATGATTTATGATCCGGCATGGGAGGCCAGGAAACAGAAGCCGAAAACTCCTTTTAAAATTTACAAGGAGTGGCTTGAAAAACGAAAAAATGAGAAACTCTCTTTCTCTGCCATCGACTGGAAAAAAATCATCATATTAGGACGTTAATCTCTTAGGAATAAATAAAATTAAATAATATTGTCATGAAGGAAAAGGTAGTTCTGGCATTTAGCGGAGGTTTGGATACCTCGTTTTGTGCAATTTATCTGTCAGTTGAAAAAGGTATGGAAGTTCATACCGCCATTGCCAATACGGGGGGGTTTTCGAAAGAAGAGCTGGCCGTTATCGAAAAGAAAGCCTATTCATTGGGTGTTAAATCACACAAGATGATTGATGTTACCAGTGAGTATTATAACAAGGGAATTAGATATATGGTATATGGCAATGTGCTTAGAAACAACACCTATCCCATTTCAGTGAGTTCCGAGCGGATTTTTCAGGCACTTGCTGTGATTGAATATGCCAAAAGTATTGGGGCAACCCACGTTGCGCATGGAAGTACAGGTGCAGGTAATGATCAGATAAGATTCGACCTGGCGTTTGAAGTGCTCGCTCCTGAGATTAAAATTATCACCCCGACAAGGGATCTTGAATTGTCGCGTGATGCTGAGATCAACTATTTACGCGAACATGGCGTTGTCGATAATTTCGAAAAGATGGCCTATTCGGTAAATAAGGGACTTTGGGGAACCAGTATCGGAGGGAAAGAGACGCTTCAGAGCGATAAAACGCTTCCCGAAGAGGCCTATCCGACTCATCTTCAGAAAGAGGGTGAAGAGACCATCACATTGGAATTTCTCAAAGGTCAGCTTAGAGGTGTAAACGGTAAAACCTATCGTGATCCGGTTGATGCGATAAACGAAGTTGAACGGTTAGGTTCCGCATGGGCCATCGGACGTGATATGCACATCGGAGATACCATAATCGGGATTAAAGGACGCGTAGGATTCGAAGCTGCAGCTCCAATGTTGATTATCAAGGCACATCAGATGCTTGAAAAACATACCCTTACAAAATGGCAGCAATACTGGAAGGAGCAATTGGGTAATTGGTATGGAATGTTTCTGCACGAAGCCATGTATCTGGAACCGGTCATGCGCGATATCGAGAAATTCCTCGAAAACAGTCAGGAGAATGTAACGGGTAAAGTAATCATTAATTTGCACCCCTATCATTTCCAACTGGTTGGAATCGAATCGGAACATGATCTGATGAAATCGGAATTCGGACAATACGGCGAGATGAACAAGGGATGGACGGCAGACGATGCAAAAGGGTTTACCAAGATTTTGGCCAATCAATTGAAGATTTATCATTCAGTAAACAGGAAATAATGTCTGAACCAAATAAAATCAGGGTTGGAATTGTAGGTGGAGCAGGCTATACTGCCGGAGAACTGATCAGGATTCTGCTTTACCACCCGACAACCGAACTAAAATATATCCAAAGCAGCAGCAACAATGGTCAACCGGTTTCTGCGGTTCACAGCGACCTGCTTGGAGATACCGATATGACTTTTGCCGATATCGATTTTAGTGATACGGATGTGGTCTTCTTGTGTTCTGGTCATGGTAAATCGATTGATTATTTGAATAATAACACGGTTCCTGCTCCTGTGAAAATTATTGACCTGAGTCATGATTTCAGACTAAAGCGTAAAGGAAACGATTTTGTATACGGCTTACCGGAACTAAACCGCGACCAGATCAGGCTGGCAACCAAAATTGCGAATCCGGGATGTTTTGCCACGGCAATTCAGTTAGCACTGATTCCATTGGCTGCAAATGGATTGCTTAATGAAGAGGTGCATGTTAATGCCATTACCGGGTCGACCGGTGCAGGGCAGGCGCCAACGAAAACATCCCATTTTAGCTGGCGTGATAACAATTTATCAGTATATAAAGCTTTTGAACATCAGCATCTTGGCGAAATCGTGCAAAGTCTTCGTCAGGCTCAGCCCGGTTTCAGCAAGGATGTAAATTTTATCCCGGTGAGGGGAAATCATACGCGGGGGATTTTTGTGACCGCGTACACGAGGTTTGAAGGCTCAATTGAGGAGGCCAATAGAATCTTCGGAAAGTTTTATGCCACTCATCCTTTTGTCAATGTTGCCACTGAAAATCCGGATATGAAACAGGTGGTGAACACAAACAAAGGTCTAATCTATCTTGAGAAACACGGAAATAAACTGATGGTCATCTCCTGCATCGACAATCTGCTCAAAGGGGCATCAGGTCAGGCTGTTCAGAATATGAATCTGATGTTTGGACTGGATGAAAGGTGCGGGCTGAATCTTAAGGCAATCGGATTTTGATGGAATGAGTGAATGCATTAATATGCTAATGTGCTAATTAGGAACAGGATTAGTATTTAAAACAAAATAATAGATTTAATGCCAGTTGCTAATAGCCAGGTGCGTTACTTTTACTATTTGAAATTTCAAATGACTCAAAATCTCATCAGAAATTGGGTCTTTAATTCTTAATAAATGAAACTTTTCGATGTTTATCCCCTTTTTGATATCATTCCGGTATCGGCAAAAGGTTGTTATATTACTGATGACAAAGGTATTGAGTACCTTGATTTGTATGGTGGTCATGCCGTTATCTCGGTGGGGCATACCCATCCCGATTATGTGAAAAAGATTTCGGATCAGCTCAGTCAGATTGGTTTCTATTCTAATTCTGTACAGAATCCAATGCAGGAGGAGCTTGCATTAAAATTAGGTGAGCTTTCTGGTTATCCCGATTATACCCTTTTTCTCTGCAACTCGGGTGCCGAGGCGAATGAAAATGCCTTAAAACTCGCTTCGTTTCACACCGGTAAAGCGAGAATCATCTCTTTTGAGAAGTCTTTTCACGGAAGGACATCTGCAGCAGTTGCGGTTACCGATAATCCAAAGATTATCTCTCCGCTAAATGATACGGTAAAAAGGACGCTCTTACCACTCAATGATGCGGCTCTGCTTGAACAGGCGCTGCAAATGGGTGATGTTGCCGCTGTTATTGTTGAGGGGATTCAGGGAATCGGTGGTTGCCGGGTTCCGGATCCAGCATTTCTGATCACTGCCTCTCAATTATGCAGGAAATTCGGGGCAATGCTCATACTCGATGAAATTCAGTCGGGCTATGGACGGAGCGGAAAGTTTTTTGCTCATCAATATGCAGATATACGTCCCGATATAATCTCTGTCGCCAAAGGTATGGGAAACGGTTTCCCAATCGGTGGTATTTTGATCAGCCCTGAACTTAAACCCTGGTCTGGGATGTTGGGAACAACATTTGGGGGAAACTATCTGGCCTGTGCTGCAGGGATAGCTGTTCTGGATATTATGAAGAGAGAACATTTGGTTGAAAATGCAATGGAAGTTGGTAATTATTTGTTTTCTCGACTTTCTGTTATCCCTCAGATAAAAGAACTTCGTGGAAAAGGGCTGATGATTGGTATTGAATTTGATTTTCCGATTGCCCCCATCAGAAAGCAATTGCTCTTTGAGGAGAAAATATTTACTGGAGTAACCGGAACCAATGTAATTCGTATTTTGCCCCCTTTAACACTGACAAAATCTCAATGCGATCTTTTTATCAGCGCATTAGAAAAGGTATTGAATAAATTGTAAATTGCGTTTCTAAAAAATTGCAAATAATATATCATGGAAATACATAATTTAAAAATAGCTATTGTTGGGGGAGGCAACCTGGGGCGATCGGTTGCCGACGGTTTTCTCAAATCGGGGATCGCTGCTTCCAAACTCACCATTTCACGCCGTCGTGTGCAATTACTTGAGGATCTTGCAGTAAAGGGCATTCGTATTGAGAAGGATAATAAATTGGCGGTGAGTGAGGCTGATATGATTATTATAGCTGTAAAACCTTATCAGGCAGTTGAGGTGATTACCGAGATTATACCCACCCTTAAGCCCGGCCAGCTTGTAGCTTCCTTAATGACAGGTATCAACATTGCCCAGTTAAAGGAGTTGCTTCCATCGGGTGTAATCCCTTTAAGGGTAATGCCCAATACAGCCGTTGCACTTAGGGAATCGATGACATTAATCGCAGCGCCGGATTGTACGCCGGAGCAAATCATTTTGGTCCAGGAGTTGTTCGAATCACTGGGTAAAGTGCTCTTCATTAATGAGGAACTGATGGCTGCTGCCACCGTTTTGGGTGCCTGTGGCATCGCATTTGCACTTCGCTTTATCCGTGCAGCAATTCAGGGAGGAGTGGAGATCGGTTTTGGAGCTGACGTTGCACAACAAATAGTGGCACAGACCGTGAAGGGAGCAACGGAGTTGATCCTCCAGACAGGCCACCATCCTGAACAGGAAATTGACAAGGTGACCACACCAAAGGGGATTACAATTTCGGGATTGAATGAAATGGAGCATCAGGGATTCTCATCAGCGCTGATCAGAGGACTCCTGGTTTCGTACAATAAGCTTAATAATTCAAAATAAATTGACATAGGTTAATCATATCAACTTTTCTTATGGATGAACAAATCAAACTAATAGCCGACCGTTTACGTGGAATGCGTGACGTGCTCGGGATCTCAACCGATGAGGCGGCAACTACCTGTGCCATTACTTCCGAGCAATACCTGAATTACGAAAGTGGCAGGATTGATATTCCGGTGAGTATTCTCCATCGCATGGCACAGCGGTTTAATCTTGATCTAACAACACTTCTGACAGGAGAAGAGCCACATATGCATTCCTATACCTTGACCCGCAAGGATAAAGGGACAAGCGTTGAACGGCGTAAGGCTTATAAATATGAGGCACTTGCCGGTAATTATCTTCACCGTAAGGCCGATCCATTTATCGTGGCTGTTGAACCTAAGGAGGAGGCGACGGTAAGTTTTAATTCCCATCCGGGGCAGGAATTTAATTTTTTGTTGGAGGGAAAAATTAAATTTTTCATTGGTGCCAAAGAGATGATCCTCGAACCGGGCGATTCCATCTATTTCGATTCCGGATTACCTCATGGAATGGTCGCCATGGAAAATAAAACCGCCAAATTTCTAGCTATTATCCTATAAATCTGAGTCTGCATGTTTGAGAAATATTTAAAAAAATCGGTTTTTGAATCGCTTGAAGATTTTAAGCAAAATTTTGAAATAATTGTCCCTGAGCAATTTAATTTTGCCTATGATGTGGTTGATGAATATGCAAGGATCGCTCCAACCAAAAGGGCGATTTGCTGGGTGAATGACAAGGGTGAAACCCGTGATTTTACTTTTGCGGATCTTAAGAAGGCGAGTGACGAGACTGCCTCCTTTTTTCAATCATTGGGAATCGGTCGTGGCGATAAGGTAATGATGATTCTGAAAAGGAGATACGAATTCTGGTTCTCAATCCTTGCATTGCATAAAATTGGCGCCATTGGAATTCCTGCAACTCACTTGTTGACTCCTAAAGATCTTATATACAGAAATAACGCTGCAGGTGTGAAGATGATTGTCTCTGTTTCGGAGCCCGATATTATCAATAACATCAACGAGGCGATGGCAAAATCACCTACCGTTGAAAAGCTGGTTACTGTTGGCGACCCCACTCCCGAAGGATGGGTTTCGTTCCGTGATGGAATAAAAAATACACGTCCGTTTACAATCCCACAGGGTGAGGCGGCCGCGAAGATTAATGACATTTCACTGCTGTATTTTACCTCGGGAACGACTGCAAATCCCAAGATGGTTGCTCATGATTTTACTTATCCGTTGGGTCATATCATTACTGCTAAATTCTGGCAGAACGTTGAAAATGACGGACTCCATTTTACCGTTTCCGATTCAGGATGGGCTAAATCGGTGTGGGGTAAAATCTATGGGCAATGGTTGGCCGGAGCTGCTGTATTTGTTTACGATTACGAGAAGTTTGTGCCTGATGATATGCTCTCCAAAATCAGTAATTATGGTGTAACCAGTTTTTGTGCCCCACCCACAATATACCGCTTTTTGATCAGGGAAGATTTTTCAAGGTACGACCTCTCCAAACTCAAATGGGCCGTAGTTGCTGGTGAACCGCTTAATCCGGTCGTTTACGATACTTTTTATAAGCTGACTGGATTGAAACTTCATGAAGGTTTTGGCCAGACTGAAACAACATTGCAGATCGCTACCTTTCCATGGATGGAACCTAAAGCGGGGTCAATGGGTATTCCCTCACCGCAGTTTGACGTTCATCTGATTGATTCGGAGAATAAGGATTGCGAAGACGGAGAAGTTGGTCAGATCGTTATCCGAACTTGTGAAAAGATTCCTGTGGGTTTGTTTTCAGGCTATTACAGAGATGTAGAAAAAACAGAATCATGCCATTACGGAGGACTTTATTATACAGGAGATCTGGCATGGCGTGACGAAGATGGCTATTACTGGTTTGTAGGCCGGGTTGATGATGTGATTAAATCCTCGGGTTACCGCATTGGACCTTTTGAAGTAGAGAGCGCTCTAATGACCCACCCGGCGGTTGTTGAGTGTGCCGTCACGGGTGCGCCCGACGAAATTCGTGGTCAGGTGGTGAAGGCAACTATTATTCTGGCCTCTGAATACAGACCTGGCTCTGATGAGTTGGCAAAAGAGATTCAGGAGCATGTCAAAACCGTAACTGCACCCTATAAATATCCAAGGATTGTGGAATTTGTTACCGAATTACCCAAAACAATCAGCGGTAAAATCCGCAGGGTTGAGATCAGGGAGAGAAGTAAAAACGAGGAGAATTAATTTGTTCCTCAACTATCTGCAACATGAATATATTATTAAGGATTGGCACTTCGGTGGTAATTTTTGCCCTTGCATTTTATTCAATCGGTATTTTTACAGAGCAGCGAACACGAAAAGTGATGCCCCGTGTTTTGATCTTTCTGACCCTGGGAATTATTGCAGATTTTATCGCGACAGCTTGTATGATTGCCGGTTCTTCCAAGGGGTTATTTACATTGCATGGCGTTATCGGCTATTCATCGCTTTTGGGCATGTTGATTGAAAATGTACTGATCTGGAAAATCAGGTTGAAAAGTGGTATTGGAGCGGATGTTCCGAAAAACGTTCACCATTATTCACGATATGCCTATTACTGGTGGGTAATCGCATTTATAACCGGTGGTTTGCTGGTGCTTCTTTCGAGAATGGGATAATGGTCAAGCATTTTTCCATCTGAATTAATTAATTTGTTATGTCGTTATTATACAGTAAAATAGTAGTAAAAGTAGGTAGTAATGTTTTGACGCGTGAGGATGGTATGCTCAATGTTACGAGAATGGCCCACATTGTCGATCAGATTTCGACACTCCGGAAGTCCGGTGTTCAGGTGATTCTTGTAACTTCTGGTGCTGTGGCTGCCGGACGTGCGGAAGTCGATTTGCACCGTAAACTCGACCCCGTTTCAAGCCGTCAGTTATGGTCTGCTGTGGGGCAGGTAAAACTGATTAACCAATATGCCAATCTATTCCGCGACAATGGGATTATCTGCGCTCAGGTCCTCACCACAAAAGAGAATTTCAGCGACAGACTTCACTACCTGAATATGCGCAACTGCATGACTACTTTGCTCGATAACGGTGTAGTTCCCATTGTTAATGAGAATGATACAATTTCTGTTACCGAACTGATGTTTACCGATAATGATGAACTATCCGGCCTGATTGCCTCGATGATGGATATGGAAGCACTGATAATACTGACTAATGTGGATGGTGTTTATACCGGATCTCCTGATGAACCTGAAAGCAGGTTAATCACATCAATTAATCAGGGTGACACACTTGATATTGAAGCCATCTCCGGAAAAAAGTCTAACTTTGGAAGAGGTGGGATGCTTACTAAATTTCATATTGCTTCAAAGCTTGCACGACAGGGAGTCTCAGTTCATATTGCAAATGGTACAAGAATAAATGCATTGTCAAATATCCTGACAACCGGCAGTGAATCGATTCAGACCCATTTTGTACCATCGAAAAAGAAATCTACCGGGGTACGTAAATGGCTGGCCCATTCTGATGATTTTGCCAAAGGTGAGGTGATTATCAATGATGGCGCACGATGTGTTCTGTTATCTGACAATGCTGTAAGTCTGTTACTTATTGGGATTATTCGCGTTGAAGGATTCTTTAAAGAGGGGGATATCGTCCGGGTCAAAGATTCGAAAGGCGAATTGATAGGATTGGGAAAGGCCTCCTATTCTTCAGAAGAAGCGCTTAAAGAGATGGGCGGCAAAAAGTCGAAACCATTTATTCATTACGATTATTTATACCTGCTTTAATTAAAAATGTCTATGAATTTCCGCGAACAATTTCAAAATACTTTAACCGCCAGCAGGGCATTGAACCTGCTGAGCGTGGAGAAAATAAACGAGGTGCTCCGAAAAATTGCAGATGCCGCCGATAAAAGTACTGGCTATATTCTTCGCGAAAATCAGAAAGATCTCGCCCGAATGGAGAATTCCGATCCAAAATACGATCGTTTAAAGCTTTCTGCCGACCGGATCAGGAGTATTGCTGATGATATCCGTAATGTTGCTTCATTGCCTTCCCCCCTTGCAAGGGTACTTTTTGATACGATCAGACCTAACGGATTAAGGATTTCCAAGGTTACTGTTCCATTTGGCGTGATCGGAATCGTTTACGAAGCGCGCCCCAATGTCACATTCGACGTCTTTTCTCTCTGTTTGAAGTCTGGCAATGCCTGCATTTTAAAAGGGGGGAGTGATGCCATCTATTCGAATCAGGCAATTGTAAGCATAATACACAACGTTTTGGATTTAAATAATATAAATAAAAATATCCTTGCTCTTCTTCCTGCAGGGAGGGAGGCCACAACCGAATTGCTCAATGCAAGAGGTTTCGTTGATTTAATTATTCCACGCGGAAGTCAGGGATTGATTGACTATGTTCGCCAGCATGCAACAATTCCGGTAATTGAAACTGGTGCGGGAATCTGTCATACCTATTTTGACGAATCGGGTGATCTTGATAAAGGGATTCAGATTATCAATAATGCAAAGACCCGCCGGGTTAGTGTTTGTAATGCACTTGATTGTCTGATCATTCATAATTCAAGGTTGGGTGATCTGTCCAAAATAACAAAGTTGTTAAGTAAAAGTGATGTTGAGATCTTTGCAGACAAACAATCCTTCGATGTACTTGAAGGAATATATCCGGATCATCTACTGAAATCGGTGACCAACGAATCGTTTGGAACAGAATTCTTATCCTATAAAATGGCCATTAAGAGCGTCGCCTCGTTTGACGAGGCTGTGGCACATATCGCAAAATATAGTTCAAAACACAGTGAAGCAATTATATCGGAAGATCGGTCAAAATGCGATTTGTTTCTTAAAATGGTTGATGCAGCCGCTGTTTATGTAAATGCCAGTACCGCTTTTACCGATGGAGCACAATTTGGATTAGGGGCTGAAATAGGGATTAGTACCCAAAAATTACATGCCCGCGGACCGATGGCACTTGAGGAGCTGACAAGTTATAAATGGCTTGTGGAAGGTGACGGACAAATACGTCCATAGTTGAAAGATTTGGGTTTTCAATTTGTATAAACCTTTAACTTTGTAAAAGAATACAACTTTTTTCATACAATATGCAACACTTTACTTCAGTTTATGACCTTCCCAATCTGGCGGAAGCAATCAGGACAGCACGGGAAATTAAGAGTAACCCTTATCAATTCCAACATCTTGGAAAAAACAAAACGATGGTGCTGATTTTCTTCAATGCGAGCCTTCGTACGCGGCTAAGTACCCAAAAGGCTGCGATGAACCTTGGAATGAATACGATGGTGTTAAACGTAAATCAGGACGGTTGGCGCCTCGAAAGTGAATTGGGCGTTGTGATGGATGGTGATAAACCGGAGCATATGCTGGAGGCGATTCCTGTTATCGGAAGATATTGTGACATTATTGGAGTCAGGGCTTTCGCCAGTTTTGAAAATAAGGAGGATGATTACAATGAAAAAATTCTTCAGCAATTTGTTCGCTATGCAGGAGTTCCGATTGTGAGTATGGAAGCTGCTACGCGCCACCCGTTGCAAAGCTTTGCTGATCATATGACCATTGAAGAATACAAAACCAATCCTCGTCCCAAAGTGGTAATGAGCTGGGCTCCGCACCCGCGTGCACTTCCACAGGCAGTACCCAATTCATTTGTAGAATGGATGCGTCAGACGGATTACGACCTGGTTGTGACTCATCCAAAGGGATATGAGCTGGATACCAAGTTTATGGGAGACATTAAGGTGGAATATAATCAGAACAAAGCTTTCGAAGGGGCAGACTTCATTTATGCTAAAAACTGGTCATCTTATACCGAGTATGGGGAGATTCTTTCAAAGGATATGAATTGGACCGTCACCACAGAAAAAATGGCACTGACCAACAACGCTAAGTTTATGCATTGCCTTCCGGTTCGGCGAAATATGATTGTCTCTGATGAGGTTCTCGATGGAACTTCTTCAATAGTGATTGATGAAGCAGAAAATCGTGTATATTCGGCCCAGACAGTTTTAAAATTGATTTTGGAAGGGTAGTATGAGAGAACATTTGATAATCATTAAGGTAGGTGGTAAGATCGTAGAGGAGGAGGTCTCGCTTCGGACGTTATTAAAGGACTTTTCGCGCATCGCGGGCGGGAAGATTCTTGTTCACGGCGGGGGAAAAAGTGCAACAGCACTCGCCGAAAAACTCGGAATTGAGACCAAAATTGTGGAAGGACGGCGGATTACAGATGCTGAAACGCTGAAAGTAGCCACAATGGTTTATGCCGGCTTAGTGAATAAAAATGTTGTCGCCGGATTACAGGCATTAGGAAACAATGCCATTGGTCTTTCAGGAGCAGACCTTGATATCATCAGAGCTGTAAAACGACCTGTCGGAGCCATTGACTATGGTTTTGTCGGGGATATCAAATGGGTCAATGCACAGGCGTTGGTTGAGTTACTCGGTAACGGCGCTGTTCCCGTGATTGCCCCTATCACCCACGACGGGAAAGGATCTTTGCTAAATACCAATGCCGATACAATTGCCTCAGAACTGGCAACATCACTGTGCAGCAGATATGAACTACGATTAATATTCTGTTTTGAGAAGGCAGGTGTGTTAATGAATGAAGATGACGAGAAATCAGTTATACCCGAAATGAATCCTCAACTTTTTGAAGAACTCAAGATTCAGGGTATAATCACTGGTGGAATGATCCCTAAACTTGAAAATGGATTCAATGCCTTACGGAGCGGAGTGACAGCAGTGGTGATCACAAATGCCCAGGGGATTTCAGGTGGTTTGCGAGGAACAAGATTAGTGCTGTGATATATGCTGAAAGAAACAATAGTATCCGAAAGTGTTGAACTGTTAAAAGCCATGATCGAAATTCCTTCGCTAAGTCGTCAGGAGAAGGAGGTGACCGATTACTTGCAGAAGAAATGTATTTCCTGGGGACTCCATCCGGAACGTAGCGGGAATAATCTTTGGATGCGTAGTGCAAATTGGACCGAAGGCAATCCGGTGATATTACTTAACTCGCATGTCGATACTGTTCGTCCTGCTAAGGGATATACTTATGAACCTTACAAAGCTACTGTCGAGGAGGACCGGATTACCGGACTTGGAAGCAACGATGCAGGAGCATCGGTTGTGGCGTTATTAGGTACTTTCCGCTATTTTTTTGAAGCATGCAATTTGCCTTTTAACCTTATTTTTTGTGCCAGTGCCGAAGAGGAGATTTCGGGAGAAAATGGGGTAGCCTCCGTGCTGGATCAATTGGGTAAGATAGATATTGCCATTGTGGGTGAACCGACTCAAATGCAAATTGCAATCGCTGAAAAAGGGCTGATGGTTCTCGATTGTGAAGCAAAGGGGAGAGCAGGTCATGCTGCCCGTAACGAAGGCGAGAATGCGATTTATAAAGCAATCAAAGATATACAGATTCTTCAGGAATATCAGTTTCCCAAAGAATCACCCGTACTGGGACCTGTCAAATTAACCGTCACTGTGATTGAAGCCGGCCAGCAACACAATGTCGTTCCCGATTCATGCCGTTTTGTGATTGACGTGCGAACAAATGAATGTTATTCCAACGAAGAGGTCTATCAGATTATTTCAACACTGATCCAGTCTGAAGTTCGTTCCCGCTCTTTCCGGCTAAACTCTTCCGGGATCAGGGCTGATCACCCCTTAGTTAAGCGCGGACTTGAAATGGGATTGCCCATGTACGGCTCACCAACCACCTCCGATCAGGCGGTAATCCCTTACCCCTCCGTAAAAATGGGACCTGGAGATTCCGCACGGTCACATACCGCCAATGAATTTATCATGATCTCTGAAATAAAGGAGGGAATTTCCGCTTATATCCGACTTTTGGAAGGTCTGAAATTCTGATATTTGCTATTATTCCTGTATCTTTACCTTTTATTAGGACTAAACTTTTATTAAAGCCAAACTTATGAGTGGATTTTTCGGATGTATTTCAAATGAAGATTGTGTCGCCGATGTTTTCTACGGGACTGATTATCATTCTCACCTGGGAACAAAAAGGGCAGGTCTGGCTTTCTACTCTGAAGAAAAAGGTTTTCAACGGGCAATTCACAGTCTGGAGGATGGTTACTTCCGTAATAAGTTTGAAGGTGATATTGCAGGCTTTAAAGGCAAAATTGGCATTGGTGTAATTAGCGACTCAGAAGCACAGCCAATCCTGGTTACCTCACATCTGGGAAGATTTGCAGTGGCTACCGTAGGGAAGATTGCGAATATTACAGAACTCGAAGAGCGTTTTATGAAGGCGCACCGCACCTTTTCAGAGACCAGTCAGGGTTCGGTAAATCCAACCGAATTGGTAGCGATGCTGATTGCTGAGAGTGATGATTTTGCCTCCGGAATTGATAATGTTTACCAACTGGTAAAGGGTTCATGTTCTATTCTAATTTTGACCAATGACCGCATTATTGCTGCGCGCGACCGTCTTGGGAGAACTCCTGTCATCATTGGAAAACGCGATAATAGTTATGCTGTTAGTTTTGAAACATGTGCATTTCCTAATCTCGACTTTGAAATTGAGAAGTATCTCGGTCCTGCAGAAGTCATATCTCTGACGCTGGATGGCTGTGTTCAACTGCGAAAACCAGGTGAAAAAATGCAGATTTGCTCTTTCCTCTGGGTCTATTACGGTTATCCGCCATCTTTTTATGAAGGAATAAATGTAGACGAATGCCGCTACAAATGTGGAGCTGCACTGGCAAAAGAAGATACAATTGATGCCGATTTTGTTGCCGGAATTCCTGATTCGGGAGTAGGTCATGCCATGGGTTACAGCAACGAAAAGCGAATTCCGCTAAAAAGACCTTATGCAAAATACACCCCAACCTGGCCACGAAGTTTTATGCCTCAGAATCAATCCATGCGTGATCTGGTAGCTAAGATGAAATTGCTTCCAAATAAAGCAATTATAAAAAATAAATGCGGAATTTTTCTTGATGACTCCATTGTTCGGGGAACTCAGCTCAAGGATAACGTTCGCGACCTGCACCATGCCGGCATTCAGGAGGTGCATATGCGTATCGCCTGTCCTCCACTTACTTATCCGTGTGAATTTCTGAATTTCAGCCGTTCCCGGTCAAATCTGGACCTTGCAACTCACAAAGCGGTTGAACAATTAGAGGGAAAAGTGAATTCAGACATGAGCGAGTATTCCGACAGCAATAATTCAAAATATGTTGCAATGGTCGAGCAGATCCGTAAGAATCTGGATCTGACAACCTTGAAATTTCAGAAACTTGACGACCTGGTCGAAGCAATTGGTTTACCCAAAGAAAAACTGTGTACCCATTGCTGGGATGGTTCAGGCTATTTTTAATTAACAGAATTACCTTTTGAGTTTAATCACTTCACTACCGGCTAACAGAAAAGCTCCGGAACCATAAACTTCCCAGCTCTCTGCATTGAAATTTTTCTTGGGATCACCACCAATCGGCTGTACCCAGCCAATATGACCGTCTTTCCCGACACATTTATTCAATCCGATCCATGCTTTTTCAACTACAGGTAAGTAAGTCGCTTTATCCAGAATGCCGTTGTTAATTCCCCACGCCATTGCATAACAGTCAAACCCAGATCCACTTACCTCTCCACCGGGATACGAATCCGGATCCAGTAAACTTGCACGCCACATTCCGTCAGACTGCTGAAGTTCCTTTAGCCGTGCTGACATCTGCTGTAGCAAATTAATATAAAAATCCCGTCCTGCATAGTTCATCGGCAACTCCTGCAGAACCCTTACAATTCCTCCCATCACCCAGCCGTTTCCGCGCGACCAGAATATTTTTTTACCGTTTGCTTCCCTGATATCTTCCCCATCATTTTTAATCACATATCTCATGTCTCGTGCAAAAAGGTGCTCTTCCTTATCATATAGAAGCGCACAGGTCTCCCGGAATAACCGATCACTGTATTTCAGATAACTATCATTACCGGTTGCAATGCCAAGTTTAACCATTGCAGGGGGTGCCATAAAGAGCGCATCACACCACCACCAGCTAATCACCCTTATTTTCTCACCCTCTTTTATGGGGTAGGGCCTGGTCATAAAAACAGCCATGGTATCAATAAATGGCTGAATGATCTCCTGCTTTTTCTCCACTTTGTAGAGATCCAAATAGGTTTGGCAAATTGCAATATCGTCAGCATGATGCCAACGTAGGCCTGGTTTCCAATGAGTTGATTGCCCAAGGTCAAGCATTGACTGATAAATGGCTTTAGATCCCGTTGTCTTCCAGGCTGCTGAAATGCCGGCATAAAAGGCGCCGTTGGTCCAGTCAGTAAGTTCATGTTTTGGATTTTTAAGTTGCCAGGATATCACATTTTTCAAGGTCGTTTTGATATATCTTTGCGAAAATATTTTTTTGTTGTTCTCTGTTTTTGAGAAACTTGATCCGACGATTAGAAGAAGTAGGAGCAGGGCAGAAAATTTCTTTAACATATTATGATTTTTTATTAACAGAATGCAAATATAAAAAATGCGCAATCGATTGCAAATACAATTAATCAAAATTTAACATTCATTTTTAGTAATTGGATGTTTCAATCTGAATTTTGCTTAATATTGCATTATTAAAATAAAGAATGATAAAGATCAGCATTTATAAAGGACACCATCATCACTTGCCTTAAGGTGAGCCGGGGTTGGTACGTCCATAATCATATTACCAAAACACAGGCTTACCTTATCAATCAGGTAGGCCTTTTTTAATTTAGACACATGGATTCGATTTTAAGAATTGCTATTCAAACGAAAGGACGATTAAATGAAGACTCAATGACTTTACTTGGCGAGACAAGTATCAAGCTCATTGCGAGTAGTCGCAGGTTAATTTCTGCCGCAAAGAATTTTCCGCTGGAAGCGTTGTTCCTTCGCGATGATGATATTCCTCAATGCGTTGCTGACGGAGTTGCCGACATTGGCATTGTGGGTAAAAATGAGGTGATGGAACAACAAAAGGTTGTCGATGTAATCAAACACCTTGGATTCAGTAAATGCCGGCTCTCCCTGGCCATACCGAAAGATATGGAATACCCTGGACTTGAATGGTTTTCAGGTAAGAAAATTGCCACCTCCTATCCAAGGATACTGAACGATTTTTTAAAGGCTAACAATATTGAAGCGGATATCCATTTTATTGCCGGATCGGTTGAGATCGCTCCGGGGATCGGCCTGGCTGATGCTATATTTGATATTGTCAGTTCCGGAAGTACGTTGGTGAGTAATCGCTTAAAAGAGGTATTGGTGATTATGGATTCAGAGGCGGTTTTAATCGCCACACCGAATCTATCGAAAGAAAAGCAAGCCATTCTGGATGAATTGATTTTCCGAATCGAAGCAGTCGAAAAAGGAAGAGGTAAAAAATACATTCTTCTGAATGCCCCAAATGACAAATTGGATCAGATCATCAAAGTGTTGCCCGGAATGACCTCTCCAACCATTATGCCGCTCGCTCGCAGCGGTTGGAGTTCACTTCATTCGGTGATCAATGAAAAGGAGTTCTGGGAAGTAATTGGGAATCTGAAGAAAAATGGCGCCGAAGGGATACTTGTCTTACCCATCGAAAAAATGATTTTGTAAGTGATATTGTCATGAAAATCTATCGTTACCCTCTGTTTAAATCGTGGCCGGCAATTGTAAAACGACCCTCTGCCAGTTATTCTGGGAAAATGGAAACTGTACGGGAAGTGATGTCGAAGATCCGGGAGGAAGGAGATGCTGCAATTCGCGAATATACCAACCTGTTTGACCATGTTGACATTGTTGATTTTAAAGTTACATGCTCCGAAATCGACAAGGCGGTCACAAGCGTTGATGCTGGATTGAAGCGGGCAATTAACATTGCGGCTCAGAATATAGATACCTTTCATGTAGCGCAGAAAGTGCCTCACCGCATTATCGAGACTATGCCCGGAGTAAAATGCTGGCTGAAATCTGTTCCTATCGAACGCGTTGGTTTGTATATTCCTGGTGGATCGGCGCCTTTATTCTCTACCGTTTTGATGCTTGGCATCCCTGCAATGATTGCCGGTTGCCGCGAAGTGGTGCTTTGTACTCCACCTGATGTGGACGGGAATATTCATCCGGCTATATTGTATGCTGCTTCTGTATGTCATATCACTGAGGTTTATAAAATAGGTGGAATTCAGGCAATTGGAGCTATGGCTTACGGAACTGAGACAATTCCAAAGGTAGATAAACTTTTCGGACCGGGAAATTCCTGGGTTACTGCGGCGAAGCAATTTGTCGCAATGGCTGATTGTGCCATTGATATGCCTGCCGGTCCCTCTGAAGTGGCGGTGATGGCTGATGAGACTGCGAATCCTGAATTTATTGCAGCTGATCTTCTATCACAAGCTGAACATGGTCCGGATAGTCAGGTTATCCTGGTTACTACTAATGAACAATTGATTAATCAAGTCGTTAAGGTGATGGGGGATCAATTGAAAGCACTTCCACGTTCTTCCATTGCAACAAAAGCGCTTGAAAACAGTCGGGCGATTTTGTTGAACGATGTGGAGGAAATGATTAGTTTGATTAATTTTTATGCCCCCGAACATTTGATTATTGCGACAACTGAGGCTGCGGCTTTGGCCGAACGGATCACAAATGCCGGTTCCGTTTTTATCGGGAACTATTCTCCGGAAAGTGCCGGAGATTATGCTTCAGGGACCAACCACACCCTCCCAACAAATGGTTGGGCAAAATCGTTCAGCGGCATCGGGGTCGACAGTTTCTGTAAGAAAATTACCTTTCAGGAGATTACCCGGGAGGGATTTATGCGTTTAGGACCTGTTATTGAACAGATGGCTGAGGCGGAACAACTATTTGCCCACAAGAATGCCGCAACACTGAGGATGAAGTAGACTGAATATATCTGAATATAATGAACTAAATCTATATGAATTTCGATATCAACAAAATATTGCGGGATAATATACGCGAATTAAAACCCTACTCCAGTGCACGAGATGAATTCTCAGGCGAGGCTGCCGTTTTTCTTGATGCAAATGAAAATCCTTTTAATTCGCCCTGGAACCGTTATCCCGATCCCCGTCAGTTAAAATTAAAGAAGAGGATAAGTGAGATCAAGAGAATTGCAGTTCCGAATATCTTTCTGGGTAACGGAAGTGACGAACCCATCGATTTACTCTTTCGTGCTTTTTGTGAACCGGGAAGAGATAACATTGTGTCTATTAATCCAACCTATGGAATGTACCGGGTTGCTGCCGATACGAACAATGTTTCTGTAAGGCTTGTCGCACTTAATGAAAATTTTGAATTGATTGCAGATGAAGTGCTTGCTGCTGTAACATCCGAAACCAAAATCATATTTTTGTGCTCTCCCAATAATCCTTCAGGAAATGCGCTCGATCATCACGAGATGTTACGGATCATTAAAAGCTTTGAAGGTATCGTCGTAATCGATGAAGCCTATATCGATTTTTGTCCTGAAAAATCTTTTCTCCCCGTTTTAAGTCAATATCCCAATCTTGTTATACTTCAGACATTTTCAAAAGCCTGGGGAATGGCGGGGCTACGGCTCGGAATGGCTTTTGCTACAGAACAAATTATTGAAGTGTTGAGCAGGATAAAATATCCCTATAATCTGAGTATACTCACCCAGCAAAAGGGATTGGAACTTCTCGGTTTTGAACAAAATAAACTGGAATGGGTATCTGTAATCCTAAATGAACGGGCGAAAATGGTTGAAAATTTAAAAAAGTATCCTTTTGTAGTGAAGGTCTTTCCAACTGACGCTAATTTTGTCTTGGTCAAAACTCACGATCCAAAGGGAATCTATCAATATCTGGTTGATGAACAGATTATCGTCCGTGATCGTTCTTCCGTCGCATTTTGCGAAGGATGCCTTCGTATCAGTATTGGTTCACCTGAGGAGAATGCCACATTAATGGAGGCGTTTGACCGATTGATTTAATGGTTAACCGGGAGATTTGTTAATGTATAAATATGTTCTAAAAAATCGTTGAAAAGCCAAAATTTGAGGTTTTATTTTCGTATATTTAATTGGTCGAAATTTAGACAGCCGCTTAAGATTGTTTTCAATACAAACCATTTCCAAAAGAATGAAGAAAATCCTTTTTATTGATCGTGACGGTACCTTGATTGTCGAGCCAACCACCGATTTGCAGGTCGATTCGCTTGAGAAGCTTGAATTTATACCTGCGGTTTTCCGAAACCTGTATAATATTCAGAAATATCTTGAATTTGAATTGGTTATCGTTTCAAATCAGGATGGACTGGGAACTTCCTCTTATCCCGAGGATACGTTTTGGCCACCCCAGCAAATGATGTTGAAGGCGTTCGAAAATGAAGGTGTTTCTTTTAAAAAGGTGCATATTGATCCCACTTTTCCTGAAGAAAACTCCCCCAACCGCAAGCCTGGCACAGGAATGTTGAGGGAATATTTTTCAGAGGAGTATGATCTGATGAATTCTTTTGTGATCGGCGATCGTATAACAGATATTGAGCTTGCCAAAAATCTGGGCGCCAAAGGAATCTTTTTTGCCGATGAAAGTCGAATTGAAGAGTTGGATGCTAATGGTTTGAAGCATAGCTGCGTTTTAGTCGCCAATAATTGGGACGATATATTCAGGTTCCTGGCAAATGGAGAACGGACTGCCACCGTACGACGACGTACCGCTGAAACAGATATTTTCGTTGAATTGAAACTGGACGGAACGGGTAGTTGTGATATCTCAACCGGACTGGGATTTTTTGATCATATGCTTGATCAGATCGGACGCCATTCAGGCTGCGACCTTACGATTAAGGTGATCGGAGATCTCAATGTGGATGAACATCATACAATTGAAGATACAGCTATTGCCCTTGGCGAAGCAATCAGGAAAGCCCTTGGAGATAAAAGGGGAATTGAACGATACGGATTTTCTCTCCCAATGGACGATTGCCTTGCGCAGGTTGTACTTGATTTCGGTGGAAGGGCATGGTTGGTATGGGATGCTACGTTTCATCGCGAAAAAGTAGGTGATGTACCAACAGAGATGTTCTTCCATTTTTTTAAATCAATTTCTGATTCAGCCCTTGCAAATCTGAATATTAAGGCAGAGGGGACCAATGAACATCATAAGATTGAGGGAATTTTCAAGGCTTTTGCCAGAGCCTTAAAAATGGCTATACGAAAAGATCCGTTTGTACACTCGCTACCGAGCACCAAAGGTGTTCTTTAGAAATAGAAAACTTTAAATCCAATATATGCAATCTATTCGAAATCAAACCGGTATAAGAAATACAGCTATTTTGCTTATCCATTGTCCTGATAAACAGGGGATTCTTGCTTCTGTAACTGAATTTTTAAATAAAAACCAGGGAAATATCATTTACCTCGATCAGCATGTTGATCACGAAGAGGGGATTTTCTATATGCGAGTCGAATGGGAGTTGGAGAAATTTGCTATTCCAACGGAGAAAATTGCCGACTATTTCGAAACGCTCATTGCCCGTAAATTCTCCATTAAGTTTGCACTTCATTTATCGGATAAACGTCCCAGAATGGCGCTGTTTGTCTCTAAAATGTCCCATTGCCTTTTCGACATTCTTGCGAGGTATACAGCTGGTGACTGGGAAACTGAAATTCCATTGATCATCAGTAATCACGATACTTTGAGACCGGTGGCACAACGTTTCGGCATTGATTTCCATCTCATAGAAAAGAACAGTACAAATAAACGTGAGCAGGAGCAGAAAGAGATTGAAATTCTTGAACAATACGAGATTGATTTTGTAGTTCTTGCAAGATATATGCAGGTTTTATCCGATCAATTTGTTAATCATTATCCGAACCGGGTCATCAATATTCATCACTCCTTTTTGCCTGCATTTGCAGGAGCAAAACCTTATCATGCCGCCCACGAACGTGGCGTGAAAATCATTGGTGCTACGAGTCATTATGTGACAGCTGAACTCGATGCAGGTCCTATTATTACTCAGGATGTAGTTCGTATTTCACATATCGATAATGTCGACAGCCTTATTCGTAAGGGACGAGATCTTGAAAAAATTGTATTAAGCGAAGCTGTTTATAAGCATCTTCAGCGAAAAATACTTGTTTATAACAACCGAACAGTAGTGTTCAATTAAAAAAACAGATCAAAATGAGAAGCATTTTTAGAAATCCCAGAATTACCGCCCTGGTGGGAATATTGATTTTCACAAATGCTTTTGCGCAATCGGGTATCGAAATTCCTAAACAGGATATTCCTCAGGAGTATGAGTTTTTGGCAAAAATTGGGGATAAGATTCCCGATTTTACCATGACCCTTACCAACGGGAAGAGAATAACTTCAAAGGACTGGAAAGGTAAGGTGGTCATGCTTCAGTTTACCGCCAGCTGGTGTGGCATTTGCCGAAAGGAGATACCATTTATCGAAAATGACATCTGGATGAAACATAAGAGGAATTCAGACTTTCTGTTATTTGGAGTAGATCGTGATGAACCACTTGAAAAGGTGAAGAGATACCAAAAGGAGATGGATTTCTCCTATCCACTCGCCATAGATCCTAATGCCGAAATCTTCGGACTTTTTGCCGATAAACGAGCAGGCGTGACCCGGAATGTAATTATCGATAAGTCAGGAAAGATCGTTTTTATGACCCGTTTGTTTAAAGAAAATGAATTTAAAGAGATGGTACGGATTATTGGTGTACTGCTGAAGCACCAGTAATATTCAATTTATCAACAAAAGAGTAAATGAAGATTGTAATAATTAAGTATAATGCCGGAAATATCCGGTCGGTAGATTTTGCGCTTCAGCGATTGGGCATTTCGGCGATTATAACAGATGATCACGACGAAATCAGAAGTGCCGATCGCGTTATCTTTCCAGGCGTAGGTGAAGCTTCCACAACAATGAGTTATCTTAAAAGTCATCAGCTTGATGCCTTGATTTGTGACCTAAAACAACCAGTACTTGGTATTTGTCTGGGTTTGCAACTGATGTGCACACATTCTGAAGAGGGGGATACTGAATGCCTTGGCATCTTCCCCGAAAAGGTGAAGAAATTTATGTTGAATTCTGATGATGCTGGGCTATTCAAAATTCCCCACATGGGATGGAACAGTGCTTCATGTTTAAGGACACCCCTTTTTAAAGATATCAGCGAGGAGGATTATTTCTATTTCGTTCACTCCTTTTATGCCACAACCGGAGCCGATACCGCCGCAGTCTGTGATTACATTGTCCCATTCAGTGCTGCCCTTCAGCGTGATAATTTTTATGCCACCCAGTTTCATCCCGAAAAAAGTGGCAAAACAGGAGCTAAAATACTGGAGAACTTTATAAATCTGATCGAATAAGCAATATGAGGATTGAAATTATACCTGCTATTGATATCATTGATGGTAAATGTGTAAGGTTGAGCCAGGGTGACTATCAACAAAAAACAATTTACAACGAAAATCCCCTTGAAGTAGCCAAAATGTTTGAGGATGCAGGTCTCAAAAGATTGCACTTGGTTGACCTTGACGGTGCAAAGGCTCATCACATTGTTAATCAGAATGTTTTGGAAAAAATTGCATCACATACCGGTTTAATAATCGACTTTGGCGGAGGACTCAAATCGGATGAAGATCTTAAAATTGCTTTCGAATCAGGGGCTGCAATGGTAACCGGCGGAAGTATTGCCGTAAAATCACCTGAAAGCTTCATGAGATGGATCGAAAAATACGGAGCGGAAAAAATTATTCTTGGCGCCGATGCCAAAAATGAGATGATCGCGGTTGCCGGATGGCAGGAGAGTACCGGAACGGATATATTTTCATTTATCAATAGTTGGCATTCAGCAGGTATCCGCAAAATCATTAGCACTGATATCAGCCGTGACGGGATGCTTCAGGGGGCAGCAACCCCTTTATATCAAAAAATCCTTCAGTCTGTTCCGGATGCTTACCTGATTGCAAGCGGCGGAGTCAGTACGATGGCCGATATCCTCGAATTACAGCTGGCGGGAATTCCCGCTGTGATCACCGGAAAAGCGATCTATGAAGGGCGAATTACGATGGACGAAATCAGGAAATTTATTGCCTGATTTTTTTAGATTGATTGTTTTATTATTCTGAATAATTGACTTTGTTCCAATCACAACAGAAACAACAGAATCTTTAAATCCGGTCAACAATAATAACATTTTAAACAACAACAATGCTTGCAAAACGAATCATACCATGCCTTGATATCAGGGACGGACAAACAGTAAAAGGGGTGAATTTTATAAATATCATCAATGTGGGTGATCCGGTTGAGCTTGGAAAGTTGTATGCAGAGCAGGGGGCCGACGAACTGGTATTTCTGGATATTACGGCAACTCATGAGGGTCGTAAAACATTTGTTGAACTGGTCAAACGTATTGCCCGAAATCTCGATATCCCGTTCACCGTTGGGGGAGGGATAAGTGAAATCAGAGATGCTGAGGCATTGCTTGCTGCCGGCGCTGATAAGATATCGATCAACTCCTCCGCTGTACGAAACCCTCAACTGATTGATGATCTGGCCCGTAATTTTGGAAGTCAGTTTGTTGTAGTTGCAATTGATGCGAGGGAAGCTAATGATCACTGGACGGTCACTGTTAATGGAGGTCGGATTCCGACCGACAAAGAACTTTTCTCGTGGGCTAAAGAGGCTGAAAACAGGGGCGCCGGCGAAATTCTCTTTACTTCGATGAACCACGACGGTACTAAAAACGGCTTTGCCAATAAAGAACTGGCGCAGCTTTCCCAAAATCTGATCATCCCGATTATCGCATCAGGTGGAGCAGGCACCATGGAGCATTTTGCTGATGTTTTTACTGAGGGCAAAGCCGATGCCGGACTTGCAGCGAGCATATTCCACTTTCGTGAAATTGCCATTCCCGATCTAAAGCATTACCTTCGCGGACAAGGAATTTGTGTGAGGTAGTAAAAATGAATGGTGATTCGGCCAATCATAAGATTAAAACCTTTCACGCGAAGAGGTGGAAATGCAAATTGATACAATAAAAATATGGAACTTAATTTCAACAAACTGGCAGGCGAACTCCTTCCTGCTGTAATCCAGGATAATACAACAGATAAAGTCTTAATGCTTGGATTCATGAATAAGGAAGCCTACGATAAAACGGTTTCAACCGGGTTGGTAACCTTTTTCAGCCGTACCAAAGAGAGGCTTTGGACAAAAGGAGAGGAGTCGGGTAATTTTCTGAAGGTGGTATCCATTCAGTCGGATTGTGATCAGGACACACTTCTGATTAAAGTTGATCCGGTAGGACCTGTTTGTCATACAGGGTCAGATACCTGTTGGGGAGAGGTGAATAAAAGTGAGGATATTTTGTTTCTTAAACAGTTGCAGGATTTTATCGACAAACGCAAGCGTGAAATGCCGAAAGGATCATACACGACCAGTTTGTTTGAGGATGGCATCTCGCGTATGGCTCAGAAGGTGGGAGAAGAGGCTATTGAAACAGTAATCGAAGCAATGGCCAATAACGACGAACGGTTGCTTTACGAAGCTTCAGATCTGGTTTATCACCTGATTGTCCTGCTGTCGCATAAAGGTTACCGGATTGAAGATATTGCCAGAGAGTTGAAGAAGAGACATAAATAAAAGATTGAAATTGATAGAAAGTAGAAGGAAATAGGTAGAGATAAATTGCATTGTGGATGAAATTGGGACTATGAAAAAAGAAATCTTATGGCTGCTTTCTCTTCTTTTGATGATCGGTTTCATCTCTATATTTGCCGCTGATGCTCCAAAAATTGTTGTGTCCGATAAAGATAAGGTGATTCTCCTGGAAAAACTGAATAAGTTTTCAAAGATGGGTAACCTTTCAACAGGTGAACTTATTTTAAAGATCGGGATTGATTTTAAAGGTGCACCCTATGTTGGTAAAACATTAGACAATGATATTGAAGAAAATCTTGTTGTTAATTTAAGGGAGCTCGACTGCACCACATTTGTCGAAAACTGTCTTGCAATTGCCCGTACAATCAAGAGTGAGCGTCCCTCTTTTGAAACTTTCACCTCCGAACTTGAAAAGATGAGGTACCGCGATGGTCGCCTCAATGGCTATATCAGCCGGTTGCACTATTTTGGCGAATGGATTACCGATAATGCAACCAAGGGGATTGTTGAGGATGTAACTCATCAGCTGGGAGGTATCAAATGTCCGGTTTTACTTAGTTTTATGAGTACCCACCCCGATTCCTACCCTCAATTAAAAAGTAATCCGGATTTAATAATTAAGATAAAACTCATTGAAAATAAGGTTTCGGCAAAACAATTTTTTTATATTCCCAAAGAGAAAATCACTGATTGTGAAAACGGAATTCTGGATGGTGATATCGTTGCTCTTGTTACCCGAATTCCGGGAATGGATGTCTCTCATGTAGGGATACTCTTTAAGAAAGATCATCAGGTTTTTATGCTTCATGCCTCCTCTGCAGGTGGAAAAGTTGAAACCACCCAGGTTTCATTGGCTGACTATATTAAGAATTCGAAAAATACTACCGGTATATTTGTATTAAGGGCTAAATAAGGAGGCAAGCCCTGTGTCATTTAGACATTTTTAGAATTAACATTTACATAACATAAGTTGCATAACTTAAACCGATTCGTTGTGTTGTCTTCATTGTATTAATAAACACAGAATATGAGTATCATCACGAATTTGAATGAACGTTACGCGACAAAGGTTTTTGATCCTTCAAAGAAAGTTTCGGAAGCTGATATGGAAAAGTTATTGGAAGCGATTCGGTTATCTGCCTCCTCAATGGGTTTACAGCCATACAAAGTTTTAATTGTAGAAGATCCTGCTATCAGGGCTGAACTAAGAAAGGCGGCTTATAACCAGCCTCAGATCACCGATGCTTCAGCATTGCTGGTATTTGCAGTTAACTATGAAGCTGATGAAAAACAGGCAGATGATTTAATTGAGATGATCGCGAAAGCACGAAATGTAACTACTGAAAGTTTGTCGGGTTATAACGACATGATAAAAGGGACTTTGAAACGCTTAAATCCTGAACAGCTGGAAACATGGGTGAGCAAACAGGCTTATATTGCCCTGGGTTTTGGACTTGTTTCATCTGCTGTTCTTGGAATTGATACTTGTCCGATGGAAGGATTTAATAGTGATGAATTTGACCGGATTCTTGATATTACCAAATTAGGATTAAAGTCGAAAATTGTCCTGGCAGTTGGCTACCGCTCTGCTGACGATAAATACCAGTATCTGGCCAAAGTACGACAGAATAAAGAGGATTTCTTTATTAAATATTAATACAAAAGACCGGTCAATCACCGGTCTTTTGTATTTTAATCCGGTTTTGCAATTCCGGATTGAAAATTCATAGAACTGGTTTTTATCCCATTACAAATTGATGAATCCGTTTGGCCGCATCGCGTCCTGAGCGGATTGCCCAGACAACCAGACTGGCTCCTCTGGTTACATCACCTGCCACAAAAATTTTCTCAAGATTGGTGGATCCGTCAATGGATTTAACATTGCCCCGTGGATCATATTCAACCCCTAAGTTGTCGAGTAAACCTGTATGAAGCGGAGATAAAAATCCCATCGAGAGAAGAACCAGATCTGCTTCTATGAGCTCAACAGTACCTGGAATCTCTTTCATTACCATTCGGCCATTTTCGGAAACCCATTCCACCTTTACCACTTCGACCCCGGTCAGATTTCCGTTTGCACCGATAAATCTTTTTGTGGCGAGGCTCCATCTTCTTTCACAACCTTCAAGATGTGAACTTGAGGTCCGAAGCGTATTTGGCCAGTATGGCCAAGGGTTATCGTCGTTCCTTTTCTGAGGAGGTTTAGAAAGAATCTCGATCTGTGTCACCGAGGCAGCTTTCTGCCTGATCGAAGTTCCAACGCAATCGGAACCGGTATCACCACCTCCAATTACCAGAACTTTTTTATCTTTTGCCGAAATTCGTGTTGATTCCGGGATATTTTCACCACTAACGACCTTATTTTGCTGTCTAAGGAAATCCATCGCAAAATGAATCCCTTTTAAATTGCGTCCGTCAGCAGGCAGATCCCGGGGATCCATCGCTCCACAAGCCAGACAAACAGCATCGAATTCTTTCAGTAATTGGTCCGCAGGAAGATCAATACCAACTTTGGTGTTTACCTGAAATTTGATCCCTTCTTTTTTAAACAGATTAATCCTTCTGTCGATCACTGTTTTATTTAGTTTGAAATCTGGAATACCGTAACGGAGCAGACCACCTACCTTGTCGTCCTGTTCGAAGACGGTAACTGAATGCCCTGCCTGATTAAGCAGGTCGGCAGTCGACAAACCGGCAGGACCGGAACCGATAACGGCAATTTTTTTACCTGTTCTTTTTGCAGGAATATGTTCGACTACATGGCCCAGATAGAAGGCTCGCTCAACAATGGAGCATTCGTTTTCACGAATGGTAACTGCCTCTTCGTGAATTGCCAGGACACATGATTTTTCGCACGGAGCAGGACATACCCTTCCGGTAAATTCCGGAAAGCTATTTGTTGCCGAAAGAAGAACATATGCTTCGTCCCATTTTCCGCGGTAGACAGCATCCTGCCATTCGGGGATATTGCTTTCAACGGGACAGGAACTGTGGCAGAATGGTACTCCGCAGTCCATACAACGCGAAGCCTGATCTTTGCGGTCGTTTTCGTTCAATGTCTGTTCTACTTCCCCATAATCAAAAACGCGCTCATTCACCGGGCGGTATCCTCCCTCTTTACGCTCTATTTCGATAAAACCTTTTGGATTTCCCATTTTTTTAACTTTAATCGTTTGCGCTTTTTTGTATTCTATTCCCTTCTGTCAGGGACATCTTCAGCCAATTCAAGTTTTCTTTTCACCTCTTTCAGCTTCAGTTCATTCAACACTTTCTTATATTCCAAAGGAATAACTTTTACAAATTTTGGGAGGAACTCTTCCCAATTGGTAAGAATCTTACCTGCAAGCGGACTTTGGGTATAGAGCAGGTGCTTACTGATCAATTCCTGTAATTCAGAAATATCCGCTTTGTCTTCAACCGGTCCCAATTCAACAAGACCTTTGTTACAGTAATACTCGAAATCACCGTTTTCGTCCAGCACATAGGCAATGCCGCCGCTCATTCCGGCTGCAAAATTACGTCCGGTAGTCCCAAGTACAACTGTTCGTCCGCCTGTCATGTACTCACAGCAGTGGTCGCCGGTACCTTCAACAACAGCTTTGGCTCCGGAATTCCTGACACAGAAACGCTCCCCGGCTACCCCCTGAATGTAAACATCACCGCTAGTTGCCCCATAGAGGGTGGTATTTCCGACGATAATATTTTTCTCCGGGGCAAAGGTTGTTCCCCGCGGTGGAAGAACGACAATCTTACCTCCCGAAAGTCCTTTTCCAAGATAATCATTTGAATCCCCTTCAAGTCTGAATGATACCCCTTTTACGAGGAATGCACCGAAACTCTGACCAGCTGTGCCATAGAATGTACAGTTAATGGTATCTTTGGGTAATCCCTCTTCTCCGTAACGTTTCGAGATCTGACCCGATAACATGGCGCCCACCGTACGCATCACATTGTTAATTTCGTAAGCCAGCCAAACCTTTTCACCACTTTTGATCGCCTTGTTGGCTTCACGGATCAATGTTTTATCAATTACGTCATCCAGGTTCTTTGTATTGGGATGGGTATTGCGGATGGGATAAATTTTTGCCTCTTCCGGCAGATTGAGGAATTTCGACAAATCGACATTTTTCATCTTCCAGTTGGTCACTTCATGGTTTTGCTCTAAAAGGTCAACTCTTCCGACTAATTCATCAAAAGTTCTTACCCCGATTTCAGCCATATATTCACGGATCTCTTCTGAGATGAATGTGAAGTAGTTTATCACGAACTGTGATCTTCCCAGGAAACGTTTTCTGAGGTTTTTATTCTGAGTGGCGATACCTGCAGGACAGGTATTCAGATGGCATTTGCGCATCATGATACATCCCAATGAAATTAATGCCCCGGTGGCAAATCCAAACTCCTCGGCACCTAACATCCCCATAATCACGACATCACGACCTGTCTTTAACTGTCCGTCGACCTGAAGTTTGACGCGTCCGCGCAGATTGTTCATTACCAGGGTCTGCTGTGTCTCGGCAATACCAAACTCTGCAGGTAATCCGGCATGTTTGATCGAGCTTGCAGGCGAGGCGCCTGTTCCACCTTCACATCCACTGATGATGATAATATCTGAGAAACCTTTTGCTACACCTGCAGCGATGGTTCCAACTCCCGATTCTGCAACTAATTTTACTGATACCTTTGCATCAGGATTAACATTCTTTAAGTCGAATATTAACTGTGCAAGATCCTCAATGGAGTAGATATCATGATGAGGCGGGGGAGAAATCAATGTGATTCCCGGCGTAGAATGTCGAAGTTTACCGATGATTTTATTCACCTTAAATCCGGGTAACTGACCACCTTCGCCAGGTTTTGCCCCTTGAGCGATTTTTATCTGCAATTCAACAGCATTGATCAGGTAATTGTTGGTTACCCCAAAACGACCCGAAGCGACCTGTTTAATTTTAGAGTTTTTTTCTGTTCCGAATCGTCCAGCGTCCTCGCCACCCTCTCCTGTATTACTGCGCCCGCCAATGGTGTTCATCGCGATGGCAATGGCTTCGTGGGCCTCCTTAGATATTGACCCGTAAGACATTGCTCCTGTTACAAATCGTTTGAGAATATTTTCGGCAGGTTCGACCTCTTCGATCGGGATGGGATTTTTCTTCCATTTTAACACACCCCTTATAAAAGCTGGCCGTGCATTCTGCTCATCAACAAGCTTGCTGAATTTTTTATAAACTTGATAATCATCGGTTTTTGTAGCCCATTGCAAAAGCGCAATACTTTGGGGATTCCATGCATGGAATTCACCGTTATTACGGTAATGATATTCACCTACAGTTGAGAACCTAACTTTTTCAGATGGGTTGTTAAAGGCTTCGTTGTGAAAGAGCATCGACTCCTTGAAAATTTCTTCATAACCTACACCACCGATACGCGAAGGTGTACCTTTAAAGTAGTTTTCAATGAGTTCATCGCTAACGCCTATCGCCTCAAAGAGTTGTGATCCATGATAGGAGCGAAGGGTAGATATTCCCATTTTTGAAAGGATCTTGAGGAGCCCTTTATCAATAGCTTTGATGTAGTTTTTACGTGCTTCGACGTAGGGCAGTTTGATATCGCCTTCAATAACCAGGTAGTCAATTGCAGCAAAAGCGAGGTACGGATTTACAACACTCGCACCGTAACCGAGCAACAGTGCAAAATGGTTAACCTCGCGGGGTTCGGCCGTCTCAACAATGATCCCGATCTGCATCCGTTTTTTGGCTTTGATCAGGTGGTGATGAACTGCAGCAACAGAAAGCAACGAAGGAATTGGGACGAGTTCTTCCGAAATATTTCTGTCGGTCAGAATAATGAAATTCTTTTTTTCGTCTACTGCCTTTTCGGCAGCTTCAAGCATTGCCTTAAATGATTTTTTGAAACCTTCAACTCCCTCTTTTACAGAGAAAAGCATGGGAATTGTGGCATGTGTAAAGGTCTCATGTTTAAGATCCTTAATCTTTCCAAGATCGGTATTGGTTATAATTGGGCTATCAAATTTGATCAACTTGCAATGATTAGGGGTCTCATCGAGGATATTGCTGCTGAGCGATCCGATGTAATTGGTAAGCGACATCACAAGACCTTCGCGAATTGGATCGATAGGGGGGTTTGTAACCTGTGCGAACAACTGACGGAAATAACTGAAAAACCTTTTAGGCTTGTCGGAAAACACCGCCAGCGGGGTATCGTTACCCATCGAACTCGTCGGTTCCTGGGCGGTTTCAGACATCTCCTTGATGATGTTCATCATCTCCTCCTTACTGTACCCAAACACTTTTGAATAGGGCCCGAACTGGTTTCCCATACCGGAAGGAACACGCTGTTTAACTTTTATTTCTTCAAGAACTAATCTATTTTCTTTCAGCCAGTTAATATACGGATTTTTACGGCTCAATTCTGCCTTCACCTCCTTATCGGGGATGATGATACCAAGCTGGGTATCGACTAATAGCAATTTGCCAGGTCTTAACCTCCCTTTTTCCTTGATCTCTTCTGCGGGAAAAACCTGAACCCCAACTTCAGATCCCATCACAATCAGATCGTTTTTCGTAATAATGTACCTTGAGGGGCGTAATCCGCTACGATCGAGTGTCCCCCCGATATAACGGCCATCGGAAAATACCATCGATGCTGGTCCGTCCCATGGCTCCATCAGCGTGGAGTGATACTCATAAAAAGCTTTCAGACTTTCAGGTATCGGATTTTTCTCGTTAAACGATTCAGGGATCAGCATACAAAGCGAGTGAGGCATTGTACGTCCTGTCATGTGCAGGAATTCAAGTGTATTATCGAACGAGGCTGAATCTGATTTTCCTGGTTCAATGATCGGGAATAGTTTACCAAGTTGGTCGCCGAAAAGGGCAGATTCAAGTAGCGATTCGCGTGCATGCATCCACTGCCTGTTTCCCTTTATGGTGTTTATCTCACCGTTATGTGCAATCATCCTGAATGGCTGTGCCAGATCCCAGGTTGGAAAAGTATTGGTACTAAAACGTGAATGAACAAGAGCTATTGCACTTTTAATTGCCGGATTGGTAAGGTCTTTGAAGTAATCACGCAGTTGACCTGGGGTAAACATCCCCTTATAAATAAGTACTTTACTGGAGAAACTGGGTAAATAAAACGAATCCTTCTCAGCTAACTGTGACCCTCTTACGACTCTTTCAGCCTGTTTGCGCGCAAGGTAAAGTTTACGCTCAAGAGTATCCTGCTCATAATCTCCTTTTACAAAAATCTGACGGATACGTGGTTCTGATCGTTTTGCTATTTCACCAATCACCGAACTGTCAACAGGTACATCACGCCAACTGATTAACTGAAGACCTTCAGATTCGACATAGCGGTTTAAAACTTCAACACAATATGCTGCCTCCTCTTCATCCATGGGCAGAAAAACTAACCCAGTGCCATATTTCCCTTGTTCGGGGACTGCAATTTTTAATGAAATATAGAAGTCGTGAGGCAATTGCATCAGTATTCCGGCGCCATCTCCTGTTTTATTGTCTGAACTGGTTGCGCCGCGATGATCCATATTCAGCAAAACTGTAAGTCCACGCTGAATAATGTCATGCGATTTCTGTCCCTTGATATGGGCAACAAAACCAATCCCACATGCATCGTGTTCATTATTGGGATCATACAATCCCTGAGCTTTTGGAAAACTATTCTGTTCCATGTGATATAATATTAGCAAAACTTCGAACCTGTTGTCAGATAGAAAGTGTTTTGAATTATCTTCTGGTAAATACTAAAGTAAAAGCAATAATCTATAACAATATGAAAGCAGATTTGATTTTTTACTTAAAAATTTAAATCAAAAGTATAGATTTTACGTCGAATTTCAAAGGTCCCCTTGCCAACTTGAAGTGAAAAATAAAATATTTCACAGGTTTCATTCCAAAAATTCAGTCGATACAAATTGATAATCAAGGATATATTTCCAAATATTAAATAATTATTAAATAGCATAAAGCAACCAAATGCTGAACAATTCAGTCAAATTGAAAATATTTGGTCAAATTTAAGAGTGTTTTATTCAATTATGGTAAAAAAAATAATCAAATTATTAGGATTTTGCGTTTTCGGCAATAAGTCGGTCAAATGCGTTTTCTGCTTTACTGAACTTAAAACTGCTCAAAATCCCCTCCATTTTTTCATTAATCTGTTTAAGACAGAGGTTTCCGATACTCCCCTCGTGTGTATGACTAATATTTTTATCGGGCTGGAAAGTCCCGTTTTTAATCGATTCTCCAACCTGACGGTAAGCCTCCCTGAATGGAACACCTTCAACCACCTTTCTGTTCACCTCTTCAACGCTGTAAATATTCTCATACCGATTATCATCCATGATTTTCTCGTTTACATCCATATTGCTGATGGCAAAACATGCAATGGATAAACAACTTTTCAATTCCCCAAAAGCTGGAATAAATACTTCTTTAATTAGTTGTAAATCACGAAAATATCCACTTGGAAGGTTGTTGGTCATCAATAAAATCTGGTTAGGAATCGACTGGATACGATTGCAATGTGACCGAAGCAATTCGAAAACATCGGGATTTTTCTTGTGAGGCATGATGCTCGATCCTGTGGTTAATTCGTCGGGCAGTGAGACAAAGTTGAAATTCTGACTCATAAACAGACAAACATCATAAGCCAGCTTCGATAGCGTAGCAGCAACCGAGGCAAGGGCAAAAGCAACGGTTTTTTCAACTTTTCCACGTCCCATCTGGGCATATACAACATTATAATTCATTGATTCGAAACCCAATAAGTCAGTAGTCAGTTGTCTGTTTAGGGGGAATGAGGAGCCATATCCTGCTGCTGAACCAAGTGGATTCTGATCGGCTATCCGATAGGCCGCCTGTAACAGAAGTAAATCATCGGTCAGGCTTTCGGCAAATGCTCCAAACCATAGTCCGAATGATGAGGGCATTGCTACCTGCAAATGGGTATATCCAGGCATGAGTACATGCTGATATTTTTCACTTTGAGTAATCAGAATCTCAAAGAGTTCCATTACCTGTTCGACAACTTTCTTAATTTCACTGCGCGTGAAAAGTTTCAAGTCGAGCAATACCTGGTCGTTTCTGGAACGTCCGCTGTGAATCTTTTTTCCCGCATCACCCAATTTCCGTGTCAGCATCAACTCTACCTGCGAATGTACATCTTCACTCTCCGCTTCGATCATGAATCTGCCCTCCCTGATTTCGTGATAAATGGCACGTAATTCGTGGGAGAGTGTCTCCAGCTCCGGAGCCGATAATAGCCCGATCGATTCGAGCATTTTTATATGTGCCAATGAACCAATCACATCGAATTCGGCCAAAAACAGGTCCATTTCGGTATCGTGACCAATCGTAAACGATTCGATGATCTTATTTATTTCAACACCCTTGTCCCAGAGTTTCATAGGTAAATAATTTGTTTTTTAAAATTCGCATGGAATCCGTCACTTCAATGATCAGCCGCCTCCATCCCGCATGGAGGGATGAGGAAATATTTATTTGTGAATCGTGCCGACCAATTGCAGGGGCAAAATTATTATAATTTACCCTTTTCCCACGCTTTCATCTCCTGAATATACCTCTCCTTCTCTTTTTCAGAGCTTTTTTGAATAAAACTTTTGGTTGGACGAAGGTAATTGCTGTTGTTTTTTGGTGCATTTTCCGAAACTTTGCGATTACCTGTTGCGTCTTTATGAATGGTAAAGCCATCAAAGTAGGCGCCATCGCTGGTATAGGCCTTGTACCTGATTGAGTCGTTTGAGACATCTATCAATTGATACATCTGGGTATTGGTTGCCAGCTTGTCCATTTTTGTGGAAAAGCCAATATCATACAATTTGGGACTTGCATGTGTCACTACATAAACGGCGCCCTGTTTAGTTGCGGATTCGTTATTCTGAATGTGAACAGCTCTTCCATAGGCATGATCATGACCGGCAAGAACCAGATCAACGTTGTATTGATCAAACAGCGGTTTAAACAATGCGCGCAGGTAAAAATAGTCGCGGCCCCTGCTTGTCGAATAGACCGGGTGATGCATCATTACCACAATCCATCGTTGATGAGTGTTTTCTAAAACAGATTTTAACCATTTTCGCTGTTCAAAAGCTGATGGAATAGTTTGAATTCCATTGGTGTCCAGGCTTATATATCTTGTGTTTTTATAGTCCCAGTAACATACACGACCAAGAAAATTTGGTGGACCGTTTTGGGGGAAAGAGAAATGGGCCATCCATCGTTCATCGAGCTTTTGAATTAAACCTTTGTAATACTCGTGATTTCCAGGTGTAGCGATTACTGGAATGGTTTTAAACAGGTCTCCTCCATCCCTGAACCACTCACCCCAATAGGCATCGTGCGGACGTTCGATCATGTCGCCAATAAACATCAGAAAGGAGGCATTGGGATCGCTTGTACTGGCCTGGTGAAATAATTTCCCCGAAACACCGTTAATCGAATCCTGGACATCACCTATATATATAAAGGAGTAGTCGGCATCTGATCTGTTGCCGATTTTAAAGTTGTACCAATCCGACCAATGAATCCCATTGGCAACCCGGTAATGGTATGTTTGACCCTCTTTTAAATTTTTGATTCCGACCCTAAAAAAAGAGGAGGCTCCTCCTGAGGTTTTTATAATTTTTGGTTGAGAAGTGTAATTAAGGGTATCATCAGGAGATAAAATGTTGGTAAGTTGCAGATGGCCGGAAGTGGTAATTGTATCTCCCTGCCATGTAATATCGCGCGAATTAAAAGGATCCCCTGACCAGGAGAGAAGAATCCTGTCGGGTACTGATGATGGTGTATATGATGGTTCCGGAGGATTGTAGAACCAATTATCCCACTTCAGCCAAAAGATGGCTGCAATAATAAGTGGAAGAGCGAACCAAATCAGCTTTTTATAAGGGCGTTTCATTTGTATATAATTTGTTTTTTAACGGCCAAATGGAATCGAAGATCAGCGAAGCTAATAGCCATGGTGATGTATTCATCTTCGGTTAGTGATTTACTACCATGGCTATTTCATCTGTATATCTTTTTTTAAAGGTCGCAAAAAGATTAATATTTCAATGGATAATGTTTTCAAAAATAACCTTTGTTTTTAAGTTACAATTACTCCACCCTTTTGTTTTTAAAATCCATTAAAATACGCCGGAATGCTGGTCTGGGAAGCTTTATGTCATAAATGACATAAAGATATATTAAACATCAATTATATATCAAAAAGACGTTATATATTTAATAAGTATGATAAAAAGTCAGTATAAACATTAATAAAAGGTCAAAGAGGATGCAGAATTGGAATAATTCAGACAAAAATTGCAAAATAGGGGTATGATTGTTAAATAAATGTTATTATGGGAGTCATATATAATAATAAGGGGGGTAAGAATAAAAAAAGACAATAAGTTTGCAGTATATATCAATTATAGATGGGGTATAGGTTAAATAAAATAAATAACGACCATTTGATTAGTATTGAATTTAAATCGATAAATGACTGAAATTATTGTTTAATTAAAAAAGAGAAGATTATGAAAAAAGTTTCTTTATTCTTATTCGCGGCGATTCTCATGGCAGGATCATATGCAGGTTTAGCGCAGGAGTCAAAAGGTTCATGGAGTGCCGGAGCCGATTTGGTAAGCAGTTATGTATGGAGGGGCTCCAAGGCTGGTGCCTTTAGTATTCAGCCAACGATAAAGTATGCTGACGGAGGTTTTTCTATTGGAGCCTGGGGATCTGGGGATTTAACTACCGGAGCACCCGAGGAAGCTGATTTATTTGCTTTGTATGCTTTTAAATCAGGTCTCTCATTGGGAGTAACCGATTATCATTACAACTCTACCATGCTGTTTGGAAAAAAAGCACATTCATTCGAGGCAAATGTCGGATACACTGCCGGAAAATTTAGTCTGGCTGGAAACTATATCCTCAACGAAGCTTCAGGTGCTATTGGTGGAGACAAATATTTTGAAGCCGGATACCAGTTTTCAACCGTAAAATTATTTGTGGGAGGTGGCGATGGATGGTATACCAATGATGCATCTTTCCAGGTATGTAATATCGGTGTCAGCACCACAAAAACACTCAAAATCAGTGAGAGTTTTTCAATTCCTTTAACTGGTTCAATCATTGTGAACCCAAATAAGGAACAGATATACTATGTAATAGGAATCTCATTATAATGATTCATTGAAAAATTAAAGTATGGAAGCAAGAGCAATTAGCCCCGGAAGGGGCAGGATCTTCACCCGAATGAGTGAAAACAGGTCAAAACCCTTGAACTGGAAACTGGGATTTACAATTCTGGCAGGAAAAATGATTGGCCTTTTTGTGGTCATTATGGCCATGATGATTTTACCTGGTCTGTTGGGTACTCCTGCAATGGCAGCAGAGACCTATACGCCGCATGAGACATCTTTTATAAATTCACTTAATACCTTATGGACATTAATCGCTGCAGCACTTGTGTTTGGTATGCAGGCAGGTTTCGTTATGCTGGAGGCAGGTTTCGCCAGAAAGAGAGAAACGGTGAACGTATTAATTGAATGTGTACTTGATACAGCCATATGTGGTATATCTTTCTGGGCTATCGGATATGCATTCATGTTTAGCGAGGGAAACGGATTTATTGGACAACACTGGTTCTTCTTACAAGGTGCTCCTGATACATATGGAACAACCGGGGTAGCACTTTTAGCCCATTGGGTTTTTCAGTTTGCATTTGCCGATACCGCCTCTACGATTACCTCAGGAGCGATGATTGGTCGTACCAGTTTCCGTGGTGACATTCTTTACTCTATCGGAGTGACTGCTTTCATTTATCCTATTATTGGTCACTGGGCATGGGGCCCCGACGGATTCCTTGTAACCATGGGAACTCCAGGTAATTTTTTACCTTCATTGGGTAATCCTTTCCGTGATTTTGCGGGTTCAACGGTGGTGCATACTATTGGTGGTGTTGTTTCGCTGGCCGGAGCAATCGTTCTGGGACCACGTATTGGCAGGATATTCCTAAGGGACGATAAAAAGCGCGGAGGTTTGCCGGCTGCGCACAACCTACCTGTTGCTGTAACCGGTGCCTTCCTGTTATGGTTCGGATGGTATGGTTTTAACCCGGGAAGTACACTTTCAGCTATGGACGCAGTCGGTATTGGTCGTGTGGCTGCAAATACCACACTTGCCGCATGTACCGGTGCATTAAGTGCTATGATTCTGGCTTTTTATGTAGGTTCTTTCAAGGGGAAATTTGACGTTGGATTTACAGTGAATGGATTGTTGGGCGGATTAGTTGCTATAACTGCACCATGTTACTGGGTCTCCCCATTTGGGGCAATTGTGATCGGTGCAATTGCAGGGGCTATCGTGTTTGGCGGAATCTATTTGCTTGAATATCTTAGGATTGATGATCCAGTGGGTGCTGTTCCTGTGCATGGTTTGAATGGAATATTTGGTACTCTTGCAATAGGGCTTTTTGCCAGCGGACAATATGGTTTTGCTGGTCCAACAGGTGGAGACAACACTACACCGGTTGCTGGTTTGTTCTACGGCGGTGGATGGAATGTATTTCTTGCACAGCTTACCGGAAGCCTTATTGTTACTCTTGCAACATTTTCAGTGGCAATGATCCTGATGTTTGTAATTAATAAATTGCCTTATCCATTTAAATTGCGTGTGGAACCACATGGAGAAACGGGTGTTGGTGGTATAGATGTTTTTGAACATGGTGCAGAAGCATATTCCAATTAATTTAATTAAAAAAGGTCAACAGCATTCAAATGCATTAGTTTTGTAGGTATTGCAGCATGCCATTTTTAAATAAAATTTATTATTAAAATCACATTTATCATGAAAAAAATAGAAGCAATTATCAGACGTTCCAAATTTGAAGAAGTCAAGGCCGCATTACATGCCATTGATATCGATTTCTTCTCTTATACTGAAACATTTGGTGTGGGAAATGAACGAAAAAGGAAAAATGTATTCCGGGGTTCTGCTGACACCGATTTTATTTCGCGTTTGACCTTATCAATAGTTGTTCGCGATATAAATTTGAAAAAAACCATTGAATGTCTTTTGAAGAGTGCTTATACAGGTGAAGTAGGTGATGGAAAGATATTTGTCTCTCCCATTGATGAATCCTATCGAATCCGTACGGGGGAGACCGGTGACGATTCCATGTACAATAAAGATTAGTCCATACCGGTTTTAGTAAAAATTAATTGTTCGTTTTGGTGAGCGGGGTAGTGTAATAGCTACTCCGTTTTTTTTTTTAATTCCTAGGCTGGATCGTCATATTTTAGAATTTAAAAAATAGGGGGTCTGTATGAAATAAAATGAATATATTAAAATAAAAGACAAAATAAATGCCACTAATGTTAAATAATTATATAATATTGTCAATTTAAAACAAAATAAATAGGGGGTATTGTTTTTATTTATATATTTGCTCAAAATGAAAACAGAGTTAAAGTCAACCTTCAGGAATTAACAATTCCTGTTTTATATTAATACAAAAATTACAATTATGAAGAAAATTGAAGCCATCGTACGAAAATCCAGGTTCGAAGAGGTGCGGGAAGCATTACATGAAGCTGATATTGATTTTCTCTCCTGGTGGGAAGTAAAGGGACAGGGAACAGCGAGACAAGGTCTTATTTTCAGAGGCATTGCTTACGATGTAAATTCAGTTGCCCGCATGTATGTTTCATTTGTTGTCCGTGATATAAATTTTGAGAAATCGATTAATGCCATTTTAAAATCTGCATACACGGGAGAGAGTGGCGACGGACGAATATTTGTGACTCAGATTGAACAATCCATCAGAATCAGGACTGGCGATCGGGGTGATGAATCACTCTATGATAAGGATGAGAAATAAATTATTAATAATAAAGAGTATGACAGCAAAAAGATATCTCAAATATATTGGTTCCCTGATTGGAGTATCAATATTTCTTCCCGTTTCTGCTTTTGCCCAGACGGTAGTTGCCGCTGCGGCGCCAACCGCATCTGCGACACCAATCCCTTTTATAAGTGCTGGCAATACCGCATGGATGATTGTGGCAACTGCTCTAGTCTTGTTGATGACGATTCCTGGTCTGGCCCTTTTTTATGGCGGACTGGTACGCAGTAAAAATATACTGAATGTTCTGATGCAGTGTTTTATCATTATGGCAGTGATCAGCCTCGAGTGGGTTGCATTTGGATACAGCAATGCATTCGGTTCCTCGACCGGATTTTTGGCTCCTTACATCGGCGGATTTGACTGGGCTTTTCTGAAAGGTATTGGTGTCAATGATGTGAGTCCATATTATATTTCACAAGCAACAGAACGGATACCTCATATTGTTTTCGTTCTCTTCCAGTGTATGTTTGCAGTAATTACACCTGCCCTTATTATTGGAGCCTTCGCAGAACGTATCAAATTTCGCGGGTTTTTGATCTTTACCGTATTATGGTCGATATTTGTTTACAATCCAGTTGCCCACTGGGTTTGGTCTGCTGATGGATGGTTATTTAAACTTGGTGCTCTCGACTTTGCCGGCGGAACAGTTGTTCATATCAATGCAGGTATTGCAGCTTTAGTGACAGCTATTATGCTTGGGAAAAGAAGATTGCCCAAGGGTCAGCATATTACACCTCCTCATAATATTCCGCTTGTTGTGATGGGAGCTGCCTTACTCTGGTTTGGTTGGTTCGGTTTCAATGCGGGAAGTGGACTGGCTGCCGATGGTCTTGCTGCCAATGCATTTCTGGTAACACATATTGCTGCTGCTGCAGCAGCACTCTCCTGGGCACTGCTCGACTGGTTTATTAATAAAAAACCAACTGTTGTGGGTATAGCTACCGGTGCTGTGGCTGGTCTTGTCGCTATCACTCCGGCTGCCGGATTTGTCGATGTGACAGGTGCCATGATCATCGGATTGCTGGTTTCTGTTTTCTGTTTCTTTATGGTTAGTAAGGTTAAAGGGAAACTGGGTTATGATGACTCTTTGGATGCTTTTGGCGTTCATGGTATCGGTGGAATCTGGGGAGCTATTGCAACCGGACTTTTTGCAACACCTGTCATTCAGTCGGCATACAGTGGCGCATTTTTTGGAAACCCAAAACAGCTCGGAATTCAGCTGATTGCAATAGCTGTAACATTGGTTTATTCAGGAGTCCTAACAGCAATAATTTTCAAAATTGTTGAGAAAACATTAGGCATCCGTGCAACGGAAGAGGAAGAGGATGCAGGTCTAGACATTACGCAACATGACGAAATTGCATATAACGAGGCGGATTAATATATTTCAGATTTTACTCCTATAATAAAAGCCGGATAACCTCCGGCTTTTTTGTTTTTTATAATAGTTTAGCTTAATATTGCTGCGATTAAAAATGACATTTATGAAAAAAATTGAAGCAATTATTCGCAAAACAAAATTCGAAACCGTTAAAAAGGCATTACACGAGGTTGATATCGATTTCCTCTCGTGGTGGGATGTAAAGGGACAGGGGACAGCTAAACAAGGTTTAATTTACAGGGGAGTTGCGTATGATGTCCATACTATAGACCGTATTTATATCTCCTTTGTGGTAAGAGATATCAATCTGGATAAATCCATCAATGCGATTTTGGAATCTGCCTATTCGGGTGAAAGTGGCGACGGAAGGATTTTTGTCACTCAGGTTGAACAATCGATCCGCATCAGAACAGGTGACCGTGGCGATGAATCACTTTATGACAAAGGAAAGGAGTAAGATTTTCATGTAGTTTTAATTTAATCTCATAAAAAAACCGGAGTTTATCCGGCTTTTTTATGAGATTAAATGTTGCGGATATTGATAGTTTATTGACTTGTTTAGATTGAATATTTACATCCCGATACAATAAATCTTTTAATTTATTATTTTTCCGCCGTTGACTGATTGAGGTCATTAATCAACTAAATTTTAAGAAAATGAAATCAACCAGATTTAATCCGGGATGGCGATCGGGTGTGATATTTTTAATCGGGATTTCGCTTTCGATAGGGTGGGGGATTCGCGGCAATTTTGGTCATGAATATGGAGCTGAGTTTGCCGGATGTCTCGCTGCTATAACTGTCGCTCTCTTATCAGGTCGGGAGGACTGGCGCGAAAGAGTGCCTTATTTTGCTTTTTTCGGTGCACTTGGATGGGGGTTTGGCGCTTCTCAGTCGTATATGCAGGTACTCGCCTATACCGAGAGCGGTCATGCTGTTTCGCAATGGTATGGTTATATGGCAACTTTCTTTATCGGATTTATGTGGGCCGGACTTGGCGGCGCAGGAACAGCTTTTGCAGCCGTAGCACCCAGGGAACGTCTGGTGAATATCTTTAGGCCCTTCCTTTTTATCATGGGCGCTTCGGTTTTGCTAAACCTCATTGAAGATCCCGTTGCCCGATGGTTGCAAAATGGTCTTCAGTTTGATGATACCTGGTCCCGCCATAAAAATCCGCTTTACTGGTTCGACGCCTACTATCTGCCTGCCTTTTTTGCCTTATTGGGATCAGGTGTTTATGATTTATATGAACGAAAAGGTGTTCGGGACCGCTTATACCTCCCTCTTTTTGCCATCGGAGGTGCCCTTTCGGGATGGATCATTCAGTTTTTACTTGGAGCAGCCGGGCTTGAAAATAAACTGGCTTCTGCGTTGACCTATCCACAGGGTGATCCGACAATGATCAATCCGACGACGGGACAACCTGCCTTCAATCCGTCTAATTTTCTGAATAACTGGCCACAGTGGTTTGGCGATTATCCGCAACACGTAGGTTGGGTGATCGGATTAATCCTAGGGATTACAACCTATTTTCTATTGTTTGGTAAATTCAGAAACGGCGCTTCCCTATTTGTTTATATGGGTGGCGGATGGCTGATCTCATTTTTAGCACTCCCTGTTCTCGGAGGAATATTTTTTGCTCAATATGGTGGAATAAGGATGACACCTCCGCGTTCGGATGACTGGGCCGGAGTTCTTGGTGTCTTTATTGCCACTAGTATCTGGATGTGGCGGAACAAACTTCAGCCAGTCGCTGTGGCATCGTTGATCAGTGGAATAATCGGCGGACTTGGATTTGCCGGTATTCAGTGGGTGAAACAACTGATGTTGTCGTTTGGTAGTCCGCGAATTTTGGCATATAAAGGTCTCGTTCCAGGAAGTGAAGAATTCAATTCCATCACATCTGCCTGGGCAAGGTGGCAAGGACAGAACTGGCACAGTTTCCTGGAGCAGAGCTATGGATTTGTCAATGGGATTGCTATCGCGGTAGCGTTGGCATTTATCGCTTCACGGGTTAACCTGCATACCGATCACGAAACGCTTTCCGGACAGGTAAAGGGGAGATGGACCAGGGCTTTTTCTGTCCTGATGATTCTGATGGGATTAACCTATTTTAATGTGGTTAAAAATGTTGAGGTCTGGGGCAGTCAGTTGAATCAGAGCATCTGGACACAAACCATTACCCAGGCCAACGGAGCAACCACTAAGGTACCTGCATTATGGGATGTGCCCTACATCGGAAGAATTCCCGGAATCAATTTCCTGAGCCTAACACCGGAGTCTTGGTTCACACTAACCTGGGGATTGCTTGCAGTAGCCTGTATCATCATCGTTGCGCGTCACTATAAGACGCCACTCCCTATCATCCCTAAAAGTTCTCTTGCCAAAGGTCAGATCATTTTCCTGATCCTCCTTTGGATAATGATAGTTGCCAACTTCGAGCGTGCCTTAACAGGGTGGCATCCCAGCCGGTTACTGACAGAATGGGTGATCTTTGTAAATGCAATAATTGCAACAGTGCTTGTTCTTATATTGCCTCGCGATCAGGAGACAGTTGTTATTGTAGAAGAGGAGAATTATAAGCCGATTTATAAACGGCTTTGGATAAAAGCAATAGCTACACTTGTGCTCTCAAGCCTCTTTTTTCTTTTTACTAACCGGATGATTTATCACTATCCTGAACCCGATAAACTGAATAATGGACCCCAATCGCATACCCGGTTCGGACCTGACGCAAGCTGGAGAACGAAACCCAATCTTAAAAATGCGGAGGAACACCGGTAAAAAAATTCTGCAATAAACATCCGACCTCCCTGAGATCATTTAATAAATTCATTCAATTACTCAATTTTGCCCGGTTCCCTTCGGTTCCTGCCCTGATTTTTTGTCAGGTCATCGCCAAGGTCTTCGCGCGCTTCTGCTCCAATTTTTTCCAACTCTTTGACTATTTCGGGATAACTTTCCATCACATTATACCGTTCACCTGGGTCGCGGCGCAAATCGTACAATCCCCCTTCGAAACTGAAGTTTTCATTAACCATTCCCGGGTTTCCATCCTTCCCTGGCTCAAATCCCAGATAGGTGCGCCCCGGGTGGGGGAAAACCAGCTTCCAGTTACCGTTACTTACCGCTTCCAGATTATTCTTGCGATAATAATACCAGAACGATTTACGTGGATTAGTGGTTTGATCACCTTTCATTAACTCAATTAGATTAACACCATCGATCCTCTTTTCAGGAAGGGGAGCTTCGGCAATTGCAGCCAGGGTAGGTAATAGGTCAATCCCAGAGATCATTTTATTGCAGACATAACCTTCTGGGATGGTTCCACTCCAGCGCATCAGGCAGGGAACCCGTTGACCACCTTCAAATGAAGTCCCTTTCCCTTCGCGCAGACCACCCGAACTACCTGCATGATTTCCGTAATTGATCCATGGTCCGTTGTCGGAAGTGAAAATAATCAGCGTCTTTTTATCCAATTTGAGTTCCTTTATAGCTTTTAAAACCTCACCGACGCTCCAATCGATCTCCATCATCACATCGCCAAAAAGACCTTGTTTTGATTTTCCCTTGAATTTATCTGAAACTGCCAGCGGCACATGTGGCAGGGGATGGGCCAGGTATAAAAAAAATGGATTTTTACTATTTTTTTTGATAAAACCAACTGCCTTTTCTGTGAATTGAGTAGTAAATTGGGTATTATCGGGATTTGTGGCGACAACCTTTGTACCATCAATGAGTGGAAGGGGTGGATAGAACTTTCCTGCACTGGGATGGTTGGGCCACATGTCGTGTGAATAGGGAATTCCAAAGAACTCATCAAACCCGTGATTGGTTGGAAGAAATTGAGGCTGGCAGCCCAAATGCCATTTCCCGAACGCTGCAGTTGCATAACCTCTTTTTTTCAGCACCTGGGCGATCGTCTCCTCTTCACTGCTGATCCCTATTTTTGCCGTATGGTTCAGGGCGCCACTAAAACCCACCCGGTTTGGATAGCAGCCGGTTAACAAGCCCGCCCTTGATGCGCTGCAAACAGCCTGAGGTGAATAGTAATGCGAAAAGAAAACACCCTCTTTAGCTAACCGGTCAATATTTGGGGTTACATACCCAATGGCTCCTGTCAGGGAGAGGTCCCCGTAACCCATATCATCGAGATAAATAACCACAAAATTAACCGGTAATTTCTTTTCTGACACGGGTCTTGTGGTGGCCTGAATTTGTGATGATGAAGCAAGGAGCCCCATCATCACCAGGTTGATTTTTGATTTGATTTTCATTTTATGATAAACAGAGAGTGTAATTTTAAATCAAAGATAATTAGTAAATTAATTCTTGTTTTCCAATAGGTTATCTGATGATCTTTATTTTCGTGTCCATTTTGTCAAAAAAGTGATGAATCCGATCCATCTCCAGTTCTGTTGGAATAGGAAATGGAACATGATCGGGTTGACCTAATTTTGCGTCCTTTGATATTCCGTAATCGTGATATTTCAAAAACTCAATTCCCTGAACATTAATGAGATCATGATATAGACTCGCGATATTCCTAAAATGAAGATCATTCATGTTTACACCGGGAATAACAAGGATGCGCAAGATTGTCTTTGCCCCTGCCTTGTCAATCAGTTTCAGATTTTCGATGATTGGATTTAAGGATACTCCGGTATACTTTTTATGAAGCTCTTTATCCGTGATTTTAATGTCCCACAGAAATAAGTCTACAAAAGGCGCCACGCCAAGAATTCTTTCTTTGGTGGTGTACCCTGACGTTTCAACAACTGTATGGATCTCTTTTTGCTTTATTTTTTTCAGAATATCTAAGGTGAAGTCAAACTGAAAAAGAGGTTCTCCTCCCGATAGGGTCATCCCGCCATTCGAGTGATCAAAAAACGGTAGGTCTTTGATCGCCTCTTCGACAATTTCATCTGAAGTATAGATTTGACCTATCTGATCGATTGCTTTTGACGGGCAAACTGCCACGCATAAGATGCAGGTACCACATATTTCCTTGCGTGGACCGATCTTCGAAAGTATTTGCCTTGGATCACCAGATGGGCAGACCTGATTACACGTTTCACAGTTGATACAACTTTTCCTGTTAAAAAATATTTCATGAACCGGTAATTGTGATTCGGGATTATGACACCAACTGCACGAAAGCGGGCATCCCTTTAAAAACACGGTTGTCCGGATGCCAGGACCATCGTGTGTTGAAAATCTTTGAATGTCAAAGACATTTCCAAATAATTTGCCATTTCCCTCTGCGCTCATTTTGCAATGATTAAACCATTTGCTGGGTCCGGTTGATGATCATATCCTGCCATTGTTTGTTAAGCGTGGTAAACCTGGCCGACCATCCAGCTACGCGGACAGGCAAATTAGGATATCGTTCGGGATGCATCTGGGCATCAATTAAAGTAGCAGAATCAACTACATCGATGTGCATATAAAATCCGCCCAGGGCAATAAACGTTTTTGTAAGACCTGACAACGCTGCAATTCCATTCTCACCTTTTACGGAGTCAGGAAGAATCTTCAATTCTACTGTGGCGCCGCTTGGTAATCGGGTAAAATCCATTTTGCAATATGATTTTAAGACTGCTGTAGGTCCTTTTTTATCGGAACCCGGCGATGGGGAAAAGTTGGTGGCAAGTACTGCATCGTGTTTGGTTCCGCACGGTGAAGCCTTCCGTTGAGGTAACCATTCCAGTTCGCGGCCAAAAGTACTGATTCCGGCGGGGCGCCTGATTCCGTTACGTTCTTTTACCCTTGAAACAATTTCGGTATAATCATTAAAAACGCGATTCAACATCCCATCACTCTTGCTGTTGTCGTTGCCATAAAATTCAAACCGGGTCTGAATTAATTTTCTTAACGGTTCACTCCCTTTCCAATCGTCTTTTAAAATCTGAACAAATTCAGGAAAGCTTAAGAATTTCTGATCATATACCAACTCCCTCAAAACCAGCAAGCTATTTGCGGCATCTGCAAAACCACCAAAATGAATGGCCACCACGTTGTATTTGGGTCCACGACTTTCGTAACCCAACCCTTTTTCGATACAACCCTCAACAAACATGGATGCCAGCGGATGACCAAATTCCTGTTGGTAGTAATTGTCAATCTGATGGTTTAATTCTGCAATTTTATCTTCAAGTTTTTTGATATAAGCACGATACAACGATTCAAAATCGGGGAATTGGGTTGTTGTTTCCGTCTCGTGTAATCCGAGTACCGAATGGAGTAAACTGAGCGAATCACTTGGTATGTAAATGAATTTTGTTTTTCCGGGAATAAGGACTTCCCAGCATCCATCATTGGTAAAACAACGTGCTTCCTGCAAAGGATATCCCGATTTCACGAGGCTGTCGATTACGACCGACTCGTTGTAAACGGCCACAATGCCACCTCCCAGTCGCTGGAGTTCAGCGATACGCCTGAATAATTTTCCGGGAGTGTTTTTCCCGACCCTGACAGCAACCGGGAAATCGCTGATATGCAATTCTTCAATGATATCAAGTACAAGGTAGGTGACCTCGTTTGTTACTTCCTTACCATCTTTATCTATTCCGCCAAGGATGATGTTCTGATAAAACTGGGCATCGCCTGATCCCCGGGATTGGGTATTTCCGATCCATTCACAACCTTTGATCCAAAAATGGGACAGAATTTCACGCGCCTCATTCAGGTTTAATAGCCCTTCATCCAGATCATGCCTGAGATAGGTCCCTAACATTTCGTCAATTCGTCCAAGACCTGACCAATTTCCCATCAGTCGCTGGAAGGCGTACATCGACCATAAGGATTGTACTGCATCCCTGAAGCTGGCAGGTGGATTCTCCGGGACACATTTCAAGGAATTGATTGTCTTTTGGATAAACACCTTTTCATCCCCTGAAGCTCCAGTCAGCTGCTGTTCCAGCATTTCAATATTCCGGTTATTCCAGATTGTGGCAGCATCAAGTACTGTAAGCATTGACTTAAGAAGATCAACTCCCTTTAGATCAAGCCCTCCTTCAGAAAGTCGTGTTTCTATTTTTCTTCTGAGCCCTTTATATCCTATTGTTAATATGTCGTTGAATCCAAGTGTTGTATGGCTGATGCTGGAGATGCCAAGTAACGGTATTTCATGCATGGAAGCTTCCAGCAATGTTGCAGAACCTACGATAATTTCGCCGGGGATTATCCGAAGGGGAGCATTTTTGGCAATTGAGGTGGCGGCCAGGGCATATTTGCGGTTCAATGAAAGAGAGGCATCATTTTTTTCAGGGAATTGCCAACTGGCATGGGTCATATTTCTCCCATGTGCTCCGTCTAAAGCTATTTTTGCTAAACGGCGGGTTAGTTCAGAAAACCGTTTGGGCGATTCCGGATGCCAGGTTGAGTTCCAACCCAGAGGGAGGCGGTCAATGTTTTCATTTGCAACCAGATTATTACTCATGCCCACCATTAATGCCCCAAGTCCGGCTGTAGATGAAATTTTAAAGAAATCGCGTCGGTCCAATTTTCGTGTTTCAGCCATTTGATGATGTTTTGATTACAAATTTAGATTTTTTTATTTCTGTAACCAATTAAATAAAAGGTATGGTCGGTGATAACAAAAACAGGAACGCTGATCCGCCAGTGGGCAGATACGTGACGCTGATGCAGCGGATTTGTACAGATTTTTTGGTTCTATGATTTTTTGTGTTAGTAAGACAATTAATGCTCATATTGCAGCTTGCAATTGTCAACTAGTTGCTGGCAGATTTGTGTCGGGAGAAAGTTGCATTTTCAAAACAGGGTTAAGTATAAACAACAATTAATTAAGGCATTATTTTCTCTATCCTTGTAAATCAGCTTGATCCGCCAGATCCGCGTTCCTATATTATACCGCCACAGCAGAATTCATTAACCCTTCTGTTATAACATGGCACTTTTCATACCGCTATCTGATAATTGCTTCGTTCAAAGGTTTGCAATCGTGATTAAAGTGTTCGTTCTCAATATTCTCTTAAATCGGATTTTCCATTTTATTCCATTTCCCATTATTAAGACAACTCCTTAGTATTTTCATCGTTTCAGCTTGTCTTTTTTCAACAAGTTCTTTGGCTTTTTGTGTCTTTTGGAGGGCGCCCTTTGGGTCTTTGGCCAGTGACAGGACTGACAAAGTCAGCCGATCCATCTGTTCTTTTTTATCGCTGTCGAAAAACCAGTCGCCTAAACCAATATTAAACCACATGTAACCTTTGCTGGTTTGTTCCTCTGTCCTGCCTAATAGAGCGGGAATTCCGTTGCCAATGCACATAATTGGAGAATGTTGTTCCAGTCCAAAATAGCCGGCAGAGCGCACATAAATACTCAAAGCCTCGTCAGTAAGCCAAAAACGGTTCCGACAAACCACTTTTTTCTTTACATCCTGGGGCAATGGATCATAAAGCATCTCTTTTCCAAGAGCAACCTGGGTAACATCTTCAGGACAAATAAGCACTTTCATGGGTGTTTCACGAACCACAGCGATGATAGCATCCCTGTAAGGTTTCAGATCGTGTTCTTTCATTAATTCATTTCGAAGATTGATTGCTTCGTCAAAAGGACTTTTGCTACCTGGCACCTTCCATTTCGGTGTTTTGCGGTATTTCGGAATGACACATAAAAACTTTCCTTCCTCCAGTCCCGTTTCAGACATATATTTCAGCGCAGCCGAATCATTTCGTAAGTCGCAGGCAAAAGCTCCATCAGGGCTAAATTCTATAATGGGTGCTTTAATGCCATTGCTTTTGGCCATTTCGAGTGAAACCGTATCCCTGAAGAAAACAAACTGTGCCTGGCTTAATAACTTAACAATATTTACTGGTGCATCTGACAATGTTATTCCATAAACGCCAAATGGTTTTCCGGTTTCTTTCACCCAACGGTCAACATCTTTATCGGCTACCAGATATGGTCCTGAGCCATGTAAAAGGAAATCACATTCTATAAATGCCTTTTTTAATGCCATGGTATCCGAACTCAAAATGATTTGCAAGTTTGGAAAACGTTTTTGAATCATCTCTTTTACTCCATCACCCACATTACTTGCCCACAACCGGACTTCAACATCAGGAAGGTGCTTTTCACACAATGTCAGGAGACCCGGAGAATGAGCAATGTCGCCAATGTTAATGGTTTGCCACGATGAGCGCAGCAGGATTTTGTGTTTTTTTTCTATCTTAACAGCCTGACCTGATGAAGCAAATATCGCGCAAAATAAAACTAAAACAATGGTTGCGAATAATGGTTTATTTGTCATTATTTATATATTTATTTTTTCAATCCCTTTAAATCTGACGTAAATATAAAGATGATTATTGTTCCTTAGTATAAGATAATCAGGCTAATAGAATCAGGTTAGCCGCAATCAATAGAAAGATTTAATTATTTCATTCTCCAAAGGTTTTACTTTAAATAAACTGCTGCCGGGGTCAAAACACCTCCCCGCACGTGATCAATCGCTTTGAAGCTCGAAGGTGAATTTGGTTCAATACCTGTGTATTCAGGAAATTGAGGGTAAGGATAAATAGGCCTTTGGAATCCTACCCGATTAACCGAATCACAGCAGTTAAATGTCTTTACATAAAACTTGTCAGGAGCAACCACTAGTTGCAACTTTGACCTTGCAGGCAGAAAAAACGATCAGCAATAATGATAAAAAAAACAATCTTCAATAGACATTTCCTATGTAGAGACTTCATTTACGGCAATATTAGTTTGATCAAAAATTGTAATGTGTTATTGGTATCAAAATTACTCATCTTGAAATGTCTTGAGATTATAAATACTTCTAAATGGCAGGTCAAATTGTTCAAAATTAATCAATTATCTTCTTATCTTTTTCCATCCATTATTCTAATAATCAGGCAAACACATCCGACAGCTGCAAGTTTCACTTGGATTTTGTCACTTGATTTCAGCACTTTTTGTTCTGCTTTTAACGCTTCGCGATTTTCATCTTGGGTCCTTCATAAATAGTGAAATTAATTGAATCAATGCGGATGATCTTACTTAAGGTTATAAAGCCATCCGCTTAGTAGATTCTGCATCTCGTCTTTGTATTCCCAATTGTCATTGAACAGCCAGGTATGGCCACCCTTCGGGAAAATGTGCATTTCGGCCGAAACTCCATTTCTCTTTAGTGCCATATAGTAGCTCGTACCATTCAATGATGGAACTGCTGCATCGTCATCGTTCAAGGCAATAAAAGCTTTGGGTGTATTTATGGTCACATTCAAGTCGCTTGAATAATAGACCATGCTGTCCTTGGGTGCATTTCTACCCATTAAATTATTACACGACCCTTCGTGCTTATAGCTTTCTATCATTGATATAACCGGAACAACCAATATCTGGAAATCAGGCCGGGAATCGTCGTGGAACCTTGTTGCCAGGGTAGATGCCAAATGCCCTCCTGCCGAAGTTCCCATGATTCCGACTTTCGCAGGATCTATGCCCCACTCTTTTGAACTTTGTCTGACCACACGAATTGCCTGTTCTGCATCGCTCAAAGGAACAGAAGCGTGCCCATGAGGTGTGCGATATTTTAGGGCGATATATACCACCCCATGCTCGTTAAACCAGTTTGCTGCCGGATGTGACAAGCCTGCTTTAATAGTCCCAAGATAGGCATATCCACCACCAGGGCAGTCGATTACTGCGGTACCTGAGTTATTCTTCGGAATATAAACCTTGATGGTGGGTTTCGAAATATTGGTAACTTTGATACTGTCGAGCATTATTTCGCCTGATGAATAACCGTTTGAAATAGGTGGAGTTTTTTCCCATATCGGAAGCTCTATTATTGTTTGTGCATATGTACACAAAGAGAAGAAGAAAAAAGCTGTAATCGCAACTGGCTTGAATAACGATTGAATTATCCTGCAATTCATATCATTTGAAAAATTTGTTTAACATACATCAATTCTTATTTATTAATCGGGTAACCGTTTATTAGTTTTCCGTTTGGCGACAGTAGCAATTTGGTTTCTTGTGCTGTCCGACTTTGAAATGAAATCAGAAAAAGGAGAAAAGGAAATACAAGGCGATTTTTTTTCATTGATGATTGAGTTAAAAATGCGAATCAGGCATTTAGACCAGTAAGAAGGCCAAAGTTTGATTTTTTTCTTTCAGGAGGAGATTCTGAGATCGGGGAAAACAGGTAAAAGTTCGGAAAATTAAAAATAGTTCCAAATTGATTTTGGAAACCGGAATTGCAAATTCCTTACCTCTAGCCCCCGGATGGCATATCCGGGGGAGCCGGAATGCCGAATACTCCAGAATTCCTTCTTCCAGCATATTATTGTTTCCAACAACAACGGCACGAACCTGTTTGCAATTCTCTGGGATCCACAGAAAAGCACGCGGGTGGTCATTGATTTCAGAAGAAACTACGTTAAAAATTTGAACCGACCACTGCCATTCCGCAGCGTTCAACGTAGTCACCACAAAGAGTAACACAAACAAGTATAATTTTCTAATATTCATAATTTAATCAAATTAAAAATTGAATATTTTATCACCAAAATAGTCGTTGTTTTCCAAATATGGAGCTATGTTTTTAAGATGAGTCAAATTATTCTCAGATGCTTTTGTAAAAAGTATCTGTTTTGGATGAGGCAAAAAACCTTTCCGGTATGTTAATATATTAGCCGACAATCAACATTCACCTCGTAAACCAGGGGAAAGCTGAATCTATTATTTGGCAGTATGCTGTTTATTTGGTGTTCCTTGTAATAATCATTTCAAAGGCACCAGTTGAACAGCCAATCCGCCATTAGGCAGAATATCTGCATCCAACACAGACCGACGGTCCACCGCGCGCTTTTCTATTTTAATCTCTTTTCCATCAGGACCATCTGAGTATATCGTTGCTAAGAATTTCTTTCCTTTGGATAGAAAATCGAGGGAAACTAAAAATTTACCATCGACAGGTGCAATCGCCCCAAGAAACCATTCAACACCTTTTCGCCTGGCAATAACCGCTCTTTGTCCAATAATCCCCTGCAACACGTGTGTTTCATCCCAGGTTGTCGGCAAATTTTTCCAGTAATCCAATGCAGGTTCATCGGTTATTATTTTAGGAGAATCGTACCAGAAAAGAAACTGCCACGGGCTGAAGTAGATTGTTGAGAGTGCCATTTGGTGCACTTTGGTGACTTTCAGACGATTTGAATTCCAGCAATAGGTATAATCGCCCGGACCTGTCAGAAATCGGGTGAATGGAAGGGTGGCGTTGTGTACCGGAGTCGGGAATTCTTCGTTACCTGCGATCCCTTCAACAGTGATCAGGTTAGGATAGGTCCGTTGGTAGCCCATACTTCGAAATTCATCATGGATGTCTACCATCAGATGATGGGCGGCAGCTTTACGGATCGCCTCGTGCAGCCATGCAGTCCAGTACTGACTTCCTACGTTTACAAAACCATACTTCACCCCTTTAACTCCCCATTTCTCATAAAGGGGAAGAATTTCATCCAGTTGTTTTTCCATTGCGAGATGGTTTACATACAGGATCACTCCAACACCTTTTGAGTTTGCATAATCAATTACCTCACGCAGATTCAGGGAGTTTGGATCGGGATTTCGTCTGGGATCAAGATGGACATCGCTTGCATCAGATGCCTTATCTTCTTCCCGTCCGTACCAACCGGCATCGTACTCAATGTACTGCAAGCCGTGGCTTAGCGCAAAATCCACACATGCTTTACCGCCGGTTGTAGTCAGGCTCGCTTCCCTGATCACTTTGCCTGGCTTGATCCATGAAACATCGGTCAATGCGCAGGGATCGTTAAGGTTCATCACCAGATAGTTTTGTTCCAGCAACTTCCCTGGCGAATCGGCCACCATCACAACACGCCATGGAGTGGTGAATGGTGTTTCTCCTGTCACCTCTCCACTTTGAATTCCGCCGCCCTTCTTTGGTTCGGCATTGAGAAAAGCTTCAAGGGTGTTGTTCAAACCATCTGTGTGGCGTAGTTTCATCCGTGCATAGTCCACCAGTCTGGCTTCGGTAATGGCCACATAAAGATTTTCTGACAACCGCACGGTCAAAGGACGCTCAACTCCGGGTAAGATCTTGCTGATTGGTATCCCACTCTGTGCATAATTCCCCTGAGCTCTGTAAACTGCCCAGGCGGTGTGGTCACCTGTGAATGCAAACTGTGTTATCTCGTCGGTGATTGTAAATGCAGGCCCATTATCTTTCGAAAGGGTGTAATTGAATGCGATCCCTTCGTTGTATGCACGGAAAGTCAGGGTCATTTTTTTCTTCTGCAATGGCTCTCCTGCGATTTGCAAGTCAACGACTAATTGGTTGTAGTTATCGCGGATGATTTTACGCTCTGCAAGCACCGGCTTCCAGGTCGTATTGTTCTTATTTGTTTTCTGGCCGATGATTTGGAATCCGTGTGTCAATGGGAGCGTACGTTCCACTAGTCCGAGCCGTGATTCAGATAAAACAGGTTGACCGTTATAGCTCAAGCTGTAAACCGGACATCCATTCTCCTGACCGATCTCCTTCAATTCAAAATGCAACACCACTTTGCTGTCGGGCGACTTCAAATCAATTGCCAATGCCTGATTTTTACAGATATTCAGAGCAATAGTCAGGAGACATAAAATAATTGTTTTATTCATCATTTTGTCTGTTAATGATATTTTATTGTTGTCATTTAAGAAGATAAGTGGCCCGAAATCTGAGCCACTTATCACTTTTTTTAAAACCTATCAGCACTAATTGAAATTTACCAACCTGTATTTTGGGTGAGTTTTTTCTCTTTAATAATTTCGGCATCCGGAATGGGGTAAAAATACATTTTGGGTAAAAATACCCTTTTTTCAACCACATAGGGTGTATAGGTAAAAGTTGCATCTGTATTTTTCACAATATCCATACCCCTAAGATCGGCGCCCAGGGTGGATTCAGCGATTTGCCAACGACGGACATCCCAACTCCTGTGTTCTTCAAAAGCCAGTTCGATACGACGTTCGTTGCGAATTTTTTCGCGTAAGACATCGGCGGAGGCATAATCGGTTGCTGCAAGAGCCGGCATACCTGCCCGAACCCTGATCGCCTTTACTGCATCATAAGCTGTTAAACCATATCGTGCATCGGAAGGGCCAAATGCTTCGTTCATGGCTTCGGCATAATTGAGATAAATTTCTCCCAAACGGAAAAAGTACCAGCAGTGACGGCTCGTATTGTTGAGCAAGAGATTCAGGTTGTCGTCCACATATTTTTTTAGATAATATCCTGTTTTTGAAGCTTTTTCCTTTCCTTTTCCATCAACGCCGCCAGTCCATAACTCAATCGGACGGGCTTTGAAAGTGGAATTATTCCAGATTACCGTATACCCTAAGCGGGGATCCCGATTCAAATAAGGATTCGTAGGATCATAACCCGAAGTAGGATCGGAAATTGGTTTTCCCGTGGTTTTCATTTCATAAGCGTCAACCAGGTTTTGTGACGGACAGGTAGCACCAACACCTGCGCCATCAAATCCAATCGGGAAATTTGCCTTCTCAAAACTGTTTGAATTTCCATCCCTCCGTTCAAAAATCAACTCCAAACTATTGTACTTGCGGGTAAATAAGGTTCCATAGTTGCTTTCCAGCGCATAGGTACTCTTCAGTATCCCCCCGGTAGCGATGAACGAGCTGGCAATTCTGGCAGCACTATCGCACAATACCTTGTTATAGGATCCGTTGTTATATAACGGACTGGCAGCATAAAGAAATGTCCGGCATTTAAGGGCCATTGCGGCACCCAGTGTAGCACGTCCCGTGTTGGTGGCATCGTAAGTCTTGGGCAGCACCCTGATGGCACTGTCGCAATTGGCGACAATAAACTTAACCACATCGGTCACGCTGTTTCTTGGAAGATTCAGATCTTCGTCAACCAGCAACAAGCGATTAACAATAGGAACCCCCCCGTACCTTTTTAAAAGTTCGAAATATGAGAAGGCGATCAGAAACCTCGCCTGGGCGCGGAATTGTTTCAATTCAAGGGTATACCGGTTGTAGGTTACATCATCCACATACCGGAACTGTTTGAAAGTAACTGTATCAGCGCTATGTAAAAACAGATAGGCACGTCGGACAAACTGATATTGCCTGCTCCAGACATCGTCGGGATTTGAAAAAGAGTTCCAGCTCCCTGTATTAAAGTTTTGGATGGATGAATAGTCCCAGGCATGTTCCGATTCATCGGTAGCCGAAGCTAACATCCCGTTGTCGATTCTGTTGAAAGATGCAGGAAGCTGAGCATAAGCATTCGCTAAAACCTGCTTTAACAAGGTGTAGTCAGAGAAAACCATATCCTCCTTCATTAAAGTACTATTCTCGAAATCAAAATAGTTTTTACATGAAGAGACGACCAAAACAAGAATCAATAATAATCCTGATATTTTTGTTTTCATAATTTATTCTTTTATTAAATCTATTAGAATTGTAACCGAAGTCCAACGTTATACGATTTAAGAGCCGGATAGCCTGTGAAAATTTCAGGATCAAGGTTCTTAATTTTATCGAAAGTAAGCAGGTTCATCCCCTGGATGAATAGTTTACAGGTGGACAGGTGTAATGAAGCTAATAAAGTTTTAGGAAAATCATAAGCCAGCTCGATACTGCGCAATTTGAGATAATCTCCCGAACGGATCCAGAGTGTACTGCTGCGATAATTGTTTGAATTATCCAGCGTGCTAAGGCGTGGAAATTCGGCGGTCGCACTGGTTGCAGGGGTCCAGCGATTCATCACATATTCCGATATCTGGGCTTTTTTACCCATTGGACCAGAAAGTCCATTGATGAACACATCTTTACCTCCCAACCCCTGGAGCAAACCCTCAAGTGAAATAGACTTGTATTTAATGCCAAAATTTATTCCGTAATATAAGGTGGGATTCCCGGATTTACCAATCGGAAGTTCATCATTTGCATCGATAAGGCCATTTTTGTCCTGATCTTTGTATTTTACATCGCCGGGTTTTACCTGCTGAAAAGTATAAACCGGGGTTTGTGGATTACTGATATCCTCCTGGCTCAAGAATCCGATTGCTTCCAATCCATAATACTGATTAACAGGATGTCCAACACGGTATTGATAATCGTTAGGATAAGCAGGTTCGATCCGCCGATCAATTCGCGATTGGGTAATGACTCCGTTTATGCCCAGTGAATATCCAAAATCTCCAATCTCCTTTATCATTTGCAGGGTCGCCTCAAAACCATGTCGTGAGTCGATCCCATTATTAATATAACCTGCTGTAATACCAAGGATTGAAGGAAGTTCGTTGGTTCGCGTATCAACAATGTCTGTTCGTTTTTCATGAAAATAGCCCAGCGCCACATCAAGGCAATTGAAAAAACGACCATCGATTCCGAGATCAGTTTTGTAGGATTTTTCCCAGGTAATGTCATAGTTCGGATAGTTGCTCTCCTGTGTTGCTGTGAGCGATGAATTGCTGTCGCCATAGGGGTATGAACCATTATTGACATAGTAGGAGATGTACAGGTTTCGGTCTTCACCAGCTCCAATGTTATCATTCCCGACTAAACCGTAGGAGGCCCTGGCTTTAAGGTAGTTGATCCAGGGGTGCGATTTGATAAAATCCTCCTCAGAAAGCACCCATGACAATGCTGCAGCGGGAAAAAACCCAAACTGATGTGTCTTTGGAAAGCGGTCTGTTCCGTTATATCCGGCAACTAATTCGGCAAAATAACGTTGATTGTAGCCATAAGCGACACGACCAGCAGCTCCATTTAACAAATAAGGAATGTTATTCCCTGCGGTCCAGTTTATGACATATTTATCCTGATGATACAGAAGTTTGGCCGTTAATTCGTGTAATCCAAAATTGCGGTTGTAATCAAGATAGGTTTCAAAATTTGTCCTGAAATTGTGGCTGTTCCCGGCTGTCCGGGTAAGTGGTGTCACCTGACCATATTTGGTATAGACCATTTTATTATTTGCATCGGTCGATAACTGATAAACCGGAAACGATCTGGCATAGGTCTCACTGGCTCGCGCCCAGTTATCAAATGCAACCACTGCGCCAACCTTCAGCCCTTTGGTGACAAGGTTCAAATCGTGTTCAAGCCGGAATGACGACTGGAAGTTCCTGTCATTGGAGGCTGAATAGCCGGATGAGGTGACCTGACCCAGGATATTGCCCTGATAGGCCGAATTTCCACCAAAAGTACCATTGGGATTGCGAACCGGGAAGAAGTTGGGTGCATAGGCATATATATTTGAAAAAATTGTACCTATTGAAGTGGCTGGGGCATTGCGGTCTTCGATACGGCCACCAATATCGAGTGATGCCACCAGGTGTCTGGTTACGTTGATGTCGATATTTGAACGGAAATTAAGTCTTTTGAAAGAAGCATCGGTGCTGTAACCATCATTCCAATCGGTGTTTTTAAGCAATCCCTGATTGATCAAATAGTTAACCATCACATAGTGACGAACCACACTGTTTCCTCCCCTAAAGGTAACACCGGCTTCCATCATCGGTGAACTTTTGCGTAAGATCTCATCGAACCAATTAACATCGGGGTGGAAATAGGGGTCAGATCCATCCTGATATTTCTGAAGATCATCAGCAGAATAAAGTGCCGGCCGGCCATCGTTTGTTAAAGCTTCATTATATAAATTGGCATAATCGCAGGAGTTAATGAAATTAGGCAACCGCGTAGGTTGTTGCATCCCGTATTTAATGTTTACCCCAATCTTTTCATCTCCCTTGAATCCTCTTTTTGTGGTTACAAGAATTACCCCGTTGGCGCCTTTAATTCCATACATGGCTGTTGCGGCGGCATCCTTTAAAACAGAAACACTTTCTATCTCCTCAACTGTAAGCTGATCAATAGATCGCTGAAAGCCGTCTACAATAATCAGGGGGGCACTTCCGTTGGAATAGGTGGTATTTCCACGGATCATCAGTGACGGATAATCATTACCAGGTTCCCCTCCCCGTTGGTTGACAATCAGCCCGGATAACCGGCCAAAAAGGGCATTGCCGACATTGGTCACGGTGCTTTTTTCGAGTGTTTCGGCTGTTACTGTACTAATGGCAGCTCCATTCGCGGTAATTTTCTGTTTCCCATATGCGATATCGAGCACTTTGATGTCGCCTGCCTTGGATTTTATAGAGTCTGTTTCCTGTCCTCTGACAGGATTAGTGAATTCGAGCATGAAAAATGCCAGAATAACACCAATAATTTGTATCCTATATGATGTTTTTTTCATATTCCAAAATTTAATAATGATTTAGTACCTGTAATAACTACCACCCCGGATTTTGAACCAGTGCATCAGAACGAATCATGTCATTATTGGGAATGGGCCACAGGTACCAGTAGTCCTGCCAGAAACGGTCTTCAATTTTCTCCCTGGTATAGGTAAATGTGCCATCAGTTTTCTTGCGGATATCCACGCCATAAATTGGTTCCCCGAGAATACTGCCGCGTTTCAGATGTTTTACATCAAAGTAATGAATGTCCTCAAGGGCCATTTCAACATCCCGTTCTCGCCAGATAATCTGCCGAAGGTCATCCTTTGATGAAATACCGCTGACATCAGGCATACCCGCTCTGGCTCTTACTTTATTGATATAGGTAAAACAATCCTGCAATGGTCCCATCGATTCATTCAATGCCTCGGCATACATCAGGTAGACATCGGCCAGGCGCATATAAGGCCAGATGGCCGTGGCATTGGCAGTCCCGTTTGAAAGACTTTCAAGACAATATTTCCTCAACAGATAGCCAGTTTTACTCGTTGATAAATCCCTGCGATGGAAACCAAAATCAACGCCGATGTTACTGCCGCCTGTACGGTTATTCCACGTTTCAACGGTACGGGTATTCCATTTCGATCCGTTTTCCGCAATGGTGGCATAAAACCGTGGATCGAGATTCTGGTAGGGTTTCGCCGGATCGAAGCCTGATGTGGGGTCATCCTGTGCTTTCCCGTTTTTCATCAAATATCGGTCAACAAGGTTTTGTGTAGGCAAAACAGCATTGCCATCAGAGACACCTGGCTGTGTAATATAGGGAGATTCGTAGGTTGGGAAGAGGCTCTTGATACCCCACTGCCGGCGGGAGGCAACAAAAATCAATTCCTTACTGATGTCACGGGTAGCCTTTTGGTAGGCGAGTGAGGGATTTGCGTCGGTGAGCAATTGATAGCCGTTTGCTTCGCAAAAATCGATACACGCCTTTGACGCATCGGCAGCTTTCTTCCAACGAGTGGCATCGAAATTACCCATAAAAATAAGGTTGTTATTTTTACTGTCGGCCATATCCATATAGGGTTTAACTGCATTGAATAATGGGCGTGCAGCAAACAACCACAACCGGGCCCGCAGGAACAAAACGGTTGCCCTGGTGACACGCCCAAACTCCTGATCGGGTCGTACATCTGGCAGGCCTGGTTCATTTAATGTTTTTACAAGCAAGTTATCAATCGAGTCGACCATTTGTACCAGCGGTAATCGGGGAACCGTTTTAAAGTCGGTCGTTTGGTAATCTAATTTGTGCGTAATCCATGGGAGTCCTCCAAAGCGGATCATGAATTCGAAATAAGTCATCGCCTTGATAAATCTTGCTTCGGCTTTTAACTCCGACTTCTGGTTTGCCGTTGCCGTCTTGATGTTATCGGCATTATCGAGAAACCAGGTGGCACGATAGATAAAGGGCCAGCGTATCGACCATTTGGCTTCCTGTATATTTTCGGAATCAAAACGTGAAATTGCCCCCATGTTGAAAAACTGAGAACCCGAACTGGCCCAGCCACTCTCTGCCTGTTCCGAACAGGAAGCAAGCATCGTTCCTGATATCCGCTGTGTTTCATTATCTGTCCAGCTATAAAAATAGCCATCAGGTACTTTGTCATAAAGACCTAAAACATATAATTTCGCCCTGTCGTAGGTTGAAAACAGGGTGTCTTGTGTAACATCCACACCCGGCGCTTTTTCAAAAAACTTATTACATGAACCGGTTGTAAACAAGATAACAATCAGCGACAAACCTGTAGCCCATTTCCCAAAGGAAAGGAGGATGGTTGCCAGTATATTTAGTTTTATAAATTTTCTTTTCATGATTCTGAAAGTTAGAATTGCAGATTTAATCCAATATTGAAAATTTTCACTTGTTGGTAAAATGCCATCCGGCCACCGGGTTGCTCAGGGTCGTATTTAAATACTTTTTGTTTGTCCCAGGTGAAAAGGTTTGAACCATTCATGTAGATACGTAAGGTTTGGCATTTTACCCTTTTAAGAAGGTCACCTGAAAATGTATATCCGACTTCGAGGTTTTTTAAACGAATATATGAAGCGTCGTTCGTGAAAAAAGAGTTGTTATAACCGTATGCCTGACCAAAATCAAAATGAGCAGGCACGAGGGTTAAAGCTGGGAATGTAGCAGTTTCCTTGGTCGCTTCTGTCCACCGGCCACGTACAAAAGATTGGGCAGACTCGTATGAAGCATATTGACTCGTAAAAGGCTGAAGCGCTTCTCCGCTCCAGGAAACCACTGCATGAGTCACACCCTGAAAAAGGGCACTGATATCAAATCCCTTAAAGCTACCACCTAATGAAAGACTTCCTGTGACTTCGGGAACCAGTGTATAATTTCCATAGGATACCCTGTCCTGATCATTGATGATTCCATCTTTATTGTAATCCTCAAACCAAAGGTCGCCTTTACGGGCTTTACCCAAAGTTGTTTTTGCAACTCCTTCCATTGGCGTAATGCCATTTGCGGCAGCTATCTGTGCATCAGTTTCGTAGAAACCTTTACAAAGGTACAATACAGGGCGGCCAAGTGGTCTTCCAGTTTGTTTTTGCCAATCCAAAACACTTGCAGGCTCGTCCATTTCAAGAACTTTATTTCGTGCAAAGGCGTAAATCCCCTTTATCCAGTAATTTACCTTACCCCTGGTTTCGCGCCATGTTGCTTCAATTTCGTATCCATGGTTCGACATTTTGCCAAAGTTCAGTGGCGGGATTTTTTCATCAACGTAGGAGGTAAATGTTTGTTTGTTGCTTAAAATATTTGTGCGATAATTGTAAAAATAGTCGAAATTCAGGGATAATTTATCGAACAATTTCAATTCAAAAGCATAGTTTTGCTTTTGGTCAATCTCCCAGGAAACATCTGGATTTCCCCGTTTTGTAACCGATGCAGTTCCATATCCTTGTCCGGCCCCCTGACCAAAAACCGGACCGCCGGTAGTCGCCATTGAATAGCTGTCCGGAATATAAATGAAACGGTTGCCACCTAATTTATCGTTACCTGCTTTCCCATATGAAACTTTGAATTTCAAAAAACTGATAAACGGTAAGCTTTTCATAAATGGTTCTTCTGTTGCTACCCATGATGCGGAATAGGCCGGGAAGAAGCCATATCGCTTATCTTTAGGGAAATTTTCAGAACCGTTATAACCCATATTTACCTCGGCATTATATTTCGATTTAAAGCTATAAGTAAACCGTCCAACCAATCCAATATATGATAACGGGATTTCATTGAATGTACTTTCGGTATAGAATTTTTTGCTTTGGTTATAAAGGATTAAGCCGGTCACATCGTGATCTTTGTTAAAGGTGCGTTTATACTCCAATGCTGCTTCACCATAAATATGGCGACGTTTGGAGTCTGTAGTTTCTGCGTAATTTAATACGGAAGGGGTACCGGTTGTTTTAAACAAAAGCAGATCTTCGGCGGTTCCATCTCCATTTGTATCTACCGATTTCCGAACCGGGGTGTACTCGGGCATTGTTGTAGAAAATGCCCGTCGAAGATTAATTGTATAATTGCTGTCGTATCCATACTTGGCCCTCAGGAATAATCCCTTTGTAATAAAGTCAAGCTTTTGATTCAATGAAAACATCGTGTTTACTTCGCTGTTATAATCATTACGAACCCCTTTCAGGGCCATCCATCTGATCGGGGTTTCATAGCCGTCGTTAATATATGATTTTCCATCGATCCATCCTGCACCGGCCATCGGTGGAGCCTGGGTGATATAACGCAGGAACCATACCTCCGCATCATAATCGGCACCCCGCTGATCATTTGGCATGTTAACATCGCGGATTGTCGTACCTAAATTGACCGAAACAGTTAAATCTTTTGTAATATCAATATCGACATTAGAACGAAAATTATAACGCTTTAACCAATCGCTGTTATCATATCCATTGTTGAAATTTTTAAATGTTCCGGTCTGTCCAAGATAACCTGCAGAAACAAAATATCGGGTTGATTTGGTGCCTCCACTGATGTTCAGATTATACCGCTGCTGTGGTGAAGAACTTCTCATGCACTGACTATACCAGTCAGTATCAGGATATAACCATGGATCGTCGTGTGTTCTGTAATGCTCAATGGCAGCCGCTGAAAATTTTACATTTCCCGGAGCTACACCATCGTTGATTTGGGCTTCGTTGTATAAGTTAGCATATTCATAACTTCCCAAATATTCTGGTTTTCGGGTAGGTGTGGCAACGCCATATTCCGCAGTAAAACTCACCTTTGCAGGACCATCTTTTCCGCGCTTTGTGGTAATCAGGATTACACCGTTGGCGCCCCTAACCCCAAAAACAGCAGTAGATGAAGCGTCTTTGAGAATCGAAACCGATTCTATTTCATTTGCATCGATATCATTCATCGGGCGTTCCATTCCATCGACCATAATCAATGGATCGAGCTGACCAGACATCGTTCCAACACCTCTTAACCGGATAACAGGATTGTCTCTGCCAACGTGTCCACTTTGATTTACAACAGTTAATCCAGGCATAATTCCTGTTAAAGCGTTTGAAACGCTGGCAACAGGTGCTTTCATCAGTTCTTTGTTTGTTATGCTGGATATAGACCCCGTTGAGGTGATTTTTTTCTGGGTACCATAGGCAACCACTACCACTTCATCGACCCCTTGTAACTCTTCTGATAGAACCACACCAAAGGTCGTTTTTCCACCTATTGGAAGTTCCTGCGATTTCATCCCTACGAAAGAGAAGACAAGTGTTTTGGCGTCAACCGGAACCGACAACCTGAAACTACCCTCATTATCTGTTACTACACCAAGGGTAGTTCCCTTCACCATAACAGTAACCCCTGGTAATGGAATCCCTTTGGCGTCTTTTACAGTGCCGGAGAGCTCTTTCTTCTGAGTCTGCTGGATATTATTCCCTGTAATTTGTTCCCCATTTTTATAAAGGAAGACCTGTCGGTCATCAATGCGGAAAGAGATATCAGCTCCCTCAAATAAGAGACTCAATACTTTTTCAATGGTCTCATCCTTAACAGAAATGGTCCGCTTTAGGTCTGATTTGACTACATTTTGGTTATAAATAAAAATAAACTCACTGTTCTTCTCAATAGAGTTGAGTATCTCTGTCAGAGAGGAATTCTCAAACTTTAGATCAATTTTGGTCCTTTGCGAATAGGTGCTCGCAGAGAGGGCCATTGATCCGGTAAAAATTAATAGTGTAAGTAGCTTCATTGCCAGAGAAATAACATTAATCCTCTTCCTTAGCCAGGAAGATGGATAAAATGGATTTTTTTCCATAATTTTGAATTGAATTAAATAAATAATTTTGCCTTACAGCAATTGAATTTTGAACCGGTTAATGTTACCAGCATTGACCGGTTTTTTGTGCATTTAGTTAATTGTAAGTATCATCTTTCATTCATAAAAAGTAAGTTTTGAATGGCAGGATGTTAGCAGCATGTATGCTTTTCATCCTTGTTAGTATTTGACGAACATGCCCGCCTGGTTAATTATTTAAAAAAACGTATTTATCTCCTCTCTTTTCGAATTTTGTTTTTGAAATGAATGCAATTCCGTCCAGAACTCTTCCCAGGTCATCTTTCAGATCCAGCTTTCCGTAGATCTTCTCCGTATCGGCATCTAATTCCGATTCGATGGCCACATTGTAGTAACGCGATACCCGTTTTAACACATTGGGAACCTTCTCATTGTTAAAAGCCAGGTAGCCATCTACCCAGGCAGTATAATAAGAGGTATTTTCAATAGTCGTAATCTCAAATGCTGCTTTACCTTTAGATAGCGTGGCTCTCTGATTGGGAGCAAGAAATACCTCAGGTGATTGATCATCCGAGCTCATACTCACTTTACCCTCTACCAGAACAATGCTGTAATCTTCGTCCTGATCATAAGCCTGAATATTGAATTTAGTCCCGTAAACCTTTGTTGTAAACCGTTCTGTTTTTACGAAGAATGGTTTGGTTATATCTTTGGTCACCTCAAAAAGAGCCTCTCCCTCAAGATAGACTTCACGTTTACCTCCTTTAAAAACAGCTGGAAAGATAAGCTTTGAACCCGAATTAAGCCAAACCTTTGTTCCTTCAGCCAGCATGACAAATGATCTTTTGCCGAAAGGGACAATCATTTGATTTAAACCATTGCTTTCAGCCGACTGGGCGATGGAGGAGGAGTCGTTGACCATTATTCCGGAACCGTCGGCCGAATATTTAACTTTTGATTGTTTGGCGCCGATTGAGACCCTTTTACCATCAGCAAGGATCAGTGTCGCATTTACAGAGGATGGTTGGATTGCAACAGCAACTTTATCCATCTGTTTTGGCAATGTGCTGTAATAAATGGCGCTACCGATTCCCAGTAGCAACAGTAACGAAGCTGCAACTCTGAAATAGAGGAACCGGACCTTGCTCTTTTGCGATTGATTGATCAATTGCCACAATTCTTTCTTACGCACATCAGACTGCTGAAATGCTTTAACCTGCAATCCGCGAAGCACTTCTGCTGCAAGCTCGATCTCAGCCCTCTTTTCAGGAAGGTTTTCCAATAATTCTTTCAATTGATCAATAGAATCCGATTCTCTGACGATTTCACGAAACTCTTCGTCAAGAATAAAATCATCGGTTGTATATAATCTGAAATTTTCGAGATCCATTTATTTTGGTATTATACCCTAATGAGAGAAAAAACAAAAAATCTGGACAAGCGGAAATCGATTTATTTTAAAATATTTTTTGAAGGAGAGAATTGGGATGGAGAGACTTTGAGAGCGGGAGACTAAGAGACTTAGAGATTGAGGGAAGGGGAGTGACAGAGACCAAAAGAGGGAGAGAGAGGCAATTCCGGTCATTTTGTCTAGTCCTGAAATAGGTTTACAGAAAAAGTAAACTAAAAACAGGATTATGAAGTCTTTTAGCGGTCAAATAGCTTGCCCCGATCCTTCGGGGGAATCCCTCATTGATTTTTATCTTCTTTGGAGAGCTTATGCTCATGAAGGTTTCGTTGATAGATGATATTAGTGGATATTCAATCGCGTTTAGTTAATTTAAAATCATATTGTACTGGATTGAAATTGTGGTCCCAATCTTCCACCGTAATTGAATAATCGGAAGATTCTCCAAATATTGGCACCTGAAAAATAAATTCTCCTTTTTTGTCAATCTTGAGTTTGAATCTTTTCTCCTCTTTTACAAAATACAACCAGGCATTCTTTATTTCTTCTGACCTTGTAATTGTTCCTTTAATTATGCCTGGGTTTTGATTTATCGTGAATTCATGATTAACATTAGTTGTATCCAAAGGATGATTGTTAATTTCCATTAACTTAATCTCATGAGGTCTTTCAATTAAGTCATGAAAATAGTCCGTTATGGTTACACCTTTTCCATAAGACGAAATTGCGACGATTCTATCCTTTTTCGATACAGAAAAATCACTGAGATATTTATCTCCAGGTAACTTATATAAAAAAACATTGTATCCTGGATAGCCTTTGAAATGTTTCAATTCGGCTTTATTAGGTGGTAAATTGATATTATTCATAACAATGCGATGGTCGTGGCCAATGCTCAGCAAATAATTTTGGTCTATAAACTGAATGTTAGTAATTATATTACAGTGCGATTTTGTTAATTGGTAATAATCATTGCTATTGAATGAAAATATGGTAATTTTTTTATCATCTCCACAAGTTGCATATTTCAAATTGTCAGGACAAATTGAAATACTTCTTATCCAGGACTTATGTAGTTGATGTGAATTGATTATTTGTTTATCCGGCATACTCCAAATTGCAATTTTGCCCTTATTTGTCGAAAAGACCAGAAAAACTTCATCTAAGCTAAACTGTATATCAGTTATTAAGGAGGTTTGGTTGCTAATTTCTGATACTAATTCAAAGGATTGGGTCGACCATATTTTTATAGTTGAACTGATGCTTGATGTGGCAATGTATTTACCAGATGGGCTGAATCTAAGACATGTAATTTTGTTGTTATGGGCTTTGATGGACTTTATTTCTCTATTGCCATTGTAGAATAATAAATTGCCTTTTATATCGCCAAGTACAAGCAAATCCAGAGCCTTGGAGAAATCAATTTTATTCGTTTCCGGGTTGAATGAATCAATTAAAGACATTGAGCTTGTATTGTATTTATGAACCTGGTGTTTATTATTTAGAACAAATAAATCAGGTTCTTTTCCAAATTCAACAGCGATTATATTTTCTCCATTTTCAATTGTTTTTATGTTTTTAATTTTTTGGCCTAAACAAATATTTGAAAGCAGCAAAAATGCAAGCATCAGGAAATTAAATTTTCTCATCTTTAAGATATATTATTTCTTCTTTTAAATAATCTGTAATACAAGCCAATATTATAGGTGTGAATGATTATTGCGTGTCCAAACCAATCGGTTTTGTTTTGAGGTATATAGGTAAAATTAAGACTTCCATTTATACCGATTTTATCCGATAACCTTATCTTTATACCTGTTCCACCACAGATACCTGGAACTTTAAAATCTGTCTGTATGGATTTATAACTCCAGCTAACATCATCGACTTGAATATATTGGCTATTGCTCTTTTCATGATAATGATAAGTGAGATCTGAACATTTATAATGAAACGTATTCAGATTCATCCCTAAATATAAGTATGGGTCAAAAGACGCATTATTGAGGATTTGATATTGAATCTTGAAATTAATACTGTTTAATTTTAATTCCTGAGAATTTTCAGATATTTCAATATTTGACTTAACTCTAAAATCTGAGAGGGTTGCATTTTCAATGCCAAGAGATAAGCTAACAGGATACTCAGCTAAATTGTATTTAATGCCTATCATAGTTCCTGGTCCTTTTCTCGTTGACTTTTCAAAATAATTGATATAACCCTTGTTCGTTTTTATTTTGTCAAATTGAGCAGAGAAGGTTCCTTCGGCAAACAGTTCAATCCTGTGCGAAAACTGGGCATTACCAAGAAATGGCATTAATATGAGAATGAATATAAATATTTTAGATCGTCTAACTGAAATCCCATGTGACATATAATTTGTATTTGATTTCATCCTTATCATTTAGTTTAATATATTCATTTCCAAAATGTGAATTCGAATTTAATAGCTCAAAAATATTTATCTCATAGTACTCTTCTGTTGAGGAACCAACATTATTAAGTACAATAAAGTAAGCGGGATCATACCACCAGGACTTAAAACTTTTTATTGTAATATTCGTAGGTTTGTAGGTAATAAAGGAATTATTTACAGTCACTATTTTAGAATCAAGGACAACATCATCTGCAGCATATCCGGAAGGGAATGCTTCCAAAACCTTTAACGAAACCTTCTCCCCAATACCCGAATTAATCTTGTCAGGAATATCATAAATTTCGATTTTCTGAATTGTATATGAATTCACATATATCCGTTTAGTTGGTATAGTTATCGTTGTAACTGTATTTTTAACGATTGGATTTTGAAAAGTAAATGACGAATCCTGGTTATATTCAACCAATCTGTCATGATTATATGCGTTAAAGATCTTAACCCAATATTTTACCGGTTGAAGATTTTTAAAAGAAGCGGAATTTATCGGGGTAATCGTTCCTCCCAAAGGTGGATAAATATCTGCCAGACTTTTACTGATGACAGCTTTGCCAACCGGATTTTTGTATTCTTTTTCACTGTCATACAAATATACCCTGGCATTTTTCTTTAAGCTGGAATTTCCATATTCAGGATGTTCCCAATTAACTGTTAGACTTGTACTTGTCTCGTTGGGAATAACTACTTCATTTTTATCGCATCCCCATAAAAGGATGATAAAACATAAAAGATATAAAAATTGAGTCATAGGGAATATGTTGATGTGTCAATTAAACAGGGTTCAAGAGAGGGGTATTTGTTCAAAAAACGGATGAATTGGCCAACATCCGGATTTTTCATGTCAAATTCATCTTTATGGCAGGATGGCCCCATTAACCATATTAAAGTCAAACTGATAATAAATAATCTTCTCTTCATAATCTCACAAAGTGTCTGCCTCCTAAGAATTACCAACCATGTAGTTAATGTCACCTAAGAACCGTTTGTGTGACTTTTTGCATGGTTGATTTGTTTTTAATTGCATGCATGATTTTCGATTTACCTCATACGGTTCAGGTACTTAAAAGGCTAATTCGGCTACGGGTACCCCGCCTGTTATTACACTTTTTATTTGTCATAAAAATAGTAATTTGTCTACAATATTTTACCAAATTGGCTCTTTGTTTTGATTGAACACAACCATGAGAAGGAATTGGGATGGTGAGACTTTGAGAGCGGGAGACTAAGAGACTGAGGGAAGGGGAGTGACAGAGACCCAAAGAGGGAGAGAGGGGCAATTCCGGTCATTTCGATCGATTAAATTTATTTTTCAATAATTTCTTTTTCCAACTCATTTGTTTGTGACGGTCGGCTTACATGTTTTTTTAAGATTTCTCCACTGCTGTCCATCAAAATGTACCATGGGATGCTTATCGAACCATCTTTGTCGAATATTTTTCTTAGTTCAGCGTTAAGTTCTTTATTGGCTCTTACATGATATCCTTCAAGGTTATAAAACTTAATCATGTTTTTCCATTGGATAGAGTCCTGGTCACGGTCTAAGGATAGGTACAGCATTTGAATACCGTTCTTTTGCAATAATGTTTTTAATTCTTTTTTGTAGGCAAATTCAGCTTTGCAGGGCCCACACCAGGTTGCCCAAACATCGACGTAAATTTTGTGCTTTGGCAATGTGTTTGCTATCTCAGTTAACGTATTTAGTTTTTGATATGCTTTCACAAATTTTGTCTGTTCATTGAACTCTGAATCAGCCGTTTTGTGAAATTCAATTATTTCATCAACAAATGGTGTAATGTACCGGATGTATCCGCTTCCCGGAAAGTCGGTTTTAAAATTATTGAACAACTCGATGAGTTCCTTTTCATAACTTTTCTGGAAGCATTCTTCGTATAAATAATTTGCCAGATAATCTTCACCGACTTGCGTGGGAAGATATTCTTTTGCTTTGTTTGCACGATAATTCTTTGTCTGTTTGGTTTTTCTTAAGGCTTCCAGCTTTTCTGCCGTAATATTGCCATTCTCATATTCCTTAAAATAGATATAGCTTTCGGCATAAAAAGAGAACCATGGCGATTTCAGAATTTCAGGATTTGAAAAAAGGGGTTGCTTAAACGTTTCTCTCCACAAGTTTTCGAATTCTTTTGTAAATACTCCCCGTCCCCGTATCGTTGTAATATCTTTTAGCCATGCAATGGTGGCCAAAACGGCATCGTAATAACAGTTTCTATCCGTTTTTACCAAATTGAGTACTTCCCTGGAAATCAATTTATCTGAATGAAGTTTTTCAAATTCTGTTATTTCTGCTATTCTTCTTTGCTCAATTGTTTCTTTAATTTTATTTGCTAATGGTTCACGCAAAAATTCTCTCGCTCCAAGCTGTATATGTTCAAAGTTAGGAAACTTATTATAGGCTTCCTGGATTTTGGAACTTTGATCTGTTACCGAAAAACTATTTTCTTTTTTGTTCAAATCGAAACGAATATGGTATGTTATACCCGGTTGTGCAATCAATGTTCCTTGTTTGGTATACGAAGTTCTTATTTTTATAAAGATCGCTTCTTCTGATGCCACTTCAATCTGAAATCTTCCAAGCGAATCGGGATGAACAGAATTTGTAAACCACAAATTACAAATGCCATGTATAGGATTGGTATATTCTACTTTTTCAGGTAAATCTCCAATGATTTCTCCCTGAATTAAAATTTTGTCTTTGGAATCCTGACATGCAAATAGTCCGATTAACAGGACTGTAAAGATTAATTGATTTGGTTTCATTCTTAATTTCATTTCAATGGTCGCACAAGTTAGCTTAATTTTTTTATCTGCAACTATCGCTTTCCATGAGGCAGGAACTTTCCAATAATTATTATTGTCCTAATTTTTGTTGTTTGTTTTATAAGTCCCGCTAGCATAGCCCAAAAGAACTATTCCCTTAAAATTGTTTTCAGTCTTTTTATCCAATGTCTGTTGATTTTAGGGTTCTCATTCCAATTTGCTTATCAAAATCCTTTTATTCCTGCGCTTTTGGGTCAGGCAATTTGCTAACCAATATATCCCGGCAATCGCCAATTCTTTTTTTTGTTGCTATATCTAATATTCTTTGTTGTTTCTTGTTTACGACGATTCCATTCCATCATGAAATTTGTCGGTGTGCCAATTTACCGGATTATTTTGAATGTATTCCGAAATACGTTGAAACGATTCATCATTTCGGATAATATGATCGTGAAAACGGGATTGCCAACCAAAATCAGCATGAATTTTACGGGAATGAATGGTGCAAATCCGTTTATATTGATTAATTATTATTATCCCATGCATGTGATTGGGCATTACAACAAATTCGCCCAATTCAACGAAAGGGAAATGGGTTGGTATTTCCTTCCAAAATGTTTGGACAATTGTTCCGATTTCGGATAGAATCATATTTTTATCAACAATTGCACCAAAATAACATTCCCTGTTTTGGGTGCAGATGGTGATAAAATAAGCAGTTTGTACAGTTCGGTTTTCAGATTGTTGTCCATCCATTCCCAATCCATATCATCTATGCCACCGCTACCTTTGTTGGCTCCGGGAAAAGGTGCCATTGACTGGGTATGCTCCGGAATATGTAATTCTTTGTCCAAAAGTATTTGGTCACAATTTTCTCCAATAAATTATTATTTCAAAAGTTAAAATTGCTAATAAAGAACCAACGGCACTCGCCAAAATATCAAATAAATCATATTGTGTACTAGCTCCCCATATTTGATATATTTCTTCAGCTGTTAATATTAAAAAAACCAAAGTTGAAATTGCATAAACAATGATTCTCGCTTTTTTAATCTTTATATTCTTACTAATAATGGGTGATACAGGAAAAAGACTAATAATATATGCTGCCATAAAATTTGAAAAACTTCCTGTTATAATTCCTATTATCGGAGTATATCCATAAACAGGACGGATAAATTCTTTATTAAAATCAACAGATAAATATAAAATTGCAAACAAGATTAGATTTATCGCAAGATATTTTCTGTTTTTTAAAATCTTTGACATTCCCATTGCCGTTTCTTGTTAGTTATTGTTTTTTAATGCGCCACACTTCTGATTGTTTTCAATCAGGCAAAAAGTAAGATATTGGTTACTTTATTGAAATATCCAATTTTCGTCCCAATCCAGTCTCAATAATTTTTCTCAGAGTAGTAATTTCTATGTCTGATCTGTCATTTTCAATCTTGGAGATATATGTCCTTGATGTACCGCTTTTTAAAGCTAAATCCTGTTGCGTCAGTCCCGAGCTTAATCTTGCTTCTCTAACCAATTCTCCAATTTTTACTGAAAGTTCTGATTTTTCGGGCTGACTATATTTAAGCAATACATCTGCTCCAATTTCATAAGGAACTTTCATTCTATCCCCATTTCTCATTGTTATATATTGCTCAACATTGCTCCAGGAGAGTGTATTACCCAATAATTCAACCTTTGCAAACTCTTTCGAATCAAATAGAATGTGTGCTGGCGATTTCTCATCAACATCATTCTTTTTAAGCACCTTCCTGAAATCAATTATCCTTGATTCCCCATTATTAAAAACAACCGAAATTGACAACTCACTTATCCAGTTGATTTTTATAATCCTCGGTATTTTTATGCTCTGTCTCATTTTAATTCAGGATTTAATTCGTAAAAAACTTCCAAAGCCCAATCTGTATTTCCTGACAACCAATCGAATACTTGTTTTAATTGTCTGTTTGGCAGATTCCCGGAATAAATGATCCTCTTTCAATCTCAATTAGTGCTTTTTTGAACCTTTACTGTTTTTAATCTCCTCAAAACTACCTCCGTATTGCCCTCCTGATTGTTTTCAGCCAGGCAAAAAGTAATATATTGGCCCCTTTTCCAAGGATTTTCTCAACCTCAGATCGGATGATCCTGATCGAACGATAGGTCGATTTATAACACGAATCGACCGAAATATTTAATGTCTGGGCAATCTCTTCATACGATATTTCACGTTCAAATCTTAAATAGATCATCTCCTGCTGTTTAGGTGTTAGCTTTCCGATGCACTCCCTGATGGTTGAGTGAATCCTTTCCATGGATTCCTGATCCAAACCCTCCTGCTCCGGACTTTTATAATAGTCGAATTGCTCTTCGGGTAACTGTTCGGTTGAAACTAATTTTCGTTGCTTGTTCAGATCAAGATAGAGTTGTCGGCGGAAGGTGGTGAGGAGATACCCGCTCAGATTCTTTACATTTCCGATGCTTCTCCTGACTTTAATAAAATTGATGAAGATATCCTGTATCACATCTTCAACCAATTGTATATCTGAGGTATGCTTTTGTCCGTAATCAAACAACAAATCATAATAATGAAAGTAAATCCGCGACAACGCATCCTGATTTCCATCCAGAATAAATTGATTCCAGATTTCAATTTGGCCGATGTCATTGGATCGTTGCATCAAATAGTAAGTTTGCTGTAAGACGCAAATATGGACATTTTTTAGTCAACAGGCAAACAAACTAAATCAATAGGAACGCTGATCCGCCAGCGGGCGGACAGGAGACGCTGATCCGCCAGAGTGGGCGGACACGTGCAGAAGATGAGCGCTGATTCTTTTCATTTATCCGTATAAATCAGCTCAATCCGCCAGATCCGCGTTCCCATTAAAATATTAGATAGATGCTGAGGATGAACACGGATTTATTTTATTTCTTAATCGCTAAGCTTTTGATTAAATCCACTTCTGATTGTTTATAGGGTGTACCGTCGGGACGAAAAATCTCATGAAACCAGAGCTTAGGTTCCGAACCATCTTTGATGGGTTCGTCCCATGCATATTTGGTGTTCGTCTTACCGGCAACCAGTCCCCAGTTAATCGCACCAACCTTATTTTCATTTAATAATGGCATTATATTAGTAAACAGGCTGTTGTTCCTGCGAGCCATATATTCTGTGCAAATAAGGGGACGGTTCCATTTTTTCAGTGAGTCGATGGCTGCCTGGTGTTTTTCGGGAATCTCATAATTGTGATAGGTGATCACATCAGAATTTTCAACCTGAAACTTGTTTAGCTCCATTAAATTTAAACTCCAGACTCCAGAGGACAAAGGCTGGGCAGGATTGACCTCGCGACCCCACTGAAAAACCTTTTTAAGTAAGGGTAATGATTTGTTCCCATAGCCAGAGTTTCCCGGTTCGTTGTATAAGTCCCAAAAGGCAATTCGTTTGTCATTCTTAAAAGTGGTCAGAACATCTTTTACATACGTTTCCAATGTGGTGATTAACGTTTTGTCTGTAAAAAGCAATTCGCCCGGATCGCGCACCCAGCCTGAATTATGGACACCTGTTTTGGGAGCAGGTTGCCGGCCAGGCTGATAGGTTGGATTCCAGCAATCATCAAAAAAGACGAAAGCAGTTTTGATTCTATGTGTATCGGCAATTTTAAGATACGTATTCATCCTTTCCTTAAAACCTTTCTGATCGACCTGCCATGCCAGGTGATGCAGGAAAACACGCATCACGTTCATTCCAATCCCTTGTGCCCATCCAAGTTCGCGGTTTATTGTTACGGTATCGAAGGATTCAGCTTGCCAGGCTTCCAGTTGATTGACAGCAGAGCTCGGGATAAAATTGCATCCGCGCAGCCATCCCGATTCTTTTGCCCAGATCTGAGCCTTTGCATTTGTCCATTGGTTTTTCTGGCTGAAACCGGCAAAACCTAAAATTAATAGTAGTAGTAAACTAATTGCTTTCTTTTTCATATTCTTATCTGGATGATCAAATTATTTTCAAATAATAAATTGCTGTTCAATTTGGATGAATTTATTTTGTCAAAAATAGCCTGAATTTTTACTTCGTGGATTAGTTCCTAAAATGATTTTTGGAAATTCTTGTTTTTAAGCAATTAATACTATTTATCGGTATAAATCAGCTTGATCCGCCAGATCCGCGTTACTATTAAATATTTGATGGAACGAAAACAGGAACGTTGATCCGCCAGTGGGCGGACACGTGAAGCGGATGCAACGGAAGAACACAGATTTTTTGGCTGTTTGGTGTGGATAAGACAATTATTGCTTATATTGCAGCTTGCAATTGGCAACTGGTTCTGGCAGATTTTTGTCGGGAGAAAGTAGCATTTTCAGTTCAGGATTCAGTAAAAAAAAACAATTAGATTTCAATTTTATAGAATTCGGATCGACAATAGGTCATATCGTCCGGCAAAGCCACCTCTGAGATAACCGGACTTGTTCCGGTAAACAGTTAGTGGTTGTGCTGTTATGGATTTGGGAATCTCATCATATAACCTGCAAAGTTTGGATAACCAAACAAGATCTTGATTGGTTTCCTGCAAAATGTAAATAACCAAACGAGATCTTGATTTGACAATCCGAATATTTGGTCAATCTTCGATCACGCGGACTGCTACCAATTAAATCGTTACAAACGACCGGCAGCTTTCCTCGTTGCAAACGAGAATCTGGTATCGATGGTCCCCACTGAGTTGATACAATCTTAGCATCGGATCGATCAGCAAAGAACTTTCCCAACTGACAAGAATTAGAAAAATACAAAATGTTACTTTAAATATCAGCCAATCTGATCTTTAATATCCAGGCATGTTCACATGGCCTATTCTTTTTATCTTGTAATTCTGTTGGAAGTTTGACAGATAATCCCTCATTTCCGTTTATACATTCAATGGACTTATTATACCCCAACATCTCTATTTTGCTGCCTTTTGCTGGTTTTATCCCCGTCAGATGCAGCTCCTGTCCGGGCCACTCTTTCATGATGGCATAAACGTATTGATTGTCTTTGCTTCGGGTAAAGGCAACTGAACCATCTGACAGACGTGTGAACGGACGAGTCGAATAAATACCTTCTCCGTTTACTTTCAGCCATTTCCCGATATCTTTCAACCGGTTTTCCTGAATTTTTGGTAAAGCCCCTTTTCCATCCAGGTTCACAATTAAAAGAAGGTTACCCCCATGAGCTACAATGTCTACGAACTTATCAATAAATTCCTTGGAGCTGATCACGTTTTCACCGGTATCCTGCCAATTGTATCCGAAGGACTGACTTATCCCCCAGCATGCTTCCCAGGCATGGGTCGTTTGTTTGGCTTCCTTCTCCATATCGCCATACTCATTGGTGAAGAAGTCCCCTCTTCTTGACCGTAACCATTTTCCATCCTGTGTCCCATACCGGTCGTTTATGGCGACCTCTTTTTTACCCTCTGCTTTATTGTAAAAATAAGAGGCAATGTCGTAGGTGTGCAGATCTACTGCCTTTGTCGACCAATCCCCATCATACCAGATAAGATCAGGGTTGTACCTGTCGATGAATTCGATAGCCTGAGGAATCAGATAGTCGGTTGCATAATTTTTTACAGCGATTTTACCCGATGACTTCTTCTCCAATTCGGGGGAGTATGGTTTTATCTCTCCGCCCCATAACCGGTTTTGCAGTTTACCCTCAGCATCAATCACCGGGTATTCCCACTCTTCAACACTAAAGTAAAACCCAAATTTCAATCCTTCTTTTTGGCAGCTCTCAACCAGGGGTTTGATCAAATCCTTTCCGGGTCCCATATCCATAGCATCGCGCCGCGTAAACGATGATGGCCACAAACAAAAACCCGAATGGTGTTTGTTAAATGGGACAACATATTTCATCCCCGCCTCTTTGGCTATTTCAACCAATTTTTGGGGCTGGTATTTACTGGCGGCAAACAGAGGGATAAAATCGTCCCTTTTAAAATCTTTACCCCAAATCTTCTCATGATATTTTATAAATGAAGAATCGGTATCAAGCCTGAATTCATACCAGTCGGGGTACATGGCCCCCTTTTCTTTTTCAGGGGCCCACCCGGCGACCGACCAGAGTCCCCAGTCGATAAACATACCGAATTTAACATCCTTGAACCATTCAGGTGCCTGATGGCGATCAATTGACTCCGTGGTTGGCTTCCACTTTCCTTTATTATTTACCTCTTTGACTATTTCATACTGTTTTGCTGCTGACTTCATCAACGTTTCTGAAAAGTTGTTTTTTAGACTTTCCAGTGAATTTTGGGATTTGACCGGATGAAAGTTCTCGGGTCTCCGGTTCTGCGTTGGCGCCAAAGGTATATTGTTAGCATTGGCTTGTCCATATCCCAAGGTTGTAATCCAAAAAAGCAAACCGGTTATGATTAATCTTTTCATCGTGTTTTTTATTTGCGAATATAACGGAATACTTTTACCGAATGGGGAGGCATTTTTATTAATAAAGTAGTTGTTCCAACTGGTAAATCTTTGTGCTCCCATAAATCACGGACTTTATAATCTTCCAACTTGTACGGGTCGGGTGACCAGTAATCGCTGCTGGATTTGATCAGCACATAAAAATCGACCTGAACAGCTTTCTCCTCATCGCTGCGGTTGAGCAGGCAGACCGCTTTCTCGTTGTTGGTCAGATTTTTTATCCATATCTCATAATCACCATTGTCGCGGAAGCAATAACCTTGTTTGCCCAGCTTATCCTGATCGATGGCGACAAGTTCGCTATTCTTCAGAATTTCAGCAGTTTCAGGAGACATGTTTTGTAAATCGTTACCCGCCATCAGCGGGGCAGCGAGCATACACCATAACGAAAAATGTGTTTTGTATTCTTCGGTGGTCATTCCCCCGTTGCCAACTTCAAGCATATCAGGATCGTTCCAGTAACCTGGGCCTGCATATTTTGCCAGGTCCCGTTCCAGGTCCAGAATTGCAATCATGGCATCCCAGCGGTCGAGAATATCCGTGGTGGTACGCCACAAATGGCCAACTCCCTTTGCCCACTCCCATGGTTTTGCTGTCCCCCATTCGCACAGGCTGAACACAATCGGCCGACCGGCAGCATGAAGGGCATCCCTCACATTGGTATAGGTCGATTTTGCCTCCTGGGTTGTTGTATTGCACCAGTCATATTTCAGGTAGTCAACGCCCCATCGGGCATAGCTGCGGGCATCCTGATATTCATGGCCAAATCCGCCGGGACGCCCCGCACAGGTTTTTGTCCCTGCACAGGAGTAGATCCCAAATTTTAGTCCTTTCGAATGTACATAGTCAGCGAGGTATTTTATCCCATGGGGAAACCGCTCTTTGTCTACAACGATCTCACCGGTAGAATCACGGGCAACCTGCCAGCAGTCGTCAATCACGATATATTCGTACCCGGCTTTCAGCATCCCGCTGCTTACCATAACATCGGCCATTTGCATAATGAGTTTTTCGCTCACGTTGCATCCAAACTTGTTCCAGCTGTTCCAACCCATCGGTGGTGTCATTGCCAAATGTTCAAACTTCTGGGCTGAAACATTCAGAAAAAAGAATGAGGCAACCAACCATAAAATACATTTTTTCATCGAATTTTTTTGTTTAATTGAGTAGATACTTCGTTAAATTTTAATCGGCAATTTAGCCTTAATCCAGTAGTTCTTTGACCATTTTTTGATTTTTTGGCATGTTCGGGTTTATAGCAAACATGCACATAAATTGTTCGAGCATCAAATTGTTGTTATACTTTGTTTTGTAAAGATAACAAGGTTCAAATACTGTGCCGCTTTCATCAGAAATGGCTTGATGAACCCAATGCTTATTGAGGGTGAAGAAGTCAAACTTTTTCTCAAAAGGGCTCCGGCACATGAAGCTGCCAAAGCTGCCCCAATACCTGCACTGCCCGCGCCAACAACGCAAACTTCGGCTTTGATTTTGACTAAATCCTTCGCAAAAATCGGATCGCAAAAAATGGAAAGTTCAACTAACAGAATGAGCAAAATTCTTTTCATGGATTATTTTTTAATATTAATTATTCAGTTTTATTTTCTCTACACCATACCTATACATTCCATTTGAAATATTTTTTATGTCAGATTAATAGCTTTTTACAATGTAGAAAGTCTGAATCTTTTAAAACTCACCTTCAATATTTTTTTGTTTTATTCCAGCTTACCGAACATGATACGGTCGGTGGTGCCATTGTGGTCGCTTTGCGTGACCGTGAGCCAGATCGTGCCATTGTGTTCGTGGAAGGTCGGATACTGGAACGAATGAGGCGACTCGAAGCGATATTTGCGCTGCCATGTCTTGCCATCATGGGAAATGTCAACGTTGAACACGCTCCGGCCACAATCTTGAACGCGTGTGTTCTCCTGCCAGCCGAGGTAATAGACATCGCCAAACTTGTCGAAGGTTGGCTTCGAGTTCGTGCCGTTTGGCACAAATGGCATCGGCTGTCCAATGGTCCATGTCTTGCCATCCTTGCTGGTAGTGAAGTGGTAGTTGCCATTATCATTGCGACAGATCGCCATCCAGGTTTTATCAGGCAGGCGATTCACTGACGATTCGCTTAACTGCTCAGTCTGTGGCTCGTTGTAGTGCCCAATGATTTCAAAGGTTTCAAAATCATCATGCAGCACTGCAAGGGCGTTTTGTTTGCCGGGGAAGTTGTTTAGCGACACATAGCGGCGACCGTTGAACTCCTTGAATGAATCAAAAATGTAGAGTCCATTGTTAACCGGTGGCTTCGTGAAGCCCTGTGCCACGGCATCGGCATAAAAATAGCGCGGTTCCATATCAAACAACCCGGCAGTAGTCTTGAGCTTCGCTTTGTGGATGCTGCCTTCGAAGGCTAGTTTGCGTAGGTCGAAATCGCGATACCAAGTGAGCGCCTGTTCCTTCTCAGGCTGGCTGCAAAAATAGGTTCGCAGCGTGTGTTTGTCCATCTGAATGATGCGCGGCACAAAACACATGCCCCTGGGCAGCGTTACATTATTGAAGACCTGTTCCGACTTTGCCATCGGGATGATCTTCTCCACTTTGAGGGTCTTCATGTTCACGATGGAGAGGACGCAATACTCTTCCGGTCCAGCCCCATGACCTGGTGTCACATCGTTGTCATGCTCCACGATGTAGGCTCTATTGCCGACGCAGACGAACTCTGCATCATGAGCCCCTTTCACATGAGGAGCAGTGACCCGAATGAGACGCTGCATCACAAGATCTCCTGCCAGAACAGGATTCCAGCCAAGAGGCAGGAGTTGTTGATTCAATTGTTCTTGTATGATTCCTTTATTCTCAGGTGTGTTTAGTCCTTTGCAGTTAATAATCGCTAATAAGCCCATGGCAAACACAGCCAATAGATTACGTGTTGATTTTCTCATGATTGAAATTAATAGTGATGGCTTGAATTAATTTATTAAATGATTGTTTCAATTTTTATATTTTCTGACCTTTTGATTAAAAGCATAATGATCAGCCATACTACCAGGTAAGTACAACCACAGAAAGTAAAAATGATATTGTATCCAATAGATATATCTCCAAATGACTTATAGTAATCTAGTAAAAAACCTACTACCATTGGAAATAGTATTCCACCAACGGCTCCTGACATTCCCGCAATTCCGACTACTGAACTTACTATCTGTTTAGGGAACATATCTGATGCAAGTGTAAAAACATTTGTGGCCCATCCCTGATGCACTGCCACTGCGAGGCTGAGGATAGCCACTGCAACCCAGACATTCGGAACAAACTGAAGCAGGATGATGCAAAGTTCAATTACTGCAAAAATAAGGAGCGCCTTCTGACGTGCCTTAAGCGTAGCCATTCCTCTCTTAATAAACCATGAGGAAAGGTATCCTCCGCCTACACACCCTATGGTAGTTGCCGCATAAATAATCATCAGAGGAACACTCGGCTTGGTTAAATCGATCTGAAAACGCGATGTAAAATAGGATGGCAGCCAAAACAGGAAGAACCAATAAATGGGATCTATCATGAATTTTCCGATCACAACTGCCCAAGTTTGAGGAAAAGAAAAGAGTTTTATCCACTTCACATTGATCACTTTTTCCTTACCATCAATGCCATATTCCTGACCCTGGTTTATAAATAATAGTTCTTCTTTACTCAGCCGTTTTTGACGAATGGGAATATCATACAATAAAAGCCACAGGGCAAGCCAGACAAACCCAAGTGAACCGGTAATCCAAAATACTTCCCTCCAACCATAAGTCCTTAAAATATATGGGCAAATTACAAGAGCTAAAACGACCCCAACGCTTGTGCCTGCATTGAATATCCCTGTAGCTAAAGCGCGTTCTTTTTTAGGAAACCATTCTGAGACTGCTTTCATGGCAGCCGGGAAATTCCCAGCTTCACCTATCCCCAGTCCAATACGGGCAAATGAAAATCCCCAGACACTCTTTGCCAGAGCATGTAACATTCCAGCAACACTCCAGATAACCACAGCAACAGAATATCCAATTTTTGTCCCCACCCAATCAATAAAACGACCTAATACCAATAATCCAAGGGCATAGGCTGCGGTGAAAGCCATGACGATATGCGCAAAATCAGTTTCAGTCCAATTAAATTCTAACTCAAGGGTGGGTTTCAGCAGTCCTATAATCTGCCTGTCCATATAATTGATGGTCGTGGCAAAAAAGAGAAGGGCGACGATAATCCAGCGATAATTGCTTATTTCCATTTTTTAGATTGGCTTTTTGAATTCTTCAATTACCCGCACAAAACCTTTAAAATGCCTTTCCAGGCCATTCCAATCTTTCGCATTGAGTAAATCTTTGTCGAACAAAGGACCTCCGATACCAAAACCATCAACGCCGATAGCCAAAAAACTTTGCATGTTGCGAATGGATATCCCTCCTGTAGGCATCATCCTTACTTTATCCAATGGCGCCTTTACATCTTTAATATAACCTGCTCCAAAATTTCCTGCCGGATAAATCTTTACAATCGACGCACCAAGGTTCCATGCCTTATATATTTCCGAAGGAGTCAAAGCACCCGGAAATATTGGTATTTTTTTTTGCACACAACAGGTTATTACCTCTTCGTTAATAAGAGGAGTAACGATAAACTGCGCTCCATAATCCAAGGCGCTATCCAAATCCGACAGGCTGCAAACAGTACCTGCCCCAACATTCAAAATACCACCAAACTCCCTGACTGCATACCGAATCAATTGTTCAACATTAGCGGTATTCATGGTCACTTCTATGGTTGTTAATCCGGCTTTCACATAAATGGGTAGAATTTCTTTAAAATCATCCATCGTTATCCCGCGCACAATACCCACAATTGGCATTTTTTCAAATTTTTCCCATGAAAAATCTGCTTTTTCTTTCGAATTTTCCATTCCATTAAATGTTTTATTTCTCATCTGGTTACACGACCACTGCTGTCTCCCTTCATCAATTTCTCAACCTCCTCTACCGTGGAGAGGTTAAAATCGCCATAGATGGTGTGCTTTAAACAGGAGGCTGCTGTGGCAAAATTCAGGGCTTTTTGGTCATCATCAGGATAATTCATCAATCCGTAAATTAGTCCACCCATAAATGAATCACCGCCGCCCACACGGTCAACGATATGGGTAATATCATAAGTGGGTGATTTAAACAGTTGTTTTCCATCATATAGGACACCCGCCCAGGTATTGTGACTGGCACTAACCGATCCCCTCAACGTGATGATCACTTTTTTGGCGCGAGGAAATTTATTCATTAATTGTTCGCAAACCGATTGAAACCTGTTACCATCTACCGCTCCGGAAGTTTTGGTCACATCGAAGCCTTCGGGTTTGATGCCGAAAACGTTTTCTGCATCTTCTTCATTTCCCAAAATAATGTCACATTTTCCAACCAAACCGGGCATCACCTCAGAGGCACTCTTCCCGTACTTCCAAAGGTTTTTACGATAATTCAGATCCGTCGAAACTGTAATCCCCATTTTGTTGGCAACTTCAATGACTTCGAGACAAGCCTCTGCCGCTCCCTCCGACAAAGCGGGGGTAATGCCTGTCCAATGAAACCAGTCAGTATCTTTCAATACCTCCTCCCAACAAATCATTCCCGGCCGGATCTCGGAGATAGAGGAGTGCGCTCTGTCGTAGATCACTTTGCCGGGTCGGGCAACTGCTCCTGTTTCCAAATAGTAAATACCCAAACGTTCTCCGCCATAAATACTATTTTTCGTTTTCACCCCGTATTTGTGAAGGCTTTTAAGGCATGCCTCAGCAATATCATTTTTTGGAAGGCGGGTGACAAACTCCGCTTCCATCCCAAAATTGGCAAGTGATACTGCTACATTAGCCTCTCCGCCACAATAGGTGGCGATAAACTCGTTGGCCTGGCTAAATCGAAGGTAACCAGGCGCTGCCAGACGCAACATGATTTCCCCAAAACATACTATCTTTTTGTTCATTTTAATTCTTATTTATTTGATACTGATTTTATTCAATCAGTACCTTGACCACTATCTTACGTACTTTGGAATTGACCGTAACTTTGACTCCAGGACGATGCGCATCATTTGAAAAGAATACAAAAAAGCGATCTGATGAAGCGATCCGATAGCTATTTTGAATTGCACTAAGAAATACGACGTCCTTCAGACTGTCATATAGGATAGTTTCCTTCGTATTTTCAAGAGCGGCAATTCCTATCTTTTCTTCTCCAAACACTAAAAACTGGATATCGGCGTATTTTCTGTGGGCTTCAAATCTGGTATTTTCTTCATCTTTGGTCAGGTACTCATCCACACTAAGATAAAGGTTCCTTCCATCCAGTTCGTACCTGCCTAATGCAATTTTTGTCAGATCGGTAATTGCTAAAAATTTAAATGCTTTATCCCACCTATCCTGATTCATAAAATATTGACGGGCAAATTCCTTTTGGTTGACAGATTCATCCGGAGATAACTTCCACCCCGATTTCCATTTACCTGAATTAAACCATTTTGAAAGTTCTTTATCATCCATGCTTTTCGTTTTTTGAAAAAATATTGAAACGGAATAAAGCGCTACTAAGACAAAGAAAATGGCAAAGCCAAATTGGAAATAATTGTTTTTAATCATTTAAATTCTTCCAATTTGCCAAACATAATTTTTTTCTGACCATCTGAAGTTACAGATAACCAGATTGATCCATTGTGTTCGTGCAGTGAAGGATATTGAAAACTTAAAGTGGTTTCAAAGTGATATTTTCGTTCCCAGACTTTCCCGTCGAGGGAGATGTCAATATTATAAACACTGCGCCCTACATTATTGATTTTTGTTGACTCCTGCCATCCGAGATAATAGACCCCTCTGAATTTCTCAAAAACAGGTTTGGAAGATGTACCGTTTAGAATGATGTCATGAGACGCTCCTTTGGTCCAGATTTTACCATCCACACTTGTTGAAAAAACATAATTTGCGTTTCCACCCTCTTGTCGGCAAATTGCCATCCAGGTGCCATCCGGCAAACGATTTACTGCAGATTCTGTAAGCCTTAATTCTGAAGGCTCATTGTAATGCCCAATCACCTCAAATACATCCATGCTATCGTTCAAAACGGCCAGTGCATTCTGACCAGCAGGATAATTATTTATGCCAACGTAGGTTTTACCATCAAAAGATTTAAAGGAATCAACAATGTACAGGCCAAAATCAAGTGGCGGATGGTTAAATCCCTGGATTTTTGCATCATTGTAAAAATATTTTGGCTGCATATTAAAAGTACCTTCATAGGTCTTTAATTTTGCCCGGTGAATCCGATCTTCAAATGCCATTTGTGGAATACTGAAGTCAATATACCAGGTTTGAGATTCCCGTTTTCCCGGATCTTCGCTTGCGAAAAAACAACGTAAAGTCTGATTGTCCTTTTGGATAATTCTTGGAACAAAACAAGCTCCTGCAGGCAAAGTCTCATTTTCAAAAAACTGCTCCCCTTTGGCCATAGGTATTATATTTTCAACTTTCAGTGTTTTTAAATTCACAACAGATAGTGTGGTATATATAAAAGGCCAGCTTGCATTCTCACCCGATTTTACATTGTTTGCTTCTGCCACAATAAATGCCCTGTTTCCCACGCAAACAAATTCTGCATCATGAGTCCCTTTTACATATGGTGCAGAAACATTGACTAATCTGAATAAAACTTTATCGGCGGCTGACTGAGGATTCCAATGCGGTGGAAGAAGTTTTGAACTATCCGAATTAATTTTTTTGCGAACATTACCTTGCGCCGTACCAAACTGTAAAAGACTTAGCGATAAGATAATAATGAATAGTATGAATTTCATCTGTAAATAATTTGTTTTTATATTTTGTTTTTAATTCCGGAAGTGCGGAAGATGGGATTTGATATGTGTAGAGAATAGATTTAATTGGTATTCTGATATTCACGCCTTTCCCCTGGTTGCACCAGAGGTTATTTACGGAAAACTCCTGCGGAGTTTATCAAATGATAAACATATATATTCCTTAATGAAATGACATTGCCAATCCGGGACAAAATATCAAGCTAAAAATCCTAATTCTATCCATATTTAGTGCTCGCAGCATTATTATTAAAAATGGATTTTAAATCAAAAAAACGAAGATCATTAAATTAGATCAGTGTCTTCATTGATCTTCGATTTGGATTCCTAAGCTTGCGGACTTTACTCCGTCAATTGACGGAAGCGGTAAATGTTTTGGTTTTTAGACACCCTTATCTTATTAAGAATCTATTCATTTTAAGGCAGACGACACTGACATTCTGATTAATAATCAACTTAATTTACCAGTGTCATCTGCCTGTTTGATAGGTTTGTCTGGATGGTTAAACTTTCGTTTTTACAGTGATTGTCCCTCTGAGCATTTCTCCATTATAAATTTTAAAGGCGTAACTAACCCCGGCACTAAGCCCGGCAATAAGTTTTTGTCCTGACAGAATATCTGCAGCAGACAATGTATTGGTAATATCAGCTACTCCAGTGGTTGTTACAACTATGCTTGTGACTTTTTTAGCACTGTCCCATTTTAATAGTACTGAATTAGAACCAATATCAGCTGTCAAAACAGCATTAAAGATATTCTCGGTGCCTGTAACAAAAGTAATTTGATTGTATTCAGAATTTTTGATTTTTAAGTCCTTACTGATTGCTTTTATCCGTGCGGAATACCTGGAATTACTCCATAAATCACCAATTATTGTATTGGAGACACTGTCCAAGGAAAAAACCTGAACTTCGTTTTTAAATAAAAAACTATCGCGACTAAACTCAAGAGCGTAAGAGGCATTTGCAATTGGCTGCCAGGAGAGAGAGACTATGCTTCCATTAATGACAGCATTAAAAACAACCGGCCTGAATAATTGATCCGGGACATCTCCTGTTGATATTTCATCTTTACATGAAACAAATAAAAGAGAAAAGCACAACAACTTTAACGATCTGACAATATAATATTTAAACTTTTCCATGGTATCATTTTTATAATTATAACTATACAATCACTCAATCCTTATAACTTAAGGCATCTGGTCATTTTTTAATACGCCATTACTGGCTGCAATTATATCACTTTGAATAGGGTACAAATGGTTGTTTTTAGTCTGGTCATAACCGTTTGCAATTCTGTCAATATTTGTTTGAATCGATGCAATTGTTGCAGCTGAGGCAAGTGAACTCCAGGTTGTACGGGTGTAACCTGTAATTGTTGTTGATGGCAATTGATAATCCGGATTTAATATTTCAATTGTTACACCATCGGTGTTATATTTCCAGAAAAGATAATTAGGAACTTTGTTGATATTTGTATAAGTTGGATCATTGTTCATCATCTTTACCCAATCCTCTTTCATCTTTTTAATTTTAGTGCCTAGCATATTCCATCTGATCAGGTCATTCTTCCTGTGCATTTCGCCACCAAATTCCCATGACCTTTCATCCACGATGGCATTGAAGAAAGACTCTTTGCTAGCGGAAACAGAACTGACATAATCAGTGACTTTTGATGCCCATTCTGCCTGTGGAAAAGCTCTTTTACGTACAAGCGCCAGGGCATCCATTGCCGGCTGCGTAGGACCATTGATTTGATTTTCTGACTCGGCATACATCAACAGAATATCCGAATAGCGCATAATAGGGTTGTCGAGTCCCGGAAACTGATTATCCTTTAAATCGCCACCCATACTCGGCACAATCCAGGATTTACGCCATTTGCAAATATTCCAGTTGACATAAGGACTCACAAGTTGTTGTTTGGTTGGTGTGATCGTACTGCCATAATTGTACAATTCGACTGTTACATTTCTTCTGAGATCCTTTGTGTCAAATGAATAATAGTAGCCAGGGGATGTAGAAACAGGACCACCGCCTTTGCCAAATCCACTGTTTATATCGAAGGGCATTCCAATCACATAGGCAAGGCGGCCTCCATATGTTCTTGCCTGGGGAATCTCCCATAATACCTCATAATAGGATAAATCCTGTTCATAGGCATGAATTTTTTTAAAAACACCTTCATAACTTGGATTTAACCCATGCTTGTTGCTCTCTATGATTTCCTTACACTCCTGATGGGCAATTTTGTAATAAGCTTCCCAATACCTGCCGCGTTGCGTTACGAATGTTTTGTTACGCAATGAGTAGCCGGCATAAGCCAATGCCAGTTTAGCCCGTAAACCTTTTACAAAACCTTTACTCACTCTCTTGGCAGATTGGGTGGTTGTCATCCAGGGCACAAGGTCTTCTACATCCTTCAGGTCTTTTATCAGATACTCATAAATAGAATCCCTGTCTGTTTTTGGAAGGTTAAAATTATCACCCGCCTGAGCCGACTTTGTTACAAAAGGAACATCGCCCCAAAGGCATATTAATTCATAATAAAGCTGGGCACGAAGCGTAACCGATTCACCATATAACCGTTTTGCATCATCGGAATAGGTCCCTTCCCAAATAGGACTTTTAGGCAGATTGTCAATACAAATATTTGATCTTTCGATCGCTTTATAAAATGTATTCCAAAATGATTTCAGCAGTGAAACACCCTCAGTTCCCGAATAGTGCGCCAGACTATTGCTTGAGCCATCATTTGCTCCCAGAATAAATTCGACATCGTTATCAGATTTATAATAAGTGAAATAGAAATCATACATATTATTTAAGGTAAAATCCCGATAGATACTATTTACCTCTTTGGTCGCAAAGTCGAGATTGCTAAATGCTAATCCCTCTGTCAATGATGAATTAGATTGCGTCACCAGATACTGATCACACGAAATAGTCACGAACAGGATTATTAACAATGGTATAAGTTTTAAATATTTTTTCATCGTTATATTTTTTTAGAATTCTAAATTTAAACCAAAATTAACCGAACGGCTCCGGGGATAGGCACACCAATCAATCCCTGGAGTTAACGGAGTGGAACGCTGTGTGTCGACTTCAGGGTCGTATCCTGAATAATTGGTCCAGGTCCAAATATTGTAGGTCGATGCATAAACCCTTAGTTTGCTGATTTTTAACTTATTTAATATATTCTTTGGAAAGGAATACCCGATTGTGATTGTATTTAAACGCAAGAACGAACCATCTTCAATAGCCCATGAATGTACCGGGAGCCTGCTAAATATAGGAGACCACATTTTCGCATTTATGTTCATCTCCGCCAATTTGACCGGATCACTGACCAATCCGCCTGTTTCCTTACTGTAATAAGTAAAAGCGTTATCAGAATTCATATTGCTTAACAAATTCTGATACTTTGTGCCAAAAGAAGCACTCGTGAATTGTAATTTATTTGCGTTATATATATCGTTGCCATAAACCCAGTTGAAGAAGGCAGAAAAATCAAAGCCTTTGTATTGGGCAGTCAATGTAAATCCTCCCGTATGCTTAGGATTAGCATTTCCAATCACTTTCCTGTCGTTAACCCCATCTACAACAAAATCGCCATTCTGATCTTTAAATTTTAATGTTCCGGGCCAAAACCTTGACGGTCCAACTACATTATTGTTATTTGAAACGCCTGTTTTTAGGGTGTAAACTCCATTGGCATAATTAAAATCATCAAAAGAATACATCCCCTCTGTTTCATAACCATACATTAAACCTAATTGCTTTCCCTCTTCAATCAGGTAATTTCCGGTTAATCCTTCTGCACCCCAGGCGATATTCACTATTTGTTCCCACTTTTTGGTGGCGCCTAACTTATCAATTTTGTTTTGGTTAAACCCGATATTAAAAGCAGTTGTCAATCGAAAATCTTTCTTTTCAATAAGGACTCCATTCAATACAATCTCTAATCCTCTGTTGGAGGTCTGCCCGATATTTTGCCATTGGTTGGCATATCCTGTGCTCGATGGTATTGTAGCAGATATTAAAAGATCTTTTGTCGTATTTTTATATACTTCGACCGATCCCGATAAACGTTGTTTGAACAAACCAAAATCAACACCTATATTCCGGGTTATGGTTGTCTCCCATTTTAATTCGGGATTTGAAAGGATACTATTTACATCAATATATGGTGTCAGGGACTCATTAGCGCCAATTGCCAGACGATCTGATTTAACTGTAAATGTTTTTTTCCAGGCATTGTCTGTAATATTGTTGTTCCCCGATTCTCCATAACTTACTCTGAATTTAAGATCACTCAGCCATTGCATTGTTGACTTCAAAAACTTTTCATCTGATATACGCCATGCCAATGCGGCTGAAGGGAAGTAACCCCATTGTTTTCCCGGAGCAAACTTGCTTGATCCGTCTGCCCTTAAAGTGGCCGAAGCAAGATATTTACCTTTGTAATCGTAATTTAAACGTCCAAAAAAAGAGGATGTTTTTATTTCGGGGTTATCTGATGTTCCAATCGGGTCAGCAGTTCCAAGTCCCATCATGCTCAATGCGCTCACTGCATCAATGTATTTTGGGAAATATTTTGCAGAGGAGGCAACTGCAATTGAATGGTAATTATTTAATTCTTCTCCTAACATTGCAGTCAGGTTACTACCCGGCAAAAAATTAGCCAGCTTGTAGGTTAAAATATTTGCCATACGGTAGCTTTTACTATCCGATTTTTGAATGGATGCCAATGGTTGAGATCCATAATTTATTGCATCAGAGGTATTTAATCCAAAAAAACGATTTTGGGAATAGGTTCCAAATTGTGTTCCGTATTCAAACCGATAACTTAGATTTTTTGTGAATTTAATATTAGCTGCCCCAACAAAATTAATTGTTTGGTTTTTAATTCTTCGATAATCATCATTGATCATTTTCGAAGGATTTAAATTTGTCTGGCTGGTGTTATCCAGATCTCCAATATTCAGTAAATCCTGATCGACAAAATCTGATAACCCTTCCACCGGACCATGCTGCACAACAAATTGCAAACGATAACCTGCTGATGTCCCGGCCCCGCTCAAAAAGTAATCTGACATCCTTGTATTAAAATCAATTGTCAACCAATCATTTAACTTATACTGGGTATTCAATAAAATATTAGTTTGAGTATATTTCGACCCAATCATAATTTCCTTTTCATTGTTGTTTGTCAGATTCAGGTTATATTTGAATATTTTGGAACCTCCACTGAAAGAGAGGTTATGGCTTTGACTCGAACCGGTTCGCCCAAGAACTTCCTGTTGCCAGTTTTTCCCCTTCATTTGTTTATATAAACCATAATCATTAAAATCGCCGTAATATCTTGTAGAGTTTATATTTGGCTGTAGTTCATATTGCAAAAAAACAAATTCGTAAGGATCAAGTACATCAAGTGTTTTGGCAATCTCTTTTACTCCATAATAAGCATTATAACTTATTTTACCCTTACCTTCAAAACCTCCTTTAGTTGTAATCAAAATAACTCCGTTTGCGCCGCGTGCCCCATAAATGGCTGTTGAAGAGGCATCTTTCAAAATGTCGACGGAAGAGATTTCAGTTGGAGAAATGTAATTAATATTACTGACAGGAAAACCATCTACAATAAATAACGGGGAATTGTCCTGGGTAAGAGAGCCGCCTCCACGTATCCTGATTTTTATTTCAGCATCAGGCGAGCCTTCCGTTTTGGTGACCTGAACACCAGCCATCCGACCTGCAATGGCCTGTGCTACAGATGTCACTGGTATATCCTTTAATGCTGACGCGCTGACAGATGAGACCGAACCTGTCAAATCTTTTCTGCGCGCTGTTCCGTAACCAATGGCCACAACTTCATCGAGGGCGGTGGCTTCTTCTTCCATCACGACATTGACCTGGGTTTTGCCAAGAATTAAAATCTCCTGAACTTTCATCCCGATAAAAGAGAAGACAATTGATTTGCTGTCGTTTGGCACCGATAATCTGAAATTACCATCATTATCGGTGATTACCCCGATGGTTGTTCCTTTTACAACAACGCTTACGCCTGGGAGCGGGAGATCTTTGGAGTCTTTTACTGTGCCTGAGATCTCTCTCTTTTGTTGCTGCTGTTCTTTTATAGTAAAGCTTTCTGTTGTTAAATCTTTATTTATCAGTAGCTTTTGTGATCTTCCAATCGTGATTTGACGGTCTTTGATCATGTAAACATTTGCAGTGCCAACAAATAGTTGATCCAGTATGTCCTGAACACTCTTTTTCTCAACTACGATGTTCACTTTCCGGTTTAGATCAATTTGCTGATCCTGATAAAAGAAGATAAACTCGCTCTGATCCTCTATCGCCTTCAATACCTCCTTTACCGCTGCATTGTTCATCTGCAGCGATAGTTTTGCATCTTGCGCGTAGCTGTTTGAGCTGAAGGCAAAAGCAGAACTCAAAAGGATAAAGTACAGGGTTATACGCATAACTAAAAAACTTTTCCGGAGAAACTGAAAATATTCCCCTCTTTTTGAATTTAATTTCATAATTTTGAATGTTTTTGTTTGAAATTGACCTAACGGTCAGTTAATTCACTTGAACCCGGGGTTTGTTTGGACGCACGCCCCGGTTTTTTTTTGACTAAATTTTCATTTGTTACTTTGTTGTTTTATCATAGGCATTACTTTTTTATAAAATAGGTTCCATTACTTTCGGATACCCTGACAGATGAAGCAAAAGATATATTTTCGAGTACATCTTCAACCTTATTTTTTAGATCGAGTTTTCCCGAAAATGTAATCTTATCAAGTCCGGACTCCGTTATGATGTTCCTGTTATAATATCTTTCCAGTTTTTTATAAACTTCGGTAATCGGTAAACTCTCAAAAATAAGATAACCATTTACCCACGAAGCATACAATTTGACATCCACCTGGTCTTTTGTAAGATCTTTATTGTTTTTATTGTAAGTCATCCGTTCTCCGGGAATCAAATCGAGTGTTTTGGCGAATAATTGATTTTTCCCTACCAAGACTTTGCCTTTAACCAGCACGGTTTGAATTGTATTGTCCTCTTCATAAGAAGTAACATTAAAGCTTGTCCCTAACACTTTGATTTTAATATCGCGGGTAATCACATAGAACGGTTTTTCCTTATCGTGTTTAACGTCAAAAAATGCCTCTCCTGAAAGATAAACCTCACGTGAGTTGGATTTAAATTCCGTCGGATAGGATAATTGACTTCCTGAGTTCAGCCAGATATGCGTTCCGTCGGCAAGAGTAATTTCGGAACGTTTGCCATAAGGAATAATGATCTTATTTATCGCAGTCGGGGTACTGGTCTGCTTAATATCAATGGTATCGTTGTTAATAGCAAGTGTCCCCGATGAAGTTTGTTTGATGGTTGTTTGTTCAGTATCAAATTCTTTGGTTGTTCCGTTGGCAAGAATTATTTGACCTTTTAAACCGGAATTATCTGCAGTTTCGAGTGGAAATTGTGTTTTCGTTTGAACCATCAGCCAGATTAAACTTCCTATGGCAGTTATAAGTGCAATTCCGGCAGCATATTTTAACCACCCAAATCGGTTCAGCTTAATGATTTTATCAGAAGCTTTAACCTTTTGCAGAATTAATTTCAGTCGCTGCTCGGGGATTTCCGGCTCCAGTGGTTGAAAGGATTTGATAATAAAAGCTGCTTCTCTGATGATTATCCCTTTTTCGGGAAATTCTTCAATAAAGGAAATCCAAAACTGATTCAGTTCCAAATCCGGATTTAAAATCCAATTATAGAACTCTTTATCCAAAATGAATTCCTCTGATGTACCATATTTGATGTATTTCTCCTTTTCCATTGTTCCAATAAATATTCAAGCGGTTACAATAGATAAAGGCACGATTTATCGAAATATCATCAATGATTTAATTTTATTTTCAAAAAAAATTAAATCAACGTGTGCAGAAAAAAAAGTAGAATGGAATTGTCTCCATGAAAGGAGTCTTTAAGCGATTTGATAGCCCTGTAAATCAGGTTACGACACCCTTCAATACTCATCTCCAACATTTCGGCAATTTCGTCATATTCAAGTTCCTGATTGAATCTAAGATAGATTGCCTCTTTCTGTCGGGATGTTAAATCATTTAAAGCTTTGTGTAAAAGAGCAGTTTTTTGATTTGATGATTCTTCAAGAATAATGTTTTGCTCAATGGAATAGGTAATTTCGAAAATGTAATCTTCGACATTTTCTTTCATTGTATATCTTTTCTCTTTGAGTAACTCCCGTTGCAATCTCCGTTTGAACGATTTAATGAGGTAAAATTGAATGTTATCGGTATCTCCTAGATTTTTTCTTGTCCTGATTAGTTCAGAAAAAAGATCCTGAATCACATCCTCGACAATTGAATGATTTGAAGTAAGTTTTAAACCATATAAATAAAGTCTGGGGGAATTTACAGAATAGATCATTGTAAGTGCCTCATCATCACCATCTCTAAATTTTGTCCATAGTTCAATATTCGTAAAATTAATTGGTCTCATTATGCCCGGAATTAATCATCCATGATTATTGGTAGGTTGTATATAATATTTGTGAAAACAATTCAGGATAAAGCAATTAACCAGCTTTCATAAATGGCTGATTTTATACCCAAACAACAATCATTTATTTCCGGGTTTTTCATTTTGATTTTCAAGGATTAGCTACTGATTTACAAAAATAGTTTAATTCATCAAGTTGCACATAAAAGAGGTCATTTTCCCTGATTTTAGGAAAATAACTGAAAAGCTTATTTTATTGATAATTTTAGAATCTGACCTTTTTTCATCTGGCAATATACCTCATCCCCCTTTTTTCCCAACTTCACATTTGATTTAATATCTTGTAGACCGAAGGGGTTTTTAAGCCGAAGTAACTGGTCAACTGTTGCGGTGATGTCTATCCTGACAGTTTTCCCTCCCTTTCGTTCTGCATCAACCACAAATCCACCCTCTGCCCGTAAATGTTGAAACGAAACATCTTTCCATTTTTCAGGGATAGCCTGGAAAACACGGAGACAATTACCCCAACTCTGTAACACCATTTCATGGACAGCCTGGGATGCAGCAAAATTGCCTTCCAGCGTAAAGGCATGCATGTTATTGTAATCGGATAACTCTTTTCGTGTCTGTGGTCCGTTTAAATGAAAACCGTTTCGGGAGGTGCAGTCCATGTAATTTTTCAGATCTTCCAATGCCCTGTCTGCCTGTCCAACACGGGCTCGCATGCAGGCCATCCAGGAGAAGCTGTATCCGCACCAGAATTTTGATTTCAGTGAATCGATCTGTTCAAGGGAGGCATTTATAATTTTGCGGTCCTTTTCTGTTCCGTCAATATTGAGAATTCCCAGAGGATGAATGGCCATCAGGTGTGAAAAATGACGGTGGGACTCTGCTAAAGATTCGGTGGGAGAGACAAGCAATGGCCCGGCATCACCTTTTATCGCAAGATCGTCCATTTTGTCCAGCAAATCCTGCCAACGCGTTGCCTCTTTTTCAAGTTTTAGCGCTTTTGCCATTTTCATGTTGGCTCCGAAAATCCAGCGAATCAATGACAGGTCAAAATTGCTGTTTGGTGTCAGCCATGCCTGCTGGAAATTGTTGTGAATTTCGGGTGAAGAGGAGATCGGAAGTTTGAGCTTCCCGTTTTTATCAGGTTTCATCAGTCCGATAAGCGCCTCTGCAATGCCGGTACAATAAGGATAAGCCTTCTCTTTTAAAAATTGAGGATTCATGGTATAACGCCAATGCCAGTAAAACGACTGAGCCACCCATGCCCCCATAGTAGGGGAGAGGGAGTACTGATACCAGGCGCCCATAGGTTTACCATCGAAGGACATGACGCCGGGGACAATGAACCCGGATGTATTGTAGAATTTTCGCGCATATTGCTCATGAACCGGCTTCAATGACCACATAAAATCAAGGAAACTTTCCCCTTCCTCAAACCGGTTGGAGGTTAGATAGGCCCAATAAGTCAGTTGAGTATTCAGGTCGTGATGGTAATCGCCATGCCAGGGTGGAAGTGAACCTGCATCGGCAGTCCAAACACCCTGTAATGGCATAGGTGGAGCTCCCTTACGTGATGCTGAACCATAAAAATACTGGACGAGGTTATAATGTTGCTGGATCATGGTATCCGGCACCGTAATGGATGACTTCGACCAGAATTTGGTCCACCAATTATCGTGTTCTTTAAACAATCGATCATAACCGGCTTCTGATGCGTTTCGTGCAAGCGTTGTGGCTAGTGCGAGTGCATTACCCGTTTGCTTATTCGTGGCAGAGGTGATGGACAACAACGTATAGTCCTTAAATTTTGTCTTTTGAACGTAAAACACATACTGAAAATTCAGCGAAGCATCCTGAATCAGCCAGATGCTGTTTTCATCTTTTCCGATACGGGCAGGAGCATTTCCCAGCTTAGTTACTGCAGGGTTGGCTATAAGTTGTACGTTGGTAATGGATCCGGGGATTTTCACCATCGCGACCTGTTTTACTGCACTGAAAAAACATTCAACCTGTTTCTCCCCAAAATCGATTGTCCCTAAACCTGATTTCATATCCAGATGAAACGATTTGGAATTCATTCCCTCAGGAAGTGTGATCACAAGGCGGCATCCTGGTAGTTTGGTAGGAAAATCGCTTACCCTGGCGTATTTTTTATTGAGTGAGTCGGTTTGTCCGGCAATGGCCATCCGGCACACCGTTTCATAATTAAAATCAGGGATCATGAAACCCGGATGAGTACGCAGATCCCAAAGATCGCCCCGATCAAGCGAAAGATTGATTTTATTCTCCTTTCCCCATAGCAATCCACCAGACATTCCATTGCCAAGCGGGATCGCTTCATCCCATTTTTCGATAGGCGCAGCCAGATTTAGCTGAAATGCGGCCTCTTTTTGGCCTTGTGCAATTGCACAGGGAGTGGTTTGCAACCAAACCTGCATTGTCACAATTGCAAAAAATGTAAATGTTGCTTTTGAAGTCTTCATCTGCCAAATATTATAAGAAGTAGTTAGAAAGATATCTTATTATATTTCGTCCCATCCGGGACGAAAACCTTGCATTTCATTCTGTTTTCTACCCGTATTTAATCCCTGACGGGATTGAAAATCTAATTTTAAAAAGTCTCTAAGATATTCTGAAGTTCGATATGGTATCAAACATGGCCAGAACATTCTCTACCGGGGTCTCTTCAAGAATCGAATCATGACTTGCCCCTGCGATATATCCACCTCCCCGGGTCATGATACCAAGAATTTCGGAAGTTTGTTCCTTCACATAATCGACTGTTCCATTAATCAGAATTCGTTTAGAGTCAATACCTCCATTTAAAATAATCTTGCTTCCAAACCTGGTTTTTAATTCTGATAAATTCATACCTGTACAGTCGGGTTGCAATGCATGAAGGGCATCAAGTCCTGCATCGATCATTAAGGGTATGAGCTCCCTGACTCCGCCACAACAATGCATTTGCACTTTCAGTCCGTAGCTGTGTCCCAATTTTATCAGCCGTTCCAACTGAGGGGAAATAAATTGTTCAAACATCTCAGGACTTATGAGTGGACCAGTTTGTCCCCCAAAATCATTTCCTATAAAAAACAGGTCAATTTCATCGCTTGCTTCTTCAAATATGCGTTGATTCACCGCATGGTAGTAATCAACAATTTTATTCAGTACCGATTGTACCAATTCTGGCTCAAGAAACATTTTGATCATCAGGTTTTCCATCCCCAAAAGGTCGATTGCATCGTGCCAGAAGGGGGACCAATCGCCACCCAAAATGGCATACTGCCCATGGTGTTTTTGCGCCTCTTTTTTTATCTGTGAAACATCGATCCATTCAGGATCGGGCCAGGGGTAGTTATTTATATCCTGCAAGGTCGCCTCAGCTAAGGGATGATGAAGTGGCTGACCATACCCCAGACCATCCCTTTCAACGCCAAAAACCGTCCTGTACTTTGCATTCTTAAAATGTAAGGGGAAGAGTGGTCCATTATAGGGAGCAATTACCCTCCTGAAGTCATCCCCAACGCGTTGACGAAGCCCTTCATCATCAAGATTCAGTTCCCTTTTGGCTTTCTCCCAAAACTCTGTGGAGGCGCCGCACCAGCAAGGGGTGCGATCAAATTTTTCATTGTTCAAAACAGCAAATACACGTTCCCTTGAATTCATAATATTGTTCTAATTTATTACAGGAACCAGTTAATTTGTATTGTTATTTTAGTGTCATCGTCTTTGTAAGTTCTAGCTCGGTATGAGCGTTTTGGATTTAATGTATAATCTCCCGGGGTTTCCCTCCGAAAAAATGGAATCCTGATCCTGAATAAAGATAGGCAGGTTTACCATCAATCAATAGAACCTTGGGTCGTTCAAATTTAGGGATATTTCCGTTATGATGTTTTACTGCATTTTAAAAAAAGATAGGAACAGTGATCCGCCAGTGGGCGGACACGTGACGCTGATGCAGCGGGTGGACACAGATTTTTTGATCTATACAAATCAGCTAAATCCGTGTTATCCGCGTTCCCATATTGCTGCATATCAATTAATCAGAATTTCTTATTTTATTTTTATCGTTATTGATGATGATCGTAATTTCTGCCCGGAAACAGTCAATATGATATTTGCCTTTTTATGGTATGCCTTTACAATTACCAATGCCAATCCATTAAATGCATTACGTGATTTTTTATTTGAAAACGGTGTTAAATCGGTTTGCATACCATTGTCCAAGGCTGCAATTTCGGCATCTCCTTCAATTTTGAAATTCAGAAGATTATTCCCATGAGGTACAATATTCCCGTCTTTTTCTTCCAGAGATCCCTTTACGAATGATAAATCTTCTCCGTCGGCTTTTATTTTTCCTCTGTCGGCTGACAATACAATTCTGGCAGGTTCTCAGGCAGTATGGATAACCTTTTCGGCTACAATTTTACTCCCTTTGGTCGAAACCGCTTTCAATGTTCCGGGCTCATATTTAACAGCCCACTGAACATTTAATTCATCGACTTTTTTTGCCTTGGATCCCAGGGATTTGCCATTCAGAAATAGCTCAACTGAGTCGGCATTGTTGTAATAGGCCCATACATCAATATCCTGTCCTTTTTCCCAGTTCCAATGGGGGAAAATATGCAAAACTGTTGTTTTTGTAAATAAACTTTGGAACAGATACCAGGCATCTTTTGGAAATCCGGCTATATCAACGATTCCAAAATAGGAACTATACGCGGGAAATGGATAAGGCGTTGCTCCCCCAAATAATCGAAACCGGTCCATGCAAAGAAACCAGATAAATAGGGATATTTCAGAATTGGTTTAATGACCTCCTCGTAGGTTGAGGCCCAGGGGGCAGTGCTGTTGGCATAGGAAGAACAGGTCATTTCAGGTGTTCCGCCATTCTTCTTTTTGGTGAACCATGCCCAGCGGCGTATCTCAGTAGATGGCATCAGATATTCACCTTTTGTTTGCAGGGCGGAATTGGATTCTGCTAAAATAAATTTCTGGCCGGGAAATATTGATGGCAGGTTTGGATAGGCTGCGTGATGATAGTTAATGCCCACCAAATTGAGCGCTTTTGACAGATAGATATTATTGTCGAAACTCACCTGGTTCAATCCTGAAGTGACAGGCCGGTTATCCAGCGAATGGATAATACTAGCCAATTCACGGGCAATGCTCCTCCCGGTGGAATCCTTTTCTCTGCCTCTCTGCTCGGGTATTTCGTTGCAGATGCTCCACATAAAAACCGAAGGGTGGTTTCGATCGCGCACGATATGATCGGTGAGGTCTCTTTTATGCCAATTGTCAAAGTACAGGTTGTAATTGAAAGGGGTATTTACCTTGATGGCTTTCCAAACATCAAATGTTTCAGTCATCACAATGAAACCCATTTTATCACAAAGGTCCAGCCATTCAGAAGCATCAGGATTGTGTGATGTGCGAATCCCATTTATTCCCATACTTTTAAGAATTTCCAGCTGACGTTCCATCGCACGGTAACTTATCGCTGTCTCCAGAGCGCCCAAATCGTGGTGCATGCAAACTCCAATAATTTTGGTTGGAATCCCATTCAGGAAAAACCCATTGTCCTTATCGAAATTGAAATATCTTAACCCAAATGTAGTGGGGTATTCATTGGTCATCGTCCCGTTCAAATATATCTGACTTACCGCTTTACAAAGTGTCGGTTTTCAGTTGACCAGAGTTGAGGATTTTGGATAACAACCTCCTGTTCGACAGTGGTCATTGAATTTCCGGCGACAGAACAGGTTGTAGTTAAGGTTTTAAATAGATCTACTTTGTTGTCATAGATCAATGTTTTTAATACAGGAGTGATATTGTCATTCAGGCTGTTGCGTATTTTAGTCTGGACCTTCACTGCTGCCGATTGATTGGATACCTGTGGCGCAGTGATGTAGGTTCCCCATTGATCAACAAACACACTTCCTTTCTTACTGATCCAGATATTCCTGTAAATGCCGCTCCGGCTGTACCAACGCGAATTGGGCTGCCGGTTTTCGGCCCTCACCAACAGTTCATTCTTTTGACCTCCAAACTTAAGATAGGGAGTCAGATCGTAACGGAAGGAGATATATCCGAACGGTCGTGTTCCCAATTTCTGACCATTGATCCACACGGTACTGCTCATGTAAACACCATCAAAATCGATAAAAATATTCTTCCCCTGATCAGAATTGTCAAGGGTGAAATATTTCCGGTAGAGCCCGGTTCCGCCGCGCAGGCTGGCGCCCGGACTTGTTTCGTCGAAGTTCAGTTCTATACTCCAGTCGTGTGGCAACTGAACATTGCTCCATTGCGCTGTTGCCAGACCTTCTTCATCCGGAGTATTGGCAGTGTCGAATTTAAACTGCCAGTTGTCGTTGAATTTTATCGTTTCGATTTTTGCCTTAGCCTCATGACGACATGTGAAAATAAAAAACGCAATCAGGATGGGAAATTCTAAGTATTTCATATTTATAGAATTAAGGAATGGGGTTAATTTAATTCAACACATATTTCAGTCAATACTTAGAAGTTGTTTAAAATTGGTTCTTAAATACCGTGAGGGATTCGCCAGCTCATGAAATATCCAGCCAAAAATCCTAATTATACCTTCGCTGGCAGATGCCTACGTCATAGTTTTCAAAGGCAGAATTAAAATTATTAAACATGGAAAATGTTTTTATTCTTAAATTCTTCGATTTTAACGACCTGGGTAGTTTGAAATATTTTTGCTGTTACAATTTTTTTTATCCTGCGAAGGTAATATGATAAAATTCTGTTGGCTTAACAGGTGCAAATATATTTTATGGCCTTTTTGGTACTCACAAAATCGCCATTATCCTGTAAATATGGGCCACCTTCGGTTCAATAAACACTTTCTCCATAGCGTTTCATCCAATTTCCAATCTGACTAAAGCGTTTTTTTATCCGTATAAATCAGCTAAATCCGCCCGATTCACGTTCCTATTAAATATTTGATAGAACGAAAAACAGGAACACGGATGACGCGGATGCAACGGATGAATACCGATTTATAGTTTAACAATTTTAAAAGTATGTGCTGAATTTTGCACCTTCACTTTAAGATAATAGAGGCCAGACTTTAGCGTTGAAAATTCCTCTTGTTCAATATTGCCCCCTTGCCAGATGAGTTTCTCGGCTGAATCAATTAATGGAAAATTCTCTTCACCGATCCTGCGCCTGTTTTCGAACTGAAATTTACCGGACCGGTACCACTTGCAAAGATATTGTTGTACATTTTATTGTGTGACGAATATCCCTGGGCCGACGGGTTGGTTTGCTTTAAGGTATGTTTCTGAAAGGAATATGATTTTCGGATACCATCACCAAGATTCTGTACCTAGATATTAAAACCAGTGTTAATAAACAGGTTATGTGCAATGACAGAACCTGCCGAACTGCAAAGGAATAATTTGCCAGGACTTTCCAGGATGATGTTATTGTCAATCAAAGTAGGATCAAAATTCGCTTCCGGAACATCACAGTGGTCGTATTAGGTTTCCAGCCAGGAAGTTACGTGTAATGCGTGTCCCCTGGTTGGCAAAATCGATCCAGATACAGAAATGCTACCGAAAGATCGCTTTGGTTGGCGATGAAATTCCGTATCAGATTGTTTTCGATGAGAACGTCCACGCTGTTCCAGCTTTTAATTCCCGCCGTTTCGTAACCCCAAAATTCATTTTTATAATTGATATCTTCTATGCGGTTTCCCGAAATTGTTGAATGCGTCAGACCCTTCTGGCCGGCGATCCCATATTCCCCGCACCTGTGAACCAGATTATTGCGGATAATATGATCTCCAAAATCTTCAATATTTTCGAAATTATTTCCGAACCTTTGACGTAAACATTCTCCCCCATGGCGGCTTTGAATGTAACCCGGCTGGCATCTGATGTTCCGTCATTTGGGGGATTAACATATTCTCTGTAAGTGCCACCATGAATAATTACTGCACCACCGGCTCGTAACGTCCTAGCCGCTTTCGAAAATGTAAGAAAAGGTGAAGCCATGGTACCGGTGTTTGAATCGCTGCCGGTTTTGACCACATGGTACACAACCTGTGCCTTTATGCCTGAATACAGCATTAAAAACGCACCTAATAAAATATGGCTGAGTATTTTCATCGTGATTCTGCATTGATGATGGATACAATTATTTCGAAACTTAACCGGACATTGGTTCATAGTCAAATTGAATCGCATTCTCCTTTTTACTTATTTTTTCATAAAATTGACTAATTCTATTAATTACATATCAATGACTTAAAATAGAATCAGAACGCTACCTTCTATCGGCAGTTGGCTTAATCGTAGTTAATTCAGCTATTTTTACAGAGCGGCCTTCATCGATTGACTTTCGTGCAGCAAACCCAATAAGGCATGCCATAGCTCCATCGCGGGTGCCTGCAGCATGTTTATATGGATCCTCCATCCCAGGATACCTGAATATTTTGTCATGCAGCCGGGAGTCGCCGCCGCCATGTCCAATGCGTGAAACCGGTACAGCGATGCGTTGAAACGCTCCAAAATTATCCATCACTACGATTTCTTCGTTTTCGCTGACCGTTGTTTCAGTTTTTTGGGACATTTCCTGCATATGCAGTCCTGCCTGATTTATTGCTGATTTCTTATCAAATGGAACACCTTCAAACGCATCAATGCGACCAGCCATCCCATTGAATGCAATACGCCAACCCTCATATGGAGAGTAAGTTGTCAGGGAATAGGAGACCTGAACTCCGTTGGCATATTTAATCTGCACGGCCATTTTATCGAAGATGTCTATATTTTCCTGCCAAAGGCAGTTATCGCGGACATAGCCATCATATTTTTCGTTTTCAGCGTAAAGTTTCATATAGTAGGGATTTTTGGTCATGTCCCAGTAGAACTTACACACTTTTGTATGTGAACAGTTACGGCAATTTTTACCGCGGAATTTATTGTTTTTTCCATAATGTTCCAGCATTCCGTAAGCATTGACCTCAATGGGATCTGAGTCAATCATCCAATTGAGAAGATCGAAATGATGGGAGGCTTTATGGACAAGGAGTGTTCCGCTTTTATCACGATGTCCATGCCAGCGGCGAAAATAGTCAGCGCCATGAAAAACATTCAGGTACCAGTGAAAATCAACAGAAGTAATCCGACCTACCCTATTTGCCGCAAGGAGTTTTTTAAGTTCAGTGAATATAGTGCCATAACGATAATTGAACCCTACTTTAACTTTTATACCAGCTTTCTGTTCTGCATCAAGAATCTGTTTTAACTTCGTTTCGTGAGTAGTTAGTGGCTTTTCTGTCAGAACATCAGCGCCATATTCCAGCGCTTTGATGATATAAATATGGTGAGTTGCATCTACTGTAGTAACAATAACCATGTCCGGTTTAGTGATCTTCATCATTTCATCGAAGTCAGTGAATACTGGACAGCTGGTGTTAATGCGTGTTTTTGCAAATTCTGCTCTACCACGATTGACATCACAAAGACCAACAAATTCCACTATATCACCGTAGTCAGCCTGTACCCTTTGACCCCAAAAACTTGTTCCGCGGTCACCCGTACCCACCAATGCTAAACGTTTTTTCGCGCCATTTTTTGGTGTTAAGGCTGAAGCAGGTGATGTTATCAATAGTCCTGAAGCAGTGACACCAGTAACGGCAATAAAATTTCTTCTTCTCATCTGATAATATTAGTTTCTAATGGCTCTATGTAATTCTTTTAAAGTTTTAATATCTTAGATTTATCTGATTATTAATCCAAATTCAACAGTTTATTTACTTCTATTCCAGCCAGGAATATCGCCCCAAGTCCATGAATATCGTTATACGGAGCAGGGCGGTCGTAGTAAAATTTGATGTCGTCGCCGATCCCGGTTCCCATGCAGATATTGGTCACTGCACCTTCCTGGGTAATCTGAGATGCAATCCCTTTCCACCCTGCCAGAGCGATGGTTTTGTAACGTTTGTCGAACCAGCCGTTGTTGATGGCCAATGCAACAGCGTAGGTAAACATTGCCGTACAGGATGTTTCCAGGTACGAATTTTCTTTATTTAATACCTGATGCCACAACCCCGACGGACTTTGGTACTGCGCAGTGTTCCGTATTTGGCGGTTCAAAAGGGAAATGATTTCGGCCCGCTGCGGATGTTCAAGTGGCATCAGGCGAAGCAGATCAGCCGTTGCCATCATCATCCATCCGTTACACCTGCCCCAAAAAGTTCCTCCATTGACTTTCAGATCATCATAATAGCAATGCCACATCAATCCTACCTTTTCATCATACAAATACTTGTTGAATAGAATAACCTGTTTAGCCGCTTCGTCAAAATAGGCTTTATCTCCCGTCAGCTTACCCATTCTTGCCAGAAAAGGGACGCTCATGTACAGGTCGTCGGCCCAAACCGTATTGAGGTAAGGTTTTGGCCGTGAAAAGATTCCGTCCTGCAGCCGTGCCTGCTTTTTCATGATGTGCTCGCTCGCAGCATCAAGCCAGGCTTTGTATTCCGGCTTTTTTTCTGTCATATACAATTCCGCAAGGCTGGCACCCATCGCACCGCAATCATCCAGTTCGGTAATATTAAGCGCCTGAGCCAATGGGAATCCCCACTGGTTTTTGCCGTCATACAATGGCTTCAGGTACTGGTAATCCCTGAAAAAAAAATCAAAGTTTTTACGGGTGTAATTCATATAACGGGGCTCCTTGGTTTCCTGACCCAAAGCGTTAAACCCTATCTGAATAACCCCATTCCAGTATCTCCATTCGTTATAGCCGTTTTGCGGCACAATGTTTTTATTGTACCCATACGTTTGAAGATCACTGATTAAATTTCCGGTGCCCCGGTCGAAATAGAGGTAAGTCGTATTTTTGACCACATTGTCGGCCAATTTTCTGACAGAACTCATGACTTCCTGTTTGGTAAGGGTTTGTGAAAAGAGCGTTGCGGAAATAAATAATAAGAAATATGTGTGTAAAAGCCTCATTGTTAATCGATTTTTCATTTATTCCTTTGCTTAATTATCTTTTGCCGGTAGTCCCAACTGGGCGGGGTACATATAGCCTATCGAATATGCAGCAACACCCATCCGGTATTGGTGGTCCTGCATCAGACAAACTTTCCTGTTTGATGCGAGTATATTGGATGAATAAATCCTGATCTCCCCGGGTAAGCTTGTTACGATCTCTTCGCGCCAATCACCAACAATATCAGCAACAAACAATACTTTTCCTTCGATTTTCAGTAAGGTGTCACCCTTATACTTAAAGATTTCTTTTTCAACATTGATTTCCTTTTGTTCATCGGCATCCCACCAAATCGGTCGGGGGGCCAACGAACCCATATTTTTGTCTGACAACCTTTCTCCTTTAGCAGAGTACAGGAAATATTGATTTCCACCGTCTTTGGCATCTCCGCCATAACATTCCATTCCCGGATAATTTGGGTCAATATCGCCGGTCATACATTGTCCATGTACATGAATGGTTGGTTTATCGAAACCCCAGATAATCTTTCCTGTGGCGGCATCAACCATGCATACGCCATTTTTTCTGGAATGGGTTTCTATCCCGTAGAATATTTCAAGTCCTGGCCGCGAAGGATCAATATCGGCCACATAGCCGGCATCATTATGTCCCAGTCCCAAATACCACAAAGGTTTTCCATTACCATCCAAAGCAAAGGTTCCTGGTACCAGCTCGTCTTTCCCGTCACCGTTAATATCCGAAACCATGATGCCATGTCCCCCTTGTCCCCGGTATTTTTTATCGCTTCCTGAACTTTCCCAAAACCATTGTTTCTTGAAATCCTTATCCATGGTCTCCATTTTGATCTGGGTGTAAGTTCCGCGTTGCATGATCAGCGATGGGTTTTGCCCGTCGAGATAGGCAACTGATAAAAAGTTACGGCTCCAAAAGTTGTACGATTCAAACCCATCTTTTGTAAGCCAGTCCCTTTTTTGGGTCACATTCCCGCTTTTCGCATCAATTTTAACCAGGTATTCAGCCCCTTCAAGCACATGGCCATCCATTTCGCGCGGGTCTCCTTCGCCAGCTTTGGCATACACTTCCGCAAGCCCATCACCGTCGATATCATACACTAAATAGGGCGCATACCAGGCGCCGGACTCAATCGGCCAACCCATGTCGTACCTCCACAGGAACTTTCCTTTTGAAGTATAGGCATCCAATTTGTACGGTTCCTGGCTCCGTTTCCAGTACCCGGGCATAAAAAAGGGATCGGTATTGAAATTCGGGTGTTGCAAAACAAAATCGTAGGCTCCGTCACCGTCGAGATCGCCAATTCCAATATTTTTGACCGTGATGTTATCTTTTAGGAAAATCGAATACCAGGGTTGATTACCGGTACTCATAAAAGCATAAGCTTCTCCCGGAGTAATCTCCTCTTTCTTCCTGATTACCCGCTTAATCTGATAACGGTAAGCCTGGCCGCTTATGGCAGTCGTATCTAAAAAATTTGTCGAAGTAGCCACCGGTTGATCATTTATTTTTTGAAAATCAACAGAGATACCCACCTGTTTGCGGTAAATATTAAAAGCCACATCTGTGGGGTCATCTTTGAGGAGCCGCCATCCGACATAAATCTGTTGCTTCCCGACCGTAAGTGCTACAACCCCGCGGTCAATTTTTTCAGCTATTCTTTGACCGACAGATGTTAAGGATGTGATAATTAGAAGTAAGCAAAGAAAATAAATTTGAGGTTTATTTTTCATAATTGTCGTTTTCAACAGGACACAAGTTTCCCTTGATCACTTGTGTCCTGTTTTAATTTGATTAAAGTACTATAACGTTTTAGTTGTAATAGACCCCCTGAGCATTTCTCCATTATAAATCTTAATCACATATGAAGTCATTGGAGATAAACCGGTGATATCCTTTTGTCCTGTCTGAATATCTTGCGCAGAAAGAGGGACTACAAAGTTTGTTAAGGTTCCGCCTGTAACAATCAGATGCGAAACAGTCCGGGTTGCATCCCATTTAACCAAGATGTGATTTGTGGCGATATCGCTGGCTGTTGGAGTGGAAAAAATGTTCTCCTGCAGGGTTGTAAAGGTTGCCATTTTGTATTCCGAATCTTTGATGTTAGGATCACTGCTAACGCATTTGATTCTAACGGAGTACGTACTTAGGCTCCATAAATTTTCAGCTATAAACTCTGCTCTGCCGTCGATTTTAAAGTTTTGAACATCGGTTGTAAACAGGAGATTATCTTTGGCTAAATCCAATGAATAGGTGGACCCTTTAATGGGTATCCACGAAAACGACACGATATTGGCATTTACGCTGACAGTTAGCATCGCTGGCCGGAACAACTGTGAAGGAGCATCCACCTTTTGTTCATTCTTCTCACAAGAGAATAATGAAAAAATAGTCAATATGGATATTATAAAGGTATTTAATCTATTAAGCATATCTTCGTAATTTGATTGTTGGAATTAAAATATTATGGCATCTGATCATTACTCAAAGAACCATTACTTGAGATAATTAAATCATTTGCAATAGGATAAAGATGATTATTTTTTGCTTTATCATAACCGCTTGCAACCCTGTTGAAACTAACATAGAAAGAGGCAATAGAACTTGCAGACAAGCTGGCAAGCCAACCTGTACGAGTGTATCCTGCAATGGTTGTATTAGGCAAGCGATAATCGGGGTTTAAAAATTCAACCGTTTCATTGTCATCTTTCGTTTTCCAATACAAGTAAGTTGGCACAAAACTATAGGCAGGATCGTTGGGTTTATTCAGGATAAGGTCAGTTATCGTTTTCATGCGGTCTAACCTATCACCAAGAAGATTCCACCGTACAAGATCATATTTACGGATCATCTCACCTCCAAATTCCCATGCTCGTTCATCGACAATAGCATTGAAAAATTTCTCCTTACTTTCCGAGACGGAATCAACATAGTGAACCACTTTGTTTTGCCACAATTCTGCTGGGAAAGCACGTTGTCTGACGGAGATCAAAGCGTCTTTAGCAGTTTGTGTTGGTCCATTGATTTCATTTTCAGTTTCGGCAAACATCAGGACGACATCGGTATAGCGCATGATCGGCCAATTCACCCCAGTATATTGAACATCCTTTAAACCTCCACCCATAGAAGGATTGATCCACGATCTGCGCCATTTGCTTGGCCTAAATCCTGTACCTCCCGAAGAAATAGGCCTTTGCATTCCCAGAAAGCTGGTGTTTGAGTAATTATAAAGTTCGACAGTTGTATTTCTTCGTTTATCTGCCCGGTCGAAAGTATAGTAATAGTGCATGTTAACGCATAGCTCAGCGGCTGCCCTGCCATATTTTGGGTCAGCAGGGCTGGTTGCAAAAGCCATCCCAATTGTTTGAGCGACCCGTCCACTAATCAGTCGGCCATAGGCAACTTCGAAAAGAACTTCTCCATTTATGACATCCTGCGTATAAGCGTGGAGAGATTTAAAGATTTGTTCGAAGCTTGGGTTTAAACGGTGTTTTCCACTCTGTATTAACTCGTTGCACTCCTGATTGGCAATTTTATAATAATTTGCCCAGTAACGTCCGCGTTTGGTTTCGAAAGTTTTATTTCGCAGGGAATATCCTGCGTAGGCCAAGGCAATGCGCGCCCTTAAGCCTTTTACAAATCCTTTGTTGACCCGTTCTGCGGTTTTAGAATCAGTCATCCATGGTGTATATTTTTGTGCCTCGAGTAAATCGTTTACCAGGCATTCATAGATAGAATCCCTGTTCGTTTTTGGAAGGTAAAAATTATCTCCAGCCTGTGCCGATTTGGTAACAAACGGAACATCCCCCCACAACGATACGAGCTCATAATAGCATAAGGCTCTTAAAGTCAATGCTTCTCCATACAGCCTGTGAGCCTGCTCTGAATAGATACCACTCCAAAGCACTCCTTTGGGCAAATTATCGATCGCCACGTTGGTTCGTTCAATGGTTTGATAGAACCTTGTCCAGGTTTCTTTGATCAGGCTGCTTCCGGCATCCCCGGCATAATGCGCCAGGGAGTTTCGGGCTCCGTCACTGGGTGAAAAAGAGCATTCGATATCGTTGTCACATTTGAAAAACAGAAGGTTATAATCATATAAATCACCTTCAGTCAGATTGGTGTAGATGCCATAAATCTCTTTCGTTGCAAAGTCGAGGTTATCAAAAACTGACGCTTCTGTAAATTTTGAATTCGACTTTGTTTTGAGGAAATCTTCGCAGGATGCCAAAATAAGGATGCTTGCGGCGAAAAGTATTAATTGAAATATCTTAAATCGTTTCATAATTGCAATTTTCAAAATGTTAAATTTAATCCGATGTTAAACGAACGACTTTTGGGATAGGCATTATAATCAATTCCAGGAGTCAGGGGACTTGAACGGATGGCATCAACTTCCGGATCATACCCCGAGTAGTTCGTCCAGATCCAGAGATTATATCCCGTTGCATAAACCCTGAGTTGAGAGAGATTGAGCTTTGAAACGATCTTTTTAGGAAAGGAGTAACCAATCGTTAAATTATTTAAGCGTAAAAACGAACCGTCCTCGATCACCCATGAATGTAAGGGGGCACGGTTCATTGACGCAGACCAGTATTTTGCATCTTTATTGAGTTCTGCCAATTGGGTAGGATCGTTTACAACCAGACCTGTTTCGGGACTGATTCGGATAAACCGGCTTTTGGAATCCATCATGCTCAAAATATTCTTATAATAACGGCCTCCCCAATAATTTGTAAAGTTCAGTTTATTGGCATTGTAAATATCATTTCCATATACCCAGTTGAAGAAGGCACAGAAATCAAACCCTTTATATTCCGTATTCAGACTAAAGCCCCCGGTATGGATGGGATTTGCGTCTCCAATTACTACTTTGTCATTTTTTGCCTCTACGATGGAGCTTGCATCGGGGTTTTGATTGACAAATTTTAAGGATCCCGGTCCAAACCATTTGGCTCCAATGAGTACACTGTTATCAGCCACTCCTGCCTTCAGTTTATAGGCGCCAGTAGTACTTGTGTAATCAAAGTCATCAAAAGAATACATTCCGTTTCCATCCGTTTGATAACCATACATTAAACCAACTTTACCTCCTTCTTTGATGAAATAATCACCTGTCGGTCCATCTGAGCCAGCCCAGCCAGCCGATTGTTCCCAGCTTTTTGTATTGCCTAACTTGTCAATCTTACTTTGGTTGAAAGCGATATTAAAAGAAAATGACAACTTAAAATCCCGTTTTTGTACGGCGACCCCATTAATTACAAATTCAATCCCTTTATTTGAGGTTTGTCCAATGTTTTGCATCTGGTTTGAATATCCCGAATTTGCGGGGATTGTTGCCGATATTAACAGGTCTTTGGTTGTATTTTTATAGATCTCCACTGACCCGTTTAACCGCTGTTTGAAAAAACTATAATCGACCCCAATATTTCGGGTGATTGTTGTTTCCCACTTAAGATTTTGGTTGGAAAGGGTACTATTGGGGGTTAAGTATGCTGTAGGTGAACTTTCGCTTCCTTCGATGAACAACCTTCCGGTAGCAACCGAAAATGTTTTCCTCCAGGCATCATCAGCTATTCTGTTGTTGCCCGATTGTCCATAACTGGCCCTTATTTTCAAGTCTGAAAGCCATTCTTTGGCCGGTTTCATAAATTTTTCATTCGAGATGCGCCACCCTAGTCCGGCTGAGGGGAAATAGCCCCATTGATTGCCAGGAGCAAATTTACTCGATCCATCGGCACGCAAAGTGAAGGATGCCAGATATCTGGATTTGTAATCATAGTTTAAACGGCCGAAAAACGAAGATAATGTCACAGGATTTCCGTCGTTGGTGGTTATTGGATCTGCGATACCAAGGTTCATCATCGCCAGGGCGCTGACCGGATCAATATATTTAGGAAGATATTTTACTGAGGCATAAATGCTTTCATATTTGGAATAATTCAATTCTTCTCCCAACATGACAGTCAGGTTGTCACCAGATAAAATATTCTTTTTATTATAGGTCAATACGTTGGCTATCCGATAACTCTTTTCGTCGGTGTTGGTATTTCCTGCCAGAGGTTGCATTCCATAATTCCATGCATTTGAAGTATTGATCCCATAAAATTGCTTCGTATTCCCTTTTGTATACTGAGTACCAAACTCAAAACGGTAATTAAAGTTTTGCGAGAATTTAATATTTAAAGCTCCGTTGTAATTAAATGTTTGCGTTTTAACCCGGCGGTAGTCATCATTGGTTTGTTTTAGGGGATTTAAAATAAATGAGCTGGAAGTTTCAAAATCATCAGATGTTAAATCGGTATCCACAAAATCTGACAATCCATTTACCGGACGAAATTGAACAATATGAGCCATCCGCGTATTAGCATAGGTTCCGGCACCTTTGAGGTTGTAATCCGAAAGCCTCAGGTTCAGATCAAGGTTCAGCCAGTTATTTAATTTATAGGTCGTTTTTGCTGTGAAATTTGTCCTGTTGTAGCCTGAACCAAGCATGATTTCTTGTTCGTCATTACGGGTCAGACTGATATTGTATTTAATGTCTTTGGTCCCTCCTGTAACCGTAAGATTATTTGAAAGACTCGATCCTGTCTTTCCAAAAATTTCGTCCTGCCAGTTGGTCCCCTTCATCTCTTTATAAAGTGACATATCCTTGAAGTCTCCAAAATATTTTTCCAGGGTAGGATTTGTGTTTTGAAGTTCATATTGCCAGAATATATATTCATATGGGCTGAGAACATCAAAATATTTTTTAATTTTTTTCACGCCATAATACATATTGTAACTGACCTTCGTATTTCCATCACGCCCCCCTTTTGTTGTAATTATGATTACACCATTAGCGCCCCGGGCTCCATAAATTGCAGTTGATGAGGCATCTTTTAAAACATTAATGGATTCAACATCTGTCGGTGCAATACCTGTGATACTACTGACAGGAAAACCGTCAACAATATAAAGGGGAGAGTTATCCTGCGTAATAGATCCTCCGCCACGTACCCTGATCTTAATTTCCGCATCGGGTGCTCCTTCTGTTTGTGTTACCTGTACCCCTGGCATTTTTCCGGCGATTGCCTGAGCGATTGAAGTTACCGGGATGTCTTTTAATTGTGCCGCACTCACTGACGACACCGAACCGGTAAGATCGATTTTTCTCATTGTACCATAACCAATTGCCACCACTTCATTCAAACCAACGGACTCTTCTGTCATCACAATATTAAACGAAGTTTTTCCGGAAATCAACAATTCCTGCGTTTTCAACCCGATGAATGATAATACGAGCGTTTTGGCATCCAAAGGGACTGATAATCTGAAATTGCCATCGTTATCTGTAATCGTTCCAATGGTGGTTCCTTTTACGATCACAGTTACTCCGGGTAGTGGAAGCCCATTGCCATCTTTAACCTTACCCGAGATCTCCTTTTTTTGGGGTTGCTGTGGGGCAGATAAATCGAGTAATATATCATTCGTATTTGCCCCTTTTTTGAGTATTACCGCCTTATGAACAATCTCATAATCAAGATTTGTACCTTTTAAACACAGATCAAGCGTTTTTTCGAGGCTAGCTTTGTCAAGCTCAATCCTCGAAATGGTTACATCCCTGATATCGTCAGGACTGTAGAAAAAAGTAAACTCGGTCTGCTTTTGAATTGCTTTAATCACCTCGTCCAGTTTAACATCCTGCATCGATAATCGGATGTTTGCGTTCTGAGAGTAAACATTGGCTGCAACCTGCATGAAGCCGGCTAACAGGATAAAACTCACCAATTTCATCACACGAATAATTTTAGAAATACTTTCCCGGTATGGAAAGGTATCCCATCGTTTTTTTTTCATAAATTTGCATTAGAGATTAATAATTAAAATTTCTGTACTACCAGAAATGTCTTTAACAGGAGATGTTCGCAGCATCTCCTGTTTTTTGTTCCTATATCTTCGAAAACAATACTTCTTTCCCCTTAACCGAAACTTTTACCTTTCCTGTCTTATTGATAATTTCAAGGATAGGTTCAATACTCTCATATTTGTTCAAACCCCCTTCGAAACGGATATTTTTAAGTGACGCCTCTTCAAACCGATAACTGAAATCATACCATCTTGCAAGTGTTTTCATCATCTCGTCGAGTGGTTGGTTCGAGAAGGTGTATTTGCCTGTTGTCCATTGCATAAACTGCCTGGCATCCACCTTCTGAACAACAATAGACGAGGTTGAGGGATCGAATACTGCCTGCTGGTCGGGTTCCAGAATCCGAACAACAGAAGTCTGCAAACCTGAATTAAGTTTTACCTTTCCCTCAACAAGTGTAGTGAATGAGCGCTTATCATCAGGATAAGCTTTTACATTAAAGGAGGTTCCCAAAACTTCTACCTGTAAACCTTTTATATTCACGATGAAAGGTTTGGACTTGTCCTTAAATACCTCAAAATAAGCTTCACCCTCGAGGGTAATCTCCCTTTTATCGCCTGTAAAATTGATTGGAAAAACCAGTTTACTCATCGAATTGACAAAAACACGGGTGCCATCAGACAGAATCAGCGTATATTCCCCACCTTGCGGAACAATCAATGTATTTAAGATTGGTTTTTGTGAGTTTCCGGGAACATGGCCAGCATAGTTCAGTTCTTTGTTGGATTTTTTGATTATCGTTCCATCATCTTCGGTAACATTTTTAATTGAATCAGTCGATAGGTTTACATTTTTTCCATTTGCAAGTACCAATACCGCATGGTTTGTTCCCGGCACGATTCCGGCAATTGGCTGAACTATTTTCTGAGGTTTCTCATTCAAATACCAATAAGCGGTAAAACCCATAACCAGGGGAACCAGGATAGCTGCCGCATATTGAAAAAGAATTGGGTATATCCTTCTCTTATGTTGTGTGATAAAAACTGCAGAAACTTTATTCCAGGCTTCATCAGCATCAATACGCTCATATACCGTATTTCTTTCAGCAAGATTCTTTCCATCCACTATTTTCTCATAAAGCTTCCGGTTTTGCTCAGAGCTGCTGATCCATTTTTCAAGGTTCTTTTTTTCCTGCTGACTTAATTGTCCGCTGATGTCGCGCGCAATTAACTCTGAGATTTGGATGATTGAATCTATTTTTTCCATTTTTTTTAAAGTGAACAGTTTAACAAGAATGAAATTGGGTTATCAATTTCTCTGGCATTCAGTCTGATTCTGTTCCTTATATGTGAAACAAACAAAACCTGGAAGCGGGTGAATGGGAGTGAAGTTATTTTTAAAAAATCGGGTTTTTTGGTTAAAACCGTTCGAAAAGGGTGATTAAGTAGTTTGTATACTATAGTGTAGTAATTATTTATTCTTGGTTTTGGCTTTCCTGAACAACTGATCCCTCCCTGACCTCCTTCGACCCCTTACTTCGGCTGCCCTCAGGGAACAACAGATTAGCACATGGTAAGGGTCCACCTGAAGGTGGAATTTTTGGGTCCACTAATTTCTACTAATTTTCACGAATTCACAAGATGGAATTTGTTGTCACACCGGTGGTGTGAGATGGAAGAATCGTTTTAAAAGATAATTTGAAAACAAAAGTAGTGTAACTGCGTTTGCTTTTCTTAATTCGTGAAAATTCGTGGACCCCTTTATTGTTTCTTGTGGACCCCTTTTGTTTTGTGAATTAGTTTTTGTCCACGAACCTGGCAGTTGGCGGACAGGTTTCACCTTCGACTACCCTCAGTAGCCACCAGTTGAGGGAAGTTGGGACGGAAGTCGTTTATAATTAGGACTATAAATCTTTTTTTTAAGGTTCAAATAAAGGATATTTTTGACAGGGGATTGCAGAGGTAAGATGTGTCGGAGAACTAATTCAGTAAATGACCTATCAGGGCCAGAATGAGAATGTGATCTCTGAGTTGATTCCGCAATTCCTTATAGGCATTCTTTTTTAGTGTTTTAACCGTGTTTAAGGAAACGTTTAACTGATCGGCAATTTCCTGATTTTTATTTCCTTCCATGCTTAACCACATAATCTTCCGGCTTTGGGGGGCCAACCGATTGACAGCCTGATGTACAATGCTGTAGGTCTCTTCTTCTAAAATTAATTCATAAAAATATTCATCCGAAGTATTTGCAATCTGTAGCAGATTTTCCCGGTTATTACGGAGTTTAATATCATTTAAACACTTGTTTTTGGTAACGGTGTAAATAAAACCCTTTATTGCTTTGATATCGGTGAAATTCTCTTTTATCTTCCAGAACTCGATAAAAGCCTCCTGGGCAAAATCTTCAGCAAGAGCTGTATCTTTCAGATATTTTCCGGCAAAAATGCATACAGACGGATAGAAGCTTTCAAAAAATTGTTTAAAAGCTTTAATATCATCATTTTGAATAAGGGCGATAAGAAATTTGTCTGGCTCCATATAGTCGAACAAGTGGCCAAATATAGGAATATATTTCCCAAACCAAACAAAGGTGTTATAATTTGACTTATTTTAATTGATTATAGTTACAAAAGAATTACAGCTATCCCCTTCTGCAAAACATGGGATTCAGTTGCAAAACAAATGAATTTGGAAACCAGGTCTGTTTAATGTTTTTTAATCCAATACAGAAACTAATAAGCGGACTAAAATGAATTTTCTATTCCCATAATAGATTAATCATGTTCACTGTAGTGTCAACCAATATTTGACCACCGATCGGGCCAACCATTGAAACTAATGCGCTATATTGTCCCCCCTGAACAGCTCTTTTCGTAGGAAGGTAGTCACCATAATCCCCGCTCAATTGAACGATGAAGGTCTGTTTCGCCTTACTTCTCCCTTTAATAGAAAAGCCATAATCCACAAATAGTTCGAAAGGATTTGATACAATTGCTACATCATCAAGCCGGATTGCATGCAATTCAATGGTGTAAAAGGGTTCAGTGTCCTGATTCTCATAGATGGCTAATAACCGTTCATTAATCTTTACAATGCCGTAGTCTGATTCTTTGTTGTCCCATGGACCATATTTATTTGTTTTTTCATTTTCGTGCAATTCCTCAAGAAATTTGTTTAGTGCTGTGTTTGGCGAATTAGTGTCATTGGGTTCTCCCGAGCGTATCTCATGAACTATTAAAAGCGCTTTTTGATATTCTTCTTCAGTTACCTTTCTTCGCGGAAGATCTATTTCACTGACCAAATGTTTGAATACCGGAGCTGTCTGAATATTATTTCTGGCTTCAGGATATGAATTATCTATAACAAGAGCAAGTCTTCTCCCAATCTCAACCAGTCCTGGAACATCCCACATATTAGGCTCACCGGCTTTATACCCACGAGGCAAATCCCGTGGTGACAAATCGCCGGCAGCTCCAATTTGAGCTAAAAGATGAACATCCTTTGCATATTTTTCATGCAGGTGCTTTCTTACTTCACTCCAGTAATCAGCGGAAATATAGTAATTAGCTTCGGTTACCTGTGCCGGGCAGGAAACATTCATAATTATTCCTGTTAATTTCTTATTCAAATCCCAACAAAATAGCATTTCAACTCCCGGATCACTTGCCCCTTCCATCGCGATAAAATCTTCCCTGTTGGTAGAACCATACATTTCGGCAGTTCCATTAATGTATTGAACCCGCCTGCTGTGGCCGACAACAGCATATCCAAGGCTACTGCTTATTCCTGCCGGTTGACGATTATTCCACGATGCTATAACAACCTCAAAAAGGGTATCAGATAATTTTTTTATATATTCAGCTTCCGGTTTTGAATCAAGGCCCCAGTCAAGTCCAGGATTAGGAGCAGAATGAGTATGCGTTGCATTCAAAAATAGTTTTCCGGAGTCAAAATCCGGGATTTGCCTGTTGACCCTAATTCTTAGTGAATCCTGCATTGCTTTTGTAATTACCAACAGATCTGCAGATACCATTACTGCCTGTTCTTTAATCCCATTTTCATCGAAAGACTCCATTGCACAGGCAGTTACTTTCAATGGACTTTGTACATAACCCGAGATTCTATTGTAATATTGACCGAACATCGATATTGGGCCGTCAGGGGTAATATCACCCGTTGCCCAACCTATGTATAGGCTACTATCTGTTATATTCTTAGAATCATTCATTTTTATTTCTCCTTTTATTTACTTTTTAAAAGAAATTCATATTTATAAGCTTATTTTTCTTCCGGATTTATGCGATTCCAGTGCAGCGGTAAAAAGTTCGTGGCTCAAGGCCGTTTCTTGTGGAGTAACATTGCTGAAAGGATGGGTTGTTCCGGAGAGTTTATTTACAAATGCCCCAATCATTTGCTGGAAAGCATCTGAAAAGCCAAACTCAAAAATCCCCCCTGTGATGGTGGGTATTGCCGATTGTGACCCTATATCCATTCTGGTCCAACCCTGTTCTTTACCTCTGATAGTCAGAAAATCGAATGCTTTGGGATTTTGAGTAGAAAACCTGGCTGAGCCTTCTGTGCCATAAACCTCAATAAACCAGTTATTGGTTGCACCCGGAGCCATTCGTTTGGTTTCAACCACCATAGAGAAATCTTCTCCTGTGGCAGGATCAATGCTTTTACAAGTTAGCACAGCATTATCCCATGTTTCGCATGGAACAACAGAACCCTTTCCGTCAGGACGTGTTTTTGCAATTTTTTGCAGGTCGGCCGATATACTGATTGGTTTCCATCCCATATGAAAGGGAATATGTAAGGTATGCATACCCAGATCACCCATGCAACCGTATTCTCCATTGATTTGGACCATTCTTTTCCAATTAATTGGCTTTGAAAGATCCATGTCACTTGAATGATGAAAACCTGTTCTCACTTCGATTAGCCTTCCATACTTTCCTGCCTTTAACCATTTAATTAGCGACTGACATGCCGGAAAATATGGAAATTCGGAGCTACAGCAGACAATCACATCAGGATTTTTTTTTATTGCTTTTAAAATATTCTCGTTGGCCTTTTTATCAATACCAAAAGGCTTTTCACCCAACAGATGCTTTTGAGCATTGATGATATCAATATAAATTTGCTCATGCAAGTTATGAGGAACCGCGCAATAGATTGCATCAATTTCACCGGACTTTAAAAGTACCTGATAATCATCTGTTTTGATAATTAATTCAGGAAAATTGTCGATGTACCACTTCCATGTATCCTGATTCTTATCACAGATTCCGGTAAGAACCGGTATATCATCATCACTGAGCAAATGGCACCATCGGGCTAAGGAGCTTGCGAACTCCCTGCCCATCAGGCCTAACCCAATTATACCTATTCTGATTTTTTTTCGTGCCATTTTATTAATTGTATCCAAATTCCTTTTCTACTTCAGTAATGGCAGCTTCAATAATATCCATCCCTAAGGATGCATATTTCTCATCCATGATAAGAGGAGGTGACATCCGGAGGATGTGTCCGGCTGGAATCCATGCCAAACCTTTTCTAAAAGCCTTTTGGTAAACTAATTTGCCGGCTTCTTCAAACGGTTCCTTGGTTTTTTTGTCCTTCACCAACTCGATTCCCAATAAGAAACCCTTGCCTTTTACATCACCAATAATCGGGTGTTGCTCCTTCATCCTTAGCATACGTTTCATAAAGAAATCACCTACTGATCGTACATTTTGCAAAATATCTTCTTCTTCGATCACTTCGATGGATGCCAATGCTGCGGCACATGCCATGGGGTTACCTCCATAACTTGATGAGGCCGATATTTTTTCGAGGGCATCACCATTTTCTTCACTTACTACCATGGCTGTCACCGGAAATCCGTTTCCAAACGATTTTCCGAAAGTTACAATATCAGGAATGACTCCCCAATGGTTTAGTGTTAACCACTCACCTGTTCGCCCCATTCCTGCAAGTACCTCATCATCATAGAGAAGTATTTTATACTTATTGCACAAAACCTTTAGTTTTGGAAAGAAATCATCGGGTGGAAAGATACTTCCCGCCCATCCCTGTGCCGGTTCCAGAACAAATGCTGCCACGTTTCCAACGGTTGCTTCCAGTATAAATGTCTCGTAAAACCGGATATAAGCATCTGTATCGATTGTTCCGTCGGCTTTTGTCCAAAGCGGACGATACGGATCAGGTCGGGGTACCATATAAAAGCCTGCTGCCCGTGTTGGTCCATAGCTGTGGGTTTCGCCGCGATACATCTGTGCGCAGCTTACCGCCCCCATTGTTTTACCATGGAAATCACGATAAGCAGAAATGAACTCATGTTTATTACTGATGGCACGTGCTGCGCGGATTGCTGCTTCGACAGCTGCTGTACCGTCGGAGTACAACTGGATGGCATTCAATTTTCCGGGTAGGATTCCGGCCATCTTCTCCATCAGTTTTTCTTTTACCGGAGTTGTGAAATCATGGGCATTCATCAGTTTTTTAGCCCAATAAGATATCGCTTCAGATATTTTCGGATGGCAATGTCCGAGGGAGGTTACATAAATTCCCGAAGAAAAATCGAGGTATTTATTACCGTCCACATCTGTGAGTGTAATACCATAACCTTCTTCAAAACAGACGGGGAAAAGCTTGACCTGTCCGCTTAGCCCTTTCATATACCGTGTCGTTTTGTCATGCATTACTTTTGACTTTGGTCCCGGCGCTTCGGTGATCAATTTCGGGATTCCTGTGGCGTTTTCTTTCCACCATTCTTTTTGTAAAATTGAATTACTCATAATGACTAAATTAATTATTGTCTGAACTTTATTATTTCATTGCGGTCAGTTTCTATATCTTTCGCCATGTCATGCCAACCGTTGATCTCTTCGTATATATTGTGGCAATACAATTTGTTTCGTCCTGCCACAGCGGCAAATTTTATAGCCTGTTCAGCAGTTTCCCCATCCAGAATTGCAGATAGAAAGGCTGCTATTGCAGTATCACCCGCTCCCGTGGCATTTTTTATTTTCTCTGGATCGGCCACATAGGCGTTACACCAAAATTCGCGGTAATTCCAGGAAGTCTCCGACAAGTCAAATCCACCTTTCTGATTTAAGGAAGAGATGTCTCCTGTAAGAATATAGGAACCTCGATGCCCCGCTTTGATGAGAAGGATTTTTACTCCACATTGAATTATTTTTTTGCCCAGCTCTCTGATCGTGTTTGTCGAAATTTGGTCAATAATATCAGAATTGCCAGTAGATGAAAGGATTTTGGCATATTCACATGGCATCATAATCTGTAATACCTCTTCAATACTAGGTGCAAAAATATCGGTATAGGGTAGTATACGTTGCATAATTTGCGGCCAATCCTGTTTCCCGGATTCGCTTTGGGGATCGGGCAGGCTAAAGTCTAACGAAGTAACAACTCCCATCTCCTGTACCCTTGAGAACAATACAAAAAGTTGTTCTCCATTATTGATATAGAATTCCCTAAGTAGGGGAGGGTACCCAAAATGGAACATCCGACTTTGTGAAATAGCCTCAAAATCAATACACCCGATATCAAATATTTTGCTGCATCCGGGAGATTCCAGAAATATGCGGTCTGTCCCTTTAGGAGCAATAACAATACTAAAAGCAGTCCCTGCCTTTTGGGTTATTTGGATTCCTTCTGAAAGATTGTACTGGTCCAGATTTTCCCGGGCAAATTTTCCAATAATGTCATTCCCAACTATTCCATTGAGGAAAACCTTTTTGTTAAATTTTTTCATTGCTATTCCGGTATTAGCTACTGCTCCTCCCAGGGAAAATCCAAGGCCATCAATTTCGATGAGTGTTCCTGGCTTGAACAGAGTAGAAATGGTTTCAGCGGGGCCCTCGTTATTAAATAGAGGAACCATGTCAACACATAGATATCCGGCGATAGTGGCATCGTATTTCTTCATGTACAAAAGTTTAATGCTATACAACTTCAATATCTTTTAAGTAGCAGAAATCGTACAAAGACTGCATATGTTCACCATAAGCAATAATATAATGTTGTCCGGAGATTTTTTGTGCGAAATCTTCAATTGGTGTTTCCAGGTAAATATCAAGGCTCGGGAGTTGAGGGGCAGGGTAGTCCCAACCTGCTTCTTCCCAGGATTTTAGTTTTCCTTCACCTTCGCAAATGTGCATTGTGTAATTATCCCCGGTATTTGATAAACGGGCCATTGTCAGTTTCCCGGTTTTCATAGCAGAAATATTCAAGAGCCCTCCGCTAATATTACCAAATGCGGCAGGAGTTACCTTTACACGTCCATTAACCACTTCAGCCGGAACAAAATCAGGTACTCCAAGGAGAACACTTTTTTCAAAAAATTCATAAAATTCCAGATAGGCTGCGCATTGACCAGTGATATGTTTCACGATCAATTGTGTAACAGCTCCCATTGCATCATTTTCAGGTATAGTACACACCTTCATCTCATCTGAGAGCAACATAAATATCATCGCAGGAGGAAAACTCAGTAGCTTTTTCATCCCGTCAACATCTTTTAATGAAATGGCATCGAAACTGTTTTCTTCTGAGATCTTTTTAATGGAAAGATAATAGGCTATTCCCTTTTTGAGAAATTCATCATCTGCTGGTTTTTCAAAATCCCATTCTCTTTTGATTTTTTCAAGTATTGCCTGAATCTCCTGGTTATCTATTTTCTTGCTGATTTGAACCATTTCAAGCATTTCGAAAAACTCGATTTCAGTTCCAATTTTTGTTTTTAAGGATAACCCCTCATACAAAGTATTGTAAAGTTTCATATCGCGATATCCCATCATTCCCACTTTAGTTCCCTCAAGGGATTTTACGGCTTTGGCAGCGAGAGCAAAGCTTGAGATTTTTTCTAATGGCGAAGGTTTTCCTGTGATGTTATAAATATATTTAAATTTATATCCCAGGTCTTCAAACACTTTTCTGAGTGCTGTTGTACCCGCCTGGGGTGCTGCTGTAACGAGACGACCATTTATGTAATCTCCGGCAAGGCCCCACAAAATCATTGGCTTACTTTTAAATTCATTGGTAAGGGCAATAACGGCATGAGATGGAATCCATCCTGCAATACAGACAATAAGCAGATCGAAACGCTCTTTTTGGAGATCATTTACAGCCCTTTTTACATCTATCCCTTTGGGGTCATCTGTGACATGGTCGGTTGTCACAAGCTCAATTCCAAGAGATTTAACTTCTTCGAGAGCTGATAAACATTTTTCCCTGATTAATTGCTGGGGGGAGTTAACCTCGCCAAATCCGACAAAGGCAGCTTTAATAGATTTACTATTCATTTGATTTATTTTTATGATTTATCCAGAAATCGCTAATTTTTTCCAGGCTTAATCCTTTGGTTTCGGGTACCAGTTTCCATGCAAAAACAGCACAGCAGATACAGATACCCGCAAAGATCCAGTAGATTCCTGCAGAATTGTTAAACCGAGTTTCAAACCAGTTAGTGAGTATGGGAAAAACCTGGGCTGTAATAAAAGATGCGCTGTACAAAAAGAAACATACAATTGCTAATGCTTTACTTCTGATCCTGTTGGGAAATATTTCTGACACAATAATCCAGCTTAAAGGTGCAAAGCCCAGGGTAAATGCTCCTGTGCCAATCAGCATCGGAATCAAGGTGAATAAAGGTGGCCACGACAGGTGTAAATTAATTGCCATAACAATATGGCCAAAGGCCATGAACAAAACACTGGTAATTAAAAGTCCGCGACGACTAAATCGTTTAATCAATCCGAAAGCGAAGAGGGTACAAACAAAAATAAGCAGGTAAATAGGGATAGAACTTAAAATGGCATTCGAACTGATTTTTATCCCCGCATCTGCCAGAATCGTTGGTCCATACATCAGCATCATGTTCACTCCGTTGATCTGGGAGAAAATCATCAGTACAATACCAATAAATAAGGCAAGTTTTATTCCGGGGCTAAGAAGCTCGCGAAAAGTACCCTCTTCTTCATTGAGCTCTTTTTCGATCTCTTTTAATTCATCTTCTGCTTTTGTTTTGCCATTAATTTTGGTAAGTACTGTCAATGCTTCTCCAACTCTGTTTTTTGCAGCCAGCCATCTTGGGCTTTCAGGAATAAGAAGAAGGCCCAGAATAAGAAAAAGTACAGGTACCGCCTGGGAGGCAAACATCCAGCGCCAGCCATATTCTCCATGAGAAAAGAAATATCCGACAATTACTGCCAGGTTAATTCCGATAACATTTGACAGCTGATTGACATTAACAAGGCTGCCCCTCATATTTGGAGGGGATAATTCCGCGATATAAATCGGGGAAGATATCATTGCCAGACCAATGCCAATGCCTCCCATAAAGCGCCAGGCTGCAAAATACCAGATAGTTGCCGCAAAAGCAGTTCCAATGGTCGAAATCATAAAACAGGCAGCAGCGAGCATCATTGTCCGACGTCGCCCAAGGTTGTCTGCAACCCATAAACCGATTAAAGGACCAGTAATTGCCCCCAGAATTGCGCTGCTTACTGCAAATCCTTTCAAGGCAGGAGTGAGGTGGAAATACGTTTCAAGGAATGGTAATGCACCTGCAATTACAACAAGGTCATATCCAAAAAGAAATCCCCCCATTGATGCTACCAACGCAATTTTGTATACGTAAAATTTATTCATTTTAAGGTCTAATTTATCAATTGGACAATGATGCTAGATAACCACTAATTCGGAGGCTAAATTACTTCCATATAACTTCCCGAAAAACGACTATGTATTCAAATTACTACACTATATTTGCATGATTAATACTTTATGCTCTAATTGTAAATCAATATAGATACTAATCATGCAACCAAAGCTTGAAAAAATACTCTTAAGTTCTTCCTCGATCGCTGTAAAAAGAGAAGTCTCACCTTTTATGGATTATCCATGGCATTACCATCCTGAATTTGAGATAATATTTGTTGAAGAGAGTTATGGTATTCGTTTAATGGGAAATCATATTGGAAATTTCAGCAAAGGAGATTTAATGTTTATAAGTCCTAATTTGCCTCATGTCTGGAAGAACGACAATGATTTTTACCAGAACAATGAAAGCCTCAACGTGGTGGTCTATGTTATCCATTTCAGGGAGGATGCATTTGGCGAAAACTTCTTTAACCTTCCGGAATTTATCCATTTTCAGAAACTCTTCATTCGTGGGCAACAAGGGATTTTAATAAAAGGTAAAAATCATGATAAAATTGCACAATTAATAAAGAATGTAAACAGCGCTTCGGGTCTTGACCGGTTGTTCTTTTTCTTCAAAACGCTCGAAACAATTTCAAATGTACAGGATTATGAATTGCTGTCAAGTCCAGGGTATGTAGATTCGGTTAATTTGCTGGATACAGAAAGAATTAATAAAGTAGTAAATTTTTTGATGTCGAATTATACCCGGGACATTAAAATAGAAGAAATAGCCACCCTTATCAACATGAATAAGGCTTCTTTTTGCCGTTATTTTAAATTGCGTACCCACAAAACCTGCACCCAATTCTTAAACGAAATCCGCATTGCCCACGCTTGTAAGCTATTAATTAATGCCAATATGAGGGCAACACAGGTTTGTTATGAAACAGGCTATAATAATATTTCTCATTTCAGCAGGCAGTTTAAGCTTATAACCGGAACATCGACAAAGGATTATGTAAGAACATATTTCAAAAATGCCAATGAATAATCTTCTGTTTCCAGAATATATTTAAATCACAGGATTCCCCTGGTTAATATTTGTTTTTGTCTCACTTTTAATTCACCTGATTATGGAATTGGGGGTCTCACTGCCGGATCTGTCTTTTCTGAAGTGTGGTAGATTTTCATCAGTTCCTTAAACCCTAAAATACAGGTTTCATTTGGAGTCCCTCCATTGGCTTTCAATTCGGAATCGAGCATGGTCCTGATATAGACAATACGCCATCTCCATGATTTACGAACCCACTCCGACAATTTAGAGTCTACCAGTTTAATAATCCCATACGCTTCCTCTGCTCCAGGATCAGCCTGAGGTTTAACACCCTTTGAGGGGAACCAATCCAGTGATAACTTTACCCCATTGAGTTCCAAAGGCCACCAGCGCATGTGGTGGTTTTGCTCCAGGATAGACATAACCTTTAAGATATCACATGTAACTAAAAAAATCTTTATTCATGATTTACAATTTCATTTCCCAACCTTTTTCGTAGGTCCGTGACCAGTATTGTTGTGCGTCCTTATCCTTACGAATATGTCCGTTCTCAGGATCAATGTCAAGCGAATGACCAACGCGATGAGCAATGTTTCCCAACTGCATCAGCAGAGTACTTTTGTGCCCTGAATGGATATCAGCATGAAGGGTCGATTTACCTTTAATCGTGTCAAAGAAATTCTGAACATGAATTCCATCAAGAGTTCCGGATGGATTCGCCAGGTTACGGGCATCAATTTTCTGTTCCTGTTTGACTTCTTTGACGATATGATTGTTTAGGTCGAAGATAGTATAACAGTTTCCCCCGTCCATCAACATACACCCTTTATCTCCGTAGAACATAGCCCCGACAGAACTACCTTCGATAAAGCGTCCGCTACAGCTACGACCTTCCCATGTCATCGAAACATTTTCTTTGAAATCGAGACTGATTACCTGAGTGTCCGGCGCTTCCCAATCATCCTGAAAGCGAAATCTTCCTCCGTTGGAGCTTACTCGTACCGGATAATCAACTCCCATCCCCCAGCGTAAAAGGTCGACCATATGGGTTCCGTTGTTCAGGGCTTCGCCGGTTCCCCAGTGCCAGCGCCAATGCCAGTTGTAATGTACTATGTTGTCCCTGAATGTTTTTCGGGGTGCAGGTCCCTGCCACAGATTCCAGTCGAGCCATTCGGGTACGGCTACTTCTTTCCCCACACCAATGGAAGTACGATTGTTGGTGTACCACCCTTTTCCAAAATAAACACGGCCTATTACCCCATTTTTCAGTTCCTGAATCCCAAGGATAACATTTGGGTACGAACGACGCTGGTTCCCCATTTGAATGACTTTTCCATATCGAGATGAAGCTTTGGCCAATATTTCTCCTTCGTTTGGATTGTGGCTGCAAGGTTTTTCAACATAAACATTTTTGCCGGCCTGAATCGCTAACAGGGCTGCCGGTGCATGCCAATGGTCGGGTGCCGCAATAACCATGGCATCAATATCGCTACTTTCCAGCGACTTACGAAAATCCTGAAATGCTTTAGTTTGAACATCCTGTATGCCACTCAGTATCTTTTGGCATTTATCAATGGCACGGCTATCCACATCGCAAACGTGAATCACATCACAGTTAGGTTGTTTGGCAAAAGATTGAGCAAGAGCACTTCCGCGAGAGTTAACACCCATCATCGAGACACGGATCTTTTCGTTCGAGCCAATAATCCGGCTATAGCTCTTAGCGCTAAATCCGGGCAAAATACTTCCGGCGACTGCTACTGCAGAACCAGCCAAAGTTTTTTTCATAAAATTTCTTTTTGAATTGACCATAGATTCCATAATAATAGCTTATAATTGGTTTTATGTTGATGATTAACAAAATTACATCCTTGATGGTTTTGCAAGGATCAAGCGTCTCTTATGAGACCAATTTTCATAAATCAAGATGCCAGGCAGATAATTAACTGGTGGTCAAAGTTGCTTTGCATCAATGCTGACTGACTCAACCGGAGCGTTACCATATTTTACCAGTTGAGAATTACCACCGTATCCAACAATATTTCTAAAAATAGAATTTTTAAGTGTTCCATTAATAAGAACAATTATTTCTGCACGGGAAACAACATTGTCAATGAAAATATTGTATGTTTCGCCCAAAACATTGGGCCGGATCGTCCAATACGATTCTTCTCCTATCCGTATAGCAGCGGCATGTCTGTTTCTCTTTGCAGTGGGAAATAATTCACCATCAATAGAGGTATCCATCACATTTGAAACAAAAATGTTATACATTTTTATTCCGTCCTGATTTAGTAATCGGACCATCGCATGGCCTCCAACGCACTTTGCACGGATATTGCTAACTGTAATATTATAGATATTGTCATTTTCGGTAATTCCATTTCCTCCAACCTGCATGAAAACCCGATCCAAGGCAGGACTACTGCTCCGAAGACCTGTAAGCGCTATCACATCATCTCCTGTTATGCCTGTAATATTCTCAATAACAATGTCATGACATCCTTTACGGATGTCAACACCGTCCTGATTGGGATATTTATTGGTGTTATGAAAATCAATATTGGCAATCCGCCCATAAGCGCAACCATTTTCAACTGAAATCGCCCAGGCCTGAGTTTCGTCCATTTGGAAACCTTCGATTGTGAAATATTTTGTATTGTACAACAGAATGCCAATGGTCATATATCCGCTTTTATCCCCTGGAGGGTCAAAATGAGCCTCCAGTCCACCGCTTAATACTGCATTCCCTTTACCAATTATCCTGATATTGTGATTTTCCGACAATGGCATTGTGCGTGCTCCTGCATTTGTAATGATATTGTCTTTGGTGCCCGGAGACAACCGGATCAAACAATCATTGAGTGTTAATGTAAAATTGGATGGCACTGGAATTGCCCTATCGATAAGCCATTCTGTTTTTCTCCTGACCTGGTCAGCCCGTGGAATTTCAATAGCATTGATACCTGCATTTAACGCGGCTGTAATCGCTGCTTCTATCCGGTCGCTATCCGATCCTTTTTTGTATTGATTTGGTGTAATTGTCAAACTTGTTTCTTTGCCCGAATAAGCCCTATTGTCCGGCTGTTTTATTTGGGAAAAACTTTGTTGAAAAGATATTTGAATTGCGATAAAAAGGGCAAAAAATAAAGGTTTCATATTCGATTGAATTTGTCAATAATTGAAATGCATATCCATCGTTTATTAAAAAAAGAAGCCCCGACCAATTTTTCGGAAAGGCAGGAGCTTCTTCGTCGATTACTCAATTGTTAGTATCCCGGATTTTGCCACATATATTTTGTATCAGGATTGATTTTCAATTCATCCTGAGGGATTGCAAAAATAAAACGGAATTCTTCCATTTTTGAGGACCCACTACCTTCATCTGCCCGGGCAAAGAAAGTATTCATAACGTTTAAGGCCTTTCCTGTCCGTAAAAGGTCGAACCAGCGTAAATATTCATTGGCAAATTCAACTCGCCGTTCGTGCAACATGGTACTCCTGAATGCATCCTGTGTCGGAACAGTAGCTGATGTTACAGGTGCCAGTCCTGCACGGGTCCTCACTTCATTAAGAATAGAAAATGCTTCTCCTGAAGATGTATAGCTCACTTCATTCAATACTTCTGCATACATCAGTTTAACGTCGGTGTAGCGCAAGACGGGCATATTAAGTTCGTAGTCGGTAATTGAAGTCGTCGGGATCGTTCCGTGTCCGTATTTAATGAAGTAAAGTGTTTCGGCATCTAACTGGCCTGAGCTATTTATGTAGCCCTTCTGAATATTAAAATCACGGCGCAAATCGCCATTCTCATAGGCATTATATAAATCAGGTGAAACAATCATAGCGCCCGAAACTCCTCCCAACGGGAATAATGCAGACCGGTAAAATTGAGGGACTTCATAAGCAACAAATCCATTCCCTTCGCCCAGATTGCCGGATTTATACTGAACCTGAAAAACATGTTCGGTACTGTTATCGTATTTATCCAAAAAACAGTTTGCATAACTGGTAGCCAGCTGATATTTTCCGGAACTTATTATACTCTGCAAAAGGGGTTTTGCCCCGGAATAATTTTTTTGAAACAGATACAAACGGGCGAGGATCCCTTGTGCCGCATACTTTGTCGCTTTCCCCAACTCTTTCGCTGCCCATGCCTCAGGAAGCAACTGGGCAGCCTGGGTCAAATCGTTGGTGGCCCGAGTAAATGTTTCGGCTTGTGTACTCCGGGCTGTAAGTTTGATCTCATCCACTTTCATTTGATGATCGATCAACGGAACGCCACCATACATCCAGCCCAACTGGAAATAGGCATATCCACGAAAAAAATAGGCTTCCCCTTTTAGATTGGAACGCCTGGTTTCGTCAGTGAATGTTCCGGCATCGATCTGGTCAGTTATGGCATTACAACGGTCAATAATAATCCAATATCTCTTCCAGATGTCTTTCAGGGTCGAAGTGGTCGCATCATCAGTACACCGGTGAACCAAATTATGGCCATAAGTTGCAATGACATCATTTCTCACATTATCGCTGCGGCTTTCAAGGTTATTTGGAATCAGATCATTGGTTAAGCCTTGTAGCACATCATAAATTCCGTTAACGGCCAGCTCAAAATCTTTTTGAGTTTTATAGAAGCTTCCTGCATTGTAGCTGGAAATAGGACTCATATCCAGATAATCAGAACACGATGAGATTCCCATTGACAAAAAGACAAAAAGGGCTCCTGTTATTATATATCTATTTTTCATAACCAATCATTTAAAAAGTTACATTAATACCCAAACTGTATTTCCGTGCAAGCGGGTAGGTTCCATAATCGGTTCCTGGTTGGGTTGTGTCGTTTCCATCGCTGTTTGTTTCGGGTGTTGCACCGGGATAATGGTTCCATGTAAATACATTATCGCCCATTATATAAACCCTGGCTCCCTGAATTCCTATCCTTTTGCATAACTCCTTTGTGAAGTTATAGCCCAGGGTAATATTCTTAACCCGGACGAAGGACCCATCATAAATCCAGGTATCGTTGAACCATGGATTGTTTCCAAAACGGTTCATGGTTTTTCCGTCCCATGATAAATCAACCTTTGAGTTTTGAGGGAATGGGTTTTCTCCCGTAGAGCGATCTGGCTTATAGCTGTGAACCCAACGTTTCAATTGGTTCATCCCCTGGATTTGCCCTACGTCCATATGCCTTGATCCTACGAAGAATACTTCTCCTCCCTGTATCCCCTGCAAGAGGATATTTAAATCAAAATTCTTATAACTAAAACGGTTGGTTAATCCCCAGATGAAATCAGGTTGGTTATTGCCTACAATTGTTAAATCGTTGGCCGTGATCTTTCCGTCTTTACTAAGATCCATAATTTTCACGTTCCCTTTTTCCTGTCCGGCTGCAATTGGAACGATTGCATTTCCATTTGCATCAAAATCATCATCGAGCAACAACCCGTCGGTTTTATACATATAGTAGCTGCCAATTGCCTCGCCTACTTTAGTGATGTAAGCAGTGTATCCGTAAACATCACTGATGATTGGAGCATTACCAGGTCCCAGTTTTTTTACTTCATTTTTATTTTTGGAGATATTGAATGAGCTAGACCAACTGAACCTGCCTTCCAGATTCCGTGTAGTCAATTCAAATTCCCATCCCCGGTTCTGAACTTCACCGATATTTTCTCTCATGGAAGTATATCCTGAGATATAGGGAACAGAAACATTCAGGAGCATATCCTTTGTAACGTCAACATAGTAATCCAAATTGGCCTGAATCCGGTTCTTGAATGCCCCAAAATCGAGCCCTACACCTTTAGAAACCTGTGTTTCCCATCCCAAATCAGGATTGCCGATTGATGAAGGGGCCAAACCACTGACAATGGCGCCATTCAGGTTATAATTTGTAATGCCCAGTAGCGAGATACTTTCGTAATCACCGATACTGTTGTTCCCCGCTTTTCCCAGAGAAAGGCGTAGTTTTAAAAGATCCAGCCAATCATTGTTTTCCATGAATTCTTCCCGGTTGATTTTCCAGCCCAGCGAAGCAGAAGGGAACCATCCCCATTTGGTATCGTTCCCGAATTTGGAAGAACCGTCACGACGAATATTTACCGTTAACAAATACCGGTCTTTCGCATTGAAATTTAAGCGGCTGAAGAATGAGGACATCCTGTTTTCTGATTCCGTGGTTTTGGCGCTGGAAGGGGTGGAGGCAACATTTAAGGTGTAAATCAGATCATTGGGATATCCACTTGCTGCTGCATAATTGTAGTAATATTTAGCACCTTCAATACTCTGTCCCAATAACAAATTCAGATCAAACAAAGAACTAATCTTTGGAGAATAGGTCATGGTATTTTGAAGTGACCAGCTATACCAATCAGACACGCTGGCATAACCGGATGAAGCGGCTCCGGAATTCACATTAGCTGGTTTGAAATAGGCACTTCGTGCTTCGCGGTAGTTATAACCATATTGAGATTTAAGGGATAACGATTTTGACAGGGACACCTCTCCCCATAGATTAGTCAGAATTTTGTTGTTCAATGTTTCCTGATGCGTTTCTTTCAGTCTTTCCAAAGGATTGACAAAGGAAAATGCTCCTGCAGTGTATCCCCAGTCCTGGGTATTCGAATTTGTCGGGACGATCGCCGGCATATTTGTTGCAAAATGGGGTGCACTCGCATATCCATCATCATCCGGATTATTTTCAGTAGAAAACGATGGGGCAATGTTCATTCCCAGTTTCAGATGCTGACCAACATTTAAAGTGGTATTCAAACGGAAAGTGGCCCTCCTGTAACCGGTCTCTTCCATAATACCATCCTGCTTCATATATGATCCGGAAATAAGGAAAGTCCCCATATCTCCACCTCCCGATGCCGTTAGCTGGTAGCTTTGGATGGGGGCAACCCGATAGATGGCATCCTGCCAGTCGACATCCGGAAGTGTTTCCGGGTTTGCCCAGCTGTCAGGAATCTGGTTTGCTGTTGGCCGTACACTTTGTGGATCGGTTAATTTACCTCCGGCACGCAGATAGGCTTCATTCCTTCCCCAAATGTTGAATGCAATATATTCATCCCGGTTCATCACGTCAAGAACCTTATCAACTCTCTGGAGACCATAGAATGCATCAAAATTGAACGTTGGCTTCCCTTTTTTTCCGCTTTTTGTGGTGATCAGAACAACTCCCGCTGCACCGCGGGCGCCATAAATTGCGGCAGAAGAGGCATCTTTCAGTACTTCAATGGAAGCAATATCGTTAGGGTTAAGGTCTTTCATGTCTGATGGTATGCCATCAATAACATAAAGTGGGGCGTTCGAAGCATTGATTGTACTTGTCCCCCTGATTTTAATATTTAACTCTGCTCCCGGTTTCCCGGATGTTTGCTGCGCCTTAACACCGGCGAGTTGACCGGCAAAAGCTTCACCTAATGTTGTAATGGCCCGTCCTTCCAATGCTTCCGATTTTATTTTAGAGACGGAACCTGTGAGATTTTGCTTTTTGACAGTTCCATATCCTATTGCCACTACTTCATCAAGATCCACTGTTTCTTCAACAAGAATCACACTTATTGTTGTATTGTTCCCAATAACAATTTCCTGAGTTTTCATCCCAACAAATGAGAATATTAATGTTTTGGCATCTGCAGGAACTGTAAAACTAAATTTTCCATCATTATCTGTAACTGTTCCGGTTGTGGTCCCTTTTACAACCACGCTTACTCCAGGAAGCGGAAGCCCTTTGGTGTCTTTTACTGATCCGGAGATCTCTCTCTTTTGTTGCGGCTGTTGTGAAATAACTGGTTGTTCACCTGCTTTACGGATCACAATCTGCCGTTCAAAAACATCGTATACCACTTTTTCACCCTCCAGAGCCTCTTCAAGAATTTGGTTGATGGTAGCATCTTTAAGTTCAATATCAATCTTTTTAGCCGTATTAAAATCCTGGCTACGATAGAGAAAAACAAATTCGCTGTTTTGCTCAATGTAGCTAAAAAGATCTTTAATAGTGGTGTTCGTCAGATTAACGTTTAGTTTGGTTTTTTGTGAGTAACTGTTCGCAGAAACGGTCATCATAAAACCAATAAGGATTGCAATGGTCAATTTCATAATTTTCCAAAGTTTTTTTTGCCTTTCCCGGTCGGGAAAGCCCATAAACCATTTTTTTTGCATACTTTTGAATTGCTTTAATGAATAAATACTGAATTGATTTGGTGTTTATTGAAACCGGGAGATGTTCCACCATTTTCCGGTTTTTTTTTCTATTTTATCAAATATTGATCTTCATTGATTTGCTCGAATCTGGACAACGAGACCCGCTCCAGATAATCCATCACCTCCTTTCTGCTTCGCTTTAAATCGAGTTTACCGCTTATGCGCATGATCTCCTTTTGGGGATCTGAAAATTTAACCGAAATATTGTAAAACCGTTCCAGCTTTTTAATGACCCTTACAAAATCTATCTCATCGAAACTGATCAGCCCTTTTGTCCATAAGGTATAATAATTGACGTCGACCTGCTGAATTTTTGCCGAATTTGTGGTTTTGTCGAAAGAGATCATCTGATTGGGGACCATTACAATATCTTTTTCGAAAAGACCTGCACCAATCCGCCGCACGGCAACACTTCCTTCTTTGAGTACGGTTTGAATTATATTATCTTCTGCATAGGTTGAAATATTAAACTTTGTACCTAGTACCCTGATGTCCAAATTCGATGTTTTGACAATAAATGGTTTTTCAGGATTCTTGGCCACTTCAAAATAGGCCTCGCCAAACAAGAGTACTTCACGGGTTTTGTCTTTGAATGTTGTCGGATAAACCAACCTGCTGCCGGCATTTAACCAAACCACCGTATTATCGGATAAAACTACTTTAGATTGATTTCCGTAGGGTATTACCAACTGATTCATCACATTCGATGTCTCTTCTGTAGTTTTAAGAACAGAATCGTTGTTTAAAACTACTGCTCCCGCGCGGGAATAATCAACCGTAGAATTTGATTTTTTAAGATTTACATTCGCTCCGTTCGAAGTTATCAAAACTGGTCCCTGAGCAGCTGACGGAGCATGGATCGTTTGATGTGCAAACTCCTGATAAAGGTTATTCTTTCCCAGATTAATATAAACCGCCAATCCGCCAATTACTGCAAAAATCAGGGCAACAGCGGCATATTTCATCAAGGTATATACCAAGATTCTCTGTTTTTTCACCTTCAAATCGTGATTAAAACTTCGGATAATCCTGTGTTCAAGATCATCTTTTTCAGAAATTTGCAGTGTTTTATTTGGAAACCGAAGTTCAGTGAGTCTTTCTTTCAGTTCAAGCAGTTCGTTTGCCTCTTCAGGATTTTCAAGCAGGTATTGTTCCCAATAAGTCTCAACTGCAGGGTTGGAACGGAATACCCATTTCAGGAACTCCGGATTCTCTATAAAATTTTGATCAAAAGGGGTCATTTTATCTCATTTATACTTTTATGATTAGATAAAATGAAAAAAGGGACAAAAATTTGAAAATTTATTTTTTGGCGAAGAAAAGGTAGGGGGAGAGCAGGAATGAGAGAGTGAAAAAAAGAAGGAATTAAAGAATGAACGTTATCATAAATAATCTTTGAAATAAATTTTTTTAAATTGATAGCTAGTCATGGGCAGCATCATTTAAATAACGTTTCCTGAAGCCTGAAAGGCTTAAAAGCATTAACCTGGCGCATAGCGACAGGATATGGCATGGGAGAAGAGCATCAGGCTGAAGGCCTGATAGCTATTTTTTAAGAAGAAGATGATCTTTTTTGACTTTCAGACCTTCATGCTGATGTTTATGATTTCACCTCTGTTCCTATGGAGATGCCCCAGGTTAGAGGCTCCCAGCCCTTCAGGCTGTTACTTAAAAATAGGAACGCCGATCCGCCGGTGGTCGGACACGTGACGCTGATGGAGCAGATGAACTTAGATGAGTTGATTTAAGTCCCGGCTAAACTTTATCTTTTAGTTTTACTATTTATTCTATTGTATAGCTGTACAAATCTCCTTGTTCCAAATAAAACCGTAATCGAATTATAGCTTTGAACTGGCATTCATAATATCTGTCTCCTTCATTTTGAAACGTGTGCTTACAACTGAATGTTTGTTTTTATCATCCCGGTATTTTAGGTAGGTTGTTGCAACGATTGTTCCATCCGGAAGTATTTCCATTCCCGGATAACCACAGTCACTTCCGGCATAATTGTGTAGCATTTTAATCCGGTACTCACCAGGTTTACCATTTTTAATATCATCGTAGGTTCCAACCCAGGCTACAAAATGTCCTATAGTAGGACTGTTAAGTGCCCTGTCACGAAAGGCGATTACGATTCTGCCATCATTGGTGTACACTCCCATGTGCCTGTCTCCCGTCAACCCCCAGCACGTATCAACCGGTTTGCTCCATGTTTTGCCCTCATTGCCAGAAAACATCATCAGGCTACGCCCCTTGTGGTTGTTTTCCCGCATCAGGCAACACAGTTCTTTATGATCAGGGGAACGGAAAACATAGGGTTCACATGGTTTTTTACCTTCTACTGATGCGATTATCTTAGGCTTTGACCAATGCATTCCGCCGTCTTTGGTTTTTGTCTGTAATACAACAAGTGATTCACCTTGCTTCCGATGGTAAAATCCCATATAATCTCCATTCGAAAGTCTGACAATACTACTAAAGGTCATCACACATTCAAATCCAAGAGGTGGCAACTCCTTCCAGGTTTTACCCTGGTCTTCACTCATCATTCGGGGCATTTTGGGCTGGGCTGAAAAAACCCAAACTCTTTCTTTTCCTGATTTTTTGTCGGTAATCCGGTAAATACTCGGACAATTCCGGTGATTCAGAAATTCCGAAGGTAATTGATCGTCCATTCTGTTCCAATTGATACCTCCATCATGACTAACAGCCATGGGGCCGGCATGACCACCATGCCCAATACTCCAAACACAAATCATCGTTTTCCCGTCAGCCATCAAAACTGTTGTGGGATGACCCTGGTAGATTTCTTCTGTCCCGGCGGCAATTATAATATGACGGTTAGTTTCTCCGGAAATATCAACAACGGATAAATCTGGTTTTTCCTGACCTTTAACTGATATTGTTAAAAGTTGAAAAAGAGCCATGAGGAGCAGAATACTTGTTCTTCCGATTTTGTTTCTTTTACCGATCATGACATTAATTTTTCGTCTCCACCTAAAATTTCTTGCTAAATTACTTTTTTAGGTGGAGACTATTGAAAATTTACTTACCCAGATTTGGGTTTTTGAGGATCTCACCATCCGGCAAAGGAGAGAAATAACTTTTCTTTGTTGGCGCTACCAGAATTTTTAATTCCGAAGCGTCTCTGTCTAAGGCAGCAGCTTCAACCCGCTGCAAACGAACCAGATCGAACCATCGACTTTCATTGGGTTCCAGTCCGGCAAATTCCCATGCACGTTCAGCGATAACAGAATCACGAAATGCAGTTTGAGATAGTCCCGCGACAAGATCTTTAGTTCCGGCTCTTTTCCGGACCAGATTAATTGCGGAATAGGCTGTAGCATCGGCAGTTCCCGACATTGCTTTAGCTTCTGCATAAATTAGTAATACTTCTGCATATCTGAGGATAACATTTGTTCGGCTTGAATTCCAATTGGAAGTAATCCATGGTTTGTTCCAGTCGTAACCCGGAACTTCGATATATTTTTTGTAGTAAGGATGCTTCTGTTTCATTTCTGTCCAATCCTTCATAGTTATCGTTTTGTCGGCATTCAGGATCGGAAATTTAGTCCAGAAGGTTGCATCTTTTCTAGGGCCAGAAGGAAATTTTTTATAAAAATTGAGTTCTGCAAAATAGTAATCCCATCCATTATATTCGGATGGAGCACTACATAAAGGTGCTGAATGGTTCTCTTCCCCAAGGGCAGTATTATAATATGCTCCCAAAATTGTCTCGGAGTTAAAGGTTTGATAAGTCCACAGATCAGCAAAATTCGTTAAAAGTTTATAACCATATTTATCGGCATTGTCAATTACTTCCTTGGCTTTATCAGCGGCAAGAGCATATTTTGAAACATCGTTGATCGGATATCCCGCCATGGTAAGATATACCAGCGACAAGGCAGATTTGGCTATTCCGCTTGTAAATGCAATATTCGCCTTGTAGTTCGTCCATTTATCCGGGAGCAATACTTCTGCCTTTTTAAGGTCCTCAACAATTAACTTATAGATCTCCTGCGGCTCTGAATTGCTGATATCAGGATGTGTGTTAATATCTGTAATCAAAGGTACCCTGTTATGAGTTCTGACGAGCAGGAAGTAAAACCATGCCCTTGCAAAATAGGCCTGCCCCATAATATAGTTTTTGTCTGTGGATTCGGGCACCCTAACTGAATTAGCAAATATATTATTTGCAGCAAGAATTCCCTGATAGCAATTAACCCACCAATTAGCTACCCAGGAATTAGAACCGGAAGGTTGAAAAATTTCAAATTCTACCTGCTCCGGCAAGGAGGCACTTGTGGTAACATCATCAGCGCCTAAGGCAATTGCATCTGTTCCTCCTGATCTGAAATATGCGCTCTCTAATTTCCAATAAATAGGAATTGTAGCAGTTTCAAGATCTGCAACCGTATTGTAATAGGTTTCGGGGGCAACTAAACCTTCATTTTTCTCATCCAGCATATTACATGAAGTTGCTAACCCTAAAAACACAAGAATATAAATATATTTTTTCATTTCATTAAAATTTAGAATGTTACGGTCAAGCCAGTTGTAATTATCTTGGAGGTTGGATATACTCCAAAATCAATACCTGAATCAATATCGCTGCTTAAGGATGAGGTGACCTCAGGGTCAAAACCTTTGTATTTTGTAAGTGTAATAAAATTTTGTGCACTTAAAGTCAGTTTAACATCGGCAAATTTGCTGACATGTTTTGGAAGAATATAGGAAAAGCTAATATTCCTGACTTTTATGTAACTGCCATCTTGCAACCATCTTGAAGAACTCATGTAGTTTTTATTGGTTGTACTTACTGCAGGAAATTGTGCATTCAAATTGCTGGCTGACCAAATATCAGCTCCCTCTTTCAGCGTAATGGTACGTGAATCGGGTATCACCACTGCAGCCGAGGCATACATAATATTGTAAACATCACGACCCTGCACACTCTCAATTAAAAGATTAAACTCGAAGTTTTTATAGGTTAGTGAATTGCTTAATCCAACGGTATAGCTTGGATTTGCATTGCCAATAATTTGATAATCACTTGAGTTTAAAAGATTATCCTTGTTGAGATCTTCATATTTTGAATCACCAGGCTGATTCCCGTACTTCAAAGCCTCGGCTGCTTCAGCCTGACTCCAGATACCCAGGTATTTATATCCCCAGAAAGATCCAAGAGGTTCACCGGGTTTGACAATAAATGCATTTGTATTCATAACGCCCGATCCATATGATCCACCAAAAATCTGCGTTTCGCCACCCAGACTTACAACCCGGTTTTTCAGGGTTGAAATGTTAACCATCATATTCCAGCCAAACTCCTTTTTATTGATTATCTGACAATCTGCCGAAAATTCAAATCCTTTATTGTTGATCTGACCTAAATTCTGGGTTACGTTAAATCCGCCGTCATAGGAAGGGAGCGCTTTCTTCAAAAGTAAACCAGTGGTTTCTTTTTGAAAATAGTCCATTGATATGTTTAATCTGTTTTTGAAAAATGACAAATCCATTCCAACATCCTTTTGTTCCGTTTCTTCCCATCTTAGGTTTGTATTGGCTGGTGAACCTGGCCATGTCCCCGGATATTTGGTCGTTGTAGTGAAGGTGTATGTTCCGGTTCCAATTGTTGAAAATGTTGCATACGACGAAATAGCCTGGTTTCCGGTAATACCCCAGCTGCCACGGAATTTTAATCTGTCGAAGATCTCCATGTTTTTAATAAATTCTTCTTCGGAGGCGACCCAGCTTAAACCAAAAGAGGGGAAATATCCGAATTTGTTTTTATCCCTGAACTTCGAAGACCCATCAGCCCGATAGGTAGCCGTTAAATAGTATTTCGATTTATAGTTGTAATTAATACGACCAAAAAATGATTGTAAGGCTGCGTAGGAATACCCTTGACTAATTGCAGGTGTTGTTCCCAAAGAAAGATTTGAACCTGGATTATCAACTGCTTTTTTTGACCCGTTCATCGACCGGGACTCCCGGGCAAATGCCTCAAAGCCTGCAGTAGCTGAAAATGAATGCCATTTCAGAAATTTTTTCTCGTAGTTAAGTAATGCCTCCACCTGCCAGCTTAAAGCATCACTACTTCCCAAAGAAAGAGAGGTAGTTGTTGCAAGGATATTGTTTGTAAAACCCTTCGAAGTGCCTGTGCTGGAATTAATACTGGCGATTCCATTGAAGGTAAATCCGTCTAAAATCTTATATTTCAGGTTGGTATTAATTCCAATGCTCTTCCCTTTTGATAAATCATAAGGTTCTTTGGCCAATAGAACCGGATTTCTTCCTAGGGCTCCTACCGTTTCATAAATATTGTAGGTTCCGTCAGGTTTGTACACCGGTACTGTAGGCGAAAATAAGATACTCTGGTAGATCGGATTATCTTTGGTTCCGCCACTGCCCAGATTTGGATTGAATTTTTTATTCATCGTGGCAACAATATCCATCCCAATCGTTAAACGTTTACCAAAATCGGCATCAATGTTGGCCCTAACCGAATACTTTTCCCTGTTGGTATTAATCAGTGTCCCTGTTTCGTTGATGTAATTCCCCGAAAATAAATATCTTACATTACTTGCTCCACCCGAGACGGTAGCCTGATGGTTTTGACTAAGTCCGTTTCTGAAAATTTCATCCTGCCAATCGGTTCCACCATTTGTTCGGAATCCCGTGATCTGATCAGCTGTATACTGTTGAATTCCTGTCGTTTTGTTGGCAAGTTCGGCATAGGAAGCCGGATCCAGAAGATCATATTTTTTTCTTACCTGACTCATCCCAATATTTGATGAAAGTATTATTCTTGGAGCCGATGGGTCACCGCGCATGGTTGTAATCAGGATAACTCCATTTGCACCTCTTGATCCGTAGATGGCAGTTGCTGATGCATCCTTGAGAATTTCGACAGATTTTATGTCGTTTATATTTATATCGTATGCAGAAGGGATACCATCGATGATAATCAGGGGATCATTTCCTCCCGAGAGTGAATTCGCTCCCCTGATGCGAATTTTTGCACTCTGTCCAGGTGCTCCCGATGTATTTGTTACAGATACACCAGAAACTCTTCCCTGCAAAGCTTGTGAGAAGTCATTCATCGGATGATTCTTCAGATTTTTTGAAGAGACAGATGCTATTGAACCCGTTAAATCCATTTTTTTCATGGTACCATACCCCACAGCAACCACTTCATCCAAGGCCGTTGTTGCTTCTTCCAGGACCAAACTAATTGTGGTTTTAGTGCCGATCGCAATATCCTGTGTCATCATCCCCACAAACGAAAATGTGAGTGTTTTGGCATCTAAAGGAACTGACAAATTAAATTTTCCGTCATTATCTGTCACGGTTCCGATAGTGGTTCCTTTAACAACAACACTTACACCAGGGAGTGTAATCCCTTTGACATCCTTTACTGTCCCGGAAATCTCTCTCTTTTGTTGCTGCTGAATTACTTCATTAGGTTTGATTTCGTTAATAATAGTTGGGATAGTCCTGTCGGGTGTAATAATGATCTGCTTTTTATCGATTTCAAATTTAACGCTGAAATTTTGAAGGATCTGCTCAAGCACCTTATCAATAGTCGCTTCTTCAATTTTAATATCAACCTTTTTGTCCACGTTGATAGTCTCATTCTTATAAATAAAAACAAACTCACTCTGTGACTCAATTTGTTTAAAAACATCGATTAAACTAGCGCTCTCCAAATCCAAAGTGATTTTTTTGTTTTGGGAGTACGTAGAGGCAGCTGAAAGACTCATCAGTCCTATAAAGAAGGCGAAGATGGTTAGTTTCATGACAAATAACATTTTTTTTATACGACAATTTAAGCCGCATAATTCATAACGGTTTTTTTTCATACATTTGTATTGATTAAAGTAATTAAAGTAATTTGTAAATTTTAATCTCGAATTAGGACCGGTGGATGTTGCTGCATACACCGGTCTTCGTTTTTTAAGTTTTTTTATTTCATTGGCAATTCAATTTGGTTGATAATAAATGGTTGTTATTCAGTTTCGTTACAAAAGCTGGTTGCTGCTGACTGCTTGTAACCTGTTGCTGGCATAAAATGGGGTTAATTAGTAATCTTATAGATGCCCTCCTTATTTCGCTCATATCTTGCTTCTAGTGTTTTTGCCAGATATTTCATCACTTCGTCGAGGTTGTCTGAAAGTACCAGTTTACCAGAGATTAATGTATTTGGAAGTTTCCCCTCTTCAATCGAAATTTTCTGATTATAGTATTTCTCAAGACGGTTAACTATATTGTTTAGCGGCTTATCTCTAAACAGGAAAATACCGTCTTTCCAGGAGATATAGTCAACTAAATCAACCTTCCTGATATCGGAAGTTTTCGTTGCTGAAGAATAAAAATAACCTTGTCCCGGACTCAGATTTTTGTCTGTTGTGGCAAATAATTTGTTTTTTTGTAATACCGCTACCTTACCTTCAACTAAAACGGCATAAGCATTTTGCTCATCTTCATAGGCCGAAATATTGAATATCGTTCCCAGTACCTTAATATCCATTACATTGGTCTTTACAATAAAGGGCTGATTCGGGTTTTTGAAAACCTCAAAATAACCTTCTCCCTTTAGATAGACTTCCCTATTTTTCCCTGAGAAGCCGGCCGGAAATATCAACCGGCTGCCTGAGTTTAGTTGCACCCGAGTCCCGTCGCTTAGGGTTATACTATGCCTGCGTCCGAAAGGAACAACTATCTGGTTAATGGTAGCAGCTTTGGAACTTGTTGGATTCTCCAGCTTTTCTTCCTGCTGATTACCCTTTACAACTACCTGTCCGCCATCAGAACTATATTCAATCAACGAGTCTTTTGGGGTTAATTTATGTTTCGATCCGTCAGAAAGAATGATCATCGCCTCGTCATTCACCTCCGTTTTTAAAGCAGCAATATCGACCAACGGATCGCGTAATAAACTTTGATAAACGAAAACCGAGCTTGCCAGTGCAACGATCAGTACTGCTGCCACCTTCCAAAGATCGGATAAGGTAATCCTGTGTATTGTAACTCCTTTACTTTGATTGGTATACTTTTTAATGTTCCGCCATATCGAGGTTACATCATCCGGGGCCATCTTCTTTTGATCCGAAAGTGTGGCTTGAACAAATTCAATTGCGTAAGCTATCGTTTCCCTTTGTCCTGGAAATTCCTTCTCCAGCAAATCCATTTGATTTTCTTTGCCAATGGATTCCTTAACCAGCTTGATGAAGGTTTCATTGCGGAGTAGTGAAACAAAATCGGTCTCTTTTTCTTTTCTCATAACAATAATAAATGATTGAGGAGAGGTTTTATAGACAAGAATTTAAATAAATCTTTACAATGGAGACAATCAATTTCAAAATAATGGAATATTAGTTCGGGTGGAAGGTTCGTAATCGTTCGAAAGCCCGCGGTAAAAATTGGGGGTCATTAATCCGTTGCCCGATGGATCCGCCTTAGGTATCATTATATCGGACTAAGGAAGACTGATTCTATTTCTATTTATTGAATAATATTTAAAGCTTAGCACCGAATTTTCAAGGACCTAAAGAAGAATAGAAGTAATTGTGTTTTACCGTTGATTACTTCTTTCACCTTTTTAAGTGAACGATAAATCAATGTTCTGGCAGAAGAGGTATCGATCCCGAGCAATTCGGCAATTTTTTCATATTCAAGACCCTGTGAATATTTCAAAAATACAGCTTCCTTTTGGTAGTCAGATAGTTTGCTTAGTGCCTTGTTCATTGTAATTGTAAGTAAATCCTCCTCCTCTGACAGCACAGTTGACTGTTCTGCACTTATTTCATGATTAGAATCATCCAAAGAGATCGATTTGACAATATCTGTTCGCCGGTTTTTGGAACGCAATTCTTCAAATAATTTATTACGCAGGGATTTAAACAGATACATTGAAGTATTATCGGAAATCACCAGTCTTTTCTTTTTGATGATTAACTGAATAAATACCTCCTGTATACAATCCTTCACCAGAAACTCATCACTGTGAAGTTTTAATCCATATGAATATAGTTGATGGACATAACGGCTGTAAATTTCCGATAAGGCATTGTCATCGCCACCTTTAAAACGATGCCACAAATCATTCATTACCGGATTTCCCATTTTGATTTTCAAGAATTGGCTTCTAATTCGCAAAAATAGTTTATTTCATTAAAGATCCAAATCATTATAACATGGCTTCTCTACCGGGGTACGAGACAGGATGGACTTTTGCTAAGGTGAAAATGTGAGTATCCATTGACGTAACCGATCCTATTCCGGTCAACAGATACTGGTTTCGTGTGGCTCCCCTGAGGGCTCAGTGATCGGCCTATATCAATCTTCCAGTGCATTTTATTATGTGAGCATTCTTTTTGAAAGAAGGGAAGTGCTGGCTTTTTTATATTTGTGAATTACTCACCGGAAATCGGGAGGGGGTTTGTGGAATTATAATATTTATAAAATTAACTCCTGGGAAGGTGGATTGATAAGATTCATTAAAATGGCTTTATCTATCCGTTTTATGGTACAATAGGATTTGATTTAACTGTTTCCGGGATTTTCTTTTCTGGTAAGCAGGTGGATAATCATCCAGGCGATAAGATAGCTCATCCCGCAAACGGAGAGTATTATATTATAACCTGTCACGATATTTCCCTGTGAAACATAGAGGTCCAAAAAGTGTCCTATCAGCATGGGAAACAGTATTCCGCCCACAACACCCGGCATGCCTGCAATACCATCTACTGAACTTACTCTTTCTTTTGGGAAAATGTCCGATGCCATTGTGATCCTATTAGTGGCCCATGCCTGCTGGACAGCCACAGCCAGACTGATGAGCGCTACTGCTGCCCACATATTTGTGATGAATTGCATGGAAATGACCGTTAACATAACAATAGCAAAAATGAACAGGGCTGTTTTTCTTGCGTTCAATGTCTTCACCCCTTTTTTAATGAGCCAGGATGAAAAATATCCCCCTCCGATACATCCAACGGTTGCCGAAGAATAGATGATCATCAACCCAAGTCTTGGTTTGGTAAGATCCAGCCTTAAACTGGGGAAAAAATAGGAGGGTAACCAAAAAAGAAAAAGCCAGTACATAGGATCGATCAAGAATTTCCTGCTTCACCGATCCCCAGGCCAATCTGCGCGGCAGCAAATCCAAATACACCTCGTGCCGTTGCATGAAGCATTGCTGCGATACTCCAAAGAATCACGGCAAGGCAATACCCAAATTTTGTATCCACTTGGTCGATCAGCCTTCCAAAAAAGAGCAGACCCAGGGCATAAGCTGCCGTAAATACCATAATTATATGTGCAAAATCTGTTTCGGTCCACGAAAAAGTCTTTCCAAGTATTGAGCCATTTCCCAATTGTACATAATCAAGGAAATATTTTTCCAGTCTAATCCATGGATTTTATCAGCGTTTTGTCGAAAAGGGGGCTTCCAATGCCAAATCCATGTACTCCAACATCCAGAAAACTTCGCATACCTGATCAGTAAATCTACTTCCGGGTTATTCATTGTTACCTCGACTGTTGTAATTCCAGATTTCAGATAAAAGGGAGAAAATTCTCCCTTTAACCCTACTTTGCATCCTTTCGATTTTTTGCTTTTTGCCTATTTACGCGGCACAGTTGATCTGCCGGGATTTCAGGTAGATCAACTGTGTTTTAAATGGTTACAAAGGTGTATCGCGCATTTCCCAACCTTCGCGGTAAGTGCGTTTGATCAATTCTTCGGCAAATTGTTGAGCATTTACCGGTTGGGGACCTTTGTTGTTCCATTCCCGGTCGCCAGTGACTACTGTAAACTCATTTTGTAGCCTGTAACTTAATTTTTCTTCAGCACCTATATTGCCGTGTTCCTATTGTATCCGGTTCCTTCTAAACTTTATAATATTGTTCCCACCCTTTGCGAGGAGGAAGTCCTACAAGCAGTTGATTTGCCAGACTGTTATTGGTAATCTTCTTTGAGTCCCTGTCGAAAAGAAGTTTGGTATTGAGTTTTTGCGCCATCACACCCAGCGAGAATATCTGGCTCAACGGACCTGCAATCTCGAAAGGTGAACGGGTTTTCTCCTCACCCTTACATGCTTTTAGGAAGTTGGCATAATGATTTGAAGGACTCTTTGGCACTTCAGGAAGTTTCGAGGCCATCTCTTTTGCCTTTTCTGCTGGTATGATCGATAAAGTACTACCATGTGAACCACCTTTAAATGTGAGTTCCTTGCTGTAAATGATTTTGCCTGGATTCAGTTTGGCAGGTTGAATCTTGCCCGTGCTTGTTGGTGGAATGTTCGGGTCTAATTCAGAAACGCCATATCCTTCAGGAACCTGTGGAATATTGTTTACCCCATCGTACCAGGTGATATCAAGTGCCGGCATATTGCCCCTTTCAGGAAAACGGAAAAGGATAGTTGAAGATTGAGGATAAAAAAATGAGTTATGCCCTTCAGCTTTTAACATGCTCACTTCGTATGGTAAGCCCAGATTCAGAAACTGATGGGCTGTATCGATGATGTGCGCACCCCAGTCGCCCAAAGCGCCCAGTCCAAAATCGTACCAGCAGCGCCATTGTCCGTTTACAAAATCTTTATTGTAGTCGTGTTGTTGGGTAACGCCTAACCAAATATCCCAGTCGAGTGTTCCGGGAATGGGCTGAGCAGGTGGAAAGTTCTTAATACTGGTGTCCCATCCATGCCAGCGACGTGCGGAGTTCATATGGGCGGTGATGGCCGTCACATCTTTAATGATGCCGGCTTCTGTCCACGCTTTAAACTGGAAATAGTTGGCCTCGGAGTGGCCCTGGTTTCCCATTTGGGTAACCACTTTGGGATGTTTTTTGGCTGACTTCATCATCAGCTCAATTTCGTTGTAGGTACGGGCCATTGGCTTTTCAACGTAGACATGGATACCCAGACCCATTGCCATCATCACGATGGGGAAGTGGGAATGGTCAGGTACTCCGACGGAAACTGCTTCAATCTTACTGCCCATTTTATCGAACATCTTTCTGAAGTCCTGGAAACGGGGAACGTCGGGGAATTTTTCCAATACCTTTAAAGTGTGAGGAGCTCCCATATCTACATCACAAAAAGCGACAATGTTTGCCAATCCTGTGTTATATAACGACATAACGTCTGATCCGCCCTGGTTCCCTATTCCGATGCAGGCAAGATTAACCTTATCACCCGAAGTTACAGGTGCAGATAAAGGTGCTGCATTCGTTTTGGTCCAGATAGTGGGAAGGGCAGTGGCTGCTGAGAGCAACATGGCATTTTTCAGGAACGATCTACGAGAATTTTCAGATGAATCCATTTGAGTTTTATTTTTTTAATTAGAAGAATGAGTTGTTATAAATTTCTGATCAAAGATGCTCAAATTTTTCTGATTGATACTTCAAAAATGGACTGAAATTAAGGTAGAATTGATTATTGAAATTCCTTCATTTTTTAATTCCTTCATTTTTCATTCTTCCACGCCCCCATATCATCAACAATTCCATCAGTTGGTTTCCGTATTTGTTTCTTAAATGGTCCAAGGTACGATAAACCTGTTTTTTGACTGTATCGGGATTCATTCCTAATAAGATACCAATTTCAATATAATTCAAGCCTGTATTGAATTTCAGAAAAAGCAACTCCCTTTTTTGCGGATCAAGGGTTTGAAGGATCTCTTTTAGCTTTTCTATCCGATGCTGATCCGATTCAAGATCGAAATAATCCTGTTCAACATAGAATTGCAGATCAAAAACCACCATCTCGTCTGTTGGCAGACTTTCGGTTCTTTTATTTTGATTAAATCGTTGGAAAATTTCATTTTTCAACGATTTATAGAGGTAAAATTCAATGTATTCAGGATGATGGAGATTGGGATTCAGACGTTGAAGATCAATAAATACGTCATGAATACAATCTTTCACGAGTTCAGGATCTTTCGATATCTTGTTGCCATAAGCAAAGAGTAAATCTATAAACTCTTTATAGATTTCACTAAAGGCAGCCTGATCACCCGATTGGAAACGGTACCATACCTCCAGCCAATGAGATCTGTCTTTGATTATGCTTTTCACGAAGAAAGTTTAGAATAATTCTGGATTGACCGGTCCAAAGATAGGAAAACTGAGGTGATTTCAATGTGTGTTTAGATGATTCGCAAATTGAGGTTTTTCAGTTAAATATAACCCGTCTGCCCCTAATTCGGAATAATTTTGGAAACTCACTTTGATACCCGTCTTTATTGACCGAAACAATTGCAAAAAAGACCCTGGAAGGATTAAAGGGTGATTTACGAGGGATAAAATATTGTTTCTGAGCTGTCGTTTCCAGCACTTTTTTCCGGTATCCACCACCTTTTAATCGTTCAAAGATGATCACAGAAAATTTCAGGTCTGGATGATGAATCTCTGGTAACGATTCCCAAAAAATCTCTCTCCCTTTTGCAAATTTAGTCACACTAAATTTCTCAGGTAAAGGCAATTCTTTGTCAATAATGGAATGGTATACGAGGTTGACAGAGTCGGAGATCGTTCTTTTATTGGCCATAACCGTCCTCTCACTGAAGTTGAAATTGACAGGCAAAACGTTAACTTCACGGTTGTTTGAATCGGCTACATCATTTGGAGGAATTGCGGCTATTGTTGGCAATAAATTACTTTTTAGATCATTGAGGGCTGTTTCTGAAAGTCTGGCAAGATGAGAAGCACTGTAAAGGGCAAATCCACCCACATTTTCAAACTTTCTCAAAATACCGATCTGTTCAGTTATCTCAGTTGGATTTATAAAGGTTTTGTCAACTCCGGTTGATTTGTAGAGTGCCTGACCAAGGTATAACGGTTTACCGAAACAATGATCGTTCCACCATTTTGTCAAAGCTTTAAAATCACCGAATCTGTTCCCCTGTTCCCAGTACAATTGAGGAACCACATAATCTATCCAATCGTTTGCAAGCCATTTCAAAATATCGGCATACAAATCATCATAAGAAGTGGTCGCTTTAACTCCCGGAGATCCGTCCGGATCATCACTTTTATTTCTCCAGACACCAAAAGGACTGATCCCCAGTTTAAGGAATGGCTTAACCGATTTTATGCTATCGTGAAGGGCTGCAATAAACTGATTGATATTTTCACGCCTCCAGTCATTCAGACTTTGAGGATAATATTTTTTACCATATAGGTGGAAGCTTTTTTGATCAGGAAATTTCTTTCCAATGACCGGGTAGGGATAAAAGTAATCGTCGAAATGAATTGCGTCGATATTGTATTTACGCACCACCTCCATAATCACTTTTATTACATTGGTTCTCACCTGGGGGATGCCCGGGTCAAAGAACAGTTTACGATCATATACCAGTGTATATTGTGGATTTCGGGCTGCAAAACTTGCAGGATCAAGTTTGTAATATCCAACATTTCTAACTCTGAAAGGATTAAACCAGGCGTGTAATTCCATCCCTTTGGAATGGCACAGATCGATGGCATAACCCAACGGATCAAAAGCAGGGGAGGGGGCGGTTCCCTGTTTCCCGGTCAGGAAATAAGACCATGGTTCAGTATCCGAAGGGTAAAATGCGTCGGCGGCAGGTCTTACCTGGAAGATCACAACATTCAGGTTGAGTTGTTCTATTCGCTCAATTAATTCTTTTAATTCCCGTTTTTGAATTTCTACAGTGAGGCCGGGGGCAGAAGGCCAGTCTACATTGTTGATCGTGGCAATCCAAATTCCACGAAACTCTTTTTTTTGAGGATTAACTGCAAAAATAATTGAAGATGAAAGAATTTGCAGAAACAATAATAAAATAAATATTTGTTTCTGAATTGACATTAAAACCACGACTGCAAGTCGCGGGACCCTTTTTGACAAGACTTTTATTCTCAAGGGTAATATTTTACAAAAGCTTCCATCGCTTCATATTCAGCCATCCCTAATTCGTCATATAATCTGGCTGTGTTTCGGTTTCGCTGTTCTGCACGTTCCCAGAATTCACGATCATCTTCGCCCATAAACATTGCACCCTCTTTTTGTGATTGATGTCGCAGGATCGCCTCCCGTTTTCTGGTTAATTCAACAGGACTGATCGGAACGGCCATTTCAATCTCATCTGCCTCCCACTCTGCCCATGCTCCACGATAAAGCCAGACCCAACAATTTTTCATCCAATCTTCCTCTTTTACCTGTTCAAGAGCGATCAGTATTGCATCCAGACACACGCGGTGGGTTCCGTGCGGATCGGCAAGGTCACCTGCTGCAAATATCTGGTGAGGTTTTACCTCACTGAGAAGATTCAGGATAATATTTACATCCTGTTCGCTGACAGGAGATTTTAATTTCATCCCGGTTTCATAAAATGGTAGATCGAGAAAGTGAATGTTTTCTTCAGGAATTCCGAAATAGCGTAATGCTGACCGGGCTTCCATTCTGCGGATTAAACTTTTAACCTTATTTAAATCGGGGATATCGACCGTATTCTCTTTTTTATTCTTGATGAAAGAGAGTACTTTCTTTTCCTGTTCTGTAGCTATTTGGTTTTGCGGATCGTAGTACTCAATATATTCATGGTGAAAACCAAGAAACCTGGTTACATATTCATCAGAAACAGCAAAATTACCGGATACCTGATATGCAACATGTACATCATGACCTTGTTCCACCAAACGGAGTAATGTTCCACCCATCGATATTACATCATCGTCGGGATGGGGACTGAAAATGATAATTCTCTTTTGTGCTGGCTCTGCACGTTCCGGTCTAAAGGTGTCTTCGACACCCGGTTTTCCACCCGGCCATCCAGTTATGGTATGCTGCAAGTCGTTGAATACAATGATGTTGATTTTATATTGAGCACCAACTATTGCCAGAAGGTCACTTAATCCGTTGTTGTTATAGTCTTTTCCTGTAAGTTTCAAGACAGGTTTTTTGGTCTGGCGGCAGAGCCACAAAACAGCTTTTCTCACTAATCGGTCATCTGTCCAGTCAAGACTATCTAAAAGCCAGGGTGTTTTAATCCTGACAAGTTGTGCCGATGCACTGCTATCAAGGATGATTTTGGCATTGTTATGTAATTGGATAAATGATGCAGGGATATGGCTGTCGGGATCTTCTTCAACAGCTTTCTGAATTACTTTGGCTTTATATTCGCCAAAGGCCGTTAAAATAATTTTGCGTGCACTTAGAATTGTGTCGATTCCCATTGTTATTGCCCTGCGGGGGACATTACCAATTCCCTGAAACTGGTTCGCCTCTTCCTGGCGTGTTACAGTGTCGAGTGTGATAATCCGTGTGCGGGTATTTCTTCCGGAACCCGGTTCATTAAACCCGATATGACCTGTTCTGCCAATACCTAATAACATCAGGTCAATACCGCCGGCTTCCTCAATTTTTTTCTCATATTCGCGGCAGTAGTCGTGTACGGTTTCGAGAATGATTGTTCCGTCAGGTATATGAATATTTTTGGCGGGTATATCTATCTGATCAAAAAAGTGGGTGTTCATGTATTGATGATAGCTCTGAAAAGAATGAGAGGAAATAGGGTAGTATTCGTCAATGTTGAAAGTAATGACATCCTCGAAACTTAGACCCTCTTCTTTGTGCAATCTGACCAATTCGGCATAAATCCCGATTTGCGTCGAACCGGTGGGGAGTCCCAGAACGCAATTTTCCCCTTTCTTTTGCTTTTCCCGGATCAGATCAGCAATTTCTGCAGCTACAGCCACCGAAGCTTCTGTACTTTCCGAAAAAATGTAGGTTGGAATTTTTTCGTATTTCGTTAACATATCCCGGTGAGTCAGATTTGTCGGAAGGAATGACAAATAGTTGTCAAAGATCGGGTTATTACTTTGTAATTTGACTGAAAGATCCATAATTACTTGATTTATATTGTTTCGACAGATTGTAATACTATTTGTTTATGATGCGAAACTAATAAATATATTTCAATTTGAGTAGTTTAATCGGTTCAAATATCTTAATTAAACTCTCCGGATTTGTAACGCTGGATAATGTTTTCGATCATTACATTATCTTCAGGATTATATTTTATGTTCAGATTAGACCCAGCCATAAACGCCAAAGATTGCCAAAACAGTGCATTTAGTCCTCCTCTGTATGACTTAATCAAATGGTAGGGGGTCTTCCCTGTTTCGCGGTGAATCAGTTTGAGCAGTAACCTGCCTTGTTGTATATTCAGCGTTTTGACCGAATCGATATAGGTTTTGTAAACGTATTTCTCATACCATTTAATATATTTTTTTCTTTTGGATTGATCAGCATAACTATTTTCAAATTCAGCATCAACGACATGAATTTCACTACTTACTATCAGTGCCAATGGGTATGTTTTTAACACATCCTTTTCCAGTTGATCATATTTTTTCAGGTCCCTCTTATTTTTGCAATGATAGGGGGCTATCATTTCGATTGTCTTCATATTGATATGGAGAATACTATCGTGTGCGGGAAAGATAAATCCTTTGAAAAGGGTGTCTGTTGAAGTTGCCTCCTTAAGTTTTTGTAATTCAGTATATTTATTTTGAGCGCAAAGCGAGGAATGTCCACTTATTATTTCAAGCATCAAAAAAAAAGCAGCTTCAATCAAAAATTTAACAGTGAATATACTGTTTTTAAATATTTCAGATTCTTCTTTAATTAACAAATCCCCCTTAGTCATCGGAAAATCCTCCGGAAATGCAGGTGTTTTACGATTGTTTGTAATAATCACAGAATCTGGATATTATTAATAATTATTTTCTTTGATCTGTTACATTTCGGTGTAACCTAATTCTCCGGCTCTTTTCAAATCAAAGATTCCGCCCTCTTTGTGGTCTAAAATCTCTTTTAATATTCCTCGCTTATGATAAGCCTCGGCATAGCCTGGGTTAACCTCAATAGCCTTGTTAAAGTCCTTTAGCGCACCAGTACGATCCTGGTAATAATTTTTAACGATGCCTCTGCGGTAATAGGCCTTTGCAAATCTGGGATTAATCTCAATTGCTTTGTCAAAGTCTGCTATTGCCCCTGAATAGTTTCTTGATCTAAAATTCATCACCAGTTTTGTTGAGCTATTCGATTCGGTAAACTCAGTACAGAGCTCTTTGGTCCTTGAAAAGTTATCAATTTCTTCCAAATGATCCTGAAAATAGTTTTTTACAAGGCCTCTGTTGTAATAGGCTTTTGCATGTTTGGGATTAATTTTTATCGCCATATCGAAATCGGCAATAGCCCCACTGTAGTCTTTCAACTGATAATACATTGCAATATCCCTGCTGTTATCCGTATCCATGTTCCTGGAATCATTTGACAACTGTTCCTTAAAGTCTTTAATTGCACTCAAATAATCCATGAAATAGTTTTTTGCCAGTCCTCTGCAGTAATAGGCTTCTGCATATTCAGGGTCAATCTCAATAGCTTTATCGAAGTCTGAAATAGCTCCAAGGCAGTCTTTAAGGTGTTCATTAATAGATAGTTCTATGTTATCGTCAGTTGCTGTTAACTCTATGGCTTTTCGCTTTTTATTCACAATAACTGTTCCTAATTGATTTTGACGATGGTTTTTTGCCAATCCTCTGCTGTAATATGCCTCTGCAAAACGGGGGTCAATCTCTATCGCTTTATCAAAATCGGAAATTACGCCATCATAATCTTTTATATTGTAACCCATTGCAATTCCTTCTTTTTCATAAGCCTCAGCAAATTCTGAGTCAATTTCAGTCGATCTGGCAAAGTCAATGATTACGCCGGCATGGTTGTGGTAATAGTTTTTTGCCAATCCCCTGCTGTAATAGGCTTTAGCAAATCCTGGATTAATTTCAATGGCTTTATCAAAGTCAGCGATAGCTTCCGAACTATTTTTAAATGTGTAAACCATTGAAAGGATACTTTTGTCAAATAACCCAGTATCTTCAAATTTACTCTCTGAGAACCGGGTGAATTCAGCAAGCGATCCTTTGCTTTCCTGGTATTTTTTTTTTGCCAGCCCCCTTTGATAATAAGCTTTTGCAAATTTAGGATTAATCTCTATTCCCTTATCAAAATAAACAATGGCACTCGCGTAATCTTTAAGAAATATTTTTGAATTACCACGATTAAAATATTGTTGAGCGATTTTCATTGAAATTTTAAAACTGAATTAAGTTAAAACCCGTTAAACAATATTCAAATTTACATAAAAAAAAGACGTGAAAAATAGAAAAGTGAAATAAATGAAAATAAATATTTTATCCGATGGTAAAATATTGCTATTTCGTAAAAATAGTTTACGTTATTTGGGGGCCTGGTCTGGTTGTACCCAACAATATTCCGGTTTTTTTTAGGTGGTAATAGGTTAATCGTTTTTCGCGACTTTAACCGCCACTTCGCATATGAGCTGGTAGCGGTTAAAGTTATTTAAAAGTATGGATCACAAATCGCTATTTTATATTCAGGTAATTAAATAGATGGATCTTTACAGGCCCAAGTAACCCCGATTCGCGAAGAAAGCTATCAGCATCGGGTCTGTTGAATTTATTGATATTCGTTTTTGTCAGACGCTTGCTTTCCGCGAGTTTACTATCGCCAATCAGGCGGTTGGGCCACATATTTACAACTTCCACTTCCAGATCGTTGGTCCCTGATTTAACAAAGGGGGTGATATCGAACCGGAATGGGGCATTCCAGATCACCTGCATCTGATGTCCATTTATTTTTATGGAAGCCATCTCCTGCACATTGCCCAGGTCAAGGAGTACCAATCTCTTTTTCAATGCTTCAGCTGATAAGGTGAATGCCTTCAAATAGGTTGCGGTCCCTGCATAGTATTTTATACCCGGATCTTCCATCTTTATCCATGATTTCAGCTCATTGATTTCTGTTTTTTCCGGACCACCCCATTTAGGATCAAAATGAAGCTCCCATTTTCCTTTAAGTTCAATTTCATCCGGTTTATTGTCCAATTGAATTACGTCTTTTCTGCCATCCGACCAGGTTAAAGTGTAAGTTCCGGATTCAAAAAATGCTGCAACGTTCTTTCCTCCTTGCCTGTAAATTTCGATGAAAGGAGTATTCTTTGTGTCGAACTGATTTTCAGGGAACCAATTTCTCCCCTCTTTTTGAATTGCGGTGACGTGCAATGGTCCGGGTGTATTCTTAAATATCACAAATACTGAACCTTCGGGCTCGAGATGGATTGGAACGATGGTTTGACCGTTTTCTTCACGGTAATTTAGAATTTCTTTTATTTCGCCTGTTTTAGGATTCCAAAGTTGCGGAACTTTTCCTTTTACCCTGAAAGCACATTCCACCTGTTCGTAACGATTGGGCAAATTGGACAGGTACCTGAACTCAAAATCGTCGATTCCTTTTCGTGCAAAGCGGTTGGCTACAAAATAAATCTCCTCTGTATTTGTTGAGCGATGAATATAATCGAGTGCTGTTTTTTCCTGATTGCTTTTGAATCCGAAATCTGGGATGATCTTCATTCCGGCTAAAACCTGATTTATATTTTGGCCCCAAATAACACGACCTTTGCCAACTTTATTTTCAGTAATTGTTGTTCCGTTGATCTTTCCCCATAAACGGTTTGCAATGACTTTTAGTTCCTGGTCGATTTCGGGAAACCCAGTTAATCCGGTTGACTCTTCAGGCCGCGGGGCAATAACCGTCATCCCTTCATTTACCAACGTCTCGACTTTCTTAAGCACATTCAGATCGATGGCCTTTTCTGGAGGGAGCATTAAAACCCGGTAACTCATTCCATCGGGAAGGAAGATTTTTCCATCTTTGCATGATAGTCGGTTTAGAATAACCTCTTTTGAGCATTTATCCCAATCGTAGCCAAAATTCAACTCCGGAAAATCTTCTTTAAGGAATACGAAATTGGGAACATCATCACCGTAATAAAAGAGAACATCGGCCACGAACAAACCCTGCTGAAGCAGATAGGTGCACCGATCGAGATAGCTGATAAAGTCCTTTGACTGTTTCCACCAGGTAACATTTGGATTAAGGTGGGTACCGGCGAAATATTCATTCCCCGGAAGTCCGAACTCTTTGGGAGATGAGGTAAATGTATGCCAGACAATACGATTGACACCAGAGCAAAACACGCGATCGATATTTCCCTTCAAATCTTTTGGGGAGCGTTCCCACTGGGGTCCGATGCTCGTAGGCCCTTCGGCAGCTACAAACCGTTTGCCATTGGTATGGGCCGCACTTGCACTTTGACGAACAGAGAGTCTTTCATCGTCTTTGATGCGATGGGTATTTGCCACAGCCCAGAATTCACCCTGTGGAAAATCACTGATTCCCATTACTTTTAATGCATCAACGGGTGCAGAATGGGGTCCGCCCGATTCGGGGTGGATCCCTAACCCATATTTATGGGCCAGATTGTAAAACAACTGATAGTGATATTCTGCAACACAATCACCTATTGTTTTACGGAAGTCGTGTAGGAAACGGTCCGTTACATCACGGTTTTCAACGATCCGTCCCGCCAGAGCAGGCATGAATTTTTGAAGTTCATAACCTCTGAATTTTCTGAATTCCTCCGGAAACCTGGCTGTCCAACTTACCAGATCCATTTCCCAGCTATCTGTTTGAAGAAACCGGACACTTTTGCCAACCGATTGAGCTGTTTCAATTAGTGGAATAATTACCGTATTGCTGAAAAGTTCGAATGCTTCCGGGCTCAGGTGGTCAACCGATAAACCTTCCCAGCCATCGCTGTTTGTGGAGGTGCGTGCACCGGTGCTGGTATAGCCATATCGGATAATTGTCCAATTTCCTTCAGGAACGCTCCATTCCAATTTGCCATCCTTGTAATTTGGAGTGAGGTCGATGATTTGGTCTTTTTTGATGGCCATTTCGCTGCCATCTCCCGGAAAATCATCCCTCAATTCATGAAGCGGATAAACCCCTTTCCACCCTATTTTTTCATTGAATGATTTTTTCTTCCAGTTTTCGATGGCCTCATTTTTAATAAGAGCGCCCTCTTTTTTTCGGATAGCCTGGACCATTATATCCTGATACATCAGTTTTTTTTCAGGTTGGGGTAATTCCATGCGAATCGTTTGACCACCGGTTACATCGACCTCCGACCAGACGATTTTCTTCATGGCAAACTCCGGTGTTATGGAAGGGGCTCCGGGATTCCAGCCACTCTGAACATTTACACTCAATTCGATGCCAACCCGGTCGGCCTCTTTTACAGCATGTTTATAAAGTTCCATCCATGCGGGGCTCATAAAAACGGGTCCGGCAGGTGTTTTTAAGGCTACCTGGTAATTCGAGCTTCCGGCATCGACCAGTGAAGCGCCCCCGTACCCTTTTGATTTCATCTCTTCGAGATCGCGGGTAATTGACTCTTTGGTAGCCATACTGTTCAACCACCACCAGTAGCAGCGCAGACGTGATTCGTCTGGTGGATTGATGAATCCGCTTTGAAGTTGTCTGTAGTTTATTGTTTTGTCGGTTTTCAACGAATAGCTGGTTTGTGCCTGCATTAGCTGGCAAAAAGTCAGAACCGAAAGTAATATCTGAATTTTTAACATCATGAATTTGTTTAAAGAACCGGTTAAATAAAATTTATTGAAATTACTAAACCTTTTAGATCCGGGAATCAAAACTTGGGTGTAAAAAACAGGGACAGCTTTAAATAAAAGATGTCCCTGCAGAGCAATCAAAAGTAAAGAGAAATTTATCTTATCCAGCCTGGATTCTGATCCAGTTTTATATCTTTGTTGGTGTCGATAACTGTTTGCGGGATAGGCCACAAGTTATAATTAAAGGTTAGCGTTGCCAGAGCTTCAGGCCAATATGCATTCTTTTTAATCCTGTCAACAGCAATTGTTCCACCCATGCGAAGTAAGGTATTCCAGCGGCATTCTTCATAAACCAGTTCGCGGGCGCGTTCGTCAAGAATTGTGTTGAAGCTGTCATCCATATCGGCGGCAGTAACTCTGTAAGAACATTGGGCACGGTCTCTGAGCAAATTGATATCTGCAGCAGCACCTGTTTTATCACCACTTCGTTGTTTAGCCTCAGCACGCAGGAGTATTGTTTCCGACAAGCGGATAAAATAATCATCGCGGAAGAGGTTACTCAGATTTTCCCCGTCAGCCAGACCTGTATATTTATCTGTGGCAATTTTACATGAAATAGGGAAACAGAGACTCCTGTTGTTCAGATTTGTAGTTGCATCAGTACTACCCGTATACATCTCACTCCATGGGACCACTTTTTTGAAATAGGCTGATGCAGCTACGTTCCCTTTAAATCTTCTGCGTAATGCAACATCGGAATTACGCATATCTGTACCCCATTTGTCAGCATAAACGCCATCACGGGTGTACATTGTCGGCATGATTTGTACAACGCCACGTCCACCCACATCTTCAAGGGTTCCTGTGAGGTTATTCTTAGTACCATCACGGAAGTCAGCGCCATAGGTGCGCGAATAGGGCAATTTTGAACTTTTGTCTTCAGCTTTATAGGCGGCATAATCAATTTGCATGGCCCAGATGCATTCGGTATTTCCATCCTGAAAGTTTACGTTACCCTCCTGAAACATATCCCAATAGTAATTGGTATTTTGCATAACGGTATCTACAGGAGCAGTGTTAACGCCACCCTGGTAAACATTAAACGCAATTGTAGAAGCTGTTTTTCTTGTTCCAAATCGTGAACTGATCAGTTTATAAGTTCCGCCATCAATTACTTTAGATGCAAAAGTTATTGATTTGGCGAATGCTGCAGTAGCCTCACTGGCTTTGCTGTCGGCTGCCAGCTGGGTCCCCATCGCGAGGTAGAGTTCTGCGAGGTTGTGCTGACATGCACCTTTTACCAAACGTCCGCCAATAACAGTCGTTTCGGGAAGATCGCTCTCAATGGCTTCCATTTCGGTAATAGCAAACTGATAGGTTTCAACACGTGTGGCACGTTTATAGTCATATTTCGGTACTGTTGAGATCGTTGTGACAATTGGCACCCCTCCGAAAAGTTCAGCAAGGTTCCGATACGCAAAAGCGCGGAAGAATCTTGCCTGTGCAACAGCATACGATTTTTCCGCAGCTGATGACCAGGAAATCTGCGGTAACTCTGCACTATACAATGCCAAATTGGCACGTGAAATCACATAATACCAGGTAGTATAGTTTTCATAAAAATTGGTGTTATCTGCATTAATGTTTCCGTAATTGTTAAAAGTATTCGCTTTACGGATACTCGCAACGTCAAACATATCGGTACCATTACCTCTGAAGACAAAGATCCAGCCGGCTTCACCCGGATTGGCCCATAAATCACGCAAATGGGAATAAATTGAAACTAATACCTGATCAACTTGTGCTGATGTCGAGAAAGCATTGTCAACGGTATAAAATGTTGACGGATTTTCTTTCAGAAATGCCTCATCGTTACAGCTTGTTATACTGACAAACAGTAGCAGAATCCAAATTCCGGCTATATATTTTATCTTTTTCATATCTGTGTCGTTTTAAGTAATGATTAGAAACTAATATTTGCGCCAATTGAATAAGTGGAAGGGACCGGAAAAGTATTTTCACGAACCGGAGTTCCAACTTCGGGATCACCTCCGAACCAATTGGTTTTGGTCGCCAGATTTTTGGCTGTGATAAACACCTTCAATGAATTGATATTTGCTTTTTTAACCCAGGGCTGATTGAAGGTATAGGCCAATGATACATCCTGCACCCTCACAAAACCGCGTGACTGCAGCGCCTGGTAACGTCCGTCTCCTGTAAAATAAGCTGATGGATAAACATTACTTGGGTTTGTGGTGGTCCAATAAGGTTTTGAAGTCATGTTATCATTAAATCGACCTGTCCCTGAAGTCATATAGGCGGCTGTATTACTTTTCACAAAATAGTTATTACCCCCAAATGTCCCGGTTACCATGGCATATAACTCGAAATTTTTATAACTCACTGTATTGCTCATATTTAGCCGGAAATTTTCCTTGTCATAACCCAGGATTTTACGGTCGGCAGCGGTGATTCCTGCAACTCCATCCAGATCTTTATATTTGGGCGCTCCGGCAGCCGCGCCTGTCAAAGCCATATATGCTACATCTTCGGTCTGAACAATTCCATCCTGTTCATAGCCATATATGGCTCCAAGAGATTTTCCTATGAATCGGGAATTCGAAATGTCATCATCCTCTTTACCGTCGCCATTTTTATCCTCTCCGTACAGATGGATCAGTTTATTTTTGTTTTTCCAATAGGTAATAGAAGTACCCCAGGTTAAATCCTTTGTTTTAATATTTACTGATCTAAGTGTAATTTCAACTCCAATATTGTTCACTTGCCCCATTGATGCGAGGATCGTTTTGAATCCTGTCATAACAGGAATATTCCGGGTAAAGATCTGGTTGGTTGTTTGCGATGAATAAAGGTCCAGATCCGCGAAGAGCCGATTGTTTAACCAGGCTGATTCAAATCCGGTATTAAAGGTTTCGGTAGTTTCCCATCCCAGGTCTGAGTTCCCCAGCGCATTCTGGTAAAGTCCATAAAAAATCTTCCCTTGTGCATTTGAGAATTCGTCTCTGATATTGCCAGATGAACCATTTGCAATGGTCGATAAAGTGGCGTAAGGTCCGATTCCCTGATTACCATTCTGACCCCAGGAGAGCTTAATTTTCAAATTATTTAATGGCTTGAAATTCTTAAGGAATTCTTCATTTGAAATTTTCCAGGCTCCACCGGCTGCAGCAAAATTGGCCCATTTTTTATTGGCCCCGAATACCGATGCTCCGTCACGACGGTAGGAGGAGGTAAAGAAATATTTATCGTTGAAAGAATAGCTTATGCGCCCGAGGTAGCCGATGTTAGCCCTTTCATCTATATTCATTAATACCTTTTGAGTAGTAGATTTGGCAAGTCCCCAAATTCCAAGGGTGGTATTTCCATTGGCCCCAAAATCTGATCCTGTGGTATTCACCTGTTCGTAACGACGGTAATCCCTGGTAGCCACTAAAGTCGCTTCAATGCTGTGTTTTTTAAATGCATTCTTATAATTCAGGATATTATCAAACACATAACTGAAGGTCTTATTATTATCAAGATTTCCATTGGCGCTTGCCAGAAAGCCAACAACTGTTGCAGGGGAGTACCTTGCAATTCCGGCGCCTTCACCGATATAGTAATTTTCATTAGTGAAATTTCCTGCCTGATTTCTATCCAGATTGGTTAAAACATTTATCCTGAAATTTAATCCCTTAATCCACGGAGCATCCACAACTGCATAAGCATTTAATCGGAAATTCTGACGGATATCCTTATTGTCGCGGGTGCCATCCTGTACTCCCCACAATGGATTCATAGATGACTGTGTATAGGGATATTTTTCAAGGTGACCCAGGTCATCGCGGTAAATGACACCATAAGGTGACATGGTTTGCGCCTCTCCAACATTGGCTGCAAAACCAGAATAATCCCTTCTCGAATAACTACCGTCAAACCCAATTTTTAGCCAGTTTGTTATTGTTGTATTTACTTTTCCCAACAATGAGATACGGTTGAAATCGTCTCCCTTAACGATTCCTTTGTTGTCGTTATAGGAAGTTGAAATATAATAATTTACACTCTGACTGGCGCCTGAAACTGCCAGCTGATAGTCCTGGATGACACCTGTCCGCATTACCTGATCGAGCCATACTGTTTCAGATCCGGCAGCAAGATTGGCCAACTCGCCGGCTTTCATCCAGTTGGTAGAGCCATCTGTATATTTATTACGGGCATTTACAACTGTAATCCATTCTGAACCTTTCATCATTACAGGTTCATTTTGCCACGACTGAACACCTGCAGAGGTATTAAAGGTAATCATCGGCTTGCCGGTTTTACCTTTTTTTGTTGTAATGGCAATAACTCCGTTGGCTGAGCGCGAACCATAAGCAGCAGCTGAAACGGCATCTTTCAGGATGTCATAGGTTGCAATATCATTTGGATTGATGTCTCCAAGGCTACCCAGATAGATAACACCGTCAAGTACGATCAAAGGCTCATTCGACCCACTGATTGAATTCGTTCCACGTATATCCATAGTTGGCTGACCACCGGCAGTGTTGGTTGCACCGATACTTAAACCGGCTACATTCCCTTTGATCGCCTCCAATGCATTTAGATTTGAAGCCAGTGCAACGGGAGAGTTTTCCATTTTTATGGAACTGACTGCTCCGGTATAATCCTGACGCTTTGCTGTACCATAACCAATTACAATTACCTCATCCAGGGCACGTTTGTCCTCCTCCAGAACAACGTCAATCACCTGTTTCCCCAGGACAGGAAACTTCTGCAATTTCATCCCCACAAAGGTGAACTGCAAAGTCGCATCCTCCGGAATGTTGGTAAGGGTATAATTTCCGTCAGCGTCGGTGATCGTACCCGTGGTTGTATTTGCTATAACAACGGCAACTCCGGGAATGGGGGCGCCCGTTTGATCGGTTACCTTACCCGTGACTTTTTTAGTCTGCTGGGCTGCTTCTACAGCGGAGTTTATCTGATCTTTACCTGCCAGAATAACCTGTTTGTCAATTATAACAAAAGCTATACCGGTTCCGGTGAGCACCTGATTCAGGATGTCTTCTATTTTTCCGGACTGGGTTTCCACACTTACCTCTTTATCAACATTGATTTTTGCGTTATTGTACAGAAAGGTAAATTCACTCTGTTTTTCGATCTCACGAAAGACATCCTTTAAAGTAGAATTTTTCATACTGAGGCTTAGAAGTGTATTCTGGGAATATACACTGGCAGTCACATGCATAAGGGTGACTAAGATAAGGAAGCCCGTTAGTTTCATAATTCGGATCAATTTTGCCAGGGCATAGGATTCCCTTGCAATGAATACTGATTTAATTTTCATAAATTTGTAAAATTGTGATTAGACTTATCCCTTTCGGGGTTAATGTTTAATTTTTTATTCGTATTGCAAGTACGAATTGTCTGAAAGGGGGGCGTTGGAGCGCTCTCCTTTCTTTGTTTTAGTCAGCTTTTCAAACCATAGGCGTTCTATTTTTTAGGATAAATAAAAACTTTCTCTTCTTCAATCTTAAAACTCATAGGAGTTGTTATTTTTAATCGGTTTAACACCTCGCGCAGACTTTCCGTCTTGATGGTCATTGTATAGCGTTCGGAATATTTCAGATTTTTGTCCAGAATAATCCTCACGTCATACCATCGTTCCAGTTTTTTTACAACGTCCTCAAAAAGAGCATTGTCAAACCTTAGCTTGTTGTTTTTCCAGGAAGTATACAGATCAGTATTTACCTGGTTAAGTGTTATCTCGTTGGATATTATGTCGAATACCATTCTTTGTCCGGGAGCTACCGCAACTGGTTCTGACTTCCCCTTAAAATAAACTCCGATCTTCCCCTCTTCAAGTGTAGCTTCCGTAAATGGTTCATCGGAATAGGCACAAACATTAAATTTTGTTCCAAAAACCTTAATATCTGCATTTTTAGTTTTTACAATAAATGGTCGGTTGGGATCTTTCGCAACATCAAAATAACCTTCACCCGTTAAGGTAACATACCTTGTATTGCTATCAAAATCATTGGACCAGGTGAGCTGACTCTCAGAATTCAACCAGACAACCGTTCCGTCTGAGAGAATCACTTTTGATTTTTCACCACGTGGTGATTGAATGGTAACAATTTGATTTTTGAGTGATCTGACATTTTTTTGGTAAAACAATCCCATAAATAGTACTGCAACAACCATGGCGGCAACCGATGCTATTTTCCAGATAAATAGCTGATGGGTTTTTACCAGGCTAAATTTATTGTTGAGGTTCGTGCTGTTTTTGGTTATTTCTTTTTGCAGTGAATTCCATCCGGCATCGGTGTTAAAATGTCCGTCATTGAAAGCAATATTACTTAATTGCCAAAGTTCATTATATTGATCAAATAACTTCCTGTTTTCGTAAGATTCATTAATCCAATTTGTGAATACGGTAATTTCATCCTCGCTTAAACGATTATCGAGGAATCGGGCTGTCAACTCTTTGTAATCTAGATTTTCTTTCATTTTTTCTCAGTTAATAGTGTAACAGATAAGTGATCTTTTACCCCTACAACGAGATCGGATTTTTTTAATAATAATTTTGGCTTTGATGAATTTAGTAATAGTGAAATAACATTTTCGTGGGTGAAAAGTTTATTTTCCCTTTATACTCCAATTCTAATTAGGAGATATTAGAATTTCAGGAACAGGATAGCTGCCAGAATAGCTATATAATCAGATAATTCTGAACGCATTTTTTTTAAAGCCCGGTTAATCTGGGTCTCGACTGTTTTGATGGAAATATTTAGCTCACTTGCAATTTCCTGGTGTTTTTTACCTTCGGAGCGACTCATCAGAAATATCTTTTTGCACTCGGGTGGCAGTTTGTTGATAATCACTTCAATACTTGAATTCAGCTCTTTGGCCATTAGAGACTCATGGGCATCGAACTCTTCGGGATTGGCATAAACGGCTTGAATCATTTCCGAATAGCGGTTTACAACTTGTTTGTGGGCAAGAAAATTCAGGCTTTTGTTATGAACAGCCTGGAACAAAAATGATTTTCCTGATTCTTCGCTCAGTAGTTGTAATCGGTTTTCCCAGAGCTTTAAAAAGATGTCCTGGACTACCTCTTCAGCAGCAAAAGGGTCATTTAAAAATTTATTGGCAAAAGCACATAAACGGACAAAATACCTCCGGTAAAGCAGTTCAAAAGACTGCTCATCACCCATCATGATCCTTTGCTCGATTGTGTCGGCCATTCGTTATGGTTCTGAAATATTGATAAATATTGGCAGATTCATAAGACCTGAAGCCTCCATCGCTGCCTGTAATGCCACTTTCTAACCTAAATACTATCTTACACCTTTAACCTTCATTTTCATTCCATAAACTGATGTCCATGCAGTAATAAAGAGCAGGTGGCGATCCTTGCCCCCAAAACAAACATTTGAAGTCGAATTTTCCGGGACTGGAATTTTTTCTACAAGAACCCCATGCGAATCATATATTGTCACCCCTTTACCGGTCAGGTAGATATTCCCTTTATTATCAATTGTCATTCCATCAGATCCCTGTTCTGCGAAAAGTGATTTTTCTGAGAGCATTCCGTCTTTGCCAATGATGTAGCGCCATATTTTATGGCTTCTAATATCTGCAATATAGAGATGTTTTCCGTCAGGTGTTCCAATGATCCCGTTAGGTTGCTGAAGGTCATCAACAACTCTGATTAATTTATTTGCTCCGGGAGGAAGATAATAGACATGCTGGCCATCCTGTTCCGGAGTTTCATAATCACACCAGGGACGTTTGTAAAAAGGATCGGTGAGATATATTCCTCCATCAGGGGCGATCCATAAATCGTTGGGTCCGTTCAGCCTTTTACACTTATAATCTTTTACCAATACGGTTACCGTGCCATTGGGAGCGATTGACCAAAGCTCATTTTTCTCCTCCGAACAACTGATAAGATCACCTTTTTTATCGAAAAACATTCCATTGGCACGTCCGGAATTTTCAACAAAGGTAGATAGTTTATGGTCTGTCGACCACTTCAAAATTCTGTTGTTGGGTTGATCGGTAAAGAAAATATTTCCCTTTTTGTCGCAAGCAGGACCTTCGGTAAATTGAAAATCTCCGGCTAACTTTTCAGGTTTTATCCCTTTTGTATATAATTGCTGTTTTCTATCTCTTGAATTAGAGTGATCAGGGAAGATTAGGGCTATAAAAATTACCAACATTATTCTGTTGATGACTTGTCTGCGCAGAAAAAAAGTATACGAATTCATCTGTTCCAATCGTCCAGATCTCATTTTTTTAAGTTTAGTTTGATCCAAAATTACCAATTTTTATCCAACTTTGTGTTACAATATTTTATATTTTTGGTAAATGAATTTATTAATGTAGTTACAGGTATTAATTAATAAAACATAATGCTATGAGTAAAGAGAAAAGTCCGACAAAGGAAAAAAACAAGAAAGAACCTGAAAAGAATCTCAAGGAAAAACGTGCTGAAAAAAAGGCCAAACGGGAATCGAAAAGGTAAATAGGGACGTATTGCCTACTTCTATAGGTTGTATGGAAATGAAAGAGTGAAGAAATGAAAGAAGTTAGTAAATTTTGATTTTTCATTTTTTCATTTCTTTCATTCTTAATTTTTTAGCTGATTGTGCGATAATAAGTTCAACCATTGTAATCATTTGAGTGAATCGGTGTACCTTTGTCGCGAATTAAAACGGGACAGAGGTGATTTTTGAAGAATTAAATTTAAGCAGTTCGCTGTTAAAGGCTTTGGCGGATCTGGAGTTTGTTAATCCGACACCAATACAGGAAAAGGCCTTCCCTGTTGTGATGTCCGGAAAGGATGTAATCGGGATTGCCCAGACCGGAACAGGCAAAACCCTGGCTTATCTGCTCCCCATATTAAGGAAATATACCTTTTCGAATCAGAAAGATCCAAGGATACTGATTCTTGTTCCAACTCGTGAATTAGTGATTCAGGTAGTTGAGGAGATACGAAAGTTGACTACTTATATGACTGTCAGGGTGGTAGGTGTATATGGCGGTACAAATATCAACAATCAGAAACAGCAATTATTTGATGGTCTGGATATCCTGGTTGCCACACCGGGGCGTTTAGTCGATCTTGCCATGACCGGTCTTTTGAGGCTGAAATCAATTCAGAAACTGGTCATCGATGAGGTTGATGAAATGCTTAATCTTGGATTCAGGCCCCAATTGATCAGCCTCATGGAGATCATTCCTGGTAAAAGACAAAATCTCATGTTTACTGCCACCCTTACTGAGGATGTGGATCGTCTGATCTCAGATTTCTTTTCGAATACTTCGCGGATTGAGGTTACACCTCATGGGATGCCGATCGATAAGATCACACAGCTGGTGTATCGTGTTCCGAATTATAACACTAAAGTTAATCTCCTCGAATTATTGCTGAATGAAAACGAGGGATTTGATAAGGTACTGGTTTTTGTCAATACCAAAAAAACGGCAGATCGGTTATATGAAACAATTGAATCGAAATTTCCCGGGCAGATTGGTGTGTTGCATTCAAATAAATCGCAGAATTTCAGGATTAACGCCTTAAATCATTTCGAAGATGGAACCTATCGGGTGCTGGTGACAACAGATCTTATTGCCCGCGGTTTGGATATTAATAATGTCTCCCACGTGATTAATTTCGAGATGGCAGAGACCGGAGGTGACTATGTTAATCGTATAGGACGTACCGGTAGGGCAGATAAAGCTGGAGCATCAATCTCATTTGTCAGCGAAAAGGAAAAGGTTTTGCAGCTCGAAGCAGAAACACTGATGAAAATAACCATTCCTGTAGAACCTTTACCGGCTAATCTTTCGATCTCAGGGGTGTTTACGGAAGAGGAGAGTCCAACCAATCTTTTTGACAAGAATTATCACAACTCTTCGACAACGATCAGGGAATCACAGGGCGCCTTTCACGAAAAGAAAGAGAAAAATAAAAAGATCAACCTGGGTGGTCCCGGAGTCAGAAATCCAAAATATGGGAAACAAAAGCGACAACCAACCCCGATAATAAAACCACCTAAGTTTAAATTCTGAATATAAACCGGTAATAAGGGATTTGGCTATTATGCTGAAGGATAATTTATTATCTACTTTTGAATTTTATGACAGTCGAACAGAAAAATAATCCGCTTCATGGAGTTACGCTTGAGATGGTTCTGAATCATCTTGTCACTTGTTACGGATGGGAGGAACTTGGGCGACGAATCAGAATTAACTGTTTCATCAGCGATCCGAGCATCAAGTCGAGCCTGAAGTTCCTGCGTAAAACCGCCTGGGCACGAACGAAAGTCGAACAACTTTATATTGACACAATTAGTGGCAGAAGATGAGACTAAGAGATGGAGAGACTAGGGGAGTGAGAGACAATCAGAAACTTATTTTGAGGATCTTAATTTAATTAATATCAGCTGATAACCATTTCTTGTTTTAAAAAAGTAGTAGAATGGAACGCGCTTATCTTGAAATTATTTACTTGTGTGGATTAATTTTACAAGTTATTCTTGTCTGGCCTTTTATTGTGGATTTTATTCTCAAAAAACACAGTAACTTTTTTAATAAAAAGGAGCTACGGTTCTTATTGTATATAGGTATTGGCTTTATAGTCCTTCCTTTGATCTATGTTTTTTCAACCTGGTTCTCTTATTTTGACTATAATTTGCCAAAGTGGTTAGGTTTTCCCTCCACAATCCTTTACTGTTTTGGTGTTTGGCTCTTATTCACCGCATATAAAGAGTTGGGACCGAATTGGTCTCCTGGCCCTGAGACCAGGGAGGATCACCTGTTGATAACTACGGGGACATATAAATGGGTCCGACATCCAATCTATGCATCTTATTTATTAATTTCTGTAGATCAAATGTTTATGTTGCAAAACTGGTTGGTGGGTCCGGCTTTTTTGCTGCTTGCAACTCCATTTTTTCTGTACAGGGTAAAGCGTGAAGAGCAGCACCTGATCCACTATTTTGGAGATGAATACTTAAATTATAAGAATCAAACTAATGCGTTACTTCCAAAAATGGAACAATTTGATTTTGAATTTGTGGTAAGCCGGTTGAAGTTCCTGAAAAAAAATAAAGGATAGACATTTGCCATCCTTTTTCTTTATGATTCAAACCTTTAATTTATTCGCGTATTCATGTTATGTATTGGGAAATTGAATCAGGTTTTTCCGTTTATACCTACCCGTTATTCCCGATATAAATTATTTAATCACCGCCTTAAGATCACGATTGGCAAGAGCCCTTCGCATAGGAAGTAAAAAGGTCCTCGAACCTTTTTTAACATCACATTTTCCCTTGTAATGAATCAGATAGGTGCATTGCGTTGCCTGGATTGTGTCTAATTCACAGATTTCGACCAATGATTCAATGACGTAGTCAAATGTATGATAATCATCATTATGAAGCTCCAACGTGCAAATGTGATCTTTATCCTGATCTGTCGGAGATACCCGGTCTTTTTGCTTCTCAACACTCATTTTATCCGATCTGTTAACGCTGGTTTATTTTGCAGGGAGCTCTTTCACTACCGATGATACCGGAACCCGTTCACCATTTTTAAAAGCAGCCAAAAAAGCACCTTTTACCCCTTCCATAATCAGCTGATTTTTTAATAATGTAGCATCCTTATAAACGGTAAAATTTCCAATCGTGTAAATTTCGTTGTTTTTTGCGTCGGTATATTTATCTATCTTTCTGAATTTCGACAGCTTGGCATATTTGGCTTTGAAGGCAGGAGTAATTTTGCCATTGTAAAAAGACCCGATCTGAACTTTAAATACGATCACATCCCTGGCCAAAGGTTGTTCAACCGGTTGGATATCCGGAATTTTTTGTGACTCCGACTCCATGTTGAGAACGGGAATGGTATCGGGCGGAGTGACTAGCACCACAACAGGAGGAATTTCAACTTTTTTCGTTTCGTTTAATATACGTTCATTTCTGGCATTCTCCCTTTCGGTTATTTCGACAATAAATCCTGCCATTGCATCTGCTCCTGCTTTTTCCCAATATCCCGATTCCTTAACCCTTGCCTGCTCGAAATATTTTTCCCTGTCGCGAAGCAATTGGTACGAAAGCTGCTCAGCTTCCACAATCCTTTGTACCAGCCCGATTCTTGCCGATACGTTGTTCGTCTCTTCGTGAGCTTTACGCAGTACATCGGTATTTCTGACAACTGAATCATTCTTTCCTGTTGCAATCCACGCTTTTGCGAAAAGGATCCTGGCAGCTTCACTTCTGAAATCGGAAATACTGTGATACGTGAGCTGACTGTTTATCTGGAAATTAAACCATTCCGTTTTCAATGAATCAGGAATTGGAAAGATCTTTTCGTCAGGTTGGGGAGCCGGTACTTTTATGGTATCAACAAATATTGTTTTTTCATCTCCCTTATCCACCTTAAAAGGATTGATTTTCTTTAGGCAAAGGTCCAGGTATTTGTCATATTGTAACTCTCTGCTCTCCTGTTTACTTCCTTTATACCTTTTATAGAAATCAAGCGCTTCATTCCAGTTTCCAAGTGCATGAAAATAATTGCCAAGATAAAAATTGGCGTTCGACGGGGTTTGATCTACAACAGCATTGAGTAATGCCTCTTTTGTGGCTGTTTCGTAGTGGTTATTCTTTAACAGCGTAACGCCGTAATAGTAATTATACATCGCATTATCCGGCGATTTATTAATGAGCTCCGTGAAGAGCGGAAGCGCTTTCTCATAATTCTTCTCTTTGAAATATTCGATTGCAAGTGTTTCATTACCAGATAAAACCTGGGATATAGTCTGGTTTGGAAGCGCTAAATACAAACTTACGGTAAGAATAAAACAGATCCTCTTAAACGAAACGTTCATGACTTTTAATAGGTGAAATAATCAGGAGCTAAAATTATACATTTTAGCGGATTATTGTCACTTGCAATAAATTTTTCTCTTTTTAAAGTTCTCATTCTCTAATCCATTTTCTTATTATTGTTATATTTGTATAATAAGGCAAACTTTGCAAGTACAATAATTGTTCCTATAAATATTATAAATTTAAATGGTATGATACAATTAGTTGAAGGAGCAATCGCTCCCGATTTTTCAGGAAATAATCAAAATGGTGATCAAATAACACTTGCTGGATTTAAAGGTAAGAAGTTAATTCTGTATTTTTACCCCAAAGATAATACCCCAGGATGTACAGCTGAGACCTGTAATCTGAATGATAATTATGAGTTTTGGATTTCGAAGGGTTATGAAATTGTGGGTGTAAGTCCTGATAGTGAAGCATCGCATACTAAATTCGTTGAAAAATACGGGTTGAAATTTAACCTGATTGCCGACACCGAAAAGGTGATCCTTCAGGCATATGGCGTATGGGGTGAAAAAGTTAATTACGGAAAGACCTATATGGGGGTTATTCGGACCACATTTGTGATCAATGAGGAGGGGGTTATTGAAAAAATATTCAAAAAAGTAGAAACGAAGGAACATACAAATCAGATTGTTAAAGAATTATTAATTAATTAATTACATAAATTTAAAATGGCAAAGGAAGATATCCAGAAGATCAACAGCGAAAAGCTGAAAGCCCTGCAGCTTACAATGGATAAAATTGAAAAGAGCTACGGGAAAGGCTCAATTATGAGAATGGGCGACAAACCTGTTGATGACGTACAGGCCATTCATTCAGGTTCAATTGGTCTGGATATTGCTATGGGGATTGGCGGATATCCGAAAGGTCGGGTAATCGAAATTTTCGGTCCTGAGTCGTCTGGTAAAACAACACTGGCCATCCATGCCATTGCTGAAGCTCAAAAAGTTGGTGGCATCGCTGCTTTTATTGACGCAGAGCATGCCTTCGATCCTACTTATGCCCAGAAATTGGGTGTTGATATTGATGAACTGCTTATTTCACAACCTGACAATGGCGAACAGGCGCTTGAGATCGCCGATAGTCTGATCCGCTCGGGGGCAATCGATATTATTGTAATTGACTCTGTTGCTGCGTTGACCCCAAAAGCTGAGATTGAAGGGGAGATGGGGGATTCGAAAATGGGTCTGCAGGCAAGATTGATGTCACAGGCATTGCGTAAACTCACCGGAAGCATTAGCAAAACCAAAACCTGCGTTATATTTATCAATCAGCTGCGTGATAAAATCGGGGTAATGTTTGGCAATCCCGAAACTACAACTGGTGGTAATGCCTTGAAATTTTATGCCTCTATGCGGCTCGATATCCGTAAGATCGGTCAGTTAAAAGATGGTGAAGAGGTACAAGGTAGCCACACCCGTGTTAAGGTTGTCAAGAATAAAGTGGCGCCTCCATTCCGCAAAGCAGAATTCGACATCCTTTATGGCGAGGGCATCTCAAAAGTGGGAGAGATCATTGATTTAGGCGTTGAAATTAACCTCATTAAAAAGTCAGGATCATGGTTTAGTTATGGTGACACAAAGTTAGGCCAGGGACGCGAAGGAGTTAAGGCACTTTTAAAGGATAATCCTGAATTAATGGAAGAGCTTGAAACAAAACTACTTGCAAGCTACGCGCCATCTGTTGAAAAATAAATAATTGTAAACTTGACAATAAATCTGAACCGGAAATATCACGGTTCAGATTTTTTTTGGACTTTTGTACACGCAATTGGATTACAAATTATTAAATAATCCCTATGAAAATATTGAAATTTGGAGGAACTTCCGTCGGTTCGGTTGAGAATGTAAGAAGGATTGGCGAAATTGTTCTAAATCAACATGAGAAAATAATTGTTGTAGTTTCTGCATTGGGTGGAGTTACCGATCAGCTTTTGGCTGTGGCTAAAAAGGCTGCATCCGGTTTGAAAGTTAATGGTGAACTTATCGCAATCAGATCACGTCACGACGAGATGATATCTGGTTTATTCGCTCCGGAGTTCACCGATCAGGTTATTAATTTGCTTCATCCACTTTTTGATGAACTCGAAAAGATCATTCAGGGGGTAACACTAATCGGGGAACTAACACCTAAAACCATGGATAAAATCCTTGGTTTCGGCGAACGTCTCTCCTCGTTGTTGATCAGCCAGTTCCTGAATGTTCAATTAATAGATAGTATGTCAGTTATAAAGACTGATCGTAATTTTGGCAAGGCAAATGTAGATTTTGATTTAACCTACCGTTTAATTGCGGAAGCCTGTTCTGCAGTGGAACAATTTGCTGTTGCTCCGGGATTTATCTCTTCTGCTTCTGATGGTTCAATTACCACACTCGGACGTGGCGGTTCTGATTATACTGCAGCACTTTTTGCCGCAGCTGTTTGTGCCGATCGCCTGGAAATATGGACAGATGTTGATGGTTTTATGACTGCAGACCCACGTGTGATCAGCAAGGCATATACTATTCCCATGCTCACTTATTCAGAGGCGATGGAGCTTTCGCACTTTGGAGCAAAGGTGATCTATCCACCTACCATTTTGCCTGTTTATCAGAAAAATATCCCTATTCATATTCTGAATACGATGAATCCTGGAGGAGAAGGGACATTGATTAGTCGATCCTCGGCTGATCCAAAAGATCATCCGATTAAAGGGATCTCCTCCATTTCGGGAATCTCCCTTTTTACCATACAGGGTTTGGGAATGGTCGGCGTTACGGGTATTTCGATGCGACTATTCGGGGCACTTGCAAAGAAGGATATAAATGTGATTCTGATCTCCCAGGCCTCCTCCGAGAATTCGATCAGCTTTGCAATCGATTCGCATGCCGCTGCGCTTGCACAAGAGGCGATCGCTTATGAATTTGATCGTGAGATTTTGTCGGGCCATATCAGCAAACTGGATTGCGAAAATGACCTTTCAATCGTTGCTATCGTTGGCGAAAACATGAAACATTCTGCCGGTATTGCGGGAAAGCTTTTTCACACGATTGGAAAGAATGGAATTAATGTTGTTGCTATTGCCCAGGGGGCATCAGAACAAAATATCTCATGGGTTGTTAAAAATTCCGATTTAAGGAAGACGCTAAATGTTGTTCATGAGGCATTTTTTCTCTCTCCTTATGTCGAACTGAATATCTTCCTGGTTGGAATAGGAACTGTCGGACGCGATTTACTAAGTCAGATTGGAAGACAGCAGGAAAAATTAAAAAGGGATCATCGTCTTAAATTGAAGCTGGCAGGTGTGGCCAATTCGCGAAAGATGATTTTTGACCGCGAGGGGATCAATGTATCAGAGATTAAGAATCTGGTAGATGCTTCTCCACTAAAATCTGATTTGGGTTTGTTTTGTGAAACGATGGTTAAGATGAACATGTTCAACTCCGTTTTTGTTGATTGTACGGCAAATGCGAAAGTTGCTGATCATTATCTTTATGTACTCGAAAATTATATTTCTGTTGTCGCAGCAAATAAAGTAGCTGCATCATCGGAGTATAGCCGCTACCGTGAACTGAAGGAGATGGCGGCAAAGCATGGCGTTAAATTTCTGTTCGAGACCAATGTAGGAGCAGGACTTCCACTGATCTCGACAATCAATGATTTGATGCGTTCGGGTGATCGTATTGTTCGCATCGAAGCAGTATTGTCAGGAACGCTGAATTATATTTTCAACACCTTAAGTAAAGATATTCCATTCAGCAAGGCTGTAAAAATGGCGAAAGAGATGGGTTATGCAGAACCCGATCCACGGATCGACCTGAGTGGGATTGACGTTATACGAAAACTAGTGATTCTTGCGCGTGAGTCAGGATATAAAATTGAAAAAGAAGAGGTGGTCAATAACTCCTTTATTCCTGCGAAGTATTTTAATTCATCAATGGAGGAGTTTTGGAATACGATCAGTGAAATGGATGAGGTATTTGAAGAGCAGCGTATTGTTCTTGAATCAAAAAAACAAAAATGGCGTTTTGTTGGCGTGATGGACCAGGGTAAGGCTTCCGTATCGCTGGTGATTGTCGATCCTGGTCATCCCTTTTATGACCTTGAAGGGAGCAATAATATTGTGTTGTTAACCAGCGAACGTTATAACGAATATCCGATGCTAATCCAGGGATATGGCGCTGGTGCAGCTGTAACTGCCGCAGGTGTTTTTGCCGATCTGATTAAGGTTTCGAATATCTGATCGAAGGAGATAAATAGGAATAAAGAAATAAATAGAAATAAAGAAATAAATAGAAATAGTGAAATATATAGTTATTCTTGGCGATGGTATGTCAGATCAGCCGGAGATAGAACACGGGGGATTGACACCCCTGATGGCTGCTCACATACCGAATATTGATCAATTGGCGAAGATGGGACGTTCCGGATTGTTAAAAACGATTCCTGAAAGACTTCATCCCGGAAGCGAAGTTGCAAATCTGGCTGTTCTTGGTTATGATGTTGAATCTGTTTTCGAAGGACGTGGCGTAATTGAAGCTGCCAGTATCGGGGTTCAGCTCAATGAGGGTGACCTTGCTTTGCGTTGCAACCTGATCTGTATCGCTGATGAAAAGATTAAGAATCATTCCGCCGGACATATTACGACTCCGGAGGCACTCGAATTGATTAATTATCTGGATGAAAATCTTGGAAATGAGTCGGTCAGATTTTATCCTGGTGTTTCATACCGTCATCTGCTGGTGATCAGGGGTGGGAACAAATCATTAAGATGTGTACCGCCTCACGATGTTCCGGGAACTCCGGTAAAAGATGTCCTTCCCGGTGCGTTGAACGAATCAGGTGAAGCAACTGCCCAGCTTTTGCTTGAACTGATTCAGAAGTCGCGTCAGTTGCTCGAAAATCATCCGGTCAACCTCAAAAGGAAATCGGACGGAAAAGATATGGCCAACTCAATTTGGCCCTGGTCTCCCGGTTATAAACCAGCGATGAAAACGCTCAAAGAGATGTTTGGAATCGGTACCGGCGCCGTGATTTCAGCTGTCGACCTGATTCAGGGAATCGGTGTATATGCCGGACTGGACGTGATCAAAGTGGAAGGCGCCACAGGTTTGTATGATACCAACTACGAGGGGAAAGCTCAGGCAGCTGTCGAAGCGCTAAAAACGCACGACTTTGTTTACCTGCATGTCGAGGCAAGTGACGAAGCTGGACATGAAGGTGATTATGATCTGAAATTGAAGACAATAGAATACCTTGATCACCGCATCGTTAAATATCTTGTAGATGAAATCTCCAAAATGGACGAACCTGTTGCCATTGCAGTTCTTCCTGATCATCCCACTCCATGGAAATTAAAAACCCATACCCGTGACGCGGTCCCATTTTTAATCTGGTATCCGGGAATTGAGGCTGATGATGTTGATCGTTATGATGAATCAGCGGCAAAAAATGGGGGTTATGGAGTTTTGGAGAGCCATCAGTTTATGCAGGAACTATTGAAAAGCATTTAAGGGTATAGATTAGAGACCTTTAGATTTTAGGTATTGACAATTTCATCAAAAGTACCTGAAGTCTGTTGGTTGTCGCATAAAAGCCCTTTTTTATCTATAAATGAATTATTAAGGATGAAGTATTACAGCACCAACCATCAAACGCCCGACGTAAATCTTGAACTGGCAGTCACACAGGGGCTTGCCGCCGACCGTGGATTATTTATGCCCGAAAGGATCGATCCATTACCGGAATCTTTTTTTCAGGAAATTGGCTCAATGAGTTTTCAGGAGTTATCATTCGAGGTGGCCAAAAAATTCTTTGGAGAGGATATTCCCGATCAAATATTGAAAAAGATCGTATTCGACACCCTGAGTTTTGATACACCCCTGGTACCAGTTTCAAAACATATCTACTCTTTAGAGCTTTTTCAGGGTCCGACTTCTGCTTTTAAAGATGTTGGTGCCCGGTTTATGGCACGCCTTTTATCTCATTTCCTGGGAAAGGAGAAAAAAATGGTGCATGTTTTGGTGGCAACATCGGGCGATACCGGAAGTGCGGTGGCCAATGGATTTCTGGGTGTGGAAGGAATACAGGTGCACGTTCTTTATCCGAAAGGAAAGGTTAGTGAAATACAGGAGAAACAATTTACTACACTTGGTCAGAACATCACTGCCCTCGAAATTGATGGCACTTTTGATGATTGTCAGGCGCTGGTTAAGTCGGCATTTATGGATGAGGAGCTAAAAAGGAAGATCACAATTACTTCAGCCAACTCGATCAATGTCGCCCGATTCCTGCCACAGGCATTTTACTATTTCAATGCCTGGGCAAAACTGGAGGATAAATCGCGAAAAGTGGTCTTTTCTGTGCCAAGCGGCAACTTCGGAAATCTGACCGCCGGACTTTTCGCCAAAAGAATGGGGCTGCCAGTAAGTAAATTTATTGCTGCAAATAACCGGAATGATATCGTTTATAAATACCTTAAAACGGGGGTTTACGAACCGCGTCCTTCCGTTTCGACCATCGCCAATGCCATGGATGTAGGCGATCCAAGTAATTTCGTACGGATACTTGATTTGTATGCCAATAACCATCAGGCAATTGCCAGTGATATTGTTGGAACGACCTATAATGACGATCAGATCAGGGAGAGCTTGCTTTCAGTATATCAGTCGACAGGTTATCTTCTCGATCCACATGGAGCTGTTGGTTATCGGGCCCTTCATGAATTATTAAGAGAGGATGAGACTGGAATCTTTCTTGAGACAGCACATCCGGCAAAATTCACCGATACTGTCGAAGAGGTAGTTGGCAAAGGGAATGTGCCGATGCCTGAAAAATTGCAGGCCTTCATGAATGGGGAGAAACTAAGCATTGAATTTCCGGCGGGTTACGAAACCTTCAGGGGTTATTTGAATGGGTTGGCAGGGTGATCTTTGAAGATAAACATCCAGTAAATTGTATTTGAAACCGGTTGTGGCCGATTGCATCACCCTTGAAAATCATTTTACCTGTTGATTCCAACCCGACATAATTTCCAACCCATATTGTGCACTGGGATGTGTTTGTTTGCACATAACCGAAGTTAGTGGCCAACAAAAGTGAATCCAAAATAAAAAGATGTTGCAATAAAGATGTAATATTGTTTTATTGAAGTAGCTAGGGAAAGTAGACCCGAAGTGCAATCTTTACGACATTAAATTATTCTCAATACTTAGGTATGTTATTCACAAACCTTGGTTTAATTTTATCAGCATTTTTTTTCTTAAAAAATTTGATTTTCACGCAACTTTTTTAAAGCTCTTTTTATCTTTTAACAGAACTTTAAATTTGAAACTATGAACACGATAGCACGATTTTTTAAGGTAGCAATTCCGACAATTATTGGATTCGGAATGCTTTGTACCTCATGTTTTAAAGATGATGATTATTGCCATTATTCGGGAAATTTCATTGCCTCATTCGGGATCATCGAAAAGAAAAGCGCTGCCATTAACGATTATCTGATTCATCTCGATAACGGCAATAATGTTGTTCCCCATGCAACGCTGGTTTCGGGGTTTGAGATTAAAGATAATCAACGTGTACTGGTCGATTTTGATCCCCTTACCCATCAAAAACTGACCGATTCAACCGTCATTTATACCGCTGATATACTTGGGTTAAGGAATATTCTTTTCAAGGGTATTAAGAAATATACTGAGGTTGCCGACGATAGTATGGGGCATGACCCAATAATTGTCAGGGATTGCTGGATTTCAAAGACAGGTGGAATTCTTAACCTTGAGTTGAGGTATTACACCCAGGGATCAGTCCATTACATCAACCTGATCGATAATTGCGAAGCTAATGGAATTAATAATCCGTTTATTCTTGAATTGCGCCACAATGCCCGTGGAGACCGGAGAGACTATCCTGCTACAGCCTATGTTAGCTTTAAACTGGATTATCTGAAACTCACAGGCAAAGCAGAAACAAAATTTTTTGTCAGGTACACCGATTACGATGGCAGAAGGATTGATCTACCACAAACTTACAGATATTGATTTCCGTTGATATGTCGTGATTGTTCAGTTTTCTTTAAACATTAGGATACAGAGAGGTCTTTTGTAAGTTTTTACAAACCTGCAAATCTTCGTATTTGCAGGTTTCTTTATTGTACATCACCCAAATCCGCTTATTTTTGTGAGAATTAAAATTCAGACTATGCAAAAGCTGTTCGTTTTTTTTCTGATTGTTACCTTTTTTTCAGCCTGTATGAAAAGTGAAAAATCTGCTCCTGTGAAGGCCAATTATACCCCTTCAACCCCTAAATTATCTTCAGATATTATGACCCCTGAAGTGTTGTGGTCGTTTGGACGTATCGGTGGCACACAGGTCTCTCCTGATTCGAAATCGGTGCTTTATGGAGTTACTTTCTTTAATATTGCCGAGAATAAGTCCTACCGCGATATCTATATTGTTCCGGTAGCCGGAGGCGAGGCTAAAAAGCTGACCGATACTCCTGAAAAAGAGGGGGATGAACAATGGCGACCAGATGGAAAGAAGATTGGATACATCTCCTCCAAATCGGGGAGCGCTCAGCTATGGGAAATGAATCCTGACGGATCGGGAAATGTTCAGGTATCAAATGTTGCAGGTGGGATCTCCGGATTTAAATATTCTCCGGATTTAAAAAATATCATTTATATTAAATCTGTGAAATTGGATAAGGATATTCATGATCTTTATCCCGACCTGCCAAAGGCCAATGCCCGGCTCGAAACCGACCTGATGTATCGTCACTGGGACAGCTGGCATGATTACACCTACCAGCATGTGGTGATTGCCTGTTACAGTGAAAGCGGATTGTCAGGAGATAAGGATATCATGGAAGGCGAACGTTTTGACTCCCCGATGAAACCAATGGGTGGTATCGAGCAGATCAACTGGAGTCCAGACGGAAAGACGGTGGCTTATACCTGTAAAAAGAAGGTGGGAATAGCTTATGCAACCTCTACTAATTCAGATATTTATCTGTACAGTTTAGAGAGTGGCAAAACAACTAATTTTACAGAAGGGATGATGGGGTACGATATTAATCCTGCTTTCTCTCCCGACGGACAGATGATTGCCTGGGAGAGCATGTCACGTGATGGTTATGAGGCTGACAAAAACCGGCTGTTTGTGGCTGATCTGAAAACAGGCCAAAAGAGGGATTATACGGCTAATTTTGATCAGAATGTTAAGGAACTTACCTGGACCAAAGATGGCAAATCGATCTACTTCATCTCTGATATTGAGGCGACAGACGAAATCTACAGACTCGATCTTTCAGACGGTAAATTTACCCGCATAACAGATGGCATTCATGATTATCAAAGCGTTTTTATTGCAGATAATCAATTGGTTGCTACAAAAGTGTCCATGTCGCATCCTGCCGAGATCTATCGTGTAGATCCGGTAACCGGGAAGGATACACCCATCACTTCTGCAACGAAAGGGATCATGGATCAGCTGACATTCGGAAAGGTAGAGAGCCGCTGGCTGACCACCACCGACAAGAAGAAAATGAAGGTTTGGGTGATCTATCCCCCCCATTTTGATCCTGCAAAGAAATATCCTGCATTGCTCTATTGCGAAGGGGGGCCACAAAGTACAGTCAGCCAGTTTTGGTCTTACCGGTGGAATTTCCAGATGATGGCTGCCAATGGATATATTATTGTAGCGCCGAATCGTCGAGGTCTTCCCGGGTTTGGACAGGAGTGGAACGAACAAATTTCGGGTGATTATGGCGGGCAGAATATGAAAGATTATTTAACTGCAATCGATACCCTTGCAAACGAACCCTATATTGACAAAAACCGTCTGGGAGCTGTCGGGGCTAGTTATGGTGGATATTCGGTTTACTACCTGGCAGGGCATCACCAGAAAAGGTTTAAAGCCTTTATCTCACATTGCGGCATCTTCAACCTCGAAGCGATGTACTCGACGACCGAAGAGATGTGGTTCGTCAACTGGGATAACGGTGGCGCTTACTGGGATTTAAATAATAAGGTGGCGCAGAATACGTATAAAAATTTCTCTCCTCATAAATTTGTACAGAACTGGGATACCCCAATACTTGTCATTCACGGAGAGAAGGATTTGCGTATTCCATATACCCAGGGGATGGGCGCCTATAATTCTGCCAAACTGAAGGGGATTCCGGCTGAGTTCCTTTTCTTCCCCGACGAATGTCATTGGGTGCTGCAGGCGCAGAATGGTATTCTTTGGCAACGGGTATTCTTTCAGTGGCTTGATAAATGGTTGAAATAAATAAGAATAGGTTTATTTCTTCAGTTAAGTGAAATTAACCACAATAGGCACAATAGGACACAATAGGTTGGCTTTTAGGTGTTAACTGAGATTGAACTGTACCATCAACTGTTCAATTTAAACTAATGTGTCCTATTGTGTCTAATGTGGTTCCCTTTTTTATTATTTCAAATGATTCATTAAAAATATGAATAACCGTACTTCAGGAATACTTTTACACCCCACCTCTTTACCCGGGAAATATGGGATTGGCTCGCTTGGTGAAGAAGCACGCAAATTTGTCGACTGGCTGGCTGAATCGGGTCAGAAAATCTGGCAGATTCTTCCATTGGGTCCTACGGATTTCAGCCATTCACCCTATCAATGTTATTCGGCATTCGCCGGAAATAGTGATCTGATCGATCTCGACGAGCTGGTTAAGAGCGGGTTATTGAAAGGGGATGTTATGGTTCCTGCAAAAGCATTCCCACTTGAAAGTGTCGATTATCATGGTATTCGGAAATTTCGCGAACCACATCTTCACAAAGCCTTTCTCCGTTTTCGCGAGATTGGCGGATTTGGATGGGATGATTACCTTCGGTTCTGGGAAGAGAATAGCTGGTGGCTCGAAGCATGGTCGCTCTTTTATGCCTGCCGTAAAAATCTGAAGGGAAAAGACTGGAGCTATTGGGAAGATGGGCTTCTTAAACATAAGCGGGAATCACTTCATCTTTATTATCGCACCTACCGTGAAGATGTTGAATATCAGCGATTTCTTCAATTCGAGTTTTTTAAGCAGTGGTTTGCTTTAAAACGATATGCCAATAGTCTGGAAATTAAAATATTCGGAGATATCCCACTCTATGTTTCCTACGATAGCGCCGATGTATGGGCAAATCAGGATCTGTTTTTACTGGATAAGTCACGAAAGCCGGTTTTGGTGGGAGGTGTACCTCCCGATTATTTCAGTGAAACGGGTCAGCTTTGGGGCAATCCTTTATTCGACTGGGAAAAGTTAAAACACCGGAATTATGACTGGTGGATCGCGCGGTTGCATTTTAATCTGAATCTTTTTGATCTGGTAAGGATTGATCATTTCAGAGGTTTGGAAACTTTCTGGGCAATTCCTTATGGTGAGAAAACCGCAATTAAGGGTGAATGGATGAAAGCAAAAGGTGATGCGCTACTTGGTCTTCTGCAAAGTCAGATCGGAAACTTGCCCATCATCGCCGAAGATTTGGGCACAATAACAGAAGAAGTCCATCACCTGCGCAAAAAATACCACTTGCCAGGAATGAAGGTCTTACAATTTGCTTTTGCCTCGGACGCAGGGAATGAACATCTTCCGCATAATTATCAGTCTGATTTTGCTGCATATACGGGCACACATGATAATGATACAACGGCCGGATGGATTAAAAAGGTGAAAGGGGAGGAGCGGGACCACCTGCGGAGGTATTTTGGCAGTTCTTCCATTGATCACTGGAAAATGATCAGGGCAACTCTTGGTTCAGTGGCGGAATTGGCCATAATCCCCTTACAGGATGTTCTTGGTCTCGATTCTTCGGCAAGGATGAATACACCCGGAACAATTGAAAGCAATTGGAAATGGAGGGTAGCCGATTTGAATGATTTGAGGGAGAGTGGTCAAAAATTAAAAGAGCTGACCGCATTATATGGAAGATAATACCGCTTCAACAAATTTTTCGGGTTGTTCAGCATGTAACCAGTGACTGGCATCAGGAATACTAATCACCCTGGCTTCAGGATAAATCGTTTTAATGACCGGCAAATCGTCATCCGAAATATAATCCGAATTCAGTCCACGGATAAAGGTGACCGGATAATTCAGAATGGGTTGGCGATCGGCAAACCACTCACTTGAAACGTCATTGGTAATCGCAAGGAGCGCATTCTTGAGAACCGGAACATTGATTTTCCATTCGAAATACTCCTCCCTATTTCGATGGATATTTTTTATAAGAAATTGTCTGAGTGAACTGTCTTTCAGTTTTTCGGCGAGGAAATGATCAATCTCCTTTCTTGATGAAACGGCCACAAGATTAAGCTCCTCCATTAAGCCAAGGATAATTTCATGTTGTAAAACTGTCTTAAACGGCTTATCCACAGAGTTGTAATTTTTCGGGGCAATATCAGCAATAATCAGGTTGGTTACCAGTTCGGGATATTCGGCTGCAAACATCATCGCGAGTTTACCACCCATGCTATGACCAAGAACAATTGCCTGTGTGATACGATGATCGGTAAAGAACTTAAAAAGATCATCCACCATATCCTGATAAGTATGAGTCGTTGAGTGTGGCGAATGACCATGATTCCGCAGATCGGGAATATAAACGGTAAATCGCCCTTCCAGTTTCCGGGAGATCGAAATCCAGTTATCTGATGCGCCATAAAGTCCGTGAAGTATCACAAATGGCGCTCCGTGCCCCGATTTTCTGAAATGTAAAGTTACAGGCATTCTTTCATTCCTTCATTCCTTAATTCTTTCATTCTTTCCTCCCCGTCTACCTCAGGCACTCTTTATATTTAAGAATCGTCAACTCGAGTCCGAGGTAAAGCGCATCCGAAATTAAGGCGTGCCCAATCGATACCTCCAATAGATTGGGGATCGACTGTTTGAAATATTTCAGGTTCTGAAGGTTGAGGTCATGCCCGGCATTTACTCCAAGACCAAGATCGGCTGCAACTTTAGCCGCCTCGATGAATGGCATAATTGCCTGTTCGGGGTTGTATGGGTAGGCTGTTGCATAAGGTTCAGTATAAAGCTCGATCCGGTCGGCGCCAATAATTGCTGCCCCTTCGACCATTTTTTGATCGGCTCCAACGAATAATGAAACGCGGATTCCGGCATTCTTTAATTCAGAGACCACTTTGATCAGATAATCTTTGTGGGTTATGGTATCCCATCCGGCATTTGAGGTGATGGCATCGTGAGCATCTGGAACCAATGTTACCTGATTGGGTTTCACCTCAATTGCCAGGTCGAGAAAAGAGCGCGAGGGGTAACCTTCGATATTAAATTCAGTGGTTATGATTGATTTTAAGTCTCTCACATCCGAATAACGGATGTGTCGTTCGTCCGGACGGGGATGTACAGTAATCCCTTCAGCTCCGAATTCTTCACAATTAATGGCTGCAAGTTTAACATTTGGGATATTTCCTTGCCTGGTATTTCGCAGTGTCGCTATTTTATTTATATTTACGCTTAAACGTGTCATGGTTTTGATGCAATAATTTGGAGTGCAATTTACAACTTTGATTCGATTTTTATAACAAAATAATGCAATAATTGTGATAGCCGAAAATTTGATTTCCGAATCCATCCCATCTGTCACTTTAGACGAGATTGGGTCTAAAGTGCTTACACTTATGGAAATATTTCGTGTTTCGCACCTCCCTGTTGTTGTTGGAAAAGAGTATTTTGGAGTCGTATCTGATAAAGATATTTACGACGCTGAAAACTTCGATGAGAAGATCAGACATTACATTAGTCCAATCCTTTTGCAGCCCCATGTTCATATTAATCAGCATATTTTTGAAATTGCGGGGGTGGCATTGGGTTGCGGGGTCTCTCTTGTCCCCGTTCTTGCAACTGATCATTCGTACGTGGGATCGATTACTCGTACAGATCTCGCATTCAAATTAACCGAATTGTTTTCGTCAAATGAGCCTGGTGGAATTATCGTGCTCGAACTTACTGAGATCAATTATTCCCTTTCACAGATAGCACAAATTATTGAAGGTAATGATGCACGGATTCTGAGTCTATATATTCATAAGCCTTCTCCCTCCTCCAAAGAACTTGATGTCACAATCAAAGTAAATGTAGTTGATCTTTCGGGAATAATTCAGACTTTTGCACGCTATGATTATCTCATTAAAGCCACCTACATGGATCAATCGCAGATTAAAAGTCTGATGGATGACCGGTATGATCAATTTATGAGATATATAAATGTTTAAATTTCAATTAAATAAATGAGAATTGCGGTTTTTGGACGAAATATTACTCCTGTTTTTTACGACAGTTTGAAACGTTTGTTCAGTATATTGCATCTAAACGGAGTAGAAGTGACCGTTTATCGCCCTTTTTTGGATTATCTGCATAGTGAAATTGCGTTTGCTCCCGAGGGAATTACCGATTTTTCGAATCATCAGGAGTTGCAGAATGTCGATTTTTTTTTCAGTATCGGGGGGGATGGAGCTTTTCTTGAAGCTATTTCCCTGGTCAGAGACTCGGGTATACCGATGGTTGGAATCAACAGCGGGCGGCTTGGATTTTTAGCTGATGTGTCTCAACAGGAACTTGAAACGGCAATGGACCATTTTTTTGCTGCAAAATATGATCTGCAACCACGTTCTTTGATCAGGCTCGAAAACGATTTGGGATTATTCTCAGACTTTCCTTATGCACTGAATGAATTTACTGTTCATAAGCAAGATACTTCGCAGATGATTACAGTTCATGTTGAAGTTGGCGGTGATTTCCTGAATTCCTATTGGGCCGATGGATTGATTGTTTCGACTCCTACCGGATCAACCGCCTATTCGCTGAGTGTCGGCGGACCAATTATTACTCCAACTGCAGCGAATTTCATTATAGCGCCAATCGCTCCGCACAATTTGGCAGTCAGGCCTGTCGTTACTCCTGATAGTGAAGAAATTAAATTAAGAATCGAGGGTCGTGGCGGACGATTTATGGCATCGCTTGATTCACGATCAGCTGCATTTGGCGCTGAACTCGAGATGCGTTTACGTAAAGCTGAATTCTCAATCAATGTTTTGCAGTTTGATAACTTGTCCTTTTATAGTACCCTCAGAAATAAACTGATGTGGGGAATTGATAAGCGGAATTAAATGGAATTATCCTCTTTTGGGAGAATATCTCATTTTTATCCGTTAAATTTTGTTTGAAAAAAGGGAAATTAGGGTTAATCTATTACTTTTGTAACCTTTAGTAAAAACAAGATAAATTTGGACATTTCAATTTTGAATAAGTACACTGAATTTTGTTGGAAATGAGGAAATTGATTATTGTCATAATGCTCATTATATCAGGTGGTTGTGCCATGGCGCAACATACTGCCGATCTTGGTGTCCAGGTTGCGGCAGCAACTTATTGGGGAGATATTGAGGGAGTCAATTATTCAAAATCTGTTACACCGTTGGTCGGAGTATTGGGCCGGTGGAATTTCAACAAGCGTTTGGCGGTAAGGGGGCAACTGTTTACGGGGAATCTGAAAGCCGAGGGTACTTTTAGTGGTGCATATATCGGTCAGTCCGGTACACGTAATGCAAATACAGAGTTTCCTATTGACCCTGGCTATGTCTATAGTTTTAATCGTTCGTTTCAAAGTGTGGAAGGCTTATTTGAATTTAATTTTCGAAATTATAAATTGGGCAGGATGAAGAAAGAGACCTTTACACCGTTTTTGGCGATTGGTTTGGGGGGATTTTATTCAAGGGCATCGCGTGTAGGATCTTTTATTCTTGATCCTGTACCAACAACGTTGGGAACCATTAATCCGGTAGCTCCGGCGCTTTATCCGCCTTTATATGATGCCAATGGTAAGAAGACCAATGGATTTGAAGTGCTTACACTTACCATACCGGTAGGGGCAGGTGTGAAATTTAATATTACGAAAAGGCTTGGAGGAATAGTTGAGGTGATTGTTCGAAAAACTTTCTCCGATAATATAGATAATCTGGATGATCCGAAAAGGTTTCAAAATCCTGCGGTTAATCAGATTGGATATGCTGACAAGAATTCCAAAACGCAGTTGAATAACAACGACTATTACGCCACTATTGCCGTTTCGTTATGTTATCAGTTGTGGGTCAGCAAAGGAAATTGTGCATTATATGATAAGCTCAAAAAATAAGAAATGGTCATTGCTGAACTGAAGAAGAATTGTATTCCCCGTCACGTGGCCGTAATTATGGACGGAAACGGGCGATGGGCTGAGCTGCATGGAAATGACCGGATTTTTGGGCATAGACAAGGAGTTGATGCTGTACGGTCAATAGTTGAGGGTGCCGGAGAATTAGGGATAAAACACCTTACGCTGTATGCATTTTCGACTGAAAACTGGGACCGGCCCAAAGAGGAGGTAAATGCACTTATGTCGCTTTTAGTAAATGCGATTGTTCAGGAAACCGATAATTTGAACGACAAGAATGTGAAGATGCTTGCCATTGGCAACCTCACGTCTTTACCTGTTGATGTTCAAAAGAAACTTGCCGAGGCAGTTCAGAATACTTCCCAAAATACCGGACTTAATCTGATACTTGCTTTAAGTTATTCAGGAAGATGGGATATTCTTGAAGCAACAAAACAAATTGCAGGGAAAGTACAACGTGGCGAAATTTCATTAAATCAGATAAACGAATCTATGGTTATAAGTCAGCTCTCTACTGTTGGGATACCCGATCCCGAATTATTGATCAGAACAAGTGGAGAATACCGGATCAGCAATTTTCTGCTTTGGCAGATCGCATATAGTGAATTCTATTTTACCCCCATTCTATGGCCCGATTTTCGAAAAGAGAATCTATTCGAAGCCATCGTCGATTTCCAACGTAGAGAGAGAAGATTTGGAAAAACAAGTGAACAAATCAGAAGCTAAAAATGTACAAAAAATTAATAATTTTTTCCCTGGTATTACTGGGTAGTGTAAACCTTTATTCCCAGGTTGTTGCCGATAGTACTAATTTTTCAATCCATTACGATAGTGCGAAAAAGTATAAACTGGCAGGTATTGAGGTGAGCGGAATCCGTTTTCTGGATACCGAGGTACTTAAGAATCTGTCAGGATTCTCAGTTGGTGACGAAATTGCCATACCGGGCGACGCGATCACCTCTGCCCTCAAAAAGTATTGGCATCAGGGACTATTTTCGGATGTCCGGATTTCCGCGACAAAAATAGTTGGCAGTAAAATCTGGCTTGATATTTACCTTCAGGAACGCCCACGCCTTTCACAGAAGAACTACAAGGGAATTTCCAAGAGTGAGAAGGATGATATTGAGAAAAAAGTAATGTTGCTCGTTGGAGGTCAGGTTACTGATAACCTGATTAACACTGCCAAACGTCAAATACTTGGAATCTTTCAGGGAAAAGGTTTCTATAATACAGATGTCGACATTGTTCAGCGTGATGATCCCTCCAAAGAGAATCAGGTGATACTCGATATCAATGTGAATAAGAAAGAGAAGGTCAAGATCAGAAAAATTGAGTTTGTTGGTGCAAAATCACTGAGTTTAAAAACACTGGAAGCAGCAATGAAGAAAACCAAGGCTAAAAAGCTCAGGAATTTCTTCTCTTCCAAAAAATTCCTTGAAGATAAATTCGAAGAAGATAAGGTTAACCTGATTAAAAAGTATAACGAAAAAGGTTATCGTGATGCTATTATTGTATCCGATTCCATCTATAAAGATACGCTGCGAAATTCTGTTCACCTGAAATATTGGATCGATGAAGGGAAGCGATATTATTTCAGAAATATCCGTTGGGTGGGAAATACCGTCTATACCGATCTTCAGCTGAACCGGGTTCTTGGGATCAAAAAAGGGGATATTTTTGACCAGAAATTGCTCGATAAGCGGTTAACCGAAGATGATGATGCAGTATCCAATGAATATCTCAATACAGGATATCTTTTCTATAACCTTAATCCGGTCGAGGTAAATGTTGAAAATGATTCTATTGATTTTGAAATGAGGATGGTTGAGGGAACTCAGGCCACGATCAATTCAGTTGGAATTAAGGGGAATACCAAAACCAATGAACATGTCGCCCGGCGCGAACTTTATACCCGTCCGGGACAGCTGTTCAGCAAAGAGAATATTATTCGTTCAGTACGTGAGTTGTCGCAGATGGGCCATTTCAATCCTGAAACGATCAAACCCGATGTGATTCCACATCCTGAAGATGGAACAGTGGATATTAATTATGAACTGGAGGAGCGGGCCAACGACCAGATTGAACTCTCGGGTGGCTGGGGCGCCGGTATGTTTGTTGGAACTGTGGGATTAAAGTTTTCGAATTTCTCAGTTCGTAATATTCCCAATAAAAAAGCGTGGAAACCGCTTCCAACAGGCGATGGTCAGGCAGTGTCGTTGCGTGCACAAACCAATGGTAGTTATTATCAATCTTATAGTTTCTCTTTTACGGAGCCCTGGTTAGGTGGTAAAAAGCCTAATTCATTTACCTTCTCTCTTTACTATTCGAAGCAAACAAGCGGCGATCAGGCTTATAACTATACCGGAAATTATTCAGGATATGGCAGTGGCTACGGAAGCGGTTATGGCAGTGGTTATGGCAGTGGTTACGGAAGTAGTTATTATAATCCTTATAGTTATGTAATTACCCAGAAAATGGGTGTTATTGGAGGTGCACTTGGACTGGGTTACCGGTTAAAATGGCCCGATGACTTCTTTACCGTTTATCACGAATTGTCTTATCAGTTGTATGTACTCGAAAACTGGCAGTATTTCTTCTTCAAAAATGGACGTTCTAATAATCTTAGCTTTAAAACGGTGTTTGGTCGTAACTCTACAGATAATCCACTCTATACCAAACAGGGTTCCAACTTCTCATTTATGCTGCAGTTTACACCACCATATTCGTTATTCTCCAACAAAGATTACAGCAGTAGTACTTTAACAGCAGAAGAGAGGTATAGCCTTATTGAGTTCCATAAATGGGTATTTAAAGGCGACGTGTTTACACCGCTAAGCATCAATAAGAAACTTGTATTGCGTACTAAATATGAGGCTGGATTCCTGGGATACTATAATAAGAACCTTCGGTCACCTTTCGAGAGTTTCAGGTTAGGAGGAGACGGAATGTCGGGTTATAGCATGTATGGGAGTGATATCATTGGCTTGAGGGGGTACGAAAACAACTCACTTACTCCGAGTAATGGTGGTAATATTTATGAAAAGATGACGCTGGAATTGAGATATCCGATTACCCTGAGTCAATCGGCCACAATTTATGGGTTGAGTTTTCTTGAAGCCGGTAATTCGTGGTTCGATTTTGTCGACTTTAATCCTTTCAGCATCAAGAGATCTGCAGGTTTGGGTGTGCGCATCTTCCTGCCAATGTTTGGTTTAATGGGCTTTGACTGGGGATATGGCTTTGATGATGGATATACCAAAGGTACGGGAGGAAGTCAATTCCACTTTATTATGGGACAACAGTTCTAAAATGACCGTAATTCATTGTGAACTTTTCCCTTTTGGTTTGATTTTTGATGAAATTTTGTTTGCTAACATTATTTAACAAAAAGTCTGGATTTGAATGGTTTTTTTGGTCTGATTTTTGACTGAATATATCGAATTTAAAACTATTGAAAATGAAAAAATTAGTATTAATTCTTCTGTTTTTGACCGTTTCGGTGGGTTTTGGGTTTGCCCAGAAATACGCCTATGTCGATACGCAATATATCCTTGGAAATATTCCATCCTATAAAGCAGCCCAGGATCAATTGGAGAAGTTTTCGCAGCAATATCAGAAAGAGCTGGAAACGCTTCATGCAGAACTGGACAAAATGTACAAGGATTTTCAGTCGGAGGTCGTTTTGTTATCAGATGATATGAAACGCAAACGGGAAGATATGATAATCACAAAGGAAAAGGAGTACAAAAAGTTACAGCGTCAGTATTTCGGGGCAGAAGGCGATCTGTATCAAAAACGGCAGGCATTGGTTAAACCCATTCAGGATGATGTGTTCAAAGCCATTCAGGAAGTGGCGGAACAGGGAGCCTACTCAATTATTTTTGATAAGGGAGGTAGTCTTTCAATGATTTATACAAATCCTAAATATGATTTGAGTGACCAGATCCTTCAGAAGCTTGGATATAAAAATTAAAGATATATATTTGCGAACAAATTTTAAATCATAAACAAACATGAGAAATTTTTTAAAAGTAATAGTATTTTGTTCAGTTTTTTTTGCTGGTGGTTTATCTGCCCAGACTTTAAAATTCGGCCATATTGATTTCCAGGCACTGTTACAGGCGATGCCTGAAACGAAAGTTGGTAATACTGCCATCGAGAAATTTGTGGCCGATTTGGAATCAAAGCTTGCAGCAATGAATAAAGAATATCAGGATAAAGGCAAAGAGTATGTTGCTTTAGCGCAAGCAAAGGATGCAAACGAAGCATTGGTAAAAGCGAAGCAGGATGAAGTTCAGAGTATTCAGGAAAGAATGCAGACATTCCAACAAACAGCTCAGGAAGCCATTGATAAAGAAAAAGCCAAACAATTACAACCAGTTTACGAAAAGGCGCGTAAGGGAATAACCGATGTTGCCAAGGAACAGGGTTTGCTTTATGTTTTTGAAGTAAATGGTGTTCTATATCATTCTGAACAATCTATTGACATATTGCCCTTCGTTAAGACAAAATTGGCGATAAAATAAAAATATTCTGTGCAAATCATATAAAAGGGCGCTGTAAAAGGCGCCCTTTTGGTTTTTACGAAAATTATTGAAGTATTCTTTTTCTGATTTATTGTTCTTTCTCTATTTTTTGTAAGTTTAGGTCATTAAAAACGTATATGACGTGGAGCAGAATTATCAACCAATTGGCGTTTTCGATTCGGGGTATGGAGGATTAACCATATTGAAATCGATGATTGAACATCTTCCGCAATATGATTATATCTATCTCGGAGACAATGCACGGACACCTTATGGTTCACGTTCGTTTGATGTGGTGTACAAGTATACCCTTGAGGCGGTAATGAAGCTTTTTTCGATGGGTTGTCAACTGGTCATTCTTGCTTGTAATACCGCCTCAGCTAAGGCACTACGGTCCATTCAGCAAAACGATCTGCCTTTATTTGATCCATCCCGACGGGTATTAGGCGTGATACGCCCAAGTGTGGAGCAGATTCCACTCTATACCAAAAGTGGTCATATTGGAATACTGGGAACTACAGGAACGGTACTTTCCCAATCGTATCCTCTGGAGATTGCCAAAATTTCCGATGACCGGTTAATCGTCACTCAGGAAGCATGTCCGATGTGGGTGCCATTGGTTGAAAATGATGAGACCAATAATCCGGCAGCCGATTATTTTGTCCAAAAAAACATCACTCGTCTGTTTCGGAATGATCCGGAAATTGATACCGTGATCCTGGGCTGCACCCATTATCCGCTTCTTTTGCCCAGTATCCGAAAATATCTTCCCGATCATGTATCACTTCTGGAACAAGGCCCCGTTGTCTGTGAAAGTCTTGCTAATTACCTGTTTCGCCATCCCGAAATGGAGCAGAAATGTTCGAAAGGGGGATTATGCCAATTCCTGACTACCGAATCTGTGGATAATTTTGAACCACGCGCAAGTCAGTATCTTGGTTATTCACTGAGTGCTGAAAAGATTACACTTTGATGGTTATTAATCTGTATTGTTTAGAGGAATAGCTGTCAGTATTAATAGATTCCGCATTCCGCTTTGCTGCATTACTAAGGACAACATTTAATATTGGCCTGAATATGATGATATACACCAGATTTTATGACAGCTAAGATAATAAAGAATAAAAGTGAGATTCCTCATTCCGTCGCACTGCATTCCGAACGCAGTGAGGAATCTCCTTTTAAAAATAGCCAATAGAATGCTGTATTAGTAGCGTAGCGAAGAATCTATGATTTCTCCCGGGACAGTAAATTAAACTGATTTATTAGGAATAGTTTTCCGGTGCTATTCCGGCTGATGCCCCTGATGCGTGCCGCGATCGCGATGACGAAAGATCTTTTTCTTACCACTATTAGCAGCTTTCGGTTGATTATTCGATCTTCCTGTCGAAGGTCGTCTTCCAAACCGTTTTCCACCACTAATTGGATTGTAGAGTGGCGCTTCGCCAAATTCAGGAGGGAGTGGAATCTTGATGATATCCCGCTCAATTAAATCCTCAATTCGTTTAAAATTATGCTGGTCAAGATCGGAGATCAATGTAATTGCCAATCCTGAACTTGCAGCACGGGCAGTTCGACCGATACGGTGGACATAATCTTCCGGATCGCGTGGAACATCGTAGTTCATCACCATGTCAATCCCGTCAATATCGATTCCACGTGCAACAATATCTGTAGCCACAAGAACCTGTGTTTCGCGGTTTCTGAACCTTAACATCACCTCTTCACGTTCTTTCTGCTCAAGATCCGAAAGCATTCCATCGGTTTTAAAACCCATCCTTCGTAATTCCCTCACAAGTCCGTTTACGTTGATCTTTCTGGAGGTAAAAATAAGTACACTCTTGTAATCGGTTTTTCCTTTTAATAATGATTTTACCAGGGCTACTTTTTGATTCTCGTAGACCATGTAAGCTGCCTGAATGATATTCTCAGCCGGTTTCGAAATCGCAATATTAACACTTTGGGGATTGTGTAAGATTCCTTCCGCCAGTTTTCTGATTTTTGGCGGCATGGTGGCCGAGAACATTAATGTTTGCCGGGTAACCGGCAGCTCACGAACAATGCGCATAATATCGTCGAAGAATCCCATGTCGAGCATACGGTCTGCCTCATCAAGGATAAGATGCTTAATGGTACTAAAATCGGAATATTTAAGGTTAATGTGCGACAGTAGACGGCCAGGTGTAGCAACAATGATATCGGCGCCCTGCACAAGTGCTGCTTTTTGCTGATCAAATGCCGCACCTTCGCCACCGCCGTAAACTGCGAGTGAAGTGGCGCCAGAGAAATAGGAAAATCCTTCTATTTGCTGATCTATCTGTAGTACCAATTCTCTTGTCGGAGCAATAATTAATGTGTTAATACCCTGATGCGGGCTTCGGGTAATCCGGTTCAGTACAGGCAACAGATATGCTGCCGTTTTTCCCGTTCCGGTCTGGGCGCAAGCGATCAGGTCTTTCCCCTCCCAGATTACCGGCATAGCCAATTCCTGAACTGGGGTACATTCCTCAAAACCCATGGATTCAAGACCTTCCATGATCTCAGGAACAAAATCAAACTCTTTAAATTTCAATTTTTTATAACTTTAAATGATATTTATTATTTTTATTCAACATACAGGACTAATCCTTTAAGATATTCACCTTCAGGGTGATATATGTTAATTGGATGGTCTGCGGGTTGTGATAACTGATGCAAAATCCGAATATTTCGCTTCGAAATTGCAGCAGCTGAAAAAACAGCTTCGCGGAAATTTGTTTTAGTGACTACCTGTGAGCAGGAGAACGTAAACAATACCCCGCCAGGACGAATTTGCTGAAATGCCCTGCTATTTAATTTTTTATATCCCTGAAGCGCTTGATTCAGTACATTTTTATGCTTTGCGAACGCAGGTGGATCGAGAATAATCAGATCATATTTATCCTTGATATCATGCATAAAATCAAAAGCTTCAGAAGTAAACGCTTCATGCCTTTTATCTCCCGGAAAGTTAAGTTCCACATTGTGATTGGTGAGTTCAATCGCTTTGGCAGATGAATCTACCGAATGTACAAGACTAGCCCCTCCCCGCATCGCAGAGAATGAAAATCCGCCTGTGTAACAAAACATGTTCAGTACATCTTTTCCAAAGGCATATTCGCTTAACAACTTCCTGTTTTCGCGCTGATCGACAAAAAATCCGGTCTTTTGACCCTCCTCCCAATCAACAAGAAACCTGTTCCCATCCTCCATCACCTCTCTGGTAGAATGATTTCCATACAGGTATCCATCAGTGGTTTCAATGGCAGCTTTGAAAGGGAGTGTTTTGGCACTTTTATCATAAATGGCTTTAAGCTTTTCACCCAAAACCACCTTGATCGCCTCTGCAAGCATATTCCTGATCAGCCACATTCCTACAGAGTGAGCCTGCAAAACTGCTGTGCCATTATAGAAATCGACAATCAGTCCGGGCATCCCATCACCTTCACCATGAACTAATCTGAAAACATTGGTCTCTTTTCGCAAAGCTAAACCTATCTTTTGTCGTAAATGGTAGGCTGATTGTAATTTATCACACCAAAAATGGAAATCGGGAACAACTTCGCTGAAAGAGAAAATCCTTACGGCAATTGAACCTATTGCGCTATGTCCAATACCTAAAAAACGGTCGTCACTGGCGCATACAATTACCACATCTCCTTCTTCTACACTCCCTTCGATATGGTCAATTGCACCTGAAAAGACCCAGGGATGAAACCGGAGAATGGATTCTTCTTTCCCTTTTTTTAAAACAACTTTACTGAAATTCAACATGCTACTATTAAAATACTTACCGAAATCTACGTTGGATTAATCTTCCTCTACACTTTCTGCAATTTCGGGTTCACACAACACTTGTTCAATCGGAGTTAAAAGCAATTGTTTATAGATTTCACCCGAAACCCAGGCATCGGTAGCGCCATAAATTAGTTGTTGCTCCGATAATTCATCTGCATCCCAGTTGGTCAGCCGCTGAGATTTGGAGATTCTGAAGCCTAAAACGATTGCAGAGAGTTTCTTAAGACTGAAGTTTTCGATTCCATAATCCTTAACAAGATCCTGTAATTCAATGAATCCTCCAGGTTTAAAATGGACAATCCGTTGCAGGATTTTAATATCATCTCTGATTGCCACACCTGTTTTCAATATTTTTGATGAGGCAAGAATTTTAATGAGACCTGCAGGTAACCCAATTTTGTTGATCCGGAACAGAAAAGCCTGATCAGAGGTCGCCAGTTGAAGTAAAGAGACCGGGAAAATCTGACCTTTTTTAAAGGCAGGTCTGGTTTCAGTATCAAATCCAATAATCAGTTGATTACTAAGATAGTGAAGTGCCCTGTCCAAATCTTCAGGTTGTTCTATCACATGAATAGTACCTTCAAATGAAGAAAGTGGTAATTCTGCTAACTCATCGTTGGAAATTGATTTCCTCATTATCTTTAACCTCCCCAGACTCTTTTTATTTCAATATTTTATTTAATGATACGATTTTCAATCCGAAAAATCGTCACTATTGTCTGAATGATCCTCTTTCTCTTCAAGATCCGAAACCCCATAAACCAGGTTATGAATCGCCCTTAGTCCGTTAACCAGCCGCTGACCCCAGTATTGCTCGAAATTATTTCGGCATTCCCAAAGTGCATCATTCATAACTTCAAGTGTTCCTATTCTGTACAATAGAATGAAATCTTTCAGATCCTGATAGATATCTGTAATATTTTCCGAAATACTCGCTTCAAGTGCATCCTCGCTATACTGCATTGAGGGATCAAAAACTTCATAATAGGCATCAAACTGACCAAATTTTTCTTCGAGTTTATGCAAAACGAAATTATAATCTTCTTCACTGACAAACTTCTCAGGGGCATCCTCCGACATTTCAATGTCTGGTTCAGGAAGTAATGTTGCCTTCAGATAAAGCAGCGGAAACAATTTCTGTACCCGTACGATAAAATCCTTTCGTTGAAACTGATCAACAGCCTCAATAAATGAACAATACTCATTGGCAACCGTGGCAAATTCGATCACATTTTTCGAATATACCACCTCTGAAAATGGTTCTTTACTCATTAATATTCTTTTATCGTACTCAATAGATGACAAAGGTAATCAAAAATCCCGATAGCGAATGGTATTCAGTTCATTATTGACCTTGTGAATTGTTGGTCAGTAATCCATTTGTGCCGGATTTAACCAGTTCATTGTCAAGCAGCCAGCGTGAAACTTTAATAATATTCGTTTCCGGTTCGTTCACCAATCTTACTATTTTGTCAATTGAACAACTTTCAGAAAGTAGAATTTCCTTGATTTTAAACGATATCCGATTAAAATCTGCTACCCTGATACCCGATTCGTGCTCTCCCGTGCAAACATCGCAAAATCCGCAGGGTTCCGAATCCAATTGCCCGAAATATTCGAGCAATGAAACACTTCGGCATTTACGATTATTTGAGGCATAGTCGATTACCGAATCAACCTGCTGCTGGTATTTCACTTTGCGGTGCTGATAATTTTCGACACTTATATGAATTCTTCCGGTTTCTATCCGCTCTGTTTCGAACACAATTACCGGCGTCTTTTTCTGAGGGATATAGTCGATTATTTTTTGTTGTGCCAATAATTTGAGATTCTGATAAACAATTTCTCCGCTGTTACTTGAACGACGAGCGAGCAGTGCCTCGTCGATGTTGACAAAATCGGTAAAGACACCCGTGTATGATCGGAGAATTAATTTGATAAATTGATCCAGTTCTGCATTCCTCAATTGAATTTTGTACAAATCATCCCGGCGAACCGTAAACAGAATACGAGAATAATTATCCACGTTTTCGACATACGAGAGGTATCCCTGTCGCTCCAAAAGTTTTAAACTATGATAAACTGCATTGACCTGGAATTCGAATTTTTTTGAAAAATCCTCTATCCGGAAACCGAAAATTCCCCCTTTACCGCTCCCCACTGCAATCATCAGGTAATTGCAGATGGAGTTATATACTGAACGGATGGTTTCTATGACAGGGAAACTGTCAGTGACCATTTTATGGAGTCTTCGCTTGTCTGTATTGTTGTAAAGGAGAACTGCGACCGATTTCTGTCCATCGCGCCCTGCCCGGCCTGCTTCCTGAAAATAGGCTTCCAACGAATCGGGCAAATCGATATGAATCACAAATCTGACATCGGGCTTATCGATCCCCATTCCAAATGCATTAGTGGCAACAATAACTCGTGATTCCCCACTCATCCATTTGTCCTGCTTTTGACTGCGTACATCTGTAGCAAGTCCTGCGTGGTAAAAATCTGCCGAAATTTTTTGCTGTTGGAGCATCTGTGCAATTTCCCTGGTTTTCTTCCGGCTTCTTACATATACAATTCCGGTACCCTTTGATTTACGGATGGTATCGGTCAGATAACCCATTTTGTCTTCCTTATCACGGACCAGGTAAATGAGATTTTCGCGCCTGAAACTCTTCTGAAGGAGGTTGATTTCTCTGAATTCCAGCTTCTCCTGTATATCATCCACCACTTTCCGGGTAGCAGTTGCGGTTAATGCCAGAATGGGAATCTGAGGAAAGTATTTTCTCAAATCAGAAATGGTGAGATAGGATGGTCTGAAATCGTATCCCCATTGTGAGATACAATGCGCTTCGTCAACCGTGATCAGGTTGAGCTTCATCCGCACCAGAAACTCCCTGAACTTTTCGGATGAAAGGCGCTCAGGTGAGACGTATAAAAACTTATAATCGCCATAAACTGCATTATTCAATGCGATATCTATCTCCCGGTTCGTCATCCCCGAATAGATGGCAAGTGCTTTAATATTTTTCGACCGCAGATTTTCGACCTGGTCTTTAATCAGGGCAATCAAAGGGGTAACAACAAGACAAATCCCTTCTACCGATAGCGAATATACCTGAAAAGTAATTGATTTTCCTCCACCAGTTGGCATCAGGGCAAGGGTATCTTTCTGATCAGCTACAGAACGGATGATCTCCTCCTGCAGCGGACGAAACTCATTGTAACCCCAGTATTGTTTTAATATTTGGTGGAATTGATCCATTTTTTTGTACTTGCGATATTTCAATCAGACGTTTGAAAATCTATATCATTGTTTATGCTCCCCTAATTTCGGTTCGATTTCAAAACAGCTTTTCGGTAAATTTGTTCATAATAATTATTCGTAGAATCAAATATACGATAAAACGGCTAATTACCATAAATCCAACAATCAAATTCCCATACCTTTGTTATATTTGTGTTGCGAAGTCTCACCAAAAAATCTTATGCCATGTCGTTTATTTCTGATAGAGTTCTCCTCGAAGGTCTTACTTTCGATGATGTATTATTAATTCCCGGCTATTCCGATGTACTTCCCCGTGAAGTTAACCTGACCACCATGTTTTCGCGAAACATCAGATTAAATATTCCCATTGTTTCAGCGGCCATGGATACAGTCACCGAATCGAAAATGGCAATTGCTTTGGCCCGCGAGGGTGGGATAGGTGTAATTCATAAAAATATGTCGATTGATGAGCAGGTCAACCAGGTTACCATTGTTAAAAGGGCCGAAACTGGTATGATTATCGATCCAATAACCATTTCAAAAGAGAAGGTGGTCGCCGATGCCCTAAAGTTGATGGAGACTTACAAAATCGGAGGTATTCCAGTAATTGACGAAGAGAGGCATCTAGTGGGGATTGTAACAAACCGGGATCTTCGTTTTGAAAAAAATATGGCCCGCCCCATTGCCGAGGTGATGACTTCGAATAATCTAATCACTACAGTGGCTGGGACAACACTGGAAAAAGCGACTGAGATTTTTAAAAATCACAAAATTGAAAAGCTTCCGGTTGTTGATAAAAATAATAAACTGGTGGGATTGGTTACTTATAAAGATATTACAAAAGCGAAAGACAAACCATTGGCATGTAAGGACAGCAAGGGGAGATTAAGAGTTGCCGCTGCGGTCGGAATCACGAAGGATGCATTTGACCGGATCGATGCATTAATTCAGGCCCAGGTAGATGCCATTGTGATTGATACAGCGCATGGTCATACAATTGGGGTGCTCGAGATGCTTAAAAATGCAAAATACAGATATCCTGAAACTGACATAATTGTTGGAAATATCGCCACTGCAGAAGCTGCTTCCGAACTGGTATTTGCCGGGGCTGATGCAGTTAAAGTCGGAATTGGTCCCGGATCGATCTGTACCACCAGAATTATTGCAGGGGTAGGGATACCTCAATTGTCGGCCATATACAATGTTGCAAAGGCATTACGAAACAGCGGTGTACCCATAATTGCGGATGGTGGACTCCGGTATTCGGGCGATATCGTCAAGGCCCTGGCAGCCGGTGCGCAATGTGTTATGGCAGGTTCACTTTTTGCAGGAGTTGAAGAGTCGCCTGGTGAAACGATAATTTTTCAGGGTCGCAAATACAAGTCCTACCGGGGGATGGGTTCGGCAGAAGCAATGCAGCAGGGTTCGAAGGATCGTTATTTCCAGGATATGGAAGATGAAATTAAAAAGTTTGTCCCCGAAGGGATTGTTGGCAGAGTACCTTATAAAGGGACCTTATATGAGGTCATTTATCAGTTAATTGGTGGATTAAGGGCAGGCATGGGGTACTGTGGCGCCCATCATATCGAAAAACTGCACGAAGCTAAATTTGTACGGATTACCAACGCTGGTATTGCAGAGAGTCATCCTCATGATGTCACGATCACCAGCGAATCGCCAAATTATTCCCGTGAGTAAAATGACTGGCTCATTGGATTATCCTGATTTTCCTTAAGGATCATCTTTTTCTCAGGAATTTAAGGTAAATTTGACCCCTGTGACAACCTGAAGCTGTCGAATCACATCATAGGTGAGGGTGGGTTAATGATTTTCTGTTGGGTGAAAAAACGAGTTGACTGTAAATGAGAAGAGATTTTTATTTTATTTTATTAATAATAAGCCTTTTATCCGGATGTGCCTATTTCACCAGCTCATCACCGGGCAATAGTGTAATTGCCAAAGTAGGGGATGAAATATTGCTCAGAAAAGAACTTGCCGCAACCCTGCCAAGAGGTATCACCAAAGCCGACAGTGTAAATCAGGCAAAAGATTACATTCAGCGTTGGGTAAGAGAAAAATTGATGCTTAAAATGGCAGAGGAGAACCTATCCGACGAACAGAAAGATGTTCAGCGTGAATTGGACGAATACCGAACTTCTCTTATCATTCACAGGTATAAACAACAATTGATCAATCAAAAGCTTGATACAACTCTGACTGATGCTGATATTCGTCAGTTTTATGATTTACATCCCGAGAAGTTCATCCTCGATCAGAACATTGTAAAGGCAATCTACATTGAAGTACCTAAAATAGAGGCAAAATCAGATCAATTAAAGAGGTGGATGAATGCTTCGGATGACAAATCGCGGATGGAACTGGAGAAATACAGTTTCCAAAATGCTACTAAGTTCGATTATTTTAATGAGCAATGGATCGACTTTAGTCAGATAAGATCAAGGATGCCAGTCAGTTTTACAAGTCCCGAAGCGACGCTGAGGCAAAATAGTTTCATTGAATCGTCTGACGATAGCAAATACTATCTTGCTTCAATAAAAGACTACCGTTTAATTGGGGATAAGGCGCCCTTCGAATTTGTAAAAGACCGTATTGCTAATTTAATCCTCAATAACAGGAAAATGGAGTTCATTGAAGAGCTTCAAAAAAATATTTATCAAAAAGGGAAAAGCGCAAATCAATTTAAAATTACAGACTGAAAATAAGATACAGAAAATGCTTAAAAACGTAATAAAAGGGGTCCTTGTTTTAGGGACAATTATTTTGGGACAGAAAATCTCAAATGCTCAGGATAAAGTTATTGACCAGATTGTGGCTGTGGTAGGAAGTAATCCGATATTGAAGTCGGACATCGAAACGCAGGCAATTCAGCAACAGGCTCAGGGAGTAACATCTCAGGGAGATCAGAAGTGCGAGATACTCGAACAGCTACTCGAACAAAAATTGCTACTTGCTGAAGCTGAACTCGATACTCTGATTGTTGTGACTGATAATCAGATTAATCAGCAGATGGATAGGCGGATGAATTATTTCATTGAAAACATCGGTTCTGAAAAAGAGGTGGAGAAATACTTCAATAAATCAACAGTTCAGTTGAAAGCTGAAATGTCTGAGACGATCAAAGAACAGCTGAAGACCGAACAGATGCAAACTAAAATCATCTCAAAGGTGACAACCACTCCCTCGGAGGTCAGACAATATTTCAGACAATTACCATCAAAGGATATTCCTGAGATAGGCTCTCAGCTGGAATATGCGCAGATTACCATGCTTCCTGTTGTTACAGAAAAGGAAGATCTTGAAGTAAAAGCCAAATTGCGTGATTTCAAAAAACGGGTTGAGAATGGTGATAATTTTGCCACACTTGCAATTATGTATTCCGAAGATCCCGGTTCTGCCAGAAATGGTGGTGAAATGGATTATGTAGGAAGAGCGATGCTTGATCCTGCCTTTGCTACAGAAGCTTTTAATCTGAAGCCCAATCAAATATCGAAGGTGGTCAGAAGTGAATTTGGTTACCATATTATCCAATTAATTGACCGTAAAGGGGAGAAAATTAAATGCCGTCATATTTTACTTCGTCCAAAGGTGGATGCCGCTGAACTTGAAAAGGCAAAAAACAGAATTGACAGTATTGCCGACTTTATCCGCACTGGAAAGATTACCTGGGAACAGGCAAGTTACCTCTATTCATCGGATAAAAATACCCGGAATAACGGCGGATTGGTCACTTCACAGCAGACCGGTTCATCAAAATTTGAGATGAAGGAGCTCGATCCCGATGTGAGTAAGGTGATTGCAATAATGAATATTGGCGAGACATCCCGCCCCTTTTTGTCAATTGATGACAAACAGCGGGAAGTCTATAAAATTATAAAGCTTAACAACAAAACCAAGGCGCATAAGGCTAATCTTCAGGAAGATTATCAGAAACTAAGCGAGATGTTCCTGTCTAAGAAAAAGGAGGATATCTACCGGAAATGGATTGCCAAACAGCAGGCAAAGACCTATATCCATGTTGACGATTCGTATGCGAATTGCAACTTCAAATTAAAATCGTGGAAAAAGTAAACTTTTTAGTTTACCTGAAATTTTATCTTGAGGTAGTATGAGCCACCCACAGAAAACTGCTCTTTTTCCTCTGATTTTCTTGTTAGCTGTCGTTTCGCTTTTTATTCAGGCAATTCAACCACAGGAAATCAAGAAGAAGCGCCGTGTTGAGATTGAAAATGCCGATGAGTATACCTATGATGCAACCATCGTCGCCAATGCGCAGCGTTTGATCGGAAATGTCCGGTTCAGACATAACCAGGCTTTGATGATGTGCGACAGTGCCTATTCCTATACAGACAGTAACCGGTTTGATGCCTTTGGAAATGTCCATATCATACAGGGTGATACCTTACACCTTTATGGGGATAAAATGTTATATAATGGTGATACCCGGCTTGCCAAATTTGTCAATCATGTAAAAATGATCGATAAATCCATCACGCTCACCACTGATTCGATGGATTTTGACCTCAGTACAAATATTGGTTATTATAATCACCGGGGAAAAATTGTGGATACCACCAATGTATTAACCAGCATTATCGGAAGGTACTATTCAAACGATAACATGCTCTTTTTTAAGGACTCGGTTGTTTTAACCAATAAGGACTTTATTTTGCATGCCGATACATTGAAGTATAATAGTGAGACTGAACGCGCTTTTATTGTCGGTCCAACAACTATAAAAGGGACAAAGAAAGATGGAGTTCTCTATTCCGAAAGAGGCTGGTACGATACCAGAAAGAATCTGGCCGAGCTGTACAAAGGTTCGAAAATCACCAATAAAACCCAGGTACTCGAAGGCGACACCTTATTCTATGACAGAGCGTCCGGAAATGGTCGCGGAAGGCATCGCGTAACCTTAACCGATTCGACGAATAGAGTGGTCGTAAAAGGGAAAATTGGCGTTTATAATGAGAATACAAAGATTGCATTTGTCACCGACTCGGCGATGTTTATTCAGTATAGCAAGAAGGATACCATGTATATGCATGCCGATACCCTTTTTACCAAACCTGACTCCTCGGATATTAAGCGAAAAGACGATAAATTTTTTATGGCATACCGAAAAGTCAGGTTCCATAAACCCGATCTTCAGGGACAATGCGATTCTCTCGGATACAGGATGAAAGATTCAACCCTTTTAATGTTTTATGATCCAGTGCTTTGGTCAAAAGAAAATCAGATGACCGCTGAGAAAATTCAGTTTGTTTCAAAGAATCCAGATCCGAGTATCGCCCATCTCGAAAACAACGCTTTTCTGGTGATGTCGGAAGACTCTTTGAAGTTTAATCAGATTTCGGGTAAGAGTATTGTTGGACAGATTTTTAAGAACAAACTTAGAATTGCCGATGTAAATGGAAATGCCCAAACCCTCTATTATTTAAAGGATAAGGATAAATATTCGGGGATGAATCGTATGCTTAGCAGTAAGATTAAGTTACACCTAACTGAAAATCGTATTGATAGCATTAGGTTTTATCCAAAACCTGAAGGAAAAGTAATTCCGATGAAGGAACTCACCGCCGAGGATAAAGTGCTGGAAGGGTTTCGCTGGCGGCCAACCGAAAGGCCACTGAACCCGAATGACCTCTATCCGATTAGTGAAAGCCGTAAAAAAAATGCAGGTCCGGAAGTGAAACCTGCATTAAAAAAATAATTTTAACCCATCAATACTCATCTTCATTAAAAAAGAAATCGTCCTTGCTGGGATAATCAGGCCAGATGTCTTCGATCGATTCATAAATTTCACCTTCATCCTCCATCTCCTGTAAATTTTCAATCACTTCAAGTGGTGCTCCAGATCGAATGGCGAAATCGATCAGCTCATCTTTAGTTGCAGGCCAAGGTGCATCTTCCAGTTTAGAAGCCAATTCTAATGTCCAGTACATATTATTTGTTTAAGATTAAGTGTGCTTTCCTTTGAGCGCGATTTTAACACTAATTTTTTTAAAATAAAAGCCCAAACTAACTTTTTTTATGATTTCCATGGAATTTCTTCAATACCGGTATCGTGGGCTACTTTTCGGGACAGAACGTACAGATAATCTGAAAGCCGGTTAAGATATTTTAGTACATCAGCAGTAACGGCAATTTCAGCCGAAAGCTGATAAGCCCGACGTTCAGCGCGCCTGCAAACCGTTCTGGCAATATGACAATACGAAACCGCATTATTTCCCCCAGGAAGAAGGAAACTGGTCAATGGAGGCAACTGGTCAAGTATCTGATCCATTCTTTGTTCAAGGAAGGCGATATCTTCGGTGCAGCAACTTAACCGGGGTGTATTTTCTACTTTTGATTGATCGGTTGCCAGGAGTGCACCAATAACAAATAACTTATTCTGAATCTCAATTAAGTCATGGATATCATCTGAACTGATCTGCTGGGAACGGATCAACCCAATCCATGAGTTTAATTCATCTATAGTTCCATATGCTTCGAGACGTAAATCATATTTTTTAACGCGTGTGCCACCAATCAATCCGGTAGTGCCATCATCGCCTGTACGGGTATAAACACGCATCAGTAAAAAATTTCAGATTAATAAATAGGTTTGTTATTCTTATGATCGGTCTCAACCTGACCATCTTTGAGCTTGATAATCCGGTGCGCATGTAAGGCAATGTCCTCCTCATGAGTGACCAGAATAATTGTATTTCCGGCAGCGTGAATTGCGGCAAAAAGTTTCATAATCTCTTCCGAAGTTTTTGAGTCCAGATTTCCGGTTGGTTCATCGGCCAGTAGAATTGAAGGTGTATTAATCAATGCTCTGGCAACCGCAACCCGCTGACGCTGACCACCTGATAGTTCGTTGGGGCGATGTTCCATTCTGTCGCTTAATCCTACGCTCAGCAGTTTTTCTGTCGCAAGTTCTACTCTTTTTTCTTTGCCAACTCCGGCATAAATCAGCGGAAGCATCACATTTTCAAGAGCCGAATATCTTGGCAAAAGGTTGAAGGTCTGAAATACAAAGCCAATTTCTGTATTTCTGATTTCTGCAAGCCGATCATCATCCAGTTTGCTGACATCTTTTTCATTGAGGGTGTAACTACCTGAAGTTGGGGTATCAAGACAGCCGATAATATTCATTAAAGTTGATTTTCCGGAACCAGATGCTCCCATAATTGCTACATATTCACCCTTATAGATATCGAGCGTCACCGAACGCAATGCCAAAACAGCCTGTGTTCCCACCTGATAGTTTTTGACAATGTCCCGCAGCTTGATTAATTTTTCCATCATTTAATTTTTATAAATACAAATTTACATAAAATGATCCTGAAAATCGCAGTGGATTCTGGCAATTGATACCCGATTAAATATTATCATTTTCGGGTTTACTCAACAGAATTCTATCCCCTTCCTTCAGTCCGCTTTTGATCACCACAAATTTATCGCTGTGGTTCCCACATTCAACATCTCTGATGGTCGTTTTCCCGGAAGCTCTGAGGTAAACAAACTGTTTTCCATCTTCAGAAAAAAGTGCTGCACGAGGAATGACAAATACATTTTCCTCTCTTGCAATGATGATTTCGTTGTTAGTCGTCATCGCTGGTTTGATCCGGTTATGATCAGTGGCAATCTTTATATTCACTTTAAATACCTTCGAATCATAACCAGTCATCTCCTGTCCTACATTGGAAATATTTGAGATCGCGCCGATTTTTTCCTGATTTTTGAGCGCGTTGATGTAAACCCTCGCGCTGTCGCCAACCTTGATTTTCGAAATATAAATCTCCTCAACATAGGTCTCGG